>CAVTAC010000009.1:0-1540496 GCA_963732645.1 uncultured Actinomycetes bacterium
GACGCCTACGCGCGTCACGGCCGACGCGCCTGGCGAGCAGCTGCTGCGCCGCCGCTGGCCGCCGTGCTCCGCCCAGTTCTCCGGCGTGCCGCCGTAGTGCGCGTCGCGGAGCGATGGGTCGGCGCCGGCATCGAGCAGCACCTCGATCGCTTCGATATGCCCTCCCTGCGCGGCCAGGTGGAGCGGGTCACGCCCTGGCCGTGGTCCGGGCCGCCGAACGTCGAGCGGCCGCTCGGATCCGCGCCGGCCTCGAGCAGCGCGCGCACGGCGTCGGTGCGGCCGAACGCCGCGGCCCACACCAGGGCGTGCCGCGGTAGACGTCGGCGTCGAGGTTCGCGCCGCGCTCCAACAGCGCAATCACGGCCTCGACACGGTTGGCGCGCGATGCCCACGACAGGGCCTCGTCCAGCACCTCCTGCGGGTCGTCGGTCGGCGTCCAGAACGGGAAGCCGCCGTGCGGCCGGTAGAAGCCGCGGTGAGCCCCGGCGGCGGGTCGGAGCGTGCCGTCGAGCGCGACCAGCTCGGCGATCATATCGACCCGCCCGAGCCCCGCCGCGACCCGCAGGTTGCCCGGCGCGAGGCCGACCCGCTCGACCAGGGCGGGCGGGATCGCGATGGCCCCAGAACAGCGCCACCACGAGCGGCGTGCCGCCGTCGCCGCGCGCGTAGGTGTCGGTCGGCGCACCGGCCGCGAGCAGCAACTCGGCGAGGTCGAGCGCGCCCGCTGTAGGCCGCCTGGTGCAGCGGCGTCCAGCCGTGGGCGTTGCCGCGAGCGGGGTCGGCGCCGCGCTCGAGCAGCAGCTGCACGAGGCGCGGATCGCACGTCGCGCCGGCCATGCCGAGCAGGTCGTTGCCGTTCGTGCCGCGCATGCCGACCAGCTCGGGCGAGCGGTCGAGCAGCTCGGCCAGCCGCTCCGGGTCGCGCGCCTCGACGGCGTCGTAGGCCCGCACGAACGGATCATCCGCCGCACGCAGCGCTTCGAGATGGCGCTCGAACGCCGCCCAGTCGGCGAACCCGTGCTCCTGCGCGACCACCGAGCGGGCTCCGTCCTCGGTGAGCGGCGCCCGGCAACGTGCGAATGACGCGGTCGCGCCCGGCGTGCCGTCTCGCGCCGACTGAGCAGCCCGATCGCGCGATCGCGGTGGTAGTCGACCTCGGGTCGATAGGCGTGCTGGCGTTCAACCGGGTCCACGACGTCCTCCGTTTTGCGGCGGCCGCGTAGCCTAGCGTGGGCCGCGCACCTCAGCCCGGGCTGGTCAGCAACGCCTCGAGCAGGTCGTCGAGCTTCGCCGTCGCGAGCCCGATCGACGTGTCGGCGGCGCCGTAGTACATGCGCAGCGTCCGCGTCGCCTTGTCGTAGATCAGGCCGCACGGGAACAGCGCGTTCGGCACGTCGCCGACGCGCTCGTACTCGGCCAGCGGTCCGAACACCCAGTCCGGGCAGCGGCGCAGCACCCGCGAGGGGTCGTGCAGGTCGAGCAGCGCCAGCCCGACCCGGTACATGCCGCCGGTGACCGTCTCCTTGACGCCGTGGTAGATCAGCAGCCAGCCATGGTCGGTCCGCATCAGCGGCGGGCCGATGCCGATCCGCAGGGAGTCCCACCAGGCGCCGGCGCGCGGCTGCATGACGGGCTCCGACGGGCTCCACTTGACGAGGTCGGCGGAGCGCGACAGCACGATCTCGCCGTGCCAGGAGCCGCCGAACGCGGTGGTCACGTCCGGGCCACTACCCGGGAATGCCCTGCGGCGGGCCGTGCGAAACGGAGGTGACGGCGGTGGCCGCGTGGGGTAGGGTTGCGTCGCTGGCGCGGACCTGTCCGCCGCGGCCGGCGGGGGTGCCACCGTGACCGAGCAGCTGCGCGCGATCCTCGACCAGGTCGTCCACGTCGGCGGCGTGGATCGCCCGTTCGGCGAGCTCTCACCCCACGACGTGGCGCATCACGCGGCCGCGCTCGGCGACGCGGTCGGCTGGGGGCCGACGGCGCGGGTCGCGTCGTTCGCGCGCGCCTGGGCCGAGCTCGCCCGGCAGATGGACGAGGCCGGCGCCGAGACGGTCGCCGACCTCGATCCCGCGGCACTGCTGGAGCTGGCGCCCTCGCTCTGGGTCACGGCCGGCTGACGGTGTCGGTCGGCTCGCGCGGACGGTGCCGCGAGTGTGATCGAGTTGTCACGAATCACGCCGGAATGTCCGATTCGCGGTGCGGCAGCGAATCGGACATTCGGGGGGCGTTTTGTGACGGGTGCTTGACGCTCTTGGCGCACTCGGCGCCGCCTCGAATGCACGAGAGGGTGCTCCGACTCGGGAGTCAGACCAGGCCCCCGCTTACGGCAACTCGGCGTCCGCGATGTCGATCGGCGCCAGGATCCGGGCGGCCAGCTCGGGCGTGCAGCCCTTGGCGCGCAGCTCGAGCAGGCCGTGGAGGTCCCAGCGCTCGTCCTCGGCGATGCGAAGGGCGAGGAACTCGTCGAAGCCGGCGCCGCGGAGCTGCTCGAAGCGCCAGCGCACGACGGGAGAGAGCTGGGAGGTCAGATCTTGCACGTGCATGATTCGTGGTACCCGCCGATACGGTTCTCTACGCGTCCTCGGCGTCGTCGGACGATGCGCGGCCGGCCAGGTACCGCAGCACGGCGGGCTGGCGCGCGTGCAGCACCTCGACCGGTTCGCCGAAGCAGGTGCAGAGATCGACGACGGCCTCCGACTCCGACATCGACCGGACGCGCCAGATGGCACCGCTCTGTTCCCAGCGCTCCAGCACGTCGACGGTCGCCTCGCCCATCTGCCGGATGGTGCCATCATCACCCCGATGGCCGGCGACCCGCTGATCGACGAGACCTACGCCGGCCTGCTCGAAGCGTTCGCCACGCCCGTCGCGACGCCGGGCGGGATCAGCGCCGCCGCGCTCGCCGCGGCCATGGCGGCCGCGCTCGTGGAGCGGTGCGCCGCGGCGGTGCCCATGGTTCGCAGCCGCGCGGTCCTGCTGCGCTCCGAGCTGGGGACGGTGGCGGACGACGACGTTCCGGTGCTCCAGGCGCTCGCGGCGGCCGCGCCGGCCGACCGTGGTGCCGCGGCCGCCGCTGCATCGGGTACCGCGGCCCGGCTGCGCGACGCCGCGACCGAGGTCGCCGGCCTGGCCCGGACGATGGAGCGCGACGGTCCGCCACGGCTTCGCGGCGAGGCGCTCTGCGCGGCCCTCCTGGCCGAGGCGGCTGCCGCCACGGCCGTGGCGGTGATCGCCGCGAACGGCGCCTACCAGCGCTTGGTGTAGCCCGTTCGGGCGACCACCGCGTACCCGTAACGCTATCGTTACCGCATGCACGCGCTCGACGCTCTCGGCAGCCCGGTCCGGCGTGACATCCTGCGCGAGTTGCAGGGTGCGCCGCTGACCGTCGGCGAGCTCGCGACGCGGTTCCCCGTCAGCCGCCCCGCCATCTCGCGCCACCTGCACGTGCTGCGCGAGGCGGGCCTGGTCGAGATCCGCCCGCAGCGCGGCCGCGGGGTGTACGCCGTCCGCGTGCAGGGCTTCGCCTCGGTGCGCGACTTCCTGGACGAGTTCTGGGACGTCGCGCTCGCGCGCCTGGAGCAGATCGCCCGCGATGATTGACAAGTCGGTGGTCCTGCCGTGCGGGCCCGAGCGGGCGTTCGCGTTGTTCACGGGCGAGATCTCGCGCTGGTGGCCGCCGGAGCGCCGTCACACGAGCGACCCGAAGAGCCGGATCACGCTCAGTGCGGGCGGCGCGTTCTTCGAGCGGGCGGCCGACGGCACGACCGTCGACCTCGGCCGCGTGCGGGTGTGGGAGCCGCCGGCGCGGCTGGTGCTCGACTTCTACCCGGGCACCGACCCGGAGCACCCGACCGCCGTCGAGATCGCCTTCTCGCCGGAGGGTGACGGCACGCGCGTCCGGGTGCTGCACGGACCGACTGCCGCCAGCGCGGCGCTGTTCGACCAGCGTGCGCCAACGTTCGCGCGGTCGTGGGACATCGTGCTCGGCGGGCTCGCGGACGATGCGGGCGACTTGCCTAGTCGGTAACACCGATGTTACCGTTCTCGACCAGCGACGAGGGAGTGGACGATGAGCGGTAGCGAGGTCAGCGGGGCGGGCACGCGCGAGGAGCCCGTGGGTGCTGAAGACGCCGCCCGGGCAGTCGGAGTACCTGGCCTTCCGCGACGAGGCGCTCGATCCGCCCGCGCTGGTCGTGCAGGTCGGCAAGACCGAGCTCCGCTACCACCTGCGCTGCCTCGACGACCTGCACGCGATGCTCGCCGCCGCCGGCGACTGGGTGCCGCTCGGCAGCGCCGACGAGCAGAAGCCGGCGGCCGAGGGCACGGTCGAGGCGTGGGGGCGCTCGGACTCCAACCCGGTCGGCGGCTGGTACGGGCTCAAGAAGGGCCTGCGCGGCCGGTTCGCCAACTACGTGCCGCCGGTCCTGGAGGTGCTCGGCCTGGCCGAGGTCGAGCACAACCCGCGCAACAACCGGATGCGCGCTCTCTGACGGTTCGCCACGTCCCCGGATCGGGGAGGTGAGCGGCGCCACCTTTGATTAGAGTCTCGCCACTCGAAGGAAGGCGGTGAGATGTGATCGCTGCTCGTCGGTACCCGTGGCAGCCTGTCACCGATGCGGCGTCCGCGTAGCGGCAGCGTGAAGGCGGCGGCGGTACTGAGCGCTCTGCTGCTCGCCGCCTGCGGCGGCTCAGCCGTCCAGCCGGCGGCCGAGTCGACGGCGACCGCGCCGCGTCGACGCCGGGACGACCGCCGCGGCGGCAACGACCGCCGCCGGCTCGCCGTCGCGATCGGCGACCTGGTCGCGCCTGCACGATGCGGGCATCGACCTGGAGGTGTTCGACGTCTCCCTGGACGACGACGACCCGGCTACCGCCCTGATCGACCGCGTCTGGCCGGCGCTGCGCTACACCCACATCACGGGCCAGTGCAAGGTGGTCTATGCGATCGGGGCCGACGGCGAGCCCCTGGTCGCGAGCACGACCGAACGCATCTGCCCGGGCACCATCGAGTCGCTCACCGCCGATCCGGGGCAGCTCGACGCCGGCGTCGATCCGGTCTACCTCCACGATCCGGCCGGCGCGCCGGCCGACGCGTTCGGCGTCAAGCTGTACGGGTCGGCCGAGGCGTTCGCGGCCGACGCAGCGGCGATCGCCGCGTCGACGGAGTTCCGGGCCGGCACCGTGCCCGGCCGCTACGCCGTGAGCGCGCAGGTGCCGGGCCGCGGCGAATGCATGCTGCAGCTCTACCCGTCCGCGGCCGCGGTGATGCTCTGGTGCGACGAGGCGGCCGCCCTGGTCAGCGCCATCGATGGGGTGCTCGCGCAGACCTGACGGCGGCGCGCATCCCTGGCAGAGTCCACCGTGCCGGGCTCGCGACCCGGCGCCCACCAAGGAGGAGCCGCCCGTGCCCGAGATCTGCAGCCACCTCGACCAGCTCGGCGACGTCGGCCCCGATGCCGACGGCGTCTGCCCCGACTGCGTGGCGATCGGCTCGCGCTGGGTGCACCTGCGGATGTGCCTCGTCTGCGGCCACGTCGGTTGCTGCGACGACTCGCCGAACAGGCACGCGACGGCCCACTTCCACGCCACCACGCATCCGCTGATCCGCTCCCTCGAACCGGGCGAGGACTGGTGCTGGTGCTACGTCGACCAGGTGGCGTTCGTGCTGGAGCCATGACCGCGAGCCTGCTGATGCGGGTCGATCTCCCGCGTGAGACGCCGGTGCCCGCGTGGCCGGCGGGGACGGTCGTGCGCGGCTTCGAGCCGGCCGACGCGCTGCGCCTGCACGCGCTGCTCGAGCACGGCTACCGCAACGGCGGTGGCAGCGTGGCGCCGTTCGAGACCTGGTTCGAGGCGCTCACGGGCGACAGCGAGTTCGATCCGCAGACGTGCTTCCTCGTGTTCGCCGGCGACGAGCTGGCCGCGGCGTCGATCTGCTGGACGAGCGGCTTCGTGAAGGACCTCGTGGTGCACGAGTCGTGGCGCCGGCAGGGCCTCGGCGAGTCGATCCTGCAGCTCGCGTTCCGCACGTTCCAGGAGCGCGGCGCGGCGCGGGTCGACCTCAAGGTCGAGGTGCAGAACGCCGGTGCGATCCGCCTCTACGAGCGCGTCGGCATGTACCTGGTCGAGCGGCTGCCCTGACTCAGCGCTGCGAGCGGAAGGCGGCGAGCCCGCGCTCCCAGGCGGCGTCGAGGTCGGCGCCGGCGGGGAAGCGATGGTCGAGCTCGAGGATCGTCATGCCGTGCGCGAACGCCCAGGCGGCGCGCGCCAGGTCGGCGTCCCGGCCGGCGGCCTCGTAGATCACGCGGCCGGCCCGGTCCTCGACCCCGGGCGTCAGGAGCTCGCGGTGCAGCTCGTGGGCGGTCATCAGGCGGTAGAGGTGGGGGTGGGCGGCGGCGAACGCGCGATAGACGCCCGCGGCCCGCGCGAGCGGATCGCCCGGCTGTGCCGCGGCCGCGTCGAACGCGTCGGCCAGGCGCTCGAAGCCGACCGAGATGATGGCCGCCTCGAGCGCGCGCTTGTCGGGCAGGTGCTCGTACAGCGACGGCGCGCGGATGCCGACGCCGTCGGCGACGCGGCGCATCGACAGGGCGTCGGGACCCTCCGCCTCGAGCAGCGCGAGCGCGACCGCGACGATCTGCTGCGCGCGTGGCGTGCGGGGCTCAGGCGCGCTGGTAGCCATCGCGCGTCCGCAGGCCGTAGCCGACGGCCCGGTCGAGGCTGACGTGGAACGCCCAGATCAGGGCGGCGACCAGGTAGCCCGGTCGAGATCAGCCCGACGGCCGCGGCGATCCCCAGGGCGAGGGGCAGCCAGAAGCGGTGCAGGAGGTTGTAGAGCGGCACGGCCCGAGGGTGCAGGCGGCCTCGCTCGAGGTCCGCGGCCGATGCCGAGGAAGAGCGCGACATCGGGTCCGAGCCCGAACACGGCGAGCTGCCAGTAGCCCGTGCCGCTGTCGATGGCGGTGGCGACGGCGGCGACCAGGAGGGCGATGGCGGCGACGCCGTAGGCGAGGCGGCGGTGCGTAGCGGTGGGTGGTGATTGCGGTGGCGGTCATGGCGTTCCTAACGTCGTTAGGGAGAGAGTAGCCTAACGGTGGTAGGGAATGCAAGCCCGGGTTGCGGTGTTTGCCTGGGTGGTACTCGGGAAGCTGAGTTGCATGAGCGTAGAAGCCGACGATCCGATCGAGCGGTTCTTCGGGCAGCGCGACCGTACCGCGCCCCGGGCGGCGCGCGCCGTCGTGGCGGGCATGGACGACATCGGTGACGGCGTCCGCTGCGACCTGACGCTGGTCGTCTCGGAGCTGGTGGCGAATGCGGTCCGGCACGCCCCGTCGATCCGATGGGGGCGAGATCGAACTCGTGATCGCGCGTCGGGACGGGCACATCCACGTCGAGGTCAGCGACCCCGGTCGTGGCTTCGACCCGACGCCCGACCCGACCCGCGAGGGCGGCCTCGGCCTGGTCACCGTCTCCCGCGTCGCCCGCGAGTGGGGCATCCAGGGCGGCGAGCGCACCCTCGTCTGGTGCAATCTCGACGCCGGCTGAGCCCCCTGCGCCGTCGCCGGCGGACGCGATTTGTCTGACTTTGGTCAGACAATAAAAGTCGCACGGAAGGCGCATTGTCCGTATCCGAACACGCGCAAAGCGCACAGATCGCGCGATCCGCGCGCCTTCCGCGCGTGTCCCGTGCGCCAGGCCTGTCCCCCGAAAACGGCTTTTCGGGGTCAGACCCCAATTCGGCCGTTTTTGGGGTCTGACCCCGTGCTAGCTGCGCAGTCTCTCCGCAGAAACGCGAAGCGCCGAGGCCCATTCGGGCCCCGGCGCTCCGTGCATCCCCCCGCCGATCTTCCGGGCTCTAGCGATGCCCGTTGACGTACTCCTCGCTGCGCTCCTTGACATGGGCGACGCGATCGCGGAGATCGCTGTCGCGGACGCGGTCGGCCACGTGGCTGCCCGTCGTCCGGGCGCGCACCGCGGCGGCGTCACCGAGGTCGCGCGCCTTGTTGCCGACGCGCTCCAGGTTCTCGCGCCGCAGCAGATCCATCACCGCGCCGACCAGCGAGCCCATCAGACCGCCGATGACCAGTCCCTTCCAAACGTTGCGCATCGTCTTCCCCTATCGGGTGGAATCGTTGTTCAGGTGTTCCCGCACGCCCCGGTTGCAAACGTCGTTTTGCCGTAGGCGCGGCGGGCAGACCCATCCATGTCCGGCGAGACGATCAACGATGTGCGACCCATCCTGATCTTCTTCGGGTCGCCCACATCGGGCCCGTCGCGGCGGATGGAGGCGTTCGTCGACCAGGTGCTGCAGGCCCGGCGCAACCACGAGACGTTCCGGCGCCGCAAGGTGGACATCGACCGTCATCCCGACCTGGCGGAGCGCTTCGGCGTCCGCCGCGCGCCGACCATCGTGGTGGTGGACGGGGCCCGCGTCGCCCGTCGCATCGAGGGCCGGATCGGCGTCCAGGAGCTGCGCGACCAGCTCTCCGACTGGCTCCGCTAGTCCGGGCCGAGGAGGTCGAGCACGTACGCCTCGGTCTCGCGCAGCCCGTCGATCGCCGCCGGCGCCTCGAGCCGCGTCGCCTCGAGCGTGCCGGTGCGGAACGCGTCGAGCACCGCCGGGTGGATGTACGAGGAGCGGCACACCGCCGCCGTGTTGCCGAGGTCGTGCGCGACGACGCGGATGGCGGCGTTCTGCAGCCGCGTGGTCTCGGCCTCGGTCTCACCCGTGCCGATCTCGCCCAGCAGCCCGGCGGCGAGCACGCTCGCGCCCCAGGTGCGGAAGTCCTTGACCGTGAAGTCCTGGCCGGCCAGCTCGCGGACGTACTCGTTCACGTCTTCCGACCGGACGTCGCGCTCGGGCCGAGCGTCGTCGAGGTAGCCGAACAGCTCCTCGCCGGGCAGGTCCTGGCAGCGCCGCACGATGCGCGCCAGCCGGCGGTCGGCGACGCGGACAGCGTGGTCGCGGCCGTGCTTGCCGCGAAACGACATCAGCACCCGGCCGCCGCGCACGCGGGCGTGCTCGTTGCGCATCGTGCTGGCACCGAACGAGGCGTTCAGGCGCGCGTACTCGTCGTTGCCGACGCGCATCAGCGTGACGTCGATGAGGTGCAGCACGGCTGCGAGCACCTTCTCGCGCGGCAGGCCGCGCAGCGCCAGGTCGCGCTCGACGCGCGCGCGGAGCGCCGGCAGGGCGGCGCCGAACGGCACCATCCGGTCGAACTTCGTGGCGTCGCGGACCTCGCGCCACTCCGGGTGGTAGCGGTACTGCTTGCGGCCTCGCGCGTCGCGGCCCGTGGCCAGCAGGTGCCCGTTCGGATTCGGACAGATCCACACGTCGGTCCACGCCGGCGGGATCGCGAGCGCCCTGAACCACGCGAGCCGGTCGCGCGTCGCGGATCGGCTCGCCGTCGGGAGTTCGGTACGAGAAGCCCTTCCCCGATCGCCGGCGGGTGATGCCCGGCCGGTCGTCGGTCACGTAGCGCAGGCCGGCGCGCTCGGCGGTCGAGACGTTGTCGAGCGGTACGGGCACGACGGAGCGTTGCCGCTTCGCCGCGCCCGCCATGGCTCGAGCGGACCTAGTGCGTGACCGCGCGCACGCGGTCGGCGACATCGTCGGCGCGCTTGCCGAGGTCATCGGTGGCGCTGCCGGCCAGGTCCATCGCCCGATCGCGCAGGTTGTCGATCTTGCTCTTCTTGAACGAGCTCTTCTTCAGCCTGCCGGTCTTCGCTGCCCAGATGGCGCCGGCAGCGACGGCGAGGAGGACGATGATGCGCATGGTGTGATCTCCGTTCGGGTGGTCCTGGGTAGTGTCACCCGTGACGGCCGCCGGCAAACACCGGCGGCGCGTCAGATGGGGCGCGGCTCCGGCGTCTCGGGGCCGGGGATCGGTGCCGACGGGCCGGGATTCGGCGGCTGCGGCGTCTCCACGGGAGCGCCCGGGTCGCCCGGCAGCGTGCTGGGCGGCTGCGGGTCGCCGGTGGACGGCGGGCCGGGATGCGGGACGGGCGGATCGGGCACGTACGACATTGCGCACTCCTGGTTCGAATTGCCTGCAGGAGTGACGTTCCACCGCTGACGGGCGTGAAACCGCCAGCCGTGCCGACGATTCACTCTCCTCGGGTGGGGGACTACGACGTATGGACGCTGACGGAAACTCCACGACCACCACCAGGCAGCCCGACGCCGACAACTCGATGGGCATGCGCTGGCCCGGCTCGGCCCGGCCGTCGCAGCCGGCGCGGAAGCTGCTCGCGATCTATCTCTCCGACCACCACGCCGGATCGACCGTCGGCGTCGAGCTGGCCAAGCGCGCCGCCCGCCACAACGCCGGCACGCGCATCGGCGTCGTGCTCGGACGACGTCGTCGCCGAGATCGAAGCCGACCGGCGCGCGCTCGAGCGCCTGATGGCGTCGCTCGACGTCGAACCTTCGCGGGTCAAGCGCGCGGGGGCGTTCCTGGCCGAGCGGCTCGCCCGCCTGAAGACCAACGGCCGGCTGTTCAGCTTCTCGCCGCTGAGCCGGGTCGTGGAGCTGGAGGGGCTCGCGCTCGGCATTCTCGGCAAGCTGGCGCTGTGGGAGGGCCTCGCGGGCGTGCCCGCGCTGCACGGCGTCGCCGATCTCGACCTGGCCGAGCTCGCGACCCGGGCGCGCAGCCAGCACGACGCCATCGAGGAGTGCCGCCGGCAGGCCGTCGAGCTGGCGTTCGCCGACTGAGCCTACGGCGTCGACGCGGCCTCGGCTCTGGCCTCCCGGCTCGCCTCGGCCTCGATCTCCGCACCGACGAGCAGCGCGAGGCTCGAGATCCACAGCCACGTGAGCATGATGATCACGCCGGCCAGCGAGCCCCAGGCCTTGTTGTACGAGCTGAACTGGCTCGCGTAGAGGGCGAAGCCACCCGACGCCGCCAGCCAGATGGCGACGGCGACGATGCCGCCGATCGAGACCAGGCGGCCCCGGGCCTGGTCGCCCGCCGGCCCCAGGTAGAGGATGCCGGCGAATGCCCCGAAGAGGCCGAGCAGCAGGATCGGCCACTCCGCGATCCACCAGACCCAGCTGACCAGCCCGGGCTCGCCGATCGCGTCGCCGACCCACTCCGAGAGCTGCGGCCCGAGCACCAGCAGCCCGAACGCCAGCGACACGGCGACGGCCGTCAGCACCAGCATCTTGACCGCCGTCAACCGCTGCTGCAGGAAGTTGCGGTCCTCCTCGTGGCCGAACGCGATGTTGAGCGCCCACATCAGCGTGGTCATGGCGCCGGTCAGCGTCCAGACGGCCAGCAGGGAGCCGACGACGATCATCACGACGCCGCCGCTGCCCTCCTGCGTCGTGCGCACGAGGCTGTCGGTCAGCAGCTCGATGGCGCTGGCCGGGACGACGCCCTCGAGGTGCGTCAGCAGCTGCTCGACGTCGGAGGGCTCCGCGACGAGGCCGAAGACGCCGAGCGTCACCAGCAGGGCCGACGGGATCGCGAGGAAGCCGTAGTACGCGAGCGCCGCCGCGACGTTCGTGAGGCCGTGCTTCGACGTCTGCCGGAGCCCGCGCCACGCCGTCTGCAGGATCCGCATCAGCCGGCGATGCCGCCCGAGCTCGATGGCGGATCGCTGGCCGGGTAGGAGTCGGCGACCGCGCGGTCCTGGCCCTTCAGGCGGCGGGTGCCGGGCACGCTGATGCGCGCGACGGCCGTGCCCGTCACCTCGTGCGGCGCATTGCGCGCCAGGTCGGCCTGCGTGACGATGCCGACGAGGCGGCCCTCGGCGTCCACCACCGGCAGCCGGCGCACCTGGGCCTGGCCGAGCAGTCGCGCGGCCTCCTCGAGCGAGGCGTCGGGCGTGACCGAGCAGAGGTCGGCCGACGCGATCTCGCCCACGGGCGTGTCGGGGCCGAGGCCGGCCGCGAGCACGCGGATCGACCAGGTCGCGGTCGGTGACGATGCCGGCGAGCCTGCCGTCGCTGACGACCGGCACCGCGCCGATGTCGGCGTCGGCCAGCAGCCGGGCCGCCGCGTGCACGGTCGCATCGGGTGCCGATCGTGACGGGCGAGGCGGACATCACGCTGCGGACCAGCGTGTCGGAGGTGTGCGCTTCAGCCATGTCCCTGGCTCCCCGCGGACGGGCCGATGGAAACCCGCCGGGCCCGGTTCGGCGGTGTTTCGGAGGTCGCCGATCGGTGATCCCCGGAGCATCTCTACCGAGGAGCCATGATGTCCGACGAGCGCCGGCACGATCACACCGACTCAGACGAGCAGGGCGACGGCACGCTCGGCCCCGGCACGACCGCCGGCGGCGGCGCCGTTCGCGCCGGCGAGCGCGTGGACGACGACGCGCCGGGCGAGCGCGACTCGAGCTCGCCGAGCGACTCCGACGCCGCGCGCGACTAGCGCCTCAGAACAGGCCGCCGACGAAGCGGCCGAGCGCGATCGCGACCAGTCCGGTGACGACGCTGACGACGATGTTCGCCCAGGCGTTGAAGGGCTGCCGCTCGTCCACCTCGCGGTACGACTCCAGCATCCAGGCCGAGAACGTCGTGTAGGCGCCGAGGAAGCCGGTGGCGGCGATGCGGTACGCGTCGCCGTCCAGGGTGGCGCCGACCAGCACGCCGAGCGCCAGCGTGCCGGACAGGTTCACCACCAGCGTGCCGAGCGGATGGCCGCGGCGCCGGGCGACGCGGGCGTGGAGCAGGAACCGCGCGGCGGCGCCGGCCGCCCCGGCCAGGCCCACGCCGAGCCACACGACCGCGGCCGTCACGCGAGCCGCCTCCGTCGCGCCAGGCCGGCGGCCGCCCCCACGCAGAGCAGGCCGAGCGCGACGCTCACGACCACGTAGCCCGCCGCGAGCAGGTACGCGCTCGCGTCCAGCATCTCCAGCACCTCGAGCTGGAGCGTCGAGAACGTCGTCAGCGCGCCGCAGAAGCCGGTGCCGACGAACAGCCGCCGCCGGTGCTGCCGGTCGCCGAGGAGGGTCGCGACGTAGCCGAGCACGAAGGCGCCGGCGAGGTTGGCCGCGAACGTCGCCCAGGGCCATGCGCCGGGGGCGTGCGTGACCTGTTCCGACAGCAGCGCGCGGGCCAGCGCGCCGATGAACCCGCCGGCGCAGACGGCGAGGATCTCGCGCCGGTCAGCCACGGGGCAATCATCGCCGACGACGCGACAGGCGACCTGATGTAACACGGTGTATCATCAACGCATCATGTCGTCGCAGGTCACGCCCGAGATCGTCGACGCGGCCCGTCGGCTGGCGCGGGACGGCCGTCTGCGCGACGCGAGCATGCAGGACCTGGCCGACGAGGCGGGCATCTCGCGCGTGACGCTGTACCGGCGGGGCGCGACGCGCGACAACGTGCTGCAGGCGCTGCGCGCCGAGCTGGCCCGCGAGGAGCGCGACGCGATCTGGCCCGCGATCGTCTCGGACGGCACCGGGCGAGAGCGGCTGGAGCGCGCCCTGCGGGCCCTGTGCGCGAGCGGGGAGGACACGCTGGGGCTGTTCGGCGCGCTCACCGACGAGGTGTCGGCTGCGATCTACCACGACGGCGACGAGCGCCGCCTGACGCGCGAGGAGTTCGTCGCGCCGTTCCGCCGCCTGCTGCTGGACGGCGCCGCCGACGGATCGCTGCGGTCGCCGGCCGACCCCGACGAGGTCGCGACCATCCTCTACAACCAGGTCTCGTGGACCTATCGCCACCTGCGCATGGGGCACGGGTGGGAGGCCGAGCGGGCGGCGGACGGCGTCATCGCGCTGGCCCTCGACGGGCTGGCGGCTCCGTGAGCGCGCTCTCGCAGCGCATCGCCGACTACACGCTGCCGGGCGGGGTCGACCGGGCGACGGTCACCGCTCTGACGGTGGGCCACGCCGGCAGCGACCTGTTTCAGGGAGCAGTGCCCGCGCTCGTCGTCTTCTGGGTCGCGCAGCGCGGCTGGTCCTACAGCGACGCGGGCCTCCTGGTGCTGGCCGGCAGCCTCGCCTCGTCGCTGCTGCAGCCGCTGGCGGGCGCCCTCGGCGACCGCGTGCGCAGCGCCTGGCTGGTGCCCGTGGGGCTCGTGCTGGCGGCGATCGGCCTGGCCGGCGCCGGCGTGCTGGAGAGCTTCCCGCTGGTCTTCGCGGCGCTGGTGATCGGCGGGCTCGGCGTCGCGCTGTTCCACCCCGAGGCCGTCCGGGCGGTCACCGCCGTCTCCGGCCCGCACGCCGGAGCGGCCGTCGGGCTGTTCGCGGTCGGCGGCAGCGCCGGGTTCGCGCTCGGGCCGGCGCTGACCGCGCCGGCGGTGCTGATCTGGGGCCTCGAGGGCATGGTCGCGGTCGCGCTGGTGCCGTTGGGAGCCGCCATCGCGATCGTGGTCGTCGGCCGGCGTCCGTCGGCCGTGGTGGCCGAGGCGGCCGACGAGGGTGCCGTCGGGCCGTCGCGCCCGGTGCGGTTCGCAGCGGCCGCCGTCGCGGCGACATTGCGCAGCGGCTTCATGTTCGGGCTGATGGCGTTCGTGCCCGTCTGGTTCGCGGCCGACCTGGGGCTGGGCGCCGGCGCCGGCAACGCGGCCGTGACGGCGATGCTCGTGGCGGGCGCGTTCGGCACGTACGTCGGCGCGCGCGTGGGCGACCGGGTCGGCTATCCCGCGGTTGCCGTCTGGTCGCTCGCGATCGTCGTCCCGCTGGCCGTGGTGCTGCCCTTCCTCGGCGCGTCCGCCTGGCCCATCGCCGTGTTGCTGCTGCTGCTCATCGGCGTGATGATGGACGCCAACTTCTACCCGCTGGTGCTGATCGCCAACGACGCCATGCCGGGGCGCGTCGGCCTCTCGACGGGCGTCACCATCGGGCTGTCGGTCGGCATCGGCGCGGCGCATCACGTCGGTGCTCGGCGCCATCACCGACGACCAGGGCCCGACGACCGCCATGCACGCCGCCACGCTGCTCGCGGTCGGCGCGTTCGTGGTGGCGCTGCCGCTGGCCGGCCGCTCGTGGCGCCGGTCGCCGGCCGCGACGTCGTCTCCGTCGGCCTAGACCGGCGGGGGCTCCCTGTGGGGCTGCTCGCGAACCCAGAGCGGGACGACGAACCACGCCACGCCGAACACCAGCGCCATGCCGCCGGTCAGCAGCAGCGCGAGGGTCGTCGTGAAGATGAACGACGAGATCAGCGCGACCGCCGCGGTGAGCGCGGTGGCGAGCAGGACCATGCCGGCGATCGCGAACCGGCTGCCGAGCCAGACGAGCTCGGACTTGCGCCTCTGACGGAACAGGACCCGATGGTGGACGGACGGTGCGATCAGCAGCGCCGACGCCAGCCCGGAGCACATCAGCGCCACCAGGTAGATGTCGCGCTGGAGCAGCGGTGAGCTCGGTGAACCGGGCGTTGAACGGCACCACGAGCAGGAAGGCGAACAGCACCTGCACGCCGGGCAGCGCCACGCGCAGCTCCTGCATCAGCTGATCGAGGTTGCGGTTCAGCCGCTCCTCGGGGGTCTCCTGGCGCTCGCCGTCGATCGTCCTCTCCCGGTCGCGCACCATCGTGCCAGGGATTGCCGCGCCGCGGTCGGCCGACGACCCGAGGCGCGTTGCGATCGGCCAGGTGCCCGGGTAATCTCCGGTCATGGCTGGGCCACGTGCTGGATGGTGGTCCGCCCTGCGCACGGAGGGCCGCTCGTGCGTCGGATAGGGTCTCGTCCGCGGCCGCCCGGCGGCCCGTCGTCCGACGGGGCCGCGGGCATGGTCGCGCTGCGTGGCCGGGTGGTCGTCAGCGCGCTGTCGGGCGTGCTCGTGCTGACGTTCGTGGCGGCGTTCCTGGCGTGGCAGCAGTACGACGACACGCGCACGACCGCGCTGAACACCGTGCGCGTGCAGGCGAACCTGGCCGGCACGCTCCTGGACACCTACTTCGCGGGGCAGGTCGCGTCGTTGCAGGCGATGGCGGCGGCGCCGGCAGTGGTCGAACCAGGACGAGGCGGCGATGCTCGCGTACTTCAAGCGCGCCCAGCCGCCCAACGGCCCCGCGTTCACGGGCGGTATCGGCTGGATCGACCTGACGGGCGCCTCGCGGGTGTCGAGCTCGGCCGGCAGCGCTCGGTGCCCGCCGTGAACGTCGGCGACCGCGAGTACTTCAAGGCCGTCGTCGAGACGGAGAAGCCGTTCATCAGCGAGGGCCTGACGACCCGGCGCACGGGCGAGCACGCGATCGTCATGGCCGTCCCGACGCGTGACGCGGCCGGCAAGCTGAGCGGCGTGCTGGCCGGCGTGCTGCTCGTCGAGCCCGACACCGGCGCGCTCGAGCGGCATCGATCTCGGGTTCGCCGGGCTGGCGGTGTTCGACCGCACGGGCCAGTCGGTGCTGGCCGGCTTCGCCAGGCCGCGCAACACGGCGCTGCTCGGAGCGGCTGCGGAACGATCCGGACGGCGGCGTGATCGGTTCGACGGACGGGTTCGACGGCTCGTCCGACCACGTCGTCGGCTACGCCACCTCGAAGGTGCCGGCGTGGGTCGTGGCGATCGACCAGCCCCGCTCGACCGTGCTGGCCGCAGCACGACGCAGCCTCTGGCTCGCGCTCGCGCTGATCGCCGGCGTCGCCGTGATCGTCCTGCTGCTCGTCGTCCGCACCGTGCAGCGCGCGCGGCGCGAGGCCGAGCGCCGCGACGCGCTGGCCCTCCAGCAGCGCGAGCTGGCCGGAGGCGCTGGCGTCCGCGTCTGCCGTGCAGGAGGTCTCCTCCGCGCTGGCGGCGTCGCTCGAGGCCGCCTTCCCCGGCGCGCTCGCCGTCGTCGCACTCGCCCCCGACGACCGGCTCGGCGTCCGCATCGCCGCCACGGCCGGCGGCTGCGTTCGACCGCGCCGTGCACGGGCCGGCCGTGACCGAGGCCGTCGAGGTGGCCTACGGCTCGGACGCCCCGGTGGCGCTTGCGACGGAGGCGCGGCTGCGCGCCGGCGCGCCCCGCGTGGCCGAGGCCTTCGCCGGTGACGGTGCCTCGACCTACGCGACCGCGCTCGTCGCCCCCGACGGCGACCGCGTCGGCGCGCTGGCGCTGCTGTTCGCCGGTCGAGCGGTCGCTCGACGACGCCGAGCAGGCGCTGGTCGCGGTGCAGGCCGACCAGGCCGCCATGGCGATCCAGCGCACGCGTGAGCGCGAGCGCGACCACGAGGCCACGACGCGCCTGCAGCGCAGCCTGCTGCCGGAGCGCCTGCCCGAGGTCGACGGCCTCGACGTCGCCGCGCGCTACAACGCCGGCGGCGCCGGGCTCGAGATCGGCGGCGACTGGTACGACGTCGTGCACCGGCCCGACGGCCTCGTGCATCTGACCGTCGGCGACGTGGCCGGGCGCGGCATCGGCGCGGCGGCGCTGATGGGGCAGCTGCGCAACGCGTTCCGCGCCTACGCGCTCGACCACGCCTCGCCCGGGGAGATCGTGCAGCGGCTCCTGCGACACGTCGGCGGGCGACGAGATGGCGACGGCCGTCATCGTCACGCTCGACCCGGGCTCGGGCGAGGTGCGGTACGCGTCGGCCGGGCATCCGCCGCCGCTCGTGCTCGACCATCGCACCGGCCGGGTGTCGCTGCTCGACGCCCCGGCCGGCGCCCCCGCTCGGCACGCCCGACGCCCGGGCCCGTCACCGAGGGACACGTGCAGTGCGCTCCCGGCTCGACGATCGTGCTGTACACCGACGGGCTCATCGAGCATCGCGGCGCGAGCATCGACGACGGCATCACGCAGGTCTCGGCGTCGCTCGCGGCCGAACACCGCGCTGGCCGCGGGCGCGCTCGCCGACGTGGTGCTGGAGCGGGCCGGTGCCGGCGGCGACCTCGCGGACGACATCGCGCTGCTGGTCGTGCGCTATCACGGGCGTGCCGTGCCTCGCCCGCCACGCAGCCGGCCGACGCCGGCTCGACGTCAGTCGTCGGCGCCGGCGACTAGCGGCACCGGGCGGCGGGCGCGTCGGCCGTCGGCGGGCGCTGGCGCAGCGCGTTGCCGGGCCAGCCCGCGACCGGGCCGAGGCTGGTGATCAGCGACGGCACCAGCAGCGACCGGACGATGAACGCGTCGATGAGCACGCCGGTCGAGAGCGCGACCGCGAGCTGGCGCAGCGCGACGACCGGCGCCAGTGCGAGCAGCGCGAAGCTGCCCGCGAGCACGATGCCGGCCAGCGTCACCGGCTTCGCCGCGGCCGGCACCGCCACGGCGACGGCGTCGGCGAGCGGCCGGGTGCGGGCCTCCTGCCAGATCCTGCCGACGACGAAGACGTTGTAGTCGGAGCCGAGCGAGAGCAACAGCACCGCCGCCGCGAGCGGCGTGTAGTACGCGACGTCGCCCCAGCCGAGCAGCTGCGAGACGAGCACCGTGACACCCAGCGCGGCGCCGAGCGCGAGCACCGAGGCGGCCAGCAGCACCACGGGCGCCACGATCGCGCGCAGGAACAGCATCAGGAACACGAGGTTGACCGCGAGTGCCGCGAGCGCGAGCCGGATGATGTCGGACTTCGCCTGCTCCACCGTCTCGGCGGCGAGCGCCGTCTGGCCCGCGATCTCGGCGCCGGTCACGTCGAGGCCCGCCTCGCGCGTCAGTCCGCCCAGGTCCGCGCGGAGGCGTTCCACGGTGGCGATGGCGCCGCTCGAGAACGGGTCGTCGCCGAGCACCACCAGCATCCGCACGGTCGAGCCCGACTCGGCCGTGAACGGGCGCGGCGCGCCGCCGGCCAGCTGCGGCGCGGCCTCGGCCGCGTCGTCGACCGCCGCCTGCTCGGCGGGGCCGATCACGCCGGTCACGCCGGGCGTGCGCCGCAGCAGGTCCTCGGTCCTGGCGAGGCCCGCCGCGTTCGCCGCGATGTCGGGCCCGTCGAGCACGATCTCGGTCGGCGAGATGATGCCCGCCGAGAACCCGAGCGCCGCGGCGTCGGCCGCGCGCCGCACCTCGGAGTCGTCACCGGCACCGCCGGTGAGCGAGAAGCCGAGGCGCGCCTCGCGGACGTCGTAGGCGGCGTAGCCGAGCCCGACGATGCACAGCAGCGCCAGGGGCAGCGCGACGAGGCGGCTGCGGGCCAGCCGGGCCCGGACCGCCTGCGCGCGGGTGGCGTCGTCTTCCTCCGGTGCCGGGTCGGCGTTCGCCTCGACCCGCCGGAACATGAGGCCGCCGGCGATCGCGAGCACGGCGGGCACCAGCGTCAGCGCCACCAGGGTGCCGACGCCCGCGGCGAGGGCCAGCGCGGGGCCGAGCGCCTGGAAGAACCCCAGCGTGCCGAGCGAGAGGCTGGCAGTGCCGCCGGCCACGATCAGCCCCGCGGTGAGGATGGTCGGCGCCGTGACCGCGGTCGCGGACGCGCACCGCGGCGCGCGCGTCGAGGCCGTCGCCGACGCCGCGACGGGTGGCGGCGAGCAGGAAGACGCAGTAGTCGGTGACGATCCCCAGCACCAGGACGAGGATCAGCGGCTCCACCTCCTGGGCCAGCACCAGGTCGGTCTCGCGGCCGAACCAGGCGACGACGCCGATCGCGACCACGTAGGCCGCGCCGGCGGCCGCCAGCGTGATCACCGGGGCGAGCAGCGACCGCTGCCAGATGCCGACGACGAGCAGGATCAGCAGCAGCGTGCAGATCGTGATGGCCGGCAGCGAGTCGAGGATCGCGCTGGCCTGCTCGATGCGCGCCGGCACGACGCCGGTGACCCCGACCGCACGGTCGTCGGCCGCGCTGACGTCGGAGGCGATCAGGTCGTGGGCGACGGCGACCCGGCGCTCGAACGTCAGCGCCGGGTCGAAGAACAGGTAGGTGATCGCGGTGGTCGATTGCTCGTTCCGCACCGACATCGCGCCGTCGACGTTGACGATCGGGATGGCGCCGAGCAGGCCGCTGCCGGCGGTGGCGCCGTCGGCCGTGACGCGCTTCGCGCGATCGGCGACCCGCGTCAGCGCGGCTGCCGACAGGCCGGCCGGATCGCGCTGCACCATCGCGACCTCGGTCAGCAGCGGGTAGCCGAAGAGCTCGGCCGAGCGCTGCTGCGCGGCGATGGCGGAGGAGTCCTCCTTGACGAGTCCGCCGGCGTCGCTCGAGACGTCGGCGAGCGACGGCAGGAACAGCACGGCGCAGACCGCCGCCGCGATCCAGGCCAGCACGACCGGGTACCGCAGCCAGACGACGGCCGCTGCAAACGTCCGTGCTCCCCGCGGTTCCTCTTCGACGCGTGCGTCCATCCCGGTACCCGTTTCCTCCCCCTCGGGTGGCGCCGTTCCGCGCCTCTCCGGACTCCCCGGTGGGCGGTCGATCCAAACCGCCGGCAACGGCGCGGGCGTCTCGTCGATGGCCGCTCGACGCTTGCGCGGAGCAGCAAGCACGGCGTGCTCGGCAATCCAGCCGACTAGAATGAGGTGTGCGGTGACAGAACATACCGACGCCCCGGGCGCCATGGCGGGTCTGCTCCATGCGCTGCTCGACGGTTCGCGGGTCTTCGGTTCCTACTGGGATCACGATGGGCGCAACGTCCTCGCCGGGAACGCCTATCGCGAGTGGCTCGGTCTCGACCTCGAGCGCGTGCGCGGCGTCCACATCTCGGAGGTGATCGGTCCCGAGCGCTACGCCGAGATCGAGCCGGTCATCACGGCCGTCGTCGCCGACGGCGCGTCGCAGTACGTGGAGTCGTCGCTGATCGACGCGAGCGGCCGCCGGCGCCACGTGCGCGAGGCGTACATCCCCGACCTCGCCGACGGCGAGGTCCGTGGCTTCTCGCTGCTCGTCTCCGACGTCACGGAGCGCGTCGAGGCGACCGAGGCGGCGGCCGCCGCCGCGGCCGAGCTGGCCGCCGTCATCGACGCGATCCCCCTGGCCGTCTGGTCGTACCGGGCCGACGGCACGGCGGTGGTGATGAGCGACCGGTGGCTCGACATCACCGGCCAGTCGTTGCGCGCCTGGCACGGTCGCGGCTGGCTCGATGCCGTCCACCCGGACGACCGGGAGCGGATCGGGGACGCGTGGGAGGAGTTCGTCGCCACCGCCGGCGGTACCTGGGCCGCGCAGTACCGCATCGTGCACCTCGACACCGGCGAGGAGCGCGTCGTCGCAGATCGCGGCGTGCACCGGGTCGACCTCGCCGGGGCGGCGTTCGTGGGCGTCACCGACGACATCACGGAGCGGATCGTGGCCGAGAACGAGGTGCGCCGGCTCGTCACCGTCGCCGACGCGCTGCAGCACG
Organism: uncultured Actinomycetes bacterium; assembly: GCA_963732645.1. Lineage (GTDB taxonomy): Bacteria > Actinomycetota > Thermoleophilia > Gaiellales > F1-60-MAGs149 > VFJZ01. The sequence goes on from CAVTAC010000009.1 coordinate 21,153, forward strand.
TGGCCGAGTTCGTGGCGGCGCGGACCGATCCGGTCGAGGTGGCGGCGTTCGTCTCGCGCGAGGTGGCGCCGCTGTTCGGCGCCGACACGGGCGGCGTCGTGCGGTTCGGCGACGACGGCCACGGCGAGGTCGTCGGGTGGCAGTCCGGCGCCGAACACGCCTCGCTCGAGGTCGGCACCCTGGTCGACCTCTCCGGGCAGCACGCCGTGTCGACGGTCTACCGCAGCGGCAAGGCCGCGCGGCGACGCCCGCGGAAGGGGCAGAGCGTGTTGCTCCCCGCGCTCACCGAGCGCGTCGCGGTGCCGATCCGCGTCGGCGACCGCGTCTGGGGCGCGCTCATGATCGCGGCGGAGAAGACCGGCATCCTGCCGAGCGCCGAGGCCCGCCTGGCGCGGTTCGCCGAGCTGATCGCGCTCGCCGTCGCCGAGCGAGAGGCGCGCGACGAGCTGCAGTGCGCGCGTCGCACAGCAGGCGGCCGTCAACGAGCTCAGCGCGCTGGCGCTCGGCGACGCCGGGTTCGACGATCTGCTGCGCGCCGCGATCGACCGGGTCGCGCTGGTCCTGGACGTGCCGATGGCGTCGGTCGTCGAGCTGCTCGACGCCGACGACGCGGTGGTCCGGGCCGTGGGCGGGGCGCAGTCGGAGACGCACGTCGGGCTGCGGTTCCGGGCAACGCCCGACACGCTGACGGGCCGGGTCCTGGCAGACGGGGTCTCGGCCGTGGTCGAGGAGTTCGCGACCGACGACCGGTTCAGCCCGACGTCGGATGCCGGCGACGGGCATGTACGGCGCCGCCGGGTTCGTCATCCACCTGGCCGACCGCGCCTGGGGCACGCTGGCAGTCCTCTCGTCGCGACCGGCGGGCGTTCACGCCGGACGAGCTGTCGTTCCTGGAGTCGGTGGCGAAGGTGATCGGGCGCGCCATCGAGCGCACCGAGGCGCAGCAGAAGATCCACCACCAGGCCCTGCACGACGCGCTCACGGGCATCCCGAACCGCGCGCTGCTGCTCGACCGGCTGACCCTGGCGCTGGAGCGCGCGATCCGCTCCGGAGCGCTGGTCGGCGTGCTGTACATCGATCTCGACCGGTTCAAGGACGTCAACGACACCTACGGTCACCCGACCGGCGACGCGCTGCTGATGGCCGTCGCCGACCAGCTGGCCGCGGCCATCCGCCCCGGCGACACCGTGGCCCGGGTGGGCGGCGACGAGTTCGCGGTCGTTGCCGAGTCGCTGGCGGGACCGGAGGAGGCCCTCGCGCTGGCCGAGCGGCTGCTGCGCGAGCTGGCCACGCCGATGGGTGCTCTGAGCGGCGCCAGCATCGGCGTCGCGGTGCGCAAGGGCGGCGACTCGGCCGGGGACGCGATGCGCGACGCCGACATCGCGCTGTACCGCGCCAAGGCGGCCGGACGCGGCCGGGTCGAGCTGTTCGACGCCGAGATGCGGGCCCGCCTGCTCGACCGCCTGCAGACCGAGGCCGACCTGCGCGGCGCGCTCGGCCGCGACGAGTTCGACCTGCACTACCAGCCGATCGTCGGGCTCGCCGACGGCGCGATCGCGGGTCTCGAGGGGCTCGTCCGGTGGCGCCATCCGACCCGCGGCCTGCTGCCGCCCGGCGTGTTCATCTCGATCGCCGAGGAGACCGGCGCGATCGTCGACCTGGGGCGGTTCGTGATCGCGCGCGCCTGCAGCGACGCTGCGCGCTGGAACGCTGCCTTCCCCGATACGCCGCCGGTGCTGATCACCGTCAACCTCTCGCCGCGTGCAGCTCGGCGACGTCGGCCTGCCGGCGTTCATCGCCACGAGCCTCGCGGCATCGGGCATCGCAGCCGGAGCAGCTCGGGCTCGAGATCACCGAGACGGTCGTGTTCAGCGACAACCCGGACCACGCGGCGCGGCTGCTCGAGATCCGCGACCTCGGCGTGCGGCTGCTGCTCGACGACTACGGCACCGGCTACTCGTCGCTGAGCTACATCCGCCGGTTCCCGCTCGACTTCCTCAAGCTCGACCGCCAGTTCGTGGCGGGCATCGGCGTGGACGAGACCGACACCGCGATCATCGTCGCGGTCTGCGACCTGGCCCACGCGCTCGGCCTGACGGTCGTCGCGGAGGGCGTCGAGACCGGCGACCAGCTGGCGACGCTGCTCGCCGTCGGCTGCGAGTTCGCGCAGGGCTACTACTTCTCCCGGCCGCTCACCCGCGCCAAGGTCGACCGCATGCTCGTCCGGTCAGCCGCCGTGGACCGTCGATCGCCGGCGCGCGATGCTCGGCCCGGCCGCCTGACGGCGCCTACGGCTCTGCCGTCAGGCACACGAAGCTGGTCGAGGCCGGGTTCGCTGCCTGGGCGGTGCGGGCGCGGGCCAGCGCCGCCGGAGCCGGTTCACCGCCGGCCAGCAGCCCGTGCAGCTCGTCCATCAGCTCCTCGGCGTGGTCGTGGTGCACCGGGTCGGTGGCGGCGATGACCGCGGTGGCGCCCCGGCGCACGATGATCGCCGCCGGCGTCACGATGCCGGCGCTGACGTCGCCGGCGGCGGCCGCAGCCTCGCAGGCCGAGAGGACCACGCAGCTCGCACGCACCGGCTCGGACACCAGCGCCGCGTTCGACAGCGCGCCGCCGGCGAGCTCGATCCACGACAGCAGCGGGTCGTCACCGCGCCGGCCGGCGTGGGCCGCGATGTGCACGATCCCCCGCCCGCCGAGGGCGGCGAGCGCGCGGGCGGGCGTCGCAGCGGCCTCCTGCAGCACCGTCGGCGCCGCGTAGTGGGCGGCGATGCGGCGCGCCTCGCTGGCGCCGTTCGGCAGGTCGGGCCCGACGATCACCGTGGCGGCACCGGCGGCGGCGGGCGCCGGGTCGCCCATGCCGGCCGCGACGGCGAGGCTCCAGGTGTGCGCGTCGAGCGCCGGCAGCGCGGCCCACGGCACGAACGCCAGCCGCGGCGCGGCCGTCAGCTGCAGCCGGTCGCCGGGATCGCCGAGGTCGGCGCCGGCGAACAGCAGCGCGCCGAGCGAAGCCGTGGCGTCGCCGGCGCCCGCGCCGGCGCCGTTGCGCGTGACGCGCGCGCCCGGTCGAGGCGGGCGAAGCGGATCAGGCGCGTGACCTCGGCGATCGTCCCCAGCCGGAGCGCCCTGGCCGACCCGTCGTAGCTCGTGACGCCGAGCACGTCGGCGCCGAGCGTGAGGAAGTCGAGGTGGCGCCCGCCCGTCGCCGGCACGGGCAGCCGGTGGCCGAGCGGCAGCATCAGCGCTCGCACGCGGGCCATGACGGCTGCGAGGAAGCGGCGGTCACCCGTCCCGGCCGCGCCGCGCACGGCGATGGCGATGAGGTCGGCGGTGCCGGTGGTGGCGACCGCGGGAGAGCGGAGCGTCGCGCTGCGCTCGCGCAGGGCGTGGCGGTGCGCGACCAGGCGCTCGAGGGCGTGCAGGAGCGCCGCGCGGCGGTTCCCGGCGATCGCGGCCTCGGCCCGGGCCAGCAGCACCGCCACCTCGGCGGCCGGATCCGCGGCGGCCCGGCTCAGCGCGGGCGGACGGGTGCGGTCGACCCGGCTCAGCACGGCGTCCGCGCGCGTCTGGAGCGGCCGGTCGCCGATCGTGGCGGCGGTCCCGGCCGCCGTGCGCAGCGCCGCCCGCGCCGGGCGGCCGTCGAGTACCAGGCAGGCCAGCTCGCCGGCCACGACGGTGGCGCGCGCTGCGGCCGGGTCGTCACCCACCCGAAGCAGCCGTCGCCGCGCCCGCCGGGCGAGCGGCAACGCCGCGCCCCAGTCGCCCTGGCCGCGGTGGGCGTCGGCGGCCAGCAGCTCGATCGTGGCGCGTTCGCGGGCGCTGACGTCGCGCTCCGCCAGGAGCGCCGTCGCCCGCTGCAGCACCGTCAGCGCCAGCCCGGCTCCGGCCAGCGCCTCCAGCTGGTCGAGCTCGGTCGTGCGGGTGCTGATGCCGGCTGCCCGCAGCGTCTCGAGCTCGGCGTCGAACACGTCCAGGGCCCGCGCATAGTCCCCGAGCTGGACGAGCGCGTGCGCGCGGTTGCCGTCGACGATCCAGCGCGGCAGATCGGCGCCCGCGGCGATGGCGCGGTCGACCCGGTCGAGGTCGGCGAGCGCGCCGCGCGGATCGCCGTTCGTGGCGCGCATGACGGCGATGTTCAGCCGCGCGCCGGCGGCGTCGGTGACCTGCCCGGCCTTGCGGAACGCGCGCTCGGCGGCGGCGTTCGCGCGGATCGCCTCGCGCGCCTCTCCGGCGCGCCAGTGCACGACGCCGCGGTACAGCAGCGCGATGCCGCGGTCCTCCTGCCCCACCAGCTCCAGCGCCTCGTCGGCAGCGGCGGCGGCGTCGGTCATCCTCCCGTTCAGCGCCAGCGCGTTGGCGTGCGTGGCCAGTGCGCGCCCGACGCCCTCGGGATCGGCCGCCGCCCGGGCGGCCCGGACGGCGCGGCGCGACGCGCGCAGCGACGCGACCCGGTCGCCGGAACGCTGGTGCGCCATCGCGAGCAGCCGGACGAGCTCGGGCCGATCGGCATCGCGGACGCCCGCGAGAGCCTCGCCGATGTCACGGATGGCGCCGGCCGGGTCGTGCTGGATGCGCGCCTCGAGCGCTAGATCGCGACCCACGAGGTCTCGACCGGCCGTTCGCCCGCCCGTCGGATCGACAGGCGGACCGGGCCGGCCGGGAGATCGTCGACCAGGAACCGGCCCTGGTCGTCGCTCGCGAAGCTCGTGCGCCCCTCGCGGTGGATGGCGACGATGGCCGCCTCGGCCGGCGGCGCGATCTGCCCCGTCAGCGCGCGGCGCTCGACGACGACCTCGACCTCGACGTCGACGTTGAACGACGGCGTGGCAAATGCCAGCACCCGCTGGGTGCGACCGCTGCGCAGGCGCGCGCGCCAGTCGTCGTCCAGCACCGAGTCGTAGTCGAGCGATGCGACCGCGGCGTCCGGGTCGCGGGCGTCGAGCACCCGCTGGGCCACGGCCTCGATGCGCGCGAGCACGTCGCCCGCATCGTCCTCCATGTCCAGGCGTGCGCCAAGGGCATCGAGATCGAACGATTCAGAGTCAGGCACGATTCGCAAAGGCTACTCCCCTCACCTTTCAAGAGTCGAGAAGTGCGCCGTTGATACCCTCGGCGCCGAGAAGTTCGCGCAGATGACCGAAAGCGCGGCCGCGAATGGGGCCAATACTGCCGACGGGCATGCCGATCGCCTCCGAGATCTCACGGTACGACGCGTCCGGCCGGGTCAGCAGGAACACGACCAGCTCGCGGTCGCGCGGCGGCAGCGAGTCGATGGCGTCCTGCAGCGAGCGGGCGCGGTCGGCGAGCTCGTCGTCCAGGGGCTCCGCGTCGCGGTACGGCCGGTCCGGAACGGCGTCGGTGGGGATCTCGCGGCCCTGGCGGCGCAGGATGCGCAGGCCCTCGTGGCGCGCGGTGCGTGCGAACCACGCCGGCACCGCGTCGGGGTTGCGGATCCGGTGTGCGTAGTCGGCGAATGCGCCGAACGTCGTCTGCGCCAGATCCTCGACGTCCTCGGGCGCCAGGCGCAGCACCCGCGCCACACCGAACACCGTCGTCCGCTGCCGGAGGAACATCTCCGTCAGCGCGTCGCGGTCACCCTCGGCGCAGAGCGCGACGAGTTCCGGCAATCCCGCAAGCTGCGTCCGGTGCATTCCGTAAGCAATCTAACCCCTTTCGGCGTTCGCGGGCGATCAGGGTTATCAGAAGCGGCGGCCAGGGACTCAGAAGGGTGGGGGCGCCCTCTCCAGTCCACGTTCGAGAAATGGAGAACCCCATGAACAGCTCCGCCGCACGCGTCCTCCTCGTTGCGCTGATCGCCCTCGCCTTCCTGGCGATGGCTGCGCCACATCTCTACCCGGCCTGATGACCGGTCGAATCCTCGTGGCGGTGGTGCTCTTCGGAGCACCACTCGCGCTCGGCCTGCTGCTGGCGCGGCTGCGCCCGGCAGACGGTGGGATCGCGCTCTCGCGCCTCGACCTGCTCGTCCCGGTCGGCTTCGCCGTGCAACTGGTGCCGCTGCTGCCCCGCAGCCTCGCGCTGGCCGCCGGCTACGCCCTCCTGCTCACCTGGGGCGTCCTCCGCCTGACGACGGCCCGTGGCCTGGGCCGGATGGCGTTCGGGACGCTCGTCCTCGGCGGCGCGCTGAACGCCCTCCCGATCCTGCTCAACGGCGCGATGCCCTACAGCGCGTCCGCCGCCGAGCTCGGCGACGGGCTCAAGGGGACGCCGATCGGCGACCACACGCTGCTGCCGATGCTCGGCGACGTCATCGAGCTGCCGTCCGGCAAGCTCGTCAGCCTCGGCGACCTCGTGCTGGCCGTGGGTGCGACGCTGACCGTCTACCTCGTCCTGCGGGTCTCGCAACGGCCCTCGAGCGTGCCGATCGCGTCATGACCTCCGCACCCGCCGCTCCCGCCCGGGCACCTCCACCGTCGGAGTGACGCCGCACACCGTCAGGGTCTTCCGCTTATCAGGCGCCCGCGCTCCGTCCTCTCTCAGATGGGAGGACTCGAGGGAGACCGGCGCTTGGCCTGGACGACGGAGTACATCGGCGAGGAGACCGGTTTCGGCGGGCGTGACGAGCGCGTCTACCACTGGCGGTTCTCGCACGGCGGGATCCGGTCGATCGACGTGCGGTTCGTCGTCTCCTCGGCTGACGACGAGCACCAGCCGACCGGCAGCCTCGCGACCGATCACGCCCGGCCGGCCGCCGAGTTGCTGGCGCAGGAGGCAAGCCTGGACCGGTACCGGTGGTGGGTCGCCGACGACGCCATCACGAGCGTCGACGGCGTGCGCATCGAGCGCGACGCGCCCGGTGGGCCGGCGACGGCTACGAGCGACGCGGCGGAACGACCCTGAGCCGACCGGGCTCGCCGGCCACGTTGCGCGCCAGGGCGAGCTCGTCGCGAATCCGCAGGGCCTCGGCTTCGAGCACCGTCTGCAGCGCGGTCACGACCTCGGGGTCGAACTGCGTGCCGGCCTCGCGGCACAGCTCGGCCACGGCGTCGCCCTGGTCGCGGCTGGGCCGGTAGATGTGGCCGGAGGTCATGGAGGAGTAGGCCTCGGCGGCGCCCACGATGCGGGCCTCGATCGGGATGTCGCTCCCACGCAGCCCGTCCGGGTAGCCCTGCCCGTCGAAGCGCTCGTGGTGGTGCCGCAGGATCGGGGCCGCGTCCTCGAGCCCGCCGATGCGCCGCACCAGCTGCTCGCCGACGATCGGGTGCATGCGCATCAGCGCGCGCTCGCTCTCGTCCAGCGGCCCGCGCTTGGCCAGCAGCTCGTCGGGCAGCGCGCCCTTGCCGAGGTCGTGGAGCCAGCCGCCGATGCGGCACAGAAGCACGCTCGAGGCCGGCAGGCCGAGCTGCGTCGCCACGCGCGCCGCCAGCTCCGCGACGTGCTCGGCATGGGGTTCGGGCTCGTCGGCGCGGGCGCTCGGCCGCACGCTCACGGCCAGTGACACGGCCTGCGCGAGGCGCACGACCTCCGGCTCCTGCGCCGCCAGATCGTCGCCCGTCACCTCGGTGAAGAGGCAGACGCGGTTGCGTCCGCGGCGCTTGGCGACGTACAGCGCCTGGTCGGCCGCGTCGATGAGCTCGTCGGGGCCGGGGAGGCCGGCTGCTCGCCCGCGCCGCGCCGACCGACGCGGTGACGGCGATCTCGCGCCCGGCCGCCTGGATCGGGCGGCTGCCGATGGCGCGCCGCAGCTGCTCGCCGACGCGCCCGAGCACGGCCTCGTCGGGCACGGCCGGGGCGAGGACGACGAACTCCTCGCCGCCCCAGCGCGCGATCGAGTCGTACGAGCGGAGCACCATCGAGATGCGGTTCGACACCTCGACCAGCACCTCGTCGCCGACCTGGTGGCCGAACGAGTCGTTGACGCGCTTGAAGTGGTCGATGTCGACGACGAGCACGCCGGGCGTCGACCGGTCGCGCTCCGCCCGTGCCAGCTCGGCCGCGAGCACCTCGTGGAAGTGGCGGCGGTTGAAGACGCCGGTGAGGCTGTCGGTGCGCGAGCGCATCTCGGCTTCGTGGTGCGCGGCCGTCATCGAGTCGAGCGCCTCGGTCAGCTGCGCGTTGAGGCGATCCTGCGCGTCGCGCCACGCCGTCACGTCGACGGCGAGGCCGTCGAGCATCAGCCGGCCGTCGTCGTCGCGCCACGGCCGGCAGCGCTCCTGCACCCAGCGGGTGACGCCGTCGTAGCCGATCAGCCGGTACTCGACCTCGGCCGGGAGGCCCGACTGGGCCCGCTCCATGGCGGCGCGGTACTCCGGCTCGTCCCGCGGGTCGACCCGCTCGCTCCAGGCGACGCCGGGCTCGTCGGTGTCGGGCGGCAGGCCGCCCAGCAGGCGATCCTCGCCCGGCCCGGTGTACACGTCGCGGTAGCCCTCGACCGGATCGATCTCGGCCACGAACAGGTGCGCGTCCATGGCCGCGAGCAGGCGCGCGAGACCCTCGTCGTCGAGCCGGCCACCTCGGTATTGAGCCATCCGGACACCCATCGGCCGCCGCGCGCGGCGAGTTGAGTGAATCGCGCCACGGCAGACGGGATATCGTGTCGCTGTTGGCAGCAACGGCCGCACCGCAGCGCGACCTCGTCTCGCCCCGTGAGTGGGTACGGCTGCTCGGCGGCGTCGACCTGGCGCCGGTGCCGGAGTTGCCCGGCGAGCCGGTCGACGTGGCGATGTTCCGGTTCGCCGACCTGCCCGAGCGGGTCGAGCTGCCGCCGCTCGACGCCCACTACATCTCGTTCACGCTGCGCGGCGCGCTGGTGATCGAGCGCGACCTCGGCCGCGACGCCGACCGCGCGCGGTTCCGGCCCGGCATGTCGCTGATCCTGCCGGCGGAGCGCGAGAACACGTGGCGGTGGGACGCGGCCACCGACGAGCTGCACCTGTACGTCGACCCGCAGTGGCTGGGCGAGGTGGCCGGCCGCGTCGGCCGCGTCGCGCCGCAGCCGGTCGCGCGGTTCGCCTTCGAGGACCGCCTGCTGCGGTCGCTGGCCCAGGCGCTGCTGGACGAGCGCCGCTCGGGCGGCCTCGGCGGCACGCTGTTCCGCCAGGCGCTGTCGGAGACGATCGCGCTGCACCTGCTGCGCACGTCGTGTGCCCTGCCCGAAGCGGGGCCGCCCGCGCGCCTGGCACCGGCCGCGCTGCGCCGGGTGCGCGAGCTGGTGGAGGCCGAGCTGGAGCGCGACCTGTCGCTCGAGGATCTGGCCGGCGCGGCCGGGCTCAGTCGCGCCCATTTCGCCCGCGCGTTCCGCGTCGACCACCGGGCAGACGCCCTACGGCTACCTGCGCGCCCGCCGGGTGGAGCGCGCCCGGCTGCTGCTGCGGAGCACCGACCTCCCCGCCGCCGCGATCGCGGCGCGGACGGGCTTCAGCTCGCCGAGCCACCTGGGCCGCGTCTTCCGCTCGCTGACGGGCGTCACCCCGGGCGCGTACCGCCGCCAGCTCCGCGGCTGACCCTCGAACCGACGGTAGCGGCACCGAACCCGCCCGCCGCGCGCGCTCCGCACGTCCCGCGCGCGGTCCGCGCGCCAACGGCACATTCGCGCGTTTCCGTCGCCGAAAAGTTCTGGGGTCAGACCCCGAAAAGGCCCGAATCGGGGTCTGACCCCGCACACTGGACCGTCACGCTTCGGCACGGAAGGCACGCGCGTGCCAGGCGGGGCACGCTCGTGCCAGGCCGGCCGGTCACGGCGCGGATGATGGTGCTATGGCGGCACCGGACGTGAAGATGTGGGGCGGCGAGCCCTACTACGGGCTCGGCTACGACTTCGACCCGACGTGGTTCCTCTCGGACGAGGATCGGGAGCTCGAGGCGGAGATCATCGACGCCTGCGAGCGGGTGATCCGGCCGCTCGCGATCCAGGCCGACCGCACCGGCGAGTACCCGTGGGCCAGCGTCGAGGAGCTGGCGCGGCTGCGGCTGCTGGCGATGATCGCGCCGACCGAGTACGGCTGCCGCGGCGCCTCCCACGTCCAGGTGCTGATGGCGACCGAGGCGATCGCGCGCTACGGCTGCCCGTCGACGGCGGTGATCTTCATGATGCACCTGGTCGCCGTCGGCGGCCTCGTGTTCCGCGCGCACGGCAACCCGGAGATCCAGGGCGCTGCTGCGCCGCATGGACGCCGAGGCGCTGATCGGCACCGCGTCGTACACCGACCCGGAGACCGGCGGCCACTTCTGGTACCCGAAGACGTCGGGCGCCGACCGCGTCGACGACGGCTGGCACGTCCGCAAGACGGCCGCCTTCACGACCTCGAGCGGCTACGCGCGCTGGTACCTGACGCAGACCACGAGCCCCGACTTCACGGGCGACTACTCCGACCTGTCGGTGTTCCTGCTGTACCCGGACGAGGTGCAGGCGAACCCGGGCGTGTGGGACGCGATGGGCATGCACGCGAACCAGTCCGGGCCGGTCGAGATCGACGCGGTGATCCCGTACGACCGCATGGTCGGGCCGCCCGGCGACGGCGCCCGGTCGAACGACGAGGCCATCGACCCGCTCGCCTTCCTGCAGTACGCCGGCGCCTACAACGGCCTGGCGATGGCCTGCCTGGACGTCGCCCGCCGCCACGCGCTGCGCCGCGCGCACACGCAGTACGGCCGCCGCATCGCCGACTACGCGACGGTGCAGGACGCCTACGGCCGCGCCGTCTGCGAGGCGCAGGCGTCGCGCATGTTCGCCTACTCGATGGCGAAGGCCATGGACGACGCCACCGAGGGCGGCAGCTGGAACATGTACGCCGCCGACCCCGACGCCGCGCCGCGCACCGCGTTCACCGCGTGGGGCCTCGAGGCCAAGGTGCTCGCCGCCGGGCTCGCGAGCCGCGTCTCCGACGAGATGCTGCAGATCTGCGGCGGCCGCGGCTACATGCGCGCCAACGAGATCGAGCGCCTCGTGCGCGACGCCAAGGCCGGCTGGGTGATGGCGCCGTCGAACGAGGTGTCGCGCCAGATCGTCGGCCGCTGGGCGCTGCTCGGCGCCGACAGCGTCGACTGGTGGAACCAGCACGTGGACGAGCGCGCGCTGCACAACGAGCTCGGCAAGATGGACGACGACGCCAAGCGCGAGCTGGTCGCCAAGCTCTCGGCCGAGCTCGATCCCGCGACCTGATCAGGAGGCCCGATGGAGATCGCCCTGCCGCCCAAGTCCGAGCACGCGACGTACGACCCGCCCGTGCTCGGCCACCTCGGCATGCGCCCCGAGCTGGTCGTCGCCGATCCCACCGACGAGCGGGTCTGGGTCGAGATCGAGCCGAACGTGTGGTTCCGGCCGCTCTTCTTCGACATGAACACCGGCTCGCACGGCGAGGTGCTGCGGGTGCGCCGCGGCGGCGTGCTGAGCCGGCATCGGCATCCGTCGCCCGTGCACGGCTTCGTTCTGAAGGGCAGCTGGCGCTACCTCGAGCACACGTGGATCGCGACCGAGGGCTCCTACGTCTTCGAGCCGCCGGGCGAGGTGCACACGCTGACGGTCGACGGCGACTGCGACGAGATGCAGACGTTCTTCGTGATCTGCGGCGCGGTGCTGTACATCGACGACAACGACGCCGTGGTGCACGTCGAAGACAATGTCGGCCTGATCGAGCTCTGCAAGGAGGCGTACGCGGCCAACGGCCTCGGCGCCGACTTCGTCGATCAGTTCATCCGCTGACGGAGGTCTCCGTGCCCGCTCCGACCATCTCGAACGCCGACGCCGGCGAGTACACCCCGTTCGCCGTCAACGGCGACCGCGACCCGTTCGGCGCGCTGCACATGCTCGCGCCGGCGGCCGAGCACCCGTCGCGCCTGCACTTCGGCATGTGGCGCTGCCCGCCGCTGACCGTCGAGGTGACGCCGCGCGGCGACGAGGGCATCTACGTGCTGAGCGGCGAGCTGACGCTGGAGGTCGACGGCGGCGAACCGGCGCGGCTGGCGGCCGGCGACCTCGTGATGGTGGTGCACGGCAGCCACTGCCGCTACACGATGGTCGAGGAGATCACCGCGGTCTTCGCGTCCGCGTAGAAGGTGGGGCGAGCCGTACCCGCCGGGTTCGCAGGTGGGCCGGACGAAGAGGCAGGGAGGCCGAAGTTTCACGGGTGCCCGCTGCGGCGATGCTTCTCTCAGCAAGCGGGCACCGGCTCTCCCGGCCAGGCGGCCCCCGCGAGTCGGGATCCTTCGGGGATCCTCGAGCGCGAAACGCGGTAGCGCAGGCGGCGATGAGTTCTGGCACGTTGCGCCGTCTCAACAGCTGAACGAAACGAAACTGAACGGCGACCCGGCTGGTCGCTTGAGATGGTGGTGATGGAATGTCGGTGAAATCGGAGACCCGGAGCGACGCGCGGACGCGCTGGCTCGCCCTGTTCGTCCTCTGCGGCGGCACGCTGATGATCGTGCTCGACTCGACGATCGTGAACGTCGCCCTCCCGTCGATCCGCGAGGATCTCGGCTTCTCCGAGGCGTCGCTGGCCTGGGTCGTGAACGCCTACCTGCTCACGTTCGGCGGCTTCCTGCTGCTGGGCGGCCGGCTCGGCGACATCTACGGGCATCGCCGGATGTTCCAGTACGGCCTCGTGCTGTTCACCATCGCGTCGCTGGCCTGCGGCCTCGCGCAGTCGCAGGAGATGCTGATCGCCGGCCGCGCCGTGCAGGGCCTCGGCGGCGCCGTCGTCTCGGCCGTCGGCCTGTCGCTGATGATGACGATGTTCACCGAGCCGGCGGAGCGCGCGAAGGCGATGGGCGTCGCCGGCTTCGTGGCGTCGGGCGGCGGCAGCCTCGGCGTGCTGCTCGGCGGCGTGCTCACCGACACGCTCGACTGGCACTGGATCTTCCTCGTCAACATCCCGATCGGCGTCGCGGTGTTCGTGCTGTGCCGCATCCTGGTGCCCGACGACGGGCGGGCAGAAGACGGGCGCGCGCCTCGACGTCGCCGGTGCCGTCACCGTCACGGCGGCGCTGATGCTCGCCGTCTACGCGATCGTGAACGGCAACGAGACGGGCTGGCTGACGGCCCAGACGCTCGGCCTGCTGGCCGCCGCGGGCGTGCTGCTCGGCGCGTTCCTCGTGATCGAGTCGCGCGTGGAGGCACCGCTCGTGCCGCTGTCGCTGTTCAGGCGCCGCAACGTCGCGTGGGCCAACGTCGTCGGCGTGCTGTGGGCGGCCGGCATGTTCGCCTGGTTCTTCCTCTCGGCGCTCTACCTGCAGCTCGTGCTCGGCTACACGCCGCTGCAGGTCGGCCTCGCGTTCCTGCCGTCGAACCTGATCATGGGCGCCTTCTCGGTCGGCATCTCGGCCAAGCTCGTGATGCGGTTCGGCATCCGGCTGCCGCTCGCGGTCGGCCTCACGATCGCCGCGATCGGGCTGCTGCTGTTCGCGCGGGCGCCGGTCGACGGCGACTTCGTCGTCGACGTGCTGCCGAGCATGCTGCTGCTGGGCTTCGGCGCCGGCATGGCGTTCAACCCGGTGCTGCTGGCCGCCATGAGCGACGTCGAGCCCGCCGACGCCGGCCTCGCCTCGGGCGTCGTCAACACGTCGTTCATGATGGGCGGCGCGCTCGGCCTCGCGATCCTCGCGAGCCTCGCGGCGGCGCGCTCCGAGACCCTGCGCGACGCCGGCACCGAGGCGATCGAGGCGCTCAACGCCGGCTACCACGCGGCGTTCGTGGTGGGCGCGATCTTCGCCCTGGCGGCGGCGGCCATCGGCGGCCTGCTGCTGCGCGTCGACCCGCGGGCCGCCGCGCAACCGCCGCACTAGGACGATGGGCTGAGGTCGATCAGCGCCTCGACCGAGGCGCGATAGCGCTCGAGCCGGTCGGCGTAGAGGTCGCGCCGGCCGGCATCGGGCTCGAACACGCGAGCGGGGTGGACCAGCACGTCCAGCGCAGGCTCCAGCGCCGGGTAGGTGCCGTCGGCGAGGCCGGCGGCGATGGCCGCGCCGAGCGCGCCGGCCTCCGGCTGGTCGACGACCTCGAACGGCACGCCGGTGAGGTCGGCCTTCAGCTGCATCCACCAGTCCGAGCGCGAGCCGCCGCCCGTCGCGCGGATCACGCGCGGCGGCGCGCCGGCCGGCGCGGAGCCGGTCGATCGTCAGCGCGTGGTCGAACGCGATGCCCTCCATGAACGCCTTGGCGACGTCGGCCTTCGACGTCGCGAGGCTGATCCCGAGCAGCGAGCCGGTCGAGGCGCTGCCGTCGCGCCAGGGGTTGGTGGCGCCCGACAGGTGCGGGATCGCGAGCACCGGGCTCGGGCGCCGGGCCGCTCGCCTCGAGCATCGCGGTCAGCTCGATGATCGACACCGACAGCAGGTCGCGGATGCGGTCGAGCGCGACGGTGCCGTTCGGGCTCAGCGCGAACACGCCGAGCCCGCTGGCGCCGGCGTGCGGGCCGACGGCGAGCCGGCCGTCGATCACGTCGCGCGCCGGCAGCGGCGCGTCGATGGGCGCGACGAGCGACTCCCAGGACCCGACCACGAGACCCGAGCACGCCGGGCACCGAGGCGCCCGAGCCGAGCGCGCGCGCACGACGTGTCGAAGCTGCCGGTGCCGACCACCACGCCCGCGGGCAGCGACAGCGCAGCGCGCGACGTCGGGCAGGATGACGCCGACAGGCGTGCCGAACGGCTCGAGGTCGGGCAGCAGCCGCGCCTCGATCTCCCAGGCGTCGAGCAGCGCCGGCGACCAGTCGCGCGTCGCCAGGTCGTAGGCGAAGAACTTGCCCGCCAGGCCGTGGTCGGAGACCGCGCGGCCGCACAGGTACCGCGTCAGCAGCTCGTGCCAGCCGTGGAACTGGTGCGCCCGGTCGTAGACGGCGCGGTCGGTCTCGCGCCACCAGAGCAGCCGGTTCAGCGGATCCATGTGGTCGGGCACGTGGCCGCATAGCTCGACCCAGCGCTCCGCCGGGGTGGTCTCGTCCGCCTGCGCGCGGACGCTGCGCGGCGCGGCTGTCGGCCGTGCGCAGCAGCGGCCCGAGCGGCGTGCCGGCGGCGTCGACGGGCACGACCTCGCGGCCCGACGCCGAGATGGCGAGCGCCGTCGGCGGGTCGCGGCGGACGGCCGGATCGCGCGCGACGGCGGTGATGGCGCGCCGGGTGGCGGCCAGCACCTCGGTCGCGTCGACCTCCCACCAGCCGGGCTGCGGGTGGATCGCGGCGACGCTCTCGCTGGCGGCGGCCAGCAGCGTGCCGTCGGTGGCGAAGGCGACCACCTTGGTGACGCTGGATCCCACGTCGATGCCCAGCAAGACTCATGCGCCCGTATCATCGCCGGAGCCGCGTCGGAGAGAGGACACACGATGACCGCCCGCACACTCGAGGACCGCGTTGCGATCGTGACCGGCGCGGCCCGTGGCATCGGGCTCGCCACCGCCGCCACGCTCCTCGACCGCGGCGCGCGCGTCGTGCTGGCCGACATCGACGCCGAGGTCGCGGCGGCCGCGGCAGCCGGGCTCGACCCGACCGGCGAGCGCGTGGCCGCGGCGCACGTCGACGTCGCCGAGCAGCCGTCGGTCGCGGCCCTGGTGGACGGCGCGGTGGAGCGCTTCGGCCGGCTCGACATCATGGTCGCGCACGCCGGGATCTCCGACTTCCGGCCGATCGCGACGAACGACTACGCCGTCTGGAGCCGCATCCTGCGGGTCAACCTCGACGGCGTGCTGCACTGCATCCTCGAGGCCGCCCGCGCGATGCCGGACGGCGGCGCCATCGTCGCGACGGGCTCCACCAACGCGTTCTGGGTGGAGGGCGGCGCGGCCGCGTACAACGCGTCGAAGGGCGGCGTGGTCGCCCTCGTGAAGACGGCGGCGCTGGAGCTCGGCCCGCGCGGCATCCGCGTGAACGTCATCCACCCGGGCATCGTCGACACCCGCATCTCGGAGTTCGTCGTCCACAACCCGGAGCACGCCGCGCCGATCCTGGCCCGCATCCCGCTGGGCCGCTTCGCCCAGCCCGCCGACATCGCGAACGTGATCGCCTTCCTGGCCTCGGACGATGCCGCGTACGTGAACGGCGCCGAGCTGATCGCCGACGGCGGCATGACGGCCGGCGTCCCCTTCCCGACCGAGTAGCCGTCACGGAACGCGGCAAGAGACTCGAGGGTTGAAATACTGAACTAGATGGTTCAGTATGTTGCGGACATGACCTTCACGGCGCTTTCCGATGCCACGCGACGTGGCGTTCTCGAGCAGCTCGGGCGTGCTGATGCGTCCATCACGGAGCTGGCCGGCAAATTCGACATGACCCTCACGGGGATGAAGAAGCACGTGGGCGTGCTGGAGCAGGCGGGGCTCGTCACGACCGAGAAGGTCGGGCGGGTGCGGACGTGCAGGCTCGGCATGGGGCGTTTGGACGAGGAGAGCGCGTGGATCGAGCGGTACCGCGCGCTCTGGGATGCGCGGTTCGAGGCGTTGGATGTGGTCGTTGAGGAACTGAAGGAGAAGGAGCAGATCGATGGACGCTAGAAGCGAGCGTGAGACGGTGAAGAACCGCACGACGGTGGAGCGGAAGTCCGAGCGCGAGATCGTCGTGACGCGGACGCTCGACGCGCCTGCGCGGATGGTGTTCGAGGCGTGGGCGACGGCGGAGCTGTTCGAGCGGTGGTGGGTGCCGAAGTCGCTCGGCATGCCGCTGGCCTCGTGCGAGATGGATATGCGTACCGGCGGTCGCTACCGGCTCGAGTTCGGCAACGGCATGGCGTTCTTCGGCCGGTACATCGAAGTCACACCGCCTTCGCGGATCGTGTGGACCAACGAGGAAGCGGGTGACGATGGGGCCGTCACCACGGTGACCCTCGTCGAGCAAGGCGGCAAGACGCTGCTGACGCTGAGCGAGCTCTACCCGTCGAAGGAGGCGCTCGATCGCAACGCCGGCGCGGAAGCAGCGTTGAGCGAGACGTTCGAACAGCTCGACGCGCTCCTCGCCGAGATGCGCTAGCGCCGGCGCTCGGGCGGTGGTCTGGGAGCGCCTCGAAGAGCCGCTCCTAGACCACCGCGATCGGGGCCGCCATCGAGCCCGTCGAGCCCTTCGTCTTGTTCGGCGACAGCAGGAACAGGAACTCCGAGTGGCCGCCGTCCACGAGCGGCTTCGTCTTGATGTTCTCGATGATGTACGTGCCGGTCTCGCTCAGCAGGTGCTGGTGGACGACCAGCAGCCCGCCCGGCCGCTCCGGGGGCCACGCCTCGAGGGCCCAGTTGTCGGCTCCGACCAGCGACACGCGGCGGTCGCTGAGCCAGTGCGCACCGTCCCAGCCGAGGCCCGGCTCGAGGGCGCCGTAGCGGGCGTTGTCGACCATCCACAGCGACGACCAGCCGGTGTGGAACAGCACCACGTCGCCGGGGCCGATGTCGACGCCCTGCTTCTCGCAGGCCGCCTCGATGTGCTCCGGCGTGATCGCGAACCCCTCCTCGAGCATGGCGGTGCCCTCGATGCCGGCGATGTCGAGGCACACGCCGCGCGCCACCCACTGCGGGGCGTGCTCGATACCGAGGCGCCGCAGGCCCGTCGGCGCGTAGATGTCCTTGTAGTGCAGGCCGTTGTAGTACCGGCCGTCGATGCCGAGGTGACCGAGGCCGTCCAGGTGACAGCCGATCTGGTACGTCTGGTTGACGTGCTCCTCGAACCAGGAGACGCGCGCATCGTCGGGCTCGGCCAGCGTCTGGTCGAGCGAGCCGTGCGCCAGGATCAGCTGGTGCCAGGCACGCGGCGGGTACGCCGGGATGCCCGGCTCGAGCAGCTGCGCCAGCTCGATGATCTCGCCGCGCTTCGGGATCTTCAGCGCCGCCATCGCCCGCTCCGGGGTCAGCTCGTTGCCCGAGCCGCGCTGGTCGTCGGCGCCGTAGCGGGACGGCCACCACTGCGGGCTGCGGGCGCCGTGGCCGTCGTAGGTGCCAGGAGCGTCGGTCATGGGTTCCTCCCATCGCGGAGCGGTGTCTGGACGAGCGCCCGGGCGCGGGCCAGAAGACCCTCGGCGTCGAGCTGGTAGTGGCGGTACAGGTGCGTCGGCGGGCCGATCAGCGAGTACTCGTCGGCCGGCAGGCCGGCGCGGTGCAGGTGCACGGGGCCGACGCCGTTGTCGACCAGCGCGTCGGCGCAGGCGGTGGCGACGCCGCCGACGACGTTGTGCTCCTCGGCCACCAGCAGCCGCCCGGTGCGCTCGGCGTAGCGGCAGATCGTGTCGGCGTCGAACGGGCGGACCGTGTGGACGTCGAGCACCGCGGCGCTCACCCCGTCCGCGGCCAGCGCATCGGCCGCCTCCAGCGCGGCCGCGACCGTGATGCCGTTCGCGACGATCGTCAGGTCGTTGCCGTCCCGCAGCACCGTCGCCCTGCCCAGCTCGATCGACGGTGAGCCCGGCCCGTAGACGTCCGGCTCGCGGCCGCGGCCGACCCGGATGTAGACCGGCCCGGGCACGTCGACGGTCGCCTCGATCAGGCGCGCGGTCGAGGTCGCGTCGCACGGGCACACCACCGTCAGCCCGGCGATCGAGCGCATCAGCCCGAGGTCCTCGGTCGCGTGGTGCGACGTGCCGTAGAAGCCGAGCGAGATGCCCGCGTGGTGCGCGATGATGCGCACGGGCAGTCCCGGATACGCGAGGTCGGTGCGGATCTGCTCGCCGCACAGCAGGCCGACGAAGCTCGCGAACGTGGCCACGTACGGCACGTACCCGAAGGTCGCCAGGCCGGCGGCCATCGACACCATGTGCTGCTCGGCGATGCCGACGTTGAAGAAGCGGTCGGGGTGCCGGGCCGCGAACGGGTCGGTGCGGTTCGAGTACATCAGGTCGGCCGTCACGATCACGATGCGGTCGTCGCTGTCGGCCAGGCGGGCCAGCACCTCGCCCGAGACGGCCGCCGTCGCCAGCCGCGAGGACGTGGCCAGATCCCAGCTCTCCGCCTCCGCGGGCACGGGCGCGCGCGGTCGCACGTCAGCCATCGTCGGTCCCGATCTCGGCCAGCGTCGCGGCCGCGTCGGCGGGCGCGAGGTAGCCGAGGTGCCACGTGCGCGACGACTCCATGTAGCCCACGCCCTTGCCCTTCACCGTGTGCGCGATCAGCACCTGCGGCCGCCGCGACGTCGTAGGCGGCAGCGCGGCGAAGGCGGCCAGCAGCGCCGGGATGTCGTGGCCGTCGACCTCGCGGGCGTCCCAGCCGAACGCCTCGAACCGGGCGGCGATCGGCTCGACCGCCATCACCTGCTCGGTGTCGCCGTCCAGGCCCATGCGGTTGCGGTCGACGATCGCGCAGACGTTGCCGAGCCCGAAGTGCGACGCGGCCTGCGCGGCCTCCCACACCTGGCCCTCGTTCAGCTCCTGGTCGCCGAGCAGCACCCAGATCCGCACGTCGCCGAGCCCGCGGAGCC
The DNA here is from genome assembly GCA_963732645.1 of uncultured Actinomycetes bacterium. Lineage (GTDB taxonomy): Bacteria > Actinomycetota > Thermoleophilia > Gaiellales > F1-60-MAGs149 > VFJZ01. Next base: position 40,484 of record CAVTAC010000009.1, read on the forward strand.
GGGCCGCCGCGGCCATGCCGGTGCCGATCGAGAGGCCGTGCCCGAGCGAGCCGGACGAGAAGTCGATGCCCGGCACGCGGCGCATGTCGGGGTGGTCGCCGAGCGGGCTGCCGAGCCGCGTGTAGTCGTCGAGCCACGAGGTGGGGAAGTAGCCGCGCTCGGCCAGCAGGGGGTACACGCCGACGGCGCAGTGGCCCTTCGAGAGGATCAGCCGGTCGCGATCCGGCGCAGCGGGGTCGTCCCGCAGGCGCATCACGCCGGAGTACAGCGCCGCGAGGATCTCGGCGGCCGAGAAGACGCTCGTGTAGTGGCCGCTCTTCGCGATCGAGATCAGCCGCACCGTCTCGCGGCGGATGAACCGCGCGCGACGCTCGACAACCGCAGGATCGATCGGGTCTGGCACGCCGCTCGCTCCTTCAGGGCGCCATTTGACGCGGCGACAATATCACGGATAGGATCCAATCGATATCTGATGGGTGCCAATTCACGCGACATCGATCCGGTTCCGGGCACCATTGGATCCAATGACGCGGCCGGGGAATCGATCACGTCGCGTGTCGACCTGGTCACGGCGGCCCTCCGCGATGCGATCCTCGACGGCCGTCTGCGGCCCGGGGAGCGCATCAGCCAGGAGGGCGTCGCCGACGATCTCGGCACCAGCCGGGTGCCCGTGCGCGAGGCGTTTCGCCGGCTGGAGAGCGAGGGGCTGATCATCCTCGTGCCGCGCTCCGGCGCCTGGGTCGCGAAGCTCGCGTTCGACGAGTACACCGAGGTCTACCGCATCCGCGAGTGGCTCGAACCGCCGGCCGTCGCCGCCAGCGTCCCGCACCTCACCGACGCGCAGCGTGGACGAGCTGCGCGCCCTGGTCGAGGCGATGGAGGCGGCGACCGAGCCGAGCGACTGGCTCGATCTCGACCGGCGGTTCCACCTGCTCAGCTACGCCGGTGCGCCGCTGCCCCGTCTGCGCCGCATGATCGAGGGCTTCTGGAACACGACGCAGCAGTACCGGCGCGTGCACTTCGACTACCTCGGCGGCTCCGGCGACCTGGCCCAGGTGCACGCCGAGCACCGGCTGCTGCTGAGCGCGATCGTCCGCAAGGACGCCGCCGCGGCCGAGGAGCTGCTGCGCATGCACATCCGCCGCACGCGCAACGACCTGGCCCGCTCGCCGGAGCTGTTCGACCAGTGACGACGCGGCCCCGCGACCCGGAGCAGGTGCGGCTGCTGGAGGCCGACGAGGCCAACCTCTGGCACCCGTTCACGCGCCAGAAGGCGTACGACCCGGGCCGCATGATCGTCGCCGGCGACGGCTGCTGGGTGACCGATGTCGACGGCCGGCGCATCCTCGACGCGTTCGCCGGGCTGTGGAGCATCAACCTCGGCTACGGCCGCGCCGACATCGTGGCGGCCATCACCGCGCAGCTGTCCGTGCTGCCCGCCTCGTCGCTGTTCGGGCAGGGGCACCCGCTCGCGGCCGAGCTGGCCGAGCGCCTCGCGCAACGGGCGCCGGGCAACCTCGACCGCGTGTTCTTCTCGGTGCAGGGCTCGCAGGCCGTCGACACCTCGCTCAAGCTCGCGCGCCTGTACTGGCGGGCGAGAGGGCGCGTCGGCAAGACGATCCTCGTGACCCGCGACCGCGGCTACCACGGCACCTCGTTCGGCGGCATCAGCATGCAGGGCATGCCCGCGCTGCGGCTGCCGTTCGAGCCGACGCTGCCCGACGTGCGGCGCATCGCCGCGCCGTTCTCCTACCGCTGCCGGCACTGCCGGGACGCGTGCAACCTCGGCTGCGCCGACGAGCTCGAGGGGCTCGTGGCGACCGAGGGCGCCGACCGCATCGCCGCGCTGATCGCCGAGCCGGTGCTCGGATCGGGCGGCGTGATCGTGCCGCACCCCGACTACCTGCCGCGGCTGCGCGAGATCTGCGACGCGAACGAGATCCTGCTGATCGCGGACGAGATCATGACCGGCTTCGGCCGCACCGGCCGGTGGTTCGCGATCGAGCACAGCGGCGTCGTGCCCGACATGCTGCTCGTCGCCAAGGGCCTGACCGCCGGCTACATGCCGCTCGCCGCGACCATCGTCACCGACGAGGTGTATCGCGCGGTCACCGCCCAGGACGTGCCCGGCCCCGAGTTCGCGAGCGGCAACACCTGGGACGCGCACCCGCCCGCGTGCGCGGCCGCGCTCGCCGTGCTCGACGTGCTGGAGCGCGACGACCTGGTCGGCCGCGTGGCCGGCCTGGCCGAGCGCTTCGCCCACGAGGTGCGCCGGGTCGAGGAGGTCGGCATCGTCGGCGACGTGCGGGCGATCGGCCTCGTCGCGGGCATCGAGTTCGTCCGCGACCGCACGACGCGCGAGCCGTTCGGCCCGGCCGACGGCGTCGCCGCGCTGTTCGCCGAGCACTGCTGGCGGCGTCGCGTGATCGTGCGTCCGCTCGCCAACGGCGTGGTCGCGATCGCGCCGCCGTTCGTGATCGGCGACGATGAGCTCGCCTTCATGGGCGACTCCCTCGTCGCGGCGGCGCACGCGACGGCGGACGACCTCGCGCGATGAACCGGCCACTGGCCAACCGACGTTCCGGGAGATGAGATGGCGATGGTTTTGGAAGGCATCCGCGTGGTCGAGCTGGCCCGGTACATCTCGGGGCCGTACTGCGGGATGCTGCTCGCCGACCTCGGCGCCGACGTCGTCAAGGTCGAGACGCCGGGCGGCGATCCGACCCGCTTCGAGGGCCCCTGGATCGGCGAGGAGAGCCTCTACTTCGCGCAGATGAACCGCAACAAGCGCGGCGTCGTGATCGACTCGCGCTCCGAGGCCGGCCACGCCGAGCTGACCGAGCTGCTGCGCACCGCCGACATCCTGATCGAGAACTTCCGGCCCGGCGTGATCGACACCATGGGCTTCGGCCGCGAGGCGCTGGCCGAGCTGAACCCGCGCTGCATCACCGTCAGCGTCTCGGGCTTCGGCCAGGACGCCGAGATGCGCGATCGCACGGCGTTCGACTGCATCCTGCAGTGCCTCACCGGCCTCGCCGCGATCAACGGCCGGCCGGGCGACTTCCCGATGCTGACCGGCGCGTACATCGTCGACACCGTCGCGGCCCTGATCGGCACCATCGGCGCGCTGGCGGCGCTGCAGCAGCGCGAGCAGACCGGGGTCGGCCAGCTGGTCGACGTGGCGATGCTCGACAGCGCGCTGACGCTGCTCGGCCCGGTGATCCCCGTCGCCGCCGCCACCGGCGAGGAGCCCGAGCTGGCGGGCAACGCCGACCGCACCTCGGCGCCCGCCGACGCGTACCGCGCCAGCGACGGCTGGGTGTACATCCACGCCGGCCCCGACACGTTCTTCCACCGCATCGCCCGCGCCATGGGCCGCGAGGAGATCATCGAGATCGAGCGCTTCAAGGACATCGTCTCGCGCGTCGCCAACCGGGCGGAGGTCGACGCCATCGTCGGCGGCTGGGTGGCGCAGCGGACGGTCGCGCAGGTGGAGGCCGAGCTGGCCGAGGCCGGCGTGCCCGCCTCGCGCGTCAACTCGGTGGTGCAGGCCGTCAACGACGCCGAGCTTGCAGATCCGCGACCGGCTGGTCGAGGTGGTCGGCTCGAACGGCGAGACGATTCCGGCGCTGATCTCGCCGGTGCGGCTCAGCGACTCGCCGACCGTGATGCGCCACGGCGTCCCGACGCGCGCGATGACCGCGGCGCGCACCGCGATCGTCACGGGCGGCACGCACGGCATCGGCCGGGCGTGCGTCGAGCGGCTGACCGAGGACGGCTTCGCGGTGGTGTTCGCCGGCCGCGACCGAGAGGCCGGCGCCGAGGTCGAGCGGGCCGTGCCCGGCTCGCTGCACGTGCCCACCGACGTCACCAGCGGCGACGACCTGGCGGCGCTCGTCGCGGCGGCGCTGGAGCGCGGCGAGGGGCAGATCGCCGCGCTCGTCAACGCCGCCGGACAGGCGAAGCGGGTGGCGTTCGGCGACAGCGACGTCGCCGACTGGGACGCCATCTTCGCGGTCAACAGCCGCGCCGTCTACCAGGTGACGCGGCTCGCGCTGGACGGGCTGATCGCCGCCCGCGGGTCGGTCGCGACCATCTCGTCGGTGGCCGGCCACGTCGGCGAGGAGGGCCTCGCGCTGTACGCCGCCTCGAAGGCCGCGCTGATCGCCTTCACCGAGTCGCTGGCGCTCGAGTTCGGGCACGTCGTGCGGTTCAACGTCGTCTGCCCGGGACAGATCGCGACGCGCATGATGGCCCGCGTGACGGGGGACGACGAGCTGCGCGACGCTCGTCGAGCGCGGCATCCCCGTCGGCCGGCTGGGCCGCGCGGGCGAGATCGCCGACGCCGTCGCCTGGCTGGTGTCCGATCGCGCGTCGTTCGTCAACGGCGCCACGATCGTCGTCGACGGCGGCGAGACGGCGGGAATCCGCACGACCCGGAAGGAGACGCCATGACGGGCGACGCCCACGCGCTCAAGGATGCGACCTTCGAGGCGATGGAGGTGGGGGAGGAGCTCGGCCCGATCGAGCTCGTCGTCGACGACCATCGCGATCAAGTCGTTCGCCTTCACCGTGGACGACTACCACCCGTGGTTCATGGGCGGCGAGTCGCCGTTCGGCGGGCGCGTCGCGCACGCGGCGATCCTCGTGCCCTGGCTGCTGCGCCTGCTGAACACGCGCTACGACCCGAACACGGAGGTCGGGCTGCACCAGAAGGAGGAGATCTGGTTCGACTCGCCGGTGCGGCTCGGCGAGCGCGTGATCCTCACCGGCTCGTTCACCGACAAGTACGTGAAGCGCGACAAGGGCTACATCGTCACCGACGCCGAGGCGCGCTCGATGGACGACGGGCGCCTGCTGGTGCGGCACCGGTGCATCGAGATCGCCCGCGTCGATCCCGACGTCAAGCTGGGCGGCGGCTCGGGCGAGCGCTCGGCCGCGGCGCGCTACGTGAACGGCGAGTGGCCGGCCGACCGGCAGGTGGAGGAGCGCGTCACGCGCGCAACGGCCGTCGGCACGCCGTTCGTCGGCGCCGCGAAGACCGTCCACCAGGATCAGATGTCGGTCTTCTCCAACGTGCAGGCCGGCTGGCGCAACATCCACACCGACGTCGAGGTGGCGCACAAGGCCGGGCTCCGATCGCACGATCGCGCAGGGCCTGATGCTGTCGATGTACATCTCCGAGCTCGGCACCGCGCTGTTCGGCGCCTCCTGGCACGAGACGGGCTGGACGCTGCACACCTTCCTGCACCCGGTGTATCCGGGCGACACGCTGACCGCGAGGGCCGTGGTCGTCGAGTCCCCTGAGCCCGAGCCGGGCCGGGTCGAGCTCGAGGTCTGGCTGGAGAACCAGGACGACGTCCGGGTCGTCGTCGGCTGGATGAGCGCGGTCGCCGGCGACTGAGCCGCCGGCGACCGCGCGTCCGGGGGGACGGTCAGCCGGCCGAGCTTCGCGGCGATGGTGGGCGGCAGCAGCACCTTGTCGATCACGTGGATGACGCCGTTCGACGCCGCCACATCGGCCGTGGTGACGGTCGCGTCGTTGACGGTGACGCCGCCGTCGACCGGCTTCACGTCGACCGTCTCGCCCTGCACGGTGGCCGGGCTCGACTCGGCCGTCACGTCCGCCGCCATCACCTGCGCGGGCAGCACGTGGTAGGTCAGGATGGCCGCGAGGTCGGGGCTCGCGAGCAGCTCTTCCTGCGTCAGACCGAGGGCGGTCAGCGCTGCAGCGAAGGCGTCGTTGGTCGGTGCGAAGACCGTGAACGGGCCCGGGCCGGAGAGCGTCTCCGCCAGTCCGGCCTGCTGGACGGCGGCGACGAGGATCGAGAAGTCCGGGTTCGCGGCGGCGACGTCGACGATCGTGCCGGGCGCGTCCATGGCGGTGGTCGCGGCCGTCGTGTCCTCCATCGTGGTCGCGGCGGGGGCCGCGGTGGTCGCGGCCGCTGCGGCGGCCGTCTCGCTCGAGGTGGTGGCCTCGTCGTCGCCACCGCAGGCGGCGAGGACGAGACAGGCCGCGCCGAGCGCGAGGAGCGCGAGCGATCGGCCGCGGGAGCTGGAGGTGGAGATTCGCTTCATGGCCACCCTTACGCCCGCCGGCCGGTTCCGGATGACGAGACCCGCGCGGTCCGTCACAGAAGTGTCAAATCAGCGCGCGAAACCGTGCCGCGATGGCCGATCCGTGCCAGGCACCCAAACGCGTCATGGTTGGGCGCGGCCCCGCGAGAGGCGAGCGCCGGAATGCGGCGAGACGGGACGATCAGCGCGCGGAGGTGTGCCGCGATGGCCGATCCGTGCCAGGCACCCCAGCGGACACGGGTGGCCGTTGGCTCGAGCCGTCGGCCAGGTGGTGTGAACCGCACCCGAAGACGCAGGCGAGCCGCATGCCGGGGCCGCGTCCCGACGGCGATGCTTGACCCAGAAGAAAGGAGCACTGCCATGGACTTCCCCCACACCAATTCGCAGATCGGCCGGCTCCTTCGGAGCGAGCGGGTCGAGCGCGTGTCGATCGACACCATGCGCCAGCGCCACGTCTGCGGCGGCCGCGCACCCCGCACCGTCTCGCTGCACCGCACCCCGCGCCCGCAGCAGACCCGGCTCGCGGCCTAGCTCTAGCGCGTGACCACGGGCCCGACGGGCTCGAGCGACCACGCCAGCTCCGCCGCCTCGCGCACCGCGTCATCGACGCGGCGCGCGAGGCGCGCGTCGCCGATCACGTGCACGTCGAGCCCCGCGTCGCGCAGCGGCGCGACCAGCCCGGACTGCGGCGTCGCACCCGACCAGTGCAGGATCGCGTCGACGTCCTCGAGGGTCGTCTCGCGCCCGTCCCACTGGTTCACGAGGCGCACCGACCCATCGTGGAACCCGGTCACCCGCACGCGCTCGAGCAGCGCGACGCCCAGCTGCCCGAGCAGCCGCAGCAGCGGGTACAGCGTCGTGATGCCCTCGTCCTCGCCGACGTGCAGGCAGCTGGTCGAGAGCGTCACGCGGCGGCCGCGTGCCACCAGCGCCTCGGCCAGCAGCATCGCGTCGGCGCGCCCCACCTCGTCGGCGACCAGCACGTGTCCGGCCGGCACCTCGGCGAGCGCGGCGACGTCGAACACGCGCGGGTCGTCGGCGTCGAGCATGGGGTGGGGGAGCGGCGCGCCGCCGGCGGCGACCACGACGAGGGCGGGCGCGTCGGCCAGGACGGCGTCGGCCGTGACCTCGACGCCGAGCTGCACGTCCACGCCGCGGCGCGCGAGGTCGCGCTCCCACCAGCCGATCAGGCGGCGCACCTCCGCCCGGGCCGGGGCCGCCGTCCAGATCCGCATCTGCCCGCCCAGCTCCTCGCCCTGCTCGTAGAGCCGCACCGCGAACCCGCGCGCCGCGAGCCGCCGCGCGGCCTCGATGCCACCGGGCCCGCCACCCACGACGACCGCCGTGCGCCCCTCGCCGACGTCGGACTCGTCGATGGTGCCCTCGCGGCCGATCTCGGGGTTCGCGAGGCAGCGGATCGGCTCGTCGTGCAGCAGCGCGTTGATGCAGACGTTGACGGCGCTGCACGGCCGGATGTCGGCGGCCCGGCCGGCGCGCGTCTTGGTCAGGAACTCGGCGTCGACGATGTGCGCGCGCGCCAGCCCGACCAGGTCGGCGTCGCCCGACGTGAGGATGTCGACGGCGATGTCGGGATGGTTGACGCGCCCGACCGTGCACACCGGGATGTCGACGGCCTCGCGCACGGCCCGCGCCAGATGCCGCCAGATGCCGGTGCCCGCCGGCGTCGCGGGCCAGTGGTCGACGCGCGACATGCGCCGCATGTTGGTGCCGGCGATGACGTTCAGGTAGTCGATCAGCCCCGACGCAGCCAGCCCGCGCGCCACCTCCGGCGTGTCGCGCACGGTGAGGCCGCCCTCCACGAGCTCGTCGCCCACCAGCCGCACGCCCACGAGCCGGTCGCGGCCGACGCCCTCGCGCACGGCCTCCAGCACCCGCAGCGGGAAGCGCAGCCGGTTGTCGAGCGTGCCGCCGTACTCGTCGTCGCGGTGGTTCATCAGCGGCGAGACGAACGAGCCGAGGAGGTAGCCCCACGCGATCGGGATCTCGACGCCGTCGAGGTCGCCGCGCCGGCAGCGGTCGGCCGCCTCGCGGTAGCGCTCCACCACCGCGTCCATCTCGGCCGGCGTGATGGCGCGCGCCGGCTGCCGCGACATCTCGTCGACGTGCACGGAGGAGGAGACCACGTCGGGCAGGCCGATCTCGGCGGCGCCGGGATGCATCAGCTGCGCGAGCATCCGGCCGCCCTCCTCGTGCACGGCCTCGGCCAGGCGCTGGTAGCCGGGCACGATCGACTCGTCGCGGTTGACGAGCATGCGCCGCGGATCCCACAGGTTCGACGGCACGATCGGCGTCGCGCCGGTGATCTGCATCGCGAAGCCGCTGCGGGCACGCGCCCGGTGGTAGGCGACGTACCGGTCGCCGGGCGCGCCGTCGTCGGCGAGGCCGGGCTGATGGGCCGAGGCGAACACCCGCGCCCGCAGCTGCAGCGGGCCGACGGTGATCGGCTCGAACAGCGGGGCGTAGCGGGGATCGGTCTCCGGCATCTCGGCCTCCTCGGTCACTCGTCGAAGCTGCGCTCGAGCATCGCGCCGAGCGTGAGCCAGTTCTGCACCGACGCCTCGGCCGCGCCGGCAGCATCGCCGGCGGCGCACCGCTCGACGATACCGGCGTGCTGCTCGACCGAACGGCGGCCGGCCAGCGAGCCGAACCGGGCCCGCTCCAGGCGCCGCAGGCGCGGCATCAGCCGGTCGAGCGTGGGCGGGATCTCGAGGTTGCGCGAGGCGGCCACCAAGACGCCGTGGAAGGCGTCGTCGGCCTCGATCGCCGCCGACACGTCACCGGCCTGCAGCGCGGCGGCGAACCGCGCGCCGGCCGCGGTCATCCGCTCGATCTCGGCCGCGGTCAGCGACGGCACCGCCAGCGTGGCCGCGAGCCCATGCAGCGCCGCGACCACCGAGGCGGCGTCGCGGGTGCCGCGCCGGTCGAGCGCCGTGACGCGCGTGTAGCGCTGCGGCTCCGACTCGACCAGGCCGTCCTCCACCAGCCGCGCCAGCGCCTCGCGCACCGGCGTGCGCGACAGCCCGAGCCACTGCGTCAGCTCGTGGTCGCGCAGCCGCTCGCCGGGCTCGAGCGTGCCGTCCATGATCGCGTCGCGGATGCGCAGGTACGCCTCGTCCCGCAGGAGGGTGCGCTCGACCGAGCCGTCAGCGGCGGGAACTGGCATCTGAAATACTATATCCGGACGATCCGTCGGAGGTAGAGATGTCGCTCGACTCGTATGCCCGCGTGCCGCTGCTGTTCGGGCCCTCGCCCGTCCACCCGCTCGACCGCCTCACCGCCCACCTCGGTGGCGCGCGGATGTGGGCGAAGCGCGACGACTGCAACTCCGGCATCGCCTTCGGCGGCAACAAGACCCGCAAGCTCGAGTACCTCGTCGCCGACGCGCTCGCGACCGGCTGCGACACGCTGGTGTCGATCGGCGGCGTCCAGTCCAACCACACCCGCCAGGTGGCGGCCGTCGCGGCGCGCCTCGGCCTGAAGTGCGTGCTGGTGCAGGAGAGCTGGGTCGACTGGCCCGACGTCACCTACGACCGGGTCGGCAACATCCTCATGTCGCGGCTCTGCGGCGCCGACGTGCGGCTCGTCAAGGCCGGCTTCGGCATCGGCTTCAAGGAGTCGTGGGAGCAGGCGCTGCGCGACGTGGAGGAGGGCGGCGGCAAGCCCTACGCCATCCCGGCCGGCGCCTCCGACCACCCGCTCGGCGGGCTCGGCTTCGCGGGCTGGGCGGCCGAGGTGGCCGAGCAGGAGCGCGACCTCGGCGTCTACTTCGACACGATCATCGTCTGCAGCGTCACGGGCTCGACGCAGGCCGGCATGGTCGCCGGCTTCGCGCTGGAGGGGCGCGGGCGCCGGGTGATCGGCATCGACGGCTCGGCGAAGCCCGCCGAGACGCACGCGCAGGTGCTGCGCATCGCGCGCGACACCGCGTCGAAGATCGGGCTCGACCGCGAGCTCGCTGCCGACGAGGTGATCCTCGACGACCGCTACCACGCCGGCACCTACGGCATCCCGGACGACACGACCCTGGCGGCGATCCGCATGGGCGCCTCGCTCGAGGGCATGATCACCGACCCGGTGTACGAGGGGAAGTCGCTGGCCGGCATGATCGACCTGGTGCGGCGGGGCGAGATCGAGGCGGGCTCGAACGTCCTCTACGCGCACATCGGCGGCCAGCCGGCGCTCAACGCCTACGCCGGGCTGTTCACGGCGTAGACCGAGCGGGGCTCGGGTGAACCGGGCTGACGGCGGTAGCGTCACGCCGCCAGCCAGGGGGCATCAGACGACGCCGGCCCTGACGGCGATCGCGACGGCCTCGGCGCGGGTGTGCGCGCCGAACTTGAGGAGCACGTTCTGGACGTGCGACTTGATGGTCTCGCTGCTCAGCACCAGCCGGGTGGCGATGTCCGAGGTCAGGTAGCCGGCGGCGATCATCGAGAGGACCTCGAGCTCGCGGGGGCTGGCCAGGGCGAGGGACGGGTTGCGCTCGTCCCAGATGGTCCGGCGACGGGCGACGGCCGAGATCGACCAGGCGACGTCGTCGGCGCGGCCCGAGCGGACGACCGTGCCGGTGGCACCGGCGCGCTCGGCACCCTCGTTCAGGCCGGCCACGGGCAGGGCGCTCATGATCAGCATCGGGATCTCGACGCCGAGGGCGCGGAGGCGCCGGACGAGCTCGATGCCCGTGCCGTCGGCGAGCTCCTGGTCGATGACCAGCACGGTCGCGCCGCAGGTCGGGATCAGCTGCTCGGCCTCGGGAATCGACGACGCCCGGCCGCAGACCCGGAGGGCGAGGGTGTGACCCGCTCGCTCGAACCAGTCGCCGACGATGGCGTCGTTGGTCACCAGGAAGGCGGAGGTAACCTCCACCGCCGTCGCCGCACGGCTGATCGTCATGTTCGCGGGATCTCGCATCGTGTACCTCCTCGTCGCAGATGCCGATTAACGGCCCGATCGCAACAAGAGGCGGTACTCCCTCATCCCGCTTCTGGAGGAGGTGTGCATCCCTTGTATCGACTAATCCCCGCCGACCTTGAGCGACTTCGACCCGCGGGAGCGTCGGCGAGGCGGCGAACGATCCTCTAGCCTCCAGGTGTTCCGCACGATCGGCGGGCAGGGTGGCGAAGCGCGTATCGGAACGGGAGACGACGGATGACGGACGTATCGCACGAGGTGACCAACCGGTCGCTCCTGGCCTGGGTCGACGAGGTCTCGGCCCTCTGCCAGCCCGATCACGTCCACTGGTGCGACGGCAGCGAGGAGGAGTACGCGCTGCTGTGCGACCAGATGGTCGAGAGCGGCACGTTCCTGCGGCTGAACGCCGAGAAGCGCCCCAACTCGTTCCTCTGCCGATCCGATCCCGGCGACGTCGCGCGGGTCGAGGACCGCACGTTCATCTGCTCCGTCTCGCCCGGTGACGCCGGCCCGACGAACAACTGGGAGGCGCCGCGCGAGATGAAGGACCGGCTCGAGCCGCTGTTCCGGGGCTCGATGCGCGGCCGCACGATGTACGTGATCCCGTTCTCGATGGGGCCGATCGGCTCGCCCATCGCGCACATCGGCGTGCAGCTCACCGACTCGCCGTACGTGGTCGTGAGCATGCGGATCATGACCCGCATCGGCACGCGCGGTCCTCGACGCGCTCGGCAACGGCGACTTCGTGCGCTGCATGCACTCGGTCGGCGCGCCGCTCGAGCCCGGCCAGGCCGACGTGCCGTGGCCGTGCAACGCCGAGGAGAAGTACATCGTCCACTTCCCCGAGGAGCGCGCGATCTGGTCGTACGGCTCGGGCTACGGCGGCAACGCCCTGCTCGGCAAGAAGTGCTTCGCGCTGCGCATCGCCTCGGTGCTGGCGCGCGACGAGGGCTGGCTGGCCGAGCACATGCTGATCCTCGGCGTCGAGTCGCCCGACGGGCGCCGGTCCGTACGTCGCGGCGGCATTCCCGAGCGCCTGCGGCAAGACCAACTTCGCGATGCTGATCCCGCCCGACGAGCTTCGCGGAGGACGGCTGGAAGGTGACGACGGTCGGCGACGACATCGCCTGGATCAAGCCGGGCGAGAACGGCCGCCTGTACGCGATCAACCCCGAGAACGGCATGTTCGGCGTCGCGCCCGGCACCGGCTACAAGACGAACCCGAACGCGATGGCCGCCATCTCGCACAACACCATCTTCACCAACGTGGCGCTCACCGACGACGGCGACGTGTGGTGGGAGGGCATGACCGACGAGCCGCCCGCGCACCTGATCGACTGGCGCGGCAACGACTGGACGCCCGACGCCGGCCGGCCGGCCGCGCACCCGAACGCGCGCTTCACGGCGCCGCTCAGCCAGGTGCCGTCGATCGACCCCGGCTTCGACGACCCGCAGGGCGTGCCGATCGCGGCGCTCGTCTTCGGCGGCCGCCGCTCGCGCACCGTGCCGCTGGTCTACCAGGCGTTCAACTGGAACTACGGCGTCTACCTGGCCGCCACGATGGGCTCGGAGACGACCGCTGCGATGGCCAACGCGACCGGCGAGGTGCGGCGCGACCCGTTCGCGATGCTGCCGTTCTGCGGCTACCACATGGCCGACTACTTCACGCACTGGCTGAACTTCGGCCGCCAGCTGCCGAACCCGCCGCGCATCTTCTCGGTGAACTGGTTCCGCAAGGACGAGGACGGCAAGTTCCTCTGGCCCGGCTACGGCGAGAACATGCGCGTGCTGAAGTGGATCGTCGAGCGCGCGCGGGGCACCGCGCAGTCGATCGAGAGCCCGCTCGGCTGGGTGCCGCGGTACGAGGACCTCGACTGGCGCGGCCTCGACTTCTCGAAGCGCCGGTTCGACGAGGTGATGAGCATCGAGCGCGACGTGTGGCAGGAGGAGATCTCGAGCCACGACCGCCTGTTCATCCGGCTCTACGACAAGCTCCCGAAGGAGTTCATCCTCCTGCGCGAGCTGATCCTGTCGTCGCTCTGGCGCGCGCCGGCGCACTGGGCGCTCGAGCCCGAATAGGCGGCGCCGGCCGGCGCTAGTCGGCCGTCGAGCCGTGCGCCTCGAGCCACGCGAGCGCCTCGTGGAAGCGCGCGTGGCGCGAGTGGCGGCCGTCGGGCAGCACGGCCACGAACTCCGAGCCCACCTCGCGCGCGACGCCGGTCTGGTGCTCGCGCGCCCACGCCACGGCGTGCTCGAGGATCACGCGCTCCATGTCGGAGGGCGCCACCGCCGGCTGCTCGCTGCGCGCCGCCCGCGTCACGATCAGCTCGACCACGGCCGGATCGAGCGCCGAGCCGCCCGCGGCGACGCGCCGCACGGCGGCGCCGAAGTCCTCGACCTCGGCGATGCGGTCCTTCAGCAGGTAGCCGATGCCGCCGGCGCCGTCCTGCAGCAGCTCGACGACGTACTCGGGCTCGGCGTACTGCGACAGCACCAGCACGCCGACGCCCGGGAACCGGCGCCGGATCTCGCGCGCCGCCCGCACGCCCTCGTCGGTGTGGGTGGGCGGCATCCGGATGTCGACCACGACGACGTCGGGCCGCTCGGTGTCGACGACGCGCAGCAGCTCGGTGCCATCGCCCGCCCGTGCGACGACCTCGATGCCCGCGTCGCACGAGCACGCGCGCCACGCCCTCGCGGATCAGCAGCGAGTCGTCGGCGATCACGACACGGAGGGGTGGCACCCGGCGACCGTAGCACTCCGCGGCCCCGCCGCGGCAAGCGTCCCACATCTTCACCCCCGAATCCGGTAGGCTCGCGGCGTGGCGGATTTCGACATGCTCGTGATCGGCTCCGGGCCGGCGGGTCAGAAGGCCGCGATCCAGGCCGCGAAGTTCCGCCGGCGGGTGGCGCTGGTCGAGCGACGGCACATGGTCGGGGGCGTCTGCACCAACACCGGCACGATTCCCTCGAAGACGCTGCGCGAGGCGGTCCTCTACCTCACGGGCTGGCACCAGCGCGGCATCTACGGGGCGAGCTACCGCGTGAAGGACGAGATCGGCGTCGAGGACCTGTTCCAGCGGACGCACCACGTGATCGAGGCCGAGATCGACGTGATCCGCGACCAGCTGACCCGCAACCACGTCGCAGATCGTCACCGGCGAGGGCCGCTTCGTCGACCCGCACACCATCGCCGTGCGCGTCTCGGACGACAGCGAGCGCACGCTCACCGCCGACTCGATCGTGATCGCCGTCGGCACCGTGCCGGCGCGTCCCGCCGACGTGGCGTTCGACGAGCGCACCGTGCTCGACTCGGACGGCATCCTCGGCCTCGGCAAGATCCCCGGATCGCTGGTGGTCGTGGGCGCCGGCGTGATCGGCATCGAGTACGCGTCGATGTTCGCCGCGCTCGGCACCAAGGTGACCGTCGTCGAGAAGCGCCCCCGCCTGCTCGACTTCTGCGACGACCAGATGGTCGAGGCGCTGCAGTACCACCTCCGCGAGCTCGGCGTCACGTTCCGGTTCGGCGAGCGGGTGGTCGGTGTGCAGCTGCACGGCGGCGGCTCGGTGACCGAGCTCGAGAGCGGCAAGCGGATCCCGTCGGACGCCGTCTTCTACGCCGCCGGCCGCGAGGGCGCGACCGCGCGCGCTCGACCTCGCCAAGGCCGGCCTCGCGCACGACGACCGGGGCCGCATCGCGGTCGACGAGCTGCTACCGGACGGCCGCGCCGCACATCTTCGCCGTGGGTGACGTGATCGGCTTCCCGAGCCTCGCCGCGACGTCGGCCGAGCAGGGCCGCCTCGCCGCCTGCACGGCCTTCGGCGAGACGGTCAAGGCGGCGGGCGAGTTCCTGCCGATCGGCGTGTACACGATCCCGGAGATCTCGTTCGTCGGGAAGACGGAGGAGGAGCTGACGGCCGACCGGGTTCCGTACGAGATCGGCATCTCGCCGCTGGCGCGAGCTCGCGCGGGGCCAGATCATCGGCGACCAGAACGGCCTGCTCAAGCTGCTCGTCTCGGCGAAGGACCGCAGCATCCTCGGCGTCCACGCGTTCGGCACGGGCGCCACCGAGCTGATCCACATCGGCCAGGCCGTGATGGCGCTCGGCGGCACGATCGACTACCTGGTGGACACCGTCTTCAACTACCCGACGCTGGCCGAGTCCTACAAGGTGGCCGCGCTCGACGCCGCCAACAAGCTGCACCACCTCCGGCGCGTCTCCGCCTAGCGTGGCGCCCGTTGGTATAGCTCAACTCTTACGTGAGAGTTGAGATGATTGCGATGGCCGAGATCGAGCGGATCCGACCAGGCGCTGACGCTGGTGCGCGCCGGCGACGGCTTCGCCGCTCACGAGGTGCTCGAGGATCTGTGGCGAGCCGCCGAGCCGGACGAGCGCGACCTCTACCAGGGCCTCGTGCACGTCGCCGTGGCCACGTACCAGGAGTCGCGCGGCAACGCTGTCGGCCGCCGCCGGCAACTGGAGAAGGCCCACCGGCGGCTGCCGGGCCTACGAGCCGGCGTACGAGGGGCTCGACATCGCCGCCCTCCGCGCCTGGTGCGCGGTGTCGCTGGCCGCCGATCGCTGCCCGCCGCTGCCGGCGGACCCGGCGACGACGTACAAGCGGCCGGCCTCTCCGAAGAACGTGGGGAACGACGGAGAGGCCGGCCGGTCGAGATCGCTCGGGAGACGATCTCAGCTTCGCACCCGGGTGTGGCCCTCCGGGTGCGCTGGGATGGGCGTGCGGTCAGACGCGCTCGCGCTGTCAGACGAAGGTCGGCGAGGCGCGCGACTTCCTTCCAGCGCGACTTGCCGAAGCCGGCCGGACAGCTCCATGCCGCGGTCTGCCAGCTGCCGGATCTCGCGGGCCTGCTCGACGTCGCGCGTGGCGATCGCGGCGTCGGTCAGCTCCGTTGCGGCCTTCTTCAGGTCTCCCTGGTCGATCGACTTGCGTCCCTGTTCGATCATCGATGCGACATCCATCGGGACCTCCTCGGTTGGGTGCGTGACGGACGCCGGCCGTGGTGTCCGTGCACCGATGTAATCACGTCGGAGGGCCGCAGGAACACCGTCCGGACGGCAGATGGGCGTAAATGCCCACGCCCTTCGGAATCGGCCCGATCGAAGGCCTGCCGGCACGCGGTAGACTCGGCCTGCGGTGAGCGACGAGGCCCTCCAGACGACGACGCCGCAGCGCCGCATCGACGTTCCTCGCCGGACCGGTCAGATCAGCCTCTTCGCGCCGCGTGCTCGCCGTCAACGCGGCGATCCTGATCGCGGCCGTGGCGGCGCTCATCTTCACGCCGGTCACCGTCAGCCGCAACGTCACCGCCGTGGAGGTCACGGTGCTGCTGATCGGCCTCGTGCTGACCATCGTCGCGAACGCCGTGCTCCTGCGAATGAGCCTCCGGCCGCTGCCGTCGGCTGATGGAGATGATGCTGGTCGATCGACGTCGTCGAGCCCGGCGTCCGCACCGAGCCGCACGGCCCGGTCGAGGTCGCCTCGGTGATCACCCGCTTCAACGTGATGCTCGACCGTCTCGAGCACGAGCGGCGGCACAGCATGCGCCGCGTGCTGGTGGCGCAGGAGGCAGAGCGTCGCCGCGTCGCGCAGGAGCTGCACGACGAGATCGGCCAGAACCTCACCGCCGCCGTGCTCGAGCTGAACCGCGTGCGCGAGGGCGGCGTCGTGCTCGTCGACGCCCTCGACGACGCGCAGGCGCTGGCGCGGGACAGCCTCGACACGCTGAGCGAGATCACCGCGCGGCTGCGGCCGGCGACGTTCGACGACCTCGGCCTCGCGAGCGCCCTGCAGTCGCTGGCGGCCGACTCCGAGCGGCGCACCGGCGTCGAGGTGGAGACGACGGTGGACGGCGCGCTGCGCGTGATCGACCCGGACGCCGAGCTGGTGCTGTACCGCGTCGCGCAGGAGGCGCTCACGAACGCGCTCCGCCACGGCGAGTGCTCGCGCGTCACGATCGAGGTGCGGCGCGAGGAGGACGCGGTCGTGCTGCGCGTGACCGACGACGGCGCCGGGCTCGGCGACGCGATGTCCGGCGCGGGCATCCGCGGCATGCGCGAGCGGGCGGCGATGATCGGCGGGCGCACTCCGGTTCACGCGCGCCGCCGGACGGGCGGCACCGCCGGTCGAGCTGCGCGTGCCGCAGCAGGGACGGCGCACGATGCCTCTGACGCCCGCTCGCCCGAGCCGACGAGGATCCTGCTCGCCGACGACCACGCCGTCGTGCGCCGCGGCCTGCGGCTGGTGCTCGACGCGGAGCCCGACCTGACGGTGGTGGCGGAGGCCGACGACGGGCGTCGGCGCGGTCGAGGAGGCGCTGCGCACGGAGTGCGACCTCGCCGTGCTCGACGTCTCGATGCCGCGGATGGGCGGGCTGCAGGCCGCGCGGGAGCTGGCGCAGCGGCGGCCGGCGCTGCGGATCCTGATGCTCTCGATGCACCGCGACGAGCAGTTCTTCCTCGAGGCGCTCCGGGTCGGCGCGGGCGGCTACGTGGTGAAGTCGGCGGCCGACCGCGACCTGATCGACGCGTGCCGCGCGGTGATGCGGGGCGAGACGTTCCTGTACTCCGACGCGCAGCACCTGCTGCTGCGGTACGCGCGACCGGACGACCTGCGCTCGCGGCAGCTGTCCGACCGGGAGTCCGAGGTGCTGGCGCTGATCGCCGAGGGCCACACGACGCAGGAGATCGCCGAGATGCTCGTGATCAGCCCGCGGACGGTCGACCGGCACCGCGAGAACCTGCTCGCGAAGCTCAACCTCCGCAACCGCGTCGAGCTCGCCGCGCTACGCGATCCGGCACCGCCTGATCGAGCCTGGGCTCGAACCCGTCGTCAGCGCTCGCGCGGGGGCGCGGGCGCGGGCGATCGGGCGAGGTGGGGGTGAGGAGGACCCGCCGCACCCGTGCGCCGTCGAGCGAGGAACGCGAGCCGTGTAACCGCCGATCGTGACCTCCTCGCCGCGTTTCGGGACCGCCCCGAGCTCGTCCTGGATCAGCTCCGCGAGGGACCGCGCGACGGATTTCAGATGGACGCCGTCGGCCGCCAGCTCGGACAGGAGGGTGTCGGCGTCGGCGACGAGCCGCCCGTCGCGGAGGCGGCGGACGGGGCTGCGCACGTCATCCTCGTCCGAGATCTCGCCGATCACCTCCTCGACGATGTCCTCGATCGGCGTAGAGGAGCTCGTCGCCGATCGTGTCGCGCAGCCAGTGCAGGTGGCTGACGACGCCGTCGGTAACGGTGGCCGATAGCTTCACCTCGACCGCGACGACGCGGCCACCCTGGCGCATCCGCGATGAGATGAGCTGTGCTCGCAGGTGCTGGTGTGCAGGTGGAGCGAGCGAGCATCTGCGGCTGAGCCGAGACGCGACGGGCATCGTCGCCAGCGATTCGAACAGGGCGACGAGCAGGGTGCCGTCGCGCGGCGCTACGCGGCCGCAGCCACGCCGACGAGCAGGGCGCGCGTCGTCGTCGAGGAGCGGGAGGCAGGCCGGGTGGCCAGCTGCGGCTCGGTGCCTGAGCGAGGTGCTGCAGGTGATTGCGACTCGGAATCCAGGCCGGGACGGGATCGACAATCCAGAGACGGGTCGAGCGCGTCCGGGAGGGCACGGTCGCCTGCCGCGATAGTGTGGCACCGTCGGAGCTGGTGGCCGCGTCGCGGATCGTTTCGTGCGAACGCGGTGGTTGAAGACGCCGCGGGCGCGGCCAGCCAGCGCCGCAGCGCCGCCGGTGCGCTCGTGATACGAGCGTGAACACGCCGCGTCAGGATCTGGTGGTCGGTAGCGGTCGAGCTGCGCGCGTCGGGGCTGGTCCGGCAGATCGACGCAGGACGGGAGGCTGGAGCGGAGGATCTCGTCGACGTAGCGTCGAGGCCATTCGGGCCTCGCCGTGGCTCGGAGGCGGGGATGCCGCCGAACATGGTCGTGTAGGCTGACGAGATGGCGTTCGACGCCGTGTTCAGCGCGCGGACCAGCGGCCGGCATCCGAGCGTGAGGAGCAGGCCAGCGCGGGAGCGCGCAGAGGGTCGGCGACGCGGCTCGCCGAGCCGATGCGCAGGAACGAGCCGTCTTCGGCGCCTGTCGCCGACCGTGATGTGCAGCGAGGTCCACGAGCTGGCAGCAGCTGCCATTCGTCGACACGCTCGCGCCGATCGCCGGTGGCGTGGAGTCGTTGGCGATCTCGTGTTCGGGGTTCGGTGGGTCATGGACCGAGCGACGCGATCGGGATGATGTGGATGCCGTCGGGGCGGACGTAGCCGTATCCGGTGCCGACGATCACGCCGAGGGCGGCTGGCCTGCCGCGTTTGGTGGTGTCGATACGGTTGGTGAACTCGAGCAGGTGCTGGGCGGCGCGGTCGATCTGGTTGCCGCCGAGCTTCACCTCGAACGCCGCCCAGCGGGTGCCGGTGTCGACGATCGCGTCGACTTCGAGGCCGGTTTGGTCGCGGTAGTGCAGGACCTGACCGTCCAGCGGCTGCGCGTACACCCTCAGGTCGCGGATCGCGAGCGACTCGAACAGCAGGCCGAAGGCGTTCAGGTCATTGCGGAGCATCGCGGGTGTCGCGCGGAGCGCGGCGACGGCGAGGGAGGGGTCGACGAAGTGGCGGGTGGGGGTGGTACGTAGCTGGTGGCTGGATCGCAGGTGGGTGTTCCAGGCCGGCTGGTCCTCGATGATCATGAGCCGCTCGAGTGCGCGCAGGTACTCGGCGACGGTGTCGTCGATGACGGGGCGGCCGGTTGCGGTGGCGTCCGCTGCGATCTTCGTCAGGGTGGCTTGGGTGGCGACGTTGCGGGCGATGCTGCGGAGCACGGCTCCGACCCGCTCGGGGTCGCGGCGGGTGCCGTCGACGGCGACGATGTCGGTACGCCGGATCCGGTCGAGGTAGTCGCGGTTGGAACGGGCGGCGTCGCTGGCCGCGAGATGGCGGATCCCAGGCCAGCCGCCCCGCACCACCTCATCGATCAGATCATCCAGCGATAGCCCGGGGTCGGTGCTGCGGCTGGGGTCGCCATCGAGTACCGCAGCGAGGGAGATGGCGCCGGTGCTAGCGGCCGAGCTCCGTCAGGGTCATAGGGCGCATCTGGATGCGTCCGAAACGTCCGGCTCCGCTGTGGCGGGTGCGGTCGTCGGCCGGTGTGGCGGATCCGGTGAGCAGGAACTGGCCAGGGAGCGCTCGCTTGTCGACCTCGCGACGGACGTGATTCCAGATCGTCGGCACGGTCTGCCACTCGTCGATCAGTCGCGGTACCGCGCCTGCGACGACGAGGCCGGGGTCCAGTTCGGCCGCCTGGCGGGCTTGCACGTCGACGTCCAGCAGCACCTCGCTGGCGGCTTGCCGGCGCGCGGTCTCGGTCTTCCCGCAGGCCTTCGGGCCGTCGATTACGACGGCGCCGGCGGCGGCCAGCAGATTGCGCAACTCGCGGTCGACGATGCGATCGACGTATTCCACAGCCGGGAGATCATAACGCTTCTAGCCGGGAGAATGAAAGATTCGTAGCCGGGATCTTGAAAGATTTTGAGCTGGGAAGTTGAAAGCTCCCATCCGCAACCTGCCCGCCAGGGGCTCGACGCTCGCGACCACGGTCGCACCGGCGCCGGCGTCGGTCTTCAGCGCTCCGTCCGGCCCTCGACGATCTCGCGCGCCACCAGCGCCACCTTGCGGCGGCTGGTGCGGGCGTCCTTGCGGAGCAGGTGGAAGGCGGCGACGGCGTCCAGGTCGTGCCGCGCCATCAGCATGCCGATGGCGCGCTCGATCGTGACGCGGTTCTCGAGCGCGTACTGCAACTGCTCGACCACCCGGCCGTGATGGCGCAGCGCGAGGGCCGAGGCGATCTGCGCCTCGATCACCGCGTTGAACGACTGGATCGCCGCGCGCTCGCTCTCGTCCCACGTCCGGGCGGTGTCGCCGTAGACGTTCAGCGACCCGACCGGGCCGCCACCGAGCCGGGTCGGCACGCCGAGCACCGAGCGCACGCCGGCGGCCAGCAGGGGCTGGGCGATCTGGGGCCAGCGGTCGTCGTGCTCGAGATCGTTGACGACCACCTCGGTGTCGTTCACGAACGACTCCACGCACGGCCCGGCGCCGGCCTGCTCCTGCACCTGTTCGAGCACCTCGGCCGCGTCGTCGGTGGCGGCGACGTAGCGCAGGCCGCTCTGCTCGTCGACCAGCATCAGCCCTGCCCCGGTGACGCCGAAGACGCCGCAGATCGCGCCCATGACGTGCGGGAGCACCTCGCCGATCGCCGACTCCGGCCGGGCCATCGGCCCGAGGGCGTCGAGTGCCCGGGTGAGCGTGTCGGGCTCTACGGGCACGCGCTTCGCGGGTGGGAGGCAGGGCGGTGCATCAGCTGACGGGTGCATCGTACGTGCCCGCGGCGATCTGCAGGCACGGCCCCGCGCCCTCGATCTCGCGGAGGATCTCGACGATCCGTCGCACCGCGCC
The DNA here is from genome assembly GCA_963732645.1 of uncultured Actinomycetes bacterium. Taxonomy (GTDB): domain Bacteria; phylum Actinomycetota; class Thermoleophilia; order Gaiellales; family F1-60-MAGs149; genus VFJZ01. The sequence goes on from CAVTAC010000009.1 coordinate 61,954, forward strand.
GCTGGCGGCGGTGACCTCGAGGTGCGGGTGCCCGGCCTGGCGGCGGCCGAGGAGCATCGCGCCCTGCGGATCGAGGAAGACGACGCCCGCCAGGTCGAGACGCACGTGCGGCTCCAGGCCGCAGGCCGTGTCGAGCACGCCGACGAGTGCCTCGCGGGTGGACAGGTCGACCTCGCCCGTGATGCTGACGTCGACGCGGCCGGGGATGGTGACCACGCAGACCGCGAACAGCGTCTGCTCCGCGCCATCGTCGTGCCGTACCCCAGCTTCCCCCACACCCGCCATGCACTGCCCTTCCAGATCGGAGACGTGCCGCGGGGTCAGGGCGGTGCTAGCCGGACAATGCCACGCCGGGCGGGGGGAGACAACCGATCGCGCGGCGTGCGACCGGGCACCGGCTCGCCTACGGTACCGCCATGAGCCGGCGCGCGGAGATCACGATGTCGGCGGCCGAGATCACGGCGTTCCTGGCCGAGCAGCGCGTGCTGACGATGGCCACCAACGGGCGCGACGGCTGGCCGCACGTGATGCCGCTCTGGTACGTGCTGCAGCGACGGCGCGCCGTGGGCGTCGACCTACGGGCGGTCGCAGAAGGTGCGCAACCTGGAGCGCGACCCGCGCTGCACGCTGCAGGTCGAGGCGGGCTCGACCTACGACGACCTGCGCGGCGTGATGCTGAAGGCCGAGGTCGTGCTCGACCGCGACCCCGCGGTCGTCGAGCAGGTCGAGCGGGCCGTGTTCGCGCGCTACCACGATCGCGAGCCGGACGAGGCCGAGGCCGCCTCGCTCGTCCGGCAGGCGTCAAAGCGCGTCGCCCTCTCCTTCGTCGTCCGTGAAGGCGCCAGCTGGGACCACCGCAAGCTCGCGCCCGTCCGGCCCGCGTAGCGCGAACCCCTCGTAGCCGCGCTCGACCATCCGCTCGCAGATCTTGCGGTACCGCCCGACGCCGCCGACGTAGGGCAGCAGCACGCGCGGCTTGCCCGGCACGTTGGCGCCCATGTACCAGGAGTTCGCGCGCGGATACAGCGACGCGTCGCCCAGCGCCCGGTGGTGGGCGACCCAGGCCTCCTCGGCCTCCTCGGTCGGCTCGATCGAGGTCAGCCCGTGGTCGCGCAGGTGGCGCAGGATGCCGGACACCAGCTCGACGTGCTGCTCGATCGAGACCATCACGTTGCTCAGCACGGACGGGCTGCTGGGGCCGGTGATGCTGAACAGGTTCGGGAAGCCGGCGTGGGCGAGGCCGAGGTAGGTGCGCGGGCCGTGCGCCCACTTCTCCCGCAGCGACCGGCCGCCGCGGCCGCGGATGTCGACGGCCTCGAGCGCGCCGGTCATCGCGTCGAAGCCGGTGGCGAGCACCAGCGCGTCGAGCTCGATCAGCTCGTCGCCGACGCGGATACCGCCTGGCGCGATCTCGGTGATCGGCGTCCGCTTGAGGTTCACGAGGCGCACGTTCGGCCGGTTGAACGCCTCGTAGTAGCCGACGTCGATGCACATGCGCTTCGTGGCCAGCGGGTACTCGTACGGGCACAGCTCCTCGGCCAGCGCGGGATCGGCGACCCGTTCGCGGATCTTCTCGCGCACGAACTCCGAGACGAGCTCGTTCGCCTCCGCGTCGGTGAAGAGGTCGTTGTACGCGGAGTGGAGGAAGAAGCCGCCGACCTTGTAGCGCGCCTCGAACTCGGCGTCGCGCTCCTGCGGCGTCACGTCGAACACGCTGATCGGCCGCTCGTGCCAGGGGTTGCCGCCGCCCGTCTCGCGCGCCAGCCGCCGCCGCTCGTCGTAGTGCGCCTTGATCTCGCGCTCGGCGTCGGGGTCGAGCGGGCCGTTCCAGCTCGGCACGCTGAACGCCGGCGTGCGCTGGAAGACCGTCAGCTGCGCCGCCTGCTGCGCGATCTCCGGTATCACCTGGATCCCGGACGACCCGGTGCCGAGGACGCCGACCCGCCGGCCGGTGAAGTCGACCGGCTCGTGCGGCCACAGCGCCGTCTGGTAGACGTCGCCGGCGAACCGCTCGAGGCCGTCGATGTCGGGCGCGCGCGGCACCGAGAGGTTGCCCGTCGCCATGATCAGGAACGCGGCGTCGAGCGTGCTCGCCGCGGTCGGTGGTGACCGTCCAGCGGCTCGTCGCCTCGTCGAAGGCGGCCGAGGTCACCCGGGTCTCGAACTGGATGTCGCGCCGCAGGTCGAACCGGTCGGCGACGTGCTGGAGGTAGCGCAGGATCTCGGCCTGCGGCGCGTAGCGCTCGCTCCACGACCACTCCTGCTGCAGCTCCTCGCTCCAGGAGTACGAGTAGACCATGCTCTCGACGTCGCAGCGGGCGCCCGGGTAGCGGTTCCAGAACCAGGTGCCGCCGACGTCGGAGCCGGCCTCGATCACGCGCACGGTGAAGCCGAGCTCGCGCAGGCGGTGCAGCTGGAAGAGGCCGGCGATTCCCGCTCCGACGACGACCGCGTCGTAGCGCGCCGCTGGCTGAGCACTGGTCAAGGTGAAGGGGGCTCCTCGGGTCGGTCGGGGCAGGTCCGTCGCCGGGCGCCGGCCAGGATACCGGCGGCTCGCAGCGGGCCGCGTGACGCCGTGGGTTGGTTCACCGGGCGGGCTGCCCGAGCGGCCCTGGCCGCCCTGCCGCGGCCCGGCGCGGTTGGATATCTAACTGTGAACTAGAGAGTTAGATAGATAGGGCGCTCGGACCGCTGCCCCGGCCCAGCTGCCAGCACGACGGAGCGGCGACTGAAACCAGGCTTTCAGCAGCCCTTCCAAAGCCTTTTAGAACGTGAACCACAGAATCCCCAAAGGCGTCGGGATTCCTGTCGGGTCCTGGGTTTTCAAACGTTTTCAGAAGGTTTCCAAAGGACTTCCGTCAGAAGGTGGATCGGCACTCCCCGTGCAGCCGGCTGACCCCCTCCGTCCGGTAGATCCGCTCGAGAAGGAAGAACACGCATGCATCGTTCTCCCCCTGATGGCGCGCGCCTGCCCCGGCGCCGTCGCCTTCTGGGCCATCTGGCCCGGCCCAGGACGCTGACGCTCGTCGGCGTCCTCGCCTGCGTGGGAGCCGCCATGCTCCCGACGGGCTCCGCGGTCGATCGGACCTCGAGCGCCGGCGCGCAGGTCGCGCCCGCGGCCGTTGGCGAGGGCTTCACCGTCTCGGCCTCCGACCTCGCCTTCATCCTCAAGCAGATCAAGATCGCGGAGCGCCACGCCGCGACGCTGACGCCGGCCGAACCCGTGCGGCGACGCTGGTCGGCTCCGGCCGCCGACCAGGTTCCCGACGTCGCTCACGTCGTACGGCCTGCGCACCGTGGACGGCTCCTGCAACAACCTGATCCCCGGCCGCTCGAAGTTCGGCACCGCCGACGAGCTCTTCCCGCGCCTGACGAGCCCGGTCTTCAGGCCTGCGGAGCCGATCACGCCGGCGTTCCCCGTCGGTCCGCCCGGCCCGCACGAGCTACGCGCAGACCGAGCGGCTCGGTGATCGACTCGCAGCCGCGCGTCGATCTCGAACCTGATCGTCGATCAGACGTCGACGAACCCGGCGGCCGTCGCCGCGGCGGCGTTCCCGGTGCGCACGCAGGGCAACGTCGGCCTGCACCCGTGCACCTCGGATCCCGACCTGACCGTCGATCCGCCCGTCGAGGGCGTCCCGGCCGGCTGCGTGCCGTCGCACCAGACCCTGTTCATCCCGAACGTGACGACCGACGTCGGCCTGTCGCCGCCGTACAACTCGCTGTTCACGATCTTCGGCCAGTTCTTCGACCACGGCCTCGACAAGATCACCAACGGCGGCAACGGCACGGTGTTCGTGCCGCTGAACGCCGACGACCCGCTGGTCGCGGGCCCGGACCACGTCTTCGGCAACGCCGACGACCTGCGATCCGAACCTGCGGTTCATGGTCGCTGACCCGCGGCACGAACTTCGTCGGCCCGGGCAAGGACGGCATCGCCGGCACCGCCGACGACACCACGCACGAGGCCCAGAACACCGACTCGCCGTGGATCGACCTCAGCCAGGCCTACGCCTCGCACCCGGCGCACCAGGTGTACCTGCGCGAGTACGCGCTGACGTCGGCGGCCGCCCGCGCTCGACCGGCAAGCTGCTCGGCTCGCCCGACGGCTCGATGGCGAGCTGGGGCACCGGTCAAGCCGAGACCGCGCCAAGCTCGGCCTGCAGCTGGTGGACAACGGACGTCGACGACGTCCCGATGATCGCCGCCGACCCGTACGGCAACTACCTCCCGGGCCCGGCCCGCGGGCTGCCGCAGTGGGTCACCGCCACCGGCCTGGTCGAGGGCAACCTCGCCGCGCCCGTCGCGGCCCGGCCAACGTCCGCCATGTCGGCGCGGCGTTCCTGAACGACATCGCCCACAGCGCGCGTCCCCGTCGGTGTACGAGGACGCCGACAGCACCGCGGCGCCTGCAGCTCGACACGGCGCGGTCTGCACCGCGGGCCAGACGCCGCTGCTACGACGACGAGCTGCTCGACCTGCACGTCATCGCCGGTGACGGCCGGGCCAACGAGAACATCGGCCTGACCGCGATCCACACGGTCTTCGAGCACGAGCACAACCGGCTCGTGGCCGACATCCAGAACACGCTGAACGCCAACCCGGCGCTGCTGGCCGACTACCAGGCGGCCCATCCGTGGGCGCGGCCAACAGTCGGCTTCGGCTTACGGCGAGCGCCTCTTCCAGGCCGCCCGCTTCGTCACCGAGATGGAGTACCAGCACCTCGTCTTCGAGGAGTTCGGCCGCAAGGTGCAGCCGCTCGATCGACCCGTTCCACCTCTACCACACCGAGATCAACCCGGCGATCACGGCCGAGTTCGCCCACGCCGTGTACCGGTTCGGCCACTCGATGCTGGACGACACCATCCCGCGGAAGAACGAGGACGGCTCGCACGAACGACATCGCGCTGCTCGACGGGTTCCTGAACCCGGCCGCGTTCAACGACGTCCCCGCGGCCGAGGGCCGCTGGGCGGCGACAAGGGTGCCGCCGGCGCCGGCTCGATCATCATGGGCCTCTCCGACCAGGTCGGCAACGAGCTCGACGAGTTCATCGCCGACACGCTCCGCAACAACCTGCTCGGCCTGCCGCTCGACCTGGCGCGCGCATCAACATGACCCGGGCCCGCAGCGAGGGCATCCCGCCGCTCAACGAGGTGCGCCGCCAGATCCACGCGGCGACCAACGACGGCTCGCTCGCCCCGTACACGAGCTGGTGCGGACTTCGGCTCGGCCATCAAGCACCCGGAGTCGCTCGTCAACTTCGTGGCCGCCTACGGCCTGCACCCGTCCATCGTCGCCGCGACGACGACGGCCGACAAGCGGGCCGCGGCCCGCGCGATCGTCGATCCGCTGCCGACCGACACGCCCCCGGCCGACGCCGCGGCGTTCATGTTCGGCACCGGCGCCTGGGCCAACACCGGCACCGGCGTCACCACCACGGGCGTCGACAACATCGACCTCTGGGTCGGTGGCCTGGCGGAGCGCACCAACCTCGTTCGGCGGCCTCCTCGGCAGCACGTTCAACTACGTCTTCGAGAAGCAGCTGACGAACCTGCAGAACGGCGACCGGTTCTACTACCTGGCCCGGACGCCCGGCATGAACCTGCGCCCCCAGCTCGAGGGCAACTCGTTCGCCGAGCTGATCATGCGCAACACCGACGCGCACTCGCTGAAGGCCGACTCGTTCGCGACGGCCGACTGCAAGTTCGAGCTCGGCGCAACCTGCACGGCATCGCGGCCGACTTCACCGCCTAACGGCCCGGTCGTCGCCGACGATCCGGCCTCCGAGTGCAACGAGACCGAGCTGCTCATCCGCGTCCCGAGCGGCCGATCGAGTACAAGCCGGTCAACACGGTCGACCCGCCGGGCATCAACGGCCAGTCGGTCTACAACGGCACCGCCGGCGTCGACCTGGTCAAGGGCGGCAACGACAACGACACCATCCTCGGCAACGACGGCAACGACGTGCTCGAGGGCTACAGCGGCGACGACATCACCATCGGTGGTGACGGCGACGACATCATCACGGACTTCGCGGGCGACGACGTCCCGAAGGGCGGCCCCGGCAACGACGCGATCGACTCCGGGCCCGGCCTCGACATCCTGATGGGTGGAGACGGCAACGACTTCACCAACGGCGGTCTCAACGACAACGAGACCTTCGCCGGAGCCGGCACCGACTTCGTGAACGCCGGTGCAGGTGCCGACGCCGTCTTCGGCGATGCCGGCGACGACTGGATCCAGGGTGGCACCGGGCAGGACCTCCTGCAGGGCGACCACGGCGCTCCGTTCTTCGACGATCCGGCGCAGACCGCGCCGGGTAACGACGTGTTCGTCGGTCAGGTCGGCGAGAACGACAACGACGCCGAGGGTGGCGACGACCTGATGGCCCAGTACCCCGCAGTCGACCGCAACGCCGGCGCCGGCGGGTTCGACTGGGCCTTCCACCAGTACGACACGGTGGGCGCCGACGACGACATGGCGATCAACAACTTCCTGGCCGGCGTGCCGATCCAGATCGTCGTCAATCGCGATCGCTGGCAGGAGACCGAGGCTGACTCGGGCTCCGCGTTCAACGACGTCATCCGCGGCACGGAGGACGCTCCGATCGACGTGGCCGGAGCGGGCTTCACGGGCTGCAACGCCATCGACGCCGCCGGCATCGCCCGCATCGCGGGGCTGTCGCGGATCATGCCGGCACTGACCGTCGACCCCGCGGTGATGATCGCCGCGTCGGCTCCGGGCTTCTGCCCGGTCACCGGCAACGTCTGGGGCGCCGGCAACATCCTCCTCGGCGGTGCCGGTTCCGACACCATCGAGGGCCGCGGCGCCGACGACATCATCGACGGCGACCACGCCGTCAGCGTGCGCATCAGCGTCCGCTCCGGCCTCGACGCAGGCGGCAATCCCACGGCCACCGAGATCGGCACCACCGACCTCATGGAGCACACGTTCCAGACCGGCAACCCGATGACGCTCTCCCAGGCCGTGTTCGCGGGCATCATCGACCCGGGTCAGCTCGTGATCACCCGCGAGATGCTCCCGCTGACCGGTGCCGGCAACACGAACACGGCGGCCGACTGCGCCGTCGCCTCGCCGGCCAACTGCGACGTCGCGGTGTTCAGCGGCGCCCGCGCCGAGTACGTCATCTCCCGCAACGCGAACGGCAGCATCACGGTCGACCACCAGGGCGGCGTCGATGGCATCGACACCCTCTGGAACATCGAGCGGCTGCAGTTCTCCGACCAGACGATCCTGACCACGGCCATCGGCCCCGTCGCACCGGCCACCGCCGTCGTGACGCCGGCCGGCAACCTCGGCTTCGGCATCGTCACGGTCGGCACCGTCGCTCCGCGCACGGTCACCGTCACCAACACGGGTGGCGGCACCACGACCATCACGGGCGCCACGATCACCGGTGCTCAGGCCGGTCAGTTCTCGATCCTGAACAACGGCTGCACCACGCTCGGTGCAGGCGGCGCGTGCACGATCGACGTCAGCTTCTCGCCCACGACGGCGAGCCTGCTGCGGACGGCGACGCTGGTCATCACCACCAGCGCCGGCGTCCGGAACGTGACCATGACCGGCACGGCAGTCAACGCCGCCGTGCTGGCCCAGGCGAGCATCGCCGGCCCGACCGACTTCGGCACCCGCCGCATCGGTGAGCCGCGCACGCAGGCCATCCGGGTCACGAACACCGGTGGCGCCAACCTGAACGTGACCGGTGTCGTCTTCACCGGCCCGTTCACCGGTGACCGCGGCACCTGCAACGTGGCGATCGCGCCCGGTGCGCAGTGCCGGATCAACGTCACCTTCAACCCGAACGCCCCGATCGGCGCCAAGACCGGCACCGTTCGGCTGACCGGCAACGCCTCGAACACCAACGTCACGGCAACGCTCACCGGCACCTCGCGGGCCGCGGCGGTCGCGGTTGCGGCGCTTCGGATCGTGCAGCCGGTGGCAGCCACCGCGGCGCGGCCCGTCAACGTCAGCCTCCGGGTCTCGACGGCGGCGACCGTCCGTGTCCAGGTGCGACGCCCGAACGGCCGGCTGGTGTGGTCGAAGGTCACGAAGGTGACGAAGGCCGGCGCCTCGAGCGTCCGCTGGAACCTGCGTGACTCGAAGGGCCGCAAGGTGAAGAAGGGCTCGTATCGCTTCACGATCACGGTCACCGACGCCTCCGGCGCCAAGGTGGTCGTGAAGAAGTCGGTGCGCGTCCGCTAGACGCGCGCACAACGCCTCCGGGCACCAACGCACGACTCCTTCGTCCCCCGCGGGCTCTAGCCCGCGGGGGACGTCGGCTTTTGTGGAGACTTATGGAGGTTCGGCATCCTGTTTTCCTCACTCTTGAGTCCAACGTGAGGGTTATTAGTCGAGATGGCTAGGGTTTCCAACCCCGAAACACGACCTTTGGATCGGTGATTCCCATAGGTTTGTATGGGCGATCGGAGTTTTCGAATCGCCTTTCAAAAGGTTTTCCAAGGTCTTCCGTCAGAAGGTGGCCACGCACTTCCTGTGCGCCCGCGGGTTCCCCGGCCCCCGGTAGATCACGCCTCCGAAAAGGAAGCACCAGATGCACCGTTCTCCCCCTGAGGGCCTGCGCCTGTCACGGCGACGTTCCGTGTTGGGGCACCTTGCCCGTCCACGCACGTGGACGATGGTCGCCGCGCTCGCGTGTACGGGAGTGGCAATGCTTCCGACCGGCACGCGCGCCGATCTGACGCCGGCCGCCGATGCGGCCGTACCGGTTGGACAGGGCTTCACCATCACGCCCTCCGACCTCGCGTTCATCCTCAAGCAGATCAAGATCTCCGAGCGCCACTCGCGCGCGCTGATCCCGCAGCTCGACCCGGGCAACACCATCCCGGACAACCCGAACCCGACCACCGACCCGGTCTACTGCCAGTCGATGATCGGCACCGGCGCTGACCAGATCCCGAGCTCGCTGCTGTCGTTCGGTCTCCGCACGGTCCGCGGCGACTGCAACAACCTCGTCCCCGGCCAGTCGCACTACGGCGCGGCCGACACCGTCTTCCCGCGTCACGCGACGCCGGTCTTCAAGGCCGGCGAGGCTGCCCCGCCCGGCTTCCCGCCCGCGTCGCCCGGTGGCTACGCCTCGAAGCGCGGCTCCGTCTACGACACCGAGCCGCGGACGGTCTCGAACCTGATCGTCGACCAGACCGTCAACAACCCGGCTGCCGTTCATGCGGCGGGGTACCCGGTGCGCTCGCAGGGTAACGAGGGCGTCTTCTCGTGCGTCGGCATCGGCGAGCGCCAGGTCGATCTCCGGCACTCCCAGCGGACCGTTCACGATCACCTTCGACGGTCAGACGACCGGCACGCTCGCGCCCAACGCGAGCGCAGCGACGGTGCAGGCGGCCCTCGAGGCACTGTCGAACCTCGCGCCCGGCGACGTCACCGTCACGGGCTCGCTGGCGTCGAACCTGGTCCTCCAGTTCTCCTCGTCGCTCGGCGACGTCCCGCAGATCAGCCTCGGGTCCGCTGCGATCACCGGCCTCTCCCTGGTGACCGACACCGAGGGTGCGCTCGGCAGCCCGGCCGTCGCCGGCACGAGCGAGGTCGTGACGATCGAGGGTGTCTCGCTCAGCGACTTCATCCTCTCGTTCGGCGGTAACTCGACCGCGACGATCCTCGCCGGCGCATCCGCGCCTCGGACGTCGAGACCGCGCTCAACGCGCGCGCCGGTGAACGCCGGTGTCACGGTCGTCGACGGCACGCCGCCGGCGACCTACGTCATCACGTTCACCGCCCACGGCGACGTCGGCGCGATCACGACCGACAGCCCGCGAGCAGACCATCTCCGCGGTGGACGGCACGGCCGATATCGCGGCCGTCCCGAACACCAGCGAGGTGCAGACCCTGTCCGGCGCAGCGAGCGCGAGCTTCGCGCTCGACCTGGGCGGCCCGATGACGGGCTCCATCGCCCCGAACGCGTCGGCCGCGACCGTCGAGACGGCGCTGAACGCCATCACGACCGTCACCGCCGCGGGCGGCCCGCTGCCCACCGGCGTGACGATCACGTTCGACGGTGCCCTGGGCAACGTTCCGGCGCTCTCCGCGAACTCCGTCCCGCTCGACGGCGCGACCCCGTCCACGACCACGAACGGCGTCGTCGCCAACGCGCCCGGCTGCGTGCCGCCGAACGAGACGCTGTTCATCCCGAACATCACGACGGACGTCGGCCTGTCGCCGCCGTTCAACTCGCTGTTCACGATCTTCGGCCAGTTCTTCGACCACGGCGTCGACTTCACCAGCAAGGGCAAGTCGGGCACGGTCTTCGTTCCGCTCAAGGCCGACGACCCGCTGCGCCTGAACGGCCCCGACGGCATCCCCGGCAACGGTGATGAGGTCGGCCCGAGCTCGGCCTTCATGGTCCTGACCCGCGCGACCAACCAGCCCGGCCCCGACGGCATCACCGGCGACCTGCCGCTGACGGCCATCGACGAGTCGGCTGACGACATCCACGACGCGACGAACCGCGACTCGCCGTTCGTCGACCAGAGCCAGACCTACACGTCGCACTCGTCGCACCAGATCTTCCTGCGCGACTACGTCGACAACACCGCCGGCCAGCCCGTCTCGACCGGCAAGCTGATCAGCCTCCCCGACGGTGGCCAGGCTCCCTGGTCGCTGGTCAAGTCGCAGGCTGCCGGCCTCCTCGGCATCCAGCTCGTCGACACCGACGTGTTCAACGTGCCGATGATCTACGCCGACCCGTACGGCAACTTCATCCCGGGCCCCGCCCGCGGCCTGCCGCAGCTGATGCTGCAGGGCGGCGGACTGCTCGAGGGTAACCGCGCAGGTGGCGGCGTCCTCGTGCCCGCGAACGCGCTGCGCATCGACACGGCGTTCCTGGACGACATCGCGCACAACGCGGTGCCGGACACCTTCGACAACGACAGCAACCCGGCCACTGCCGGCATCCCGAAGCAGCCGGACGCCGACACGACCGTCGGCACGACGGCCCTCGGCGCCGGTGCTCCCGCTGTCGGGTTCTACGACAACGAGCTGCTCGACGCGCACTTCCTCTCGGGCGACGGTCGCCTGAACGAGAACATCGCGCTGACGGCCGTGCACCAGATCTTCCACTCGGAGCACGACCGCCTGGTGGACGACATCAAGAACGTGCTGCGCAACGACACCTCCGGCATCACGCATCTGACCGACTGGCAGACGCCGGCCGGCGCTCCCGACGGCGGCCGAGACCTGGAACGGCGCACGCCTCTTCCAGGCCGCCCGCTTCGTCACCGAGATGGAGTACCAGCACCTGGTCTTCGAGGAGTTCGCTCGCAAGATCCAGCCGCTGATCAACCCGTTCGAGCCGTTCGCGTTCAACCAGACCGACACGAACGCGTCGGTCCGCGCCGAGTTCGCCCATGCCGTGTACCGGTTCGGCCACTCGATGCTGGACGAGACCATCCCGCGCGTGAACGCCGCCGGCGTGCACGACGACATCAAGCTGCTCGACGGCTTCCTCAACCCGGCCGAGTACCACAGCGGCCCGGGCAACACGACGATCTCGTCCGAGGAAGCGGCGACGAACATCATCATGGGCCTGTCCGATCAGGCCGGCAACGAGATCGATGAGTTCGTCACCAACACGCTCCGCAACAACCTGCTGGGCCTGCCGCTCGACCTGCCGACCATCAACATGACGCGCGCCCGCAGCGAGGGTATTCCCCCGCTGAACGAGCTCCGCCGGCAGATCTTCGCGGAGACCAACGATGGCTCCATGCAGCCGTACGACAACTGGATCGACTTCGGCATCGGCCTGAAGCACCCGGAGTCGCTCGTCAACTTCGTGGCCGCCTACGGCCAGCACCCGTCCATCGTGGGTGCCACGACCCTCGCCGGCAAGCGCGAGGCTGCCCGCCTGATCGTTGCTCCCGGGATCGGCGATCCGCCGGTCGCGGATGCCGACGACTTCATGGGCTCGACCGGTTTCTGGGCGACCAACGAGACCGGCCTCAACATGATCGACCTCTGGGTCGGCGGCCTGGCCGAGCGCACCAACGTGTTCGGCGGCCACCTCGGCAACACGTTCAACTACGTGTTCGAGGAGCAGCTCACCGACCTCCAGAACGGCGATCGCCTGTACTACCTGGCCCGCACCCCGGGCATGAACCTGCGCACCCAGCTCGAGGGCAACTCGTTCGCCGAGCTCGTCATGCGCAACACCGAGGCGCACAGCCTGAAGGCCGACTCGTTCGCCACGGCCGACTGCAAGTTCGAGCTCGGTCGCCTCGTCACCCCGGCTACCTCCGGGCTCATCACCAACGCGACGTCCGTTCAGGACGACCCGCTCTCCGAGTGCGACGAGAACGCCGTGCTCATCCACATGCCGAATGGCCAGTTCCGCTATCGCGAGATGAACTCGGTCGATCCGCCCGGCATCAACGCCCAGTCGGTCTACAACGGCACCGCCGGTGCTGACCGCATGTTCGGCGGCAACGACGCCGACACCTTCCTCGGCAACGAGGGCAACGACACCATCGAGGGTGGCGACGGTCCGGACATCGCCCTGGGCGGCACCGGCGACGACGTCATCACCGACCTCGGCGGCGACGACGTGCCCAAGGGTGGCCCCGGCAACGACGCCATCGACGCCGGACCCGGCCTGGACATCGTCCAGTCCGGCGAGGGCAACGACTTCACCAACGGTGGAGGCAACATCAACGAGACGTTTGCCGGAGCCGGCAACGACTTCGTGATCGCCGGTCAGAGCCTCGACGCCGTCTTCGGCGACACGGGCGACGACTGGATCGAGGGCGGCGACCAGCCCGACCTCCTCCAGGGTGACTCCGGCAACCTGTTCTTCAAGGACACGGGCAACGTGCCCGGCGACGACGTCCAGATCGGACAGGCCGGCGACGACGACTACGATCACGAGGGCGGCGACGACATCGGTCTCGCCGGCCCCGGTATCGAGAAGATCGCCGGCGGTGCCGGCTTCGACTGGCAGATCGGTCTGGGCGAGAACGCAGCCCAGAACATGGATCTGAACCTCAACCTCGTCGGCGTCGACGCTCTCGTCATCGACGTCCGCGACAAGTTCAACGAGGTCGAGGCCCTGTCGGGCTGGAAGTTCGACGACAGCCTCAAGGGTGACGACGTGGCTCCGGCCACCGTCGGCGGCGGCGGCTTCGTCGGGTGCGACGCACTCGACGTGGACGGCGTTGCCCGGATCGCCGGACTCGGCGCTCTGGTCACCAGCTTCCCGTCCCCGCTCGCACCGATCCTGGCCAACACCTCGGTCGACATCTGCCCGCTCACCGGCCCGAACGTCTGGGGCGAGGGCAACATCCTGCTCGGCGGCTCCGGCAACGACCAGCTCGAAGGTCGCGGCGCCAATGACATCCTCGACGGCGACCGCTACGTGAACGTCCGGATCAGCGTCCGGGCCGGGGTCGACGCCAACGGCAACGCCACCGGAGCCGAAATCGGCAGCACCGACCTCATGGAGCACACGTTCCAGGTCGGCAACCCGATGACCCTCCAGCAGGCGGTCTTCGCCCGCCAGGTCAACCCGGGCCAGCTGGTCATCGTCCGCGAGCTTCTGGACGATGCACCCGCGACCGACGTCGACACGGCACTGTTCTCGGGCTCGCTCGCCGAGTACCTGATCACGAACAACGGTGACGGCAGCGTCACCGTCGACCACCAGGGCGGCGACGACGGTGTCGACACGCTCTGGAACATGGAGCAGCTGCGCTTCTGCGACGCAGTCGACGCCAACGGCGTCTGCACCGCACCGGTGATCGTGCCGGCCTCCGGTGTCGCTCCGGGCACGCCGACCCTGTCGGCCACGCCCACCGGCACGCTGGCCGCGCCGAACCTGTTCGGCACCGTCGCCGTCGGCGCCGCTCCGGCCGTCCGGTCGTTCACCGTCAGCAACACGGGTGGCGGCACGCTCAACGTCACGGCCGCCACCATCACCGGCACGCCCGCCGGCCAGTTCACGATCCTGGACAACGGGTGCGCTGGCAATCCGCATCGGAGGCGGCGGCTCGTGCGTCATCCAGGTCGGCTTCGCGCCGACGCTGGCGCCGATCCTCCAGGCGACCCGCAACGCTCAGCTCAGCATCGCCACGAACGCCGGGAGCGCAACGGTGTTCCTCCGCGGTGTCCGTGGTATCGCGGTGAACCTGACGACGGCTACGATCGACAGCCCGACCGACTTCGGCACCCGCCGGATCGGTGAGCCCCGCACGCAGATCGTCAGGGTCACCAACGACGGTGCTGCGAACAACCTGACGGTCACGGGCGTCACGACCACCGGGCCGTTCACGGCCACCAACGTCGACTGCACCAACGTTCTGCCGGGCCGCACCTGCCGGCTGAGCGTCACGTTCAACCCGACCGCTCCGCTCGCTGCCAAGACCGGCTCCGTGCGGATCCAGGGCAACGTCTCCAACGCCGTCACCCCGGGCGTGCTCACGGGCACCTCGAAGGCGGCCGCGGTTGCCGTTGCTGCTCTGCGGATCGTCCAGCCGCCGGCTCCCACCTCGGTGCGGCCGGTCAGCGTCAGCCTCCGCGTCTCGATTGCGGCGACTGTCCGGGTGCAGGTGCGTCGCACCAACGGCAAGCTGGTGTGGTCGAAGAGCATGAAGGCGAAGGCCGGCGCGAACAGCGTCCGCTGGAACCTGCGTGACTCGAAGGGCAAGAAGGTGAAGAAGGGCTCCTACCGCTTCACCATCACGGTCACCGACGCCTCTGGCGCCAAGGTGGTCATCAAGAAGTCGGTGCGCGTCCGCTAGAGCGCACACGACAGCACGACCTCGACAACCTTCGTCCCCCGCGGGCTCGGCCCGCGGGGGACGTCGGTCGTCCTGGGGGGCAGTAGGCTCCGGGCGTGGCGTTCGGACTGAAGCTGCCGGCGACCGACGGGGTCGAGCCGGTTCCGGATGAGCGCCGGGTACTCGGGTTCCTCGACCAGAGCGCCCTCTGGGCGAACCTCGGTGTCAGCCTCGTCGGCGTCGTCACCGGCGCGTCGCTGGTGCCGACGCTCGGCTTCGGCACGGCGATGGCCGTGCTGCTGGCCGGCGGGCTGATCGGCGGCTGCCTGCTGGCGGCGTCGGCCTGGCTCGGCGCGACCACGGCGCTGCCGGCGATGGCGATCATGCGCCGGGCGCTCGGCGTGCGCGGCGCCGGCGTGCCGACCGTGCTCAACATCCTGCAGAACACGGGGTGGAGCGCCGTCGAGACGTGGACGGTGGCCGAGGCCGCGCACGCGCTGCCCGTGATCGGCGGCGGTCCGCGGCTTCTCTACTACCTGGTCGCCGGCCTGCTCGGGATCGTGCTCGCCGTCACGGGGCCGCTCGGCGTCGTGCGCCGGCTGCTGCGTCGCTACGTCACGCCGCTGCTCGCGATCGCGCTCGCCTACCTGCTGGTCGCGCTGCTGCGCGACGCCGACCTCGGCATCGCCGCGACCGGCGGCCTGCCGGTCATGGTCGCGCTCGACATCGTGGTCGCCTACAACGCGTCGTGGCTGCCGCTGGCGCCCGACTACACGCGGTTCTCGGCCCGGCCGGTGCGCGCTGCCCTGGGTGCGGCGACCGGCTACTTCGCCGGCACGTCGCTCGTGTTCGTGATCGGCTTCCTCGTCGGCACGCTCGGCGGCGTCACCGACACGAGCTCGGTCGTGATCGCCGTCGGCGGCCTCGCCTTCGGGTCGCTCGCGATCGCCGTCATCGTCGCCGACGAGAGCGAGAAGACGTTCGCCAACGTCTACTCGACCGCCGTCTCGGTGCAGAACCTGGCGCCGCGCGCGTCGCAGCGGTTGCTGATCGTCGCCATCGGCACGGTCGCGACGGTGATCGCCTACGGGCTGTCGATCTCGCGCTTCCTCGACTTCCTGCTGCTGCTCGGGGCGGTGTTCGTGCCGCTGTTCGGCGCCGTCATCGCCGACCACTTCCGCCCGCCGCGTCCCGCGCTGACCGCGGTCGCGTGGGCGGCGGGCTTCGTCACCTACCAGTGGCTGTCGCCGACCGGCATCGACTGGATCTTCTCGGCCGAGCGATGGGTCGCCGACGCGCTCGGCACGCCGTTCCCGCTCGGCAGCGGCTCGTGGGGCGCATCGGTGCCGGCCTTCGCGGTCGCGTTCTGCCTGCGCGTGATCCCGTGGCCGCGGCGACAGCGACCGCCGGAGCCGGCCGACCGCCGGTGACATCGACCGGGCAACCGGCAGGGCCCGGTTCCAGCGTGAACGGAGCAGGGCCCCGGGTCGATGACCCGAGGCCCTGCTCGTTCTGATCGGTCACGCCGGGTTGCCCCGGGCTCCCGTGCCGGCTAGCGCGACTGGGCGACGGCCGAGTTGGCCGACTGCGTGCTGCCCACCGCGTTCGTGACGATGACGTAGTACCGATAGAACCCGGCTGGCACCGTGAACGTAGCGGTGAGCGTGTTCAGCCCGATACCGGGGATAGCGATCGGCGGCCCGACCGGGGTGGTACCGGCTGCCGTGGTGTACCGCTGCACGAACACCTGCGTCGACGTCCGCGGCAAGCCCCCGGAGTTGGCCACCGGGAGCAGCCAGACGCCCGAGAAGGTCACCGCTCCGCCCACGGCACCGGAGATCGCGAGCAGCGGTGTCGCCGCATTCGGTGCCGTCGCGAACGAGAGTGCCGCCGACAGCGCCGAGAATGGCCCGGTGCCGACGGCGTTCGTCGCCGCCACCTGGAACCGGTAGTTCACGCCGACGGTGAGGCCGGTGCCGGCGACGACCAGGCTGGTGCCCGCCCCCGGGGACGGCCGAAGGGCGCCGACCTGGTTGCCGGCCGGGTTCACGACCCGTACGGAGTAGGCCGTGATCGGGCTCCCGCCGGTGTTGGCGGGGGCGACCCACGAGACGGTGAAGTTGCCGTTGCCGCGGACGGCGGTGACGCCGGTGGGCGCCCCCGGAGCCGTGAGGACGGCGGCGACGGCCGTGCCGCTGAGAGCGACGGTTGTCGGCGAGCCGGGCGCATTGGAGGCGACATTCAGCGTCGCCGCCTTGGTTCCGGTCGTCGTCGGCGCGAACCGGACGGACACGGTGCACGAGTTGCCCGTCGTGACGGTGGTGCACGTGTTCGTCGTGGTGAACTGGGTCGGGTCGGTCCCGATCAGCGTGACGGGGCCGACGACGAGCGGCCGGAGCCCGGTGTTCGAGATGGTCACGACCTGGGCCGCGGACGTTGTGCTGATCACCTGGGACGCGAAGGTGAGCGTCGTCGGTGCGGCCGTCGCCGTCGGGGCGATCGAGACGAGCTGGTCGAGGAACTGGATCCGCTCGACGTTCCAGAGCGTGTCGACGCCGTCGACGCCGCCCTGGTGATCCACCGTCACGGAGCTGGGATTGGTCGTGATGACGTACTCGGCGCGGTTACCCGTGAACACGGCGGTGTCGGTTGCGGTGCCGGGGCCGGGGTCGACGAGTGTGCGGGCGATGCCGATGGTGCCCGGATCAAGGGTGCCGGCGGCCACCTGCGTGCGGAACGCCGACATGGAGTCGCCGGTGATCGTTCCGTTGCTGAGCTGGACGTTGAGCCAGCGGTCGCCGTCGATGATGTCGTCGCCGCCACGACCTTCGATGAGGTCGCTGCCGTTGCCGCCGACGAGGATGTCGCCGGCGTTGAAGCTGGTGGCTCCGACGGGCAGGATGGCTGCGAGGCCGGTGATCCGGGCGATGCCGGCGGCGTTGAGCTGCTGCTCGGCGCCGTTGGCGGCGGCGTCGTTGTCGGTGCCGCGGAGGATGTCGTCGAAGTTCCACCCGGAGAGGGCCTCGACGTCGGTCGAACCGCTCGCGGATGTTGTCGAGGTCGGGCGGCAGCAGGCCGGTGAAGAACATGTCGTCGTTCGCCGCCTGCGGGTCGCCACGGTGGGTGACCCAGTCGAAGCCGAGCATGCCTTCGCTCCGCTCGATGCCGGGGCCGTTGACCATGATGTCGTCGCCGCCCTCGGAGTCGTAGTCGTCGTTACCGCCGTCACCGATGATGACGTCGTTGCCCGGCTCGTTCGGATCGTTCTGGAACGGGGCGCCGTTGTCGCCCTGGAGCAGGTCGGCCTGGTTGCCGCCCTCGATCCAGTCATCACCGTCGTCACCGAACACGGTGTCGGAGGAGACGCCGGCGAAGATCATGTCGTTGCCCGGGCCGCCGAACGTCTCGGTCGGATCGGAGCCGCTGACGACGAAGTCGTTGCCGAGGCCGCCCTGGTTCAGGTCGAAGCCCTGACCGGAGCTGATGTAGTCGTTGCCGTGGCCGCCCTTGATGACGTCGTCGCCGAAGTTGTCGGTGAGGATGTCGTTGCCCTCGCCGCCGATGAACTGGTCGTTGCCGGCTCCACCCTCGGCGCGGTCGTTGCCGCCGTTCAAGCGGATCGTGTCATCGCCCTCGCTCGAGTGGATGCGATCGCCGGTCAGGGAGTCGGAGCCGTTCCAGATGACGTGCTCCGGCCCGTTGAAGCGGATCGTGCCGGCGGTCGGGATGTTGCGAGTGAGCAGCAGGTTCTCCTGCCAGAGCGTGGCCGGATCGTCGAGGATCGGACCGCTCGTGCCCGAGCTTCGTGACGTCGAAGGTGAAGTCCGGCCGGGCGAACACCTCGGCCGGCAGGCCCTCGGCGCTGGTGTTGCGCATGATCAGCTCGGAGAACGAGTTGCCCTCGAGCTGGGTGAGCATGTTCAGGCCGGCGGTGCGCGTCAGGTAGTAGAAGCGGTCGCCGTCCTGCAGGTTCTCCATCTGGGTCTCGAAGACGAAGTTGAACGTCGTTCCGAGCAGGCCGCCGAACGGCGCCTGCTTCTCGGCGAGGCCGCCGACCCAGAAGTCGACGCTCTCGAGGCCCGTGATCGGGATGCCGTTGCTGGTGTTCGTCCACGCGCCGGAGCCCGTCAGGAAGTCCAGGGCGTCGGCGGGCGGCGGGACGTCGTCGTCGCTCTCGTTCGCCTCCGTGTCGGGGACGTCTCCGACGATGCCGTCGGGTCCGGGCAGGGTCGTCTCGTTGACGAGCTGATCGGCCGCGGCGCGGCGTGCCGTCGAGGCTGCCGGCCGTGATCGGGCCGGTGCCGTCGGGATCGAGGGTCATGATCAGCGGGTGGGTGCCGTACGCCGCGATGAAGTTGGCGAGCGACTCCACGTGCTTGAGGTTGAGCCCGAAGTCGGCCCAGCTCTCGTACGGCGCCAGGGCGGGCTCGCCGGTGGCATCGAAGAACTGGCGGCGGGCGGAGTTGAGGCCCGGGATGCCCTCGCTGCGACCGCGCGCCATGTTGATGGCGGGAAGGTCGAGCGGGAGGCCCGACGAGGCGGTTGCGCAGGACGTCGGTGACGAACTCGTCGAGCTCGTTGCCGACCTGCCGCGACATCGCCTGCACGATCGTGCCGGCGGCGTCGGACTGGCTGACGGCCGCCGTCGCGGGATTGCCGTCATGGTCGTTGAATGCGACCGGGTTCAGGAACCCTTCGAACAGGTCGATGTTCGTCGCGCCGGCGGTGGCAGGCGACGACGTGGCGGTGCGATCGATGGTCTGGGTGAGCATGGAGTGGCCGAAGCGGTAGACGGTGTGTGCGAACTCGGCCACGATGGCCGGGTTGATCTCCGTCTGGTAGCCGGCGAAGAGGTTGATCTGCGGCTGGACGCGGCGGCCGAACTCCTCGAAGACGAGGTGCTGGTACTGCATCTCGGTCACGAACCGGGCGGCCTGGAAGAGCCGCTCGTTGTAGGTCCAGCCGGAGCCGCCGTCGGCGACTGCCGGAGCGGCCGTCTCCCAGTCGACGATCTCGGCCGGCGTGAGGACCCCAGAGTGGATGATGGTGTCGATGTCGTCCCGGAGCCGGTTGTGCTCGGCGTGGAAGACGCTGTGGACGGCGGTCAGGCCGATGTTCTCGTTGCCGCGCCCGTCACCCGTGACGAAGTGCAGGTCGAGCAGCTCGTCGTCGAACGTGCCGGCCGGCTGCACCTGGGCGGCCGTGCTGACATCGGAATCCCCGTCTGCGACCTCGCCGACGGCCGGTGCCGCGTTGTGCGCGATGTCGTCGAGGAACGCGTGATCGGTCTTCAGCGAGCCGACCACGGACGAGCAGCTCGGCCGGGTTGCCCTCGATCAGATCGGGGTTGGTGTCGGCGTCGGGGCCGTCCGGGAAGACGACCTGCGGGAAGCCGTTCGGGACCGGGGATGAAGTGGCCGTAGGGGTCGGTCGCGAGCAGCGGCACGTTGAGGACGTCGATGTCCTCGAGCTGGATGCCGAGCAGGTTGGCGGCCTGCGTCTTGACCTCGGCCCAGTTGCCGATGTTGCCGGCGATGGCGCCGTCGATGAGGCGGCCGGTCGGTGACCGGGTCGCCGGCGACGAGCTCGTACTCGCGCAGGAACACCTGGTGCGACGGGTGCGAGGTGTAGGTCTGGTTCTGGTCGACGAACGGCGTCGTCGTGTTGCGCGCCTCGTGCCCGTTGAACATCGTCGCGCGGGTCAGCACCATGAAGTTGGTCGGGCTACCGGTGACGAACAGCGGGTCGTCCGGCTGCAGCGGCATGAACACGCGTGCCGTTGCCGCCCTTCGAGACCAGGTCGAGGCCGTGGTCGAAGAACTGGCCGAACAGCGTGAACCACGAGTTGTAGGGCGCCGACAGGCCGACGTCAGGGGCGACGTTCGGGATGAACAGCGTGCTCGTCGCGTCCGGGGTCGCGCCCGGGCCGGCAGCCGCGACGGCGGCCGGGTTGTTCGGCGTCTGGTCGACGACCAGGTTCGAGACCGTGCGCGGCTGCGAGTCGACCACCGTGCCCGCGGTCTGCTGGTAGGTGGTGCCGGCCTCGGCCTGCTTGAAGTCCGGCGTCAGCATGCGCGGGAACAGCTCGTCCGCGGCGCCGAACTTCGTCTGGCCGGGCTGCAGGTTGTTGCAGGTGCCGTCGACGGTGCGCAGACCGAACGGCAGGCTCGGATCGCCCACCTGGTTCGGCGCCGTCCCGAGCAGCGTGCCGCACGGGTTGGTGGCGGACAGCGTCGTCACGTGCCGCTCGGCGATCCGGATCTGGTCACGGATGAAGCGGATGTCCGAGGCGTTCAGGGTGAACCCCTGGCCGACCGGTGCCGCTTGCGCGGCGGGGATCCCGGTTCCGGTCGGGCCGGCCGAGATCATCGCGGTGGCAGCGCTGGTGACGGCGAGCGTCACCACGAGCGCTCGCGTGAGGGAGCGTCGCATCGCCGTCGGCCGTTGGAGGCCGTCACGCGTCGGGCGACGGCGCGCGACGGCGCGCTGGTGTTTCGGGCTGTTGAACATCGCATCCTTCGTTCGTGGGGGTACGAAGTGCGGCGTGACGAGCGCCCGCTCGAGGGGGCGCCCGTTGTGCCGCGGCCAAAGGTGCGGGAGGGGCCTTTCGAAAAGGTTTTGAGCGATGCGACTGAATTCTCAAAGAGCTTTGACAATTCTTCTGGTGAAGCTTTTTGACAGATTTCAGGATCGTTTGCAGAGGGTCGCCATCGACCCCTACGTCCGTATAGGAATCAACGCGGGCTCGTTGACAACGTCCCATCACGTCTCAGGTCGACGCCTGTTGCGGGACGGGGCGAGAGCCGTGGTGCCAGGGGCGATTGGCGCGCAAAGTCTCGATTTGAACTTGAGCAAAATAGATCATCGTCGAGTGTTGGAGACTTTCCCCCTCCGAATAGCCAGGTCGCCGCCATCTTGCGGCGGGTGGCGCCGCAGGTGCCGGCACGTCAGCCGGGCAGGGCGCGCGTCTCGGCCGCGGCCCGCATCGTCGCCATCCCCGCTGGGCGCGAGGGCGGCACGGCGCCCGGGATCAGCGTGATCCGCGAGGGCGCCAGAGGTTGACAGCCGCCCCGGGGCAAGGGTAAAGTCCCTGCCCTACCGAACGATCGTTCGGGACACCGATACGGAGGGGTTGCAGGGCATGCAGGCAGGGGCTCGGGTGCACGACGCCCGGTACGAGTCGGCCGACCCCGGCGCGATCCGCGCGCTCCAGGTGAAGCGGCTGCGCGAGCTGCTGCGGTTCGTGCACGCGACGAACGGGTTCTACCGGTCGCACTGGGACGCCGCCGGGCTGGACATCGATCGCGTCGACTCGCTGGAGGCGCTCGCGGCGCTGGTGCCGATGGTCTCCAAGGGCGACTTCGTCGACGACCAGCAGGCCCACCCGCCGTACGGCAGGCGCCTCGAGCGCGCCATCGGCCTCGGCGAGCGCCTCGAGATCTACACCACCAGCGGCACCAGCGGCCAGGGCGTCGAGATCCACGCGCAGACCGAGCGCGAGCTCGACGAGATGGTCGAGATGTACCGCTACATGTTCCGCTGGGCCGGCCTCGATCCGGGCGACGTCGCCGTGCTGACGCTGCCGCTGACCATGCTCGGCGGCGGCCGCATCGAGTGGCAGGGCGCCGTCGGCTCCGGCATCACCGTGCTGCCTGCCGGCAACATCGACGCCCGCGCGAAGCTGGCGCTGCTCGACCGGTTCCAGCCGAAGGCCCTGTACGGCTCGACGTCGTACTTCGGGCACCTGCTCGCGATCGCCGAGCGCACGCCGCCGTGCCCGTCGGTCGAGGTGCTCCTGACCGGCCTCGAGGGCGTCGGATTCTCGTACCTCGAGCAGCTGCAGGAGGGCTGGGACGCCGTCATCGCCGACCGGTTCGGCTGCACGCAGGTGCGCGCCGACTTCATGTTCACCTGCGAGCACGGCATCGGCACCGCCGACCGCCCGGGCCTGCTGCACAACCTCGACCCGTTCATCATCACCGAGGTGATCGACGTCGAGACCGGCCTGCACGTGGCCGACGGCGAGTTCGGCGAGCTGGTCGTGACGAGCCTCTACCACCTCGACAACCCGGTCGTGCGCTGCCGGTTGCGCGACGGCGGCATCTGGCACCCGGGCTCCTACTGCTCCTGCGGCCGCCCGTTCGGCGGCGTCGAGGTCGCCTCCGTGACGCGCACCGACGACGTCAAGAAGATCAAGGGCATCAACGTCTTCCCGCAGGCGGTCGACGACCTGGTGTTCTCGTTCGCCGAGGTGGACGAGTACCGCGTCGTGCTCACCTCGAGCCCGAGCATGGCCGACGTCGCGACCGTGCGGGTGATGCTGAAGGGCGACTCCGACGGCGTGCCCGACCGCATCGCCGGCGCCCTCCGCGAGCGGATCGGCATCCAGTTCGCCGTCGAGGTCGTCGACGACATCGAGCGCAGCGAGTACAAGGTGCGCCGCTGGCAGGACGAGCGCGTCCGATGATCGGCCGCCGGGTCGTCCTGCTGCGCGTCGTCACGCCCGCGGTGCTCGATTCCTACTGCGCGCTGACGGGCGACAACGACCCGCTGCACGTCGACGCGGCCTTCGCCGCCACCACGATCTACAAGGAGCGGATCGCGCCAGGCGCGCTGATCATCGGCTACATGATGGCCGCCGCCGCGGCCGCGACCGGCAACCTCGGCATCGCCGTTCCGTCGCTGGGCTTCGACCGTCTGCGCCACACCGGCCCGGTGCTGATCAACGACCGGCTGCGCATCGAGTACGTCGTCGTCTCGGTGGTCGACGACCGCGGCCACGCCGACATCACCGTCACCAACCAGCGCGACGAGACGGTTGCGGTCGCCGACCACGTCTTCCGGATCCTGTCCCGATGAGCGACGACGCCGACCTGATCCTCGAGAGCGTCGACGCGCTGGTGCGCGACGTCGTCGCGCCGCGCGCCGCCGAGATCGACGCGGACCGCCGAGTTCCCGCGCGACGTCTACGACGCGTTCGCGCAGCTCGGCCTGCTCGCGGCCGTGATCCCGGCCGAGCACGGCGGCGTCGACATCGGCCTCGAGACGACGATGCTGGTGGTCGAGCGCATCGCGGCGGCCAGCGCCTCGTGCGCGCTGCTGCTCGGCAACTGCGGCGACGGCGTCGGCGCGATCGTGCACGGCGGCTCGCCGGAGCAGCGGGCGCGCGTGCTGCCCGGCGTGGCCGACGGGACGCTGATCCCGTGCTTCTGCCTGACCGAGCCGGCCGCCGGATCCGACGCCGCCGGCCTGCGAGGCGACGCGCCCGGCGCGACGGCGACCGGTTCCGCATCAGCGGCGTCGAAGCTGTACATCACCAACGGCTCGGTGGGCGACGTGTTCACGGTCTGGGCCCGCACGCGACGCCGGCATCTCGGCGTTCCTCGTCGAGGGCGAGATCGAGGGCATGACGGTCGTCCGCGACGAGGACCTGCTCGGGCTGCGCGGCGTGCCGGCCACCGAGCTGCGCGTTCGACGAGACGCCGGCGCGAGCTGCTCGGCACCGACGGCGAGGGCTTCCGGCTGGCGATGGTGACGCTCGACGACGCGCGCCTGAACATCTCGGCCTGCGCGCTCGGCACCGCCCGCGGCGCACTCGAGATCGCGCTCGAGCACGCCCGCACGCGCGAGGCGTTCGGGCAGCCGATCATCCGCCACCAGGGCCTGTCGTTCCTGCTCGCCGACGTCGTCACCGAGCTCGCCGCCGCCCGCGCCCTGTGGCTGGAGGCGATCCGCTCGGTGGCCGCGGGCGAGGGCCGCATCGCCTCGACCAGGTGCGCGATGGCCAAGAACGCCTGCTGCACGGCGGCCATGCGCGCCACCACCGAGGCCGTGCAGGTGCTCGGCGGCGCCGGCCTGACCCGCGACGTCCCGGTCGAGCGCATGTTCCGCGACGCGAAGACGTTCCAGATCCTCGACGGCACCACCCAGATCCAGCAGCTCATCATCGCGCGGCACCTCGAGCGCCACGGCCTACCGCTTCTAGGAGAGCATCCGATGCAAGACCTCGCCATCGACTACCTGTGCGGCCACTTCACCGAGGACAACATCCGGCGCAACTTCTTCGAGAGCTCGGAGAGCGAGATCTTCGAGGCGGTCGGCCGGCTGAAGAACCTGAAGGGCTACACGGCGCCGGAGTTTCTCGCGCACCTCGAGACGCTCGGCATCGGGCGGATCGTGATCCCGACGCTGCTGACCTGGGACTACTGGCACCAGAAGCCGATCGAGGAGACGTTCGTCGAGGAGGTCGCGGCCGCGCACGCCGAGTTCCCGGACCGCATCTTCGGCCTCTACGGCGTCAACCCGCGCAAGCGCATGGAGGGCGTCCGCGAGATGGAGGACGCGATCCTCCACAAGGGCTTCAAGGGCCTGCACATCCACCCGCACGGCTTCGGGGTGCCGCCCAACCACGCCTGGTACATGCCGTACTACGCCAAGTGCGCCGAGCTCGGCGCCGTCGTCGCCGTGTCGATGGGCCACACCCTCGACTTCATGCCCGGCGACGTCGCGCGGCCGATGTTCCTCGACGACGTGGCGCTGTACTTCCCCGACCTGACCATCATCTGCGGCCACACCGGCTGGCCGTGGGTGGAGGAGGCGATCGCGCTCGCCTCCAAGCACCCGAACGTCTACCTCGGCACGTCGGGCTACGCGCCGCGGTACTGGCGCCCCGAGATGCTGCAGTTCATGGACTCGCGGCGCGGCCGTCACAAGACGCTGTGGGGCACCGACTACCCGCTGGTGCGGCACGAGGAGTCGATGAAGCAGATCGCCGACGCTCGGCCTCAAGCCCGAGACGGTGCGCGCGCTGCTGAACGAGAACGCGCGGAAGGTGTACGGGCTCTCGTGATCCGCGAGCTGCGCATCGACCGGCCCGAGCGTCGCAACGCCCTCGACGGCGCCACCGTCGCCCGGCTGCGCGACGAGCTCGCCGCCGCCGCGGCCGACCCGTCCGTCCGCGCCATCGTCGTCTCCGGCGGCGGGTGTCGCCGCCGTTCTGCGCCGGCCAGGACATCAAGGAGCTGGCGGCGCTCGATCGCCCCGGCCGCCTCGCCGCGCACGCCGCCGGCCAGTCGCTGATGGACGAGATCGAGGCGCACCCGTGCCTCGTGATCGCCGCGATCGAGGGGTTCTGCCTGGGCGGCGGCCTCGAGCTCGCCCTGGCGTGCGACGCGCGCATCGCCGGCGACGGCGCCACCTTCGGCCTGCCCGAGGTGGGGCGCGACCTGCTGCCGACCTGGGGCGGGCACCACCGCCTCTCGCGCGTCGTCGGCCTGGGCCGCGCGAAGGAGATCGTCCTGCTCGGCCGGCGCCTCGACACCGCCGAGGCGCTCGCGTGCGGCCTGCTGGCCGAGCGCGTCCCGGAGGGCGAGGCGCGCGACCGCGCGCTCGCCGTCGCGGCCGCGGCCGTCGAGGGATCGAGCCGCGCCACGCTCGCCCGCTCGAAGTCGCTCGTCAACGCCGGCTTCACCGCTGACGCGCGCTCGGCGCGCGAGGCCGACGCGGCTGCCGAGGCCGACCAGACATGAACCCGCTGCAACCGAAGGAACCCCGATGAACGACAGCTTCTCCCTCGCCGGCCGGCGCATCCTGATCACGGGCGCCGCGTCCGGCATGGGCCGCTCCTTCGCCGAGCTGGCCGCCGCGGACGGCGCCCACGTCGGCCTCCTCGACCTGAACGGCGCGGGCCTGCAGGAGACGATGGCCAGCCTGGAGGGCGATGGCCGGCGCATCGCCGTCACGGTCGACCTGAGCGACTGGCCGGCCACCGAGGCCGCAGTGGGGCAGGTGCGCGACGTGCTCGGCGGCTTCGATTCGGTCTGCAACGTCGCCGGCTGGGACGCGCCCGGCAAGTTCTGGGAACAGGACTACGAGATGTGGCAGCGGCTGATAAGCATCAACCTCTGGTCGACCCTTCATGTTTGCCGCGCGACGGTGCCCGACCTGGTCGCCCAGGAGTCGGGCACGATCGTCAACGTCGCCTCCGACGCCGGGCGCGTCGGATCGAAGGGCGAGACCATCTACGCGGCCGCCAAGGGCGGCGTGATGGCCTTCACCAAGTCGGCCGCGCGCGAGCTGGCGCCGCATCAGGTGACCGTCAACTGCATCTGCCCCGGGCCGACGCTGACGCCGCTGCTCGAGCAGGAGATGATCGACAACCCGAAGCTGATCGAGAAGCTGATCCGGGCGATCCCCCTGCGCCGCGCGGCCGATCCGGTCGACCAGGCGCGCGTGATCGCCTTCTTCGCGTCCGAGGCCGCCGGCTACTGCACCGGCCAGATCCTGTCCGTCAGCGGTGGACTGACGATGGTCGGGTGAGCACCGGCACCGACACCGCGATCCTGCGCGAGGCTGCGGCGCTGATCGCGCAGCGCGGCTACCACGGCGCGTCGATGCGCGACCTCGGCAAGGCGGTCGGGCTGCAGATGGCGTCGCTGTACCACCACTTCGGCTCCAAGCAGGAGCTGCTCGTGGCGATCATGCGCGCGGCGATGGCCGATCTGACGGCCTGCGTGTCGGAGGCCGTCGAGGCGGCGGGCGACGACCCGCGCGAGCGCAGCTCGCGGCGGCGATGCGGGCGCACGTGCGGTTCCACACCGAGCACCGGCCCGAGGTGATCGTGGCCGACGCCGAGCTGCGGTCGCTGGAGGAGCCCGGGCGGGCCGAGATCGTCGCGCTGCGCGATCGCCACCAGGCGCTGTTCCGCGGCCCGGTCGAGCGGCTCGGCGTGACGCATCCCGGCATCGTCACGTCCGGGATCGTCACCATGTGCACCGACGTGGCGATGTGGTTCCGCAGCGACGGGCCGCTCGACGCCGACGCGGTGGCCGACGCCTACGTCGCGCTGGTGCTGCGGGGCATCGAGCGATGAGCGCCGAGCCCGCCCTGCTGGTCGACCGGCCGGCGCCGGGCGTCGTGGTGCTGACGCTGAACCGGCCGGCGAAGCGCAACGCGCTGTCGAGGGCGCTGGTGGCCGACCTGCTGCGCACCCTGGGCGAGCTCGGCGCGGAGGAGGCCGTGCGCTGCGCCGTCCTCACCGGCGCGCCGCCCGCGTTCTGCGGCGGCGGCGACCTGTCAGAGCTGCGCACCGCCGACGACGAGGGCTACGCGGCCTACTGCGCGTCGTACAAGGAGCTCGCCCTGACCATCCGCGACCTGCCGTTCCCGCTGATCGCGGCCGTGGACGGGGCCGCGGTGGCGGGCGGCTTCGAGCTGATGTGCATGTGCGACATGCGCGTCGCGTCCGACGCGTCGTTCTTCGTCACCGGCGATGCCAACCTCGGGCTGCCGACGACGAGCGGGCTGAGCTGGCTGCTGCCCCGGCTGGTCGGCGACGGCCGCGCCCGGTGGCTGACCATGGTGGAGCCGCGGGTGTCGGGAGCCGAGGCGCACGCGATGGGCCTGGTCGAGGTGCTGTGCCCGGCCGGCGAGGCGCTCGCCCGCGCGGTCGAGATGGCCGCGACCATCGCCGCGAAGCCGGGTGACGGCATCCGCCTGACGCGCCGCACCATCGACGGCGCGCTGGAGTCGGGCTACGTCGAGGCGATCGACGCCGAGCTCGTCGCACAGCGCGAGGGCTTCGCCAACCCGGCGGTGCGCAAGGCGATCGACGCCTTCTTCGACCGCCGCTAGAGGACCTCGTCGCCCAGCGCGCTGCGGAGCAGCGGCAGCACGTCGTCCGGCTGCGGGTACCGGCCGAGCATCTTCTTCGTGAAGACGAGGTCGCCGTCCACCTCGA
Organism: uncultured Actinomycetes bacterium; assembly: GCA_963732645.1. Classification (GTDB taxonomy): domain Bacteria; phylum Actinomycetota; class Thermoleophilia; order Gaiellales; family F1-60-MAGs149; genus VFJZ01. Next base: position 90,449 of record CAVTAC010000009.1, read on the forward strand.
CATCGAAGACGCCGCCGCTGCCGGGCACGATCTCGAGGACCCGCAGGACCGGCCCCCAGCCGGCGAGGATGCGCGCCACCAGACCGGCGGCGTTCGGTGCGGCGCCTCAGGGGACGCAGTACGTGACGCGGATGGAGTACGTCGGGTTCAGCATCGCTGCATCGTAGATCGGCGCGATCAGCCCGCGTCGATCGGCAGCAGCCGCTTGTAGTGCAGGTCGATGTAGATCGAGACCTCGAGCGCCGCGATGCCCGGCAGCGTGCGCACGTCGTCGTCGAGGATCTGCAGGAGCTCGTCGTCGGAGGTGCACATGATCTCGGTGAAGATGTCGTAGCGGCCGGCGCAGATGGCGACGTACGTGATCGCCGGCAGCGCGCCCAGGCGGTCGGCCAGCTCCCGCACCGGCCGGCCGGCCGCGACCGTGATGGCGATCCACGCCGTCGTGGTGTAGCCGAGCCCGAGCGGGTTCGCGATCGCGATGATCTCGGCCACGCCGCTCGTGGTGATGTGCTTGACGCGCTGGCGCACCTGCGCCTCGGAGATGCCGAGGTTGCGCGCGATCTGCAGGAAGGGCCGCCGGCCGTCGTGCGTCAGCTCGCCGATGATCGCCCGGTCGAGCGGCTCGAGGCGCACCGGCCGCACGCCCGGCGCGTCGGCCGTCTTGGAGCGCGCGCTCGCGAACTGCGCCTGCTGGTAGTGCAGGCTCAGGTAGGGGAACACCTCGGCCGAGCGCACGCCGGCGACGGTGCGCACGCGTTCGTCGACGGTCCGCGCCAGGTCGGCGCGGTCGCGGCAGAAGAGCTCGACGTAGACCGGGTAGCGGCCGGTGGCCGCGACCACGTAGTCGGCCGCGTCGAGCCCGGCCAGCTCGGCCGCGATGGCGGTGGCGGGCCGCGTGCCGTCGATCTCGAGGCCGACCAGCGCGATGGCGCCGTAGCCGAGCGCCTCGGGTGTCGTGACGGCGGTGATCTGGATGATGCCGCGCTCGGTCAGCCGCTCGACGCGCTTGCGCACCGTCTTGGCCGACGTCTCGAGGGTGCGCGCCAGGTCGCTGATCGGTCGGCGCCCGTCGTCCTGCAGCAGCTCGATCAGCTGGCGGTCGAGGTCGTCGAGCGGGGCCCGGCGCAGCAGCAGAGCGAGGCCGTCGCGCTGCGCGTGGGCCGGGTCGGGATGCGCCGCTTGCATGGCGCAGATCGTAGGTGATGCGGACCCTTCGCGCGTGTTCCGTACGAATTTGGAACCTTGACGTCGATGAGACAACGAATTACGGTATCGGGCAGGCGATCGACGGCCCGTCCTGTTCCGCGACGGACGGCCGGCTGCGAATCGAGGACTGCATGCGGGTAGGACTGCTCCAGGAGGGCGAGGTACGCGACGGCACGAGCTACGCCCAGCGCTACCGCGAGATGATCGAGGAGGTGGTGCTCGCCGACGCGCTCGGCTTCTCGACCTGGGGGACGTCCGAGCAGCACTTCTCCCCGCCCCGGTTCACGGTCTCGGCGCCCGAGGTGCTGTACGCGGCCGTCGCCGCGCGCACCAGCCGGATCAAGCTGCGCGTGATGGCGTCGGTGCTGCTCGCCTGGAACCACCCGATCCTGATCGCCGAGCGGCTCGCCACGCTCGACATCGTGTCCGACGGGCGCGCCGAGATCTGCACGGCGCGGTCGAACAACCTCTACACGCTCGAGGCGTTCGGGGTCGACCCGTCCGACACGATCGCGCAGTGGGCCGACGGCATGGACGTGCTCGCGAAGGCGCTCACGCAGGACTGGCTCTCACACGACGGGCCGGTGTGGAAGATCCCTCCGCGCGAGCTGGTGCCGCGCTGCGTGACCGAGCCGCATCCGCCCGTCTCCCTGGCGGCGTCGAGCGTCGCGTCGCACACGAAGGCGGGGGAGCGCGGCCTCGGCGCCATCTGCTTCGAGAACTACTTCGGGTTCGAGTACCTGCAGACGTGCATCGACGCGTACCGCGACGGCCTCACGCGGGCGCAGCCCGACCCGCTCGCGGCGAACGACTACATGGGCCTCTACGTCGCCACCGCGTTCTGCGCCGAGACGCGCGAGGAGGCGCGCCGCATCGCCCACGACGTCGCGGTCGAGTACTTCCAGTTCATCCTCGACCTCTACATCCCGCTCGGCCAGACGCCCGCGTACAAGTATCTGGCCGGCACCATCGACGCCCTGTCGCAGCGCGCCGGGGACCTCGACTTCCTCTGCACCGCGACGCCGTCGGTGATGATCGGAACACCCGACGACTTCGTCGAGCGGCTGCAGCTGCTGGAGTCGATGGGCGTCGACGAGGTCGTGATGCGCGTCGACGGCGTCGCGCACGACGACATCTGCCGAGCGCTCGAGCTGATCGGCCGCGACGTGATCCCGGTCGTCGATCCGGCCGCCGCCTCCGTGGCGCGATGACGCCCGACCGCCTGATCCTCTCCGACCGGCTGATCACCATGGCCGGACCGGAGACCGACGGCATGCAGGGCGTCGCGATCCGCGGCGACCGCATCGAGCGGCTCGTCACGCGGGCCGAGGTGGAGGCGCTGCGCGGCCCGGGCACCGAGGTGATCGACGTGGGCGAGCGGCCGCTGCTGCCGGGATTCATCGACGTGCACGCGCACGCCGAGGTGGCCTGCCGCGCCGCCTACGGCACCGTCGACTGCCGCGCGCCCGAGTGCTCGACCGTCGGCGAGGTGCTGGAGGCGCTGCGGACGGGCCTCGACGCCGCGGCCGAGACCGGCTGGATCGTGGGGCAGGCGAACCTGTTCTTCGACCGCAAGCTGCGCGAGCGGCGGCTGCCGACGCGGGCGGAGCTCGACAGCGTGTCCGGCGATGTCGGCATCGCGCTGCGCGCCGGCGGGCACATCACCGTGCTCAACTCGAAGGGGCTCGAGCTGGCCGGCATCGACCGCGACCGCGAGGCGCCGACGCACTCGATCACCGGCAAGCCGAGCATCGAGCGCGACGACGACCGCGAGCCGACCGGCGTCGTCAAGGAGATGGACAACGTGCTGCCGCTGCCGCCGCAGACGCCGGCGGTCGTGCGCGAGGCGCTGCGGACGGGCATCCGCACGCTCTTCACGCAGTACGGCGTGACGACGATCGGCGAGATCTCCGAGACGATCGAGGGGCTGTCGGCCATGGACGCCCTGGCGCGCGAGCGCGCGCTCGGCGCTCGGATCCGCGCGTACCTGTGGGCGCCCGGCACGGTGTCGCTCGAGCAGGCGCTCGAGTGGCGCAGCCACCTGCGGCTCACCGCCGGCACCGAGCACGTCGGCGTGCAGGGCGTGAAGCTGTTCTGCGACGGCGGCTACTCGGCGAAGAGCGCCGCGGTCAAGCAGCCGTATCTCGGGATGGGCCGCGAGCACTTCGGCGACATCGCGCTGGAGCGCGACTTCCTGCTGGAGGCGCTGCCGGCGACGCGCGACGCGGGCCTGCAGCTCGCCATCCACGCGAACGGCGACCGCGCACAGGAGTGGCTCTGCGAGGTGATCGAGGCGGCCGGCGGCTCGCCCGCGGGCGACCGCCTGCGCACCCGCATCGAGCACGCCGGCAACTTCATGCCCGACCGCGTCACCAGCGAGTGGTGGGAACGCGCGGGGATCATGCCGGTGCCGCAGCCGGTGTTCCTCTACACGTTCGGCGACTACTTCGGCGATTACCTGGGCGAGTACGGCACGCGCGGCCGCTTTCAGTTCGCCGACCTGCTGCGCGACGGGTGGCAGCTGACCGGGTCGAGCGACGTGTGGGTCGGCTCGGAGCGTGAGGCGACCAACCCGCTGTTCTCGGTCTGGTGCTGCGTCCGCCGCCAGACCTACGACGAGCGCCTGATCGATCCCGACCAGGCGATCTCGGTCGACGCCGCGCTGCGCATGCACACGGTCAACGCCGCCGCGGTGCTCGGCGAGTCCGACAGCAAGGGGACGATCGAGCCGGGCAAGCTGGCCGACCTCGTGGTGCTCGATCGCGACCCGCGCACCGCCGCCACCGACGACATCCCGGCGATCGGCGTGCACCGCGTGTTCCTCGGCGGCCAGCCGGTGCTCGCACCCGCCGGATCGCGATGATCGGCATGCTGCGCCGAACCACGTCCACCGCCAGGAGCTCCGGATGCCCGTCGACCTGATCGTGCTCTACCGCCCGCCGGCCGATCCGGAGGCATTCGAGCGCCACTACCGGGCGGTGCACGTGCCGCTCGTCCACGCGATGCCGCACCTGCTGGCGTTCGAGACCTCGATGGGACCGGTCGACACGCAGAACGGCGATCCCGTGCACTTCGTGGCGCGGCTGCGGTACGCCTCGCACGACGATCTCGGCGCCTCGATGGCGTCGCCGGAGGGTGAGGCGGCGCTGGCCGACCTCGCCAACTTCGCGCAGGCCGGAGCGTCTGTGGTGACCGCCGAGGTGGCCGAGGCCTGACGCCCGGCCGGATACGCTCCGGGCATGGCCGTCCGCTCCGAGACGCTGCAGGTCGATGGCGTGCACTGCATCAACTGCATCCAGAAGATCGGCGCCGCGCTGGGCACGGTCGACGGGCTCGTCGGCGGGTCGGTGACGATGACGGGTGAGGTCTCGATCTCCTACGACGAGGCCGAGCCCGAGGTGCGCGAGCGGGTCGTCGGCGCGCTGGCGGAGTGCGGCTTCGGGCTCGCGCCCGCCTGACCGCTAGGTGTCCGCCGCGTTGACCTGCTGCGGCGCGAAGCCGGCCACCAGCTTGTAGCGCGCTGCGATCTCCTCCAGCTCGGCGCGCGGGATCACGGCCTCGATGTCGTCGAAGCCGTCGGGAGCGCGCTCCTCCGCCAGCTGCATGACCTGCTCGGGGCCGTTGCCGCGGTTGGCGAGGATGATGCGGCCCGTCGGCTCGCGGCGCTCGGCCTGGTAGGCGGCGAGCGCGGCCACGGGATCGGCGGCGCCGGCGAGCGCCGTCGCCAGCGCCGCCGCGTCGAGGATCGCCTGGGAGGCCCCGTTCGATCCGATCGGGTACATGGGGTGCGCGGCGTCGCCGAGCAGCGTGACGCGTCCGTTGCCCCAGGTGGCGAGCGGATCGCGGTCGGCCAGCGGGTACTCGTAGATCTCCGCGGCGCCGTCGATCAGGGCGGGCACGTCGAGCCAGTCGAAGCGCCACTCGGCGAAGGCCTCGCGGAACAGCGACGCATCGACGACGCGCGACCAGTTCCTGCGGCGCCGGGAGATCCGCCACGGGCAGCTCCGCGATCCAGTTGATCGTCTGGAGGCCGTCGGCGCCGGGCGGTGTGATCGGATAGCAGACGAACTTCCGGTCCTGGTGCCCGGCCATGATCATCGTCGCGCCGGTGAGGAACGACCGGGCGCGCGTCGTCGATCGCCACAGCATGCGGCCGGCGTACCGCACGGCGTCATCGGCGGGCGCGATCCCGGCGCGGACGACCGAGTGGATGCCGTCGGCGCCGACGAGCAGGGTCGCGGCGAGGGTGCGGGTCGCGCCGGTGGTGCGGTCGAGGACGCCGATCTCGACGCCGTCGTCGTGCTCGCGGTACCCCGTTACCGCCTGGCCGCAGACGACGGCGCCGGCCCCGAGCCGGTCCCGGACGGCATCGAGCAGCAGCGCCTGCAGGACACCGCGATGGCAGGACACCTGCGGGAAGTCGTAGCCGGCGCCGCGCCCTCGCGGCTCGCGCCAGATGCGCTGGCCGTGGCGGTTGAAGAACACCAGCTCGCCCGTCTCGACGGCCCCTTCGACCAGCCGGTCGAGCAGCCCCAGACCGGCCATCACCCGCGTCGCGCTGGGCAGCAGGTTGATGCCGACGCCCAGCGGCCGGACCTCGCGGGCCGCCTCGAGCACGGTGCACGGAACGCCCTGGCGATGCAGCTCGAGCGCGGCTGCGAGGCCGCCGATCCCGGCGCCCGCGATCACGACGTTCGCGCGGCCGGGCGCGGCGCTCACCGGTGCGCCCGGAGATGGTCGAGGATCAACGCGACGGTGCGGTCGGGCGCCTCGAGGTGCGGCCAGTGGCCGATGCCGGGCAGCTCGATCGTGGTCAGCGGCCGGGCGAAGTGCCCGTCCAGTCCGCTGAACAGCGCCGGTCCGATGCAGCCGTCGTCGGCGCCGTGGACCACCAGCGTCGGGGTCGCGACGACGCCGCAGCCGCCGCCGCTGCCGGCGATGTCGGTGCGGTAGTAGCTCGAGACGGCGGCGGCCACCTCGGGGCGGGTCAGCACGGCCAGCACGTCGGGCCAGTCGGCCCGGTGCAGACCGGGCGACCAGTCGCTCGCCGCGGCGGTGATGAACTCGGGATCGGCGGCGATCTCCTCGCGGGCCGAGGCGTACGCGAGGATCCACGCGTAGGCGCCCGTCTGCTGCTCGCGGAGCACGCTGCGGCGCACGGCGAACCCGGCGTCGTGGCAGACCGCGAGGGCGGTCAGCGACGCGAGCCGCTCCGAGTGGTCGGCACCGAGCCGGTAGCCGACGATGCCGCCCCAGTCGTGGCCGACCACGTGCGCGCGATCGATGCCGAGGTGGTCGAGGAGGCCGACCATGTCCCGCGCCACCGCAGCCCATCGACAGGTCGCCGTCGGCGGGCACGGCAGACGGCGCGTACCCCGGCAGGGCCGGCACGATCGCGCGGTACCCGCTCGCGGCGAGTGCCTCGCCCAGGCCCCGCATGCCGATCGCGTGGTCGGGGAAGCCGTGCAGCACCAGCACGTCCGGGCCGTCGTTGCCGAACGTCCACACGGCGAGGTCGCCGCGTCGCAGCGCGTGGATCTGCGGCTCGGTCACGTCGCCCTCCGCAGGCCCGCCACGACCAGGGGCACGACCTCGTCGGGGCGCTCGAGGTGCGGCCAGTGCCCGGCCTCGGCGATCGCGTGCTGGTGCAGCGGGGCGTCGAACCAGCCCTCGAGGCCGGCGAACAGCGCGGGCCGGATGCACTGCGAGTGCGTGCCGTAGATGACCGTCGTCGGCGGCGCGATGCGACCGGTCGCCGGACCGCGGCCGTCCATGTCGGCGCGGTAGTAGCGGTGCGTGACGTGCGCTGCCTCGGGCGTCGCCACCAGGTCGAGCACGGCGTCCCAGTCGGCTCGCCACAATCCGGGCGACCAGTCGTGCGCGAGCGACGTCAGCCAGGCGCGATCCATTGCCAGCTCCTCGGCGTTCGACGCGTAGGCGAGCAGGTAGGCGTAGACGACCGTCTTCTGCTCGGCGTAGAGCCGGTGGCGGCGGCCGAACCCGGCCGGGTGCGGCGCGGCGATGCTGACCAGGCGCTCGACGCGGTCGGGAAAAAGGCTCGCCATCTGGTAGCCGTAGAGGCCGCCCCAGCCATGGCCGACGATCGAGAACCGCGGTGCGCCGAGGGTCTCCATCACCGTCATCAGATCGGCCGCCACGGCGGGGATCGAGTAGTCGTCGTCGGGCAGCGGGTCCGACGGCGCGTAGCCGGGGTACGCCGCGACGACGGCACGGAAACCGGCGGCGGCGAGCGACTCGGCCAGCGGCAGCAGACCGATGGCGTGGTCGGGGAAGCCGCCGACCAGCAAGACGGGGTCGCCGGCGCCGCGTTCGTAGACGGCGATACCGGCGCGGGCCGGCACGATCCGGGTGGGTTGCGGCGCCTCCATCGACGGGAGTATGCGGCCTCCGGCGGGTTTGCACTCGGCCTCCGGCGGGGAGCAAACGTGATCGTGTCGATGTTGCGGACGACGATGACGACTGCCCCGAAAGAGCCGGACAAGCCCAACGAGGTGCACGTCGTCCTGCCCGCGCGGACGGTCCTCAGCCTGATCCTGGCCGGGGTCGGCCTCGTGATCGCGATCAACCTCATCGACGCCATCCAGGGCGTGCTGATCTGGTCGCTGGCCGCGATCTTCCTGGCGCTCGCGGCCGAGGCCCCGATCCGGTGGGCCGAGCGTCGCGGCAGGGCGCGGCGGACGGCGACGTTGAGCGTCTACTTCGGCGCGCTGGCCGTGGTGCTCGGCATCCTCGCCGCGATCCTCGTCCCCCTCGCCGCCCAGACCACGTCGCTCGTGGACGACCTGCCGCGGATCGGCGACCGCCTGCGCGAGTCGAGCGCGATCCGCGACCTCGACCAGCGCTTCGGCGTGCTGAACGGGCTCGACAACATCCAGAGCCGCGCGCCCGATGCCGCCGGCATCCTGTTCGGCCTCACGGGCACCGTCTTCGGGCTGGTGTTCGGTGCGGTCTCGGTCTTCTTCCTGGCGCTGTTCTTCTCGATCGAGCTGCCGCGGATCACGCGCGGCGCCCTGTCGCTGCTGCCGCCCGAGAAGGCCGAGCTGGTCGACACGAGGATCGACGACGTGAACCGCGTCGTCGCGCGCTACGTGGGTGCGAACCTCGCCATCTCGGCGATCGCGATGATCGTGCACCTGATCGCGCTGGAGCTGCTCGGCGTGCCGTTCGCCTTCGTGCTCGCGATCCTGGTCGGCCTGTTCGACCTGGTGCCGCTGGTCGGCGCCACCATCGCCGGGCTGATCGTCGTCGGCGTCGGCTTCACGCAGGGCATCGAGGTCGGGATCGCATGCCTCGTGCTGGTGGTCGTCTACCAGCAGCTCGAGAACCACGTGCTCCAGCCCATCATCATGGGCAAGGGCGTCGACATCTCGCCGGTCGCCGTGATCTTCAGCATCCTGGTCGGCTCGGCGCTGCTCGGCGTGCTCGGCGCGCTGCTCGCCATCCCCGCCGCCGCCTCGCTGCAGCTGCTCCTCGGCGACGTGCTGTGGCGCCGGCGTTACGCGATGGCCCACGCCCGCCGTGAGGCGGAGGAGGAGCCGGAGGAGCCGGTGCCCGTCATGACGTCCACCCCCGTGTGACATTTCGCCCCGATCCCGTCACGTTTCACGCCAGGAGTGTCCGATCCGGCATGCGGTAGCGAAATCGGACATCGTCGCGATCGAGCCGGCCGGCGCTTCGGAGCCAGGCCCAAATCCGCCACCGTCCGTCCCGGACGCTCCGGCGGCGCCCGTCACGGATCTGACGCCCGCGCGACGTTTCGCTCCGATCCGGTCACGTTTCGCGCGAACAATGTCCGATTCGGCATGCGGTGCCGAAACGGACATCGTCTGATTCTGCCCCGTTTCGCCCTATCCGAGCCACGGCGTTGCGATCGGCTGTACGGTCTCGCGGATGGCGAACCTCCTCGTCGGGCCACTGCTGCGCTACACGGGATCCACCCAGGCCACCGTCTGGGTCGAGACGGACGCGGCGTGCGAGGTCGACGTGCTCGGCCACCGGAGGCGGACCTTCCAGGTCGAGGGCCACCACTACGCGCTGGTCGTGATCGACGACCTCGAGCCCGCGTCCGTGACGCCGTACACCGTCCTGCTGGACGGCGAGCAGGCGTGGCCGACCGGCGACGACCGCCCGCCGGCGACGATCCACACCCGCAACCACGAGCGCCAGGCCCGGCTCGTGTTCGGCTCGTGCCGCGTCGGCGCCCCGCAGCGCCCGCCGTGGACGCTGACCGCGAGCGAGCATCCCGACGGCCTCGAGGTGGACGCGCTCTGGGCGTTCTCGCGGCGCCTGCAGGCCGGCCGCGAGCCGTGGCCCGACTGCCTGCTGCTGCTCGGCGACCAGGTGTACGCCGACGAGGTGTCGCCGGAGACGCTCGCGTTCATCCGCGACCGCCGCGACATCTCCCAGTCCGCCCGGGCGCGCAGGTGGCCGACTTCGAGGAGTACGCGCGCCTGTACCGCGAGGCGTGGAGCGACCCCGACATCCGCTGGCTGCTCGCGACGGTGCCGAGCACGATGATCTTCGACGACCACGACGTGCACGACGACTGGAACATCTCCGACGCGTGGGTGCAGGAGATGCGCGCCAAGCCGTGGTGGGAGCCGCGCGTGGTCGGCGCGTTCATGGCGTACTGGATCTACCAGCACCTCGGCAACCAGGCCCCGCCGGAGCTGGCCGCCGACGCGCTCATCCAGCGGATCGAGGCGGCGGATGACGCCGGCCCGCTGCTGCGCGAGTTCGCGCACCTGGCCGATCGCGAGTCGGCCGCGAGCCGGTGGGCGTACCACCGCGACTTCGGGCGCTCGCGGCTCGTGGTCGTCGACTCGCGCGCGGCACGGGTGCTCGCCGACGGCCGGCGCGACATGGTCGACGCCGAGGAGTGGGACTGGATCGTCGACCACGTGACCGGCGACTTCGACCACCTCATCATCGCCAGCACGCTGCCCGTGTTCATGCTGCCCGCCATCCACAACATCGAGGGGTGGAACGAGGCGGTCTGCGCCGGTGCGTGGGGCGGGCTCGCCAGCCGGATCGGCGAGCGCATCCGGCGCAGCGTCGACCTCGAGCACTGGCCGGCGTTCAGCCGCTCGTTCGGGACATGGTGGAGCTGCTGCGCGCCGTCGCGGCACCGCGGGCGGAAGGCTCGCCGCCCGCGACGATCACGATCATCGGCGGCGACGTGCACACCGCCTACGTCGCCGACGTCGATCTCGGCTCGGACCACGTGAGCCGCGTCTACCAGGTCGTCTGCTCGCCGTTTCGCCATCCGCTGACGCCGCGGGAGCGCCGCGGCATCAAGGTGCTCCACACGTGGCTGACCGAGCGCGTCACGCGCCTGGTCGCGCGGGCTGCCGGCGTGCGCAGCACCGGCGCGACCTGGCGCATCGTGCGCGGTCCGACCTTCGACAACTCGATCGCCGTGCTGGCGCTCGACGAGCGCGCCGCGACGGTGACGATCTCGCGCAGCGGCGGCGAGGAGGAGGACGGCCCGGCGCTCGCGCAGCTGCACACGCTGGAGCTGTCAGGCGGCGGCTGACACGGCCTCGCCCGGCACGCAGACGCGGATCGCAGCCGGCTGCAGCTTGATGTGCAGCTCCTTCTCGTTCGTCCGGTCGCCGCCGTCGATCTCGTACGGCACCTTGCGGTCCATCCGGATCCGCACCTCCTTGGCCGCCGACGTCGTCTCCGTGTACGGCGACGCCGCGGCGGTGTCGATCGCGGCCCGGGCGATGGTGCGCATCCACGCCACCGCGCCGTTCGCCGTGACGACGCCGATCTCGAGCGACCCGTCGTCGGGCGACGCGCCCTCGAACGCCTCGACGCCGCCGAACAGCTGGCCGACGTTGCCGATCAGGATGCAGCTCGCCTTGCCGCGGAACCACTTCTTGCCGTCGACGTCGATCTTCGCGCCGAACGGCTTCACGCGGACGCTCTTGGCGCCCGTCCACACGTAGGCGAGGCGACCGAACCGGTCCTTCAGCGGCCCGTCGGCGGCACCGATCATGCGCGCGTCGAAGCCCGCACCGGCCATGACGGCGAAGCCCTCGCCGTTGATGCGGCCGACGTCGAGCTTGCGGTGGTGGCTGCCGAGCGCGATCGCGACCGCGACCTTGAGATCCTTCGGGATCCCGAGGTTGGTGGCCAGCAGGTTCGCCGTGCCGGCGGGGATGATGCCGACCGTCGCCTTGGTGCCCGCGAGCACGTCGACGCAGCGCTGCACCATGCCGTCGCCACCCCAGACGATGACCAGCTCGGCGCCGTTCTTCAGCGCGCGCTCCACCTGCTTGGGTGCCTTCTTCGACTTCGGCACCTCGTGCCAGTCGGGATCGGTGACGCCGTAGACGGCGAGCTCCCGGCGCAGCTCGACGAGACCTCCGTCGAGGGTCTTGCCGGAGTGGGCGATGACGGCGACGCGCTTCATGTGGTGGACTCCTTGGCGGTGGTGGTGGCGCGGCGCCGGATGACGGCTTCGCAGGCGCGGGCGGCGAGCAGGGCGACCAGGATCGCGCCGGTGCCGACGAGCACGCCGGCGACGACGTCGCTGAGGTGGTGCATGCCGCGGTACAGGCGCGAGAGCAGGACGGTGAGCGGGAACAGCACCGCGAGCGACCAGACCACGACACGCACCCAGGCCCGCTGCACCCGCGACGCGATCAGCAGCGCGAGGGCGAAGTAGACGGCGATCGACGCCGCCACGTGGCCCGACGGGTAGCTCTGGTCGACGGGCAGGTGCGCGTCCATCTTCACGACCAGCGGGCGGTCGCGGTGGACGAGCAGGCTCGTGACGCGGTACGTGGCCAGCTCGGTGAGGCCGGCCGTCGCGACGAACGCGGCGGCGAGGATGCGGCGACCGGTGAAGAAGAGGACGATCACGGCCAGCACGACCAGGCCGGGCAGGACCGGGATGTCACCGATCAGCGAGCCGACGTACGAGACGTCGTCCAGCCGCGGGGTGCGCTGCCGGGCGAACCACGCGCTCAACTCCTCGTCGCTGCGCCAGAGCGAGGTGCCGGACGTCAGCACGACCTGCGTGAGCAGCAGGCCGAGCCCGACCGTGCAGGCGAGCAGGCAGAGGTAGCCGCCGAGCGCGGTGAGCGCGAAGACGACCGCCGGCCGACGGCGCTCGAAGCCGCTCCGCGATATGCTCGGCTGGGCCATCGGGCGCGGCGTCCAGCACCGGGATCGGCGAACGCTGCGAGCGGTGTGCCGGTGGCGACGACGCGGACGTCGTCACGGCGAGTTTCGTGAACCGGAGGCGCAAGTTCCATCCCCGTGTTTCCCCTCCAGATCGCCGGGGGAAACCGCAGCTACCTACCGATGCCGCTTCTCGTCCTGATCCTCATCGCCACCACCGCCGGCCTGATCTCGGCCGCCGTCGCGTGGCGCTATCCCCGGTCGATGCCGGGCTGCCGCCCTGGCCGAGCCCGTCGCGGCTGCCGTCGGCGAGATGGCCGTCGACCACGGCCGCCTGCGGGCCTTCGCGAAGCGCCGCCGCGACCCGGTCGCCGCCACCGGACTGGCGCTCACGCTCGCGCTCGGCGCCGTCATCCTCGGCGGCCTCGTGATCGGCGTGCTGGCGTTCCTCGTGCGCGCGAACCGCTCGGCCCTCGACCTCGATACCGGCGCGGCGCGCTGGGGATTCGAGCACGCGACGGAGTTCAGCACCACGTGGCTGAACCGCATCACCGACCTCGGCGACGGGACGGTCGTGATCGTGCTCGCCGTGCTGCTCGCCATCGCCGAGACCATCCGGCTGCGGAGCCGGTTCGTGATCCCGTTCATCCTCGCGGTCACGCTCGGCAACCACCTCGATAACGGTCGTGGTGAAGGACCTCGCCGACCGCGCGCGGCCGACGCTGAACCCGATCGCCCAGACGCTCGGCCCCTCGTTCCCGAGCGGCCACTCGTCCACGGCGGCCGCGTTCTACGCCTGCGCGGCGCTGCTGATCGGCTGCCGCCGCGGGCACGTCGCGCGCACCGTTCTCGCCGGCCTGGCCGTGGCCATACCGGTCGCCGTCGGCTGCACGCGCGTGCTGCTCGACGTGCACTGGACGTCCGACGTGATCGCCGGTCTGGCGCTGGGCTGGGCGTGGTTCGCGGTCTGCGCCATCGCGTTCGGCGGCCGGCTGCTGCGGTTCGGCGCCTCGGCCGAGCAGGCCGATGGACGCCGCCCGGGCCGCGCCGCCGCCCGCCACGCCGGTCGAGGTGTAGATCGGCACGACCGCGGGGACAACGTCGGGGTGAACACCACCGCTACCACCGCTGCACGCCAGGCTGAAGGCTTCGTCCAGACCCCGCTGTTCGAGGGTCTCGCCCGCGCGGGCTACGTCGCCCGCGGGCTCATCTACATCGTCATCGGCATCTGCGCCGTCCGGCTCGCCCAGGGCGTCAACGGGCAGCCGGCGAGCCAGACGGGCGCCCTGAAGCTGATCGCCGACCAGCAGTTCGGCCATGCCCTGCTGGTGCTGATGGCGATCGGCCTCGGCGGCTACTCGCTCTGGCGGCTCGCGCAGGTGGTGTTCGGCACGACGCCGGAGGCGGGTCGTCACAGCACGCTCGATCGCATCGGTGCGCTCGGCAGCGCCATCGCGTACGCCACGTTCTGCTTCATCGCCCTCTCGATCCTGCTCGCGCCCGAGACCACCTCGGGCAACGATCAGAAGCCGCGCGACGTGACCCGCACCGCGCTCGAGTGGCCGGCCGGCCGCTGGATCGTCGGCGCCGTCGGCGTCGCGTTCCTGGGCGTCGCCGCCTACCAGCTGTACATGGGCATCAGCCGCAAGTTCCTCGAGGACTCCAAGGTCGGCGAGATGGACCGGCCGGTCCGCAAGGGCTTCACCGCCCTCGGCGTGGTCGGCCTGTGCGCCCGAGCGGTCGCCTTCGCGCCTGATCGGCGTCTTCATCTTCCGGGCCGCGCGCGACTTCAAGGCGAGCGAGGCCGTCGGACTCGACGGCGCGCTCGAGCGCCTGACGCGCCAGTCGTACGGCCCGACGCTGCTGCTGATCGTGGCCCTCGGGCTGATCGCCTTCGGCATCTACTCGATCGCCGACGCGCGGTTCCGCAAGATCTAGCGCGGCGCCGCGGCGCGGTAGGGCCTAGTATCCGTTGCGTCGAGGCTTTCCGGCCTCGATCCGGACGAGAGGTGCGCCGTACCCGGAGTGACGACGGCGCTCGCAAGGAGCTCGTCATGCTGGACCTCCTCCAGATCCTCGGGGCCCTGGCCGTCCTGATTCCCTTCGTGTGGGTACAGCTCGGCACGTTGCGGCCGACGGCCCGGGGCTACCTGATCTTCAACCTGCTCGGCTCCGGCCTGCTCGCCGTCCTGGCCCTGGTCGACCGCAGCTGGGGCTTTCTCCTGCTCGAGGCCGTCTGGGCTGTCGTCGCGGCGAGCTCGCTGCTGCGGAAGGCGCCGCAGCTCGCTTGACAGCGCCAGCCCGGCGCTGGTACGAAGCGCGCGGTGGACGCGTTGCGATGACATCCCGCTACGTCGTCTTTCCCGCCCCCGGCCTCGTCGAGGTCGCCGAGGAGTCCGTGCCCGCGCCCGGCGCGGGCGAGGTGCGCTGCCGCGCCGACGTGTCGCTGATCTCGACCGGCACCGAGGGCGCCTGCCTGCGCGGCGTGTTCGATCCGGGCACCAACTGGGCCGACTGGGTCCGCTACCCGTTCCGGCCGGGCTACAGCATGGCCGCGACCGTGACCGACGTCGGGCCGGGCGTCGACCGGCGTCGCCGTTGGCGACCGGGTCGCGAGCTGGGCGCCGCACAGCGAGGAGTTCGTCTGGCCGGCGAAGGACGTCTACCCGATCCCGGCGGGCGTCAGCTCGCAGGACGCGGCGTGGACGGTGCTCGCCTCGACGACGCAGCTCGCCGTCCGGCGGGCCTCGCTCGAGCTGGGCGAGCGGGTCGGCGTGATCGGCGCGGGCCTGCTCGGGCAGCTGATCGTGCAGTACTGCCTCGCCGCCGGCGCCCGGACGGTGGTCGCCATCGACGCGCCCGGCCCGCGGCTGGAGGCCGCCACCGCGCACGGTGCGACGCACGCGCTGGGCCTCGACGCCGCCGCCGCGCGCGAGCCCGTCGCCGACCTCACCGGCGGCAAGATGCTCGACGTCGTGTTCGACGCGACCGGTCATCCGGCCGTGCTGCAGTCGGCCGTCCAGCTCGTCCGGCGCCTCGGGCGCGTGGTGCTGGTCGGCGACACGCCGACGCCGTCCGAGCAGCGGCTCGGGCCCGGGCGTCGTCGTCGAACGCCGTCGCGATCCTCGGCATCCACGCGCTGACGCGCCCCGAGGTGGCCGACGACTTCCATCCGTGGAGCGCCGGCGAGATCGCCGAGGCTGTTCTTCGACTACCTGCTGCAGGGCCGCATGCGCGTCGACGACCTCGTCACGCGGCACCACTCGCCGCTCGACGCGCCACAGGTGTACGCCGACCTGATGGGCGACCGCTCGGGCGTGGTCGGCGTCGTGTTCGACTGGTCGCGCGTCAGCGGCTGACGACGATCAGCCGGCGGCGGCGACGCGGTCGACCGTGTCGGCCAGCGTCGCGAAGCCGGTGATCCGCGCGCTGGCGAGCGAGGCGTCGTGGCCGCTGTCGTCGCGGTCGACCCAGACCCGCGGCAGGCCCGAGCTTCGCGGCGGGCTCGATGTCGTGCACCCAGCTGTTCGCGGCGTGCACCCAGGCGTCGGGCGCGACGCGGCGGCGGAACTCCTCGAAGTGCTCGAGCTCGGGCTTGTAGCTGCGGATCGACTGGGCGGTGACGGCCTCGTCGAACGGCACGGGGATCTGCGCGCGGGTGACGGCGAACAGGTCGTCGTCGCAGTTCGTCAGGATCGCGAGGCGCCAGCCGCGGTCGCGCAGGTCGGTCAGGCCGGCGGCGGCGTCGGCGAACGGCACGATCGTCGGCCAGGCGCGGGCGATGGCGTCGGCCTCGTCGACCGACAGCTCGCGGTCGCGGCGGCTGGCGATCTGGCGCATCGAGCCGGCGAGCACGTCGCGGTACAGCTGGTAGCCGCGTGCGTGCTTGACGTCGCGCTCGGCGTCGTGGAACTCGTCGATCAGCTGCTCGCGCGGACTCGCCCTCGAACACCGACACGAGCGCGTCGCCGAGCGCGGCGTTCCAGTCGACGATCGTCCCGAAGCAGTCGAACGTGACCCAGCGGTCGCCCATGCCGATCCTCTCCGTCGCTTGCCGACAATCTAGTGGCGATCGGCCTCGCTATCCTCGCTGTCCGATATTCCAGGAGGTTCCATGCGCGCGATCGTGGTCACGGCCATCGGCGGTTCCGAGGTGCTCGAGTTGCAGGACGTGCCCGACGCCCGTGGCGGGGCCCGGCGACCTCCTCGTGCAGGTCGAGGCGGCCGGCGTCAACTACCGCGACGTGTACGAGCGCAACGGCACCTATCCGACGGTGCCGCCGTTCACGGCCGGGGCGGAGGGCGCCGGCAGGGTGCTCGCGGTGGGCGAGGGCGTGACGGAGTTCGCGCCGGGCGACCGGGTCGGGCTGGAACACCGCGCAGGGCAGCTACGCCGAGCAGGTGCTCGTGCCCGCCCGCAACGCGGTGCCGGTGTCGGACGCCGTGTCGAGCGAGATCGCCGCGGCGGTGTACCTCCAGGGCCTCACCGCGCACTACCTGGCGACGTCGACGTACCCGGTCCGGGCCGGCGACGTGGCCGTCGTCCACGCCGCTGCGGGCGGTGTCGGGCTGCTCCTGACGCAGATGGTGAAGCTGCTCGGCGGGCGCGTCATCGCCACCACGTCGAGCGACGAGAAGGCGGCGCTGGCACGCGGCGCGGGCGCGGACGAGACGATCCCGTACGAGGGCTTCGCGCAGCGCGTGCGCGAGCTGACGGACGGCGAGGGCGCGGCGGTGGTGTACGACGGCGTCGGCCAGGCGACGTTCGACGCGAGCCTCGCGGCGCTGCGTCCGCGCGGCACGATGGTGCTGTACGGCGCCGCCAGCGGTCCGGTGCCGCCGGTCGACCCGATCCGCCTGCAGAACCTCGGGTCGCTGTACCTGACGCGCCCGTCGCTGCCGCACTACGTCGCCGACCGCACCGAGCTGCTGTCGCGCTCGGAGGCCGTGTTCGCCTGGATCGCCGCGGGCCGGCTCGACGTCAGGATCGGCGGCCGCTATCCCCTCGAGGAAGCCCGCCGGGCCCAGGACGACCTGCAGGCCCGCCGCACGACGGGCAAGCTCCTGCTGCTGCCGTAGCACTGTCCGTTTCGGTGCCAGGCACCGATACGACACGGGTGCCGCGCCGTGTCGTTTTCGTGCCTGGCACCGATGCGCCACGCGGGCCTCTCGTTTGGCACGGCCGTTCGTCGGGCATCATCCCTCTGGTGTCTGTCCTCGCCAAGGAAACCGACCCGCCGCTCTCCGGGGCGGCCGGGATCGAGGCCTCGCGCGTCGTCGCCGTGTCGAACCGGTTGCCCATCACGCGGGGAGCCGGCGGTGCGACCGAGCGCGCGAGCGGCGGCCTCGTCGCCGCGCTCGAGCCCGTGCTCGGCGCCCAGACGCGCGGTACCTGGCTCGGCTGGGACGGCGGCCTCGACGTTCCCGCGGGCCCAGCGGCCGGACTGCCGGTCGACCTCGAGGGCGTGCACCTGTCGCGCGGCGAGGTCGAGCGGTACTACCACGGCCTCTCCAACCGCACCCTCTGGCCGCTGCTGCACGGGCTGGTCGAGCACTACACCCTCGACCACCGCAACTGGCCCGTCTACCGCGCCGTCAACCAGCGCTTCGCCGACCGCGCGCACGAGCTCGCCGACGACGACACGCTGCTGTGGGTGCACGACTACCACCTGATGCTCGTGCCGCGGATGCTGCGCGCGCACAACCCCGACGTGCGTGATCGCCTTCTTCCTGCACGTGCCGTTTCCCGCCGTCCGAGGTCTGGGCCCGCCTGCCGTGGAGCGAGCAGATCATCGACGGCCTGCTCGGCGCGTCGCACATCGGCTTCCAGACGACGCGGTTCCGCGACAACTTCGCGCGTTCCGCGATGCTCGCCGGCCACGCCAGGCGGTGGCGCGACAACCGCCTGCTGCTGGCGAACGGCCGTGTCGTCGACATCGGCGTGCACCCGATCTCGTCGATGCCGCCGCCCTCGCCCAGCGGGCGCGCGGGCCGGGCGTGGCGCGAGCGCTGCGCACGCTGCGGGCGCGGTTCCACGACCGGCGCGTGCTGCTCGGCATCGACCGCCTCGACTACACGAAGGGGATCGGAGAGCGCCTGCGCGCGTTCGAGTTCCTGCTCGAGCAGCGCCGCGACCTGCGCGGCCACGTGGTGCTGGTGCAGATCGCCGTGCCCAGCCGCGGTGACATCCGCGAGTACCGCGAGGCACGCGAGGCGGTCGAGGCCGCGGTCGGGCGCATCAACGGCCGCTTCACGGTGCCGGGCGGCGCCGCCCCGGTGCACTACGCCCACGCCAGCGTCGGCCCCGACCAGCTGCTCGCCTTCTACCAGCTGGCCGACGTCTGCCTGGTGACGTCGCTCAACGACGGCATGAACCTCGTCGCCAAGGAGTACGTCACGGCCCAGCAGGCCGGCGACGGCGACGGCGTGCTGGTGCTGAGCAGGTTCGCGGGCGCCGCGGAGGAGCTCGGCGCCGACGCGCTGCTGTGCAACCCGTTCCACCCGGAGGGCATCGCCGGGACGATCGAGCTGGCGCTCGAGCTGGACGCCGGCGATCGGCACGCGCGGCTCGAACGGCTGGCCCGCCAGGTCGCCGACCACGACGTCTATCGCTGGGCCGAGCGCCACCTTCGGGCCGCGGCGCCCCCGCGGCGAGCGTAAGCTCCGCCGATGGCTGCAGACCTCGCGTGGCTCGATGGCACCGCGCTGCGCGATCTCGTCGCCGACGGACAGGTGACGCCGGCCGAGCTGGCGGAGGGCGCGATCGCGCGCATCGACGCCGCCAACCCGGTGCTGAACGCCGTCGTCGTGCCGCTGCCCGACGCCGGCCGGGCGATCGCCGCCGACCCGGCGCTGCCGCGCGGCCCGTTCCACGGCGTGCCGTTCCTGCTCAAGGACGTCGGCGCGTGCCTGGCCGGCCTGCCGCTGTACATGGGCAACGGCCTGCTGCGCGCGCTCGACTGGCACGCGCCGGCCGACACCGTGCTCGGCGCCCGCTTCCGCGCCGCCGGCGTCGTCACCGTCGGCAAGACGGCCCTGCCCGAGTTCGGCTGCCAGCCGACCACCCAGCCGATCGCGTTCGGCGCCTGCCGCAACCCGTGGGACACCACCCGCTCGACGGCGGGATCGAGCGGCGGTGCGGCCGCCGCCGTCGCCGCCGGGCTCGTGCCGGTCGCGCACGCCTCCGACATCGGCGGCTCGATCCGCCTGCCCGCCGCCTGGTGCGGCGTCGTCGGCCTGAAGCCGTCGCGCGGCCGCACGTCGAGCCTGCCGATCACCGACCCGAACCTCGTCGAGCACGTGATCACGCGCAGCGTGCGCGACACCGCGGCCATGCTCGACGCCATCGGCGGCGCCGATCCGGCCGACGTCTACCGCCTCGAGCCGCCGGACGTCCCGTTCGCGACGTCGCTGGCGGATCCGCCCGACGGGCTGCGCATCGGCTTCGTATCGAGCGTCGAGGCGACCGGCATCACGGTCGCCGCCGACTGCGTGGCGGCCGTGACCGAGGCGGCGCAGCTGCTGGAGTCGATCGGCCATCACGTCGAGGCCGGGCGGCCCGCCGCGGCTGTTCGACGAGGAGTTCGCCACCCACCACCTGCGGTCGGCCGGCTGGGAGTTCCAGCACATGCTGGACGGCCTCGCAGCCGCGATCGGCCGGCCGCTGACGCCCGCCGACGTGGAGCCGTACTCGTGGGCGCTCGCCAGCGTCGGCGCGAGCCTCACCGACGCCACCTACTCCGCCAGCCAGACGTGGCAGCGCGCCTACACCGCCGAGGTGTCGGCGTGGTGGGCGAACGACTTCGACCTGCTCCTGACACCGGCCGCGGGCGAGCCGCCGGCCCTGCTCGAGGAGCTGCTGCCGCCGCCCGCCGACCCGCTCTCGATCCTGCCGCGGTTCGAGCGCATCTGGTGCTTCGCGGCGCCGTTCAGCGTCACCGGGCAGCCGGCGATCAGCCTGCCGATCGGCCGCACGGCGAGCGGTCTGCCGGTCGGCGTGCAGCTGGTCGCGGCGCTCGGTCGCGAGGACCTGCTGCTGCAGGTCGCGGCGCAGCTGGAAGCCGCGGCGCCCTGGGCGGATCGCCGCCCGCCGCTCGCCTGAGCCGCGTTTCACTCGCCGCCGGGAGGGGAGAAAAAGGAGTCACCGTTGAAAGGGCTCCAGCACCATGGCAACGACTCGCCAGCGTACGCATTTCCACGTCCCCGGCATGACCGCCAAGGACTCCGACCAGACCGTCGCGATCCTGCAGGAGCGCCTCGTCGCGCTGGTCGATCTCGGCCTCACGCTCAAGCACATCCACTGGAACGTCGTCGGCCCGTCGTTCATCGGCGTCCACCTGATGCTCGATCCGCAGGTCGCCGCCGTCCAGGAGATGGTCGACGAGACCGCGGAGCGCATCGCGACGCTCGGCGCCTCGCCGAACGGTCTCGCCGGCAACCTCGTGAAGACCCGCACCTGGGACGACTACGCCATCGGCCGCGCGACCACGCAGGCCCATCTCGGCGCGCTCGACATGGCCTACGGCGGCGTCGTCGAGAGCGCATCGCGAGGCGATCGACAAGACCGAGGAGATCGACCCGGTCACCCAGGACATGCTGATCGACCAGTCCGGCCAGCTGGAGCAGTTCCACTGGTTCGTGCGCGCGCATCTCGAGACGCCCGACGGCAACCTCGTGACGGAGGGCGCCGACAGCGAGAAGGCCGCGGCCGCCAAGGCCGACAAGACGAGCTAGACCAACGGGCCGGGGGGCACCGAGCTCCGGCTGCCCCGTCCATCGCGGACGGGGCGGCCGGAGCGTTTTGCGTCCTGGAGCTAGTCGAGGAATCGGCGCAGCACGTTGCCGGTGATGCGCGAGACGTCGTTGTCGTATCCGTCGGTCGAGAGGCTGCCGCACCACGAGCACGAGCCGGTCGAGAACACGGCGCCGCCGTTCGGATACGGCAGGTAGGTGAGGTCGGCCCGGACGCGGTCGGTGGACGGTCCGGTGATGTCGGGGATCGTCACCATCAGGTCCTCGACGACCAGCAGGTAGTCGGCGTGGTGCAGCCCGGCCGAGGTGGCGACGACCACGGCCTCGGGCGGCGACCCGAACGCCGGATCGTGCCGATCGATCTCGTAGCCGGCCGCGCCGCCCAGGTAGAGGCCGTGCTCGCCGATCATCTCGGTGTCGACGCCGTCGAAGATCCACGCGTGCGCCTCGTCGTGGCTCGCCGCGGTGCGGCGGTAGCCGGGCGCGCGCACCGTCGTGTCGCACTGCGAGGCGAAGCCGACGCCGACCAGCCGGTTCGGGTCGCGGCCGCGGTACCGCCACAGGCCGCCCTGCTCGCCCGTGGTCTGGTGCCGCAGCTCGCCGGGCCGCGACGACCAGGCGCGCGTGCCGTTGATGCCACGGCGCACCTCGGCCAGGTGTGGCCGGTCGGGGTCGATGCTCGTCACCCAGTAGAAGCCGTTGCCGCCCAGGTACATCAGGCGGCCGCCGTCGGCCAGCCAGCCGGCCAGCGCGTCGAGCATCTCGCGCGAGCAGTACTCGGGGTGCGTGCCCGTGATCAGCACCCTGTAGCCGTCGAGCAGCGCGCGGCCGTCGGCGTGCAGGTCGTGGTCGGTGAACACGTCGAAGGCCTCGCCGCGCTCCTCAGCCAGTCGGCGACGTACAGGTCGGAGCCGAACCGCTCCGGCGACTCCGTCACCCACCAGACGAACGACGGGCGCAGGTTCGGGATCGGGCGCAGCGTCGAGACCAGCGAGACGCCGTGGCCGTCGGGGTGCAGGTCGTAGCAGGACGCGCCGGCCTCGGGATGGGCCGCGAGCCAGCGGTCGGCCGGGTCGAGCGCGAACTCCCGGTCGGCCGCCGGCGCCATGCCGCCGTCGCCGCCGGCGACGAGGCGCTCGTTGCCGTAGACCTGGTAGGTCAGCGTGGGGAGGAGCAGGCCGATCGCGGCGCCCGGTGCGCCGGCGGCGGGCCGGACGACGAACGGGACGTGGTCCGTGAGGTCGCCGGCGCGTCAGCTCGAAGGCGTAGATGCCGCTCTCGAGATCGGCCGGCACCTCGAGCGTGCAGCACGCATCCCAGCCGGCGTCCTCGAGGTCGTCGGAGTGGAAGTGCACGGCCGCGTACTGCGCGGGCTCCGCCCGGAAGTCGGTGGTGTCGTCGTCCCAGTGGCGGCCGGTGACGGCGAGGGTGGGCGCGTTGTGGAGTCGGCAGTCGTGGAGCGACCACAGCTGGTCGGGCCAGATCGGCGACGCCACCGTCAACGTGCACAGGCTCGCGAGTTCCGACTCGGTCAGCTCGCGGTCGAACCCGAACGCGTCCTCGAGCTTCCCGTCGTACGCCCCGCCACCGTCGACGGCCCTTGCAAGGTGGATCTCGTCGCCGACGGACGGGCACGCGCCGGCTGCGCCGAACACCGCGTCGTCCACTGCGAGGAGGAGACGGTGCTCCCCCAGCGAGACGGCCAGGCAGACCCAGCGCTCGCGCACCAGCGGCGCGCTCGGCGCGCACCTCGACCGCGCCGCACCGGGCACCCGGCTCTGCCATCGGGGCCGATGAAGAGCGTCAGGCCCTCGCGCTGCAGGACCACCTGCTCCGCGCCGGAGACGGGTCGCGTCGGCCAGGCCCACAGACCGTGCGTGCGCCGGGGGCCGCAGTCCGCGATCACCGCGTAGGAGCCCGGCCGGATCTCCTGCACGCCGCCCGGATAGCTGCCGTCCACCGCGCTCGCCACCGGGGTCGCCTTGAAGCCCGGCCCGGCCGGGTTCGGGTCGCCGTGCCGCAGGCGCACCAGCCGCACGTCGAACGACGGCTCGGTGGTCGACACCATCAGCTCGACCTGCTCGCCGGCCGCGGCGCTCCAGGGGTCGGTGTAGCCGATCAGCTCCCGGCCGTTGTCGTCGATGATCCTCGGCACGAGGTCAGTGGCAGTGCGGCTTCGGGGCCGGCACGTCGAGCGCCGGGTTCCGGTCGAAGAAGCCGACCGGCTTCAGGTGGAAGCCGGTGCGCTCGACCGGCATCACCGGCCAGTCCTCGGTGCGCGGCAGGTGGTTGGTGCCGAACACGTACCAGACGACGACGTCGGTGTCGCTCGTCGGGCGGTCGGCCGCCGTCCACTCCGGCAGGCCCGCGCCGCCGGCGTGCTGGAACGGGTAGTCGCCCGCCGGATAGCGCTCGGCGCCCTCGAACGGCGTCACCCACAGGTGCCGGTACATGAACGCGGCGCGCTTGCCGATGTCGGACTCCGGCATCGCCAGCGGGTACGTGAGGTGGCCGGGTACGAGCTTGTAGCCGACGGCGCCGCCGAGGCGGTTGGTGCGTGCCGGGGTTGACGATCTTCCAGTAGCGGCTGCGCATCGGGTCGACGAGGCGCTGCGCGTCGGACTCGCGGCCGAGCGGCGTCTCCTGCCCGATGTAGGCGCCGCCGTACGGGTTGTCGGGCCCGATCGGCGGCGCGACCGCGTCCACCTCCACGACGGTGTTGGCCTCGCCGTCGATGTCCAGGTCGAGGCGGGCGCAGAACAGGTGCTGGTGGTTGGGCGCGATCACGCCCGGCGCCACCTCGGTGCCGTAGCGCGGCTGCTCGCCCGGCTCGCCCGCCAGCGTCAGCACGATGCCGGTCAGCTTCGCCTCGAACTCGATCGACCCGTCCTGGCCGAAGTACCAGTAGTAGCCGTACTCGTAGTTGTCGACGGTCACGAACGACGACACCACGAACCGGCGGCTGCGCCGCACCTCCACGTGCCCGTCCGGATCGGTGTGCTTCCACAGCACGCCGTCGTCCTCCTCGTGCAGGCAGATGCCGTTCGGGATCTCCCGCACCGTGCCGTCGGAGTCCGCCACCGCCACATCCAGGTAGCGGATCTCGCCCAGGCAGTCACAGCCCAGCTCCAGCGAGTTGGTGAAGTAGCCCATCCCCACCTCGCCCGTGTCGAACGCGTTCTTGCGGTAGCTGCCGGGGCTCGGATCGCCGTACGGGATCACCAGCTCCGCGATCGACAACCGGTGCGCGATCCGGCGCTCGGTGCCGTCGTCGTCGTAGCGGACATCGTGGATCACGAGGCCCTCACGCGGACAGAACCCGACCCGCAGCGACCACTTCTGCCACCGCACCTGCCAGCCGTCGACCGTGAACCCCGGCCCGTCCGGCTGCGTGATCTCGAGCGCCTGCACCGGCCGCGGATCGGCCAGCTGCGACTGCCGGAAGTGGCGCCGGCTCCATCGGCACGGCCGCACCCCATGGTCCTCGACGTCGATCACCTCGCCGGTGTCGGTGTCGACGATCGCGTGCAGCCCGTGGATCGGGTGCGCGTAGGCGTTGTCGTCGGGCGAGAGTGCGGTGGAACAGCGGCGTCCACGCCAGGCGGCGGCCGTCGTCGAGCGCGGCCGGGCGCTTCGAGCCGTACGGCCAGGGCTCGACGTGCAGGTTCGTCGAGGTCGGTGATGCCGCGCTTCCGCAGGCCCTCCTGGATGCGCGGATCGGCCTTCGTCGCCTCGATCGCGGCGATCGCCTGGGGAATCAGCGCCGGCGCCTTCGCGCCCGGCACGTCGTGCCAGGTGCGCACCTCGCCATCCACCGAGACGGTGCCCTCCGAGATCGTCGCCGTCTGCTGGTTCCACACCACGACGCGCGCGACGCGGTCGAGCGGGTCGCCGTCGCGCCACGCGGTGACCGCGGCCTTGGCCGGCTCGTCCAGCTGCACCGTCACGAACAGGTGGCGGTGGTCGAGCGCCTTCGCGGCCCGGGTGATGTCGACGATCGCCTGCAGCTCGGCGGGCGTGAGCGGGTCGAGCGGGTGCACCGCGCCTTCGCGATCACGCCGTCCGTCGCCGATGTCGGTGGTCATCTGCGCCATTGCCGCTCCCCGATTGCCTTGCATCAGCGTAGAGCACCGCCGCCGCCCGCCGCAGCCGCGGCGGGAGCCGTCACACGATCAGCGGTCGGTGTCGAACGGCCGCGCCTCGCCGAACCGGCGCCCGAAGACGCGCTCGGCCAGGGGGTGGCGCTTGCGCGGCGCCAGCTCACGCGCCTGCAGATCGTCGGGCAGCGTCGACGGGTCGCCGAGCGCGCCGACGGCGAAGGCCGTCCACGCCGCGAAGCCGTCGGGGATCGCGAACGCCTCGCGCGCGGCGTCGGCCGAGAAGCCCGCCATCTGGTGCACGTAGAGGCCCTCGGTCGTTGCCTGGACGGTCAGCAGCGCCATCGACTGACCCAGGTCGTACGGGCCGGTCGGCATCGGCTTGTCGTCGCGCGTGGTCTGCGCGATCGCGATGCCGAGCACCGGCGCGTGCCGGCACCAGGACTGGTTCTTCTCGTTCAGGCACCCGAGCACGACCGGCCACACCTCGTCGCCGTGCACGCCGACGACGAAGCGCCACGGCTGCCCGTTGCCCGACGACGGTGCCCACGATGCGGCGGTGAACAGCCGGGCGAGCTGCGCGTCGGACGGCGGCTCGGCTGCGAACGCGCGCGGGCTGAACCGCCGGGCGAGCACGTCGGCGATCGGGTGCTCGGGCGTCGCGGTCTTCGATTCCGGGTACTCCACGCCGGACATGGTGCCCGGTCCGGCCGCGCGGTCGCTGAGCGCGCGTCAGACGATCAGCTTGGCGATCTCGTCGAGCGAGCGCTCGACGGTGCCGGCGTCGGCCGACGGCAGGTAGAACTGGATCTCGTCGACGCCCGCCTCGGTCAGCCGCTCGACGCAGCCGGCATCGCGGTCGGCGCCGAAGTAGGTGACACGCATGCGCGGCTTGCCGGCCTCGGCCGCGCGCCGGTGCAGCTCGGCGATGCGCTCGCCGAGCCGCGGCTCCCGGTTCGGGATCCACCCGTCGGCATAGGCCAGCACGCGGTCGAGCACCTTCTCGCCGTTGCCGCCGATCAGCACCGGCGGCCGCGGGCGCTGCACGGGCTTCGGCCACGACGTGATCTCGTGGAACGACACGTGCTCGCCGTGGTAGCTCGCCACGTCGTTCGTCCAGATCTCGGTCATCGCCTCCATGCGCTCGCGCATCACGCCGAAGCGGCGGCTGAAGTCGGTGCCGTTGTTCTCGATCTCCTCCTTGTTCCAGCCGGCGCCGATGCCGAACTCGAACCGGCCGCCGGACAGGAGGTCGAGCGTCGCGATCTCCTTGGCGGTGGTGATCGGGTCGCGCTGGATCAGGAGGCAGATGCCGGTGCCGATGCGCAGCGTCGTGGTGGCGGCGGCCGCCGCGGTGAGCGCGACGAACGGATCGAGGCAGCGGTAGTAGTGCCGCGGCAGCTCCTCGTCGGGGCTCAGCGGCGTCGACATCGTGACCGGGATGTGCGTGTGCTCCGGGACGAACAGCGACCGGAAGCCGCGCTCCTCGACCAGGCGCGCGAGGTGGGCGGGGCCGATCGTCTCGTCGGTCAGGAAGATCGAGGTGCCGTAGTCCATCCGGCGAGTCTACTGGCGGCTCGCCACCCGGGATCCGGCGGTGTCCCGGCTCGCTAGACGGCGATCCAGCACGCGTCGTGGGACGACGCGGCGACGTGCCGCTCGTGCAGGACGCGCCCGGCTCGATCGAGGATGACGATCGACCCGCGTTCCAGGGACGGCGTCGCCACCCGTCCGCCGCCCGTGGTGACGTTGAAGGAGCCGACCGGCACCCGCGTGGTTCGCTGCAGCCGGCCGGTACCCGCATCGTGCACGCGCACGGAGCCGTCGTCGCCGCTCGCCACGAACGCGCGGCCCGCGACGAACGCGACGTGCTGGGGTGGTGCCGCCCCCTCCATCTGCCAGCGCAGCCGCGAGCCGTCACGATCGTAGATCGCGACTCGTCGGTGATCGCCCGAGGTGACCCAGACCCGGGCGCGATGCGGCACGTTCACGACGTCGTGGGCGAGAAACGGCGGCCGCACCCTGCGCAGCAGGCGGGGGTGGTCCGGCGCGCTGGTGTCGAGCACGGCGATCTGGGAGGCCGTCGACCCGAGCGCCGTCCAGAGGCGCGTGCCGCTGGTCGAGATCGAGACGTGACGCGCCGGCCCTCCGACGTCGACCCGCCGCACCACGGCCTGACGGCGCAGGTCGATCACGGCCACCTCGCCGGCGGCGGAGTCGGTCACGTACGCGAACTCCTGTCGCGGATGCACGGCGGCGTAGCGGGGATGCTGGAAGCCGCGCAGCACCCTGTCCACCCGGCGGTTGTCGCCGTCGATCAGGCTGACGAGGCCCTCCGTCGTGTGCGCCACGATGGCGCCCGCCCGGCCGACCCGCTCGATCGCCCGCGGCGCCTCTCGCGTGGCGATGCGGCGCCGCACGCGACCGGTGGCCCCGTCGACGACCACGATGTGCGCCGCCAGGTCGGCGGTCACGAGCACCAGCCCGTGGCGCGCCGTCGCGCCGGCGGCCAGCTGCGGCAGGGCGAACGGCGTCGCGGCCGCGGCCAGCAGGAACTCACGTCGCTTCATGTCTGCAGTACGACCGGCGGGGCCGCCGGGGTCCGCCGTGCGGCACCATGCCGTCGTGGCAGACGCTGCCGATCGGGCCGAGCCCGTCGCCCCTGGCGAGACCGCCGGGCCGGTCGGCTCGGTCGGCATGAGCGGCTCGTCGATCGCCGGCCCGACCGCGGCGGTGTGGGCGACCGACTTCCTGAACGCCGCGTACTTCGCCCGCGACCGCGGCGAGCGGTCACTCGCCGACCTGCGGCTGGCCCGGTCGATCCTGGCGACGGCGCTGGCACCGCGCGGGCTATCGCCGCCTCACCGCCCGCGACCTGGTCGGCTTCCACCGCGCGTACGGCCGCGACCGGTTCCGCACGGACGGGGAGAGCGCCTGGGGCCGTCTGACGAGCGACGAGCTGCTCGCCGGTGCCCAGCGGCTGCACGGCGACTGGTTCGCCGCCGCCGCCGCGGATCCGGCGCGACGCGGCTGGGGCGTGGTGTTCGAGGACCGTGCGGCGCACGACGCGTACGAGCCGGAACGACGACTGGATGCCGGCGCGCTGGGCGCGCTGTCGCCACCCGCCGCTCCACCGGAAGCAGCAGCACTGGCACACCTACCCGCCCGTGCCGGTGCGGTCGGCGACGGCCACCGCGGCGGCGCTGCACGAGCCGCGGCGCTGGACGGACTACGGCTCGGCGATCGGGCAGTTCGTCGCCGTCCGGCCGGGCGGCCTGGCCGGGCAGACGTTCGAGATCGAGCTCGTGGTCGCCGTCGCGGCGCGGGCGCCGGTGCTCTCGCGTGCGTACGTGACGTGCACGCGGGTGCTCGAGCGGGGCGCGGAGCTGACGCGCCTGGGCCGAGCACCTGAACGAGCGGCTGGCGGCCGGCGGGTCGGAGGGCGTCGGCGCTGCCGGCCGGGGCCGAGGCCGCTGCGTCGGCATCGAGCTGACGTCCCACGTCGGCCATTCCTGGGCGCCGCGACGTCGAACCTGCTGCTGTTCGAGGAGCGCGGGCAGGCGTTCCTGCGCGACGTCGGCTGCTGGGATCCGCTGCCCGCCCACCTCGAGCTGGCGTATCGCACCCGCGGCGCCGACGCCCAGCGCGCGTTCTGGGGCGACGGCGACCCCGACGACAGCATGCTGCACGGGTTCGCCGCGGCGGAGGACGCGCCGGGCGACCTATGATGCCCGCGTGCCCGTCGGACCCGTTCCCGAGCGCCTCGACGCCTTCCTGAGAGGGCCGCAGCCGGCCGTCGTCGCGACGCTGCGCGAGGACGGCTCGCCGGTCTCGGTGGCGACCTGGTACCTGTGGCAGGGCGACCGCTACCTGCTGTCGATGGACCGCGACGGCCCGCGCGCCCGCAACCTCGCCCGCGACCCGCGCGTGTCGCTGACGGTGCTGGGCGACGACTGGTACGACCACGTCTCCGTCCGCGGCCGCGTGGTGCAGATGCGGCCCGATCCGGACGGCGTGGACATCGACCAGATCTCGCGCCACTACCGCGGCGTGCCGTACCCGCGCGAGGCCGGGTTCAACGCGATGACCGCCGTCGTGCTCGTCGACTCCTGGCACGAGTTCGTGTCGGAGACCAAGACCGCCTGAGCCGATGACGTCGCCGGTGCGGGTGTTCATCGCGTGCTCGCTGGACGGGTTCATCGCCGGCCCCGACGGCGACCTCTCGTGGCTGCCGGAGCCCTCGCCGGCCGAGGACTACGGCTTCGGCGCGCACATGGCCTCGACCGGCGCGCTGCTGATGGGGCGCACGAGCTACGACGCGCTGCTCGAGATGGGCTACGGCTGGCCCTACGGCGACACGCCGGTGCTGGTCGCCACGAGCCGGCCGCTGGAGCCGGTGGCACCGACCGTCTCGGCCGTCGGCGGCACGCCCGCCGAGCTGGTCGCCGCGGCGCGGGCGGCCGCGGGCGACCGCGGCGTCTACGCCGACGGCGGCGCGCTGATCCGCAGCCTGCTCGACGCGGGGCTGATCGACGAGATGATCGTGACGGTGATCCCCGTCATCCTCGGCGACGGTGCACCGCTGTTCGCCGGAGCCGCCCGCCGGCAGCTGTCGCTGCGGTCGACGACCACGTTCGCCGGCGGTCTCGTGCAGCTGCGCTACGCCTTCGCCTAGATCGCGACCGCGCCGCCCGAGACGCGGATCCCGCCGGCGGCCGGGATGTCGACGCCGATCAGCGACGGGCGGCCGAGGTCGTCGCCCTGGTGGATGGTGACCGTCGCGGGCACGTCGACCAGGCCGAGGGCGCGCAGGTAGGCGCCGAACGCGGCCGCCGCCGCGCCGGTTGCCGGATCCTCGACGACGCCGCCGGGCGGAAACGGGTTGCGCGACCAGAACACCGCCGGCGACTCGCGCCACACGATCTGGATCGTCGTCCAGTCGCGCTCCTCCATCAGCGTCCGGAGGCCGGCGAAGCCGTAGGACAGCGACGCCAGCACCGCCCGGTCGCGCACCGCGATCACCGGGTGGTAGGCGCCCGCGAAGCCGACGCGCGGCGGCAGTTCCGGATCGAGGTGCTGCCGCCCCCAGCCGAGGTGGCCGAGCAGCTCGTCGAGATCGTCCTCGGACAGCTCGGCCACGGCCGGCTCGACCGACGTCAGCGTCGCCAGCGCGCGACCACCGGCCTCGGCGATCGCGACCGGGACGGTGCCGACGCTCGTCTGAAGGTCGACCGCGGTGACCCCGTAGCGCTCGTGCAGCGCGACCGCCGACGCGATCGTGGCGTGGCCGCAGAACGGCACCTCGGCGGCCGGGCTCCAGTACCGCACCGTCCAGCGCGCGCCGCCGTCGCCGGCCAGGAACGCCGTCTCGCTGTAGCCCACGTCGGCCGCGATCCGCTGCATCTCGGCCGCGTCGGGCAGGTGGGTGCCGATCACGACGCCGGCCGGGTTGCCGCCCCTCGGGTCGTCGGTGAACGCGGCCAGGCGGAGGATCTCGGCGTCGGTCATGCGTGAACGCTACAGCGCCGGGACGGGCAGATGTCCCAGGGTGCCGCCCATGGATGAACCCACCTCGCCGGTGCGCGCACGAGCGCTGGAGCTGGTCGCCGAGCTCGGCCCGATCTTCCGCGACCGGGCGCCGGACTACGACCGCGAGGCGCGGTTCCCGTTCGAGAACTACGCCGACCTGCGCGACGCCGGGCTGCTCGCCCTCTGCATCCCGCAGCGGTACGGCGGCATGGGCGCGGGGTTCCGCGACTACATGCACATCGGCGCGGCGCTCGGCCGGTACTGCCCGATGACGGCGCTGACGTACAACATGCACACGCAGACCGTGCTGTGGACGGGCGTGATCGCCGACGACCTGACCATGACCGCCGAGGAGCGCGCGCGGCACGAGACGATCCGCGCGCGGCTGTACGCGCAGATCGTCGAGGACGGCGCGATCCAGGCGCAGCCGCTGTCGGAGGGCATCGCCAAGGGCGCGACGGCCGGCGTGATGACGAAGGCGACGCCGGTCGACGGCGGCTTCCTCGTCTCGGGCCGCAAGATCTTCGCCTCGCTGTCGGGTGCCGCCGCGGCCTACAACCTGACGTGCATCGTGCCCGGCGAGGACCGTCTGCGGTTCCTGTCGGTCGCCGCCGACAACCCGGGCGTGCAGATCACGGGCACCTGGGACACGCTCGGCATGCGCGGCACCGACTCGCGCGACCTGGTGTTCGACGACGCCTTCGTGCCGGCCGAGGCCGAGCTGCTGCCGCCCGGCTTCTTCGGCCAGATCGCCGAGCGCTGGCCGTACGTCTACATGACGCTGACGCCCGCGTACGTCGGCCTCACCGACGCGGTCGTGGAGTTCGTGCGCGAGTACCTGTCGGCCGGTGCCCGCCCTGGCTCGGCCGCGCGCCGCGACAGCTCGGCCAAGCAGTGGGGCTGGGCCGAGATCCAGATCATGGCCGAACGCAGCCGTGCGACCTGGGAGCGGACGGTCGACGAGGCCGCGGCCGACCCGACCACCGAGCAGCTGCGCCGCGCGCTGGTGTCGACCTACACCGTGATGGAGACCGCGCAGGAGGTCGCCGCGAAGGCGATCCGCGTGTGCGGCGGCACGACGATCATGAAGCGGCTGCCGCTCGAGCAGCACTACCGCGACGCGCGCTGCGGCTCGCTGATGAACCCGTGGAGCGCCGAGGCGTGCCTGGAGCGGCTCGGCCGGCTCGGGCTGTTCGAGGACTGAGGCCTACGCGCCGACGGGGCGCAGCTCGGCGGCCAGCTCGCCCGCGTCGACCACCACGCGGCCGTCCAGCGCGATCGTGTGCCCGAGCAGCGGCAGGTCGAAGTGCCCGGCGGTGAACCGGCCCGCGTGCTCGTTGGCGCCGGTGGAGTAGAGGAAGTTGCCGGCGCATGCGCGCGCCTCGGTGCCGTTGATGTCGGCCTTGTCGTACAGCGCCGCGTAGTCCCAGCGCGCGGCCGGGTTCATGCCCCAGCCGACGTGGCTGGTGGCGCGCGCCGCGGGGTCGCCGAACGCCGACAGGTACGAGCGGAAGAGGCGCGCGTCGACGCCGTCGCCGCCCACGTCGACGACGTGGTCGTCCTCGATCCGCAGGTGCACGGGGTGCTCGACGTAGCGCTTGAACGTGAGGTTGAGGTCGCCCGGCGCGAGCACGACGGTGCCGTTCACGCGTGTGGGCGGCGGGGAACGCCGCGATCAGGCCGCCCGGCCAGTGCGCGAGCGACCCGGGCTCGATCGCCAGCCCGGTGGAGCCGGCGACGACGCTGTCCCGGAGCAGGACCGTCAGGTCGGTGCCGGCCTCGCTGGTGACGCGCATCTCGCTCGCGGACCGCACCCACGACGCGCCGAGCTCGACGCGTCGTGCCAGGTCGGGATCGAACGCGTACCGCTCGAAGTTCTCCGGGTGCTCGTTCGACAGCATCAGCACCCGCGCCCCGTCGGCGAGGATCGCGCCGAGCTCGGGCGCGTGCAGCACGCCCTCGACGGTGCAGTCGAGCACCAGGTCGGCGGCGGCGAGCGCGGCGATGGCGGCGCGGTTGCCGGCGATGGCCTGCGACGCGCCGGTCGACCGGATCGGCACGGGATGCGGGTTCGCGGGCGTCGGCACGACGACGTCGACCACCTGGGCGCCCTGCAGCTGGGCCGCGATGCGCGCCGTCTCGACCAGCACCGGGCGGCTGGCCGACTCGCTCAGCACGGCGACGACCTCGCCCGGCCGCAGCTCGCAGCGCGCCAGGTGCTCGGCGAACACGTGGAGCCAGCGGTACTCGGTCATCCGTGCTCCGATCGCGAGAAGTGGTCGCGCAGCAGCTCGTTGACGACGCCCGGCGCCTCGGCGCTGAGCAGGTGGCCGGCGCCCGGGATCTCGACCAGCTGCGCCCCGTCGATGCGCCGCGGCGATGGCGGCCGCGTAGGTGGGCGGCGTCTCGGTGTCGAGCGCGCCGACGAGCACGAGCGTCGGGAGGTCGATCTCGCCCAGCCGGTCGCGCAGGTCGTGCGTGACGAGGCAGTCGATCGAGCGCCGCAGGGCGTCGCCCGTGATGCGCTCCATGGCCGCGCGCTGGCCGGCCAGCGCCTCCTCGCCGATGCCCGGGCCGGCGATCGACCGCAGGACGGCGTCGGCGAAGTCGGCCGGCTCCTGGCCGGCGTCGAGCGGCGCCAGCCGGGCGGCGCGCCAGTCGGCGGCCGAGGTGCCGTCGAGGCCGAACGCGGGGCTCGAGCTGAGCAGCGTCAGCGAGCGGAACCGGCCGCGGTGGGCGAGGACCGTGTGCTGGGCGATGATGCCGCCGAGCGACAGGCCGATCAGGTGCGGCCGGTCCTCCGGGTCGATGGCGTCGGCCAGCCGGGCGACCGTGTCGGCCAGGGCGGCGAACGTCATCACGCCGCTGGGAGGCGGCGCGGCGCCGTAGCCCGGCATGTCCCAGGCGGCGCAGCGGCGCCGGTCGGACAGGTCGCGCAGCTGGTCGTCCCACGCCGTGCGGCTGCCGCCGAGGCCGTGCAGGAAGATGGCCGCGGGCGCGCCGCTGCCGGCCTCCCGCCACGCCAGGCCGCCGCGCTCGATGTCTCGGATCGTCGCCATCGCCGCTGAAGCGTTGCAGCTTTCGCCGCGGGCTACGGAGCGGGCGTCCCGACCAGGCGCAGCGTCAGGATCGCCACGTCGTCGTCGGGCAGCCCGGGCGCGAACGCCACGACGGCGTCGTCGATGGCCGCCGCGATCGCCTCGGCCGACGCTCCGGCGAGCGACCGTACGAGCTCGACGAGCCGCTCGTCGCCGAACAGCTCGCCGTCGATGCGGCGTTCGGTCACGCCGTCGGTCCAGCACACCACGACGTCTCCGCGCTCGAGCCGCGTGGTGGCGTCGTGGAAGGTGGCGTCGGGCACGGCGCCGAGGAGCGTGCCCCACCGGCCGGCCTCCTCGATGGTGCCGTTGACGCGAAGGATCAGCGGTGGCGCGTGCCCCGCGCAGGCGCTCGTGAACGAGTAGCCGGCGCCGTCGGGACGCAGCAGCGCCACCGCGGCGGTGCAGAACTCCGCGGGGCCGCGCTCCTCGAGGATCGTCTCGTTGACGACCTGCAGCACGCGGCTCGGCGACTCCTCGTAGCGCGACGCGACGCGCATCGCGTGCCGCGTCAGCGCCGTCAGGGCCGCCGCGCCGGGCCCCTTGCCGGCCACGTCGCCGATCGAGATGGCGTAGCCGCCGCCCGCGATCGGCCAGGCGTCGTAGAAGTCGCCGCCGACCTCGGCGCCGGCGCCGCTCGGCCGGTACCGCGCGGCGATCTCGATGCCCGGCGGCTGCGGCAGCGTGCCGGGCAGCAGGCTCTGCTGCAGGGTGTGCGCGATCTCGCGCTGCACCTCGTACAGCCGGGCGTTGTCGATGGCCAGCGCCACCCGGCGGGCGAGCTGCTCGGCGAGGCCGATGTCCATGCCGCCGTACGCCCGGTCCTGGCGCCAGCCGAACGTGAGCGCACCGATGGTGCGGCCGCGCACCACGAGCGGCGCCGACAGCATCGAGCGCAGCCCGATCGCGACCACGGCGTCGCGGTGCGCGGGGCTGCGGTAGGCCGACTCGGGGAGGTCGCCGGTGAGCGGCACGAGCTGCGTGGTCGCGGTGCGGATCGCGACGGCGACCGGCGTGTCGCTGTTCAGGTCGGGCGCGAAGCCCTCCAGCACGCGGGCCGCCTCCTGCAGGGCCGGGTCGGCGTGCACCGCGACGAGGCGGCGGATCTGCCCGTGCTCGACCAGGTCGACGACGCACTGGTCGGAGATCGCCGGCACGACCAGCGACGCGAGCGTGCGCAGCGCGTCGTCCGGGTCGAGCGTCCCGGCGAGGCGCACGCCGACGGTCGCGAGCAGGTCGAGCGCCTCGCGCGCCCGGTGCTCGGCGTCGTACAGGCGGGCGCGCTCGAGCGCCTGGGCGCAGTGGTCGCCCAGGCTCGAGACGAGGGCCCGGTCGGCCGCGCTGAACGTGTGGCCGAACGCGAACCGGAAGCCGAGCGCGCCGATGGGCCGCTCGCCGGTGTGCAGCGGCACGGAGGCCGTCGGGGCGCCCTGGCCGCCGCTGGACGGGAAGCGCACCTCCCGTTCGCCCTGCTCCAGCACGATCGGCAGCCCGAGCAGGTAGGCGTCACCGATCGGGGTGCGCTGGGAGAGGTCGACCCGCTCCCAGCCGGCGGTCTCGACCGGCGTGAAGCCGAAGGTCGAGACGAGGATCAGCGCGCTGTCGTCCTCCGTCGGCAGGCCGATCAGTCCGGCGTCGGCGCCGAGCGCCTCGCGTCCCTCCGTCAGGATCGCGCCGTAGACCTCCTCGGCGGTGCGGGCCCGCGACAGCGACGCGGTCAGACGCTGCAGCCGGCCGGCGCGCAGCATGGCCTCCTCGGCGTCGCGCCGCGCAACCGCCAGGCGGCCGACCAGGCCGGCGATGACGACGCTGGCGACGAAGAACGACGCGAACAGGATCTCGATCGCCGGCGAGTCGACCGAGAAGGAGTGGAACGGCCGCGCCAGGTAGTAGTCGCACGCGCCCGACCGCGATGCCCGCCGTCGCGACGCCGGCGAGCGGGCCCGCCGGTCATGGTCACGACGGTGACCAGGATCAGCGAGGCCATGATCGCCGAGCTGGGGCGGTTGTCGAGCCCCGAGATGCGGGTCGCGACGTTCACGATCACGATCACGCCGACGATGCCGACCGCCGGCGGCGATCAGTGCCGGCTTCGTCCCCCAGGGGGCGAGCCATCGCCACCACGTGCGCCGCGCAGACGACGACGAGCCGCCGGCGACCGCGAGATTCGGGGCCGGCGACATGCGCGCAGGGTATTCGGTCGGGCGACTACCGGGCCCGGGCGAAGAACGCGCGCGTCTCGGCGACCCAGCTGTCGGGCACCTCGAGCGGCGCGAAGTGGCCGCCGCGTGGCATCTCCGTCCAGCGCTGCACGTTGAAGTGGCGCTCGGCGTAGGCGCGCACCGGATGCGGCAGATCGCCCGGGTAGACGGCGACGCCGACGGGCACCTCGACGTACGGGAAGCTCGACCCCGTCACGATCGCGCCGGTGTCGGCGTAGGGGCGAAACGACGCGCCGATGCTGTTCGCGGCCCAGTACAGCGTGGGCGTGACGAGCAGCTCGTCGCGGGTGAACGACCGGTACAGGTCGCCACCGCAGTCCGACCACGCGCGGTACTTCTCGGTGATCCACGCGAGCATGCCGGCGGGAGAGTCGCTGAGCCCGAACGACAGCGTCCGCGGCCGTGTGCCGTGCTGGTGCGAGTACGCGCCCTCCTCTCGCGCCCAGTCGACTCGCTGTTGCAGGAAGGCGCGCTCGTCGTCGGCCAGCGTCGGCTCGTCGAGGCCGGTCGACCCGAACACCGCCTCCAGCTGGATCGCCGCCACCACGTCGCCGTGGTGCGCGCCGAGCGCGGCCGTCACGATCGCGCCGAGGTCGCCGCCCGATGCCACGAAGGTCGGGTAGCCGAGCACGTCGGTCATCAGGCGTCGCCACAGTCCGGGCACCTCCGGCCAGGTGCCGACGCGGTCCGGCGCCTGCGAGAACGGATAGCCCGGCAGCGCGGGGATCACGACGTCGAACGCGTCGGCGGGGTCGCCGCCGTGCGCGGCGGGGTCGGTGAGCGGGCCGATCACCTTCGCGTACTCGTGGATCGAGCTCGGCCAGCCGTTGGTCAGCAGCAGCGGCAGCGGGGCCGGCCCGCGCCCGCGGACGTGGATGAAGTGGATCTCGTAGTCGTCGA
This sequence comes from uncultured Actinomycetes bacterium, assembly GCA_963732645.1. Lineage (GTDB taxonomy): Bacteria > Actinomycetota > Thermoleophilia > Gaiellales > F1-60-MAGs149 > VFJZ01. The sequence continues at coordinate 127,406 of CAVTAC010000009.1, forward strand.
TCGGCACCCGGAACTGCGGCAGCTCGTTCAGCCGCCGTTCCTGCTCGCGCCAGTCGAAGCCGTCGCGCCAGTACTCCGCCAGGTCACGCACGACCGCGAGCGGCGTGCCGGCGCTCCAGTCGTCGGGGCCGATCGGCTCCGGCCAGCGGGTCGCGGCGAGGCGGCGTCGCAGGTCCGCGAGCGTCTCCTCGGGCACGGCGATGGCGTACGGCTCGGGGCGGATGCTGGCGCTCATTGGGCCTGCGATCGTACCATTGGCCAATGCGCGGTCTGAGGTTCCTCGTGACGGGCGCCGGTGGCGGCATCGGCGGTGCGACGGCCGACGAGCTGGCGCGGCTCGGCGCGCACGTGTTCTGCGCCGATCTGGATGCGACGGCGGCCGCCGCGACGGCGCAGCGGACGGGCGGCACGGCGGTCGTGCTCGACGTCTCCGACCTCGCCGCCGCAGAGGCCGCGGTGCGGGCCGCGACGCCGACGCTCGACGGCATCGTCCACGCCGCGGGCATCGGTCCGCGGACGGCGTTCCCCGAGGTGGACGAGGCGGAGTGGGGGCGGGTGGTCGACGTGAACCTGTCGGCGCCGTTCCTGCTCACGCAGCGGCTGCTCGACGTGCTGGTGGACGGCGGTGCGATCGTGAACGTGACGAGCGCTGCCGCGGCCAACGTGCTGGCGACGACGGGCGTCTTCACGCCGTCGTACTCGGCCGCGAAGGCCGGGTTCGCGTCGGTGACGGCGTCGCTGGCGGCGGCGCTCGGCCCGCGCGGCATCCGCGTCAACGCGGTCGCGCCGGGCTTCATCGCCACCGACATGACGGCGCGCTACGACGACGACACGCGGGGCTGGATCGCGAACCAGACGCCGCTCGCACGGTGGGGTGAGGCGGCGGAGGTGGCGCGGGTGATCGCCTTCCTGCTCGGCGACGGCGCCTCGTTCGTGACGGGGGTGACGGTGCCGGTCGACGGCGGCGTCACGCTCGGCCTGCTGCGCTATCCGGATCGCTGAGCCTCAGAACCCGGTCAGCGCCGCCTCGATGGAGGGCGCGAGCGTCCTCGCGTAGGTGGCCGTCAGGTGGGACGAGTCGGAGTAGACGATGACGCCGCCGATTCGCGCATGGCACGTGCCGTCTCGACAGAACTTGTCGGTCAGGTCGAGCAGCTTCACGGACGCGTCCGGACTGCTGGCCGCCGCGTCCGCCACCGCGTCGTAGACGAGGGCCGCCGAGACGGGCGCGTCGCACTTCGACGGGTCACCGGTCGCGGTCGCCAGGCAGTCCGGGACGTCGCCGCCGAAGGTCCGCGGCACGTCCGCCAGGGCGAGCACGTTCTTGCCGGCGTCGGTCAGCTGCCGCCACGCCGCCGCATACGGGTCGGGGCCGATCGGAGTGGTCGCATCGCCCTGGTGGTAGGCACTGCTGACGTTGGCGAAGACGACCGTGTCGATGGCCGGGTTCGACGCGATCGCCGACAGCGCCTTCGCGCCCCAGCTGGCGCACGCGTCCTGGTCCTCGGTCGACCGCAGCATCACCTCCGGGTCGCCGGTGCCGCTGCACGCGCTCTTGAAGTACGTCACGACCTGCCAGTTCCGGCGCTCGGCGATCTCCGTGAGGGCGGCCCGGTAGTGCATGGCATGGGAGTCGCCGAGCATCGCGATCGTCCGGTCGGGCGCGGCGGTGGCGCCGGAGGTGCAGGGACGGAGGGCATCGCTGCCGCTGACCGTCTCGCACTGCCAGCCGCCGTCCGGGTCGGCGACGAGGTTCATGTCGGTCTTGGCGAACGCCGGGGTCATGACGCCGGTCGGGGCGAACGGCTCGGCGCACCCGTTCGCCGGCTCGAGGGCGGCGGCGCCGAAGCAGTCATTCGCGGTCGCGGCGACGACCTGCGCCTGGTCGCGGTCGTTCCGGGCGTCGAGCACGGAGATCGAGGCTGCGCTGATGCCGACCACCACCAGCGTCGCGAGGATCGCGGTCGCGAACACCCGGCGGGGCCGGGCCCGGCTGACGTCGCGCGGAGTTCGGAAGCGATCCTCGACGAACACCTTGGTGACCCAGGCGAGCGCCATCGACGCGCCGAAGATGAGCACCTTGTCGCTGCCGGAGAGGGGCGCGGCGAACACGATCGGGATCAGCACGATGAGCGGCCAGTGCCACAGGTAGAACGAGTAGGAGACGTCGCCGACCAGCTGCACCGGGCGGAATCCCATCAGCCGGGTCGGGCTCCAGCGCGAGGACGGGTTGCCGGCCGCGATCACGAGCGCGGTCCCGACCACGGGCAGCAGCGCGATGTACCCCGGGAAGGGCGACGTCCCCGCGAACAGGAGGGCGGACAGGCCGATCGCGGCGAGGCCCGCCGCGCACGCCGCCGCCCGGAGTGCGGGACGCGCGGTCGTCACCGCGACCGGCAGAAACGCGAGCAACCCGCCCAGGCCGAACTCCCACATGCGCGTCGGCGTGACGAAGTACGCCTCGGGCTGCCGCCGGTACGTCCAGCCGATCGAGACGGCCAGCGAGATGACGGTGATCGCGGTCATGACGGCGATCAGCGCGATGCGGCGGCGGCGGACGGATCGGCCGCGGGTGACGACGGCCGCCAGGACGAGCAGGACGGGCCAGACGAGGTAGAACTGCTCCTCGGCCGACAGCGACCAGAAGTGCTGCACGGGCGACGGCGTGTTGTCGGCCGCGAGGTAGTCGACCGCGTTCGAGGCCAGCAGCCAGTTCTCACGGTAGGTCGCCGCGGCGGCGATCTCCTCCATGTACTGGCGCCAGTACGTGTCCGGCGTCAGCGTGATCGTCGCGATCGCGACGACGCCCAGCACCAGGAGCGACGCGGGGAGCAGCCGGCGGGCCCTGCGGGCCCAGAACCGCGGGATCGAGATGCGGCCCGTGCGGTCGACCTCGCCGAGCAGGTGCGACGTGATCAGGAAGCCGGAGATGACGAAGAAGACGTCGACACCGACGTAGCCGCCGGGCAGGCGCTGCGGCCAGAGGTGGAAGATCACGACGAGCACCACCGCGAGGGCCCGGAGCGCCTGGATCTCGATCCGGATCGCCGTCCCGGCGGAGCGCGGTTCCACCGACGGAGGGCCGGCCGCCTCAGCCACGACGTGATCGGCCTGCATCGGCACGATCATACGTAACGGGCGACACGGTTCCGCCGTCTCGCGGGCGGACGGACAAGAGATACCACCCGCGCGGCGCACCGCGAGCGCACGCAACGTGCCCGAACTGCAACGGACCGTGTCCGGTAGCGCGATCCGCGCGCTTCCGCGCGCCTTCCGTGTTGGGGTCAGACCCCAGATTCGGGCCTTTTCGGGGTCAGACCCCGGCACGGAAGGCGCACGAAAGCGCGCGGAAGTGGCTCAGTCGTCGATCTCGAACGCCGGCTCGAGCGGTCGCGCGGGAGCGGCGGACGGCTTCGCGTCCACGGCCTGGCCGGCGTCGAGGGTGGCGACGTCGCTGCGGCGCAGCATCGTCGCGGTGACGATCACGCCGATCAGCAACAGGCCCGCACCGACGACGAACCCGACGTGGTAGCCGGACACCAGCGCGCTGGCCGTCTCGCTCTCGCTGGGTGCGCGGCCGAGGGCGGCGAGCTCGTTCGTGGTGCGGTTCGCGGCGAACGTCGAGAGGATCGCGAGGCCGAGCGCGCCACCGATCTGCTGCGACGTGTTGAACAGGCCCGACGCGAGCCCGGCGTCACGGGCGTCGACGTTCGTGGTGCCGATCAGCGTCAGCGGCACGAACGTGAAGCCGAGGCCGAGGCCGATCACGAGGATGCCGGGCAGCACGTCGGAGACGTAGGTGCCGGTCGGGCTCGAACGCGCCAGGAGCAGCAGCCCGACGGCGGCGATCGACATGCCGGCGAGCGCGACGTTGCGGATGCCGACCCGCCCGATCAGCGGCTGGGCGAGCGCCGAGGCGCCGATGATCGCGGCGGTCAGCGGCAGGAAGCCGAGGCCTGCCTGCACGGGCGACAGGTGCAGGATCTGCTGCACGTAGAGCGTCGCGAAGAAGAACACCGCGAACATGCCGCCGGTCACGACCAGCATCGTCGAGTTGGCGATCGAGAGCGACCGCGTCTTGAAGATGTCGAGCCGCATCAGCGGGTGGGCGGTGCGCAGCTCGATCACGACGAACGACACCAGCAGCACCGCGGCCGCGGCCAGGAACCCGAACGTCTCCCAGGAGACCCAGCCGTAGTCCTGCACCTTGACGATGCCGGTGACGAGCAGGATCAGCCCGGCCGTGACGGTGACGGCGCCGGCGAGGTCGAAGCCGGAGTGCTCGGTGACGCGCGACTCGGGCACGAAGCGGCGGGCGAGCAGGTACGTGACGATGCCGATCGGGATGTTGACGAAGAAGATCCAGCGCCACGACGCGTACTCGGTGAGGATGCCGCCGAGCAGCAGGCCGAGCGCAGCGCCGCCGACGGCGATCGCGGCCCAGACGCCCATCGCCTTCGTCCGCGGCTTGCCGTCGGCGAACGTGGTGGTGACGATGGAGAGCGCGGCGGGTGAGACCAGCGCGGCGCCGAGGCCCTGCAGGCCGCGGGCGATGATCAGCGTGTTGGCCGACGGCGCGAGGCCGTCGAGCAGCGACGCGGCGGTGAAGGCGATCACGCCGGCCAGGAACAGGCGGCGGCGGCCGAACAGGTCGGCTGCGCGTCCGCCGAGCAGCAGGAAGCCGCCGAACATGAGCGTGTACGCGTTGATGACCCACGGCAGCGAGCTGGAGCTGAAGTCGAGCTCGGCCTGCAGGGTCGGCAGGGCGACGTTGACCACGGTCGAGTCGAGCACGACCATGAACTGGGCGAGGCAGACGATCGCCAGCACCAGCCACGGGTTGGACGCCTTACGGAGGATATCGGTGGACATGAAGGGCCTTGGGTCGGGAGTTGTGGGCGCCACGGCGGCGGCGCTATAATCGGAGCAATGGTTCCGCTTCAGTATACGGAACGATCGTTCCGGTTGTCAAATGGCTGATCAGGTCGAGGTCCCGGCGCTGCGTGCAGACGCGCGGCGCAACCGCGCGCGCATCCTCGAGGTGGCGCGCGAGGTGTTCGCCTCCGAGGGCCTCGCGGTGCCGATCGACACGGTCGCGGCCCGCGCCGGCATCGGCGTCGGCACGGTCTACCGCCACTTCCCGACGAAGGAGGCGCTGTTCGCCGCGATCGTCAAGGACCGCGTGCAGGCGCTGGCGGACGAGGCCCGCGCCGCGCTCGGCGCCGACGATCCGGGCGATGCGTTCTTCGGCTTCCTGCGGATGATGGCGGAGCGCAGCACGACCGACATGGCCCTCGCCGACGCGTTCGCCGAGGCGGGCGTCGACATCAAGTCGAGCCTCGGCGTGTGCAAGCAGGACCTGACCGTCGCGGTCGGCGACCTGCTGCAGCGCGCGCAGGACGCCGGCGCCGTGCGAACCGATGTGTCGGTCAGCGACGTGTTCGCGCTGCTGATGAGCACGTGCCTCGCCTGCGGTCGCCAGGGCCGCGAGGACGCCTCGCAGCGCCTGGTCGGCGTGGTGCTCGACGGCCTCCGTCCGCGCTAGCGGACGCCGGTGTCAGGCCGGGTGGTAGCCCGGCACGGCCTGCAGGCGCGCGCGGAACGCGCGGCTGGTGACGATCTCGGCGATCGTCGCCGCCGCGGCGGTGATATCGAGCCGCACGAGCGCGTCGACGCGGTGGGTCTCGACGACCGCGAGGCTCAGGCCCTCGCGTAGCGAGGCCGGCTCGTACGTCACGCTGGCAATGCCGTCCGCCGTCGCGAGACGGGCGGCCTCGAGGTGGTCGCGCGCGAGGCCCGCTCGCCGGACCCCCGTCAGGTCGTGGTGGAGCAGCCATCGCTCCACGGCGGCCTGGGCGTTGGCCGTCGGCGACTGGCAGACGAGCGCGAGCCGGCCGTCGCGCAGCCGGTCGACGATCTCGGCCTCCGGGACGTTCGCCGCGATGCCGACCCGCCAGCGGGCGAGCGCGGTCTGGGCGACGGCCTCCGGCAGACGCGCGGGAGCGCCGTCGGCGGCGTGGACGACCGCGGCGTGGCAGCGGCGGTCGCCGAGCGCGGCGATCGAGTCGCCGCTGGTCGCGTGGCCGGTCACGATCCTCGTGTCGGGTGGCGCCATGCGCTCGATCAGCCGCAGGGCCGGGTCGCACCCGAGCACGAGCACGCCGTCCTCGCGCGAGCCCGGCAGATGGCGCAGCGTTCCGCCGGCGACGATCGCGTCGGCGATCGTGCCGTCGGCCAGCGGGTCGCAGGTGGCAGCGACCACGACGTCGCCGACGCGAACCAGGCGCACCGCGTCGCCCTCGGCGAGCGGGGTGGCCGCGGCCGCGGTCGGGACGGCGACGCCGGTGTCGTCGGCGAACAGCTCCTCGGCGGTCACGCCGAGCGCGCGGGCGAGCGCGATGCCGGCGGCGACCGACGGCGTGTTGCGCCCGGCCTCGATCGCCGCGACGAGGCTGCGCGAGACGCCGGCCCGGCTCGCGAGGTCGTGCTGGGAGAGGCCCGAGACGCGGCGGAGCGCGAGAAAGCGATCACTCATGACAGTATTCTATCTGAATCAGGTCGAACTTGACAGAACACGATCATCGCGCGGATGCTTCCCGCATGACGAACCTGCGGCGCAGCATTCGATGGAGGACCGGCGGCGCCGTGGCGCTGATCGCCGTCGCCGCGACGATGACGGGATGCGGTGGGTCGAGCCCGTCTGACGCGACGTCGACGGCCGAGACGGCCGCGCCGGTCGCGTCGAGCACCCCGGCCGGCGGCGGCACGCTTCGCGTCCTCGCCGCGTCGTCGCTGAAGGAGGTCTTCCCGAAGCTGGCCGAGGCGTTCTCCGCCACGAACGAGGGTGCAAAGGTCGAGTTCTCGTTCGCCGGGTCGGACGAGCTCGCGACGCAGATCCAGGAGGGCGCGAAGGCCGACGTCTTCGCCGCTGCCAGCACGAAGTACCCCGATGCCCTGGCCGCCGACGGCGAGGTGGACGAGCCGGTGCCGTTCACGACCAACACGCTGGTCCTGGCGACGCCGTCCGGCGCGACGGAGGTCACCGACCTCGCGTCGCTCTCGAGCCCCGGCGTGAAGCTGGTGATCGGCGCGGCCGGCGTGCCGGTGGGCGACTACACCCGCAAGGTGCTCTCCGCGCTCGACGCGTCGCTGGGCGCGGGCTGGTCGGCGGACGTGATGAAGAACGTCGTCAGCGAGGAGCAGAGCGTGAAGGGGATCGTCGCGAAGCTGCAGAGCGGCGACGCGGACGCCGGGTTCGTCTACGTCACCGACGCCAAGGCCGCGGGCGACGCGCTCGCACAGATCCCGATCCCGGCCGACGCCTCGCCGACCGCGACGTATCCGATCGCCGTGGTCTCGAGGTCGGACGAGAAGGAACTGGCGCAGCGCTGGATCGACTTCGTCCTGTCGGCGGCGGGGCAGGCGATCCTCACGGATGCCGGCTTCGGTGAGGCGCCGCCGACGTGACCCGCCTCGGGGAGCGAGTTGCCGCTGTCAGCCTGGTCGCCGCAGCAGCCGGCTTCATCGGTCTCCCGATCATCGCGGTGTTCCTCCGGGTGGCTCCGAGCAGCCTCCTCGACGGCCTCCAGTCGCCGGTCGCGCAGGACGCGTTGCTGCTCTCCCTGAAGACGACGCTCGTCTCGCTGGTGATCATCGTGGTCGTCGGTACGCCCGTGGCCTACGTCCTGACGCTCCCGGGGGTGCGCGGGAAGGACGCGCTGACCACGCTGCTCGAGCTGCCGCTCGTGATGCCGCCGGCCGTCGCCGGCATCGCCCTGCTGTCGGCGTTCGGAGCTCGCGGAACCCTCGGCGGGCCGCTCGGCCTCGAGATCCCGTTCACGACGACGGCGGTCGTGATGGCGCAGATTTTCGTCGCCAGCCCGTTCTACCTCCGCCAGGCGCAGTCGGCGTTCACCGCGCTGCACGCCGGGACGCTCGAGGCGGCCCGCGCCAGCGGCGCCTCGGCCACGCGCACGCTGCTGCGCATCGCCGTGCCGCTCGCCGGTGGCGGCCTGGTGACCGGCGCCGTCCTCGCGTGGGCGCGAGCGCTCGGGGAGTTCGGCGCGACGCTGATCTTCGCCGGCTCGTTCCGCGGCGTCACGGAGACGGCGCCGCTCGCGATCTACGGCGAGCTGGACAGCGACGTCAACGCCGCGCTGGCGCTGTCGGCCGTGCTCGTGCTGATCTCGTTCGCGGTCCTCGCGGGCGTCAAGGCGGGGACGAGGCGATGGACCGAGCACTCCTAGCCCGCGTCGCGGTTCCGCTGCGCGACTTCACGCTCGACGCAGAGCTCCGCGTCGGGGACGGTGAGACCGTCGCGATCGCAGGGCTCTCCGGTGCCGGCAAGACGACGCTGCTGCGTGCGATCGCCGGCCTCGTCCGCCCGGCCGACGGACGCATCACGTTCGGCGACGAGGTGTGGTTCGACGGGCCGACGCGGCGGTTCGTCCCGGTCGAGCGGCGTCCCGTCGGCGTCGTCTTCCAGGACTTCGCCCTGTTCGCGCACCTCGACGCGCGCGCCAACGTCGCGTTCCCGCTCGAGGCGCGCGGCGTGGGGCGCAAGGATCGACGCCGTCGGGCCGACGAGCTGCTCGAGCAGCTCGGGATCGCGCACCTCGCCACCGCGAAGCCCGGCCGTCTCTCCGGCGGCGAGCGCCAGCGGGTCGCGATCGCGCGGGCGCTGGCGCGCGATCCGCAGCTGCTGCTGCTCGACGAGCCGCTGTCGAGCCTCGATCCGGCGACCCGGGATCGCGTCACCGGTGAGCTGGGCACGCTGCTTCGCACGCTCGGCCTGACGACGGTGATCGTGACCCACAGCTACGACGACGCCGCGGCGCTCGCCGACTGGATCGCCGTGATCGAGCACGGTGCGATCGTCCAGACCGGCTCCGGCGAGGAGCTGCTCGCCTCGCCGGCCTCCGCGTTCGTGGCGGACTTCGCCGGGATCAACCTGCTGACGGGCACGGCGAGCGCCGGCAGCGATGGCCTGACCCACGTCGCGCTCGCCGGCGGCAGCCTGGTCACGACCGAGCCCGGCGAGGGGCCGGTCGGGGTCGCGATACCTCCCTGGTCGATCACGCTGGGCAGCCACGGGGGCTCGGCGCGGAACAGCCTCGCGGGCACGATCGTGCGGATCGTCCGGCTCGGCAACCGGGTGCGCGTCACGGCGGCCACGCCCGCTCACGTGACGGCCGAGATCACCACCGCGGCCGCCGACGAGCTCGCGCTGCATCCCGGGCAGGCGGTGACGATGCGATTCAAGGCCGCGGAGTGCCGCCTCCTGCTCGGCGCGGGCGGCCCACCGGCTGCCTGAGCGGCGCGACCGCTACGTCGATCCTCCGCTTGACCTCAACTGCACTTGAGGTAGTAGGGTCGGCGCATGACGATGGACGTGACGCTGAACGAGCAGGCACCGCCCGCGGTGACGGAGGGGCTCGTCGATCGGGCTCTCGAGGCCGACGGCGATCCCGCCGGCGACGAGCCGGTCGACCTGGTGGTGGTGGGAGCAGGCATCAGCGGGCTGGCCGCCGCGTACTTCTACCTGCGGCGGTTCGGCGACGACCGGCGGGTCGCTGGTGCTCGACGCGGCCGACCACGTGGGCGGGATGACGCGGCGGGTGGAGTTCGACGTGGACGGCCGGCAGCTGGTCACGTTCGGCGGCGCCTCGGGGTTCTCCGGCACGCGCAGCTGGTCGAGCCCGATCAACCGCCGGTTCCTCGCCGACATCGGCGTCGACATCGACACCATGCCGGCGAAGGGCGATCCGGCCGTTGCGGCGCTCGGAGCCGCGACGTTCCTCGACCGCGAGACGTTCGGCGAGGACCGCGTGGTGCCGGGGGCCGGGCCCGTCGTCGCCTGGCCGGCCGAGCCGGTCACGCTCGCGCACCTCGCCGTGCCCGCGCGGCTCTCCTACCTCGCGACGACGAGCTACCGGTCCTTCCTGCGCGACGACTGGCGCCTCGGTGCGGATGCCGACCTCTTCACGCGGCGGACGATCGGCACGTTCGGTTCGCCGGCCGGGTGCGTCGCGGCGCTCGACGCTCTGCGGGCCGGGTTCCCGGGGTTCGATGCGATCGACCTCGGCGCCGCCGACCGGTCGTTCGCGTGGATGTCCGAGCCGCTCGCGAAGTTTCCCGACGGCCTCGCGACCGTCGCGCAGCGCGCGTTGCAGCACCTGCAGCGCGCCGGCGTGCGCGTGCAGACGGGCAGCACCGTCACGGCGATGCGAACGACCGCGGCCGGCGCCGAGATCGACTACCGCGACGGACGCGGCGCGCGCCGCGTCCGGGCGACCCACTGCGTGTTCGCGGCCTGGTCGCGCGTGCTCCCGCAGGTGATGGGAGAGCTGGACGCCGCGCAGGCGGCGGCGCTGCGCCGGGTGGTGAAGCAGCCGATGTGCTACGTGAAGGCCGCGATCCGCAGCTGGCGCGGGTTCGCCGAGCTCGGGCTGCGCGAGTTCAACGCCCCCGGCGCGTTCTTCTACAAGGTCGAGCTCGATCCGGTCGTGACGCTCGACCGTGCGCCGGGCGTCACGCCGGACGACCCGATCGTCGTGCAGCTGGTGCACCGCCCGGTCGTCGACCCCGACGAGCGCGACTACCGCGTCGAGGCCCGCCTGGCGCAGGCGGCGATGCTGCAGACGACGCCGGGGCAGTACCGGGATGCCGTGCACGACGTGCTCGGCCGCATGCTGCACGGCACGAGCTTCGACGCCGACCGTGACATCGCGGGCATCGTCGTGAATCGCTGGCCGCACACGTACTCGTCGGGGCTCAACTCGCTGGTCGACGACGAGGAGACGGCCCGCCGCGAGATGCTGCTGTCGCGGGCGCCGGTCGGCGCGGTCACGATCGCCGGCGTCGACGCCCACCGCTTCGGCTGGGCCCAGATCGCGATCGACTCGGCGGAGCGGGCGGTCAACGAGCTTCCCACGGGCGCCCCCGAGCTCGGCAGCTTCTAAGCCTGGGGTCTGACCCCAGAATCGCCAGTTTCTGGGGTCTGACCCCAGAACGTTTCTGCCCGGAGGTGCAACGGATCGGGCGACATCGCACGGTCCGTCACGGAGTGGACGCAGTGCGTGCGCACGCGGTGCGCCCGGACCGGGGGACGCTTGACACCAGCCCGTGGGCAGACGTAGCGTTCCGGGTCCACGAGCCGGCGCGTCGCGCCGCTCCCCGGCCCACGTTTCGCGTGGTGGGTGGTCGGCTGGGAGTCCCGCTGCTGGATCTGTCACCGCAGCAATCGCAACTCCTGGGAGACCCCTTGACGACGATCACGATCGTGGGTGCCGGCGGCTTCGAGTTCCCGCTCACGCTCGGTGCCGACTTCCTCAGCTTCGAGAGCATGCGCGACGCGCACCTCGTGCTGATGGACATCGACCCGGTCACGCTCGCGCGCACCGAGCGCCACCTGCGCCGCGTCGTCGAGGCGCACGGCCTGCCGGCGCGCATCACCGCCACCACCGACCGCCGCGCCGCACTGACGGGGGCCGACATCGTCGTCGTCTGCTTCCAGGTCGGCGGCGTCGACGCCTACGCGCTCGACATCGAGATCCCGCGCCGGTACGGGATCGACCAGACGGTCGGCGACACGCTCGGGCCGGGCGGCATCTTCCGCGGCCTGCGCTCCATGCACGCGCTCGAGCCCATCACCCGCGACATGCGCGAGGTGTGCCCCGACGCGCTGCTGCTGCAGTACGCCAACCCGATGTCGATGAACTGCTGGTACACGTCGGGCGAGGGCGTGCGCACGGTCGGCCTCTGCCACTCCGTGCAGCACACCGCCGACTTCCTCGCCAGCGTCATGGGCGCGAAGCCGGGCGAGTGGTCGTTCAAGGCCGCCGGCATCAACCACCAGTCGTGGCTGCTGGAGTACCGCCTGAACGGCGTGGACGTGACGGACGAGCTGCGCACCGCGGTGCGCGAGTACGCCCGCGGCGAGCGCGACGCCACCGAGGAGGTCGACGACTGGTACGGCGGCGGCCGCGAGCAGGTGCGCACCGCGATCATGGATCTGACCGGGCACTTCCCGACCGAGTCGAGCCACCACAACTCCGAGTACCTGCCGTTCTTCCGCCGCACGCCGGCCGAGACGCTGTCGTACATCGAGAACCGCTGGGACTACCTGGTGCAGTGCCGCGAGTCGCACGGTTCGGAGGAGCTGCAGCAGCTCGCGGACGAGCTCAGCACCGGTGAGCTCGAGACCAGCGAGGAGTACGCCGCGCAGATCGTCGACTCGATCATCACCGGCACGCCGCGCGTCATCTACGGCAACGTGCCGAACACCGGCCTGATCACGAACCTGCCCGACGGCTGCTGCGTCGAGGTGGCCTGCCTGGTCGACCGCAACGGGGTGCAGCCGACCTACTTCGGCGACCTGCCGGCGGCCTGCGCGGGCGTGAACCTCGGCTCGATCGCCGTCCAGGCCTGCGTCGTCGAGGCGTACCGCACGCGCAGCCGGGACGCCGTGCACGCCGCGCTGGGCCTCGACCGGCTGACGAGCGCGACGCTGTCGCTCGGCGACGTGCACCGCCTGGCCGACGAGCTGCTGCAGGCCGAGGCGGAGTGGCTGCCGGCGTTTACTTGAGCCCGGACGTCGCGATGCCGCGGACGAACCACCGCTGGGCGACGAAGAACAGCAGCAGGATCGGCAGCCATGCTCATCACGTTCGCCGCCATCAGCAGCGCGGTGTTGGTCTGGTGCGCGCCCTGGAACTGCGTCAGCCCCAGCTGGAGCGTCAGGTTCTCCTCCGAGTAGATCGTGATCAACGGCCACAGGAAGTCGTTCCACGTCCACATGAACGTGATCACGCCGAGCGTCGCCAGCGCCGGTGCCGAGAGCGGCAGGACGATCCGCGTCAGGACGCCCAGCCGCGACGCGCCGTCGATGCGCGCCGCCTCCTCCAGCTCGACGGGCAGCGTGCGGAAGAACTGCCGCATCATGAAGATGCCGAAACCGGTCGCCAGGTTGGGCAGGATCAGGGCGGGCAGCGTGTCGATCAGGCCGGCCGACTTGACGATCAGGAACGTCGGGATCATCACCACCTGGAACGGGATCATCAGCGTCGCCAGGATCAGGAAGAACGCGATGTTCTTGCCGGCGAAGCGCAGCCGGGCGAACGCGTAGCCGGCGAGGCTGCAGAACACGAGGTTGCCGGCCACCGATGCGACGGTGACGATCATCGTGTTCACGAACCAGCGCGCGAACGGTGCCTCGGTGAGGACGGACGTGTAGTTCTGCCAGTGGATGCCGGACGGGATGATCACGGGCGGGAACTGGCGCGTCTCGGCCACCGTCTCGATCGACGTCACGAGCATCCACAGGAGGGGCGTCATCATCACGAGCGCGATCGGCGCCAGCACCAGGTGCCAGGGCGAGAACGGCAGCGGCCAGCGCGACTTCGGCTTCCGCCGGCGGGGGATGTCGACGGTGCTCACGACGAGTAGTGCACCATCCGCCGGCCGATCGCCAGCTGGATCGCGGTGAGCACCAGGATGGCCGCGAACAGGGTGTACGCGACGGCCGCCGCGTAGCCCGCGAGACCCTTCTGGAAGGCCAGGTCGAACACGTAGTAGACGAGCACGTAGGTCGAGAACAGCGGCCCGCCCTTGGTCAGGAAGTAGATCTCGTCGAACAGCTGCAGCGCGTTGATCGTCGACCAGACGACGAGGAACAGCGTGGCCGGCCCGAGCAGCGGCACGACGATCGCGGCGGAAGGCGCCGAAGGGCGTTGCGCCGTCGATCATCGCCGCCTCGATCAGCTCGCGCGGCACGCCCTGGAGCGCCGCGAGGAAGACGATCACGTCGAACCCGATCCAGCCCCAGACGGTCAGGATGACGATCGCGTACAGCGCCTGGTTCGGGTCCTGCAGGAACCCGTACGGCCCGAGGCCGACGGTGCCGAGCGCCCAGTTGATGAGCCCGAAGTTGGGGTCGAACAGCTGCAGGAAGATGATCGACGTCGCGATGGTGGACGCCACGACCGGCACGAACACCGCGGTGCGGTACAGCTTGATGAACCGCAGCGGCCGGTTCAGCGCCACGGCGATCAGCAGGGCGCCGCCGACCGACAGCGGCACGAACAGCGCGGTGTAGATGACGGTGTGCTTGACCGAGTCGTGGAACAGCGGGTCCTCGGCCAGGCGCTGGTAGTTGTCGAGCCCGACGAACGGCCGCTCGGGTGCGAGCAGGTTCGACTTCTGGAACGAGAGGACGAACGACCACACGATCGGGATCAGCCCGAAGACCATGATCAGCGCCATCGCCGGCCCCGCGAACGCCCACCCCGCGGCGTGCTCGGAGTGGACGGCGCGCTGCAGCCGCCGGTTCACGGTGCGCCCGTCAACCGGCGGCGAGAACGGCGTCGGCCTGCTGCGCGGCGTCGGCGAGCGCCTGGGCCGGCTCCGCCTTGCCCAGCACGACGCTCGTCACGGCGTTGCCCAGGGCCTGCGAGATCTGCGGGTACGTCGCGATCGACGGCCGCGCCTTCTTGACGTTGTCGAGGTTCGTGGCGAACACGTCGACGCCGGGGAACGAGGTCGCGAACGGCGCGAACTCGGGCATGGCGGCAACCGACGACCTCGTCGGCAGGTGTCCGGTGGCGAGCGCGTCGGACAGCACCTGCTCGGGCGCCGTCAGGTACTGCGTCAGCTTCCAGGCCGCCTCGACGCGGTCGCCGCCGTTGTCCATGACCACCCACGCGTCGGGCCCGGCGATGGTGTCGTGCGTGCCGCCGGCGAACGACGGCATCACCTGCACGCCGTAGTTGGCGTCGGGGAAGTCGGCCAGGTTCCACGGGCCGGTGATGAACATGCCGATCTTGTTGGCGTTGAACAGCTCGTTCGCCTTCGGGCTGTCCGGCGCGTTGTTGAGGTACAGCGCCTTGGCCTTCGCCAGGTCGCCGAGCGCGGCCAGCGCCGTGGCGCCCTGCGGCGAGGAGAACGCGGTCTTCGAGTTGTCGGGCGCCATCAGGTCGCCGCCCGCCTCCCAGAGCATCGCGATGTACTTCCAGACCTCGGTCTCGCTGCCGTCGATCGGCCACTCGAGCCCGAACTGGGTCTTCGACGCGTCGGTCAGCGCCTTGGCGTCGGCGACCAGCTCGTCCCACGTCCAGTCGGGCGTCGGCTCCGCGAGGCCGGCGGCCGCGAACAGGTCCTTGTTGTAGACGACCGCGAGGTTGTCGACGAGCGCCGGCACCCCGATCACCTTGCCGTCGATGGTGAAGACGTCGCGCTCGCCGGCCGGGAAGTCGTTCCAGTCGTAGTCGGCGGCGGCCACGCGCTGCGTCAGGTCGACCACCTTCGGCGAGGTCGCGAGCTGCGGCAGGTTGGTGCCGTACTGGTAGGTGAGATCGGGCGCCTTGTCGCCCTGCAGCGCGACCGTCAGCTTCTCGAGCGCGTCGTCGGAGTTGACGTAGGTCATGTCGACCTTGATGTTCGGGTTCGCCGCCTGGAACGCGTCGACCTGGGCCTTCAGCGAGTCGAGCTCGGTGTTCGGCTCCTCACCCGGCGCGGCCAGCTCGCCGTACCCGTGCCACATCGTGATCTCGACGTTGCCCGCCGGCGCGGCGCCGCCGGACGAGGACGTGGACGTCGACTTGTCGTCGCCGCCCCCGCAGGCCGCGACGAGGAGCGCGATCGCGCCACCGAGCAGCACCAGCCTGCGGCGTTGCCAGTTCGACTTCGACCGGTGCGTCCGTCGCGATGCCATCGATGCGCCTCCTGAGACCTTCGTCGTCGTGATCCGAAGTTCCCAGCCGACCACCCACCACGTCGAACGTGGGCCGGGGAGCGAGTGCCGGCGCACCGGCACGCTCGTGGACCGCCGATGATACTGGCGGCGTCGCGCGATCGTCAAGCGTCGCGCTCGCCGGTCAGGCGCGGGCCCAGACGCGCACCGTGTTCAGGGGCGCGTGCGGGGGCGTGCGGATCTGGACGAGGTCGCACAGCTGGTTGACCATCCACAGCCCGCGGCCGCCGAGCTGGTCGATGGTCGGGACGCGGCGTCCCGCGAGCGGGTCGGTGATGCAGCCGCCGTCGCGCACCTCGCACACCAGGGCGCCGTCCTCGTGCCAGATGTGCAGCTCGCCGCGGCCGCCGCCGTGCCGCACGCTGTTCGCCGCCAGCTCGTTGACGGCGAGCACGCAGGCGTCGGTGCGGTCGTCGGCGATGCCGACCTCGCGGGCCGCGGCGGCGACGGTGCGCCGCACCTCGCCGAGGGCCGGGCCGTCGAACGTCAGGCGGCGGGCGACGCCGGGCACCGCCGGCAGTCCCACGCTGAGCGTCCGTTCCGGGTGATAGTGCGCGCTCGTCCCGGTCGTGCCGTCCTCGTCGACGCACGGATGGCTCTGCCGGGCCCGGTGGAGCACGTCGTCCGGCAGCGTCTCGGTGTCGTACGGGCACAGCAGCTGGAACGACGGGCGATCGGCGAAGGCGACGTTGAGCAGCGACTCGTGCAGGAAGCACTCGTCCAGCTCGGCCTGGCTGCGGCCCGCCCAGACCGGCTCGCCGATGCCGCGGACGGGCGCTGCCCCGGCCCGGTCGGCGAACGCGCGCCAGGCGGGGATGATGCGCGCCGGGTTGCGGCCCAGCTCGTCCATCGGCACGAACGTGACCGTCTCGGCGTCGGCACCGAGCGCCCCCTGAAGCAGCTGGATCTTGGCCGGCGAGACGGCCACCAGCATCGGCTCGCCGGCCGCCACGCCCTCGCGCAGAAAGGGCAGCAGCCGGTCCATGTAGGTCCGCTCGCCGCTCGTAGAAGACGGCTTCGTGGTGGAAGCTCGCACAGGCCACTACCGCGCGAAGTCCCCCGATGGACTGATTCGTAAACCTTTTGGTCTGACCTCTTGCGAGCTCGCCGGAGGTTTCCCGACGCGTCCCCGGGGGACTCCCGGGGTAATGAAGCATCGACGCAGACGTCTCGTACTCGGATCGACGGGCACCGCCATCGCGCTGGCGGTGGGTGCCGTACTGATCTACGACATGGTGGCCGGTGGCGTGAACCGCCCGCTCGTGATGGGCATCGTGATCGTGATGGCGCTCATCGTCGGTCCGCTGATCGGGCTGTTCCTCTCCGCTCCGATGGAGGACGGCGAGATCGACGACGCCGCCCAGGCGCGCGCGCCCAGCCGGCGCTGACGTCAGGCCGTCCGCACGATGCGATAGCCGAGGTCGATCTCCTCGAGGCCGAGCAGCGACAGATGGCGACGCTGCCACGCGCCGCTGGCGAGGTCGGCACGGAGCCGCTCGACGCCCTCGTCCAGCTGGTCGCCGAGCCGCGCCAGGTTGCTGATGTTGGCGCGGACGACCGGGTCGAGGTACGCCTCGGGCCGCCGCCAGTAGGCGGCGCAGAAGCCGTCGGTGCAGTCGTGCGGCACCGGCACGGCCTCGACGATCGCGCCCGGCCCCAGCAGCTCGGCCACGTGCTCGATGGCGGGGAACCGCGCCTCGTCGAACTCGATCGAGGCCCGCAGGTAGTCGCGCGTCAGCCAGAACTCGTCGCCGTAGGCGGCGTCCCACGTCAGGATCACGACGCGCCGGGCGACGCGCCGCATCTCGGCGATGCCGCGCTCCAGGTCGCCCCAGTGGTGCACCGTCAGCACCGCCATCGCCGCGTCGAACGTGCCGTCGGCCAGCGGCAGGTTCTCGGCGCTGGCCTGCAGGCACGGCGCCGATCCCGGCGGCCGGTGCCCGATCATCACCGCTGACGGCTCGACCGCCACGACCTCGCGTCCGACCGGCTCGTAGGACCCCGCGCCGGCGCCGACGTTGACGACCGTCGCCGCGTCGCCGAGCGCCCGGTCGATCTGCGCCTGGATGCGCGCATCGGGGACGCGCGTGGTGCTGTAGGTCGTGCCGATCTCGTCGTAGGTCGCCATCGTCGCTCCGGGCCCGATGATACCGGCCCGCGCTCGACGCCCGGAGGTGCGGTATGACAGCGGCTGCACCGGCGACCGGAAGGAGCGAGTTGGAGTTCGAGGTGGTCACCATGGGCGAGACGATGCTGCGGCTGTCGCCGCCCGCGCACGGTCGCCTCGAGCACGCCGACACGCTCGACCTGCATGTCGGCGGCGCCGAGTCGAACGTCGCCGTCGCGCTCGCGCGCCTCGGCCGCCGGGTGGCGTGGGTGAGCGCGCTGCCCGACACGCCGCTCGGGCGGCGCGTGTCCGGCGCCGTCGGCGCGGCCGGGGTCGACGTGAGCGGCGTCCGGTTCACGCCCGACGGTCGCGTCGGCCTCTACTTCGTCGAGTTCGGCTCCGCGCCGCGCGCCACCGAGGTCTACTACGACCGCGCCGGCAGCTCGTGTGCGCGGTCGCTCGGCTTCGACGCCGCGCTGCTCGGCGGCGCCCGCTTCGCCGTCCTCTCCGGCATCACGCTGGGCCTCTCCGACCACGCGCGGGAGGCCGGGCTGGCGTTCGCCGCCGCGGCCCGGGCGAGCGGCGCCGAGGTGGTCGTCGACGTCAACTACCGCGCCCGCCTGTGGGGCCCCGATGCCGCGCGCGAGGCGACCGCCGAGCTGATCCGCGAGGCCGACGTCGTGGTCTGCAGCGCGCGTGACGCGAGCACCGTGTTCGGCGCTGGCCGAGGGCGACGACCGGGCCGCCGCGACCGAGTTCGCCGGCCGGTTCGCGCCCGCCGCCCGACTCGTCGTCCTGACGTGCTCGGAGCGCGGCAGCGTCGCCGTCGAGCGGGGCGGATCCGTCACGGTGCAGCCCGTCGTCGCGGCCACGGTGGTCGACCGGTTCGGTGCCGGCGACGCGTTCGTGGCCGGCGTCGTCGACTCGCTGCTCGCGGGCCTCGACGTCGAAGCTACGCTGGCCTTCGCCGCGCGCCTGGCCGCGCTCAAGTGCACGGTGGCGGGCGACATGTCGCTCGCCAGCCGCGCCGACGTCAACGCCCTCGCCTCCGGAGACCTGCTGCGCCGATGACCGAACCCGCCGACATCCAGGCCCGCATCGAGGCCGAGCGCCTCGTCGCCATCATCCGCACCGGCGACCTCGAGGAGGCGATCCGGATCGTCGACCAGCTGGTCGACGTCGGCGTCACGGTGGTCGAGTTCAGCCTCTCCGGCGCCGCCGCGCTGCCTGCGCTCCGCGACGCCGCCGAGCGCCACGGCTCGCGTCTCACGCTCGGCACCGGCACGGTGCTCGACCCGCGCGACGTCGAGCTGTCGGTGGCCGCCGGCGCGACCTTCCTGGTGGCGCCGAACGTCGATCCGGCCGTGTGCCGGGAGGCCGACCGGCTCGGCGTGCTGCACATCCCCGGCGCGCTGACGCCGACGGAGGTGGCGCTGGCGCTGCAGCTGGGCGCGCCGATCGTGAAGCTGTTCCCGGCCGCGCGGATGGGGCCGTCGTACGTGCGCGACCTGCGCGGCCCGTTCCCGCACGTGCAGCTCCTGGCGACGGGCGGCATCTCGGCCGACAACGCGGCCGAGTTCCTCGCCGCGGGATGCGTCGCCGTGGCCGCCGGGGGCGCGCTCACCGGCGGCGACCCGGAGGCCGCTCGCCGGCTCGTGCACGCCACCCGGCAGCCATAGGCGTTACCCCACGCCAGGCCCGCTCGACTCGGCTCCCAGGAAGTCCTGGCCGATGATCTGCTGGTCGACCGCGGCCTGGCCGAGGTAGCACTGCCACTCGGTGCCCTCGCTGACGAGCGAGCGGCAGCCGCCGTTGACGTGGCTCGTCGCGTCGACGGTCGCCTCGACGGTGCCCTTCCAGTCCTCCACCTCGGGCGCCGGCGGCCGGGCCAGCACGCAGTGGAACTCGACGTTCTTCTTCACCACCGTGCAGGTCGGCTCGGTGCCGGCGAGCGCCAGCGTCCCGGCGGGCATGCTGGCGGCCACCTCGTCGTTGCCGATCAGCTGGTCGGCGGCGACGGCAACCGTCGGGATCAGGATCGCTGCGGCGACGCCGATCAGCACGATCCGGCGGCGCCGCGAGGGGCGCCGGCGAGCGGCGCGCGCCGGTGCGGCAGGCACCGGAGCGGCGGCGCCGAGGTCGGCGGCGGCAGTCGTCTCGAGCGCGTCGCCGAGCCGCATCAGGTCGGGGGAGAGGGGCTCGCTCATGGTCGTGCCTCCGTGGGATCGGTCAGCTGGGAGCGGAGGGTGGTGAGCCCGCGTGAGACGCGGGCGCGGGCCGCCTCCTCCGTCGTCGACAGGTGGTCGGCGATCTCGTCGTAGCCGAGGTCGGCGACCACGCGCAGGACGAGCGCCTCGCGCTGCGCCGCGGGCAGGTCGGCGAGGGCCTCGTCGAGGCCGTCGAGCCAGCGCTCCTGCGGCGCGACCGTGGCGGGCGGCCGGTCGAGCGCCTCCATCACGCCGAGGCGCTCGCACGCCCGCCGCTCGAGCCGGCCACGCCGCACCGACACCAGCAGCACGTGGCGGGCGATGCCGTACAGCCACGGCCCGGCCGAGCCGCCGGCGGCGTCGGCGAACCGCAGCCGCGACACCCACGCCTGGGCGAACGTCTCGGCCGTCAGGTCGAGCGCCGCCTCGTCGTGCCGCGTCCGCCGCAGGTGGTAGCGGTGGATGCGGCCGGCATAGCGGTCGTACAGCGTGCGGAACGCCGCGGGGTCGGACCGCGCTCGCTCGATCAGCTCTGCATCTGTCATGACCAGGACATGTCGCGAGGCGGCGCCGTTGTGACGCCCTCGCGCAGCCGCACACTACGAGAGCCGCGCGACGCCCCGCAGCTCGGCCTCGATGCCGGCCACCAGCGCGTCCACCTCGGCCACCGGTGCCAGCGCCTCGAGCTTCGCGCCGAGCTGCTCGAGGTCGGCCTGCACCTTCGCGACGCCGTCCGGGTCGATCACGACCAGGTCGGGCTGCGCGTCGGCGAACGACTCCTTCACGCGCGCCAGCTGGTCCTTGGCGCCCTGCAGCTGGGCGGGCTCGACGACGACGCCGTCCTTGACGCCGATCGGGTACTCGACCGAGATCAGCGAGATGCCGTCGACGGCCGGGCGGACCTTCTCCTGCGCCTGCTCGAGGCCCTTGCTCAGCGACGGCGTCTCCTGGCCCGCCTGGCCGCCGAGGTAGCCGGCGACGCCGCCGATGACGAGGCCGACGACGAGCGCGATCACGATCGCGCCCCACGAGCGGCGGCCCGGGACTGCGGTACAGCGACATGTCAGCGCAGCACGGCCGCGACGGCCGGTCCGGGGCGGTCGGCGAGCGCCGTCTGCGCCGCCGTCAGCACGTCCTCGGCGCGGCGCGCGTCGGAGAGGTCGAGGATGTTCGGGCCGCAGATCAGGATCACGCGCGGAATCATGGTGGCGATGCCGAGGTTGAGCGAGCCGGCGCTGATCGCCTCGCGCAGCTTCGCGAGCAGCGCGTCCGTGTCGTCGGAGATGACCGACCGCGTCTGCTCGGCGAACGAGATGGCGCCGCGCAGGTCGACGACCGAGACGGCGCCGTCCTCGGGCCCCGCGAAGATGCGGTAGTAGTCGGTGACGGCCACCAGGCGCAGCGAGCCGGCGTCGACCTTGAGCGCCTCGGCGGCGGCGTCGGCCAGCTCGTCGTCGCCGCACTGCAGCGCGCTCGACGCGCCCGCCTGCAGCGCAACGGCGCCGGTCGCGACGGCGCGCTGCTCGCCCGTGCGCGGGTCGAAGCTGGTCTCGACCGAGATGGTGGCGGCGGCCGCGCCGGCGGCGATGCACGCCAGCTCGGCGTCGCGGGCGACGCGCAGCGCGGTGCCCGCCGCGGTCGACGTGCGCACCGCCTCGGCCCGCACCAGCGACAGCGCCGCACCGATGGACGACAGCACCTCGGGGTGGTCGGGCACGAGCAGCGGCCGGCCCAGGCGGCGGGCCACCTCGGCGCCGAGCGCGGCGCCGGCACCGCCGAGCGCGACCACCGGCGCATCGCGCGGCAGGTCGTAGGCGCGGGCGGCCTGCGTGACGGCCTCGGCGATCTTCGAGACGGCGCCGTCGAGCACGGCCTGCGCGGTGGCGGTCGGGTCGGAGCGCAGGTGCGCGGCCAGCACGGCGAAGCCCGCGACTGCGGCCTCGCGGCTGCCCGCGGCGTAGCTGCCCTCGGGCACGAGTCCGAGCGCGTTCGCGGCGCAGGTGGCGGTGAGCGCGTAGCGGTCGTCGCCGGCGCGCAGCGTCACGTAGCTCTCGAGGTCGCCGGCCCGCGGCGCGATCAGCTCGACGCGGGCGCCGGCCAGCGCCTCGGGCGACGCGAAGCACGCGTACGGCAGCCCGGCGACGTGGGCGCTGCGCGGGCCGACCTCGGCCACCTTGCGGCGGCCCAGCCGGGCCATGCTGCCGCCGGCGGCGCCGACCACCCAGCTGTCGATCGCGCGGATGGCGGTCGGCCGGCCCATCACGCGCAGCGAGCGCAGGACGGTGCGGCCGTCGCGCACGACGGAGATGTTGGAGCTCGTGCCGCCGCACTCGACCACGAGGCCGGCGCGCAGCGAGAGCTGGTGCAGCGCCGCGGCGACGCCGGCGGCGGGCCCGGAGCCGATCGTCATCGTCGGCGCGGTGCGGAAGGCGTCGAGGTTCATGGCGCCGCCGTCGCCGCGCAGCACGAGCAGCGGCGCGTCGAGGCCGGCATCGGCGAGCGCCTGCTCGACGATGGCCGCCGTGCGCTGCACGAGCGGCAGGATGCTGGCGTTGATGGCCGCCGTGACGGTGCGGGTCTCGAGACCGTAGGTGCCGGTCAGCTCGTGCCCGGCGCAGGTGGCGAGACCGCGCGCGCGGGCGCGCTGCGCGACCAGCTCCTCGTGCTCGGGCGTGTCGACGGCGAACGCCGCGCTGACCGCGAGCGCCTGGCAGCCGGCGCGCACCAGCACGTCGATCGCGTCGTCGACGGCGCCCACGTCGAGGCCGCCGGTGGCGTCGATGAACACGTGCTCCGTGCGCAGCTTGCGGCCCGGCGCCAGCGCCAGCTCGCCCACCCGGGTGCGCTGCCGGGCGCGCTTCACGTCGGGGGCGGCGCCGATGCCGATCACGCCCACCGGCGCCACGTCGCCCTCCAGCAGCGCGTTCATCGCCTGCGTGGTCGAGAACGCGACCAGCTCGATCGCGCCTCCGTCACCGAGCCGCTCGACCAGCATCTTCACGACGGTCGCGACGCCCTCGCTGACGCCGCCCGGCGCGTGGTGCGTCGTCGGGTGCACCGCCTCGGCCAGCGGGTGCGCGTCGCCCGGGACGATCGCGATCGCCTTCGTGAAGGTGCCGCCGACGTCGATGCCGACGCGAACGCGGCGCCGCGGGGCGAACGACGGGTCGGCGGCTCACTCGCTCACCGCCTCGGCCGTGGCGGGGCGGCGCGACGGGCGCCAGGCGAACACGTAGAGGATGCCGAAGATGTAGATCAGCAGCAGGATCAGCTGGGCGAACAGCCCCTGCTGCGTCGGGTGGATGCCGGTCAGCTCGGCGACGTAGATCGGCGGCCGCGCGAGGCTCGAGGCGACCGGTGTGACCGCGATCTTGTCGGCCTCCTGCAGCGCTCGCACCGCGTTGCCGACCAGCGCCACCGACAGCACCAGCAGCAGCGTGGCGCTGCCGATCAGCATCGGCTTCAGCGGCAGCCGGCGGCCCAGCTTGAGGACGGCGAAGCCGACGGCGGCGAGCGCGATCACGGCCACCACGGCGCCCAGGATCACCCACAGCTCGAGGCCCTCGGCGAAGAACGCGAGCGCCTGGTAGAACAGCACCGTCTCGAAGCCCTCGCGGTACACCGCGGTGAATCCGAGCCCGGCGAACGCGATCGCGCTGCCGGTGGCGATCGCCGCGGCCACGCGGGCGCGCATGAACTCCATCCAGTGCTGGTGCTCGAGGCGGGAGATCAGCCAGAAGCTGACCAGCGCCAGCACGACGACCGCGACGATCGCGGTGATGGCCTCGAGCAGCTCCCGGTTGACGGGTGCGATGTCGATCAGGAACGTGGCCAGGATCCAGGTCAGGATCGTCGCGAACAGCGCCGCGACGATGCCCCACGTGAGCGGCCGGCGGTAGTTCTTGGCCCGGCCGGCGTCGAGCGAGCCGAGCAGGATGGCGATCAGCAGCACCGCCTCGACGCCCTCCCGGAAGAGGATGCTGAACGAGTAGGCGAAGGCGATCAGCGGGGCGCCGATGCCGGTGCTCGACAGCGCCCGTTCCGCATCGTCGAGGCCGCCCCGGATGGCCCGCACGTCCTCCTCGAGCTGCGAGATCGGCTCGCCGCCCTTGATGTCGTTGCGCAGCGTCGCGAACAGGAACTCCACGTCCAGCGTGAGGTTCGGATCGCGCAGGCGCAGCGGCACCTCGGCGAACTCGAAGTGGTCGAGGTAGGCGCTGCGCGCGACCGCGAGCGCCTGCTCGCGATCGCCGGCCCGCGCCAGCGTCGAGCGACTGCGTCGAGCATCACCCGCGACTGCGTCGAGCTCGGCCCGCGCCTTCTCCACCCCGCTGTCCGCGGCGAGCGCGGGCGAGGCCCCGACGAGCCCCGCGACGAGGATCGCGAGGGTGGCGAGGACGAGGAGAACCCCGCGGCCGTGACGGCCGCGGGGTGCTCGACGAAGCTGCGGGCGTGCCGTCATCCGGTCAGCCCGGGAATGCCGCGACGTAGGCGCTGATGGCGGTTGCGATCGCGGCGGCCCCGGCGGCGGCCTTCGCGACGTCGCCGCTCTCGAGCTGCGCCATGGCGTCCTCGATGGCGATGTACGCGTCGGGGTCGTTGGCCTTCACGCGGTCCTCGATCGGCGCCCAGTGGGTCTCGAGGCCC
Source organism: uncultured Actinomycetes bacterium (assembly GCA_963732645.1). Classification (GTDB taxonomy): domain Bacteria; phylum Actinomycetota; class Thermoleophilia; order Gaiellales; family F1-60-MAGs149; genus VFJZ01. Next base: position 152,115 of record CAVTAC010000009.1, read on the forward strand.
GCGGCTGCGGCCTTGCCGGCCTCGGCGTCGGTGGCGGTCTTCGCGGCCGCGTCGGCGGCGACGGTGACCATCTGCCCGAGCCCCGCGGCGATCTCGCCGAGGGCTTCGGCAGCGGCCGATGTCGCGGCGGCGGCGATGTCACCCGGGTGGGCCGCGACGTAGGTGGTGATGGCGGACGTGAGGGATGCGGCGCCCTCGGCGGCCTTGGTTGCGTCGCCGCTCTCGAGCAGCGCCATGGCGTCCTCGATCGCGACGTACGCGTCGGGGTCGTTGGCCTTCACGACGTCCTCGATCGGCGCCCAGTGGGTCTCGAGGCCCTCGGCCGCCGTCTTGCCGGCCTCGGCGTCGGTGGCGGTCTTCGCGGCGACCTCGGCGGCGACGGTGACCATCTGGGCCAGGCCCTTGGCCACGTCGGCGTCGGTGACGTCGCCGGCGGGTGCGGCGGCGTCGGTCGAGGCGGCGGCCGGCGTCGTCTCGTCAGAACTGTCATCGCTGCCGCCGCAGCCGGCGGCGATCAGCGCGAAGGCGGCCAGCAGCAGCACCGCGGCGCGTCCAAGCTTGTTCATTCGGTTCCCCCCTCTTGCCCTTCACGCCGTTCCCAGACAACGCGAGTTAGGCTCCCCTAATTACAGACCGGCAGAGCTTAACTTAGGGCAGCCTACACCGCAACGGGGAACCACGCCGCAACCCGGTGTCCTATGCGGTCACGGCCCGGGGCTCGCGGTGGAGGGCGACGCCGACGACCACGAGGCCGATACCGGCGAGCTCGAGCGCGCTGGGCATCTGCGCCAGCACGACGATGCCGATCACCGTCGCCGTGGCGGGCAGCAGCGACACCATCAGCGCGTAGGTGGCGCGCGCCAGGCGCGCGAGCGCGAGCTGGTCGGCGACGTAGGGGATGACGGAAGAGGAGATGCCGACGCCGATGCCGGCGAGCAGCACCAGCGGCTCGGTGAACGACGGCAGCGCCTGCCAGCCGCCGATCGGCGTGATCACCACGGCCGCGACGAGCATGGCCGCCGCCAGGCCGTCGATGCCGCCCAGGGACGGATGCTTCGCCACGCGGTCGGCCAGCACGATGTAGAGGGCGAAGAACAGCGCGTTCACGAAGGCGAACGCGAGCCCGACCGGCTCGACGGCGATCTGGACGCCGGTCAGCAGGTACACGCCCGGCACGGCCAGCGCGAGGGCGGCCCCGTTGCGCCGCGTGCGCGCACCGAGCGCCGCCAGCACGATCACGGGCAGGAACTCGATCGCCGCGACGGTGCCCAGCGGCAGCCGGTCGATGGCCGTGTAGAAGCAGGCGTTCATGGCGGCCAGCGACGCGCCCCAGGCGAGCAGCAGCCGGCGGCCGGCGCGATCGAGCGCGCGCACCGCCCGCCACGGTCGCCGCCAGACGGCGAACAGCAGCGCCGCCGACGCGATGCGCAGCCACGCCACTCCGAGCACGTCCAGGTGCGCGAACAGCAGCACCGCGAAGGCCGGGCCGAGGTAGTGGAAGACCGCGCTGACGACGAAGTAGACGTGCGGCGGCGGAGTGCGGTGGCGCATCCATTCAGGATGGCAGGCCGATCTCGCATGACACAGGGCATTTCCGAGGTAGAATCGGATCCATGCCTCCGAAAGCTTCGTCCGATGCCGGATCGACCGACGATGGTCTGCTCGACGCCACGAACCGCTTGCTGATCGCGGAGCTGCAGGCGGACGCCCGGCTGTCGCTGGCGGAGCTGGGACGACGGGTGGCGCTGTCGTCGCCCGCCGTGGCCGAGCGGTTGCGACGGCTCGAGGAGGCCGGCGTCGTCACCGGCTACAGCGCGATGGTCGACCCGCGACGGCTCGGATACGGGTTCGGCGTCGTGATCCGGGTGCGTCCGGCGCCGGGCAAGCTCGCGATCCTGGCCGAGGTCGCGCGATCGACGCCCGAGGTCGTGGAGTGCCACCGGGTGACCGGCGACGACTGCTACATCGCGATCGCGTACGTGCGCGACGTGGAGCACCTCGAGCAGGTGATCGACCGGTTCGCGGCGCACGGCCAGACGACCAGTTCGATCATGCAGTCCTCGCCCGTTCCCCGCCGCCCGGTCGAGCCTCCGCCCTCGTAACAGGTTTCACAATCCGCAGATCGGGAAAACCGGTTCCGGTTTTTAGGCGTACCTCGAAATAGGAGCGCGATACCGGGATCCGGTCCGTGACCGGCTCGGGGGGGAGGAGTCGATGATGCGGAGCGGCATGCTCTGGCTATCGACCGGGGCCGGTCTCGGACTGGCGACGGTCGCAGTTGTCGTCGGGATGGGAGGCTCGTCCGATGCGGTGCGCGCGGTGCCGGCGTCGGCGCCGGCGGTGAACGCCGCGCTGCGCCAGCAGCAGGCGGCCAGCGCCTACGCGAACCTCCCCGTCTCGTTCGTCGAGAACCGCGGCCAGACCGACGCCCGTGCCCGGTACTACGCGCAGGGCAACGGCTACGCGTTCTTCATGACGCCGAGCTCGGTCGTGCTGTCGCTCTCGAAGCAGCCGGGCGCCGCCCCGGCACAGACGCCGCAGCAGATCGCGCTCGCCCTGCAGTTCGTCGGCAAGAACCCGCAGTCCGTGCCGCAGGGCGCCGCGCCCGCTGCAGGCGTCGTCAACGACCTGCGGGGGAGCGACCCCGGCCAGTGGCAGACGGGGCTCTCGCAGTACCGCGACGTGGTCTACCGCGACCTCTGGCCCGGCATCGACCTGCAGCTGCGGGGCCAGTCGGGCGTGCTGAAGTACGAGTTCCACGTGCATCCCGGCGCCTCGCCGTCGGACATCCGGCTGGCGTACGGCGGCGCGGACGGCCTGAGCGTCAACGACGCCGGTCAGCTGCAGATCTCCACGCCGCTGGGCGTGCTGCAGGACTCCGAGCCGGTCTCCTACCAGGACATCGGCGGCACGCGCGTGCCCGTCTCGAGCCGCTACGTGCTCGGTGCCGGCGCGAAGGCCGGTGGGCAGTTCTCGTTCGCGGTCGGCGGCTACCAGCGCGACCACGAGCTGGTGATCGACCCGGGCGTGCAGTACTCGACGTTCCTCGGCGGCTCGAGCGCCGAGACCGCGACGGGAATCGCCGTCGACGCGGCCGGCAACGTCTTCGTGGCCGGCACCACGCAGTCGCCCAACTTCCCGACCACCACCGGCGCCTTCGACCGCACCGGCGCGGCGCAGAACTTCGCCGACGTCTTCGTCTCGAAGCTGAACGCGGCCGGCACGGCGCTCGATCTACTCGACCTTCGTCGGCGGCAGCAACATGGAGTTCGGCAACCGCCTGGCCGTCGACGGCAGCGGCAACGCCTACGTCACGGGCACCACGAAGTCGTCGAACTTCCCGACCACCGGCAACGCGTTCGACCGCTCGCAGAACATCCCCCCGAACTGCCCGCGGTGCGCCACGGATGTCACGGACGGCTTCGTCTTCAAGCTGAACGCCGCCGGCTCGGCGCTGACCTACTCGACGTACCTGGGCGGCACCGAGTACGAGGCGCCGCGCGGCATCGCCGTCGACGGCTCCGGCAACGCGTACGTGACCGGTGAGACCCTGTCGAGCGACTACCCGACCACGGCCGGCGCCTTCTCGCGCACGTACCGCGGCAACTACGACGCCTTCGCCACCAAGCTGAACACGACCGGGTCGGCGCTGGTGTACTCGACGCTGCTCGGCGGCGCCGCGGTCGACAACGGCGGGCAGGTGCAGGTCGACGGCGGCGGCAACGCGTACCTGCTGGGCGCGTCCAGCTCGACCGACTTCCCGACCACGGCCGGCGCGTTCGACACCACGGCGAACGGTGCCTTCGACGCCACGCTGACGAAGCTGAACCCGGCCGGATCGGCGCTCGTCTACTCGACGTTCATCGGCAGCCCCGACTTCGACGGGGCCAGCGGCCTCGTCGTCGACGGCGGCGGCAACGCGTGGCTGAGTGGCGGCACGGCGGCGGGCTGGCCGGTGACGCCCGGCGCGTTCGACACCACCAACAACAACGGCGACGCCTTCGTCACGAAGGTGAACCCGGCCGGCTCCGCCATCCTGTTCTCGACCTTCGTCGGCGGCTCGGACTTCGACTCGGCCAGCGACCTCGTCCTCGACGCGGCGGGCAACGTCTGGTTCACGGGCGGCACGAGCTCGGCCGACTTCCCGGCCACGGCCGGAGCGCCGGACACGACCTTCAACGGTGGCGGCGACGCGACCATCGTGGAGCTGAACCCGACCCTGTCGGCGCTGCTGTTCGCGACCTACCAGGGCGGCTCGAACGCGGAGGGCGGGGCCGATATCGCCCGCGATCCGACCGGCGACATCTACATCACCGGATCGACCTTCTCGCAGGACTTCCCGGTCACGGTCGGCGCCTACGACCGGATCTGGAACGGCGACCTCCAGATCTTCTGGGGCGACGCGTTCGTCACGAAGCTCGACATCGACGCCAACGGGTCGACGCCACCGTCGCCGCCCGGCGTCCCGGTCGCGCCGACGCTGACGTCGCCGTCCAACGGCTCGTCGCAGCCGCAGCCGATCACGTTCGACTGGAACGACGTGCCGGAGGCGGTGTCCTACACGATCCAGATCGACGACTCGAGCGCGTTCGGCGCACCGCTGGAGCGTGAGCAGAGCGTGACGCAGTCCATCTACGCCACCACCGGGCTGGCCGCCGGCACGCACTTCTGGCGTGTCCGCGGCGTCAACTCCGCCGGCGTCGCCGGGCCCTTCTCGGCGGCTCGCAGCTTCACGGCCCAGACGCCACCGCCACCGGCAGGGCTGGGCTCGCTGGACGTGAACCCGTCGACGGTGGTCGGCGGCAACGGCTCGAGCGGCACCATCGTGATGTCGTCCGGCCCGGCCACCGACACGGCGATCTCGCTGTCCAGCAGCAACCCGGCGGTGGCCAGCGTTCCGGCCACGGCCACGGTGCCGGCCAACAGCTTCACCGGCGGCTTCATCGTCTCGACCTCCGCGGTCGCGGCGTCGACGACGGTGGTCATCACGGCCAGCTACAACGGCGACAGCCGCACGGCGACGCTGACGGTGACGCCCGCCGGCGCGCCGACGGTGAGCCTGCAGAGCGTCACGGCCAGCCCGTCCAGCGTGTCGGGCGGTTCGCCCACCTCGGCGTTCGTGCTGCTGTCGGGCGCGCCCGAGAGCGACGCGGTCGTGGCGCTGTCGAGCAGCAACCCGGCCGTGGTGAGCATCCCGGCCAGCGTGACGGTGGCCGCGGGCACGACCGCCCGGGGCTTCACGGTGAACACGACGAGCGTGTCCGTCGACACGACGGCCACCATCTCGGCCACGTTCAACGGCGTGACGCGGACGGCGACCGTGACGGTCACCGCCGCCGCGCCGCCGCCACCGCCGGCGCAGACGGCCGCGCTGACGGTGTCGGTGAGCGGCCGCAGCGGGCAGACGGTCACGTCCAGCCCGGCCGGCATCAGCGTCTCGACCGGCAACTCGGGGACGGCGTCGTTCACGACCGGGACGTCGATCACGCTGACGGTCTCCGGCGGCCGCGACGCCATCTGGTCGGGCGCCTGCTCGAGCAGCGGTAGCAAGCGCAGGACGTGCACGTTCACGCTGAACGGCACCGCGAGCGTCTCGGCGAACGTGCAGTGAGGTGAGCGGGTGCCGCGGGCGAAGGCCCGTGGCACCCGTCTCGGGCCGCCGCGGAGGCGATTTGTCTGACTTTGGTCAGACAAAAAAAGTCGCACGGAAGGCGCATTGTCCGGATCCGAACACGCGCAAAGCGCGCAGATCGCGCGATCCGCGCGCCTTCCGCGCGTGTCCGGTGCGCCAGGCCTGTCCCCCGAAAAGCGCCTTTTCGGGGTCAGACCCCAATTCGGCCGTTTTCGGGGTCAGACCCCAGAACCGCCCTCGAACTCCGACGCGGACACGGGGCTTGTCGCGGCGGGTCGGTCGTCGTAATGTATGCAATCGTGTCCACAGCTTGGGAGGGTCCGTGAGCCGCCGCAACCTGTCCGAGATGACGCCGGGAACCGCGCTGCTCGAGCAGGGTGCGAGCGCCGCCCCGGAGCGCATCCACCAGACCGCCTACATGCGCCGCTTCGACGCCTGGTCGCGAGGCCGAGGTCAAGCAGCGCGCGCGGGACGAGGGTCGCGTCATGTACCACATCCAGATCGGCTCGACCGACTGGGCGGCGACCGCGGCCGTGCTCGAGGAGGTCGAGGGCGGACTGGCCGAGGCGGGCATGGCGTGCGACCGTTACGGGCTGACGCTGTCGCGCGCGATGAGCGTGCGCGGAGTCCGATCGCGGCACCCTCCACAAGGAGACCGGGCCGGAGCTGAAGCCGTCGGAGTGGCACCGGCTGGGCGAGGCCGCCGCCATCCAGCCGCACCTGGGCGACTTCATGATCGGCACGCCGGCCGGCTTCGCGAACTCGCTGGCGGCGCTGACGGCGGGCGTCACCACCATCGGCAACCTCGGCCAGTACTCGTCGTTCGAGCTGCCCGGCGGCCAGGACGACATCCAGGTGACGGAGGAGGCGATCCGCGCGATCGGCCTGCTCGCGGCGTGCCGCGAGCGCGGCGGCCTCGTGCACTCCTACCTCGAGGACGGCGTCGCGATGCAGGCGTCGCACTACGGCAGCTACATCGGCTGGGCCGCGCTCGAGTTGTACGTCGTGGAGACCCTCTGCGGCGCGCGCCTCGCACACTCCTACGGCGGGCTGATCGACGTGCCGTGGCATCGCGCCGCGATCCACATGGCCCTGGACGACCTGCACGGCCGCGACTCGATCGGCTCGATGGTCTACGGCAACACGGTCGACATGCGGCCCCGCGACCGCGCGCACAACCTGGCGGTGCTCTCCGCCTCCGTGCTCGTCGACATCGCCTGCCAGCTGCGCCGCCCGACCGGCCACGCCGTGCACGCCGTGCCGCTGACCGAGGCCGAGCGCGTCCCGAGCGCCGCCGAGAACGTCGAGGTGCAGATGATCGCGCACGAGCTCGAGCGCGAGGCGCGCCGGTCGGGCGACCTGTTCGACTGGCGCCGCCTGGAGCGCCTCGGCGCCGACCTGGCGGAGTACGGCGAGCGGTTCCGCGACCGCGCGCTCGCCTGCCTGCGCGAGGACGGCGTCGACATCACCGACCCCGCGCGCGTGCTGCTCGCGATCCGTCGCCTCGGCATGGGCGGGCTCGAGCAGCGCGTCGACCTGACGCCGCCCGCCCAGGTCGGCCGGCTCGAGCCGTGGAAGGCCGGGCTGATGGGCCGCGTCGGCGAGCGCCTGGACAGCGCCCTGCCGCGGCTCGACGGCATGCGCATCGTGCTGGCCGTGCTCGACGTCCACGACGTCGTGCGCGACGCGCTCGCCCTGGCGCTGCCCCGGGCCGGCAGCGAGGTGATCCTGCTGCCGACCGACGTGACGCCCGCGGCCATCGCCGAGGTGGCCGTGGCCGAGGACGCCGACGTGATCATCCTCGGCACCTACAACGGCGCCGCGCTGTCGATCGGCCGCGAGCTGCGCGCCGCCATCGACGCGTCGGGCTTCGAGGGCCAGGTGATCGTCGGCGGCCGGCTGAACGAGGACGAGGGCGGCGACCTGCCGGTCGACGTCAGCGCCGAGCTGGCGGCGCTCGGGTTCGCGCCGGCGCTCGAGGTCGAGGAGGCCGCCCGACTGCTGGGCGCGACGGCCGTCCGCGGAGCCTGAGCCGTGGCCGCCGAGACCGAGCAACTGACCTTCCCGGCCTCGCTGGAGGGCTGGTGGTACACCGATCCCGCCATCTTCGCGGCCGAGCAGCGCACCATCTACGGCGGCCGCTGGGTGTGCGTCGGCCGCGGTGACGACATCACCGCGCCGGGCTCGTTCATCGTCCGCGAGGTGGGCGGCGAGAGCATCATCGTCCTCCGCACCGAGGAGGGCGCCGCGGCGGCGTACTACAACGTCTGCCGCCATCGCGGCGCCCGCCTGCTGACCGAGCCCGACGGCGTCTGCAAGGGCGTCATCCGCTGCCCGTACCACGCCTGGGCGTACGGTCTCGACGGCGCGCTGCGGGCGGCGCCGAACATGCCCGACTGGCGACGCGAGCGCTGGCAGAACCTGAGCCTGCACCCGTCGCGATCGAGGAGCGCCTCGGCTGCCTGTGGATCAACATGGCCGACGAGCCGGGCTCGTGGGACGACGACATCGGCCGCCAGATCCGCAGCCGCATGGGCTCGGACGAGCTGATGGCGACGTGGGGCATGGAGACGCTCGTCACCGGCACGCGCCGCACGTACGAGGCCGCCTGCAACTGGAAGCTGATCGTCGAGAACTTCAGCGAGTGCTACCACTGCCCCTCCGTCCACCCCGAGCTGACGACGGTGCTGCCGGAGTTCAAGCGCGGCCAGGGCACGCTGCACCAGGCGGGCTACGGCGCGGCCTACGGCGAGGGCATCGGCGGCTTCACGTTCGACGGGCGTCCCGGCCTGCCGCCGCTGCCCGGCCTGGCGGAGGAGGACGGCCGGCGCTACTACGGCCTCGTGCTGACGCCGAACGTGTTCCTGAACCTCGTCGGCGACCACGTGATCCTGCACTGGCTGGAGCCGCTCGCGGCCGACCGCACGCGGATCGTCTGCCTGTGGCTGTTCGCGCCGGAGGTGATCGCCGCCGGCTACGACATCGAGCCGTCGGTCGAGCTGTTCCACCGCACCAACCAGCAGGACTTCGCCATCTGCGAGCAGTGCCAGCTCGGCATGGGGAGCCGCTCGTTCGCGCGCGGCGGCAACCTGGTGCCGAGCGAGGTGCAGCTGCGCGACTTCCACGCCGAGGTGCGCGCCGCGGTCGGCGACGGCGGGCCGCGCGCATGAGCACCGTCGTCTCCACCGAGCAGGCCACCGACCTGACGCGCGAGGCCATCGAGGCCCTGCGCGCGATGATCGTCCGGCGGCAGCTCCAGCCCGGCGCGCAGATCCGCCAGGTCGAGCTGGCCGGGCGGCTGGGCCTGTCGCGCAGCCCGCTGCGCCAGGCGCTGAGCGCGCTCGAGACCGAGGGCCTCGTCACGCACGAGCCGCAGCGCGGCTACTTCGTGGCGCGGATGAGCGTCGACCACCTGTCGCAGATCTACCGCATGCGCGAGCTGCTCGAGACGGAGCTGCTGCGCACCGTCCGGGTGCCGGAGGCGGACGAGCTGGCGTCGCTCGCCGCGCGCAACGACGAGATCGCCGCCGCGATGGCCGACGGCGACGTGGCCGGCATGCTGGTCGCGAACCGCGCGTTCCACTTCGGCCTCTTCGAGCTGTCGCCGCTGGGCGCGATCCGCCAGGACGTCGAGCGCCTCTGGAACACCTCGGAGCCGTACCGCGCCACCTACCTGTGGCTGCCGACGACGCGCCGCCGCATCATCCGCGAGCACGAGCAGATGCTCGCCGCGCTGGCCCGCGGCGATCACGCCAGGCTGGTGCAGATCGCCGACCGGCACCGCGGCGCCGCCCGCGCCGCCGTCACCGAGCTGCTCGCCGTGGAGGCGCTCTAGCCCGACGAGCCGCGCGCGGAACTCGGCGGGCAGCGCGACCGCGGCGGTGCCCTCGCGGTTCACGTGCACCAGCACCGATCGGTTGGTCGCGGCGATGCGGTCGTCGGGGCCGGTCGTGATCGTCTCGCGCAGCCGGATGCTGGTGGTGCCGAGGCCGTCCAGCTCGATCGTCACCCGCACCGTCTGCAGCGACGGCGCGATCTCCGCCTCGTAGGAGATGTCGATGGCTCGCACGAGGTAGGACAGCGCCACCTCAGGGCTGCCGCCGACGACCTCGAGCCACTCGTCCCGCGCCTCCTCGAAGTACAGCGCGACGGAGGCGCGGGCGACCTGGCCGGTGGCATCCACGTCGCGCGCGCGGATGCCGACCTCTTTCACGTGACGCATGGCGGCAGGCTAGGACACCCGCACCGTCGGTGCCTCGCCGACCGCCGCCCGGCCCTTGAGCGCGTGGCGCGCGAGCCCGACGCAGTAGTCGAGGTCGTGCTCGCGGTACATCTGCAGCTTCTCGGCCTCGGGCGAGCCGGAGCCGTGGATGATCTCCGTGTACCAGTAGCCGCCGTACTCGGACGCGACCAGGTCGCGGATCAGCTTCATCACGCGCAGCCGCTCCATCGCATCGCCGGGGTCGACGCCGCGGTAGTACTTCTCGACGAACGGTCGCAGCTCCGGTCGCATGATGTCCTCGACGTACGGCGACGTGATGACGGAGCCGCCGGCGATCTCGAGCAGGTTGCGGGCCGCCATGTAGTGGCCCTCCATCGCCAGGTGCTTGCCGGCGTTGGTGAGCACCGGGTCGGGCACCTGGTAGCCCTCCTCGTTGCGGCTCTCGTGCGAGGCGGTCACGCCCAGCGCCCAGATCGAGCGCTCGAGGCGGATCATCTCGGAGATCTTCGACTTGATGTGCGCGGCGCCGGTGACGCCGTTCAGCTCGGCCGCCAGCTGCGCGGCGCCGATGAACAGGCGCAGCTTGCCGACGTCGGCGCCCAGGTAGCCCTGCCGGTTGACGTTCGCGAACGTGTTCGCGACCTCGCCCGCGAACTCCGCCTCGCCGCAGAGGAACACGCGCTCCCACGGCACGAACACGTCGTCGAAGATCGTGAACGACTCCATCAGGTCGTCGTGGCTCGAGACGGGCGCCTCGAACTCGTCGGGGTTCTCGCCCGAGAAGCCGCGGCAGACGAGCTTGATGCCCGGCGTGTCGACCGGCACCGCGAACGCCACGGCGTAGTCCGCGTCGACCGCGCGCATGGCGCGCTGCGGGATGATCACGAGCTCGTTCGCGACCACCGAGCCCGACGTGTGCGCCTTCGCCCCGCGCACCACGATGCCGTCGGAGCGGCGCTCGACGACGCGCAGGTAGAGGTCGGGGTCGTCCTGGTCGGCGGGCCGCTTGGAGCGATCGCCCTTGACGTCGGTGACGGCGGCGGCGGTCATCAGCTGCTCGCGCTGGAAGCGCTTCACGAAGTCGACGACCCGCTCGTGGTAGGAGGTGCCGTGCGCGCGATCGACCCGCTGCGTGACGATCAGCAGCGCCTGCAGCTCGTCGCGGCCGATCGAGGCGTAGCCCGACAGGGGCGAGCGCTCCGACAGCATCCGCGCGGCGCGCAGGTTCTGCAGCAGGTCCTCGGGGCCGGTCGCCATGTGCCAGAAGACGTGCGATTCCTCGCCGTTCAGGTCGGGCGACGTGACCATCGTGTCGCGCATCTCCGGATCCCACGCCGCCCGGCACACCCACGAGCCCCAGCAGGCCATCGTCGACTGCGAACAGCGGGTGGTCGGCGACGTTCGTGACGATCTCGCCGCGGGCGTAGACCTCCGGCGACTGCCGGCGCAGGCTCTCGACGTACTCCTCGGGCGTTCGCAGTCCCATCGTGCTACCTCCTCGTCAGATGCTGTACGCCGCGACGGCGCCGGCGAGCACGCGGTCGACGAGCGCGGGGTCGGCCGGCGGGGCTCCTGCGAGCCGCGTGGCCATGGTCGCGTAGGACCGCGCGACCTCGGGCAGGGTCAGCCGGCCGTCGGGCCGGTACCAGATGCCGACGTTCGTGCACATCGAGATCACCGCGAACGCCGTCAGCTTCGCGATCGAGCGGCTCGAACACGCCGCGTGCGGACGCCGTCGGCGAGCACGCCGACCACGATCGCCTCGTACGCGTCGCGCTTGGCCACCGCGCAGCTCGAGCCGCTCGCCCGTCAGGCTGCGCAGCTCCGTCTCGCCGAGGGTCGCCTCGCGCGGCCGCAACGCGTGCAGCGCGACGTGGTGGACGACGATCGCGGCGAGCCGGTCGGCGGGCGCGTCGTGACCTGCGACCGCCTGGCGGACGCCGTCGGCGAGCAGCGTCATGGCCGAGTCGATCAGCTCGAACAGGATCTGCTGCTTGTCGGGGTAGTGGTAGTAGATGCTGGCCGCGCGGATGTCGAGCGCGTCGGCGATCTCCCGCACGGTCGTCGACTCGTAGCCCTGCTCGAAGAAGCGCTCGGCGGCGGCCTGGCGGATGGCGCCGCGGGTCATCGGGCGACCTCCTCGAACGCGGCCCGCACCTGCGCCCGGTCGATCTTGCCGTTGGCGTTGCGGGGCAGGGCGTCGACGACGATGAACCGGTCCGGCACCGCGTAGTCGGCGATCCGCTCGCGCAGGCCGGCGCGCGCCCGCTCGGCCTCGAACGTGTGGCCGGGACGCTCGACCACGCACGCCACCACGCGCTCCTGCAGCACGTCGTCGGGCACGCCGACCACCGCCGCCTCGGCGACGCCCTCCAGCGAGCCGAGCTCCGCCTCGACCAGGCTGGCGTGGATCTTCTCGCCGCCGCGCACGATCACCTCGGCGATGCGCCCGTGCAGCGTCAGGAAGCCGTCGTCGTCGACCGCGCCGAGGTCGCCGGTGCGCAGCCACGGGCCGCGGAACACCTCGGCCGTCGCCGCGTCGTTCGCGAGGTAGCCCTGCATCCGCGTCGGGCCGGCCAGCCACACCTCGCCCGGCTCGCCCGGGGCCGCATCGGCGCCGTCGTCGACCACCACGCGCTGCCGCACCTGCTCGACCGGCCGGCCCACGGTGGCGGCGCGCGAGACCGCGAACTCCGGCTCCAGCGCGTGGCTGAGCGAGGTGAACTCCGTCAGTCCGTAGATGTTGAACGGGCGCATGGCGGGCCACCGCGCGGCCAGCTCCTCGATCCAGGCGGGTGGCATCGGCGCGCCGCCGTAGGCCAGGATCCGCACCTCGCCGAAGGCCTCGTCCGCCCGCGGGTCGAGCATCATCAGCCGGAAGATGCTGGGCACGCCGATCAGGTAGGAGGCCGGCCGGCGCGCGAGCGCGTCGATGGCGTCGGCGACGTGGAACTCGCGCAGCAGGTCGACGCCGCCGCCGACGACCAGCATCTGCGCCAGCTGGTCGAGGAAGCCGGTGTTGTGGAACAGCGGCACCAGCACCAGCGTCGTCGTGTCGGCGGTGGTGCCGAGCAGCCGTGCGTAGATGGCGGCGCTGGTGGCGAGCGCGCCCTGGGAGATGACGGCGCCCTTCGGTGAGCCGGTGGTGCCCGAGGTGAAGCTGACCAGGCCCGCGGCGGTGGGAGCAGGGGGCGCGAACCCGCCGGGCAGCGCCGGCTCCCGCCAGATCGTGCCCGCGGCGTCGCGCTCCAGGCGGCGGCGCTCCAGGTGCGGCGCCGCGCGCGCCAGGAGGACCTCGTAGGCGCCGCTGACCAGCGCCAGCCGAGGCGCGGCGATCTGCAGCTGCCGGCCCAGCTCGCCGGCGCCGAGCCGCACGTTCATCGGCGCGACGATCGCGCCGCTGCCGAGGCAGGCGAGGAACGCGAGCACCCACTCGGCCCGGTTCTCGGCCACCAGCGCGACGCGGTCGCCGGGTTGGACGCCGGCGTGGGCGAGGCGGCCGGCCAGCGACTCGACCGCATCCTGCAGCTCGGCGTAGGTGTAGGCGTCGTCGCCGTCCCGCAGCGCGACCCGAGACGGCGTCGCGCGCGCCCAGAAGGCGAGGGCGTCGGGCAGCGTGGTGGCGGCGTGCTCCTTCATCTAACTATCGACCGTTAGGTTAGCGCCGATCGGTACGACCGCGCAAGGCGCCGGCCCGCCGCCGGCGCCGCGGCCGGTGCTACGTCGCCTTCGGCACGTATGCGATCGCCCGGCCGGGGGCCCCGGACGAGCGCAGCACCTTCAGCGGCAGGAACACGAAGTACGCGCCCCGCGCCGGCAGGCGCTCCAGCCCGCTCAGCGACTCGACGAACAGCAGCTCGTTCTCGAGGCCGGCGTAGTGCGCCGCCGCCAGGTCGTCGGCGGCGCCGATGGTGCCGGCGTCGGTGGCGATCAGGCGGACGCCGCGCTCGCGGCAGTACAGCACGACGTCGGGCTCGGGCGCGGGCCAGGCCGGGCCGGCGGCGTCGAGCGCGTCGATGGTGTAGCCACGGCCCTCCGGCATCGGCAGGAAGCGCTGGTCCCAGCCGCCGAACAGGATCACCACGTCGCCCGCCGCGATCGCGCCGTGCTCCGACTCCCACGCCCGCACGCGGTCCATCGTCAGCCGCGGCGAGACGCCGTTCGCCGCCGGTGGCAGCGAGCGGCAGTCGATCACCGCTGCCGGGCCCTGCAGCCACGCCAGCGGTACGAGGTCGCCGGTGATGGCGCCGGCCGGGCCGGCGTGGGGCAGGCCCGAGCCGGGGGGCGGCACGAAGTGCGGCGGCGCGTCGAAGTGGGTGCCGGAGTGCTCGTCGATGACCATCCAGCAGTCGTAGTACGGGGACGAGCTGGCGATCCGCTGCGGCCCGTCGACCGGCGCGTACCAGTTGTGCACCTTGTGCCGGAACTGCTGGTGGTCGGGGAACGCCATCGGGTACTCCTCCCCGAACGGCACCGACAGGTCGACGAGATCGTGCGTCTCGAGCGGGTTGGGGAAGGCGGCCATGCGGGCCATCCTATCGAGGCTCGCAGCCCTGACAGACGAACGCCGGGCCCCGCAGAAGCGGGACCCGGCGCGGTCGGGTACGGGTCAGAACGCCTGGGCGTGCCTACATCGCCGTGCGACGACCGCGGGAGCTCCAGCCGCCGAGCAGGCCGACGACCAGCAGGACGATGGCGACCACGACGGCGACCTTCAGCGAGAAGACGAAGAAGCCGCCGAACACGATGGCGAGGAGGAGCAGGATGAGAAGAAGCGGGATCATGTGTTTCTCCTGGTTCGAGGAATCGAGCAGCCAGGTAATGCCCCCGGCCGGCGGGTTTCAATCATCCGCCGGCGACGCGTCTGCGAATGGTTGGTTGTCAGCCTCATACGGGGTTTGAACATTCCCCACGCGGGGAGAACTTGTCCGATGCCGGCATCTGCTCGCGCCTCCGATCCCGAGATCGTCCTCGTCGAGCGCTGGCGGGCCGGTGACGCACGTGCGCGGGACATCCTGATCGCCCGCCACGAGCGTCTCGTCCACGGCCTGGCCCGGCGCTTCGCGTCGTGGGGCGAGCCCTACGACGACCTCGCGCAGGTGGCCTGGGTCGGGTTTCTGAAGTGCCTCGACCGGTTCGACACGGAGCGCGGCGTCGCGCTCTCCACGTACTGCGCGCCGTACATCATCGGCGAGCTGCGACGCTACTTTCGCGATCGCGTCGCCGCGGTCCACATCCCGCGTCCGGTCTCCGACCTGCGCACCCGCGTCACCCGCGCGGCCGAGGAGCTGACGAACCGCGAGGGCCAGTCCCCGTCGGTGCCGCGCCTGGCCGAGTACCTCGAGGTGAGCGTGGAAGACGTGCTCGAGGCGATCCAGAGCGATCGCGCTCGCACGGCCGTCTCGCTGTCGGCGCTCGACGCGGACGGCGAGTCGGAGGATCGCGGCGTGCCGATCGAGGAGTCGGGCTACGACGAGGTCGAGGCCCGCCTGTTCGTGGCCGGCGCGCTCGACACGCTCGACGACCGCGACCGCCTCGTCCTGCGCCTGCGCTTCGAGGAGGGCCTGTCGCAATCCGAGATCGCGGCGCGCATCGGCATCTCGCAGATGCACGTCTCCCGCCTGCTCCGCCGCGCGTGCGAGCGAATCCGCGACGAACTCGGCGAGGTCGACTTCGATGAGCTCTGAACCCGGGACGGAGCCGACCGGCGACGGCGAGCAGCCGGCCGCCCGCGAGCTGCCGCTGATCCGCTGCGCCGTTTGCGCCAGCGACCTGGTGCAGCCGTCGGAGGTCGCGCAGGACGGCGATCGCGTGCTCGTCCGGCGCCGCTGCCCGGAGTGCGGGCACGGCGACCTGGTCGAGGCCGACGCCGACGCCGTGCACGCCTGGCTGCGTCGCGAGGCGCTGCTGCGGGTGCAGCTCGGCCGCACAGCCGATCGCATCGCCCGCGCGCCGCGCGTCGAGTTCACGCCCTAGCCGCGCGGCCGATCAGGAGAAGGTGAGCCGCACGCGCTGAGCCGCGTCGGCGCCGACGACCTCGGCCAGATCGGCCAGCCGCGGCAGCACGGCGACGCCGCCCACCCGGGGCGACTCGATCAGGCGCTCGGCACCGCCCTCGGCGAGCGGACCCGACCAGCAGCTCGACCTGGCCGTCGGAGACCAGGAACTCCACGCGCGCGAGGCCGTCGGCGTACACGTCGGCGTCGGCGATGGTGTCGGCGGCGAGCAGCAGGTCGGAGACGCGGTCGAGCGACAGCCCGGCGCGGGCGCCGAGGATGCCGAACACCCGCGCCAGCACGGGGCCGGCGGTCACGGCTGAAACGGCGATCCGTGCGGGAACCGCCGTCGTGACGTCGCTAGACATGAGCATCCTGATCCGATCCATCCTTGGTGAAGGTCATCGCGATCTCGGTGCCGACGCCGTCCGGGCCGGCTCGCATCTCGACGGCGCGCGTGAGCGCGGCGATGAGCGGCAGGCCGAGACCGAGCCCGGCCGCACCGGTGAAGACCCCCATGCCGCGGCCCTGGTCGCGGACGGTGACGAGCAGGTCGTGGGCGACGGCCGTGGCCTCGACCTCCAGCTGGGCCGCGACCGTCTCGGGCGCGTAGGCGTGGACGACGACGTTGGTGCAGGCCTCGGTGACCGCGAGCCGCACGTCGTCGGTGGAGCGCGACGGGAAGCCGAGGCCCTCGCACAGCCCGGTGATGGCCTGGCGCGCCACGACCACGTTCTCGGGCGCCGCCGGCAGCAGCAGGTACAGCTGAGGAGCGTCCGACACTCACGCGTTCACGCCCGCGGCCGCAGCCGCGATCGCCTCGGGCTCGGACGGATGGATGGCGAACACCGGCACGAGGCCGGTGACCTCGAAGATGCGTCGCACCGGCGCGCCGTCATCGCCCGGAAGGATCAGCGTGTAGCCGATCTCCCCCTCGCGCGCGCGCCGCAGCCCGCCGAGCAGCACGGCGAGCACGGATGAGTCGATGAACGTCGCCGCCGGACAGGTCGATCACGATCGGCGCGGACTGCTCGATGGCCGAGTGCACCTGCTCCCGCAGCGCCGGAGCGGTGAAGACGTCGTGCTCGCCGTGGACGCGGACGACGACCACGCCGTCGCGGCGTTCGAGGACGATCGGTTCTGCGGTCACAGGGGAGAGCCGTCGCGGATCGGAGATCGCATGGTGGTCGTTATACCCGCGCGTTCCACGACCCAAACGCCCGTCCTTCGGGGGGTTCCGGCCAGGTACGCTGTCGGGGCACGATGGGGGGAATGCAGCAGACGTCGAAGGCGACGGATCGGGCGCTGCTCATCCGTTGGCGCCGGGATTCCGACATCACGGCGCGCACCGCGCTGGTCGAGCGGTACCTGCCGTTCGCGCAGGCCCTGGCGCGCCGCTACATGCAGCGCGGGGAGCAGCTCGACGACCTCGAGCAGACCGCCGCCCTGGCGCTGGTGCGGGCGATCGACCGGTACGACCTGGAGCGCGACGTGGCGCTTGACGACGTTCGTGATGCCGACGGTGATCGGCGAGCTGCGCCGGCACTTCCGCGACCGCGTCTGGGCGGTGCACGTGCCGCGCTCGGTCCACGACCTGGCGACGCGCCTGGGTCGCGTCTCGACCGAGCTGACGACGCGGCTCGGCCGGGCGCCCACCGTGGCCGAGCTGGCTGCCGAGCTGGAGTGCGGCGAGGAGCAGGTGCTGGAGGCGCTGGGCGCGCTGGCAAGCCGTCACGCGGCGCCGCTGCCGATGGGCGACGAGCCCACCGACGGCCGGCCGACGCCCGCTGGCCGACGCCGACCCCGGCTTCGCCGACGTCACCGTGCGGCTGGCGCTCGGCCCGGCGCTGGCGACCCTCGACGACCGCGAGCGGCGGCTGATCGAGCTGCGGTTCGTGCAGGACCTGTCCCAGTCCGAGATCGCGAGCCGGCTGGGCATGTCGCAGATGCACGTGTCGCGGCTGCTGCGCCGGGCGCTGACGCGCCTCGAGGATCAGCTGCACCGGGACGAGCTGGCCTACTGAAGCCAGGCGCCGAGCGCCGAGCGGATCTGCGGGATGCCGACGCGCCCCTCGAGGCGCTGCGCGATCCGGCCCTCCTCGACCACGATGATCGTGGGCAGCTCGCGCACGCTGAAGCGCTCGCGCCAGCTCGGGATGGTCGTCGACGTCGACGTCGCGGCGCCGGAACGTCTCGTGGTTCTTGCGCGACTGGAGCACCTGGTCCAGGAAGGCCTGCACGCGCCGGCACGGCCCGGATCGCCGCGACGCGAAGTAGACCAGCGTCGGCCGTGGGTCGTCGGTGGTGCGCATGGCCGGCATGCATCTGGGCTTCCCGCCGTGGCCAGGACCAAACAGATGTACGCCCGGTTTGACCGACCTGCGGGCGGGGAGAACAGGCCATGAACACCGACGACATCAAGGGCAAGATCAAGGAAACCACCGGCGAGCTCACGGGCAACGAGAGCCTTGCCAACGAGGGTCGCGCCGACCAGGCCAAGGGCAAGGTCAAGGATGCGGCCGAGAACGTGAAGGATGCGGCCGGGAACGTGCGGGACGCGCTCACGAGCGACGAGCCCCGCGAGACCCGCAACCCGTAGCGTCGAAGGCGCCGCGATGACGATCCGTCATCCGTAGGGCGCCTTCCCTGGAAGCCCTGGCAGCTCGCACCTGCCGGGGCTTCCGTCTGGTCCGGGTCAGACGCGACGCGCGCTGACGGCCCAGGAGCTGGTCGGCATGAACACGCCGTCGGGCCGGGCGTGCGCCTGCAGCACCTCGCGCATCTCGGCCTCGATGGCCGGGCGCTTCTCGGCCGCCAGGGCACCGCCCTCGCGGAAGATCGCGGCCGCGGGGCCGAGCGACAGCTGGAAGTCCATCGCCTCCTCCACCGTGGCGCCCAGCGATGCGAGCACGTCGGTCTGCTCGAACTCGATGTCCACGTAGCCGGAGAGGCGGAGGATCGTCTCGACCACCTCGGGGTCGGCCATCGAGAACGGCCCGGGGCCGCAGTTCGGAGCGTCGTCCGGGGGCGGCGGGATGTGGCGCTCCACGATCTCCTTGGAGAACGCCATCGACGGGTTGGTCTCGATCGGCCGCCAGACGATCATCAGCAGTCGGCCGCGGGGTTTGAGCGCCGTCGCGATGTTGCGCATGCCGGCCGTCGGATTCTGGAAGAACATGGTGCCGAAGCGCGCGAAGACCACGTCGAACTCGCCGTTGAAGACCGCCGTCTGCGCGTCGAGCGCGACGAACTCGGCGTTGTCGACGCCGGCGGCGGCCGCGTCAGCGCGGGCGATCTGCAGGAACGGCTCGCAGCAGTCGGTGCCGACGGCGGTGCCGCCCGGCCGGACGTGCTCGGCGATCTGGAGCGTCGTCTCGCCGAACCCGCAGCCGACGTCGAGCACCCGGTCGCCCGCCTTCAGGCCGAGCCGGTCGAGCGGTCCGCGGCTGTGGGCGTCGCCCATCTCGACGAACATCGACCGGAAGCGCGTGAACTCGACCGCCAGCACCTCGTTCCAGAACTGGATGTGCTCGGCGTTCGGCGACGGCGATACGGACACGTGCGCATGGTACCGAAATGGATCGATTGCCACCGGCCCGCGGACGGGCCGGTGGCGGGTCGTGCGCGGCTACAGCACGAGGTCGGGAGCCGTCTGGCGCGGGGCGACCCGCACGGAGACGGCGCGATGGATGCCGCCCTGCGCACGCTCGGCGGCGTGCTCGGCGGCCTCGGCGGCGAGACGCCGGGTGGGCGCCTCGACGACGAGGTAGAACGCGTCACCCGGGCTGTCGGAGCCGGACGCGCGGGGCAGGACGGTGACCCGGTAGATACCCGGGCCGTGACGGTGCAGGATGCGGTGCATGGCGATGCTCGTTTTTCAGGGGATGGGGAAACAGCCCGGAAGGGCTGATCGTGTGCCTACGTCGGCATGAGCGGACCGGCGGGAGGGCTGCGTCGCCCCTGCTGATCTGATCGCTCGTACCCCAAGGTAGCAGCAGGATCACGCGGATCGCCGGTGTGCCGGCTTGCCATCTGCTGGCGTCGATCGTAGTTAGGTCAGGCAGGACCGGCGGCAGCTCGAACCACCGCAGCTGCTCGAAGCCGTCGGACAGGGTGCGCACGTCGCCCGCCTCGAGCAGGTGCGGCGGCACGTTCGCCAGCAGCTCGCGCGCCGCCTCGCAGGTAGCCCGGCGAGGGCCTCCTCCGGCGCCTTGTCGTGGTGCTGCGGGTAGCGCATCTC
Organism: uncultured Actinomycetes bacterium; assembly: GCA_963732645.1. GTDB lineage: Bacteria > Actinomycetota > Thermoleophilia > Gaiellales > F1-60-MAGs149 > VFJZ01. Next base: position 172,205 of record CAVTAC010000009.1, read on the forward strand.
GCCGTCGTCGTAGTGCACGTCGGCCAGGCGCAGCGGCGGCTCGATGGGGCCGTTGCGGTGGTGCCACAGCCCGGTCACGGGATCGAACCGGTAGTCGTGCAGCAGGCGCCAGCCGTCGGACGCGACGATCTCGACCGCCTCGATCAGGTAGTCGAGCACGGCGTCGGAGATGAAGTAGTTGAGGTTCACGCGCACCCAGCCGGGCTTGATCCCCTCGCAGCCGTGCGTGATGTGGCTCTCGAACTCGTGCGAGCGGTCGAGATCGATGCCGAGCAGCCGGTGGCCGTACGGGCCGGCGCAGGAGCAGCCGCCGCGGGCCTGGATGCCGAACAGGTCGTTCAGCAGCGCCACCACGAAGTTGTGGTGCAGGTGGCGGCCGTCGCCGCTCAGCGACATGCGCCGGACGGTGAACGAGATGATCGACAGCCGGTCGGCGTCGAGGTTGCCGAGCAGCGAGATGGCGGGATGGTCGCGCCAGGCGGCGATGGCGCGGCGCACGAAGTAGTCCTCGTGCTCGCGGATCACGTCGAGCCCGACGGCGTCCTTGAGCTGGAAGACCAGCCCGGCGCGGATCGACTCGACGATCGCCGGCGTGCCGCCCTCCTCGCGATGCGAGGGGTCGGTCAGGTAGGCGTGCTCGACGGAGTTGACGTAGGCGACGGTGCCGCCGCCGGGAACCACCGGCACCCGGTTGGTCAGCAGCGAGCGCCGCGCGATCAGCACGCCCGGCGTTCCGGGCCCGCCGATGAACTTGTGCGGCGACAGGAAGATCGCGTCCTTGTGCGCCACGCGCGTGGTTGCAGCACGTCGGCGACCACTCGATGTGCACGTACGGCGCGGCCGCCGCGAAGTCCCAGAACGACAGCGCGCCGTACCGGTGCAGCACGTTCGCGATCGCGCAGGTGTTCGAGATGATGCCGGTGACGTTGCTGGCGGCCGAGAACGAGCCGATCTTGAGCGGCCGGTCCTGGTACGCCTGCAGCTGCTCCTCGAGCTCGGCGAGGTCGATGTGCCCGTCGCAGTCCTCGCCGATCACGACGACGTCGGCGATCGACTCGCGCCACGGCAGCTCGTTGGAGTGGTGCTCGAAGGGCCCGATGAAGACGACCGGGCGCTCCTCGGGCGGAATCTGCGCGCTGAGGCCGTAGCGGTCGTCGAGGTCGGCCGGGATCCGCAGGTTGAGGATCTGGATCAGCTTGTCGATCGCGGCGGTGGCGCCCGAGCCGCAGAAGATCACGACCGCGTCGTCGTCACCGCCGACCGCGTCGTGGATGATGCGCCGCGCGTCCTCGCGCAGCCGGGTCGTCTGCAGGCCCGTGCCGCTCGCCTCGGTGTGCGTGTTCGCGTAGCGCGGCAGCACCTCGTCGCGGACGAAGTCCTCGATGAAGTCGAGCGCCCGGCCGCTCGCCGTGTAGTCGGCGTACGTGACCCGGCGCGGCCCGTAGGGGCCGTGCATCAGCTGGTCGTCGCCGATCACCGCCTCGCGGATGCGGCGCAGCAGCGGAGTATCGGGGGGCCGAGCGTCCGTAGTTCGAGTATACGCCCGGGGTGCCCCGAGCTTACGAGCGGGCGTCCATGGGCACGAAGTCGCGCTTGTCGGCTCCGGTGTAGATCTGACGCGGCCGGGCGATCTTCTGCTCGGGGTCGGTCAGCATCTCCTCCCACTGCGCGATCCAGCCCGGCAGCCGGCCGAGCGCGAACAGGACCGTGAAGTAGTCGGGCGGGTAGCCCATCGCCTGGTAGATCAGGCCCGAGTAGAAGTCGACGTTCGGGTAGAGCTTGCGCGAGACGAAGTACTCGTCCTCGAGCGCGATGCGCTCCAGCTCCAGCGCGATCTCGAGCTTCGGGTTCAGCCCCGTCTCGGCGAACACCTCGTCGGCCGTCTTCTTGACGAGCGTGGCCCGCGGGTCGTAGCTCTTGTAGATGCGGTGGCCGAAGCCCATCAGGCGGCCGTGGCCGGTCTTCACCTGCTCGATGAACGCCGGGACGTTCTTCTTGTCGCCGATCTCGTCGAGCATCTTCAGCACGGCCTCGTTGGCGCCGCCGTGCAGCGGGCCGTACAGCGCGGCGATGCCGGCGGAGACGGCGGAGAACGGGTCGACCTGCGACGAGCCGACGCCGCGCACGGCGCTGGACGAGCAGTTCTGCTCGTGGTCGGCGTGCAGGATGAGCAGGAACTCGAGCGCCTTCTGCAGCACCGGGTTGGCCTCGTGCCGGCCGCCGATCTCGAACGTCATGTTGACGAAGTTGCCGATGTAGTCGAGGTCGTTGCGCGGCAGCACGTACGGCAGGCCGCGCGAGTGCCGGAAGATGAACGCCGCGATGGTCGGCACCTTCGCGATCAGGCGCACGCGCTGCAGGTAGCGGTTCGCCGGGTCGGCGATGTCCTTGGCGTCGGGATAGAAGGTCGACAGGGCGCCGACCGCGCCGAGCAGCATGCCCATCGGGTGCGCGTCGTAGCGGAAGCCCTCGAGGAACTTCGTCACGTTCGTGTGGACGTACGTGTGCTTGCGGATGTCCTCCTGCCACCGCTCCAGCGCGGCGGCCGTCGGCAGCTCGCCCTCCAGCAGCAGGTACGCCGTCTCGAGGAAGCTGGCCTGCTCGGCCACCTGCTCGATCGGGTAGCCGCGATAGCGCAGGATGCCCTTGTCGCCGTCGATGAACGTGATCGCGCTGCGGCACGACGCCGTGTTCATGAAGGCGGGGTCGTACGTCATCAGGCCGCCGTCGCCGTCCTCGACGCCGATCTGGCGGAGGTCGGGCGCGCGGATCGTCCCATCGACGATCGGGAGCGTGTACTCGCGCCCGGTGCGGTTGTCAGTGATCGTCAGGGTCTCGGACGGCAAGGTGGTTCCTCGGGGCTTCGGGTGGGGGTTCCCGAAAGCTATCCGCTTCCGCCATGCCGCGGCGACGCCTTCGCGAAATCGTTGTCTTCTCTCAGGTGGCGCTCAGGCCGGATCGCGGCGCAGCTCGTGGCACGAGCAGTGCACGCCACCGCCGCAGAGGGCCATCTGGTCGTACTCGATCTCGATCACCTCGAGGCCCTCTGCCCGCAGCCGGGCGTTGACGGCGGTGTTGGCGGCCATCGACAGGATCCGCCCGCCGCCGAGCGAGACGAGGTTGCCGCCGAGGTTCACGCACTCGCGGTAGGTGACCGGGATGCGCCGGATGCCGTTCGCGTCGAACCAGTCCAGCGCGTACCGCTCCAGCGCGTCGTCGCACACCAGCGCCAGCTTCTCCGCGAGCATCACGACCACGGCGTCGAGGTGCACGAACTGCGGCGCCAGCGGCACGGTCATCGCCTCCCAGCCCTGGGCCTCCATCCAGCCCTGCACCTGCTCGGCGCCCTCCTTCGTGGAGCGGTCGCCGGCGTAGCCGAGCAGCGCCTTGCCGGGCTCGATGATGCCGAAGTCGCCGCCCTCGAAGTAGCCGGCCGTGACCCAGTTCCAGATCGGCACGCCGAGCCGCTCGTAGGTGCGCGCGATGACCGCGTAGTCGCGGCGCCGCGCCTCCGTCTGGATCGCGGCGACGACGGGCCCCCACGGCGTCATGAACGTCGAGTCGCGCGTGTAGACGGAGTGCGTCAGGCCGGGATCGGCGTCGACGCAGGTGCACGCGGACGCCGGCGCCCGCGTAGGCGTCGGCCATGGCCTGCCACTGCGCGAGCGCGCGCTCCTTCGTCCACGTCGTGCCGAGCTTCTCGCGGTTGCGCAGCGCCATCCGCGCGATCGAGTTGATCGGCAGCCACTCGAGGTTGTCCGGCCGGCCGAGCAGGACGTCGGTGAGGATCCCGGTCTGGTTGTCGAGGCCGACGCCGGCCGGCAGCTGCGTGCTCGTGCGGGGATCGATCGTGACGGCCATCGCGAACCTCCTCGGGGTCAGCGCGATGGTAGCGCGGCGCCGCGCGCACCGTCAGGCGGCGCACCGCCGGCGCGCGGTCCGCACGAAACGAGCGGATCCCGTCACGAATCACGCCATCCGTGTCCGTTTTCGCACCGCGTGCGAAATCGGACATCCGAGGTCCGCTAGGCGCCGTCGTCGGCCGCGCGGCGCACGGCCGACGCGCGGTCCGCACGAATCGACGCGGATCCCGTCACGAATCACGCCGTCCGTGTCCGTTTTCGCACCGCGTGCGAAATCGGACATCCGAGATCCGCTAGGCCGTCTTCGCGCCCGCGGCGCTCTCGAGGCCGAGGGCCTCGATCTCGTGCTCGCGCATCTTGTACTTCTGCACCTTGCCCGTGACCGTGAGCGGGAAGGCGTCGACGACGCGGACGTAGCGCGGGATCTTGAAGCGCGCGATCTGGCCCTCGCAGAACGCACGGATGTCGGCCGCGTCGAGCGTCTCGCCGTCCGTCGTGACCACCCACGCCGCCAGCTCCTCGCCGAAGCGCTCGTCCGGGACGCCGAACACCTGCACGTCCTGGATCGCCGGATGCGTGTAGAGGAACTCCTCCACCTCGCGCGGCGAGATGTTCTCGCCGCCGCGGATGACGAGGTCCTTGATGCGACCGACGATGTTCAGGTAGCCGTCGTCGTCCATCGTCGCCAGGTCGCCGGTGTGCATGTACCGCGACTCGTCGATGGCGGCCGCCGTCGCCGCCTCGTCGTCCCAGTAGCCGAGCATCACCGAGTAGCCGCGCGTGCACAGCTCGCCGGGCGTGCCGCGCGGCACCACCAGGCCGGTCTCCGGATCGACGATCTTCACCTCGAGGTGCGCGTGGACCATGCCGACCGACCCGACGCGCTTCTCCACCGGATCGTCGCGCCGCGTCTGCGTCGACACCGGCGAGGTCTCCGTCATGCCGTAGCAGATGGTCACCTCCTCCATGTGGAGGTCGCGGCGCGTGCGGCGCATGACCTCGACCGGGCACGGCGAGCCGGCCATGATCCCCGTCCGCAGGGTCGACACGTCGAACCGCTCGAGCTCCGGGTCGGCCAGCACCGCGATGAACATCGTCGGCACGCCGTACAGCGACGTGCAGCGCTCCGCGGCGACGGCCTCGAGCACGGCACGCGGGTCGAAGGCCTCGGACGGGATCACGATGCAGCTGCCGTGCGTGAGCGCCGCGAGGTTGCCGAGCACCATGCCGAAGCAGTGGTAGAACGGCACCGGCAGGCAGATGCGGTCGGTCTCGTCGTAGCCGCACACCTGGCCGACGTTGAGGCCGTTGTTGAGGATGTTGTGGTGCGAGAGCGTGGCGCCCTTGGGGAAGCCCGTCGTGCCCGACGTGTACTGGATGTTGATCGGCTGGTCGAACGTCAGCTCGGCCTCGCGCGCCGCCAGCGCGTCGGCGTCGACGCCGGTCCGCGCCCGCCAGGAACGCCTCCCAGTCCGGGCCGCCGAGCTCGATCGAGCCGCGCAGGCCGGGCGCGTCGGCCGCCTCGACCAGCGGCCGGTAGGCGACGCCCTTGAACCCGGGCGCGTACAGCAGCAGCGACTGGCCCGACTGGCCGAGCACGAAGTCGAGCTCGTGCTGGCGGTAGGAGGGGTTGACGTTGACGAGGATCGCGCCGACGCGGGCGGTCGCGTACTGGATGACGAGCCACTCGACGCAGTTCGGCGCCCAGATGCCGACCCGGTCGCCGCGCTCCACGCCCGCCGCGAGCAGTGCCAGCGCGACGTGCTCGACACGGTCCGCGAACTCCCGGTAGGTCAGGCGGATCCCCTCGTGGCACGAGACGACTGCGTCGCGGTCGCCGTGCGCGGCGACGGTCGCCGCGAGCGCCTCGCCGATGGTCTGTCCCCGCAGCGGGATCGTCGCCGGCCCATGCGCGTACGAGAGCGTCGTCATCTGATCTACCTCCGGCGGCCGAGTATGGCGCGTCTGCAACAGTCCCGGCGTGCAGATCATCGACCTTCGCGCCACGCCGGTCAACATCCCGCTGCGGGCGCCGTACCGGTTCGCGTACGGGTCGATCGCGTCGCTGACGAAGACGGTGATCGAGGTCGTCACCGACGAGGGCGTCGTCGGACTGGGCGAGATCGCCGGCGGCGACCTGCGCGGCGGCGGCGCTGGCGTTCCGCGACCGGCTGGTCGGCGTCGACATCCTCGACCTCAACGAGCGCCGAGTCGCGCTGCGTGCCGAAGGCGCGGTACTCGCCGTGGGACGACGCGCTCGGCCACCGCCGCGTGTTCGGCGGCATCGAGATGGCGCTCTGGGACGCCCGCGGCCGGGCCGAGGGCCGCTCGCTGCAGCACGCTGCTGGGCGGCGCCGTCCGCACCCACGTCGGGCTGACGGAGTACTTCTCGCTGCGGCTCGCGGGCCCGTCGGAGCCGGGCGAGGCGACGCCCGCTCGACGTCGCCCGGTACTGCGCGCGCATGATCGCCGAGCACGACGCCGACGGCTTCGAGGGCAAGGTCGCGACCGTCGCGCTGGACGAGGAGGTGGCGATGGTGCGCGAGGTGCGCGCCGCGATCGGCCCCGACCGCGAGCTGCGCCTCGACGCGAACGGCGGCTGGACGGTGCCGACCGCCCGCGACGCGCTGCGCCGGCTCGACGCCTACGACATCCGCTACTACGAGGACCCGGTCGAGACGCAGGAGGAGATGGCGGCGCTGCGACCGGCCACCCGCGCGTCGTTCTCGTCGCACCTGACCGACCTGCGCAAGGCGATCGCGCTCGGCACGCCCGACACGATCGTCTCCAACGTGAACGAGTTCGGCGGCATCCGCCGCGTGCGTCGAGTTCGCCCGGGCGTGCGAGCGGTTCGACGTCGGCTTCCGCTTCCACAGCGGCGAGACGGGCATCGGCAGCGCCGCCTACCTGCACCTGTCGGCGGCCATCGCCTCCGTGCGCGAGCCGAGCCAGACGCTGTTTCGCTGGTACGCCGACGACGTGATCGCCGAGGGCCCGTTCGTGCCGAAGGGCGGCCTGGTGGAGGTGCCGACCGGCCCTGGCCTGGGCGTCACGCTCGATCCGGCCGCGCTGCAGCGCTGCCACGAGCGCTACCGCACCGAGGGGCCGTTCCCGGGCGGGCCGGGCGCGGGCGGCTACGGCGAGAGCTTCCGCCGGCAGTGAGCGACGCCGACCAGATCGCCGCAGCGCTCGCCGCGGCCGGCACCGACGTCTGCTTCGGCGTGCCCGGCGGCGGCGTCAACCTCGACCTCGTCGGCGCCTGCGGGCGCCACGGGATCCGCTTCGTGCTGACGCACACCGAGACGGCGGCGGTGATCGCGGCCGGCGTCTGGGGCGAGCTGACGGGACGGCCGGGCCTCGCGCTCTGCACCCGCGGGCCGGGGCTCGCGGCGGCGCTGAACGGCATCGCGCAGGCGCACCTCGACCGGCAGCCGGTGATCGTCGTGACGGACGGCGCCGGGTTCGCGCACCCGCACCAGCGCGTCGACCACGCGGCGATGGTGGCGCCGTTCTCGAAGGGGACGGTGAGCGATCCGGAGGCGGCGGTGGCGCTCGCGCTCGCGCCGCCGTGGGGGCCGGTGCTGATCGACGCGGGCGCGCCCGTGCGCGAGGCGCCCGCCGGGTCGGCCGTCGCATCGTTTCCTGCGTTGGATCTCCCGCCGGCGAGCCGTCCGGTCGTGCTCGTCGGCGTCGCCGCCCGTGGCAGCGAGGAAGCGATCCGCGAGCTCGTCCGCGACACCGCCGGTGCCGGTGCTGACGACGTACAAGGCGAAGGGCGCCGTGCCCGAGTCATGGCCGAACGCGGCCGGGCTGCTGACGGGCGGCACGATCGAGGCGCCGCTGCTGCACGACGCCGACCTGATCGTCGCGATCGGCCTCGACCCGGTCGAGCTGATCCCCGCGCCGTGGCCGTACGCCGCGCCGATCGTGTCGCTGATGCCGTGGCCGAACCCGCCCGGCCCGCTGTCGCCGGTCGCGGCCGAGCACGTCGGCCCGTTGCCGCAGCTGCTGGACGGGCTCGCGCTGGACGGCTCGGGCTGGGAGCGGACGGGCGCCGACTACCGCCGTGTGACGCTCGAGCGCGTCGAGATCGCCGGCACCGGCGAGGGCATGTCGCCGCACGACGTCGTCCGCGCCGTCCGCCGCGCGCTGCCGCCCGAGGCGATCGCGACCGTCGACGCGGGCGCGCACATGCTCGTCGCGATGCCGCTGTTCGAGATCGACGAGCCGCGCCGCTGCCTGATCTCGAGCGGGCTTGCGACGATGGGCTTCTCGCTGCCGGCGGCCATCGCCGCGTCGCTGACCACCGACGCGCCGGTGGTCTGCCTGACCGGCGACGGTGGCCTCGGCATGTGCCTGGCCGAGCTGGAGACCGCCGCGCGTCTCGGCCGGGACCTGCGCGTGGTGGTGTTCGACGACGCGACGCTGACCCTGATCGCGATCAAGCAGGGCGCCGGCCAGGGCGGCGACGAGGCCGTCCGCTACGGCGCCGTCGACTTCGCGGCGGTCGCCCGCGGCCTCGGCCTGCGCGCCGCGACGGCAACCGACGCCGCCGAGCTGGAGGCCGCGCTGGCGCAGCCCGGCCCGTCGTTGACGACGGTCCAGATCGACCCGTCGGCCTACGCCGCGGTGCTCGCCGCCACCCGCGCGTGAGCGGATAGGCTCCGCGCCATGACCGCCCGCATCGTCGTCACCGGCGCCACCGGCAAGGTCGGCCGCGACATCGCGCGAGCGCCTCGCCGCCGCCGGCGTGGAGCAGCGCCTGCTGGTGCGCGATCCGGCCCGCGCGCCGCAGCTGCCGGGCGCCGAGGTGGTGCAGGCCGACTACCGCGATCCGGAGTCGGTGCGCGAGGCGCTGTACCCCGGCGACCGCGTGTTCATGGTCGCCACGCACCAGGGCGTCGAGGACCGCATCGAGTCGCACCGCTCGTTCATCCAGGCGGCCTCCGACGTCGGCGTGGGCCTGGTCGCGTACCTGTCGATGGTCGGCGCGTCGCGCGACTCGAAGTTCCCGCACTCCTGGTCGCACCGCGCGACCGAGGAGATGCTCGAGGCCGCGCCCGTGCCGCACGCGTTCCTGCGCATGAACCTCTTCCTCGACGAGCTGCCGCTGTGGTTCGACGCCGACGGCGTCTGCCGCGGGCCGGCGGGCGACGGACGCGTGGCGCTCATCTCCCGCGCCGACGTCGGCGCGGTCGCCGCCGCGGTGCTCGCGTCGGACGGCTACCAGGGCGAGACGCTCGACCTGTCGGGCGACGAGGCGCCGACGATCGCCGAGTTCGCGGCGGTCTGCAGCGAGCTGACGGGCCGCGCGCTGCGCTACGCGCCCGGCACGCGGGCCGACTACATCGCCAGCCGCCTCGCGCAGGGCCGCAAGCCGTGGGACGCGGAGGCCGGCGCCGGCTCCTACCTGGCGGTCGCGGCGGGCGAGCTGGGCGAGCCGTCCGACGTCGTCCAGCGCATCGTCGGCCGCGAGCCGGAGCGCGTCCGCGGCTGGGTCGCCGCGAACGTCGCCAAGTTCGAGCGGACCGGCGACCGAGCGTCGGCCCGGCCGATCTAGACCGAGCGCAGCGCCTCGGTCGGCGCCAGCCGCGCCGCTCGCACCGCCGGATACAGGCCGGCGATCGCGCCCACCAGGATCGACGCGCCCACGCCGCCGAGCACGCCGGCCAGCGGCACGACGATGCGCTGGTCCTGCGTCGAGGCGTACACCGCGGTCACCGCCGCGCCGAGCATGACCCCGGCGACGCCGCCGATGCCGGCCAGCGTCAGCGCCTCGGTCAGGAACTGCCGCCGGACGTGCGCCCGCGTCGCGCCGAGCGCGCGGCGCACGCCGATCTCCTGGCGTCGCTCGAGCACCGAGATCACCATCACGTTCGCGATGCCGACGCCGCCGACCAGCAGCGCCACGGCGCCGAGGCCGAGCAGCAGCGACGTGAACGCGCTGTCGGCGGCCGCGCGGGCCTGCAGCGCGTCGCTCGGGCGGCTCACCTGCACCTCTTCCGGGTGCGCCGGGTTCGCCGTCGGGCCGAGCACGTTCTGCACCGCGGTGACCTGGTCGGTCGCGGCGCGGACGTAGATCGTGGTCGGCGCGCCCGTCTGGTCGAAGCCGGTGCCCGCCTCGCCGTAGCCGATCAGCGCGGAGCGGTCGATGTCGGGCGCCAGCGGCAGCGGCGCCATCACGCCGGCGACGCGGAACATGCGGTCGCCGAGCCACACGGCGGTGTCGGGCGCGACGGTCGTGATGCCGAGCCGCTGCGCCGCGACCGCGCCGAGCACCGTCACCGGATAGGCGCCGGTCGCGTCGTTGAGGAACGCGCCGCTCGTCATCGTGCCCTCGAGCACGTTCAGCAGGCTGGAGCGCGCGGCCTTGACCTCGATGCCGCCGGTCTCGCCCGCGCTGACGAACTTGCTGCGCCGCACCGTGCCCGTCACCGACGCCACCGAGGAGACCTGCTCGCACCGGGCCGATGCGGGCGACCATCTTCTCCGACTCGGTCGGCAGCGCGCTGCTGTCGCCGCCGAAGCTCTGGCCCGCCTGCACCTGCAGCAGGTTCGTGCCGAGCTTGTCGAGCTGGTCGAGCAGGTCCGGCCTGGCTGGAGCGCGAGATGCCGAGCACCGCGACGATGGCCGCGATGCCGATCGCGATGCCGACGGCCGACAGCGCCGCGCGGGCGCGGCGGGTGCGGAGGCCGAAGGTGCCGACGCGCATCAGGTCGGCGAACAGCAGGCGGCTGCGATCCGATCTCGCTCATGCCGCGCTGTCCGACTCGATCTCGCCGTCGCGCATCACGACCTGGCGCCGCGTCGCGGCCGCCACGTCGTGGTCGTGCGTGATGACGACGATCGTCGTGCCCTCGGCGTTCAGCTCGGCCAGCAGCGCCAGCACGTCCTCGCCGGAGCGCGTGTCGAGGTTGCCGGTGGGCTCGTCGGCGAGGACGATGGCCGGCCGGCGGACGAGCGCGCGGGCGATCGCCACGCGCTGGCGCTCGCCGCCGGACAGCTTCGCCGGGGGATGGGTGAGACGGTGGCCGAGGCCGACCCGCTCCAGCGTGGCGGCCGCCGCGCGGCGCCGCTCGCGGAGCGGGATGCCGGCGTACAGCAGCCCGTCGGCGACGTTGTCGACGGCGCTCTGGCCGTCGAGCAGGAAGAACTGCTGGAACACGAAGCCGATCTGGCGCGAGCGCAGGGCCGAGAGGCTGCGGTCGGAGAGCTTGACGACGTCGACGCCGTCGAGCTCCACGTCGCCGACGGTCGGCCGGTCGAGCGTGCCCATCACGTGCAGCAGCGTCGACTTGCCGGAGCCGGACGGCCCGACGATGGCGACCAGCTCGCCCTCCGCGATGTCGAGGTCGACGTCGCGGAGCACGTTGATCGATCCCTCGTAGGTCTTGCCGACGCCGCGCAGCGACAGCACCGGTGCGCAAGGGCCTCCGCTGCGCTGCGGCCGTTGCGCACTCATGCCGGCACCACGACCTTGTCGCCGTCCTTGACGTCTCCCTGCACCTCGACGTAGCCGCCGGCGGAGAACAGGCCGGGCGTGACACGCACCAGGTGCGTCACGCCGCCGCCGTCGGACACCTCGACCGCGAAGCCGCCGTCGGCGAGGGTGATCAGCGCCGTGGTGGGCACCGCCAGCACGCCGGTCGCGCGCTCGCGGGTGAACGCCACCGTGACCGGGGCGGTCGCGAGGTCGCCGAGCGCCGCGGCGTCGGTGACGCGGATCTCGACGTCGATGGTCGACGTGTCGGTCGCGTTCGAGCCGCCGCCCGCGCCGCCGCCGTCGGCCGCGGTGCTGTCGGACGAGGCGGTCGCGACGGTGCCGATGCTGGTGACCTTGCCGGGCACCGCCTCACCGGACGGCAGCGTCACCTCGACGCCGTCGCCGGCCTTGACGATGGACGCGTCGGCGACGGCCAGGCTCACGGTCACGTCGCGCTCGGTGCCCGACGTGGTCAGCAGCGCGGCGCCCTGCCCGGCGGCGTCGCCGACCTCGAGGCTGTGTGCGGCGATGCGCAGCGCCCCGGGCTCGAACACGATCCGCTCCTTCGGGATCACGCCGTCGTCGTCCAGCCCGAGATCGGCCTGCCAGTCCTTGACGGCCGTCGTCGTGGCAGACGTCCACTCGTCGTCGACCGTCAGGTCGTCGCCGTAGCCGAGCTCCGTCAGGTTCTTCTCCAGCTGCTCGATGTCGCGGCCGTCGTCGACGCCCGACTGCAGCGTGCGGTACATGGGGAACGAGCCGTACATGAGCACGGTCGGCACGTTGTCGATCGCGTAGAGGATCTTGCCGCGCGTGGCCGTGACGCCCACCTTCGGCAGCCGCGTGACGGTGCCGGGCACCGCGGCCGACAGCGTGCTCTGGTCGTCATAGGCGAGCGTGCCGTCGTACGAGGCCGTCTCGACCAGGTCGCGCGTTGCGACGGGCTGCAGCGCGATGCTGCGCGTCGGCGCCGTTGCGGTGGCCGTGGAGGAGCCGGAGCGGTCGACGACGATCCACGCGACCACCGCCGCCGCGGCCACGAGGCCGATGCCGATCATCAGCGGTGCGACGCGGCGCCGCCGGCGCTCCGCGTACGAGCTCTCGGGTGCGGTCTCGGCCGACATCAGGCCGGATCCACCGGTGCCGCCGGCGGGGCACCGCCGCCACCGCCGGGCGCGCCGCCCGGACCGCCGCCGGGGAAGACGCCGGCGAGGATCGACTCGCAGGCGGTGTTGGCCTTCTTGAAGGTCGGGTCGTTGCGGTTGATGTCGCGGAACGCGCCGCCGCCGGGGCCGCCGCCGCCCGTGCCGAACTGCGGGTCGGGCATGTCGTAGCCGTTCTCCCGCATGCACTTGGCGTAGGCGAGCAGGCCGTCCTGCAGCTTCTGCTGCTGGTCGGGCGAGAACTGCGGGCGCGACGCCGTGAAGTACTTCTGGCACGCCTCGAACGCCTTGCGGGTGGTCGGGTCGTTCTGGTCGAGGCCGCGCAGGCCCTCGCCGGGGCGCGCGTTGCCGCTGGAGTCGACGACCGGGTCGGGGAAGTCGGGGATGCCGTTCTCCCGCATGCACTTCGACGCCTGCATGAGCGTCGCCTCGCGGTCGGCGGCCGAGGCGGCCGGCGTCGCTGCGTCGGTCGACGTCGCGGTGGTCTCCCCCGCGATCGACGCGACGCCGGGGGAGGCGGAGGAGGAGCCGCCGCAGGCGGCGAGCACGGCGGCCGCCAGCAATGCGAGCAGGCCGGGCAGGAGAACGCGATTTCCGGTCATGCATCAAGTGAACCAGCCCACCCTGAGAACGGGCTGTGAGGTTCGTGCAGCGCGCGTGAAGCGTTAGACGCGGCCCGTGAGCAGGAAGGAGAGCGTCTCGCGGTCGTCGTCGTCGCGCGCCGTGGCGAGCGCGTCGTCGCCCAGCCGGTCGACCCGGTCGGCGGCGTCGGCGAGGTCGGAGAGGCGGCGTGCGAGCGCCGCCGCGTCGAGCAGCTCGTCGCTGTGCCCCTCGATCGCGAGGCGCGCGTCGTACGCGCCGACGCGGCTCGCCAGCGATCGCACCGAGGCGACCGTCAGGAAGGGCTCGGGCGCGTAGAGGCACTGGTAGAGGCAGTCGCCGAGCACGATCAGGCCGTCCTCGACCACGTGGAAGACGCACGAGTCGGCCGCATGGTCGCCGCCGACGTGGTCGATCGCGACGTGGATGCCGCCCAGGTCGAGCTCCAGGTGGTCGTCGAACACGATCTGCGGCAGCACGATGTCGAGGTCGGAGCGGTCGGGGATCTCGATGCGGATCATGTCGCGGCAGAACGCGATCTCGGTGCCCGCCTCGACGCGGGCGTCGAGCGCCGCGTCGCTCCAGTCGAGCGACGCCTGGTGCGCGAGCTCCGCGGCCGTCGAGCGGTGGGCGATGATCGGCACGTCGAGGGCGGCGCCGCCGAACGAGTGGTCCCAGTGCCAGTGGGTCAGCACCGCGGCGCGCAACGGCGGCAGGCCGAGCGGCTCGATCGCCTCGAGGAACGAGGTCGTGTGCTGCACCGATGCACCCACCTCGAGCAGTGCGCTGGCCGTCGCGCCCGCCACGACCGCCAGCGCGGGGCGGTCGGTGCGCTCGTCGGGGGTGAACCACCAGACGTGCTCGGAGGCGCGCTCGAGGCGGCTCTCGGTCGGGTTCTGCTCCACGACGGACGACGGTACCCGATTCCAGGGCATGATGAGAGGCGTGCGACGACTTCTGCGCTGGTTCCGCTCGCCTCGTCGCGCCGGTGATTCCGACGTGCGTCTCGACGACATCGCGTTCGCCGCGGGCCTGCACCTCTACGCGCTCGAGCTGCTCCCGGACGACACCTACGAGGCGCTCGTGATCACGCGTCTGTCCGACGTGCTGGTGGGGGAGGTGCCGCCCGGCGCCGACCCGGACCAGTGGTACGACAACCACGTCCACCCGGACGACCGGGCCCGCTACGACGGGCTGTTCGACCCCGAGCTCGTCCGCGCGGGCGGGTGGTTCGAGCTCTCCTACCGGCTGGTGCGCGACGACGGGCGCCAGTTCGAGGTCCTCGAGCGCGCCCGCGCGCGGACCCTGCCCGACGGTCGCGTGCTGCTCGAGGGCTCCGTCGCCGACGTCACGGAGGAGCGCGCCGCCCGCGCCCGCGTGGCCGAGGTGGAGGAGCGGCTGCAGCGGGTCATGGAGGCCGTCGAGGAGGTCGTCTACACGGCCGAGATGGACGACGACGGCAACCCGGACATGGTCTTCGTCGGGCCCGGGGCGGGCCGGCTACTCGGCGGTGAGGCGCCGTTCGACGAGCTCTGGGCGACGTTCCGCGCTCGCACCGATCCCGAGGATCACGCAGAGCGCGACCGCTACTTCGAGCGCATCCGCGCGGGCGAGCAGGCCTCGCGTGTCTTCCGGCTGCACGGCCTCGACGGCGTGCAGCGGTGGATCTGGGCGCGCGCATATCCGCGGCCCCGCGAGGAGGGGCAGCCGCTGATCTTCGACGGCGTCCTGAGCGACATCTCCGAGCGCCACCAGGTGGCCGAGGAGCTGCGGATCGCCCGCGACGAGGCGCAGCGCCGGAGCCGCGTCGACGCGCTCACCGAGGTCTACAACCGCGCGCACTTCGTGGAGGAGCTGACCCGCGAGCTCGACCGGGCGGCGCGCGAGGGCGAGACGCCGGCAGTCGTGATGCTCGACCTCGACTACTTCAAGCGCGTCAACGACACGTTCCTGCACGCCGGCGGCGACATCGTGCTGCGCGAGGTCGCGCGCCGCATCGCCGGCGCCGTGCGCGGCTACGACACCGTCGCGCGCTGGGGCGGCGAGGAGTTCGTGGTGCTGCTTCCGTCGATCCGCGACGACGACGCGTTGCGCCACGTGGCCGAGAAGCTGCGTCTCGCGATCTCGACGGAGCCGATCCCGTTCGGCGACGACGTGCTGGACGTGACGGCCTCGGCCGGCGCGGCGCGGGCGGGGATCGGGCGGTTCACGGCCGAGGGCCTGGTCGACGCGGCCGACCGCGCGCTGTACTCCGCCAAGCGGCGCGGCCGCGACCGGCTGCGGCTGTACGGCGAGCTGACCGAGTCCGACTTCCTGATGGAGGAGCCCGACGCGATCCGCATCGCCGAGGCCATGAGCCGGTCGGCGAGCGTGCGCGAGGGCGTGTCCGACCTGCACTGCGCGCGGGTCGCCGACCTGTCCGCGCGGGTGGCCGAGCACCTCTCGCTGGGTGCGACGGCGGTGCTGCGCTGCCGGCTCGGCGGCTGGCTGCACGACCTCGGCAAGGTCGCGATCCCCGACCGCGTGCTGTCGAAGGCCGGGCCGCTCACCGACGACGAGTGGGCCGTGATGCGCACGCACGCCGCGCTCGGCGGCGAGATCGTCGGCCGCATCCCCGGCCTCGCCGACGCGGCGCCCGCCGTGCGCCACCACCACGAGCGCTTCGACGGCGGCGGCTACCCCGACGGCCTGAGTCGGCGAGGAGATCCCGATCGAGGCGCGCATCGTCGGCGCCGTCGACACGTGGAGCGCGATGACCGAGGATCGCGTCTACCGCCCGGGCCTGGCCCGCGCCGAGGCGCTGATCGAGCTCGAGCGGTGCTCCGGCACGCAGCTCGACCCCGCCGTCGTCGCCGCCCTGCGCGCGGTCGTCGCCGCCGTCCCCACCGGCCGCTGAGCGGCTCCGGGAACCCCGCCGGCCGCCCGCGGCGTAGCACTCGCATCAGCGACTGCGAACCCGTCACGGCCGCCGCGGCGTAGGATCGCCCGAGCCCGTGCCCGACACCGAGACCCATCCGGATGACACCCTCCTCGTCCGCCGTGCCCGTGGCGGCGACCGTGACGCCTATGCCTCGCTCGTGCGCCGCCACCAGGGCATCGCGCTGCGGGTGGCCGCGCTGGCCGGCCCCGCGGCCGACGCGGAGGACGCCGTCCAGGAGGCGTTCGTGAAGGCCTACCGGTCGCTGCCGAGGTTCGACGAGGGGCGGCCGTTTCGGCCGTGGCTGCTGGCGATCGTGGCCAACGAGGCGCGCAGCCGGGGCCGTTCCGCCCAGCGCGCGACGGCGCTCGTCGACCGGGCCGCGGCGTTCGGGGCCGCCGCCGGCGAGACCGCGTCGGCCGAGGAGACGGCCCTCGCGCGGATCGGCTCGGGGCCGCTCACGGCGGCGCTCGCCGCCCTGCGTCCCGACGAGCAGGAGGTGCTCGTCTGCCGGTTCGTGCTCGACCTGGGCGAGGACGAGACGGCATCGGTGCTGGGCGTGCGCCGCGGCACCGTCAAGTCGCGCACCTCGCGGGCGCTGGCCCGCCTGCGCGTCGCCCTGCCGGAGGGAGCCGCATGAGCGATCACGACCTCACCCTCGCGCTGCGCGCGCTCGGCCGGCGGCTCGACGCCGAGCCGGTCGCCGACGTCGTGCCGGTCGTGCTGGCGCGCATCGCCGAGCCGGCACCCGCCCGCCGCCGGCGGGTGCGGCCGCTGGTGCTGGCGTTCGTCGTGCTGCTGGTGCTCGCGGCGACGGCCGTGGCCGCATCGGACCGGCTGCGGGATTGGCTGCGCGGCTCGAGCGTGAAGATCGAGCGGGTCGAGACGCTGCCGCCGACGGTCTCCACCGCGGCGACGCCGCCGGGGAGCACGGCGTCGTTCGCCGCGCTCGGCCTCGGCACGCCGGTCGACGCGGCCGCCGCCGCGGCCGCGCTGGGCGCGCCGCTGCCGGCGAGCGCCGAGCTGGGGCCGCCGGCGGCCATCTACCGCGCCGCCACGCCCGACGGCGACGCGATCACGCTGGCCTGGACGCCCGCCGACCCGGTGCTGCTGACGGTCGTACCCGCACACGACGAGAACGACCCGTTCCTGATCGGCAAGTCGCTGACGGGGGCGACGAGCATCGACTACCTGACCCTGCCCGACGGCGGCGAGGGCCTCTACATCTCCGGCGCCCCGCACGCGGTGACGCTGTTCGACGGCCGCGAGGTGCAGTTCCGGCTCGCGCAGGACGTGCTGTTGTGGAGGCCCGAATCCGATCGCGTGTACCGGCTCGAGGGCTCGTTCGACGCCGCCCGCGCGCGGGCGCTGGCCGGCTCGTTCGTCCCGCCCGCCTGAGGCGCCATCCGGCCTACCCCGTACGGGTGTCGGCAGTCTCGCGGGAGGCGTCGATCTTGGGAAGGCTCCCATGTCGCCCGATTCCCTCTCCGCACCGGCCCGCGCCCCCGCGAGGCGCAGCGGCCGTAACCCGGTACCGCAGCGATACGCTGTGGACGTGCCGGCCAGCCGCGAGCCGAGTCCGATCCAGCGCGCCCGCGCGCGCCGGTTCGCGCCCCTCTCGCGGCGTGCGCGCTACTGGAGCGCGGGACGGGCAGGGTCGTTCGCGGCCGTGGCGATCGTGTTCGCCGCATCGGCGCGCGACCAGCCGCGGCCGTCGCTGATCATCGTGGCGCTGCTGGTCGCCGCCTACGCCGTCGCGTGGCGTCTCGAGTTCGAGACGGCGACGGGCGTGACGGTGCCGAACGTGCTCGCCCTCGTGCCGATGTTCGTGCTGCTGCCGCCCGGGCTCGTGCCGCTGGCGGCCGTCACGGGCGGGCTGCTGGGCGACCTGTTCGCCGAGCAGCGCTGGCGGCGCATGCTGGGCACGCTGGTCGGCGGCTGGTCGTTCGTGGCGCCCGCGCTGCTGCTCGCGGTCGTCGTCCCGGAGCCCGGCTGGCGCGGTGCCCCGCTGTACGCCCTCGCGGTCGCGCTCTGGGTCGTCACCGACGCGGTCGGCATGTACGTGCAGCAGCGGGTCGTCCGCCGCAACGTCGACGCGCGGGTGGCGAACGTGCTGCGCATGTACGCGATCGAGGGGCCGCTCGCGCTGCTGGCGTTCCTCGGCGCGCTCGAATCCGACCGCTTCGCCTACGCCTTCCTGGCGCCGTTCGGCGTCGTGTTCGTCTTCCGCGAGCTGGTCAGCGAGCGCCGCCACCGCATCGAGCAGCAGGCCGAGCTGGCGCGGGCGTACCACAACACCGCGCGGCTGCTGGGCGACATGATCGAGGTCGACGACCGCTACACGGGCCTCCACAGCCGCGGCGTCGTCGCCACCGCGCTCGCCGTCGCCGACGCGCTCGGGCTCGATCCGGCCGAGCGACGGCGGACCGAGCTCGCCGCGCTGCTGCACGACGTCGGCAAGATCCGCACGCCGAAGGAGATCCTGCACAAGGCCGGGCCGCTGTCGCCGGCGGAGTGGGCGATCGTCCGCGAGCACCCGGCCGAGGGCGCGCGGATGCTGGCCGAGGTGGGCGGCTACCTGGCCGACATCGGCGAGCTCGTGCGCCACCACCACGAGCGGTTCGACGGCGGCGGCTATCCCGACGGGCTGGCGGGCGATCGGATCCCGCTCGGCTCGCGCATCGTCTGCGCCTGCGACGCGTTCTCGGCGATGACCACGGATCGCTCGTACCGCAAGGCGCTGCCGGTCGCCGCCGCGCTGAGCGAGCTGGAGCGCGGCGCCGGCACCCAGTTCGACCCTGCGGTGGTGCGGGCGCTGGTGGCCGTCGTGCGCGCCGACGAGCAGGAGCGCGCGGCCTCGTAGGTCAGGCCCAGCCGCGGGCGCGGTCGACGGCGCGCAGCCAGTCCGCGTACTCCGTCTCGCGCCGATCGGCGTCCCACGCCGGCTGCACCGTCTCCACGGGGCCGCGGAGGCCGGCGAGCACCGCCGGCGACGGCCACAGGCCGGCCGCGAGCCCGGCGGCGAACGCCGCGCCGCGCACGGTCGCCTCGGGGTCGAGCGCGCGCGTGACGGGCCGGCCGAGCGCGTCGGCGATCGCCTGCAGCAGCACCGGGTTCTCGGTCGCGCCGCCATCGACGTGCAGCTCGGCGACCGTCAGGCCGGCGTCCGCCTCGGCGGCCTCGAGGACCGCCCGCGTCTGGAACGCGATCGCCTCCAGCGTCGCGCGCACCACGTGCGCGGCCGTGGAGTGCAACGTGAGGCCGAGGATCGCGCCGCGCGCGGTTGCATCCCACCAGGGCGCGTACAGGCCCTGGAACGCCGGCACGACGCGCACGCCGGCGCTGGAGTCGACGGTGGCGGCGACCGCCGCCGACGCGGCGGCGTCGGGCAGGATCCCGAGCTCGCCGGCCAGCCAGCCGACCGCCCGGCCCGCCACGGCGGAGGCGCCCTCGACGCAGTAGACGACCGGCGTCGTCGTCGGCCCGGTAGGCCGGGGAGGCGAGCAGCCCGGAGACCGGCTCGGGCCGGCGGAGTCCGGCGTTCGCGAGCAGGAAGGCGCCCGTGCCGTACGTGCACTTCGCCTCGCCGGGCCGCAGGCAGGCCTGGCCCAGCAGCGCCGCCTGCTGGTCGCCGGCGAGCGCCAGCAGCGGCAGGCCCGCGAGCGGCCCGGCGACCGTGATCGTGGCGTGGCCGCCGGTGCGCCAGGTCGGCACCACCTCGGGCAGCAGCGCCCGCGGGATGCCGAACAGCTCGAGCAGCTCGTCGTCCCACTGGAGGCGCGCGGTGTCGAGCAGCAGCGTCCGCGAGGCGTTCGTGACGTCGCTGATGTGCCTGCCCGTCAGACCGTGCGCGAGCCAGCTGTCGATCGTGCCCGCCGCGAGCTCGCCGCGCTCGGCCCGGTCGCGCGCGCCGGCGACGTTGTCGAGCAGCCAGGCGAGCTTGGTGGCCGAGAAGTACGGCTGCAGCGTCAGACCCGTGCGGCGCCGGACGAGGTCCTCCGCGCCGGCGGCCGTGAGCCGCGCGCAGGCCTCCGCCGTGCGGGCGTCCTGCCAGACGAGGGCGGGCGCGACGGGGCGGCCGGTGGCGCGATCCCACAGCACGATCGTCTCGCGCTGGTTCGCGATGCCGACGCCGGCGACGCGCGCCGGATCCACCTGCGACAGCACCTCGGTCGCGCACGCGAGCGTCGCCGCCAGGATCTCGGCCGCATCGTGCTCGACGCGGCCGGGGGCGGGGAGGTGCTGGCGGTGCCCGCGCCAGGCCTCGGCGGTGCGGCGGCCCGTGACGTCGACCAGCGCGGCGCGCGTGGAGGTCGTGCCCTGGTCGAGCGCCAGGATCAGGTCGGCTGACACGGCGGCATTGTCTCAGGCGCCGGGCCCCGTCTGCCGATATCGAAGGTGTGGGCGGCAGGATGCCGCCCGGGTGCAGGTCATGGAGGACGCAGCGTGCAGGTCGGCTCGGCGAACGGACTCGCCACGCTCTCGCGGATCGGATCGGCGCTCGCGACCGAGCGCGCCGCCGCGCTCCGCGAGCCGGATGCCGTCGACCACGTGGCCGCCTACAACGCGCTGGCCGCCGCCGCGCGGGTGCAGGACCGCATGCTCGGCGACCTCCTCGACGCCGTCGACCGTCCGTGGCTCGACTCCCGCTTCGAGCGCCGCGAGCGCCTCCGCCGCCGCGAGGCCCACGAGGCCCTGGTCGCGGCCACCTTCACCGCCCTCGCCTAGTCCGGACGCGCCTTCCGCGCGATCTCGTGCGCCTTCCATGCGCGGGGTCAGACCCCGGAAAGGCGAGTTTTGGGGTCTGACCCCAGAACTTTTCTGCGCCCGATCCGCACGGATCGGTCGCGTTGTCGGAAAACACGCGCAGTTGGCGCGAAAGCGCGCGCTGCTGAGCACGCGTGACGCGCCTAAGGTCAGGCGGTCTCCAGGAGGCGGCGGTCGCGGCGACGCTTCAGGAGCCGCCTCGCGCCGATCGCGACGCCGATCAGCAGTAGCAGCGGGGCTGCCACGATCGTGGCGTAGAGGGCGACGACGCCGATGTCGGCGAGGAGGCCCAGGGCGTCCTTCGCACGGTCGCCGGCGTCGGAGCCCGACTTCGCCGGGACGATCGCCTGGTCGTCCGTCTCCAGGATCACCGTCAGGTCGGCGAGGGCCGCTTCCTGCTTCGTCGGCCGAGACGTCGGCGTTCAGGTCGGCCAGGCGCTGGCGGGCGCGGGCGCGGCGCTCGACCAGGGTCGCCTTCTGCAGCTTCGTCAGGTCGGGCGCCGCCAGCCGGGCGTCGAACGTCGCGATCTGCAGCCGCGCGGCCGCGACCCGCTGCTCCAGCGAGTCGGCGCGCTCCTGCAGGTCGCTGATGTCGACCTGCGCGCCGGCCAGGCGGCCCAGCGCCGTGAACCGGTCGGTCGCCTCCTGCATGCGCTCGATCGGCACCTTCGCGACGATCTCCGACCGGGCCTCGGTGCCCTCCGGCGTCGCGAACTGGACGGTGACGATGTGGCCGCCGTAGGTGGCGATGGCGCGGGTCACCTCGCCCGTCGCGTCGGAGACGTCGTTGGACGACTTCAGGGCGATCGTCAGCTTCGCGGTCTGGTGCTGGAGCCGCGTCGGCGTCGCCGGCGGCTGGGACGTCGGTGGCCGAGCGCACTCGTTCGGCGCGTCGCTTCGCCGTCTCGGTCACGGCGTCTGGCCTCGGCGGCGGCGGCGACGGTGGCGGCGGCCGTGCGCGGGCGCGGCCGCCGGTCGACGCGGCGCGGCGCGGCGGCCACCGAGCCGCCGGCGCGCCGAGAAGTCGCTGTCCGACGAGGTCGTCGGCGACGGCATCCGCGCGACCAGCAACGCCGAGTGCCAGCACCGCGCAGCCCCCGGCGACGCCGAGCACGAGCCGCCGCGGCGGCATCCGCACCAGCCGGCGTCGCACCCGTGGCGCCGGCACCGGCGTCCGCGCCAGCAGCTCCTGGAGCCGCGCCTCGAGCGTCTCGGGCGTCGGCGTGCGCGCGTCGCGCAGCTCCGACGTCAGCTCGGCGTAGCGGGGATCGAGCAGCGGATCAGACACGGGCATGGTCGGTCACCTCCTGCTGCAGCCGGGCCAGCGCGCGGGACAGGCGCGTGGTGCACGCCGACTCCGACACGCCGAGCAGGTGCGCGGCAGCGCGCGCGTCGAGGTCGAGGATCACGCGCAGCGCGATCACCTCGCGGTCGCCGGCGCTGAGCCGGTGCAGCCCGGCCTCGATCGCCGCCGACAGGTCGTTGGAGATGCCCGGCCCGTCGCTGCGGTCCGTCACGTCGACGGCCGCCAGCTCGTACCGGCGGCGGCGCTGCTCGCGGCGGAAGTGGTCGAGCATCGCGGAGCGGGCGATCACCAGCAGCCACGCCCGCGGCTTCGCGCGGCTCGGGTCGTACTTCGCGTAGGCGTGCAGTGCGCGCTCCATCGTCTCCGCCGCCAGATCCTCGGCCACGGCGGCATCGCCGGTCGCGTAGAGCAGGAACCGGTAGACGTCGTCGAGGTGGGTGCGGGCGATCTCCGCGAACTCCATGCCTCCTTATACGACGCTCGCGTGCGTTTCGTCACAGGCCGGCGCGCGATACGCTCAAGCCGGATGCCCACCCGCCGTCGCCTCGTCGTGCTCGGCCTGCTTGCAGCTGGCATCGCGGTGGCGTGGGCGACCACGCAGCGGGGTGACGACGCCGAGCCCGGCCAGGCAGCGGTCGCCGCGGCGCCGGAGGCGGGCACGACCACGGCCGAGACGAAGCCGCTCGCCAGCATCGGCTCGCTGCGCGAGCGGCTGGAACGGCTGCCCGAGGTCGCACCCGGCGACCTTCAGGGCACCCTCGACCTGGGCGGCAACGGCTGCTCGCGGCAGGCGCTCGACCTCGGCACGCTCGTCCGCACCGCGACGCCGCGCGACGTCTGCGCCGCGGCGGGGGCGAAGTTCGGCGTGCGCCTGCGCGACCTGCGCCGCAACCCGGCGAAGCTCGGCGTCATCGACACCGACGGCAACTTCGCCGAGAACGTCGCGGTGCCGGAGGGCTGGGACTGGTGGGGGCTGACCGCGGACGGCCTCGTCTTCTGCAACGGCCGCGACGTCGGCCGCCTGCGGCAGTTCGGCGGCGGATCGGAGCCGCTGCCGTCGTGCCCGCTCACCCGCGCGCCGGAGGGCCTGCTGTTCGCGAGCCCGGACCGGCGCCGGCTCGTCGACGCCGACGGTCGTCGCGTCGTGGCGCTGCGCACGCCGCTGCCGAGCTTCGCCACCGTGCGCACGTTCGGCGACGGCCTGCTCGCCGTCGACGCCGACCTCTATCGCGCCGGTCGCCTGGTCGCGAGCTACGACCTCGTCGACGCGCTCCTCCTCGGTGCCAGCTCCAACGGCGACTTCGCGCTGGTGTCCGACGTGGCCCGGGCGCACCTGGCGGTCATGGCGCGGGACGGCACGCGGCGCCAGATCGAGCCGTCGCTGGCCAGCCGGGGCGGCGTCTTCGCGCCCGACGGCGAGCACCTGCTCGTCCAGCGCGACGGGGACCTGCTGATCCTGCTGGACGCCGCGACGCTGCGGCCGCTCGCTCGCGTCGACCTCGAGCCCGAGGCCGAGCTGCTCGACTGGCGCCCCGCCCCGTGACCGTCCGCATCGCGAGCGCACCGGCCTCGTTCGGCGTCTACGGGATGACCGTCGGCCAGGCGAACCTGCCGGGCGCCGCCGATCTCGCGGGCGCGATCGCCGCCGCGGGCTATGCCGGCACCGAGCTCGGCCCGCCGGGCTTCTTCGGCGACGGCGCAGGTGCCGCGGAGCTGCTCGCCGACAGCGACCTGGCGCTGGTCGCCGCGCTCGTGCCGATGCGCCTGTCGCGGCCGGAGGCGCGCGAGGAGGACACGGCATCGCTGGACCGGACGCTGACGCTGCTCGAGGCGGCCGCCGCGGGATCGCCGCTGCCGCGCGTGCTGCTCGCCGACGCCATGGTCGAGCCCGACCGCACCCACCACGCCGGAGCCATCGAGCAGCACCCCGAGGCCTGGCTGCCCGACGGCCGGTTCGCGACGCTGCTCGACGCCGTCCACCGGTCGGCGGAGCGCAGCCGCGAGCGCGGCTTCGACGTCGCGTTCCACCACCACGTCGGCACCTACGTCGAGACGCCGCGCGAGATCGCCCGCCTGGCCGAGGCGATGGATCCGGCGCTGATCGGCGTCTGCCTCGACGTCGGCCACGCCTGCTTCGGCGGCGGCGATCCGCTGACCCTGCTGCAGAGCTACGGCGACCTGGTCACGCACCTGCACCTGAAGGATGTCGACCGCGCCCGGCTGACCGCCGTGCTCGACGCGCGCGCCGGGCTGACGGCGGCGCGCGAGTCGGGCGTCTTCTGCGCCCTCGGCACCGGCGACGCGCGCGTGGAGGAGTGCCTCGGCGAGCTCCGTGCGCGCGGCTACGACGGCTGGATCGTGGTCGAGCAGGAGCGCCTGCTGCAGCCGGGCGACACGCTCGACGCGGCGATCGACGATGCCCGCGCCAACCGCGCCTGGCTCGCCGAACGAGATTTCTAGCCCGGCCGGCTGCCGGCCCGCCGCACCCGCCGCACGGCCTCGTCGTTGTCGGTGCCGAGCGCGCGCATCAGGTCGACGGCGATCGACCGCACCTGCGAGACGATCGCCGCCACCGACAGGCCGTTGTCGGCAGCGCGCGCGTGCCCGCCGAACTCGGCCGCGCTCAGCAGCGCGTCGATGGCGCCGGCCTCGTCGCCGGGCGTGCGCAGGGCGCTGCGGGCGAGGCGCGTGCCGCCGGCCAGCGAGCGGATCGCCGCGACCGTCTCGGGCGGGATCTCCGGCTTCAGGTCGATCGCGCGGATCGCGGCGCGCGCCAGGACACGCGCGTTCCGCACCGCGCGGTCGACGTGCGTGGCCGCGGCGGCGTCGGCCGCGACCGCCGCCCGCGCCCGCCACCAGGCCGGCGCGATCCGGGCCGTCTCGAAGGCGATCTCGATCGCGTCGTGCAGCTCGCCGAGCGGCTGGTCGAGCGCCCGCCCGCGCAGCAGCGCCGCCTCCGCGCGCTCGATCTCGTGCCGCTCGAGCGCCAGCGCGATGTCGTCGAGCGTCCCGGCGAGGCCGGCGAACACCGGGTCGAGCGCCGCGTCGGCCACGCGCAGCGGATGGCGCGGGATCGCGATTACCACCAGCAGCCCGACCGCGCCGCCGATCAGGGCGTCGACCAGCCGCGACGGCACCAGCCCGCCGCCGGCGGGCGCGAAGGCGACCAGCAGGATCGCGGAGGCGGCCGACTGGCTGACCAGGATGGCGCCGCCACCGACCAGGATCGCGCCCGTCATGGCGACCGCCACGACGATGGCGATCTGGATCGCGCCGCTGCCGATCCACGTCACCAGCAGGTCGCCGATGGCGATGCCGAACGCCACGCCGATCGCCATCTCGACGGCCCGCCGGCTGCGACGCCCCGGCGCCAGGCCGAGCGCGATGGTGGCTGCGATGGGAGCGAAGAACGGCTGCGCGTGGCCGACCAGGTCGTGCGCGACGAACCACGCGACGCCGGCCGCGACGGCGGTCTGCAGCGTCGGCATCGCGCCGGCCCGCAGCATGGCGGCGCGCGAGGCGATGGACGCGGTCGGCTCAGTCACCATGGCCGGGCACGCGCACGATCATGCCTGACGGCGAGCCGCCGCGCGCGCCGCGCCGTCACGCGGTGGCGCGCCCGAGCAGGCCCTCGCCGGCCGCCGTCACCAGCGCGCACGCGCGCTCGACCTCGGCGTCGACGAACGGGAACACGTCGTTGCGGGCCAGCATCAGCACCAGATCGGTGCCCGGGCCGGCCGAGATCGGCGCCGCGGCCAGCTCCCTCGCGTCGATGGCCTGGCGGTAGGCGAGCGGCGCCCACGATCCCTCGGCGGGCGCGATCACCGGCTCGCCGGTGCGCAGCGCGCGGCGCGCGATGCAGGGCTCGTCCGGCGCGATCGGCGGCAGGTGGCCGGGGATGGCCGCGATCGGCGTCAGCCGCTGCCGGTCGGGCGAGGCGAACAGCACGCCGGCGTCGGCGCTCACCATCGCGAGCAGCGAGGCCAGCAGCGCCTCGCGGGCGGTGCTCGGGTCGCTGGCGCGGATCGTCCGGCCGAAGGCCTCCGCCATCGCGATGCCGGGGTCCGGCAGGTCGAGCGCGCGGCGCTTGCCGAGCAGGCTCACCTCCGGCTCGAGCGCGGCGAGCGCGCGCTGCAGGTCGCCGCCGTGCACCAGCAGGTCGTCGATCGCCTGCCCGTCGCGGTGCCCGACGACGGCCACGGCGAGGATGTCGGTGCCGCAGTTGGCCAGGCAGCGCGTCACGAGCGCGAGACCGCCGGGGCGGTCGGGGAGCGCGAGTCGGATGAGGTAGCGGTCGTCGGTCATCGGCCTGCCCAAAGAAAAAGGCCCCGGAAAATCCGAGGCCTCGTTGCCCGTCGCGATCGACACCGACCGCTCTCCGAGCCTAGCACCTCCTGCTACGGTCGGTGGCCGATGACGGTGGTCCTCGATCTCGACGGCGTGCTCACCGAGCACCCGCGCGTGCTGGCATCGGCGGCCTCCGCGCGGTTCGGCATCGACCTGCCGGAGCGGGCGTTCATCGACGCCGCCGGGCTCGAGATCTCGGACGATGTCCGCGCCTGGGTGTACGGCGCCGACGGCCCCGCGTCGCACCTCGCGCCGGCCACCGACGCCGCCGCGCTGGTGGCCCGGCTGGCGGCGGCGACTCCGGTCTGCATCGTCACCGCGCGGTCGGCGGCGTGTGCGCCGATGACCCGCGCCTGGCTGGCCCGGCACGGGTTCCCCGACGTGCCGATGCGGTTCGCCGACGACAAGCCGGCGGTTGCGCGCGACCTGCGTGCGGTGTGCGCGATCGAGGACTCCGAGCGCCACGCCCGCGTGTACAGCGCCACCGGCATCCCGTGCCTGCTGATCGGCGCCGGCGACCCCATCGCCGGTGTCACGCGGGTCGCGACGCTGGCCGAGGCGGTCGCCGCCGCCGAGTCGCTGGTGCCGCCGGCGGTCGACGACGACGCCGACGCCCGGGCCGCCGCCACGCTGGCGGCCGGTCATCTGCTGGAGGCGCTCGCACCGGGCTTCCTCGCGCTTCGGATCACGGTCAACGGGCTCGTGCCCGCCGACGAGATCGAGGACGTCGTGGCGCTCGCGCTGGCCGGCGCGCTGGCCGAGCGGACGGGCCGGGCGGTCGGGCCCGACGACGCCCGCCGGCTCGCGAGCGAGGCCGGCATCCGCCTCACCCTCCACGCCGGCACCGACGACCCGGCGGTGGAGCAGTCGTTCTCGTTCGACGCCACCGGCGAGGGCGAGCACCACGTGCGGGTGGCCGGCACCGGCGCCGACGCCGGCATCGTCGAGGTCGATCGCTACGCGCTGGACGGGGCGCTGCACGGCGACCTGCTGATCACGCGCCACCGTGACGCGCCGGGCGTGATCGGCAGGGTCGGCACCGTCCTCGGCCGGCACGAGGTCAACATCGCCGGCATGCAGGTGGGGCGCCATCACCAGGGCGGCGAGGCGCTGATGGTGCTGAACGTCGACGACGCGATCCCGCCCGCCGCGGAGGCCGAGATCAGGTCGATCGAGGGCCTGACCGCGGTCTACGTCGTCTCGCTGCCGCGGTAGCGGCGCCGATGGCCGTCGCCGAACCGGTCACGCTCCGCTCGCGCCGCGGTCGCTGGGTGCTCGCGGTGACGGTGCTGGGGACGGGCATCGCGCTGCTCGAGGCGACCATCGTCAACGTCGCGCTGGCCACGCTCGGACGCGACCTCGATGCCGGCGTGGACGAGATCCAGTGGGTCCTCAACGCCTACATGCTGACGCTCGCCTCGCTGATCCTGTTCGGCGGCGCGCTGGGCGACCGCATCGGTCGCCGGCGCGTGTTCGTGATCGGCATCGCGTGGTTCACGGTCGCCTCGGCGCTGTGCGCGGTGGCGCCGTCCGTGGGCGTGCTGATCGCCGCCCGCGCGCTGCAGGGCGTCGGCGGGGCGCTGCTCACACCGGGCAGCCTGGCGATCATCGAGGCCGCCTTCGTGCCGGAGGACCGGGCGCGGGCGATCGGCGCGTGGACGGGGTTCGTGTCGATCGCCGCGGCGATCGGCCCCCTGCTCGGCGGCTGGCTCGTCGACGTCTCGAGCTGGCGCGCGATCTTCCTGATCAACCTCCCGATCGGCGTGGTCGTCGTGTTCCTCGCGCTGCGCCACGTGCCGGAGAGCCGCGACGCGCGAGGGCGCCGGGCGGCTGGACGTGGGCGGCGCGATCCTGGCCACGATCGCGCTCGGCGGCATCACGGTCGCGCTCATCCAGGCGCCCGCCGGCACCTCGACGGCGCTGGTCGTGGCGGCGGCGCTGGTCGGCATCGCGGCAGCCGTCGGCTTCGTGCTGGTCGAGCGCCGGCATCCGCGGCCGATGCTGCCGCTCGGCCTGTTCCGCTCGCGCCGGTTCTCGGGCGCCAACGCCCTGACGTTCGTCGTCTGGGGCCCGATCAGCGCGGTCTTCCTGTTCCTCGTCGTCTACCTGCAGGTCTCGCTGGGGTACACGCCGCTGCAGTCGGGCGCGGCGCTGCTGCCGATCACGGTGGTGATGCTGACGCTGTCGGCCCGGTCCGGGGCGCTTGCGCAGCGGATCGGCGCGCGGCCGTTCCTGACGCTCGGCCCGCTGCTGTTCGGTCTCGGCGTGCTGGCGATCCGCAGCATCGAGCCGGGCGACGACTACTGGACGGACATCCTGCCGCCGCTCGTGCTGTTCGCACTCGGGCTCGTGTCGTTGGCGGCGCCGGTGACCGCCGTCGCGCTGCAGGGCGCCGGCACGCGCCACGCGGGCGTGGCCAGCGGCGTCAACAACGCCGTCGCGCGGACGGCCCAGCTGCTCGCAATCGCCGTGCTGCCGCCGCTCGCGGGGCTGTCGGGCGACGCCTACACCGACCCGGTCGCGGTCGCCGAGGCGTTCCGGACGGCGATGACCATCTGCGCGGGCGTGGCCGCGTTGGGCTCCGTCATCGGCTACATCACGATCCGCGGACCGGCGACGCCGGCGGAGTGATGCGTCAGCGCGTCGGGACGGGCAGCGGCGTCAGGTTCGCCTCGATCTCGGCCCGGTGCGGCTCCAGCCACGGCGGCAGGATCACCTTCGTGCCGAGCTCCTCCAGCGGCAGGTCGCGCGTGAAGCCCGGCCCGTGGTCGGCGATCTCGTAGAGGATGCCGCCCGGCTCGCGGAAGTAGATCGAGTGGAAGTAGTGGCGGTCGACCATGCCCGAGGTGCGCACGCCGGCGGCCTCGATCTTCTCCAGCCACCTCGGGTGGTCCTCGTTGGTCGAGTTCCACGCGATGTGGTGGATGGTGCCGGCGCCCTGCAGGCCGCGCTCGCCGCCCTCCTCGAAGGTGATCGTGCCGCCGCGCTGCTCGCCCCGGATCTCGAAGGTGTCGTCGCCATGGCGCTCGGCGCCCAGCAGGCTCTCCAGCAGCGTCGCCGACGCGTCGGGGCGCAGGCTGCGGGCGCGGACGCCCGCGAAGCCCTGCAGCGCGTGCTCGGGCGGGATCTCGGAGTGCCGCGCGCTCAGCGGCGCGTCGCTGACGGCCGACACGCGGAGCTCGTGCTCGAGGCCCTCCGGATCGGCGAACACGACCGCGTCGGCGGTGCGCTCGACGCCCATCCGCCCGGCCCAGAAGTCGAGCGCCGCGTCGGCGCCCACGCGCCAGACGACGCGGTGCACCATGCCGATGCCGGCCCGGCCGGGGCCGGCACCCGGGTACTCGAAGAACGTGATGTCCGAGCCCGGCGACCCGTCCTCGTCGGCGTAGAACAGGTGGTAGACGTTCGGGTCGTCCTGGTTGACCGTCTTCGCCACCATCCGCAGGCCCATGCGGCCGGCGTAGAAGTCGACGTTCCGGGGCGCGTCGCCGGTGATCGCCGTGATGTGGTGGAGGCCTTCGAGCCGCATCGCCGGATCATGCCACGGCGGTTTCGAGCGGTTAGCGGTCGCCTGGCTCGTACATCGACGACGGATCCCACCAGTCGTCGAACATCGACAGCGGCGGCTGGCGCTTGTGCTCGGTCATGCGGTACCGCGCCTCGATCGCCCGCGCCACCTCCGTCGGCCACGTCGCGGCCCTCGAGGTAGTCGTCGAGGTCGGCGTACGACAGGCCCAGGTCGGTCTCGTCCGCCTGGCCCGGGGCCTCGTCCAGCAGGTCGGCGGTCGGCGCCTTCTCGACCAGGCGGGCCGGGCCGCCGAGGTGCTCGAGCAGCGCGCGGCCCTGGCGCTTCGTGAGGCCGGCCAGCGGCAGCACGTCGGCGCCGCCGTCGCCGAACTTCGTGAAGAAGCCGGTGACGGCCTCGGCGGCGTGGTCGGTGCCGACGACGAGCGCGTGCTCCTGGCCCGCGATCGCGTACTGGGCGATCATCCGCGCCCGCGCCTTGACGTTGCCCTTCACGAAGTCGTGCAGCGCGGTGCCGAGCGCGTCGGCGTACTCGGCCGCGAAGCCGTGGACGGCGCGCTCGATGTTGAACGTCACCTGGCGGTCGGGCCGGATGAACCGCAGCGCCAGCTGCGCATCCTCCTCGTCGGCCTGCACCGTGTAGGGCAGCCGCACGGCGATGAACGTCGCGTCGCCGCCGGCGTCGCGCACCGCCTCGACGGCGAGCTGGCAGAGGCGCCCCGCGAGCGACGAGTCCTGGCCGCCGCTGATGCCCAGCACGAGACCCTTCGCGCCGGAGTGCCGCAGGTACGCCTGCAGGAAGCCCGACGCGGCGCTCGATCTCGTCGGCAGGGTCGATCTCGGGCCGCACGTGGAGGTCGGCGATGATCGCCCGCTGCTGGTCGCGCATCGCCGCAGGATACGTGCGCCGCGCTACGGGTGTGCGACGCGCCGGGCGTTGCCGGCGACGTCGGTGACCCGCAGGGTCGTCAGCTTGCGGACGCGCAGGGCGAACCGGCCCTTGCGAACGTCTTGTGCGCGCTGCCGACCGTCACCGTGGCGCGCTCCGACAGGGTGCCGCGCAGGACGCCGCCGCGGTAGCTGAGGCGCGTCGCGCGCGGGGCGATGCGGTCGACCAGCACCGTGCGGGAGACGACCTGCGTGCCGCCCGCGGTGACGACCGAGACGCGGAGCTGCAGGCGCCCCTCGGGCAGGTTCGCGGTCGAGAAGTTGGCGCCGATCTTGCCGGCCGGACCGGCGGCGATGGTGCGCGTCGCGCCGGCCAGGCGCAGTCGCACCGGCACGGCCTCGAGCCGCGTGGCGCGCAGCGCGAGGCGGGAGGGGCCGCGGGCGTTCACGACCGCGGGCTTGAGCGTGACGGAGACGACGCCGCGCCGGATGTCGAAGGGCAGCGTCACGACGGCGACGCCCGCGGCGCGCGCCATCCGCAGCACCGCGCGGTAGTGCCCGCTCGGGCCCTTCCACGTCAGCCGCTGTGCGCCGCGCGAGCGCCGGGTGCCGGCGTCGAGCACCTTCACGACCTGGCCGGTGTCATCGGTGATCGCGGCCGAGATGCGCGCCGACGCGGTCAGCGAGTAGGCGACGGTGACGGTGCCCGCCGCGGTGCTCTGCGATGCGGGCTCCGCGCAGCACGTCGTCGGAGGGCGCCGAAGCGAGCGCGTTGAAGGCGCCCACCGCCGGCCGTGCGTCGCCGGCCTCGATGCTCCAGCGCAGGCCGTTCAGCGACGTCGGCACGGGCGCCGTCCAGGTCGCGTCCACGGCCGTGCCCGTCCCCGTCCACTCGGCGATCGGGGCGCCGGCGGCATCGGTGACGGCCACGCGCCACGGCGACGCCGACGAGAGGCGCGCGGTGAAGCGGATCGGCAGCGGGCCGGCGGTCGGGTCGATGCCGGCCGGCCCGACCACGGGGTCGTAGATGCGCAGCATCGGCAGCGCGGCGACCTCGTTGCGCAGGGCCGGCAGCTTGGCGTACATGACGGCACCGGGGCAGCTGGTGGAGCCGACGTCGCGATGGCCCGAGATCGCCTTCACCGGCACCACGGTGCCCGCGGCGTACCGGTCGCCGCCGCCCGAGATCAGGCGCGAGGTGGCGAGGGGGTCGACGTGGGCGAGGTCGAGGCGCCAGGCGATCACGTCGCGCAGCGCGGCCAGCTGGGCGGCCGTCGGCGACGCCGAGGTGTAGTTGCCGATCAGCGCCACACCCGCCGAGCCGGTGTTGAAGCCCGCCACCTGGGCGCCGCGCACGTTGTTGGTGATGCCGCCGGAGCGCCCCTCGTAGATGCGCCCGTAGCGGTCGACGAGGTAGTTGTAGCCAATGTCGAACCAGCCCCGGCTGAGCACGTGGAAGCGGTAGAAGCCGCGAATCAGCGAGGGCACGTCGGCGGCGCTGTAGTTCGACGACGAGGCCGTGTGGTGCACGAACACGACGCCGAGCCGGTCGAACAGGAACGCGTTGCCCTTGCGGATCGACTCGTCGGCGCCCCAGCCGGCGCGCGAGATGATCGGCGGCTGCTTCGGGTCGTCCGCGGCGCGCCGGGCGACCGGCGCCGCGGGCGGGTCGGGGCCGGGCTTCACGAACACGACCGCGACCGTGCCGCGTCCGCCCCGGACGCGGATCGACACGCGCTTGGTGCGGCCGATCCAGACCGGCTCGGTGAACCCGCCGCCGACCTGGTCGAGCGTCACGTAGCCGTCGGTGGAGCGCAGCGCGATGCTGCTCGGAGCGGTGCCGCGGACGCGGATGCCGGCCACCGTGGCGCCGTCCGGAACGGCCACCGTGCCGGTCCGCCACAGACCGTCCGACACGAGCCGCACCGGCACATCTGCCGACGCCTGCGGAACTCCTGCGGCGATCGTCGCTACCGCCGCGACGAGGATGCGGGAGAATCGCCGCACCGTCGAAGTGTGCCTGCAAAGACCGGGAAGGCAAGTTTGGAAGCTGTAAACTCTCCGCCATGGAAGGCGAGCTCCCGATCCTTGCGCGGCGCCGCATCGAGGCCGAGATCATCCGCCCGATCTACGACGAGATGGTGGCCGAGATGGGCGTCGAGACGGCGCGCGCGGTGCTGACGCGGGCGATCGAGAAGGCGGCCATCGCGGCCGGCGCGTCGTTTGCCGAGCGCACCGAGGGCGGCACCGACATGGACACCTTCCGCGAGCTGTACGGCCTCTGGACGCACGACGGCGCGCTCGAGATCGAGGTGCTGAAGTCGGACGAGCAGACGTTCGACTTCAACGTCGTCCGGTGCCGCTACTCCGAGATGTACCGCGAGATGGGGCTGGGGGAGATCGGCGGCATCCTGTCGTGCAACCGCGACGGCGTCTTCTGCCAGGGGTACGACCCGCGCATCAAGCTGCAGCGCACGCAGACGCTCATGCAGGGTGCGGCGTGCTGCGACTTCCGCTACGAGCTCGTCGACGACGACGAGGCCTGATCCAGTCCCATCTGCCAGAAGGCCGACTCGAGCACCGTGGCGCGCTTGAACAGCGTCACCAGCGACGTCCATGCGGGTCGGGCTGCCGCGCCGCTCGAACAGCCGGTCGAGCTGCAGCGGTCGCCTCGTCGACACCGGCCAGGTAGTCGGCGCCCGAGTACATGGCGATCCAGTCCTCGTACGGGTTCGCGGCGCCGCGGACGGTGGCCGGATCGGCCGCGAGCGCCCGGCCGATGTCGCCGTAGCCGACGGTGCACGGCGCCAGTGCGACGTGCAGGTCGAGCGCGTCGCCCGCCAGGCCGGCGTCGAGCACGAAGCGCGTGTAGGCGACGTTGGCCGGCGCCTCGGGCGTCGCCTCCAGCTCGTCGGCCGAGATGCCCCAGCCGTCGCAGTAGCGCACGTGCAGGTCCATCTCCTGATCGAGGATCGCCGAGATGCCGCGCGCCGCGGCTCGCATGTCGGCCAGCGTGTCGGCCTTCAGCACGGCGAGCGCGTGGGCGCGAGCGAAGTGCACGAGGAAGCGGTAGTCCTGCACCAGGTACGCGCGGAACGCCGCCGGATCGAGCGTGCCGTCGGCGAGGCCGAGGACGAACGGGTGCCGCGTGAAGGCGGTCCACTCCTCGCGGGCGGCCGTGCGCAGGTCGTCGATCAGCACGCGGCCTACCGTACCGGGTCGCGCTCGCGCAGCAGGTAGAGCACGTCGCCGAGCTCGACCGGGGTCGTGCCGCGCGGCAGCACGACCTGTCCCTCGCGGCGGATCGCGGCGATCACGGCGCCCGACGGCAGTGCCAGGTCGCGCACCAGCGTCGGCCCGTCGATGCCGAGCGTCGTGGCATCCACCTCGACCAGCTCGGCGCCCGCGGCGCGCAGCGCGTCGGCGTGCAGGCTGGTCTCGCGATAGGGCGGCGGCGGCTCGGTGACGTCGAGCCAGCGCGCCAGCGGGCGCAACATCAGCCCCTGCAGGGCGACGGACGCGACGACCACGAAGAAGACGACGTCGAACAGCCGCTCCGATCCGACCAGCCCGGCCGCGATCGGGAACGTGGCGAACACGATCGGCACGCCGCCGCGCAGGCCGGCCGCGGCGACGTAGACGACCTCGCGTCGCGGCATGCGTAACGGCAGCAGGCAGAGGGCCGCCGCCAGCGGCCGTGCGATCAGCACCAGCACGAGGGCGATGATGACGGGGGCGATGCCGGCGTCGAACAGGCGGGACGGCGTCACGAGCAGGCCGAGCAGCACGAACAGGCCGATCTGCGCGACCCACGCGGTGCCCTGCAGGAAGCCGCGGATGACGGGGCCGTGCGGCACGTGGGCGGAGCCGACGATCAGGCCGGCGAGGTACGCGGCGAGCAGGCCGGAGCCGCCGAGCGCGGCGGTGGCCGTGTAGCCGGCCAGCGCGACGCCGGTCGCCAGCACCGGCGCCAGCCCGGCCGACGGAAGCGGCAGCCGGCGCAGCAGGAACACCGCCGCGCCGCCCGCCAGCACGCCACCGAGCGTGCCGATGACCGCCTGCTGGGCGAACAGCACGATCCCGTCGAGGAAGCTCTCGTCGCCGATCCGCATGTCGACGAGGAAGATCACGAGCAGCGCCGCGACCGGGTCGTTGAGCCCGCTCTCCAGCTCGAGCAGCGACGAGATGCGCTCCCGCAGGTTGATGCCGCGCGTGGCGGCGAACACCGCGGCCGCGTCGGTGGACGAGACGACGGCGCCGACCAGCAGCGCGTCGGCCGTCGAGATGTCGAGCGTGAGGTAGGCCGTGCCGGCCACGACGGCGCCCGTCACGACGACGCCGACGGTCGCCAGCAACCCGGCCGGCACCTTCACCTTCGTCAGCGCCCGGGCCTCCGCCAGCGCACCGCCCTCGAACAGGATCAGCGCCAGCGCGGCGGTGCCGACGTCGCGCACCAGGGTCGCGTCGTCGAACTCGATGCCGCCCGGGCCGTCGACGCCGAGGAAGATGCCGAGGCCGAGGAACAGCAGCAGCGCCGGGGCGCCGACGCGGTCGGCGAACGCGGCGGCGATGGCGCCGACCACGAACACCGCGACCAGCACCGCGAGCTCGATCGGTACGTGCATGCCCGGCCATTGTCGCCGGTCGTCTGCCGGGAGGCTCCCGGCGGGCCGGTCAGGCGGGCTTCGCGCCGCCGCGCTCGACGGCCTGGACGAGCAGCGTCGCGACGTCGACGACCTCGATCTCGGCGCCGGCGGAGCGCACCCCGTCGTCGAGCATCACGGTGCAGAACGGGCACGCCACCGCGAGGGTGGACGCGCCGGTCTCGGTCGCCTGCCGCACGCGCTCCTCGTTGATCTGGCTGCCGCGCTCCTCCATCCACATGTGCGCGCCGCCGGCGCCGCAGCAGAACGTGCGCTTGCCGTGCTTCTCCATCTCGACCGGCTGCCCGACGGCCGCCACCAGCTCGCGCGGCTCGGCCGCGACGTCGTTGTGCCGGGCCAGGTAGCAGCTGTCGTGGTAGGTGATCGTCCGCTCGTCGGCGGCCGGCGTGAGGCGCCCGTCGCGGACGAGCTCGGCCAGCAGCTCGGTGTGGTGCACGACCTCGTAGCGACCGCCGAAGTCGGGGTACTCGTTGCCGAGCGAGTTGTAGCAATGGGGGCATGTCGTGACGATCTTCGTCACCTTCTGCTCGTTCAGCGTCTCGACGTTCTGCTGCGCGTAGGACTGGAACGTGTACTCGTCGCCCATCCGCCGCGCCGGGTCGCCGGTGCAGCACTCGCGCGGGCCGAGGATGGCGAAGTCGACGCCGGCCGTCTGCATCAGCTTGGCGGTGGAGCGAGCTCCCTCGCGGGCGCGCTCGTCGTAGGCGGGCGCGCAGCCGACCCAGAACAGCACCTCGGGCGGCTCCTCGCCGGGCTGCAGCACCCGCACGTCGAGGCCCTCCGCCCAGTCGGCGCGCTCGGTCTGCGGCTTGCCCCACGGGTTCGCGGAGCGCTCGACGTCGCGCAGCATCGTGCCGGCCTCGGCCGGGAACCGCGACTGGACCATCACGAGGTCGCGCCGCAGGTCGACGATGTGGTCGACGTGCTCGATCGACACCGGGCACTCGTACACGCACGCGCCGCAGGTGACGCAGTCCCAGACCACCTCGTCGGAGACGGCCTTCGGCACGAGCGGCGTGGCGGTGAACGCCGTGCCGCCGCGGGCCGCCTCGAGCAGGTCCGGGCCCTCGGCGAACAGCTGGTCGCGCAGGCCCATGATGAGCAGCTTCGGCGACAGCTCCTTGCCCGTCGCGAAGGCGGGGCAGACGTCCTGGCAGCGGCCGCACTCGGTGCAGGAGACCGTGTCGAGCATCTCCTTCCACGTCATGTCGGCGATGGTGCCGACGCCGAATCGCATGTCCTCCTCGGCCTGGCCCTCGGCGAAGTCGAGCGGCTCGAGGCGCCCGCGGGCGCGCGTGCGGCCGAAGTAGACGTTGATGCCGGCCGTCGCGATGTGCAGGTGCTTCGAGTACGGCAGGTAGACCATGAAGCCGAGGATGATCGTGACGTGGGCCCACACCAGCACGCGCTCCATCACCTCGGTGCCCTCGCCGCCGCCGAACAGGTTCGAGACGGCGTTCGAGACCGGCGACCACTCGGCCGGGTACTCGTTCAGGCCGAGCGCGATGCGTGAGGCGTGCCAGCCGATCAGCGTCACGACGATGCCGGCGATCGCGAGCAGGATCAGGTCGGCCTCGCGCAGGTGGCTGCCCTCGAACCGGCGCGGCTGCTGGATCTTGCGGATCGCGAAGGCGGCGATGACGCCGATCAGCACCATGGTGGCGAACACGTCGACCATCAGCGCGAACCAGCCCTGGTGGCCGAGCCACGGGATGGTCGACGTCTTCGAGACGACGCCGATCAGCGCCATGATGATCGTCGGGAAGAGCACGACGAAGCCCCAGAAGATGAACGCGTGCATGAGGCCCGGGACGAGGCGCTGGAACAGCTTGCGCTGGCCGGCGACGATCACCACCTCGTTCTTCAC
This sequence comes from uncultured Actinomycetes bacterium, assembly GCA_963732645.1. Classification (GTDB taxonomy): domain Bacteria; phylum Actinomycetota; class Thermoleophilia; order Gaiellales; family F1-60-MAGs149; genus VFJZ01. Next base: position 209,596 of record CAVTAC010000009.1, read on the forward strand.
GCGCGTCGGCACGTCGTCGAACCGGGCCAGCGGTTTGCCGAGCCGGATGATCCGGTAGAGCTGCAGGGCGCGGCGGCCGAACAGGCCGCCGGCGACGGCGATCGCGACCACGAGCACGACGCCGGCGATCACGTCAGGCTCCTCGCCGCCGCCGGATCTCGGCCGCGATCGCGGGCACGACCTCGTGCAGGTCGCCGATCACCGCGTAGTCGGCGACCGACATGATCGACGCCTCCTTGTCGGTGTTGACGGCGAGGATGCGCTTGGCGCCCTTGCAGCCGGCGATGTGCTGCGTGGCGCCGGAGACGCCGCAGGGGATGTAGATCTCGGGCGCGATCTTGTTGCCCGTCTGCCCGACCTGGTCGTTGTGCGAGCGCCAGCCGGCCATCGTCACGGCGCGCGAGCAGCCGACGGCGCCGCCGAGCAGCCCGGCCAGGTCCTCGATCACCGCGAAGCCGTCGGCCGAGCCGACGCCCCGGCCGCCGGTGACGACCACCTTCGCATCGGCCAGCGAGACGCCGCCGGCGGCGGCCGCGATGCGGTCGCGCACCATGACCACGAGGTCGGCGTCGTCCAGCTCGGCCGCGACCTGCTCGACCGCGCCGGGAGCGCCGGCCGGGTCGGCCGCGACCGTGTGCGGCGCGACGGTCAGCAGCGCGCGGGTGCAGTGCAGCCGCGCCTCCTCCAGCAGGCTGCCGCCCCAGCGCACGCGCGTCAGCGTGATGGGGTCGCCGGGCGTGACGGAGATGCAGTTGGCGGCCAGCGGCTCGCCGGTGCGGGCGGCGACGCGGGCCATCACGTCGTTGCCGCGCTCGGTGCCGGCCGCCAGGATCGCGGTGGCGCCGACCCGGTCGGCGGTGTCGGCCACGATGCGCGCCCAGGCGTCGGGCGCGAAGCCGGTCAGCCCGTCGTGGCGGGCGACGTGGACGACGTCGACGGCGAGCTCGGAGGCTCCCTCGTCGGAGCCGATCAGCAGCGCCTGCACCGGCCCGCCCAGCGAGCGGGCGACGGTGATCGCCTGCAGCGACGCCTCGTCGCCGGGCTGGATCAGCACGAGGTTCATCAGGCCACCCCGATCTGCTCGAGCAGGTCGACGACGGCGGGCGCCGCGTCGGCGCCGGTGCCGAGGATCTCGGCCTGCTTGGACTTGCCCTCCGGCACCACCAGGCGCACGCGCTCGAGGCGCGAGGCGGGGTGGGCGGGCGTCGTCGCCGCGACGGGCTTCGACTTCGCGCGCATGCGGCCCGGCACCGAGGGGTAGCGCGGCAGGTTCAGGCCCTCGAGCACCGTCACGACGGCCGGCAGCGGCAGCGTGTAGACGTCGCGGCCGCCGCCCGACTCCTGCTCGCAGCGCACCTGGGCGCCGTCGACGACGACGCCCTTCAGGCCCGTCGCGCAGGGCCGGCCGAGCAGCCGGGCGAGCCGCAGGCCCACCTGGTAGCCGCCCGAGTCGGCCGACTCGTTGCCGAGGAAGATCAGGTCGAACGGGCCCGACGCGGCCTCGTCGGCGGCGATCGCCTCGGCGATGGCCGTCACTGGTCGCCTCGGGGTCGAACTCGGCGCCGTCGGTCTCCAGGTGGATGGCGCGCGAGATGCCCATCGCCATCGCGTCGCGCAGCTGCTCGAGCGCCTCGGCCGGGCCGAGGGTGAGCACGACCGACTCGCCGCCGTGCGCCTCGACGAGGCGGATCGCCTCCTCGACGCCGCACTCCTCGTGCGGGCTGATCGTGAACCCGAGGTGCTTCGTCTCGAGCGCCTGCTCGTCGGCGGTCAGCACCATCTTGCCGCCGGTCAGGGGGACGCGCTTCACGCAGACCAGGATCTTCATCAGGACCGGATCCTCAGGTTCTCGGGGTCGAAGACGGGGCGCGGGCCGACGACGTCGACCGTCACTCCGAAGCGCTCGGTCATGTATTCCACCGCCAGCTCCTTCGAACCCTCCACCGCGTGCTCGGGCGGCAGGTAGGCGAGCAGGATGTAGCGGCCGAGCGACGGGCCGGCGCCGGCGCTGGTGACGTACGGAGCGGCGGCCCTTGGCGTCGGTGATCGGCGTGCCGTCGCGCAGCACGATCGGCTCGCGGCCGAGCGGGTAGCGCTTCAGGCCGGAGGCCGAGGTGTGGTCGTCGATCGTGAGCGTGCAGAGGATGGCGGCGGGCTCGGCGTCGCGGTGGCGCAGGTGCGCCTCCTTGCCGATGAAGTCCTGCTCCTTGACGCGCACCGCCTGCATGCCGGCCTCGACCACGTCGTACTCGGTCTCGAGCTCGGCGCCGTACGCGCGGTAGCCCTTCTCGAGCCGGCCGGTGGTGCCGTAGACGCCGATGCCGCACGCGGTCAGGCCGTGCTCTGACCCGGCCTGCCAGAGCACGTCCCACAGCCGCGCGCCCTGCTCGATCGGCACGTAGAACTCCCAGCCGAGGTCGCCGACGTAGGAGATCCGCGAGGCCAGCACCAGCTGCGAGCCGATCTCGATCGTCCGGCAGGTGCCGAACTTGAAGCCCTCGTGCGAGACGTCGTCGCGGGTGACCGCCGACAGGATGTCGCGGGCGCGCGGGCCCCAGAGGCCGATCGTCGTCCACGCCGTCGTCACGTCGACCAGCGACACCGAGCCGTCCTGCGGCAGGTGGTCGCGGAACCACTTCTTGTCGGCCATGCCGTGCGCGCCGCCGGTGACGACGCGGAACAGGTCGTCGGCGAGCCGCATGATCGTGAGGTCGGACTTGAAGCCGCCGCTCTCGCGACAGCAGCGGCGTGTAGACCACGCGGCCGACCGGCACGTCCATCTGGCGCGCGGCGATGCGCTGCAGGCCCTCGAGCGCGCCGCTGCCCGGCGACGTCGAAGATGGCGAACGCCGACAGGTCGAAGAGGCCGGCGTGCTCGCGCATCGCGAGGTGCTCGGCGTTGATGATCGGCGACCACCAGCGGGCGTCCCACTCGTGCGGGCGCGTCTCGACGCCGTACTTCTCGACCAGCGGCGCGTTGGCCTCGAACCACTGCGGGCGCTCCCAGCCGGCGGCCTCGTAGAACACGGCGCCGAGCGCCTCGTGCTGCGCGTGCATGGGCGACAGGCGGATCGGGCGGTCGGACGCGTACTGCTCGGCCGGGTGCACGATGCCGTACGTCTTCGGGAAGGCCTCGAAGGCGCGGGCCTTCACGTGCGCGCGCGTCTTCTGGTGGGCGTGGAAGCGGCTGATGTCGGACGAGTGCAGGTCGATGTGCGACTCGCCGTTCACCATCCACTCGGCCACCGACTTGCCGACGCCGGGGCCCTCCTTGACCCACACGGCGGCGGCCGACCAGAGGCCCTTCACCTCGGGCGTCTCGCCCAGCACCGGCATGCCGTCGGGCGTCAGCGCGATGAGGCCGTTGATCGCGTACTTCACGCCCACCGACTCGTCGCCGACGATCTCGGGCATCAGCTCGAGCGCGTGCTCCATCTGCGGGTCGAAGTCGTCCTGCGTGAACGGGAACTCGGTCGGCGACAGCGCCGCCTCCTCGACCGAGGGGATCTCCTCGGGGTCGTGCAGGATCGAGCGGTGCGCGTACGACCCGATCTCGAGGCCGACGCCGTCCTGGCGCTCGTACATGAAGCACGTCCATGTCGCGCACGATGGGGAACTCGATCGCCTTCGTCGAGCGCTCGAACCGCGGCACCGGGCCGACGTCGATCATCTGGTGGACGAGCGGCGTGAGCGGGATGCTGCGCGCCGGCCAGCTCGGCCACCTTCGGGCTCCACACGCCGCACGCGATCACGACGCGGTCGGCCTCGATCGGGCCGCGCGAGGTCTGCAGCGCCTTGATCCGCCCGTGCTCGACGTCGATGCGAGTGCACCTCGGTGCTCGCGAACACGCGTCAGCCCGCCCGACGCGATCGCCTTCTCGCGGCAGAGCGTGCCGAACTGCAGCGAGTCGACCACGCCGACGGTCGGGCAGTAGAAGCCGCCGACCAGGATCGACTCGTCGATGAACGGCACGAGCTCCCTGATCTCGGCCGGCGTCACCAGCCGCGCGCCCTCGATGCCCCACGACTTCGCCGACGCCATGCGGCGGCGCAGCTCCTCCATCCGCTCCTCGGTGCGCGCGACCTCGATGCCGCCGCACTCGGTGAAGAGGTCCCACTCCCGGTACTGCCGCGAGCTCTCGGCCGTGAGCGCGGTCATCTCCTTGTTGTGGTCGACCGGGAACACGAAGTTGGAGGCGTGGCCGGTCGAGCCGCCGGGGTTGGGCAGCGGGCCCTTGTCGATCTGGACGATGTCCGTCCAGCCGAGCCGCGTCAGGTGGTAGACGAGGCTGTTGCCGACGATGCCGCAGCCGATGACGACGCAGCGGGCTCGGCTCGGGAAGTCGCTCATGGTGGGGTACGGCTCCTGGACGGGTGGGTCAGAGGACGACGCGGATGGCTTGCTCGAAGCCCGAGATGTGGCGCAGCATGGCGGCTTCGGCCCGGTCGCCGTCGCCGTCGCGGATCGCCTCGAGCAGGTCGCGATGCTCGCGCACCGCGTCGCCGAGGGTCTCGACGCGGTCGAGGGCGAGGAACCAGATGCGCAGGCTGAGCAGGTAGTGCTCGCCGAGCGCGGCCTCGAGGAACGGGTTGTGCGTGCAGCGGTAGACGTGCCGGTGGATGCGCTGGTCGAGCCCGATCAGGCTGCGCTCGTCGCCGTCGGCATCGTCCAGCTCGGCGATCAGCTGCTCGGTGAGGGCGCGGTCGGCGGGCGTGCGGCGCTCGGCCGCGGCGCGGGCGGCGGGCGGCTCGAGCAGCCGCCGCACCTCGGACAGGCCGGCCAGGTCGCCGGCGTTGACGCCGGCCACGAGCACGCCGCGGCGCGGGAAGATCTCGACCAGCCGCTCGTTGGCGAGCGTGCGCAGTGCCTCGCGGATCGGCGTGCGGCCGAGCTGCGTGCGCTCCATCAGGTCGCGCTCGTTGATGGCCGCCCCGGGCGCCAGCTCGAGGGTCACGATCATCTCCCGCAACCGGTAGTACGCCTGGTCGGAGAGCGAGATGGCGGCGTCGGCCTCGGGCTGGTGCAGGCAGTCGCACGCGAGAGAATATATCAGCGATATGTCAGAGATGCCGCCAGCTCGACGTGCGGAGCGCTTCAGCCGATGGCGCTCGAACGCGGCGATCACACCCGCGAAGCGGGCCAGCGCGTCCGGTTTTCGGACGAGGTCGGGCAACCTGACGATTGCGGTTTCGATGCCGGCGTCCGCCAGGGCGCCGTAGCGCTCGATCTGCTCCGCGACCGTGCCCGCGCCGACGCTCGCGCCGTACTTCGACGGGGCGACCTTGCCCGGGCGCAGCTCGGCCGTCAGCGTCGCCACCTCGTCCGCCGTGGCGCCCGCCAGGGCGGTGGAGAGGTGCGTCACCTCGATCTCCGCGGGATCCCGGCCGACGGCCGCGCAGTGCGCGTGCAGCACCGCGAGCTTCGCGCGCACCCTGGCCGGATCGCCGAACAGGTTGCAGCCGTCGGCGCGCTCCGCCACCAGGCGCAGCGTCCGGCGCTCGCCCTGGCCGCCGACGACGATCGGCACGCGCTCCTGCAACGGCCGCGGGTAGCACGCCGCCTCGGGCACATCGAGCACGCGGCCCCGGTACGCCGGCGCGCCCGGGCCCCACAGCAGCGGCAGCAGCTCGAGCGCGTCCGCCACCAGGTCGAGCCGCTCGGCCACCGGCGGAAAGGGCCAGCCGTACGCGCGGTGCTCCTCCTCGAACCACGCCGCGCCGATGCCGCACACGGCCCGGCCGCCGGAGAGCACATCGAGCGTCGCGACGATGCGGCCCAGGTGCGCGACGTTGCGGTACGTGATGCCCGCGACCAGCGCCCCGAGCCGCGCGCGCGTCGTGCAGGCGGCGAGGAAGCCGAGCGTCGTCATGGCCTCGGGCAGATCCTCCCACGGCCGCCCGACCTGCGGGATCTGCCGGACGTGGTCCATCAGCCAGATCGACTCGAAGCCGGCCGCCTCGGCGTCGCCCGCAACCTGCCGCAGGTGGTCGCGCATCGCCGCGCCGCCGCCGGGCCAGTCGAAGCGCGAGACGCTGAGGCCGAACCGGAGCCGCGGCCGCCCGCTCGCGCGCGCCGCGACCGGCGCCGCCGCATCGCCCGCGACCGGCACGGGCACCACGCCGTGCACGTCCGCGAACCCCTCGCCCGCGAGCTCCTCCCGCGCCACCCGGTACTTCCGCACCTGGTCGGCCACCACCGCCGCCGGCACGGGGCGCGGCCGGTCGCGGTTCCACGCGCGGCACGTCTCGGCCGGCGTGTCGAAGGCGATCGCGATCGCCGGCACGCCATGCCGCGCCGCGACCGCGACCCACGCCCGGCGCCGCTCGGCGTCGAGCCCGAGCGTGTCGACCACCACCGTCAGCCCGCGCCGCATCCGGGCGTCGACGATCGCGTCGAGTAGCGCGAACGCGTCGGCCGATGCGGCCAGATCGTCCTCGGCCTCGCCCACGACGGCGCGCAGCCGGTCGCTGGAGACGACCTCGCCGGCCGCGAACGTGGCGGCCGCCCAGGTGCTCTTGCCCGCACCCGACGGACCGACGAGCACGACCAGCGCCGGAGACGGAATCCGCACGCGGCGATCGTGCCACACTGGCGGCCGATGGCGGTGGCGACCCGATCGATCGCGCTCCTGTTCGTCGCGTCGTACATCGCGCGCGTCCCGGTCACGGCGATCTCGCTCGCGCTGATCCTCGTGCTGCGCGAGAGCGGGCGCGGCTACGACCTGGCCGGGCTGGCGGCCGGCGCCTACGTGGTCGGCCTGTCGGTCACCGCGCCGCTGATCGGGCCGGCTCGCCGACCGGTTCGGCGCACCGCGGGTGTTCCTGGTCGGCGCGCCGCTGTGCGGCATCGGCCTGGTCGGCCTCGTGGTGGGCGCCGACTCGCTGCCCGTCGTCGCGCTGCTGGGACTGGCCGCGCTGGCCGGCGCCGTCGCTGCCGCCGCTCGGCGCGCTCACCCGCGGCCTGATGACGCCGCTCCTGTCCGAGGCGCAGCGGGCGCGCGTCTTCGCCATCGACGCGACCGCGCAGGAGCTCTGCTTCATGGGCGGCCCGCTGGTGCTCGCCGCGCTGATCGCCCTCGGCACGGCGTCCCAGGCGCTGGTCGTGATCTCGCTGATGCTGGCCGCCGGGCGCGGTGCTGTACTGGGGCGTCGCGCGGCGCCTGCCGCGCGTGCCGCACGCCACCGGAGCGGAGCGCGGCGCCGGCGCCGATCCGCAGCTCCGGCCTGCGCGCGCTGCTGGCCGTGAGCGTGCTGGTGGGAGCCATGTTCGGCGCCATCGAGCTGTCGATCGCCGCCGCGCTGGAGGACGCCGGCAGCCGCGACCTGGCCGGCCTGTTCCTCGCCATCTGGTCGGCCGGCAGCCTCGTCGGCGGGCTGGCCGCCGTGCGCTGGCCGGGTGCCGATCTCGAGCGACGACAGCACGTCGCGCTGGTGGCCGCCGCGGCCGCCGCGTTCCTGCTCGTGCCCGCCGCCGGGGCGCCGGTTGCGCTGGCGGTCGTGCTGTTCGTGCAGGGCGCGACGCAGGCGCCGCTGATGGCGGTCGGCTACGCGCTCGTGCCACGCCTGGTCGACGCCCGGCTGTCGGAGGCGTTCGCGTGGCTGACCTCGGCCGTCGTCGGCGGCATCGCGATCGGCACGACGCTCGCCGGTGCGGCCTCGGAGCACCTCGGAGCGGGTGCCGGCTTCCTGATCGGAGCCCTTGCGCCGCTCGTCGCCCTCGGCCCTGGCGCTCGCGTTCCTGCGCCCCGCGCGTTGATGCTACGTTCGCGGGCATGAGTGCCCACCCCTGGATGGCGAACTCGACGGACGCCGCGAAGCAGTCGATGCTCGATGCCATCGGCGCAGCCTCGATCGACGAGCTGTTCGAGCAGATTCCCGCCGACCACCGCACCACCCGGCCGCTCGACCTCGAGCCGTCGCTCGCATCCGAGGTGGCGCTGCGGCGCCACCTGCTCGAGCTGCTGGACCGCAACCGCGACTGCGAGTCGACGCTCTCGTTCCTCGGCGCCGGCTGCTGGCAGCACCACGTGCCGGCCGTCTGCGACGAGATCGCCCAGCGCTCGGAGTTCACGACCGCCGTGTGGGGGACGGCGCAGTCCGACAAGGGCCGGAACCAGGCCTGGTTCGAGTTCACGAGCCAGCTCGCCGAGCTGATCGACCTCGACTTCGTCGGCCTGCCGGTCTACACGTGGGGCGCCGCCGGCGGCCACGCGCTGCGGATGGCGGCGCGGCTGACCGGCCGCAACGAGGCGCTCTACCCGGCCTCGCTCGACCCCGAGCGCCTGGCGGTGTTCCGCACCTACTGCGAGCCGCCCGAGATGCCCGGCCACATCACGCTCGACCGAGGTCGCCGTCGGCGCCGACGGGCGGGTCGACGTGGCCGACCTCGCCGCGAAGATCTCCGACCGCACCGCCGCCGTCTACTTCGACAACCCGGGCTTCCTGGGCGTGATCGAGACGGCCGGCAACGAGATCGCCGAGCTCGCCCACGGCGTCGGGCGCGGAGCTGATCGTCGGCGTCGACCCGGTCTCGCTCGGCGTGCTGGCGCCGCCGCCCACCTACGGCGCCGACATCGTGGTCGGCTCGCTCCAGCCGCTCGGCATCCACATGAACGGCGGCGGCGGCACCGGCGGCTTCATCGCCACCCGCGACGAGGAGCGCTACGCGCGGCAGTTCCCGACGCTGTGCCTGTCGGCGTTTCCGACGTCGCAGCCGGGCGAGCTCGGCTTCGGCATCGCGCTGTTCGAGCAGACGTCGTACGGCTCGCGCGAGCTGGGCCGGGACTGGACGGGCAACTCCGTCTACCTGTGGGCCACCGTCGCCGCCACCTACATGGCGCTGCTCGGCCCGAACGGCATCCGCGAGGTGGGGGAGGCGTGCCTCGCCCGCAGCCACGCCGCCGCCCGCCGTCTGGCCGAGATCCCGGGCCTCGAGATCGTCTACCCGGAGGGCTTCTTCAAGGAGTTCGTGGTGCGCTTCGACGGCACCGGCCGCACCGTCGCCGAGGTCAACCGGGCGCTGCTCGACCACGGCATCTTCGGCGGCAAGGACCTGTCGGCCGACATGGACTGGCTCGGCCAGAGCGCGCTCTACTGCGTCACCGAGGTGCACACGTCCGAGGACATCGAGCGTCTCCACGCGGCGCTCGTGGAGGTGACGACGATGAGGGAGAACTACCAGGCGGCCCGCTGGGACGAGCCGCTCGTGATGGATCTCGGCGCGCCCGGCCGGCGCGGCTCGCTGATCGCCGGCCCCGGCGACGAGGCGGGCGCCTCGCTGGTGCCCGAGGGCATGCGCCGCGCGGCGCCGCCGGAGCTGCCGGAGCTCTCCGAGCACGACGTGCTGCGCCACTACCTGCACCTCGCGCAGGAGACGCTCGGCATGCTCGGCGTGTCGCTGTTCGGCACCTGCACGGTGAAGTACAACCCGCGGGTCTCCGAGCAGCTCGTCGCCCGGCCGCAGATCGCCGAGCTGCACCCCTACCAGGACCCCGACACCCTCCAGGGCGTGCTCGAGATCGTCTACCGGATGGACCGGATCCTGCAGGAGGTGTCGGGCCTCGACCAGTTCGTGTTCCAGCCCGGCGGCGGCGCCAACGCCGCGTACACGCACGCCTGCGTGACCCGCGCCTACCACCAGTCGCGCGGCGAGCTCGAGCAGCGCCGCGAGGTGATCACCACCATCCAGTCGCACCCGTGCAACCCGGCCACCGCCGCGGCCGCCGGCTTCGACGTGATCACGCTGCCGATCGAGGAGACCGGCTACCCGTCGCTCGCGGCCCTCGAGGCCGTGGTCTCGGATCGCACCGCCGCCCTGATGGTCGGCAACCCCGACGACATGGGCATCTACAACCCCGAGATCAAGGAGTGGGTGCGGCTCGTGCACGAGGCCGGCGGCCTCGCGTTCTACGACCACGCCAACTTCAACGGCGTGATGGGGAAGCTGCGGGCGCGCGAGATCGGCTTCGACGCCTGCATGTACATGCTGCACAAGACGTTCGGCGCGCCCAAGACGGGTGGCGGCGGGCCGGCGGTCGGCGCCTACGGCTGCACGGCCGAGCTGGCGCCGTTCCTGCCGGTGCCGGTCGTCGCGTTCGACGGCGAGCGGTACACGATGGACTCCGACCGCCCGCTCTCGATCGGCAAGATCCGCGAGTTCATGGGCAACCTGCCGGTGGTCGTCCGGGCGTACGCCTGGTCGCGCGGCATGGGCGCCGACGGCATCAACGAGGCGTCCGACCTGTCGGTGCTCGCCAACAACTACATGGCGAGCCGCATGACGGGCATCCGCGGCGTCACCATCTCGCACCCGCACATCACGCGGCACCGCATGGAGATGACGCGCTACAGCCTCGCGCAGCTGCTCGAGGAGACGGGCGTCGGCATCGGCGACGTCGCCAACCGCATGGCCGACTTCGGCATCGACGGCCCGTGGATGAGCCACCACCCGTGGATCGTCCCCGAGCCGCTCACCCCCGAGGCGGGCGAGCTGTGGTCGCGCGAGGACATCGACGAGTGGATCGACGTGCTCGAGCGGGTCTGCGCCGAGGCGTACGCCGACCCCGACCTGGTCAAGTCGGCGCCGCACCGCTCGGTGATCCACCAGGTGGACATGTCGGGCGGCGAGGATCCCGATCGCTGGGCGACCACGTACCGCGCGTACAAGCGCAAGCACGGGGTTCCGGCACGCGCCCAGACGGTGCAATAGGATGCAGGCGGCCGCGCTTTTCGAGCCGCACGTCGACCATTCAGGGGTATCCGTGATCCAGACGCTCGAGGAGCTCGAACGGGCGATCCCGTTCGCGCGCCGGCACATCGGTCCGTCGCCTGACGACCAGGCGCGGATGCTCGCCTTCCTGGGGTACGAGACGCTCGACGACCTGGCCGAGGCCTCGGTTCCCGACTCGATCATCCTGTCGAAGCCGCTCGATGTCCCGCACGCGCTGCCGGAGATCGACGTGCTCGCCGTGCTGCGCGAGATGGGGTCGCGCAACCGCGTCATGACGTCGATGATCGGGCTCGGCTACTACGGCACGCACACGCCGCAGGTCGTGCTGCGCAAGGTGCTCGAGAACCCCGCCTGGTACACGGCCTACACGCCGTACCAGCCGGAGATCTCGCAGGGCCGGCTGGAGGCGCTGCTGAACTTCCAGACGATGGTCAGCGACCTGACCGGGCTGCCGACCGCCAACGCGTCGCTGCTCGACGAGGCGACCGCCGCGGCCGAGGCGATGACCGTCGCCCGGCGCGCGTCGAAGGCCGACTCGAACCGGTTCGTGGTCGATGCCGACGTCTTCCCGCAGACCCTGGGCGTGATCCAGACGCGGGCCGAGCCGATCGGCATCGAGGTCGTGATCGCCGACCTCTCCGACGGCCTGCCGGAGGGCGACTTCTTCGGCGTGCTGGCGCAGTACCCGGGCGCGTCGGGCCGCATCGTCGACCTGCGAGGGGTGATCGAGGGCGCGCACGAGCGCGGCGCGATCGCGTGCGTGGGTGCCGACATCCTCGGGCTCGTGCTCCTGAAGCCGCCGGGCGAGATGGGCGCCGACGTCGTGTTCGGCTCCACCCAGCGCTTCGGCGTGCCCGTCGCCTTCGGCGGTCCGCACGCCGGCTACATGGCGGTGCGCCAGGGACTCGAGCGGACGCTGCCGGGCCGCCTGGTCGGCGTCTCGGTCGACGCCGACGGCGCGCCGGCGATGCGGCTCGCGCTGCAGACCCGCGAGCAGCACATCCGGCGCGAGAAGGCGACCTCGAACATCTGCACCGCGCAGGTGCTGCTGGCCGTGATGGCGTCGATGTACGCCGTCTACCACGGGCGCGAGGGCCTCGAGCTGATCGCCCGCCGCGTGCACCGCATGGCGGCGATCCTGGCCGAGGGCATCCGCCGCGGCGGCCTGACGCTGGTGCACGACCAGTTCTTCGACACCATCCAGGTGCGCGTGCCGTTCCACGCCGACGCGGTGCTGGCCGCCGCTCGCCAGGGCGGCGTCAACCTGTGGCGCGTCGACGCCGACACCGTCGCGATCGCGTGCGACGAGGTCACCGAGCGCGCGCAGGTGGAGGCCGTCTGGGCGGCGTTCCGCGTGCGGGGCTCGATCGACGAGCTCGACGCCTCCACGCACGACGCCCTGCCCGGTGCGCTGCTGCGCAAGAGCGCCTTCCTGACGCACCCGGTGTTCTCGGATCACCGCTCCGAGACGCAGATGCTGCGCTACCTGCGCAAGCTGTCGGGCCGCGACGTGGCGCTCGACCGCTCGATGATCCCGCTCGGCTCCTGCACCATGAAGCTGAACGCGACCACCGAGATGCAGGCCGTCACGTGGCCGGAGTTCGCGTCGATCCACCCGTTCGTGCCGCTCGACCAGGCCGACGGCTACCTGTCGCTGATCAACGACCTGGAGCGCTGGCTGGTCGCCATCACGGGCTACGACGCGGTCTCGCTGCAGCCCAACGCCGGCTCGCAGGGCGAGTTCGCGGGCCTGCTCGCGATCCGCGGCTACCACCGCTCGCGTGGCGACGACGAGCGCAACGTCTGCCTCATCCCGTCCAGCGCCCACGGCACCAACGCGGCCAGCGCCGTGATGTGCGGCATGAAGGTCGTCGTGGTCGCCACCGACCCGCACGGCAACGTCGACATCGCCGACCTCGAGGCCAAGATCGCCGAGCACGCCGACCATCTCGCGGCGCTGATGATCACGTACCCGTCGACGTTCGGCGTGTACGAGGAGACGGTCTCCGACATCTGCGAGATGATCCACCAGGCCGGCGGCCAGGTGTACGTCGACGGCGCCAACATGAACGCGCTGGTCGGCCTCGCGCAGCCCGGCAAGTTCGGCGCCGACGTGTCGCACCTGAACCTGCACAAGACGTTCTGCATCCCGCACGGCGGCGGCGGCCCGGGCATCGGCCCGGTCGGCGTGCGCGGCCACCTGCGGCCGTTCCTGCCCAACCACCCGCTGCAGCCCGCGGCCGGTCCGTCCACGGGCCCCGGCCCGGTCTCGGCCGCGCCGTGGGGATCGGCCGGGCATCCTGCCGATCTCGTGGGCGTACATCCGGCTGATGGGGCCCGACGGGCTCCGCCAGGCCACCCAGGTCGCGATCCTGAACGCGAACTACATCGCGAAGCGCCTGCACGACCACTTCCCGGTGCTCTACACGGGACGCAACGACCGCGTCGCCCACGAGTGCATCCTCGACCTGCGCACGATCACCAAGGAGACGGGCGTCACCGTCGACGACGTCGCGAAGCGCCTGGTCGACTTCGGGTTCCACGCGCCGACGATGAGCTTCCCCGTGCCGGGCACGCTGATGGTCGAGCCGACCGAGTCGGAGGACCTGGGCGAGATCGACCGGTTCTGCGACGCCATGATCCAGATCCGCAACGAGATCACGCGCGTCGAGCAGGGCGACTGGCCGACCGACGACAACCCGCTCACCAACGCGCCCCACACCGCGCAGATGCTGGTCGGCGACTGGCCGCACCCGTACACGCGCGAGGAGGCGTGCTACCCGGTGGCGACGCTGTGGCAGGCCAAGTACTGGCCGCCGGTGCGCCGCATCGACGGTCCGTACGGCGACCGGAACCTGATGTGCACGTGCCCGCCGATCGAGGTGCTCGCCGCCGCGGATTGACCGACGCGTGTCACACCTGGGCATGCTGCGGGCTCTACCGTGCATGATCGACGTCGTGGAGCGCGAGGACCGGGCCGCCGGCACCTATCTGGAACGGCTGTTCGAGCAGCACGAACGCCGGCTCGGGCAGTTTCTCGTCCACGTGGTGCGCGACCGCGCGCTCGCCGAGGACCTGCTGCAGGAGACGTTCCTCGCCGCCTGGCGAGCGCGGGGCGAGCTCGACGCGGTGGTGAACCCGGAGGCGTGGCTGTTCGGCATCGCCCGCCACCGCGCGCTGCGGGCGCTGCGCGGTGCGCAGCGGCTGCGTCGTGCGCTGGAGCGCGTCGCGGCGGCCCCCGCCGCCGGCGTCGACGAGGGCCCCGGGCCGGCGGTGGACGTGCTCGCGCTCGTCCACCGCGTGCTGGGGCCGGAGGACCGCGCGCTGGTGGTGCTCCGGTACGTGCACGGGTTCGACGCACCCGAGCTGGCCGAGATGACGGGCCGCTCCCCCGCGGCCATCCGCAAGCGCCTGGAACGGGCGCGCACGACGCTGCTGCAGGAGGCGACGCGATGACCACCGCCCTGACTCCCGAGGACGAGCGCGTCACCGAGCTGCTCGCCCCGCTCGCCGACATCCCGCCGGTGCCGCATCGCGAGCACCGAGCGGCGGCCCGCCGGCCGCTGGCTGCGGCCGGTGCTCGTCGGCGGTCGCGTGCCTGACGGTGGTCGTCGCCGCCGGGCGCCGCGATCGTCACCAGCGGCGGCGGTACGTCGCAGCCGGCCGGCACGACGCCGCCGGCGACGGTGCCGACGGTTCCGGCCGCGGCCGACCTCGGCGTCTACTTCCTCCAGGGCGGCGAGCTCGTCCGCGTCGCGGTTGCCCGACCCCGTGGGCGGCGAGGATGCCGCACGGCGGGCCCTGGAAGCGCTGCTCGCCGGTCCGCCGGCCGGCTACGAGACGGCGGTCGTGCCCGGCACGACGCTCGAGTCGTTCGCGGTCGCCGACACGATCGCCACCATCAAGCTCTCGGGCCGGACGCCCGTCGACCGCGGCCTGGAGCAGATCGTCGCGACGCTGACCGACTTCGACGACATCAACTGGGTGCGGTTCGGCGTCGAGGAGGGCCTCGTCGACCGGACGATCGCGTCGGGCGCCGTCGATGCGGCGCCGCCGATCGAGCTCGTCCGGGCCGAGTCGAAGGGGCAGACGATCGCCTTCGCCGGCACGGCGGACGTGTTCGAGGCGAACGTCCAGCTGCGCGTCATGCAGGGCGACAAGGAGCTCGCGACGACGTTCGTGACGGCCACGTGCGGTACGGGCTGCCGCGGCTCGTTCGAGGGCACGATCGACGTCCCCGCCGGCACGGCCCCGGAGGACGTGCAGGCTCGAGGCGTTCACCACCTCGGCGGAGGACGGCTCGATCCAGAACGTCGTCGGCCGAGACGTCGAGCCCGCGCCGTAGCCGTCTCTCGTCGGGCTGCGATTGGCCCCGTCCCGGTTGTGGATGGGGTCACAGCGGTGGCGGGTAGAAGATGAGTCGTTTCGGCGCTTGCGATAGCTGACTTCTGCGTAGGAGCTGCACGCACCTGAGCCTGCCTCGAGTGGACGGAACGAACGCTCCGAGTCGAGGGCAGCCGTAGGCCGATCGAGCAGACGACTGCGATCGCCGACTCGAGCATGCGCGGGTGTAGGCGGTGCTGCGTGTAGCCCCCGTCGGATGCCGTGACGAGCCGCAAGCGCGGAGGCGACAGGTGGACGTCTCAAATGACAGGTGATGACCACAGTCCACCGATACCCGGCAAATCGCAGACCTGGATGCCCGCTGTTTCGTATGCGGACACCCCGAAAAGCAAATTCGCTGCCTGCAGCCAATCTGCGCCGTTGCGCGCCTCTGCGCGGGTTTGGTCCGGCCGTGACGAAAATTGACAGTCCCGGCACGGGTTTCTACGCCGCTGCCTGCCTGGCCACCAGGCCCAGCATCACCGTCGTCAGCCTCGCCGCCGTCAGGGCGCCGATGCCGGCCTGGTCGCGCTCGGCCATGAACTCCACCAGGTTGAAGCCCGCGATGCGGCCGCGGGCGGCGGCGCCGGTCAGCAGGTCGACGGCCTGGAAGTACGTGAGGCCGCCCGGCGCCGGGCCGATCGTGGCCGGCATGATCGCCGGGTCGAGAGCGTCGACGTCGAACGCGACGTACACCTCGGAGCCGCGCGGGATCAGCTCCAGCACCGGTGCCACGCCGTGGGCGTGCAGGTCGCGGGCCGAGACGAACGCGACGCCGGCGGCGAGCGCGTCGGCGTGGTCGCCGAGGCCGGGCGGAGCCGATCGCGCGCTGGCCGACCTGGATGATGCGCTCGACGTGCGCCATCTCGGACGCCCGCCGCATGGTGGAGGAGAGGCCGAGATGCTCGCCCTGCACCTCCTCGCGCCAGTCGATGTGCGCGTCGATCTGCAGGATCGTGAGCGGCGGCCGGCCCGCGTACGCCTCGAGCATCGGGATCGGCACCGAGTCGTCGCCGCCGAGCATCAGCGGGACGACGCCGCGGTCGAGCAGCGTGCCGACGGCGGCGCGGATGCGGTCGCGGCTGGCGGCGTGGTCGGCCTCGTCGGTGTCGACGTCGCCGCAGTCGACCGCCGTGACGCCGGCGGCGCCGAAGATCGGGCCGCCCAGGTCGAAGTCCATGTGCGCGAGGTTCGCGGCATACGCCGCCGCGCCCGCGCGGATGGCGGCCGGACCGTTGCGGCAGTACGCGCCCACCGCCGCATACGGCGTGGCGGAAGCGGCGCCGATGATCGCCGCGCGAGCCGGTCGCGCCCGCGACCGTGGCGGCCGGCAGGCCCATGAACGTGCTCGTGTCGACGGCGCCGAACATCGCGCCGATCTGAGGGGTCTCACGCATCCCGGCATCATCGGGGATCATGTGCGCCATGGCACGCCTCATCGATCCCGACGACTCCGTGCTCATCGTCATCGACGTGCAGCCCGACTTCCTGACGCGCGTGCAGCCGGAGCTGAAGGACGGCCTGATCGAGCGGATCGCGTTCCTCGCGAGCACCGCGCGGCACGTGGGCATCCCGGTGATCGCGACCGTCGAGTCGCCCGAGCAGTGGGGCGAGCTGCACCCCGACCTCGCCCCGCACCTCCCCGGCGCGCCCGTGCTGCGCAAGGAGGTGTTCGGGCTCGGCGACGATCCCGACGTGCTGCCGATCGTCGAGGCCACCGGCCGGCGGACGGCCGTCCTCACCGGTCTCGAGACCGACGTCTGCGTCGCCCATTCGGCGCTGCTCGCTGCTCGACCGCGGCTGGCGGGTGGTGTGCGTCGGCGACGCCGTCGCCTCGCCCGGCACCGCCCACGAGGCCGGCCTGGAGCGCATGCGCACCGCCGGCGTCGGCGTGCTCTGCGCGAAGCAGGTGCACTACGAGTGGCTGCGCACCGTGGCGGCCGCCCGCGCCTTCCGGGCCGCGCATCCCGATCTCAGCGAGCCACCGGGCGTCCTGCTGTAGGGCGTCCCCCGGCTGGCGGACGAGGTGGCCGCGCGGGTGCGGCCGTCCGGCGGATGCCCCGCCCGCCCGGCCTGCGGGACGATCGCCACGTGGCGATCCTCGCCCAGCAGCACGACGACGCACGCGTCCAGGTGCTCGGCATGCTCGATCGCCGGGTCGCCGACGCGCTCAACCTCGGTGCGCAGGCCCGGCACGCGGGGTGGAACGTGGACGGGGCCGGTGCCGGTGCGGTGGCCGTGCGGCTCGCGGCGCTGGCGGTGCGCCTCGGGCTCCACGCGGAGCTGCTGGCCGAGCGCTCGATCGCCCTCGGCGGCGCGCCGTGCGCCACGCCGGAGCGCGTCTTCGCCCGCAGCTGCGTCGCCCCGCTGCCCGACGAGAGCGCGCCGCAGCTGGCCGAGGCGATGGTCGCCCGGCGGCTCGCGCGCTACGCCGACGGGCTGCAGGACGACGGCGGCGTCGCGCAGGCGCTCGGCGACGAGCTGACGGCGCGGCTCTGCCTGGAGCTGGCCGACACCGTCCGCACGTAGAACCCGCGCGCAGCATCTGGCGCTACGCCGCGTCGGCGCGTTGTTCGGGCCGGTGATGGTGGTGTGGTTCACCTCCCTGGCCGTGCTCGGGGTGGCCGAGATCGTCGATCACCCGGGCATTCTCCGCTTCGCTCTCACCCACCTACGCGCTCGAGTTCCTGGTCGACGACCCGCGCATCGCGTTCCTGGCACTGGGCTCGGTCGTGCTGGCGGTGACGGGCGCCGAGGCGCTGTACGCCGACATGGGCCACTTCGGGCGTCCCGCCATCAGCCGCGCGTGGTTCCTGCTCGTGCTGCCGGCGCTGATGCTGCAGTACATGGGCAGGGCGCGCTCGTCCTGCGCGACCCGCGTGGCGCGCCGGGCGCGTGCTGCTGCGCGAGCGCATGCTGACGGGGGAGATGCCGATCGACGCGTTCCTCGCGCGGCTCGCCACGAACCCGCCCACCCGCGTGCCCGGCACGGCGGTCTTCCTCACGTCGACGAGGCCCCGACACGCCGCGCGCGCTGCTGCACAACGTGCAGCACAACCACGTGCTGCACGAGCACGTGGTGCTGTTCACGGCGATCACCGAGGGCCGCCCGACCGTCCCTCCCGACGAGCAGCTGCGCATCACCGACCTCGGGCACGGGATCACGCGGATCGTGGCCCACCGCGGCTTCCAGGAGGCGGCGAACATCCCCCTGACGCTGGAGCGGGCCCGGGACGAGGGCGTCGACATCGATCCGGCGGACGCCTCGTACTTCCTCAACCACGTCACGATCTCGGCCGGGGAAGAAGCCCGGTCTCGCGCGGTGGCGGAAGGTGCTCTTCGCGACGCTCAACCGCAACGCCAGCGGCGCGGCGGAGTTCTTCGCGCTGCCGGCCGACCGCGTCGTCGAGCTCGGGACGCGGATCGAGCTCTAAAGATCGCCTCACCACGCGGCCGGACGAGTCTTCGCAGCCGATTTACCCGATCGCCGTAGATTGAGGTCGCCGGGGTCGTCCCGGCGAGGCACACCGCACCGGCCGCAGACGTGGTACGACGCGATGGCCTTCCACCACTTCGGGAGTCCCGCATGTTCACCCTCTTCCACCACCACCAGCAGGACGAGCTCGCCTCGTCGCGTGATCGCGAGCGGTGGGCCGACAACATCAGCGGGCTCCTGCGCGACCTGGACCGCCCGGTCGATCGGTTCTCGTCCCGCAGGTTCGGGCCCATCTACCGGCCCGAGGTCGTCGGCCCGTGCGCGCCGGCGCTCCGCCAGGTGCGCGACATCCTGGGTGATCCCGACGCCGTCGTCACCCGCGGCGACCTGCACCGGCTGGAGATGTTCGTGTGCGAGGGCGTCGGTCTCGCCCTTGCTCGGCCTGAATCCCACCGGCCGGCCCGCCGAGCAGCGGTCGAGTTGCTGGCCGTGTTCACGGCCGCCGCCTCGCGCCGTCGGGCACCCGCAGCTGCCTAGCCCTCCAGGTCTGGCACCCCAGATGCCGGGGCAGTGGCCCGGGCCGCCGGGTGGCGGCCCGGGTCATCGTTCAGAGCAGCGGGCGAACCTCGGCCGCGAACCGCTCGACCGACGCGTCGTCGGCGAGCAGCGAGATCATCGTCACGCCCGCCTCGCGCAGGCGGCGCAGCGTCTCGGCGATCGCCTCCGGCGGGCCCGACAGCGGCGCCGCGGGATCGGGCCGGTCGGCGAACACCAGCGGCTGCTCGCAGACCAGCAGCTCGTACGACGCCGGATCGCGACCGGCCGCCTCGAGCTCGGCGCGGAAACCCTGCAGCCACGTCAGCGATCCGTCCAGCGACGGGTCCTCGAGGGCCGTGAGGATGGTCGCCCAGCCGTCGCCGAGCCGCACCGCCCGGGCGCGCGCCGGCGCCGCGTGGCCGCCGAGGATGACCGGGATCGGCCGGGTCGGCGCGGGGTTGAACCCGGCCGCGTCCCAGCCGTAGACGGTGCCCTCGTACGCCGCGGGCGTGCCCGACCAGATCGTGCGCAGCGCGGCGACGTACTCGTCCATGCGCACGCCGCGGCCGGCGAACGGCACGTCGAGCGCCGCGAACTCCTCGCGCATCCAGCCGCTGCCGAGACCGCAGATCAGCCGGCCGGGGGCGAACTGCTCGATCGTCGCGAGCACCTTGCCGAGCACGATCGGGTGGCGGTACGGCGCGACCAGCACCTGCGTGCCGATCTGGATGCGCGAGGTGGCGCCGGCGAGCACGCCGATGATGCCGAGCGGGTCGAGGAACGGGTCCTCGGCCACGAGCGGGTAGGAGGAGTCGTACGGGTACGTCGAGGTGAGCGTGACCGGCGTCAGCACGTGGTCGAACAGCCAGACGCTGTCGAACCCGTGCTCCTCGGCGTGCAGGGCCTGCGCGCGGACGCGGGAGGCGGTGACGCCGGGGCCGGCGTGGTCGAGCTGCAGGCCGACGTGCACGGGCGGAGCCTACTCCAGCGGCCCGGTCGCCGCCTCGGTCGCGGCCAGCAGCGCGCCGGAGCGCACCAGCCGCTCGGCCGCGGCGAGCTCCGGCGCCAGGAACCGGTCCGGCCCCGGGCCGGGCACCTCCGCGCGCAGCGCCGCCAGGGCAGCGGCCGTCGCAGCGCCCGGCTGCAGCGGTGCGCGCAGGTCGAGCCCGCGGGCGGCGCACGACAGCTCGACCGCCAGGATGCGGCCCAGGTTGGCGACCGACTGGCGCAGCTTGCGGGCCGCGCCCCAGCCCATCGAGACGTGGTCCTCCTGCATCGCGCTCGTCGGCAGCGAGTCGACGCTGGCCGGCGCGGCCAGCCGGCGGTTCTCGGCCACCATGCCGGCCTGGGTGTAGTGCGCGATCATCATGCCGCTGTTCACGCCCGCGTCGGTGGTCAGGAACGGCGGCAGGCCGTGCGACCGGGTGGCGTCGAGCAGCCGGTCGGTGCGGCGCTCGGCGATCGCGCCGACCTCGGCCGTGGCGATGGCGAGGAAATCGCAGACGAAGCCGAGCGGCGCGCCGTGGAAGTTGCCGCACGACTCGACGCGGCCGTCGGGCAGGATCATCGGGTTGTCGATGGCCGAGCGCAGCTCGATCGCCGCCACGCCGCGCGGCGTGCGCGACGGTGTCGCGCGCGGCGCCGTGCACCTGGGGCGTGCAGCGCAGCGAGTAGGCGTCCTGCACGCGCGTGTCGCCGTAGCGATGGCTGGCGACGATCGGCGAGCCGGCCAGCAGCCGGCGCAGGTTGGCCGCCGAGGCGACCTGTCCGGCGTGCGGGCCGCAGCGCCTGCAGCTCGGCCGCGAACGCGCGATCGGTGCCGAGCAGCGCCTCGACGGTCATCGCGGCCGCGATGTCGGCGGTCTTCACCAGCACGTCGAGGTCGGCCAGCGCCAGCACCAGCATCCCGAGGATCCCGTCGGTGCCGTTGATGAGCGCGAGGCCCTCCTTCGCCGTCAGCACGGGCGGCTCGATACCGGCCTCGGCGAGCACCTCGCCGGCGGGCCGCCGGTTGCCGTCGGGATCCCAGACCTCGCCCTCGCCGAGCAGCGCCAGCGCCGCGTGCGCGAGCGGCGCCAGGTCGCCCGAGGCGCCCAGCGACCCGTGCTCGTGCACGACCGGCGTGATGCCGGCGTTCAGCAGCGCCAGCATCGTCTCGGCCACCACCGGCCGCGCGCCCGAGAACCCGAGCGCCAGCGAGCGGGCGCGCAGGAACACCATCGCCCGCACGACCTCACGCTCGACCGGGTCGCCCATGCCCGCGGCGTGCGACCGCACCAGCGCGCGCTGCAGCTCCTCGCGGCGGTCGGCGGGGATCGGCGTGTTGGCCAGCGAGCCGAATCCGGTCGACACGCCGTACACCGGCTGGTCGGAGTGTGCGAGCCGCGTCACGATCTCGGCGCTGGCCGTCATGGTGGCCCGTGCCGCTTCGGAGAGGACGGCCCGTGTGCCGGCACGTGCAACCCGCACCACGTCCTGTGGAGAGGGGCCACTCGGGGTCAGCTCGACGGTGGTCACGAGCACACCAGGAGAGTTGGACCGGGCGCCGTCCGGGTTGCCAGATACTCGACCCGTGTCTTGATTGGATCCAGGATCCCTGCTCTTGACCGCACCCTCGTCGGCATGGCACGATCGCGCCGATGGGAACCCCACGGGAGGGAGTTTTGGATGGCTGCTGCTTCTGAAGCAGGGCACGACCTCGAGCTACGTCATAGCTCGATCGGGCTCGCTGACGTCCTCTTTCAGGCAATTACGTACATGGCGCCAGGCGTCGGCCTGGCGTTCTCGATCGGCATCGCGGTGCCGATCTCGGGCGCGACGCTGCCGCTCTCGGTGGTCGTGGCGCTCGCCGCGTGCACGTTCTGCGCGGTAGCGATCGGCCAGCTGGCCAAGCACATTCCGTCGGCCGGCGGTCTCTACACCTACGCCGCTCGCGGCATCGGCCCGAAGACGGGCTTCCTGGTCGGCTGGTTCTACGTCGCGTTCGGCGTCTTCCTGCCGGGCTCGTTGCTGATCCTCGGCGGCTGGTTCGTCGACGGCTTCCTGGATCGGGAGATCGGCTTCGCGCCGGGCTGGTGGTTCTGGGGGCTGATCTTCGCCGCCTGCCATCTTCTGCCTGACCTTCTTCGACGTCCGCATGTCGGCGAAGGCCACGGTCATCCTGGGTGCCGTCGAGATCGCCGTGTTCATGGCGCTCGGCGCCTACATGATCGCGACCGAGACGAACTCTTCGGCGCCGTTCACGCCGTCCGAAGGCGCGGACGGCTGGGCGGGCATCTTCCAGGGCGCGGTGTTCGCGATCCTGGCGTTCATCGGCTTCGAGGCTGCCTCGGCGCTCGGCGAAGAGGCGAAGAACCCGCGGCGCACCGTGCCGCTGGGCGTGATCGGCTCGTGCGTGCTCGTCGGCCTGTTCTACGTGTTCATGACGTACTCGTGGAACGTCGGTGCGAAGATGGACATCGTCGGTCACTACGAGGCGACCGGTGGCTCCGACTGGGACGCGTTCGGTAACGAGTACTGGGGTACGGCCGGCGCGTGGATCATTGCCTTCGCCCTGGTCAACTCGGTGATCGCGTGCGGTACCGCCGCCACGAACAACGCCGCGCGCGTGTTCTTCGCGATGGGCCGTACGGGCAACGCACCGTCCTACCTCGGGCGTGTCCATCCGAAGTACAAGTCGCCGTATCTGTCGGTGATCACGGTGCTGGCCGGCACGGGCATCATGGCCTACGCTCTCGCCTTCTGGGTCGGCGACATCCTCGGGCCGGGCACCACGGGCCTCGGCGGCTTCGTCGTCGAGGCGACGCTGTTCACGGTGATCGCGATCCTGATCTACATGGTGTCGTGCATCTCCTGCGTCGGCTACTTCTCGAAGGGCGGGAAGGCGGCGCGGAACATGTTCCTCCACGTCGTCATCCCGATCATCGGCTTCTGCGCCTTCATCCTGCCGCTGTACACGCAGTACTTCAACCTGTCGGCGCTGTTCGAAGGCGACTTCTTCGTCTGGGCCTACAAGGACGAGGCGGGTGGCAACATCTACTTCGACAAGGCCGTTCCCGGGACCATCGCGATCATGGGCGCCCTCGTCTGGGTGGTCGTCGGGGTCATTCTCGCCCTCTACCTCGGGAAGAGCCCGCCCCGACACGCTGGCCCGCGCCACGCAGGCGTTCGGCGGCGAGCTCGAGGACGACGACAGCGACAACCCGGATCCGCACGCGCACTCGATGTCGATCACGCACTAGGCTCGAGCGGTCCGGTACGACTCGCGGGCCCCGCGCTCCCTCGTGGAGTGCGGGGCCCTCGTCGTCCCGGCCGACGTCAAAGGATCGCCAGGGGGACCATTGGCGGGCAGGCGTGCTTAGACTCCGATGGTGCAGGTCGCCGCGCCCTCGATCCGACCGCTGGCGCTCCTCGTCGGCACCGTCGCCCTGCTCGAGACGCTGCTGCTGTCGGCGCTCTCGCCGCTGCTGCCGCAGTTCGAGGAGATCCTCGACCTGAGCAAGGCGCAGGTCGGGCTGCTGAACGCCGCCTACCCGCTCGGGACCTTCCTCGTCGCCGTGCCGGCCGCGCTGGCCGTGGCCCGGATCGGGATCCGGTCGGCCGTCGCCGCCGCGCTGGTGCTGCTGGCCCTCTCGACGATCGCGCTCGGCCTGCTCGACTCCTACGCGGGGCTCGTCGTGGCGCGGTTCCTGCAGGGCGCGGCCGGCGGCGGCATCGCGTGGCCGCTGGCGACCGCGTGGCTGACCTCGGAGACGCCGCCCGAGCGACGGGGGCGCGTGCTCGGCGCCGTGATCGGCATCTCGATCTTCGGCGCCACGCTCGGGCCCGGTGCTCGGCGCCGTCGCCACCGCCAGCCGCCCGGCGACGTTCCTCGGCCTCGCCGCGGTCGTGTGCGGCGCGATCGTGCTGCTCGGCCGGCTGCGGTCGCCGCCGATCCAGCACGCCTCCGGGCTGCGCGCCCTGCGCGCCGCGCTGACCGAACCGGCGCGGTGCTGCTCGGGCTGTGGTTCGTGATCATCCCCGGCGCGCTGTTCGGCATGCTCGGCACGCTGCTGCCGCTGCAGCTCGACCGGCTCGACGTCGGCCCGGCCGGGATCGCGACGGTGTTCGTCGTCTCCGCCGCCGTCGGCGCGGGCGTCACGACCGTGACGGGCCGGGTCGTCGACCGGCGCGGGCGGATCGCGCCGCTGCGGGTCGCCGTCGTGCTGTCGCCGATCGCGGCGGTCGTGCTGCCGCTGCTCGAGCAGCCGTTGCTGGTCGCGATCTGGGCCGTGATCGGCATCGGCGTCTGGGACATCTTCTGGCCGCCGGCGATGGCGCTGCTTGCCGACGGCGCCGAGGAGGTGCAGGTCGAGCAGACCTTCGCGTTCGCGCTCCAGGCGATGGCCTGGGGGCCGGGCGCGTTCATCGGCTCGGTCGGCGGCGGCGTGCTGGCCGAGGTGGCCGGCGACGCCGTCGCCTGGTCGGCGATGGCCGCGGTCTGCGCGCTGTCGCTGCCGTTGCTCAGACGTCGCGGCTGAGCACGTCGGCGAGCGTCTCGGCGCGCCGCACGACTGCCGCGTCGGTGCCCTGCACGAGCACCGTGCCGGGGCGGGGGAGGGCGTTGAAGTTCGCGGCCGACACCTCCTCGTAGCACCCCGTGCCGAGGAACGCGATCACGTCGCCGGTCGCGACCTCGGGCAGCTCCTCCTGCTCGATCAGCTGGTCCCAGTTGCACGAGCAGCCGACGACGTCGGCGTGCTGGACGGGCGGCGCGTCGGCGCGGTCGGCCACCACGGCCTTGAAGCGCGTGTGCTCGGTGACGACGTCGGACAGGAACACGTCGGCGGTGTCGACCTCGACCCACGCCCAGGGCATCGGCGCCGCCTGCCGCTTGACGCGCGTCACGCGCGCCAGGTGGATGCCGGTGTCGGCGAACAGCGCGCGGCCCGGCTCGATCTCGAGCAGCACGCCGTCCAGCGGCAGGCCGTGCGCCGCGGCGGCGTCGCGCAGCGCGTCCGTGGTGACGGCCGCGTACTCCTCGACGGGCCGCACGTCGCGGGCCCGGGCGACTCGCTCGATCTGCCCGCCGACGCCGTCCAGCGACGACGGGAAGCCGCCGCCGAGGTCGATCTCGCGCGGCGTCCAGCCGTGCCAGCCCTCGCGCAGGGCCGCGATCGTCTCGACCGTCGCGGTCGCGATCGCCTGCCAGAAGCCGAGCGCGGCCGAGTGCCGCGCGGCGTGCTGGTGCACGCCGGCGAGGTCGACGTGGGGCTGAAGGTCGCGCGGGTCGATCGCCAGCAGGTCGGCGAGCGGCACGCCCGGCTTGTAGACCTGGGTCGCGACGCCGATCGGCACCTCGTCGCCGAGGAAGTCGCTCGGCGCCGTGTACGCGGTCAGGTCGGGCCGGATCCGGATCCGCACGTGCGCCGTCCGGCCCGCCGCGGCGGCCGCGTCGCGGATCTCGCCCAGCTCGTCCACGTGGTCGACGGTGATGCGCACGCCCCGGGCGACCGCGTCGGCGATGTGCGCCGGCCCCTTCGAGCCGTTCAGCGAGATCAGCGCGGGCGGGATGCCGGCGCGCAGCGCGATCTCGAGCTCGTGGTGGCCGAACACGTCGCAGCCGACGCCCTCGGCCGCCAGCAGGCGCCAGATCGCGAGTGATGTTCTGGCCCTTCAGCGCCGGCAGCAGCTGGAACGGCCCCTCGTGCCAGGCGGCCGACCAGGCCTCGCGTGAACCGCGCCACGTTGTCGCGCAGCGTGCCCGCCGACACGACGTAGACCGGCGTGCCGAACCGCTCCGCGAGCTCGTGCGCGTCGCAGCCCTCGACGGCGAGGCGGCCGTCGCGCACGGCGATGTCGAGGTCGGCCGGCTGCATCGGAGTGAGCGTATCCTCTCCGCCATGCCGACGCCGTACCGATCCCCCTGGGCCACCGACGAGCACGAGCTGTTCCGCGCCACGGTGCGCGACTTCGCGGCCAGGGAGCTGCTGCCGCACGAGGAGCGATTCATCGAGCAGGGCCACGTCGATCGCGAGGTGTGGACGAAGGCCGGCGCGGCCGGGCTGCTCGGCTGCGACATCCCCGAGGAGCACGGCGGTCTGGGCGGCGACTTCGGCCACGAGTGCGTGGTGTACGAGGAGATCTGGCGCACCGGCTTCTCCGGCTTCGGCAAGGCCGTGCACGAGATCGCCGGCCGCTACGTGCTCGACTACGCGACCGACGCGCAGCGGGCCGACTGGCTGCCGCGGATGGTGACCGGCGAGCTGGTCGGCGCGATCGCGATGTCGGAGCCCGGCGCCGGCTCCGACCTGCGCGGCATCGCCACCAGCGCGGTGCGCGACGGCGACGACTTCATCGTCAACGGCTCGAAGACGTTCATCACGAACGGGCTGCTGGCGAACCTCCTGATGACGGTCGTGCGCACCGATCCGGACGCCGGGTCGAAGGGCTACACGCTGCTGATGATCGAGACGGACGGCCTCGAGGGGTTCCGCCGCGGCAGCCTGCTGAAGAAGATCGGCCAGAAGGCGCAGGACACCTGCGAGCTGTTCTTCGAGGACTGCCGCGTGCCGGCGAGCGTCAGCCTCGGCGACGGCCAGGGCCTGTACCAGCTGATGGCCTCGCTGGCCTACGAGCGCACCATCGTCGCCGTCAAGTCGATCGCCGCGATCGAGTGCGCCGTGCGCGAGACGCTCGCCCACACGAAGGCGCGGGAGGCGTTCGGCAAGCGCCTCTTCGACCTGCAGAACACGCGGTTCAAGCTGGCCGAGGCGCAGACGGCGGCGACGATCGGCCGCGTCTTCGCCGACCACTGCGTGCAGCGCGTCATCGACGGCACGCTCGACGCCGAGACGGCGGCGATGGCGAAGTGGTGGCTGACCGAGCAGCAGTGCCGGGTCGTCGACGAGTGCCTGCAGCTGCACGGCGGCTACGGCTACATGCTCGAGTACCCGATCGCGCGCCTGTACGCCGACGCCCGCGTGCAGCCCATCTACGCGGGCGCGAACGAGGTCATGAAGGAGCTGATCGCGCGCTCGCTGTAGCGGGCCGCGGGCATGCGCTAACCTCGCGGGCATGACCGAGCTGCACGATGTGATCGTCGTCGGCGGGGGCATCGCGGGCCTCACGGCCGCGTGGGACCTGCGCAACCGCGACGTCGTGGTGCTCGAGGCGGCCGATCGCGTCGGCGGCCGCATCCGCTCCGAGGCGCGCGGCGACCACTGGATCAACCTCGGCGCGCACGTGTTCGCCGGCTCCGGGTCGGCCAGCGACCGGCTGATCCGCGACACCGGCGTCGAGTTCGTGCCCGTGCCGGGGCGCCTGACGTCGATCGCGATGAACGACGTCTTCCTCAACTCCGGCCGGGTCGAGACGTTTCCGTTCCGCATCCCGATGTCGGCGGCCGACCGGCTGGCCGTGCTGCGCACCGGCGCCCGCCTGCGGGTCGAGGTGGAGAAGCTGAAGCGCCTGTCGAGGCCGCGCGCGGGCGAGACGCCGCGCGAGACCGAGCTGCGCGTCATGGGCTACCTCGCCGACCGCTCGTTCACCGACTGGACGGGCGACCTGCCGCCCGACGCCGACGCGATGTTCCGCGCCACGATCACGCGCTCGACGGCCGAGTCCGAGCAGCTCACCGCGGGCCAGGGCATCCACTTCTTCGCGCTCGTGTGGACGAAGGGCGGCGGCCTCTCGAACAACATCGTCGGCGGCTCGCAGGTGCTGATCGACGCGGTCGCGCGCGAGCTGGAGGGACACATCCAGCTGTCGACGCCCGTCGAGGAGGTCGTGCAGCACGACGACCACGTCGTCGTCCGGCACGCCGGCGGCGAGCTGCGCGCGCGTGAGGTGGTGATGGCGACGCAGGCCTACGAGACCGTCCGCATCGTGCAGGACCTGCCGTCCGCCACCGCACAGGCGCTGAACGCCGTGCCGTACGGGCCGCTGATCGTGATGGGGCTCCTCACCGACGAGACGCAGCCCATGCCGTACGACGACCTGTACGCGCTGGCGACCCCGAAGCAGCCGTTCAACATGCTCTTCAACATGTCGAACATCCTGCGCCGGCCCGACCGGCGCGCGGGTGCCCGGCGGCAGCCTGTTCATCTACCGCAACGGCGACCGCGGCGCCTGGAAGTACCTCGAGATGTCGGACGAGGAGGTCGAGGCGCGAGTGGGTCGACGCGCTGACCGGCCTGTTCCCCGACCTGCGCGGGCACGTCAAGGAGACGATGATCCTGCGCATGCCGCGCTCGCTGCCGTACCCGAGCCCGGGCTACGACGGCGTGCTGCGCACCCTCGAGCAGCCGCTCGGGCGGATCCACCTGGCGGGCGACTACCTCGGCGGCTCGTACACGGAGACCGCGATCGCGTCCGGTCAGGCGGCGGCCCTCGCCGTCCGGACGGCGCTGCAGACCGCGAGCGTCCCGGTCGGCTGACGGCGTGGCGCCGCGCGCCCGTCGTGCGGTGGAGGTGTTCGGCGCGGCGCTGCGGCTCGGGCTGACGTCGTTCGGAGGCCCGACGGCGCACATCGGCTACTTCCGCGCGGACTACGTCGAGCGGCGGCGCTGGCTGGACGACGACGACTTCGCCGACCTCGTGGCACTCGTGCAGTTCCTGCCCGGCCCGGCCTCGAGCCAGCTCGGCGTCGCGATCGGCATGCTGCGCGCCGGGCCGCTGGGCGGCCTGGCCGCGTGGCTCGGCTTCACGCTGCCGTCGGCGGCGTTGCTGATCGCGTTCGCGTACGGCGTCGGCGGCTCCGACGTCGCGTCCGACGGCTGGGTGCACGGCCTGGAGCTCGCCGCGGTCGCCGTCGTCGCGCTCGCGGTCTGGCAGATGGCGCGAGGGCTGGCCCGCGGCCTCGTCCGCGGTGCGATCGCGGTGGCGGCCGCCGCGGTGGTGCTGGCGTGGGGCGGTGCGCTCGCCCAGGTGCTGGTCATCGCCGGCGGCGCGCTGGTCGGCTGGCGGCTGCTGGCGGCGAGCGCGCGCGGCGCCGGCGCGGCCGCCGCTCGACTTCGGCGTGTCGCGCCGCGTCGCCGTCGGCGGCCGTCTGCCTCGCGGCCGGACTGCTGGTGGCGCTGCCGCTGGCGCGCCGCGCGACGGAGAGCCACGCCGTCGCGCTGACCGCCGACCTGTACCAGTCCGGCGCGCTGGTGTTCGGCGGCGGCCACGTGGTGCTGCCGCTGCTGCACGAGCGCTCGGTCGCGCAGGGCTGGGTCTCGGAGGCGGACTTCGTCGCCGGGTACGGCGCCGCGCAGGCGGTGCCCGGGCCGCTGTTCACGTTCGCCGGCTATCTCGGCGCGGTCGGCGAGCCGACGCCGAACGGCGCTCGTCGGCGGCAGCATCGCGCTCGTCGCGATCTTCCTGCCCGGCCTGCTGCTGGTGGTCGGCGCGGCGCCGTTCTGGGCGCTGCTGCGGGCGCGGCCGCGAACGGCCGCGGCGCTGCGCGGGCGTGAACGCCGCCGTGGTCGGGCTGCTGTTCGCCGCGCTGTGCCGGCCGCTGGTCTCGACGGCGGTCGGCGACGTGGGCGACGTGGCCGTGGCGGTCGCCGCGCTCGGGCTGCTGGCGCCTGGCCCGGGTGCCGCCCTGGGCCGTCGTCGCGGCCTGCGCCGTGGCGGGCCAGCTGCTGGTCTGACGGGCGGCCCGCGCCCGCGCATACTGTCGGCATGTCCGCACCACCCGTCAGGACCGAGCGCCACGGGGCGGTCCTCGAAATCGTGCTCGACCGGCCGCCCGTGAACGCCATCGACCAGTCGCTCGCGGATGCGTTGTATGCGGCCTTCACCGGCTTCCGCGACGACGGATCGCTCGCGGTCGCCGTGCTGATCGGCGGCGGCCACCGCGCGTTCTCGGCCGGCTGGGATCTGAAGGCGGCCGCCATCGGCGGCGACGACGTCGGCATGACGCCGGGCGGCTGGGGCGGGTTCACCGAGCTGTGGGACCTGCACAAGCCGGTCATCGCCGCCGTCGACGGGCCCGCCGTGGCGGGTGGGTTCGAGCTGGTGCTGGCGTGCGACCTCGTCGTCGCGGCCGACCACGTGGAGTTCTGGCTGACCGAGGTCGGGCTCGGCATCCTGCCCTCGTCGGGTGGCCTGCAGTGGCTCCCGCGGCGGCTCGGCCCGTCGCTCGCCGCCGACCTGGTGCTGACCGGCCGTCGGTTGTCGGCGCAGGAGGCGCACCGTCACGGGCTCGTGCGCGACGTGGTGCCGCTCGCCGAGCTGCGTCCGCACGCACTCGCGCTGGCAGCGGCGATCGCCGAGGCACCGGCCGAGACGGTGCAGATGGCGAAGGCGATCCTCCAGAACACGGCGCACCTGCCGATCGACGTCGCGTTCCGGACCGGCGCGGGCTGATCCGGCGCTCCGCAGGCGCGATTTGTCTGACTTTGGTCAGACAATAAAAGTCGCGCTAAAGGCGCATTGTCCGTATCCGAACACGCGCAAAGCGCGCAGGTCGCGCGATCCGCGCGCCTTCCGCGCGTGTCCGGTGCGCCAGGCCTGTCCCCCGAAAAGCGCTTTCTGGGGTCAGACCCCAATTTGGCCGTTTTCGGGGTCAGACCCCAGTATGGAAACCGGCTAACTCGACTGGACGGTTTCGGTGAAACCGTCTATCGTCTGTCGTCGGTTATGTACGAGGACATCGGCCACTGCGAACCTGCGCCCACGGCATCGCTCGAACGGGCGCGGCGGCTGATCAACACCGTCAACCATCTGCACGCCCGCGAGTACCTGCCCGACGCGGCCGCGTTCCAGCGTGTCTGCCTCGAGCTCGGGTTCCCCGATCCCGGCCTCGTCGACGACGTCACGCTCGGCCGCGTGCGGGCGGTGCGCGAGGCGCTGCGGGAGCTCGCCGCGACCCACAACGACGGGCCGCCGATGACGCGCGAGGCAGTCCTGGCCGATCAGGCCCGGCGCAGCGGGCTGCAGGTCTCGTTCTCCGACGACGCGGCGCCGATCGTGGTTGCCGGCGAAGGTGCCGACGAGGTGCTCGGCACGATGCTGGCGGCGATCGCCGACGCGATGCACGACGGCCACTGGCAGCGCATGAAGGCGTGCCGCAACGAGCGCTGCCGCTGGGTCTTCTACGACCACTCCCGCAACCGCACGGGGACGTGGTGCTCGATGCGCGTCTGCGGTAACCGCCACAAGGTCCGGGCCCACCGCGCCCGGCAGGCGGCCGCCGGATGATGACCGTGCTCGCACTGGCCGTCGCGCGCCTGCGGCGGCGGCCCGGCCGCGGCCTCCTGACCGCACTCGGCGTGGCCCTGGCCGCAGCGGCGCTGGTCGCAACGCTCGCCATCCGGACGCTCGCCGGTGACCTGGCGCTCCGCCAGGCGATCACCGTCCTGCCCGTCGGCGACCGCTCGGCCACCGTCAGCCGGTCGCAGGCCACGGAGGATCTGCCGGGCCTCGACCGGACGGCGCGGGCCGCGCTCGCCCGGCTCGGGACGGCGCGCGTGCGGAGCGAGATCATGCTGCGCGTGCTGTCGGACGGCAAGGGCGGCACCTTCCGCCTGGCGGCCGTCGAGGACGCACCGTCGGCCGTGCGCCTGACGTCGGGCCGTCTGCCACAGCCCTGCAGCGGCGGCACCTGCGAGGTGCTGCTGATCGGCACCGCCGAGCCCGACCTCGACCCCGAGCTCGGCATCGAGGTCGTCGGGCGCGCCGCGCTGACCGACCCCGTGGTGCTGGCGGGAACGTTCGATCCCGGGCCGGAGACGCCCATCCTGCTGACGTCCGACCTCGAGGGCCTCCAGGCGCACGAGCCGGTGATCCTGATCCAGCGCAGCTACGGCTGGGTCGCGCCGCTCGATGCCACCTCCCTGCGCGTCGCGGGCCTCGGCGAGCTGCTGCGGACGACGGCGGCCGCGGCCTCCGACGCCGAGCGCAGCGGCATGGTGCTGACGGCGCCCGACGACGCGCTGGTCGGCGCCGCCGATCGCGCTCAGGCCTCGTCCCGGCGCCTGCTGCTGGTGGGCGGGCAGCTGGTCGCCGTGCTGGCGGCGTTCGTCGCCCTGGCCGCGCTCGGCCTGCGCGACGACCACGGAACGGCGCTGCGGCTGCTCGCCCGGCGAGGGGCCTCACGCCGTCAGTCGTTCGCGTTCACGGCGGCCGAGGCGGGCTGGCCGGTGCTCGCCGGGCTCGTCCCCGGGGTCGCCGTGGGCATCGCGACGGCACTCGCCGTTGCCGACCACGAGGGCGTCGACGGCGGCCGGCTGGTGCGCGACGCGCTGGGCGGCGACGCGCTGCTGGCGCTGCTCGTGCTCGTGGCGACGCTGTGGATCCTGCTCGCGGCCGTGCTCCGCACGTCCGAGGGCCCGTTGCGCAAGGGCATCCGGGCGACCGATATCGCGGCGGTCGTGCTTGCCGCGGTGGCGCTGCTGGCGGCATCCCGCGGCAACGCCACCGCAGCACGTCTGGGCGAACAGGGCGATCCCCTGCTTGCCCTGCTGCCGGCGCTGGTCGCGGGCGCCGGAGGCCTGGCGGCGATGCGCCTCGTCGGCCCGGCGCTGGCCGGCATCGCGCGGATCGCCCCCGCTCGCTTCGGGCTGGCGCGCGTCGGCGTGGCCGATGCGTTGCGCCGGCCCGCCCGGCCGCTCGCCACGGTTGCCTTCCTGGTGGCGGCCTGCGCGCTCGCCATCTTCGCGACGGCGTACCGGTCGACGCTGCGCACCGGCGCCGCCGACCAGGCCGCGTTCGCCGTCCCGCTGGACGCGCGCCTGGTGTCCGGGCCGAGCCTGGCGCTGCCGCTCGACCTGGCGACGCTCGACGACTTCCGGGCGCTCGCGGGAGACGGGTACGCGACGCCGGTCGTCCGCCGCTCGGCGGTCGTCCGCACCGCCGGCACCGCGCCCGATCCCGGTGCAGATCGTCGGGCTGCGGCCCGACGCGCTGACCCGCATCGCGCGGTTCCGGAGCGACCGATCGGCGGCGACGCTGGCGGAGGCGCTCGGGCCCGACGACTTCCCGGTCGCCGGCGCAGCGCTGCCGCCCGAGGCGACCGCGCTGCGCCTCGATGCGACCGGCACCGACACCTTCGCCGTCTCCGCCATCCTGGCCCGGAAGGACGGCGTCCAGGGCGCCGTCACGGTGCCCGGGCCGATCCCCGAGCGGTTCCGCGGCGGCCAGTTCGTCGGCCTGCTGATCCGCGAGTCGCAGAGCGGCATCTCGGCGATCCTGCACCACATCGGCGAGGGCGCGACCGAGGTCGAGAAGCGCCAGGTCGCGATCGACCTGAAGGCGGTCGTGGCCGAGCCGGGCGGCCCGATCGCGCTCGATCTCCCGAACTGGGTGGCGAAGGACGCGACGATCGACCTGCAGGGCGGGACGCTCCAGATCCGCAGCGGCCTCGACGGCGGCTCGGCGATCGTCCGCGCCGCCCAGCCCACCGACGGGCGCACGCTGCCGGTGATCGTCGACCCGGTCACGGCGGCGGCCGCCCAGGGCGGCACCGTCGACATCGACGTCGCCGGCGAGACCGGCCTGCGCGGCCAGGTGGTCGGCACGCTGCAGCGGTTCCCGACCGCGGGCACGCGCTTCATCGTGACGGCCGGCGAGGCGCTGCAGCGGACGCTCGACGCGAACCAGCCCGGCCTCGGGCACGCCCGGCGAGATCTGGCTCGGCGGCGACGGCGCCGTCGCCGCCGCCGTGCGGGAAGCGCCGTACAACCGCCTGGTCCTGACCGTGCGCGCCGAGGAGGAGGCGCGGCTGGTCGCCGATCCGCTCGCCCGCGGCGCGGCGGCGCTGCTGCTGCTCGCCGCCCTGGCGGCCGGGGCCGTCGCCGTCGTCGCGGTCGCGCTGGTGGTGCGCAGCGACCTGCAGAGCGGTGCGGACGACCTGCTGACGCTGGAGGCGGACGGCGCCACGCCGGCGGCACTGCGGCGGATGCTCGCGGTCCGCACCGGGACGCTCGTGCTCGTGGCGATCGTTCCCGGCGTGCTCTGCGGCATCGTCCTGACCCGGGCCGTGACGCGGCTGGTGGCCGTGACGGCCACCGGCGGTGCGCCGGTACCGCCGCTGGTCGCCGCCGGATCGGGGTCGGCGACGCTCGGCGTCGTGCTCGCGATCGCCGCCGCCGCGCTGCTGGCAGTCGCCCTGGCGGCGTTGCTGGCGCTGCGCGAGCCCCTGCCGCCGCGGCCGGCCGGAGCGGGCTCGTGATCGGCGTCAGCGACCTGTTCTGCGTCTACCGCGGCCGCGAGCACGACGTCGCGGCGCTGCGCGGCCTGTCGCTCGACGTCGCGCCCGGCGAGCGCGTGCTGGTGCAGGGCCCGAGCGGGGCGGGGAAGACCACGCTGCTCCGCGTGCTGGCCGGCGACCAGCGGCCCAGCGCCGGCCGCGCCGCGGTGGCCGGCCACGAGCTGGGGCAGCTGCGCGGCGCGCAGCTGCAGGCCTACCGCCGGGCGACGCTCGGCCTCGTCGTGCAGCGCGCCCTGGCCGGCGTGCCACCCGACATCGACTGCGCGTCGGCCGTCGGCCTCGGCCTCCGGCTGCGCGGCGTGGCGCCCCACCAGGCGCGCGCCCGCGCCGCCGCCCTGCTGGACGAGGTCGGCCTCGAGGGCGTCTCTCGGCGGATGCCGCTGACGCTCTCGGGCGGCGAGCTGCAGCGGGTGGCCATCTGCGCCGCGGTCGCGCACGAGCCGCCGGTGATCCTGGCCGACGAGCCGACCGGCGAGCTCGACCGCGCCTCGGCCGACGTGGTCTACGACCTCCTCGCCTCGCTGGCGCGGCGCACGGGCGCGACGCTCCTCGTCGTCTCGCACGATCCCGGTGCGGCGCGGATCGCCGACCGCGTCGTACACGTGCGCGACGGACGCGTGTCGGAGGAGGGCGGCGCCCTGGTGATCGACGACCGCGGCTGGCTGCGCCTGCCCGGCGACCTGCGCCACCGGCTCGGGCACACGGCTCACGCCACCGACGGCGACGACGCCATCGTGCTGCGGCCGGCCGGCCCGGTGGACGAGCTGCCGGCCGCCGCGCCCGTCGCGGCGGCCGCGCTGGCGCCCGGCCCGACCGTCGCGTCGCTGACGGGCGTCAGCCACGACCACGTGCCGCGCGAGGTCTCGCTCGACCTGGCCGGCGGCGCGCTGACGGTGCTCTGCGGCCGCAGCGGCTCCGGCAAGACGACGATCCTGCGCACGCTGGCCGGTCTCGAGGTGCCCGCCGCGGGCGTCGTCACGGTGCTCGGCGAGCAGGTCGCCGGTGACCGCACGGCCCGCGCGATCCAGCGCCGCACCCGCGTCGCCTTCGCGATGCAGGGCGGCGGCCTCGCCGAGGCGCTCGACGCCGAGGCCAACGTCGCGCTGGGCCGCAGCCTGCGCGGCCTCGGACCTGCCCCGGATCGCGCCGCCGAGCTGTTCGAGGCCCTGCACCTGCAGCCCGTGCTGGGCCGGCCGGTGCGCGACCTCTCGGGTGGCGAGCGTCAGCGCGTCGCGATCGCCCGCGCGCTCGGCGCCGACGTGCCACTCGTGCTGCTGGACGAGCCGACCAGCCAGCTGGACGAGGCGAACGCCGAGCGCGTCGCGGCGCTGCTGCGAGCCGAGGCGGCGACCGGCACGGCGATCGTCTGCGCGACGCACGACCCGGTGCTGATCGAGGCGGCGGAGCGCGTCGTCGAGATCGCCCGCGAGCCGGAGCCGGGTGCGGCGCCGGCCACGCGGGCCGGCGCCGCACCGTAGGGCTCAGCCGCCGAGGTACGCCTTGCGGACCTCGTCGGAGGCCGCCAGGTCGGCGGCCTTGCCGGTCTGCTTGATGACGCCCGACTCGAGCACGTAGGCCCGGTCGGCGACGTCGAGCGCAGCCAGCGCGTTCTGCTCGACGAGCAGGATCGTCATGCCCTGCTCGCGGATCTGCTTGATGGTGTTGAAGATCAGCTCGACGAGCAGGGGCGCGAGGCCCATCGACGGCTCGTCGAGCATCAGCAGGCGGGGCCGGCCCATCAGCGCCCGGGCCACCGCGAGCATCTGCTGCTCGCCGCCCGAGAGGGTGCCGGCCTTCTGGTGGACGCGCTCCTTGAGGCGCGGGAAGAGGTCGTAGACCTTGTCCCGGTCCTCGAGGATGCCCTCCTTGTCGTTGCGCAGGAACGCGCCCAGGTCGAGGTTCTCGTCGACCGTCATGCGGCCGAAGATGCGCCGGCCCTCGGGCGACTGCGAGATGCCGAGCGCCGTCACCTGGTGGCCGGGCATGCCGCTGATCTTGCGGCCCTCGAACGAGATCGAGCCACGCCGTGGTGAGACGAGGCCCGAGATGGCGCGCATCGTCGTCGACTTGCCGGCGCCGTTGGAGCCGATCAGCGTGACGATCTCACCCTTCATCACGTCGAGCGAGATGCCCTTCACCGCCGCGATGTTGCCGTAGTAGACGTGGATGTTCTCGACGGTCAGCATCGGCCCGGTGTAGGTCGCGCCGCCGCTGGTGTCAACGCCGTTGGTATCGACGCCGGTGGTGCTCATGTGGACGCTCCGTGGGTCGCGGCCTTGCCGAGGTAGGCCTCGACAACGCGCTCGTTCGTCCGGATCTCCTCGCCCGTGCCCTCGGCGATCTTCGAGCCGTACTCGAGGACGGTGATGCGCTCGGAGACGCCCATGACGACCTTCATGTCGTGCTCGATGAGCAGCACGGTGAGGTCCTTCTCGTCCCGGACGCGGCGCACGAACGCGATGAAGTCGTCGGACTCCTGCGGGTTCATGCCTGCCGTCGGCTCGTCGAGCAGCAGGAGCTTCGGGCGGAGGGCGAGCGCACGCGCCACCTCGAGCCGGCGCTGGTCGCCGTACGAGAGGTTCTTCGCGAACTCGTCCGAGTCGCCGCGGACGCCGCAGAACGAGATCAGCTCGCGGGCCGTCTCCCTGGCCTGGTGCTCCTCCCGGCGCTGGCCGGGGGTGCCGAGGATGGTCTGCCAGAGGCCGCCCTTGAGGTGCGGGTGCATGGCGACCATGACGTTCTCGGCCGCCGTCATGGTGCCGAACAGCCGGATGTTCTGGAACGTCCGGGCCAGGCCGAGCGCCGCGATCTGGTGCGGTGCGCGGCCGGCGACGGGCTGGCCGTCGAACATGACGGTGCCGGCGGTCGGCTTGTAGAGGCCGGTGAGCACGTTGAAGAACGTCGTCTTGCCGGCGCCGTTGGGGCCGATCAGGGCGACGATCGATCCGACCGGGATGGTGAAGTCGACGTCGTTGACGGCCACGAGGCCGCCGAACTCGACCCGGATCTGGCTGGCGTCGAGCAGGATCTCGGTCATGCCGACGCCTCCTCGGTGCCGATCTTCTCGAGCTGCTCGTCGAGCGCCCGCGACTGCTTCTGCCGTGCGGCCGGCAGGATGCCGTCACGCCGGAAGAGCATCATCAGCACGAGCACGAACCCGAAGATCAGGAACTGGTAGCGCGGCATCTGGATCGACGTGCCGAAGGTGTTGTTGATCGCGACGCCGATCTCCTTCATGCCGGTGTAGTTGACCCAGGTGAGGATCACCGCGCCGAGGATGCAGCCGTACACGTTCGCCATGCCGCCGAGGATGACCATGCACAGCACGATCACCGAGAACTGGAAGTTGAACGTGTCGACGTTCACACCCCCCAGCGACACGCAGTAGAAGGCGCCGCCGATACCGCCCGCGGCGGCTCCGACGCCGTACGCCCAGAGCTTCGTCCGCATCAGCGGCACGCCCATCAGGCTGGCGGCGAGCTCGTCCTCACGAATCGCGAGCCACGCCCGTCCGAGCTTGCCGTCGCGGAGGCGGATCGAGACCCACACGAACACGAGGCAGAGCGCGAAGATCACGTAGTAGCGCGTCACGTAGTCGAAGACGTTGATCTTGTCCTCCACGAGGCCCGTCCACGACAGCCAGTACATGTCGAGCGCGTTCACCGGCGAGATGCCCTTGGTGCCGTTCGAGAGGTTGAACCCCTTGATCGACTCGCCGTTGCGGAAGACCTGCGGCAGGATCTCGCCGAAGCCGAGCGTGACGAGTGCCAGGTAGTCGGACTTCAGCCGCAGCGTCGGGGCGCCGATGATGACGCCCGCGATGGCCGCCACCAGGGCGGCGATGGGCAACACCAGCCAGAACGAGATGTTGATGCCCGGCGCCGTCGGTGCCGCCGCGCTCCAGATGTGGATGCCGGGATCGATCTGGAAGAAGAAGTCCGACATCAGCCACGCGGCGGTGTAGGCGCCGAACAGGAAGAACGCCACGTAGCCGAGGTCGAGCAGGCCGGCGTAGCCGACGACGATGTTCAGGCCGAGCGTGAACATCACGAAGATGGCGCACAGCACCATCGTCGTCAGGGGCAGCCAGCGATCCTCGAAGGCGGGGACGTTCGTCACGATCGTGGGCACGAGGAGGCCGACGATGCCGAAGGCCAGCGGCTGGATGTAGCTGCCGAACCTGCGCTTCCGCGGTGCCTGTTCCGGCTGCTCTGCAGTCACGGCAGCCATGTCACACCTTCTCCATGGTTTGCGACCCGAGTATGCCCGCCGGCCGGAAGACCATCAGCATGATCAGGATGGTGAACACCACCGACTGCGACCACTCCTGGCCGAGGCCGTGGGGTGCGCCGTCGTTGAGGCCCTGGATGAGGCCGATCAGCAGGCCGCCGAGCACGGCGCCCGTGAGGTTGCCGATACCGCCGAGCACGGCGGCGGTGAACGCGATCAGGCCGAGCTGGAAGCCGGCGTCGTAGCGCGTCGTGCCGTTGGTCTGCAGGTACATGATCGCCGCCGCGCCGGCCATCGCGCCGCCGAGTATGAACGTGAACGCGATCGTGCGGTTGGTGTTGATGCCCATCAGGCGCGAGGCGTCGGGGTCTTGCGCCGTCGCGCGCATCGCCTTGCCCTGGCGGGTCTTCTGGACGATGTAGTTCAGCAGCATCAGGAGCGGGATGGTGATCGCGAGCGTGAACAGGTACGTCCACGGGATGTTGATCGACCCGATCGTGAGGCCGCCGCTCGGCAGCACCGAGTTGCGCGACTTCGGTGCCGAGCCGTTCCAGAGGATGCCGACGTTCTGGAAGATGAACGACACGCCGACCGCGGTGATCAGCGGCGCGAGCTTCGGTGCGTTGCGGAGCCGCCGGTAGGCGAGCTGGTCGACCGCGACGTTGATCGATCCGCAGAAGGCCATCGCTAACGGGAAGGTGATCGGCGAACGCGAGCCATCCCGCCGGGTTCGACGCCTCCTGGCCGAACACGTCGGCGATCATGACGGCCGCGAAGATCGAGCCGAGCATGAACAGGTCGCCGTGCGCGAAGTTGATCAGTTCGATGATGCCGTAGACGAGCGTGTAACCGAGCGCGATGAGTGCGTAGAGCGCGCCGTTGCAGAGCCCCAGGATCATCACCTGCAAGGTCTGCGTCGGCGCGTCGATGAAGTTCCACAGCACCCACGCCGCAACGAGTACGAGCAGCGCAGTGCCCGTGATGTTCGTCGCGTTCCATTCCCGCCCGCCAGCCCGCACGGCTTGCGTAGTGCTCGACATTCGTGGTCCCCACCCCGTCCCTTTGAATGGAACGGGGTGGCCCGGCGCCCAGCCGGACCACCCCGTCTCTTACCGGTAGCTCTCGAACCGTCTAGCTGCCGAGCGGCCACGGCTTGAGGAACACCTCCTCGTTGTTCTGCATGACGTTGAAGGACATGTCCTTCACGGTCACGTCACCCGTCGCGTCGATGCCGAACTCCTTGCCCAGGATCGACTGGTCGGCGGGGATGGTGATGCCCGAGAACGCCGCCTCGTTGACGCCCTTGCGGGTGCCGTCGGACTTGGCGATCGCGGCCATGATCAGCTGCGTGGCAGCCGCGCCGTAGATGGAGTAGAACGATGCCGGGTCATGACCGTACTCCGTCTTGAAGTCGGTCACGAACTGGCCGCCGAACCCACCCTGCTTCACGAGCTCGCCCGACGGGATGCCGGCGAACGAGATGTACATGCCCTGAGCTTCCGGCATCTTGCGGAGCTCGGGGTACCCGGTGAAGCCGTCGGGGCCGATCAGCTTGACGGCACCGTCGTTCGGGCCGAGGACCTTGACCTTGTCCTTGACGAGCTGCTGACCGTTGTTGTCGTTGATGCCGCCGAGGTAGACGCAGTCGGGGTTCTTCGCCTTGACCTTCTCGAAGAGCGCCGTGTAGTTGGTCTGCTTCGAGTCCCAGGCGTCGTTGGCGATCACGGTGATGCCAACGCCCGGGGCTGCATCGACGAACGCCTTGGCGACGCCCTGGCCATAGGTCTGCGCGTCGTTGAGGACGTAGCAGTTCTTGACGCCGAGCTCCTTGGCGGCGAACTCAGCGCCCGCCTTGCCCTGGAAGTCGTCGGTGGCGATGATGCGGCCGTAGTTGAGGACGCCGGTCGGGTAGTACTTCTCGGGCTCGCCCGGATCCCAGGCCTTGGTCAGGCCGGGGTTCGTGTTGGCGTGCGAGATCATCAGCATCGGGCCCGACGGATCCTGGTTCAGGATCGGAACCTCGAGCTTCGCGCAGCCGGAGTTGTAGGTGCCCATGACGGCGACCTCGGCCTTGTTCGTGACGTGCGCGTTCGCGTTCGCGGTGCACGTCGCGTCGTCCCACGCGCCCTTGGCGGCGGTCGAGTTGTCGTACTCCTTGATGATCGACCGGATACGTACCGGCCTTCCCGCCCATCTTCTTCAGCAGAAGCTTGATGGCGAGGTTCGTGTCCGCCGATGCGTCGGCCGAGGCGCCCTGCAGGGGCAGGTCGGTGCCGATGATCAGCGTTTCGCCGCTCGGTGCGGCGGCGGCGCCGGTGTCGGCCGCCGAGCTACCGCTGTCGCCGTCGTCCGAGCCGCCGCAAGCCGCAAGAGCGACCGCGCCGAGGACGAGCACCAGCGGTGCGATGGTCTTCTTCCACCCCGTCTTCATCCAGTTTCCCTCCAGTGGTGGTTCCTACGCGTCCCGTGCCCAGGCATCCTCCGCGCCCGACCCACGGCTCCCGCACGCGCATTCGCGAGAGTATAGCCCCCATACCGACCACGGCAATAGGCGACTTGACCCCAACGCGCATCGCTGCGGGCAGCCAGCCCCGGTCGTAGACTGCGGGGATGGCGACGACGGAGCGATCGGGCCTGCTCGTGCTGGTCGGCGGGCCGGCCGAGCGGGGGCGGCAACACGGCGAGGCGCTGCGCGAGCGCGTGCAGGCGGCCGTGGGCCGGTTCCTCGACGATGCGGCCGGGCGGACGGGAATGTCCGGGCAGGCGTACGTGGCGCAGTTCCTGGGTGCGACCGGGTTCCACCGCGCGATGGCGGCCCACACGCCCGACCTGGTGACCGAGCTCGCCGGCATCGCCGAGGGCGCCGGCGTGGCCGCCGACGAGCTGCTGGCCTACAACCTGCTGGACGAGGAGTGGTGGTACTCCGAGACGTTGCGCTCGAAGTGCAGCGCGCTGGCGGTGCCCGCCCGCGACGGCCGCCCCGGTCTGGTGGCGCAGACCATGGACCTGCCGCGGTCGATGGACGGCGGCCAGGTGCTGCTGCACCACCGGCATCCCGACGGCCGCGAGGTCGCGGTGCTGTCGTCGGCCGGGTTCCTCGGCCTCACCGGGCTGCAACGCCGACGGGGTCGGGGTCTGCGTGAACGCGCTCGGGATGCTGCACCACGACCCCCGCGGCCTGCCCGTGGCGTGCGTGGTGCGCGGGGCGCTCGATCGTCCGACGGCCGCCGCGGCGGCGTCGTTCGTGCGGGCCGTCCCGCACGCCTCCGGCCAGCACTACGCCGTGGTCGACCGGTCGGGCGACGCCTACGGCCTGGAGTGCAGCGCCGGCGGCACCACCGAGTCGGCGCCCGGCACGCGCCCCTTCTTCCACGCCAACCACCCGCTCGCGAGCGCCGACGTCGATCCGGCCGTGACGCGCGACGTGACGCAGCTGGAGAGCTCGCGCCGGCGGCAGGCGGCGCTGGAGTCGGCCGGGCCGGCCGTGGCCGGCCGCGCCGACTGCCGCGCGCTGCTGAGCGAGCGCACCGCGCCGATCTGCGTCTCGCGCGGCGACGCGGGCGGCTGGCTGACGTTCGGCGCCGTGGCGTCCGAGCTGGGCGAGACCGTCACCATCGACGTGGCGCTCGGGCCGCCCGACGAGACGCCCTGGATCGAGCTCGAGCTCGGCAGATGACGGCCGCGGAGCGGCTTGCGGCGTTCGCCGTCGCGCTCCGCCACGACGACGTCCCCGCGCGCGTGCGCGAGCGCGCCGTGCTGCATCTGCTCGACGCGGTCGGCTGCGCCTACGCGGCCTCCGGCCTGGGGGAGGGCGTCGAGGCGCGGACGGTGGTCGTGGCCGCGGGCGGCACGCCGGAGGCCGATCTGATCGGTGCTCGCGCGCGCGTGGGCGCGAGCGCGGCCGCGCTCGCCAACGGCACGCTCATGCACGCGCTCGACTTCGACGACACGCACCCGGGCTCGATCTGCCACATCACCACGGTCGTGGCGCCGGCGGCGCTGGCCGTCGCCCAGGCCACGGGGGCCACCGGGCGCGACCTGGTGACGGCGTACGTGGCGGGCTGCGAGACGATCGCGCGGCTCGGCGCGGCAGCCGACGGCGAGTTCCACCGCCGCGGCTTCCACGCGACCGGCGTCTGCGGCGTCTTCGGCGCCGCGGTGGCGGCCTCGCGCCTGCTGTCGCTCGACGCCGGGCAGACGACGCGCGCGCTCGGCATCGCCGGCTCGTTCGCGCCCGGGTTGCTCGAGTTCCTCGGTGACGGCTCGTCCACGAAGCGCCTGCACGCGGGCGGAGCGGCGCGGGCGGGCGTCGACGCGGCGCTGCTGGCGGCGGCCGGTGCGACCGGCCCGGCGGGCGTCATCGACGGCCGCTACGGGCTGTTCGCCACGCATCTCGGCGACCCGCACGTCGCGGCCATCGCGGCGCAGCTCGACGACCTCGGCACCCGCTGGGAGACGGCCGCGATGGCGATCAAGCCGTACCCCTGCTGCCACTTCATGCACGGCGCGCTGGAGGCCCTCGCCTCGCTCGCCGTCACCGCCGCCGACGTCGCCTCGATCGACGTGCGCGTGGCCGATGCCGGCGTCGGGCTGATCCTCGAGCCGGCCGCCGACAAGCCGCGGCCGCGGACGCCCTACGACGCCAAGTTCAGCCTGCCGTTCACCGCCGGTGCGCTGCTGGTGCACGGCCGGGTCGGCGTCGCCACCTTCACGCCCGCCGGCATCGACGACGACGCGGCGGTGGTGGTCGCGGAGCGGATGTCGTACGAGGCGGTGCCGCTGGCCGAGATGGCGAACGGCTTCGGCGGCTCCGTCGCCGTGCGGACGGCCGACGGCCGCACGCTGGCCGCGACGGTCGAGCATCCGCGCGGCTCCGTCGAGGCGCCGATGTCGACGGACGAGGTGCGCGCGAAGTTCCGCGACAACGCGTCGCTGGCGCTGGACGCCGACGCCGTGCTGGCGCTGGAGGCGTCAATCCTCGGCGCGGACGAAGCGCAGCTCGCTCCCGAGCTGCCGGCGTAGCGCGATCACGTCGGGCCGCACCGTCTCGGGCGCCTCGCCGCGCACCAGCACGCGCGCCATCACCTCGGCGATCGCGGCCGTGCCCGCCGGCTCGAGGCCGCGCCGCGTCAGCTCCTGCGTGCCCAGCCGCAGCGCGCCGCCGGACGGCACGCCGATCTCCGACACCAGCACGTTCGCGGCCTCCAGCCGGCGGGCCGCGGTGTGCGGGTCGTCCGTCGGCAGGGCGACGTGCTGGCTCGAGGTGGCGCCCTTGCCCGGCACGTCGAGCACCGGCACGTCGCGCTCGGCCAGGGCCGCGGCGAGCGCCTGGGCGTTCGCGATCTGCGCGTCGGCGTACGCCGCGCCGTGCTCCAGCAGGTCGAGCGCGGCCAGCGCCAGGGCCGCCTGGCGGGCGAGGTCGAAGTTCGCCGTCAGGCCCGGGAAGGCGATCTGGTCGAGCCGCTCGGCCAGCGCGGGGTCGTCGGTCAGGATCATCCCCGACGGCGGGCCGCCGAAGCTCTTGTAGGTGGAGCCCGTGATGGCGTGCGCGCCCTCCTGCAGCGGCTGCTGGAACCGCCCGCCGGCGATCAGGCCGCCCATGTGCGCGGCGTCGTACAGCACGT
Source organism: uncultured Actinomycetes bacterium (assembly GCA_963732645.1). Classification (GTDB taxonomy): domain Bacteria; phylum Actinomycetota; class Thermoleophilia; order Gaiellales; family F1-60-MAGs149; genus VFJZ01. Next base: position 253,710 of record CAVTAC010000009.1, read on the forward strand.
GGGCGCCGACCTCGTCGGCGACGGCCCGGACGCCGCGCACGTCGTAGGGGTGCAGGCACATCGAGCCGCCGACGATGATCAGCTTCGGCTGCAGCTCGGCGGCGACGACCGCCAGGCGGGGCAGGTCGACGTCCATCCGCTCCGCGTCGTAGGGCAGCTCGTGCACGTCGAGGCCGTACAGCCCGGCCGCGCCCTCCGTGTGGTGGGTCGGGTGGCCGGCGGCCGCGTCGGAGAACGCCAGGATGCGGTCGCCGGGCCGCGTCGTGGCCATGTAGACGTAGAGGTTCGAGAGCGAGCCGGAGCCGACCCGCAGCTCGGCATAGCGGCAGCCGTACAGCCGGCAGAGCGCCTCCTGGGCGAGCAGCTCGAGCTGCGAGCCGGCGTCCATGCCGCGGTTGTGCTTCGCGCCCGGGTGGCCGAGGTTCGGCCGGCTGCCGATCGACGATCCGGCGAGGCCGGCGAGGCGCGGGTTGGGCGCGTTCGTGCCGGCGTAGAGCACCAGGCAGTCGTCGTCGGCGTGGCGCGCCTGGTCGGCGACCAGGCGGTGCAGCTCGGTGTCGAGCTCATCCGTGGTGAGGGCGGCGAGCCGCGGTGCGTGCCGCTCGCGGAACGCCCGGGCCTCCGCCCCCAGCCACGGATGCTCCGTCACGCGGCGGAGAAGGTATCGCAGCTGTCGGGGCTGCCGGTGTTGAAACCGCGCAGCAGCCACGACGCGCGCTCCTCGGCGGAGCCGTGCGTGAAGTTGTCCGGGTTGACGACCTGTCCGGCCTGCGCCATCAGCACATCATCGCCGACCGAGGCCGCGGCGTTCAGACCCTCGTCCAGGTCGCCGTCCTCGATCAGCCCGCGCTGCTGGGCGTCGTTGCCCCAGACGCCGGCCAGGCAGTCGGCCTGCAGCTCGACGGCGACCGAGGCGCTCGAGACGCGCTGGTCGACGCTGCCGGTGACGCCGAGCAGGTTCTGGACGTGGTGGCCGACCTCGTGCGCGACGATGTACGCCTTGGCGAAGTCGCCGGGCGCGCCGAGGTTCAGGTCGAGGCCCTGCATGAAGTCGAGGCCGAGGTAGACGGTCTGATCGGCCGGGCAGTAGAACGGGCCGACGGAGCCGTCGGTGGCGCCGCAGGCGGAGTAGACGCCGCCGTAGTACAGCTGCAGCCCGGCCGGCGAGTACTGCCGTCCGGCCGCCTCGAACTTCTTGGCCCAGGACTCGTTGACGTCGTTCTCGACGGACTGCAGGAACTGGGCGAGCTCCTCCGGCGACTGGCGCGTCGGTGCCGTCGTCGGCGGGTCGGGTGATCGGCGGCAGCTCGGTGTCGGGGGCCGGCGCGGCATCGGAGATCGTCTGCCGGCCGATCACGAACAGGGCGGTGACAGCTAGCAACAGGAGGACGGAGATTCGTTTCATCGCCGATCAAGGTAGCCGCTGCTACGCTCGAAAAATCGTGGTCTCAGAACCTCCATCTTTCCTTCATCGGCGGTCAGCAAATCACGTCCCGCTGTCGCCGCTGTCGTTCCTGGACGCGGGCGAACGACGTCCACCCCGAGCGGCTCGCGGTGCGGTACGGGGAGCGCGCCTACAGCTATTCCGCACTGCATGACCGTTCGCGCCGTCTCGCGGGCGCGCTGCAGCGGCTCGGCGTCGAGCGCGGCGACGTCGTGGCGATGATGGCGGCGAACACGCCGGAGATCTACGAGGCGCATTTCGGAGTGCCGCTGGCGGGCGCGATTCTTAACACCATCAACACGCGCCTGGATGCCGACACGATCGCCTACATCCTCGACCACGGCGGCGCGCGGGTGCTGCTGACCGACACGCACCTGGCTCCCGAGGTGGCCGCGGCGCTGCGTCAGCTGGGGCGGACCGACCTCACCGTCGTCGACATCACCGACGACCAGGCGGCCGGCGCGGGCGAGCGGCTCGGCGACCGCACGTACGACGAGCTGCTCGCCGAGGCGCCGCTCGCGGACTGGCGGCTGCCCGGACGACGAGTGGGACGCGCTCTCGCTCAACTACACGTCCGGCACCAGCGGCCGGCCGAAGGGCGTCGTCTACCACCACCGCGGCGCGTACCTGATGGCGCTCGGCACCGTCGCCGGCTGGGGCCTGCCGCATCGCGCGCGGTACCTCTACACGGTGCCGCTGTTCCACTGCAACGGCTGGACGCACGCCTGGGCGCTGACGATCACCGGCGGCACGGCCTTCCTGATCCGCCAGGTGAACGCGCGCGGCGATGTTCGACGCGATCGCCGAGCACGGCATCACGCACATGGGCGGCGCGCCGACGGTGCTCGGCATGCTGGCCGACGCGCCCGAGGGCGAGCGCCGGCCGCTGCCCGGCACCGTGCACGTGATGACCGCCGGCGCGCCGCCGCCCGCCGCCGTGCTGGAGCGGGTCGAGCGGCTGGGCTTCGAGGTGCTGCAGGTGTACGGCCTGACCGAGACCACCGGGCACGTCGTGCACTGCGCGTGGGAGGAGGAGTGGAACGCCCTCCCCGACGCCGAGCGGGCCGACCTGAAGGCGCGCCAGGGCGTGCGGATGCCGATCACCGAGTGGGTCGGCGTGGTCGACGTCGAGACCGGCGAGCAGGTGCCGGCCGACGGCACCACGACCGGCGAGATCGTGATCCGCGGCAACACCGTGATGCAGGGCTACCTGCACGACGAGGCCGCCACCGAGGCGGCGTTCGCGGGCGGCGTGTTCCACTCCGGCGACATCGCGGTCGTGCATCCCGACGGCCGCATCCAGGTGCGCGACCGCCTCAAGGACGTGATCATCTCGGGCGGCGAGAACGTGTCGTCGGTCGAGGTCGAGGGCGTGCTGCACCGGCACCCGGCGGTGGCGACGGCGGCGGTCGTGGCGAAGCCCGACGAGCGCTGGGGCGAGGTGCCGTGCGCGTTCGTCGAGCTGCGGCCCGGCGCCGCCGTCACCGAGGCCGAGCTGATCGCCTTCTGCCGCGAGCGGCTGGCCGGGTTCAAGACGCCGAAGGCGGTCGTGTTCGGCGAGATCCCGAAGACGGCGACCGGCAAGATCCAGAAGTTCGAGCTGCGCGAGCGGGTGCGCGCCGCCGGCCCGCCCTCCTGAGCGGTCAGGCCGCGCCGAAGCCGCCGCCGCCGGCGCCCAGCAGGCGCAGCGTGTCGCCGCGGCGCATGCGCACCTCGCCCTTGCCGGGCAGCTGCTCGAACACGTCGGAGCCGGCGCGCCGCAGCAGGATCGCGCCCGGCGCGCCGGGCCCGCCGCCGTCGCGGCCGCGGGCCGCGAACGCCGGGTTCGTCTGCTCGACGTAGTAGATGCCGTAGCTGTCGTCGGCCAGCAGCGTGTAGTCGCGCAGCATGCCGGCGCCGCCGCGTCTCGCAGGCCGGCGCCGCCCGAGCCCTCGACGAGCTCGGTGCGCTCGATGCGCCACGGGAACTCGAGCTCGGCGATCTCGGCCGGCAGCAGGGCGCAGTTGGACGTGTACGAGTCGATCGCCGCGTCGCCCGGCGCGCCCGGCCGGGCGCCGCCGCCGCCGCCGAGGATGTCGGTCATGATCGTGACGCGGCCGTTGCGCGGGTCGGTCGCCTGGATGACGAAGGTCGGGAACGACACGTGGGCCGCGGCGACCGCGCGGTCCGGGCAGCAGGTCGCCGAGCGCCTCGACGACCACGTCGGTGAGGCGCTGCACCGCGATGTGGCGCGTCGACACGGCGGCCGGGAACCGCGGCCGCAGCAGGCTCGCCCTCCTCGCAGTGCAGGTGCACGTGCCGGGTGAGCCCGTCGTTCTGCGGCACGGCCGAGCCGCAGAACGCGCGGACGCCGAAGTAGACGGCGGCGTGCGACGAGGCCCACGGCACGTTGATGCCGCCGGGCGACTGCGCCGCCGAGCCCGCGAGGTCGACGTGCAGCTCGCCGTCGGCGGTCGTCCAGAGGCGCACCGCGATGGTCAGCGGCACGTCGCGGATGACGCCGTCGTCGTCCATGTAGCCGACCGCCTCGACCGCCGTCCGCGGCCACGAGGCGAACTCGGCGCGGGCGCGCTCGGAGGTCTGCTCGAGCAGGCCCTCGATGCCGGCGCAGAGCGTGTCGACGCCGTAGCGGTCGGCCAGCTCGAGCAGGCGCTGCTCGCCGCGGCGCAGCGCCGAGATCTGCGCCGCGAGGTCGCCGAGCGTCGCGTACGGGTCGCGCACGTTCGCCTCGATCACCTGCCACAGCGGCCGCACGCGCCGGCCGCGCTCGACCAGCAGGACGGCCGGGAACAGCAGGCCCTCCTGGTAGAGCTCGGTGTTCTCGGCGCTCTCGGTGCCCGGGCACGCGCCCGCCGACGTCGATGTGGTGCGCGATCGACCCGGCGTAGCCGATCAGCGTGCGGCCGGCGTAGACCGGGCTGAACACCTGCAGGTCGGGCGTGTGCGTGCCGCCGAGGTACGGGTGGTTGGTCAGCATCACGTCGCCGCGCCGCAGCCCGTCCGGATGGTGCTTGGCGAGGCCCTGCTGCAGCGAGGACTGCATCAGCCCGAGCTGCGCCGGGATCATCTCGGAGTGGGCGATCAGCCGTCCCGTGGCGTCGAAGATGCCGCACGAGAAGTCGAGCATCTCGCGGATGATCGGCGAGTAGGACGAGCGGTACTCGACGACCGCCATCTCCTCGGCGATCGACGAGAACGCGCCGTTCAGGATCTCCTGCGTGATCGGGTCGATCGTCATCCGCGCTCCAGCAGCAGCGTGCCGCCCGGCGCGCCGCGCAGCGTCCAGCCGGGCGGCACGGTGACCGTCGAGTCCTCCTGCTCGACGATCGCCGGGCCGGCGATGATGCGTCCGCTCGTCCAGCGACACGCGGTCGTGCACGGCGTGGCGGACGCCGTGCACCGTCGCGGCTGCCGACGGGCGCGGGCGCGGCCGGGCGCCTCCGTGACCGGCGGGGCCGTCGAGCGCGATGGTGGCCCGGCAGCGGACGGTCACGATCTCGGTCGGCGCGCCCGGCGTGGCGTGGCCGTACGCGCGGCGGTGCGCGGCGTGGAACCCGCGCATCGCCCGGGCCAGGGTGGCGTCGGTGACCGGGCGGCGCGGCCAGCGGCACCGTCAGCTCGTAGGCCTGGCCGCGGTAGCGCACGTCGATCGACCAGCGCAGCTGCGACCGCGCGCCCGGCCAGCAGCGGCGCCACCTCCTCGGTCAGCGCCGCGAGCACGGCGTCGAGCGCCGGCGCCAGCTCGGCGCCGGCCGGCAGCACGAAGCCGCGGGCGAGGTCGTGGCGGACGTCGGCGCCCAGCAGGCCGAGCGCGGCCGTGATGCCGGGCCAGCGGGGGATCACGATGCGCGTCGATGCCGAGCTCGTCGGCGATCTGCGGCGCGTGCATGGGCCCGGCGCCGCCGAGCGCGACCAGGCCGAGCCGCCGCGGGTCGTGGCCGCGGGCGACCGAGATCACGCGCAGCGCCGCGGCCATGTTGGCGCTGCAGCACGCGGACGACGGCCGCCGCGGCGTCCTCGACCGACAGGCCGAGCGGCTCGCGCCACCGACCGCTCGACGGCGGCGCGGGCGAGCGCGCCGTCGAGCGGCGCGCGGCCGCCGAGGAACCGCGCCGGGTCGAGCGTGCCGAGCACGACGTGGGCGTCGGTGACGGTCGCCTCGTCGCCGCCCATGCCGTACGCGGCCGGGCCCGGATCGGCGCCGGCCGACTCCGGGCCGACCGTGAGCGCGCCGAACCGGTCGACGCGCGCGATCGAGCCGCCGCCGGCGCCGATCGAGCCGACGTCGACCTGCGGCAGCGCGACCGGGATGGCCGGCCACCGATCCGCGGTAGCGCAGCTGCGGCTCGCCGCCGATCACCAGCGCGACGTCGGCCGTGGTGCCGCCGACGTCGATCGTGAGCGCGTCGGCGACGCCGGCCAGGCGCGCCACGCGCGCGGCGCCGAGCACGCCCGCCGCGGGGCCGGACGAGATCAGCCCGACCGGCAGCGCGGCCGCGTCGGCGGCCCGGGCGACGCCGCCGGACGAGCGCATCAGGTGCAGCGGCGCGTCGACGCCGGCCGCCTGCAGCCGCGTCGGCGAGGTCGCGCACGTAGCCGCCGACCAGCGGCAGCAGCGAGGCGTTGATGGCCGTCGTGGCGCTGCGCGGGTACTCGCGCACCTCGGGCGAGACCCGCGACGAGCGCGTCACCTCGAGCCCGGTGCGCTCGTGCGAGGATGCGCGCCGCCCGCTCCTCGTGCTCCGGGTTGAGGAACGAGAACAGGAAGGCGACGGCGATCGCCTCGGCGCCCGACTGCGCGGATCCGCTCGGCGACCGCGGCGACGTCGTCGTCGTCCAGGGCGCGCACCACCTCGCCCTGCGGGCCGATGCGCTCGCCAACCTCGAAGCGCAGCTCGCGCGGCACCAGCGGCGGCGGGTTCGGCGCGCGCAGGTCGTACAGGTGCGCGCGCAGCTGGGTGCCGATCTCGAGCGTGTCGCGGAAGCCCTCGGTGGTGACCAGCGCGACGCGCGCCGTGCGTCCCTGCACGATCGCGTTGGTGGCGATCGTCGTGCCGTGCGCCAGGTAGGCGATCGCCGCCGGGTCGGTGCCGGCGCGCTCGCCGAGCACCTGCAGCGCGTCGAGGAAGCCGCGCGCGATCTCGCCCGGCGTGGTGCGGGTCTTGGCGACGTGGCACGACCGGCACCGTCCACGTGGACGGCGTCGGTGAAGGTGCCGCCGATATCGACTCCGACGCGGACGGGCACGCGGCTAGCGCGGACCCGCCCGGAGCCGCGTGCGATCGACGCCGACTCACGTCAGGTTCTCCTTCGCGGCCTCCGCGCGGCCTTCACCTTGTCGGTGACGCTGCCGTCGCCGGCGCGATGTCCTTCACGTCCTCGCCGTCTCCTTCAGCTCGTCCTGTGGTCCCGCGAGCTCCTTCGCCTTGTCGATCAGGTCGTCGAAGTCCATGTCGTCCTCCTTCGGCTCACTCGACGGTGAGCGTCTTGACGGCCGGATCCAGCTCCGGCCACTCCATGTCGAGCCGGTCGAGGGCGTCGACCAGCAGTTCGGTCACGGCCGCGTTGCGCACCGAGTTGTGGTCGGCCGGCACCACGTGCCACGGCGCCCAGTCGGTCGAGGTGCGCTCGAGCATGGCCGCGTAGGCCTCCATGTAGTCGTCCCACTGCTTGCGCTTGGCGAGGTCGTCGGCCGAGAACTTCCAGTTCTTCGTCGGGTCGGCGAGCCGCTCCCTGAGGCGCACGAGCTGCTCGTCGCGCGAGAGGTTGAGCATCACCTTGACGAGCACGGTGCCCTCGTTGACGAGGTGCTCCTCGAACGCGTTGATGGCGTCGTAGCGCTTGCTCCAGACCGCCTCCGGCACGAGCTCGTCGACGCGCACGACGAGCACGTCCTCGTAGTGCGAGCGGTTGAAGACGCCGATCTGGCCCCGCTCCGGCAGGTTCGCGTGGACGCGCCAGAGGAAGTCGTGCGCGAGCTCCGTCGAGGTGGGCGCCTTGAACGAGACCACCTTCAGGAACGTCGGCGAGACGCTCGAGAACGTGGCGCGCGTGGTGCCGTCCTTGCCCGAGCAGTCCATGCCCTGCAGCACCAGCAGCACGGCCTTCGCGCGGGTCGCCGCGAGCTTCGCCGAGAGCTCGCTCAGGTGCTCGGCGTGCTTCGGCCGTCGGCGGCGTCGCGGCGTCCTTGTCGTCGTAGCCGAGCCGGTCGCCGGGGTCGTGATCGCCGAAGGTCGACCTTCGAGCCGGGCTTCACGCGCAGCTGCTCGATGCGGCTCATCGCCACGCCGCCGTCAGGACGCCGTTCGGGTCGAGCCAGTGCGGGGTGAAGACCAGCGCGACGAGCCGCACGTCGATGTCGGCCTTCTTCGGGCGGACGGCGACCTTCTCGAGCGGCTCCGTGACGGGGTCGAACTTGCGGTCGACCTCCTGCGTCGGCCTCCTGGAACTCCCGCTCCAGCTCCGCGTCCTGGGCCCGCAGCGCGGCCACCGTCTCCTTCGCGCGGCCGGTGTCGCCGGCCTGGTCGACGGAGCGGCCGACGCCGCGCAGCACGCTGGTCGCGCCGGCGGCCGACTTCCGCCGGCCGAGGAAGGCGCCGAGGATCGACGAGCCGAGCGAGATCGCGGTCTGCACCTTGGCGCCGCGCGCCTGCTCGGCCTCGCGGCTGACGGCCTGCTCGGCCTTGCGGATCCGCTCCGCCAGCGTGGCGTGCTTGGCGGCGTACTGCGCGCGCAGCTTCTCGACGGCCGCGTCGCGCTCCTCGCGCGCGGCGACCGCGAGGCGGTTGCGGAAGTCGCCCTCGCTCTCGCCGGGCAGCGACGACTCCTTGAACCGCGCGCTCTTCAGACCGTCACCTCCTGCGTGCGGTAGAGCCAGTCGGCGAGGTCCTTCGACCAGGCCGCGTAGGCGCGCTTGGTGCGGGCGGCGGCCGGGACGTCGCCGTAGCTGGCCTCGCCCTCGGGCGCGGTGCCGAGGTCGCCGGCCGTCACGCCGGCGTCGACCGCGCCGTCCCAGGTGAGCGTGCACGGCGCCGTCGGAGAGCGGCGCGAGCAGCGTCACCTCGGAGCTCGACGTGCCGATGCGCAGGCTGGCGCTGCCGATGGCCATCGGCACGTAGTGCGAGCGACTGCGCCGGCCGGCCCGGTGCCGCGCCGCGGCACGTAGTAGCGCGGCACGTCGGGCGGGATGGCGGGTGCGGCGGCCGCGTCGGCGCAGGTGCGACGGGCGCGCGGAGTGGGCAGCGGCGGCGGGCGCGCGGCGCCGCGCGGAGCGGCCGCCGGGGCGCGGCCGGCCATCAGCGTCCTGATCTGGTCGCGCGTCAGCGGCCCGCGCAGGTACGACAGCGCCAACCGCGACTCGAACACGACCGGCGCCGACTCGTGCACGTTGTTCATCAGGAAGACGCGCTTGCCGAGCCCGGCGAGCGTCTGCTCCATCTTGCGCGCGGTCGAACGCCCCGGTGGCGGCGGCGCCCTCGAGGCCGTCGAGCAGCCGCTGCTTGTCGCGGTCGGTCTGCAGGCGCCCGATCAGCCAGGTGCCGGCGTTCGAGAGGCCCTTGTAGTCGAGGTCGACCGGGTTCTGCGTGGCCAGCACGACGCCGAGCCCGAAGGCGCGCGCCTGCTTGAGCAGCGTCAGCAGCGGCGCTTCGACGGCGGGTTGGCGACGGGCGGGAAGAAGCCGAAGATCTCGTCCATGTAGAAGATGGCGCGCAGGCGACGTCGTGCCGGACTGCGCGCGCATCCACGCCACCATCTCGTTGACAGCAGCGAGACGAAGAACATCCGCTCGGCGTCCGACAGGTGCGCGATCGAGAAGATCGAGACGCGCGGCTTGCCCTCCGGCGTCACGCAGCAGGCGCTGCGCGTCGAGCGGCTCGCCCTCCATCCACAGGTCGAAGCCCGGGCGCGGCGAGCAGGTTGTTGAGCGGCATCGCGAGCGCGAAGCGGTCGTCGGCCGGGAAGAACGCCTCGAGGTCGAGCACGCCGATCGTCTGCACCGGCGGCGTCTGGATCTGCGCGATCAGGCCCGGCAGGTCGAGCTCGCGCCCGGCCTGCCACGCGCTGGCCAGGATGGTCGAGAGCAGGATGTGCTCGCGGCTCTTGATCGGATCGGCGTCGATGCCGAGCAGGCCGAGCAGGCTCGTGGCGGTCGTCGCAGACCGGTCGCGCATCGTCTCGGCGTCGGGCTGGCCCGGCGGCGGCGCGAACGAGCCGAGCACCGAGACGGGCAGCCCGGCGTCGGAGCCGGGCGTGTAGATGGCGAAGTCGGCCGCGTCGTTCAGGCGCCCGATGCGCGCGCCGTCCTGGCCCCAGTCGGCGAGCCCCTTCTTCCAGAGCGCGGCCGGCTGGGCCGCGAACTCGTCCGGCGTCGACGCCTGCCTGCGCGCGTCGTCCTCGTTGATCCAGGGCCGGAAGTCCGCCGGCGCGCAGCTCCGGGAACGTCAGCAGCAGGTTCGCCAGATCGCCCTTGGGGTCGATGATGATCGCCGGGACGCCGTCGAGCGCGGCCTCCTCGATCAGCGCCAGGCAGAGCCCGGTCTTGCCGCTGCCGGTCATGCCGACGCACACGGCGTGCGTGACGAGGTCCTTCGAGTCGTAGAGCAGCGGCCGTCCTGCGGCTTCTTCGCCGCGAGGTCGTACGGCCGGCCGAGGTAGAAGACCCCGAGGCCCTCGATCCCATCCATCGGGGGCCAGTCTAGGGTCGTTGGCGATCCAGGTACAGCGACGACACGGTCACACGCCAGGGAGACGGGACTGCTCGCCCACCCCGTCGATGGCGCGGCGGTAGTCGCGCCAGACCTCGGCTGCCAGGCGCCGCAGCGCCTCGGCGCCGACGCTGTTCGCGGCGGCGTGCGCACGGATCTCGGCCAGCGCGTGCCGGATCAGGCTCCCGACCTCGTCGGCCGGTGCCAGCGCCAGCACGTCGGTGACCTGGGCCTCGCGGTCGCTGACGCGCCAGCCGGCGAGTGCTGCCGCGAGGTCGACGACGAGCACGGCCGGGCGGCCGGAGAGCTCGTAGGCGACGCGGGTCACGGGGCGAAGGATGGCATGCTGGCGCGGTGGAGGTTCTCGTGGTCGCAGCGACGCCATTCGAGCTCGCGTGGGTCGGTGCGCCGACAGCCACGCTGGCCTGCGGTGTCGGGCCGGTCGAGGCGGGGGCGGCAACGGCCGCGGCGATCGCCCGGTCACGGCCGGGTGCGGTGCTCCACGTCGGGATCGCCGGAGCCCGGGCCGGGGCGGGCCTGGGGGTGGGCGCCGTCGTGATCGGCAGACGGGCCGTGTACGACGACCTGGCTGCGGCCGTCCCGCTCGTCCGCGTCGTCGAGGCGGCGCCGGTCCTGCTCGCGGCCGCTCGGCGCGCACTGCCCGCCGCGCCGGCGGTCGAGATCGCGACCGCGGCGGGCGTCGGGCGGTCGTCCGCGGGCTCGGTCGTCGAGGCGATGGAGGGGTTCGGCGTTCTGCGCGCCGCCGAACTCGCCGGCGTGCCGGCGATCGAGCTTCGCGCCATCTCGAACCTGGTCGGCGAGGAGGACCGGTCGCGTTGGGATATCCCGGGCGCGCTCGCGGCGCTGGGCCTGGCGGGCGCCGCGGTGCTGGCAGCGCTGGAAGAGCTGGCGTAGGCCGCTCCGCAGCCGGGTTCTGCGATCCGCCAAGGCTCCGAATCGGAGCGTCCGTTCCGCGCACTCGACCCCCACCTAACGCCGTTGATCCCATCCACGACCGGGACGTGGCCGATAACAGCCGCCGAGCCTGTGCGGTTCGTCACAGGGTGTGAGCCCGATCTTGCTCTCTTTGGGGTCTGACCCAATTTCGCGATTTCGGGGGACAGGCCTGGCGCACGAGAGGCGCACCGAAGGCGCGCAGATCGCGCGCTGTACGCGGATCCGTGCGCCTTCTGTGACGCCTGGAGCGTGCTGCGCGGGTGTTCCATTGTCTGACTAAAGTCAGACAAATCGGGTCTGCGCGGGCCGATTCGCGGTCGCTGGGATGCGATGCGCCTCGTCCCGTTGTGGACTGAGGTCATCACCTGGGATAGAGACGCCCCGTCGCCTCGCTTGCGGCTCTTCACGGCCTCCGACGTGAGCTGCACGCCGCAACCGCTGCACCCGCGCACGCCGACGCCGGCGATCCGCGACGACCCGGCTCTTCGGCCTACGTCCGGGTCCGAGGAGGAGCGCCCGTCCCGCGCACTCGAGGCAGACCCGGCGGCGTGCAGCTCCTATGCAGAAGCGACCTATCGCAAGCGCCGAAACGACTCATCTTCTACCCCCACCTAACGCCGTTGATCCCATCCACAACCGGGACGAGGCCGATCGCAGACCCGCCCGGCGCAGCTCGAGCTGCGGTGCCTACCGGGCTGCGATGCGCCGCGTCCCGGAAGCGGATGACGTCATCACCTGGAATTGAGACGTTCCCCTGTCGCCTCCGCGACGGCCGGCTCTCGGGCCACGTCCGCCACCAGCCGCAAGCGCCGAAACGCCAACCCGACGCCACCCATGGCCGAGCACCCCATCGACGCCCGGCCTGCAGTATCCTCTCCCGATCATGGGCGGCATCAACCTCGTAGAGGTCTCCAAGGGCTATCCCGGCGGCTTTCAGGCCGTGACGGCGTCGCCCTCGAGATCGCCGAGGGCGAGTTCATGGTCCTCGTCGGCCCGTCCGGCTGCGGCAAGTCGACGCTGCTGCGGATGATCGCCGGGCTCGAGGAGGTCACCGAGGGCCGGTCTGATCGGCGAGCGCGACGTGACGACAGCAGCCGCGCGACCGCGACATCGCGATGGTGTTCCAGAACTACGCGCTGTACCCGCACATGACGGTGCGCGAGAACCTCGGCTTCGGGCTCAAGCTGCGCAAGGTCGCCAAGCCATGCGCGAGCGGCGGGTCAACGAGGTCGCGAAGATGCTCGGCCTCGAGACGCTGCTCGACCGCAAGCCCGGCGCACTCTCGGGCGGGCAGCGCCAGCGCGTCGCGATGGGGCGTGCGATGGTGCGGGAGCCGAAGGCGTTCCTGATGGACGAGCCGCTGTCGAATCTCGATGCGAAGCTGCGCGTGACGATGCGCGCCGAGCTGGCGCGCCTGCACGAGCGCCTCGGCGTCACCACGGTCTACGTCACGCACGACCAGGTCGAGGCGATGACGCTCGGTCAGCGCGTGGCAGTGCTGCGCGACGGGCTCCTGCAGCAGGTCGACACGCCGCAGAACCTCTACCACCAGCCGGCGAACCTGTTCGTGGCGGCGTTCATCGGCTCGCCGGCGATGAACTTCGTCGAGGCCGATGTCGCCGGCTCCGAGGTGCGCTTCGCCGGCCACACGCTCGCGCTGCCCGAAGGATCGCCGTTGGCGGGGCCGCGCCGGGTGATCCTGGGCATCCGGCCGAGCGACTTCGAGCTCGCCGACGGTGCCGATCCCGCGCTGCCCCGGATGCGCGTCACGGCCGGTGATCGAGGAGCTCGGCGCCGAGACGAACGTGCTGTTTCCGTCGACGCGCCGCGCGTTCAGGCCGACGCCTACGCGCCGCCGTCGACGCAAGAACGAGCGACGAAGGGACGCTCCTCGTGGACGACCGGCGCGCGATGTTCACCGCACGCATCGACGGCCGCTTCCGTGATGCTGGCCCGCGTGACGTGGTCGAGCTCGCGGCGGACACGCATCACCCTCCACGCCTTCGACATCGAGAGCGGCGAGACGCTCGCCAGCGGCACCCTCGCCGCTCACCGCCGGCTGACGACGTCCTAGCGTCAGCGCCGGCAGCAGGTCGCGGTAGGCGTCGAGCAGCTCGTCCACGAGCGCGTCGATCTGGTCGAGGAGAGGGTCGCCGCGGCGTTCGGGTCGAGCATCGCGGCGTGGTGCACGTGGTCGCGCCGTCCCTCGAGCGCGGCGCGGACGGTGAGCTCGCAGACGTTCGGGAACGTGCGGTTGAGCGCGGCGCACTGCGGCGGCAGGTCGCCGACGTGCGGTCGGCTGCGACGCCGGTCGGTCGACCAGGCACGGCACCTCGACGCAGACGCCGCGGGCAGGTTCGTGATCAGGCCCGTGTTGCGCACGTTGCCGTAGACCACGCGCGGCTCGCCGGTCTCCATCGAGTGGATGATCAGCGACGCGTACTCGCGGCTGCGCTCGATCTCGAAGGGCTCGCCCGCGGCGAGCTCGCGCGCGCACTCGGTCGAACTCTCGAGGTTCTCCTCGCTGCGCCGCACGTACTCGTCGACCGGGATCCGCAGGCGCTCGATCTCGTCGTCGTCGCGCATGAACCACGGCACGTACTCGGCGAAGTGCTCGCTCGACTCGGTCGGGAAGTAGCCGAAGCGCCGGTAGATCTCGACGCGGACGCGCCGCCGCAGCTCCGGGTCGCGCGCGATCGCCGCGTCGAGCGCGGGTAGAGGTTCTCGCCGTCGTGCTCGAGGCGCAGGATCCACGTCTGGTGGTTGATGCCGGCGCCGAGGAAGTGACCTCGTCGGGCGGCACGCCGGCGTACTCGGCGAGCTGGCGCGTCGTGTTCTGGACCGAGTGGCAGAGGCCGACGATCCGCTCGTCGGCGTGCCCTCGTACGCGACCCAGCAGATCATCGCCATCGGGTTCGTGTAGTTGAGCATCCAGGCGTCGGGGCAGAGCTCGGCCATGTCGCGGCGATGCCGAGCATCACGGGAACGTGCGCAGCGCGCGGAAGATGCCGCCGACGCCGAGCGTGTCGCCGATCGTCTGGCGCAGGCCGTAGCGCGCGGGATGTCGAAGTCGCGGACGCGTCGCGGCGAGGCCGCCGACCTGGATCGATGTTGATGACGAAGTCGGCGCCGTCGAGCGCGCGCGCGCCGGTCGAGCGTGGCGTCACGCGCGGGCGCAGCGCCGAGGCCGTCGTCGTCCAGCGGGCCATCGCCTCGGCCGTCGCGAGGCGCTCGGCGTCGATGTCGTGCAGCACGATCTCGGCATCGGCGAGCTCCGGGAACGTGAGGATGTCGCCGAGCAGGTTGCGCGTGAACTCGACGCTGCCGGCGCCGATGAAGACGATCTTGGTCATGGACGTGCAGCCTACGCGGGCCGGGCGCCGCGAGCGGCCCGCGCTTCACGTCGGACGGCCGGGTAGTCGTCCGCCGCCACCGGGCGTCGGCGGGCGATCACGCCGTCGGGGCCGGCCGGAGCGCGTCGCCGGACGGCGCCGCCGCGCGTGCCCGCCCGCCGAGCCAGCCTCGTACCTTCACGCGGGCCGGGCGCTCGATTCCCGAGGTGCAGGCCGACGGAGAGGGCCAGGGTCATCCCGAGCGCCATCGCCTCGAGCAGGAACCGGGACGGCGTCGCCGCGACCGTCCAGGCACCGGCGCCGAACGTCCTCACGACGGCGATGTGGATCAGGTAGAACGCGTACGACGCCTCGCCGAGCAGCACGATGACCGGGAGGGCCAGCACGCGGGAGAAGGCGCACCGGGGCGCGAGCGCGAGGCCGACGATCAGGACGATGCCGGGAATCGCCCAGGCGGCGTCCCAGCGAAAGGCGGTGCCCCAGATCCACGGCTGCGTCAGGAGGAGGGCGAACGCGGCGGCCGCGACGAACGCGAGCAGCGAGCCGAGCTGGCCGGCCCGGGCGTGGCTCCGGATCGCGACGTACAGTCGCGCGCCGAGAATCCCGAGCACGAGGTCGAACACGCGCGTCAGCGGACTGCGGTACAGCCAGAAATGGTCAGAGCCGGTATCCGTCCACGGCAGGGCGGCCCGGCCGGTGTGCTGGAACCACCACGTGAGGGCGAACAGCCCGAGCGCGGTTGCGACCATCGCGATCAGCAGGCTCCGCGCGCGCCGCAGCGGTCGGAGCGCGAATACGAGGAACGGCAGGCACGCGTACAGGAAGAGTTCGACGCTGACCGACCACGGCGGCCCGTACTGCCACACCTCGATCGTGCTCGGCAGCCACGCCTGGAGCCCGGCGAGGTGCCAGGGCAGGTTCGGCATCGGCGCGCCGGTCGGGACATGACCCTGGAGGTAGATGAAGAGGATGACGACGATGTAGAGCGGGTAGATCCGCGCGACGCGGGCCGCCGCGTACCCCCGGAGCGCGTGGAGGGTCGGCCGGCTCAGCGCATCCCAGTAGTTGATGCTGAGCACGAACCCCGACAGGACGAAGAACACGGTCACGCCGCCCTGCCCGAGCCCGAAGGCGCGCGCCAGCCAGTCCGGCGCCCCGGCCGGAGCATTCACGTGGTAGAGGTAGACGGCGAGCGCCGGCAGGATCCGCAGGCCGGTGAGGGCGATCAGGTGGTTCTTCACCGCCGCGTTCGGCTCGTCCAGGAGGAGGTGAGGCTGGGCCACCGGCCGCCATGGTAGCCCTGGTCGAACGTCGACGCGGCCGCGGCTCGAACGCCCCGAGCGGCAGCGCCGGCGGATCGAAGGGAGCGATCACTTGCGCTCGAGGAACCGGAGATCCGGTTCCTCGAAGCCGAACCTCCGGTACAGCGAATGCGCGTCGCGTGTGTGGAGCATCCAGCGCAGCGGCGTCAGCCGGGGATCGCCGTTCACCGTCAGGTCGACGAGCGCCCGCCCGAGGCCGCGTCCGCGGTGCTCTTCGAGCACGTAGACGTCGGCCAGGTAGCACGTCGTATGCCCGTCCGAGAGGACCCGCGCGTACCCGACCTGCGCGCCGTGGTGGTAGACGCCGACGTACGCGCGCCGACGTGCGCACGATGTCGGCGACGACGTCGTGCGGACGCCCGGCGGCCCAGTACGCCTGCGTCAGGAACGTGTGGACCGCGTCGACGTCGATGCGATCGCGGTCGTCATCCACCTCGTAGCCGTCGCCGAGGTCGAGGCGCATCCGGCTAGACCTTCGCCGCCGCCACCATGCGCTCGAGATCGGCGATCAGGTCGTCGACGTGCTCGATGCCGACCGAGAGCCGGACGAGGTCGGCGGGCACCTCGAAGCCCGAGCCGGCGAGCGACGCGTGCGTCATCGCGCCCGGGTGCTCGATCAGGCACTCGACGCCGCCGAGGCACTCGGCGAGCGTGAACAGATGCCGGTGTCGCGGCAGCGCCGCGTCGGCCGCGGCCGGCCGCCGCGCACGCGGAACGAGACCATGCCGCCGAAGCCGCGCATCTGGCGCGCTGCGACGCTCGTGGCTCGGGTGCGCTCAGGCCCGGGTAGAGCACGTCGGCGACGGCCGGGTGCTCCGCCAGGACTCGGGCGACCCGGCCCGCGTTGGCGCAGTGCCGCTCCATCCGCACCGCGAGCGTCTTGAGCCCGCGCAGCGCCAGGAAGCAGTCGAACGGGCCGGGCACGCGCCGATCGCGTTCTGCAGGAACGCGAGCGCCTCGGCCCAGCGCGGCGTCGCTCGCGACGGCGACGCCGCCGACCGACGTCGGAGTGGCCGCCGAGGTACTTGGTGGTCGAGTGCACGACGATGTCGGCGCCGAGCGCGAGCGGCTGCTGCAGGTACGGCGTCGCGAACGTGTTGTCGACCACGACGCCGCGCGCCGCGGCGTGCGCCCGCTCGGCGATCGCGGCGATGTCGACGATCTTGAGCAGCGGGTTGGTCGGCGTCTCGACCCAGACCACGCCGGTCCGCGGGTCGAGCGCGTCTCGACCGCCTCGAGGTCGGCGAGGTCGACGTACTCGACGTGAAGCCCTGCGGGTCGAGCACCTTCGCGAACAGCCGGTACGTGCCGCCGTAGACGTCGTTGATGGCGACGTGGTCGCCGGGCGCGAACGTGCGAGCACGGCCGTGCTCGGCCGCCATGCCGGACGCGAACGCGACGCCGTGCGCGCCGCCCTCGAGCGCGGCGAGGCATCTCGAGCGCCGTGCGGGTCGGGTTGACCGTGCGCGCGTACTCGTAGCCGCGCGCGCACTGGCCGACGCCGTCCTGCGCGTAGGTGGAGGTCTGGTAGATCGGCACGTTGACGGCGCCGGTCAGCGGGTCGGGCTCCTGGCCGGCGTGGATCGCCCGCGTCTCGAACTCCATCCGCACGGCTCGCGTCGCGTGGAAGGCGAGCAGGTCGGCGCGGGTGAGCACGCCGGGCGGGGTTGCCGTCGGCGCACGACGACGGCCGGGCCTCCTGCGTTCGCGGAGCGGCGGACCGGCTCGGGCCGACCACGGCAGCGGCGGCGCCATGTGCGTCGACCATCGGGTTGCGCGCGTCGTGGCCTGAACAGGCGGTCGAGCAGGTCACGCTCGTGGACCGAGACCGCCCACGCCGATCGGCGCCGTCCGCCGGCGCGTCCTGTGCCGGACGACGGGCAGCTGCGAGACGTCGTACTCGCGCAGCAGGGCGATCGCCGCGCCGACGGTCTCTTCGGAGGAATGCACGAGCGCGGGCAGTCGTCGCCACGGTCCTTGGCGCCAGCAGGTCGCGCGACGGTGGGCTCGCCGCTGGGCGCGAGGAAGCCGTAGTCGGCCATCCAGTCGTCGTTGAAGATCTTCGACAGGTACCCCGGCCGCCGTCGGGGAGGATCACGATCACGGTCTTCGCCGGGTCGGGCTCCGGCGACCTTGAGGGCGGCGCCACCGCGAGCCCGGCCGAGCCGCCGACGAGCAGCGCCTCCTCGCGCGCCAGCCGCCGGGTCATAGGAACGAGTCGCGTCGGACACCGCGATCCGCGTCGAGCGATGGCCCGGTCGTAGGTGTCGGCCAGATGTCCTCGCCGACGCCTTCGACCAGGTACGGCCGCACCCGGCCGAGGTAGACCGAGCCCTCCGGGTCGGCGCCGATGACCGTACCGCCTGACTTCTCCTTCAGGTAGCGGCCGGTGCCGGTGATCGTGCCGCCGGTGCCGATGCCGACGACGAAGTGGGTGATCGTCCCCTCCGTCTGCGCCCAGATCTCGGGGCCGGTGGTGCTCGTAGTGCGAGCGCGGGTTGTCGGGGTTCGCGTACTGGTCGGGCTTCCACGCGCCCGGTATCTCCCTGGCCAGCCGGGCGGGACGCAGTAGTAGGAGTCGGGGTGATCGGGCGCGACCGTCGGTCGGGCAGACCACGACCTCGGCGCCGTAGGCGCGCAGCACGCGATCTTGTCCTGCGCCACCTTGTCGGGCAGACGAACACGCAGCGGTAACCGCGTTGTTCGCGACGATCGCGAGGCCGACTCCGGTGTTGCCTGACGTCGGCTCGACGATGGTGCCACCGGGCTTGAGCTGCCCTCGCGCTCGGCGGCCTCGATCATCCGAGCGCGATCCGGTCCTTCACCGAGCCGCCCGGGTTCATGTACTCCACCTTGGCGAGCACCGTCGCGTAGGGGTCGGCTGGAGGTGCGTTAGCCGGACGAGGGGCGTGTTGCCGATGAGGTCGGTGACGGTCGGATACTCGCGCATGGCGGCATCGTAACGGTCGCCCGTGGGTGGAGCTACGCGTCCCGCTCGGCGCGGCGGGCGTGGGAGAGCGCGCGCAGGAAGGCACGGACGCCGGCCTCGGTGAGCGAGGTGGCGACGCCCTCGGCGGTGTGGTGGCGGCCGCCGACGGCGACGGTCACGTGCGCCTCGGCCAGGGCGTCGGCGCCGGTCGAGAGCGACTCGACGGAGAACGCGACCAGCCGCGCCTCGATCGCCAGCGCGGCGACGACGGCGCGAAGCGCCGCGTCGATGGGGCCGTCGCCGTGCGCCTCCGCCGCGAGCGGGATCTCCATGCCGCGCTCGAGCAGCTCGACCTGCGCCCAGGCGGGCTCGCCGGTCCGCGTGCGGGTCGCCATGCGCAGCAGCTGGTACTGCTCGGCGATCGGCGCGCAGGCGGTCGTCGAGCAGCGCCTCGAGGTCGGCCATCGTGACCTGCGACTTCGCCTCGGCCAGCTCGCGGAAGGCGTCCCAGGCGTTCTCGGCCTCGAGCGGCGAGAGCCCGACGTGCCCGAGCCGGGCGAGCGACTCGTCGAACTCGCCCCGCGTCGACGCGCGATCGAGCGCGCGGCCGCCGCGGGTGGCGCGGGCGAGGCCGGGCGCGGGCTGGGGATCGGTGGGCTGCGTCATTGCGTTACGATCAGACCGGTCTGGCGGCGTAGCTCAGTTGGTTAGAGCAGCGGAATCATAATCCGCGTGTCCGGGGTTCGAGTCCCTGCGCCGCTACTGGGGTTGTTCTCCGAACCGTTCCACGGTTCGGATTTGAAAGCGTTGGAACGTGCATGAGGGGCGCCCACGCAAGGTTCGTGGGGCGATCTGGCGCTAGATGGCGCCCAGCGGGCGCAAGTACGGCCACCGCGTGGGCGATCAGATCCTTGAGCGGGTCTGCCAGGCGCTGGTAGCGGCGGAGGACGACAGCGCGGCGGTGCGCTGCTACCGGATCGGCGGCGACGAGTTCGCGGTCCTCGCGCCATCGCGGAGTGCCGCCGTTGCGGCGCTCGATGGCGTCCGGTCATCGTTCGCGCCGCTGACGGTCAGCGCCGGCGTCTCGTCGACCTCGGCGGGAGGCTGCGACGCGGAGGATCTCCTCCTCAGGTCGGAGATCGCGCAGCTGTGCGCGAAGTCCCAGGGCCGCGATCGCACCGTCGACTGGGCTGCCGAGATCGATTGGCGGACGGCGGGTGTCACCGTTCCATATTGGGCGGACACGGAGCATCTCGCGTCTGCGCTCCGCGACTCTCGGCCCGGCCCACCGTCCACCATCGTGGATCACGCGTACCGCGACTACCGCGAACTGCTGCGAGCTGGGTGGGTTACCGGCGCCTGGGACTCGATGCCCGGCGAGCCGATCCACGAGGATTGGGTTCGGCCGATCGCCGAACTCGCCCATGCCGACAACCTGCAGATCGACCACTGGGCCTTCCTCCAGACCTCGTACCCGAACGGCATCGTGGTGCTACGACGATCGGACGGGACGGATTTCCCCAACCCTCTCGAGCATCGCGACCGGGCGCAGTATGCGCGATGGCTGGCAGAGGTGGAGGCTGAACTCGGCGAGACGCTGCGGGCCGCACGTCGACGGGCCGGCGTCGATCTCGGCCCGGCGGACGGCCACACGCTCGGCTAGGCAAAGCCAGATCGCGCTCGGCTTGAACAGGGGTCGCAGCGCCCGTGGAGCCTGACGCTATTTGGTTGAGCCGTTTCGCCCCTACGGGGCGTCGCCGGTGCGGTAGGCGCCGCTCCCGTCGCCGCCGCCGGCGTCGCCACCCCCGGCGTCGGCCCGGCTGGCGTCGGCCTTCCGCTGCCGGCGCTTCCGGCGTGCGTACTCGCTCACGCTGACGGCTGCCAGCATCGCGAGCGGCTTCAGGAACGGCCGCACGTCGGCGGCGGTGAGCTTCCCCGCGCCGCGGCCCGCGCCGGCGGAATCGTCGCCGGGCTCGCCGTCTCGCACAGCGGCGTCGCCGGTCTCGTCAGGCTGCCCTTCCATGTGGCAACTGTACCGGCCCGGGCCGGCAGCGGGAAGAGTGGCGCCGGCGGGCTCCGGTTTGGGTGGTGTCGCGTCGACGGCGACGGTGCCAGGCGACGCCCGGCGTGAGATGCTCTCGCGGCCATGCCGTACGCGGACGTTGACGACCTGCGCCCGCACTACGAGTGGGCCGGGGCGGGCGCCCGCCCCGGCCCTCGAGAAGGCATCGGCGCGCAGGTTCGGCTTGGTTGAGCCGTTTCTGCGTGTCACTGTAAACCCCCAAGCGGGTGTCACACAGGAACTCCAGGCTCGCGAGCTTGGCTCAGTCACGGGGCTTGAGCGAACCGTGGAACAGCCCTACTGTATTTCACCGTGGACGAGCGACTCGAGCGGTACGCGGAACTGGTCGTCCGCGTCGGTGCCAACGTGCAGCCCGGCCAGGACGTCGTCGTCATCGGCCAGGTCGAGCACGCGGAGACCTGCCGGGCCGTTGCGCGCGCCGCGTACCGGGCCGGTGCCCGGCGCGTCACGCCCTGGTACGGCGACCCGCACTTCCGGCGCGCGATGATCGAGCACGGGCCGGCCGAGATGGCGGGCACCCCCGACCACCTGCTGCGCTGGATCGGAGCTGGACCGAGAACGTCGCAGCGGTCAACATCGCCGGCGACCCGTACCCGGGCCTGTTCGACGACCTCGACCAGGCGCGCGTGGCGGCCTCCGAGCCGCACGACATGCGTGCGGTCTACATCCCGCTCGTCGTGACGGGGTCATCAACTGGGTGATCGCCGCCTCGCCGACGCCGGCCTGGGCCGAGCGCGTGCTCGGCACGCCCGACGTCGCCGGCCTGTGGGAGCTGATCGCGGCGACCACCCGCCTCGACGAGCCCGACCCGTGACGGCGTGGCGCGAGCACGGCGCGCGCCTCGCGGCGCGGGCCGGCGGCGCTGAACGGGCTCGGCGTTCGACGCCGTCCGCTTCCGCGGGCCCCGGCACCGACCTCGTGTCGGGCTGATTCCGCAGGCGCAGTGGGGCTGGGCCGGCGCGCGCACGCAACGGCGGCATCGAGATCGTCCCGAACCTCCCGACCGAGGAGGTGTTCACGTCGCCCGACTGGCGCCGCACCGAGGGCATCGTCCGCTCGACGATGCCGCTGATCGTCGGCGGCACGACCGTGACGGGCCTCGAGATGCGGTTCGAGGGCGGGCGGATCGTCGACCTGCGGGCCGAGACCGGCCGCGAGGTGATCGCCGCCGACATCGCCACCGACGAGCAGGCGCCGTTCCTGGGCGAGGTGGCGCTGGTCGACGGCGACTCGGCCGTGGGCGCACCGGACGCATCTTCTACAACACGCTGTTCGACGAGAACGCGACCAGCCACATCGCCTACGGGGCCGGGATCGAGCAGGCGCTGCCGGCGCTCGCCGGCAGCCCGAAGGAGGCGTGGCTCGAGGCCGGCATCAACGTGTCGGGCACGCACATCGACTTCATGATCGGCGGCCCCGGCGTCGACGTCGACGGCCTGCGCGCCGACGGCTCGGCGGTCCCGATCATCCGCGAGGACCGCTTCGTCCTCTGACGGCGCCGCCCATCGGCCGGCGGGCCCCCGAGTCGAATCACCCTTTCGGGTGGTCACTCATCCCCCGTTTCGGGCGATGCTCGCTGTATGTCGCAGCCAGCTCCCCTCGGCACGCCCGAATCCGATCCCGTCTTCACTGCGACCTCGTCGCCATCGGTGACTCGGTCGACGTCACGGCCGGCCTCGTCTGCACGCGCGGGGTGATCGTCGGGATCGGCCCCTCCCGTCTGACGATCTCGCTCGCCGGCGCGATCGAGCCCGACGTCGTCTCGTTCTCGCTCACGCGCACCGATCACGACGGCGCCGCGTGGAGCGCCGAGTGCCCCGGCCGCGTGCTCGTCGGCGCCCGCCGCCTCGAGATCACCGAGCGCGTCGGCTGGATCGCCGTCGACCGCCGCTCCGCGCGCGTCCACGCCGACCGCCGCTCGGTGCACGCCGAGTGGGAGGAGGGCCGCCCGAAGCAGCAGCTCCGCGGCCTCGTTGCGATGGACGTCTCCTCGTCCGGCTGCCGGCTGTCCGGCATCGGCTCGCCGCCGCCCGGCGGCGCGAGCCTCCGCCTGGACATCTCGGGCACGACCTACGGCGAGTCGCAGTGGCTGTCGGCCCAGGTGATGCGCGTCGAGACCTCCGCCTTCGGCCGCTACCTGCTCGGTCTCCGGTTCGAGCTCGAGACGCCGGACGACTACGCCCGGGTGCTCGCCTGGCGCGAGGCGTCGCTGCGCAGGTAGTGCACGCGACCGCCCGATCTTCGGGTAGGCTTCGACCGCTGGCCGGCGCCCCGTCGGCTAGTGGTGTCTGCCCCGAGGCAGGCGCCGGTACCCGAGCGAAGGAGCGGCATTGTGGCGAAGCCCGGTGCCCGCGTCGCGGTGACGCTCGCCTGCACTGACTGCAAGCGACGCAACTACCAGACGAAGAAGTCGAAGCGCAACACGCCCGATCGGATGGAGCTCGCGAAGTTCTGTTCGACCTGCGGCAAGCACACGGCCCACCGGGAGACCCGGTAGGCATCTCGTGGCGATCGATGACGAGACGGAATCCGGCGACCAGCCGGCCGACCCGCCCCGATCCGCTGCCGCTGCGCGCCGCGCGGCGCGCAGCTGCGGCCTCCGAGCGCGAGGTTCCGAGCACGTCCCGTGGCGGCCCGATGCAGTTCGTCCGAGAGTGCATCGCCGAGCTCCGCCGGGTCGCGTGGCCCGACCGCGCGCACCTCTGGCAGGCGACCCTGGTCGTCATCGTGGCCGTCGTGATCGTCGGCACCTACCTGTACGCGCTCGACTCCGTCTTCAAGCCCCTTGCCGGCTGGCTTGTCGATAAGCAGGCTGGCTGAGCCAGCACCTCCCTGTAAAGAAGGCACATGTTCCGCTGGTACGTCGTCAACACTTACTCCGGGCACGAGAAGAAGGTTCAGACCAATCTCGAGCACCGGCGCAAGTCCATGAACCAGGAGCACACCATCCGGCGGATCGTCGTTCCGACGGAGATGCAGGTGGAGACCAAGGACGGCCAGAAGGTCCAGGTCGAGAAGCGCGTCCTTCCCGGGTACGTGCTGGTGCAGATGGACGCCAACGCCGAGACGGTGTCGCTGGTGCGCAACACGCCCGGCGTGACCGGCTTCGTCGGCATGAGCGGCGGTGGCGGCGGTGCGACGCACATGCCGGTGCCGCTGTCGCAGGCCGAGGTCGACTCGATCCTGCACACGGCCGCCGCGGCCGGTGCCGAGGCCAAGCCCAAGGCGCGGGCCGAGTTCACGCTCGGTCAGCCCGTCAAGATCACGTCCGGCCCGCTGTCCGATTTCGACGGTGAGATCATCGAGATCAACCACGAGGCCGGCAAGCTCAAGGTGCACGTCAGCATCTTCGAGCGCCAGGTGCCCGTCGAGCTGAAGTTCGACGAGGTCAAGAAGCTGGACTGAGTCCAGCCGATGTGGGAGCCGGCGACCCCGGCGTTTGCACCACGAGGAGAGACATGGCCAAGAAGGTCGTCAAGATCATCAAGCTCCAGATTCCCGCCGGGCAGGCGAACCCTGCCCCGCCGGTCGGGCCTGCGCTCGGCCAGCACGGCGTGAACATCATGGAGTTCTGCAAGGCGTTCAACGCCGCCACCGGCGGCGGACAGCAGGGCCGGGTCACGCCCGTCGAGATCTCGGTCTACGAGGACCGCACGTTCACGTTCATCACGAAGACGCCGCCCGCGGCCGTCCTGATCAAGGAGGCGCTCGGCATCACCAGCGGCTCCGACGTGCCGAACAAGAACAAGGTCGGCACGCTGTCCAAGGACCAGCTGCGCTCGATCGCCGAGCTGAAGCTGGAGGACCTGAACGCGAACGACGTCGACGCCGCGATGCAGATCATCGCCGGCACCGCCCGCTCGATGGGCGTGGAGGTCGCGCGATGAGTGGCAAGGCGTCTACACGGCCGCCAAGGCCGCAGGTCGACCGCACCAAGGTCTACCAGCCGCGCGAGGCCGTCACGCTCCTGAAGGAGCTGCAGACGGCGAAGTTCGACGAGACGGTCGAGGTGCACTTCCGCCTCGGCGTCAACGTCCGCCACGCCGACCAGCAGCTGCGCGGCACGATCATGCTGCCGCACGGCACGGGCCGCACCGCCCGCGTCGCCGTGTTCGCCCAGGGCGACAAGGCGAAGGAGGCCGAGGAGGCCGGAGCCGACTTCGTCGGCGCCGACGACCTCGCGACCAAGATCCAGGAGGGCTGGACCGACTTCGACGTCGCCATCGCGACGCCCGACATGATGGTCGTCGTCGGCCGCCTGGGCCGCATCCTCGGCCCGCAGGGCAAGATGCCGAACCCGAAGACGGGCACCGTCACGATGGACGTGGCGAAGGCCATCGAGGAGGTCAAGGCGGGCAAGATCGAGTACCGCACCGACCGCTCGGGCATCGTCCACATCCCGATCGGCAAGAAGTCGTTCGAGCTGCCGCTGCTGGTCGAGAACTACGGCGCGGTGCTCGAGGAGATCCTGCGCGTCAAGCCGTCGTCCGCGAAGGGCCGCTACATCAAGAGCATCACCCTCGCCTCGACGATGGGCCCCGGGGTCAAGGTCGACTCCGGCCGCGTCCGCGACCTGATGGAGGACTCGGCCCAGAGCTGAGCCACCCGAACATTCCACCGCGCTCGTCGCCCGAGACCGCCGGCAGTCGATAAGACCGGCGCAGGTGGCGCGCCGGTACCTCCCGGGACTCCCTGTTCCGTGTCGTGCCTGCGCCCGCCGTGATCCGGCGGGCGCTCGTCGTACACGGAGGAGGTGAATACATGCTCAAGTCCCAGAAGGCAGAGATCATCGCGCGGCTCGAGGAGGAGATCCGCGAGTCGTCGGCACTGATCGTGGCCGACTACCGCGGGCTGTCCGTGGCGGCGATCACGTCGGTCCGCACGGGCCTGCGTCCGCTCGACGCGACGTTCCGCGTCTCCAAGAACACGCTCACCCGCATCGCCGCGGAGCGAGCCGGCAACGACGGCCTCGCCGCGCATGCTGACCGGTCCCAGCGCCATCGCGTTCTGCAAGGGCGACCCGGCAGCCGTCGCGAAGAAGCTGTCCGACCTCGCCCGCGAGACCCGCATCCTGCGGCTCAAGGGCGCCGTCGTCGAGGGTCAGACCCTCGACGAGGAAGGCGTCAAGCGGCTCGCCACCCTGCCGTCGCGCGAGGTGCTGAACGGCCAGGTCGTCAGCGTCCTCGCAGCGCCGCTGCAGGCGTTCGTGAACGTGCTCGCGGCCGCACCGCGCGAGTTCGTCGTCGTGCTCGACCAGATCATCCAGAAGAAGCAGGCGGAAGCCGCCTAGGCACCGCATCCAAAGGAGTACCACCATGGCAGTTGATGTCGAAAAGGTCGTTGGCCAGCTCTCCGAGCTGACCGTGCTCGAGCTCGTCTCCCTCAAGGAGGCCCTCGAGGAGAAGTGGGGCGTCTCGGCTGCGGCCGCAGCCGTCGCCGTCGCCGCACCCGCCGCCGGTGGCGGCGGTGCCGCCGAGGAGGCCGTCGAGGAGAAGACGTCGTTCGACGTCTGGATCACCGAGGCCGGCAGCTCGAAGATCCCGGTCATCAAGGTGATCCGCGCCGCCACCGGCCTGGGCCTCAAGGAGGCCAAGGACGTCGCCGACGCCGCTCCGAAGGCCGTCAAGGAGGGTCTCTCGAAGGACGACTCCGACGCCCTCAAGAAGGAGCTCGAGGAGGCCGGCGCCACCGTCGAGATCCGCTAGCGGCGCGAGCTCGCGTTCAGCTCGAAGGTCGCGTGGAGGGCCCCCGCCGTGGGGCCCTCCGCCGTCCTCGGTGGGTACGCTCCAGGATCCGTGACCGCCTGGGCCAAGCGACGACGAGGGCCGCTCGCGATCACGCTGGCGTTCCTCGTGCTCGGGATGATGAACCTCATCCTGGTGCCGCCGTTCGTGCCGCGCGACGAGTCGTCGCACGTCACCTACGCGCTGGCGATCGCCGACGGCCGGTTCCCGCGCATCGACGACACCAACCCGGCCGGCGCCATTCCCGGGCTGGAGCCGTTCAAGACCTGGACGGCCAACCACCCGCCGCTGTTCTACGTGCTCAGCGCCGTGCCGCTCGAGGCCGGCAAGGCGATCGGCGAGCCGGTGCTCGGCCTGCGCGGCATGCGCCTGCTGAACCTGCTGTTCGGCGCCGTCGGCGTCTACCTGGCGGGCTCGCTCGGCGCGCTGCTGCTGCCGCGGCGGCCCGAGGCGCCGACGCTCGCGGCCGCCGGCCTCGGCCTCGCCGGCGCGGTCGCGAACAACCTCGCGATCGCCTACAACGACGGCCTCGGCATCGCCGCCGCGATCGCCTTGCTGGTGGTCGGCCTGAAGATCCTCCGCGAGGGCCCGTCGCAGCCGGCTGCTGGTGGCGCTGGCGCTGCTCGCCGCCGTCGGCGGCCTGGCGCGGTTCACCGTCTTCATGGCGATCGGGTTCGCGGCGTTGCTCGCGGCGGCCGGCGTCTACCTGCACCGTCCCGCCCGCCGCCTGCTCGCAGCCGGCGCGGTCTTCTGCCTGCCGTTCGCCGCGGCGGCCGTCGCCTCGGGCTGGTGGTACATCCGCAACCGCCGCGAGTACGGCTCGTTCACCGGCACCAGCTTCATCATCCAGATGCAGGGCCGGGGCGCACACGCCGGCTACCTCGAGCTGCTCCAGACGCCGTGGTTCTGGCGCAAGATGCACTCCGACATCTGGGGTGCGTTCGCCCGCTCCGGGTCGCTCGCCGGCTGGCCGCGCGAGATCCCCGAGGCCGTGTCGCTGATCGGCGTCGTCTGCCTGCTGATGGCGCTGCTTCGCTGGTGGCGGTCGGGCCACCCGGCGCCCGACCTGCGCGACGCGATCGCGTGGACGCTGCTCGGCGGGTTCGCCGTCGCAGCGTCTGGCAGATCGTGAAGTTCTACACCACGGGCGGCAACGCGCACGTGCGCTACCTGTTCGCCGCGTTGCCGGTGGCGGGCGCGCTCAGCACGATCGCCTTCCGCGTGTTCCCGTTCAACCGCCGCAACACGGTCACGATCATCGTCATCGGCGGCGCGATGGTGCTCGACTTCTACCTGCTGCGCCGCTTCTGCAACGAGTTCAACCCGGGCGGCGACACGGGGCCGGTCGGGCATCATCGGGGCGGTGCTGCTGGCGGGCACGTTCGTGATGGTGGCCCGCGAGCTGCGCCGGATCGCACCCGGGAGCGGCTGATGCCGTCGGCCGGCGTCCTGGCGGTCGCCGGAGCGACGCTGGCGCTGGCGCTGGCGAACGCGCTCGCGACGCCGCCGTTCACCGGCAACGACGAGGCCGCGCACATCGCGTACGCGCTGGCGGTGGCCGACGGCAACCTGCCGGTCGTCACCGACCGCACGCCCGGCCGGTCGCGATCCCCGGCCTGCCGCCCGACCGGCTGCTGTACACGGCGAACCACCCGCCGCTCTACTACGCGCTGGTGGGGCCGGGCGTGAAGGCGCTCGCCGAGTCCGGCCGTCCGTTCGGCGGGCTGCGGCTGGCGCGGGTGGTGAACGCCCTGTTCTCGGCCCTGGCCGTGCTGGCGGTCGGCGCGCTGACCGCGCGGCTGGTGCCCGGCCGGCGGCGGGCGCCCGTGATCGCGGCGGCCGTCGCGGGGCTGATCCCGGCCTACGGGTTCGTGGCCGGCTTCGCGTACAACGACGGCCTGGCGCTGGCCGCCGCCTCCGGGCTGCTGGCGGTGTCGCTGGCCGTGCACCAGGACGGTGGCAGCCGGCGGCGCCTCGCTGCTGGTGGCCGGTGCTCGCCGCCGCCGCCGCGCTGGCCCGCGTGTCGGCGCTGCCGGCCGTGCTCGCCGCCGCCGTGCTGTGCGCCACCGGCCGGCGCCGGCGCGACGGGCTCGTGCCCCTCGCCGCCGCCGCGGTGGCGGCCGGCTGGTTCTACGTCCGCAACACCTCGCGCTACGGCGATCCGACCGGCGGCAGCTACCTGCTCGACCTGCTCGATCGCCCGCGGCGCTCGTCGCTGGTGCGGCGTGGCCGCCGACCCGACGTTCTGGTCCGGCCATCACGGCCGACGCCTGGGGCCGCTTCGCCGCCCTGCCGGGGCCGCTCGAGCCGCTGCTCGCCGCGGCCGCCACGGCGTGCCTGGTCTGGCAGGTGCGGCGCACGCCGACCATCCCGTGGCTGGTGCTGAGCCGGCTACGCCGTGCTGGTGGTGGCGGCCGTGGTGCGGTTCCACGCCGCCGGCGGCAGCGCGCACGGGCGCTACCTGTACCCGCTGCTCGCTCGTCGCCGGGGCGGCGGTGGGCGCCACGGCGGCCGGCCTGCGGGTGGCGTCGGCGGTCGGCTGTGGTCGGGCTCGTCGTCGGCGTGCGTGATCCACCTGCACGGCGTGCTGGAGCGGTACGTGCACGTGCCCGGCCGGTCGTACGGCGACCTCGAGGCAGACCGCGCTGCGCCAGGCGGGCGTGCCGGCGCCGACGGTGGTGCTGGCGCTGCTGGCGGTCGCGCTGGCGGCCTGCACCGCGGTCGCCGTGCGCGAGCTGCTCGCGCGGCCGGATGCCGCGCCGAGGCCCTAGAGTGTCGCCATGTCTCGCCGCTCCCAGCTCCGCATCTACACCATCGAGCCCACCACCGCCGACGAGTGGGTGGGGCTCTTCTACGAGCACATCGTGCCGCTGCGCGAGCAGCACGGCTTCTCGGTCGACTGGAGCTACGTGAGCGAGGACGGCGGCCGGTTCGTGTGGATGACCTCGCACGACTGCCCCGACGGCTGGGAGGCGGCGGAGTCGACGTACTACGCCTCGCCCGCGCGCTCCGCCCTGCCGTTCACGCCGGGCGACTACATCTCCGGGCACGACATCTCGATGGTGCGGCCGGTCGGCCCCTGACCTCGCGTCAGAGGGCCGCGGGCCCGACCACGACCGCCAGCCGCTGGGCGCGGCGCGCGATGTCGGCGTCGAGCGTGACCAGGCGGCAGCCGAGCAGCCGGGCCAGCGCGACGTACTCCGCCGCGTAGGTGCGGGCGAGGCCCATCCGGTCGGCGATGTCCCACGACGCCTCGCCCAGCGAGGGGTGGCCCTGCTCGGAGATCGGCGCCCGGTCGACGGCGCGGCGCAGCCGGCGCGCCTCGGCCGCCGTCAGCTGCCCGCGGCGCGCCATCTCGTGCAGCACGGCCCGCGCCTCCGACCACATCAGCGGCGGCGCCACCAGGTCGGGGTCGGCGAACAGCGCGAAGCCGTCCTCGGTCGCGCACGCGGCGAGCACCACGGTGGCGTCGACGACGAGCATCAGCGCACGCCCCTGCGTGTCCGGGCCAGCGCCGTCACCCAGTCGGGCGGCGTCCGCAGCCACGACTCCTGCCACGCGGGAGGCAGCGGCAGGGAGACGGGGGAGGCGAGTCGCTCCACCTCCTCACGGAACAGCAGCAGGCGAGGCCCGTCGCGGCGGCTCTGCAGGCGGCCTGCGCGCACCCATCGGCGCACCGTCTCGTCGCCGACGCCGGCCAGCTTCGCTGCTTCGGAAACCGTTATCACGACACGTACACTACACCTTTGTGCAGAGATTCATCCCCAGACACTTGCCCCACCTGTTGATGGGCTGCTAGGTTAAAGACCGGAAACCGACCGGCCGAGCGGCCACGCTTGCCCCTGCGTGTGCTACGATCCGCGGCTGTCGCGTTCCCCTGGCCTGGAACGCTGCTGCTTAGCCACCCTTCGAGTGCCGTGAGGAGGGAGCGCTCTTGGCTCCTGTTGTGTCCGCTACGCCGCGTAAGCGTGCCCGTCGGAACTTCTCCCACCTGGAGCAGACCCCGCAGCTTGCGAGGGTCATCCCGGTACCCAATCTGATCGAACTCCAGCGGAAGTCGTTCCTCGACTTCCTCGCGACCGGTATCCGCGAGACGATCGACGACGTCTCGCCGATCGAGGACTACACCGGTTCGCTCGCCGTCGAGTTCGGCGACTACGTCTTCGACGCCCCCGCGTACTCCATCCGCGAGTGCCGCGAGAAGGACCTGACGTACGAGCAGCCGCTCTTCATGACGGTGCGCTTCGTGAACAAGTCCACGGGCGAGATCCGCGAGCAGCGCGTCTTCATGGGGAACATCCCCCAGATGACCGACTCCGGCACGTTCATCATCAACGGCACGGAGCGCGTCGTCGTGACGCAGCTGGTGCGGTCTCCCGGCGCCTACATCATGGAGCCGAAGGACGCCACGAAGCAGGTCTTCACCGCGAACCTGATGCCGGCCCGCGGGTCGTGGCTCGAGCTCGAGATCGACAAGAAGGGTCTCGTCTTCGTCCGGATCGACCGCAAGCGCAAGCTCCACGTGACGACGCTCCTGCGCGCCCTGCCGCAGGAGGATCCGACCACGGGCGAGCCGTTCGCGTCGGTCACCGACGACGACATCCGCAACCTCTTCCGCGACCCCGACACCGGCGAGCCGAACGTCTACATCGACCTCACGCTCGAGAAGGACGTCGCCAAGACGCCCGAGGCGGCGCTGGTCGAGGTGTTCAAGAAGCAGCGCCCGGGCGAGCCGCCGACGCTGGAGAACTCGAAGGCGCTCCTGCGCGCGCTCTTCTTCGACCCCAAGCGCTACGACCTGAGCCGCGTCGGCCGCTACAAGCTGAACTCGCGCCTCGATCTGAACGTCGACCCCGACGTGCGCGTCCTGACCACCTCCGACCTCGCCGAGTTCGTCCGGCGCCTCGTCACGCTGCCGATCAAGCTCGGCATGCCCGAGGACGCGAAGGACTACGCCGAGGAGGCCATGAGCATCCCGCGGCCGGAAGAGGTGCGCCGCGAGATCGACGAGTACGAGCACTTCGGCAACCGGCGCCTGCGCACGGTCGGCGAGCTCGTCCAGGAGGCGTTCCGCGTCGGCCTGTACCGCATGGAGCGCGTCGTCCGCGAGCGGATGACGACCGAGGACGTCGACACGATCACGCCGCAGACGATCATCAACATCCGCCCGGTCGTGGCGGCGCTGAAGGAGTTCTTCGGCTCGTCGCAGCTGTCGCAGTTCATGGACCAGACGAACTCGCTGTCCGGCCTCACGCACCGCCGCCGCCTGAACTCGCTCGGCGCCGGCGGCCTGACCCGCGAGCGCGCACCCATCGAGGTGCGCGACGTGCACAAGACGCACTACGGCCGCATGTGCCCGATCGAGACGCCCGAGGGCCCGAACATCGGCCTCATCGGCTCGCTGTCGTCGTACGCGCGGGTCTCGGAGCACGGCTTCGTGCAGGCGCCCTACCGGCTCGTGAAGTCGGGCTCGCCGTCGGAGGACGTCCACTACCTGGACGCCTCCGAGGAGGAGCGGTTCCTGATCGCGCAGGCCAACAACCCCATCGACGCCAAGACCGGCAAGCTGGTCAGCCCGGTGCTGGTCCGGACCCGCGACGAGGAGTTCGAGCTCGTCCCGGCCGAACAGGTCGACTACATGGACGTGGCGCCCGAGCAGATCGTCTCGGTCGCGACGGCGCTGATCCCGTTCCTCGAGCACGACGACGCCAACCGCGCCCTGATGGGCTCGAACATGATGCGCCAGGCCGTGCCGCTGCTGATCCCGGAGGCGCCGACCGTCGGCACCGGGCTCGAGTACCGCGCGGCGGTCGACACCGGCGACGTCAAGCTCGCGCACCGCGCCGGCACCGTCAAGACCGTCGACGCCAACGCGATCGTGGTCGCGACCGAGGACGGCACCGAGGACCGCTACGAGCTGATCAAGTTCATGCGCTCCAACCAGGGCACCCTCATCCACCAGAAGCCGATCGTCCACGAGGGCGACCGCGTGGAGGAGATGGAGGTCCTCGCGGACGGCTCCTCGACGTCGCTCGGCGAGCTCGCGCTCGGCAAGAACCTGCTCGTCGCGTTCATGTCGTGGGAGGGCTACAACTTCGAGGACGCGATCATCCTCTCGGAGCGGATCGTCAAGGACGACGTGCTGTCGTCCGTGCACATCCACGAGTACGAGATCGACGCGCGCACGACGAAGCTCGGCGACGAGGAGATCACGCGCGACATCCCGAACCGCTCCGAGGAGTCGCTGAAGGACCTCGACGATCGCGGCATCGTCCGCATCGGCGCCGAGGTCGGCTCCGGCGACCTGCTCGTCGGCAAGGTGACGCCCAAGGGCGAGACCGAGCTGACGGCCGAGGAGAAGCTGATCCGCGCCATCTTCAAGGAGAAGGCGCGCGAGGTCCGTGACACCTCCCTCAAGGTCCCGCACGGCGAGGGCGGCAAGGTCATCGACGTCAAGATCTTCCGGCGCGACGCCGGCGACGACCTGCCCGCCGGCGTGATCGAGCTGGTGCGCGTCTACGTCGCCAAGAAGCGCAAGATCGCGGAGGGCGACAAGCTCGCCGGCCGCCACGGCAACAAGGGCGTGATCTCCAAGATCGTGCCCGAGGAGGACATGCCGTTCCTCGCCGACGGCACGCCGGTCGACGTCATCCTGAACCCGCTCGGCGTCCCGAGCCGCATGAACATCGGGCAGGTCCTCGAGATCCACCTGGGCTTCGCGGCGCGGTTCCGCACCGACGAGGATCCGGCTCCGGTCGAGTGGATCTCGACGCCCGTGTTCGACGGTGCGACGGTGCAGGAGGTCGACTCCGAGCTCGTGGCGTGGGCCCATCGCAACGCCGGCTCGCCGATCGACCTCGAGGTCGACGACGACGAGTCCGGCACCCGCCGCGTCTCCGGCAAGGTGCAGCTGTACAACGGCCGCAACGGCGACCCGTACGACAACAAGGTCGCGGTCGGCTACATGTACATCCTGAAGCTGCTGCATCTCGTCGACGACAAGATCCACGCGCGCTCCACCGGCCCCTACTCGCTCGTCACGCAGCAGCCCCTGGGCGGCAAGGCCCAGTTCGGCGGCCAGCGCTTCGGCGAGATGGAGGTCTGGGCGCTCGAGGCCTACGGCGCCGCGTACACGCTGCAGGAGATGCTCACCATCAAGTCCGACGACACGGTCGGCCGCGTCAAGGCGTACGAGGCCATCGTCAAGGGCGAGAACATCCCCGAGCCGTCCATCCCCGAGTCGTTCAAGGTGCTCCTGAAGGAGATGCAGTCGCTCGCGCTCGACGTCAAGCCGATGCGCGACGACGGTGCCCGGCTGGAGATCGCCGAGGAGGACGACGAGCTGCTGCGCGCCGCCGAGGAGCTCGGCGTCGACCTGTCGCCCGAGCGCCTGCGGTCCACGCCGCGCGACCCGGACGTGCAGGAGGTCGAGACCGGAGTCGAGGAGCTCGACCTCGAGGGCGAGCTCCACGTCGCCGCCGACGAGCAGCTCACCGAGGTGGTCGTCGACGACGCGGATGACGACGAGGACGACGCCGCCCCGCTGGGCGCCGTCGAGTTCGACCTGGAACCGGCCGAGGAGGTGGAGGTCGAGGAGTGATGGGCTCGACGCCCATCTCATTCCCCCTCCACCGACCAACTAGGAGCACCCGTTGATCGACATCAACGATTTCGACTACATCAAGATCGGCCTGGCCTCCACGAAGGACGTCCACTCCTGGTCGTCCGGCGAGGTCACCAAGCCGGAGACCATCAACTACCGCACGCTCAAGCCCGAGAAGGACGGCCTCTTCTGCGAGCGCATCTTCGGTCCCACCAAGGACTGGGAGTGCTACTGCGGCAAGTACAAGCGCGTCCGCTACAAGGGCATCATCTGCGAGCGCTGCGGCGTCGAGGTCACCCGCCAGAAGGTGCGGCGCGAGCGCATGGGTCACATCGACCTGGCCGCGCCCGTCTCGCACATCTGGTTCTTCAAGGGTGTCCCGAGCCGCATCGGCTACCTGCTCGACATCGCGCCGAAGGAGCTCGAGAAGGTCCTCTACTTCGCGGCTCACATCTGCACGTACGTCGACTTCGAGAAGCGCGAGGCCGATCTGAACGAGCTCGAGGGGAAGATCCTCTCCGAGCGCGAGCAGCTCGAGACCGAGCGCGCCGAGGAGATCGGCTTCGTCGAGGAGCGCCTCCAGCGCCGCCGCGAGTTCTTCGTGTCCGGCGGTCGTGAGAGCTTCGACGACGACGACGAGTACTGGGCGCGCATGCTCGGCTCGTGGGCCGAGGAGCAGGGCTTCGTCCTCGACGACGCCCGCGAGCTGGCCTCCGGCCTGCTCCGCGACCTCGCGGCCCGCATCGGCGGCGAGGACCCGAAGAAGGTGCGCGAGCTCGTGCACTCCCTGGCCGTCCGCGAGGACCGCAAGCTGAGCTCGAAGGAGCTCGACACCATCGCCCTGGCCGCCGAGCACGCGCTCGGCGCCCTGGCCCCGGTGCTCGAGACGATCGAGACCGGCAAGGGCACCGCGAAGGGCAACGCGCGCAAGCAGCTCGACCGCGTCACCACGTACCTGCAGGGCGAGGACGGCGGCGCGACGCCGGCCGACGGGCCCATCATGGCGACGCTCGGCGAGCTGAAGGAGATGGACAAGGCCCGCGGTCTCGGCAACGGGCTGCTGGCCGACCTCGTCCGCGATGCCGCCGAGCATCGGGCCGAGGAGGGCTACGAGCTCCGCGCGACCGCCAACGACCTGTGCCTGAAGGCCGACGGCAAGATGACCCGCGACGACCACCGCCAGATCGAGGCGTGGGCGCTCAAGGTGCGCGAGATGGTGCTGGAGATCAACCAGCGCCGCAAGGACACCGACGAGCTCTACGACGAGCGCCTGCTGACGCTCGACCAGGCCTGGGAGAAGTTCCGCGAGATCGGCCCGAAGGAGGTCGTGGGCGACGAGAAGCTCGCCCGCGAGCTCAAGGACCGGTTCGGTTCCGAGTGGGGCTTCGGCGAGTACGTCGGCCTGGGCATGGGTGCCCAGGCGATCCGCGACCTGCTGACGCGCGAGGACCTCAACCTGCTGGGTGGAGACCTCCGCGACCAGATCGCGACCTCGAAGGGCCAGAAGCAGCAGCGCGCCATCAAGCGGCTGAAGGTCGTCGAGGCGTTCCGCAAGTCCGAGAACAAGCCCGAGTGGATGGTCCTCGACGCCGTGCCGGTGATTCCGCCGGAGCTGCGCCCGATGGTGCAGCTGGACGGCGGCCGGTTCGCCACCAGCGACCTGAACGACCTCTACCGGCGCGTCATCAACCGCAACAACCGCCTCAAGCGGCTGCTCGATCTCGGCGCGCCCGAGATCATCGTGAACAACGAGAAGCGCATGCTGCAGGAGGCCGTCGACGCACTGTTCGACAACGGCCGCCGCGGCCGTGCGGTGACGGGCCCGGGCAACCGCCCGCTGAAGTCGCTGTCCGACATGCTGAAGGGCAAGCAGGGCCGGTTCCGCCAGAACCTGCTCGGCAAGCGCGTCGACTACTCGGGCCGCTCGGTGATCGTCGCCGGGCCGCACCTGCGGCTGCACCAGTGCGGTCTGCCGAAGATCATGGCCCTCGAGCTCTTCAAGCCGTTCATCATGAGCCGGCTCGTCGAGCGCAAGGAGGTGCAGAACATCAAGGCGGCCAAGAAGATGGTCGACTCGATGGTGCCCTCCGTGTGGGACGTGCTCGAGGAGGTCATCTCCGAGCATCCCGTGCTGCTCAACCGCGCACCGACGCTGCACCGCCTGGGCATCCAGGCCTTCGAGCCGATCCTGGTCGAGGGCAAGGCGATCCAGGTGCACCCGCTCGTCTGCCACGCGTTCAACGCCGACTTCGACGGCGACCAGATGGCGGTGCACCTGCCGCTCTCGGTCGAGGCCCAGGCCGAGGCCCGGATCCTCATGCTGTCGTCGAACAACATCCTGTCGCCGGCCAACGGGCGCCCGCTCGCCACGCCGTCGCAGGACATGGTGATCGGGCTCTACTACCTCACGTACTGCATCGAGGATCTCGCGGCCCTGGCCGCCGATCCGCCGAAGGACCGCAAGATCGCGGTGTTCGGCAGCGCGGACGAGGTCGAGCTCGCCTACGACGCCAACCAGGTCGCGCTCCAGGAGCCGATCTGGGTGCGGCGCTCCGACGGCACGCGTGCGCTCACCACGGCGGGCCGCGCGATCTTCAACCACGAGCTGCGGCTCGCCCTGGCCGACGTGCTGGAGCGGGACGCCGCCTCGCTGGACGAGGACGACATCCGCGAGCTGAACGCGGCGCTGACCAAGCGCGAGATGAACGACTACATCACGTGGCTGGTCGACCAGCACGGCGCGACCCAGGTCGCCCAGATCCTCGACACGATCAAGGACCTCGGCTTCCGGTTCGCCTCGCGCTCGGGCGTCTCGATCTCGAAGAACGACATCGTCACGCCGCCCGACAAGGAGCAGATCCTCGAGAAGTACGAGGAGCGGATCAAGAAGCTCGAGGGCCAGTACATCACGGGTCTCATCACCCGCGGCGAGCGCCACGAGAAGATCCAGGACCTCTGGAACGCGGCGACCGACGAGGTCGGCGAGGCGATGCAGCGCAACCTGTTCCCGCTGAACCCCGTGTTCATGATGGCGAACTCCGGCGCGCGCGGATCGTTCAAGCAGATCCGTCAGCTGGCCGGCATGCGTGGCCTGATGGCCAACCCGAAGGGCGAGATCATCGAGCGCCCGATCCGCTCCAACTTCATGGAGGGGCTCTCGGTCCTCGAGTACTTCATCTCCACCCACGGTGCCCGCAAGGGCCTCGCCGACACGGCGCTCCGCACGGCCGACTCGGGCTACCTGACGCGGCGTCTCGTCGACGTCTCGCAGGACGTGATCGTGCGTCAGCGCGACTGCGGCACCGAGACGTTCGTCGACGTGCCCGCGTTCCTGCTCGACCGGAAGGTCTTCTTCGACTTCCGCGCCGGGCAGATCACGGCTCGCGGCGGGGCGTTCACGCCCCGTGCCAACGACCAGCTGGTCGGCCGCGTGCTGGCACAGGACATCGAGACGTCGGACGGCCTCCTGCCGGCCGGCACCCCGATCTCCCGTGACCTCGCCCGCGTCATCTACGAGGCCAAGCTCGGCACCGTCCAGGACATGCTCCAGACGTTCTCCGAGTCGAAGCTCGACGACCCGGTCGAG
Source organism: uncultured Actinomycetes bacterium (assembly GCA_963732645.1). GTDB lineage: Bacteria > Actinomycetota > Thermoleophilia > Gaiellales > F1-60-MAGs149 > VFJZ01. The sequence continues at coordinate 291,436 of CAVTAC010000009.1, forward strand.
CTCGCCAGCCGGCTCGGGCTGCCCGAGCTGGCGGAGCTCTTCAAGCAGGAGCAGTCCCTCGAGGACCCGTTCCTGCCGTTCGAGGCCGTCGACGACCTGCGGACGCCGGAGAAGTTCCTGCGCCGCATGGAAGAGGACGCCTACGCCGTCACCGATCTCCGCGACCGTGACATGAAGAAGGTCGTGGAGCTCGAGCTCCGCACCCTGGCGTGGGCCCTCAACGACAAGATCGAGCGCGACTGCACCGTTCCGGTGCGCTCCGTGCTCACCTGCGAGGCCGAGACCGGCGTCTGCGGCGCCTGCTACGGCCTGTCGCTCGCGAGCGGCGAGCGGTCCGACGTCGGCGACGCCGTCGGCATCGTGGCCGCCCAGTCGATCGGCGAGCCCGGCACCCAGCTGACGATGCGCACGTTCCACACGGGCGGCGTCGCCGGACTCGACATCACGCAGGGCCTGCCCCGCGTCGTCGAGCTGTTCGAGGCCCGCACGCCGAAGCAGGCGGGCGCCGTCTCGCACATCGCGGGACGCGTCACCAACCGCACCAAGACCACCGGCGAGCACGTCTTCGTGCTGCCCCGCCGGGCGGACATCGAGGTGCGCGAGGTCGAGGGCGAGGGCTCGGTCATCTTCTTCCAGGGCGAGCGCATGACGCGCCAGCTCCACGAGTGGCTGACCCGCGGTACGCAGCACATGCGCATCGTCGAGCCGGTCTCGCTGGAGGGCCAGATCGTGTCGGAGGGCCAGCCGGTGCTACCCGGCGTGCTCGCCCCGACCGACCTGATGGCCTCGGGCGTCGCCCGGGCCACCCGCTACCTCGTCGAGCAGGTGCAGCAGGTCTACCGCGCCCAGGGCGTGGAGATCAACGACAAGCACATCGAGGTGATCGCCCGGCAGATGACCCGCCGCGTGCTCCTCGACCATCCCGGCTCGACCGAGTGGCTCCCGGGCCAGTTCGTCGAGATCGCCGCGTTCGTCAAGGCGCGCGACGAGCTCGCCGGCCAGCCGGCGGCCGAGCTGCCCACCGGCGATCGCCAGATCCTCGGCATCACCAAGGCCAGCCTCGCGACCGAGAGCTTCCTGTCCGCCGCGTCGTTCCAGGAGACCACCAAGGTCCTCACGGACGCCGCGATCGAGGGGAAGATCGATCGCCTGATGGGCCTCAAGGAGAACGTGATCATCGGCAAGCTGATCCCGGCTGCCACCGGTCTGCGCGACTACCGGAACATCGAGATCGCGCCGCGCGACGGCTTCGGCGACAGCCTGCTGAACCCGGCCGACTACGACGACGACGCCCTCGAGGCCGAGCTCGCCGTGACGGAGGACGACCACGTCCCGCTCGAGGGCCTCGATCTGGCCGGCGAAGAGGACTGACCTACCCGTCCTCGCACCGACCGAAACCTGCGAAGGGCCGCCCACCGGGCGGCCCTTCGTCGTCCTGGGGCGCTCGAGGGCGCGATTTGCGGCTGAAAAGGACCTGTCAGGGCCCAAACCTGGGCAATTCTCGCGCAGCGTGTCTCTTGTCCCCAACCGGGTTTGCGCGCGACTCTGCCTGTGCTTCTACCGGCCCCCGAAAGGACCTCGAAATGCGCGACAAGACCAAGGTTGCAGCCGCCCTCTCCACGCTCGTCACGCTCGCCTCCGTCGCCGGCCGCGCCAAGGGCTGGTGATCGTTGCGGCGCACATGCGCCGCAACGCACTTGAATCTACGAAAAGTTTCCTTTATCTTCCCTAGATCGCCACACGGCGACCAGGGAGGCTGTTCGTCGTGCTCGCAGCGAGGGAAACTCAGGATCGCGTTTTCAGTGACGCGCGCACCACGGCTCTCACCGCCTTCCTTGCGGTGACCGGGTTGTTCCTGACGATCTTCGCCCTCTCCGACCTCGGTCTCGGTAGCGATCTGAGCGTCGTCGCCGTCCTCGCACTGGCCGCCTTCGTGGCGGAGGTGTTCGGTGGCCGGCTGACCGGGCGCATCGAGGTGTCGGCCTCCGGGTTTCTCGCCATCCTCGCGGCGGTCATCTGCGGCCCGGCCGCCGCGGCCATCACCGGCCTCGTCGCGGCCACGGTCGAGCTCCGCGGCGGGCCCCGTGCGAAGTGGCTCGCCTTCTCCGGCCTGTACGCCATCGAGGGCGTCGTCGCCGGCTACGCCGCGCACTCCGACTCGAGCCTCGCGGCCCGTACGACCATCGCCGCGCTGGCGCTGTTCGCGGTCAACCTCGCCGGCATGAGCCTGGTCGTCGTCGCGCGTCGCATCACGCCGCTGGGCGGCCAGATCCGCATCACCGCCGTCGCCGACTCCGTCGGCGCCGTGCTGGCCGTGCCGATCGTCATGGGCCTGGCCTACGGCTACCGCCTGGCCGGCGTCGGCAGCCTGCTGCTGGTGCTCGCGCCGGTGCTCGCCGCGCACCTGCTGCTGCGCCTCTACCGCGAGACCGCCGACCTCTCGATGCGGCTGTCCGAGGGCAACATGACCTTCGCGCTCTCGCTCGTGCGCGCGCTCGACGCGCGGGACGAGCACACCGCGGGCCACTCCGCCGCGGTCGCCGTCTACGCGCGCGACCTCGCGAACGCCCAGGGCCTGCCGGTCGAGGACGTCGCCAAGATCCAGCTCGCCGCCCTGCTGCACGACATCGGCAAGATCGGCGTGCCCACCGAGGTGCTGAACAAGCAGGGCCCGCTCGACGACGAGGAGTGGTCGCACATCCGGCGCCACCCCGAGATCGGCGAGCAGATCGCCGGCGAGGCGCCGTTCTTCGCCGAGATCTCGCGGTTCATCCGGCACCACCACGAGCGCCCCGACGGCCGTGGCTATCCCGACGGCCTGGTCGGCGACCGGATCCCCCTGGCCTCCGCCATCATCGGCCTCGCCGACGCCTACAACGCCATGACCTCCTGCCGGCCGTACCGCTCGGCACTGGCGCCCGAGGAGGCCGTCGAGGAGCTCCGCCGCGGCGCCGGCGCGCAGTTCGACCGGCACCTCGTCGACGTGTTCGTGAACGTGCTCCGCCGCCACGACGCGGCGTACCAGCTGGGCCAGGGCGAGCGGTTCTCGCTCGAGGGCCAGCGGTCGGCGATCCTGGCCGACCTGGGCGAGCGCCGTGCGCTGATCGCGCACAACACGCCCGCCGTCGCGTAGGCGCCCGGGCCGGGGCTCGCGGACATCTCGGGTGCTGCGAAGCGGCGCCTGATTCCCCACCGGGGAACCCGGTGGGCTGCGTCCCGGGCACTCGGACAGGCGTCCCGCCTGCTCTCGCACCCGCTCCTTGTCAGACTTGCTTCTCAGCGCGAGCTGTCCACGAGCCCCCGGGCCCGGGGCACCCCGGACCAGCCCCGGACCGCGTTCGCCGCGACCTCCGGTTCCGCTACGCTCATCCCGTGGCGGACGTGCTGATCATCGGCGGCGGCATCATCGGCGCGTCGCTCGCGGCGCAGTGCGCGCGGCGCGGCCTCGTCGTCACGCTCTGCGAGCGCGATCGCCTGGCCTCGGCCGCCTCGGGCCGCAACGCCGGCTTCGTGGTCGGCCCGCACCCGCCGGAGCTGCAGGCGATGGCCGAGCGCAGCCTGCGCGAGTACCGCGAGCTGCACTTCGCCACCGGCGGCGCCTTCTTCATGGACCGGGAGTCGATCGGCTCGCTGATCGTGGCCGAGGACGAGGCCGACCTGGCCGACGCGCCGGGCGAGCTGCTGCGCGGCGCCGATCTGCTGGCGGCCGAGCCGCAGCTGGCCGACGACCTCGCCGGCGGCTACCTGATCGAGGCGCGGCGCATCGACCCGGCCGCGGCCACCATGGCGTGGGCCGACGAGGCCCGCTCCTACGGCTCGACCATCCACGTCGCCTGCGAGGCGCGCGGGCTGCTGCGCCGGGCCGGCACCGTCATCGGCGCCATCACCGACCAGGGACAGCTCCTGGCGCGGCACACCGTGATCGCGGCCGGGCCGTGGTCGTGGCGCCTGGCGCGCGACACCGGGTACGACGTGCCGGTGCGGGGCGTGCGCGGCGTCGTCGCGATGACCCGCCCGGCGCCGTTCCGGCTGCGCCACCTGATCGAGGACGCGGCCTGGGACGTCACGTCGCTGCCGCCCGTCACCGTCGGCGATCTCGCCGACGGCCTGGCGCGGCCGGCCTCGTTCTCCGTCGGCCTCGGCCAGGACGACGACGGCCGCATCGTCGTCGGCGCCTCGCACCGGCGCGCCACGGGCGACGACGACGAGACGCCCGAGACGCTCGCGGCGGTCTGCCGACGGGCGGTGCGGTTCGTGCCCGCGCTGGCCGGGCTCGAGATCGCCGAGACGCGCGCGTGCCAGCGGCCGATGACGGCCGACGGGCTGCCGCTGCACGGTCCCGTCCCCGGCGTCAGCGGCCTCTTCCTGTGCTGCGGCCACAACGCCCAGGGCATCACGTGGGGCCCGGGCGCCACCGCGGCGGTGGCCGAGAGCCTCGTCTCGGGGGAGTGGGACCCGGCGCTGTCGCCCGAGCGCTTCGCCGCGGTGGTGCCGTGACCGGACGGGTCGTCCTCGTCGACCAGTGGAGCGACGTCCTCGAGGTGGAGCGCGCGTGCGACGGCCTCGGCGTCACGGTCGAGCGGCAGGACGCGATCCCGGCGGGCGCCGACGTGGTCGGTCTCGTCGCCGGCCCCGACTTCCCCGTCGGCGCCTCCGAGGTGGCCGGCCTGCCCGCGCTGCGCGTGGTCGCGACCCCGTCCACCGGCTTCGACCACCTCGACCTGGGCGCGCTCGAGGCCGCCGGCGTCTGGGCCACCAACGTCTCCGGCTACTGCGACGACGAGGTGGCCGACCACGCGATCGCGATGGCCATCGACCTGCTGCGCGGCGTCACCCTGCTCGACCGCAGCGTCCGTGCCGGCGAGTGGGACTACAGCGTCGCGTTCCCGCGCCGCATCGCCCGCGCGACGCTGGGCGTGGTCGGGTTCGGGCGCATCGGCCGCGTCGCCGCGAGCCGGGGCCTCGCGCTCGGCATGCGCGTCGTGCGCGCACGACGCGTTCGTCCCGGCCGACGCGATGCAGGCGGCCGGCGTCGTGCCGTGCGCGTCGCTGCACGAGCTGATGGCGGCCGCCGACGTGGTCACGCTCCACGCGGCGCTCACCGACGACACGCGCGGGCCTCATCGACGCCGCGGCGCTGGCGGCCATGCGGCCGGGCTCGTTCCTCGTCAACTGCTCCCGCGCCGGCCTGGTCGACGCCGCGGCGCTCGGCGCGGCGCTGCACGCCGGGCACCTCGCGGGGTGCGGCCTCGACGTGCTGCCGGTCGAGCCACCGGTGCCGGGCGAGCCGGCGCTGACGTGGCCGCGGACGATCATCAACCCGCACGCCGCGTGGGCCTCCGACGAGTCGGCCCGGCTGCCCTACGTGTTCGCGGCCTCGAACGTCGCGGCGGTGCTGCGCGGTGGCGAGCCCGAGCGCGACGTGATCGCGAGGCCGGCCTGATGCGGGCCGTTCCCGACGCGGTCGAGCGGCCGCCCTACGTCGTCCACCCCGACCTGCCGGCGCCGCGCGCGCCGCGGCCGGTGCGCAACGACCCCGAGACCATCGCGCTGATCCGCCGCGCCTGCGACGCCACCTCCGAGGTGCTGGCCGAGATCGAGCCCCACGTCGCGCCCGGCGTCACGACCGACGAGCTGGACGAGATCGGCCACGAGGCGATCGTGCGCCGCGGCGGCTACCCGAGCCCGCTCGGCTACCTGGGCTACCCGCGGTCGATCTGCACGGCCGTCAACGAGGTGATCTGCCACGGCATCCCCGGGCCGCAGGTGCTCGCGGACGGCGACATCATCGGCATCGACGTGTCGATGTACCTCGACGGCGTGCACGGCGACCTCTGCAAGACCCTGCCCGTCGGCACGATCGACCGGCTCTCCGAGAGCCTCCTCGACGCCGGCCGGCGGGCGCTGACCGCCGGCATGTCGGCCGTCGAGCCGGGCCGGCCCGTGAACGCCATCGGCCGCGCGATCGAGAAGGAGCTGCGCGGCCGGTTCGGCATCGTCCGCGAGTTCGTCGGCCACGAGATCGGCCGCGACTTCCACGGCGCGCTGGTGGTGCCGCACGGCTTCGAGGCCTCCGCCCGGACGGTGCTGGAGGAGGGGATGGTGTTCACGATCGAGCCGATGGTCGCGCTCGGGTCGGGCCGCGCCCGCATCCGCGCCGACGGCTGGACCGCCGTCACGCGCGACGGCAGCCGGTCGGCCCAGTTCGAGCACACCGTCCTCGTCACCGCGGACGGCTGCGAGGCCCTGACCCGCTGGTAGGCCGCGCGGCGTCTAGCGGGTGGTGGCGACGAGGCCCGTGCCGGCGTACGTGAACAGCGTCGCGGCCCGTTCCTTGGCGCGGGTGGGGCCCGTGCAGCCGCAGCCCGGCGTCGCCTCGTACTCCTTCAGGAGCTTCGCGGCGGCCACCTGCTGCGGCGTCTCCGCCGGCGTCGTCGGTGCCGCCGTCTGCTCGCTGCCGCAGCCGGCCCCGAGGGCCACGGCGGCAGCGAGCACGGCGGAGATGAGGACGCGGCGACGGATCAGACGCCTCCGGGTGGCGTATCGAGCCCGACCCGCCGCTCGCCGACGCGGCGCAGTCCCTCCGCGGCGAACGCGAGCGCGAACGAGAGCACGATCATGACGGTCGCGATCGGGATCAGCGTCTGCGTCTTCTCGGGGAACTTCAGCCCCGAGTAGAGGTAGATCGGGTAGGTGACGGAATCGCTGGTGAGGAAGCTCGCGACCACCACCTCGTCGATCGAGACCACGAACGCGATCAGGAAGGCAGACAGGATCGCCGGGACGATCAGCGGCAGGATGACCCGCCGGAAGGTCGTCAGGCCGCTGGCGCCGAGGTCGAAGGCCGCCTCTTCCAGACGCCTGTCGATGCTGGCGATGCGGGGCATGATCAGCAGCACGCAGAACGGCAGCGCGATGATCACGTGGCCGATCAGCACGGCGCCGAGGCCGAGCGGCACGTGCAGGAAGCCGCGCTGGAACAGGATCAGCAGCGCGACGCCGAGCACGACGGTCGGCACCACCAGCGGCAGCAGCAGCAGGGCCGAGACGCCGGAGCGGAACCACACCTTGCGGCGGGCGAGCGGGAAGCTGACCATCACGCCGAAGAAGGTCGCCAGCACGGCGCAGGCGCTCGCCACCTTGAGGCTGTTCAGCAGCGCGGTGCGGATCTGCGGATCGGTGAACGCCTCCCGGTACCAGTCCAGCGTCAACCCGGCGAGCGGGAACGCGGCCACGGTCGACGTGTTGAACGAGAAGATGATCAGCAGCACGGTCGGCACGTACAGGAAGATCAGGAACGCGACGAAGAACACCGTCAGCGCGCGCCGGCCGCCGCGCGACAGGGCGACCGAGCCGCCGCCGCCGCGCTTGCCGGTGGGCGGGGCACTGGGGCGGGGTGCGGGTACCGCGCTCATGCCGTGCCTCCGCCCGCGCGCAGGAATTTCGACGTCGCGGCTGTCAGGAACAGCACGACGGTGAGCAGGAACAGCGCCAGCACGCTACCGCCCTGCCAGTCGAACGCGCCGCCGATGAAGTGGTCGGCGACCGCCTGCCCGAACATGTAGCCCCTGGTGCCGCCCACGAGCGACGGCGTGATGTACTCGCCGATCGACGGGATGAACACGAACAGGAACGCGGCCACGATGCCCGGCGCGGCCAGCGGCAGCGTGATCTTCGCGAAGGCCTTCATGCGGCTGGCGCCGAGGTCGGTGGCGGCCTCGAGCAGCTTGCGATCCATGTTCTCGAGCGAGATGAAGATCGGCAGGCAGATGAACGGTACCCACGCGTACGTGAGCACGATCATCACCGTGAACTGGCTGTAGATCAGGAAGCTGAGCGGCTGGTCTTTCGCGATGATCCCCAGCGACGCGAGGCCCGAGTTGATCAGGCCCTGGTCGCCGAGCACGACCTTCCACGCGAAGATGCGCAGCAGGTAGCTGGTCAGGAACGGCGTGATCACGATCAGCAGCCACGTGTACTTCGTCTTCTCGACGCAGAAGGCCAGGTAGTAGGCCACCGGGAACGCGATCAGCACCGCGATCACCGACGACGTCGTCGCCATCGAGACCGACTTGAAGAACAGCCGCAGATCGGTCGACTCGGACGAGAACTGCGCGACGCGCAACAGGGTGTTGCCGAACGGGCAGCGTCAGGAACGGCGCCAGCAGCAGCACGAACGAGACGCCGGCGATCAGGCCCGCGTGCTCACCGAACCGGTTGCCCATGACGGCGCCGAGGATGAGCACGACGAACAGGACGCCGAGGATGATGGCGGGGAACGTGAAGCTCCAGCCCGAGCCGATGTTCGGCATCAGGTGCAGCGAGACGCCCTTGCCGAAGAAGTTCGACCACAGCGCGCCGCTGAACGCCGTCAGCTCGCCGTTCAGCACGGCGAGGGCGGGCCGGGGTGCGAAGTACTTGAGCCCGGTCGAGAACTCGAAGATGTACCAGAGGGGCGCCAGGAAGAAGATCGCGAGCGCGATCACCGTGGGGCCGAGCAGCCCGAAGGTCGTCAGGCCCTGACCTACCCGCGGCCGCCCTTCGCGACGGACGCTCACGCTGACGTCAGCCGGTGCCCCCGTCTCGACGTTCGATGCCACCAGTGCCTCCTACGGCGTGGGAAATCGTTCCGAAACCGTCTCCGGTGGCGGGCGTCGCCGCCCACCACCGGAGGCTGGGATTCAGGTCAGGAAGCGCCGACGGACGCCTTGACGTCCTGGCCCGCCTTGACGTACTCGGCGCGGTTCGGCAGCGGAGCCTCGAACCAGGCATGCGGCGGCGCGAACGCGGTGGGGTCGTCGAGCTGGAAGGCGGTGACGATCTCCTTGTTCTGGACGAGCTCCGCAACGCCGTTCTGCTGCGCGGACGCGTACTGGTAGACGTCGGTGAGCCAGGCGGCGACCTTCGGGTCGTTCGCCGCGGCAACGGCCGAGGTAGCGCGACCGGGCACCTTGGTGTTGGCGCCGAGAACGAGCCCGCAGACCCAGGCCAGGCGGCCCTCCTTGGGCTGCATGTACTCGATCGGGACGCCCTTCATCTTCTCGTGGTTCTTGATCTTCCAGTACCCGTCCGGCCACGTGTACGTCATGTCGATGTTGCCGTTGATGAAGTCGTTCACCGTGTCGGTCTGCGAGGCCCAGAAGTTCCGCAGGTTCGGCGCGACCTTCTTCATGGTCTCGGCCGCGGCCTGGATCTCCTCGGTGGTGAGGACGTTCGGGTCGACGGGCGCGCCGGCGTTGATGAGGTGGCCGATCTTGATGATCGAGACCTCGTCGGAGAACAGCGCCATGCGGCCCTTGTACTGGGCGTCCAGCAGGACGTTCCACGACAGCTCGGCCGGGTTGACCTTGTCGGCGCGGTAGGTGAGCGTCGAGAAGCCGATGTCGAACGGCACGTGGTAGATCAGCCCGTCGGTGTCGACGCCGCCGGCGCGGATGGCCTCCGGGATGCCTTCGTAGTCGGGCAGCAGCGACGGGTCGAAGGCCTGGATCAGGCCGGCGGCCTTGTAGTCGGGCCAGTACGCGATGCACGGATGGATCAGGTCGTACTCGCACGCCCGAGGCGACCTTGGCCAGTGCCTGCTGGTCGTTCTCGAGGAAGGTGAACTTCATCGGCGAGTCCGCGTTGAACGGTCCCTTGACGTAGCCCTCCCACATCTCGGGAACCTCGTAGCCGGCCCACTCGAACGTCTTGATGGGGCCGGTCTCGGTGGTCGGGTCGAACTTCGGCGGCGTCGCCGCGGCAGGCGCCGCGTCGGTCGAGGCCGCCGGCGCGGCGGCCGGCGTCGAGGCCGCGCCGCCGGTGTCGTCGGACCCGGAGTCCGAGCTACCGCACGCTGCGAGCAAGGCGGCAATCGAGATGCCGCCCGTCGCCGTGAAGAACCCACGGCGACTGAGATTGGGGCCGTCTTCCACCCTTACGCTCCCTCCGTCTGGGCGACGAGTGAGGACCCGTCGCCGTTTCCACCCGCGCCGGCCGTGGCCGGCGCCCTCCCGCCGATCACGTAGCTGTGATCGGCCGCCCAGTGCAGAACGACGCGCTCGCCGACCGTGGGGTCGGTTCCCTCGTCGTTCAGTCGATGGACCACCAGGTGCTCACCCGTCCGCAGCTCGACCGTGAGCTGCGTCATCGAGCCGAGGTAGACCACTTCGTTGATGACGCCCGAGACGCTCGAGACGGTGCTCGCCGCGACCTCGCCGGCGGCGAACTTGATCTTCTCGGGCCGGACCGTCACCTCGAGCTCGCTGGCACCCGCGCTCGTACCTGCGCTGTCGGTGGCGACGATGCGCTCGCCGTCGCCGAGGTCCATGACCGCCATGTTGCCGTCGCGGCGGTCGACCCGGACGTGGATCAGGTTCGAGACGCCGATGAACCCGGCCACGAACGGCGTCGCGGGCCGCTCGTAGAGCTCGCGCGGCGCTGCGATCTGCTCGACGATGCCGTCCTTCATGACCGCGATGCGGTCGGACATCGTCAGCGCCTCCTCCTGATCGTGCGTGACGTAGACGAACGTCGTCTGCGTCTGCGTCTGGAGGTGCTTCAGCTCGAGCTGCAGCTCCTTGCGGAGCTTCAGGTCGAGCGCGCCGAGCGGCTCGTCGAGCAGCAGCGCCGCGGGCCGGTTGACCAGCGCGCGGGCCAGCGCGACGCGCTGCTGCTGGCCGCCGGAGAGCTGCCCGGGCTTGCGCTTCTCGAAGTTCTCGAGGCGCACCGTCCGGATCGCCTCCTCGACGCGCTCCTTGGTCTCCTGGCGGCTGACCTTCTTGATCTGCAGCCCGAACGCGATGTTGTCCCACACGGTCATGTGCGGGAACAGCGCGTAGGCCTGGAAGACCATGTTCACGTTGCGCCGGGCCGGCGGGACGTACGTGACGTCGCGGCCCTGCAGCAGGATCCGCCCGTTGGTCGGCTCCTCGAACCCGGCGATCATGCGCAGCGTCGTGGTCTTGCCACAGCCGGAGGGACCGAGCATCGTGAAGAACTCGCCCTCGCGGATCGTGAACGAGACGTCATCGACCGCGCAGAAGTCGCCGAACATCTTCGTGACGGCATCGATGACGATGCCCTCCGCCCGCTCCTCGTTCCCCATACGGCGATACGATAAACGGAACACCGGGGTATGGAAAGCCCCGGTGTCCGCGGGACGTCGATTGACCTGCGCGCTAGCCTTCACGGCATGGCGCGTCCCAGCGTCGCCCAAGCCCGCCGCCCCCAGATCCTCGAAGCCGCGATGCGAGCGATCATCGAGCATGGATTCGACGCCGTGCGGTACGTCGACGTGGCGGAGGAGGCGGGGGTCGCGGTCGGCACCGTCCAGCACTACTACGCGTCGCGCGACCGCTGCTCGGCGCCGCCTTCCTGGAGGCGAACCGCGTCGCCGTCGGCAACGCCCGCGCGATCGCGGTCGCCGGCGGCCGCGACCCGTGGCAGCGCCTGACGCTGGTCGTCGAGGAGTTCACCCGGCTCGACCGCTGGGCGCTGTGGCTGGAGTTCTGGGCGGCCGCCCGGCGCCGGGACGAGCTGCGCGCCGTGCTCGAAGCCGCCTACGGCGCGTGGCGCGAGCCGATCGTCGAGGCGATCGAGGAGGGCGTCGCGGCCGGCGTGTTCGCGCCGCGCTTCACCTCGGGCGAGATCGCGGGCGCCTTCGTGGCGCTCATCGACGGACTCGGCATCCAGCGCGAGCTGGGCCTGCACTGGCTGTCGCCGCAGCGCACGCGCGACCTCGTGCTGGGCGCGCTGGGGTCGGCCCTGCGCGTGCCGGACTGAACCCGCCGCAGATCGCCTTCCCCTAAAGGCACGGAATGCGTACCATATCCGCCATGTGCGGAATCGTGGGTCTCTTCTGCAAGTCGGACGCCGTCGCAGACCGGCTCGGCGAGCACCTGTCGCGGATGCTCGTCCAGATGAACGATCGCGGCCCGGACTCTGCCGGCGTCGCGGTCTACCGCGATCCCGCCCCGGCCGGCTCCTGCAAGCTGACGCTGCAGCATCCCGACCCGGCGTTCGACTTCGCGGCCCTGGCCGCCGGGCTCGCCGACGCGTTCGGAGGCGAGCCCGACGTCACGCGACGCGCCTCGCACGCGGTGCTGGTCGTGCCGGCCGACGCCGCCGACGCGCAGGCGCTGGGTGCGCGCGCAGCACCCCGACGTCCGCGTGATGAGCGCCGGCTCGGTGATCGAGATCTACAAGGAGACCGGGCTGCCGAGCGCGTTCGCGGAGCGGTTCGGGCTCGGCGACATCCGCGGCAGCCACGCCCTCGGCCACACGCGCATGGCGACGGAGTCGCGCGTCACGACGCTCGGCTCGCACCCGTTCTCGACCGGCCTCGACGTCTGCCTCGTGCACAACGGCTCGCTGTCGAACCACAACGACCTGCGCCGCAAGCTGCGCCGCGAGGGCATCGAGTTCCACACCGAGAACGACACCGAGGTGGCCGCCGGCTACCTGACGTGGCGCCTGCGCGAGGGCGACTCGCTGCACGACGCGCTGATGCACTGCCTCGACGACCTGGACGGCTTCTACACCTTCGCGATCGGCACCGCCGACGGCTTCGCCGTCTTCCGCGACCCGATCGCGTGCAAGCCGGCCGTGATGGCCGAGACCGACGACTGGGTGGCGATGGCGTCCGAGTTCCGGGCCATCGCGGTGCTGCCCGGGGCCGAGACCGCCCGCATCTGGGAGCCGGCGCCGGCCACGCCGTACATCTGGGAAGGGGTGCGCGTCTGATGGCCGCCTGCCACCGCCACCGCCGAGGTCGTCGACCTCGCCCAGACGTCGCTGCGCGAGCTGAACCAGCGCCTGCACGACCCGGCGGCCGACGCCGCCGGGCCGCGCAGCTGGCGCGTGCTCAACCCGTCCGGCGCGCACAACATCGCCTGCGGGCTGGACGCCGACATCGAGGTCGTCGATCGAAGGGCACGCCGGCTACTACTGCGCCGGCATGAACCAGCACGCCACCGTCCGCGTCACCGGCAACGCCGGGACAGGGCGTGGCCGAGAACATGATGTCGGGCCGCGTCACGGTCGACGGCAACGCCAGCCAGGCGGCGGGCGCGACCGCCCACGGCGGGCTGCTGCACATCCGCGGCGACGCCTCGGCGCGGTGCGGGATCTCGCTCAAGGGCGCCGCCATCGTCGTCGAGGGCTCGATCGGCCACATGAGCGCGTTCATGGCGCAGACCGGCGCGATCGTCGTGCTCGGCGACGCCGGCGACGCGCTCGGCGACTCCATGTACGAGACGCACGTCTACGTGCGCGGCACGGTCGCCGGGCTCGGTGCCGACTGCATCGAGAAGGAGCTCGGCGACTTCCACCGCGCCGAGCTGGCGGGGCTGCTCGCCGACGCGGGCGTGACGGGCGCCGACGTCGGCGACTTCCGGCGCTACGGCTCGGCCCGCAACCTGTACACCTTCAAGATCGACAACGTCTACTGATGGCCGGCGTCTGGCACCCCGGGCTGCGCGAGAGCCACCTGTTCGACCGCACCACCATCGCCGAGATCCAGCGCGCCGCCCGCGAGGGCATCTACGACATCCGCGGCTTCGGCGCCAAGCGCCGGCTGCCGCACTTCGACGACCTGCTGTTCCTCGGCGCCTCGGTCTCCCGCTACCCGCTCGAGGGCTACCGCGAGCGCTGCGGCACCGACGTCGTCCTGGGCGCGCGGCACGCGAAGAAGCCGCTGCACCTGAAGATCCCCGATCACCATCGCCGGCATGAGCTTCGGCGCGCTGTCCGGGCCCGCCAAGGAGGCGCTGGGGCGCGGCGCCAGCGAGGTCGGCACGTCGACCACGACCGGCGACGGCGGCATGACCGCAGGAGGAGCGCGGCCACTCCGAGCAGCTCGTCTACCAGCTGCTGCCGTCGCGCTACGGCATGAACCCGGACGACCTGCGCAAGGCCGACGCGATCGAGGTCGTGATCGGCCAGGGCGCCAAGCCGGGCGGCGGCGGCATGCTGCTCGGCCACAAGATCTCCGACCGGGTGGCCGCGATGCGCGACCTGCCGAAGGGCATCGACCAGCGCTCGGCCTCCCGGCACCCCGACTGGACCGGCCCGGACGACCTCGAGATCAAGATCCACGAGCTGCGCGAGATCACCGACTGGCAGAAGCCGATCTACGTCAAGGTCGGCGCCACCCGCACCTACTACGACGTGCAGCTGGCCGTGAAGGCCGGCGCCGACGTGGTGGTCGTCGACGGCATGCAGGGCGGCACCGCCGCCACGCAGGACGTGTTCATCGAGCACGTCGGCATCCCGACGCTGCCGGCCATCCCGCTCGCCGTGCAGGCGCTGCAGGAGCTCGGCCTGCACCGCGAGGCGTGCAGCTGATCGTCTCGGGCGGCATCCGCACCGGCGCCGACGTGGCGAAGGCGATCGCGCTCGGTGCCGACGCGGTGTCGATCGGCGTCGCGGCGCTGATCGCGCTGGGCGACAACGGCGCCGGAGCACGACGAGGCGTACCGCGAGATCGGCTCGGCGGCCGGGTACTACGACGACTACCAGGCCGGGCCGCGACCCGACCGGCATCTCGACGCAGGACCCGGAGCTGGCGGCCCGTTTCGACCCCGTCAAGGGCGGCCGGCGGCTCGCCAACTACCTGCGCGTGCTGACGCTCGAGGCGCAGACCATCGCCCGCGCCTGCGGCAAGTCCCACGTCCACAACCTCGAGCCCGAGGACCTGGTGGCGCTGACGATCGAGGCGGCCGCCATGGCGCGCGTGCCGCTGGCCGGCACCAACTGGATCCCCGGGCGGGACGCGGCGGGTTCTAGCGAGCTCGGGCCGGCGCATCCGCAGCCGGCCCTCCGACATGCCCGCGGCGGCCTCGGCGAGCAGCTCGTCCAGGTCGTCCTTCACGTGCAGGAACCGGCCGCGTGAGCGGGTCGGCGTCGCCCGCCGCGATCCGCAGCACCAGGTCGGCCGAGTCGCCGGCGGTCTGCCACTCGTCGGCGGGCAGGTCCTCGAAGCCGCTGTAGCGGCGGAAGCCGTCGCTGTCGGCCATCTCGGTCATCACCAGGCCCGGCGCCATCGAGAACGCGCGGACGCCGAACGGCGCCGACCTCCGCCGCGACGCGCTCCATCAGCACCACCAGCGCGCACTTGGACGACGCGTAGGCGGCGCAGTACCGGTTCGGCACGTTCGCCATGCCGCTCGTCATCGACGCGACCCGGCCGCGGCCGCGCGCGACCATGCCGGGCAGCACGGCGCGGGTGGGGAGGGCGGCGCCGCGCAGGTTCACCTCGAAGTCGCGCCACCACGTCTCGGGCGGCACCTCGTCGAACAGCCCCCAGGCGCCGGCCAGGCCGGCGTTGTTGACGAGCAGGTCGATCGGGCCCGAGCTCGGCCTCGACCTGCGCGGTCGCGGCCGCCACCGCGACGGGGTCGGTCACGTCGCAGGCGACGACGTGGCCCGGGGTGCCCGCGCGGCGGGCGGCGCGACCAGACGGAGACCTGCGCGCCCGCGCGCGCGAGGTCGGCCGCGATCGTGACGCCGATGCCGCGGCGTGCCGCCGGTGACGACGGCGACCTGGCCCGCGCCAGATCTACCACGGGCCGCCCTCGATGCGCAGCCGGGCGTCGTCGGGCACCTCGGCGATGCTCTCGGCCAGCGCGCGAGAGCCGCGGCGGCGGCGCAGGCGGCGGCGCGTGTCGGGCGCGCTCGCGGGGTCCGTCAGCGGCGGGAGCGCGGGCGTTGCGCCCGGCGGGGTGGCGCGCAGCGCCGCGTACAGTGCGCGCACCGGCTCGGACGCGTTCTGCCACCAGCGATCGGGGTCGCTCTCGTGGAACGGCAGGTGGGCCGGAGATGTCGTCATTCGTGGTAGAGTCCCTCCCGGTGAGCCGCCCCGGCGGCTCCGACGTGTGCCGCTCGACCGCCGCGCGAAAGCCTACTGCAGGGTAGACTCCGCGCCGCGGCCCGAATGGTCGCGTATCCTGCCGTGATTGTCTACGGCGGCCGCGCTGGTCTGCTGCCGCCCGTGAGAAGAGGTTCATGCCGACCATCAATCAGCTCGTGCGCAAGCCGCGCACTGCGAAGAAGGCGAAGACGAAGACGCCCGCGCTCCGCGGCGCGCCGCAGAAGCGGGGCGTCTGCACGCGTGTCTACACGACGACGCCCAAGAAGCCGAACTCTGCTCTTCGCAAGGTCGCGCGCGTGCGGCTGACGAACAACATGGAAGTCACGGCCTACATCCCCGGCATCGGCCACAACCTGCAGGAGCACTCCGTGGTCCTGATCCGCGGTGGCCGCGTCAAGGATCTTCCCGGGCGTGCGCTACAAGGTCATCCGCGCGGCGCTCGACGCCTCGGGTGTCTCGGGCCGCCAGCAGGCGCGCTCCAAGTACGGGGCCAAGAAGAGCTAGTCATGCCGCGTCGCGCAGACATCGTCCCCCGCGAGCTCGCCGCCGACCCGGTCTACGGGTCGAAGCTGGTCACGCAGCTCATCAACCGGCTCATGACCGACGGCAAGAAGTCGAACGCCGAGTCGATCGTGTACGCCGCGCTCGAGAAGGTCGGTCAGACCTCCGGCCGGCCGCCGGTCGAGATGCTCGAGCAGGCCATCAAGTCCGTCACTCCCGCCCTCGAGGTGCGCTCGCGCCGCGTCGGCGGTGCCAACTACCAGGTCCCGATCGAGGTGCAGTCGCGCCGTGCGCGAACCCTCGCGATCCGCTGGCTCGTGCAGTTCGCCCGCCAGCGCCGCGAGAAGGAGATGGTCGACAAGCTCGTCGGCGAGATCCTCGACGCCGGCAACCAGCAGGGCGGGGCATTCAAGAAGAAGGACGACATCTACCGGATGGCGCAGGCCAACAAGGCCTTCGCGCACTACCGCTGGTAGACGTCGAGCAACCAGAGGAACTCATGGCAGTCGTCGAATCTCAGCTTTCCAGCGCCGTCCCGAAGCCGGACGAGCTCGACCTGGTCCGGAACATCGGCATCATGGCCCACATCGATGCCGGCAAGACCACGGCCACCGAGCGGATCCTCTACTACACCGGGCGCACGCACAAGCTCGGCGAGGTGCACGAGGGTGCCGCGACCATGGACTGGATGGTCCAGGAGCAGGAGCGGGGGATCACCATCACCTCCGCTGCCACGACCGCGTTCTGGCAGGGCTTCCGAATCAACATCATCGATACGCCCGGGCACGTGGACTTCACCGTCGAGGTGGAGCGATCGCTGCGCGTGCTCGACGGCGCGGTCGCCGTGTTCGACTCCGTCGCCGGCGTCCAGCCGCAGTCCGAGACCGTCTGGCGCCAGGCCGACAAGTACGCCGTGCCGCGCATCGCGTTCGTCAACAAGATGGATCGCGTCGGCGCCGACTTCTTCTACTCGATGAAGACGATGGTCGACCGCCTCGGTGCCAACCCCGTCGCCGTGCACGTGCCGATCGGCGCGGAGGACGGCTTCGAGGGCGTCGTCGACCTCGTGCGCATGAAGACCGTCCGGTACGTCGACTCCCTCGGCATGAAGTGGGAGGAGGAGACGCCCACGGGTGAGCTCGGCGAGCTCGCGGCCGACTACCGTCACCGCCTGATCGAGGCCGTCGCCGACCACGACGACGCCATCATGGAGGCGTTCCTCGAGGACAAGCCGGTCTCCGAGGCCGCCCTCAAGGCCGCCATCCGCGCCGCCACCCTCGACCTGTCGATCACGCCCGTGCTGTGCGGCTCCGCCTTCAAGAACAAGGGCGTCCAGCCGCTGCTCGACGCGATCACCGACTACCTGCCGTCGCCGCTCGACATCCCGCCCGTCGTCGGCGTCGTGCCCCGCACCGGCGAGGAGGAGACGCGCGCGCCGTCGCTCGACGAGCCGTTCTCGGCCCTCGCCTTCAAGGTCATGACCGACCCGTACGTCGGCAAGCTGACGTACTTCCGGGTCTACTCCGGCCAGCTCAAGGCGGGCTCGGCGATCTACAACGCGACGAGCGACAAGAAGGAGCGCGTCGGCCGCATCCTGCAGATGCACGCCAACCATCGTGAGGAGCGCGAGGAGATCGGCGCGGGCGAGATCGCCGCCGCCGTCGGCCTCAAGTTCACCACGACGGGCGACACGCTGACCGACCCGGCAAACCCGATCCTGCTCGAGAACATCGTGTTCCCCGAGCCGGTCATCGAGGTCGCGGTCGAGCCGAAGACGAAGTCCGACCAGGACAAGCTGGCGGCCGGCCTCGCACGCCTCTCCGAGGAGGACCCGACCTTCCGCGTGAAGACGCACGAGGAGACGGGCCAGACGCTGATCGCCGGCATGGGCGAGCTGCACCTCGAGATCATCGTCGACCGCCTGCTGCGCGAGTTCAAGGTCGACGCCAACGTCGGCAAGCCGCAGGTCGCCTACCGCGAGGCGGTGCGCCGCAAGGCCGAGCACGTCCGCGCGCGGTTCGTGCGCCAGACCGGCGGTCGCGGCCAGTTCGGCGACGTCATCATCGACCTCGAGCCGAACGAGCCCGGTGCCGGATACGAGTTCGTCAACAAGATCACCGGCGGTTCGATCCCGAAGGAGTACATCGGGCCGGTCGATCAGGGCATCCAGGAGGCCATGGCCTCCGGCGTGCTCGCCGGGTTCCCCGTCGTCGACATCAAGGTGACGCTGGTCGACGGCTCGTTCCACGACGTCGACTCCTCGGAGATGGCGTTCAAGATCGCCGGCTCCATGGCGTTCAAGGACGCCATGCGCAAGGCAGGCCCGATGCTGCTCGAGCCGGTGTTCGCCGTCGAGGTCGTCACGCCCGAGGAGTACATGGGTGACGTCATCGGCAACCTCAGCTCCCGCCGCGGCCTGATCGCCTCGATGGAGCCGCGCGGCAACGCTCAGATCGTCACGGCCCGCGTTCCGCTCTCGGAGATGTTCGAGTACTCGACCGCACTGCGGTCGATGACGCAGGGCCGCGCCACGTACACGATGCAGTTCCTCCGCTACGAGGAAGTGCCGAAGTCTCTGGCCGAGTCGATCGTCAAGACCGACTAGGCATCACGGAATCGGATCCAGGACCGAAGGAAGGGATCGGAACTCAATGGGCAAGCAGAAGTTCGAGCGGAACAAGCCGCATCTGAACGTCGGCACGATCGGCCATATCGACCACGGCAAGACGACGCTGACGGCCGCCATCACCAAGGTGCTCGCCGAGCGCTACGGCGGCACGACGGTGCGCGACTTCGCCTCGATCGACAACGCTCCCGAGGAGCGCGAGCGCGGCATCACGATCAACACCGCGCACGTCGAGTACGAGTCGGCGATCCGCCACTACGCGCACGTCGACTGCCCCGGCCATGCCGACTACATCAAGAACATGATCACGGGAGCCGCGCAGATGGACGGCGCGATCCTGGTCGTGTCGGCTGCCGACGGCCCCATGCCGCAGACGCGCGAGCACATCCTGCTCGCCCACCAGGTCGGCGTGCCGTACATCGTGGTCGCCCTGAACAAGGCCGACATGGTCGACGATCCCGAGCTGCTCGAGCTCGTCGAGCTCGAGGTCCGCGAGCTGCTCTCGAAGTACGACTACCCGGGTGACGACGTTCCCGTCATCCAGGTCTCGGCGCTGAAGGCGCTCGAGGGCGAGAGCGAGTGGGAGGACAAGATCGACGAGCTGATCAAGGCCGTCGACGCGTACGTCCCCGAGCCGCAGCGCGTGCTCGACAAGCCCTTCCTGATGGCGATCGAGGACGTGTTCACGATCACCGGTCGCGGCACGGTCGTCACCGGCCGCGTCGAGCAGGGTGCGGTCAAGGTCGGCGACGAGGTCGAGATCGTCGGTCTCCACACCACGCAGAAGACCGTCTGCACGGGCGTCGAGATGTTCAACAAGTCGCTCGACCAGGCCCAGGCCGGCGACAACGCCGGCGCGCTCCTGCGCGGTACGAAGCGCGACGACGTGGAGCGCGGCCAGGTGCTCGCCAAGCCCGGCTCGATCACGCCCCACACGGCGTTCGAGGCCGACATCTACGTGCTGACGAAGGAGGAGGGCGGTCGTCATACCCGCTTCCTCTCCGGCTACCGGCCGCAGTTCTACTTCCGCACGACGGACGTCACCGGCTCGATCATCCTGCCCGAGGGCACCGACATCTGCCTCCCCGGCGACCGCACCTCGATCGGCGTCGAGCTGATCCAGCCGATCGCCATGGACGAGGGTCTGCGCTTCGCCATCCGCGAGGGTGGCCGCACCGTCGGCGCCGGCGTGGTCACGAAGGTTCTCAAGTAGCACCAGTGGCGCAGCAGAAAATCCGCATCCGCCTCAAGGGCTACGACCACTCGCAGCTCGACCAGTCTGCCAAGCAGATCGTGGAGACCGCGACGCGGACCGGAGCAACCATCTCCGGTCCCGTCCCGCTCCCCACCGAGAAGAACGTCTACTGCGTCATCCGCTCGCCGTTCAAGGACAAGGACTCGCGCGAGCACTTCGAGATCCGCACGCACAAGCGGCTCATCGACATCCACTCCCCGACCCCGAAGACGGTCGACGCGCTGATGCGCCTCGACCTCCCGGCCGGGGTCGACATCGAGATCAAGCTCTAGAGCTCACAGTGAAGGCAATCATCGGCAAGAAGGTGGGGATGACCCAGCTGTTCACCGAAGACGGCGCCGTTCTGGCCGTCACGGTGATCGAGGCTGGTCCGTGCCCGGTGGTCCAGGTGAAGAGCGACGGCTCCGACGGCTATGACGCGGTCCAGCTCGCGTACGGCGAGGCCAAGCAGAAGCACCTGAACAAGCCGGAGACCGGCCACCTCGCAAAGGCGGGCATCGGCCTCCACCGTCATCTCAAGGAGTTCCGGGGTCAGTCCGACCTCGCCGTCGGCGACACCGTCACCGTCGAGGCGTTCGGGCCCGGGCGACCACATCAAGGTCACCGGCACGTCGAAGGGCAAGGGCTTCGCGGGTACCGTGAAGCGCCACAACTTCGGCCGCGGTCCGGTCACCCACGGCTCGCACAACGTCCGCGGCCCCGGCTCGATCGGCCAGTCCGCCTGGCCGGCCCGCGTCTGGAAGGGCATCCGCATGTCCGGCCACATGGGCGCCGAGACCGTCACCCAGCGCGGCCTCGTGGTCGTCGACTGCGACCCGTCCCGCAACCTGCTGCTCGTGTCCGGCTCCGTGCCGGGCGCCACCGGCTCGCTGCTCTACGTGCGGGAGGACCGGTAGATGGCGCTGCAAGCACCCAACGTCGGCGGCAAGGGCAAGACCGAGCTGCTCGAGTCCGTGTTCGGCCTCGAGCCGAAGGAGTCCCTGCTGCACGAGATGGTGCGGGCCGAGCAGGCCTCGCGCCGCCAGGGCACCCACGCCACGAAGACCCGCGGCCAGGTGGCCGGCGGTCGCGCCAAGCCGTTCCGCCAGAAGGGCACCGGCCGCGCCCGCCAGGGTACGACCCGCTCCGCCCAGCACGCGGGCGGCGGCGTCGTGTTCGGGCCGCAGCCCCGGTCGTACAGCGTCAAGGTGAACCGCAAGGCCTACCTGAAGGCGCGCAAGATGGCGCTCTCGCTGCACGCCTCGGAGGGCTCGATCGGCGTGTTCAACGGCGCCTTCGACGCGCCGCGCACCAAGGACGCCATCACGCTGATGGCGAAGTGGCGCGAGGACCGGCCGCTCGTGGTCGTCATCGACGACACCGAGGACGCGGCCGCCTACTCGTTCCGCAACCTGCCGAAGACGGTCGTGCTGACCGTCGACGAGATGGGCGTCGAGGCCCTGCTCTGGGCCCGCTCGCTGCTCGTCTCGGCGACCGCGCTCGAGCGACTCCACTGGGTGCTCGGCGACCGCGCGGCCCTGGCCGTCGCGGCCGACGAGCCCGCGGCCGAGGAGCCCGCCGGGGCCGAGGAGGATGCGTCATGAGCTCGACCACCAAGAGCGCCCGCGACGTCATCCTGGCGCCGGTCTGGACCGAGAAGTCCGCCGCGCAGATGGAGGAGAACCACTACACCTTCCGCGTCGCGTCGGCTGCGCACAAGACCCAGGTCAAGCAGGCCGTCGAGGAGATCTGGGGCGTCCGCGTGACGGCCGTCCGGATCATCAACGCCCGGCCGAAGCGCGCCCGCCGCGCTCGCGTCCAGGGCTACCGCCCCGGCTTCAAGAAGGCGATCGTCAGCCTCGCGCCGGGTGACAAGATCGCGCTGTTCGAGGGGATGAGCTGATGGGCACCCGCTCCTTCAAGCCGACCTCTCCCGGCCGGCGCTTCATGACCATCTCCGACTTCGAGGAGATCACCACCTCGACGCCGGAGAAGAGCCTGCTCGCCCCGGTGCATCGCACGGGCGGCCGGAACAACAACGGCCGCATCACGACGCGCCATCAGGGCGGCGGCCACAAGCGCCGCTACCGGATCATCGACTTCAAGCGCACCAAGGACGGCGTTCCCGCCACGGTCGCGTCGATCGAGTACGACCCCAACCGCACGGCGCGCATCGCGCTGCTGCACTACGCCGACGGCGCGAAGGCCTACATCATCGCGCCGCAGCGGCTGACGGTCGGGGCGATCGTGCAGTCCGGTGCCGACGCCGATATCCGGCCCGGCAACGCGCTGCCGCTGTCGGCCGTCCCGGTCGGCACGACGGTGCACGCCGTCGAGCTCCGGCCCGGCCAGGGCGCACGCATGTGCCGCTCGGCCGGCACGTCGGCCCAGCTCGTCGCCAAGGAGGGCGGCAAGGCGCTCCTGCGCCTGCCCTCCGGCGAGCTCCGCCGTGTCCCCGAGTCGTGCCGCGCCACCATCGGCTCGGTCGGCAACGCGACGCACCAGAACCAGTCCGGCGGCAAGGCCGGTCGCGCCCGCTGGCTCGGCCAGCGCCCCGGTGTCCGTGGCACCGCCATGAACCCGGTCGACCACCCGCACGGCGGTGGCGAGGGCAAGACCAAGGGCTCGCATCCGGTCACCCCGTGGGGCAAGCCGACGCTCGGCGCCCGCACCCGCAATCCCAAGAAGGCCTCCACCGCGGAGATCGTCCGCGGACGCAAGCGTGGCAAGGGCAGGAAGTAGACGATGAGTAGATCCTCCAAGAAGGGCCCGTTCGTCGACGCGCGCCTGCTCTCCCGCATCGAGGCGTTGAACGCCACGCGGGAGAAGCGGATGCTCAGGACGTGGTCGCGGGCCTCGACGGTCTTCCCCGACATGGTCGGGCACACGATCGCGGTCCACGACGGGCGCAAGCACGTGCCGGTCTTCATCTCCGAGTCGATGGTCGGGCACAAGCTGGGCGAGTTCGCACCCACCCGCACGTACCGCGGCCACGCCTCCGACAAGCAGTCGAAGCGGCGTTAGGCATGGGTCGAACCTACGAAGAGACCGGACTCGTCCGCGCCCACGCCAAGTGGGTGCGCACGTCGGCCCGCAAGGCCCGCGTCGTGCTGGAGCACGTCCGCGGCCTGCCGGTCGCCGACGCGCGCGTCCAGCTGCGCTTCGCGACGCGCCACGCGGCCGACGACATCCTGCGCGTCCTGGAGTCGGCGATCGCCAACGCCGTCAACAACCACGGCCTCGACGAGGAGTCGCTGGTGGTTGCCGAGGCGTTCGCCGACGAGGGCGTGACGATGAAGCGCTGGCAGCCGCGAGCGCGCGGCCGCGCCATGCGGATCCGCAAGCGCACCGCGCACATCACGATCCTGCTGCGCTCCGTCGAGGAGCCCGAGGCGCCGAGGAAGCCGGCTGCCGCCAAGGCCGCCGCCGTCGAGGAGCCGCAGGCCGCCAAGCCCAAGCGCAGCCGCGCGAAGAAGGCCGCCGCCGAGACCCCCGTGGTCGAGGCCGAGGCGACCACGACCGACGCCGAAGTGGCCGAGGCCGAGGTGGCCGAGGCCGACGCGCCTGACGCCGAGGCGACCGAGGCGCTGGCCGCCGCGGCCGCGACCGAGGAGGCCCCGGAGACCGAGGCGCCCGAGGCCGAGGCGCCCGAGGCCGAGGCACCGAAGCCGAAGGCCAAGGCGAAGCCGCGGGCCAAGAAGCCGGCCGCGGAGCCGAAGGCCGATGCAGATGTTGATCCCGAAGGTGAGGAGGCCTGATGGGGCAGAAGGTCCATCCCGGTGGTCTCCGTGTGGGGATCATCCACGACTGGAAGTCGAACTGGTACACGGAGAAGGAGTTCGCGAAGTACCTCCACGAGGACCTCGCGATCCGAGACCACATCTACGGCAAGCTCTCGCATGCCGGGCTCTCGGACATCCACATCCGCAAGGACTCGCAGAAGATCACGATCGACATCTACACCGCCCGCCCGGGCATCGTGATCGGCAAGTCCGGCTCCGAGGTCGACGCGCTGCGCAAGCACATCTACGCGATGACCGGCCGCGCCGTCCAGATCAACATCAACGAGATCAAGCGCCCCGAGCTGGACGCGAAGCTGATGGCCCAGTCCGTCGCCGAGCAGCTCCAGAACCGCGTGTCGTTCCGCCGTGCCATGAAGCGTTCGCTGGCCTCGGCCGTGCGGTCGGGCGCGATGGGCGTCAAGGTCAAGTGCGGCGGCCGCCTCGGCGGTACGGAGATGTCGCGGACGGAGCAGTACTCGGAGGGCCGCGTGCCGCTCCACACGCTCCGCGCCGACATCGACTACGGCTTCACCGAGGCCAAGACGACCTACGGCCGCATCGGCGTCAAGGTCTGGATCAACAAGGGCGAGATCATGCCCGAGGGCTACGAGGTCTCCGGTGCGCAGACGCGCCTCGGTGAGGTCGATGCCCGGCGGCGCCGCAGCGGCGCCCGTGGCGCGATCATGGAGGAGCTCGGCCCCACGCGGCCGCAGCGCCGTGGTCGCCCCGGCCAGCAGGGCGGCGGTCCCGGTGGCGGCGGTGGCGGCGGCGATCGCAGCCGCGGCCGGTCCGGCGGCGGCCCCGGTGGGCCGCGCGGCCAGGAGCGCCCGCCGCTCACGAACCAGGGCGGCCTCGGCCGCCGTGCCCGCCAGGCGCCCCCGGCGCAGGCCGAGCCCGACGTGCAGGCACCGAACGACGCCCCGGTCGACGCTCCGCCCGCTGCCGACACCCCGACCGACACGGCAGGTGAGAGCTGATGTTGCTCCCCCGCAGGGTCAAGCACCGCCGCGTCTTCCGCGGCCGGCGCACGGGTCTCGCCAAGGGCGGCACCCGCGTCCATTTCGGCGAGTACGGGCTGAAGGCGATGGAGGAGGGCTGGATCACCAGCCGCCAGATCGAGGCCGCCCGTATCGCGATGACGCGCAAGATCAAGCGCGGCGGCAAGGTGTGGATCAACATCTTCCCCGACAAGCCGGTGACCAAGAAGCCGCTCGAGACCCGCATGGGCTCGGGCAAGGGCGCGCCCGAGTTCTGGGTCGCCGTGGTCAAGCCGGGCCGCGTCATGTTCGAGCTGGCCGGCGTTCCGGAACCTCTGGCCCGCGAGGCCATGCGCCTCGCCGCCCAGAAGCTCCCGATCCGCTGCAAGTTCGTGGAGAGGGAGGGCGATCTCTTTGAAGGCTAGTGAAGTTCGAGGTCTCAACTCCGACGACCTCACCGAGAAGCTCGCGGAGGCTCGCGAAGAGCTGTTCAACCTCCGTTTCCAGCACGCCACCGGCGCGCTGGAGAACACCTCGCGCATCGCCGCGGTTCGCCGCGACGTCGCGCGCCTCTTGACAATCCAGCGTGAGAGCGCTGAGGAGACCACCGATGGCTGACGAACCCGATATCGAGGCACAGACGCCGGCCGAGGCCGGCGCCGCCGACGCGGATTCGCCCACGGCCGAGGTCGTCGCCGAGGCGTCCGCCGAGGCGCCGGCTGCCAAGCCCAAGCGAACCCGCACCGCCAAGCCCAAGGCCAAGGCCGCAGAGCCCGTGGCCGAGGAGCCCGTGGCCGAGGCCGTGGCTGAAGAGCCTGCGGCCGAAGAGCCCGTGGCCGAGGAGGCTGCGGCTGAAGAGCCCGCCGCCGAGATCGCCGCCGAGGCCGCACCCGAGGCCCGAGGCCGAGGCCGCCCCGAGCCCGAGGCCGAGACGGCCCCGGAGCCCGAGGCCGAGGCGGCACCCGCCGCCGAGAAGCCGAAGCGCGCGCCGGCCAAGAAGCCGGCCGCGAAGAAGGCCGCGCCGAAGAAGAAGGCCGCTCCCAAGAAGGAGCGCGGCACCTACGTCCGCACGCCCGGCCGGCGAGCCCGAGCCCGGTCTCCGCAAGGAGCGCCGCGGCCTGGTCGTGTCGTCCGCCGAGCACAAGACGATCACGGTGCGCGTCGACGTGATGAAGGCGCATCCGAAGTACGGCAAGATCATGCGCCGCTCGATGAAGCTGCGGGTGCATGACGAGGCCAACACCGCGAACGTCGGCGACGTCGTCCGCGTGGTCGAGTGCCGCCCGCTCTCGAAGACCAAGCGCTGGCGCCTGGTCGAGGTCGTCGAGGTGGCCAAGTGATCCAGCAGGAGTCCCGCCTCAAGGTGGCCGACAACACCGGCGCCCGCGAGCTGCTCTGCATCCGCGTGCGCGGCGGTTCGCACCGTCGCTACGCGCACGTCGGCGACGTGATCGTGGCCGCCGTCAAGCAGGCCACCCCGAACGGCACCGTCAAGAAGGGCGAGGTCGTGCAGGCCGTCGTCGTGCGGACGAAGAAGGCGTACCACCGCGAGGATGGCACGTACATCGCGTTCGACGACAACGCCGCCGTCATCATCGATCCGGCCAAGAACCCGCGCGGTACGCGCATCTTCGGCCCGGTCGCCCGCGAACTGCGCGAGAAGAACTTCATGAAGATCGTCTCGCTCGCCCCGGAGGTGCTCTAGATGGCCGGGATGAAGATCCGCCTCGGCGACACCGTCGAGGTCATCACGGGCAAGGACGCCGGCCGGCGGGGACGCGTGCTCGAGGCGCGCCCGGCCGAGGGGCGCCTGATCGTCGAGGGTCGCAACATCGCGAAGAAGCACGCGCGGCCGCGGCCCGTCCGCGGGTCGCGTGGCGCGCAGATGACGCCGGGTGGCGTGATCGACCTCGAGCAGCCGCTCGAGATCTCGAACGTCATGCTCGTGTGCACCAACTGCGACAAGCCCACGCGCGTCGGCTCCGGCGTGCGCTCCGACGGCACCAAGATCCGCACCTGCAAGAAGTGCGGCTCCGAGATCGAGGCGAAGTCGTAGTGGCGACCGAGACGCAGATCCCGCGCCTGAAGACGCGCTACCTCGAGGAGATCCGGCCGCGCCTGCAGGAGCGCCTCGAGATGACGACGCCGATGCGCGTCCCCAAGGTCACCAAGGTGACGCTCAACATGGGCGTCGGCGAGGCGAAGACCGATCGCAAGGCGCTCGAGCATGCGCAGGCGCAGCTCGGCCTGATCGCCGGCCAGCAGCCGGTCGTGACGCGGGCCAAGAAGTCGATCGCCGGCTTCAAGATCCGCGAGGGCATGGAGATCGGGACGAAGGTCACGCTCCGCGGCGACTACATGTACGAGTTCCTCGACCGGTTGCTGACCATCGCGCTGCCGCGGATCCGCGACTTCCGAGGCATCAACCCCAACTCGTTCGATGGCCGCGGGAACTTCTCCCTCGGCGTCCGGGAGCAGATCATCTTCCCGGAGATCGACTACGACGCAATCGACCAGGTGCGCGGTCTGGACGTGACCATCACGACCTCCGCACGCACCGATGACGAGGCACGCGAGCTCCTGCGAGAGCTCGGCATGCCGTTCCGGGAGAGCTGAGCAATGGCGAAGACATCGCTGAAGGTCAAGGCCGCCCGGCCGCCCAAGTACAAGGTCCGCGGCTACACGCGCTGTCAGAAGTGCGGCCGTCCGCGCGCCGTGTACCGGAAGTTCGGCCTGTGCCGCATCTGCCTGCGGGATCTCGCCCACGCGGGCGTCATCCCCGGCATGACGAAGTCGAGCTGGTAGGGACGTATGCAAACCGACCCCATCGCCGACATGCTGACCCGTATCCGCAACGCCAACACGGCGCTCGCGGAGGTCACCAAGATGCCCGTCTCGAAGCAGAAGCTCGAGATCGCGCGAATCCTCCTGGACGAGGGCTACATCGCCTCGTACCGGGTCGAGAAGGCCGAGCCGGTCGACCTGCTGGTGGTGGAGCTGAAGTACGGCTCCAACCGCGAGCGCGTCATCTCGGGCCTGAAGCGCGTCTCGAAGCCGGGCCGCCGCATCTACGCATCCAAGGACCGTCTGCCGCGCGTGCTCGGCGGGCTCGGCTGCGCGATCATCTCCACCTCGAACGGCGTGTGCACCGCCGCGGATGCCGGCAAGCGCGGCATCGGCGGAGAAGTGCTCGCGTTCGTGTGGTGACGTCGTGAGCCGCATCGGACGTCTCCCCATCCCCGTGCCCGACGGCGTCGAGGTCTCGACGTCGCCCGGCCGGATCACGGTCAAGGGCCCGAAGGGCTCGCTCGACCAGGAACTCTCGCCCGACATGGCGATCGCGCACGAGGGCTCGACGCTCGTCGTGTCGCGACCGACGGACCGCGCCGACCATCGCGCGCTCCACGGCCTCACCCGCTCGCTCGTCGCGAACATGGTCGAGGGCGTCACCAAGGGCTACGAGAAGCGGCTCGAAATCCAGGGAGTCGGCTACCGTGCCACTCCCAAGGGTTCGGATATCGAGTTCGCTCTCGGCTTCTCGCACACCATCACCGTGAAGCCGCCGCAGGGAATCGAGTTCGAGGTGCCGTCGCCGACGCTGGTCGTCGTGCGGGGCATCGACAAGCAGGCCGTCGGCCAGGTCGCGGCCAACATCCGCGGGCTGAAGCCGCCGGAGCCCTACAAGGGCAAGGGCATCCGCTACGCGGGTGAACGGGTCATCCGCAAGGTCGGCAAGCGCGCGTAGTCGGAGTTGAAACGATGAGCAAGTTGACAAAAGAGCAGGCGAGAAGGCGGCGTCACGCACGGGTCCGCGCGAAGGTGCGCGGAACGACCGAGCGTCCCCGCCTGGCCGTCTACCGCTCCAACCGCACCATCTACGTCCAGTTGATCGACGATGCCAAGGGCACCACGCTCGCCGCCGCCGACTCGCGCGCCACCGCGGGCGAGGGCGACAAGAGCGCGCAGGCGAAGGCGGTCGGCAAGCTGATCGCCGAGCGCGCGAAGGCCGCCGGCATCGAAACCGTCGTGTTCGATCGCGGCGGCTTCCTCTACCACGGCCGGGTCAAGGCCCTGGCAGAGGGAGCGCGCGAGGGAGGGCTCAGCTTCTAGTGCCACGCGTCCCGCAAGGAAGAGACGGCGGCGAGCTCGTCGAGCGCGTCGTCGAGATCAATCGCGTTGCCAAGGTCGTCAAGGGCGGCCGGCGGTTCTCGTTCACGGCGCTCGTCGTCGTCGGCGATGAGATCGACCAGGTCGGCATCGGCTACGGCAAGGCCCGCGAGGTCCCGGTCGCCATCCAGAAGGCGGTCGAGGATGCCAAGAAGAACATGTTCAAGGTGCCGAAGCACCACACGACGATCACCCACGAGGTGCTCGGCGTGTTCGGCGCCGGCCGCGTGATGCTGAAGCCCGCCTCGCCCGGTACCGGCGTCATCGCCGGCGCCGGCGTGCGCGCCGTGCTGGAGCTGGCCGGGATCAAGGACGTGCTGGCGAAGTCGCTCGGCACGTCGAACCCGATCAACCTCTGCCGCGCCGCCGAGACCGCGCTGCGCGAGCTGCGCCGTCCCGAGGACGTCGCGAAGCTGCGCGGCAAGCGCCTGCGCGACATCCTGCCCGTCTCCGCCGCCAACGCCCGTGCCGCGGTGGTCGAGGCCGAGGCGGCCGCTGCCGCCGCCGAGGCGCCGGCCGAGCCCGTCGAGGTCGCGTGATGGCGCTGAAGGTCACGCAGGTGCGGTCCGCGATCCGCGTCCAGAAGGAGCACCGCGGCACGCTCAAGTCGCTCGGCCTCGGCCGCATCGGCCGTAGCCGCGTGCACCAGGACTCGCCGTCCCTGCAGGGACAGCTGCACCAGGTCGGTTACCTCGTCTCGGTCGAGGAGGTCGCCGAGTAATGCCCGAGATCGGATTGCACAACCTGAGCCCGGCGCCGGGCTCCACGAAGCAGCGCAAGCGCGTCGGCCGCGGCATCGCGTCGGGCCAGGGCAAGACGTCCGGACGCGGCCAGAAGGGCCAGAAGTCGCGGTCGGGCTCGCACATGATGCGCGCCGGCTTCGAGGGCGGCCAGAACCCGCTGTACATGCGGACCGGCAAGCTGCGCGGCAACTTCATGAAGAAGTCCATGCCCGTCGGACCCGTTCCGGACGTCGAACGAGATCGTCAACCTGTCCGACCTGTCCGAGCGGTTCGCCGCCGGGGCGGAGGTCACGCCGGCGACGCTCGTCGCGGTCGGTCTGCTGAAGAACACCAAGGAGCCCGTGAAGGTGCTCGGTCGTGGCGACCTCACGCACGCCCTCACCATCTCCGTGCACGGCGTCTCGGCGTCCGCGCGCGAGAAGATCGAGGCCGCAGGCGGAACGGTCACCCTGATCGGCGACTCGGACGGGTAGAGTGGGACGGTGATCTCCGCCCTCGGCAACGCCTTCCGCATCCCCGATACGCGTCGGCGTCTCGCGATCACGGCGTTCATCCTCGCGCTCTACCGGCTCGGCTCCTGGCTCCCGACTCCGGGCGTCAACCCGGAGACCGTCCGCGACCTGTTCAACCAGTCCGGCTCGGGCACCATCCTCGGCTACCTGAACCTGTTCTCCGGTCAGGCCCTGCAGAACCTGAGCCTGTTCGCGCTCGGGATCATGCCCTACATCACGGCCAGCATCATCATGCAGCTGCTCGCCGTGGTCGTCCCGACGCTCGAGAAGATGCAGAAGGAGGGCGAGGCCGGCCAGCGCCGCATCACGCAGTACACGCGGTACCTCACGGTCGTCCTCGCCGCCGGCCAGTCTGCGGGCTACGTGGTCGTGTTCCACAACGGCTCGGCCCTGGGCGGGTCGGACGCGCTGCCGAACCTGAACGCGCGCGTCTTCATCCTGATCGTGCTGTCGCTGACCGCCGGCTCGACGCTGCTGATGTGGATGGGCGAGTACATCACGCGCCGCGGCATCGGCAACGGCCAGTCGCTGCTGATCTTCTGCTCCATCCTGACCTCGATCCCGACGGCCATCTCGGCCTGGCTGAACGGCGGCGTGTTCGAGAAGCTGTCGCTGCCGATCGTCGTGCTCGGCGTGATCCTCGCCGTCGTGTTCATCAACGAGGGCCAGCGGCGGATCCCGATCCAGTACGCGCGCCGTGGTGCCACCGCCGTCGGCCAGACGACCTACATGCCGCTGCGCGTGAACATGGCCGGCGTCATCCCCGTCATCTTCGCGGCCGCGGTGCTGCTGCTGCCGCCGACCATCGGGCAGATCTTCGGCATCGAGTGGCTCGCGACCACCTTCGCGCCGACGACGTGGGCGTCGATCATCCTCGAGTTCGCGCTGATCGTGGTGTTCACGTTCTTCTACACCGCGGTGCAGTTCAACCCGGTGGAGCAGGCCGACAACCTGAAGAAGTACGGCGGCTTCATCCCCGGCATCCGCCCGGGCCGGCCGACGGCGCAGTTCCTCGACCACGTGATGGTCCGCCTGACGCTGCCCGGTGCGCTCTACCTGGGCATCATCGCGATCTCGCCGACGATCTTCATCCGCTACGCGGGCTTCTCGCAGGCCACCGCGCAGGCGCTCGGCGGCACGTCGATGCTGATCATCGTCGGCGTCGCACTCGACACCATGCGTCAGGTCCAGTCGCAGGTGATGATGCGGCACTACGAGGGCTTCCTGAAGTAGTTCGCCTTGAGTAGGAACCTGCTGATCTTCGGCCCGCCCGGCGCGGGGAAGGGGACCCAGGCGCCGCGGCTCGCGGACGAGCTCGGGCTCCCGCACATCGCCACCGGCGACATGCTGCGCGCGCACCTGCGCGGCGGCTCCGAGCTGGGGCTGCGCGCGAAGGGCTACATGGACGCGGGCGAGCTGGTGCCCGACACGCTCGTGATCGAGATGCTGGTCGACCGCATCTCGCAGGACGACGCCCAGGGCGGGTTCCTGCTCGACGGCTTCCCGCGCAACGTCGCGCAGGCCGAGGCGCTCGACGCCGAGCTGGCCCGGCACGGCCGCAAGATCGACGGCCTGCTGGTGCTCGACGTGGCGGAGGAGGAGCTGGTCGAGCGCATCTCCGGCCGCCTCGTGTGCGCGAACGGCCACCCGTGGCACGCCACGTTCAACCCGCCCGCCACCGCCGGCGTCTGCGACGTCTGCGGCGCGCCGCTCAGCCGCCGCGCCGACGACGAGCCCGACGTGGTGCGCAACCGGTACCGCAACGTGTACCTGGCCCAGACCGAGCCCGTGCGCGGGCACTACGCCGGGCTCGGCACGCCCGAGGCCGCCATCGACGGCACGGGCTCGACCGACGACGTCTACACGCGCCTCCGGCGCGCCGTCGACGCGCTGTGATCGAGCGCAAGTCCACGCGGGAGATCGCCAAGCAGGCGCAGGCGGGGATGATCGTCGCCGAGACGCTGGCGCTGCTGGCCGACGCCGCGGAGCCGGGCGTCACCACGGCCGACCTCGACCGCATCGCCGAGCGCCACATCAAGCGCCGCGGCGGCGTGCCGACCTTCAAGGGCTACCGCGGCTTCCCGGGCTCGATCTGCTCGTCGCCGAACGACATGATCGTGCACGGCATCCCCGGCCCGTACGCGCTCGCCGACGGCGACATCCTGTCGATCGACGTCGGCGTCACCTACCGCGGCTTCGTCGGCGACTCCGCCGTCACGGTGCCGGTCGGCCAGGTGACCGCCGAGACGCTGCGGCTGCTCGCGGTGTGCCAGGAGAGCCTGCGCCGGATGGTCGAGCAGTGCGTGGTCGGCAACCGTCTGCTCGACCTCGGTCACGCCTGCCAGACCTACGTCGAGGCGGAGGGCTTCGGCGTCGTCCGCCAGCTCGTCGGCCACGGGGTGGGGCGGCGCATGCACGAGGACCCGCAGATCCCGAACTTCGGCCCGCCGGGCCGCGGCCCGGAGCTGCAGGAGGGCATGGTCTTCGCGATCGAGCCGATGATCACCGCCGGCGCCCACGACATCCGCCTCGACCCCGACGGCTGGTCGATCTTCACGACCGACGGATCGATGGCCGCGCACTTCGAGCACACGGTCGCGATCACCGCGAACGGCCCGCAGATCCTCACCCTCGGGCCCGACGGCACCAGCGTCGTGTACCGTCCGATCGTGTCGGCAGACGCTCGTTAGCCTGCTGGCGCTCATCCCGCAACCGATCGGTACACTGCGCTGGCTCGCGTCCGGTTCGCCGGGCGTCCGGCGCGCCCTCCCAGCTCGCTCTGGTAGAGTGCGCCGATCGCGAGGTGCGGTGGCTGGCGTTTGCACGCGCTCGTACACCACAGCGCCGCGTCTCCGCACCACTTTCGACGCCGGTCTTCGGGCCGGCGAGGGGGATTCATGAAGGTTCGTCCAAGCGTCAAGCCGATGTGCGACAAGTGCCGGATCATCCGGCGCGCCGGCAACGTGCTCGTGATCTGCCCGAATCCCCGCCACAAGCAGCGCCAGGGCTAGGAGCACACAGGAATTGGCCCGTATCGCAGGCGTCAATCTCCCGCGCGAGAAGCGGACGGAGATCGGCCTCACCTACATCTACGGCATCGGCCGCTCGACCTCGCAGAAGGTCTGCGGCGAGCTCACGATCGATCGCAACACCAAGGTGCGCGACCTCACCGATGCTGAGGTCGCTCGTCTGCGCGCCTATATCGACGCGAACCTCACGGTCGAGGGCGACCTCCGCCGCGAGCGGTCGTCGGACATCAAGCGGCTGATGGAAATCGGCTGCTACCGGGGCCTGCGGCATCGCCGCGGCCTCCCCGTCCGCGGCCAGCGAACCCGAACGAACGCGCGCACGCGCAAGGGCCCGAAGAAGACCGTCGGCCGTCAGCGCAAGAAGTAGAACGAGAAAGGATCGAGGCCGCTACATGGCTCCCCCGCGCAGGCAAAGCGGCACCCGCGGCCGCACGCGCCGCAAGGTGCGTAAGAACATCGCCGTCGGACAGGCGCATATCAAGACGTCGTTCAACAACACGCACGTCGCGCTCACCGATCGCGAGGGCAACGTCATCGCGTGGAAGAGCGCGGGCGCTGCGGGCTTCAAGGGCTCGCGCAAGTCGACGCCGTTCGCCGCGCAGGTGACCGCCGACCTCTGTGCCCGCGAGGGAATGGAACATGGCCTGCAGAAGGTCGAGGTCTTCGTGAAGGGCCCGGGTTCGGGCCGCGAGACCGCGATTCGCTCTCTGCAGGCGGCAGGCCTCGAGATCGTGTCCGTCAAGGACGTCTCTCCGCAGGCGCACAACGGTTGCCGGCCGCGCAAGCGGCGGCGCGTCTAAGAACTCCGGCCGATAGGAAACGATGGCCCGTACCACAGGTCCCAAGTGCAAGCAGTGTCGCCGTGAGGGCATGAAGCTGTTCCTCAAGGGCGAGCGCTGTCTTACCGAGAAGTGCGGCATCGAGCGCCGTTCGTACCCGCCCGGCCAGCATGGCCGCGGCCGGACGAAGCAGTCCGAGTACCTCACCCAGCTGCGCGAGAAGCAGAAGGCGAAGCGGTACTACGGCGTGCTCGAGAAGCAGTTCCGGAACTACTACGAGAAGGCGTCGCGGCGCACCGGCATCACCGGTGAGAACCTGCTGCGCTTCCTCGAGCTCCGTCTCGACAACGTGGTGTACCGGCTGGGCTTCGCGGCCTCGCGGGCTCAGGCCCGCCAGTTCGTGCGCCACGGTCACTTCCTCGTGAACGGCCGGCGGGTCAACATCCCGAGCTTCCAGCTGCGTCCCGATGACGTGCTCTCGATGCGCACCGGCTCCACCGCCGAGGAATCCATCAGAGATGCAACCGATCTGACCGCCTCCGTAGCCTCCTGGCTGCAGGCCGACCATGACAACCTGACGGGCAAGGTGCTCCGCCACCCGGACCGCGAAGAGATCGACACGCCGGTTCAGGAGCAGCTAATCGTCGAGCTCTACTCGAAGTGATGAACACCATGCTCGAGTTCCAGATCCCGCAGATCACCGCCGAAGAGGTCGACGACCACCGTGGAGTGTTCACGGTCGAGCCGCTCGATCGTGGCTTTGGCTACACCTTCGGCAACTCGCTGCGGCGCGTTCTGCTCTCGTCCCTCGAGGGCTGTGCCGTCACGTCCGTCAAGATCGAGGGCGTCCAGCACGAGTTCACGACGATCCCCGGCGTCCGCGAGGACGTCACGGACATCATCCTGAACCTGAAGGGCCTCGTCTGCCGCCTCCACGGTGAGGCGCCGGAGATCGAGGCCGACATCTCCAAGGACGGGCCGGGCGTCGTCACGGCAGGGGACATCGTCTCCTCCGCCGACCTCGAGATCCTCAACCCCGACCTCGTGCTGTGCCACCTGTCCGACGGCGCGC
The DNA here is from genome assembly GCA_963732645.1 of uncultured Actinomycetes bacterium. Lineage (GTDB taxonomy): Bacteria > Actinomycetota > Thermoleophilia > Gaiellales > F1-60-MAGs149 > VFJZ01. The sequence goes on from CAVTAC010000009.1 coordinate 326,708, forward strand.
GCTTCGAGATGACGGTCACGATCGGCCGCGGCCGCGGGTACCACCCGGCCGAGCTGAACAAGGGCTTCGAGACGACCATCGGCGTGATCCCGGTCGACTCGATCTTCTCGCCCGTCCGGCGTGTCACCTATCACGTCGACACGGCGCGCGTCGGCCAGCGGACCGACTTCGACAAGCTGACGCTCGACGTGAAGACGAACGGCGCCGTCAACCCGAAGGACGCCGTCACGCAGGCGGCCGAGCTGCTGATCCGGCAGCTGGCCATCTTCACGACCCTCGACACGGCCGAGCTGCTCTCCAGCGTCACCGCCGCGATGCCCGGCACCGAGCCGGACGCACCGCAGGCGCACGGCATGGAGAACATCCTCATCGAGGAGCTCGAGCTCGGCGTCCGCTCCTACAACTGCCTGAAGCGCGTCGGCATCGAGACCATCGGTGACCTCGTGTCGAAGACGGAGCAGGAGCTCGCCGCGATCCCGAACTTCGGCAAGAAGTCGATCGAGGAAGTCAAGGAGACGCTGGCCGCCCACGGTCTCTACCTGCGCGGTGACGAGCCGTGAGACATCAGCGCAAGGGCCGCAGCTTCGGTCGCTCCGCAGCGCACCGCAAGTCGATGTACGCCAACCTGACGGGCGCGCTCGTCACGCACGGCCGCATCAAGACGACCCTCGCGAAGGCGAAGGAGGTGCGTCCCGTGGCCGAGAAGATGGTGACCCTCGGCAAGCGGGGCGACCTCCACTCGCGCCGCCAGGCGATCGCGTTCCTGCGCTCGAAGACCGTCGTCCACACGCTGTTCGCCGACGTCGCACCGCGGTTCGAGGAGCGCGAGGGTGGCTACACGCGCATCGTCAAGCTCGGCCCGCGGCAGGGCGATGCGGCGGAGATGGCGATCCTCGAGTTCGTCGACTAGGCCCACCGGCTAGGCTTTTCCCGACGTGAGCGAGGTGCGCACCGATGCGTTCGCGCTTCCCCTCCCCGAGGGGTGGGCCGACCGCACGGTCGTGACGCTGGCCGGGCCGGCCGACGACCAGGGCTACGCGCCCAACGTCGTCGTCACGCGCGAGGTGCTCTGCGACCACATGGGTCTCGGCGGCTTCTCGCAGGGCTGGCAGACGCTGCTGTCCGACCAGGTGCCGGTCACGCCGCACGGCCCGGTCGAGCAGACCGAGATCGCGGGCCGCCGGGCGAACATCCGGACCGTGTCGTGGGCGGCCGCGGGCGTCCACCTCACGCAGATCGCGTTCCTGTTCGTCGACGGCGAGCTCGGCTACGCGATCGTCGGCACGTGCACCCACGACCGGTTCGACGAGTTCGAGCCGGTCTTCCGGCAGATCGCGGCCGGGTTCAAGCTCGCGGAGGAGGCGATCAGGTGACCGACGCACAGCTCGCATCGACGCAGTTCCAGACCCTCGGCGCGGCCTACGGCAGCGCCGACCCGGTGTATGCCGAGGACGCCTTCCGCCGCGCGCTGCAGCTCGAGCCCGGCGTCGCCGCCGTGCACGCCGCGCTGGCCGAGGTGCTGACGCGCCTCAACCGCTACGCCGAGGCCGCGTCGCACCTGCGCCGCGCCCTGACGCTCGACCCGCAGCAGGAGCAGGCGCTGGCCCTGCAGATGGAGCTGCTGGTGGCCGAGGGCCTCGTGCCCGAGGCGATCGGGCGCTTCGTCACCGCGACCGCCAACGGCGCGTCGGCGCGCATCATCACGTCGTTCGGCGACCTGCTCGCACGGCTTGGCCTGCGCGAGGAGGCGGCCGAGCGCTACCGCGAGGCGCTGCGCTGCGGCGGCACCTGCGAGGCGCACGCCAACCTGGCGCTGCTGGCCGTCGACGAGGGCCGCCTGGACGAGGCGCTGGCCGGCTTCGACCGCGCCCTCAAGCTCGACCCGGCCTCGGCCGAGGTGCGCATCAACCGGGCCAACGTGCTGGTCGAGCTCGGCCGGCACGACGAGGCCCTGGCCGAGTTCACCGCCCTGACCGACGACCCCGACGTCGCCGGCCCGGCCTGGTGGGGACTCGCGGCCATCGGCGACGCCCGCGGCGACTGCGAGGTGGCCATCGCCGCCCGCCTGCGCGCCGTGCAGACCGACCCCGAGCTCGCGCGGCGCTGCGCCACCGCACCCGTCGGCGCCTGAGGCACCCGTGCGGCGCGTCTTCCTGGCCCTGCTGCGGATCGTCATCGGGCTCGTCTTCATCGCCTCCGGCGTGAGCAAGCTGCGCGACCGCGCCGGCACGACGGCCGACTTCGACCACTGGGGCCTGCCGGCGCCCGCCACGACGTCGGTCGTGATCTCCGTGCTCGAGGTGGTCTGCGGCCTGCTGATCCTGCTCGGCCTCGCCACGCGCCTCGGCGCGCTCATCCTCTGCGTCGACATGCTCGGCGCGGTTGCGACCGCAGGCCGCATCGACGGCGGTCCGCACCTGGTCGTGCCGCCGGTGCTGGCGCTGCTCTGCCTGGTCCTCGTCGCGCGGGGCGGTGGTCGCTGGCAGCTGCTGGACCGCATCGACCCACCCCGGTGAACCTCCGCCTGACGCTGTCCTACGACGGCACCGGGTTCCGCGGATGGGCGAGGCAGCCGGGCGCCCGGACGGTCGAGGCGACCCTCGCCGCCGCGCTCGACGCGCGGTACCCGGGCTGGAGCGGCATGGCGGTGGCCGGCCGCACCGACACCGGCGTGCACGCACTCGGCCAGGTCGTCAGCGTCACGGTCGGCACGGGGCCACCGGCCGCCAACGCCGCCCTGGCGCTGAACGCCGTGCTGCCGCCCGACGTGGTCGTGCGCGCGGCAGTCGACGTGCCGGACGACTTCAACGCCCGCTACTCGGCCCGCGCCCGCGCGTACGTGTACCGGGTGCGGGTCGTGCGCGACCCGAGCGCGCTCGATGCCCGCCGCGCGCTGCACCACCGCGGCGCGCTCGACCGGACGGTGCTCGACGCCTGGGCGGAGGCCGTGCAGGGCACGCACGACTTCACGGCGTTCACGCCGACCGAGACGCAGCACCGCACCTTCGTGCGCACGGTGCACCACGCCGCCTGGCACGAGGTGGGCGAGGAGCTGCGGTTCTCGATCGCGGCCTCGAGCTTCCTGCGCCACCAGGTGCGGGCGCTCGTCGGCACCATGCTCCTGGCGGGGCGCGGCGAGCCGTGCGCGACGGCCGACGAGCTGCTCGCCGGCGCGCACCGGCGGCAGGCGGGGCCGACCGCGCCGCCGCACGGGCTGTACCTGGTGGGCGTCCGGTTCGCCGGCGAGCCGGAGGGCCTTGAACTTGTGGGAATCCCATAAGTTCAGGAGGTCTTCCGGGCGATACGGTGCTGTCAAACCATGAACACCATCACCGGCACTCGCCTCAACACCCAGCTCCGTACCTTCCTCCTGCTCGCCGGCCTGTCCGGTCTGCTGATCGCCATCGGCGGCGTCCTGTTCAAGGGCCCCGGCCTGATCTTCTTCGCGCTGATCGCCGTCGTCATGAACTTCTCGGCCTACTGGTTCAGCGACAAGATGGCCCTCAGGATGAGCGGCGCGCAGCCGCTCGCCGAGGCGGACGACCCGCGGCTCTACGCCATCGTCCGCGACCTCGCCCAGCGCGCCGAGCTGCCCATGCCGCGGCTCTTCATGATCCCGCAGGAGCAGCCGAACGCCTTCGCGACCGGGCGGAACCACAGCCACGCCGCGATCGCCGTCACCGCCGGCCTGCGCCGGCACATGCCGGAGGACCAGCTCGCCGGCGTCATCGCCCACGAGCTCGCCCACGTCAAGAACCGCGACATCCTGATCCAGTCGATCGGGGCCATGATCGCGGGCGTCATCTCGGCCGTCGCGACGTTCCTGCAGTTCTCGTTCCTGTTCGGCGGGGGCGACGACGACGACAGCCCGCTCGGCTTCGTCGGCGTGCTGGCCACGATCATCATCGCCCCGCTGGCGGCGACGATCCTGCAGCTCGCCGTGTCGCGCCAGCGCGAGTACCTGGCCGACGCCACCGGAGCCGCCATCATGGGTCGGCCCGAGCCGCTCGCCAACGCGCTCGAGACGCTGTCCCGGGGCGCCGAGGTGTTCCCGATGCGGGTCAACCCGGCGGCCGAGGCGCTGTTCATCGTCAACCCGCTGCACGCCGGCGCGATGGCCAGCCTGTTCGCGACGCATCCGCCCCTGGAGGAGCGCGTCCGGCGCCTCCGCGCGCTCGCCGTCTGATCCACGATGATCCGGCGGTGCCGCCGAGAACTCGTGATCCTGCTGCCGCCGTCCGAGGGAAAGCTCTCGGGCGGCGGTGGCAGGTTCCGTTCCGGCGCCGGGTCGTTCGGCCCGGCGCTGCGGCGTCGCCCGCAACGAGGTGATCGCCGCGCTGGCCGCCGCCGACGGCGGCAGCCAGGCGCTGCTCGGCGTCTCCGGCCGCCACCTCGAGCAGTCGCTCGCCGCGAACCGCCTGGTGATCGCGGGACGCGCGCCGGCCCTGCCCGCCGTGCAGCGCTACACGGGCGTCGTCCACGGCCACGCCGGCTTGCAGGACCTGCCCGGCGCCGCGGAGGGCGTGATCCTCTTCTCCGGCCTGCTCGGCCTGGTCGCCCCGGACGATCCCGTGCCCGACTACCGGCTCAAGATGGGCGCGTCGCTGCCGCCGCTCGGCCGGCTCGCGTCGTGGTGGCGCCCGCGGCTGTCACCGGTGCTGAACCGGCGCCTGCGGGGCGCCGACGTGGTCGACCTGCTGCCGCAGGAGCACGCCTCGGCGTGGGAGCCGGCGCCGCGCCGGTACGCCTCGCTGCACCGCGTGCGGTTCCGCGACGCCGCCGGCGCCGCGGGCGGGCACGACGCCAAGGCCGCGAAGGGCCTGCTCGCCCGCCACCTGCTGCTGTCCGACGCGCCGGTGGCCGAGGCGCTGCGGAGCTTCCGGCACCCCCGGTTCACCATCGAGGTCGAGCCGGACTGAGAGGCGGTACGCTAGCCGCCGGTGACGCGCGTGACGGCCAAAGGGCAGGTGACCATTCCGGTCGGCGTCCGCTTCGCCCTCGGGATCGCCCCCGGGGACGAGGTCGTGTTCGCGGTCGAGGACGGGCGCGGCGTGTTCCGGCGGGCCGACGGCGTGCTGGGGCGCGCGGGCACGCTGCCGCTGCCGCCGCGGCCCGAGGCCCACCCGCTGGAGCGGCTGCTGGGCGCCGGCGACGACGACTTCGCCGCCGAGATCGCCGCCGCGCGCGCCGGCGGCGACCGGATCGCGCTGCCCGACGCCGTCGTGCTCGATCTGGCCGCACGCGCAGTCGCCGCCGGGTTGCCGGCGGCCGACGTCGCCGACTGCCTGCGCGACGTCGCGGCCGAGCGCGCCTTCCGGCTCGACCACGCGCGGGCCGTGCGGGCGGCGGTCGACGCACTGGCGACCGGCGGTGACCCGCTGGCGGCCTACGCCGCCGACCGGCTCTAGGTACCGCCCCGCGGCGCCGAGCGGCTTACAGGTACCAGAAGACGATGCACGCCATCGCGTAGATGGAGAGCAGCTGGACGCCCTCGATCCAGTTCGCGGCGCCGTTGGAGGCGACCAGCCCGGCCAGCAGGGTCGCGGTGATCAGGAAGGCGATCTCGAGCGGCTTGAAGTCGAGCACCAGCTCGTTGCCGAACGCGTAGCCGGCGGCGACCGCGACGGCCGTCACGCCGAGCGCAACCTGCAGGGCGGAGTTGAAGGCGATGCCCATGGCGAAGTCGAGGTTGCCGCCGTAGGCGATCTTGACCGCGGCCATGTGCTCGGCGACGTTGCCGACCAGCGGCACGATGATCAGCCCGATGAAGATCTCGGAGATGCCGGTCTCCTCGATCGTCGGCTCGATCGCGACGACCAGGATCTCGGACAGCACGCCCGTGGCGAGCGCGGTCAGCGCCAGCATCGTGATCGACAGCGGCACCGTCCAGCGGGCCTTGCTGTGCGAGACGTCGCCGCGCTCCTCGGGATTCTGGAACGACGCGTACAGGTAGGCGGCGTAGACGAGGATCGCGATCACGGCGAGGCCGTGCGTGAGGCCCGTCTGCTCGGAGAACGACGATGCCGGTCGTGGCCGCGAACAACGTCGGGATGGCGAGCAGCGCCGTCGCCAGCACCAGCATCGTGGCGTTCAGCCCCGCCGTGGCGCGATCGAACGGCTGGCGTCCGTTGCGCCAGCCGCAGGCGAGCAGCGCGGCGCCGAGGATCAGCAGCACGTTGCCGATCACCGAGCCGATGATCGATGCGCGCGCGACGTCGAGCAGTCCCTCGCGGATCGCGAGGATCACGATGATCATCTCCGGCAGGTTCCCGAAGGTCGCGTTCAGCAGCGCGGAGAGGCGCGGGCCGGCCGCCTCGCCGGCCTCCTCGGTGGCGACGCCCAGCACCCAGGCGAGGCCCGCCACGGCGACGCTGGCGGCCACGAACACCACCACGGGCGAGACACCGGCGACCCGCAACGCGACGGCACCCGCCGCCAGCAGACCGATGACGGAGAAGATGCGGGCTTCTTTCGCCTCGAGGCCGCCGGGAAGGGTCATTGGCATTGCTCGGCACCGTAGCGGAGCCCGTCGCGGGACCGATCCGGCAAGCTAGCGGGCATGCGTGTGCTCCTGACCAACGACGACGGCATCTCCTCGCCCGGCCTGATCGCGGTGCTGGAGGCGCTCGCCGAGGTGGCCGAAACGGTCGTGATCGCCCCGGCGCAGAACCAGAGCGCCGTCGCCCGCTCGATCACGCTGCGCCGCGACATGACGGTCACCGAGCACGACCTCGACGGCGCGGCCGCCGCCTTCGCGGTCGACGGCACACCGGTCGACTGCGTGCGGTTCGCGGCGCTCGGCCTGGGCGGGGGCGGCTACGACGCGATCGTCTCGGGCGCGAACCTCGGGCACAACCTCGGCGACGACGTCACGTACTCGGGCACCGTCGCGGCGGCGCTGGAAGGCGTGCTGCTCGGCCTGCCGGCGATCGCCGTGTCGCAGGGCGCGCTCGACCGCGGTCTCGGCTTCGTGGCGGCGGCCGGCTTCGAGTTCACCGCCGGCGCGCGGTTCACCGCCCGCCTGCTGCAGACCGTGATGGCGCACGGCCTGCCGCCCGGTCTGCTGCTGAACGTCAACGTGCCGGCGGCGCCGCACGGGGCGCGCATCGCCGCCCTCGGCCGCCGCGTCTACCGCGACAGCCTGAACGTCGTCGAGGACCGCGGCCGCGAGAAGGTCTACCGCATCTACGGCGCCGACCACGACCACGACGAGCAGCCCGGCAGCGACTTCGAGGCGGTCTCCGAGGGGCTGATCGCCGTCACGCCGCTGCACTTCGACCTGGCCGTGCGGCCCGGCGAAGGGTGGCTGTACGACCTCGATCTCGGCTCGCTGCTGTGAGGGAGGAGGCGCTGCGGATCGGGGACGCCGCCGTCACCGCGCGCCGAGCTGGACGGGTTCGTCGGCGCCGTCGCTCGCGAGCCTGAACCCGGGGCGCCGGATCGCCGTCGTCGCCGACACGTCGATCGAGGCCGTCGTGCTGATCCTGGCGGGCCTCGCGGCCGGCTGCGAGGTCGTGCTGCTGAACCCGAAGTCCGGCCCGGCGGAGCGTGACGCACATCCTCGCCGACGCGCGCCCGGAGCTGGTCCTGACCGGTGCCGCAGCTCACACGCCTCGGTCGCGAGCCCGTGCCGGCCGAGGCCGGCGGCGCGCTGATCATCTACACGTCCGGCACGACCGGCCCGCCCAAGGGCGTCGTGCTGGCGCACGAGGCGCTGCGCGCGAACCTCGCCGCGGTGTACGAGGCCTGGGCCTGGACGGCGGCCGACCGCGTCGTGCATGCGCTGCCCCTGTACCACGTGCACGGCCTGCTGCTCGGCACGCTCGGGCCGCTGTGGCGAGGCGGCTCGTCCCACCACGTGGGCCGCTTCGACCCGCACGCCATCGGCGACGCGGTGCGGGCCGGCGGCACGATGGTGTTCGGCGTGCCGACGATGTGGAACCGCATCGTCGCGGCGTGCGAGGACGATCCGGCGCTGGCCGCGCCGCTGGCCGGTGCGCGGCTGCTGGTGTCGGGCTCGGCCGGGCTGCCGCTGTCGCTGCACGAGCGCCTCGGCCGGGTACTCGGGCGGCGCGTGATCGAGCGGTACGGCATGACCGAGACGCTGTTCACCGTCGGCGAGCGCGCCGGCACGGACGCCGCCCCCGGCTCGGTCGGCACGGCGCTCCCCGACGTCGACCTGCGGCTGGCGGGCGAGGAGGACGGGCTGGGCGAGATCGAGGTGCGGGCGCCGTGGCTGTTCGACCGCTACCTGAACCAGGAGGAGGCCACGCGCGCGTCGTTCACGCCCGACGGCTACTTCCGCACCGGCGACATCGCGCTGCGTCGCGACGACGGCATGCTGCGGATCGTCGGCCGTCGCGCCGACCGACCTGATCAAGTCGGGCGGCTACCGCATCGGTGCGGGGGAGATCGAGTCGTGCCTGCTCGACCATCCGGCCGTGGTCGAGGCCGCGGTCACCGGCGAGCCCGACGACGACCTGGGCGAGCGCATCGTCGCGTGGGTGGTCCTGCGAGCCCCCGTGCCGGCCGGCGAGCTGCAGGAGCACGTGGCGCAGCAGCTCGCGCCGCACAAGCGCCCGCGCGACGTCCGGGTGCTCGATGCGCTGCCGCGGAACGACCTCGGCAAGGTGCTGAAGCGCCGCCTGCCGCGCGGTTGAGGGACGCCGCATGGTAGATTCAGGCCCCGAGCCGCGCGTGAAGCTGATCATCCAGATCCCCTGCCTCAACGAGGAGGCGGCGCTGCCGGTGACGCTCGCCGAGCTCCCGCGCGAGGTCGACGGGTTCGACGAGGTCGAGTGGCTGATCATCGACGACGGGTCGACCGACCGCACCGTCGAGGTCGCCCGCGCCCACGGCGTCGACCACGTCGTCCGGCTGACGCAGAACAAGGGCCTCGCCGTCGCGTTCCAGGCCGGCCTCGACGCCGCGCTCAAGCTCGGCGCCGACGTGATCGTCAACACCGACGCCGACAACCAGTACCGCGCCGACGACATCCCGAAGCTCGTCGAGCCGATCCTCGAGCACCGCGCCGACATGGTGGTCGGCGACCGCCAGGTCGCGGACCATCCCGAGTTCTCGCCGTCGAAGAAGCTGCTGCAGCGCTGGGGCTCGTGGGTCGTGCGCCAGGCGTCCGAGACCGACGTGCCCGACACGACCTCGGGGTTCCGCGCCTACAGCCGCGAGGCGGCGCTGCGCATGAACGTCGTGTCGCGCTTCACGTACACGCTCGAGACGATCATCCAGGCGGGCAAGTCCGACATCGCCGTCACGTCGGTGCCGATCCGGGTCAACGGCAAGCTGCGCGAGTCGCGGCTGTTCCAGTCGATCCCCGACTACGTGAAGCGCTCGGTCGGCACGATCTTCCGCATCTACACCATGTACGAGCCGCTGCGGGTGTTCGCGATGCTGGCCGCGGTGATCGGCCTCGCCGGCACGCTGCTGTGCCTGCGCTTCGCCTACTTCTACTTCTCCGAGGACGCGCCCACCGGCCACGTGCAGTCGCTGTTCGTCGGCGGCGCTGCTGATCCTCGTGGCCGTCGCAGCTGTTCCTGCTCGGCATCATCGGCGACCTCCTGCGCGCGAACCGCGTGATCGGCGAGCGCACGCTGCACCGCGTGCGCAGCATCGAGCTGGCGCTCAACATCCGGCCCGACAACCTCGCGTCGAACCCGCCGGAGCAGCGCGAGGGCGCGGCGCGTGAGTGACGCCACGCTCGGCGACCTGCAGGGGCCGGCCGGCAACACGTACGACAAGTACGAGACGCGCAACCCGGTCGCCCGGCACCTGGTGGCGGCGTTCCTGAAGGAGCTCGACGCCCAGGTGCGGTGGTCGAGCGCGACCAGCGTGCTCGACGTCGGCTGCGGCGAGGGCATCGGCACCGTCCGCATGGCGGGCGTGCTGCCCGACGGCGCGCGTCGTCGGGCTCGACGTCGCCGATCCCGGGCTGCTGGCCGAGTGGGAGAAGCGCGCGCACGAAAAGATCGAGTTCGTGGCCGGGTCCGCGTACGACCTGCCGTTCGAGGACGACTCGTTCGACCTGGTCTCGGCGATCGAGGTGTTCGAGCACCTGGAGCGGCCCGAGCGGGCGCTCTCCGAGATGGCCCGGGTGTCGCGGCGCGGCATCCTGCTCTCGGTGCCGTGGGAGCCCGTCTGGCGCGGCGTGAACATGGCCGCCGGGCGCTACCTGCGGGAACGCGGCAACACGCCCGGGCACATCAACCACTGGACGCGACGCCAGTTCGTCGCGCTCGCCGGCACCGCCGGCGAGGTCGTCGCGGTGCGACGGCCGTTCCCGTGGACGATGGTCGCCGTCCACGTCCGCCCGTGATCGCCCGGCTGCGGCGGCTCGCCGGCTCGCCGCTCGGGAAGGTGCTCGGCGCGCTGCTGGGGCTGGTCATCCTCGGCCTGCTGCTGAAGCGCCTGCACGACCTCTGGCAGGAGCATCCGGTGCCGCTCGACGAGGCCAGCATCCCGCTGCTGGTGCTGGCGCTGCTGGCGTCGTTCGTGGCGATGACCGCCTACGCGATGACCTGGGCCCCGGCGCTGCGCACCGCGGGCGCCGAGCCGGTGCCCGACATGGTGGCCGCCTACTACGCGGGCGGGCTGGGCAAGTACCTGCCCGGCGGCGCCTGGCAGTACGTCGGCCGTGCGGGCATCCTCGTCCGCCGCGGCGTGCCCGTCGGCGCCGCCTCGGCCAGCCTCGCGCTGGAGGCGCTCGCATCGGCCGCCGCCGCGGCGCTGCTGGCACCGCTGGCCGCCGGCCCGCAGGGCCTCGTGGCGGCGGGCGTGGCGATCGTGCTGGTGCTGGTGCTGGCGCGACTGGGCGCGGTCGGCCGGCTGGTGCGGCGCGTGCCGGGATTCAGCGGCGTCGAGCTGCACCGCCTGCCGGCCCTGGTGGCGCGCTACGTCGGCGTCTGGCTCATCTTCGGCGTGGCGTTCTGGCTGACGGCGCGCGCCCTGTTCGACGTGCCGGCGAGCGACGTGCTGCGCTACGCCGGCGTGTTCGCCGCGGCCTGGGTGGCGGGATTCGTCGTCGTGATCGCGCCGGGCGGCATCGGCGTCCGCGAGGCCGTCATCGTCGCGTTGCTGCAGGGCCGCCTCGGCGAGGCCGAGGCGATCGTGCTCGCGACCGCGTCGCGCATCGCCTTCACGATCGTCGACCTCGGCGCGGGCATTCCGTCGCTGATCGTGCTGCGCCGGTCGCGCGCGACCCCGTAGGGCATCGCTACGGTACCGGCGTGCCCGAGCTGCGCTGGAACGCCGTCGTGTTCGACCTCGACGGCACCCTCATCGACACCATCCCGCTGATCGTCGCCTCGCACCGCCACGCGGTGCAGACGGTGCTCGGCCACGACCTCTCCGACGAGGTGCTGCGATCGGGCATCGGCCGGCCCCTGATCGACCAGATGCGCGTGTTCGACGAGCACCGCGCGCAGGAGCTGTTCGACACCTACCGGGTGTGGAACCACGCCAACACCGCCGCGCTGCTGGGCCGGTTCGACGGCGTCGACGCCGTGCTCGTGCGCCTCGCCGCCGCCGGCGCCGCGATCGGTGTCGCCACGTCGAAGTCGCGCGACGCCGTCAATCTCGCGTTCTCCATCCAGCCGCCGGTCGTGCCGTTCCAGGCGGTCATCACCGTCGAGGACTCCGCGAAGCACAAGCCCGACCCGGAGCCGGTGCTGACCGCGATCGAGCGCCTCGGCGCCGACCTGGCGGACGCCGTCTACGTGGGCGACGCGCCGTACGACATCCAGGCCGCCGTCGCCGCGGGCTGCGGTGCCGTCGGCGTGACGTGGGGCATGGCGACGGCCGAGGTCCTGTGGTCGGCGGGAGCCCACGAGGTGGCCGAGACGCCGGACGAGCTCGCAACGATCCTGCTGGGGGACGGGTGACAGCCGATCCCGCCGCCCGCATCGCCGAGCTGCGCACGCAGATCCGCGGCCACGAGCACGCGTACTTCGTCAACGACGCGCCGACGGTCGACGACGCGACGTACGACGGGCTGCTGCGCGAGCTGCGCGCGCTCGAGGAGGCGCACCCGGAGCTGGTCACCACCGACTCGCCCACGCAGCGGGTCGGCGGCGGCCTGCGCGAGGGCCTGGTCGAGGTGCGGCACCTGCAGCCGATGCTGTCGCTCGCCAACGCCCGCAACGAGGACGAGCTGGTGGCGTGGGACGAGCGGGTGCGCAAGCTGCTGGCCGCGGCGGGCATCGAGGAGCCGCCCCGCTACGTGACCGAGCTGAAGATCGACGGCCTGGCGATCTCGCTGCTCTACCGCGACGGGCGGTTCGCCCGCGGTGCAACGAGAGGCAACGGCGAGGTCGGCGAGGACGTGACCGCCAACCTCCGCACGGTGCGCGTGCTGCCGCTGGTGATGCCCGATCCCGACCCGCCCGCGCTGGTCGAGGTGCGGGGCGAGGTGTACCTGCCGACGCAGGCCTTCGCTCGGCTGAACGCCGAGCGCGCCGAGCAGGGGCTGCCGGTGTACATGAACCCGCGCAACACGGCGGCCGGATCGCTGCGGCAGATCGACCCCGCCGTGTCGGCCCGCCGGCCGCTGTCGCTCTGGTGCTACGCCGTCGGCGCCCTGGAGGGCGTGGAGTTCGACTCGCACCACGCGGCGCTCGACTGGCTGCGCGAGCGCCAGTTCCCGGTCAACCCGCAGACGAAGATCCACGACTCCATCGACGGCGTCCGCGACGAGTGCCGGCGGGTGGGGGAGGAGCGCGCGTCGCTGCCGTACGAGATCGACGGCGTCGTCGTGAAGGTCGACTCGTTCGCGATGCAGCGGGCGCTGGGCTCGGTCGGCCGCGACCCGCGCTGGGCGGTGGCGTTCAAGTTCCCGGCCACGACCCGCACGACGAAGCTGCTCGACATCGGCGTCAACGTGGGGCGCACCGGCGCGCTGAACCCGTACGCGATCCTCGAGCCGGTCGAGGTCGGCGGCGTCATCGTCAAGCTCGCGACGCTGCACAACGAGGAGAACATCCACCTCAAGGACGTCCGCATCGGCGACACCGTGATCGTCCAGCGGGCCGGCGACGTGATCCCGCAGGTGGTCGGCCCGGTGCTCGACCTGCGTCCCGACGACGCGCAGGTGTTCCGCATGCCCGAACGCTGCCCGGCCTGCGACCAGCCGATCGCGAAGCCGGAGGGCGAGGCCCAGCACCGGTGCGTGAACCCGCGCTGTCCGAGCCGCGGCGCCGAGCTGCTCAAGCACTTCGTGTCGCGCGGCGCGCTCGACATCGAGGGCGTCGGCGAGAAGCTCGTCGTGCGGCTGTTCGAGCTCGGGATCGTCCAGCGGCCGAGCGACCTGTACCGGCTCACGGCGGAGCAGCTGCTCGAGCTGGACGGCTTCCAGGAGCGGTCGGCCGCCAACGTGATCGCGTCGATCGAGAAGTCGAAGGAGCGGCCGTTCGGCGCCGTGCTGTTCGGGCTCGGCATCCCGCACGTCGGCGCGGTCAACGCCCAGCTGCTGGCCCGCCACTTCGGGTCGATCGCGGCGCTGCAGGAGGCGTCGGAGGAGGACATCGCCGCGGTGCCGGGCGTCGGCATGGTGATCGCCGAGGCCGTCGTGACGTGGTTCGGCGATCCCGACCATCAGGCGCTGGTGGCCGACCTGCAGGCCGCGGGCGTGCGGCTCGAGCTGGCCGAGGACGAGCGCCCGGCCGCCGACGGGCACCTGACCGGCAAGACGTTCGTGCTCACGGGCACGCTGTCGGCGCCGCGCGGCGAGTTCGAGCAGCGCATCGTCGCGGCGGGCGGCAAGGTGGTCGGCTCCGTCTCGGCGAAGACCGACTACGTCGTCGCCGGCAGCGAGGCCGGCTCGAAGCTCGCAGAAGGCCGAGAAGCTCGGCGTCGCGGTGCTCGACGAGCAGGGCATCGAGGCGCTGCTGCAGCCCTGACGGGCCGCTACACCGCCGCGCCGGCGTTGCACCAGTCGAGGATCGCGGCGAACGGGCGGTCGCGGAGCGCGCCGAACAGCGGGTCGCGCGTCAGCCGCGTGCGGGTGGTCGCGGGGCTCGTGATGCCGCAGAGCAGCCGCGCCTGCTGGCGCGGCTCGCCGAGGGCCGCAGGGTGGGCCTCGGCCAGCGCCGCCAGCGCGCGCCGGTCGATATCGATCGGCGCGGGCCGTGGCGCCGGCAGGCGGCCGACGGGCCCGTCCAGGCACACGGTGCAGTGGCCGCAGGGCCCGTCCAGCGTCTCGCCGAAGTGGCCGACCAGCGCCTGTACCTGGCAGGTCGGCGACTCGACCAGCGCCAGCACCTGCGCGAGGCGCTCGGTCTCGGCCCGCTCGCGGCGGGCGAAGCGCTCGGCCAGGTCGTCCACCAGCGCGGCGGGGTCGGCGGGTGGGGCGACGAGCGTGAACCGCTGCCGGGCCTCGGCCGCCTCGGCCACGACCAGGCCCTGCTCGGCCAGGTAGTCGATGGCGGCCGTGACGCGGTCGCGGTCGACGCCGAGGCTCCTGGCGACGTCGTCGGGCACCACCGACGTCCAGACCCGGGCGGTGCGTCCGGCCTCGATGACGTTGCGCAGAAACGCCGCGCGCTCGCCCTGGAAACGCGCGTAGACGTCGTCGAAGGTCGTGACCGGACGGACGCGGTAGCCGGCGTAGAACGGCGTGCCCTGGCTGAGCACGCCCGACAGCTCGAGGTAGGTGAGGGCGGTGCGCAGCACGAGCGGCCGCAGGTCGAGGCGGCCGGCGAGGTCGTACTCGGCCACCGCGAATGGCTCGCCGACGGGGTTGCGCAGCAGGTCGGTGACCAGCGCGTCGAGGGCGGCGTGCGTCGGCGTGTCGCCGTAGGCGAAGTTCTCGAGGCCGGGCACGTCGTCGGGGCACGCGAGCATCTCGCAGACCGCCGGCAGCCCGTCGCGGCCGGCGCGCCCCGTCTCCTGCGCGTAGGACTCGAGCGACTTGGGCAGGCTCGCGTGGTAGACGTAGCGCACGTCGGCGCGGTCGATGCCCATGCCGAAGGCGATGGTGGCGACGACGATGCCGTGCTCGGCCGTCGCCCACCACTCCTGCACGCCGTCGCGGTCGGCCGTGGCCATGCCGGCGTGGTACGCCCGGGCGGGCAGGCCGGCGCCGGCCAGCAGGCGCGCCAGGTCGACGGCCTGCCGCTGGAAGGTGACGTAGACGATCGACGGCCCCGGCGGCCGCGAGGTGAGCCGGTCGAGCAGCACCGCCTCACGGGTCTCGGGCGTGACGGGCGTGGTGCGCAGCTCGAGGTTGGGCCGGTGGAAGCCCGTCACGACGGCGTCGGCCTCGGCGATCTCGAACCCCGCGCAGATGTCGCGCACGACCTGCGGCGTCGCCGTCGCGGTCAGCGCCAGCACGCGCTCGGCCCCGAGCTCGCGGGCGCGGCGCGCGAGCTTGAGGTAGTCGGGCCGGAAGTTGTGGCCCCACTCCGAGATGCAGTGGGCCTCGTCGACGGCGAACAGGGCGATCGGCGTGCGCTCCATGAGCGCCAGGAAGCGCTCGTTGTTGAAGCGCTCGGGCGCGACGTAGAGCAGCCGCAGGTCGCCCGAGGCGATGCGCGCCGTGACCTCGCGCGACTCCTCGAACGAGACGCTCGAGTCGAGCCGGGCGGCGACCACGCCGATGGCGGTGAGCGCGTCGATCTGGTCCTTCATCAGCGCGATCAGCGGTGAGACGACGACGGTGAGGCCGTCGAGCAGCAGCGCGGGCAGCTGGTAGCAGAGGCTCTTGCCGCCACCGGTCGGAAACACGGCGAGCGCGGAGCGGCCGGCCAGCAGGGTGTCGATCACCTGTTCCTGGCCGGGCCGGAAGTCGGAGAGGCCGAATCGCTCCGCGAGTAGCCGTCGGGCCGTGTCTGCCACCGCGTGCAGGGTATGCGACCCGCGCGGCCGCGGCGTGGCGTCAGACGCGCGCGAGCACGGACGCCATCGCGGAGGGCTCCACGCAGGCGCAGCCGATCGTCGCGGGACCGTGCGCGTCACGCACCACCCGCACCACCTCGGCCGGCACGTCGTGCGCGAGCACGTCGCCGTTGGCGAGCGTCAGCGTGAGGCGCAGCTCCGTGCCCACCGGCAGCTCGTGGCCCTCGGCCCAGAACGCGATGCCGGACGGCGACACGTCGCGGACGGCGGCGTGGATCGGCTCCTCGTCGACGGTGGCGTGCACCGCCAGCGGCAGGTTCGGGGCGATGCGCGGCTCGCCCCGGCGGTCGACCCGGCGGATCGACCCGAGCGACAGCCGCAGGCACGGCGCGGTGGTCGCCAGCACGACCGCGGTGCCACGGTAGACGCGCGGCGCGTCGGTCCACGACAGCTCGAGCGCCGTGCCGGCCGGCAGCACCGGCGGCAGGGCGATCGTCACCTCGTCATCGCTGGTGCTGGTGACCGTCGTCCAGATGGCGCCGCCATCCGGCAGCGTCACGGCGAGCGCGGTGCCGCGCGCGGGCCGTGGCGCGGCCGGATGCCATTCGACGGGCGAGTGAAAGCTCGACGAGGACTGTGGCGGCGACATGGACAGATTTCATCAGAATCCGCCGATTGTTTCGGCACCCGAACGGGGGATGCGCGTCAGCCGAGGCCGGCGGCCTTCAGCGAGGCGAGCGCGCACGCCTCGTCCTCCTCCGACAGGCCGCCGGAGATGCCGAAGGCGCCGACCTGCACGCCGTCGTGGAAGATCGGGACGCCGCCGGCGAACACGATCATGCGGCCGCCGAGCGTCGTCGCGAAGCCCCAGTCGCCGTTGCCCGGCAGGCTCGCCTCCGCCGCCTCGCCGGTGCGCATGCCCCACAGCGCCGACGTGTAGGCCTTGTCGGCGGCGATCGGCAGCGCGCCGAGCGGGGCGTTGTCCATGCGCAGCGACGCCACCACGTGGCCGCCGCGGTCGGTGATGCAGCCGGCCAGGCCGAGGCCCATCCTCGTCGCCTCCGCCCGCATGTTGGCGAGCACCGTCAGCGCCAGGTCGACGCCGATGTCGCGTCCGTCGATCAGTCCGTCCATCCGTCGCTCCTCACATCGTGATGACGCCGCGGGCGAGCACGCCGCGCTGCAGGTCGTCGTAGGCCTCGTTGATCTCGTCCAGCCGGTAGGTTCGGGTGACCAGCCGGTCGAGGTCGAGGCGGCCGAGCCGGTACAGGTCGAGCAGCCGCGGCATGTCGACGCGGGGGCGCGAGGAGCCCATGAACGAGCCCTTCAGCGTCTTCTCGGACAGCGCCAGCTCGAACGGCGAGATCGAGCCCGTCTCGCCCTCGGCGGACAGCCCGATCTGCACGGCCGTGCCGCCGGCGCGGATGGCGGCGAACGCCTGCTCCATGGTGCGCGGCGAGCCGTACGCGTCGAAGGCGTAGTGGGCGCCGCCGCCGGTGGCGGCGCGGATCGCCGCGACCGGGTCGCCGGCGCGGGCGTCGACCAGGTCGGTGGCGCCGAAGTCGCGGGCGAAGCCGAGGTGGCGCTCGTCGACGTCGACGGCGACGATGCGGCGCGCGCCCAGCATGCGCGCCGCCGAGACGACGTTCAGGCCGATGCCGCCGCAGCCGATCACGGCGACGTCGGAGCCGACCTCGATGCGCGCGGTGTTCATGACCGCGCCGAAGCCGGTGATGACGGCGCAGCCGACCAGCGCGGCCTGGTCGGCGGGAATGTCGTTGCCGCAGACGAGCAGCTGCTCCTCGGGCAGCACGGCGTGCTCGGCGAAGCACGAGATGCGGCCGTAGTGGTGCACGACGTCGCCGTTCAGCCGCCGGATGCGCGTCGACGCCGTCGAACATCGTGCCGTCCGGGTTCGTGTGGCCGTCGCAGAGCATCGGCCGGCCGACGGTGCAGTAGTCGCAGCGGCCGCAGTTGGGGCGGAGGATGAAGACGCAGCGGTCGCCCGGCTGCACGGTGGTGACGCCGGCGCCGACCGACTCGACGATGCCGCAGCCCTCGTGGCCGAGCACGACGGGAAGCGGGGTGGAGGCGTGGCCGAGCATCCAGTGCAGGTCGGAGTGGCAGACGCCGGCCGCCTCGACCTTCAGCCGGACCTCGCCGGGGCCGGGGTCGGCGAGCTCGATCTCCTCCAGCTGGAGCGGCTCGTTGGCCGCGAACATGATCGCTGCTCGGGTGCGCATGGAGCGCGATGCTACCGCGCCAGCACCCCGTGCAGCACCGTGAGCGCGCGCTCCCGGTGGGCGCGGAGCTCTGCGACGCACCGCGGCACGTCGCGGGCGCGGGCCGCGTCGACGATGGCGCGGTGCGCGCGGTCGGCCTCGTCCTCGCCGCCGGGCGTGCCGTAGTAGATCGCGCGGTACGCCTCGGTGCCGTCCCAGAGCAGCCGGATCAGGCGCAGCTGCTGCTCGGATCCGGCCAGGCCGTAGAGCAGGAAGTGGAACTGGCGGTTGGCCGCGAGCTCGGTCGTGACGTCACCTTCGACGGCCGCCTCGCGGCACGTGGCGGCCGCCTCCTCGAGCTCGTCGATGTCGTCGTCGGTGGCGAGCGGCAGCCCGCGCTCGACGGCGTCGCGCTCGAGCAGCGCCCGCAGGTGGTAGATCTCCTCCAGCGCGGCGTAGTCGAGCTCGGTGACCGCGTAGCCCTTGCGGGCCACGTAGGTCACCAGGCCCTCCGACTCGAGCGCGCGCAGGGCCTCGCGGACGGGGATCAGCGAGACGCCGATGCGCGAGGCGACGGCGTCCTGCCCGATGCGGTCACCCGGTGCCAGCTCGCCCCGGGCGATCGCCTGCCGCAGCCACGTCACGGCCGCCTGCTGCGCCGTGAGCAGCTCCATCAGCGGAACGCCTGGATGCCCGTCACCGCGCCGCCGATGACCAGCGCGTGCACGTCGTGCGTGCCCTCGTAGGTGTACACCGACTCCAGGTTGTTCATGTGCCGGATGACGGGGTACTCGAGCGTGATGCCGTTGCCGCCCAGCACGGTGCGCGCCATGCGGGCCACCTCGAGCGCGCCGCGGGCGTTGCCGAACTTGCCCATCGAGACGTGCTCGGGCCGCACCAGGCCGGCGTCCTTGAGGCGGCCGATCTGGAGCGCGACGAGCGTGGCGCGGTTGATCTCGGTCGCCATCTCGGCCAGCTTCAGCTGCTGCAGCTGCGTGCCGCCGATCGGCTTCGAGAACGCGATCCGCGTCTTCGAGTACTCGAGCGCCGACTCGTAGCAGGCGCGAGCGGCGCCGACGGCGCCCCAGACGATGCCGTAGCGCGCCTCGTTGAGGCACGACAGCGGCCCGCGCAGGCCCTTCACCTCGGGCAGCATCGCGTCGCCCGGCACGCGCACGTCGTCCAGCACCAGCTCGGACGTGATCGAGGCCCGCAGCGAGATCTTGTGCTTGATGTTCGGGCGCCGTGAAGCCCTTGGCGCCCTTCTCGACCAGGAAGCCGCGGATGCCGTCGTCGGTCTGCGCCCACACGACGGCGACGTCGGCGACGGAGCCGTTCGTGATCCACATCTTGGCGCCGTTCAGGATCCAGTCGTCGCCGTCGCGGCGCGCGTGCGTGCGCATCGCGCCGGGATCGGAGCCGGCGTCGGGCTCGGTGAGGCCGAAGCACCCGAGCAGCTCGCCGGTGGCCATGCGCGGCAGCCAGCGCTGCTTCTGCTCCTCGGAGCCCCAGCTCCAGATCGCGAACATCGACAGCGAGCCCTGCACCGACACGAGGCTGCGGATGCCGGAGTCGCCGGCCTCGAGCTCCATGCAGGCGAGCCCGTACGCGACGGCGCTCGCGCCCGCGCACCCGTAGCCCTCGAGGTGCATGCCGAGCAGGCCCAGCTTGCCGAGCTCCGGCGCGAGCTCCGACATCGGCAGGTCGCCCTCCTCGAACCACTCCGCGACGTTCGGCAGGATGTGCTCGCCGACCCAGCCGCGGACGGTGTCGCGGATGAGCCGCTCCTCGTCGGAGAGCAGGGTGTCGATCTCGAGGTAGTCGAGAGGGTCGATCGGCTTCGTCGAGGTGGTCGTGGACACCGGAGCTCCTTCACGGACGGGGAATGACGTGAATCCTATAAGATCTAGGATTGTCGGCGCAACCCGGAGGCGACTAGCCTTGCGCGGTGACGGCGTTCACGACGCACTCGCTGGGCGACGAGCCCGACGCCTTCGCGCCGGACGGCGCCGAGGTGCGCCTGCTGTGCAGGGCTGGCGGGCGGCTCGATGGCGCACTTCCGGCTGCCGCCGGGCGCCTGCTCGGCGGCGATGGTGCACCGCACGGTCGAGGAGCTGTGGTTCGTCGTGGCGGGCGAGGGGGAGATGTGGCGCGTCGCGCGACGGCGTCGAGGAGATCGTCGCGCTGCGGCCCGGCGTGTCGGTGTCGATCCCGGTGCGGCACGTCGTTCCAGTTCCGCGCCGCGGCCGGCGACGGAGGTGGCGGTGGTGGGCGTGACGATGCCGCCGTGGCCGGGGGAGGACGAGGCCGTCGCGGTGCCCGGGCTCTGGTAGGCGTGCAATTGCACGGAACGTTCCGTGCAATTGGACGGAGCGAGGCGTGCACTTGCACGTTTCATCCCGTGCACTTGGGCGGTCCGCGGCACTGCCGCGTAGCACGCACGGCCGTGCACTTGCACGAAACGTCCCGTGCACTTGGACGCGTCAGCAGGCCGAACCGCCGCGCCGGAGCCCTCCGCGTCAGACGGGCGCGACGGTGTCGCCGACGCGGATCACGCCCGGCTCGACCACGGTCGCGTACACGCCGAGCGGCGGCTCGCCGCCCGCCATCGGCGTGCGGTGCGCGAGGATCGCCTTCAGCACCGGGTAGTCGCGCACCTGCGTGTCCGGGTCGCGGGTCATGAGCACGCAGCGCGGCACCTGGCCGCCGACGCGGACGACGGCGTCGCCGATGCGGACGTCGCGGCCGCTCCACTCGTCCTCCTCGTAGACGGCGGTGCCGGCGATCTCGATCGACATCTTGAAGCGGCGCGCGCCCAGCTCGGCCAGGCCCAGCTCGGCGGCGACGCGCTCGACCGAGGCATCGCCGAGCAGCGTGATCGGCCCCGGGCTGCCGACGCCGACCGGCGACTGGATCAGCGTCAGCCGCTTGCCGGTGCGCGTCGACAGCGCGTCGGCCCACGGGCCCGTCGACGACGTCGCCCGGCACCTCGCGCGGGCCGTACGCCTGCGCCACGACGGCGCTCGCCGGTGGTCGACCTCGCCGGAGACCGATCTCGCCGTCGGCGAACATGATGGTGAGCGTGCCGGCGGCGGCGTCCCACGCGGCGGTCGTGCCGGCGATCTCGGACAGGTTCGCGCCGTACAGGGCCTTGCCGTCCTCGACGATCACGAAGCGCCGGTCCTCGTCGATGCCGCCGGCACCAGCGTGAGCGAGTCGCGCTCGGTCTGGTTGAGCCCCTTGACGGGCGACGCGCGCAGGTGGGAGACGGTTGCCACGGCGGCAGGATACTGGCGCGGCGCGCGCTACGTCTCGATGCCGAGCGTCGCCGCGAAGCTCTCCCAGCCATGCCGCGTGGCAGCGCGAGCGCGCGGTCTCGCCGCCGGCATCAGGCGGCCTTCGGGCACCATCGCGGTCGCAGGCCGGGCTGCTGCAGCCGCACGGCCTCGGCGTCCTCGCGCGCGGTCGTACATGCACCCACTCGCTACGAAGGCCGGGTCGAGCCATCGCGGCAGAGTGCGTGCGATCGCACGTCTGCGGTCCGGGCGTGATGATGCCCGGTCGTCACGACGTACTCGTCCGCGACGATGAAGCTCGCCGGCCAGACGAAGATGTAGCGAACTCGCCGGTCGCCTCCGAACTCGCGCCTTCGCGTTCGGCACGGTGAGCTGCGCCGAGCACGGTCTCCTGGTTGACGTACTCGTACGTGCCGCGGCGGCGTCCCAGGCGTCGGCGAGCGACGTGCCGAGGCATGGTCTTCCAGTTCGCACTCGCTGGCGTTCTCGACCCAGACCTTCCAGTTCGCCGGGATCGAGCACGCGCGCGAGTGTAGCGTAGCCGGAGAAGTCCATGCCGTGCTCTGCGGCGAGCGCCTCGAAGCCGGGGTAGGCCTCGCGCAGGGGCGGTGCGTCCGGGTCGGGGTTGACCCACACGAGCGGGCCCCAGGTGTCGACGGAGACGCGCACGAGCGAGAAGTCGGCCTTGTCGAACCCGGGCTCGGCCTCGGCTCGCGGCGCCCGGTTGAGGCGCCCGTCGAGCTCGTACGTCCACGCGTGGTACGCGCACTGCAGCAGCTGCGGCAGCCGTCCTCGGTGGCGACGGGGTAGGCGCGGTGGCGGCAGACGTTGACGAACCCGTGCAGCTCGCCGTCGCGCGCGCGCGTGACGAGGACGGGCACGTGCGCGGCGCGGCGAGACGAGGTGGTCGCCCGACTTCGCGAGCCGGTCGAGCGAGCCGGCGATCACCCACGACCGGGTGAAGATCGAGTCGAGCTCGAAGTCGTAGATCGCGGGATCGGAGTACCAGCGCGGGAACGTCCGGTCGGCGTCAGCGCGGCCTCGACGGCGTTGCTCGATGCCGAGTCGATCGAGCTGGTCGGTGTCAAGCGAGGTCCTCCTCCCACCACTCGGCGGGGTTGCGGGCGGTCGAGGTCGCGCGCCGTCTCGGCCTCGCGCAGCTCGACGCGGCGGATCTTGCCGCTGATGGTCTTCGGCAGCTCGGCGAACTCGACGCGGCGGATCCGCTTGTACGGCGCCAGGCGCTCGCGCGTGAAGGCGAGGATGGCGCGCGCCGTCGCCTCGTCCGGCTCGCGTGCCCGGCGCGAGCGCCACGAACGCCTTCGGCACGGCGAGCCGCACCGGGTCGGGGCTCGGCACCACGGCGGCCTCGGCGACCGCGGGGTGCTCGAGCAGCGCGCTCTCGAGCTCGAACGGCGAGATGCGGTAGTCGGACGCCTTGAACACGTCGTCGGTGCGGCCGACGAACGTCAGGTAGCCGTCGTCGTCGCGCAGGGCGACGTCGCCCGTGTGGTACACGCCGTCGCGCATCGCCTCGGCCGTCTGCTCGTCGGCGCCGCGGTAGCCCGTCATCAGGCCGAGCGGGCGGCGGGCCAGGTCGATGCAGACCTCGCCCTCGCCGGCGCCCTCGACGCGCGCGCCGTCGACGTCGACGAGCACGATCGGGGTAGCCGGGCGCCGGGCGGCCCATCGACCCGGTGCGCACGGGCTGGCCGACGAAGTTGCCGACCTGCAGCGTCGTCTCGGTCTGGCCGTAGCCGTCGCGGATCGTGATGCCCCAGGCCCGCTCGACCTGCGCGATCACCTCGGGGTTGAGCGGCTCGCCGGCGCCGATCAGCTCGCGCACGACCGACCGGGTAGGAGGCGAGGTCCTGCTGGATCAGCAGCCGCCAGACCGTCGGCGGCGCGCAGAGCGACGTGACGCGGTGCGTGACGAGCGCGTCGAGCAGCGACGGCGCGTCGAACCGCGGCTGGTTGAACGAGAAGACGGCGGCCTCGGCGTTCCACGGCGCGAACACGCACGACCAGGCGTGCTTGGCCCAGCCGGGCGACGAGATGTTCAGGTGGACGTCGCCGGGCTGCAGGCCGAGCCAGTACATCGTCGACAGGTGGCCCGCCGGGTAGCTGGCGTGCGTGTGCTCGACGAGCTTCGGCAGCTGCGTCGTGCCGCTCGTGAAGTAGAGGAGCAGCGGGTCGGTGGCCGCGGTCGGGCCGTCGGGCGTGAAGCGCCGCCGCGCCCGCGGCGACCTCGGCGTAGGCGTGCCATCCGGCCGGCGTGCGTCGCCGACGGCGACGCGGACGCCGTCGAACGGCAGGCCCGCGAAGCGCTCGCAGAGCCCGGCGTCGCAGACGATCACGCGCGACCGCGCCGCGCGTCAGCCGATCGGCCAGGTCGTCCACCGTGAGCAGCGTCGAGGCCGGGATCAGCACCGCGCCGAGCTTCATCGCCGCCAGCATCGTCACCCACAGCTCCGGCACGTTGCCGAGCATCAGCAGCAGCCGGTCACCGCGCACGACGCCGCGATCGCGCAGCCCGTTCGCCAGCCGGTCGGACGCCGCGGACAGCTCGCCGAACGTCAGCTTCGCCTCGCCACCGCCCTGCGTCACGACGTGCAGCGCCAGCGCGTCCCGCGCCGGGCACCCGATCGAACCAGTCGAGCGCCCAGTTGAACTCGTCGAGCGCCGGCCACGCGAACTCGCGCTGCGCTCGGTCGTCGTCGCCGCGGCAGTCGAGCAGCAGGTCGCGGGCGGCCTTGAAGGCGTCGCTGTCGCTCATGGCCGCGAGTGTAGCGATGGTGGGCGGTGCAATTGCACGGGACGTTCCGTGCAATTGGACGGAACGTCCCGTGCACTTGCACGCGCCGAGCCGTGCACTTGCACGCGCCGAGCCGTGCACTTGCACGCGCCGACGTGCACGCTCGCAGCCGTGCATGACGCGCCGACCCGTGCACTTGCACGAAACGTCCCGTGCACTTGGCCGCCCACGCCGCGACGAGCCGCCGCGCCACCCGCCGCGCCTCAGACCGGCGAGAGGAGCGCCTCGACCTCGCTGCGCCGCGGCAGCGACGGCTGGGCGCCGTGGCGGCGCACCGTGACGGCGCCGGCGGTGACGGCGAAGCGGAGCGCGTCGGTGTCGGACATCTTCTCGAGCAGGGCGACCGTGAGCGCGGCCGTGAACGCGTCGCCGGCGGCGGTGCCGTCGACGACGGGGACGGCGGGCGGCCGGCAGTACGCGACCTCGACGCCGTCGCGGATCAGGCGCGCGCCCTCGGAGCCCATCGTCACGGCGACCAGCCGGCCGCCGGACACGCCCGGCACGGCCGCGAACTCGTGCCGGTTGGCGACGATCAGGTCGGCGCGGTCGAGGACGCCGTCCGGCAGCGGGCGCGGCGGCGCGACGTTGATCGCGAGGAAGCCCGTGCACTGCGCGGCCGCGGCTGCGATCACCTCGTCCCGCACCTCGAGCACCATCAGCACCGCCGCCGCGCCGGCGACGTCGACGTCGCTCGCGACCGAGCAGGTGGTTGGCGCCGCCGACGGTCACGATCATCGTGTCGCCCGCCCGGTCGACGAAGATGAAGGCCTGGCCGGAGTCGGGCCCGAGGCGCCGCGTCGCCGACGTGTCGACGCCGTCGGCCGCCAGCGCCCGCAGCAGCGTGTCGCCGTGGGCATCCTCGCCGACCGCCCCGACGAACCGCACGTCGGCGCCGAGCCGCGCGGCCGCGACGGCCTGGTTCGCGCCCTTGCCGCCGGGCACGAGCGCGAACGAGGTCGACGGCAAGCGTCTCGCCGGCCTCCGGAAGCCGGTCGAGCCGTGGCGACGAGATCGATGTTCGCGCTGCCTACGACGTCGATGCGCATCGCGCAATCGTATCCTTCGTCCCGTGCTCGCGGGACCCGCCACGACCGGTAGCAGCGACCTCGACCGTGCGCTCGGGGGGTTGTACTGGGGCGACAACGTCGTGTTCGAGGTTCGGCGCGCCGGCCAGGCCGATCCGTTCTTCACGGCGCTGGCCGCCGAGACCGACCAGTCCGGTGCAATTGCACGGGTCGCCCTGGACGACGGGCCGGGCGTCGAAGCAGCCGTGATCGACGGCCGGATCGGGCAGCACGACCGGCCCGGCGCCCTCCTGCAGGCCGTCCGTGCCTTCGGTCGCGGCCACGAGCGCAGCGTGCTGCTGTTCGACCCGCTCGACGCGATGGTCGAGCGCTGGGGCGCCGAGACGACGCTGCGCTTCTTCGCGCGCTGCTGCCCGCTGCTGCTCGACCTCGGCGCCGTCGCCTACTGGTCGGTCTCGCTCGCGCCCGACCTGGCAGCGCTGCGCGCCGGCGTCGTCGACATCACGCAGTGCGTGCTCGCCCTGGACGAGCACCGCCTGCGGGTCGTCAAGGCCGATGGCCGCCTGCCCGGCGTCGAGGGAACGGTCTACGCGTACCTCGGCGGCACGTCGCTGCGGATCGCGCCGGCCACGTCACGGCTCGCGGCCGCGCTGAAGGCCGTGCGCGAGGCGCGCGGGCTGTCGCAGACCGAGCTCGCCCGTGTCGCGGGCGTCTCGCCCAGCGCCATCTCCCATGCCGAGCGTGCGCAGTCAGGGCTGTCCCTCGACACGCTGGTCGACCTGGCCGGGCGCCTCGGCGTGTCGCTGGACGACCTCCTGCGCGGCTCGGACGGCCCGGGCTATCGCCTCGCCCGGCGGCTCGATCCGCGCGAGCGCAGCGCGGGTGGCGCGCTGCCGCTGCTCGACGACCCGGGCGTCGGCCTGCGCATCATGCTGGTGCGCCTCGCGCGCGGCGAGTCGGGCACGCCGCCGGCCGGCCACAAGGGCGTGGAGTCGATCGCCGTCGCGACCGGCCTCGTGCAGGTGCGCCTGGGAGAGCGCCACGCCGCCCTGCGCACGGGCGAGGCGCTGGTTGCCGAGCGGGCGCCGATCAGCGCCTGGCGCAACCTCGGTGACGGTGACGCCGTGTTCTTCTGGATCCTCCGCGACTAGCGGATCGCGAGCGGGTTGATCGGCGATCCGACGGCGCCGGTGAACGGCAGCGGCGGGGCGGTGAAGAGGAAGTCCCAGCGGCCGTCGGCGCGGCACGCCTCGGCGAGCACGTCGAGCACGAAGATCTCGCCGATCAGCAGGCCCATGTAGACGATGCCGACGGCGTGGAACGGCAGGCCGAGCTCGTGGCGGCTCGGCACCACCTCGAACGCCCAGTTGTCGCACGCCACCGCCGCGATCTCGTGGTCGCGCAGCCACGGCATCGCGTCCCAGCCGAGGCCGGGCTCGTCCGCCTCGACGAACCGGTCCCACGCGCCCTCGCGCTGGATGCGGCCGAGGTGGCCGGTGCGGATGATCAGCGCGTCGCCCGACTCGACCGCGACGCCCTGCGCCGCGAGCGTCGACTCGAGCTCGGCGACGGTGATGTGGTGGTCGGCGGCGAGGGCGTCGACGCCCAGGTGCCCGGCGACGTCGGCCAGCACGCCGCGCGTGAACACGCGGTCGCGCAGCACGGCGATGTCGTTGGCGGAGGCGCCCTTCGCGCCGACCATCTCGCATGGCCGGCCGTTGTACATGTGGTAGTCGTGGAAGCAGTGGGCGAGCGAGTCCCACTGCGTCGCGGCCTGCAGCGACATGACGACCATGTCGTCGGCGAAGCCGTGGCCGGCGAGCCCGAACGCGGCCTGCCGGCCGGTGCGGACGTCGGTGCCGGTGGCGACCATCGAGCGCTGCGGGTTGAGCCGGTACGACGCCTTGAACTGCGGCGTGTCGGGCTCGAAGTCGACGGCGAGCGAGAACACCTCGCCGGTCTGCACCAGGCCGCGCCGCGGCGATGCGCTTCTCGGCCGTGATGTGGTTGACGGTGCCGAGCTGGTCGTCGGCCCCGAAGCGTCCCCAGTTCGAGACGCGCTCGATCAGCTCGGCGGCGTTCATGCCGGTCACCTTCAGGCGCGACAGGCGTGGCAGCACGTCGCTCGCGAACAGGCGCATCGACGCCTCGGCCTCCTCGTACGGCACGCTCGCGTAGCGGAACGCGAACGCGATGTGGTCGGTGCCGATGGTACGCGCGGCGGCCTCGCACTTCTCGACGATCTGGTCGGGCGTGCCCCAGATCTGGTCCTCGGCGAACCGGCGCAGGTCGTTCTCCTTGTCGGCCAGCCCGTAGTGGTTGATGGCCGTCTCGCCGGTAGGCGCGGGCGTAGCGCTGGCCGAGCTCGGCAGCCTTGCCGGCGTCGCGGTCGCAGAAGGCGTAGGTGAGCAGCACGCACGGCGGCGGCTCGTAGCCGACGGCGGCCGTGAAACGCTCCCGGTGGCGCTCGACCTGCTCGGCCACCTCCTCCCAGCCGCGCAGGATGATGCGCACCAGCGGCAGGCCGGCGTCGGCGGCGCGGTCGAGCGACTGCGGGGAGCCGGCGGCCATCAGGATGCGGTCCTTGAAGTCGGCCCGCGGCGTCGGGCGGATCGCGATGTCGGGCTCGCCCTCGCGGCGCAGCACGCCCGTCTGGAGCGCCTCGAGCAGCAGGTCGAGGTTGGCCTCGAACCGCCGGCGGCCCTCGTCGAGATCCATGCCGAACGCGCTGAACTCGCGTGCCGCCTCGCCCTTGCCGATGCCGAGCAGCAGCCGGCCGTCGGACAGGTAGTCGAGGATCACGGTCTGCTCGATCACGCGCAGCGGGTCGTTCCACGGCAGCACGACGACCATCGACCCGAGCTCCATCTGCGGGAACCGGCCGGCGACGTACGACAGCACCGTCAGCGGCGCGGGGGCGAGGTTGTAGTCGCCGAAGTGGTGCTCGGTGACCCAGAAGGAGTCGAAGCCGAGCTCGCCGGCGAGGTGTCGCCATCGAGAGCTCGTGCGCCATGCGTGTCTGGTCGGGCAGCGTGGTCGGGCTCGCTGACGACGTTCCCCTGCGGGAACATCGCGTATCCGGCCTTCATGCAACGCACCCTGGAAATGGACTGGCCATTGAGGTATTTTTACCGCGATGGACGGCGACGTCAACTCCCTGTTGCTGCGGCCCATCCGCAGCGGCAACGTGTTCGAGGAGACGGTCGAGCGGCTCGCGCACGCCGTCCGGCTCGGGCTGGTGCCGCCCGGCGAGCGGCTGCCCTCGGAGCGCGACCTCGCGACGCGGCTGGGCGTCTCGCGGGCGACGATCCGCGAGGCGGTGCGCGCGCTGCAGCTGGCCGGGCTGGTGGAGACGCGCCGCGGCCGCAGCGGCGGCTCGTACGTGATCGACCTGGCCTCGCCCGACTCGGAGCCGCGCGCCCGGCTGACCGCGCGCTCGCTCGGCGCCGCCCTGCTCGACGCGCTCGACTACCGCTGGGCGGTCGAGCCCGCCGCCGCCGAACTGGCGGCGGAACGAGCCGACCCGGAGGGCGTCGCGAACCTCCGCGTGCTCGCCGGCGAGCTGGCCGCGAGCCACGACGGGCCGTACCGCGCGCTCGATGCCCGGTTCCACCTCGCCGTCGCCGACCTGGCGCGCACGCCCGTCGCTGGCCGCCGCCGTCGCCGACGCCCAGGCCCGCGTGGCCGAGGTGATCGAGCACGTCCAGCCCGTCCCCGAGGCGATGCGCCACTCCGACATCCAGCACCACGCCCTCATCGACGCGATCGAGCGCGGCGACCGCCAGGCGGCGCGGGCGATCATGGACGAGCACATCTCCGCGACGGCCAACCTGCTGCGCGGCTTCCTGGTCTAGCGGCCGTCCGTCGCGCCGGAGCGTCCAATTGCACGGAACGTCTCGTGCAATTGGACGGTGAGATGCCGATCGGGCGAGGTGCGCCTGGCACGCCGGCGGGCCGCCGAGCGGATGGGCGATCGGCCTCGCCGCCAAGTGCACGGAGCGCGTCGCGTGCAATTGCACGAACCATCCCGTGCACTTGGGCGCCAAGTGACGCAGGACCGGCCGACGCCGCCGCTTCGGACGCGAGCTCCCGCAGCCCGAGCGCGCGTGCAATTGCACGAAACGTTCCGTGCAATTGGCGAGGCCACCGACACCCAACCACTCGCGAACCGGCCGCCCTAGACGATGAACGTCTCGACGCGCTGCTCGCCGCGGCTGAACCGCTCGAGGCCGAACGGCTCCATCGGGATCGACACCGGCCCGCCGCTGATCAGCTCGGCGAGGTGCTCGCCGACGGCGGGGGCCTGCTGGAAGCCGTGGCCGGAGAAGCCGGTGCCGACGTAGAGGCCGCGCAGCTCGGTGGCGCCGACGATCGCGTTGTGGTCGGGCGAGTTGTCGTAGTAGCCCCACCACTGGCTCTGGATCGGCAGCTCGCCGATCACCGGCAGGCGGTGCAGCGCGTGGACGGCGATGTCCTCGAGCTCCGCCTCGCGGCCGCCGAACACGATGCCGGGGCCCTCGCGGTGCGTGTAGAAGCCGGTGGCGAAGTCGATCGTCAGGGGCAGGTCGTCGCCGAGGCCGCCGTTCTCGGGCGAGAAGAACATCCAGCGCGCCTCGCCGTCGACGGGGATCTCGATGCCGGCCATCGCGCCGACCTCGCGCGACCAGGCGCCCGCTGCGCAGACCACGGTGTCGGTCGCGATCGCGCCGGCGTCGGTCGTCGACGCCCGTGACTCGGCCGTCCGCGACGGCGATGCCGGTCGACGGTGACGCCCTGGCGCACGCTGACGCCGTGCGCGGCCGCCGCGGCCGCGTAGCCCTGCACGACGGCCTCCGGGCTCATGTGGCCGTCGCGCGGGCAGAAGGTCGCGCCGACGAGGTCGTCGATGACGAGCTGCGGCACCATCGCGCCGGCCTCGGCGGCGGTCAGCTCGCGCGACGGCACGCCGAGCCGGTGCTGCACCTCGAGCGCGGCGCGGAACGTCTGCAGCTGCTGCGTCGTCGGAGAGCAGGAACAGGTAGCCGACCTGGTGCAGCGCGATGTCGGGGATGAAGTCGACGTGGGCGCCGATCAGCTCGTTCCACGTCTCGAAGTCGCGCATGCCGCGCTCGCCGATGCGGATGTTCAGCTCGTCGGCGAACTGCAGCCGCGCGCCGCCCGCCGACTTCGCGGTCGAGCCGCCCGCGAGCTGCCCGCGCTCCAGCAGCACGACGTTCGTGACGCCCTTCAGAGCGAGCTGGAAGGCGGTCGCGGCACCGATCGCGCCGCCGCCGATGATGACCACGTCTGCGGATTCCACACCGGGAGTATCACCCGAGGATGGCGCGCGTGCGTGCGTGGCGCGCGTGGAACGTCCGCAGCAGCACCCGGCGGACGATGATCCGGTCGGCCAGCCGGCCGAGCGCGCCCAGCGGCAGCTCGTACGTGACGTGGTCGGTGAGGAGCGTGCGGCCCTCGCCCGCGACCGCGAACAGGTGCTCGTGCCGCCACACCGGGAACGGGCCCGACGAGGGCGACGTCGACCACCGCGACCGGCTCCTCGACGCGCTCGATGCGGACGCGCCACCGCTGCGTCATCGGCAGCGGGAACTGCCGCACCGCGAGACGGATCTCGTCGCCGGCGTGCACGCGCTCGGGCGCCTCGACCGACACCACGCGCGTGCCGCGCGGCGAGATCTTCGCGGCGTTGCGCGGGTCGAGGTGGAAGGCGAAGACGACGTCGATCGGCGCCGCGATCTCGGTGCTGACGGTGATCTGGCTCATGCGCTACTGACTGTATCCTGTAGAGAGTTTGTATAGTGTTAGTTCAATGAACGGCTTCCTCCCATCCACCCCGGACGAGCAGCTGTGTCGGCGGGCCGTGGCCGGCGACGCGCGGGCGTTCGAGGAGCTCTACCGCCGGCACCGCGACCTGGTGCGCAGCGTCGCCCGGCGGCACACGTTCGACAGCGGCCGCATCGACGACCTGATCCAGGAGACGTTCGCCGAGGCGTGGCGCGTGCTCGGCGACCTTCGACGCCACGCGCTCCAGCGTCCGCACGTGGCTCGCGATGATCGCCTCCCGGCGCTGCATCGACGCCCTGCGCCGCGCCTCGGTGCGGCCGGTGCTCGACGACCCGGCGCTGGCCGCGGAGCCGTCGCAGCCCGACCCGACCGAGGGCATCGCCCTGCGCCTCACCGTCGAGCGCGCGCTCGCGCGGCTCTCCACCGTGCAGCGCACCACCCTGCGGATGGCCTACGGCGAGGGCAAGAGCTACCGCGAGATCGCCGAGGAGACGGGCGTGCCCACCGGCACCGTCAAGAGCCGCGGCCGCGCCGCGCTCGACCAGCTGGCCGTGGTGCTGGCCTAGCCGTGCCGGCCGAGCGCCGCGTCCGGATCGGCGAGCTGGCGCGCCGGACGGGCACCACCCCCGAGCTGCTCCGCGCCTGGGAGCAGCGGTACGGGCTGTTCGAGCCGGTCCGCACTGCCGCGGGCTACCGGCTCTACTCGGCGTCGGACGAGCAGCGCGTCCGGGCGATGCGCAGCCGGCTCGCGGAGGGCCTGTCGGCCGCGCAGGCGGCGCGCGCGGTGCAGGCCGGCCGGCCGCCGGCCGACGCGCTGGCGCGCTCTCGAGGACGCGTGCGTCCGCTTCGACGCGGCCGCGGCCGAGGACCTGCTCGACCAGCTTCTGACGGCGCGATCGACGGCGTCGGTGATCCTCGACGTGGTGCTGCCGGTGCTGCACGCGGTGGGCGAGCGGACGGATCCGGGTGACCAGGAGATCGCCACGCGAGCACTTCGCGTCGAACCTCATCAGCGGCCGTCTGCGCGGGCTGGCCCGGGGCTGGGATCTCGGCACCGGCCCGCGGGCGCGTGCTCGCCTGCCCGTCCGGCGAGCGCCACGACCTCGGCCTGATCGCGTTCGGCCTCGCGCTGCGCGAGCAGGGCTGGCGCATCACGCTGCTCGGGCACGACACGCCGACCAGCACGATCGAGCGCGCCGCCATCACGCTCGCGCCGCGCGCCGTCGTGCTCGCCGCCGTCGTGCCCGAGCGCTTCGCCGACCCCGGGCTGGCCGAGCTCGGCGTCGGCCGGCTGCTCGCCATCGGCGGCGCCGGCGCGCGGGTCGAGGAGGCCGGCGCGCTCGGTGCGGTGCTGCTGCAGGGCGACCCGTTCTCCGCGGCCGCGCAGGTGGCGGCGGTCGCCGCCGGCTAGCCGCCCGACCGGTGCCGGACGGCGCCGTCGACCACGCAGAGCGTCACCGGCAGCTGCAGCAGGTCGTCGGCGTCGACGTCGACGGGATCGTGCGCGAACCCGGTCAGGTCGGCCCGGTAGCCCTCGCGGATGCAGCCGTTCAGGGCGCTCTCGCCGGCCAGCGCGGCCGGGTTGCGGGTGTACCCGAGCAGCGTCTCGAGCCCGGTCAGCGCCTGGTCCGGGCCGTACGAGCCGCGCTCCGGATGTCCCGGCTCGCGGCGCAGCCGGCACCAGCCCATGCCGAGCCGCGGATCGAACCGCGCCACCGGCCAGTCGGAACCGAGGCACACGAGCGCGCCCGAGTCCCAGATGTCGCGCGTCCGGAACGCGCGGTTGCTGCGCTCCGGCCCCAGCGCCCGGCTCCACGGGTCGGTCTGGTCGGCCTGGTTGTTCTCCATGTGGAGCGGCTGCATCGACGCGCAGACGCCCTCGGCCGCGAACCGCGGCAGGTCGTGGTCCTGCAGGGTCTCGATGTGCTCGATGCGGTGCTGGCGGCCGGGCGACCGGGCCCGCCGCGCGGTAGGCATCGAGCGCGGCGCGCACGGCGCGGTCGCCGACGGCGTGCGTGGTGCAGGCGAAGCCGGCGCGCGCGAACCGCGCGACGACCGACGCGTACCGCTCCTCGCGTCGGCCAGAACGGCACCGTGCCGCCGCCGTTCGTGTCGGGCTCGTACAGCCATGCGGTGCCGGTCTCGACGACGCCGTCGATGAAGAACTTGGCCGTCCCGCCGCGCCACATCTGCCCGTGCTCGCCCAGCAGCGGCAGCCGTGCGGCGATCTCGTCGTCGCCGATGTCGGGCTCCTGGTGCAGCGGCACGATGCAGCGCACCGTCATCCAGCCGCGGGCGTCCATCTCGCGGCACACCTCGTACAGCTGCGGCGACCCGATCATGACGTGGCCGCCGGTGAGGCCGACGGCGTTCATGCGCTCGAAGGTGGTGCGGTAGCGCTGCAGGCGCTCCTCGTCGGTCGGCTCGGGCACGGCCTCCATCACGAGCGAGATCGCTCCCGGCTCGCGCAGCTCGCCGGTGGGCGCGCCGTCGACGCACACGACCTCGGCCGCCTCGGTGAACGAGCGCGGGCCGTCGACGCCGGCGCGTCGCAGCGCCTCCGGGCGTGGCGAGCGCCGTGTGGAAGTCGAAGAAGCTGAGCAGCGCGGGGTTGCCGCCGACGGCCTCCTCGATCAGCCGGCCGTCGATGCCGCCGTCGGGAAACGCCTCGTACGCCAGCGCGTAGCCGCGCACCCAGTCGCCGTCGCCGCAGCGCGCCCGCTCGGCCCGCAGCGCGTCGCGGACACCCTCCAGGGTGGTGACGCCGGTGAGGTCGGCGCCGAGCGCGCCGTCGGAGCCGAGGAAGGGATGGATGTGCGAGTCGGTCAGTCCCGGCACCAGCGCCGTGCCGCCGAGGTCGATCACCTCGGTCGCGCCGTCGCACGCGGCGCGCACCTCGGCGTCGGAGCCGACGGCGACGATCGTGCCGGCGCGCACGGCGACGGCGGTCGCGGTGGGGCGGTCGGGGTCGAGCGTGCGAATGCGTGCGCCGACGAGCGCGAGATCGGCGAAGGTGCGGGCAGCCATACGCGAGACGTTAGCCGAGCGACGCTGCGAGGCGTCGGGCGCCCTCCGCGAGCATCTCGCGCGTGAACGGGTACGGCGTCGCGTTCGGCACGGGCGGCGCGGGCCCGAGGACGGGGTCGTCGCCGGCGAGGACGTTCAGGAGGTAGCGGATCGGCTGGTCGTGCGTCACGACCAGCGCCGGGTGAGGCGTCTGCTCGGCCAGGCGGCGGAGCCCGCGCGCGTAGCGCTCGACGGCCGCGCGGCGCGACTCGCCGCCCTGCGGCGCCTCGGCGACGCCGTGCGTCTGGCGCCAGGCGCGGTACGTGGCCCGCGGCTGCGACTCGAACTCGCCGAGGCCGGATGTCGCCCAGATCGGGGTCGACGATCGCGGCGCGGCCGGGCAGCAGCTCGTCCAGCGACTGGCGGGTGCGGCCGAACGGCGTCACGACGACCGCCGCCCACGGGATCCCGGCCAGCTCGGCCCGCAGCGCGCGGATCTGGGCGATGCCGGCGTCGGTGAGCGGCACCTCGACCGAGGGGTCGCCGTTCAGCAGGTGGGCGGCGTTGTAGGTCGTCTCGCCATGGCGCAGCAGGACGACGTCGGCGCGGTCGAGGTCCACGCACCACATCATCGCTGCCGGGTAGGCTGCCGGGCGTGGATCTCTACGCCCGCATCGCCGACCTGAAGCTCCAGATCGACGACTACGCGCTCGAGCGGCACGAGCACGTCACGCCCGAGTGGACGCGCATCACGACGACGATCGTGATGCGCGGCGGCGGCCTCGAGGGCCGCGGCGAGGACGTCACCTACGAGGTGCCCGAGCACGACGTGCTGGCCGCCCAGGCCCCGGTCGACCTGTCGGGCGTGACCACGTTCGACGAGGCGTCGGGCGCGCTGGCGCCCTTCGGGCTCGGCTACCGGCGCTGGGGTTTCGAGTCGGCCGCGCTCGACCTGGCGCTGCGTCAGGCGGGCCAGACGCTGGGCGGCGCGCTCGGCCTGCCGTACCGGCCGGTGCGGTTCTGCATGTCCACCAGGCACGACGTCCGCGCGTGGCTCGACGGGGCTCCCGGCCTCGAGTTCAAGCTCGATCCGGAGTCGGCGTGGGACGACGCGTACATCGACTGGCTGGCGGCGAGCGGCCGCGTCCGCGTGCTCGACCTGAAGGCGCACTACGCCGCGGCGACGGGGGTCAGCCAGGAGCCGGACGAGCGGCTCTACGTCGCGTGCCGCGACCGGTTCGACGACGACACGACGATCGAGGACGCCTGGTTCGCCGACGGCTGGCTCGACCTCTTCCGCGGCCACGAGCACCGGCTGGCGTTCGACGCCATCATCCACTCGGTGGCCGACATCGAGGCCCTGCCGATCCTGCCGCGGCGCATGAACATCAAGCCGTCGCGGTTCGGGCCGATCGTCGAACCTGTTCGCGACGATCGAGTTCTGCAAGGCGCACCGGATCGCGCTGTACGGCGGCGGCCAGACCGAGCTCGACGTCGGCCGCGACCACATCCAGGCGCTCGCCAGCCTGTTCTACTCGGCCGCGGCGAACGACGTGGCGCCGCGCGAGTACAACGAGGGCGAGGCGCGGCGCGGCCTGCCGCAGAGCCCGCTGCCGGCGCCCGCGCCGGCCGCCGGCATCGCCTGACGGTCAGGTGCCGAGCGCGCGGCGCAGGAACGCGAGCGCGTTGCCGGACATGAGCGCGTCGGCAGCGCCGGCGCCCGAACGGGCGGCGACCGCGGCGCGGACGTCGGCGTAGGCCGTCTCGCGCGGCGGCTCCGGCACGCTCGCCAGCGCGGCGTCGGGCGCCTCGGGCGGCTGCAGGTGGTGCGGCTCGGACGGCCCGTGCGGCGAGGAACGCGACGAAGTCGGCGCCGATGGCCGGGAGCGCGGCGCCGCCGACCGCGACGAGGTGGTCGTGGTGCGCGGCGGCCTGCGGGCCGACCGGGTCGGGGCCGAGCAGTACGGGCAGCAGGTTCAGGCCGCACACGCCGTCCCGCTCGGCGAGCCCGCGCAGCACCTCGTCGGAGACGTTGCGGAGGGTCGGGTGCACGGCGGCGGCGTTGGAGTGCGACGCGAACACGTGCCCGGGCGCGTGCTCGAGCGCGTCGCTGCGCGCCGCGCTCGGTGAGGTGCGACAGGTCGAGCGCGATGCCGGCGTCGGCCATCTCCGCGAGCAGGCGCCGACCGGCCGGCGTGATGCCGGCGCCGCGGTCCTCGGTGGCGCCGTCGGCGAAGTCGTTCGCGCGGTTCCAGGTGAGGCCGATCGAGCGCACGCCGAGGCGCGCGAACAGCCGCGCCAGCTCGGGCTCGCGACCGAGCGGCTCGGCGCCCTCGAGGGTGAGGATGCCGGCGATGGCGCCCGCGTCGAGCGCGGCGTCGAGCTCGCCGGCGCATCGGTGACGATGGCGAGCGCGCCGTCCGACTCGTCGGCGTCGCGGTGCGCGGCCTCGATCAGGCGCAGCGCGTGCCGCAGCGCGAGGTCGGTGGCGTGCTGCGTCGGGCAGTACACGGCGAGCAACTGCACGCGCACGCCGGCGGCGGCGAGGGCGGGCAGGTGGCGACGGCGGAAGACGTCGCGCTCGCCGGCGACGCGCCGGTCGGCGACGTCGATCAGCAGGTCGGAGTGGAGGTCGACGATCACCGGCGGTCGCCGAGAAGGGCGGCCAGGCCGCCGATCACGAGGACGCACCAGGAAGGTGAAGATCAGGATCGCGACGAGGGTGGTGAAGACGACGAGCAGGATCGAGCCGATCGCGATCAGCACCTGCGCGAACGCGAAGACCCACGACACCTGCCGGAACGTGTACGACGGGATGCGCGGCGTGACGAAGAAGTGGAAGGCGACCGCGGCGACCGCGACGGCGAGCAGGATCAGCTTCGAGACGTCGAACGCCCAGAGCAGCGCCTCGAGGAGCGC
Organism: uncultured Actinomycetes bacterium; assembly: GCA_963732645.1. GTDB lineage: Bacteria > Actinomycetota > Thermoleophilia > Gaiellales > F1-60-MAGs149 > VFJZ01. The sequence goes on from CAVTAC010000009.1 coordinate 363,618, forward strand.
CAGGCCGCCGGCGAGACGGAGCCGGTAGCGCCGCAGCCAGGCTCCTGGGCCACCGGCGGGAGCCGGGTCGCTGCTGTAGCCGAGCGTGGTGATCCTGACGTCGGACGGGTCGACTTCGATCCGCTTCACGATGCCGACAGGGTAGCGGCCCGCGCCCACGCCGCCCCCGGAAGCGAGGCGGCCGCGACGGTCGCGGAAGCGAGGTCCGGGAAGAGCCCGAACACGGCCGATCCCGACCCCGTCACGCACGCCGCGGCGGCGCCACGGGCCACGAGCGCGAGGCGCAGCGCACGGCAGCCGGGCTCGAGCTGCTCGGCGACCGGGCCGAGGTCGTTGGCGACGAGCGCGGCGAGGGCGGCGAGGGAGTCGATCGCGGCGGGCAGCGCCGGCGTCGGCGATCGGGCCGGCGGGCCGGTACGCCTCGTACACGTCGCGCGTGGCGAGCGGCCGGCCGGGGTGGGCGAGGACGACGGCGATGGGGGGCAGGGTCGGGCCGGGTGCCAATTGCACGCCTCGTCCCCGTGCAATTGCACGAGCCGGCCCGAGGAAGAACGGCACGTCCGAGCCGATGGTCGCGGCGACGAGCCGCGAGCTCGTCGGCCGTCAGCGGCGACCCGGACAGCCGATTCGCACCGCGCAGCGCAGCCGCAGCATCCGACGACCCGCCCCCGAGCCCCGCCCCGGCCGGCACCCGCTTGGTGACGACGGCGTGGAACCCACCGGGCACCCGGTCGGTCCCGACCGCCGCCACGAACGCCGCCAGCGCCCGTGTCACGAGCGTGTCGCCACCCTCGAGGCCCGGGCACTCGACGACCGTCCGCGCCGCGCGGGCGAGCGTCAGCGAGTCGGCCAGGTCGACGCGCGTCATGAGCGAGAGAACCTCGTGGTAGCCGTCCGTCCGACGCGGCCCGACGCGGAGGACGAGGTTGATCTTCGCGGGGGCGAGCTCGGTGACGGCGTCCATCAGATCGGAATGGTGCTGGATCGGGCGGTGCAATTGCACGGAACGTTCCGTGCAATTGGACGATCCACCGCCCGACGCCCTCTGCGCGCCGCTCTACAGCAGTGCGTCGAGCGCGACGAAGCTCGCCGGCGGCAGCGCCTCGGCGCGGACGCGCACGTCGGCGCCGATCGCCGTCAGGGCGCGCTCGACGGCGCTGCGCGGGTAGAGGCCGGCGATGTCGACGGCGTTCGCGAAGGTCTTGCGGCGGGTGCCGAAGCCGGCGTGGACGAGCTGGCTGATACGCGTCCAGCGCGGCGCCAGCTCGGGCCAGCGCGCGCTGCGCCGGAAGCCGATCAGCACCGAGTCGACGTTCGGGGGCGGTGCGAACACCGTGCGCGAGACGCGGTGGCTGCCGGTGCGGTCGGCGGCGAGCTGGACGAGCACCGACGGGGCGCCGTACGCCGGCGTGCCGGGCGCGGCGAACAGCCGGTCGCCGAGCTCGCGCTGGATCATCACCGCCCAGCGATCCACGGTCGGCAGGCCGCTCGAGGGAGTCGGCGATCAGCGGTGTTGCGATGTTGTACGGGAGGTTGGAGACGAAGGCCGTCGGGGCGGGGACGAGCGACGCCGGGTCGACGCCGAGCGCGTCCTCGAACCGAAGCGCGACGTTGGTGTACGCCGGCGAGCGTCGTTGCCAGCGCCGGCTCGAGGCGGCGGTCGAGCTCGATCGCATGGACGTGCCGGACGGCGTCGGCGAGGGCCGCCGTGAGCACGCCGAGGCCCGGCCCCACCTCGAGCACGACGTCGTCGGGGCGCAGGTCGGCGAGCCGGAGGGCGACGCGGACGAGGTTGTCGTCGACGAGGAAGTGCTGGCCGAGACGCGTGTCGGGCGTGATCCCCAGCTCCGCGAGGCGCGCGAGGGTGATCTGCCGCGGTGCGTTCACGCGAGGCCGAAGGCGCGGGCCGCGTTCGACTCGACGCGGTCGGCGAGGGCGGCGGGCTCGACGCCGCGGAGGCCCGCGACGAAGGCCAGCGTGTCCATCACGTAGGCGGGCTCGTTCGGCCGGCCGCGGTGCGGGACGGGGGACAGGTACGGCGCGTCGGTCTCGAGCAGGATCAGGTCGTCCGGCGACGCGGCGGGCGGCGTCCTGCAGGTCGACCGCGCTGCCGTACGTGACGTTGCCGGCGAACGAGCAGTACCAGCCCCGCTCGACTGCCTCGTCGAGGCGCTCGGTCGCGGCGAAGCAGTGCAGGACCACGGTCGGCGGCGCCTCGGCCGCGAGCAGCTCGAAGCAGTCGTCGGTCGCGTCGCGGCAGTGGATCACGACGGGCAGGTCGAGGTCGCGGGCGATCGCCAGCTGCGCGCGGAATGCGGTCACCTGTGCGTCGCGGGGTGCGCGCGCCCGGAACCAGTCGAGCCCGGTCTCGCCGATGGCGACGCAGCGCGGGTGCGCCGCGCGGCTGCGGATCTCGTCACCGATCGCATCGGTCCAGTCGGCGGCGTAGTGCGGATGCAGCCCGGCAGTGGTGTAGACGTCGGGGTGCCCGTCGGCCAGCGCCTCGGCCTCGGCCATCTCCGTCGGGGACGAGCCGATCGTGATGAAGCTGCGGACGCCGGCGGCGCGGGCTCGCGCCAGCACCTCGGCCGGATCGTCCTTGCAGCTCGTGACGTGCGTGTGGGTGTCGATCACGCAAGCGGCTCGTCGACGCGCGGGAACAGCGGGCCGTCGAGCTGTGCGGTGGCGCCGGCCGGCAGGAGGCCCGGCGCGACGTTGTCCCAGCTCGCCTCGCTGCCGTCGGAGCCGACTGCCGCGAGGATGGCAGCCGAGGCGTCCGGCACGAACGACGCGATGATGACGGCGATCACGCGCAGGCCGTCCTGCAGCGTGTAGAGGACGTCGTCCAGCTCCGCGGTCGCCGCGGGGTCCTTGGCGAGCTTCCACGGCGCGCGCTCCTCGACGAAGCGGTTCAGCGCGCGGACGCTCTCCCAGGCCGCCTCGAGCGCCTCGGTCAGCTCGAACCGGTCGACGTGCGCGGCGAACGCGGCCGCCGACCGCTCGAGCGTGGCGCGAACGGCGGGATCGACCGTGCCCGCCGGCGCGACGCCGTCGCGGTACCGCCCCGTCATCGCGACCGTGCGCGACAGGAGGTTGCCCAGATCGTTGGCCAGCTCCAGGTTGAAGCGGTCGTGGACGCGCTCGTACGAGACGTCGCCGTCGCCGCCGAACCGCACGTCGCGGAACAGGTAGAAGCGGAGCGCGTCCAGCCCGTACCGCTCGATGACGCGGAACGGGTCGAGCACGTTGCCGACCGACTTCGACATCTTGGCGTCGCGCACGGTCAGGAAGCCGTGGATGAGGAGCTGCTGCGGCACGTCGTAGCCCGCGCTCATCAGCATCGCCGGCCAGATCACGGCGTGGAACTTGAGGATGTCCTTGCCGAGCACCTGCCAGCGCGCCGGCCAGTACCGGTCGGTGAGGTCCTCGCCGGGCCGGGCGTACGTGAGCGCCGACGCGTAGTTGATGAGCGCGTCGATCCAGACGTAGATGACCTGGTCGGGCTCCCACGGCACCGGCACGCCCCACTCGATCGAGGCGCGCGACAGCGAGATGTCCTTCAGGCCGCCCTCGATGAACGACCGCGCCTCGTTGTAGCGGGCGCGCGGCAGCACGAACTCGGGCCGCTCGTCGTAGAGCGCGCGCAGGCGATCCTCGTACGCGGACAGCCGGAAGAACCAGTTCTTCTCCTCGACCCACTCCGGCGGCGTGCCGTGGATCGGGGCACATGCCGTCGACGAGGTCGTCGTCGGTGTAGAAGGCCTCGCAGGCCGTGCAGTACAGGCCCGAGTAGGTGTCTTCGTACACGTCGCCCGACGCGCGCATGCGCTCGACGAACGCCTGCACGAACGCCTCGTGCTCCGGGTCGGACGTGCGGATGAAGAAGTCGTTGGTGGCCCGGAGATCGGTGGCGAGCTGCCGGAACACGGCCGACACCTGGTCGCAGAACTCCTTCGGCGAGAGCCCCGCCGCGGCGGCGCTGCGCGCGACCTTCGACCCGTGCTCGTCGGTGCCGGTGAGGAAGAAGACGTCCTCGCCCCGCTGCCGCATGTGACGGCTCGCCACGTCGGCCGCAATGGTCGTGTACGCGTGCCCGAGGTGCGGGTTCGCGTTGACGTAGTAGATGGGGGTCGTGACGTAGAAGCTCACGCACGCATGGTACCGGGGGGCTCAATGCGTCAGCGGCGGCGGTGGCTGTGAGGTGTGCCGGGGGGTTCGACCAATTGCACCGAACGTTCCGTGCAATTGGCGGATGACCGCAGCGACAGCCGCCCTTCTGTTACGGCGCTTCGTCGATCAAGCGCTCGTACAGCTCGCGTCGCGGCAGCCCGGAGAGCAGCGCTGCGATCTCCGACGCGCGACGCGCGCCGAGACCGGAATCGCGTAGCTGGACGAGAGCATCGTGCAGATCGCTCGGGGACGGGCCGCCGGCTGGGCGGGGTGCGCCAGCCGCGAGGACGAGCGTCACCTCGCCGGGCGGCGGCTCGCTGAACTGGGCGGCCAGCTCCGCGGCCGTACCGCGGACGACCTGCTCGTGCAGCTTCGTGAGCTCGCGGCAGACGACCATCCGCCGTTGCGGCTCGCGGGCGGCGAGGGTGGCGAGTGTGCGTGGCAGGCGGCCGGGCGCCTCGAACGCGATCAACGGGACGCCCCACGCGTCGGCGGCGTCGAGGCGCGCGTTGAGGCCGCCCGCGGTCCGCGGGAGGAAGCCGACGAAGGCGAACCCGTCGCCCTCGATCCCGGACGCCGCGAAGGCCGCCGTTACAGCGGACGGGCCGGGAATCACCTCGACCACGACGCCGGCTGCGGCTGCGGCGAGCACCAGCCGGGTGCCGGGGTCGGAGACGGCGGGCATACCCGCGTCGGTGACGAGCGCGACGTCGTCGCCCTGGAGGAGCCGCTCCACGAGCCTGGCCGCGCCCCGCTCCTCGGTGTTCGCGTCGAGCCGCTCGAGCTTCGGCGCCGGGATCTCGAGCGCCGTGAGGAGGGCCCGCGTGCGGCGGGTGTCCTCGCAGGCGATCACGGCCGCGCCCGCGAGCGTGTCGCGCAGCCGCTGGGTGACGTCGCCGAGGTTGCCGATCGGCGTCCCGCAGATGTGGAGCGTGCCGGTCGTCATGGAAGTACGAGGCAGGCGGCGCCGATCATCCCGGCGTCGTTGCCGAGGCTCGCGGACACCAGCCGGGCCTCGCCGTTCGGTGGCAACGCCTGCTCGCGGAGGATCTTGCCGGCACGTGGGAGGATCAGCGCGGCGCAGGCATCGCCGAGGCCGCCGCCGATCACGAACACCTCCGGCGCCAGCGCGTTGGCGAGCGACACGAGGCCGGCGCCGAGCGATGCCGAGAGGTCGTCGATGAGAGCGAGCGCCCTCGGTTCGCCGTTGGTTGCCCGCGCCAGGACGTCGTGCGCGTCGCCGTAACCGGCCTCGCGACCTCGAGCACCGAGCGCCGTGCCGGAGCAGTACGCCTCGAGGTGGCCGCGGCCGGGGCACGAGCCCTGGCACGGTCGGCCGTTGCGCTCGATGACGATGTGCCCGAGCTCGCCGCCCGTTCCGCGTGCTCCCGACAGGAGGCGGCCATCGGCGACGATCCCGCCGCCGACGCCCGTTCCGAGCGTCAGCGTGACGGAGTGGGTCGTGCCAGCGGCTGCCCCGAACCGGTGCTCGCCGAGCGCCGCGCAGTTGCCGTCGTTCTCGATCTCGACCGGGGCGTCCAGCTCGTCGCCGATGAGCGCGCGGAGCGCGATGTTGCGGAGCGGCAGGTTGACGGCCTGGATCAGCGTTCCGTCCGGCCGCTCTACGGTCCCTGGGACGCCGACGCCGACGCCCGCGACCTCGCGACCCGCGCCCAGCTTGCGGGCCATCGTCACGATCTGATGCACGATCGCCTTGGCGTCCGACGTGTCGGTCGCGTGCTCGTCGACGACGCCGACCGTGCCGTCTGCTGCGACAAGCCCGCCTCGAAGCTTCGTGCCGCCGAGATCGATGCCGATCGCGAATCCCACTGCCGAGACCATAGCGGCGTGCGGCGATCGCAGCGCGACTAGGCAGCGCTGCCCGTCAGCCGCCGCCCGGCGGTGCGCCGGGCCTTGGCAGGCTGCTCCCAGCGAGGGCCGGGTGCCGCTCGCCGCGAGCCAGGTGCAGCGTGACGCGCCGGTCGACCAGCGCGACCCGGGGCCGGGGCGCCGGCGCCGGCCGCGGCGTGAGCCAGCGGCGATCGCGCCACCAGCGCCGGATCGTGTGCGGGCTCGGCGGCTTCACGGACGGCGGCAGGGCGGCGAACGACGCCAGCACGACCGCCTCGCCCGCGTGGTAGGTGCCGCCCTCGGCCCACGTCGCCTCGGCGGCGCGGCGCTGATCGGGCCACGCGTACGAGCCGGGTCGGTGGCGGGGTGTCGGCTGGCCCATCGCGAGCACGTCGTCCACGAACGCCCGGACGGCGTTCGAGTAGCGCTTCCCGCGTAGCCCGAGGCTCTCGTAGGTGGTGGTGAGCGCGGAGAAGAAGTCGCGGCCACCCCGCGAGTGGACGAACGCCGGGTCGCGATGGTCCTCGCAGAGCGCGACAGCGACGCCGTAGCGGAACGGGATCATCTGCCCGGCCACGCTGTGCGGGAAGCAGGCCAGGCAGCGCGGTGCCTTCATCGCGCCCTTGCCGTTGCCCTTGTAGCGGCGCACCGGGCCGCGCTCGTGGTGTGCCCAGACGGCGGCTGCGACGGCCGCGTTGGGATCGACTTCGTGCTGCGTTGACGTCATGTCGCCTACGGTGGCAACGCTGCGTCGGACGTGTCTGGCGCGCGCTCGCAGCATCTCTGGAGCGAACTCCGCGGGCGCCGCGCGCACGCTCGACGCGTCGCGCGCCGTTCGGCGGGCAGTTGCTGCGTACCAGCCCAAATGCACGGAACGTGATGTGCAAGTACCCGCGCACCTCCCGGCTACCCTGCGGCCATGTCCGACCGCCCGTATCGGGTCTATCGCGGCGGTCAGCGCGGTGGATCTCGGGACCAGCCCGAACTCGACCTGCCAGAGGCCGCCGCTCGGTCCCGCGACCCGTTCCGTCGACGCACCGCCGCAGGGCGAGCGCCGCGGGCCGGTGATCCTGCCGCCGTCCGGCGGCACGCCGAAGGCTCCCCCGAAGACGCCGCCGCCGAGCGGGCCGCGGCGCCGCCGGCCGTGGGGCCGGATCCTCGGGATCGGCCTCGTCGTGCTGCTGCTCGGGAACGGGCGTCTGGCTCGTGGTCGGCTACCTGGCGTTCCGCGACTCGGTGGAGAAGGCGAACGCTCGCCTCGAGCGGATCACCCGCGCCGCGCCCGTCGCCCCGGTGCTCGACCAGCAGTCGGGCATGCTCCTGTCGCAGCCGACCACGATCCTCGTCATGGGGCGCGACCGCAACGGCCTGTCGGACTCGCTGCAGCTGATCCGGGTCGACCCCGGCAGCCACCTCGTCTCGACGCTCGCCATCCCGCGCGACCTCAAGGTCGACATCCCCGGCGTCGGGTCGGACAAGATCAACGTCGCGTACGCGCGTGGTGGCGCAGCGCTGGCGGTCGAGACGGTGCGCGAACCTGACCGGCGTGCCCGATCAACCACGTCGTGCTCGTCGACTTCTCCGGGTTCCGCCGGCTCGTCGACGCCGTCGGTGGGATCGACATCTACAACAAGGAGCGCCTGTCGTCGGACTTCGACGGGCACACGTACCACTTCAAGCGCGGCGCCCTGCACCTGAACGGCGAGCGTGCCCTCGCGTACGCCCGGATCCGCAAGAACAGCGACAACGCCAGCGACTCCGACGTCACCCGGGGCCAGCGCCAGCAGCGCGTCATGTCTGCGCTGAAGAGCAAGCTGGCGTCACCCGGCACGCTGTTCCGCCTGAAGCTCGGTCGGATCCCACGTCGCCGACCCGCTCGCCACCGACCTCAGCGCGAACCAGCTGCTCCAGCTCGGCTGGGGCGACTTCCGCGCCGAGAGTCACCTGAACTGCAACCTCGGCGGCGAGCCCGTCGTGCTCGGCGGCGTCGCCTACCTCGCGGGCGTCTCGGAGAACCGCGACGTCGTCTCGGCGTTCCTCGGCGAGACCGCGCCGCGGAAGCGAAACGCCAAGGACCCGTTCAGCCCCGGCTGCTCGTAGGCGGCCAATTGCACGGCGCGATCCGTGCAATTGGCGGCTCGCGATCGCCCGTGCAGCGCCCGACTACGCCTCAAGGCACCTTCGCCGTCGTGAAGTCGAACCGGTCGGCCGTCGTCATCGTGACGTGCGCGACGGCCTTCGAGCCGTCGTCGAGCACGATGGCGCAGTCGAAAGCGGTCGCCTGGCTTCGCCTTGACGACCTGCGCGGGGCAGGTGATCGTCTTCAGGGCGCCGCCCTGGCGGACGACGTCGGCGCGGATCGCCTGCTCGACGGAGGCCGGGTCGACGGTCTTCGGCGCGGCTCGATCCGCCGCAGCCGGCGAGGACGGTCGCGAGCAGCACCACGACCAGCGGCCGCACGGGCTAGTCGCTCTTCGAGGAGCTCGAGCCGGTGCTCGAGCTCGAACCCGACGACGACGAGGAGGAGGATCCTCCCGAGGTCGACGACGAGGAGCTCGAATCGCCCGAGCCGGAGCCGGCGAGGAGGCGGCGCTGTCGCCGCTCTTGCCGGCGCCGCCACCCTCCGAGCTCGACGAGTCGGACGACTTCGAACCGTTGCGACGGCCGTAGTCGGTGTTGTAGAAGCCCGAGCCCTTGAAGTGGATCGCGGGCGCGTTCAGCACCTTCTGGACGGGCGCGCCGCATTCGGTGCACGCGGTCAGCGGGTCGTCGCTCATGCGCTGCATCACGTCGAACTGATGCCCGTTCGTGCAGCGGTACTCGTAGATCGGCACGCGTTCAGTATACCGACATTGGCACTCGGCAGCAGACAGTGCCAAAGATGGCGCTTCCGGTAGCATCCTCGTGCCGTGCGCATCGCCATCCTGACCGACTACTACTACCCGCAACTCGGCGGGATCACCGAGCACGTCCACGGGCAGGCGACCAACCTGAGCGCCCGGGGCCACGAGGTGACGGTCATCACCGGCAACCTCTTCCGGCCGCCGTCCGTCACCGACGCCGACCCCGCGCCGGTCTCGCGCGACGCCCCGTTCGAGATCATCCGCATGGGCCAGGCCCTGCGCCTCTACGGCAACGCATCGCAGACGCTGCACACGCTCGACTTCCGGATGATCTCGAAGATGAAGAAGCTCTTCCGCGAGCGCCGCTTCGACGTCATCCATACGCACGCGCCGTACAACCCGGGCTTCGTGATGCTCGCCCCGTTCGCCGCGCCGTCATCGGCGATCACCGTCGGGACGTTCCACTCGGTCTTCTCGCCCGGGCCGCTGCTCGACGTGTTCGGCCGCGCGATGCGCACCTCGATCGGGCGCCTCGACGGCAAGGTCGTGGTGTCCGAGGCCTGCATCGGCTCGCTCGTGCCGTACTTCCCCTACGACTACACCGTCATCCCGAACGGGATCGACGAGCGCCACTTCACGCCCGACGCCGACCCGATCGAGCACCTGCGCGACGGCCGCATGAACATCCTCTTCCTCGGCCGCTTCGACCCCGCAACGGCCTCGGCACGATGATCGACGCGTTCATCCGCGTGCGGCGCGAGTGGGGGCCGGAAGTCCGGCTGGTCGTCGTCGGCGACGGGCCGCTGCGCAGCTACTACCAGAAGCGCGTCCCCGATGACATGCAGGGCGACGTCCACTGGGCCGGCCGCGTCGACTGGGAGCGGCCGCGGTACTACACCAGTGCAGATGTCCACTGCACGCCGTGCAATCGGGCGTCGTTCGGCATGGTGCTGCTCGAGGCGATGAGCTGCGGCCGGCCGATCGTGGCGAGCCGCATCTCGGGCTTCCAGCTGCTCATGGAGCACGGCAAGCACGGCCTGATGATCCACCCGGCGGACGACGCGACGCGCTTCGCGGAGGCGCTGCTCTACCAGCTCGACCGGCCGGCCGAGCGGGCCCGCATGGGCCGCGAGGGGCGCCGGACTGCCGTCACGCAGTACGCGTGGCCGAAGGTCGCGGCGCAGCTCGAGGACTACTATCTAGAGCTCATGCGCGGTCGGCGCTGAGACAGCCCCCTTGACCAAGCGACAGGTCCTGACGCGGTACATCCTGGTCGCGCTCCTCTGCGCGGGGGCGACGGCCGCGCTCGATCTCGACCGTCGTGCACGCCGGCATCGGGCCGGTCGCGTGGCTGATCGACGTGGCGTTCGCGAGCGCGCTGGTGCTGATCACGATCGGCTGCTTCGCACCGAACGCGCCGCTCTTCGGGCGCGTCATCGACGGCACCGGCGTCCACGACCCGGTCGTCGCGATCACCTTCGACGACGGGCCGTCGCCCGACACCACGCCGCGCGTCCTCGACGCCCTGCGCGACGCCGATGCGCGCGCCACGTTCTTCATCCTCGGCCGGCACGCCGAGCAGCACCCGAAGATCGTCGAGCGGATGGTGCGCGAGGGCCACGAGATCGCGAACCACACGTACAGCCACGGCATCCTCGTGTTCGCCGGCGCGCGCGAGATCACGCGCGAGCTGCTGCGGACGCACCGGCTGCTCCTCGCCTCGGGCGCCCGGCCGCCGCGGCTGTTCCGGGCGCCGCACGGCTTCCGCAACCCGATCGTCGTGCGGGTCGCCCGCCGGCTCGGCTACCGCGTCGTGGGATGGACGAAGGGCGTCTTCGACACCGCGATGCCCGGCGCCGACGTGATCGCCGACCGCTCGCGCAAGGCGCTCAGGCCGGGCGCCATCCTGCTCCTGCACGACGCCGACGGCAACGGAAACGGCGACCGCAGCCAGACCGCCGACGCCCTCCCGGCCATCCTCCGCGACATGCGGGAGGCCGGCCTGTCGGCGGTCACCGTCTCGGAGCTGGCTGCGCTGGCGCCGGCGCGGCAGACGTCGTGGAAGCGCATCGCCTTCGTCGTCCTCGGCGTCGCCGTGATCGTGACGGTCATCTTCCAGCGCACCGACCGGCAGCAGATCATCGACGCGTGGGAGATCTTCAAGACGCTCTCCGTCCCGCTTGTGATCCTGGCGCTGATCGCGAACTTCGCGTCCGTGTGGTTCAAGGCCGTGGTCTGGAAGACCAGCCTCGACACGATCCCCGACCACCCGCGCTTCACCTACCGCCAGGTGGTGCCGGCGATCTTCATCGGCTTCCTGCTCAACGCCGCCCTGGTCGCGCGCCTCGGCGAGGTGGGCCGCATGTTCGTGCTGCGCCGCCGGGTGCAGAAGGACTCGGGCGTCACGCTGCGGATGCCCACCATCGCCGGCACGCTCGTGATGGAGCAGATCGTGCTCGGCATCACGCTGGTCGTGTTCGTGATCATGATGATCGTGCTGCTGCCGAACGTGCCACGGCAGATCATCGACGGCGTGATCGCCCTCACCGGCGCCGTGGTGGCGCTCCTGGTCGGCGTGATCGCCGTGGAGCTCCTCGCCCGGTGGCGCGGCCGCCGCCACCCCGACGCGCGGCACGCCGACGAACACCGCGTCGAGCTGGAGCAGCTTCCTGCGCTCCGTCGAGGCCGTGCTGAACGGCATGGCGAGCGGCCTCGAGCTGCTGCGCTCGCCGCGCCGCGGAGCCTTCAGCCTTGGCGCGGGCATGCTGTCGTGGGCGGCGCAGCTGCTCGGCATCTGGCTGACCCTGCGTGCGTTCGGTATCGACTCGCACACGCTCGGCGCGGCCGCCGCGGTGTTCGTGGCATCCAACGTCGTCGGGCTCGTGCAGATCACGCCCGGCAATGTCGGCGTCTTCCAGCTCGCGGTCGCGCTCGCGCTGCGTGTCAGCTACGGCGTCGACCAGACGACCGCGATCACGTTCGGCATCGGCCTGCAGGTGATCGAGGTCGCGCTCGGCGCCGGCCTCGGGTTCGTGTTCCTGTCACTCGAAGGACTGTCGTTCGGCGAGGTGCGACGCGGCATGTCCGCCGCGGCGATCGAGGACGGCGACGGCGCGGTGGCGAAGCCCCGCCTGGCGCCGACGCGGGCCGAGCGACGCCGGCAGCTGGTCTGAGCTACTCGCGGTAGCCGGTGATCGGCGGCGGCGGCGAAGCGTCCGTCCGCGCCTTGACCAGGTCGTTGACCTCGCCCAGGCCGTTCGGGTACGCGTAGTTGATCTTGATGAACGGCTCCATCGCGTCCGGGACGGCGTCCTCGGGGAAGATCGCCTCGACCGGGCACTCCGGCTCGCAAGCGCCGCAATCGATGCACTCCTCCGGGTCGATCACCAGCATGCGATCGGACTCGTGGATGCAGTCGACCGGACAGACCTCAACGCACGATCGGTCCTTCACGTCGATGCAGGGCTCGGTGATGATGTACGTCACGTCGCAAGGGCTCCTGGGGTTCAGCCGGCGGTGCAATTGCACGAAACACGCCGTGCAATTGGGCGCCCGAAGGGTAGGCGATCGATCCTCGTGCAGAGCCGCTTCCGCGGGGGCGGGTGCGGCGCGAGCCCCGGCCGCTACCGTTCGGGCGTGACTGCTGCCGAGTTCTTCACCGCGCTGCCCGGACGCTTCAACCCGGCTGCGGCCGTGGGTGTGACCGCCATCATCCAGTTCGAGCTGAGCGGCGACGGCGGCGGAACCTGGCACGTCACGGTCGCCGACGGGGCGTGCGAGGTCGCGTCGGGGCCGCACGCCGATCCGACGCTGGTCGTGGTCGCGTCGGCCGAGAACTGGCTGAAAGTCGTCGCCGGCAGCCTCGATCCGCAGCTGGCGTTCCTGACCGGACGCCTCAAGGTGCGTGGTGACATGGGGCTCGCCATGCGCCTGCGAGCGCTCTTCCTGTGACGGCTGCGACGGTGCGACGCCCCCTCGCCGTTTCCGTCGTCCTCGTCGCGCTGCTCGCTGCTGCCTGCACGCCGCCCGGCCCGCCCGACCGGGCGCTGCCGCCGCGGACGGGCGACCCGAAGTTCCTGAGCGTCAGCAACCAGGCGCTCGCACCGATCGCCGTTGGCTCGGCGAACGGGCTCTGGACCACGACCGACGTCGCGCGGACGTGGCAGGTGGCCCGTCCCGCGGTGCGCGGTGCCCAGTCGATCGGCTACACCGCCGGCCGCGCCTACGTCTCGCGCGGGCAGCACTACGAGATCCGCGACTCCTCGCTGCGCACGGAGATCGTGACGCGGCGCTGGCCGTTCCCCGGCACCGTCACGAGCCTCGCCTCCGATCCGCGCCACAACCGCATGTGGGCGCTCGCGCGCATCGGAGACGACGGCCAGACCCTGCGCTACACGAAGGATGGCGGGCGCGTCTGGTGGGTCGTCTCGGGCACCGGCCTGTGCCTGCACCCGCGCGCGCTAGCCGCGTCGTCGGAGCCGGGCCGCGACGGACGCGTGCGGCTCTTCGCGGCCTGTCGCGAGGGCCTCTTCGCGTCCGACGACCTCGGCTACAGCTTCCGGCGCCTCACGTCGGCGCCGGCCAACGTGCGCGACGTCGCGACGTCGGCGTTCGACGCGGGCACCGTCGTCATCGCCTCGCCCGTCGTCCGGGTGTCGCGCGACCGGGGCGAGACGTTCGCCGCGAAGGGCCTGTCGGCCCGGCTCGTCGCCGTCGATCCGCGTAACCCGTCGCTCATCTTCGCGGTCGCGCAGAACGGGCGCCTCTACGCCTCGGCGGACGGCGGCAACACCTTCTGATCGCCGGTTCAGGCCGACGCGGTCGGCGAGCCGGCGCGACTCGCAGTCGACCGCGACGAGCTCCTCGTTCAGGCGCGCGACGGTCGTGCGGCTCGAGCCGGCCGTACTCGCCCAGCCGCATCAGCAGCTCGCACGCCGCCGCGACGCGCTCGACCGCGTCGGCGTCGTCGAACAGGCAGGCGTCGGCGGCGTCGCGCAGCACGTCGGCCTCGGCCGGGTGCAGCACGACCAGCGCGAGGTCGGCCACGTGCCGCACCAGCGTGCGGTACGCCAGGCTGGCGGCCGCGCGTGCGTGGTCGACGGGATCGAGGGTGGCAGTCGCGCTGCCGCACCGGTCGTCCGGTCGTACGTCGTTGGTCATCGCTTCCTCGTCTCCGGCTCGCGGTGCATGCCTGCTCGGCCCATGCTCGAGTGAGGACGATGGAGCGGTCCCAGATACACCATCGGCAGCCCGGGGAGCTGCTTGAGGGTGCTCAGGCCTCGCGCGCGAGGTACTGCGCGATCCGGTCCTGCAGCGCGTGCGCCGTCGAGTGGTTCACGGCGCTGCCGTTCACGATCACGCTGAACGCGTACGGCCCGGCGTAGCCCGACAGCGCCGAGCTGGCGTTGAGCGTGCCCGTCTTCGCGCGGACGACGCCGCGTGCCGGGCCGGTCGTCATGCGGCCGGCGAGCGTGCCGTCGCGGCCCGCGATCGCCGAGCGACTTGCGCAGCGGGCACGCCGATCGACGGCGTCCGCGACGCGGCCGCGAGCAGCCGTGCCAGCAGGCCCGTCGTGGTGCGATCCTTGCCCGACAGGCCCGAGCCGTCGACGACGCGCGAGCCGGTCAGCGACACGCCGAGGTCGCGAATCGCCTGGCGGGCGCGCTCGGCGCCGCCGGCCGTCGTGCCGCGGCCGTAGGCGCTGCGCGCCGACGGCCTTCAGCAGCATCTCGGCGGTGAAGTTGTCGGACTTCTTGCCCATCGTGCGCAGCATCGTGTCGATGCGCGGCGACGCGTCGAGCGCGATCGGCGCGGCACCCGCCGGCGCGCGGCCGGCGCGGACGACGCCGTTGACCTTGACGCCGGCCTTGCGCAGCGCGCGCAGCAGCGCCGCCGCGGCGCGCGTGGCCGAGCGGCCCGCCTTGTTGCGCGCCAGGGTCAGCGCCGACAGCGGCGGGCACTCCTCGCCGAGGAATCCCGACTTCCAGCCGGGCGCGTCGCGCCTGGCGTCCCACAGCGTCTCGTCGCCGACGATGCTGCCCGTCACGCGCCGGACGCCCGACGCCTTCACCGACCGCGCGAGACGCGTGATGTCGGCGCTGGAGAGCGTCGGGTCGCCGCCGCCGACGAGGTACAGCGAGCCGTGGATGACGCCGCTGCCGGACGGCTCGCCGACCGCAGCCACGGCCGTGTGCACGCGGGCGGAGGCGCCCAGCTCGGAGAGCGCCGCGACGGCCGTCACCAGCTTCTCGTTCGAGGCCGGGATGCGCGTCTTCGTGCCCTTCCACTCGTAGACGGGCGTGCCGTTGAGGCGCACGACCGACACCGACACCGACCCGCTCAGGCCGCTGGCCGCGATGAACTTCGAGAGGGTCTTCGGGGAGGCCGCCTGGGCCGGGGTGCTGACGACGCACCGCGGCGAGCGCGGCGATGACTGCGACCAGGCGCCTAGACAATCCCACGCCGGACAGCGTAGACGGCGGCCTGGATGCGGTTCGAGATCTGCAGCTTCATGAGGATGTTCGAGATGTGGTTCTTGACCGTCTTCGGGCTGATGAACAGCTCGGCTGCGATCTCGGCGTTGTCCTTGCCCTCGGCGACGAGCTTCAGCACGTCGAGCTCGCGGGCGGACAGCTGCGTGGTCGGCGACGGCGACGCCGGCGCGGCCTGCTCGCGGACGTGGGACAGCAGGCGGCCCGCGATGCCGGGGGAGATGAGCGCGTCGCCGGCGGCGGCTGCGCGGATGCCGGCGATCAGCTCGTCGATGGACGCGCTCTTGAGCAGGTAGCCGCAGGCGCCGGCCACGATCGCGTCGACGACGTCGGACGCCTCCTCGGAGACCGTCAGCACGACGACGCTCGTGTGCGGCGCCTCGTCGATGATCAGGCGCGTCGCCTCGACGCCGCCCAGGCCGGGCATCGCGAGGTCCATGACGACGACGTCGGGCGCGTGCTCACGCACCTGCGTGACTGCACCCTCGCCGGTCGCCGCCTCTCCAACCACCCGGAGAGGACCGTTCTCCTCCAGCAGCTGGCGCAGGGCAGTCCGGAACATGTCGTGGTCATCCGCGAGAACGACACGGAGCTCCGCGCTTGTCTCCACGGTCTCATCGTAGCGACCAGCGCCCCCGTTCGTTCCGAGAGGAGCGCTAGAGGATCGTGACGGTGACGGTCTTGAAGCCCCACTGCAGGGCCTCACGCACGGTCGGCAGCCAGACGTCGATCCGGTTGCCCTTGATGTCGCTGCCGGTGTCGGCTGCGACACAACGGCCGTAGCCCGGCACGTCGAGCTGCGTGCCGAGCGGGATCACCCGCGGGTCGGTGGCGCAGATGCCGCGCCGCGTGCGCAGGCCGGTGGCCGTCGTGCCATGGATGGCGTACGCGGTCGAGACCACGGTCAACGTGTCACCGCTGCCGACCGGGCCCGAGGGCGGGGGAGGCGGATCGCTGCCCGACCGCCGCCGCCGCCGGTGTCGGCCGGCGTCGTGTCGTCGCCGCCGCCCGCACTGCCACCGGTGTCGCCGGCGGGCTGGTCGGCCGCGTCGTCCTCGATCTCGGCAGCCTTGTCGCGCGCGGCCGCGGCGGCCTCCTCGAGCTGCGTCAGCCGCCGCGCCGCGATCTGCTTCGAGCTGCGCAGTCCGGCGACCAGCGAGGCCTTCGCCGCCCGCGCGGCCTCCGCCTGCGTGCCGCTGCGCGTCGGCCGCTGCGGACGCCGTGGCCAGGCGGCGCTGCTCGGCGATCAGCGCGCGCTCGGCCTTCTTCGAGGTGGCGAGGCCGTGCTGGACGTTGTCGATCAGCGTCGCGTCGCGCGCCGAGACGCGGTTCACGATGGCGATGCTGTCGAGCGCGTCCGAGAGGGACGAGGCGCTGAGCAGGATCACGAACGGGTCGACGTCGCCGGCACGGAACGCCGCGGCGAGGCGGTCGGAGAGCGTGGACTGGGCGGTGCGGAGGTTGGCGCGGCCGACGGTCACCTCGCGGCGGGCGTCGGCGACGCGCTCTGCCTGGCGCCGCGCGCGGGTGCGCAGCTCGTCGGCACGGTTGCGCGCGCGGGCGGCCTTCGCATCTGCCGCGAACAGCTCCAGCAGGGCGTCGGACTCGGCCGCCTCGAGCTGCCCGAGGGCGGCGCGAGCGTCGGCAGCACGGTCGGCCTGGGCCGGCGAAGTGGCAGCGAGGAAGACACTCGCGACGACGGCGAGGCACGTGACGAGGGTGCGACGCACGGCTCGGCTCACCGTATCACGGCAGCGATTTCAGCCCGCCGTCCCGACCTCGACGCCGAGCCGGGCAAGCGTGGCGCACGCGGCCTCGGCCGGCAGCCGGTCGACGAGCACCAGACGCAGCCGCCCACCGAGCGGGCCGCGCCCCATCCGACGCAGCGTTCGCGCCGCCGTTGCCCGTTGGCCGGCGGCGAACGCGGCGATCCGCTCGATGTCGTCGGCGTCCGACGCGAGCACGTCGGCACCGGTCCGGTCGAGCTCGGGCACGGCGTCCGCTCCCGTCTCGCCGACGTACAGATCGGTTCCCGCGACCGCGGCCGCGACGAGGACCGACCGCACGACGGCGCGATCGCACGCCGCCCGCACGAGCACGTGGTCGCTGCTGCGGATGCCGGTAGCCGCCTGCAGCGACACCGGCTGCGGCGACACCGGGTGCGACGCCGCCCACGCCACGCCGCGCGCCGCGAACCGGTCGAGCGTGATCGACGCCTCGGCAGACGTCCCGTCGATCGCGACGACCAGGCCCGCCGGCGTCGGCCCCGCGTCCCACGCGTCGTCGACCACCATCACGTCGGCGTCGCCGGCCACGACGCGGAACCCGCCGGCGAGCGCGCCCAGCTCGGCGCAGAGCCGCTCCGGTCGCAGGCGGCCAGGAAACGACACCGTCGCGGGCGGCCCGATGCCCGCTGCGTGCAGGCCCTGGAGCATCTCGATCGACCGCGTCCGCGCGTCGTGCCACGACAGCGACGACGACCGGCTGCGCAGGCCCGACGCGCGCCGCCCCTCGAGCAGGGCGAGGAGATCGTCCGCCGGGATCGGGTGTCCGGTCACGCCGGCGGCGCGTCGCGGTCGGGGGGAGGGGCGGGAAGCGTCCAAGTGCACGGACTGAATCGTGCAAGTGCACGGGCGGTGCGTCCAGCGGGTGGAGATGTTGGCGCCCAAGTGCACGGAACGTTTCGTGCAAGTGCACGGGTCGCCTTCGCCCGTTCACGGTCGCGTTGTCATAGGCCAAGTGCACGGCGCGTTCGGTGCAAGTGCACGGTGAGCGCCGACCGTCTCGATCGCGGATCGCTCCAAGTGCACGGAACGTTTCGTGCAAGTGCACGGGCCGGCTTCGCCCCTTCACGGTCGCCGCGTCATCGGCCAAGTGCACGGCGCGTTCCGTGCAACTGCACGCTCCCACCGCCCAGAGCCCAGGACGGCGACGGGCCCCGTGACCGCTGGGTCACGGGGCCCGTCGCAACGAGCTCACAACGTAAGGGCCTTACCCCGTGGGCATGAGCTCGCGATCGAGCTCGTCCCTTGCGGCGGCGAACAGCGTCTTGTCGATCTTGCCGTGGTAGATCGGGACGTGCTCTTCGATGCAGAGACGAATGACGTCTCTGGTGTCGATCCCGAACTCCTTCGCCACCTCGTCGGGGGTCAGGTGATTCGCCATCTACGCGCCCTCCTGCTTGCCGGTGCCCAGAATAAGAGGCCTAGAAAACACGAAACCCACCGTGCTCATCGAGCCGGTGGGCCAGGGAATCCATCTGATCGCAAGTGAGCTGATCCATGTCGCTCAGTCCCGATCACCTTGCGATTCCATGTGCCGAACCGTACCACCGGGACCGGACGCCTGCAACGACCGTGACCAGATCGTGATCGATCAGACGGGGTTCTCGACCGCGAGGAAGCTGGTCGTGACGCCGAACTCTCGCACCAGGCGCTCGCCGACGGCCTGGACGCCGACCGTCTCGGTGGCGTGGTGGCCCGCGGCGATCAGGGTCACGCCGAGCTCCGTGGCGAGGTACGGCGAGTCCTCCTCCGGCTCGCCGGTGATGAAGCAGTCGAGGCCGAGCTCTGCCGCGGCGCCGATCTCCCGGCCGGCGGCGCCCGAGATCACGCCGACGGTTCGCACCGGGTCGGCGCCGCCGCGCGAACACCAGCGGTCGCGATCCGATCGCCGCGCCGAGGCGCTCCGCCAGCGCTGCCGCCGGCTCCGGCTGCGGCAGCGAGCCGTAGCGGCCGAGCAGGCGCCCGCGGTAGTCGCCGAACGCCGCGACGTCCTCGAGCCCGAGCATCGTCGCAAGCACCGCGTTGTTGCCGAGCTCGTGATGTCCGTCGAGCGGCAGGTGGTACGCGACCAGCGACAGGTCGTTCCTGAACAGGGTCTCGAGCCGGCGGCGCTCGAGCAGGCCGATCCGGCGCGGCGAGCCGTCCCAGAACAGGCCGTGGTGGACGACGAGCATCTGGGCGCCCGCCGCCGCGGCGCGCTCGAACACGTCGAGCGACGCGGACACGGCGGTGCAGACGTGGTCGACCTGCTCGGCGCCGGGCACCTGCAGGCCGAGCGGGAGGTGGTCGCGGTACAGCGCCGCCTCGAGCGTCTCGTCGAGGTAGCGGACGATCTCGTCGCGCCGCGCCATGGTCGTCACGCTAGCGCGCGGTGCGCGGATCGGACAGCGGCACGCCGTCGCCGTCGGCCTCGATCACCGCCACCGGAACGTGATCGTCGATCTCGCAGCGATCACGCGTCAGCACGATCACGTCGCCGTTGCGCGCCAGCACCACGTTGCCGCGGTCGAGACCGCAGCGGGCGACGGCGATGCGCGCCTGCGCCTCCTGCATCTGCGGCTCGCCGTGCACGGGCACCAGGAACCGGGGCCGCAGCAGCCCGATCATCTCCTCGACCTCGTCCGCGCGAGCGTGGCCGGACACGTGGATGGGCGCGTCGTCGTGCGTCACGACCTTCACGCCCTGCGCGATCAGTGCGGCGATCATCGCCTCGACGTCGGGCTCGTTGCCGGGCACCGGGCGGCTCGCGAACACGACCGTGTCGGTGCGGCCGAGCTGCAGTTGCGGGTGGTCGCCGCGGGCGGCGCGCGCGCAGCACCGCGTTGCGCTCGGCCTGCGAGCCCGTGCAGATCACCATCGACCGGCGCGGCTGCAGGTTCTCCAGCTCGCGCGGGCCGGCGGTGTCGCGGCTCGGCGGCGAGATCTCGCCCAGGCGCTCGGCGATCGCCATGTTGCGGCGCACGGAGCGGCCGATGAACGTGACGCGGCGGTTGGTCGCGTCGGCGGCGCGGATGGCGTGGTCGATGCGGTCGATGTTCGAGGCGAACGACGTCACGATCACGCGCCCGGCGGCCGCGGATACGACGTCGTGCAGCGGCTCGATGGTCGAGTCCTCCGACGCGGTCCGGCCCAGCTCGTCGGCGTTCGTGGAGTCGCCGAGCATGGCCAGCACGCCCGCGCGGCCGAGCGCGCCGAGGCGGCCGCGGTCGCAGCGGCGCTTCGGGTTGGCCTGCGTGTCGTCGAGCTTGTAGTCGCCCGTCATCACGACCACGCCGGCCGGCGTCGTGATGGCGACGGCGGCGGCGTCGGGAATCGAGTGGGCCACGCGCACGTACTCGAACGCGAAGGCGCCGGTGGTGACGGGCGTGCCGGGGCGGGCGACGACGAGCGGCGGCAGCGGCACGCCCTCGGCCAGCTTCGCCTTCACCAGCTCGATCGTGAACGGCATGCCGATGATGCGGCCGATGGGCGCGCCCTGGCGGATCAGGTGCGCGAGCGCCGCGATGTGGTCGTCGTGGCCGTGCGTCAGCACCACGGCCGCGATCGGCTGCGTGCCGAGCACGCGGACGTCGGGCAGCAGCTGCTCGACGACGCCGTCGCGCTCGCTGGTCGGCGGGGAAGCCGACGCCGCAATCGACGACGACGCGCTCGGCGCCCCAGTCGAGCACCGTCATGTTCCGTCCGACCTCGCCAAGGCCGCCGACCGGCATGATCCGCAGTTCAGCAGCCACGGACGCACGGTACAGGAGACCTCCTTCTGCATTGCCGCACCGGGGCCTGTGCGATACTTGGCCGGCTCGGGGTGTGGCGCAGCCTGGTAGCGCGCTCCGTTCGGGTCGGAGAGGTCCCGAGTTCGAATCTCGGCACCCCGATGAGCACGTTCGTCCCTTTCACGAGTGGGTTCGTGGCGCTCTGCGCAGTGCAGGCGATCACGGTGCTCGGGCCGCGGCAGCCGCCGCGGCTCGTGCGTCGTGCGTGGTTGGGGCTGATCCCGCTCGCCGCGATCGGCGGCATCGCCATGCTGCTCGCCGAGCGGCCGAGCCTCGCCCAGCAGGCGACCGACCTCGCCGCCATCGCCACGCCGATCGCCTTCGCCGGCGGCCTGTTCGCGTTTCGCATCCGTGCGCTGGCGCTGCTCGCGCCGGTGCTCTACGTGATCGCGTGGAAGGGCGACGGGCGCCCGGCGCAGATCGCCACCGACGCGCTCATCGCCGGCGCCGCCGTCACCCTCGCCTGGCTGACGGGAACCGTCGCGCCGCGCGGCGGCCTGATCGTCGGCATCCTGGCCGCCAGCGTCGTCGACGTCTACCAGGTCGTCGTGTCGGAGCAGGTGCAGGTCGCCTCGCGCGCCCTCAGCGCCGCCCAGCCCGTGTCGGACCTGCCACGTTTGCAGGAGCTGGTGTGGGGAACCGCGTCGATGGGGTGGGGTGACGCCTACCTCGCGGGCCTGCTCGGCGTCGTGCTGGCGGGCTCGGTGCTCCGTACCCGGCTGGTCGCGGCTGGCGCCGTGTTCGTGCTCGGCGTAGCCTTCGGGTTCCTCTTCCACGTGCTCGACACGCTGCCCGCGACGGTGCCGGTGGCGGCGGCCCTCCTCATCGCCCTGGCGCTTGACGCTACCGTTCCCGAGACCCAAGAAGGAAGATCCTCATGGCTACGACGCAGACCCGCCGCGACGAGCGGCTCCTGATCGGTGGAGAGTGGGTCGAGGCATCCGGCAGCGGCCGCTTCGACGTCACGAACCCCGCCAACGGTGAGGTCGTGGGCTCGACGCCCGACGCGACCGCCGACGACGTGCGCGCCGCGATCAACGCCGCCGCCGCCGCGCTGCCGGGCTGGCGCGACACGACCGCGCTCGTCCGTGCGCGCCTGCTGCGCAAGTCGGGCGAGGTGATGCGCGAGCGCGCCGACGAGATCGGCCGCCTGATGACCCTCGAGCAGGGCAAGCCGCTGGCCGAGGCGCGCGGCGAGGTCGAGTACGCCGCGAGCTTCATGGAGTGGTTCGCGGGCGAGGCCGAGCGCACCTACGGCGAGATCGTGCCGCCGCAGAACGCCAACAACCGCGTGCTCGTGCTGCGCCAGGGCGTCGGCGTCGTCGCGTCGATCACGCCGTGGAACTTCCCGGCCGCGATGATGACCCGCAAGCTCGGCCCCGCCATGGCCGCCGGCTGCACCAGCATCGTCAAGCCCGCCTCGGCGACGCCGCTCACGGCCGCCGCCATCCTGCGCTGCATCGAGGACGCCGGCGTCCCGAAGGGCGTCGTCAACCTGGTCACGTCGCGCTCGTCGGGCATGGTCTCGCGCGAGCTGTTCGGCGACCCGCGCGTCCGCAAGATCTCGTTCACCGGCTCGACCGAGGTCGGCAAGGAGCTGATCCGGCTCTCCGCCGACGGCGTCAAGAAGCTGTCGCTCGAGCTGGGCGGCCACGCGCCGTACGTGATCTTCGACGACGCCGACCTGGACGAGGCCGTCGACGGCCTGATCGCCTCCAAGTTCCGCAACGCCGGCCAGA
The DNA here is from genome assembly GCA_963732645.1 of uncultured Actinomycetes bacterium. Classification (GTDB taxonomy): domain Bacteria; phylum Actinomycetota; class Thermoleophilia; order Gaiellales; family F1-60-MAGs149; genus VFJZ01. The sequence continues at coordinate 386,266 of CAVTAC010000009.1, forward strand.
CCTGCGTGTGCGCGAACCGCGTGTACATCCAGCGCGGCGTGTACGACGAGGTCACCAAGCGCCTGGCCGAGAAGGTCGCGAAGCTGGCGGTCGGCAACGGTCTCGCCGACGGCGTCACCATCGGCCCGCTGATCGACGACCGCGCGGTCGAGAAGTCGGAGGAGCACGTCAAGGACGCGCTCGACCGCGGCGCGACGCTGGTCGCGGGCGGCAAGCGCCTGTCGGGCGGCGAGTACGAGGGCGGCTCGTTCTACGCGCCGACCGTGCTGGCCGGCGTCACGGACGAGATGCTGATCTACCGCGAGGAGACGTTCGGGCCGGTCGCCGGCCTGACGCCCTTCGACGACGAGGACCAGGCGATCGCGTACGCGAACGACACCGTCTACGGCCTCGCCGCCTACTTCCACACGAAGGACTACGCGCGCCTGCTGCGCGTCGCCGAGAAGCTCGACTACGGCATCGTCGGCGCCAACACCGGCATCATCTCGGCCGCCAACGCGCCGTTCGGCGGCGTCAAGGAGTCGGGCTACGGCCGCGAGGGCGGCTCCGTCGGCATCGACGAGTACCTGACGGTCAAGTACGTCTGCGTCGGCGGCGTCGGGATCTAGCGCCGTGCGCGCCATGCGGCAGCTCGTCTACGGCGAGCCGCTCGTTCTCCAGAACGTCCCCGAGCCGGTTCCCGGCCCGGGCGAGGTCGTCATCGACATCAAGCGGGCGGCGGTCAACCCGCTCGACGTCTGGGTGTCCCGCGGCACCGTCGCCGCCGCCGGCCCGCTGCCGCGGACCGGCGGCTCGGAGGGCGCGGGCGTGACGGAGGAGGGGCGCCGCGTGGCGTTCCGCGGCGCCGGCATCGGCGTGGCGCGCGACGGCAGCTACGCCGAGCGCATCGCGGTGCCGGCGGCCGGGCTCGCCGACGTGCCGGACGCCGTCACCGACGCCCAGGCCGCGGGCGTGGGCGTGGCCGGCGTGACGGCGCTTCGACATCATCGAGCTGGCCGGGGTCGAGGCGGGCATGACCGTGCTGGTGCTGGGCGCGTCCGGCGGCGTCGGCTCCTACACCGTGCAGATGGCCCGCGCGCGCGGCGCACGGGTGATCGCGCAGACGTCGCGCGAAGAAAGCGTCGCCGGCCTGCTCGAGCTGGCCGACGACGTCGTGGTGTCGTCCGGCGACGACCTCGGAGACGCGGCTCGGCGACCTCGGCGCCGGCCTCGACGTGGTGTTCGACCCGCTCGGCGGACCGTTCTCCGAGCCGGCGGCGAAGGCACTGGGGCGCGGTGGCGTGATGGTCGTGTTCGGCGCCAGCTCCGGCCCGTCGTTCAGCATCTCGTCGGCCGACTTCTACCGCAAGTCAGGCGCGGATACTGGGCTACGGCGGGCTCGGCTCGAACACCGCCGAGCTGTCCGCCAAGTCGGCGCACGTGCTGCAGCTGCTCGCCGCCGGGGAGCTGCAGGCAGTGGCGACGACGGAGCTGCCGCTGGAGGACGTCAACGAGGCGCACGCGCGCATCGTCGAGCGCCGCGCCGGCGGCAAGCTGCTGCTCATCCCGTAGCGGTACGCGCCCGCCGCCGCCCGCCGACGAACGACACCAGCCACCGCCGCCCGACCAGCACCAGCCCCAGGAACACGCACGCGACGACGATGAACGCCGGCGCGATCCCGCGGTCGGTGACGACGCGCAGCAGGAGCGCGATCGGGATGGCGACGACGAGCGCCCGCAGCGCCCGGGGCGCCGACTCCGGCTGCCGGTCGAGCCGCGTCGCGAACCAGGCGATCGTCCAGCCGGCGAGAAACGGCCAGGCCACCACGAGGACGCCGGTCAGCGCCGTGCCCTCGTCGTGGTTGCGGCGACCGAGGACGGCGAAGAGGACGATCGCGACGACGTCGACGGCGAAGGTGCGCACGGGGCGGAGTCTAGGGGTGGCGCGGCCAAGTGCACGGCGTGCGACGTGCAAGTGCACGGCGCGGGGGTCGAGGGCCCAAGTGCACGGCTCGTTCGGTGCAAGTGCACGGTCGGTCGAGTTCGGGCGAACGGCGTGGTCCTCCAATTGCACGGCGCGTTCCGTGCAATTGGTCGTCGCCAACTGCACGGCGCATCCGGTGCAAGTGCACGGCCCGCCGGTGCACCGCACGCGCCTGCCTTCGACCGCCCGATCGCCACTCGTCCAATTGCACGGCGCGTTCCGTGCAATTGGCATTCCCCGAACCTCCGACCAAGTTCCCGGCCCGTACACTCCCTGTCCGTGACATCCCGGACATCTGCCGGCCGTGGTCGCGTCGTTGCCATCGGCGGCGGGATGGCCGTCGTCCGGGTGGACGGCGAGGAGCGCGTCGCGAAGCTCGCCGGCCGGCTGCGAGGCCGGTTCCGGCCCGTCGCGGGGGACGAGGTCGACGTCACGATCATGGACGACGGCACCGCGCGGATCGACCGCATCGACGATCGGCGCACGCAGCTGGTGCGTGCGCAGCGGCTGGGGCGGGGCGACCAGGTGCTGGTCGCGAACGCCGACGTGCTGGTGGTCGTCGCGGCGGCTGCCGATCCGCCGCTGCGGCGAGGGCTGATCGACCGGCTGCTGGTCGCCGCGTGGGCGGGGGAGATGGAGGCCGTCATCGTCATCACGAAGGCCGATCTCGCCGAGCAGGCCGAGGAGCCGCCCGAGCTCGTGCTGGCCGCGTACGCCGATCTCGGGTACCCGGGCGCCATCGTCGATGCCCGCTCGCCCGCGGGCGCGACGGCGGTGCGGGCGCTGATCGGCGGGCGGCTCGCCGCCTTTGCGGGTCACTCGGGCGTCGGCAAGTCGACGCTCGTCAACTCGGTCACCGGAGGCGCGCAGGCGACCGGGGTCGTGAACGAGGTGATCGGCCGCGGGCGGCACACGACGACGGCTGCGCGGCTCATCCACGGCGTCGGCATCGAGGTCATCGACACGCCCGGGATCCGCGGCTTCTCGCCCGCCGGGCTGGACGTGCGGGAGCTGCCGTTCGCGTTCCCGGAGATCGCCGAGGCCGCCGCGCAGTGCCGGTTCCGCACGTGCCTGCACATCGGCGAGGCGGGCTGCGCCGTCGAGGGCGCGGTCGACCCCGAGCGGCTCGCCAGCTACCGCAAGCTGCTCGCCGAGCTGCGCGGCGAGGCGGCGCCCGAGGGCGAGGACGAACCCCCGGAGGGGTGAGCGCGGCGGCGATCGGTGCGGCCGATGCAGATCACGTGACCGTGCAGCCGGCCGGAAGCGCGCTCGACCTCCTCGCCGCGGGCCTCGGACAGGCCCGCGCGACGCATGGACGGCGCGGCGCACTCCATCGCGCAGGATCCGTTCGACGTCGACGCGATCCTCGACCTCAGCACCGCGGCCCTCGGCTTCACCGCGATGGCGCGTGCCATCCGCGTGGTCGCCGACACGCAGAGCTCGCTGATCGACGCCCTGGCCTGACCGCGGCAGGTCAGCCGAGGAGGCTGCGGATCTGGTCGATGCGCGCGCCGTTGTCGCGCAGGTCGCGGACCTCCTTGTCGAGCGCGCGCAGGTGCGCGCCGAGCGCGTCGATGGTGCGGTGCGCCGTCGCCAGCAGCTCGTCCACGTCGGTGGCGGGCGCGCGTCGCGGCCTGCCCGGCCCGCGCTTCGGCCCGGCCGGCGCATCGCTCGCGACGCGCTTCTTGCGCGGCCGCTGCTGCACGCCGCCGCCGTCGGGCATCTCGCGCGCGACGCGGTAGAACGCCGTCGCGACGGTCGCCGGCGTCCGCTCGGTCTCCTCCGCCACCTTCGCGAAGGCGGCCGACCGGGTCATGCCCTCGTTGACCAGTGCGGTCACCTGCTCGAACGTCGCCTTGCCGATCGTCCCACGTTCAGCCATGGAAGCCCGCTCCTCGATCCAGGGGATCAGATCGACCCCGCTCTCTTGATTCTGCACCTGGTGCCGGTCCTCCTTGCCCCACGCGCTATGAATGAGAGGTGCATCCACCCGGAAGGAGGCGCCGTCCGATGCGTCGCCCGATCATCCTCATCAGCTGTGCCATCGCCCTCGTCGCCGCGGGCTGCGGTGGCAGCGACAACAAGTCCGAGACCACCACTCCGGCCGCGAGCGGCAGCGCCGCCGCCGGCTCCGCCGAGAGCGGTCTGCTCGCGGACCTGAAGCCGTCGACCGGCCCCTCGAAGCTCGATCTGGCGCTGAGCGTCAAGATCGACGGTGTGCCTGCGGCCGCCGGCGCCGCCGGCGCCCTGCTGACCCAGCCGATCAACCTCAAGGTCTCCGGCGTCTCCGACAGCGCGGCCAAGTCGTCCGACGTCGACATCGCGCTCGACCTCGGCGCGCTGGCGCTGAACGCGAAGCTGCTCAGCGACGGCACGAACCAGTGGATCCAGTACGACGACACGTGGTACGTGCTCGACACCGGCGCCCTGGCCGGCGCCGCCGGCGGCGTCACGGGCGGCACCACCACCGCTCCGAGCGTCGACACCGGCAAGATCAAGTCGGCCCTGTCGGATCCCTCGAAGTACTTCAAGGACTCGAAGAAGGTCGGCGACGAGAAGGTCGGCGACATCGAGACCGAGCACATCCAGGGCACGCTCGACGTCGCGGCGGCGCTCGACGGCGTCAAGCAGCTCGGCAGCTCCACCTCGTCGCCCGTCAGCCCCGAGCAGGCCCAGCAGCTCACCGACGCCTTCAACGACCCGAAGGTCGACGTCTGGATCGGCAAGGAGGACCGCGTCGTCCACCGGCTCGCCTTCAAGCTCGACGGCGACTTCTCCGGCGTCGCCGACGCGCAGGGCCTGAAGGGCCTCACGGTCGACCTCGACGCCACGATGCTGCCGGCCGAGTCGCCCCAGATCACGCCGCCCGCGAACGCCAAGAGCTCGCAGGAGCTGCTGGCGGCCGTGCTCGGCGGCTTCGGCCCGGCCCTCGGCCTCGGCGCGCTGCCGACCGCGACCTCATGACCGACGCACGCACACCGCTCCGGGCGGCGTGCGTGCAGCTGAACGCTGCCCGCCCGCTCGACGACGTCCTCGCAACCGCGGGCCACCTCGTCGAGCGGGCGGCCGCATCCGGCGCGACGCTGGTCGTGCTGCCCGAGAAGTGGAACGCGATCGGCCCGAAGGAGCGGATGCTCGAGGCCGGCGAGGACCTGACCGGGCCGACCGTCACCGCGATGCAGGGGTGGGCGCGCGAGCACGGCATCTGGCTCGTCGGCGGCTCGATCTCGGAGCGCCTCGAGGGCGAGAACCGCATCCGCAACCTCTCGCTCGCGTTCGATCCGGCCGGCTCGCTGGTCGCGAGCTACCGCAAGCTCCACATGTTCGACGTCGAGGTCGACGGACGCGCGGTGCGCGAGTCGAACACCGACCGGCCCGGCGAGGAGCTGACGATCGCCGACCTCGCCGGCTGGCAGGTCGGCCTGACCGTCTGCTACGACCTGCGCTTCCCCGAGCTGTACCGGGCGCTCGCCGTCGCGGGCGCCGAGGTGTTCACCGTTCCGGCCGGCTTCATGCTCCACACCGGCCGCGACCACTGGGAGATCCTGCTGCGCGCGCGGGCGATCGAGAACGGCGCCTACGTGATCGCCCCGAACCAGCACGGCTCCTGGGACGGCAACCGCATGTTCGGCCGCTCGATGATCATCGACCCGTGGGGCGTCGTGATCGCCAACGCGTCCGACGGCGACGGCATCTGCGTCGCCGACATCGATCCGGCCCGGGTCGACGCCGCCCGCCGCCAGTTGCCCGTGCTGCAGCACCGCCGCCCCGAGGTCTACGGCCTCGGCGCAGGCGCCGCTCTGCCCGCGTAGCGCCGCTCGCTACAGCGTTCGCCGGAGCACGGCCGACCGGGCCCGATGGGACTGGCCGATGCGCACGACCACGATCCGGAACGAGCACTTGCGCCGTGCGAGCCGCTTCGGGTATCGCCAGGTGACGGTGGCCGAGGCCGGGCCGCGCGCGATGCGCTTCGCGGTCAGCCACTTCGTGCTGCTGCCGCACCGGTAGAGCAGCGTCGTCGCGTACCGGCGGTCGAGGATCTGGTCGGCGTCGTCCACGACGACGCTCGACGCGCGCGCCACGTGCGCGTGCCGGTCGACCACCACGTCGGCGGCCATCATCGCCACCGGGCGGCCGGCCGAGGCCGCTGGTGCAAACACGCAGAGCGCGAGGACGGCTGCCAGGATCCGCATGGTTCCTGGATCGGCTGGATCGCGGCGGCGTCCGACGCCCGAACGGGGGAACCGTCTGCCGACCTCATTTTGAAGTCATTCGAATATGACTAAAGAGAATTGCATATCTTCCGATATACACAGTGCAAGCGATCGGGAAGCTGATCAATGGGCCCTTTGCAACGGGTAGCGCAGGGAAGCGCGACCGCCCTGGGGCCGGCTCGGTACCTGCGGAGATCAAGGAGGATCTCAGATGTCCCTTCGCGTCAATACGAACGTCGAGGCGTTCAACGCGCACCGCAACCTGTCGCAGACGGCGATGCACCTGTCGAAGTCGATGGAGAAGCTGTCGTCCGGTCTTCGCATCAACCGCGCAGCTGACGACGCCGCCGGCCTGGCGATCTCGGAGGGCATGCGTGCCCAGATCCGTGGCACCGCCCAGGCCAGCCGCAACGCCCAGGACGGCATCTCGCTCGTGCAGACGGCTGAGGGTGCGCTGAACGAGATGCACTCGATCCTGCAGCGCGTCCGTGAGCTGTCGATCCAGTTCGCCAACGGCACGCTGTCCACGAGCGATCAGGCCAAGGTCACGGCCGAGGTTGCGCAGCTGACCGCCGAGCTCGTCCGCATCCGCGACAGCTCGACGTTCAACGGCATCGCCCTGTTCGGCGCGGCATCGAGCGTGACGGTGACGATCCAGCTCGGCGCCAACCAGAACGTCGACTCGGCCGAACAACACCGAACCGCGTCGGCGTCACCATCAACGCGCTCAGCTTCTCGACCGTGTCGATGGACGTGACGCAGATCGACTCGGCCATCACGTCGGTCTCCAACGCCCGCTCCGCCCTCGGTGCCGTCCAGAACCGCCTCGAGCATGCCGTGGCGAACCTGGGCGTCAGCGAGGAGAACCTGTCCGCGGCCGAGTCGCGTATCCGCGACGTGGACGTGGCGCAGGAGATGGTCAACTTCACCCGGCTGCAGATCCTGTCGCAGTCCGGCACCGCGATGCTCGCTCAGGCCAACCAGGCCCCGCAGAGCGTGCTCTCGCTGCTCCGCTAGACCGTTCGCGCTCGCTCCCGATCCGGTTGAAGGGCCCGCCTTGGCGGGCCCTTCGTCGTCCTGCAATCCGTTTGCCAGTAACGAGAATTGAGCATATCACTTTCAATTTGTACGAATACGCTAAAGGAACTTGCAGAACGTCCGATACAAATGGTGCGCCGGTTGATCGCCGGCGATGATCGGGAGCCCAGGAACGTCCGACCCGAGGGTCGGACCGGAGATCAAGGAGGATCTCAGATGTCCCTTCGCGTGAACACGAACGTCGAGGCGTTCAACGCCCACCGCAATCTCTTCAACACCTCCATGGCACTGTCGAAGTCGATGGAGAAGCTGTCGTCCGGCCTGCGCATCAACCGCGCGGCCGACGACGCCGCCGGCCTGGCGATCTCGGAGGGCATGCGTGCCCAGATCCGTGGCACCGCCCAGGCCAGCCGCAACGCTCAGGACGGCATCTCGCTCGTGCAGACGGCTGAGGGTGCCCTCAACGAGATGCACTCGATCCTGCAGCGCGTCCGTGAGCTCGCCATCCAGTGGTCGAACGGCACCCTCTCGACCGGCGACCAGGCCAAGATCGGCGCCGAGATCACGCAGCTGACGGCGGAGCTCGTCCGGATCCGCGACTCGGCGACCTTCAACGGCATCGCCCTGTTCGGCGCGTCGACGCCGACCATCGTCACCCTCCAGGTGGGTGCGAACGGCAACATCGACTCGGCCAACAACACGAACCGCGATCGGCGTCACCCTCGTCGCCCTGTCGTTCTCGACGGTCTCGATGGACGTCACGCAGATCGACACCGCGCTGAGCAGCGTCTCCCAGGCCCGCTCCGACCTCGGTGCGGTGCAGAACCGGCTCGAGCATGCCGTCGCCAACCTCGGCGTCTACCAGGAGAACCTGACCGCGGCCGAGTCGCGCATCCGCGACGTGGACGTGGCGCAGGAGATGGTCAACTTCACCCGGCTGCAGATCCTGTCGCAGTCCGGCACCGCGATGCTGGCCCAGGCCAACCAGGGCGCGCAGAACGTGCTCTCGCTGCTGCGCGGCTAGACCTCGCCGTACCGGTTCTGAGAGGGGCCAGGGTCATCTTCGGATGGCCCTGGCCCTTCTCCGTTTACGTGCATATTGACTATTTTGCTAAGGTAAATTGCAGAATGTCCGATAATGGATATACAACGCCTGAGCTCACGGAGGTGGGTCTGAAAGCGATGTGACGACGGCCGGCGCGATCGCCGGCGCACCGTTGCACGACCGGTGGCAGGAAGCCGCCGGGGTTCGGTCCAAGTCGAGATCAAGGAGGATCTCAATGTCCCTTCGCGTGAACACGAACGTCGAGGCGTTCAACGCGCACCGCAATCTCTCCGCACACTTCGGTCGCGCTGTCGAAGTCGATGGAGAAGCTGTCGTCCGGTCTTCGCATCAATCGCGCGGCCGACGACGCCGCCGGCCTGGCGATCTCGGAGGGCATGCGTGCCCAGATCCGTGGCACCGCCCAGGCCAGCCGCAACGCCCAGGACGGCATCTCGCTCGTGCAGACGGCTGAGGGTGCTCTCAACGAGATGCACTCGATCCTGCAGCGCGTCCGTGAGCTGTCGATCCAGTTCGCCAACGGCACGCTGTCCACGACCGACCAGGCCAAGGTCACGGCCGAGGTTGCGCAGCTGACCGCCGAGCTCGTCCGCATCCGCGACAGCTCGACGTTCAACGGCATCGCCCTGTTCGGCGTCGGCCTCGAACGTGACGGTGACGATCCAGGTCGGCGCCAACCAGAACGTCGACTCCGCCAACAACACGAACCGGATCGGCGTCACGCTCGTCGGCCTGTCGTTCTCGTCGGTCTCGATGGATGTCAGCCAGATCGACACCGCCATCAGCTCGGTCTCCAACATCCGCTCCTCGCTCGGTGCCGTCCAGAACCGGCTCGAGCACGCTGTCGCCAACCTCGGCGTCAACGAGGAGAACCTGTCCGCGGCCGAGTCGCGTATCCGCGACGTGGACGTGGCCCAGGAGATGGTCAACTTCACCCGGCTGCAGATCCTGTCGCAGTCCGGCACCGCGATGCTCGCTCAGGCCAACCAGGCCCCGCAGAGCGTGCTCTCGCTGCTCCGCTAGACCGTTCGCGCTCGCTCCCGATCCGGTTGAAGGGCCCGCCTTGGCGGGCCCTTCGCCGTCCTGCCGGTCGGCGGCATCGATCCGGCGTGCAGGCGAGTCGTTGTGAAATTTCTAACGTGCTGTAGAGTCAGCAGACCAGAACGGCGCCCGGATGCAGATCCGAAGCACCGTGAATATCCCTCATTAGGGTTACTGCACTTTGTGTAGTTTGCTCTAGTCTACGTCGTGGATACGCCTGGTCGGCATGTTCTGCCGGCCTGGCGGGTGACGAAAGCGCACGACCCGCTCGAACGGCGCCAGGCCCATGCCCGACGCCGCCGGTGGCAGGAAGCCGCCGGGCTCTTGACCCGCGAGATCATGGAGGATCTCAATGTCCCTTCGCGTGAACACGAACGTCGAGGCGTTCAACGCGCACCGCAATCTCTCCCACACTTCGGTCGCGCTGTCGAAGTCGATGGAGAAGCTGTCGTCCGGTCTTCGCATCAATCGCGCGGCCGACGACGCCGCCGGCCTGGCGATCTCGGAGGGCATGCGTGCCCAGATCCGTGGCACCGCCCAGGCCAGCCGCAACGCCCAGGACGGCATCTCGCTCGTGCAGACGGCTGAGGGTGCTCTCAACGAGATGCACTCGATCCTGCAGCGCGTCCGTGAGCTGTCGATCCAGTTCGCCAACGGCACGCTGTCCACGACCGATCAGGCCAAGGTCACGGCCGAGGTTGCGCAGCTGACCGCCGAGCTCGTCCGCATCCGCGACAGCTCGACGTTCAACGGCATCTCGCTGTTCGGCTCCTCGGGCGCCGGCACCACCGTCACGATCCAGGTCGGCGCGAACCAGAACGTCGACTCGGCGAGCAACACGAACCGCGTCGGCGTCACGCTGGCCGCGCTCTCGTTCTCGTCGGTCTCGATGGATGTCAGCCAGATCGACACCGCCATCAGCTCGGTCTCCAACATCCGCTCCTCGCTCGGTGCCGTCCAGAACCGGCTCGAGCACGCTGTCGCCAACCTCGGCGTCAACGAGGAGAACCTGTCCGCGGCCGAGTCGCGTATCCGCGACGTGGACGTGGCCCAGGAGATGGTCAACTTCACCCGGCTGCAGATCCTGTCGCAGTCCGGCACCGCGATGCTCGCTCAGGCCAACCAGGCCCCGCAGAGCGTGCTCTCGCTGCTCCGGTAATTTCCGGAACCTGATCTAGCTCGTCACGAGGCCGGCGTTCCCTTCGGGGGCGCCGGCCTCATCCGTTTCCGGGCGGTGATCGTCCAAGTGCACGGCGTGAACGGTGCAAGTGCACGGCCGGCGCGCGGGGAGGCGTGGGTCGGAGGGCGACCGGGTCGATTCGTCCTTCGCCCGCTCGACGGCCAATTGCACGGAACGTTTCGTGCAATTGCACGGTGCGTCGCGTCCAACTGCACGGCGCGGCCGGTGCGAGTGCACGGCCAGCCCGCCACGGCATCGGGTCGTTCCCTTCGCCACGCCCTTGACCGCCAAGTGCACGGAACGTTTCGTGCAAGTGCACGGCCCGCGCCGTCCACCCGAACCACCGCCGCCCGCCCCCAGGACAGGAACCGGCCGCCGTGGCGAACCACGGCGGCCGGTGGGGAGGTGGTCTGGGTCGGCCCGCGCCGGGCTGGCGTCCCGGGGGCCGATGACGCTGGCGATCGTCGTCCCTGACCGGAGACCCGACGCCTTCCCTGGCGCCGGGCGTTACCCGGTGGATGCGTCCGGGTAACGTCTGTGGGCTGCCGCGTTAGCCGCGGATCAGCGAGAGAACCGCGTTCGGCGCCTGGTTCGCCTGTCCGAGCATCGCAACGCCGGACTGCTGGAGCACCTGGAGCTTCGTGAACGTCGTCATCTCGAAGGCCATGTCCGTGTCGCGGATGCGCGACTCGGCGGCCGAGAGGTTCTCGTGGTACGTCGCGAGGTTCGCGATCGTGTGCTCGAGCCGGTTCTGGATCGCGCCCAGGCCGGCCCGGGCGTCGGCGATCGAGGAGAGCGAGCGGTCGATGGCGTCGATGTCGGCGCCCGTGGTGAACGTGCCGACGAAGACGCTGTCGAAGTAGGTGCCGCCGAGGTTCATCGGGTTGATGATGATCGTCTCGCCGGTGTTCGCGCCCACCTGGAAGGTGATCGGCGACGTGGAGCCGAGCGCGTTGATGCCGTTGAAGGTCATCGTGCTGACGATCCGGCTGCACTCCGCGGAGAGCTGCACGATCTCCGCCGTGATGGCGGCCTTGTCGCCGGTCGAGAGCGTGCCGTTGTTGTACTGGACGGCGAGCTCACGGACACGCTGCAGGATCGAGTGCACCTCGTTGAGGGCGCCTTCTGCGGACTGGACGAGCGACACGCCGTCCAGCGAGTTGCGGCTGGCCTGGGCCACGCCGCGGATCTGGGCGCGCATCTTCTCGGAGATGGCGAGGCCAGCGGCATCGTCGGCGGCGCGGTTGATGCGCAGGCCCGACGAGAGCTTCTCCATCGACTTCGACATCGTCATCGCCGTGGCAGACAGCTGCCGGTGGGCGTTGAGCGCCTCGGTGTTGGTGTTGATACGGAGCGACATCCTTATCCTCCCTGACTTGGTACTAACCCGGCTTCCTGCCGAGGTGGCCCCTCGCCTGGGGCCGTTCGCCGTATCTGGCGGCTCCCGGTTCAGCGATCCTCGCCGTCCGGTTGCAAGAGGTGTATCGCCGCCCCTCGATCCCACCTTTACGTTTTGTAAGTGAGGTGGATATATTGCAAAAGCGATGTGTGTGACCGTCGCTCAGCGCAATCGGGCCACGGCGGCGCGCACGGCCGCATCACCACTGCCTCCGGGCCGCCACAGGCCGCTGCGAACGGTCACGTTCGCGACCTCGAGCTCGCTGAAGCGCACGAGACCCGATTCGGCCGGTAACCGGGCTCCCGACAGCACCGTTCCGACCTCCGAACGGCCGCTCGCGACGATCACGAACAGCCCGAACCGGCCGTCACGGCCGGTCGGCTCACGCAGGAACACGGTGCCGAGCGCGGTCTCGCCGGCCGGCTCCAGCGCGATGTGCTCGGCCCGGAACGCCGCCACGACGGCCGCGGCCGAGATGGCCGGTGCCGGGCCCGGCTGGCGCGCGAGCGCCACGGTGGCCGCGCTGGCACCGCCGGCGACCAGGGCGAGGACGGCGTATGCCGCGGCGAATCTGCGCCTCACGGCGCGAGTGTACGACGGCCCCGGACGCCCGCGAAAGCCCTCGCCGCGAGCACCAGCAGCCCTGCCAGCGCCAGCAGGAGCCCGAGCCGGAACGAGTCCGGCCGGTAGCGGAACTCGACCGTGTGCGTGCCGGCGGGCACCGCGATCGCCCGCATGGCGAGGTTCGCCGGCCGGATCGGCGTCGGCTCGCCGTCGACCGTGGCCTCCCAGCCGGGGAACACCTGCGACGCGACCACGAGGTTCGCGGCGCCCTCGCTCGTCACCTCGAGCCGCTCGTGATCCCAGCCGATCTCCGCCACGGTCGCCGTGGCCGTGCCCGTCGCGGCGCGCATCTCCCGGGTCGGCTCCTCGATCACCGACCGGTCGCGCAGCCGCGCCGGCCCGGTCAGCGCCTTCGCCGCCTCGTCCTCCGAGGCCGCGAACACGACGGCGGCCGGCGTGAACGCGTGCGGGTAGGCGTCCGGGTTCTCGAACACCGCGAGGTCGTCGGGGCGGGTCGGCACCTGGCGCATGCCGGCCGGGGCGGGGGAGCCCGGCGAGGCGGCGACGTAGCGGACGCCGACCGCGTCGATGAGGTCGAGGCCGATCGTCTCCGGCGTCTGCGCGAACAGGAACCCGAACCGCGCGCCGCCGCCGCGCAGGGCGACGAGGCGCTCGTAGCGGCCCGGGTAGAGCGCGTCCTCGGCCCGTGGATCGGCGATCGCCAGGGCCGACGGCAGCTGCGGGCGCACGTTCCGGCCGATCGCGGCGAGGCGCTCACCTGGCTGCAGGTCGTCCTGCACCGCGGCCAGCGACGGCAGCGGCTGGAACGGATCGACGGGCACCGCGAACTGGCGCGGCGGGTGCAGCAGCCACACCTGCGCGAGCACGACGGCCACGATGCCGCCCATCGCCGCCGCCGGCCGTGACAGGCGTGCCAGCGCCCCGGCAGCGAGGGCGGCGGCAGCCAGGCCGAGCACGAGCTCCCCGTAGCGCGGCACGTTGATGCGGTCGAGGCCCGGCAGCCACGAGACCAGCGAGGCGAGCGGCGTGTCGAGGCTCCGCAGCGCCCAGACGCCGGCCGCCACGCACAGCGGCCCGGTGCCCGGGATGCGCCGCCGCCAGCCGATCGCCCCCAGCACGGCGACGATCGCGAGCGGCCAGCCGAGCAGCTCGGGCTGCAGGCCCTTCCGCCGGACCAGGGCGTCCAGGTCGGACAGCGCGAGCCGCGTGTTGCCGAGCTCGCCGCCGTGCGAGTCGGCCGCGATGCGCAGGTACTCGAGCGTCGGCACGATCTGCGGTGCCGCCAGCAGCGCGCCGCAGAGGGCGGCGCCGGCCAGCTCGGCCAGCACGCGGTTCGACCGCCCCTCGCGCCACCACCAGTAGGCGCCCCAGCCGGCGCCGAGGTACGCCAGGCAGGCGAGCACCTCGGGCTGGCCGCCGTAGGCCGCCGCCGCCGTCAGGCCGGCGACCGCCGCGAACCGCAGCGGCCCGGGACGCCGCACCAGCGCCAGGATCGCCGCCAGCAGCCAGGGCGCCAGCACCTCGACCGACATCGACACCTGCGGCGCCCAGCGCGTGAACATCGGCGCGAGGCCGTACAGCAGCGCCGCGCCCATCGCCGCGGTCGGCCGGGCGCCCAGCAGCAGCAGGAGCACCAGGCAGCCGAGGGCGCCGACCAGCAGGCGGAACAGGATCACCGCGTTCCACATCGCGCTGCTCGGGCACCGCCAGCGCGGGCGACGTCAGCGGGCTGCCGACCGCGCTCTGGGCGTTCGCCACCAGCGGCATGCCGAGCCCGGCGTACGGGTTCCACAGCGGCACCGTCCCGTCCGCCAGGGAGCGGTGGGCGGTCTCGGTCATCGGCTCGAAGAACCACGAGAACGCACCGGCGTCGATGGTCGTCGGGGTCTGCGGCGTGTACGGGTAGGCCAGCGTCGTCGGCTGGCTCATCTGCCCCGCGACGGCGCCGTTCGGCGCGAACGTCCGGCGCATCGCCGCGACGGTCGGAAACGCCGCGACGATCACGAGCGCGTAGAGGATCGCGCTCCGCCGGAGCGTGCCTCTCACGGGGAAAGGGCGGCCAGCTCGCGGAAGAGCAGACGGGCCGCGCGGACGCCGGCCTCGTAGTTCGAGAGCTTGAGGCGCTCGTTCGGCGCGTGGACGTTGTCGTCGACCATCGCCACGCCGGACAGGATCGTCGGCACGCCGTGGCGGTGCAGCGCGGCCACCAGCGGGATGGCGCCGCCGGTGCGGGCCACCGCGCACTCGTGGCCGAACGCCTCGGCCAGCGCCCGGCGCGCGATCTGCAGCGCCGGCAACGACGGGTCGAACGCGCAGCCCGCCGAGGCGCCCCAGCGCTCCAGCTCGATCGTCGCGCCCGCCGGCGCCAGCCCGTTCAGGTGCTCGATCAGCGCCGCCCACACGGTCTCGACGGTCTGGTCGGGCACCAGCCGCAGCGAGATCGCGGCCGTCGCCTCGTAGGGGATGATCGTGCGGTGCTGCGTCGCGTCGCGGCACGTGATCGCGTTGACGTCGAACGTCGGCAGGGCGAACGTGCGGTAGTAGTAGTCCGTCGCCGCGGCGGCGTCGAGCGGCGCGATGCCGCCGACCGCCAGCTCGTGCTCGCCCGACGGCAGCGTCGCCCAGCTGGCGATCTCCTCGGGCGACGGCTCGCGCACCTCGGTGCGCAGGGCGGCCGGGATCAGCCCGTCGCGCGCCCGGGTGCCGTCGATGAGCGTCGCCAGCACGTGGGCCGCGTTCAGGCCGGCACCGCCGTAGAGGCCGGAGTGCACGTCGCGCACGCCGGTCGTGACGCGCAGGCTGCCCGTGATGACGCCGCGCACGCCGACGGTCAGCAGCGGCCAGCCCTCCTCGACGAGGCCGCCGTCGAACACCAGCGCCGCGTCGTAGCTCGCGCCCTGCGCGTCGAGCCAGCGCACGACCGAGTCGCCGCCGATCTCCTCCTCGCCGTCCGACACGACCGTCACGTCGCACTGCAGCTCGCCCTCGCGCGCCAGGTCGACCAGCGACGCGAGCAGGCAGTGGAAGTTGCCCTTGTCGTCGGAGGCGCCGCGCGCGTAGAGGTAGCCGTCGCGCACCTCCGGCTCGAACGGCGGCGAGTCCCACGAGGCCAGCGGTGCGACCGTCTGCACGTCGTAGTGCCCGTAGACCAGCAGGTGCGGCGCGCCGGCGCGGCCGCAGGAGATGGTGCCGACCGCGAGCGGGTTCTTCTGCGTCTCGACCACCTCGGCGGTGCCGCCGGCGTCCCGCACGCGCGCGCACACCCATTCGGCGCGCGCGGCGCAGGTCTGCGTCCTCACCGTCGCCCGACGAGATGGACGGGATCCGGATGAAGTCGTAGAGCTCCTCGAGCAGCTCGGCGGTCGTGCGGGGCAAGTGGGTAATCTCCGGCTCAGGGCCGCACGACGGCCCGCTCCCATGGACCCGCAGACGATACCCGACACCGCAGCCGCCGCCGGCGCCGAAGTCGCGCTCGGCGCGCTGCTGCGCGACGACGCCGCGAACGCCCTCGCCCGCCGCCTCGGCTCGGCGGCGCGCACCACCGTGCGCGCGTCGGAGTCGATGCTGCCGCTGCTGCTGGCGGCGCTCCACGCCCTGCGCGCCGACACCGACCGGCCGGCGCTGTCGATCCTGGTCGAGGACGACGACGCGGCGCGCGAGCTGGCCGAGGCGGTCGTCGCGTTCCGCCCCGACACGCAGGTCGGCTACCTGCCGCACCGCGGCATCGACTGGGGCTCGCCGCTGATCCCGCCGCCGCACCTGGTGGGCGAGCGCGCGCGGGCGCTGGACGTGCTGGCCGCCGGCGGCATCGTGGCCGTGTCGGCCGAGGCGCTGGTCGAGCGCATCGGCGGGCGCGACTCGCGCACCGCGCCGGTGCGGGTCGGCGTCGGCGACCTGGTCGAGCGCGACGACCTGATCGCCGCCCTGGTCGAGTCGGGGTACGAGCGCGTCGGCGGCACCGTCGACGAGCGCGGCCAGCTGTCGGCCCGCGGCGACGTGGTCGACGTGTTTCCCACCACCGGCCGCGAGCCGATCCGCATCGAGCTGTTCGGCGACGAGGTCGAGCGCGTGTCGGCCTTCTCGTCGCTGACGCAGCGCTCGCTGCGCGACCTCGGCCACGTCGCCATCTATCCCGCGCAGGAGCTGCTCGACGTCGACGGCGCCGCGGCGTTCGCCGATGCCGACGACGGCCTCGAGATCCCGTCCGGGCTGGTCTCGCTGGCGCCGGAGCTGCTCGCCGCCGGCGCGCTGATCGCGTGGGAGCCGCGCCTCGTGGCCGCCGCCGCGGAGGAGCGGCTGGCCGAGGTGGCGACGCCGGTCAGCCGGCAGCGCGGCTACCTGCGGCTGTCCGACGCGCTGGAGCTGGTCGACGGCCTGCACGCGTTCGACGCGCTGCCCCAGGGCCAGGCCGTCGCCTTCGAGGGCCAGCGCCCGGCCATCGCCGCCCGTGGCATCGCCGAGACCGAGAACGAGCTGCGCGCGCAGGTGCGCGGCGGCCAGCGCGTGCTGATCGCCTTCCCGCACCGCGGCGAGGCGGAGCGCACGGCCCTGCAGCTGAAGCGCGTCGAGACCGAGCTGCTCGAGCCCGGCGCCACGCTGCCGTCGGCGCCCGGCGTCTACCTCGTCGTCTCGCGGCTGCGGCGCGGCCTGGTGTCGTCCCAGCTGGCGCTGTCGGTGCTGCCGGCGGCGCAGCTGTTCCGCCGCAAGGCCGCCGATGCGCGCATCGGCCGCGCGGTGCGGTCGTTCACCGACCTGCGCCCCGGCGACTACGTCGTCCACGAGGAGCACGGCGTCGGCCACTTCGTCGGGTTCGACACCAAGACCGTGGCGGGCGTCACGCGCGACTACCTGTGCCTCGACTTCAAGGGCTCCGACAAGCTGTTCGTGCCGCACGAGCAGATCGCGAAGGTGTCGCGGTACATCGGCTCCGACGCCCGCGCGCCGGTGCTGTCGAAGCTCGGCGGCAAGGCCTGGCACACGCTCAAGGCCCGCGCGCGGAACGCCGTGCACGAGCTGGCCGGCGAGCTGCTCGCCCTGTACGCCGCCCGCCAGGCGTCGGAGAAGCTGCCCATCGAGGGCGACGGCGAGCTGCTCGACGTGGTCGAGCGCGGCTTCGCCTACACCGAGACCGACGACCAGGCGCGCGCCATCGAGGCCGTCAAGGCCGACCTCGCGTCGCACCGGCCGATGGACCGGCTGGTCTGCGGCGACGTCGGCTTCGGCAAGACCGAGGTCGCGATCCGGGCCGCGGCGCAGATCGTCGAGTCGGGCCGGCAGGTGCTGATGCTGGTGCCGACGACGATCCTCGCCCAGCAGCACTACCAGACCTTCCGCGACCGCTTCCGCGACACGGCGGTGGAGATCGAGGTCGTCTCGCGCTTCCGCAGCGCCGCCGACCTGAAGGGCGCCGTCGCGGGCTTCCGCGACGGCAAGGTCGACATCCTGATCGGCACCCACCGCGTGCTGTCGCGCGACATCGTGCCGGCCGAGCTCGGCCTGGTGGTCGTGGACGAGGAGCAGCGCTTCGGCGTCGCGCAGAAGGAGATCCTGCGCCAGCTGCGCGCCGAGGTCGACGTGATGGCGATGTCGGCGACGCCGATCCCGCGGTCGCTGCACATGTCGCTGTCGGGCCTGCGCGACATCTCGGTCATCGCGACGCCGCCGCGCGGCCGCCGGCCCGTGCGCACGCACGTGGGGGAGTACGACCCGGATCTGGTCGCGAAGGCGATCCGCCGCGAGATCGGCCGGGGCGGGCAGGTGTTCTTCCTCCACAACCGCGTCGAGTCGATCGACGACGCGGCCGAGGCGCTGCGCCAGCTGGTGCCCGAGGCGCGCGTGTCGGTCGGTCACGGCCAGATGACCGAGCGCCAGCTGGAGACCGTGATGGAGAACTTCGTGCGCGGCGACGCCGACGTGCTGTGCGCGACCACGATCATCGAGGCCGGCCTCGACATCCCGTCGGCCAACACGCTGATCGTCGAGCGCGCCGACCTGCTCGGCCTGTCGCAGCTGTACCAGATCCGTGGTCGCGTCGGCCGCTCCGACGTGCCGGCCCACGCCTACCTGTTCTACCCCGACGCGGCCGAGCTGACCGAGGAGGCCGGCGCGCGCCTGGCCGCCCTCGCCGACTACACCGAGCTCGGCTCCGGCTTCAAGGTCGCGATGCGCGACCTGGAGCTGCGCGGCGCCGGCAACCTGCTCGGCGACGAGCAGACCGGCCACGTCGCCGCCGTCGGCTTCGAGCTGTACTGCGAGCTGCTGGCCGAGGCCGTCGCCGACCTGCAGGGCCAGTCGCTGCCGGCCGTCGCCTCGGCGGTGCGCGTCGACGCGGCCGTCGACGCCTACATCCCGTCCACGTACGTGGGGATGGAGGCGGCCAAGATGGACGTCCACCGGCGGATCGCGCTGGCCGGCTCCGAGGACGACCTGCGCGAGCTGGAGTCCGAGCTGGCCGACCGGTTCGGCGCGATTCCCGAGCCGGTCTCGAATCTGATCGGCATCCAGGCGGTGCGCATCGCGCTCGCGCCGATGGGCGCCGTGGCCCTCAGCGTGCGCCGCGAGCGGATCGCGCTGTCGGGGCTGACGCTGGGCGCGGACGACATCCGCGCGCTCCGTTCGGCCATTCCCGGACTGCTCTACGCGGCCCCCAAACGCGAGCTCTCGCTGCGTGTTCCGGAGGGCCGAACCGCAATGGAGGCGGCAACGAATCTTGTCGCTGGTATATTCGAGGTACGCGGTAGGGCGAGTTTTCGCCCTGCCTGACGGGTCCGGTCAGCCGTGGGAGGCGTCCGGGCGGGCCCGCTCCGCCACACTCCCGTTGAGGTAATCGCGAATGAACGTACGACGTCCCATCCTCCTTCTCGCCGCGCTCGGCACGGCATCCGTCCTCGCCGCCTGTGGCGGTTCGAGCGGCGGTGATTCGAGCACGCAGGCCGACGTGCCGGCGGATTCCGTCGCGCTCGTCGACGGCAAGCCGATCCTGAAGAAGGACTTCGACCACCTGGTCACGATCGGCCTGGCCTCCTTCAAGGCGCGCCAGCAGGAAGCGCCCAAGGCCGGCACGCAGGAGTACGAGCTGCTCAAGCAGCAGGCGATCCAGATCCTGTTCCAGCGCGCCATCATCCGCACCGAGGCCGCGAAGCAGGGCGTCAAGATCGACCAGGCCAAGGTCGCCGAGGAGCTCAAGAACCTGAAGACGCAGGCCGGCGACGACGCCGCCTGGCAGAAGCAGCTCAAGGACGCCGGCGCCACCGAGGCCGACTACACCGACACGTTCGCCGTGCAGCAGCTGGCGCAGGGCCTGTACGACAAGCTCACGAAGGCCTCCGCCGCCGTCACCGACGCCGAGATCCAGGCGCAGTACGACAAGGACAAGGCCACGGTCTACAAGGTCCCCGCGTCGCGCAAGGTCGAGCACATCCTGCTCGGCCCGACGGACGGCTCGACGCCGGCCGCCAAGGACCTGCCGAAGTACAAGAAGGCCGCCGAGGACGTCATCAAGCAGCTCAACGAGGGCGCCGACTTCGACGAAGCTCGTGACGAAGTACTCGGTCGACCCGGGCAAGACGCACGAACAAGGGCGTCTACGACGTCACGGCCGACGGGTTCGATCCCGACTTCACCAAGGCCGCGTACGCGCTGAAGACCGGCGAGATCACGCAGGACCCGGTCAAGAGCCAGTTCGGCTACCACGTCATCAAGGCGATGGCCGACCCGACGAAGGACGGCACCAAGACGCTGGCCGAGGTCAAGGCGCAGATCAAGAGCCAGCTCGAGGAAGCGCGCAAGAACAAGTCCGTCGCCGCGTGGTTCGCGGGCATCCAGGCGCAGTACGAGAAGAAGACCTCGTTCGCGACCGGCTACAGCCTGCCGCCGTCGACGACGGCCGCGTCGACCACGGGCACGGGTGCCGAGACGGCTCCGGCCGCCAGCGAGACGGCTCCCGCCACCACGGGCTAGTCACCGCATGATCGTTGCGCTGGGCCCCGGCGGATCCGAAGGGATTCCGCTCGGGGCCCTTCGCATGCTCGGGGCCGGACCGGCCGACGTGCGGGCATCCGCCGACGTGGTCGCGGCGCTGGCCGGGCACGGCGTCGTGCACGACCCGGCCGCGGCCGTCGTGGCGGCGCCCGACGCCGTCGCCTGGGCGCTGGCCCTGGCGGAGCCGGAGCGGGCGACGTGGCCGGAGCGCGAGCAGCTCGAGGCGAACGCCGCCGCCGGCGCGCTGGCCGAGCTGTGGCGCGTGACGCTGCGCCTGCGGCGCGACTGCCCGTGGGACCGCGAGCAGACGATCGCGTCGATCGTCCCGCACACGGTCGAGGAGGCGTACGAGGTGGCGGACAAGGCGCTCGCCGGGCCGCCCGACGCCGGCCTCATCGACGAGCTCGGCGACCTGCTGTTCCAGACCTACTTCCTCGCGATGCTGGCCCGCGAGGCCGGCGCCGGCGACCTGGCCGACGTGGCCGACGGCATCCGCGAGAAGCTCGTGCGGCGCCACCCGCACGTGTTCGGCGACGAGGTGGCCGCCGACACGGGCGAGGTGCTCGACCGCTGGGAGCAGATCAAGCGCGAGCAGGAGGGCCGCGAGGGCATCTTCCACGACGTGCCGAGCGCGCTGCCGGGCCTGCTGTACGCCCGCAAGGTGCAGCGCCGCGCGGCTGCCGTCGGCTTCGACTGGGCGCGGTACGCCGACGCCTGGCCGGCCATCGCGGAGGAGGTGGACGAGCTCGCGGCGGCGCTGGCCGAGCACGGCGCCGAGGGCGTCGAGCCCGCGCCGGAGGTGCTGCACGAGGCCGGCGACGTGCTGTTCGCCGTCGTCAACGTGCTGCGGCTGGCGGGCGTCGATCCCGAGCTCGCGGTGCGCGCGTCGGCCCGCCGCTTCCGCAGCCGCGTCGAGACCGCGGAGACGCTCGCGGAGCGGGATGGGAGCGATTTCCGACTGCTCGGGCTGGACGCGCAGGACGGCTACTATCGACGCGCCAAGGACTGCGAGAGGGATTACACGTGACGTCGATCGAGGCCGTTCGCGGACGGCAGATTCTGGACTCCCGGGGCAACCCGACCATCGAGGTGGACGTCGTCCTCGAGTCGGGTGCGCGCGGCCGCGCGGCCGTGCCGTCGGGGGCGTCGACGGGGCAGTGGGAGGCCGTCGAGCTGCGCGACGGCGGCTCGGCCTACGGCGGCAAGGGCGTCGAGCAAGGCCGTCGCCAACGTGGACGGCGAGATCGCCGACGCGATCGCCGGCCTGGACGCGCTCGACCAGCGCGAGGTCGACGACGTGCTGCTGGAGCTGGACGGCACGCCGAACAAGGGCCGGCTCGGCGCGAACGCCATCCTCGGCACCTCGCTGGCCGTCGCCCACGCGGCCGCCGACGCGCTCGGGCTCGAGCTGTACCGGTACCTCGGCGGCGTCACCGCGCGCACGCTGCCCGTGCCGATGATGAACGTCATCAACGGCGGCGCGCACGCCGACAACTCGATCGACCTGCAGGAGTTCATGGTCGTGCCGGCCGGCGCCGCGTCGTTCGCCGACGGCCTGCGGATGGGCGCGGAGGTGTTCCACGCGCTGAAGGGGCTGCTGCACGAGCGCGGCCTCGCCACCGCCGTGGGCGACGAGGGCGGCTTCGCGCCGAACCTGGGCCGCAACGAGGACGCCATCTCGGCCATCCTCGAGGCCGCCGAGCGGGCCGGCTACGAGCCCGGCAAGGACGTCTTCATCGCGCTCGATCCCGCCACCACCGAGCTGTACGACGCCGCGAAGGGCACCTACACGCTGGCCGGCGAGGACCGCGTGCTCGACTCGGCCGGCATGGCGGCGTACTTCGTCGACCTCGTCGACCGCTTCCCGATCGTCTCGATCGAGGACGGCCTGGCCGAGGACGACTGGGACGGCTGGAAGCTGCTCACCGACGCCGTCGGCGACCGCTGCCAGCTGGTCGGCGACGACCTGTTCGTGACCAACGTCGAGCGCGTCCAGATGGGCATCGAGCGCGGCGTCGGCAACGCGATCCTGGTGAAGGTGAACCAGATCGGCTCGCTGTCCGAGACGCTCGACACCATCGCGCTCGGCGCCGAGCACGGCTACGTCTCGATCATCTCGCACCGCTCGGGCGAGACCGAGGACACCACCATCGCCGACCTCGCGGTCGCCACCAACGCCGGCCAGATCAAGACCGGCGCCCCGTCCCGCTCGGATCGCGTCGCCAAGTACAACCGGCTGCTGCGGATCGAGGAGGACCTCGGCGCCGCCGCCGTCTACCCGGGCCTGCGCGCGTTCGCGGCGCACCGCTGATGGCGCTCCTGCGCCGCACCAAGATCGTCGCCACGCTCGGCCCCGCGTCCGATCCGGAGGAGATCGTCGAGCGCCTCGCCCGCACCGGCGTCGACTGCTTCCGCCTCAACTTCTCGCACGGCAACCAGGCCGAGCACCTCGAGCGGATCCGCCGCGTGCGGGCCGTCGAGCTGCGCATCGGCCGGCCGATCGCGATCCTGGCCGACCTGCAGGGCCCGAAGCTGCGGGTGGGGGAGCTGCCCGAGCCGATCATGCTCGAGACCGGCACGTTCGTGACGCTGGCCGGGCACGGCGACGCGCAGGAGGGCGACCTCGAGCTCGGCTTCGAGATCGACCTCGCGCTGCACCTGCGCCGCGGCCACGACGTGCTGATCAACGACGGGCTGATCCGCCTGCGCGTCGTCGAGGCGCGCGAGCGGCGCGTGCACTGCAGCGTCGAGATCGGCGGCCTGGTGTCGTCCAACAAGGGCGTCAACCTGCCGGGCACGTACCTGCCGATCCCGGCCATCACGCAGGCCGACCGCGACAACCTCGAGTTCGCGCTCGCCAACGAGGTCGACTACGTGGCGCTGTCGTTCGTGCGCCGCCCGGAGGAGGTCGAGGACCTCAAGAAGCTGATCCAGGCGGCCGGCTCGCGGGCCCGCGTGATCTCGAAGATCGAGAAGTCCGAGGCGATGGAGCACCTCGACGCGATCATCGACGTGTGCGACGGCGTGATGGTCGCCCGCGGCGACCTGGGCGTCGAGATCGGCGCCGCCGCGGTGCCGCTGGCGCAGAAGCGCATCATCCGGCTGGGCCAGCGAGGCGGGCAAGGTCGTGATCACGGCGACGCAGATGCTGGAGTCGATGATCAGCCGGCCCGAGCCGACCCGGGCCGAGGCATCCGACGTCGCGAACGCCATCCTCGACGGCACGTCGGCCGTGATGCTGTCGGGCGAGACCGCGGTCGGGGCGTTCGCCACCGAGGCCGTCGACACGATGGTCAAGATCTCGCTCGCGGTCGAGCCGAGCCTGGCGTACCACGAGGCCAGCTACGGCCTGAGCCGGCTCGGGCCGCGCTACATCGCCGACGTCGTCGGCCACGCCGCCTGCGACATCGCCGAGACGCTCGGCGTCGCCGCCATCGTGGTGCCGACCGCGACCGGCGAGTCGGCGCGCGAGGTGTCGAAGCACCGGCCCCGGCGTCCCATCGTCGCCGTGTCGCCGTCGCCGTCGGCGCTGCGTCAGCTGGCGCTCGACTGGGCCGTCGTGCCGCTGCTGCTGGACGAGGCGTCGGGCATCGAGGAGCTGTGGTCGAAGGCCACCGAGGCCGTCGTCCGCGCCGGCCTGGCCGGGCCGGGCGACCGGGTCGTGCTCACGTCGGGCACGCGCGTCGGGCGCCCGGGCGCGACGAACTCGATCCTGGTGCAGGCGCTCTAGAGCGCGAGCGCGTGCCGGCGCTGGATGCAGCGCCGGCACGAGGCACCGTCAGGTGGCGTCGGCCGCAGGTTCGGCGAGCCGCTCGCGGTGCGGGATGCGCAGGGCGGTGCTGGTCCAGCGGGGCATCCACCAGTTGGCCTCGCCCATCAGGCGCATCAGCGCGGGCACGAGCAGCGCGCGGATCACCGTGGCGTCGAAGATGATGCCGGCGGCGATGCCGATCGCGAGCGGCTTGATCTCGTAGCCGGGGCTGGTGGAGAGCACCAGGAAGGCGAACATCAGGATCAGGGCGCCGCTGGTGACGAGCTTGCCGGTGCGGGCGAGGCCGAGCTCGATCGCCTTGTCGGTGGAGCCGGTCTCGTCGTAGGCCTCGCGGATGCGGGACAGCATGAAGACCTCGTAGTCCATGGACAGGCCGTACAGGAAGGCGAAGATCATCAGCGGGATGTAGGCGGTGATGGAGCCGGTCGCCTCGATGTCCCAGAGCGACGAGCCGTGGCCCTGCTGGAAGACGAGGACGACGATCCCGAAGGCGGTGGCGAGTGACACGAGGTTGAGCAGCACGGCCTTGAGGGCGAGCACGATCGAGCGGAACGCGCGCGTGAGCAGGATCAGCGTCAGGATCAGCACCAGCCCGAGGACGTAGGGGAGGCTGCCGGACAGGGCGTGCAGGAAGTCGCGGTCGACCGCCGCGACGCCGGTCAGGGTGCCGCCCGTGCCCTCGAGGGCGGCGTTGGAGCGGTCGACGAGGGCCTGGATGCCGGGCGCCGAGCCGTCGATGGCGGGGAACGCCTCGACCAGCGAGTCGGGTCCGTTCTGCCAGGCGGGGGGCGCGCTGGCGCCGGCGATGCCGGGCACGGTGCTCAGCTTCGCCGGCGATCAGCTGGGCGTTGGCGCCGTCCTCGACGAGGACGTTGAGCGGCTTCATCACGCCGGGGCTGATGCTGCGCGTCGGCGAGCATCTGGCGGCCGTCGATCGCGGTGCCGGCGCCGGGGAACTTCGGCGAGCTGCGCCTCGTTCGCGTTCAGCTGCGTCGCCGAAGCCGGCGAGCACGGCGACGATCGCGATGCCGACCGCTGCGACCGCGACCGGGCGGCGGAGCACGAAGCGCGCCCACCGGCCCCAGCCGCCGTCTTCGGGGTGGCCGCGGTCGATCAGGCGGCGCGGCATCACGCGGACGCTGTTGATGCGCGGGCCGAGCACGGCCAGCAGGCCGGCAGCAGGGTGATCGAGGCGAGCACCGAGACGGCCGGGATCAGCAGGCCGGCGATGCCGATCGAGCGGATCAGCGGCAGCGGCAGCGCCACCATCGAGAGCAGGCCGATCGCGACCGTGGAGCCGGAGACGATCACCGAGCGGCCGGCGTGGGTCATCGTCTCGCACGACCGCCGTCTCGACGTCGCGGCCCTCGCGGAGCTCGTCGCGGAAGCGGAAGATCATCAGCAGCGCGTAGTCGATCGCGACGCCGAGGCCGACCAGCGCGATCAGGAACTGGACGATGATCGAGACGTCGGTGACGTAGGTGAGCGCCCAGACCAGCGTGAAGGTGTTGAGGATCGCGGAGAGGGCGACGACGAGCGGTAGCAGCACCGCCGGCAGCGTCCCGAACACGAACAGCAGGATCACCAGCGCGCCGATGCGCGCCGATCCCCGCCTCGAGCAGGACGCGTCGCGCCGCTTCGCCCCGCCACTCTGCACTCGCCTCTCCCAGCGCGTCACGGCCCGTGACGTTGACGGTGATCCCGGCCGGCAGGCCGTTCGCGGCGGCGGCGCGCATCGTCTCGGCGCCGCTCGGCACATCGAGCCGGACCGGGCCGGCGGGGTACACCATCGCGAAGGCGGTGTGCCGGTCGGTCGACACGTACGGCGAGGTTGCCGGTCGAGAAGTAGGAGCTCGTCAGCGCGCCCGGGCATCGCCGCCGCAGTGCGCTCGATGGCCTGCTCGATCGCTTGGCTCTTCGTCGCGTCGCCGCTGGTGTGGAAGACGACGACGCTCGGGCGCGCGCGCGCCGGCGCCGAGGGCGTTCAGCGTCCGCTGGCTCGCCTCGTACGCCGGCTTGCCGGGGACGGCGATGCTCTGAGAGCCAGCGCGTCGAGACCTGGCCGCGGCGAAGCCGCCGAAGAGGGTGAGGAGCAGCCAGGCGCCGATCACCGGCCAGCGGTGGCGGACGGTCAGGTGTGCAAGGCGGTGCAGCATGGGAATCTCCTGTCGGCGGCGACCGGGGCGATCACGCACGTCCCAGCATTCGCCTCGCGGCAGGCGCCCGACAATCGGCCGAAGGTCGACCGCGGTGCGACCAAAGTCGGCTCGTCCACCGACTTCGGTCGGGTGTTCGGTGCGCGGTGGCGGGGCCTATGCTGACCTGCATGAGCGCCCTCCTCTCCACGCTGCGCGGACTCGCCGCCCCGGAGACGGACGACGCGCCGCCCGCCCGCCGCTCGCGGGCGTCAGTGGATCGTCGACAGCGTCCTGTTCGTCGCTGCGGCCGGGTTCGGCGCCGCGGGCCTCGTGACCAGCCTCGACCACGGGCTGGAGGGACCGCTGCTCGTGGTCGACGTGATCGGCGGCGCTGCGCTCTGCCTCGCGCTCTGGTGGCGCCGGCGCTGGCCGATCGCTCCTCGGGCTGGCCTCGCTGCCGGTCGCTCGCCGTGTCCGTCCGCGGCCGGATTCGCCGGCCTGATCATCCTGTTCACCGTCGCCGCCTACCGCCGCTGGCAGGCGGCGCTGGTCGTCGCCGCCGGCCAGTTGGCGATTGCTGCCCGGTCGACCGGGTCGTGCACCCGCAGGGCGACTCGCTCCGTCGAGCACTACTTCGTCGGCGACGCTGTGCATCGCCGGCGCCGTCGCGCTGGGGCATGTCTCGTCCGCGGCCGTCGCCAGCGCGCAGCGTGAGCTGCGTGCGTCGCACGCACGCCGAGCAGCAGCTGCTCGTCGAGCAGGTCGCGCTACGCCGAGCGCACGCGGATCGCACGCGAGATGCACGACGTGCTCGCCCACCGGATCTCGCTCCTGAGCCTGCACGCCGGCGCACTCGAGTTCCGGCCCGGACGCGCCGCCCGAGGAGGTCGGCGCGCGCCGCGGCGGTGATCCGGGCCAGCGCCCACCAGGCGCTCGAGGACCTGCGCGCGGTGATCGGCGTGCTGCGCGACGGCACGGTCGGCGAAGCGCCGCAGCCGCCCCAGCCGACGCTCGCGGCGCTGCCCGGCGCTGCTCGAGGACTCGCGCGCCGCCGGCATGCACCTCGACGCCGACATCCGCGTCGCCGATCTGGCGGCCGTGCCCGACGCGGTCGGACGACACGCGCTGCGCATCGTCCAGGAGGCGCTCACGAACGCGCACAAGCACGCGCGCGTCGGCGGCCGTCGAGCTGCGCGTCGAGGGCGCACCGGGCGAGGGCCTCACGATCGAGGTGCGCAATCCGGCGCCCGTCCTGACCGGTGGCCGGGACGCCGATCCCCGGCTCCGGCACGGGCCTCGTCGGGCTCGCCGAGCGCGCCACGCTGTCGGGCGGCACCCTCGACCACGGCCGACGACGCGAATGGCGACTTCTGGCTCCGCGCCTGGCTGCCGTGGTCGCAATGACCGATCAGATCCGCGTCCTGGTCGTCGACGACGACGCGCTCGTGCGGGCCGGGCTGGCGATGCTGCTGGCCGGCGCGGAGGACATCGCGATCGTCGGAGAGGCAGCGGACGGCACCGAGGTCGCCGCGGCGGTGGCCGAGCACCGCGCCCGACGTCGTGCTGATGGACATCCGCATGCCCGGCATGGACGGCCTCGCGGCGACCGAGCTGCTGCGCGCGCAGCGCGGGCGCGCCCGAGGTCATCGTCCTCACGACGTTCGAGGCCGACGACTACGTGATGCGCGCGCTGCGCGCCGGCGCCGGCGGCTTCCTCCTCAAGGACACGCCGCCGGCCGAGATCGTCCGCGCCGTGCGCGGCGTCGCCGCCGGCGAGCCGATGCTGTCCCCCGCCGTCACCCGGCGGCTGATCGGCCACGTCACGGGCAGCGACGGCGACGATCGCCGGCGCCACGCCAGCGCGCAGCTCGCCCTCCTCACCGACCGCGAGCGGGAGGTCGCCGTGGCGATCGGCCTCGGCAAGACCAACGCCGAGATCGGCCGCGAGCTGTACATGGGCGTCGCGACCGTCAAGGCGCACGTCTCGCGGGTGCTGGAGAAGCTCGTGCTGAACAACCGCGTCCAGATCGCCCTGCTCGTGCACGACGCCGGCGAGGCCTGATCGCGACGCGGTTACTTCGTGACCGTGACGGTCTCGGTGCCCTCGGTGACCGTCACGATGCTGACGTTCCTGCGTGGCGACGACCGGATCGGGCGTGGTCGGGGAGGAGAGCAGCACGCGGCCGGCCAGCAGCCCGAGCACGAACACGATCGCCAGCAGGGCGACGATGCGACCGGTCTTCGGGCGCGGCGGGCGGCGGCGGGCGTCGTGCATGCGGATGTCGGGACGCTCGGGCTGCATCAGCCGCCCGGCCTGACGCCGGTGACGGCCCGCAGGAAGGCGGCGTCGATGAGCGGCGCCACCAGTGCCGGCTCGCTCATGGGCGCGAGCGCGCGGGAGACGACGCTGCGGCCCCACGACTCCGCGTCCATGTACAGCCGGTACAGGTCGTCGAGCGAGTAGGAGGGGCCCAGCAGCCGCGTCAGCTCGCGCTGCAGGTCGAGGGCGGCCTGGTCGGTGGCGGCGGCCAGACGCGGCGGCATGCCCCGCCGCAGCCGCTTCACGGTGCGCGGCCCGGCCTCCCACTCGGCCATCGCGGCCCGGATCCCGGCACTGCTCACGCCGTGCACTCCTGCGGAGTGTCGCACGGCGATCGCCACCGCGAGCAAGGGCTTCCGCTGCGCTTCAGCCGTTGCTCGCTCACGCCGCGCCGTCCATGCAGCAGGGCTGGGGGATGCCGCCCGCGGCCGCGACGATCTCGTCGCCGATCGGATAGTCGCCGGCGCCGAGCGCGAACGCGGCGTGGGCGTGCAGGCACTTCACGGCGCGCTCCCGGCGCGTCCCGCCGATGCCGAGCGGCGCGCCGTCGGGTCGCAGCGCGATCTGGCGCCGGCGGCCGGCGGCGAACGCGGCGGCCGCGTCCGGCTCCTCCGTGAGGCGCAGTTCGAGCGCCGCGACGCCGCCGGCGGACTCCAGCCGGCCGATCGCGGCCACCAGGCCGGGGCACGTCAGCCAGTACGTGGTCGGAAAGGGCGCGCCGGCCGGGGTGGTCGCCGGCTGCTCGATCACGATCGGCCGGCCGCCGCCGCAGCGCGCCGCCACCCGCTTGAACGGCAGCGGCAACCGCCCCAGCTGGCGCTCCACGATGTCGGCGTCGGCCTCCACGACCGGAACGGTACCGGGAAGGAGCACGCGCGCTCGCCGCGAATCGCCAACGGTGCGACCTCGCCGAGTGATCCTTGCCGTGACCGCCGTGGTGCTCGCGGTCCTCTTCATCCAGCCGATCCAGGCCTATCGCGCCGCATCCGACCATCATCGCCGGGCGGAGATCGCGCTCGCCCGCGTGAAGGCCGAACACGACGACCTCGCCCGTCGTGCAGCCGAATCCGGCACGCGCGGGGCCCTCGTGGCCGAGGCCCGGTCGCTCGGTTTCGTGTTCCGCGGCGAGACGCCGTACATCGTCGTCACCCGATAGTCGGGGCTGCCGAGGGCCCGGCGCGCTACCATGGGCTCGTGGACAATGGTCGCGAAGACTGGTTGACGCTCGGACAGGCCGCAAAGGTGCTCGGCGTCGCGCAGAGCACGGTGCGGGCCTGGTCGGACGCCGGACGGCTGCCGGTGTTCTACACGCCGGGCGGCCATCGCCGGTTCAAGCGCGACGACCTCGACGGGTTCCTGTCGCGCAACGGCGCCGGTTCGCGGCCCCGCAACGCCGCCACGGTGCTGGTCGTCGACGACGATCCGCGTCTGCGCGAGCTGATCCGCGTCAACCTCGAGTACGACGGCATGACCGTCATCGAGGCGGGCACGGCCGAGGAGGGCCTGCGGGCGCTCGAGGCCGATCCGCCCGATCTCGTGATGCTCGACGTGATGATGCCCGGCATCGACGGCTGGGAGATGCTCCGGCGCGTCCGCGAGCGCCACGGCATCGACTCGCTGCCCGTGATGATGTTCTCGGGCAAGACCGAGGGCGGGAACGAGAAGGCACAGGCCGGGGGCGCGAACGCGTTCGTCGGCAAGCCGCTCGACCCGATCGGTCTGGTGGAGCAGGCGAAGGCCATGCTCCGCGTCCGCGTCACGATGGGGTAACCGGTCGCGGAGGCCCACCACGACGCGCACGCGCGCTCGAAGTCCCGCCTGGCTGGAGCGCTGAGGCGCTTCGCTAGGAGTTGTTCTGCGGCGCGTCGCCGGCGCGGCGGATGACGATCTCGTCTGCCGTGATGCGGACGACGATGTCGGCGTGGCCCTGCCAGTGCTTGCGGTACACGGCGGCGTCGCGGACGGCGCCGTCCAGCCACAGGCCGTAGCCGTCGTCGCCGTGGTCGAACACGGCCTCCAGCTCGAGCGGCGCGTCGGCGCCGCCCTTGGAGCGGCCCCGGCCGCCACGGCGGCCGCGGCGACGCTTGGCTGGGTCCGCATCGCCCTCGTCGGCAGCCGCCGGCGCGGCGTCGACCGGCGCCGCCTCGGGCGCTGCGGCCTTGGCCGCCGTCCGGGCCCGCGGCTCGCGCCGGGCGCGCGGTGCGGGGGCGGCCTTCGGCTCCTCGGCTGCGGCCTCGAGGTCGGCCTCGACCACGTGGTCGACGGCCGGGCCGGCGGGCTCGTCGCTGCGCCGCAGGTCGTGCTGGCGGCGGAAACGCGAGATCGACGACGGCGTCGAGCCGAGCTTGTGGGCGATCCAGATGTCGGTCGCGCCCTCCTGGACCCAGGAGCGGATCTGGTTGAGCTGCGGCTTGAGCGAGGCGTTCTTGCGGGTCACTGCGCCGAAAGGGTACGCGACCGGCCCGCCGGAGGCCTACGACTCCTGCATCCTGCGGTACCCGCCGTACAGCAGCGCGATCGCTCCCGCGAGGGCCAGGAACACTCCGAACGAGGGGCTCACGTCGACGCCGGAGACGTCGGGATCGCCGACGAACGCGATCCGCCACAGGGCGCAGAACACGCCGATCGCACCGAGGCCGGTGAGTGCGAGCGACGGCGCCACGGGCAGGTTGATGTCGGAGCGGAAGATCTCGAGCACCAGCACGGTGATCGCGAGCAGGGCCACGAGCGCGGCGAGCTTGCCGAGCGTGTAGGCGCTCCAGCCGCTCTGGCTGACCGAGATGGGCCCGACCGTGGCGTGGCGCCAGGTCATGAACGACGCGATCAGCAGCACGATCGCGCCGCCGCCGGCAATCCGCGTCCCGAGCGAGATCCGCGACCAGTCGAAGGACGGAGTAGCGGCGTCCGAGCTCATTTGCAGGCTCCTTTCAGCGGCGCGGGGCATGCGCCATCGCTCACACCCTACTCATCGCTCGGCCGAATGGGGCGTGGCGCGAGAGCTAGCCGAAGAGGCTGTTCACGCCGTCCATGAGCAGGTACGCGACGCCCGCCAGGAGGGCGATCAGCACCAGCACGGCGAGCAGGAACCGGCGGCGCGCATGACGCTGGGCGCGCTCGCGGGCGCGGATGGCCGACCGCTCTGCGCGGCGGAACTCGAGCTCGGTCTCGAGCTGCGCCTCGTGTGTCCGGTCGATCGCATCGACGCGGGACCTCGCACGCTGGCGCCGTCCTGTGGTCTCCCGCACCGCGCCATCGTACTCCGTCGCGGCGCTCGGAGGCGAGGTGCCGAGCGTCCCTCGCCGCAACCTGGACCTCGCCGCCCGTACAGGAAACCCCCGGAAACTCTATGATCTGTCGGCTCGATGGCTTCCCAGCCTCACCAGCCCGGCTCGCCCCAGTCGGCCGCTATCGACCTCTTCGAGGCCCGTCGGTCCGCGCTCGTCGAGCGGATCGCGCTCGACCTCCACGACGCCGTCGCGACCGACGGGTCGTCGTTCGCGAGCGCCCGTGAGGTCGCCGCCGCGTGGGTGGAGGCGGTCGGCGGTGCCCTGGCCGGGCGCTACGCGCCGCGGGCCGTCTCGTCGCTGAACAGCGACGCGCTGCGGGCGCTGGATCAGGGCCGGTCGCTCGGCACCGTCATCAGCGGTGTGAACGCGGCCGTCGGCGCGATGATGACCGTCGCCGCCGAGCTCGACCCCCGTGCGGTCGCCGCCGTGGCGCGCGCGGCGGGCGAGATCGCCGGCGAGCTCGGATCGGCCGCCGCCCGGTCGCTCGAGGAGCGCAGCCGGATGCAGCTGAAGCGCCGCGCCGACCGCGCCGACCGGTTCCGCGAGGCGGCCGGTGCCGTGGCGGCTGCCGCGCTCGACGCCGACGGCGTGCTGCAGGCGCTGGTGCGCGCCGCCGTCGCGACGCTGGACTGCGACTGGGCCGCCGTCGCGCTGCGCGAGCAGGACGGCCGGCTCGTGATCGCCGCGCTCGAGGGCCGCGGCGCCGGCTGGGCCCAGCGCTGGTCGCTGTCGGAGCAGGACGGCTTCTGCGCGCGCGTGCTCGCCAGCGGCCAGGCCGTCACGACGGCCGATGCCGAGCAGATCGGCTACAACGGCGCCGACCGGCCGGTTGCGGTCGTGGCAGCTCCGCTGGGTGCCGCCGGACACGACGCGGTGGGCGTGCTGTTCGCCGGCCGCGACCACGGCGCGATGCCCGACGAGGACGACGCGGCGCTGGCCGCCTCGCTGGGCGAGGTCGGTGCGCGAGCGCTCGACACCGCCCGCCGCTACGAGGACTCGATGCGCGCCGCGCGCCAGATGGAGGTGCTCGCCGACGCCGTTCGCCAGGCCACGTCGGGTGCCGATCAGACCGCGCTGGCGCTCGTCGCCCGCGCCGCGCTCGAGGCGACGTCCAGCGACGTGGCGCTGGTGCGCGTGCTGGACGACGCCGCCGGCGAGCTGGTGACGCGCGGCGTGCACGCCCGCTCGGCGGCCCTGGCGGCCGAGCTCGAGGGATCGCGCGTGCCGCTGTCCGACCCCGCCGTCGCGCGCCTGATGGCCGGCGAGGACCTGCTCGAGAACGCGATCGTCGACGCCGCCGTCGCCGGCCCCGTGACCGAGCGGCTGGGCCGCGTCGAGACCGCCGGCGTGCCGATCATGATCGACGGCCGCCCCGCTGCGGCGCTGCTGATCGCCCGCCCCGGGCAGCGGTTCGGCCCCGACGACCTGCGCCGGGTGCGCACCGCCGTCGCCCACGCGGCGATGCTGGTGGTGCTCGACCGCGTGCGCCGGCACGCCCACGTCGGCGCGGCCACGGCCGATGCCGAGGCGGGGCGCCTGGCCGAGGCGCTGGCCGCCGGCAGCGACGAGACCCGCGTCGCGCGGCTGCTCGCCCGCCTGGCCGCCGAGGCGCTGGGCGCCGAGCGCGCGGTGCTGTACCGGTCGACGGGCGACGACCTGGCGCTGATCGCCGGCTACGGCTTCCGGCGCGACGAGATCGCCGCCGCGCCCGGCCGGGCGCTGGCCGCCGATGCGATCGCGCGCGGCGAGGTGCTGGTGACGGGCGGCGAGACGGGCGGCGTGGCCGCGCTGGCCGCCGGGCGCCCCGGCGTCGTGCTGTCGGCGCCGCTCGTGCACGACGACACCATCGTCGGCGCGCTGCAGCTGCACTTCGGCGAGCGGGACGCGGCCGTGGCCGCCAAGCCGGCCGCGACCAAGCTGGCGCCCGCCGCGGCCGAGGCGCTGCACCGGGCCGGCGAGGCCCGCCGTCGCGACGACGAGCTGCGTCGCATGCAGGCGCTGGTGCAGATCGCCGCGCAGGCAACCGCCAGCGCGTCGATCGAGCAGACCCTGGCCGCCGTCGGCGAGCACCTCGCCACGCTCGCCCCGGGCGCGCAGGCCGGCGTCTACGTGATCGAGGAGGGCCGGCCGGTGCTGTCCGAGCCGCCCGCCGCCGTCGCCGCCGTGCAGGGCGCCGCCGTCGCCGCGCTGCTGCGCGAGGATCCGAGCGCGCCGTACGTGCTGGTCGCCGACGTGACGCGCGACGAGCGCCTCGAGGGCGTCTCGGCCGAGATCGCCGAGGCCGGCGTCCGGTCGCTGCTCGTGGTGCCGCTGCGGTTCCGCGAGGCCGTCATCGGCGCGCTGTCGCTGGCCGGCCGCGAGCCGGGCACGCTGGGCGAGCGCGAGGTCGACCTGATGCGCCGCCAGGCGGCGCCGATCGCGCTGGCGCTGGAGAGCGCCGTGCTCGCCAGCCACTCGCTGCGCCTCGAGCAGGAGCTGTCGGCGGCCCTCGCGGCCGAGCGCAGCGCCCGCGGCGAGCTGGACGCGCAGGACACCGTCGTCCGGGCGGTCGCCGAGGGCTGGGATCGGCCGCGCGCCTCGGCCGCCGTCGCCCGCGCCGCCGCCGAGCTGGTCGACGCCGACGCCGCCGGCGTGCTGCTGCTGGGCGCCGACGGGTCGCTCGTGGTCGAGTCGCTGCACGTCGCCTCGCCGGCTCTGGGCGAGCCGGTGCGGCGCATCGTCCGCCACGCGCCCTCGTTCGTGCCGCCCGCCACGCTGCGGGCGCTGGCCGCCGGGCAGGCCGTGATCATCGAGGGCGGGCAGCTCGGCGAGGGGGAGACGCTGCTCGGCCCGCTGCTCGCACCGGGTGCCAGCGCCGGCCTGGTGCCGCTCCGGCCCGAGCGCGAGCTGTCGGCGATCCTCGTCGTCGTCTCGCTCGATCCGGCCCGGCCGATCGACTCCGAGCGGCTCTCGCGCGCCGAGCGATTCGCCCCGCAGGCCGCGCTCGCCATCCGCTGAACCAGGCGCGAAATCTACCTGCGATGCGGGGCGTTTCCACGGCTACACTGGGGCGCATGCGGAGGAGCTTCATCGTCACGGCCGTCCTGGCGCTGTCCCTGACGGCGCTCGCGCCGGTCGCGCGGGCCGCCGACCCCGAGCCGGTTGCGGTCGCCGGTGTCACCATCGGCGGCATCGACGTCGCCGGCCTCACGAAGGCCCAGGCGGTGGCTGCCGTGAACACGGCGTACACGTCCGGGCTGGTGCGCGTCCACGCCGGATCCAAGCTGTTCAAGCTGCCGGTGAAGCGGATGAAGGTCTCGCTCCCGACGCTCTCCGCGGCCGCCGACGCGGCCGTGCTGCGCACGACGCCCGGCGACGTGCTGGTCGGCGTCACCTACGACCGTCCGGCCATGCTCGCCGCCGTTGCGAGCATCGCGAAGTCGACGGCGAAGAAGCCCGTCAACGCGCACTGGGGCTGGAAGGGCAAGGCGCCGGTCGCCATCGCCGAGAAGGCCGGCACCGCGCTCGACCGGGCCGATCTGCGCGTCACGCTGGTCGCCGCGCTGCGCCACCCCGGCGCCCGCGAGATCACCGCGAAGCTGAAGAAGGTCCGCGCCTCGCTCTCCCGCGCCAAGCTGCCGCCCGTGATCACCATCTCGCGCTCCGGCAACCGGCTGCACCTGTACCGCTTCGCAAAGGGCAAGACGACCCTGTGGAGGCGCTTCGGCGTTGCCACCGGCCAGTCGTCGTTCCCCACGCCGAAGGGCCTGTTCCGCATCATCCAGATGCAGCGCAACCCGTGGTGGATTCCGCCGAGCTCCTCGTGGGCCAAGGGCGCGAAGCCGATCCCGCCGGGCCCGGGCAACCCGCTCGGCACGCGCTGGATGGGCATCTCGTCCCCGGCCGTCGGCATCCACGGCACGCCCGACGCCGCGTCGATCGGCTACTCCGCCTCGCACGGCTGCATCCGCATGCGGATCCCCGACGCCGAGTGGCTGTTCAACCACGTCAAGCTGGGCACCCCCGTAAGGATTTTCTAGAGGCTTGGCATGGATCCCCCGCGCGCTCCGCGGCCTGTGCGGACGTCTCGGCCGCTCCTGCGATCTCCTACAGCCCTGCTTCGCGGGGCTTTCGGTGATCGCGACCGCTCCGGCGCACGGGATCTTGAACATGGCTCCGCCATGCCCTGCGATCCCGCGCGCCGTCCGAGAGGCGCCCGCACAGCCCACGGAGGCGTGCGGGTGATCCACGCCAAGCCTCGGCCAGATGAAGCGTCTGCTGCAGGCCATCGGCATCACGGTCATGCTCGGACTGGTCGTGGTGCTCGTGGTGGCGGTCGAGAACTCGCGGTCGAAGGACGCGTTCGTGAAGAGCGTCGCGGCCGGCCGGCTGCCCGCCGCGCCCTCGTTCGACCTGCCGGCGCTGTCGGGCTCCGACCGCGTGCGGCTGGCCGACTACAAGGGCAAGATCGTGGTCGTCAACTTCTGGGCCTC
Organism: uncultured Actinomycetes bacterium; assembly: GCA_963732645.1. Lineage (GTDB taxonomy): Bacteria > Actinomycetota > Thermoleophilia > Gaiellales > F1-60-MAGs149 > VFJZ01. The sequence goes on from CAVTAC010000009.1 coordinate 422,718, forward strand.
GTGGTGCGACCCGTGCGAGGACGAGGCGCCGCTGCTGGCCACCATGGCGGCCGAGCAGGAGAAGAACGGCGTGGTGTTCGTCGGCATCGACGCGAACGACGTGGTCGACGACGCGCGCGCCTTCGCGAAGCGGTTCGGCCTCGACTACGCGCAGGCGCACGACGGCGAGGGCAAGGAGAAGGACCGCTACGGCGTCACCGGCTTCCCCGAGACGTTCGTGATCGACCGCGAGGGCCGCGCCGTGGAGTGGTTCCCCGGCCAGATCGACGCCGACGGCCTGCGCGCCGCCATCGCCAGGGCGGAAGCGGCATGAGGCGGCTGCTCGCGCTGGCGGGTCTGCTGCTGCTCGTGGCCGTGCCGGTGTCGGTGGCCGCCACGCCGCAGTTCACGCAGGACGAGATCGAGACCGAGGTGATGTGCCCGGTCTGCGGCACGCGCCTCGACCTGTCGCACTCGCCCGCCGCGAACCAGATCCGCGACTTCATCGACGCCAAGCGCGAGGCGGGGTGGACGAAGCAGGAGGTCAAGGACGCGCTCGTGGCGCAGTTCGGCGAGCGGATCCTGGCGACCACGCCGACCGACGGATCGGGCCTGTTCGCCTGGCTGGTGCCGCTGGCAGCGGGTCTCGCCGGCATCGGCGTCGCGGTCGGCCTCGTCGTGGTCTGGCGGCGCCGTCCGAGGACCGAGCCGGTGCCGGCGACCGCAATCCTCGACGACGAGTCGCGGCGGCGCGTGGACGACGCGCTCCGCGACTTCGACTGACGTATTCTCGGCGGGTGCCACTCGACCTGATCGTCGGTCCCGCGAACGCGGGGAAGGTGGCGGAGCTGTACCGCCGTCACCGTGCCAGCCTCGAGGCGGGCGGCCTCGCCCTGCTCGTGGTGCCGAACCTGCCGGCGCTGTGGCGCGCCGAGCGCGAGCTGCTGCAGCGCGGCGTGCTGCTGGGCGGCCTGGTGGTGACGTTCGACGGCGTCTTCGAGCGGGCGCTGCGGCTGGCGGGCGCCGACCGCGCGGCCCTGCCGCCGGCCCGCCGCCGGCTGGAGCTGGCGCGTCTGATCGCGGGCGTCGAGCTCGGCACGATCGGCGTCTCGGCCGCCGGCGCGCGCTTCCCCGACGCCCTCGGCCGGCTGTTCGACCGGCTCGGCTCCGCGCTCGTCGATCCCGCCGCGTTCGCCGCGGCCGCGGCGGGTGACGACGCCGGCGAGGACCTGGCGCGCCTCTACGCGGCCTGGTGGGCGCGGCTCGACGAGCTCGGTGCATGGGATGCGCCGCGGCGGCGCGTCGAGGCCTGCGGCCTGCTGGCGCGCGAGGTGACCGCCTGGGACGGCACGCCGCTGCACGTGCAGGGCTTCGAGGACCTGTCGCACGCGCAGGAGACCGTGGTGCGCCTGATCGCCGAGCGCGCCGGCGCGGTCGTGACGCTGCCGTACGAGCCCGGCCGGGCCGCGTTCGCCGCCCTCAGCGGCTCGGTGGCGCGGCTGGCGGAGGGCTCGGAGATCCACGAGATGGCGCCGCTGACAGGCCAGCGGCCGGCGCGGCTCGAGCAGCTCGAGCGGCGCCTGTTCGAGCCCGGCGAGACGCCGCCCGCCGACCCCGACGACGCGAGCGTGACCTTCCTCGAGGTGGCCGGCGGCAGGGCCGAGGCCGACCTCGTCGTGGCCGACGTCGCGGCTGCCCTGCGGGCCGGCACCGAGGCGGGCCGCATCGCCATCGTGACGCCGCGCGACCCGGTCGGCTGGCCCGAGCTGGCCGAGGCGCTGCGGCGCGCCGGCATCCCGCACGTGATGGAGCGGTCGACCTCGGTCGGGCGCACCGCCTTCGGGTTCGCGCTCGACCACCTGATGCGCTTCGCGTGGGACGCAGACGCGGTGCGGCGCGACCTGTTCTCCTTCCTGCGATCGCCCTGGTCGGGCCTGCCGCGCCGTCGCGTCGACTTCGTCGAGGGCCGGCTCCGCGGCCGTGCGATCAACGAGGCGCCGGGCGTCGAGGCGAGCGTCACCGAGCTGCTCGGTGGCGGGCTGCAGGCGGTCGAGCTGCTGCGAGCGGCAGGTGACGTGCGCGTCTCGCTGGCCGAGACCGTGCGGCGCATGGTGGTCGCCGCCCACGGCCTCGAGGCCCGCGGCATCGCGCCGGCCGAGCGGGTCGACCTGGCCGCCGCACGGGCCGTGCTGCGGGTGCTCGACGACGTCGCCGACCTGCAGCCGGCGCCCTCGCGCGAGGAGCTGCGCGGGCTGCTGCTGCGCGCCCGCGTCGACGTGCGGGAGGACGCCACCGCGCGCGTGCTGGTGTGCGACCTGCGCGCAGCGCGCACGCTCGACGCCGACCTCGTGATCGTGCTCGGACTGGAGCAGGGCGGCCTCTCGTCGCGCGGCGACGACGCGTTCCTGCCCGACGGCCTGCGCGACGCCCTCGGCGACGGCCTGCAGACGCCCGAGGCGGGCGATCTCGACCGGCACCTGCTGTACGTGGCGCTGGCGCGCGGCCGGCAGCGCGTCGTCGTGTGCCGCCGCGTCGCCTCCGACGACGGCCGCCCGCTCGAGCCGTCGCCGCTCTGGCACGACGTCGTGCGGGCCGCCGGCGGCGCCGCGCCCGGTCGTCCGCCGCGGCCTCGCCGACGTCTCGTGGACGGTGGCCGCCGCCCCGACCCCGCGCGAGCGGGCGCGCGCCGTCTCGCGCCTGGCCGCCGACGACCCGCGCCGGGCCGAGCGCATCGCCGACGCCGACGGCCTGACGCGCCGCCTGCGCCGGGCGCGCACCGCCTACCAGCGCCCGACGCGCATCCGCGACCCGCAGGTGCTGGCCGACCTGGCGGCGCTCGACCGGTTCCCCGTCACGGCGCTGGAGCGCTTCGGCGACTGCTCGTCGTGGTGGTTCGTCGAGCGGCACCTGAGCCCGCGCGACATCGACGCCGCCTACGACGCGCGCCTGGCCGGCACGATCGCCCACGGCGCCCTGCAGCGGTTCTACAAGGGCCTGCCGGCGACGTTCGGCAAGGACCGGCTCGAGCCCGGCGACGCGGAGAAGGCCGAGGAGGTCATCCGCGAGCTCGTGGACGAGTCGATGCGCGGCCAGACGCTGCCGTCCGACACGCTCGAGGCCCGCATCGTGGCGCGTCGCGTGGCGCGCGATCTGGCGCGGTTCGTGCGCCAGGACGCGGAGAGCCCCTCGCCGCTCGCCGCAACGCGCCTGGAGGTCGGCTTCGGTGGCGCCAACTCCGCGCCGGGCCTCAAGGAAGGGCTGAAGATCGAGGACTTCGCGGTCGCGGGCAAGATCGACCGCATCGACACCGACCCGATGTTCACGGCGCACGCGCTGGTGCAGGACTACAAGTCGGGCAAGACGGCCTGGACGGCCCGCGCAGCTGAACGACGAGGGCCGCCTGCAGATCCCGCTCTACATCCTGGCCGCACGCGAGCTGCTCGGCCTGGAGCCGATCGGCGGCCTCTACCGCGCGCTCGGCCCCGGCGGCGGCGCCCGCGGGCGTGGTCGACCGCGACGCGGCCGACGTGGCGCCGCCCGGCCTCGTGAAGACCGACCTGGTGGCGCCGGAGGACCTCTGGCAGATCGTCTCGGTGGCCCGCGAGCAGGCGATCGAGATCGTCGGCCGCGATCCGCGTCGGCGATATCCGCCACGACCCGCGCGGCGGCTCCTGTCCCTGGTACTGCCCCTGGGCGGGCGTCTGCAGGATCGCGCGATGAGCGAAATGAGCACGACCACGGCCTTCAACGAGGAGCAGCGCCGCGCCATCGAGGCGGGCGGCGTCGTGTTCGTCTCCGCCGGCGCCGGCACCGGCAAGACGCGCGTGCTGGTCGAGCGCTTCGCGCGCGCGGTGCTCGAGCGCGGCCTGTCGCCCGACAAGATCCTCGCGATCACGTACACGGAGCGCGCGGCGGCCGAGCTGGCCGCGCGCATCCGCCTGCGACTGGACGAGGAGGGCAAGCGACGACCTCGCCCGGGCGCTCGACGGCGCCTGGATCTCGACCATCCACGGCTTCTGCGGCCGCGTCCTGCGCCGCCACGCGCTGCAGGCCGGGCTCGACCCGGCCTTCGTGGTGCTCGATCCCGCCGCGGCCGACCTGATGCGCGCCGAGTCGTACGACACCGCGCTGCGCGAGATGGCGACGGCGCGCGAGGACGTGCTCGACCTCGTCACGGCCTACGGCGAGGACCGCCTGCGCACGCTCATCGACGGCACGCACGAGCGGCTGCGCACGGCCGGGCACCCGCTGCGCTTCGATCCGGCGCCCGCGGCCAGCCTGCCCGACGCCATCGACCGGGCGCGCGACGGCCGCGCCTCGCGCTGGCCCGCACGCTCGGCCCCGGCATCCGCCTGGAGGAGTCGCGGGCGCCGCGCGCTGGCGCTGGCCGAGCTGCTCGAGCACCCGCCGCACCCGAGCGTGCTCGCCGCCCTGCCCGACCACGCCTCGCGCGGCCGGCTGGAGGTGGCCGGCGACTACGACGCCGCCCTGGCCGAGCTGGAGCGCGCTGCCCGCGACGCCGTGTTCGAGGACCTGCGGCCGCTGCTGGACGAGCTGCTGCAGGCGTTCGCGAGCGAGTACGCGGGCCGCAAGCGGGCCGCGTCGTGCCTCGACTTCGACGACCTGCAGCTCGAGGCGCGGCGCGTGCTGACGGAGCGCGACGACGTGCGCGCCGACCTGCAGGCGGCGCTTCGCCGAGGTGATGGTCGACGAGTTCCAGGACACGAACGAGCTGCAGGCCGCGATCGTCGACGCGGTGGCCGGGCCCGACGCGACGCTGTTCTTCGTCGGCGACGAGTTCCAGTCGATCTACCGGTTCCGGCACGCCGACGTCGACGTGTTCCGCCGCCGCCGGGCCGAGGTGCGCGAGGGCGACGGCGAGAGCTCGATCTCGCTGCGCACCAACTACCGCTCGCGGCCCGAGGTGCTGGCCGTCGTCAACCACCTGTTCGGCGACGCGTTCGGCCCCACCTACGAGCCGCTGCAGCCGTCGGACGGCGCCTTCCCGGAGCTGGCGCCCGACGAGCCGGCGGTCGAGTTCCTGGTCACCGACGCCTCCGGCCCGGCCAGCGAGATCGAGCCGCGCGACGCCGAGGCGGCGATGCTCGCGAGGCGCATCGCGCAGCTGGTCGCCGAGGGCGCGTGCAGCGCCGGCGACGTGGTGCTGCTGTTCTCGGCCGGCACCGACGCCGCCCGCTACGAGCAGGCGCTGCAGGCGGCCGGGCTGGACACCGTCAGCGCGACCGGCCGCAAGTACTTCGAGGCCCAGCCGGTGCGTGACATCACGGCCTACCTGCGGCTGCTGCGCAACCGCTACGACGATGCCGCGTTCCTGGCCGTGATCGCCTCGCCGCTGGTCGGCGTCAGCAACGACACCCTCGCCCGGCTGCGCACGCAGCGCGCCGAAGCGGCCGCTCTACACGTCGGTCGAGAACGGCATCCCCGCCACCATCGACGCCGACGACGGGCGGCTGCTGGCGGCCTTCCGGCAGCGATTCGACCGGCTGGTGGAGGCGGCCGGGCGCAGCAGCCTGGGCGCGCTGGTGGAGCGCATCGTCGACGACCACGACTACGACCTGGCGCTGCTCGCCAACCCGTACGGCCCGCGCCGCCTGGCCAACGTGCGCAAGCTGGCGCGCCTGGCGCGCGAGTTCGAGGCGCTGCGCGGCCCCGACCTGGAGGGCTTCCTCGAGACCGTCGAGGTGCGGCGGCTGGCGGCCGATCGCGAGCCCGACGCGCTGGTGTCGGAGGAGGACGCCGACGCGGTGCGCCTGATGACGGTGCACGCCGCCAAGGGGCTGCAGTTCCGCGTCGTGGTGGTGGCCGACGCCGGCCGCGGCGCCGCCGGTCGCTCCGACCACCTGGTGGCGCTGCCCGACGGCCGCGTCGGCATCAAGGTGCCCGACTCGGTCGGCCAGCTGCGCGAGACGAGCGCGTTCACCGAGGCCCGCGGCATCGACGCGCTGGCCGAGGACGCCGAGCGCCGCCGGGTCTCCTACGTCGCCCTCACCCGCGCGGTCGAGCGGCTGATCGTCTCGGGCGTCGTCCGCGGCGGCGACAACGAGGAGACGCCGATCGCGTGGATGCTGCGGCGCCTCGGCGCGTCGCCGTCCGACGGCGACCAGGCGATCGGCATCCCGGGCGCGTCGGTGAGCGTGCGCGTCGGGCCAGCGCGAGATCGAGGAGGAGGCCGAGATCGTCGCGGAGCCGGTGCTCGTCGAGCCGGTGGCGGCGAAGGTCGCCGGCCAGCTGGCGTTCTTCGACTCGCTGTCCGAGGTCGAGCCGCTGCCGCCGCCCGTCGCGGTCGACGTGCCGCCGCCGCTCGGTGCCGCTGCCCGACGCGCCGCCGGAGCGTCCCGGCCGCCTCTCGTTCTCCGCCCTGTCGCTGTTCGAGCGCTGCGGCTACCGGTTCTACGCCGAGCGGCTGCTGGGCTTCCGCTCGGTCGACCGCTCGCGCACGCCGGGCGGCACCGGCCTCGACGGCGCCGAGCTCGGCACCGTCGTCCACGACACGCTGGAGCACCCCGGCCGCGGCGTCGAGGTGGCGCTGGCGCGGTTCCCGCACGCCACCGAGGCCGATGTCGAGCGCGCCGCCGCGCTGGTCGGCGTCTGGGAGCGCTCGCCGCTCGCCGCCCGCGTGGCGGGGCTGGAGGCCGCGCCGCGAGGTGCCGTTCCTGGTCGAGGCCGGCGGCGCGCAGATCGCCGGCCGGCTCGACCTGCTCGCGCGGGACGGGACGACCGGCCTCGTGATCGACTACAAGTCGAACCGCGTCACCGACTCGACGCCGGCCGAGATGCGCGACGCGGGCTACGCGCTGCAGGAGGCGGTGTACGCGCTGGCGCTGCTCGAGCACGGGCACGACGAGGTCGAGGTGCACTTCGCGTTCCTCGACGCCGACGAGGCCGTGATGCGGCGCTTCACGCAGGCCGATGCCGACGAGCTGCGGGCGCGCGTCGCCGCGGCGGTGGCGGCCTCGACGAGCGGCCCGTACGCTCCGCGGCCGGGCATCGTCTGCCAGGATTGCCCCGTGCTCGGGCTGCTCTGCGCCGGGCCCGACCTCGACGCCCTGCATGCCGCGCCTGACCCCTACTAGCCCGCCCTCCAGCCGCGCGCGCGTGATCGTGCGGCGGCTGACCGAGGAGTATCCCGAGGCGGTCATCTCGCTGCACTACGAGGATGCCTGGCAGCTGCTGGTGGCGGTGATCCTGTCGGCGCAGTGCACCGACGCGCGCGTCAACGAGGTGACGCCGCGCCTGTTCGCGCGGTTCCCGACGCCCGCCTCGGTGCTCGACTCCACCCAGGAGGAGCTCGAGGAGCTGATCCGCCCGACCGGCTTCTTCCGCAACAAGTCGCGCTCCATCCGGGGTGCCGCCGAGCACCTGCTGATGTACCACGACGGCAAGGTGCCGCGCACGACGCAGCGAGCTCGTGAAGGTGCCCGGCGCCGGCCGCAAGACCTCGGCCGTGGTGCTCGGCGAGGCGTACGGCATCGCCGAGGGCATCGCCGTCGACACGCACTGCGGGCGCCTGTCGATGCGGCTCGGGCTCACCGACACGACCGACCCGATCAAGGCGGAGCGCCAGCTGATGGCCGTCGTGGCGCGCAAGCACTGGATCAACTGGACGCACCTGATGATCGCGCACGGCCGCGCGATCTGCCGCTCGCGCGTGCCGCAGTGCTCGGCGTGCCTCCTGCTCGACATCTGTCCCGAGGGTCAGTGCGCGGCTGGCGGCGGTGCGGCCCGAGGCGCGCGCCAAGCGAGCGCTGAGCGCGCGCATCACGTAGCGTCGGGCCGGCGGCACGCTGGTGCCATGGACCGACTGGACATGGAGCTGTACGCCGACCGCCTCGCCCGCGATGCCCAGCGCGTGGCCGACGAGCTCGCCGCGGCGCGCCTGCGGCTGGCGTGGGCCGAGTTCGAGGTGGCGGCGCGCGACTGGCTGGGCGGAGACGACAGCCGCATGCTCGAGGCGATCGGCGTGCTGCGCGACCGTCACCGGCGACGACGAGGCGCTGGTCGACCGGCGCCGGCGGCAGCTGGCGATCGGCCGCTACCAGGCGTTCGTCGAGGAGCAGCTGGCGGCGCTGCGGGCGCGCGGTGAGGGCGCTGAGGTTCGCCGCGGATCGCCGTACGCCTCCGTGGGTGCGGGCGCCTCTCGGACGGCGGGAGGATGCAGGGCAGGGCGCGTCCAAGATCCGCGTGCCGGAGCGGTCGCGATCGCCGCAAGCCCGCGAAGCAGCGCTGGAGGGATCGCAAGAGCGGCCGAGACGCCCGCAGGCGCCGCGGAGCGCGCGGGGATACACGGCGAGCCTCTACGCGGGGCGGGAGGCGACGGCGACGAGCAGCCCGCCGTCCTCGTCCAGCGCGGGGAAGACGTCGAGCACGACGCGCTTGTCGCGGCCCACGGCGTGCTTCATCATCGCCTGCTTGCCGAGCTGCCGGACGCCCCACTCGCGGACGGTGGCGACCGGGTCGGTGCCGTCGGCGAAGTCGTGCAGCCCGAGGGCCTCCGAGACGGGGCGGCCGATCAGGTCGAGCTCGCGGTAGCCGGTCAGCTCGAACACGCCGCGGCCGGCCGCGAGGATGCGCCCGTCGCTGTCGCACGCCAGCATGCCGGCGTCGGGGTGCGGGTAGTAGTCGTCGAGCACCTGGAAGAGGAAGCCGAAGCCGCAGCGGCGGCAGCCGACGGCCTGGTGCGACAGACCCTCGATGACCGTCGGCGTCGATGCTGCGGTCCTGGCAGTTGGGACAGATGTAGTAGGCCACGCTGGACGAAGCGTAGCCTCAGGACAGGCGCAGACGCGCACGCGCCGCCCAGGCGTCGACGTCGAAGCTCGGCGGGGCTGCCGCGCGCAGGGCGGAGATGAAATCGGCCTCGGTCGTGATGCCGTAGCGGTGCGCCGCGACGTACGACTTCAGCAGGGCGCGGAACTCGGTGTGGCCCATCGCGTCGGCCACCTCCTCGAGCGCGCACGAGCCGCCGGTGTAGATGATGCGGCCGTACATGGTCGGAGCGCCGGTCGAACAGGTCCATGGTCGAGTCGAGGAACACGCCCGGCACGACGCGCACGGGCGGCGAGGGGCAGTCGGGGAGGCCCGACAGGTCGTCCTCGACCCACGAGGCGAACGACTCGTCCAGCCACGGTGCGTGCGCGCTGGTCGTCGCCGACGATGCCGTAGAACCACTGGTGCGCGATCTCGTGCCGCACCGGCCCGTACTCGGGCGTCGTCATCACGAGCTGCGGGTACTCCATGCCACCGAAGGCGGTGAACGTGCCCAGCACGACGTCCAGCTCGGGCGCGCCGTAGGGCCCGTAGCGCTGCTCGTAGGCGGCCAGGGCGGTGCGCGACAGCCGCATCGCGTCGGCGACGAGCCCGGTGTCCATCGACCTCGGGGCCGACACGCGGATGCGGGTCGTGCCGACGGTCGAGGTGACGACCCGGAACGGCCCGGTCGCCAGGCCGAAGTCGCGGGCGTTGCGGGCGCGGATCACGAGGGCGCCGTTCGACGTGCGCACCACCTGGCCGGTGGTGGCGGCCCTGATGCCCTTGGGCATCTTCAGGGTCACGTCCCAGCTGGCCGCCAGCGAGTAGAAGCTCTCACCGGTCGAGCTGTACGGGTCGAGGTGCCAGCCCTGCGCGTCGTTCACGGCCAGGATCGGGACGGCGTTGCCGAGGTTGGAGTACGGGCCGGTGCGGCCGAACCGGTCGTCGCCGCGCGGCACGCGCACCTTGAAGGCGACCCGCACCGAGCCGAGGGCGCCCGGCTTGATCGGGTGGCGTGAGGTTGATGCGGTACGCCGTGCAGCCGATCGTCTTCGTCCCCAGGCGGCCACCGCCGGTCACCCGCAGGCTGGCGATCGCCCTGGCGCACCCGGCCGGCTTGCCGTTCGAGCCGACGGGGCGCCAGCCGTTCGGCCAGTGCCGCACCCAGACGCGGGTCAGCGGCTTCGAGCCGTTGTTGCGGAACCGGATCGTCTCGGAGCCGCTCAGGGTGAACTTCTTCTGCGACCACGTCGCCGCGAGCGCGTAGGCGATCTGGTCGGGTCCGCGGGCCGGCTCGGCGGGAAGGGCGACGAGCACGGGTCAGACGGCCACGCTGGGCTTGGCCGCCGCCTCGCGGGCGTTGGTCAGCCAGCGCTCGGCGTCGAGCGCCGCGGCACAGCCCGAGCCGGCCGCGGTGACGGCCTGCCGGTAGATGTGGTCGGCCACGTCGCCGGCGGCGAACACGCCGGGCACGTTGGTCGCCGTCGAGCCCGGCTGCTGGATCAGGTAGCCGTTCTCGTCCATGTCGAGCAGCCCGGTGAACAGCGCCGTGTTGGGGTCGTGGCCGATCGCGACGAACAGGCCGTCGGCCTCGATGTCGCGGATCTCGCCCGTCTCCGCGTCGCGGATGCGGACGGCCTGCGAGCGTGCCGTCGCCGAGCACCTCGTCCACGACGTAGCCGAGCTCCCACGTGATCTTGGGGTTGTGCCGGGCGCGGTCCTGCATGACCTTCGACGCGCGCAGCTCGGCGCGGCGGTGCACGATCACGACCTCGTCGGCGAACTTCGTCAGGAAGGTCGCCTCCTCCATGGCCGAGTCGCCGCCGCCGACCACGACCACGCGCTTGTTGCGGAAGAACGCGGCGTCGCAGGTCGCGCAGTACGAGACGCCGCGGCCCTGCAGCTTGCGCTCCGACTCGAGCGCCGATCTGGCGGGCCTTCGCGCCGGTGGCGATGATGACGGCGTGCGCCTGGTGCTCCTGGTCGCCGAGGAAGACCCTGTGCGGGCGGTTGATCGGGTCGTCGGAGAACTCGACGCGGGTGACGTCGTCCGACACCAGCTGCGAGCCGAACCGCGCCGACTGCTCGCGGAACTTGATCATCAGCTCGGGCCCCATGATGCCCTCGGGGAAGCCCGGGTAGTTGTCGACGTCGGTCGTGATCATCAGCTGGCCGCCGTGCTCGAAGCCCTCGAACACGAGCGGCGCGAGATTGCCCCGTGACGCGTACAGCGCTGCGGTGTACCCGGCGGGGCCGCCGCCGATGATGATCAGTTCGTTCACGGTCATGGGGTCTCTCTGCCTTCGCTCGGCGTTACGCCGGTATCTGAATCCTCATTATCCAACGTCGGGCCGCCCTCGGACGTTCCCTCGTCGATGCGCTCGACCCGGAACCAGTCCTGGCAGCGCTCGCACCAGACGCCGCCGTCGGCCGTGAACCGCCCGAAGAACCAGCCGACCGGCTCGCCGCAGTACGGGCAGTATCGCGGGCGGTCGGCGGACGACTCGTCGGTACCCATCTCAGCCGGCCAGCGACGCGGCGAGGTAGATGGCGACGACCCCGAGGCCGAGGTTGGCGACCGAGATGCCGCGCGAGACGCGGCGCAGCCGCTCGACGTCGCCCGACGCGCTGGAGGCGCGGGCGATGCGGGCGCCGAGCACGCCGTGGATGCCGGTCAGCACGAAGACGGCGATCCAGATGCCGAGCTTGCCGTGCACCTCGCCGGCGTCCCACAGGCCGAAGTGGCTGGCCTGGGCCATGCCGGTCACCAGCAGGATCAGCAGCGCGGGCCCGGCCAGCCCGCCGAAGCGCCGGCCGATCGTGCCGAGGATGGCGCCGGGGTCGGAGGTGTGCTGCCGGATCACGGGCACGGCGATGAAGAGGGCGACCTGCCCGCCCACCCACACGGCGGCGGCGAGCAGGTGGAGGAAGCGGACGACGGTCCACGTCACGGCGAGGAGGATAGCGGTCGGTACAATCGCGAACGGATGTTCGACGCCCGCCAGCACCTCGGAGACGGCTCGCCCCTGGAGGGCTCGCTGCCCGGGTTCCGCGTCCGCGGCGAGCAGCTGGCGCTGGCCGACGCGGTCGCCGCGTGCCTGTCGGGCGACGGCCACCTGATCGCCGAGGCCGGCACCGGCGTCGGCAAGAGCCTCGCCTACCTGGTGCCGATCGCGTTCGCGGGCCGCACCGTGGTGGTGTCCACGTACACGAAGGCGCTGCAGGACCAGCTGCGCACCAACGACGTGCCGCTGGCGCGCGAGGCCAGCGGCATGCCGCTCACCGCGGCCGTCGTCAAGGGCCGCGGCAACTACCTGTGCCGGGCGCAGCTCGAGACGGTCGAGAGCCGCATCGAGCTGTGGGACGTCGACGGCTGGCAGCGGCTGCGGCCGTGGGTGCCGACACGAAGCACCGGCGACCGCGACGGCCTCGACCACGTGCCGTCGCCGACGCTGTGGCGCGAGCTCGCGGTCGGCTCCGAGCGCTGCCGCGGCCGGCGCTGCTCGTTCCTCGACCGCTGCTACGCCGAGCGCGCCCGCGCCTCGGCCGGCGAGGCCGACGTGGTGCTCGTCAACCACGCGCTGTACATGGCCGACCTCGGCCTGCGCGCGGCCTCGGACGGCGCCGTCTCGATCCTGCCGCCGCACGACCTGGTGATCTTCGACGAGGCGCAGATGCTCGAGGACGTGGCCGCCGAGTGGCTCGGCGTGCGGCTGTCCGACGCCTCGCTGGCGCGGTTCGCCCGCGACGTCGAGCGAGCGTCGACCGGTGCCCAGAGCGAGATTCCCGAGCGCGAGCTGCGCAGCCTGCAGCTGCACGCCGAGCGCCTGTTCGGGGCGCTGCCCGCGGGCACGCGCACCCGGCTGCGCGAGCCCCACCTGCGGGCGCTGCCGCGCGACGCGGCCGACGGCATGCGGGCCGCGCTGGCCGACGTGGCGACCGCGCTGCGGGGCGGGGGCGAGGAGTCCGAGGCGCTCGCCCGCCACGCCGACGCGATGGCGTTCGCGGTCGAGGCCGCGCTCGAGCCCGACCACGAGGAGACCGTCGTCTGGTCCGAGCGCCGCGACCGCGGGACGGTCGAGCTGCGCACCGCTCCGGTCGACGTCGCGCCGCGCCTGGACGAGCTGCTGTTCAGCGAGATCGAGGGCGCCGTGCTGGTGTCGGCCACCCTCGCGCTGGCCGACGGGTTCTCGCACGTGCGCCGTCGCATCGGCCTGCGCTCGGCGCGCGAGCTGCGGCTGGGCTCGCCGTTCGACGTCGCCGGCAACGCGCGCCTCTACCTGCCGGCCGAGGGGCCGCATCCGGGCGGCCCCGAGGGCGTCGACTCGCGCTGGGTGGCCGACGAGATCGAGCGCCTGGTCGAGGCCAGCCAGGGCCGGGCGCTGTGCCTGTTCACGTCGTACCGCCAGCTGTCGGCGGTGCACGACCTGCTGGCCGGCCGGCTGCCGTACAGGCTGCTGCGGCAGGGCGAGGCGCCGCGCGACCGGCTGCTCGAGTGGTTCCGCGACGACGTCAGCTCGGTGCTGCTCGCGACCACCAGCTTCTGGCAGGGCGTCGACGTGCCGGGCGAGGCGCTGTCGCTGGTGGTGATCGACCGGCTGCCGTTCACGCCGCCCGACGATCCCATCCTGTCGGCGCGCACCGAGGCCGCCGCCCGGGCGGGCCGCTCGGGCTTCGAGGACGTGCAGCTGCCGCGCGCCGCGATGCTGCTCAAGCAGGGCTTCGGGCGCCTGCTGCGCTCCGAGACCGACCGCGGCGTGGTCGCCATTCTCGACCGCCGGCTGGTCACGAAACCCTACGGCCGCTACCTGCAGGCCGCCCTGCCCGACGTGCCCCGGCTGTCCGATCCGGCCGAGGTCTCGGCGTTTCTCGGCGTCAGAATCGGCGAACAGCGGCTAGGCTGATTGCGATGGCTGATTCGTCGAAGAAGAAGAAGGGCGGGCAGACCGGACCCGTCGCCCGGGGTACGCAGGGCTACACGGTCGGCGCGAGCAAGTCGCCGCCGAAGTCCGGTGGCGGCAAGTCCGGCGGCGGCAAGGGCGGCGGCCGCTCGCCGCTGCTGATCGGCGGCATCGTGCTGGCGATCGTGGCCTCGGCCGCGATCGCGATCGGCTTCATCTCGATGACCGGCGGCGACGACGGTGACGCCACCGCCAGCGCGGCCGACTTCGACGCGGCGGTCAAGACCGCCGACTGCACCGTCAAGGAGTTTCCGATCGACAAGGGCGGCGACCACATCGCCGCCACCGATCCCGATCCGCCGAGCTGGGATTCCGATCCGCCCACCCACGGCCCGCACGACCCGGTCTGGGCCATCTGGGGCCAGTACGACACCGAGGTGGCGCAGCGCAACCTGGTGCACAACCTCGAGCACGCCGGCCTCGTGATCCAGTACGGCCCGAACGTGCCGGCCGACCAGCTGACCGCGCTCCGGACGGCGGTGCTGGAGGACACGGAGTGGACGGTCCTGTCGCCGTACGCGAAGCTCGACGACAGGATCGCGTACGAGGTCTGGGGCAAGCTCACCGAGTGCAAGAAGTTCGACCAGACCGTCCTCGACCGCTTCCGCAGCTACCGCAACAAGCCGGGCGGCTCGGCCGAGTCGGACCAGTTCCCCGACGGCCGCGACTGGTCGCAGGAAGAGCGGCAGCCGGGCTGGTAGCAGCGGGCCGCGCTACTCGAGCGCGGTGATGGCGAAGGCGAGTGCGAACCCGACCGTCGTGGCGATGCCCACGAGCTTGCCGCCGTGCTCGTACGCCTCCGGCATCATCGTGTCGGCCAGCATGGTCAGGATCGCGCCGGCCGCGAAGGCGAGCACGAACGCGACCGTCCGCGGCGAGGCCGAGTCGAACGCGGTGTAGCCCAGCAGCGCCGCGAAGGCGCTGACCAGCATCACGCCCGTCCAGAGGCCGAGGATGCGGTTGCGCGCCCAGCCGGCGCGGTCGAGGCCACTGGTCGCGGCGACCGCCTCGGGCAGGTTGGACAGGAACACGGCGCTGATCACGGCGACGCTGACGCCGCCGCCCTCCAGCAGCCCGATCCCGATCACGATCGACTCGGGGATGCCGTCGAGGACGATGCCGAGCACGATGGCGAGCGGCGAGCCGTCGGCCTGCTCGCCCTTCGAGCTCTTGCGCTTGTTGCCGCCGAGCCGGTCGATCATCGCGTCGCCGGCGAAGAAGACGCCGGCGCCGGCGAACAGGCCGAGGGCGATGCCGCCGCTGCCGGCCGAGGTCTCGAACGCCTCGCCGACGAGCTCGTAGGCGACGGCGCTGATGAGCACGCCGGCGCCGAACGCCATGACGAGGCCGAGCACCCGCATCGAGATGTTGATGCCGAGCGCCAGCAGCCCGCCGAGCAGCAGCGACGAGCCGGCGAGCAGTCCCCAGAGGAAGGCCTCGGTCACGGCGCCGGCTCTGACAGGGCGCCGTCGCTCGCGGCCGGCGCGGCCAGCAACCCCTGGCGGGTCGCCAGCGCCTCGGCGATCAGGACGCTGCCGCCGAGGACCGCCCAGAGGCCCGCGAGCCACGTCGGGAAGGAGTTGGGATCGGTCGCCGTCAGGAGGAGGTCCAGTCCGAGCCCGATCTCGAGGATGCCGAGGGGCAGACCCGGCCGCCACCGGCGGCTCACCATGACCGGCGTATCGAAGCCGCCGAACACGTGGATGATCCCGGTGAGGGCCATGACGAGGCCGAGGACCGAGAGCAGGTAGGTCGTGCTCACGTCGACCAGCAGCACGGACGCGCCGGTCACGATCGCGATCACGCCGGCCGCGATCGGCGCGCGCCGACGGACGCCGATCGCCGCCTGGCCGAGCCTGAGGCTGACGACGCCGTTGAGGATCCAGTAGACGCCCATGAAGTTGGCGAGGGCTCCTGGGGCGCGGTCACGCTGCAGCAGCATGAGCGCGAGGCCGAGGATGATCGCCATCACGCCCCGGATGACGGTGATCCACACGACCCGCATCGGGTTGGGCGGGCGCCGGCGTCGGCGCGGATCTGGTCGGTCGCCGCTCATGCGTCTCGGCGCGATGCTAGAGGCGTCGTCACTGCGGCGGCGACCCGCGGTGGTCGTTCACCCGGGTGACCCGGCCCGAGGACGACAACGGGCCGGCAGGGCGCGTGCCCTGCCGGCCCGTTGCGGGTCGTCTTAGTAGCGGTAGTGGTCGGGCTTGTACGGGCCCTCGACGGGCACGCTGATGTACTCGGCCTGGGCCGGGGTCAGCTCGGTGAGGCGCACGCCGAGGTGGTCGAGGTGCAGCCGTGCGACCTCCTCGTCGAGGTGCTTCGGCAGCATGTAGACCTTGTTCTCGTAGTCCTCGGCGCGAGCGTGCAGCTCGAGCTGGGCGAGCACCTGGTTGGTGAACGAGGCGCTCATGACGAACGAGGGGTGGCCGGTGGCGCAGCCGAGGTTCAGCAGGCGGCCCTCGGCGAGGATCATCACGGAGTGGCCGTCCTCGAACCGCCACTCGTCGTACTGCGGCTTGATGTTGATCCGCGTGATGCCCGGGGTCTTCTTGAGGCCGGCCATGTCGATCTCGTTGTCGAAGTGGCCGATGTTGCCGACGATCGCCTTGTCCTTCATGCGGGACATGTGATCGGCGGTGATGATGTCGTAGTTGCCGGTGGTGGTGATGAAGATGTCCGCGGTCTCGACGACGTCTTCGAGCGTCGCGACCTGGTAGCCCTCCATCGCCGCCTGCAGGGCGCAGATCGGGTCGATCTCGGTGACGATCACGCGGCAGCCCTGGCCGCGGAGGGCCTGGGCGCTGCCCTTGCCGACCTCGCCGTAGCCGCAGATGACGGCGACCTTGCCGCCGAGCATGACGTCGGTGGCGCGGGCGAGACCGTCGGGCAGCGAGTGCCGGCAGCCGTAGATGTTGTCGAACTTCGACTTCGTGACGGAGTCGTTGACGTTGATCGCCGGGAACAGCAGGGTGCCGGCCTCGGCCATCTGGTAGAGGCGGTGGACGCCCGTCGTCGTCTCCTCGGAGACGCCGCGCATGTCGGCGGTGAGGCGCGCGTAGCGCTCGTTGTCGGCCGCGATCTCGCCGCGGAGGAGGTTGAGGATGACCTCGTACTCCTCGGAGTCCTTGGAGGCGTCGAACGCCGGGACGCCCGACTTGGCGAAGTCGAGGCCCTTGTGGAGCAGCAGGGTGGCGTCGCCGCCGTCGTCGACGATCAGCGTCGGGCCCTGGCCGGTCGGCCATGCGAGCGCCTCGGCGGTGCACCACCAGTACTCCTCGAGCGTCTCGCCCTTCCAGGCGAAGACCGGGATGCCGCGCGGGTTGTCGACGGTGCCACCGGTCTCGGGGCGGCCGACGGCGACGGCCGCGGCCGCGTGGTCCTGCGTCGAGAAGATGTTGCACGACACCCAGCGGACGTCGGCGCCGAGCAGGTGGAGCGTCTCGAGCAGCACGGCGGTCTGGACGGTCATGTGCAGCGAGCCCATGATGCGGGCGCCGGCGAGCGGCTTCTGATCCGCGTAGCGCTCGCGCAGGGTCATCAGGCCGGGCATCTCCTGCTCGGCGAGCCGGATCTCGTTGCGGCCGAACTCGGCGAGCGACAGGTCGGCGACCTTGAACGGCAGCCGGCCGGCCTGCGTGGCCTGCTCGTAGGGGTGCGTCTTGACGTCGATTGCCATCAGGCGGTTCCTCCTCGTGGGAACGATGGTCGGGTGGCGGTGGCCACGAAGAGCCCTGGGCCCTTCGCGCCCGCCTCGATTGCGAGCTCGTGCCAGAGGCCGGCCTGGAGGCCGGCGTCGGCGAATGCATCCTCGATCGCGGCGCGATCGAAGCCGAGCCAGATGTGGCCCATGGTGCGGCGGTACTCGGTGCGGGCGTGCGGCAGGACGTCGGCGACGACGAGCCGCCCGCCGGGCTTGAGCACCCGTGCTGCCTCGGCCAGCGCGAGCGCCGGCTCCGGCACGTGGTGCAGGACGTGCACGACCAGCGCGAGGTCGAGCGTCCCGGACTCGATCGGCAGCGACTCGAGGCTGCCTTCGTGCAGGTGGACGTTGGACTGGCCCGCCAGGCGCTCGCGGGCGACGGAGAGCATCTCGGACGACGCGTCGACCGCGATCACCGAGGCGACGAAGGGTGCGAGCGCCGCGGCGATCCGGCCCGATCCGCAGCCCAGGTCGCCGACGACGGCGGTGGCGGGCAGCAGCGCGGGGAGGATGCGCAGGTCGCTGGTGGCGCCGAACAGCTCGGCGCGAAGATCGTCCCACTGCCCGGCGGCGGTGGAGAAGAACTGGACGGATCCGACGCGCCGGCGGTCGAGCACCGGCTGCAGGCGGCGCCGGTCGTGACCGGCCTCGAGCGAGGCGGCGACGTCGATGCGGACGAGCTCCCAGAGCCGCTGCGACGCCTCGGGCAGGCGGTCGACGGTGAGCCCGTAGTAGCGCGAGGCGCCGTCGCGACGGGCGGCGACCCAGCCGGCGTCGCCGAGCGTCTTCAGGTGCCGCGAGACGGTGCTCTGCGGCAGCGCGAGCGCGTCGCACAGCTCGGCCACGGTCAGCTCGATGCCGTCCAGGATGGCCAGCAGGCGGCTGCGCGTGGGGTCGGCAAGCAGGGCCAGTCCATCGAGGACCGGTGCGCCGAAGGGGACATGTTCCGTGACCGCATTCATCCGTACATCCGGATTATCGGATATTCAATGGCGAAATGCAAATCTCCGTGGAGTTCCGTGTAGCTCCCGGGTTTCGCGGTAGCAAGCCCGCGGCCGGGCACCGGGTCGCCGGGCTGGGTAGTCTCTGGCGTCCACATCCGGCCGGTGCGCACCGGCCCGGAAGCTACAAGGAGGTCGAAATGGAACTCGTAGCTAGCTTGGCGGTCGTCTTGTCGGTGCTCGTGCTCGCCTATCAGGGCCGCGAGCTGGCTCGCGCCGCACGTGTCGCAAACCAGGTCGCAGGCACCCAGGCGCATCGAGAGCTGCTGCTTCATTGGAAGTCGTTTTCAGACGTGTTCATCCAGTACCCCGAGCTGTACGCCTACTACTACGATCGGACCACCGACACCCCCAGCGCGAGCGACAATGTTCGGCTCGACGTGATCGCCGACCAGGAGGCCGATTGGCTTCACGCCGGCCTGATGACGAGTCAACGACTCGCGTAGTACGCCGACTTCATCGGCGACGAGTGGGCCGTCTTCATTCCGCGGCAGCTGGCGTCCTCGAAGCGCCGGCTGGCGACGAAAGGCCGCTAGCGACCAGATCGAGGGGGGCGGGTGGCAGCGAGTAGCCGACGAAGACGGTACGCGCTCCGCTCGGCGCGCTTAGCGACGTCATAGGCGTGCTCGCCAGCAGCGTCGCACCAAGGTCAAGACCGACTGGATTGCCATCGTGCTGCAGTGCCCGCTAGATCTGGCGGAACCGATAGACTGACCAGGTGCGCTGACTGTAGTGCAGCCGGCACCTCGCCGCACCTGCGGCTGTAGACGACCTGCGCAGGGATTTGCCGCCGCGTCGTCACCGACGGTCTCCGGTTGTCCTCGCCGAGGACGGCCGGACAGGCACGAACAACGTCGCGCGCCGAGACAATCAAGGCAAAGCGAAAGCCACCCGGCGGCGGCGGCGGCGGCGGCAACTGCGACCCGTCGTATCCGGGCGTCTGCATCCCACCGCCACCGCCCGACCTCGATTGCGGCGAGATCTCGTTTACGAACTTCACCGTGATCGGCTCCGACCCGCACGGCTTCGACGGCGACAACGACGGAATCGGATGCGAAAGCTAGCCGCGGTTCGTGGTCGTCGACCGTGCGAGCCGCAGGATGGAACGGCGCGCGCCGGCACCCTCCCGTTTCGGCCAGTCTGTCACGAACCTCAACGCCTGCAGCATCGCCGATGACTTTGGGGAGTCCCAGAGCCGTGGAGTTCCGTGTAGCTCCCGGGTTTCGCGGTAGCAAGCCCGCGCCCGGGCACCGGGTCGCCGGGCTGGGTAGTCTCTGGCGTCCACATCCGGCCGGTGCGCACCGGCCCGGAAGCCACAAGGAGGTCGAAATGGAACTCGTAGCTAGCTTGGCGGTCGTCTTGTCGGTGCTCGTGCTCGCCTATCAGGGCCGCGAGCTGGCTCGCGCCGCACGTGTCGCAAACCAGGTCGCAGGCACCCAGGCGCATCGAGAGCTGCTGCTTCATTGGAAGTCGTTTTCAGACGTGTTCATCCAGTACCCCGAGCTGTACGCCTACTACTACGATCGGACCACCGACACCCCCAGCGCGAGCGACAATGTTCGGCTCGACGTGATCGCCGACCAGGAGGCCGATTGGCTTCACGCCGGCCTGATGACGAGTCAACGACTCGCGTCGTACGCCCACTTCATCGGCGACGAGTGGGCCGTCTTCATTCCCCGGCAGCTGGCATCCTCGAAGCGCCTGCGCGCAATCATCCGCGACAACCCCGGTGTCTACCCATCCGTGGAGCCCTACGTGGCGGACTACGACGCCAATCACCCCGACCCCGAATTGGAGTGAGTGCATCGGATCTTCTCGTCCTAGGGCTTCTTCTCGACCCGTCAAAGGATGTTCGCAGCACCGCCGTAACCTGGGGTTGCAGCCCCTGCAGTACCTCACTGAACCCGCCCAACCAGGCCGAGACGGCCGAGCCCAGTGACGGACGGCATGACGTCGCGACCGCTTCTGCGGCGTTTCGCGCTCTCTGTCTACTCTCCCCGAGTTTTCGGCAGCTGCCGCGGTCAATGGCACCTCCTTCACCGTGACCAGGTACTCAGGCGCGCCGGGGGATCAGCTAGAGCGCGACTGGTACCGGTGGGGTGTCGGGGTTGGCGCGCCGGCATCCGAGACGTCCAGCTTCCGCGGCGGTGGGCTGAATCCGAGCCGTGATCAACAAATCGGCAGCTTCAGATCTCTCTGTCTGCCTACCCTTCTGGCCTCCGGACTAGGTGGCCGTCACTCATCTCGATGTCCAAGGCCGCTCGCGAGTCGAGAGTTCTCGTCACGGAGCGCTCTGCAAAGCCGAGTTCAACCTCCGAGCCCTTTCACGAACACGACTTCCGCCGGTCGCGCCGCGAACGTCGCGTTGATCCGATCGACGCTCATGGTTCGAAGCGGCTTCTGTGAGCCGAGTACGAGCCCGTGCACACCGAAGTCATCGAAGAACGCTGCGAGTGGGTACACGTCGGCGTATGGTCGGTCGGACCTTCGCCTGTGCTGTTGTCAGTAGATTCCGAGCTACGCCCGAGTTGCACCAAGCAGGTTGCGCGTGGTGTAATCCCCGCCGTCCGGGTTGCGGCGTACGCCGTACCCCGACGGCTCGAGAGGAGCGACCGGATATGGCTGACACCACGGACACACCCGTCCTCGACCTGCTGGCGGCGATGACAGCCGACTCGATCGAGGCATCGACGCTCGACGCGGAGACGCTGCTGCTTGTCCGCATCGCCGCTCTCGTGGCCGTCGACGCAGCGCCCGCCTCCTACCTGATGAACCTCGGCGCGGCGCAGGAGCTCGATCTCGACATGGAGAAGGTGCGCGGCGTCCTGATTGCGGTGGCCCCGATTGTCGGTACCGCGCGGGTCGTCTCCGCGCTCGGCAAGATGACGCGGGCGCTCGGACTGGCGCTGGAGCTGGCCGAGGACGAGGAAGGCGCCTAGAGGTAGGTGGGCCGGGTGCACGGACGCCCGGTTCCGAACAAGGTCACGCGCGGCCGGTACTACCGTGGGATTCGAATCCGCCGACGGGCCAGCCTCGCTGGTCTGATTTGGTTGGCGGCGGGAAGCTTCGCCCCGGCCGTCGATCCGCGGTCGGTCAGCCCGAAGGAGGTCGACGATGAGCGTCGAGGGGCCGAGGACGGTGGCCAGGCCGAGCCGGCCGCGCAAGGTCGAGCACCTCAGCGTTGAGGAGCGAGTGGCGCGGGGGAAGGCAGCTCGGGCGGAGGTGTCTCGCTCGTCCCATGCGGGGTGGGACCTACCGCCGGATCGGCGCGATCCGGTCGATCTGCTGGAGGAGCAGGCGCAGACGCGGGTGCCGGAGCTGGTGCCGATCCGGTACGGGCGGATGCTCGTGTCGCCGTTCACGTTCTACCGCGGCGCGGCGCTACCTGATGGCGTCCGACCTGGCGGGCACGCCGCGGACGGGCCTGCACGACGCAGCTGTGCGGCGATGCCCACCTGTCGAACTTCGGCGCCTTCGCGGCGCCGGACCGGCGGCTGGTGTTCAGCATCAACGACTTCGACGAGACGCTGCCGGGCCCGTTCGAGTGGGACGTGAAGCGGCTGGTCGCGAGCTTCGCGGTCGCCGGTCGCGACCGCGGCTTCGACGACAAGCAGCGCGAGATGGTCAACCTCGCGGTCGGCGCGGGCCTACCGGGAGGCGATCGCCGGCGTTCGCGGCGATGGCGCAACCTCGACCTCTGGTACACGCGCGTCGACGTCGACGAGCTCGCTGGCCGCAGATTGCAGCGTCAGGCGACGGCGAAGGAGCGCAAGCGCGGCGCGAGGCGAACATCGCCAAGACGCGTGCCAAGGACAGCCTCAAGGCGTTCGCGAAGCTGACCGACGATCGTCGACGGCGAGCCGCGGATCGTCGGCGACCCGCCGGTCGATCGTCGCCGATCGAGGAGCTCGCTGGGCGACGCCCGCGCTCACGAGCTCGAGGACGTTCCTGCGCAGCGTGCATCCGCTCCTACCGGCGCACGCTGTCCGGCGACCGCCGCCGCCTGCTCGAGCGCTTCCGCTACGTCGACGCCGCCCGCAAGGTGGTCGGCGTCGGCAGCGTCGGCACCCGCGCCTGCATCATGCTGCTGCTCGGCCGCGACGACGACGATCCGCTGTTCCTCCAGTTCAAGGAAGCGGAGGCCTCGGTGCTGGAGCCGTTCCTCGGCAAGAGCGAGTTCGCCAACCACGGCCAGCGGGTCGTCGAGGGCCAGCGGCTGACGCAGGCGGCCAGCGACATCATGCTCGGCTGGATCACGCACCGAGGGCGTCGACGGCGTCAAGCGCGACTTCTACGTCCGCCAGCTCTGGGACGCGAAGGGCTCGGCGCTGGTCGAGCTGATGGAGCCCGACGCTGATGACGCCGCTACGCGCAAGCTCTGCGGCTCAGAGCTGGCCCGCGCCCACGCCCGCGGCCGGCGACGGCGATCGCGATCGCGAGCTACATCGGCACCAGCACACGTTCGACCGGCGCTGGCCATCTTCGCCGAGGTCGTACGCCGACCAGAACGACCGCGACTACCAGACCCTCACCAGGGCCGTGCAGGACGGAGCTCAACGTCGAAACCGGTATTTGACATTCGTTGATCGGGCCGCGACCGATCGCAACGTCGGAAGGCGGCGGGCGACTCTCGCCATCTGCGCCTCCTCTCGCCGCCGCGAAGGGCGTTGGCTCGGGCTCCTGAGATCGGCGCTGGCGCCGGTCTTCACTCGGTGCGGACTGTGACGGTCGTGGCTACGTCGGTGGTGGCGCTCCGGCGGGCTTGGCACCGGGCTGTATGGTGGGGATGCCGCGGGTGAACAGGGGAGCGATCAGCGCCAGCAGCGCGAGAATCGAGAGCGCGGCGCGGAGGGCGTCGATCCGGCTCTGCTGATTGGTCATCACGACGGCGTCAGCCGTCGCTGGTGGAACGTCCGCGTCGGCGAGCGCAGCTTTCAGGTCGCTGTCCGATATGAACGGGACACCACCCGCGAGGCTGGTCTGTGCCTGGGAGGCAACGCTGCTCGGCACGTCCGGGTTGTTCTGGATGCCGGCAAGGAAGGACGCGGTCAGCGCGGAGATCAGAATGGCGCCGGCCAGCGCCGTCCCGATCGATGCGCCGAGCTGGGTGCCGGTGTTCTGCAGGCCGCCCACCTCGCCGCTCTGCTCGTCCGGAACCGCCGAAACGGTCACGCTACCCAGCTGCGACGCCATCGCGCCCAGGCCCGAACCCGCAACCAGCAACGGCCACGTCAGGACCTCCGGGCCGGACCCGACGTCCAGCAACGCGACCAGCAACACCAGGCCCGCGAACAGCGCCACGAACCCCAGCCGGACGACCCGCCGCGGCGAGGCGTCGGGCCAGAACTTGGGGATCGCGACAGCAAACAGCAGCAACGTCAGCGACAGCGGCAACAGGCGGACGCCGGTCGCGATCGCGGACAACCCGAGCGCGACCGAGAGGAACAGCGGCAACACGAAGAACGTCCCGAACTGCACCAGGAACATGAAGAAGAATGAGAGGACCCCGTCGCGCAGCTGGATGTTGCGCAACATGGCCGGATCGATCAGCGCGCCCTCGCGACGGTCGATCCGCCGACTCTCCCACCTCACGAACAGGGCCATCACGACACCGCCCGCGAGGACCATCCAGATCACCGGCGAGAGGCCCAGCCACTGCGGCGCCTCGGGCTTCGGTTGGACGAACCCCCAGGCCCCGGACCTGAGGATGCCGAGCACGATCAGGCCGAGGCCGAGCGCTGAGAGCGCCGTGCCGACCAGGTCGAGCTTCACATCCTTCTGTGCCGGGCTGTCGTTCACCCGCCGCGCCAGCAGCAGAATCACCGCGACGATCAGCACCTCCCCGACGAACACCCACCGCCACGAGGCGTAGGTGGTGAATGCGCCGCCGATCACCGGCCCCAGCGCCGCGGCGATCGCACCCGCGGCCGCCACCAGCCCGTACGCGCGCGGCCGCTCGGCCTTCCCGAAGTTCGTGGCCACGAGCGCCACGATCGCCGGCATGATCAGCACCGCCCCAAAGCCCTCCAGGAACGACCAGCCGATGATCAGCACCGTCAGGCTGTGAGCCAGCGCCGTGGTCAGCGACCCGCACGCGTAGATCACGCATCCGATCGTGAATGCGCGTTTCCGGCCGATGATCGTCACCGACCTTGCCGCCGGTGATCATCAACGAGGCCATCACCAGCGTGTACAGGGTGATCGCCGTCTGGATCCCCGTGACTGTCCGTGCCGACGTCCTTGGCGACCGTCGCGATCGCCGTATTCATCACCGTCGTATCCAGCGCCATCACGAACTGACCCGCCGCCAGCGTCACCAAGACGATGCCCGCCGCGCCGATATCGCGCTCTCCTACAGCCGCCACAGCGCCTCCCAACTGGTCGAACGATGATCACCGTCCAGCATCGAACCGCCGCTCCCGCCCGACGGGAGACTCTCGCGCTTCGAGGGTGGACGACGCCGATACGCGCCGGGCCATTCAAGCACAGGGACTCCCGTCGGCGCGGGCCGAGCGGAGGGGGAGCGGGCACGAGGGGGCGGGGCCGCACGAGATGGACTCCGTGCCGCCGATTCATTTCTGCGCTCCCTCGAGCCTGCGCAGACCCGATCAGAACGACCGCGACTACCAGACCCTCACCAGGGCCGTGCAGGACGGATGCATTCGTTGATCGGGCCGCGACCGATCGCAACGTCGGAAGGCGGCGGGCGTCATCTGCGCCTCCTCTCGCCGCCGCGAGGGGCGTTGGCTCGGGCTCCTGAGATCGGCGCTGGCGCCGGTCTTCGCTCGGTGCGGACTGTGACGATCGTGCCTATGGCGGCGATGGCGCTCCGGCGGGCTTGGAACCGGGCTGCATGGTAGGGATGCCGCGGGTAAACAGGGGAGCGATCAGCGCGAGCAGCGCGAGTATCGAGAGCGCGGCGCGGAGGGCGTCGATACGGCTCTGCTGATTCGCCTCCACGACGGCGTCAGCCGTCGCCGGTGGAACTCTGCGCATCGGCGAGCGCAGCTTTCAGGTCGCTATCGGACATGAACGGGACGCCACCCGCAAGACTGGTCTGTGCCTGGGAGGCAACGCTGCTGGGTACGTCCGGGTTGTTCTGGATGCCGGCAAGGAAGGACGCGGTGAGCGCGGAGATCAGAATGGCGCCGGCCAGCGCCGTCCCGATCGATGCGCCGAGCTGCGTGCCGGTGTTCTGCAGGCCGCCCACCTCGCCGCTCTGCTCGTCCGGAACCGCCGAAACGGTCACGCTACCCAGCTGCGACGCCAGCGCGCCCAGGCCCGAACCCGGCAAGCAGCAACGGCCACGTCAGGATCTCCGGGCCCGGCGCCGACGTCCAGCAGCGCGACCAGCAACACGAGGCCCGACGAACAGCGCCACGAACCCCAGCCGGACGACCCGCCGCGGCGAGGCGTCGGGCCAGAACTTGGGGATCGCGACGGCGAACGAGCAGCAACGTCAGCGACAGCGGCAACAGGCGGATGCCGGTCGGCGATCGCGGACAACCCGAGCGCGACCGAGAGGAACAGCGGCAACACGAAGAACAGTCCCGAACTGCACCAGGAACATGGAAGAAGAATGACGATGACCCCGTCGCGCAGCTGGATGTTGCGCAACATGGCCGGATCGATCAGTGCGCCCTCACCGCGGTCGATCCGCCGGCTCTCCCACCGCACGAACAGGGCCAGTACGACACCGCCCGCGAGGACCATCCAGATCACCGGCGAGAGTCCCAGCCACTGCGGCGCCTCGGGCTTCGGTTGGACGAACCCCCAGGCCCCGGACCGGAGGATGCCGAGCACGATGAGGCCGAGGCCGAGCGCTGAGAGCGCCGTGCCGACCAGGTCGAGCTTCACATCCTTCTGTGCCGGGCGTGTCGTTCACCCGCCGCGCCAGCAGCAGGATCACTGCGACGATCGAGCACCTCCCCGACGAACACCCACCGCCACGAGGCGTAAGTGGTGAACGCGCCGCCGATCACCGGCCCCAGCGCCGACGGCGATCGCACCTGCGGCCGCCACCAGCCCGTACGCACGCGGCCGCTCGGCCTTCCCGAAGTTCGTGGCCACGAGCGCCACGATCGCCGGCATGATCAGCACCGCCCCGAAGCCCTCGAGAAACGACCAGCCGATGATCAGCACCGTCAGGCTGTGAGCCAGCGCCGTGGTCAGCGACCCGCACGCGTAGATCACGCATCCGATCGTGAATGCGCGTTTCCGGCCGATGATCGTACCGACCTTGCCGCCGGTGATCATCAACGAGGCCATCACGAGCGTGTAGAGGGTGATCGCCGTCTGGATCCCTGTGATGTCCGTGCCGACATCCTTGGCAACCGTCGCGATCGACGATATTCATCACCGTCGTATCCAGCGCCATCACGAACTGACCCGCCGCCAGCGTTACCAAGACAAGGCCCGCCGCGCCGATATCGCGCTCTCCTACAGCCGCCACAGCGCCTCCCAACTGGTCGAACGATCATCACCGTCCGGCATCGAACCGCGGCTCCCGCCCGACGGGAGACGCTCGCACTTCGAGTGTGGACGACGCCGATACACGCCGAGCCATTCAAGCACAGGGACTACCGTCGGCGCGGGCCGAGCGGAGGGCGGGCGGGCACGAGGGTCCGGGCCCACGAGACGGACTCGTTGCCGCCGATCAACTTCGCGCCCCTCGAACCTGCGCAGGGTTCGAACGGCGCTTGCGCGGCGCTCGGATAGTCGCCTGCGCGTCTCGCGAGCGCGCGACCACGCTTCGGTCTATCGTTGGCCCACGCGCGTGAAGTGGCGGCGGGCAGCGAGGCTCAACGGGCAACTCTCAAGCGGAAGGCGAAGAGTGACGTGAACGCGGTAGGTGTCCCGGACATGCCGTCTGGCACGCGGCGCGCGATACACTTGCTCGGCGCTGCACTTGTGGCGGTCGTCATACCCGTTGCGCTGATCGGCCGGCTCGTCGGGGAGCATGGCGCCGCGGCGATGCTGTCGGGGCTTCTGTTCGGCGTTCTCGGCTGCAAGCTCAGCGGCACTCGCCGCATGGCATATCTCTCGCCGGCGGTTGGAGTGGCGGCAGGACTTGGCGCGTTCAGTGCCTACGACTGGTGGTGGGTGGTTCTGCTCGCGGTCCTGGGCGTCATCGTCGGTGCCGGGCACGGGTTCGGGTGGCTGCCTCCACTGCTGATGCTCGCCTACGCCGCCGCCTTCTCCAGTCCCGTGTCGTCTGCACGAGACGCGGTGGTGTACGGCGTCGTTGTCGGGATCGCCGCGCTGTATGGCGTCGTGCTCGCGCGCCGTTTCGGCGTTCCGGAGGTCGTCGATGGCCCACGCGTTCCCCTCAGGCACGCCGTGGTCGTGGCGATCGTGTTCGGCTTGGCGTTGGGTGCCAGCGCGGCAATTGGTGTGGCACTGGGATGGGCCGAGCCGTACTGGGTGCCGGAACCCATCCTCATTCTCGTTCTCTTCCTTCTCATGGGGAGGCGAGAGTTGATACGTGGCAAGGCAATCGGTACCGCAGTCGGGGTACTCGCCGTGCTTCCGGTGGCGATCGTTTCGCCGCCCGCGCGGGCAATTGCCCTCATTGCCGCCGTCGCGTTCGTGCTCGCACTCACGCAGACCAAGAGATACTGGCTCATGTACGGCCTGTACACGTTCTCGCTCGTTCTCGCTCTGTCCGCGCCCGGCCAGGTCGGCGCCCAAGCCGCCCATCGCGGCTCCGAGATCCTCATCGGCATCGGCATACTCGTTGTCGGTCTCGCGGTCATACATGCCGCCGGCGGGTGGCTCTCCGAGCGCTACCCGCAGCCGGAACTTGCTGAGACGGCGCCTACGTAGCTGCGAATTCGGGAAGGGAGAGCGCTGATGGCGACGTTCGTGCTCGTCCACGGTGGTTTCGGCAGCCCCGCCGAGCTGGCGCCGGTGATCCCCGAACTCGAGGCGCTCGGGCATCGCGCGATCGCCGTCGATCTGCCGTCCACGGACCCTGCGGCGACGCTCGAGGACTACGCCCGAACCGTGGTCGGGGCCATGTCCGCGATCGAGGGCCCGGTGGTGGTCGTCGGGCACTCGGCCGGCGGCATGACGATCTCCCTCGTGCCCGACCTGACCCGCGTCGATCGCCTGGTCTACGTGACGGCGTTCGTCCCGGAGCCCGGGCGATCGGTCGCCGACCTCGCCGGCGCCGATGTCCGCGAGGCGCTCATGGCGGTCTCGCGCGACGACGGCGACGGCTGCCGCTCGTTCGACGTGGACCTGCTGACCTCGCTGGCGCCGCCGGAGCAGCAGGAGGCGTATCGCGCCTTCCTCGAGGCGACGCAGCGCCCCCAGGGCTGGGCGGCGATGACCCAGCCGTGGCCCGGCCGGTCGCTCCCCGACGTGCCCAGCAGCTACATCCTCTGCACCGAGGACACGACCCTGCCGCCGCCGACCCAGCGCGGCATGGCGGCGCGCCTGGGCGTCGAGCCCGTCGAGATCGCCTCCGACCACTCGGTCTTCGCTCTCCGCCCGGGCGAGCTCGCGGCCCTCCTGCTGACGTAGCTCGCGCAGCTGGTCGACGAGGGCGCGCCGCAGCTGGCCGCGAAGCGGCCGCCCCATTGTCTATGGTCGCTCCACGATGAACGCCCCCGCCCCGCCCACCATCACGCCGATCCGCGTTGCCGACCTGCTCGCCGAGGGCGAGCGGATACCGGTCTACGTGCACGTCATCGACCATCCCGATGCGCGCGTGCTGGTCGACACCGGCATGACGGAGCTGCACCCGTTGGTCGCCGATATGGATCCGCGCATCCAGCCGCTGACGGAGCAGGACCTCGACCTCGCGGGCATCGACATCGTCGTCAACACCCACCTGCACTTCGACCACTGCGGCGGCAACCACCTCTTCGCCGGCAGGCCGATCTACGTCCAGCGCCGGGAGCTCGATGACGCGCGCACCGAGCACGACTACACCATCCGCGAGTGGGTCGACGCGCCCGGCGTGCGGTACGAGGCGGTCGACGGGGAGCTCGAGCTGCTTCCCGGCCTCCGGCTCGTCCCGGCGCCGGGTCACTCGCGCGGCATGCAGGTGGTCGTCGTCGAGACGGGCGGGCGTCCGGTCATCGTCGGCGGCGACGTGGCGGTCTGGTTCGGCGAGCTCGACGAGCCGCACACCGAGGGCCAGCTGCGGGTGCGTGCGCTCGACCCCGAGCTGGTCTGGCTCACGCACGAGCACGAGCCGTGGCGGCCCCAAGCCGTTTGAGGCACGACGCCGGCGCTCGCTTCCCGCACGTCGCGGCGATGAGTTCCGGCGGCGCGATCAGTCAACCAGGAGCAACGTGACCAGACGGAGGTGCAGGACGTGCGGAAGATCGTCGTGTACGAGTTGTTGTCCCTCGACGGGGTTGCCGAGGCCCCCGATTCCTTCTTCGGCTGGGACGACGCGCTCGACGCCAACCTGGCAGCGGTGATCGCGTCGCAGGACGCCGTCATCCTCGGCCGTCGGAGCTACGCGGAGTGGGCGCCGTACTGGCCGGGCAGCCAGATCGAGCCGTTCGCGACCTTCATCAACAGCGTCCCGAAGTACGTCGCGACATCGACGCCGCTCGACCACGATTGGGCCAGTGCGACGGCCATCGACGGCGGGCTGGTCGAATTCGTTCGAGATCTCAAGCAGGGGCGCGGAGGCGATGTGGGCGTCCACGCGAGCATCTCGGTCGCACAGGCGCTGCTCGCCGCCGACGTGGTCGACGAACTGAGGCTCGTGATCGCGCCGGCGATCGCCGGCCGCGGCCGCCGGCTCCTCGACGGCGCGCCATCGATCCGGCTCGAGTCGATCCGAGGCGCGACCTCACCGACCGGCCATCTGATCGCCGACTACCGCGTCGTTCGTTAGGCGTGGTCTCGGGGGTAGACTCGCGCGGTGCCGGATCTGATTGCCGTGCGTTACCCGATCTTCGTGTTCGATCGCGACGGCCACCTGGTGCGCATCGAGAGCCCGGGTGGGCTGACGATCCTGGAGCCCGACGACGTCCGCTGGCCGGACGGCTACTCGGCGTTCGATTCGACGGCGCGAGTGATCGAGCTTGCGTCCGCCACCGACGGCGACCGCGAGGTAGTCGAGATCGCGTCGGCGGGGTCGGACCCCGACGAGCCGGCGTTCCGTCGTGCGATCGCCTCCGCGGTGAACCTGGAACCGCTGCCGGACGGGCTTGATCCGATGATTGCGCCGGTGCGAGATCTCGTCGGCGCGGTCCGTGAAGCGGACGACGACCCCGGCGACGGCCCGGGCGTCCCACTCGCCGTGCGAATCCCGATCGGGGTCGCTGCAGGAGGTATCGCCTACCTCGTCGCCGGCATCTGGGCCGGGACGCTCGTGTCCGCCGGGATCGGCGCGGTCGCCGGCGTCGTCACGGCGTTCCCGCGAGCGCTCGGCGCGGCCCTGGACAACTCGCCGTGGCCGTAACACCGCGCCAATGAGATCAGCGCGCCGGTGCCGTCAGTACCGAGAGAGACCACACGAGAGAAGGACGAGTCCATGAAGCTCACGACCGTCACGCAGGTCACCGTCGATGGAGTGATGCAGGGCAACGGCGGCGCGACGGATGAGGACCGCAGGAACGGCTTCGAGCGCGGCGGATGGGCCATGGGCGCGGGCGATGGAGAGACCCTGGCGTTCATCGGCCAGACCTACGAACGCGCCGATGCGTTCCTGTTCGGCCGGCGGACCTACGAGCTCTTCGCCGCCTTCTGGGGCGCGGAGGAGCGGGCTCGCGCCGCAGCGGAAGATCCGGGCAGCCACCCGATCGCGGCCGCCTTGAACACGAGGCCCAAGTACCTCGCATCGACCACGCTCACCGATCCGCGCTGGGCGGACACGACGCTCCTGTCCGGCGACCTCGCCGCCGCCATCGGCGAGCTGAAGGCCAAGCCGACGGGCGAGCTGCAGGTGCACGGCAGCGGCACGCTGGTCCGGTGGCTGCTCGAGCACGACCTGGTCGACGAGATGATCCTGCTCATCGTCCCGGTCATCCTCGGCCAGGGCGCGCGGCTGTTCGCCGACGCCGGCCCGGACATCGCGCTCGACCTGGTCGACTCGCGAACCGACTCGAAGGGCGTCACGATCCAGGTCTACCGGCCGAGCGGGCGCCCGCGGTACGCCGGGTAGGCCGGCCGCTACGACGGAGGCGCGAGCTCGGCGATCCGAGCGCGGAGCGTCTCGAGTTCGGCCTGCTGCTGGGCGTGGAGCTGCTCGACCCGCCGGAACGTCGCCTGCAGGTCGTCGCCGGCCGCGAGCTGCGGCTCGTCGGGTGTCGGTGTCTTCGCGGACAGGAAGACGTTGGCGAGGAAGCCGGAGAAGGTTGCGAACAGGGCGACGCCGATGGTCAGCATCATCACGCCGACGATGCGTCCGCCCTGGGTGACCGGGAACCGGTCGCCGTAGCCGACGGTGGTGGCCGTGACGTACCCCCACCAGAGGGCGTCGCCGGCGGTCGTGATGTTCCCGCCCGTTGCCGTTCGCTCGTAGTGGAGCTCGAGCAGTCCGACGAACTCCAGCGTGAAGAGCCCGAGGAAGATCACCAGGTACAGCGTGCCGGCCGCGAGACCCTGGCGCAGCTCGCGGAAGACCTGCGGGCCGCCGAGCCGTCGGACGAGCCGGGCCGCGCGGACGATCCGGAACAACCGGAAGATGCGCAGCCCGGGCAGGCAGGCGAGGAAGTCGAACATCCCGCCGCCGTGCAACAGGTACCAGCGTTTGCTGGGTGCCGTCAGCAGCCGGAACACGAAGTCGATCACGAAGATGATCGTCAGCACGCCGTCGACGTACATGATCAGCCACCAGGACTGGGAGTCGAACGGGACGATGAAGGCGAGCGCGAGGTTGATGATCGAGTGCACCGAGACGGCGAGGATGAAGAACTCGTACGGCGCGCTCTTCTGGCCTTCGCGCACGTCGGCAATCGAGTCGGTGCTCACCCGGCGTCTGTTCGCCGAGGCGCTGGCGATTCCTGGCACGCGCAGAACGCGGCGCCGGTGTCGTCGCGTAAGGTTTCGGTGCGCACCCGAGCCACGATGCCGGACCCCCTGCCGCCACTCGACGACGTCCCACCCCCGCCTCAGACGTCCCTGACAAGCCGTCCGTGACAGGCGCGGGCCGAGGCGCTCACGGCGCGGGGGCAGGCGCTCCTCGAACGGCTCGAGGCGGAGCGACCCGAGCACGCGTCGGTCGAGGTCGGGTTCCGGTTCCTGGTGCGCGACCGGCAGATCGCGGGTGGCGTCCTCGGCGGTGGACTCGCCTACAGGCTGTTCTTCTGGACGCTCGCGCTCGCGGTACTGGCCAGCGCGGGGCTCGGCTTCGCCCTGCACTCCGGCGACAACATCAACACGGCGGTGGAGGACGCGGGGCTGACGACCGCGGTCGCGCGCTCGGTGAGCGAGGCCGCCGAGCAGTCGGAGTCGGGGCGCTGGTGGTTGCTCGCGATCGGCCTGTACCTGGTGCTGTGGTTCAGCTGGAGCCTGTTGCGGGCGCTCCGCCTCGTGCACGCCGCCGCCTGGCAGGTCAAGCTGCCGACCTTGCGCAACGCGCCGCGCGCGCTCGGCTGCGTGCTCGCGACGCCGTTCGCGCTCGCGGCCTTCGCGGGGAGCGCGGGATGGATCCGGTCGCACACCGGCTCCGCTACCGGATTGCTGGCGACCCTCGCCGTCGGAGCGCTGTTCGCGCTGCTCTGGCTCCTCGCCTCGCGCTGGCTGCCCGCCGCGCCCGGCACGACCTGGGTGGACTTCGTCCCGGGGGCGATCCTCCTCGGTGTCGGCCTGGAGGCACTCCACCTGTTCACGGTCTATTTCCTCGCCGACAAGCTCGCGAGCTCGTCGGCGCTCTACGGCAGCCTCGGGCTGGCCGGGACGATGCTGTTCTACCTCTACCTGATCGGCCGGGGCGTGATCTGGGCGGCCGAGCTGAACGCGGTCATCTGGGCAGGTGCAGTCCGAGCAGAGCGAGCCGGAATCCGAAGCGGCGGAGGCACCGGGCCCGGCCTAGGATGAGTCGGAGTGCACCAGACGGAACTGATCCTCCTCGTGCTCCTGCTCGGCCCCGCGACGGCGGGAACCGTCGTCGGCGTCGCGCGGCGGCGGCGCCTGATGAGCCGGTCGTTCTCGGTGGCGTACCTCGTGGGCGCCGTCTACCTCGCAATCGGCGTCGCGCTGGCGATCTTCATCTCGGTCACCTGGGAGGACGACTACAAGGGTTACTCGCTCCTCCCCTTCCTGGCCGGGCTCATCCTCGCGCCCGTCGGGGCCCTCGTGGTGGCCGGCCTCATGTGGGTTCTCGGGCCGCCCTCGAGCGCGTGGCCCGACCGCGGTCCGCACGACGCCGCGTAATCCCGGCTACGGGTTACTAAGGGTTTCGCGGCCCAATCGCTCTACGCTCGGAGATGGCAATCGGGTAGACTCGCGCCGAGCAATCGTGCCGAATGCTACGAACCGGTCCGAGTCCGATGTCGTGCGGGTGAGCGTGGAGCTGCTCCCCGACGCCTCGGCGGACGAGGTCCTGGCCGCGATCCGGGTCGCCGACGCGTCATCGATCGACACCGTGTTCTGTGTCGACGAGGTCTATCACCGCGACGCGTGGTTGTTGCTGGCGGCAGCGGCACGCGAGACGCGGCGGGTGCGGCTCGCGCCGGGCGTCGCGCACGTGACGCTGCGCGATCCGCTGCTGGTCGCGCAGCAGCTGGCCACACTGGACGAGCTGTCGGGCGGGCGCGCGACGGCGGCCTTCTCGGTGGGCAACCTGGCGATGCTGGAGCAGTTCGGCCGCGATCCGTCCGCGCTGCGTCCGGCACCGCGGCTGCGAGAGGCGCATCGGGCGATGCGTTCGCTGCTGGACACCGGCAGCGTCGACCTGGACGGCGAGTTCTTCCAGTACAGCGGGGTGTTCACGACGGCGCGTGCGGTCGCGCCGAGGGTGCCGCTGCTGGTCGGCGCGATGGGCGGTCCGCTCACGTTCCGGCTGGCGGGTGAGGTTGCCGACGGCGTCTACTGCGCGTGCTCGTTCTCACGCGAGGCTCTGGCCTACGTCGTCGACAACGTCCGGATCGGGGCCGAGCGGGCCGGCCGCGACGTCGCCCAGCTCGACCTGTGCGCGTCGCTCACGGCCGCGGTGAGCGACGATGGCGATGCCGCGCGGCAGGCCGCGCGCCTCAAGGCGGCGTTCTACCTGCCGTCGATGCCGCCGGCGCTGCTCGAGCGGCACGGCGTGCCGGTCAGCCGGATCGAGCCGATCAGCGAGGCGTTCGGGCGCGGCGACGTCGCCGCAGCCCTGCGGCTGACGCCGGACGACCTCGTCGACCGGCTCTGCATCGCCGGTACACCCGCGGAGGTCGCTGAGCGGATCCGCACCGACATCATCCCGGCCGGGTTCAACCACGTCGTGCTCGCGCTCGCGGACGCCGAGATTCCGAGAGCCTGGGCGGGAGTGGAGATCCCAGGCCTCCCGACGCTCGCCGAGCAGGTTGGCCTGATCGCCGACCAGGTCGTGCCGCGGCTGGTCGCGTAGCGAGACCGGGTCGGGCCTACTGGCGCAGTCTGCCGAGTGCCTTCCCCAGAATGCGCGCCCCGTCCGGGAAGGCCGCCGGATTCGGGCCGGAGTAGTTCAACCGCAGGTACGGCCCCGCCGGCTCGGCGGGAAACCACTCCGTCCCCGGCGCGACGAGCAGCCCCTTGCGCTCGCACTCCAGCGCGAGCCGCTCGACGTCGGTGCCGTCCGGCATGCGCACCCAGAGGTTGAGCCCGCCGGCCGGCACGTGGTCGATGTGCGCGTCGGACGCGTGCTCGCGCAGGCTGCCGACGAGGAGGTCTCGGCGCGCCCGCAGCTGCTCGCGGACGCCGCGCAGGTGCGACCGCCAGGCGGGCTGGGTGACGACGTCGAGCGCCGCGGTCTGCAGCAGGCCGCTGACGTACATCGACTCGGCGCCGCGGTCGGCGAGGATGCGCTCCCGCGCCGGCCCGCGCGCGATCACCGCGGCGATGCGCAGCGCGGGGGAGACGCTCTTCGTGAGCGACCGCAGGTAGACGACGTGGCCCGCGTCGTCGTGTGCGGCGACCGGCCGCGGCGTCGTGGTGATGCCGAAGTCGTGCGCCCAGTCGTCCTCGATCAGGAAGGCGCCGTGATCGCGGACGGTCTCGAGGATCCGCTCGGCGCGGTCCGGCGACCACTGCGCTCCGGTGGGGTTCGCGTAGGTCGGCTGCGCGTAGAACAGCGCGCGCGCCGGTCTCGTCGAACGCCCGCGCCACCTCGTCGGGGTCGGGGCCCTCGGGGCTCGTCGGGACGGGCACCACCCGGACGCCGGCCTGCGCGGCCGCGGCGATCGCTCCCCAGTACGTCGGCGACTCCAGCAGGAGCGGCTGGTCGCCGGTCGCCAGCGCCCGGAAGATCGAGCTCAGCCCGCTCTGGCTCCCGGGCAGCACGATCACGTCGCTCGGAGTCGGTGGCGTGACGCCCAGCGGCGTCAGCGCGCCGAGCTCCTGCGCGAACCACGACTGCAGGTCGGGCAGACCGGCGACCGGCGGCCGCGACAGCGCCGAGTCGCTGCGCGCCGCTCGCGTCAGGGCCGAGCGCACCAGCCGCTCGGGCAGCAGCTCGCGATCCGGGTAGCCGGCGTGCAGCGCGATCACGTCGTTCGGCGCACTGCGCATGCGCGGTGGAGACCGCCTGGATCCGCGCCCGCGGCGCGCGGAGCGCCGCGGTCTGCCACCCGTAGTCCGACGGCCGCGCCGTCCGGACGGCGCGCACGAACGTCCCGACGCCGGGGCGGCTCTCGATCAGGCCCTGCGTCGTCAGGTCGCGCAGCGCCGTCTGCACCGTCACGGGACTGGCCCGGTGCTGCTCCACCAGGGCGCGCGTCGACGGTAGCCTCGCTCCCGGCGCCGCGGTCGCGATCCAGGTCCGAAGCGCCTCGGCGATCCGAGAACTGCTATCGTGATTCATGAGCCAGAATAGTAGCGCTACTCTCCCTCGTCCGACAGCGCTATCGACCACGCCGGTCGCCGGCCTGCTGTGGGGCCTGCTCGGAGTCGTGGCCTTCTCGTTCACCATGCCGTTCACGCGGGTCGCCGTCGGCGGCCTGTCGCCGCTGTTCATCGGGTCGGGCCGGGCCGTGGTCGCGGCGATCCTCGCCGTCGGCGCACTCGCCCTGACGCGCCAGCGGCTGCCGCAGGGCCGGCAGTGGCTGCGGCTGTCGGTCGTCGGCGGAGGCATCGTCGTCGGCTTCCCGATGCTCACCTCGTACGCGCTCACCACCGCGCCCGCCAGCCACGGCGCGGTCGTCGTCGGGCTGCTCCCCGCCGCGACGGCGATGATGGCCGCCATCCGCGGCCACGAGCGGCCGCCGCTGATCTTCTGGATCGTCGCGGCGGTCGGCGCCCTCGCCGCGGTCGGGTTCGCGTCGGCGCAGTGGGGTGGTGTCGGCGAGCTGCACTGGGCCGACCTGCTGCTGTTCGGAGCGGTCGTGGCCGCGGCCGATCGGCTACGCCGAGGGCGGCCTGCTCGCCCGCGAGCTCGGCGCGTGGCAGACGGTGTCGTGGGCGCTCGTCGTGTGCGCGCCGCTGATGGTCTTCCTGGCCGTCGTGTCCGCGGCCCAGGAGACGCCGTCGGCGACGACCACGCAGTGGGCCGCCTTCGCGTACCTCGGCATCGTCAGCATGTTCCTCGGCTTCTTCGCCTGGTACCGCGGCCTGGCGATCGGGCCGATGGCACAGGTCAGCCAGGTGCAGCTCGTCCAGCCGGTCCTGACCATCTGCTGGGCCGGTCTGCTGCTGGACGAGGAGCTCACCTGGACCACGATCGTCGGCGGCCTGGTCGTCGTCGCCTGCGCCGGTGCCGCCGTCCGCGTTCGTCTCGACACGAGGCGGGACTGATGTCCATGTACGTTCCGCGCTCGACGAAGTGCTCAGCCCAGCGGCAGGCGCCAGACGGCGTTCACGTCGTGGGCGCTGATCCACACCGCGGCGTCGTCGGCGGCGACGCTGCCGCTGCCGCTCTGCGGGCCGTAGGCGGCCACCGCCGTATCCGTCGCCGGGTCGATCTTGACGACGAGCGAGGTGCTGACCCGAGCCCACACGAAGCCGCCGCCGACGGCGATGTCGCCGCCGCTGATCGGCCGGGTGTCGACCGGGATGGTGGCGACGACGGCGTTCGTCTCGGGATCGACGTGCGCGACCGTGCCATCGCCCGAGTTCAGCACCCAAACGCCGCCTTCGCCGACGGCGAGGAAGCGCGGGGCGAGCCCGACCGGGATCTCCGTCTCGACCGAGCCGTCGGCGGGGCTCATCCGCGCCAGCGTGCCGGCCCCCGGGTTCGTGACCCACAGCGCGCCGAAGTCGGCGCGCACGGCCGCGGCGCCCTCGGGCGCCGCGTAGGTCTCGGCGACGGCGTTCTTCTCCGGGTCGATCTTGACCAGCTTGGAGTCGGTCGTGATCGCCCAGACCGCGCCCTCGCCGGCGGCCAGCGACGACTCCTCGTGGAGGTCGGGCGCGTCGAGCGGGATCGTCGCGGTCACCTTCGCCGTTGCGGGATCGATGCGCACGACGGCCGGGTTGGAGCCGCACGAGCCGGCCCAGACCGAGTCGAAGCCGACGTCCATCGCCAGGCAGATCCCGCCGGGCACGGCGACCGAACCGATCAGCGCACCCGTGGTGCCGTCGAGCTGACCGACGCCGTCGCCCACGCCGGCCGCCCAGGCGGAGCCGCCGGCGAGCACGAGCCAGTCCGGCTCGCCGAGGTCGGCGATCTTGGCCCCGCCGGCGGCCTCGACGTCCTCGCCCTTCGGTGGGCCGGGCGGCGCCGTCGTCGTAGCGGCAGCCGCCGTCGTGGCCGCGGCGGTCGTTGCCGCGCGTCGTGCTGGTCGCGTCCTCCGTTCCGCCGCAGGCCGTCAGCGAGCACGCCGCGGCGAGGATCGGGAGAAGGATGGGTGCGACGCGCATGCTCGGGCCTCCGGCGGGACGATGTGGGCGCGAGTCTAGTCCGGCCCGGCGAGCGCGTCGAGCCACCGCGGCGACGACCGCCCAGCGTCTACCGTGCGCCGCAATCGGTCATCCGAGTGAAGAGGAGCACCCGTGCGGATCGCAGTCGCAGGAGCCACCGGCCTCGTCGGCAAGCAGCTCGTCGCAGCAGCCAGGGACGCCGGACACGACGTCGTCGAGCTGTCGCGCGCCCGCGGCGTCGACCTGACCGACGGCTCGGGGCTCGACCTGACCGGGGTCGATGCGGTCATCGACGTGACGAACTCGCCGGGCATCGAGGAGGCGGTGGCGACCGACTTCTTCGTGACGGCGGCTCGCACCCTCGGCGCTGCGGCGACCGCGGCCGGCGCCGGCCGCACCGTGGTGCTGTCGATCATCGGCGTCGACATCACGCCCGACGACGGCTACTACGTGGCGAAGCACGCGCACGAGCGGGCGACGATCGAGTCTGCGCCGGGCCCCGTCGTCGTCCGCGCCGCGCAGTTCCACGACTTCCCGGGCCAGATGCTCGGCTGGGTGCGCGACGGCGACCGCGCGTCGATCCCCGGCCAGACGATCCAGCCGGTCGAGCTCGGCGAGGTCGTCGAGCTGCTGCTCGAGCTGGCGACCGCCGCCGACCCGCCCGCGATGATCGAGATCGCCGGCCCGCAGCAGGAGTGGATGCCCGACCTCGTGGCAGCTCGACGACGCGGTCGTCGTCACCGAGGCGCCGGTCAGCGATGCGGTGCGCGGCGGCGCGCTGCTGCCGGGGCCGGACGCGCGCATCGTGGGGCCGGACTTCGCGACCTGGCTCGCTCGCTGAACGCTGGCGCGCCCGATCGCCGGGGAATAAGATCGGCGTCACACGGCTGAAAGGGGTCCCGATGTACGCGCGAGTGACAACGGTGACGGGGGCCGCTGCGGAACTCGATGCGGGAGTGGAGCACTTCCGGGCACGATCGCACCATTCGTACGGTCGTCGGGCGGGCGCGTCGTGCTCCTCGTGGATCGTGACGGCGGGAAGGCTCTCTCAATCTCGATCTGGCCGGACGAGGCGACGATGGCTGCGAGCGGGCGCGCCAAGGAGCTCCGTGCGGGAGCCGTGGACGAGTTGGGCGCGGCGATCCCCGCCGTCGAACGCTACAGGTGGCGGTCTTCGACGTCTGAGCTTGTTGCCGTCGATTCAGCGCAGGGCGGCGAGGAACTCCGCGGCCGCGGCGACCTCGGCTCGGCATGCCGTGCAGCACCAGCGGGCCGTCGAAGCCGAGTCGCGCAGCAGCGACAGGTAGAGCGGGTAGTCCACGGCGCCACCGACGTCCTTCGCGTGCGCGAGGACGATGTCGCCGCCGAGTAGCGCGAACGAGGAACGGAGCACGTCGGCGCCGGGCTCGAGGTTCGCGGCGTCCATCACGACCTTCAGCGCGGGTGATGCGACCTCGTCGAGGAGCCGCCGCGCCGCCACGGCGTCGCGGACGATGTTGCCCAGCTCCGGCTCGACGCCGAGCGTGATGCCCGCGGCCTCCGCCGCCGCGACGGCAGCGTCGATCGACTCGCGCATGTCCGCCCACGCGGCGGGCGTCTCGTTGTCGCGATGCCCGCGCCACATGTCGTCCGGATCGCGCGTCCCGGTGCAGAGCGTCACGACCGGCGTGCCGAGCGCCGGTGCCGTGGCGATCAGCTCCAGCAGCCAGGCCAGCCCGGCCGCGCGCTGGGCGGGATCCGGATGCGCCAGGTTCACCGTGCCCGAGCACGCGACCATCTCCAGGCCGCGCACGCGGTGCGCCGCTGCGATCTCCTCGGGCGAGGCGCCGCCCGCCAGCGCGAGGTTGAACTGCGCCGCGTCGAAGCCGGCCGCGACGACCGCGTCGAGCGTCTGCGTCGAGCGTCGGCCGCGGGAACGTCCTGGCGAAGATCGCGAGGCGCATCAGACGGCTGCCGGCGCGCCGGATGCGACCGACCGCTCGATCGCGTCCATGACCCGCAGCGCGGCCAGTCCGGCCCGTGCGTCTGCGCCTTCCTGCGGGGCGCCGTCGAGCACCGTGCGCGCGAAGCCCTCCACCTGGCGCCGGAAGAAGTGGCCGTCCTCGCCGAGCGGCCGGTGGTAGGCGCGGTCGCGCGCCGAGAAGCACTCCACCTCCGCGGCCCGGAAGTACCACGGCTGGAACCCGCGCGCGACGACGCTGCCGTGCTCGCCGTACAGCTGCAGGCCCTCGTGCCAGTCCATCTGCACGCCCATCGTCAGGTCGAGATGGCCCGCGGCGCCGCTCGAGAACTCGCACGCGACGAACCACGACATGAGCTCGCCGCGGCGGACGAGCTGCGCCGACACGCTCGCGATGTCGCCCGCCAGCCACAGCGCCAGGTCGATCAGGTGGCTGCCGTGGCCGAGCATCGCGTAGCGCTCGAGATCGGCCTTCGGGTCGCCCGGCGGGCGCAGCGCCTGCGCGCTGGTGCGGGGGATGGGCTGGAGCGCGTCGGTCATCGAGTAGCGGTAGGCCGAGTCGCAGTACCAGGCCTTCAGCGCCACCACGGCGCCGAGCTCCTCGCGCACGAACCGCTCCGCGTACTGCAGCGCCGGGTCGAACCGGCGCATCGTGCCGACCTGGAGCGTCCGCCCACTGGCCTCGACCGCGGCGCAGAGGCGCTCGCACTCCTCGACCGTCACGCCCATCGGCTTCTCGACCAGCACGTCCTTGCCGGCCGCGAGCGCCTGCAGGGCCGCCTGCACGTGGAACTGGTCGGCGATCGCGACGATGACGGCGTCGACGTCGGGATCGGCCAGCATCTCGTCGTACGAGCCGAACGTCCGCCGCGGCCGGTGCTCGGCCGCTACCTGCTCCAGCAGGTCGGGCGCGAGGTCGCAGATCGCGTACAGCTCGGCGTTCGACGCCTTGCGGCAGGCCTCGAAGTGCGCGAACTGGGCGATCGGCCCGGCGCCGAGGACGCCGATCCGCAGGGTTGGCGCCATGCCGGTATCGTGACCGACCGAACGCACCGGCGGGACAGGAGACTCGTGACCACAACGATCGTCGAACGCCCGTCGTTCATGCGCATCTACCGGCTCGTCGTCGGGTTGCTGGGACTGAGCGCGATCGTCACCGAGATCGCGACGCTGGTCGAACGCGACAGGTTCGTCGCCGGCCAGTTCTTCAGCTACTTCACCGTGCAGTCGAACCTGATCGGCATCGTCGCGCTGCTGGGCATGGCGTTCCTCGGCCCGACGGGTGCGGGCGCGGCGGTCGGCGGTGCTGTTCCGGGGCGCGGCGACGCTCTATCTCGCGATCACCGGCGTCGTCTTCTCGCTGCTGCTGGCCGGCATCGAGGGGGCGGAGTTCACGGCCGTCGCGTGGGACAACGTGGTGCTCCACTACCTGATGCCGATCGCGATCGTGGCCGACTGGGTGATCGACTCGCCGCGCGTGCGCATCCCGTTCCGGCAGGGCGTGATCTGGCTGGTCTATCCGATCGCCTACGTCGTGTTCTGCCTCATCCGCGGCGCGTCCGACGGCTGGTATCCGTACCCGTTCCTGGATCCCGATCTGCGCGGCTACTCGGCCGTGGTCGAGTCGTCGATCGGCATCGCCCTGCTGTCCGCGGCGCTGGTGTTCGTGCTGGTCTCGTTCACCGGGCCGACGCCGTTGCTGCGGCGGCTGACGGGGTCGGGGGACGAGGACGAGGACGCCGCTGCCTGATCTCTGGCAGCATCAGCAGCCATGACCGATCCGAGCACCGCACCGTTCTCCGCCGTCCGCCTCCACGATGTCGGGGTGGACACCACGTCGTCCGGGAACCCCGGCGGCGGCGCGTTCCATCTCGTCCGCCGCCACTTCGACGTCCAGGCGTTCGGCGTGAACGGCGCCACGGGCAACGCCGGCGACATCGTGATCTCCGAGCACGACGAGCGCGACGACACCGAGTACGGCACCGAGGGGCACGAGGAGCTGTTCGCCGTGATCAGCGGGCACGCCGTCTTCACGGTCGACGGCAACGACCTCGACGCGCCGGCCGGAACGCTCGTGTTCGTCCGCGATCCGGCACTCAACCGGAGCGCCCGCGCGACCGCGGACGGCACCGAGATCCTGGCGGTCGGCGGGCGGCCTGGCGCCGCGTTCGCCGTCTCGCGGTGGGAGCAGGAGATCGGCTGAGCGCTACCAGGCGGGCGGTGGCTGCGGGCGGCCGAACGGCACGGCCGGTCGCTCCGTCGCCGGATCGGCGGCCTCGAAGGTCGTCGTGTTCTCCGACTCGCTGCCCACCGGGGACGCGACCCCGTCCATCACGACGATCGTGTCGGCGATGAGGTCGTGCAGACAGCGCCGGTCGCTGCGGTAGATCATCAGGACGTCGACGAGCCCGAGCAGGCCGATCGCGCTCGAGCCCAGCATCATCACGAGCCAGCGCAGGCCCGCGATGCGCCAGAACCCGGCCCGGCTGCCGTCGGTGCGGACGATCTTGATGCCGACGGCCGCCTTCCCGACCGACTGGCTGCGCTTCGCGATCAGGATGCCGCTGGCGATCGCGAACACGGCCCACCAGGCGACCATGATGCCGACGCCGAGCAGGCTCCCGTCCGAGGCCTGCGCGGTGTCGGCGTCGGCGCCGGTTGCACTCGTGCTGAACGTCTCGGGATCCACCGCCAGGGCGACGCCCAGGGGCAGCAGCAGGAACACCGCCGTGTTGATCAGCACCGCCAGCAGACGCCGACCGCGGCCGGCCAGGACGTGCTCGTCGCGTTCCGTGTGAGAGATGTCCCAGCCGTCGGTCATAGCACACAGAATAGATTGCAATTTCTCTACCCGCTCGGATGGCGGCACACGTGGGGAGGGTCGCCCGCCCGTCGCGCGTTCGCGTTTTCGCCCGGACGACGCCTGCCGGCCGTAGGCCCGCAGACGGTCGCCGCTGGGAACCTGAGGGAGTCCCCGAGTCCCCAGGAGTCCCGCCATGACCGGAGTTGCCGCCGTATCCACCGAGAGCCCGATCCACCGCCTTGCAGCGCTTGCCCGCACGCTCACGCGGGAGGTCAGCCTGGCGATGGTCGGCATCGGCCTGGTGGCGCTCCACGTGCTGGACGACGCCTTCCTGCGGCCCGAACCGGGGGTCGAACCGAGCGACCACCTCGTGAGCGGGCTCGTGCCGCTCGCGCT
Source organism: uncultured Actinomycetes bacterium (assembly GCA_963732645.1). Taxonomy (GTDB): domain Bacteria; phylum Actinomycetota; class Thermoleophilia; order Gaiellales; family F1-60-MAGs149; genus VFJZ01. Next base: position 466,237 of record CAVTAC010000009.1, read on the forward strand.
GCTGGCGCTCGCGGCGTGGGCCTACCGCCGCTCGCGACCGGGAGCGCGCGCAGCGATCGCGCTCACCGTGGGCGTGTTCGGGCTCGTCGCGTCGGTCGAGGCGATCTACGCGGCGGCCGAGGGGCCGGGCCCTTCGGGTGACGACCTCACCGGCTTCGCGGCGCTGCCGGCGGGCGTGCTGCTGCTCGGCCTCGGCGTCGTGACGCTCTGGCGCTCGCGCCGGCTCGACCGCCACGTGCGCCGCTACCTGCGGCGGGCGGGGATCCTCGTCGCGGCCGCCATCGTCGTCGTCGCGTTCGTGTTCCCGACCGGCGCCGCGCTACCTGTTCACCCACCTCGGCCGTGGCATCGTCACCGACGCCGACCTCGGCGCGCCGGCCCAGGCCGTCACGCTCCGGACCTCCGACGGGCTGACCCTGGTCGGCTCGTACGTGCCATCTCGCAACGGCGCGGCGATCATCGTCTCGCCGGGCTACAACAGCACGCCGGAGCACGCCCGCATGCTCGTGCGGCACGGCTACGGCGTCCTGCTCTTCGACCAGCGCGGCGAGGGTCGCAGCGACGGCGATCCCAACGCCTTCGGCTGGTCGGCCGAGAAGGACCACAACGCCGCCATCGCGTTCCTGCAGTCGCGCCCGGACGTCGATCCCGACCGCATCGGCGGGCTCGGCCTGTCCGTCGCCGGCGAGACGCTGCTGCAGACCGCCGCGCACAACCGCGGTCTCCGCGCGGTCGTGTCGGAGGGCGCGGGTAACCGCTCGGTGCGCGAGATCCGCGACATGCCGACCGGCCCCGAGGCACTGGGCGGCGCTGCCGATCCACTACGTGATGACGACGATGGTGGCGGCGTTCGCGAACGAGGCGCCGCCGGCGAACCTCAAGCACCTCGTCGCGGACATCGCGCCGCGCCCGGTCTTCCTCATCTCGGCCGGACGCGGGGTCGACAGCGAGGTGCTGAACAAGCAGTTCTACGCCGCCGCCGGCGAGCCGCGGACGCTCTGGGAGATCCCCGAGGCCGGTCACACCGGCGGCATCGAGTCGCGTCCCGCCGAGTACGAGCAGCGGGTCGTCGGGTTCTTCGACCAGGCGCTCGGCGGTCGCTGAGCCCGAGTCTCACGGTTACGATCGCGGCTGTGCGCGGCCGCCTCACCCACCGACGCCCTGCCGTGCCGGCCGGGAGCCGCCATGGGTGAGGCGGTCGCCTTCGCCATCCCGTTCGCGCTCGGGGTGGCGCTCAACCCGATCCCGGTGCTGGCGATCGTGCTGATCCTGGCCGCCCCGCGCGGGTTGCTGCGTGGGACTGCGCTGCTTGCGGGCGCGCTGCTCCAGCCTCGCGATCGTCGTGGTGGTCCTGTTCGCGCTCGAGTCGGGCGCCGATCCGGTCGAGGGCGGCGAGACCGCGACCTGGGTCTCGGTCGTGCAGCTCCTCCTCGGCCTCGCGCTGCTGGCGCTGGCCGCTCGCAAGTGGCGCAGCCGGCCCGGCGCCGGGAGGCGACGACGCCGGAGATGCCGGGCTGGATGTCGGCGATCGAGACCCTCACGCCCGCGCGGGCCGCGGCGGCCGGCGTCGCCCTGATGGGCCTGAACCCGAAGAACATCATGATCACGGCCGGCGCGGTGACCTCGATCGCGGGCACCGACGCCGCCACGAGCTCGCAGGTCGTCGCCTGGCGGTGTTCGTGCTCATCGGCCACCGCGAGCGTCGGGCTCCCCGTGCTGGTGACGGCCCTGTTCGGGGCGCGCGCAGCCCATGGGCTCGGGGTCATCCGCGACTGGATGCTGCGCCATCACAAGGTGATCCTGGCGGCCATCCTCGTCGTGCTCGCGACCGTGCTGCTGGTCGACGCGATCTCGTCGCTCAGCGGTCGCTGAGCGCCAGCTTCGCGGCGAAGCCGATCAGCAGCGCGCCGATCGTGCGCTCTACCCAGCGGCGCGCGACGGGCGCGCCGAGCACGCGGTCGCGAAACACCGCGGCCACGTACGCATAGGCGGCGAACACCACCAGCGTCACCAGCATGAACAGCGCGCCGAGCCCGATCAGCCGCGCATCGAGCAGCCCCGTGTCCGCGGCGAGGAACTGCGGCAGGAACGCGAAGAAGAACAGCGTCAGCTTCGGGTTCAGCACGTTCAGGAGGATGCCCCGCCGCACGACGGCGGCCATCGACGCGTTCCGCGCGGCCTCGCTGTCCATGCGCAGCGCGCCGCCCTCGCGGAACATCGACAGGCCGATGAAGACGAGGTACGCGACGCCGGCCCAGCGGACGACCTCGAACACGGTCGCGCCGGTCTGCATGATCCCCGACAGGCCGAGCATGGCCGCGGCCATGTGCGGGAGGATGCCGAGCGTGCAGCCGATCGCGGCGAACAGCCCGCGCCTCCAGCCACCGCCGATCGCGCTGGAAACCGTGTAGACGACTCCGGTGCCGGGGATCAGCGCGACCAGCACCGACGTGACGAGAAACTGCGCGGTCATGCGCAGAGACTAGGCGAACCTGGTGTCGCGGCCGGTGCAATCTCCGGCACCGGTCGAGACGCAACGCCCCGGGCCGGTCGGGCGGGTTGCTTAGGGTGCCCAACGTGTACCATCCGCGTGCCCACTTCCCCCGCTGCGAGGAGACGACGAGGTGCGCGAGCGGGGCATGTTCATCGGTGGTGGCGAGTTCCACAGCGAGCTCAAGCGGCGCGTCGCTGCACAGCTGACGCCGGCGATGATCCGTCGTGGACGGTGGCGGGCGAGCTTCAAGGGGCTGGTGCTGACCGCGTGGGCGCTCGGCTCGTGGGCGTTCCTCGTCTTCGTCGCCGACACCTGGTGGCAGGCGCTGCTGGGCGGCATCTCGCTGGCCCTCGGAACTGCCGGCGTGGCGTTCTCCGTCGGCCACGACGCGAACCACGGCGCGTTCTTCCCGAGCCGCCGCTGGAACCGCATCGTCGGCTACTCGTTCGACCTGATCGGCGCCAGCTCGTACGTGTGGCGCACGAAGCACAACGTCGCGCACCACACCTTCACGAACGTCGACGGCGCCGACACCGACATCGACCAGATGCCGTTCGCGCGCCTCGCTCCCAGCCAGCCGCACAAGCGCTACCACCGGTTCCAGCACATCTACATGTGGGCGCTGTACGGGCTCTTCACCTTCAAGTTCCACCTCGGGTCGGACGTCGGCCCGGTGTTCTCCGGCAAGATCGGCCAGGTCGCCACCATCCCGAAGCCGACGCGGTTCGAGATGATCATGCTGGTGGCCGGCAAGGTCGGCTTCTGGACGTGGGCCGTGATCATCCCGCTGTTCTTCCAGCCGTGGTGGGCCGTCGGGCTGATGTTCGTGTTCGTCTCGTGGGTGCTCGGCATCGTGCTGGCCGTCACCTTCCAGCTCGCGCACGCCGTCGACGAGGCCACCTTCACCGACCTGATCGAGATCCGCGAGGGGCCGTCGCCCACGTGGGCCGCGCACCAGGTCGAGAGCACCGTCGACTTCGCGACGCGCAACAAGTTCCTCGGCTGGTACCTGGGCGGCCTCAACTTCCAGATCGAGCATCACCTGTTCCCGAAGGTGTGCCACGTGCACTACCCGCGCATCCTCCAGACGGTGCGCGACACGTGCGACGAGTTCGGCGTGCGCCACGTCTGCCAGCCGACGATGCGCTCCGCCCTGGTGTCGCACGGCCGCTGGCTGCGCGCCATGGGCCGCGGCGAGGGCACCGTGCCGGTCGGCCTGCGGCCGCCGGCCGCTCCCGGCTAGGCCAGCCGCGCGAGACAGGCCGCGATGTGGGCGTCCTTGGCCGCCCACATCGCACCCTCGGCACCGTCCGGGTCGTCCTCGAGGCACCAGAGGGCGTTCTCGACCGACCGCACCAGCGCCCAGCCGCGCACGCGATCTGCGTCGAGGTCGAGCTCGGTCGCCAGGCGGTCGACCAGCCCGCCGATCTCGCGGTCGTCGGGCTCGTCCGACAGCAGGTCGCGCAGGAAGTGGCCGGTGTCGTACGCGCGCTCGCCGGCCAGCGGCTTCGGGTCGATCGCCAGCCACGGCTCGCGGGTGGCCGAGAGGACGTTGCCGCGGTGGAAGTCGCCGTTCACCAGGTGCAGCGGCCCGGTCGCGTCGGCGAACATGGCGCACAGCGCCGTCGCCTCGGTCGCGAGCGCCGGGTCGAACCTGCGGCCGTAGCGCTCGAACGCCTCGGGGATCCACGTCGTGTAGCGACGCGCGAAGTCGGTCACCAGGCCGAACGGCGCAGCCTCGGCGAGCGGCACCTCGAGCCGCCGCAGCACGCGGCAGGCGATCGTGATCGGCGTCGTCCGGGTCGGGGTGGTCGAGCAGCGACGTGCCGGGCGCAGCGCGCTCCAGCAGCATCGCGTTCGGCTCGAGCAGCCGGTCGAGCAACCGCACGGCGCCGTTGCCGTCCCAGCGCTCCAGCGCGTCTGCCTCCTGCGGCAGCTCGTTCTCGGTCAGGCTGATCTTCAGCACCGCCGGGGTGCCGTCGTGACGCACGGCGGGCACGACGTAGCCGACCCAGCCGCCCGGCCACGGGTCGCCGACGGCCTGCAGGCGAAAGCGGCGCACCACGTCGTGCAGCACGGCCGGCAGTGTCCGCATCAGCTCGCGGCCCTCCTCCGTGTTCGACCAGTTCTGCGCGACCTGCGGCGGGACGACGGGCGGGTCGCTCACCCGGCGATCAGCTCGATGCGGTTGCCGAACGGGTCGTCGGTGTAGAACCGCCGGACGCCGGGCAGTTCGTCGTCCCAGCGCACCGGATGGCCGGCCGCAGCGACCGCCTCGGCCAGCCCGTCCAGATCGGCGACGGCGAAGGCCGGATGCGCCTTGCGCGCCGGCACGAAGCCGGCCTCGGCGCCGAGGTGGAGGCTCACCGGCCCGCGCGCGAACCAGCAGCCGCCGCGGCGCGCGAGCGGCTCGGGCTTCGTCACCCGCGGCAGGCCCAGCACGCCCTCGTAGAACGCCTGCGCGTCGTCCTCGCGACCGGGCGGCATGGCGAGCTGCACGTGGTGGAGCGCGACGATCTCGGGCATGCCCGGAGTCTAGGAGCTGACGACGCGGTACTTCAGGTGCGTGACGCCGGGAGCGTCGACCACGCGCACCGGCTCGAGCGTGAGCCCGGCGTCCGCGAGGTTGTCCAGCGGCCGCTCGCCCGCGCCGAGCAGGATGGGCACGACGTTCAGCTGCAACTCGTCCACGAGGCCGGCCCGCAGGTACTGCTGGACGAGGCTGGCGCCGCCACCGAGGACGATGTCCCGGTCACCCGCCGCCGCCCGTGCCCGGGCCAGCGCCGACTCGATGCCGTCGGTGACGAAGTGGAACGTCGTGCCGCCCTCCATCGGCAGCGGCTCACGCGGGTGGTGGGTGACGATGAAGACCGGTGCGTGGTACGGCGGGTCGTCGCCCCACCAGCCCTTCCAGCTGCCATCGCCCCAGTCGCCGCGGCCGCCGCCGAACATGTTGCGGCCGAGGATGTAGGCGCCGACGTTCTCGGTCGTCTCGTCCAGGATCGCGGCGGACACCGGCTCCTCGCCCCGCCACGCCGCGAACGCCCACTGGTGCAGCTGCATGCCGCCCTTGCCGAGCGGGTCCTCGACGCTCTGGTCGGGGCCCGCCATGAAGCCGTCGAGCGAGACCGCGACGCTGAACCTGACCTGTCCCATGCTGCCTCCGTCGGTTGCTGTATTCGAGGACCGCCGAGACGGGCCGGACTCATCGGCCAGACTCGCAAAGGGCGGTCACGCTCTCGCATCGATCGCGTTGTTATCTGCGGGATCCTCGGCGGAGGCTCCGGCCGTTCACGATGCCCCAGCCGGCCAGAACCATCGCCGAAGGTTTGGCGAAGGCGCAATTCCTAGATTCGGCCCCTGTCCCGACCGACGGAGGTCGATCCCCCATGGAGTACACGCGACGCGACGCGATCAAGCTCGGCCTGTTCGGATCGGCGGCGCTCGCGATCCCGCTGGAGCGCGCCGCCCGCGCCGACTCCGCGCTCGACAACCGGATGCCGACGCACCGGCTGCCCGCGCCGTTCACGTTGCCGTTCGCGGTGCCGCCGATCGCGGTCCCGCACTCCACGGACGGCGACACCGACCGCTACCGCATCGGCATGGACGTCGTGCAACTCGAGGTGCTGCCGGGCTTCCAGACGACGTGGTGGGGCTACGGCGGCACGGTTCCCGGCCCGACGATCGTCATGGAGCACGGCCGCAAGTCGAAGGTGCGGTTCGTCAACAACCTGCCCCTCAAGCATCCGACGCTCGGCTACACGCCCTGGACGTCGGTGCACCTGCACGGGTCGCCGTCGCTGCCGCAGTACGACGGGTACGCCAACGACATCACGTATCCGGGGCAGTACAAGGACTACCACTACCCGAACAGCCACGAGGCCACGACGCACTGGTACCACGACCACGGCGTGCATCACACGACGGAGAACATCCTGATGGGCCTGGCCGGGATGTACCAGATCCACGACGACCGCGACCGCTCGCTGCCGATCCCGCACGGCGACTACGACGTGCCGGTGATCTTCGGCGACCGGATGTTCGACAAGAACGGCCAGCTGCTGTTCGTCGAACGACCAGTCCGGCATGTTCGGCGACGTGATCCTCGTCAACGGCGTGCCGTGGCCGCTGATGAAGGTGCAGCGCCGCAAGTACCGGTTCCGGCTGCTGAACGCCTCGATCTCGCGCGCCTACAACCTGTCGCTCTCGAACGGCGACCCGTTCACCGTGATCTGCACCGACGGCGGCCTGATGCCGGCGCCGCAGACCGGTCAGGAGCCTGCGGCACATGATGGGCGAGCGCTACGAGGTCGTGATCGACTTCGCGAAGTACAACCCGGGCACGCGCATCGTCCTCAAGAACACCAACCCGCCGAACAACATCGCGTACCCGAACATCGACAAGGTGATGGCGTTCGAGGTGACCGGCGACTCGTTCGACCCGACCGACAACCAGATTCCCGCGGTGCTCTACCCCGAGAACCCCACCATGAACCTGCGGCGCAGCCAGTCGGTGAAGACGCGGCGGATGTCGCTCGAGCGCAAGCACGGCATGTGGACGGTCAACGGCCACATCTGGGACGACGTCGTGGCGAGCGGCTTCACGCTGCTCGAGGCGAACCCGCGCAAGGACAGCGTCGAGATCTGGGAGCTCGAGAACAAGTCAGGCGGCTGGCAGCACCCGATGCACCTGCACCTGGTGGAGTTCCAGATCCTCGATCGCAACGGCCGCGCGCCGTTCGCCTACGAGAGGGGGCCGAAGGACGTCGCGTACCTCGGCGAGAACGAGACGGTGCGCGTGATCACGCGGTTCGAGGGCACCGGCAAGTACATGATGCACTGCCACAACATGGTCCACGAGGACCACGACATGATGGTGCAGTTCGAGGTGGTCGATCCGGGCAAGCCGGGCTTCGATCCGCTCGGCTTCCCCGCCAAGCCGATCGCGCTGGAGGCGACCGACCCGCTGTAGCCGTCAGAACTGCAGCGGCGACCAGGGCGCGTGCGACCAGCCGAGCAGTGCGTCGGCGCGCTCGGCGTCGCCCGTGATCTGGCCCGCCTGGGCGAGCGTCGTCGCGCCGGATCCGCCCAGCACCAGCGCGCCGAACGCCGCGCCGGTGAGCGTCACGTCGGCAGGCGCCGCGGTCGGCTCGACCGAGCCGTCGGCCGGATCGACCCGCAGCCGCTCGCCGGCGACGTCCAGCACGCAGGCGGCGCCCGGCCGGTAGGCGCGCGCCTCGAGCAGCCGCCGCACGTCGAGCGGCCGCAGCCAGAGGCTGTCGGCCAGATGCGAGCGGTCGATGCGGCGCGGCGCCGTGACGAGGTGGGGGAGCAGCTCGTCGACGGGGCGGTACATCGCGACGACCGACGTGGCCATGTCGAGCGAGATGAGCGCCGACCACAGGGCGGCGTAGGCGGCGGGCGACGAGGCGATCAGCTCGCCGACCTTGACCTTGTAGTCGGCGTGCACCGACGTCCAGCGGTCCTCGACGCTGTACGACGCGTAGCCGTCGGCCACGCCCGCGTCGTCCTCGGCGACGATCAGGAAGCCCTCGTGCTCGGCCACCCACCACTCGACCTCGGGGTCGGGACGGTTCGTCATGCCGGCGCGCTGCTGCTGCGCGGCGTGCCACACGCCCTGCATCAGCTGCACCGATTCTCTGGCGTCGGCCACGCGGATCCGGCGATCGGTCGGCGGCTCCCTGAACGTGACGTGCGCCGTCGGAATCGTCAGCTCGACGTCGTACGTCGCCGTGCCGTAGCCGTAGCGGCCGTACAGGCTGGAGTCGACCGCGTCGAGCACCGACGCGACGCAGTCCAGCTCGCGCGCGAGCGCCAGGTGGGCGTCGAGCAGCGCCGACATCACACCCCGGCGGCGGTGGCTCGGCAGCGTCGCCACCCAGGTCAGGCCGCACGCGTCGACGGCGCCGCCGCCGGGCACGGACACCGTCAGCGGGAGCGACATCGCGGTGCCCACCATCTCGGCGCCCTCGTAGGCGGCGTGCAGCGTGTGGCCGCTCGGCGCGGACAGGAACTCGATGTTGCGCGCGCGCTGGTCGGCGTCCCAGTGCGAGTTGAAGCCCGTGCGGTGGACGTCGATGTAGCGCTCGACCTCGTCCAGGGCGGGGGTGCGGACCTCGATCGTCATCGCGGCCAGCCTACACGTTCGCCCTCAGCCCACCCGCTACGATGGTGCGGCACCGGAACTCGCCTTCCGGCCGCCATGCCCCCGGGTCGTTTGGAAGCGATCGCGGGGGCCTCGTCCTTTCGCAGCGCGCTAGCCCGCGCGCAGCGAGGCGAGCGCGATGCGCACCAGGTGGTGCTTCTCGGGCGCGTGCGGGTACGCGGTGATCTTGTGGCCGAGCCAGCCGGAGACCTTGAACCGGCGGCGGGCGACGACCTCGCCGGCGACCACGTCGATCGAGGTGCCCTCGCCGAGCTCCTCGTAGTGCAGCTTCAGGCCGGCGCCGTCGGCGACCAGCTGCAGCGCGTCGCGCGTCGAGGCGAAGAACAGCGCGCCGTGCCGGCTGCGGCCGAGCACGAGCGGCCGGCGGCTGCGCCGCGCCAGGTGCAGCGTGCCGGGGTGCTCCTCGTGCAGCAGTCCGACGGCGGCCGCGCCCTGCACCTGCTCGAGCGCCGCGCCGAGATCGCCGAGCACGTCGGTGAGCATCATGATCGCCTCGGAGTCGACGGTGATCAGCGGCGTGGAGCGCGGCTGCCGGAACTTCTCGAACAGCTCGTCGTCGTTGGTCAGGTGCCCGTTGTGGACGCCGACCACGCGGCCCCACGAGACCGGGTGGTTGTTGTCGTTGATGCCCGGGATGCCCTTCGTGAACTCGCGCACGTGGAGGATCGCCTCGGTCGCGGCCGGGTCGAGCTGCACGTGGTCGATGAAGTGCGCGAGCTTCTGCGAGTCCTTGCGCACCACGATCGGGCCGCCCGGCGCGCGGTACGCGTACCCGGTGGCGTCACGGCCGCGCTCGACGATGCCTGCCAGCAGCACCCGCGCGAGCGCGGTGGTGTCGAGATCGTGATCGGGGGCGAGGGAGAAGCCGGCGATGCCGCACATGACGGAGATCCAAAGGTCGAACGCCTGGACCAAAGCCTAGCGGGTGATGCCCGGAGCGGGATTCGAACCCGCACGCCGTCAGGCTGCCGGGTTTAAGCCGGCCGCGTCTACCAGTTCCGCCATCCGGGCCTACTGCGAAGCATATCCTCCGGCCAGCAGGGCGATTCCGTGCAGGATGTCGCGCTCGGAGACCTCCACCTCGGTCAGGCGCAGCCGGTCGAGCGCCGCCTCGAGCACGAGGATGCCCCCGACGATCACCGGCGCCCGGCCCGGCTCGACGGCGCCGATGGCTCGGCGCTCGTCGGCCGTCAGCGGCGCGAGCCGCTCGCGCTGGGCGGCGATGGCGTCGCGGGTCAGCACGTGGCCGTGGATGCGCTCGGCGTCGTACGCCGCCAGGCCGAGGTCGAGGGCGGCGATGGTGGTCGCGGTGCCGGCGACGGCGATGCCGCGGTCGACGGGCAGCCAGGCGTCGGGAACGCCGGCCGTAAACAGGTCGCGCAGCTCGGCGGCGGCGTGCCGTTGCAGCGCGGGGGAGACCGCGTCCTCGGCCAGCCAGCGCTCGGTCGCGCGCACGCAGCCGGCGTCGAGCGAGACCGCGCGCCCCGGGCCGACGGACACCTCGGTCGAGCCGCCGCCGACGTCGACGATCGCGACGTCGCCCGCGACCGCGGCCGCCCGGCCAGCACGCCGAGGCGGGTCAGCCGCGCCTCCTCCGCGCCGGGCAGCAGGCGGGTCTCGAAGCCGGTCTCCGCCTGCAGCCGGGCGAGGAACGCCGTACCGTTGGCCGCGTCGCGGACGGCGCTGGTGGCCGTCGCCAGACGCACCTGCGCGTCGTGCGCGTCGGCGATCTCGCGGTAGCGGCGCACGACGGCGAGGGTGCGGCCGATCGCGTCGTCGGCGAGCCGCCGGCTGCGGTCGACGCCGGCGCCGAGCCGCGTGATCTGCAGGATCCGCTCCACCTCGGTCAGCTCGCCGGGCCCCGTCACGTCGGCGACCAGGAGCCGCGTCGAGTTGGTGCCCATGTCGACGACCGCGACGCGCATCAGCGCGGCAACCGCACCAGCCGCAGCGCCTCGCCGGCGGCCTCGCCGAGCAGGCCGAGCATGGAGCGCGCACGGGCGAGCTGCGCCAGCTGGGCGTCGAGCGCCGCGCGTCGCTCGGTCGTGTGCGCCACGCTGGAGGTGAGCCGCGCGCGCGCCGTGTCGAGCTCGAACAGGGCCTCGAGCCGCGTGTTGTGGCTGAGCCGCACTCCTCGCCGCAGCTCGAGCGCGGCGCCGCCCGACGCGCATCCCGGTGAACGCCAGGCTGGCAACCAGCGCGACGGCTGCGACGATGACGAGCGCGATGATCACGGTCGAAGCGTAGAGGGCCGGTTGGGAGTTGTCCGGTCGGCCACCGTGCGGTAACCTACCGGTCACGGCGCGGGGTGGAGCAGTCCGGTAGCTCGTCGGGCTCATAACCCGAAGGTCGCAGGTTCGAATCCTGCCCCCGCTACTCCCGGAGAGGGCGTTGCATCTGCAGCGCCCTCTCTGCGTTTCCGGCTCGCTGACGGATCAGCGCAGCACGGCGCGGGCGAAGCGCTCGATCTGCTCGCGCCAGTCGTCACCGGGCGGCGTGACGATGACGCTGTCCGCGCCGGCGTCGCCGAAGCGCTGCACGGCGGCGGTGCAGGCGGGGCCGTCGCCGGCGATCGTCAGCCGGTCGACGACGTCGTCGTCGATCGCGTCGCCGGGGCCGACGCCGGCGGCCCGTTGCGGGTGCGGATAGGCGCCGGAGTCGCGCCAGGCGGCGATGGCGGGACGCAGCGAATCGCGCGCCCGCGCCGGGTCGTCGTCGATCGCCAGCCAGGCGTAGACGTCGCAGCGCGGCGTCGGACCGCCGGCTGCGGCCTGCTGCACCGCCTCGGTGACGAACGCCGGGCCGCAGCCCTCGGGCAGCAGGAAGCCGTCGGCGTGCCGGCCGGCGAGGGCGAGCCCCGCGGGGCCGGTGGTGCCGACCAGCACCGGCGGGACCACCTCGGGCGCGTTGTCGAGCACGACGTCGGTCAGCGTCACGTAGTCGCCCGCGAACGTCACCGTCTCGCCGGCGAGCAGCTGCCGCACGACGGTCACGATCTCTCGCAGGGCGGCGACACGCCGGGCGGGCCGGGCGCCGATCTGGTGCATCCAAGACTCGACGCCGTGGCCGAACGCGGGCGTGAAGCGGCCGGGGTGCATGCGCGCCAGGGTGGCGATCTCCATCGCGACGATGGCGGGATTGCGCACCGCGACCGGCAGCAGGCCGACGCCGACCTTCACGCGCTGCGTGACGGCCAGGGCGGTGGCCGCCAGCGTCAGGCCGCCGGACAGAAAGCAGTCCTCGATCACCCAGAGGCTGTCGTATCCCAGCGCCTCGACGTCGGCCGCGAACGCCGGCAGGTCGGCCGGGTGGGCGAACGCGGGAAAGACCGCGCCGATCTCGGGAGTCGTCGTCATCGTCGCGTCAGGATGGCCGAACGGGCGACACTTCGCTGCATCGGCTCCGCTGAAGCGACACACCAGCAGGATCCGGCGCGGGCCGCCCTCGAGGCGCTGCGCGCGATCTGCCTCGCCCAGCCGGACGTGACCGAGCGGCTGAGCCACGGCGAGCCGTCGTGGTTCGCGGGCAAGCGCCAGTTCGCCATGTTCGCGAACCGCCACCACGACGACCGCGTGGCGTTCTGGTGTGCAGCGCCGCCGGGCGCGCAGGAGCCGCTCGTCGAGTCGGAGCCGGCGCGGTTCTTCCGGCCGCCGTACGTGGGCGGCCGCGGCTGGGTCGGCGTGTACCTGGACGTGGAGGACGTCGACTGGGAGCGGATCGCCGAGGTCGTCGAGGCCGCGCACCTCGCGGTCTCGCGGCGCTAGTATCGACCTGAAGTAGAGGTTGACTCTATGCGCTCGCAGCGCTCGTCTGCGCTGCGATGACGCCGACGAACCCGCGCGCGATTGCGGCGGCGCCCTCCTCCCATGCGCCGACGACGGCGGGCGCGCGGGCGCTGAACTCCGCCAGGTCGACGCCGTGCGCCTCGAACACCGAGGCGGTCGGCTCGGAGCTCGCGAGGTGGAGCAGCGTCGCCACGTCCGCCTCGAAGTGGAACTGGAGGCCCCAGGCGTGGGGCGGCAGGTGGAAGGCCTGGCGCGTCAGGTCGGTGTGGGCGAGCACCGTCGAGCCGGCGGGCGGCTCCCACGTGTAGCCGTGCGCCTCGAACACCTCGAAGGTCTGGGGCAGTGCGCCGAGGAGTGGGTCGTCCGCCGCGGCGGGCTCGAGCCGCACCGTCTTGAAGCCGAACTCGGCCTGGCAGCGCGGGGCGTCGACGCCGGTGGCCTGTGCCAGCAGCTCGGCGCCCAGACAGATGCCGAGCACCGGCACCGATCGCTCCAGCGCCTCGGCGCAGAGCGCCCGGGCGACGGCCACGGCCGGATCGGGGTCGTCGGGGTTCGCGAGGCCGCCGAGCACGATCAGCCCGTCGAATCCGTCGAGCGAGAGGGGCTCTGCCGGCGACAGGCGCACGTCGATCTCGCATCCGAGATCGCGCAGCGGCTGCTCGAGGATGCCGGGGCCCTTGTCGGCGTCGAACTGGATCAGGAGGATGCGCATCGGCTGGAGCATCGCGGGCCGGGCCCATCCGAGCAAGTCGGACTATCATCGCGGGCATCACCGCTTCTACTGACTGGACGAAGATCGACCTGCGTCACCTGAGCGCGCTCGCCGCCGTCGCCGAGACGCGGTCGGTCAGCCGCGCTGCCGAGCGGCTCGGCTACACGCAGTCGGCCGTCAGCCAGCAGATCCGCTCGCTGGAGCGCATCGTCGGGGTCGAGCTGCTGGTGCGCGCTCCGGGTGCGCGCAACGTCGAGCTGACCGACGCGGGGCGCCGCCTCCTGGCCCACGCCGCGGCCATCCGCGAGCGCCTGGTCGAGGCCCACCGCGACCTGAGCGCGTACAGCACCGAGCTGGCCGGCGTCGTCCGGCTCGGCACCGTGCTCAGCGTCGCCCGCGTCGTCATCCCGCCGCTCGCCGTCGCGTTGCGCCTGCAGGCGCCCGACGTCGTGCTGCACGTGGAGGAGGGCTACCGCTCCGACCAGCTGCTCGAGCGCGTCGCGGCGGGCGACCTCGATCTGGCGCTGGCGCCGATCATCGACGAGGTTGCCGGGCTCGAGGCGACCGAGATCCTGCGCGATGCCTACGTGCTGATCGTGCCCGCCGACGACGAGCTGGCGACGCTCGGCCGGCCGCTCGAGGTCGCCGATCTGGCCGGACGTGCGCTGGTCGCGAAGGACTGCGGCGTCCCCACCCAGCGCGTGCTGACGGCGGCGCTGGCCGAGCTCGACGTCGCGATGGACACCGTCGTGCGCGCGCACGACGCCGGCACGGTGCAGCAGCTGGTTGCGAGCGGCATCGGCATCTCGGTGATGCCGCGGCTGCTGGTCGACGCGACCACCGACGACATCCGCGTCGTGCCGCTCGACCATCTGCTGCCGCCGCGCCGCCTCGGCCTCTACGAGCGCGCCGACGGCTACCGAGCGCCGGCCGTCGCCCTGGCCGCCGCGGCCATCCGCGGCGCCGCGCTGCAGCCTGCGTAGCCCGCGGCGCCGGATCGTGTCCACAGGGGTGCCTGGCACGGATCGGCCACCGCGGCACGCTTTCGCGCGCTGAATTTGCACTCCCGGCACGCGGGGCGCGGATGCGCCGACCGTTCACTCGGCGGTGCCTGGCACCGGACGGTGATCGTGTCGCTGTTCGGCGCGCGTTTCGGCCCTGGAACGGCACAGCCGTGCGCCTTTCCGCACCCTTCCCGTGCGGCCGCCCTGCGTCAGCGCTTCTTCGGCGGGTTCTTGACGACCAGCTTCAGGGTGCGCGTGGCCGACTTGTTGCCGGCGGCGTCGCGGGCGACGATCGCGATCTTGTAGGTGCCGGCCTTGAGCTTCTGGAGCGCGAGCTTGAGCGAGTTCGCGCCCTTGACGACGGCGGGGCTCAGCCTCGCCCGCGTGACCGTCTTGGTGCACCGGGTGCCGTGCTTGGCGCCCGGCTTGCACTTGCCCGCGACCTTGCGGCCCGCGACGCGCTGGGTCACGGTCGCGGTCAGCGTCGCCTTCTCCGACAGCGTCACCTTCAGCGTCGGGCGCGTGCCCTTCGTCACCGTCGCCTTGGCGAGGCTCCAGAGCGTGATGCGCGGCGCCGTCTTGTCCGGCTTCGCGGGAGGCGGCTTCGGCGCGCCGGTGTAGACGAGGCTCAGCGACGACGCGATCGGCCGGCAGCGACGCGGTGAAGTTGCCGCCCACGCTCGCGAACGCGCCGGCGACGACGGGCGCCTCGATCACCTTGAACGCGGTGCCGACGGGCGGCACGTAGCCGCCGGTCAGCACGCCCGTCGCCTTGCCCGCGATCGAGGCGACGCGGCCGCCGCCGATGGTCGCGATGCGCCCGAACACGGTGGCCGACGCGATCTGGAACGCGAGCGTCCCACCGGCGCCGTTGAACAGGTTGTCCGCGGTGCTGCTGGCCAGCTCGACCCGCGCCGTCGGGGGAATCGTCACGGTGCCGCCGTTCGTGGCCACACCGGCCAGGGACAGCGTCGTGGCGGGCGCGATGTCGAGCTGGCCGCCGGCGCCGATGGTCAGCGCCGACTCGATGCGGGCCGGACGGCTCCGCGCATGATCGGGCGGAGCGTGCCGTTGACGGTCACCGGCGCGCCCGTCAGGTTCGCGCCGTTGCCGGGCGAGGCGTCGAGGATCAGGGTGCCGCCGGCCGCGACCACGAGCCCGCCGGCCTGGACGTTGAAGATGTTGCTGTTCTCCTCGTAGCCGAGGCGCACGGTCTGCCCGGCCGGGACGGTGCCGGCGATGCGGGCGCCGTTGCCGACCAGCTCGAACGTGCCCGTGCCGCCGGCGTCGGCGAACGGGAACGGCGTGTCCATGCGGATCGGGTTGCCGGTGGCGGCGCCGCCGTTCTGGCGCCACGCCGTCAGGCTCGACGTCTGGAACGAGCCGTTGTTGACGATCGTGCCGCCGTTCACCGTCCAGCCCGGGCGGCCGCTGCCGGTGTCGGTGAAGATCGAGCCGGCGGCGTCCACCTGGATCGCGCCGGCGGTCGTGACGCTGCCGAGGTGGAAGCGGCCGCTCTGCGCGTGGATCGTGCCGTTGTTGACCAGGACGGCGGTCGTGGTCAGACCGCGCATCAGCAGCTCGTTGCTGGTCGCCTGCCCGCCGATCGAGCGGGCGACGATCGTGCCGTTGTTCGTGAGGGTGCCGGAGTAGTTCATCGTCGGCTTCGCGCCCAGGACGCCGCCAGCGGCGCCCGTCGCGTCCTGCTCGAGCACGAGCTGGCCGGTCGAGGTGATCGTCGAGTCGCCGGCCACGCTCACCTCGCTGCCGGTGTTCGTGCCGTTGTCGACCCGGATCACGAGGCGCTGCGACCCGGTGCCGGTCGCGGCGCCGAGCGTCAGCGAACCGACCGTGCGCGGCGCCCCGTTGACCGTCACGGTGTACGTGCCCGGGTTCGCGATGAACACGTCGTCGGACGAGTTGGGGAGCCTGGTCGCCGCGACGCCGTTCTGCACCCAGTTGCCCTGCAGGTTGAAGTCGCCACTGTTGGCGCTGCCCCACACGAACGAGTCGGCCGAGGCAGCGGTGGTGGTCAGCAGGAGGGCGAGGACGGCGAGCAGCGGAACACGGAGCGCGCGGGCAGTCGGGGGCATCGTTTCACCGTACGGACGTTCCTCGAAACCGCCTATACGGAGACTTGCGTACGCCCTCCCGGAGCGGCTTCAGTGCTCCGGACGACCGGCATCGAGCGCCGCCCAGGCGGTGCTGACGGCGGCCACCCGGTCGTGCACGCCGAGGCGCGTGTAGATGCTCTCCGTGTGCTTGTGCACCGTGCTCGGCGTCACGCCCAGGTGCGCCGCGATCGCCCGCGTCGAGCGGCCGTGCATCATCCCCTGGAGCACCTCTGCCTGGCGGGGCGTGAGCCCGAGCGCCTCGAGCAGGGCGCGCGACGCGGGCCGCGCGCGACGGTCGAAGACGATCACCGTCAGGCCCGAGCGCGTGGTGAGGCGCCGGACCGTGACCGGCTCGTCGCCGCTCCCGACGCTCGTGGGCGGCCGGCCGTCCTCGCCACCCGCATCGCGCAGCACCTCAGGTAGGCGGGTGGTGCCCGGCCCGGCGCCGCGCCGCAGGGCGGCGAGCGCCTCCTGCCCGGCCGTGGTCGCGAACTCGACGTTGCTCGCGGCCGTCGGCGATCACGAACGCCTCGCCCGTGTCGTCCAGGCCGACCTTGACGGCCTCGAGCAGCTCGCGTGCGCGCTGGCGCGCCGCGGCGTTCGACCAGGCCTGGATGAGGTGCGGCCGGGCGAGATCGAGCACCCGCCGCTGGGCGTCGGTGTAGTCGTCGGGCGAGGTGAGCGCGAAGCCGATCAACAGCGTCGGCGGCGCGGGCAGCGTCACCGCCAGCTGGTGATGGACGCCGAGCGGGACGAACACCTCGCGATAGAGCGCCGTCTCGGCGAACGCCGCATGGTCGATGACGTCGGTGATGCGGTAGGCGCGCGGATCGCGCGTCCGCAGGTAGCGCTGGATGAGCGGGTTCTCGTGGCCGAGCCGGGCCCACCGCGCGAGCCACTCGTCGCCCGGCTGCGGCGTCACGATCGCGACCAGCGGCGAGCCGTCCGGCCCGATCTCGTTGTACGACGTCCACACCGACGGGATCACCCGCGGCACGGAGTCGAGCAGCCCGGCGCGGAACTCCTCCAGGTCGTCGGCGTGGTGGACCTCCCCGAGGATCTCGAGGAGGCCCTGCAGTTCTCTCTCCGGCAGGCCGTCCCCGGTCATGCGACGAGCTCGAACACGGTGGCGTTCGACTGGCCGCCGCCCTCGCACATCGTCTGCAGGCCGTACCGGATGCCGTGGTCGCGCAGGTGGTGCAGCAGCGTCGTCGCCAGCCGGGCGCCCGACGCGCCGAGCGGGTGGCCGAGCGCGATCGCACCGCCGGAGACGTTCATGCGCGCCTCGTCGGCGCCCGTCTCGTGCAGCCAGGCGAGCGGCACCGACGCGAACGCCTCGGAGACCTCGAACGCCCCGATCTGGTCGATGGTCAGCCCGGCGCGCTGCAGCGCCTTGTGCGTGGCCGGGATGGGCGCCGTCAGCATGATGTTCGGGTCGTCGCCGGCCAGCACCGCGGTGTGCACGCGGGCGATCGGGGTCAGGCCGAGGTCCTTCGCGGTGTCGGAGCCGCAGACCAGCACCGCCGCCGCGCCGTCGCTGATCTGCGAGCTGTTGCCGGCGTGCAGCACGCCGTCCGGCTTGAACGCGGGCTGCAGGGTGGCCAGCTTCTCGGCGGTGCCACCGCGGCGGACGCCCTCGTCGGTGTCGACGACGCCGGCGTCGGTCTCGACCGGCACGATCTGCGCGCGGAACCGTCCCTCGTCGATCGCGGCCGCCGCCTTGGCGTGCGAGCCGAGCGCGAACTCGTCCAGCCGGGCGCGGGAGAGGCCCCAGCGCTCGGCGATCATCTCCGCGCCGAGCCCCTGGTTGGGCAGGCCGGGGCCGTACCGCGCCGCATACGCCGGGCCGATCGGCGTGCCGCCCTCGCCGATCGCCGAGCCCATCGGCACCCGCGACATCGACTCGACGCCGCCCGCCACGACCACGTCGTAGTGGCCCGCGACCACGCCGGCCGCCGCGAAGTGGATGGCCTGCTGCGACGAGCCGCACTGGCGGTCGACGGTCGTGCCGGGCACCGACTCGGGCCAGCCCGCCGACAGCACGGCGGTGCGGGCGATGTCGAAGGTCTGCTCGCCCACCTGGCTGACGCAGCCCCAGATGACGTCGTCGACGAGCGCCGGATCGATGCCGGTGCGGGTCTGCAGGGCGCGCAGCACGGCCGCGGACAGATCGGCCGGATGGACGCCGGCCAGCGCCCCGCCGCGTCGTCCGACCGGGGTGCGCACCGCCTCAACGATCACCGCGTCCCGCATGCCGGATCCCCTCTCGCTCGCCAGGCCGTCACGGAGTCTGCCAGCACGGTTAGGGTTCCCGCGGTGCCCCTGGGGGCGCGGGCACATCCGCGGAGAGGGAGGGATACGTGGCGTACGCATTCGGCACGCTCGACGAGATGGGCTCCGGCCCGGGGTTCCGCAAGGTCCGCCAGGCGCTCGGCGTCGAGGCGTTCGGCGTCAACGCGCTCGTGATGGCGCCGGGACACGAGGGCTTCAACCACTACCACGACACGCAGGACGAGCTGTACTTCGTCCACTCCGGCACGGCGCGGTTCGAGGTCGAGGGAGAGACGCGCGACCTCGGCCCGGGCGGGTTCCTGCACGCGCCGTCGACCACGCACCGCAAGGTGTCGAACGGCGGCGACGTTGAGTGCGTGGTGCTGATCGTGGGCGCGAAGGACGGCTACGTCGGCCGTGACGGGGTGCTCGTCGATCAGGCCGACCTCGAGCGGCGCAAGTCGTTCGGCAGCGAGAGCTAGCGGCCCGGGGAGCGATGCTCGGCATCATCCTCGGCCTGCTGTCGGCCCTGACCTGGGGCGTGGGCGGGCCTGATCGGGACGAAGGCCACGCGGCTGCTCGGCACGAACCGCTGCATGGCGTGGAGCACGATCGCCGGGTTCGCGGTCGTGCTGGTGCCGGCACTCGTGACGGGGCCGCACTCGATGCCGGAGTCGAAGACGCTGCTGTGGCTGGCGTCCGGCGCGATCGGCTCGATGTTCGGCCTGTGGACGATGATGCTCGCCTACCGGCACGGGGCGCTGTCGGTCGTGTCGCCGATCATCGCCTGCGAGGGCGCGGTGATCGCGGCGATGAGCGTCATCCTCGGCAACCCGCTCGAGCTCGTCACGGGCCTGCTGCTGGTGCTCGCGACGGTGGGCGCGGCGATCGTCGTGCGCGGCACGCGGGCGGGGGAGGGGCCGCGCGAGACGCCGCCGATCGCGATCGTCGCGTCGGTCGCGTCGGCGCTCTTCTTCGGCATCGGCCTCTACTCGGCCGCGGTCGCCGCCGACGACGTCGGGCCGTTCTTCCCGTCGCTGATCACGCGCCTCCTCGGCCTGATCGTGATCACGGCGCCGGTGCTGCTCGTCGCGCGCGCCGGCGTCGGCCCGCGGTTCGCGCTGAAGTGGGCCCTCCTCGGCGGTGCGTTCGACGTCGGCGGCATGCTGTTCTTCGTCGCGTCGGCCCAGGCCGGCGACGTGTCGATCGCGGGCGTCCTGTCCGCACAGTCGGCCGCCATCGCGACCGTGCTCGGGCTCGTCGTGCTGCGCGAGCGCCTGACCCGCGGGCAGCGGATCGGCTTCGCGCTGATCATCGTCTCGGTGACGGCGCTCGCGGCCGGTCTCTAGGCCTACTCCGGAGCGGGCACGACCACGACGGGCCGGTCCGCGAGGTGCAGCAGCTTGGTCGGGACGGCGCCCACCAGTGCGGCTCGCAGCGGCGCCTCGCCCCACGTGCCGACGACGATCATGCGGGCGTCCGTCGCGGTGCCGGCGGCGATCAGCGCCTCCGCGGGGTGCGCGAGCTCGATGCGCGTCTCGACCTCCACGCCGGCGTCGCCCGCGGCCGTGACCGCGGCCGCCACCTCGCGGTTGGCGATCTCGTAGATCGCCGCGCGGTGCGCCTGCCACTCCTCGCCGAGCCGGCCGGGCGGCGCAGCCCCGAACACCACCACCAGCCGGTCGCCGAACGCCTTGCACAGGTCGATCGCCACCGGGAGCGCCGACCGCGCGCCCTCGGAGCCGTCGTAGCCGAGCACGATCGCAGACATCAGGTCTTCCCTCTCGCGAGCGTGGTCCGGGCGAGCTCGGGATCGACGCGCTCAGCGTGGCGGTCCCAGTACCGGCCCGGCCCTTTGAACCGCCAGACCACCATCAGGATCACGCCGAGCACCATGAAGCCGACGCCGATCACGAACGGCGGGCCGACGCCCAACCAGGCGCCCGAGTAGGAGTTCTCCGGATCCCACATGTCGATCAGCGACTGCACGAGCAGGTACAGCAGCGCGAGGCCGCCGACGACCGGCCCGATGCCGACGAACAGCAGCGAACGCAGCGAGTCTCCCAGGTGCGCCCGATAGAACCACGCGCACGCGAACCCGGTCATCGCGTAGTAGAACGCGATCATCAGCGACAGCGCCGAGAGCGTGTCGAACAGCGCGTTCTCCGACAGGCCGTTCACGACCAGGTAGTACGCGCTCGCAACGATGCCGACGATCCACGTCGAGATGTGCGGCGTCAGGTAGCGCTCGTGGATCTTGGCGAAGCTCGCCGGCATCGCACCCGCGCGCGCCATGGAGAGCATCGTCCGCGACGCGGGGATGATCGTCGTCTGCGTCGACGCGAGGGCCGACGTGAGCACGGACGCGACCACCAACTGATCCCACGGCGAGCCGAGCACCCCCGACGCGAGGGTGGCGAACACCGAGTCGTCGTCGTCGAAATCGGTCAGCGCCTCGGGCCCCGCGAAGGCGACGATCGCGATGGCGACACCGACGTACGTGCCGAGCAGCAGGACGGTGGAGACGACGGCCGCCTTGCCCGCGCCGGACGGGTTGTCCGACTCCTCCGACAGGTTCACGGCCGACTCCCAGCCCCAGTACGCGAACACGCACAGCAGCAGGCCGGCGGTGAGCGAGCCGGCGCCTGCCGGCGACAGCCACGACGCCTCGGGCTTGACCGAGCCCTCGGGTGGGTTGTCGCCGAACACCTTCACGAGCGCGACGACGGCGAACAGGATCAGCGAGCCGACCTGGATCACGATCAGCGTGTTCTGCAGCTTCGCCGAGCCCTCCATGCCGAGGATGCAGAGCCACGTCATGAACAGGACGAGGGCGACCGTGACGGGCATCACGATCCACTTCTCCGCCGCCCACTCGTCCTGGCCGAAGAAGATGAACGTGTACTTGACGGCGACGTCGGCCAGCGAGCCGACGACCAGCACGCCCGTCAGCGTCACCGCCCAGCCCGCGATCCACCCCGGCCACGGGCCCATCGCGCGCGTTACCCAGGCGAACGTCGTGCCGCAGTCCGAGTCGACCTTGTTCAGGTAGAAGAACGCCGACGCGATCAGGAACATCGGCACGAAGGCGACCCACAGGACCGCCGGCACCTTCACGCCGGCGATCAGCGCGGTGGATCCGATGATGGCCGCGAGCGAGTAGGCCGGCGCCGTCGACGCGAGGCCGATCACCACCGCGTCGAAGAACTTGACCGACCCGGCCTTCAGTTGCGGCTCGTCCGCCGCGCTCGCCTGTGCCACCTGTGTGCTCCTCCCGTCCGGACGGTCATCGTCGCCGGGCGGGAGGGTCGTGTCAATCGCTGCTAGTCGGCGGCGACGCGCCCGCGCTTCTCGGCGATCGCCTCGATCATGCCGTTGTACGCCTCCTGGAACGACTTCACGCCGTCGCGCTCGAGCTCGGACGTGATGTCGTCGAGGCTGACGCCCGGCCTCCTGCCAGCGCGGCCAGCTGCGCGCGGGCCTCGTCGACGTTCTGGTCGAGCGTCCGGGCCGGGTGCCCGCCCTCGCGGAACGCGTCGAGCGTCGCGTCGGGCACCGTGTTGACGGTGTCGGGACCGATCAGCTCGTCGGCGTAGATCGTGGCCGGGTAGGCCGCGTTCTTCGTCGACGTCGACGCCCACAGCGCACGCTGCGGGTTGGCGCCGGCGGCCTTCAGCTTCTCCCAGCGCGGGCCGGCGAACACGACCTGGTAGACGTCGGCGTACGCGACCTTGGCGTTCGCGATGGCGATCTTGCCGGCCAGCGGCGAGCCTTCGGGCAGCTGCGCGTCGACCTTGGAGTCGATGCGCGACACGAAGAAGCTCGCGACCGAGTCGATGTGGTCGAGCGCGCCGCCGTCGGCGAGGCGCTGCTCGAGCCCCTCGACGTAGGCCTCGGCGATCTCGCGGTAGCGCGAGATCGAGAACAGCAGCGTGACGTTGATGTTGATGCCGTCGGCGGTCAGCTGCCGGAAGGCGCCGACGCCGGGCTCGGTGCCCGGCACCTTCACCATCAGGTTCGGCCGGCCGATCTGCGCCCACACCTCGCGGGCGCGGCGGACGGTGCCCTCGCCGTCGAACGCCAGGTCGGCCTCCACCTCGAGCGAGATGAAGCCGTCGCGCCCGCCCGCGCGCTCCCAGACGGGGCGCATCAGGTCGCAGGCCGCGGTGATGTCGGCGGCCGCCGCGCGCTCGAAGATCTGCTGCGGCGTGGCATCGGCGGGCGCCGAGCCGATGTCGTCGTCGTACAGGTCGGACTTCAGCACGGCGTTCGCGAAGATGGACGGGTTCGACGTGCCGCCCGTGACGTTGTCCTCGGCGATCAGCTTCGCGAGCAGGCCGGACTCGAGCGCCGGCCGCGCGACGTTGTCGTACCAGACGCTCTGACCGAGGTCACGGAGCGCGTTCCACTTGCTGGTCATCTGCATCTCTCCTCTTCCCCGCGGACAGGCGCGGCGACACTCGGAGTCTACTTTCCGCCGCCGGGTTTGCCAGTAGCGTTCCCGGCCATGAACCTCGCTGAGTACGCAGCGCACGACGCTCTCGAGCTGGCGGAGCTCGTCCGCCGGCGAGAGGTCGCTCCCCAGGAGCTCGCGGCGCTGGCCGCCGAGGGCTCGGCCCGTGTCAACGACCGGCTCGGCGCGGTGATCGAGCTGTTCGAGGACCGCATCGACGCCGACGCCCGACGCCGACGCGCACGACGGGCCGTTCGGCGGCGTGCCGTTTCTGCTCAAGGACCTCTACCACGGCGAGGCGGGGCGCGTCTGCGAGAACGGCAGCCGTCTGTCGGCGGGCTGGGTGGTGCCGTCCGACACCGGGCTGATCAAGCGCTTCAAGCACGCCGGGCTGGTGTCGGTGGGCCGGGCGACCACGTCGGAGTGGGGCATCATGGGCACCACCGAGACGGCGATGTGCGGGCCGACCAGCTCGCCGTGGTCGGAGGAGCACGTGGCCGGCGGCTCGTCCGGCGGCGGCGGCGCCTCGGTCGGGCGCCGGCATCGTGCCGATCGCGCTGGCGTCGGACGGCGGCGGCTCGATCCGCATCCCCGCGGCCTGCTGCGGCGTGGTCGGGCTGAAGCCGTCGCGCGGCCGCATCTCGTTCGGGCCCGACGCCGGCGAGCCGCTGTCGGGCTGGGCGGTGCGGTTCGCCGTCTCGCGCAGCGTGCGCGACTCGGCGGCGCTGCTCGACGCGCTGCACGGTCCCGAGCCGGGCGATCCGACGCTGCTGCCGGCGCCGGAGCACTCGTATCTCGACGAGTGCTTCCGCGACCCCGGCCGGCTGCGGATCGCGTTCTGCACGCAGCCGTGGAACGGCGCGCCGGAGCACCCGGAGCACGCGGCGGCCACGGCGACGACCGCCGCGGTGCTGGCCGACCTCGGCCACCACGTCGACCGCGCCGCTCCGGCGATCGACTGGGAGCCGTTCCTGCAGTGCATGGTCGACATGTGGAGCGCCAACACGGCGCACGGCATCGACGCCTTCGCCGCCGCGCTGGGCCGCGAGCCGTCGCGCGACAACCTCGAGCCGGCCACCTACGCGATGTGGAAGTACGGCGGCGCGCTGAGCGGCGGCGCAGGTGCTGGCCGCGCTCGACCACACCAACGTCGTGAACCGCCGGCTGGGCGCGTTCTTCACCGAGTGGGACGTGCTGCTGACGCCGACGCTCGGCCACCCGCAGGAGAAGCTCGGCGTGTATCCGGCGATGGGGCGAGGCGTCGCCGCGCGAGGTGTTCGGCAACTGGGGCCACGTCGAGAGCTTCCTGCCGGCGTTCAACTGCAGCGGCCAGCCGGCGATCTCGCTGCCGCTGCACCAGGCGGCGTCGGGCCTGCCGATCGGCATGCAGCTGGTCGGGCGGCTGGGCGACGAGGCGACGCTGTTCCGGCGTCGCGGCGCAGCTCGAGGAGGCGCTGCCGTGGCGCGACCGCGTGCCGCCGCTGCACGTCAGTCGGCTAGGCAGCATCCCGATCACCTCGATCTCGATCATCATCCCGGCCTCGCTGTAGGCAGGAAGGGCAGCGAGATGCCGGTCGTCGCGGGGCCGGGATCGCTGAAGTACGACGAGCGGATCGAGAGGTTCTCGTGCAGGTCGGCGCCGCCGCCGTCGCCCTTGTAGAACGTCGTCACCTTCACGACGTCGTCCATCGACGCGCCCAGCCCGTCCAGCACCTTCTCGATGTTGTCCATCGAGGTGCGCGTCTGGGCCTGCATGTCGAACGGGTCGATCGAGTCGCCCGTCGGCGTCAGCGACACCTGGCCGCCGACGAAGAACATGCCGCCGCCGAGGTTGCCGTGCTTGTACGGCAGGTGGATCGGCCAGTCCCAGTGGCCCTCCGGCCACGAGTAGGTGCGCTCGACGCGGTCGCCGCCGGCGGGGCGCATCGCCCAGACGTCCATCTTGATCAGCGCCTCGGGATCCTGCAGGCGCGGCACGGGGATGCCGGTCGCGGCCGGGCCCGGCTCCTCGAAGTAGCGCGGCGCGGACGCGGGCGGCGACCTCCCAGTCCGCCGCCGAGCCGGTGCCGACGTAGAAGATGTTGAACTTCACGACGTCGCCGAAGTCGGCGCCGAGATCGCCGAGGATGCCGCCGAGGCGCTCCATGGCCTCCTCGGACTGGGCGACGATGTCGCCCTTCGTACCGCCGCTGATCGCCGACGTCCAGACGAGGTCGCCGCAGCGCACGCCGTCGGGGAACGCGCCGCTGCCGACGCGCGTCTTCTCGCCGATCGCGGCGACGCCCTCGATCTCGATCAGCATGCCGGGGTACGCCAGGTACGGCACCGGGACGGTGCAGAAGGCGGGCCGCTCGCCGGGGAGCGCGGCGGCGAGGTGCTCCAGCAGCGGCGTCTCGTCCAGCGAGCCGTCGTCGACGTGGTAGACGACGATCTTGACGAGGTCGGAGAGGCCGGAGCCGAGGTCGTCGAGCACCCGGCCCAGCGACGCGATCACCACGGGCGTCTGCGCGACGATGTCGCCGGCGTGCAGCACGTTGCCGTCCGGGTCGAGGTCGACCTGCCCGCCGACGAAGCACAGGTCGCCCTGCCGGACGCCGTGCTTGTGGGTGACCGTGATCGGCCAGTTCCAGTGTCCCTCGGGCCAGGAGTGGGTGCGCGTCATGGGCCGCGACGGTAGCGCCGCCGCCGGTGCCGCGCAACGTCCGATGCGCTTCGCCGTCTGTCCGTGTCCTCTCCGGTGCCTGGCACGGATCGGCCATCGCGGCACGCTTTCACGCGCCGATTTCACACTCCGGGTACAGGGCGCGCAGGTCCGTGGCGACGTACGAGGCGCGTCGCGGACGAGCGCCGGTGTCGTCCGTGTCCTCTCCGGTGCCTGGCACGGATCGGCCATCGCGTTGCACTCTCGCGCGCCTTGCGTCACCGGGCCAGGTCGGAGCGTGCGGGAGCCGCGCGCCTTGTCGCCCGGCTACTGGCCGATCGGCGGGGCGTCGGGATGCGTCTTCGGGTCGTAGGCGCCGCCGGGGCAGTTGACGTCCCACGACTGCTGCAGGTCGGCGAGGCGGGCCGGATCGGTATTGACCGCCTTCACGCCCGCGCCGCCGTCGGCGTCGTAGACGTACCACTGGTCGCCGGACAGCACCTCGCGGGCTCGCCGCTCGGCCGCGGCGTCGCCGGCGGCGTGGGCGGTCAGCAGCGCGCGCTGCCACGTGCACATCTGCAGCGATAGCTGCTGGGACGCGCCGGCGCCGAGCTCGCCGCCGCCGACGTCGCCGGTCGGGTTCGGGTCGGCGAGCGGCGTCGTCAGGCCCGGCGGATCGGCGATCGCGGCCCGGACGGCCTGCGCCTCCCGCTGCATCTGCGGCACGTCGACGAGCGGCCCGGGCTGCGACGCCGGCCGGTCGGCGCCGGGCAGGATCCGGTCCCAGTCGACGCCGCCGGCGGCGGCCGCCGTGGCCGTGACCGCCAGCAGCGCACCGACGGCGAGCACGAGACGCCCCCGCCGGCGCGGTCGGCGGGCGGCCGGCTCGCGCGGCGTGGCGACGATGGCCGCCGCGATCGCGTCGAGCTCGGGCGGGGCGCTGCCGCGCAGCGGGTCGGCGGCGGCGAGACGGGTGAGGACGTCGGTCATGGAGCGGCCTCCGGGGCCGGGACGGAACGGGTGGGAGCGGCGTCTGGACCGGGATCGGCGAGCAACGCTGCGAGACGGGCGCGGGCGCGGTGCAGGCGCACCCGCGCGGTGACGGGGCGCCAGCCGAGCACGACCGCCGCCTCGGCGACCGTGAGCCCGTCCCACGCCAGCAGCGCGAGCAGCTCGCGGTCGGCGAGCGGCAGCTGTCGGGCGGCGCGCAGCAGCTCGCCGTCCGTTTCCGCCGCCTCGTGGGAGGGCGCGGCCAGCCCCGCGAGGCGCTCGTCGAGCTGCGCCCGCCGGGCCGCTCCGCGGCGCTCGTGCAGGATCGTGTTGCGGGCGACGCCGATCAGCCACGGGGCGGCGCTCGCCGGCACGTCGTCGAGGCGCCGCCACGCGACCAGGAAGGCCTCGTGCACCACGTCGGGCGCCCGGTCGGGGCCGACACGGCGGGCGGCATACGCCCACACGGCATCGCGATGCGCGGCCCACAGCCGCTCGAACCGCGTCTCGTCGCTCATCGCGCTCGCCATCATTCCTCCCTTCCCGGCGAGGGGGCGAGCGTTACACGCGGCGGGGCGTCACCAGGAGCCGGTGCGATCGGAGGCGCCCTCGTCGAGGCCCTCCTCGATCACGAACGCGCTCGCGAGCAGCTCGCCGGTGCCCCAGCCCGCCAGGTCGCGCACGACGGCGGCCTCGGCCCGGTCGCCGGGGATGGTCACGCGCAGCGCGGCGCCGTGGCGCTGCGACGGCTCGCGGCCCTCGCTGGCGTCGCGCGCGAGCTCCTCGAGCACCGACAGGCGCTCGTGCAGCAGCTGCCGCGCGTCGGGGTCGAGCGCCGCCTGCGCGCGCAGCTTCGCGCGCCGGGATGCGGCCAGCCAGCGGGCGTCGCAGCAGCGGTCGATCAGGGCGTGGGCCGCGGCGAAGGATCCGTCGAACACGAGGGTCACGCTGCCGGCTGCCATGAGGCGCACTACGACGCCGCCGGCGAAGTTCCTTCCGCGTCATCGCAATCTCCCGAGCCGGGGTCATCCGGGCCAGGAAACGCCGGTCATGCGAGACCACGACGACGCGCCGGGATAGTCGGCGAGGGCCAGCTCGAGCTGCTCGATCGCCTCCAGGTCGAGGTGGTTGGTGGGCTCGTCGAGCACGAGCAGGTTCACCTCGCGCGCCTGCAGCTCGGCCAGCAGCGCGCGGGTGCGCTCGCCGGGCGAGAGGGAGCGCGGCCGGACGGTCGACGCGTCGGCGCCGAGCCCGAACTTCGCGAGCAGCGTGCGCGCCGGCTCGCCCGTCAGCTCCGACCGCTGCGGCGAACGTGTCGAGCAGCGAGTCGTCGCTGTCGTAGGCGCTCGCGATCCTGGCCGAGCACGCCGATCCGGTCGACGGCCCGACGTGGCGGCTGCCCGTCGGCCAGCGGCTGCTCGCCGAGCAGCATCCGCAGCAGGGTCGTCTTGCCGCTGCCGTTGCGGCCGGTGATCGCGAGCCGGTCGCCCGGGCGCGATCGCGAGGTCGATCGGCCCGAGCCGCAACGCGCCGAGCACGGCCACCGCGCCCGCCAGCTCGGCCAGGCGCGCGCCGCGTCTGCCGGGCGTGGGCGAGCGTCAGGCGCAGCTCCCACGGCTCGACCGGCTTGGCCGCGTCGTCCAGCGCGCTCGAGCGTGCCGCTTCGCCTGCGCGCACCTTCGTCTGCAGCGGCGTGCGTGCCGCGCTGGTCGGTCATGCGCGCCGCCGGCCCGCTGCCTGCGTCCGCCGGTCGGCAGCAGCTCGGTCAGATGCCGGCGCTGCCGGTCGGCCTGGCCGAAGCGCGCCCAGGCCGCCGCGTGCTCGGCGCTCGCGGCGCTCGGCGTAGCCGCTCCAGCCGCCGGCGAACTCGCGCGCATGCCGGGTGACCGGCTCGATCTCGACGACCCGGCTCGACCGTGCGATCGAGGAACTCGCGGTCGTGCGAGACGACGACAGCGCCGCCCGCGAGGCCGCGCAGGAACCGCTCCAGGCGCTCGAGGCCGTCGAAGTCGAGGTCGTTCGTCGGCTCGTCCAGCGCGAGCACGTCGAAGCGGGAGAGGAGGATCGCCGCCAGCGTCGCGCGCGCCGCCTCGCCGCCCGACAGGCCGCGCGACGGGCCGGTCGAGGTCGACGCCGAGGCCGAGCTCGCGCGCGCGTCGCCGCGGCGCGCGCGTCGAGGTCGCCGCCGCCGAGCGCGACGAGCCGGTCGAGCGCCTCGCCGTACGCCGCCTCGGCGGAGGCGTCGCCGGTCGCCAGCCGCGCCGCCGCGGCCTCCAGCTCGCCGCTCGGCGGCGGCCACGCCGGTGCGGCGCGCGAGTCAGGCCGAGCAGCGTCTCGCCGCGCAGCGGCTCGGGCTCCTGCGGCAGGTAGCCGACGGCGAGCGTCGGCGGGCTCGCGGTCGACGCGGCCGGCGTCGGGCTCGTCGACGCCGGCGAGCAGGCGCAGCAGCGTCGACTTGCCGACGCCGTTCGGCCCGACGACGCCCACGCGGGCGCCCGCCGGCAGGGCCAGCGAGACGTCGGAGAGGATGGTGGTGGCGCCGTGGAAACGGCTCACACCCGAGAGAAGAACACGCACGAGAGCACTCCTGACAACAGCATCGGGCGCCCCGGGGAGGGGCACACAGAGGTGGATGCGGGTCGTCAGTCAGTCATCGTGCGGCGCGGGGCGCCGTCACGGAATCTACCACGCGTCAGGCGGGACAGCCCGCCTCGTCCGGCAGCAACGCCCGCACCACGACCTGGAACGTGGCGTTGCGGTCGGCTGCGGCGATCCACTGGGCGCCGGCCGGCGCCTTCTGCACGGCGTCGACCAGGGTCGCGACGTCGTCGCCCTCGACGACGCTGCAGTGGAAGTCGATGCCCTCCGCGCCGGGCGTGTGCGGACACGGTCGGCGCGGTGGCGAGCGGCCAGACGACGGGCTCGGAGTCGCCCGTGGGCTGGGCCAGCGCGGGGGCGACCCAGACCGCGAGGCGGGTCGGGCGCGTAGGCGGTGGCGTTCGGATCCTGCTGCTCGGTCAGCGCGACGAAGCCGCGCAGCGCGGCGCGGGCGTCGCGCTGCGCCTGGGTGAGCGTGCCGGCGGGCGGCTCGGTGGGCGCGAACAGGAGGCCGTACGCGTCGTGCGACGCGGTCGCGCCGCCGGCGTTGAGCGTGACGCTCGTCGTCGGCATGTCGGACACGCCGAGCGCGCCCATGTCGCCGTAGTCGACGGTGCCGGGGGCGAGCAGCCCGGCCGACTTGGCCTGCTCGAGGAGGCTCTGGATGGCGGCCTCGTCCAGCTTGATCGTCTCCAGCGGCGTCACGTTCGGCGCCTGCGCCACGTCGGCGCTCGTGACCACCGGCCTGATCACGGTGCCGTCGCCGTACAGCGTGTACGACGGCAGCGACTTGAGGTTGAACTCGACCGGCACGAAGCCGCCGCCCGTGTTGACGCGCAGCACGATGTCGGTCGGGCCGGTGGCGTGGTCGATGGCGCCGGCCGTGGCGGGCGGGGGAGCCGTGCCGGAGCCGGCGGACGTTTCGGTGTCGGCACCGCCGCAGCCCGCGGCGACGAGGGCGCCGACGGTGGCGAACACGACGAGGGGGCGGGAGGCGAGGATGCGCATGCCGGTGAGACGGCCGGGGAGCCGGATCGGTTCCCGGCCGTGCTCACGTTGTACTCCGTCGCGCCGGCGAGGGGTGCTTGCCCGGAGTATTCACTCAGTGTATAGTCACCGCCATGACGCGGTTCCGGGCAGAACATCCATGAGCGTGCCGTACTCGATCCTCGGGCTGCTCGAGCCCGGCGCACGGCACGGCTACGACCTCAAGCGGGAGTACGACGCGGTGTTCGCCTACGCCCGGCCGCTCAAGTTCGGGCAGCTGTACGCGACCCTCACCCGCCTCGAGCGCGACGGGCTGGTCAGCCCCGCCGGCGACGAGCCGGGGAAGGGGCCCGATCGCAAGCGGTTCGCCATCACCGAGGACGGCGTCGTCGGCCTCGACCACTGGATCGCCGAGCCCGAGGTGCCCGAGCCGTACCTGCAGCCGACGCTGTTCATCAAGGTCGTGCTGGCGCTGCAGAGCGGGCGGGACGCCGCCGGCATCCTCGACCGCCAGCGCTCCGCGCACCTGAACCGGATGCGCGAGCTGACGGCGATGAAGACGGCCGGCACGTTCACCGACCGGCTGCTCGCCGACCACGCGCTGTTCCATCTCGAGGCCGACCTGCGCTGGATCGACCTGTCGCAGGCGCGGCTCGAGCAGCTCGCGCAGGAGGTCGGACGATGACCGGCGCGATCATCGAGGCCCACGACCTCGTGAAGCGGTTCGGGCCGTCGCCGGCCCTCGACGGCGCCTCGTTCGCCGCCGCCGCCGGCGAGATGATCGCCGTCATGGGCCCGAGCGGATCGGGCAAGTCGACGCTGCTCCACTGCCTGGCGGGCGTCCTCGTGCCCGACGCCGGGCGGGTCTTCTTCGACGGCCGCCGGCTCGACAACCTCGCGGCCGGCGACCGCGCCGCGATCCGCCGGACGAGCCTCGGCTTCGTGTTCCAGTTCGGCCAGCTCGTCCCCGAGCTGCCCGCGCGCGAGAACGTGATGCTGCCGCTCGTGCTCGGCGGCATGCGCCGGCGCGCCGCGCGCGCCGAGGCCGACGCCTGGCTCGACCGCGTCGGCGTGCCCGAGCTCGGCGACCGTCTGCCCGGCGAGCTCTCGGGCGGTCAGGGGCAGCGCGTCGCGGTCGCCCGCGCGCTCGTGCACCGGCCCGTCGTCGTGTTCGCCGACGAGCCGACGGGCGCGCTCGACTCGCTGGCCGGCGAGGCCGTGATGGAGCTGCTGACCGAGTCCGCCCGCGAGCACGGCGCCGCGCTGGTGGTCGTCACCCACGAGCCGCGCGTGGCCGCCTACGCGGACCGCGAGGTGTTCGTCCGGGACGGCGCGACGACGGTCGCCGGGCTGGTCGCGTGATCCAGCTCGGCCTGCGTCTCGCCGTCGGTCGTGGCGGCGGACGGATCCGCCTGGTCCTGATGACCCTCGGCATCGCCGCGGGCACGGCCGGCTTCCTCGGCGCGCTCGGCTACCAGCACGCCCGCTCCGAGATGGCGCACCGCGTGCAGGTGCGCAACGTCGAGACCGAGCTGCAGTCGGTCGAGCCCGGCGCGCTGCTGTGGAACGTCGCCTACGTGTCGGATCCGGCGAAGGCCGCAGTTCAGCGGCGGCTACACGCTGATCCGCACCGCTCCCGGTGACGAGCGGCCTGCTGCCGCTCGGCGCGCCCGCGGCGCCGCAGCCCGGGACGGCCTACGTCTCGCCCGCCGTCGCCCGGCTGCTGCGGGCGGACGACCTGGAGGGAGACCGCTGGCGCGCGCTGGTGCCGTGGCGCGTCGTCGGCACCCTCGACCGGGCAGCCCTGTCCGATCCCGGCGAGCGCGTCGTGGTGGCCGGCGCCGACGCGGCGCAACTGGCGGCGGCGCAGGGCACGAGACGGATCGACGACTGGGCCACCGTCAGCGCCGCCATCCCGCCGCCGGGCATCGGGCCGACCGAGCTGATCGCCTTCGCGGTGATCGCCGCCATCGCGCTCGCGCCGATCGTGATCTTCGTCGCCTCGGTGGCGCGCGTCGGCCAGCGCCGCCGTGACGAACGCGCGGCCGCGCTGCGGCTGCTCGGCGCCGGCTCGCGGCAGCTGGCGGTGCTGGCGGCCGCCGAGGCCGGTCTCGCCGGCGTCCTCGGAGCCATCCTCGGCGTGCTGGCCGTGGAGGCGCTGGCGATCGCGCCCGTGATCGAGTTCTGGAGCGTCTCGGTGTTCACGGCCGACCTGCTGCCGTCGGCCGGCCACATCGTGCTGGCGCTGGTGCTCGTCCCGCTGCTCGCGGTCGGCACCGCGTGGGTGTCGCTCGTCCGGGCGCTCGCCCAGCCGCTCCAGACACGTCGCCGCGCCGACCGGCGCGTGCCGGGCGCCTGGCGGCTCGCACCCGTCGCGGCCGGCTGGGCCGCGATGGCGTACCTGCTGCGACTCCGCCCCGACCGGCAGCACCACGGCGGCCGTCGCGATCGGGCTCGCGTCGCCGTCATGATCGTGGGGATCGTCCTGTCCGGCGGCTACGTGCTGCACCACGTGGCGCGTCTGGTGCGGCGGGTTCCCGGCGCGGCCGCCAACATCGCGGGCCGCCGGTTGGAGGCCGACGCGGTCGGCGGCTTCCGCGCCATCTCCGGCATGGCGGTCGCGTTCGCCGTCGTCACCGCGGGTCTCGTCGTCGGCGCCTCGCTGCGGGTGCCGGACACGTTCGCGGCGCCCGGGCTGCAGGCCTTCGGGCCGCGGGCCGACGCCTGGGTGAGCCTGCCGCCCGGCGGCGACGCGGCCGCCCGGGTGACCGCGGCCGCGACGGCCACGCCCGGCGTCGTCGCGGCGGTGGCGGTGCGGGTCGGACGCGGGTCGCCGGCGGGTCAGACGATCGGCGCCGACTGCGAGCAGCTCGCGACGGTCCTCGGCGGCGCCGTCCGCTGCCCGGCGCAGGCCGGGGCGCTGGTGCCCGCCGCGGCCGGCCCCGTCGGCGGCACCATCGCCGTCGACCGCCTGGACGACGGCGGAAACGTCGTCGAGGGCGATCGATGTGCCGATCGCGGGGCACCTGCCGGACGGGCTCTCGATCGCCGGCATCGCTCCGGTGGTGCTCGTGCCGCCGGACATCGCCGATCGGTCGGTTCTCGACTGCCGGCAGCTCGCTGCTGCTGTCGACCGACCACGATCCGCTGACGCTCGCCCGGGTGGCGGGCAACGTCGCGCGCGACACCGTCACGGACGTCGCGGTCTCCAGCCCGGACCGGCCGGTCCCGGCCGGCTCGTCGACCGTCCAGCGCGTGCAGCGGATCCTCACCGGCATCTCGCTGCTGGCGCTCGTGGTGGCCGCGATCGGCCTGGCGATCGGCGCCATCGACGCGCTGGTCGCGCGCCGCCGCACGCTCGCCCACCTGGCCGCGACCGGCGTCTCGGGCCGCACGCTGCGCGCCGCGACGGCGATCGAGCTCGCGGTGCCGATGCTGACGGCCGTCTGCCTGGCGTTCGTGCTCGGTGTCGGCATCGGGGCGACGTTCTTCCGCCTGTACTACGGCGCCGGCGACATCGTCGTGCCGTGGGGACGGGCGGGCCTGCTGCTCGCCCTCGCGTTCGGCGCCACCGCGGCGGTCGCGGCCGCCACCCTCCCGGTCGTCGCCCGCGTGAGCCGACCCGACCAGCTGCGGACCGAGTAGCCGTGCACGTGACGACGTATCGCTCCAGCGCCAGGCGCCGGGGCCGGATCCGGCTGGCCGTGCTGGCACTCGGCGTCGGCGTGCTGACGGCGGTGTTCGTCGCCCCGGCCGTCCAGAGCGCGATGCGCGACGCCGGCACCGCCGAGCCCGCCGGCCCGACCGTGGTCGCCGCGCCGCTCGCCGACGCCACCGATCCGGCCGGTCCGCTGCCCGACGTCGCCGCCCGCTCGTTCGCGGTGTACGACGCCACGACCCGCGACGTCCTCGCCAGCCGGGGACTGGACGCCGAGGTGCCGGTCGCCAGCATCACGAAGCTGATGACGGCGGCCGTCGTGCTGGATCACGGCAGCCTCGACGAGCCGATCGCCGTGCCGGCCGTCGAGACCGCGCGCGGCGAGTCGATCGCCGGCCTGGAGGCGGGGGAGACGCTGACACGGCGGCAGCTGCTGGCGCTGCTGCTGATCCCCAGCGCCGGCGACGCGGCCGAGGCGCTGGCGGTGACGTCGGGCACGTCGCGCGCGGGCTTCGTCGAGCGCATGAACGCCCGCGCGCGCGACCTGGGCATGAGCCGCACCCGGTACGTGAACCCGGCCGGGCTGGATGCCGACGGCCAGCACTCGACGGCCCGCGATACGGTGGTGCTGGCGGCACGGATGATGCGCAGCGCCACGGTGCGGACGATCGTGCGGCGCACCGAGGCGCGGCTGCACGGCCGCGAGCTGGCGGCGACCAACCACCTGCTCGGCACCGGTCTCGGCATCGACGGCGTCAAGACCGGCCACACGGACGAGGCGGGCTGGTGCATCGTCGTCTCGGCCATGCACCGCGGCCACCGCCTCGTGATCGCCGTGCTGGGCGCACCCGACGAGGCGCAGCGGGACGAGGCCGTGCGCGGGTTGCTGTCGTGGGCGCAGGCGCTGGACAGGTAGGTTTTACCGGCCACGCTTCAGGAGGATCGCCGCCGTGCCGCGTCCCGTCACGCTCTTCACCGGCCAGTGGGCCGACCTACCGCTCGCCGAACTCGCACCGCTCGCGCGGGAGATGGGCTACGACGGGCTCGAGCTGGCCTGCTGGGGCGACCACTTCGACGTGACCGCGGCGATCGAGCAGCCCGGGTACGTCGCCGACAAGCGGGCGCTGCTCGAGTCGCACGGCCTGCAGTGCCACGCGATCTCGACGCACCTCGTCGGCCAGGCGGTGTGCGACCGCATCGACGAGCGCCACCAGGCGATCCTGCCGCCGCACGTGTGGGGCGACGGCGATCCGGAGGGCGTCCGCCAGCGGGCGGCAATCGAGGTGGGCCGCGCGGCCGAGGCGGCGCGCGCGTTCGGGGTCGACGTCGTCAACGGCTTCACCGGGTCGAGCGTCTGGCACTCGATCTACGCCTTCCCGCCGACCG
Source organism: uncultured Actinomycetes bacterium (assembly GCA_963732645.1). GTDB lineage: Bacteria > Actinomycetota > Thermoleophilia > Gaiellales > F1-60-MAGs149 > VFJZ01. The sequence continues at coordinate 501,517 of CAVTAC010000009.1, forward strand.
GCCAGGACTACTGGGACGCGGGCTTCCGCGACTTCGCCGAGCGCTGGACGCCGATCATGGACACGTTCGCGAAGCACGACGTGAAGTTCGCGCTCGAGGTGCACCCGACCGAGATCGCGTTCGACATCGCGTCGGCGCAGCGGGCGCTGGAGGCCATCGACGGGCACCCGCAGTTCGGCTTCAACTACGACCCGTCGCACCTCGGCTACCAGGGCGTCGACTACGTCGCGTTCATCCGCACCTTCGCCGACCGCATCTTCCACGCGCACATGAAGGACGCGTGGTGGGGCCACGGCGACGGCACGGTCGGCATCTTCGGCGGCCACACGAGCTTCGGCGACGCCCGCCGCGCCTGGGACTTCCGGTCGGTCGGGCGCGGCGACGTGCGGTTCGAGGACATCATCGTCGCCCTGAACGACATCGGCTACCAGGGCCCGCTCAGCATCGAGTGGGAGGACGCGCGCATGGATCGCGTCCACGGCGCCACCGAGTCGGCGGCGTTCGTCAAGCGGCTCGACTTCGCGCCGTCCAACGTCGCGTTCGACGCCGCCTTCGACCGGGACGAGCAGTCATGAGGCCGCATCCGCTACGGCATGGTCGGCGGTGGACGGGACGCGTTCATCGGCGCCGTGCACCGCGCCGCCGCCGCGCTCGACCAGCAGGCCGTGCTGACGGCCGGCGCGTTGTCGTCCGACCCCGACCGCGCCCGCGACTCGGCCCGCGACCTGGGCCTCGCCGACGATCGCTCCTACGGGTCGTGGCGCGAGATGCTGGACGGCGAGCTGGCGCGGCCGGCGGACGACCGCATCGACGCCGTCGTGATCGTGACGCCCAACGACGTGCACTACCCGGTCGCGAAGGCCGCGGTCGAGGCCGGCTTCCACGTGGTCTGCGACAAGCCGCTCGTGCACACCTCGGAGCAGGCGCAGGAACTCGTCGACCTGGTCGCCCGCTCGGGCGTCGTCTTCGGCGTCACCTACAACTACACGGGCTACCCGCTCGTGCGCCACGCGCGCGACATGGTCGCGAACGGCGACATCGGCGAGCTGCGCAAGGTCGTCGTGCAGTACAGCCAGGGCTGGCTCGCGACGCTGGTCGAGGCGACCGGCAACAAGCAGGCCGAGTGGCGCACCGACCCCGCGCGGTCGGGCATCGCCGGCGCGATGGGCGACATCGGCTCGCACGCCGAGAACCTCGCCGCGACCATCACCGGCCGCAACGTGACGCACGTCAGCGCCGACATCGCGACCGTCGTCGAGGGCCGGCTGCTGGACGACGACGCGGCCGTGCTGCTGCGGCTCGAGGGCGGCGTCCGCGGGCTGCTGGTCGCGTCGCAGATCGAGACCGGCACCGAGAACAACCTGCGCATCCGGGTGCACGGCACCGAGGGCTCGCTGCACTGGCGGCAGGAGGATCCGAACCTCCTCGTGCACACGCCGGCGAGCGGCCCGGGCCGGAACCTGCGGCGCGGCAACGACTACCTGTCGCCGTCGGCGCAGAAGGCGACGCGCATCCCGCCGGGCCATCCGGAGGGCTACATCGAGGCCTTCGCGAACGTCTACCTCGGCGTGTTCGAGGCCATCCGCGCGAAGCAGGCGGGCCGCCAGCTGGACGCGCTCGAGGGGCAGTTCCCGACGGTGGAGGACGGCGCGCGCGGCGTGCGCTTCATCGAGCGCGTGATCGAGTCCGGAGAGATCGGACGAGAAGTGGATCGAGATCTGACATGAGGAGCACACGTTGAGCGCCGACACCGCGTACACACCCACGCCGGCCGACAAGTTCACGTTCGGCCTGTGGACCGTCGGCAACGTCGGCCGCGACCCGTTCGGCGAGCCGACGCGGCCGCCGCTCGATCCCGTCGAGGCGGTCGAGAAGCTGGCCGAGCTGGGCGCCTACGGCGTCTCGCTGCACGACAACGATCTCGTGCCCGTCGGGTCGAGCGCGGCCGAGCGCGACCGCATCGTGAGCCGCTTCAGCGACGCGCTCGAGCGCACCGGCCTGAAGGTCGCCATGGCGACGACGAACCTGTTCACGCTGCCCGCCTTCAAGGAGGGCGCGTTCACCGCGAACGACCCGCGCGTGCGGCGCCTGGCCCTGCAGAAGACGATGGCCGCGGTCGATCTCGGCGCCGAGCTGGGCGCGCCGGTGTACGTGTTCTGGGGCGGCCGCGAGGGCGTCGAGGTGCAGGCCGCGAAGGCGCCGCAGGACGCGCTGGAGCGCTACCGCGAGGCGCTGAACTTCGTGGCCGAGTACGCCGTGGCGCAGGGCTACGACCTCAGGTTCGCGCTCGAGCCGAAGCCGAACGAGCCCCGCGGCGACGCCTGGCTGCCGACGGTCGGGCACGCGCTCCACATGATCTCGACCCTCGACCGCGAGGAGCTGTGGGGCGTCAACCCCGAGGTCGCGCACGAGACGATGGCGGGCCTCAGCTTCAGCGCCGCGGTCGGCCAGGCGCTGTGGGCCGGCAAGCTGTTCCACGTCGACCTGAACGGGCAGCGCATCGGCCGCTACGACCAGGACTTCCGGTTCGGCCAGGAGGACATCAAGGACGCGTTCTTCCTCGTCCGGATGCTGGAGGAGTCGGGCTACGCCGGGCCGCGCCACTTCGACGCGCGCCCGCTGCGCGTCGAGGGCGTCGAGGGCATCTGGGACTTCGCCGCGGGCTGCATGCGGACGTACAAGATCCTGGCCGAGAAGGCCCGCCAGTACGCCGTCGATCCCGAGATCCAGGCGGCCAGCCGCGAGGCCGGCGCGATCGACGTCCGCCAGCCGACCGTCGCCGGCGGCTACTCGCCCGAGGCGGTCGCCGCGCTGCGGGCCGAGGAGCACGACCTCGACGCGCTGGGCCTGCGCGAGTGCCGCAACGACCGCCTCGACCAGCTCGTCACCGAGCTGCTGCTGGGCGTCCGCTAGCGCCGGCGGCGGGGACTACCCCGCCTCGCCGGCCGCCACGATCTCGTCGAACACGTCCTGCGTGACCTTCGCGCTCGTCGTCCCGGCGGTGTTGGCGGCGTAGACGTGCCTGCCGGCCTGCGTCACGAGCGCGCCGGACTCAGCCCCTGCCTGCTTCATGCCCTGCTCGACGATATCGGCCTGCGAGCTCGAGTCGAGCACCAGGACGACGACCAGGCCGCCGTCGGAGAGCAGGACCGCGAACCCGCCGGCGTCCATGCTCCCCGGCGTGGCGCCGAGCACGTTGTAGCCCGCCGCCCGCAGGCGCGAGCTGACGGTTGCGGTGTCCTCGCGCGCCTTCTCCGACGTCGCGACCTGCACCTGGTTGTTCGGGTCGGGATCGGAGGACGAGGCCGTGCCCCCGCCGCCGCAGCCGGCCAGGAGCACCGCCGCGACGATCACCGCCGGAGCCTGCCATCTGCGCGCCATGCTCCGATCCTACTGGCGCCGGAACCGCCGCAGCAGCGACGGCCGCCGTGGCTGGCCGGCTCGCCACTCGTCCTCGAGCGGCAGCCGGCCCGCCGCCCGGGCGGCGACGACGCACTCGCTGTGGGCGTGGCGCCGCCGCTCGCCGTCTCCCTCCGGGCGCGATCAGCACGTGGTCGCTCATGGCGTGCAGCCGCTCCTCGCAGAAGGGGCAGCGATACGTGGCCGGCTTCTGGCTGTGCACCGGCCGCACCGTCCACCAGCGCGGCTGCTCGGTCTCCGTCACACCCGTGTCGTAGCAGCAGCGCCCGCGGGCGGGCGCACGGCTGTCAGCCCGGCGCCACGCGCGAACGCCACTCACGGGCGTGACTCGAGCTGCCCGCCCGCTGCAGCGCGGCGGTGAACTGCGGCAGCCGGTACGGCCGGGCGATGCCGGGTGCGACGAACCGGGTGGCGGCGCCCTGGCGGACGTCCCAGTAGCTGTTCTGCGAGGCCGAATAGGTCGATCCGGCCGGCCACCGGTTCCGGCTGCCGAACACGCTGACCAGCGGCACGCCCGACCGCACGCTGCCGCGGATCACGTTGCCGGACGATCGGACGGCGATCGTGTGGCGCCCGATCGGCGCGGGGATCGAGATCGCCGGGCTGCGCAGCGGGGCGCCGTTCGGGGCGGTCGCCGAGATGCGATTCCCGGTCAGCGTCACGACCAGCCGGTGCTGCCGGTTGGTGTCGGGCGAGGTGCCGACGCGATCGAGATAGATCGCGGTGATGGACGTCGCGGAGAGGTTGTTGCCGATGATCCGCAGCGACTGGCTGCCGCCGCGACGGGCGTAGTCGAAGTACCCGATGCCGATCGTGCAGTGGTGCAGGCGGTTGCCGCGGATCAGGGCACCCGCGCGGGGCGAGATGCACTGACCGCCCTTGATGTCGCCGACGTCGGAGTCCTCGACGATCGCGCCCGGGCCCTTCAGGTAGAGACCGTGCGTGCCGTACGTCAGGTTGCCGTAGCCGCAGTGCCGGATCGTGACCCGCGTGAACCGGCTCTTCCCCGCCTGGTCGAGCACGCACGAGTCGCCGTAGCCGGTGAGCCGCGAGTCCCTCACGCGCCAGCCGGTCGACTTCCAGTTGTTGATCTCCACGCCGGCGCCGGCGGCACCCGTGATGCCGGTCGCGTTGATGTGGTCGAGCCGGATGTTCTTCGCCACCAGCGACCCGTTGAAGAAGCTCGACGCAGCGCCGCGGACGACGATGTCGCTGAACGTGACACTCTTGGACCGGCCGAGGTAGACCGCCGGGTCGTCGCTCCGGCGGGGCGGCTGGTGTGCGATGGCGCGCAGGCTGAGGCGGCTGACGCGGACGTGGTCGGCGTTCACGGTGATGGCCGCGTTGCCCGAGCGTCGCTGGTCGATGACCGCGCGGCCCGGGCCGGCCGACGTGATGGTGATCGGCGCCGACGCGGTGCCGTCGTCCTCCAGCCGGAGCTGCCCGGAGTAGACCCCGGTGGCGAGGATCACCCGGTCGCCGGGTCGAAGGTGCTGGCGGTTCACGCGCCGCAGCGTCTTCCAAGGGGATGAGGCCTTGGTGCCCGAGGCGCGGTCGGAACCGCCCGGGTCGACGTAGTACGTCGCCGCGCCGGCCGGCGCCGCTGCCGCGAGGCCGGTGGCGCAGACGATCGCGATGTGTCGGCAAAACGGCACTCGCATTGGACGCTATCCCGTTTTGCTTCCGGTTCCAGCACTTTTTCTAGGAGGATTCTGTACCTGCTTCCACGTTGCGAATCACATCGATGTGATTCTCCGTGTACCTACGGACGCGTCGCACCGCACGCGCTGCGACCAGTAGGCTTTTGCGCATGCGCACCCGCCTCGTCGTCCTCGGTCTTCTGGTGATCGCCGTCCTCACGGCCTGCGGCGGCGACGATGGCTCCGCCGGCTCGACGAGCTCGGCCGCCGCGACCGATGCGGCACCGCCGTCGCTGGACGGGACGTCCTGGGCGATGAGCGAGGTGGCCGGCGCGGCTGCGAAGCCGGGCGGCTTCCTCGGGTTCGCCGGCGGCAACGTGGCCGGCTCGACCGGGTGCAACGGCTTCGGCGGCACGTACACGCAGTCGGGCGTCTCGCTCTCGATCACGCTCGGTCCGGTCACGCAGATCGCATGCACGGAGCTGGCCGAGCAGGAGGCCGCGGTGCTCGCGGCGCTCCCGAAGGTCGCCTCGCTGGCGCAGTCGGGAGGCACGCTGACCCTGCTCGACGCCGGCGGCACCGCGCTCCTGGCCTACACGGCGCAGGAGGAGGCCGGCCTGGTCGGCCCGGCGTGGGAGGTGACCGGCCTCAACAACGGGAAGCAGGCCGTCACCACGGTGGTCGCCGGCAGCACGCTGACCGCGACGTTCGCAGCCGATGGGACGGTGACCGGCTCGGCCGGGTGCAACACGTACTCGGCGACGTACACGCTCTCCGGCAGCGACCTGAAGGTGACGCCGCCGGCAGCCACGCGGATGCAGTGCGATCAGCCCGCCGGCGTGATGGAGCAGGAGACGGCGTTCCTCGCGGCGCTCGAGAACTCGACCAAGGTGGTGCCGAGCTCAGGCGGCGTCATCCTGCGCGGTGCCAACGACGAGATCCAGGTCACGCTCGGCGAGGCGGGCTGACGCCTCTCGACCGTCGGGCGTGCTCGACGCTAGCCCTGCATCCGCGCCGCCACCGCGTAGCGCTTGACGGACGCGCGCTCCCCGGGTGTGTCGCCTGCCGGCATCGCTGCGAAGACCTCTTCGCCGCGCCGGTAGTCGTCGTCGTTCGCGAACACCTGCACCACGAGCGCGCGTCCGGCGTCCGCGTCGTGGAGGACGATCACCTCCACCGGCGGCAGGCCCTCGGGGCGGTCCCCCTCCTCCATGCGCTGCTGGAGGTCGGACATCCGGCCCGAGTCGACACCCTCGAAGGTCACGACTCTCGCGATCGACATCGGCGTGCTCCTTGTGTCGAATCGAGCCTACGCCGCACGGGCGCGGCGTGCAACTCACGCCCCGGGAGGCGCGATCGACCGCGCACCGCGGCATGCGCGGCCGCCCTGCGTCGTTGACAAGGGTGCGATGAGGAAGCGGCGAACCACGATGCGCGAGCGGCTTGCGTTGACGGCGTGGTTCGACGTCGTCGGGATCGCGCTGGTCCTCGCCACCGTCGTGTACAGCCCGGTGCTCTACGCCTGGACGCACGATGTCGACGTCTGGCAGGGCTGGGTGATCGACGTCGTGGTGGTGACGCTGCCACTCGTCTTCCTCGGCGCGTGGCTGCTCGCCGAGCACTTCGGGAACGTCGCCGACGACCTCGTGGCGCGGCGCCGGCGCGCCGAGCACGCCGCGCGGGCCGCCGAGCTCGATCGCGCCACGGCGTGGTGCACGCCCGACGTCTTCGCGGCCGCCGTCGACCGCGCCATCGCCGCCCTGCCCGCCGACTACGTGCGCGAGCTGGAGACACGCAACGTCGGGATCACGACCGACGACATCGACGCCGAGTGGCCGTACGCGCTCGGCCTCTACCGCCGGTTCCCCGACCGGGCGGAGATCATCCTCTTTCGCATCACGATCGCGCTGTACGCGCGCTCGCCCGCGTATCTCGATGCGCAGGTGGCCGACACGTTGCTGCACGAGGTCGGCCACGCCTTCGGCATGACGGAGACCGATCTGAACCGCTACTCGATCGGCAACCAGCCGGTGGATGGTGCGATCCGCGTGCGCTCGCTCGACGATCCCGCTTCCTGACGACGCGTCACCGTCACGTGCCGGCCGTCGACGAAGCGGAGTGAGCCTCCAACTCTGCGTTGGGTATGCTCTTTGGCGCGTTCTGGCGCCGCTGGCTGCACCTGAAGCGAATGTCGTCCCGATCGCCAGGAGGAGGGGAACGGGTTGACCGATCCATCGAGACTCGCGCAGGCACGACTGCGCGGTGACGAGATCATCGCGACGCCCTACGGGTCGGTCGAGCTGCAGCACTCCTACCCGACGGCGCCCAGCTCGGAGCGGCTCTTCGCGATGATGGATTTCCAGCGCGCCTGTCAGGTCTTCATCTGGTCCGTGCCACTGGTCGGGTTCGCGTCGTGGCGCAACGCGCAGAACGACGCGTACGGGACGGGTTCGCGCGGCACGTTCGCCGTCCTTGAAAGCTTCACCGAGAAGCTCGGCATCGTCACCGCGAACCTCACGACTCCGTACGTCCTGAGCTTCGACAGCCTCGCGGGCGGGCCGATCTCCATCGACTATCCAGCCGGCAAGACGGCAGGCGCCATCCTCGATGCCTGGCAGCGCCCGGTGGCCGATCTCGGGCTCACCGGCCCCGACCGCGGACAGGGCGGTCGCTACCTCTTCGTGGGGCCCGAGCACGATCCCCGCGAGCACGAGACCGACGGCGTCCGCGTCTTCCAGTCCGCAACGAACAACATCATGGTGGGCCTTCGTATCCTCGAGACCGATCCCGCGTTCGCCGCGAACTTCAAGTCGGCGCTGAAGATCTCGGCGGTGCCGGGAGCACCAGTCGACATCATCTTCAACGAGGGACTCGACCGCCGCTGGTCGACGACTCCGCCGCGCGGGATGGCGTACTGGGAGTCCCTGCACGGCATCCTCTCCGACGAGCCTGTCCGCGAGCAGGACCGGCCGTGGGTGGCGATGCTCGAGCCACTCGGGATCGTGCGAGGGAAGCCGTTCGAGCCGAGCGAGCGGCAGGCGGCGATCCTGCTGGAGGGCGCTGCCCTGGGCGAGCTGATGACCCGCAACCTGCAGGTCAACCCGCGCTACACGTCGCCGTACTGGCCCGGCACGCAGTGGTACGACAGCTTCGACTTCTCGATCCCGCAGATGACGGACACCCGGGTCGAGCTCGACGAGCGGGCGACGTGGTTCTACGAGGCGATCTCCTCGAGCGAGGGAATGGTGAACCCGGTGGTGGGTGCCGGGCAGGTCTACCTGACCACGAAGCGGGACGTGAACGGCGAGCTGCTCCGGGCCGACCGGACGTATCGCCTGCAGGTGCCGGCCGAGGTGCCGGTCGCGCAGTTCTGGGCAATCACGCTGTACAGCGAGGACACCCGCCGGCCCTACGAGAACGGCCTCGGCACCGCCCGCAGCTGTAACCTCGACAGCCGGCTCGACGACCTCCGCTGGAACGACGACGGCTCGATCGACCTCTACATCGGCGTACAACCGCCCGCCGGGTACGAGACCAACTTCATGCAGACCGTGGACGACGACGGGTGGTTCGTGTACTTCCGGCTCTACGCACCCTTGCAGCCCTTCTTCGACAAGACCTTCGCGCTCTCGGATTTCGAGCTGGTCGACTGAGCCTCATCGCACTACCCATCGCCTCCGACGCCGGCCTGATCGGGCCGTGTTGGTAACGAAGTGCCTGTGGTAGGGTCGCCGCGATGATCTACGTGGCGGCCGTGATCGTGGTCGGGGCCCTGGCTGCGATGGCGTCGGGCCGGGTCGATCCGGTGCTGTCACTGCTGGTGGCGCTGATCGTCGCCGGACTGCTGCGGATTGCGCCGGTCGACGAGCTCTTCGCGGGGCTCTCGAACGCCGGTGTGATCACGGTGGGCGCGATGCTGGTGATCGCGAAGGGCGTCGTCCAGACCGGTGTCGTGACGCGTGTCACGTCGGCGTTGCTGTCGACGACGACGACGGCGCAACAGGCGCTCCGGCGCCTCATCCCGCCGGTCGGCGTCGCGTCGGCGCTGATCAATACCACTCCGATCGTCGCGTTGCTGATCCCGGCCTGCAAGGAGCTTGAACAGACCCGTCGCATCCCGGCCCGGTCGATGCTCTTGCCGGTCGCACACGCGACGACGCTGGCCGGCTCGGCGACCCTGATCGGCACGAGCTCGAACCTGGTCATCGCCGGGATCGCGAGTGGCAGCAACGTCGACATCGCCATGCTCTCGTTCGCGCCGGTGGCCGTGCCCGTCGCGGTGGTCGGCGCGCTGATCATCTACCTGACCGCGCCCCGGATGCTCCGCGGTGAGACCATCCTGGCGTTGCCGGAGAAGGATTGGCGCGTCGAGATCCCCGTCACCGGGCCCGCGCTCGCGAGTAACCGCAGCGCGGGCGGTCTGGGCATCAGTGCGACGCAGGAGTACGAGCTCACCGAGATCGACCGCTGGGGGGAGCGCCTTCCACCGGACTCCCTGATCGCCGAGGACGATGTGCTCGTCTTCGCGGCCACCGAGGATGGCGTCGGCGCGCTCTGGCGCAGCCCGCTGTTCGGGCTGCCACCGCACCGCCTGTTCGCCGTCACCGTCAATGCCGGCGAAAGCGGCTCACTCCACGACCTCCAGCACGACGGTTCGCTCCGTGTGATCGCAGCTCGAAGCCACCGGCCCCTGCGCGACACGCCGCTCGTTCCCGGCGCGACCTGCTTCGTCGCCGGCGAGAACGCCGCCAGGATCGCCCGGAACGACGCCGTCGCCCTCTGGCAGGTGGCCGAGAGCCGCGCGCCGCAACCGGGGAAGACGTGGATTGCGATGGCGATCCTCGTGGCGGTGATCGTGGCGGCCTCCTTCGGTCTCGCTCCAGTCGAGCTGGTCGCTTCGGCCGGGGCGGTGACGATGGTCCTGACCGGCGTCCTACGCCCCCAGTCGGCCGCCCGGGCCCTCGATCTACGGCTGCTGTTCATCCTCGCCGGATCGATCGGGCTCGGGACGATCGTCGTCGAGAGCGGCCTCGCCGACGTGATCGCGGACGCCATCCGCTCGGCCTCCGGCGGCAGCGTTGCACTGGTGATCGTGGTGCTGGCGCTGACCACGGCAGTGATGACGAACCTGGTCACCAATGGCGCGACCGCAGCCATCCTGACCCCGGTCGGCATCGGCCTCGCGAGCGAGTTCGGGATCGACCCGGTCATCATTCTCGCGTTGATCGGGACGTGCGTGTCGTTCACGCTCATCAACCCCTTCAGCCACCAGTCGAACATGATGGTCATGCACCCTGGCGGCTACACCACCGCGACGTTCGCCCGCTTCGGCGTTCCCCTCCTGCTCGGCGCCTTCACGACCGTCTGCGTTGTCACCTACCTGTTGGTGGGCACCTGATGTGCTCACCCCTTGCACCGCGACCGTCGATGCCCGCACCCTGACGGACATCACCTTGCGCGGGTGACCTGCTCGTAGGCCTCAGCAACGAACATCCGTCGAGGCAACGAGAGGAGCGAGTGTGCCGTCCGTGGAGGCGACTGACCTGGTGCGCATGCGCGCCGCCCTGCTGTTCGATGGTCCCGATCGCGGCAGGAAGCTGTCGCGATTCTGGGCACTCCTGTTGCTGGCTGCGACTATCGCGACTGCTGGTGTCATCTCCGATTCGACGGCGACAGTGATCGGCGCGATGATCGTCGCGCCGCTGATGACGCCGATCCTCGGGACCGTCTTGTCAGTGGTGACGGGCGACGGACGCAACCTCGTGCGATCGGTCACGCTCGTCGTGACCGGCGCTGCGGCCGTGATCGTGCTCGCCTGGCTGGTCGGCGAGGTGCTGGCGTTCGACGTGGTCGCCGAGAACAACTCGCAGGTCGCCGGTCGCGTGCACCCGCGTCTCGTCGATCTCGTCGCCGCGCTGGCGACTGGCGCGGTCGGCTCGTTCGCGCTCGTGCGCGAGGACATCTCCGACACCCTGCCGGGGGTCGCGATCGCCATATCGCTCGTGCCGCCTCTGGCGGTGGTCGGCCTGACCTTCGCCGCCGGTGCATCCGGGCAGTCGGCAGGCGCGCTGCTGCTGTTCCTGACGAACGTGACCGCGATCATCCTCAGTGGGCTGGTCGTGATGACCCTCTACCGTGTCCGGCACGTTGCTCAGGCCGGCGCCGGGGGGCGGGCCGTGGCACCGCGCGCCGCGGCGCTGGTGACGATCGCCGCCGTCGTGGCACTGGCGATCCCGCTCGCCGCCACTGGCCGGACGATCAGTGGCGAAGCGATCGACGAGGCCGACGTCACCGACGTCGCGAACGACTGGGCGACCGAGCGCGACTGGGAGATCGTCAATGTCGATGCCGGCACCGATGGCGTCGACGTGCGTGCGGTCGGGCCGCTGCCCATGCCGGACCCGAGGACGTTTCGCACGGCGCTCGACGTCGCCGGCCTGCGCGGCGTGCACGTCACGCTCGAGCTCGCGCCCGTGACCCGCGCCGAGCTGTAGCGCCCTCGATCAGAGCCAGGCGTCCGGAGGAGGTGTAGAGGTGGACGCATGAGATGCTCCACGCCGGCATTCCACATCCGGCTACATCGCAGCGTCAGCGTCCCCGTTCAGGGCGAACGCCTCATCCATGATGAGAGGGTGTATGCGTGGATTCCGTCGGACGTCGTTGGCGATTCGTCGTGCGGTCAGCGCGACGGCTTGCGGCGCGCGGGTCAGCTGTCGTTCCAGGTGTTGCGCGAGCGCGATCCAGCGGCGCTGCTCGCGCGCGCCTGTCGTGATTCGTGCTCGTGGCCGGGCGCGACCGCGCCGGCACAGCGATGCACGGGCGCAAGCCGGCACGGCGGGCCGCGTGTCGATAGGGACGGCCGGTGACCGACGCGGTGCGCCGGGTCGGGGTAATCGGGGACGTTCACGCCTGCGACGTGCGGCTCGCGCATCTTCTCGACCATCTCGCGAGTCGCGCACTGGACGCTCTCTGGTGCGTCGGCGACATCGTGAACGGCCCCGGCGATCCCGACCGGTGCGCGGCGCTGCTCGTATCGGCGGGCGTCGTCACGGTCCGTGGCAATCACGATCGCTGGTGCCTCGAGGGTGGAGCGGCGGGCATCGCGACAGCGACGCGGGAGTTCCTGCTGGCGCTGCCGGTCCAGGTGGAGACGTCGGCGCCGGACGGGACGCCGGTCCTGCTCTGTCACGGCCTCGGCGGGAACGACATGAACGGGATCGCTGCTGGCGACTTCGGCTACGCGCTGGAGGTGAACGACGAGCTGACTGAACTCCGCGCCGACCAGTGCCGGCGCGTGGTCGTGAAGGGCCACCGGCACCAGCCAGGTATCTGGACGGTCGACTCGCTGACGCTGATCGACGCTGGGACGTTGCTCCCGGATCACGCCGAGATCTGCGGCGTCGAGCTCGACCTCGACCGGATGGAGGTCGCGACGCTGACGGTGACGCCGTCCGGCGCCGTCGCCGAGGTGGAGCGCCGATCCCTCAGGTTTCAGCGCGACGGGTGACACCGGGCCGGGTCGAGCTGCTACCGCGACTCACGCCAGAAACACGAAAACCCACGCATATGCAGGGGTTTCCGGTCATGCGCTGGAGAGGACTTGAACCTCCACGTTCCTTGCGGATACACGGCCCTCAACTTCGCCCGCGATTGCGCAGCCTGCGTACGACACTCAATGAGGACACCGATCGCGGCCACCGCGCCTCCGACTGCTCCGCGCGCTGGTTCCCCTTGAACGCGGTCATGATGATTGCGAGCGCTGCAGGAGAGAGCCGGACGCGGCGGGTCCTGCGTACCCGCGTGGTCGCTCAATGCCGAAACGCTCAGTGCCGATAAGCACGAGGTGCGAGCCCTCTCCTTTGTGGCATTGATCATCGGCGTCTTGCTAATTCCCACGGCTCTCGGTCTGGCCAAGATCGATCGCGATCGGGACGTGTCGGAACTGGAGCGGGCGCTCGTCGCCGAAACCGACGAGCACGGAGGCGTGCTGGAGAGCTACTTCGCGCGGGCGCGGGCAATCGTGCTGCTGACAGCGAACTCGCCGGCGTTCGCGGACGTGCTGGCCGAGCCGGGCACGCGAGTTCAAAAGGTCGATCGGCAGGAGCGCAGCCTCCGTGAGGTCACGCACCACCTCAGGTACCTCGAGCAGCTCTACCCGAACAGCATTGGCGAGGCCTGCTTCATCGATACCAACGGCGAGGAGTTGGCGCGTGCCGTCCGCGGCGAGATCGCGCCGCCCGACGACCTGTCCACCGAGGAGGAGCAGACCGTCTTCTTCGCGCCGACCTTCGCGCTCGATTTCGGGCAGGTGCACCAGACGCAGCCGTACGTCTCGCCGGACACCGCCGAATGGGTAATCGCAAACGCGACGCTCATCCCGCAGGCCGACGGCGTCAAGCGCGCGTTCGTGCACTTCGAAGTCACCGTGGAGAGCTTCCGCCGCGAGATGGGGGCGAGTGCGCCGTCGACGACCGCTACCGACTACCAACTCCGGGTCATCGACGGCCGCACCGGCGCAGTCGTCATCGACGGATCGCGTCCGCAGGGGATCGCCGCGGCGCTCGGCTCAGCGGGCGACGACCGTTTCGCGGGCGTTGCGCGTGATGCCCGATCAGCGGGCGTGACGGAGGTCGGCGGCCGCCGGACGGCGTTCCGCCATATCGCCGCAACTGCGGGCAACGCCAACGACTGGATCGTCGTCGCGACCGCCGCGTCGCCCACCGGCAGCTTCGTGTCGGGCGTCGGGCCGGCGCAGAGCGGGATGCTCGCGATCGCGGTGCTGATGATCGCGCTGGCCAGCGGCTCGCTTCGCGCTTCGGGTCGCGAGCTCGAGTGGCAGGCCAACTCGGACGGCTTGACCAGGCTGGGAAACCGCCGCAGGTTCCTCGCCGACCTCGAACGCCGCGCCCGCACCGCCACCGCGGAGGCACCAGTTGCGCTGACGATGTTCGACCTCAACGGATTCAAGAACTACAACGACAGCTATGGCCACCTCGCCGGAGACGCGCTGCTGCTGCGCCTCGGCGCCGCGCTGCGGGAGGCGGTGGCACCGTTCGGCGGGCGCGCCTACCGCCCGGGCGGGGACGAGTTCTGCGTCATCGCCGACGCCGCGCACCGACACGCGATCGAGGAGGCTGCCTGCCGCGCGCTGTCCGAGCAGGGCGAGGGCTTCGCAGTGTCCACCGCATTCGGGTCGGTCGTGATCCCGCAGGACACGGGCGACGTGGCCGAGGCGATGCGCAAGGCCGACCAGGCCATGTATGAGCAGAAGCACTCCGGCCGCGCCACCGCCGGTCGTCAGAGCAGCGACGTGCTCAAGCGAGCGCTCTCCGAGCGTCACCCCGACTTGGGCGACCACCACAACGGCGTCGCCGAGCTCGTCGAGGAAGTCGGCAGACGGCTCGGCATCCAAGGCGACGAGCTCCTGCACCTCCGCACCGCCGCATCTCTGCACGACATCGGAAAGGTCGCCATACCCGACGAGATCATCACCAAGCCCGGCCCGTTGACGCCGGAGGAATACGACTTCATCCGCCGCCACACACTGATCGGCGAGCGGATCCTCTCCGCTGCACCCGCGCTTCACGCGGCCGCACGACTCGTCAGATCCTCCCACGAAGCCTGGGACGGCACCGGCTACCCCGATGCCCTGGCAAACGTCGAAATCCCCCTCGGCGCCAGAATCATCGCCGTCTGCGACTCCTTCGACGCCATGATCTCCAGCCGCCCGTACGCGCCAGCCCGGACGATCGACGAAGCACTGGCCGAGCTCCGCCGCTGCGCCGGAACGCAGTTCGACCCCGCGATCGTCCCCATCTTCGAACAGGTCCTCGCGGACCGGGCCACGCTGCTGGCGGTACTGCAGCCGCTGGCCGACGACCCCGCGGCGCAGTAGCCCGCCCGCTCGGCCCGGGGCACCCGACCTGCGCGACGTGAGCTAGCGGGGAGCGAGGTTCTCGGCCGCTGTGGGCGTATGGATCGGATGCCTGCCGGGACGGCAAGCTCACGTTCGGCGCCGCTCGGGCCAGGGAGTTCCGGCTCCGCCCGCCGGCCTGACCCCTGCCGACGAAACCTCGCGTCGTGGTCTGGCTTCTCACGGCACGCGCCGTCCGTCCGGCCTCGGTTGGGGACCTCGGCGACAGCAGTTGCTGAGTGCAGCCCGACTGTTGCTACCACGGGCCCTTTTCCGCGTGCAACGGCGGGCCGTACGGCCTCCAGGACGCGAAAACCCCCGCCGTAGCAGGGGTTTTCGTCATGCGCTGGAGAGGACTTGAACCTCCACGTCCTTGCGGACACAAGGCCCTCAACCTTGCGCGTCTACCAATTCCGCCACCAGCGCGAGGGCAGAGCCAATCCTAGCCGATTCCGGGCGAAGTGCGTTCGCCCTTGCGCTCCGTCCGATCATCTGCCTACTATGCGGATACGAACAGACGTTCGCTTGGCCCTCGACCCCGGGACGCATCCCTTGCAACTCACCAAACGGCAGCAGGAGATCCTCCGCGTCGTGCAGGATCACATCGCACGGCACGGCTATCCGCCGACCGTGCGCGAGATCGGCGACGCGGTCGGCCTCACCTCGTCCTCCACGGTGCACGCGCACCTGCAGGCGCTCGAGTCCCGAGGTGCGCTCAAGCGCGACCCCACCAAGCCCCGCGCGATCGACCTGCGCGACCGGCAGTCGACCCGCTCGAACGGCGACGACGTCCACATGCTGCCGCTGCTCGGCGCCATCGCGGCCGGCTCGCCGATCCTGGCCGAGCAGAACATCGAGGAGGAGATGGCCGTTCCCGGCATCCTCACCACCTCGGGCGAGTGCTTCCTGCTCCGCATCCGCGGTGAGTCGATGATCCTGGCCGGCATCCTCGACGGCGACTACGTCGTCGTCCGCCGCCAGGCCGACTGCGCCGACGGCGACATCGTCGCGGCGCTGGTCGACGACACCGAGGCGACCGTCAAGCGACTCGACCACGTCGACGGCCGCGTGCGCCTCTCCCCCGAGAACGACGCCATGGAGCCGTTCTACCCCGAGCGGGTGGACGTCCTCGGCAAGATCGTCGGCGTGTTCCGCCGCATGTAGAGGAGGTATGTCCGTGCTCGCCACCGCACCCACCCGCACCCTCGACGAGATGCTCGCCGAGATCCTCGACGCCGCGGCCACCGGCCGCGGCACGTGCTGCGTCGTCTGCGGCGAGACGGCGACCATCGTCCATCGCAGCGCGGGTCCGCTCCTCCACGAGTGCCGCTCGTGCGGATCCGTGCTCGAGGACGAACCGCAGTTCGAGACGGGGCCGTTCCCGCTCGACTGACCGCGCTACAGCGCGACGGACGACGTCGGCAGCCGTCTTCTGCAGCACCTCGTCCAGCGACACGCCGGGCATCAGCTCGGTCAGCGTCAGGCGGCCCGTCGAGCAGCCGGAACACCGCCAGCTCGGTCACGACCACGTCGGCACAGCCGCGCGCGGTCAGCGGATAGGTGCACGTCGGCACGATCTTCGGGTCGCCGTTCGACGCGACGTGGGTCATCGTGATGATCACGCGGCGCGCGCCGACCACGAGGTCCATGGCGCCGCCGACGCCCATCACGTCCTTGCCGGGAATGGCCCAGTTCGCCACGTCGCCGGTCTCCGACACCTGCAGCGCGCCCAGCACCGCGACGTCGACGTGGCCGCCGCGGATCATCGCGAACGAGTCGGCCGAGTCGAAGAACGACGACGCCCGGCAGCTCCGTCACCGGCCGCTTCGAGGCGTCGATGAGGTCGGGGTCGAGCCGGCCCTCGGCCGGCCGCGGCCCGACGCCGATGATGCCGTTCTCCGAGTGCAGGAAGACGCTGCTCTCGTCGCCGAGGAAGTCGGGGATCATCGTCGGCAGCCCGATGCCGAGGTTGACGAACTCGCCGTCGCGCAGCTCGCGCGCCGTGCGCTCGGCGATGCGGCGCTTCGGGTCGTCAGCGGCCATTGCTCTGCACCAGCAGGTCGACGTAGATGTGCGGCGTGTGGATCGACTCGCCCTCGATGCCGCCGATCGGAACGATCTCGCGCACCTCGGCGATCGTCAGCGTCGCCGCGGTCGCCATCATCGGGTTGAAGTTGCGCGCCGTCTTGCGGTACCAGAGGTTGCCGAGGGCATCGGCGCGGTCGGCGTAGACCAGCGCGACGTCGCCCTTGATGGGCTTCTCGAGCACCTGCAGCACGCCGTCGATCTCGCGCTGCTCCTTGCCCTCGGCCAGCAGCGTGCCGGCGCCGACGGGCGTGAAGAATCCGCCGAGCCCGGCGCCGCCGGCGCGGATGGCCTCGGAGAAGGTGCCCTGCGGCAGCAGCTGCGCGGTGATGTCGCCGCGGTTGACCGCCGCCACGGCCTCGGGGTTCGACGTGAAGTACGACGAGATGCCGTGCTTGATGCGGCCCTGGCGCAGCAACGCGCCCAGTCCACGGCCCGGCTCGCCGATGTTGTTCGAGACGACCGTCAGGTCGCGGGCGGTGCTGATCGTCGCGAGGCCGTCGAGCAGCGTCAGCGCCGCGCCGACCAGGCCGAAGCCACCGCACAGAAGGGTGTCGCCGTCGCGGATGCGGCCGATCGCGTCCTCGAGGGTGACCAGCTGCGCGGGCATCACGCGGAACCCTAGACGAGCGGCTGCGGGGGAGGCGGGCAGTGGGCGATCCGCGCTTACGCGGCGGTCGGCGCGTAGTGGTCGACGAACAGCTTGGAGACCAGCTCCGCGCGGCTCGTGACATGCACCTTCGCCTGGATCCGCTTCACGTGGTCGCGGGCCGTGTAGACCGAGATGACGAGCCGGCGCGCGATCTCGTCCACCGCGATGCCCTGCGCGATCAGCGCCAGCACCTCACGCTCGCGCGGCGATAGGTCATACGCCTGCGCGACGACCGGAGCCACCTCGGCGCGCCTGGCCGGCTCGATCACGACCGCCGCGCGGCGAGCGCCGTCGGCGCCCGGGAGCGGCGACGCATACAGCGTCAGCCAGACGCCGCCGGAGGTGCGCACCCGCACCCGCGCGACGTGGGGATCGGATCCGTCGGCGAGCGCCCGCATCGCCACCGCGTGCACGGCGGCCGGGAGCCCCATCGGGGCGAGGCCCTGCGGGTCGTCGGTCAGCTGCTCGAGCCACTCCTGTGCCGGCGGCGTCGCCGACTCCAGCTCGCCTTCGGCGGTGACCATCAGGATGCCCGGCGCGCCGTCGGCCACGACGGTGTCGGCGTCCAGCAGCAGCGCGCCGCGCAGCGCGAGCGCCAGCGGCTCGGCCAGCGCGCCCACGAACCGCGCCTCGGCCGGCGTGAAGTCGGGCGACCCGGTGTGGCGCGAGAGGCAGACGGAGCCCCACATCGCCGAGTCGAGCGCGAACGAGGCGCGGAGCTCGGGCCCCAGCCCGTAGCTCGGATAGATCGTGCGCTGCCGGGTACTGGCCGGCCCGGATCCGCCGCGGCTCGCGTCGGCGAGCAGGGCAACCGGCTGCCGCGACCGGGCGAGGTCGGTGAACTTGTGCAGGTCGGGCTCCGCGATCTCGTTCTCGAAGAACACCTGGGCGGCCCGCGGCGACATGCCCGTCAGGCCGCCGATGCCCGTGAACAGCCCGGTCGCGGGATCCGTCGTCATCCAGCCGCTGGCGTCGAACGGGACGACCTGGCCGAGCACCGTCCCGACGCGGTCGAACAGCTCGGGCGCGGGCAGGCCGCGGCGGCTCAGGTCGAGGAGGCGCTCGCGCGCCTGGCGCGCGTCGGTGCCTGTGAGCGCATACCCCGAAGACCGGCATGTCCCGACCGTATCGCGAGCCGGCGGCGTACCGCTGGGGGCAGCCCGTCCGAGCCGGGTGTGGCTAGCCCCCGTCGCGCTGCAGACACTCCAGCTGGGGTGTTGTCCGGCGAATCGCGCGCTCGCAGTCTGGGCACCATGAACACCGCAACCACACCCACCCGGCGCCCCGTCATCATCGAGATGGCCGAGCGCGAGCGCATCTGGTTCTTCGGCGGCACGGTCGGCGTCCTCGCCACCGGCGCCGACACCGACGAGCGCTACGCCATCGTCGAGCAGCACCTCCCGGCCGGCACCGCCACCCCGCTGCACGCGCACCTGGACGACGAGGAGAGCTTCGTCGTGCTGGCCGGCGCGGTCGTCTACCAGGTCGGCGACGACGCTCCCGTCCCTGTCGGCGTCGGCGGCTTCATCCACGTGCCCGCCGGCGTCCCGCATGCCTTCCGGGTTACCGACGACGGCGCCGCCCGGCTGCTCAACATCACGACGCCCGGCCACGAGCGCTTCGTCCGGGCCGCGGGCGACCCGGCCGGGACCGACGGGTTCCCGCCCGCCGGCCCGCCGGACATGCCGCGCGTGCTCGCCGCCGCCGACGAGTTCGGCACGGCGATCCTCGGCCCGCCGCCCGAGCTCGCCTGATCAGCGGCGCCGCTGACGCCTCACCCCTCGCAGGGTGGGGCGTCAGCCGTACCGCTCGTGCGGTGCCATTAGGCTTCCCGGGGGATGGGCGAGACGACGACCGGCTGGCGGCTGTTCGCCGACGCGGACTGGGCGGCGGCGCGTGATGCCTTCACGCAGGCGCTCGCTGCCGATCCGGAGGATCCGGACGCCCTCGACGGCCTCGGCCAGTCGCTCTGGTGGCTCGGCGAGCGCGACGCGGGCATCGACCGCCGCCGCGACGCGTACGCCGCCTACCAGCGCCGCGGCGACGCGCGGAACGCGGGCCGGATCGCCGTCTACCTGGCCGGCGAGTCGCGCATCGACGGGCGTGAGTCCGCTGCCGCCGGCTGGCTCGCGCGCGCCCGCCGCCTGCTGGCCGGCGAGGGAGCGGTCGCCGAGCTCGGCTGGCTGGCGGTCGAGGAGGCCAAGCGCGCGAGCGACCCCGTCGCCGCCGAGCAGCACGCCCGCGTCGCGCTCGACGTCGCGCACGACCTGGCCGACCCCGACGTCGAGTGCATGGCCCTGTCGCAGCTCGGCCACGCGGTGGTGCGCCAGGGCCGTATCGACGAGGGCCTGGCGCTGCTGGACGAGGCGATGACCGTCGCGCTCGGCGGCGAGACGCGTGACCCGCTGGCCTGCGGCGACGCGTGCTGCACGACGCTGGTGGTCTGCGATGGCCTCGCCGACCTGCAGCGCGCCGCGCAGTGGTGCGAGGCGGTGGTCGACTTCACCGAGCGCCGGCGCTTCAACCCCGTCCAGTCCTGGTGCCGCGGCATCTACGGCTCGGTCCTCGTCCGCGCGGGCGACTGGACGAGGGCCGAGGCCGTGCTGCTGGAGGCGCTGCAGCGCCAGCCTGACCGCCGTCGCGCCGGCGGTCGCGCCCTGCCGCTGGCAGTGCTCGCCGGGCTGCGTCTGCGCCAGGGACGCAGCGAGGAGGCCGAGCAGCTCCTGGCCGGGCTGGACGACCAGCCCGCCGCGCTGGCGCCGCTGGTGGAGCTGCACCTGGAGCGCGGCGACCTGCCCGTGGCGCGGGCGCTGCTCGACCGCCGCGCCACCGCCGGTGACGATGGCGCCCTGCTCGGACTGGGCGCGATGGTGGCGCTGGCCGACGGTGACCTCGACGGCGCGGCCGCGGCGGCCGAGCGCCTGCGCGCCGTCGCCGAGCGCCTCTCGCGCGACGACCTGCGGGCCGAGGCGGCGGCGCTCGCCGGACACGTCGCCGCCGCGCGCGGCGACACCGTCGCGGCCACGCTCGCGTTCGACGAGGCGGTGGCCGGGTTCGCCGCGATCGACTTCCCGCTCGAGGAGGCCCGCGCCCGTCTGGCACTCGCCGCGGTGCTGGCGGCCGAGGGCTCCGCGCTCGCCCTTCCGACCGCGCGCGCGGCGCGCGACGCCTTCGAGCGCCTCGGCGCCCGGCCGGACGCCGACCGCGCGGCCGCGCTGCTGCGCGACCTCGGCGCCGCCGGCCGCACGGCCCGCCGCGGCGACCGCGACGACCTGACGGTGCGCGAACGGGAGGTGCTCGCGCTCGTCGCGGCCGGGCTCTCGAACGCGGAGATCGCCGGCCGCCTCGTGATCGCGCCCAAGACCGCCGAGCACCACGTCGGCCGCGTGCTGGCGAAGCTCGGCGTGCGCAGCCGCACCGAGGCGGCCGCGCACGCCGTGCGGGAAGGGCTCTAGCCGATCCCGTTGCCGCCGAAGACGCCGTCCGGGTCGTAGCGGCGCTTCACGTCGACCAGGCGTTCCCAGACGTCGTCGGCGTACGCGTCGCGCACCGAGCGCTCGGCGTTCAGCGCGTTCACGTAGACGCCGCCGGTGGCGAACCGCTCGGTTGCATCCCAGGTGCGCCGCACCCAGCCGGCGACCTCGTCGACGGGCTCGTCGCCCGAGCAGCCGATGATCCAGGTGAACGCCCGGGCACCGCGGTGGCCGAACGCCGTCGTCGCCGGGCGGCGTGCGGTCGACCGCGCCGCCCAGCCAGCCCGTGACGACGTGCGCCTGCGGCGTGGGCACGCGTCTCGAAGCCGGCCAGCAGCGCGTCGATGAAGCCGTCGCTGACCTCGTCCAGGAAGTGCTGCCGGTCGTAGAACTGCCAGCCGTGCGGCGCGGTCTGGTCGATCATCGACTGCAGCGCGACGTACGGCATCGGGCCGACGAGGTCGAGCGCCGGCGGCAGGCCGGCCCGCAGCGGTGCCAGCACGCGCTCGCCCTCGGTGAGGTCGCCGCACCACGCGACACCGATCGCGGCGACCCGGCGGCCCTGCAGCTCGGGCGGAAACGGCGCCGCCGGCGGCGCCGTGAGCAGCACGTCGAACACGGTCAGCTCGTCGGGCGCTCCGGCCATCAGGGCCCGGCTCGCGCGCAGGGCATCGCGCGCCTGCTCCCACGGGTAGACCAGCAGACCCGCCAGCACCATCGGGCCGACGGCGTGCGCCTGGAACTCGAAGGTCGTCACGACGCCGAAGTCGCCGCCGCCGCCGCGCAGCGCCCAGAACAGGTCGGGGTGCTCGGCGGCCGAGGCGCGCACGCACCGGCCGTCGGCGAGGGCGACGTCGGCCGACAGCAGCGAGTCGATGGTCAGACCGTGCTTGCGCATCAGCCAGCCCATGCCGCCGCCGAGCGTCAGCCCGCCGACGCCGGTGTGGGAGACCTGGCCGCCGGGCACGGCCAGCCCGTGCTCCTGGGTGACGGCGTCGAGCTCGCTCAGCAGCGCGCCGCCACCGACCCGCACGACCGCGCGGCGCGGATCGACGTCGACGGCGTTCAGCGAGCGCAGGTCGATGCAGAGGGCGCCGTCGCGCACCGAGCGCCCCGAGACCGAGTGGCCGCCGGCGCGGATGGTGAAGGGCAGGTCGAGCGCCCGGGCGGCGCGGATGCCCGCCGCGACGTCGTCGGCGTCGCACACGTAGGCGACTGCCGCGGGGTGGCGATCGATGGCGCCGTTCCAGCCGGCGCGGGCGGTGTCGTAGCCGGCGTCGCCCGGCTCGACGAGCCGGCCGACGAAGCCGTGGGCGCGCAGGGCGGCTGCGAGGGGGGAGGTGGGGAGGGCGATCGTTTCCATGCCTCCCACCGTCGCACCCGGCCCATCGCCGGGCGTCCGGGGCGCCCCCTATCCGTACCCCTATCTTCGGCCCAGGGGTCAGCTTCGCGCGAAGGTGAGGAGGGGCTCGATGTCGCCGGCGTCGGCCGCGCGGAGGCTCGCGATGTACGCCGCTCGGATGGCTGCTGGATCATCCGCGGCCCCCGCGCCCCAGCTGAGGCGGTCGCTGCCGAGTGCCTCGATCAGGAGGTCTGCAGCCTCCCGCGCGTGCCGCCCGTTGCCGTTCGGAAACGCGTGGATCCAGACGAGCCGATGGTGGAATCTGACGGCAATCTCGTCGGGTGTGAAGGTCGCGTGCTCGATCCAGAATGCAGCGTCGGCGAGGAGCTTGGCCAGCTCCTCGCGGATATCGGATGCCGCAACACCGATGTTCTTGCCAGTCGCACGGAACGTGCCCGCCCACCTCCACACGTCTCCGAACATCTGCTCGTGGAGCTGCCGCAGGAACCGCTCGCTGAGAATGCGAGCAGCGCTTGGTCTGCGTCCGCGCGCCCACGCGAGCGCCTTGGCGATCGCATCCTGCTCGGCTCGGTCGAGGTCAGAACGCGTCGCCACCCAGGACGGGATGAGCCCAAGGGCCTCATCGGGATCGATCGGCGTCTGCCCGTCGCCCGTCGTCGACGGATGCTGCATCGTCGCGCGGGCGCTACGCGTCGCGCCACAGATCGCGGGAGTCTCGCGCAGCCGCTGCCAGCTCGGCCGTCAGACGCTCCGCGTCGGCGGCGCCACCGAGCTGGTCCTCGAGCAGCATCGAGTGCCCCGCGCGCTTGACGTCCCGTGCGGGCAACGAGCTGCGCTCGTCGCTCGACGGTCTCGGCGAGCGTCGTGTTCGGGACGAGCGCGTAGACGAGGGTCGAGTCCAGCGCTGCCGCGGCGCGGCGCAGCGTGCCCAGGCGAATCGAGTCGTCAGCCTCCGACGCCTCGAGCTGGTGGACGGCCTGCTTCGTGACATCGAGGCGGCGTCCGAGGTCTTCCTGCGTCATCCCGAGAGCTTCGCGGAAGGCGCGGATCCAGCCGCGTGGCGGGGGTGGTGGAACGACGTCACGAATCGGGGTGAGGTTCTGGTCGAGTGCCGTACGGGCCAGGGCAGAGGATCTCTTCATGGTCAAGTTGTAGGTTACCTGTTGCTCAATAAAAGTCAACTCATATATTTACTACTGCGATGTTATAGACAAGCTATAGATTGATTTGACGTTCTCACACTCTGCAGTCGCTCGACCAAGCCGGCTTTCGGTGGTCGGCGTGCCGATCGAGCCCGCCGTCGAAGGCTCGATCGGCACGCGACCGGGTCAGCGGCGCGCCTCGAGCACGATGTTGACCGGCGTCTCGTGCGCGATCCGGACGGTGCCGAATCCCGCCTCCCGCAGCACGGCGGTGAGCCGCGCAGGGCCGGCCTGGGCGCCGAGCGCGAGGCCCACGTCCTCCGAGTTGGAGTGGGGGCAGCAGAGCAGCGCCGAGCCGGTGTAGTACAGGCGGCCGACGATGCCGACGTTGTCGCTGACGCTGTCGCCGGCGTAGGGCTCGACCACCATCAGCGTCCCGTCGTCGGCGAGCGCCTCGTAGGCGTGCCGCACGGCACCGACCGGGTCGCCGAGGTCGTGCAGCGTGTCGAAGAAGCAGATCAGGTCGTACCCCTTGCCCGGGTAGGAACGCGCATCGGCCTGCCGGAAGGCGACGCGATCGTCGACGCCGGCCGCGCGCGCCTCCCCGGCGGCGGTCTCGACCGATGCCTCGTGCGTGTCGAAGCCGTCGAAGTGGGATCGCCCGAACGCCGACGCCATCAGCACGGTCGAGTGCCCGTGACCGCAGCCGACGTCCGCGACGGAGCTGCCGCGCTCGAGCTTCTCGACCACCCCGTCGAGCGCGGGCAGCCACTCGGGCACCAGCGAGGCGCGGTACGCGTTGCGGTAGAAGGCCGACACGCCGCAGTAGAGCCGCCCGTCGTGCTCCCCCCAGGGGATGCCGGCGCCGGTCCGGAACACCTCGAGCGTGCGCTCCTGGTCGAACCACATCGATGCCGGGATCTCGAACGCGGGCGGCAGGAAGACCGGGCTGCCTTCGTCCGCCAGCACCGGCACGTGCGCGGCCGGCAGCTCGTAGGTCTCGGACTCCTCGTGGTAGACGAGGTAGTCGGCCGCCACCTGCGAGTTCAGCCACTCGCGGACGTATCGCTCGTCGCAGCCGGTGCGGGAGGCGAGCTCGATCGAGCTCAGCGGCCCGTGGCCGGCGAGCGCGCGGTACAGGCCGAGCTTGTGCCCGGTGCTGACCATCACGCCGCCGTAGCAGGCGGCCAGCTCGGCCATCGCCTGCCCGATGAAGGCTTCCGTGGATCGCTCTTGCAGTTGCATCTTGACCCTCCAGGGTCCTGGGTTTTCGCTCCAGGTCAGGGTCGCCTTTGCGAGGAGGAGCCGGAAGGGTGAGACTGCCCGGAATGGGTCCGAACGTGCCACCGAAGGCCGGATCGACCGGTCGCGAGCCCCTGCGGGTGTCGCTGCTCGTGCTTCCCGACGCAGCGGTCGGAAGCCTGATGGGCATGTTCGACACGCTCTCGTCCTTCCCGCTGCTGAGCAGCATCGACGACGCCGTACCCGCCGCCCCGCCGTTCGCGGTCGAGCTCGTCGCCGCACGGCCCGGTGCCCAGCCGACGGCGAGCGGGATCGCGCTGCCCGTGCACCGGTCGATCGCCGATCCCGGCCGCACCGACATCGCGATCGTCCCCTCGCTCCTGGTCACGGACGGCGTGTGGGTACGCGACCGCTACCCCGACCTCGTCGCGTGGCTGCAGCGCGTGCACCGGGAGGGAGCGATCCTCTGCTCCGCCTGCTCCGGGGTGCTGCTGATGGCCGAGACCGGGCTCCTGCAGGGTCGCAGCGTCACGATGCACCCGGCCTACGCGGCGACCTTCCGCGAGAACTTTCCCGACGTCGGCCTGCGCCTCGACGAGGTACTGGTGGCGACCGGCGATCGCGAGGAGTTCGTGATGTCCGGGGCCTCCGCCTCCTGGCACGACCTGGTCCTGTACCTCGTCGCCCGCCACGTCGGCCCGACGGCCGCACAGGCGCTCGCGAAGTTCCTGCTCCTGCAGTGGCACACCGACGGGCAGGGGCCGTACGTCCCGTTCGACGCGCCGCTCGACCACGGCGACGCGATCGTCGCCGACGCACAGGAATGGCTGCGCACCCACTCCGCGGTGGCGGCGCCCGTGACCGAGATGGTCGAGCGCTCGGGCCTGCCGGAGCGGACGTTCAAGCGCCGGTTCACCGCGGCCACGGGCCACTCGCCCATCGCCTACGTGCAGCACACGCGGGTGGAGGAGGCGAAGCGCCGCCTCGAGCGGACGGCGGAGCCGGTCGACGCGATCAGCTACGCGGTCGGCTACGAGGATCCGGCGTCCTTCCGGCGTCTCTTCAAGCGCGTCACCGGCGTCTCGCCGGGCGTCTACCGGCGCAAGCTCCAGCTGCCGGCGTTCGCTTCCCGGTGACCGGGGCCGATGGCCCATAGAAAAAGCCCTGTTTCCAGGGCTTTTTCCGTAGCAGGCCTGTAAGCCGGATTCTGTCGAGGACGGCTATCCATCTGGGCGGCTCGTTGCCGGGCCGCTCGTTGCCGCCTACCCGGGACTCGGCGGGCCGCGTCATCGTCCCTGTCTGGCGTTGCACCGGGTGGGGCTTGCCTAGCCGGCACCGTCACCGGCACCGCTGGTGCGCTCTTACCGCACCGTTTCACCCTTACCTGCGGCCACTGGCCACATCGGCGGTCTTCTCTCTGTTGCGCTCTTCCGTCGGGTTTCCCCGCCTGGGCGTTACCCAGCACCCTGCCCTGTGGTGTCCGGACTTTCCTCGAGGCGCAAGCGCCCCGCAGCCGTCCGGCCTGCAGGCCCATGCTACCGCGCCTACGCTACCGCCATGCTTCTCGACGGACAGACGGCGCTCGTCACGGGGACGGGCCGCGGGCTCGGCCCGGCGATCGTGACCGCGCTCAAATCAGAGGGCGCGCGGGTGCTCTGCCACGCGCGCACCGAGATCGACGCGCGACGCGCCTCGATCGACCTCGGCGGCGAGCCGGTGTGGGGCGACCTCGGCACGGCCGACGGCGTCGCCGCCGCGGCGGCGCAGGCCGCGCAGCTCGCACCGCAGCTGCACGTGCTCGTGCACAACGCCGGCGTGCTGCGCCGGGGCGGGGTGGCCGACGCGCAGCGCAGCGACATCGAGGACTGCTTCGCGGTCAACGTGCTGGCGCCGGTCGGCCTCACGCAGGCGCTGCTGCCGTCGCTGCGCGCCGCCGGCCACGCGCGCGTCGTGGTCGTCTCCTCGACCATGGGCCAGTTCACGTCGGGGATGCGCGGCGGCTCGCTGCCGTACCGCATCTCGAAGTCGGCCGTGAACGCCTTCGTGGCCAACACGGCGAGCGAGCTCGCCGGCGACGGGATCCTCGTCAACGCCATGCACCCCGGCTGGGTGCGCACCGACATGGGCGGCTCCAGCGCCAGCGTCGCGCCGGAGGAGGCGGCGAAGATGGCGCTGCAGCTGGCGACGCTCGACGCGGGCGGGCTGACCGGGCGGTTCTGGCGGGACGGGGTCGAGATTCCGTGGTAGCGACGCCGGAGATCGCGGCCTACCTGCGGATCCGCAGCGCGCACTCGCCGCAGTGGCTCGATGGCGGCGCGCGCCTCGCCTTCCTGTCGGACATCACGGGCATCCCGCAGATCTGGCTGATGCCGGCCGCCGGCGGCTGGCCCGACCAGCTCACGTTCGAGGCCGAGCGCGTCTCGGGCGCGGTCGCCTCGCCCGATGGCGCCCGCCTGGCGTTCAGCCGCGACGTGGGCGGCAACGAGCGCCACCGGCTCTACCTCGCCGGCCCCGAGCGCGCCCTCGCGACCGCCGACGCGATCCACTCGCTGGGCGCGTTCTCGCCCGACGGATCGGCCCTCGCGTACACCCACACCGAGCGCAACGGCACCGACTTCGACCTCGTCATCCTCGACCTGGCGAGCGGGACGCGCACCGAGGTCGAGCTCGAGGGCTGGAACGTCGTCTGCGACTTCACGGCGCACGGCATCCTGCTCGCGCGGGCCCACTCGAACGTCTCGCACGACCTCTTCCTCGTCGCCGCGACGGGCGGCGAGCCGCGGCTGCTGACCGCGCACGAGGGGCCGGAGCAGTACCTGCCGGCGCTGCTGGCGAGCGACGGCACCATCGTCTGCGCCTGCGATCGCGGCTCGGAGTTCCAGCGGCTGGCGCGGCTCGACCCGGGCGGCGAGCTGACGTTCCTCACCGACGACGACGCCGACATCGAGGCGATCGCCGTCCACGGCGACCGGCTCGCCTACGTGCGCAACGAGGACGGGGCGTCGCGCCTGACGCTCGACGGCAGGCCGGTCGACGCGCTGCCGACCGGCGTCATCGGCGGTCTCGCCTTCTCGCCCGACGGCACCCGGCTCGCGCTGCACGTGTCGCCGGCCGACGGCCCGACCGACGTCTGGGTCGTCTCCGACCACGTCGCCCGCGTGACGCGCTCGACGCTGGGCGGCGTGCCGGCCGACGTGCTGCAGCGGCCCGAGCTGCGGTCGCTGACGGCGTCGGACGGCGTGCGCATCCCGTACCTGCTCTACGGCCCGAGCGATGCGCCGACGGTCTGCCACGTGCACGGCGGCCCCGAGTCGCAGGCGCGGCCGGCGCTGAACGCGGTGATCCAGTACCTGGTCGCCCGCGGCATCAGCGTCGCCGTGCCGAACGTGCGCGGCTCGACGGGGTACGGCAAGACCTTCGGCGGCCTCGACGACGTCGAGCTGCGGCCCGACGCCGTGCGCGACCTGGCCGAGCTCGCGATCGCGCTCGGCGCCGAGCGCGGCGTGCCGGTCGGCGTCATGGGCGGCTCGTACGGCGGCTACATGACGCTCGCCGCGATCACCGAGTACCCGGCGCTGTGGCGGGCGGCCGTCGACATCGTCGGCATCGCCAACTTCGTCACCTTCATGGAGCGCACCGGCAGCTACCGGCGAGCGCTGCGCGAGGCCGAGTACGGCTCGCTCGAGCACGACCGCGAGCTGCTCGAGCGTCTGTCGCCGATCCACCGGGTCGACGCGATCGTGGCGCCGCTGATGGTGATCCACGGCGCCAACGACCCGCGCGTGCCCGTGCAGGAGGCCGAGCAGATCGTCGCGGCCCTGCAGGAGCGCGGCCGCGAGGTCGTCTACCTGCGGTACGAGGACGAGGGCCACGGCCTCGTGCGGCTGCAGAACCGCATCGACGCCTACCCGCAGGTCGCCGCGTTCCTGGAGCGCTACCTCCTCACCTGAGCCCGGCCCGAAACGACCGATGGCCCGTTCCGGAGGAGGAGGGGCTCCGGAACGGGCCAGCGGCCGTGGGGATGGGGAGGAGGATGGAACGCTTCGAGAGGGGCCGGGCGAGAGGGAAGAAGGAGTGCGCGCGCCCGCGGAACGCCCGCCGGGTCAGGGGAGATTCGGCGGTCGTCCGGGAGATCGCGGGCGCGCAGTGCCCGGGCACCGTGACGAGCTCGCGACGCCCTGACCGGACACGCGAGTGCGGTCCGGGCCCCGGCGGTGTGAGGCCTCGCCACGGGCCGGAGCAGGTGCTCGCGGCCGTGCGCCCGACGGGATGCGGCGCGGTCAGGTCAGGGAGGGGAGGAGCTACCCGACGACGCGCACGGCCCGTTGGGGCGCCGGGGCTTGCCGGGGGTCTCCGGCCGTCGTCTGCAAGTTCCTCTGCACAAGCAGTAGCTTGCCGCAGGTTCGCCGCGGGTTCACCCCTCCAAGGGGTGATTCGGCAGGGGTCCGTGACCGGACCGTGACATCCGCGTGATGGGGTTGCGACTGCCACTACCTACCTTGCGTCCATGACGATGACCGCACCGATCGGAACCGTGCTCGACGCCCGGTATGACGAGAGCGGCCTCCGGGGTCCGGCGCTCAACCAGTCCGGCATCCTGAACCTGCACCGGGACCGTCCGCGACTGCGCGGCGTGTCCGTTGCGGGCATGCACGTGGGCCGCATCGTCGATGTCGTGCTCGACGGCGACGCGCGCCGCGTGGCCGGGTTCGACGTGCGGCTGTCGGAAGGCGAGCGACGCTTCGTGCCGCTCGTCGCCGTCGTGTCACTCGGCCCCTCCGGGATCGAACTCGACTCGGCGCTGCACCTGATCGACGACGTGCGCTTCTACGACCGTGCCGGGCTGACGCTGTCGGCCCTGCTGACGCTGTCAGCCGCCTGCCGCCACACCACGGGCGTCGCGGTCGCCGACGTGATCGTCGATCTGGGAACCGGGGAGGTCGTCGGCTTCGAGCTGGCAGACGGCGCGATCATTTCGCGCGAAGGCGTGAGCGTCTCGGGGGAGGCGATCCGCCTGATCTGCGACTGCGCAGCCTAGGGTGGAACGACCGAGGGGGTGCAGACATTGCCGTCTGCACCCCCTCTTCTTCGGACCCTCGAGCTCGAGCCGCGCAGCTGCGCGGCGCGGCCTCGTCGCTAGGCGATGGAGACGCTCATCGTGACCGGCGTCTGCGGCTTGTCGGACCGGTCGCGGTCGACGGCCGAGATGGCCTCGACGACGTCGTAGCCCGACGTCACCTGGCCGAACACGGTGTGCTTCCCGTCGAGCCACGGAGCGGCCTCGGTGGTGACGATGAAGAACTGCGAGCCGTTGGTGTTCGGGCCGGCGTTCGCCATCGCGAGCGCGCCCTTGACGACCTTGTGGTCGTTGAACTCGTCCTCGAACGAGTAGCCCGGGCCGCCGCGGCCGTCGCCGTTCGGGCAGCCGCCCTGGATCATGAAGTCGGGGATCACGCGGTGGAAGGTGAGGTTCTCGTAGTAGCCGTCGTTCGCGAGCTTCTCGAAGTTGGCGACGGTCTTCGGCGCCGCGTCATCGAAGAGCTCGATCTCGATGGGGCCGAGGCTGGTGGTGATGGTGGCGCTTTTCGACATGCGGCGGACGGTACCATGGGCCCGTGCATCGCTACGGCGCAGGCCTCGCGACCGACGCCGACATCGAACGGGCCGTCGCCGACGCGGTCGCCGACGCCCTCGCACCGCTCGCCGGAGCCCGCGCCGACCTGCTGTTCGTGTTCGCGTCCGATGCCTACGGCGGCGACGCTGCGCGGGCGGGACCGCTGGCGTTCGACGAGGCGGCGCCCCGCGCGCTGGCGGGTGCCGTGGCCGCGAGCGGCGTCATCGGTGCGGGCCGCGAGGTCGAGCGCGGCCGCGCCGTCTCGGTGCTGGCCGCCTCCGTGCCGGACGCGCAGATCGACGTGTTCCACTCGCTCGCCGACCTCGGCGGCGTGCCCGCGATCGCACCCGACGCGCTGACCGTGCTGCTCGCCGACCCGTACACGTTCGGCACCGACGCGCTGATCGACCACCTGGAGCCGGGACAGGCGATCGTCGGCGGTCTCACCGGCGGTGGCGGCGCCGGGCAGGCGCGGCTGTTCCGCGACGGCGGCGTGCTGCGCGCCGGCGCGGTCGGCGTCGGTGCTGCCGATGTCGATGTGCGCGCCGCTGGTATCGCAGGGCTGCCGGCCGATCGGCCCGGAGCTCGTCGTCACCGCGGCGGCCGGCAACGCGCTGCTGGAGCTGGCCGGCACGCCGGCGCTGGAGAAGGTCGAGGAGGTGTTCGGCACGCTGTCGGAGGCCGACCAGGCGCTGGCCCGCAACGGCCTGCTGTCCGGGCTCGTGATCGACGAGAACCGGCCGGAGTACGGTGTCGGCGACTACCTGGTGCGCGTGCTGCTCGGTGCCGACCGCGAGCGCGGCGCGATCATGATCGGCGACGTGCCGCGCGTCGGCCAGACGTTCCGGCTGCACGTCCGCGACGAGACGTCGGCCACGGCCGAGCTCGAGCACGTGCTGCGCGGCGCTCCGGCCGGCGGCGGCGGCGCGCTGCTGTTCTCGTGCAACGGCCGCGGTCGCAGCCTCTTCTCGACCGACGACCACGACGCCGGCCTGGTCGACGCGCTGCTGGGCGTGCCGGCGGCGGGGCTGTTCTGCCAGGGGGAGATCGGGCCGGTCGGCGGCCGCAACCACCTGCACGGCTTCACGGCCACGATCGCCCTGCTCAGCTAGGCGCTAGAGCGCGGCGCGCGCCGCCTGCTCGAGCTCGTCGAGGCCGACGGCCCCCTCGAACTTCGAGCGGATCTTGCCGTCGGCACCGACCACGAACACCCACGGCTCCGACGGCAGCCCCCACTGCTGCACCCACGGGTTCGGGCCCGAGTTGGGGTCGTTGTCGCGATAGATCTCGACGTGGATGAACCGCATCGGCGTGTCCTTCATGTCCTGCTGGACCGCCTCCGCGATCTTCACGGTCGGCCCGCACAGCCTGCTGGCGCAGAACTTCGGCGTCGCGAACACCGCGACGAACGGCTGCTTGTCCTTGATCGACTCGGCGATCGAGTACTCGAGCAGCGTCTTGTCGGGCGGGTCGGCCGTCGTCAGCAGCGAGAAGTCGCCGTTCGTGGACTTGATGGTCGGCGTCTCCGACGGCAGCGCGTCGGCGCCGACCGGCGGCGAGGCCTCGGCCTCGGCCATGTTGATGCTGCCGCTGGCCGTCGACTCGGCGCCGTTGACCGTGTACTTGGCGGCCATGAAGTAGCCGCCCGCGTCGGGCACCTTGATCTGGGCGACGTACACGCCCTTGATGTCCTCCGGCGCGAGCGTGATGCCCGGCCCCTCGATCGGGACGTACGTGGCCTCGAACGGCCCGGCCGAGCCGGACTTGCCGTCGGCCGCGAGGTAGATCTCGATCTTGCCGCCGTCGGCGAGGAACTGCGTGCCGTCCTTGTGCAGCAGCCCCACCGGGACGCGCATCTCCTTGCCGGCCGCGTAGTCGTTGCCGCTCGTCACGAGCACGTCGGGCGTGTCGATCTGCGTCGAGTCGTCGGGCAGGCCGAGCAGCGAGTTCAGCGACGGGCCGGTGCCCGCGACGGGTGGTGCCGGAGCGGCGAAGTCGGTGACGACGGTGCTGTCGGCGCCGCCGCCGGAGCTCCCGCAGGCGGCCACGAGAAGCGCGCACAGCGCGATGCAGGCGAGGGGAAGGCGCATGGCCGGAGCGTACCCCGGTAAAGCGCGGATCGTGCCGTGCCGATGCATGGAAGATGCACGAGCCGGCGTCGATCATCAACGACTACGCGGTCGACCCGTTCCTCGCCAAGGTCGACCCTCGAGCGGCTCCGCAACCGCGCCCGCGACGCCCTCACGGGCAGCGCCGCCGCGGCCGGCGCCTCGGTGCCGCTGCTGGTGCTCGGCCAGGTGCCCGTCGCCGTCGCGTCGTTTGCCGGCGCGGTCGCCGGCGCCGTGGTCTGCGCCTACGCGCGCGCCGACCGCATGGCGCTGCTCTCGCGCCTCGTCCACCAGCGCTCCGCCTACGAGATCGCCGACGTCGCCAAGGCCGCCGAGGCCCTCGTCACGCCCGAGGTGCGCGTGCGCCTGGCCCGCGTGATCGGCCGGATGGTGCTCGAGGCCGACGGGTTCGAACCCGCCGACCCCAAGCTCAGTCCCTCGTACTCCCGCGTCCGCGAGTACCGCGACGAGTTCCTCGCCGTGGCCTTCCACCTGGCACGGCCCGACTCGCGGGTGCACCCGACGGCGGTCGCGATGATGGATCGCCTGCTCACGCACGCGACGATGTCGCCGCTCTACAACGAGCGGCTGCCGGTGACGCAGGTGCGCATCGCGCTGCACCGCGTCCAGCTGGCGATCGACGGCTCGCCCGCCGAGCGCTAGACGGTCAGGCCGACTCCTCCGCCTGCTTGCGGGCCGACGAGACGAACGGCATCATCGACCGCAGCTCGGCGCCGACGACCTCGATCGGGTGCCGCGCACCGCGCTCGCGGAGCATCTTCATGCCGCTGCGCCCGGTCTGGTTCTCGCCCACGAACTCGCGCGCGAACTGGCCCGTCTGGATCTCCTCGAGGATCTGCTTCATGGCGGCCTTCGTCTCGGGGCCGATCACGCGCGGGCCGCGGGTCAGGTCGCCGTACTCGGCGGTGTCGGAGATGGAGTACCGCATCCAGTCCATGCCGCCCTCGTACATGAGGTCGACGATCAGCTTCAGCTCGTGCATGCACTCGAAGTAGGCGATCTCGGGCGCGTAGCCGGCCTCGACCAGCGTCTCGAACCCGGCCAGCACGAGCGCCGTGGCACCGCCGCAGAGGACCGTCTGCTCGCCGAACAGGTCGGTCTCGGTCTCCTCGCGGAAGTTGGTCTCGATCAGGCCGGCGCGCGCGGCGCCGATGCCGATCGCCCAGGCCAGCGAGATCGCCTTGGCGTCGCCCGTGGCGTCCTGGTAGATCGCGATCAGGGCCGGCACGCCGGCGCCCTCGCTGTACAGGCGCCGCACCAGGTGGCCGGGGCCCTTCGGGGCGACCATGATCACGTTCACGTCGGCGGGCGGCACGATCTGGCCGAAGTGGATGCAGAAGCCGTGCGCGAACAGCACGGTCGAGCCGGGGCGCAGGGCGGGCGCGACGACGTCGTCCCAGACCTGCTTCTGGACGTGGTCGGGCACGAAGATGCCGATCACGTCGGCGTCCTTGACGGCGTCGGCCGGCGACTGCGGCGTCCAGCCGTGGGCCTCGGCCCGCCGCCATCCGTCGGAGCCGGGGCGCACGCCGACCGTGACCGACGCCCCCGATTCCTTCAGGTTCAGCGCGTGGGCGTGGCCCTGCGAGCCGTAACCGATGACGGCGATCTTGCGGCCGGACAGGACGGAGAAATCGCCGTCCGACTCGTAGTAGAGCTTTGGCATCGAGGCAGTCTTCCAGTCTTGCGCTCGTGGCGCGTCGGGTTCTGAAGGGCTAGGCGAGCACGCGCATGCGACCACCGCGTGCGCGTTCGGGCACGGACTTCCGCATCGCGATGCGGCCGGTGCGGACGACTTCCTTGATGCCGTACGGCTTCAGGATCTCCTCGAACGCGTAGAGCTTGTCGGGATGCTCCAGGCACTCGAACATCAGCGAGGTGGGGCCGACGTCGCAGACGCGGGCCGAGAACACCTCGGCCAGGCGGATCAGGTCGGCGCGGTCGCCCGGCTGGGCGGTGACGCGCACGATCATCATCTCGCGCTCGATGGCGTCGTCGGACGTCATCTCGTTGACCTTCAGGACGTTGATCAGCTTGTACAGCTGCTTGATGACCTGGTCGATCGAGTGCTGCGAGGCGTCGACCCGCAGCGTGATGCGCGAGCGGTCCTCCTGCTCGGTCGGGCCGACCGCGAGGCTCTCGATGTTGAAGCCACGACGGGAGAACAGGCCCGCGACGCGCGCCAGCACGCCCGGGGAGTTCTCCACCAGCACGCTCAGCGTGTGATGCATCAGACGCCCTCCTCGACCCACTCGTTGTCCCACGGCTCGTCGATCATCTCGCTCGAGGCGGAGCCCGACGGCACCATGGGGTAGACCTTCTCCTCGTGGTCGACGCGGAAGTCGATCACGCACGGCCGGCGCGACTCGACGGCCTCCATGATCACGCGGTCGACCTCTTCCTCGGTCTCGGCTCGCAGGCCCAGCGCGCCGAACGACTCGGCGAGCTTGACGTAGTCGGGCAGGTCGTTGCGCAGCAGCGTCTCGGAGTAGCGCTCGCCGTGGAACAGCTGCTGCCACTGGCGCACCATGCCGAGCCAGCCGTTGTTGAGGATCGCGTGGATGGCCGGCACGTCGTAGGAGACCGCGGTCGCGAGCTCCTGCATCGTCATCTGGAAGCAGCCGTCGCCGTCGATGTTGACGACGGTCTTGTCGGGGAACGCCATCTGCGCGCCGATCGCGGCGGGGACGCCGAAGCCCATCGTGCCGAGGCCGCCCGAGGTGATCCAGTGCCGCGGCTTCTCGATCTTCAGCCACTGCGCCGCCCACATCTGGTGCTGGCCGACGCCCGTCGTCCAGATCACGTCGCGGTCGGCGAGCAGGTCGCGGAAGCGCTCCATCACGTACTGCGTCTTCAGCGGGCCGACCCGGCGATAGCGGAACGGGTGCTTGAAGCGCCACTCCTCGACCTGGTCCTTCCACTCGCGCTTCGACGCGATGCGGTCCTGCGCGCGCATCTCCAGGTACGCCTCGGTGAGCGCGGGGAGGACCTGCTTCAGGCCGCCGACGATCGGGATGTCGGCGTGGCGGTTCTTCGAGATCTCGGCCGGGTCGATGTCCATGTGGATGACCTTGGCGCCGGGCGCGAACGCGTCCAGCTTGCCGGTGACGCGGTCGTCGAAGCGCG
Organism: uncultured Actinomycetes bacterium; assembly: GCA_963732645.1. Lineage (GTDB taxonomy): Bacteria > Actinomycetota > Thermoleophilia > Gaiellales > F1-60-MAGs149 > VFJZ01. The sequence continues at coordinate 537,316 of CAVTAC010000009.1, forward strand.
CGCCGATGGTGACCAGCAGGTCGGCGCGGTTCATCGCCCAGTTGGCGAACTTCGAGCCGTGCATGCCGGGCAGGCCGACGCAGAGCGGGTGCGAGTCGGGGAACGCGCCCTTCGCCATCAGCGTCGTGACGACCGGGATCTGCACCGCCTCGGCGAACACCGGCGAGCTCGTCCTCGGCGTGGGCGTTCAGCACGCCGCCGCCGACGTAGAGCACCGGCCGGCGCGCCTTCGCGATCGCCTCGGCCGCGGCCTGCACCTGCAGCGGGATGGCCGGAGCGGGTCGGCTTGTAGCCGGGCAGGTCGACCGTCTCCGGGTAGGAGAAGTCGAGCATCGCGGTGGCGACGTCCTTCGGGATGTCGACCAGCACGGGGCCGGGCCGCCCGGTGCGGGCGATGTGGAACGCCTCCTTCATCACGCGCGGGATGTCGGCCGCGTCGGTGACGAGGTAGGAGTGCTTCGTGATCGGCATGAAGATGCCGGTCGTGTCGGCCTCCTGGAAGGCGTCGGTGCCGATCAGGTGCGTCGGCACCTGGCCCGTGATGCACGACGAGCGGGGTGGAGTCGAGGAACGCGTCGGCCACCGGCGTCACGAGGTTCGTGGCGCCCGGGCCGGACGTGCCCATGCAGACGCCGACCTTGCCGGTCGCCCGCGCGTAGCCCTGCGCCATGTGGCCGGCGCCCTGCTCGTGCCGCACGAGGATGTGCCGCACCGTGTGCTCGACCCGCGCCCAGGCGTCGTAGAGCGGCAGGATCGCGCCGCCGGGGATGCCCCAGCAGATGTCGACGCCCTCGGCCTCGAGGCTGCGGATGACGGCCTCGGCGCCCGTCATCTGCCCGCTGTGACGGGCTGGGGTGGGTTGGTTCGGCGTGGCCGGAACCGGGTTCGTGGCGCTCATCGCGAGATCACCTCTGCAGCAGACTGCACGGCGCGCGCGACGGCGGCGCCGAACTCCTCGGTGGACGCCTGACCGCCGAGGTCCGGGGTGACCGGGCCCTCGTCGAGCAGACGGATGACACTGGACTCGACGGCGTCTGCGGCGGCGGTCTCGCCGAGGTCGCGCAGCATCATCGAGGCGGACAGGATGGTGGCGGTCGGGTTCGCCCGGCCGGTGCCGGCGATGTCGGGCGCGGAGCCGTGGATCGCCTCGTACAGGCCGGGCCGGCCGGCGCCCAGCGACGACGACGGCGCGAGGCCGATGCCGCCGCCGACCGACGCGGCGAGGTCGCTCAGGATGTCGCCGAACATGTTCTCGGTGACGATCACGTCGTAGGCGGCCGGCTGCTCGACGAGCTTCATCGCCATCGAGTCGACCAGCTGGTGGGAGAGCTCGACGTCGGGGTAGTCGGCGGCCACGTCCAGCACGACGGCGCGCCAGTGCTTGGACGACGACAGCACGTTCTGCTTGTCGACGGAGCACAGCTTGCCGCGGCGCGTGCGCGCCAGCTCGAAGGCGCGGCGCGTGATGCGCTCGACCTCGGGGCGCGAGTAGGAGCAGGTGTCGAGACCGTGGTCGTCGTCCAGCTCCTTGGCGCCGAAGTAGAGGCCGCCGGTCAGCTCGCGCAGGATCACCATGTCGATGCCCTCCGCCAGCTCGGGCTTCAGCGGCGAGGAGGTGCGCGTCGTCCAGCGCCGCACGGGGCGGACGTTGGCGAACACCTCGAGCTCGGCGCGCAGCGCCAGCAGGCCCATCTCCGGGCGCACCGCGCCGGTGTCCCACTGCGGCCCGCCGACGGCGCCCTTCAGCACGGCGTCGGCGGCCTTGACGGCCGCGCGGACGTGCTCCGGGAACGGATCGCCGTGGCTGTCGATCGCGTTGCCGCCGAAGGGAAACTCCTCGGTCTCGAACGAGAAGCCGAAGGCCGAGGCGGCGGCGTCGAGCACGCGCAAGCGTCTCCCGGATGGTCTCGGGACCGATGCCGTCGCCGGGGAGTACCGCGATCTTGTAGCTCATCTCGCTCCTCGAATGGTGCCGTGCTGTTGGCCGCGGCGCGTCACCGGCGGCCCTGGATGGTGGTGGGCCTCCGGACGCCGGATGGGGCGACGGGGCCTAGCGCGTAATGACGAGGAGCGTGCGTACGACGACGCCAACGAGCCCAAGGCCGCTGGGAATCTCCCGGCGGCCGATGATCTCCTGGCTGTCGCGCAACTCGTGCATAACCTGCGCTCAGGGTACCTGAGGCGGCGCGGAGCGGCAAGGGGGCAGGCGCTCGTGCGTTGCGCGGCGGCTGCGCGATCGGTTGAATACGCACGGTGCGTGTCCCCCTGCTCGACGTGGCGTCGTCGTACGGCGACCTCGTCACGACGGTGTTCTCGGCCCCGATCCTGGCGAAGGTCTGGCTGGCGACGTTCGCGGCCGTGCTGGTGCTCGTGCAGCTCTCGACGGCGGCGCGGATGTGGGGGCACCTGCGCGGCGTGGTGCCGCTGTCGGACGCGACGGCGAAGCAGGTGCACCGCTGGAGCGGGCGGCTCGCGATCCTCTTCACGCTGCCGGTCGTCTTCCACTGCGTGACGATCCTCGGCTTCCAGACGACGACGCTCCGCGTCGCGGTGCACTCCGTCGCCGGCTCGTTCATCTACGGCGTGTTCGTCGCGCAAGATGCTCGTCCTCCGCGACAAGCAGCATCCGTCGTGGGCGCTGCCGGTGCTGGGCGGTGCGGTGGCGGCGCTGCTGGCGGTGCTGTGGCTGACGTCGAGCGTCTGGTACTTCGGCGAGTTCGGGGTGGACTGGTGATCCGCGCGCTCGTGATCGGGGCGGCGGTGAGCGTCGTGGTGCTGGTGGTGGCCCTGGTGACGCCGTTCGAGCCGAGCGCGCCGGCGGCGGCGGGCGCAGCGGCCGGCGATGTGGCGAAGGGCGCGACGCTGTTCGCGGCGAGCTGCGCCGGCTGCCACGGCGCTGCGGGCACCGGCGGCACCGGGCCGGACATCACGCAGGTCTCGGCCGACGTCGCGCTCGCGAAGATCGCGGCCGGCGGCGGCGTGATGCCGGCGGGCCTCGTGACGGGCCAGGACGCGGCCGACGTCGCGGCGTTCGTCGACTCGCTCGACGCGGCCGCTCCGGCCGGCACGACCGCTGTCGCGCCCGCCACGACCGAGGCGCCGCCCGCGACGACCGCTGCCCCACCCACCGGTCCTTCGGCGGCGTCGGTGACGGCGCTGGCCGAGCTGAAGCGATCGCTCCGCGACGGCCAGCCGCAGGTCGACGTGCTGGTGGAGCACACGAAGTTCCTCGAGACGGCGCTGGCCGAGGACAACGTCTTCAACGTGCGCTTCCACGCCGAGCACCTGTCGAACATCGTGCGCGGCGAGCCGATCCGCGACCTGGACGGCAACGGCGAGGCGTCCAACCCGGGCGACGGCGTCGGGCTGGCCGGCCCCAACGGCGGCTACGTGACCGACGCCGACCGGCTCTACGCCGTGATCGCCGGCGACACCGGCCTCGACGCGGAGACCCGCGGCCGAGCGGAGCGCGCGCGGGCGTCGATCGCCTTCATGCAGGACCGCCTGACGGCGATCGTGAGGCAGGCGGAGGCGGCGGCGGACGTCGCCGCGGCCGGCGACGCGACCGACGAGATCGTCCGCATCCGCGCCGCCGTCGACGACGTCGAGACGTCGTACAAGGGCCTGCGCGACGGCCTCGCGGACTACGACTTCTAGGTCAGCGGCAAGGGCGACTGCCACCACGCCGGGCGTGTCGTCGACCTCGAGCGCGACGATCCACTTCACCCACTCGAACCCGCGCCGGCCGGGCACCACCAGCCGCAGCGGCGCGCCGTGGGCGTGGGTGAGCGGCCGGCCGGCGACGTGGGTCGCGAGCAGCAGGCGGCCGGCGTCGGCGACCGCGAAGCGGCGGGCGTAGCCGGTGACGCCGACGACGCGGATCGACGACGCGCCGCCGTCGACGCCGGCGAGCTCGAGCACGTGGTCGAGCGGCACGCCCGTCCACTGCTGGTGGCTGAACCAGCCGCCCGTGCAGTCGAGGGTGGCCTCCCGGTCTGGTGGTCGGCAGCTCGGCCAGGTCGGCGGCGCCGAGCTGGAGCGGCCGCGCGACGCGCCCTCGCACGTGGAGCTGCCAGGCGGCCGGGTCGAGGGGCTCCGGGTCGTCGTTCAGCCAGGAGACGCTCGGAAACGGCCCGCCGTGCGAGCCGAGCTCGTGCGAGCCGGTGAAGCGGCGGCGCGCGTCGGTGCCGGTGGCGGCCTCGACCGTGCGGTCGGCGGCGGTGAGCGCGGCGCCGATGCCGGCGGCGCCGGCGATGCGCAGGAACGCGGCCCGGTCGATGCCGCCCGCCGCGACGCGCACCGGCCGGCGCGAGGCGACGTGCCACACGAGCAGCGCGGTCAGCAGCACGGCGGCGTAGGCGTGCCAGTTGATGAGCGTGATGCCCGCGATGCGCACGGGCCCGGTGTACGCCCACACGACGCCGGAGACGAGCACGCCGAGCGTCAGCACCGCCATCGCGAGGAACACGCGGCGCGCCGCGGGGTGGGGCGCGGGCCGCCGCAGCGCGCCGCGGACGATGCGCGCCTTCGGCGCCAGCAGCGCGACGATGGCGTACCCGGCGACGGCGTGGGCGAGGAACACGAGCCGCCCGCCGACGGTGCCGCCGAGCAGCCCCGCGAGCCCGGTGAGCAGCGCCGCCGGCACGAGGATCCCGAGCGCCCCGTTCGTCCGCGAGGACCTCATGCCGCACGCTACCGCGATCGAGGTGCCGTATGCGATCGCGCTTCGCGCGCATCTCCCGTACGACCCGTGTCCGATCGCGCGATCCGCGCGCCTTCCGCGCGGAAACGTTCTGGGGTCAGACCCCAGCGGGCGCGTTTTCGGGGTCAGACCCCGCACATGGGCCACGCACGCAAGCGCGCGGGAGCGTCACCGCGGGGCGGTGCTGTGGCGGCTCGCCACCTCGCTGGCCTTCAGGGCCAGCCAGAGCTCCAGGCGGTCTCTCGCGCTCGTCAGGTCGCGGCCGGTCAGGGCCTCGATGCGGCGCAGGCGGTGGCGCATCGTGTGGCGGTGCACCCCCAGGCGGTCGGCGGCCTCGCCCGCCCGGCCGTTCGCCTCGATGAACGCCGCGAGGCTCTCCAGCAGCCGCCCGTCGAGCTCGCCCAGCGCGCTGCGGACGAACAGCTCGACGCCGCGCGGATCCTGCATCGCCAGCACCAGGCCGAGCGAGCCGAGGTCGCGCGCCGTCGCGATGCCCTCGCCGCCGGCGGCGAGCCGCGCCTCGAGCGCGTAGAAGGCCTCGTCGTACGCGTCGCGCAGCTCGGCGATGGGCCGCGCGTCGCTGACGGAGACCGCCGGCGGCGGCCCGCCGTTGCGCGCCGACGACGCGAGCCGCGCTGCCGCCACCTCGGCTGCGGCGCCGTCCGCCGCGGCGACCAGCACGCACACCTCGCCCCCGACCAGACCGGCCAGGCCCGAGCCTGCGACCGCCTCGGCCGTCCGCCGGTGCAGCGCCGCGAGGCTGGTGGCGTCGGCATCGCCGGGCCGGAGCAGGATCACCGCGACGCCGTCGTCCGTCTCGAGGCCGAAGGCGCCCAGCCGACGAGCCAGCTGGCGCACGTCTCCCGTGCCGGACACCGCGTCCTCGACCAGGTCGCCGGCGATGCGGCGCTCGGTCTCGGCCACCGCCCGTCGCTTCGCCAGCTCGAGCGCCACGACGGTGCGCGCCTGCTGCAGCTGCACGCGGTCCCAGTCGGTGAACGGGCGGCCCAGGGTCGCCTCGAGCACCGCCTCGCCGGGGGCGTGGACGCCGACGTCCAGCACGATCGCGTCGGCGTCGGGCACCTCTGCGCCGGCGGTGGCGAGCACGCGGCCGTCGTGCGCGAGCACGCGGATGCGGCCGTCGATGGCCGCCGCGGCCATCGACGCGATCGCGTCCAGCCCGGCCTCGTCGAGCACCAGCCCGACGAGGCGGTCGTGCAGCTCCACGGCGCGGGCGAGCTGCGCGTACTGCTCGTTGACGATGCGCGTCATCGCGGCCTCGGTGATCGCCACGAACGGCGTCTCGTACGGCACGATGAACACCGGGAACCCGAGCCGGTCGGCCGCCGTCGCGACCGCGGGCGGCAGGTCGGGCAGGTGGATGCCGACGGCGAACCCGAGCCCCGCGAGGCCGGCGCCCGCCAGCCGCTCGATGTACCCGGCCGCGTCGTGGCCGAACGCGAGGCCGGTCGTGAGCAGCACCTCGCCGCCGCGCAGGAACGGACGCGGGTCGACGATCTCGGTCGATGCCACCCAGCGGATCTCGTGGTCGGCGCCGGCGGCGCCCGCCACCAGCTCGAGCCCGAGGCCCTCGAGGGCGACGAGCTCGCGGACGCTGATCACGGGGCCAGGGCGCGCAGCATGTCCATCGCGCGGGGCAGCACGTCGTCGAAGATCGCGATCGCCTCGTCGATGTGCTCCCGCGTGCAGATGAGCGGCGGCGACACCTGGACGACCGGGTCGCCGCGGTCGTCGGCGCGGCACAGCAGGCCGGCCTTGAACAGCTCGGGCGAGAGGAAGTCGCGCAGCAGCGCGTTGCACTCCTCGTACGAGAAGCGACTCCTTCGTGGCCCGGTTCTTGACCAGCTCGAACGCCCAGAAGTAGCCCGCCCCGCGGACGTCGCCGATGATCTCGTGCCGCTCCATCAGGCCGCGCAGCTGCGCCTCGAGGTACGGCGCGTTGCGCTGCACGTTGCCGACGACGTCCTCGCGCTCCATGATCTCGAGGTTCTTCAGCGCGACGGCGGCGGCGACGGGGTGGCCGCCGAACGTCGAGCCGTGCAGGTACATGCGGTCGTTCGCGATCAGCGCCTCGGCGACGCGGTCGGTGAACATCGCAACGCCCATCGGCGCGTACGCGCTCGTGAGGCCCTTGGCCCCCGTGATGATGTCGGGCTGGTAGTCGTACTTGATCGACCCGAACCACTCGCCGAGCCGGCCGAAGCCGCAGATGACCTCGTCGGCGGCATGCAGGACGCCGTACTCGCGGCAGATCTCACCGACGCGCTGGTGGTACTCCGGGTGGGGCGTGAACGACCCGCCGGAGTTCTGCACCGGCTCCATGATCACCATCGAGACCGTCTCCGGATCCTCGAACTCGATCGTCTCGGCCACCTCGTCGGCGCACTGCAGCGTGCAGCCGCCCTTCTCGGCGCAGTACTTGCACCGGTACTGGTTCGTGTTCGCGACGTGGCGGACGCCGGACATCAGCGGCTCGAACGGCGTGCGGATGCCGGTGATGCCGGTCAGCGAGAGGGCGCCGTACGTGGTGCCGTGGTACGCGATCCGGCGGGCGATCACCTTGCGCCGCATCGGCTCGCCGTTGGCGGCGTGGTAGTCGCGGGCCAGCTTGATCGCCGACTCGACGGCCTCGGAACCGCTCGAGACGAAGAAGGAGCGCTGGGTGGCGGGAGGCGTCAGCTCGGCCAGCTTGGCGGCCAGCTCGATCGAGCGCGGGTGCGCGTACGTCCAGTTGGTGTAGTACGGCAGCTCCTTCGCCTGCTCGAGCATCGCCTCGCCGAGCTCCTCGCCGTGCGAGTAGCCGATCTGGACGGTGAACAGCCCGCTCAGGAAGTCGAGCACCCGCCGGCCGGACTGGTCGAAGACGTACGGCCCCTCGCCGTGGGTGATGATCTGGAGCCGCTCGGGAGGCAGGTCCTGCATCGCGGTGAAGTGCAGCCACAGGTGCTTCGTCGCCATCTCCTGCAACTTGCTCACGTCGGTCGCGCTCACGCCGCGCCTCCTCGCGTCAATCGGCGGAGCCTAGCAAGGGCCTATCCGGGTTGGACAGGTTTTGCGGCGGTTTCTGTCCAGCGGCACGCTCGCCTGTCCATGTGGGCGTATTCCGCCCGTGCGAAGCGATATGATCGAGACGTCATCGACACGCGCCGCGGGCGCGGTGCGAGGAGGTCCCCATGGCGGTTGACGAGCGAGTCGGCACCCGGACCGCGGAGTTGCAGGCCGAGCGCGAGCGCCTGGTGGCGCGCGGTATCGCGACGGCCCCGATCTTCGTGGAGCACGCGCACGGCGCGCGCCTGACCGACGTCGAAGGGCGCGAGTACATCGACTTCGTCGGCGGCATCGGCGTCCTGAACGGCGGCCATACGCCGGAGCGCGTCGTCGCGGCGATCCAGGAGCAGGCTGCGAAGTACCTGCACCAGTGCTACTCGATCGCGCAGTACGAGCCGTTCCTCGAGGTCTGCCGGCGCCTCATCGCCTGCCACCCGGGGGCCGGGCCGTACAAGGCGCTGCTGGTCAACACCGGCGCCGAGGCGACCGAGAACGCCATCAAGATCGCCCGCTACCACACCGGTCGCCCGGCGATCGTGTGCTTCGAGAACGCCTTCCACGGCCGCACGCTGATGGGCATGAGCCTGACCTCCAAGGTGATGCCGTACAAGAAGGGCTTCGGCCCGTTCGCGCCGGAGATCTACCGCGCGCAGGCGCCGTACCCGTACCGCGGCATCGGCACCGCCGAGGCGCTGCAGTCCGTCGAGGCGCTGTTCAAGAGCCAGGTCGACCCCGACTCCGTCGCCGGCATGATCTACGAGCCCGTGCAGGGCGAGGGCGGCTTCCACCCGGCCACCGAGGGCTTCGTCGAGGGCCTGGTCGAGATCTGCGCGCGCTACGGCATCGTCTACATCTCGGACGAGGTGCAGTCCGGCATGCTGCGCACCGGCTATCCGGCCGCGGTGGCGCGGTGGGGCATCGAGCCCGACCTGATCACCTGGGGCAAGTCGATGGGCGGCGGCATGCCGATCGCCGGCGTCACCGGCCGCGCCGACATCATGGACAGCGTCCACCCGGGCGGGCTCGGCGGCACGTACGTCGGCAACCCCGTCTCGTGCGCCGCGGCCATCGTGGCGCTCGACCAGGTGCTCGATCCGGCCTTCCAGGAGCAGTCGCGGGTGTTCGGCGACCGCCTCCGCGCGCCGGCTCGAGGACCTCGCCACGCGCATCCCCGCCATCGGCGAGGTGCGCGGGCTCGGCGCGATGCTCGCCATCGAGCTGGTCACCGACCGCGACTCCCGCACGCCCGCGCCGGCCATCGCCGCGCGCACCATCGAGATCGCCCGCGCGAACGGGCTGCTGCTGATGGGCGCCGGCGTGCTGTCGAACGTGATCCGCGTGCTGGTGCCGCTGGTCGCCACCGACGCCGACCTCGACGAGGGGCTCGAGATCTTCGAGTCGGCGCTGCGCGAGGCGAGTGCGGCGTAGCACGATCGCGCTGCTGGCGGCGGTCGTCCTCGCGACGACCGCCGCCTGCGGCGACGACGAGCCGGCCGCCGCACCGTCGGCTCCACCGGTCGATGTCGCGGCGCCCGGCGAGGGCGCGTTGCAGGTGCTCGCGGCCGACGGCATCAGCCTCGGCGGCGTCGCGGCCGAGTTCGAGAAGGCAACCGGCTGCCGGGTGACGGTCGAGCCGCGGGGCTCGTCGGCCGACATCGTCCGCAACGCGACGTCCACCGGCACCGACGTGTTCGCGGTCTCGGGCGACTCGGTGCTGGCGCTGGCGGTGGCGGGCGTGGCGGCGACGGTGCCGCGCGGCGTCGACGACGACGTGGTGCCGGCAGTGCGGCGCGCGGGCGAGCGCGACGGACAGCGCTACGGGGTGCCGTTCGTGTGGGGACCGGAGTACATCCTGGCGGCGCGGCGGTCGTTCCCGGCGCCGCCGACCTCGTACGACGCGCTGTTCGATCCCGGCCTACGCCGGCCAGATCGCGGTGCCCGACGACCCGTTCCAGATCGCGCTCGCCGCGGTCGTGCTCGGGACGAGCGACCCGTACGCGCTCGACGCCCGCGACCTCGACGCCGCGGCCGAGCTGATCCGCCGCCAGCGGCCGCTGGTGCGGGAGTACTGGACCGACCCGGCCGAGCTCGCCCAGCTGTTCGCCGACGGCCGGATCGTGCTCGGCCAGGCGCGCGGCAAGGTGGCCGCCGACCTGTCGGGCCTCGGCATCTCGGCCAGCGTGCCGGCCGGCCCGGTGCTCGGCTGGTCGACCTGGTTCGTGACGGCGGCCGACGCGCCGCATCCGCGCTGCGCCGCGAAGTGGCGCAACTACGTGCTCGCGCCGAACGTGCAGATCACGCTCGCCCGGGCCGCCGGCGGCGCCCCCGCCGTGCAGGCCGCCTGCGCGCATCGAGGGGCCGGTCGCCTGCGCCGCCGACCGCCTCGACGACGAGGCCTTTCTGAGCTCGCTGCGGGTCGCGCGGACACCGCTCCAGCCGACCGGGATCGCCGCCTGGGAGCAGGCCTGGAGCGCAGCGCGGCGCTAGCGCATCCCGTAGACTCGCCGCCGAGGAGCGGAGAGCGCGGGGCGGCCGGAACAGCGGGCGTCCTCGCGGTTGCGGGCTGAAACGGGCAAGGAGGAACCCCGCGCATGCATCGTCGTTGGGTCACCGGCACCCTGGTCGTGTGCGCCCTCGGGCTCACCGCCGCGGCGTGTGGCGACGGCGACGACCCGACCGGCTCGGCGCCCGTCACGACCGGCGGCACCGCGACCACGGCCCCGCCCGGCGCCGCGACCGACCAGGTCACCCCCGGCGGTCCGATGCCGACGTCGATCGGGGCCGGCGAGGGGCGCCTGAACCTCGTCGTGCGGGCCGGCTACGCCGACGACGCCTGGGTATCCGCGTTCCAGGACGAGACGGGTTGCATCGTCTCGGCGCGGGTCGCGGCCACGTCGGACGAGATGGTGCAGCTCGTGCACTCGGGCCAGTACGACGGCGTCTCGGCCACCGGCGACGTGTCGACGCGCCTCATCGTCGCGGGCGACGCGGCACCGGTGAACGTCGACCTGATCCGGAGCTACCCGGACCTCTCCGGCTTCCTCAAGGACCAGCCGTACAACACCTACCGGGGCATGCACTACGGGATCCCGCAGGGCTGGGGCGCGAACCTGCTGCTGTGGCGGCCCGACTCGGTGCAGCCCGACCCCGACTCGTGGAGCGTCGCCTTCGATGCCGCCTCGCCCTACGCGGGCAGGGTGACGGCGCTACGACGATCCGATGTCGATCGCCGACGCGGCCCTGTACCTGAAGGCGACGCAGCCCGATCTCGGCATCACCGACGTCTACGGGCTGACCGCCGGCCAGTTCGCCGCGGCCGTCGCTCTCGCCAAGGTGCAGCGCGGCCTGATCGGCGAGTACTGGCGCGATGCCACCGGCCTGACCGCGTCCCTGGCCGCCGGCGGCGCCGTCACGGGCGCGGGCTGGCAGGTGGCGGCGAACGGCGTCAACGTCGACCCGGCCGGCGCCAAGATCGTCGACACGCGGGTGCCGAAGGAGGGCGCCACGGGCTGGGCCGACACGTGGATGGTCTTCCCGAAGGCCGAGAACCCGAACTGCATGTACCTCTGGATGGACTTCATCACGCGCCCGGCCGTCCAGGCCCAGGTCGCGACGAGCTTCGGCGAGGCGCCCGCCAACCCGAAGGCGTGCAGCGAGATCGCGAAGCTCGACCCTGCCTTCTGCGACACGTTCCACGTCGGCGACGAGGCGTTCGCCTCGCAGCTGGCGTTCTGGCGGGCGCCGTCGACCGACTGCGGCGACGATCGCGGCGCGAGCTGCATCGGCTACGACGCCTGGCGGCAGGCGTGGGGCGAGATCACGGGCTGACCGCGCGCGTGCGCTACCAGCTCGCTCATGTCCCAGAGGTCGGAGAGCGCGTAGCCGAGCGGGTACGGGTCGGCGGGGTCGATGGCGGCCGTGCGCGACCCGACCACGAAGCCGCGGCCGCTGATGCGCGGCAGGACCGCCGGCCGGTCGCCGACCGTGGTGGTGCCGAGCAGGTCGACGATGAACTCCGAGTCGATCAGCGACGTGGCGGTGAACCGGGCGCCCGGCGCCGCCTGGCCGCGGGCGGACATGCAGGCCAGGCGGGCGGAGTTGCCCGTGCCGCAGGGCGACCGGTCGATGCGGCCCGACAGCACGGTCGCGCCGCGCAGACGCCCGCCGGCCGGATCGTCGTCGCCGGTCAGCATCACGTAGGAGATGAAGTCGATCTCGGGCACCGTCGGGTGCTGCACGGCGATCTGGTCGCGCGCCGCCGCGTAGACCGCCTGCCCGGCGGCGACCACCGCGCGGGCGTTGGCGCGCTCCAGGCGGAGGCCGAACTGCGCGGCGTCGGCGAGCAGGTAGTAGCAGCCGCCGTAGGCGACGTCGACCTGGACGGTGCCGAAGCCGGGCACCTCGAGCGGCACGTCCAGCGCGTCGACGAAGCTCGGCACGCCGTCGAGCGTGACGCGCTCGCAGCGGCCGTCGCGGCACGTCGCGATCGTGCGCACCAGGCCGGCCGCCGTCTCGAGCACCACCTCGGTCTCCGGCCCGGTGATGGGCACCGCGCCGGTCTCGATCAGCGCCGTGACGACGCAGATCGTGTTCGACCCGCTCATCGCGTGCGCTCGGTCGGGCTGCAGGATCACGAAGCCGGCGTGCGCGGCCTCATCGCTCGACTCGAACACGAGGTTCGCGCTCGTCTGCGGGCGCCCGCGCGGCTCGAAGCACAGGAACCGGCGCAGCGAGTCGTCGACCTCGTTGATGTGGTGGAGCTTCTCGCGCATCGTCGCGCCGGGGATGTCGAACACCCCGCCGAGGAAGCACGTGCCCTGCTCGCCCTCGGCGTGGACCTCGACGCCGGTGAGCGTCCGCGCGACCCGCATCAGGCGGGCGCGAGCGAGACCGCGAGCGCCTGGTCGAGCATGGCGAGCAGCTCGGCCGCGGCGTCGTCTTCCAGCGGCAGCAGCGGCTGGCGGACGGAGCCCGTGGCGATGCCCTGGTGCAGGAGGCCGAGCTTCGCCTTCTGGTTGTAGGAGCCCGACTCCATGTGCTGCACCCACGGCAGGATGCCGTCGAACAGCCGGTAGGCGGTCGCGTGGTCGCCCGCGTTGGCGGCGTCCATGATCGCGGCGTGGTGACGCGGCAGCACGTTCGACGTGCCGGCCAGCCAGGAGCGGACGCCCCACGAGAAGTAGTCGACCGCCTGGTCGTCGGAGCCGCACATGATCGTGATGCGGTCGGCGTAGCGACGACGCAGGGCGAGGAAGCGCGAGAAGTCGCCGCTCGACTCCTTGATGGCGACGATCTCGGGCAGGTCGGCCACGGCGTCGAGGCACTCGATGCCGATCTCGACGCCGGCGCGGGCCGGGTAGTTGTAGAGCACGACCGGCAGGCCGACGGCCTGCGCGACGGTGGTGTAGTGGCTCGCGAGCTCGCGCTGCGTGGGCAGCGACGTGTACGGCGCCGCCAGCATCACCGCGTCGTACCCCAGGTCGCGCGCCGCCTCGCCGTAGGCGATCGCGTCGCGGGTCGAGCCGGCGTTGCAGCCGGCGATCAGCTGCGCGCGGCCGGCGGTCACGTCGCGCGTGTGCTCGAGGATGCGCAGGCGCTCCTCCATGCTGCACGCGTAGTACTCACCGGTCGTGCCGCACGGGACGAGGCCCCGCATGCCGCCGGCCAGCACGAACTCGATCACCGCGGCGTTGGCATCGAGATCGAGCGCGTCACGGTCGTCGAACGCCGTGACGATGGGGGTGTAGACGCCTTCGAATTCCATACGGCGAGGATACCGCGATCGGCGTGGCGAGGGGCGTCAGGGTCCGTCGAGAAGCATGCGCCAGCGGGGATCGTCGAGCGGATCTCCGGCACGATCCCCGAGCAGTCCGCGGACCTCGGCGCGCAGGGCGTCGTCGTCGCGCGTGAAGTGCTTCACGCCGTCACGCTCCACGAGCGTTCCGCGCGCCATCAGCCGTCGCTGCACGCCGAGCTCGAGCAGGGCGTCGAGCACGTCCTGGCCGTTCTGGCCCGTCTCGGCGCCCTCCAGCAGCCCTCGGAGCAGGTCCTCGGCCGTCAGCGTCAGGTCGGTCACCTCGTTGATGAGGGCGACGGCGTTCGACGCGTGCTGCCAGGCCCGCTCCGTCGCCGAACCGCGCACGGCAACGTTCAACGCCCTGATCTGGGCCTCCAGCGGACGCCGGATCAGGCGGAAGGGGGCCGGTACGGCCGGTTGCTCGGGCACTGCGCCACGCTAAACCCAATCGGCGCAGAGTGGAAGAGGGAATCGGCCAAGATCCCCCGAACAGGTCATCCGGCACATGAACCGCATCGATCAGGACTGGCCGTCCTGCTAGGCTCCGCTCCCATGCTAGGAGCCCGCAGAGGACTCCTCGGGGGGGTAGCGCTGCTCGTCCTGTTTGCGCTCCTCGGTGGAAGCGCGCACGCGGACCGTCTGGCCGACCGTCAGGCCGAGGCCGATCGCGTCCAGGCGGAGCTGAGCCAGATGGACGCCGACCTGTCGAAGGCGATCGAGGCCTACGACCGCGCGCAGAGCCGGCTGGACAGCACCGAGGCCGCGATCCGCGACAACGCGCAGCAGCTCGACGCCACGCGCCGCAACCTCGAGGTCGCGCAGGCCGAGCTCTCGAAGCAGCTCGTCGCCGACTACCGGACGGGCGACCCCGACGAGATCGGCGTGCTGCTCGGCGCCGGGCTCGATGTCCGAGATGCTCGAGCGCATCGACATCGTCAAGCGCTCGTCCGGCCGCACGGCGCGCCTGGTCGGCAAGGTGCTGTCGCTGAAGAAGCAGTTCGAGCGCCGCACCGCCACGCTCGCGAAGCAGCGCAAGACGCGCGAGGAGGCGCTCGCCGACCGCGCGGCGCGCAAGGCGACCATCACGAGCGGCATCCGGGCGCGCAAGGATCGCCTCGCGTCGGTGAAGCGCGACATCCGCCAGATCATCGCCGCGCGCGAGGCCGCCGAGCGCGCCGCTGCCGCGGCCCGCGCCGCCGCAGCCCGCGCCGCGCAGGAGGCGGCCGAGGCCGCCGCGACGCCCGCCAACGACCCCGGTATCGGCGGCTCGTCCGACGCCGACGACGGCGGCGGTCGGGCGGCTCCGGCGGCTCGAGCGGTGGCGGCGGCGGTGGCGGTGGCTCGAGCGGTGGCGGCGGCGGATCCGACGCGCCCATCCAGCCGCCTCCGTCGTCCGGCGGTTCGTCGGTCGTCGGTGCCGCGCTCTCGCAGCTCGGCGTGCCGTACCGGTGGGCCGGTGCGTCCCCGAGCGGCGGCTTCGACTGCTCCGGCCTGACGATGTGGGCCTACGCGCAGGTCGGCGTCTCGCTGCCGCACAACGCGGCCGCCCAGCACGGCATGGGCACGCCGGTCGACCGCTCCAACCTGCAGCCCGGTGATCTCGTCTTCTTCAACGGCGACAACCACATGGGCATGTACATCGGCGGCGGCCAGTTCGTCCACGCCCCGCACACCGGCGACGTCGTCAAGATCTCGAATCTCGACGGCTATCCCGGCTACAACGGCGCCGTCCGCATCTAGCTCCTAGGCGGCCGCGGTCCCCTAGCGCACCGTCGGTGACGCCCGCCGCGCGCTTCGCGCCGCTCGGCGCGCGCTTCGTTCCGGGTCGTGCGACAAGGCGCTCTTCTGCGCGAAAACGTTCTGGGGTCAGACCCCAGGGAGGGCGTTTTCGGGGTCAGACCCCGCGCATGGGAGGCGCACGCTTTCGCGCGGGAGTGTCACGGGCGGGGCGCCCACGCGGGCCACGCGTCGTAGCCCGGGTCGCTCGTCGAGACGACGGACGTCCTTGCCGTTCGCGCGGGCGATGTAGAGGTCGGCGCCGCCCTCCGTGTCGTCGGCCGTCCACACCAGCGACCGGCCGTCCGGCGCCCACGCCACCGGCCAGTGGTCGTTGCCCGAGCGGACCGTCAGGCGGCGCAGGTTGCCGCCGTCGGTCGTCGAGGCCACCCACAGCTCCTCGTTCCAGTTGTTCGGGACGCCGGCGAAGCCGTTCTCCGACACCGAGAAGGCGACCGTGCCACCGTCGGGTGAGACCGAGCCCTGGTGGGCGTTCGGCACGTCGATCTCCAGCCGTCGCTGCTCGCCGGTGTCGATGTCGACGACCACCAGCGAGCCCTTCGCGAACTCGCCCTCGGTGACCAGCAGGCGACGCGAGTCGGGCATCCAGCTCGCCCACTGGCCCGCCATCAGGAGCCGCTCCGACCGCTGCTCGACGTCGACCAGGACGACGTCGGCGTGGCTGTCGAGCGACCGTGTCACGGCGATCGTCGCACCGTCGGGCGACCAGGCCGGGGAGAACTCGTCAGCCGGCGAGTCGGTCAGCCGCACCACGGCGCCGCCGTCGACTTCGACGGTGTAGAGGTCGAGGTTTCCGCCCGCGCGGTCCGAGACGAACGCGATCCGCGTGCCGTCCGGCGACCAGGTCGGTGACATCTCGAGGCCGGCGTCGCGGGTCAGCCGCAGCTCGCCGGAGCCGTCGGCGGCGGCGATCCAGATGTCGGCCTCGTCGGCCGCCGTGGCGCGCGTGAACGCGACGCGCTGCGCACCCGGCGCCAGGCTGGCCGCCTCCGGCGTCGCCGGGCCGGGCGGGCAGCCCTGGCAGCCGCGCGTGTTGAAGGTCGTCGTCGAGCCGGTGGGCGGATCGGCGGGGAGCTTGCCGTAGACGATGCCCTCCTGCGCGTCGGGCGTCGACACGACGACCTTCTCGGGCGAGCCGGAGTCGCCGCATCCCGCGGCCAGCGCGACTGCGATCAGCACGACCGCCGGCGTCGACCGCATCGGGCTCACGCGCACCATTGTGACCGCGCCGCCACACCCCGTCCACCGTCCGCTACAACTCGCAGATGGCTGTCGAGCAGCGCGCGTGCCGCTTCCCCGTCGCCGGCGTGTTCGCCGAGCCCACCGCCGCATCGGAGCGGCACACCGAGGTCGTCTACGGCGAGGTGGTGCGACTGCTCGGGCTGGAGGACTCCGGCTACCACCGCGTGCGGGTGGCCGACACGTACGAGGGATGGGTCGCCGCCGGTGCGCTCGGCACGCCGCCCGCGCACCGCGGCACCGGCGAGGCCGGGCGCGTCGTCGTCACCTCGCTGCGCGCCTCGCTGGGCGGCAACCGCGAGGCCTCGCTCGGCGCCGTGTTCGTCGTGCAGGCCGAGGAGATGGGCGGCTTCCGCGTCGCGCTGCCCGACGGCGAGATGGGCCTGCTCGCGCAGTCCGACGCCCAGCCGGCCGGTGCGGCCCTCCGTGTGGCGAGTGGCGAGGCCGTGGTGGCCGACGCCCGCCGGTTCCTCGGCGTGCCGTTCCTGTGGGGCGGCGTCACGTGGCGTGGCATCGACTGCTCCGGTCTCGTCCAGGCCGTCCATCGCCGGTTCCTGCGGCTGCTGCCGCGCGACGCGGACGCGCAGGAGACGGCCGGCCGAGAGGTGTCCGACGGGGCCTGGCGGCCGGGCGATCTCGTCTGCTACGGCGACCACATCGCGATCGCCACCGAGCGCGGCACGATCATCCACGCGTACGGCCGGGCTGGCGGCGTGGTGGAGACCCCGCACCTGGACGAGCTGCGCGACCGCGTGCGCACCGTCCGGCGCGTCTTCGACGCCTGACGACGCGCGCTAGTGCCCGGTGGCGACGACGATGCGCCGCCAGCGCACGCGGTTGCCCGACGAGTCGCGGAACGTGACCATCGACGGCGCCTTCGACAGCTTCACGCCGGTCGACAGCTTGCGCTTGTGCAGCACCTTCGTCTTCTTCCCGACCTTGATGATCAGGTCGACCCAGGGCGTCTCGGAGTCCTTCAGCTTCCACGTCAGCTTGCGGCCGGCGTACTTGACGCTGACGATCGTCGGCGGCGTCCGGTCGCGCGCGATCTCGTACTCGCGCGGATCGGTGACGCTGCCGCGGTTGCCCGCCACGTCCTTCGCGGTGAAGCCGATCGTGTAGCGCCCGGCCGCGCGCCTTGCCCGGCGACCACCTCAGCGAGTGCGCGCCGCCCGACAGCATGCCGAGCTTGATGTCGCGCACCTTCTTGCCGTTGCGTCGCCACGTGGCGACGACGCGTGGAGAGCTTCGTGACCGTGAACTTGACGGCGAACGTGTCGCGGAAGCCGTCGCGCGGCACCGGGTAGATGCGCTTCGAACCACCGGGCACGACGTCGAAGGCCGGCGCCTCGGTGCGGTAGTCGGCGAACGCCTGGCCGTAGTCGCCGAGCACGGGATCCTTCAGCGCCTTGCCGAGATCGGCGAGCTGCGACGTCTGGAGGTCGTGGTACTCGAGCGGCGCCTCGCGCTGCTCGGAGTAGCGCGACCAGGCACCCGTGTCGTAGCGCGGCAGGCGGTTCTCGGCGGTCGCCGCGGCGCGCTTCGCGAGGTCGGCGTAGGCCGTGGCGCCGTCCAGCTTCGCGACCTGCTGCAGGCCGATGATCACCTGGAGGTCGGCGTTCAGCACGCGCAGGCCGGGCGCGAACGGGTAGATCGGGAACCAGACCGGGGCACCGGGTGCGACGTCGCTGGCGGCGACGCCCTTGGCGAACTGCAGCGCCGCGGTGCGGTACTTCTCGTCGCCCGTGAGCGCGTACCCGCGCGTGAGGGCGTCCATGGCGAGCGAGTGCGCCATCGGGCTCGACCAGGGCGGCGCGCCGGAGCCGAACGGGAACAGGTACTCCGTCGTCGAGCGCTCCGCCCGGCTTCGGCACCGAGATCTCGAGCGCCTTGTCCAGCATCCGCCTGGTGACCGCGACGTCGCCGTGGCGGGCGGTGTCGCGCGCCATCCACCACGACGCGAGCGGCTGGATGCGCAGGCCCTGCCCGGGGTAGCGCTCGAACGTCAGCGAGTCGATGCGCTTGCGGGCGTGGACGGCCGGGAGGCGCTTCGGCAGCTCCTTGACGTTCACCGACACCTCGAGGAACACCTCGCGCGCCCGCTGCGGCGTGAAGCCGGACGTGCGCGCGATCCGGACGGCCGAGGCGGCGACGGCGGCGAGCTCCCTGCCGGCCTGACCCTTGACGCGGCGCGAGAGGCTCCGCGCGCGCCGCAGCACCTTGATGTCGGCCGCGATGGTGGCCGCGTCGACGCCGCCCTTCTTGAGCGCGGCCGTGACGATGGCGTCGGGCGAGGCGGCCCTGCCGCGCAGCGCGACCAGCGACGGAACCGAGCCGGGCGGCTCGATGTCGATGGGCGGACCGGCCGCCGTGGCCGTAGGCACGAGCACCAGCACGAGAGCCGCGGCCAGCACGGCGGGGGTGACCGAACGGCGCGTCACGAAGTCCCACTCTACCGGATTTGCGGGCAAGTTCTGGCGCGATCTGGACGGCGCCGGCGGGCTACCATGCCCCCGTGACACCTGCGGAAGTCGCCTGGACGCTGTATCGCGAGGGCCCGGGACACCACGAGGCGGCGACCGAACTCGCCCGCGGCATCGTCGGTGACGGGACCGCTCCCGCCGACGAGGTCGCGCGCGCGGGGACGCTCCTGTTCGTGGCCGGCCGCTTCGACGACGCCACCGCGGCGCTGCAGCAGGCGACCGAGCACGGCGCGTCGCCGCAGCTGCTCGCGTACCTCGACACGGCGTGCACGCTGCGCACGGGCAACGGCCGCGCCGCCCGCGCCGCGCTGTCGCAGCACCTCGCCGCCGCGCCCGACCCGCTGCACACCGACATGCCGTGGCTGGCCGCGACCGTCGGCGCACCCGTGCTGTCGTGGCACGCCGCCCGCCGGGCCGGGCTGCCGCGCCGCAGCGCCGCCGGCTTCGTCGCGCGCGCCACCTGGCATCGCTCGCCGAAGCGCGCGTGCCGGGCCGTCAGCTGCCTCTGACCGCCGGGTCGGATCGCGCTGCTGCCGTAGAATCCGCCCCACCAAGCGCCCAGGAGGATCCGCGAACGTGAAGATCGCGATCTGCGTGAAGGAGGTGCCGGATCCGACCGCCGACAAGCGGCTCGACCCCGGCACGAACCGCCTCGTCCGCTCGGGCGAGAACACGCTGAACCCGTACGACCGCCACGCCATCGAGGCGGCCGTGCGGATCAAGGAGTCAGGCCAGGAGACCGAGATCAGCGTCGTGCTGGTCGGTCCCGCATCCGCCTCGCGCACCGTCGACAAGGCGCTCGCGCAGGGCGGCGACCGCTCGGTGCACCTCGCCGACGACGGGCTCGCCGGCTCGGACGTGATCGCCACCTCGAAGGCGCTCGCCGCGCTGCTCGAGCGCGACTCCTACGACCTCGTCCTGTTCGGCCAGCAGGCGTCCGACGCGGAGTGCTACGTGATGGCCTCGGCCGTCGCCGAGCGCCTCGGCCGGCCCTGCGTGACGCAGGCCGCCAGCCTCGACCTGGCCGACGGATCGCTGCGCGTCAAGCGCCAGACCGAGACGGGCTACGACACCGTCGAGCTGCCGATGCCGGCCGTCGTGTCGGTGTCCGACGCGATCAACGAGCCGCGCTACCCGTCGCTGCCCGCGATCATGGGCGCCAAGCGCAAGCCGCACGAGGTGCTGTCGCTGGCCGATGCGGGCATCGACGCCGGCGCGGTCGGCAGCGGCGGCTCGCGCACCAAGGTGGACGGCATCTCGACGCCGCCGGCCCGTGGCGACTCCATCAAGATCGAGGACGACGGCACCGCGGCCGAGAAGATCCTGGCCTTCCTCGTCGAGCGCAAGGTGGTCGTCTGATGGCCGGCATCCTCGTCCTCGCCGAGCGCCAGGACGGCGCCTACTCCAAGGGCTCGCTGGGCCTGATCGAGGAGGCCGCCCGCCTCGGTGCCGCCCTGTCGGAGCCCGTGCACGCGCTGGTGCTGCGGCGACGCCGACGACACCACGGCCGCCGCCCTCGGCAGCCACGGCGCCAGCGTCGTCCACGTCGCCGAGGGCGACGCGTTCGGCCTGTCGCAGCCCGTCGTCGACGCCGTCGCCTCGCTGCAGGCGACCGAGTCGTTCCGCTACCTGCTGTTCGGTGCCTCGATCGTCGCGTCCGACGCGGCCGCCGGCATCGCCGTCCGGCTCGACGCCGGCCTGGTGATCGACGCCGTCGAGCTGCACGACGAGGGCGGCGAGCTCGATCACCCGCCGGGCCGGCCTCGGCGACTCCGTGCTCGCGCACTGCGGCTTCACGACGCCCGTCGGCGTGGTCGTGGTGCGGGCGAACACGTTCGCGCCGGCCGACGAGTCGGCCGGATCGGGCGGCGCCGAGGTGCGCCGCTTCACGCCCGAGCTGCGCTCGTTCTCGACCGCCGCGAAGATCGTCGGCCACGAGCAGGCCGACCAGTCGGGCGTCGACATCAGCGAGGCCGACGTGCTCGTCGGCGGCGGCCGGGGACTCGGCAAGCCCGAGAACTTCAGCCTCTGCGAGGACCTCGCGAGCGCGCTCGGCGGCGCCGTCGCCGCCACCCGCGCGGTCGTCGACGCCGGCTGGTACCCGTACGCCACGCAGGTCGGCCAGACCGGCAAGTCGGTGTCGCCGAAGTGCTACATCGCGGTCGGCATCTCCGGCGCGATCCAGCACAAGGTCGGCATGCAGTCGTCGCAGGTGATCATCGCGATCAACAAGGACGGCAACGCCCCGATCTTCGACTTCGCCGACTTCGGCGTGGTCGGCGACCTGCACACGATCGTCCCGAAGCTGACCGAGCTCGTCAAGGCCCGCGGCTGACTCGGCGCGGGGCACGCCGCAGCGCGCGGCGTGCCGCCTCAGCCCACCAGCTCCTCGAGCCGCAGCAGCTTCAGCGCGATCTCGATCATCAGCCACTCGCCCTCGCGCACGTCGAGGCCGGTGATCTCCTCGATGCGGCGCAGGCGCTGGCGCAGCGTGTTCGGGTGCACGTACAGGGCCGCGGCCGTGGCGGAGATGTTGCCGCGCCGCGCCAGGTACTCCTCGAGCGTGCGGCACAGCTCGGCCCGTCGCTGCCGGTCGTAGTCGACCAGCCGCCGCAGCGCGTCGCGGTGCCGGTCGCGCTCGCCCGTCCTGCGACTGCACGCGCAGCAGGTACTTGTACGGCCCGAGCCCGTCGAACGTCACGACGCCGGCGCGCTCGGTGACGACGGGCGCCGCCCGCGCCGCCTGGCGCGCCTCGGCCAGCGCCGCCGCGACGCCCTCGGCGCCGGTGGCCGGGTTCGAGACGCCGACCACCAGCGGCAGGCTCCCGAGCGCGGCGCGGAGGCGCTCCACCGGTCGTGGCGCCGTCGCTGCCGACGACGGGGACGAGCCCGCGGCAGCGGTCGTCGCGGCGGTCGAACACCGCGCCGCCCAGCTCGCGCGCCACCTCGGCCTCGAACCGCTCGACGGCCGCGACGCGCTCGGCGTCGGGGTGGGAGGCCATGTCGTGCGGCAGCACCACGACGGCCAGCCGCGGCGACGACAGGTCGCAGCCGAGCCGCCGGGCACGGCCCTCGGCGCCGTCCAGCCGGCCGGACGCCAGATCGCCGAAGAAGTCCTTCGTCAGGTTGCGCTCGGTGAGGCCGTCGATCAGCTCGATCTTCTTCCAGCCGACGGCCGTCTGGGCGGCGACCGTGCCGAGCAGGTCGAGCTCGCCCGCGTCGAACGCGAACGACGAGCGCAGCGCGACCACGTGGCCGAGCGTCTCTCCGTCGACCTCGAGCGGCAGGGCCACGGCGCCCGCGGGCACGTCGCCGCGCGTGACGGCGCCGGGCAGGTCGGCGATCGCCGCGGCCAGCAGGTACGGCGGCGCCGCACCCGCCGCGGGCGCCGCCGCCCGCCGCACGTGGCGCTCGCCGCGCTCGACCGCGTACACGCACACCTGGTCGGCGTCGAGCAGGTCGCAGGCGGCCTCGGCCACCGCGGGCAGCAGCTCGGCCAGCGTGGTCGCCCGCGCGGCGCGGTCGGAGATCTCCGACAGGCGCTCCAGCTCGTGCACGCGGCGGCGCGTGGCCTCGTAGAGGCGCGCGTTCTCGATCGCCCCGGCCACCAGCGACGCCGAGTGGATCACGAACGTCGCGTCGTCCTCGGTCAGCGTGCGCGGCGCCAGCGAGTGCAGGCCGATGACGCCGAACAGGCCGCCGTCCTTGGCGATCAGGGGCACCGACACCATCGACTGGTACTTCTCCTCCTCGAACTCGGGGAAGTAGCGGGCGCGCGGGTCGGCGAGCGCGTCGGAGGGGATGAAGATCGGCTGGCGGTGCTCGGAGACCCAGCCCGCGAAGCCCTCGCCCGGCGCCAGCGTGGTGACGCCGACCGCGTCGGCGTACTGCTCCGAGGCGGCGCGCAGCACCAGCCGGCCGCCGCGCTCGACGATCCACACGAAGCACGACTGCGCCTTGACGCCCTCGACGATCAGCTTCACGACGGCCTCGAGCACCTGCTCCAGGTCGACGGTCGACGAGACGGTGCGGATGATCTCGTAGAGGATCCGCCGCTCGTCGGCCGGGGCGAGCGGGTCGATGCCCAGCCCCGGCGAGGTCTCGTACATCGCCACCTCGTCAGTATGCATCCCCGATGCCGTAGCCTGGGCGCGTGCCCTCCACCGACACGATCTCCCGCTCCGGGATGGCGGCCACCAGCCATCCGCTCGCCGTCGACTCCGCCCTGCGCTGCCTGCAGGCCGGCGGCAACGCCGCCGACGCCGCCGTCTGCGCCGCGGCCGTCCTCTGCGTCGTCGAACCGATGTCGGTCGGCATCGGCGGCGACGCCTTCGCGCTCGTCTGGCAGGACGGCGCGCTGACCGGCCTCAACGCCAGCGGCCGGGCTCCGGCGACGGCCGATCCCGACGCCCTGGGCGACGAGATGCCGTTCACCGGGCCGCAGAGCGTGACGGTGCCGGGCGCCGTCGCCGGCTGGCAGGCGCTGCTCGAGCGGCACGGCACGTGGAGCCTCGGCCGGTGCCTCGCCGACGCCATCGACGCGGCCGCGAACGGCTTCGACGGTGACGCCGGTGATCGCCGGCGTCTGGAGCCGCATCGCGCCCGAGCTGGCCGCCTTCGACGAGGCCGCGCGCGTGTTCCTGCCGGCGCCC
Organism: uncultured Actinomycetes bacterium; assembly: GCA_963732645.1. GTDB lineage: Bacteria > Actinomycetota > Thermoleophilia > Gaiellales > F1-60-MAGs149 > VFJZ01. The sequence continues at coordinate 561,055 of CAVTAC010000009.1, forward strand.
GCGGTCGGCACGACGTGGCGCAACCCCGACCTGGCGGCGACGCTGAAGCGCATCGCCGCCGAGGGGCCCGACGGCTTCTACCGCGGCCCGGTGGCGGCGGCGATCGCGTCGGCGACGTGGCTCGAGGAGTCCGACCTCGCGGGCATGCGAGGCCGACTGGGTCGAGCCGCTGCGCCTCGGCTTCGGCGACGCCACGGTGTGCGAGCTGCCGCCGAACGGGCAGGGCGCCGCGGCGCTGCAGGCGATGGGCATCGCCGCGCGACCTCGACCTCGGCTCGCTGGCCGACGCCGACCGGGTGCACGTGCAGGCCGAGGCGATGAAGCTCGCGTTCGCCGACGCGTACCGCTACATCGCCGACGAGCCGCTGCCGGCCGGCTACCTGGAGGAGTCGTACCTGGCCTCGCGCCGCGCGCAGATCGACCTCGCGCGCGCCGGCGACCCGGGGCCCGGCGACCTGCCGCGCGGCGGCACCGTCTACCTGACGGTCGTCGACCGCGACCGCATGGCGTGCTCGTTCATCCAGAGCATCTACATCGGCTTCGGCTCGCGCGTCGTGGCGCCCGGCACGGGCGTGATGCTGCAGAACCGCGGCGGCTGCTTCACGCTCGAGGCCGGGCCACCCGAACCGCCTGGCGCCCTCCAGGCGGCCGTTCCACACGATCATCCCGGGGATGCTGCTCGACGCCGCCGGCGAGGCGCTGGTCGGCCCGTTCGGCCTGATGGGCGGCCACGTGCAGCCGCAGGGCCACCTGCAGCTGCTCACGAACCTCCGCTACCGCGGCCTCGGCCCGCAGGCCGCGCTCGACGCGCCGCGCTGGCGCCTCGACCAGGACGCCGACGGCTGGCTGCTGTGCCTCGAGCCGGGCCTCTGGCACGTCGCCGACGACCTCGAGCGGCCGCGGCCACCGCGTCTGGCGCGATCCCGAGCCGACCGTCGTACGGCGGCGGTCAGGCGATCATGCTGCGCGGCGACGAGCTGGTCGGCGGCTCCGAGCCGCGCAAGGACGGCCTCGCCGCCGGCTACTGACGCGCGAACGGGTAGCCGCCGAGGTTCACGCAGGCGCGCCCGGCCGTCGTCGCCGAGCAGGAACCGGGCCTGGTCGCCCGACGGCCGGCAGGCCGCGCATGACGAACCGCAGCGGGTCGTCGGTCGGCTCCAGGCTGCACGACCTCGTCGCCCTCGCGTCGACAGCACCAGCTCGCCGTCGCGCCACTCGACGACGAACACCTCGGCGAACTCCTCCCAGTGGTAGCGGCCGAGCAGCGCCGACGTAGGCGGCGGGCAGCGGCTGCGGCGGCTCGGGCTGGGGGAGGGGACGCGCGCGCTGGGCGGCGACGACCTCGTCGAGCAGCTCGAACGCCAGCGCGCTGGCGTCGCCCATGCCGTTCAGCAGCGCGATCGCGCCGGCGCCGTCCTGCGGCGACAGCGCGAACCGGGTGATGAAGCCGTGCAGGCCGCCGGCGTGGCCGACGTAGCGCTCCTCGCCCCGGCGCGCCCAGTAGAAGCAGAGGCCCTGCGCCTCGTGCCACGTCTCGTCCGAGACGATCCACGGCCGCAGCATCTCGTCGCGCGTGGCGCGCGCGAGGACCTCCTCGTGCTCGCTGCCGAGCCAGAACGCGCTCCAGCGCGCCAGGTCGTCGACGCACGACCAGAGCCCGCCGTCGGCCTCGAACAGGCCCGACGGGTAGGAGTTCGCGGGCGGCAGGTGGTCGGAGTAGAGGCGGCCGAAGTAGCCGACCGCACGCTCGTGCGGCTCGGCGTCGAACGCCGTCCGGGTCAGGCCGAGCGGCGTCCAGCAGGTGCTCCGCCGACGTAGGTCGGCGAACGGCTGGCCCGAGAGGCGCTCGACGACGGCGCCGAGCAGCTGGAAGGCGATGTTGCAGTACTTCGTCTGCGTGTCGGGCGGGATCACGATCCGCACCTGCGGCAGGTCGCGGACGATGTCGGCGATCGAGCCGAACGGCTCCGACTCGGGATCCTCGGTCGGGTGCTCGCCCTGCATGCCGCTGGTGTGCATGAGCATGCGCCGCAGCGTCACGTCCTCGACGGGCCCGAACGGGTTCGTGATCGCCGCGGCCTCCGGGATGTGCACGACCAGCGGGTCGTCGAGCCGCAGCCTGCCCGCGTCGCGCAGCTGCAGGATCGACGACGCCGTGAAGGTCTTCGAGATCGACGCCACGCGGTAGAGCGTCTGCGCGTCGGGCCGGCGGCCGGCGTCGCGGTCGGCGAAGCCGTAGCCGTGCGACCAGGCGAGCCTGCCGTCGCGGACGACGCCGACGGCCGCGCCGGGCAGCCGGTTGTCGGTCACGAAGCGGGCCGTGATGGCCTCGAGGCGCTGGACGTCCATGGCGCGGGATGATGGCAAACCGGCGGGCGCCGAGGGCGCCCGCCGGCTTCCCGCGAGTCTAGTGCGAGACGGAGGCCGCGGCCTTCTCCGGCACGAGCGTCTCGTCGGCGAACCGCGACAGCCCGAAGGCGGAGATCAGCTCGGGCGTCTTGCGGGTGGCGGCCATCTCGGCCATCGTCTCGCCGCAGACGGCGGTCGCCTTGAAGCCCCACGTGCCCCAGCCGGCGTCGAGGTAGAAGTTCTCGACCGGCGTCTCGCCCATGATCGGCGAGTAGTCGGGGGTCATGTCGCAGTAGCCCGTCCACTGGCGCAGGATCTTGAGCCGCGCGAGCTGCGGCACCAGGTCGAGCGCGTTCGCGGCCGAGTGCTGCGTGAACGTGAACGTGGAGCGGAAGTTGTACGTCGTGTACGGCTCGATCTCGGAGCCGATCAGGAACTCGCCGCGGTCGGTCTGCGAGACGTACACGTGCAGGTTCGCCGACACCAGGATCTTGTGGAGCATCGGCTTCACCGGCTCGGTCACGAACGCCTGCAGCGGGTGGTTGGTGATCGGCGTGCGGATGCCCGCCATGTCGCAGATCTGCGTCGTCCAGCCGGCGACGGCCGAGATGACGATGCCGGCGTCGATGGGGCCCGCGGTGGTGTCGACGCCCGTGCAGCGGCCGCTCGCGTCCTTGCGGATGCCGGTCACCTCGACGCCCTGGTGCAGGTGCACGCCCTGGTGGTAGGCGCCCGTGGCGTAGCCCCACACGACCGCGTCGTGGCGCAGCGTGGCGCCCGGCGGGTGGTAGAGCGCGCGCCTGGATCGGGTAGGCGACGTCGTCGGACATGTTCAGCTCGGGGCAGAGCTCGGCGATCTCCTCGCGGCCGATCAGCTTCGAGTTGACGCCGAGCAGCCGGTTGGTCTCGCCGCGCTCGCGCTGCACGCGCACCGACGAGTCGGTGTGGGCGAGCGTGAAGTGCCCGAGCGTCGACAGCATCATGTTGATGTCGAGCTCCTGCGAGAGGCCGCGGAACAGCTCCATCGAGCGCTCGTAGAACGCGGATGCCCTCGGGCGTGCGGTAGTTCGAGCGGATGATGGTCGTGTTGCGGCCCGTGCCGCCGGCGCCGATGTAGTTCTTCTCGAGCACGGCGACGTTCTTGATGCCGTAGCTTCTTGGCGAGGTAGTAGGCGGTCGCCATGCCGTGGCCGCCGCCGCCGATGATGACGACGTCGTACGACTTCTTCAGCTCGGACCGCTTCCACCAGGTCCGGCCCTTGAGGAGACCACTCACGCGCCCACCCCGATCGGATCGGTGACGGGTGTCGCCACGGTGTGCAGGCCGACGGCGTGCCCGGCCTGCTCGAGGCGGTCGCGGACGTGCCGCGAGGCCTCCATGCCCGACATCACGTCGACCCGGTCGCCGCGGCGGAACGCCTTGGTGGCGACGTCGCAGACGCGGCCCATGAAGAACACGGGCTCGTCCGAGGCGGCGGGCAGCGGGATCATCGAGACGCGGCTGAACACGTCGTCGGCACCCTCGCCGCTGATCGAGAAGAACGACCAGCCGTCGGTGTGGTCGACGACGAGCGCGCGGTTGCCGTGCGACTGCAGCGCGGCCTCCAGGCTCGCCTTCAGCTCGTCGCCGCGGCCGGGAGCCGCGACGAACAGGACCTCGTTCGGGGCGATGCGGCCGCGCAGCGCGCCCGCCGGCGTGGCGAGGGCGTCGAGCGCCTCGGGCGGCGCGAAGCACCGCACCTTCGCCGCGTCGTGGACGGTGAAGAGATCAGGCACGGAGCTTCTCCCCCTCCGGGTCGTAGAAGGCGTGGCCGGCGAACACCGACGCGGGGGCGCCGCCGACGACGATGCGGCGTGCCGGCGGCCGCGTGGGCGCGGTGCACCCAGGCGAGGCCGATCGGATGGCCGAGCGCGGGGGAGTCCCACGCCGACGTGACCCGGCCGGCGAGCCTGCCGTCGATGGTCACCGTGGAGCCCTCCGGCGGGCACGCGGTGCCGGCCGGCATCGTCCACGGCACCAGCAGCTCGCGGTCGTCGCGCTTCTGGCCGCGCAGCAGCGCCGCCTTGCCGACGAAGTCGGGCTTGTCGAGCTTGACGGCCCACTGCATGCCGATCTTCCACGGCGTCGTCTCGAAGTCGGTGTCCTGCGAGACGATGATGTGGCCCTTCTCGAGGCGCAGCAGGCGCTGGGCCATGAGGCCGAAGGGGCGGATGTCCCACTCCTCGCCGGCCTCGAGGATGGCGCTCCAGAGGTGGTCGGACTGCGACGCCGGGAAGTGCAGCTCGTACGCCAGCTCGCCGACGAAGCCGAGCCGCATGGCGAGGCACGGCACGCCGGCGACGGTGATCTGCCGGTGCCGGATGTACGGGAAGCTCTCCTTGTCGAGCGGGTCCTCGGACAGCTTCTGCAGCAGCTCGCGCGCGTGCGGGCCCGGCGACGTTGAGCGCGCCGAGCGACGCGGTCTGGTTGACGACGTAGACGTCGTGGCCCCAGGCCTCGGCCCAGTCCAGCATCCACGACTCGAGCCGCTCGGCGCCCGACGTGGTGACCGTCAGGTAGTAGCGGCCGTCGCCGAGGGCGCAGACGGTGCCGTCGTCGATGATCACGCCGCCCTCCTCGAGCAGCAGCCCGTAGCGCAGGCGGCCCGCCTCGAGGTCGGCGACGCGCATCGGGTAGATGCGCTCCAGGAACTCGGTCGCGTCGGGCCCGCCGACGAGGAACTTGCCGAGCGTGCCGACGTCGATCAGGCCGACGCGCTCGCGCACCGCCTTGTACTCGCCCTGCGACGTCGCCGTTGTAGGCCTCGACGCGCTTCCACGGCCCGGCCCACATCATCGACGCGCCGCTGGCCAGGTGCGTCTCGGTCAGCGCCGTGTGCCGCTCCATGTGGTGGACGGCGCCGGCGATGGCCTGCTCGAGCGTGATCGGGCGGGTCGGCGGCCGCAGCGTGGTCGGCGTTCGCGACGCGCTTCGTCTCGGGATCCTTGCGCTCGGCGACCGCGCGCAGCTGGTCGGCGCACATGCCGGCCCTGGCAGGGGCCCATGGTGACGGTCGTGTACCGCTTCAGCAGCTCGGCCGACTCCATGCCCTCGTCGATCGCGACCTCGAGGTCCTTGACCGAGACGTCCTCGCAGAGGCAGACGGTGCCGTCCGTGCCGCAGGTGCGCGGGGCGGACGGGCCGACGGCGTACAGCGCGGGCCCGGCGGCGGCCGCGTGGCCGGCGGCGCGTGCCGCTGGCGGCGGCCTCGTCGAGCGTGGCGCCCTCGCCGGCCGCGTCGCCGGCGGCGACGGCGGGCAGGTCGTAGGCGAGCCGCACGAGGTGCTCGTTGGCCTGGATCTCGGAGCCGACCGCGAGCAGGTCGCAGGCGATCGTGCGGCCGCCGGCGACGACGCCCTTGAGGCGCTTCTTGCCGGTGGCGGCCGTGACCTCGCCGCGGATCACCTCGGCCTCGACGCCGGCGGTGTCGAGGCCCTCGGGCGCCACGACGGCCGCGATCTCGACGCCGGCGGCGGCGAGGGTGCGGACGTGCTCGAGCGCCTCGGGCTGCTCGGCCCAGACCACGGCGCGGTCGCCGGGCTTGACGCCGTGCACGCCGGCCAGGCGCGCCGCGCCGCGGGCCAGCATCACGCCGGGCAGGTCGTTCTGCGTGAAGACGCGGTGGATCTCGCGGCCGCCGCAGGCGATCACGATCGCCTGCGGGTGCACGTGGTAGGTCTCGTCGCCGCAGAGCGCGATCAGCAGCGGCCCCTCGAACAGGCCGGTGGCGGGCGTGTTCCACGACGTGGTGATCGCGTCGTTGCGCCTCGACCTCGGCGCGCAGCGCGTCGATGCGCGTCTTCGTCGGGCCGGGCGCGACGCGCGCGCCGGGCTCCGTCTCGTCGATGAGCATCACCGAGCGACCGTCGCCGGCCGCGGCGATGGCGGCCGACAGGCCGGCCACGCCGGCGCCGACGACGAGCACGTCGGGGTGCCAGTTCTTGCGCTCCAGGTGGCGCGGCGCGTCGTTCGTGTCGACGACGCCGAGGCCCGCCATCTTGCGGATCATCGGCTCGATCATCGGCCACGCGAACTTCGGCTTGATGCCGGCCTTGTAGTAGAAGCCGACGGGCAGCGCGAAGTGGAAGCGGTCGATGACGGCGAGCGCGTCGCGGTCGGCCGACGGCCACGCGTTCTGGCGCGTCACCTTCTGGCCGACGCTGGCGCGGCACTCGCAGGCGCGGACGTTGACCTCGCCGTCGACGGTCACGAGGCAGTTGGGGCAGTCGCCGCCGACGCAGTACAGGCCGCGCGGGCGGTGGTACTTGAAGGACCGGGAGAAGATGCGCGTGCCGCCGCGGTAGAGCGCCGCCGCGATGGTGTCGCCCTCCTTGATCGGTACCTCGGTACCCTCGAAATCGATGTTGGCCATCCGGTTCCCTCTACGCGTGGGTCTGGACGTCGCCGGCGGGCTCGCCGGGCTGGGCCAGGATGATGTTGGTGCGGGTGTCGCGCGTGAGCGTCACGAACCGGCGGCAGCCGGCGGCGTGGAACCAGCGCTCGCGCTGCGGCCCGGCGACGTTGCGGCGAAGCCAGAGGCGGTCGATCTCGTCCGCCTCGGACGCCTCCGGATCGGCGAGCGGCCGCACCTCGCCGTTGTAGCTGTACTCGGAGCACGGCCGCGACCCGCAATTCGGGCACGTTATGTAGAAATGGCTCACATCGTGGAAGGTACAGGGCCCGATGTGGGCGGCGCATTGTGGAGAACGCACACAGTCTGGCGCCGAACGTGTCGGTCGCCGCCGTCCAACGAGGTCGTGCGCCCGCGTACGATCCACCGGTGGCGGTGCGCCAATCGATCGCCGGAAAAGGAGCCACTGTGAAGTCGAGCCTGGAGATCGCCCAGGACCATCGGATGCAGCCGATCGTCGAGATCGCGCGCGCGGCCGGTCTCAACGAGGACGAGATCGAGCTGTACGGCCGCTACAAGGCGAAGATCGAGCTGTCGGCGATCGCGCGCCTGAGCGACCGGCCCGATGCCAAGATCGTGAACGTCACGGCGATCACGCCCACGCCGGCCGGCGAGGGCAAGACGACCTCCTCGGTCGCGCTCGCGCAGGGCCTCGGCCACATCGGCCGCAAGCCGATCCTCTGCCTCCGCGAGCCGTCGCTCGGCCCGATCTTCGGGGTCAAGGGCGGCGCCGCCGGCGGCGGCTTCGCGCAGGTGGTGCCGATGGAGGACCTGAACCTCCACTTCACCGGCGACCTGCACGCGATCACGTCGGCGAACAACCTGCTGTCGGCGTTCATCGACGCGCACGTGTTCCACGGCAACGAGCTCGGCATCGACCCGTCCACCATCACGTGGCGCCGGTGCATGGACATGAACGACCGCAACCTGCGCAACATCGTGTCGGGCCTCGGCGGCCGCACCAGCGGCATCCCGCGCGAGACCGGCTTCGACATCACCGCCGCCTCCGAGGTGACCGCGATCCTGGCGCTGGCCCGCGACCTCGGCGACCTGCGCGAGCGGCTCGGCAACATCACGATCGGCCAGACGTACGACGGCCGGCCGGTGAAGGCCGAGGAGATCCGCTGCGCCGGCGCGATGACGACGCGTGCTCAAGGACGCGATCAAGCCGAACCTGATCCAGACCCTCGAGGGCCAGCCGTGCCTGATGCACGGCGCCCCGTTCGCCAACATCGCGCACGGCAACAACTCGATCGTCGCCGACCGGCTCGGCCTGAAGCTCGGCGAGTACCTGATCACGGAGTCCGGCTTCGCGTCCGACCTGGGCATGGAGAAGTTCATGGACATCGTCTGCCGCGCCGGCGACCTGCGCCCGCACGCGGTGGTCATCGTCGCGACCGTGCGCGCGCTCTGCATGCACGGCGGCGGCGGCCTGACGAAGCCCGAGACCGCGGCCGAGACGATGCGGCTGATCGAGACCGGCTGCGAGAACCTCGCGAAGCACATCGAGAACGTCCGCGAGTTCGGCATCGAGCCGGTCGTCGCCGTCAACCAGCGGCCCGAGGACACCGCCGAGGAGCTCGCGCTCGTGAAGCGCCTGGCCGGCGAGGCCGGCGCCCTGGCCGCCGTCCACAACGGCTTCGGCGCCGGCGGCGCCGGGCGCCGCCGAGCTGGCCGAGGCGGTCGTCGAGGCCTGCGACCGGCCGACCAACTTCCAGTTCCTGTACGCCGACGACGCCCCGTTCAAGAAGAAGATCGAGGCGATCGCGACCCGCATCTACGGCGCCGACGGCGTCGACTTCGCGCCGGCGGCGATCCAGCGCCTGAAGGAGTTCGAGGCGCAGGGCCTCGGCCACTTCACGGTCTGCATGGCGAAGACGCACCTGTCGCTGTCGGCCGACCCGAACGTGAAGGGCCGCCCGCGCAACTTCCGCATCCCGGTGCGCGACGTGCGCGCCTACACGGGCGCGGGCTTCATCGTGCCGCTGTGCGGCGACATGCTGCAGATGCCCGGCCTCGGCAAGCAGGCCGCCGGCTTCGACATCGACATCGACAAGGACGGCAAGATCGTCGGCATGTTCTAGGGGTCGGCGGTGTCGTATCGGTGCCTGGCACGGATCACGACACCGAGTCCGCGCACGCCGTTCGGCGCGCTGGACGACGAGAGCGCGCAGACGGTGCCGAGAGCCGTACGACGGATCCCGTCAGCGCGACACGGAACCGGTACGGGAATGTCCGATTCGGCACCGCGTGCCGAATCGGACATCGCCGCACCTCGACGGGAGCCGCACTCGAGCTGGGCACGACACCGCCGGTCGACTTCACGCGCCAGAACGCGCGCAGATGCGTGCCGAGACCGTCACTGAGCCGCGTCGCTGGCAAGACGTACGGGAATGTCCGATTCGTGCACCGCGTGCCGAATCGGGAGCGAGCTCGATGGCCCTATTCGGCCCGGACGGCTGCCGGCGCCGGGCCCGCCTCGCGGCGGGCTGCGAAGGTCTCGCGCAGGCGGTCGGCCGCTGACGCGTCCGCGCCCGCCAGCTCCAGGGCCATCAGCGCCGCGCCGACGATCGGCGGGTCTGCCGGGACGACCGGGCGCAGGCTCGGGTCGAGGGCGGACAGGCGCTCGCCGACCGCGTCGCGCAGGCGGGCGTTCGGGGCCTGCAGGAGGCCGCCGCCGAGCACGACCTCGACCGGCGCGTCGCCGGCGCCGATCTGGGGGAGGGTGGCGCGCACGAACGCGACGATCTCGTCGGCCAGGCGGTCGAGGAGCGCCGCGGCCACGGCGTCGTCCGCTGCGGCCTCGACGACGACCGGCGCCAGCTCGACCAGGCGCTGCTCGGACAGCCGGCCCTGGTGCATCTCGGTCGAGACCGCCAGCGGATCGGCGAGCCCGTACGCCGCCGGCACCGCGCGCTCCAGCACCGTCCGCGGGCCGCGGCCGTCGGCCGACCGCGACGCCGCGCCGAGCGCCGCCAGGCCGAGGTCGTAGCCGCCGCCCCAGTCGCCCGTCAGCGATCCGAGCGCCGGGTAGCGCACCGACGCGCCGTCCGGCCCGAGGCCGACGCAGTTGATGCCGGCGCCGCACGTGATGGCGATGCCCCAGCCGCTGGTGGCGCCGGCGCGCAGCACGGCGAACGTGTCGTTGCCGACCACCACGCGGGCGGCCATGTCGCGCGCCTCCAGCGCCGCGCGGACGTCTTCCTCCTCGCCCGCCAGATCGACGCCCGCGAGCATGAACACGCCCACCTCGGGCCGCACGCCCGCCGGCACCGCCGCGTCGGCGCACGCCTGCGCGGCGAGGCCCTCGAGCACCGCGACCATGCCGTCGGCGCCGACGTGGTGGTGCGAGCTGCGGCCGCCGCGCGCCCAGCCGCGGACGTCACCGGCGACCGTCGCGACCACGATGTCGGTCTTCGAGTTGCCGCCGTCGGCGGCGAGGACGAATCGCGTCACACCTTGGCCCGGTCGCCGATGAACAGGGTCTCGGCCAGCTCGCACGCCATCGCGTCCTGGCCGATCAGCGGGTGCGCGAGCAGGGCCCGCCGGCGCGCGACCGGCGTGTCGTCGATGGCCGCCGCGACCGCCATCCGCTCGTACGCGGCGACGTGCTGCACCAGGCCGAGCAGGTCGGCCGGCAGCGGCGCCTGCGGCAGCGGCACCGGGCCCGTCGGCGCCGATGCGCGCCGGCAGCTCGACGACGTCGTCGTCGGCCAGGCCCGGCAGCGCGCCGTCGTTGCGCACGTCGACCACCTGCACCGAGCCGTCGCCGGTGTGCAGCGACGAGACCAGCTGCGTCGCCGCCTCGCTGTAGAACGCGCCGCCGCGCTGCTCGAGCAGCGCCGGCTTCGTCACCAGCGTCGGGTCGCGGTACATCTCGAGCAGGCCCGCCTCGATCGCCTGCACCTCCTGGGCGCGCGTCGGCTGCCCGTGCTGCGCGGCGACCACCTTGTCGTGGCAGTAGAAGTACTTCAGGTAGTAGGAGGGGATCACGCCGAGGTCGGCGATCAGCCGTGCCGGCTGCTCGATCTCGGCCGCGATGTCGTCGATCGAGTCGGCCAGCAGCCGGTCGAGGATGTCCTCGCCGTCCACCTCGACCGAGCGGATCCACGTCAGGTGGTTGAGCCCGACCTGGCCGACGGCGACGCGCTCGGGCGCGATCTGCAGCCGCGCCGCGATCCAGCGCTGGAAGCCGATCGCGACGTTGCACAGGCCGCACGCGCGGTGCCCGTGGTCGAGCAGCGCGCGGGTGACGATGCCGACCGGGTTCGTGAAGTCGACGATCCAGGCGTCGGACGCCGCTCGCTCGCGCACGCGCTCGGCGATCTCGAGCATCACGGGCACGGTGCGCATCGCCTTCGCGAAGCCGCCGGCGCCGGTCGTCTCCTGGCCCACGCAGCCGCAGGCGAGCGGGATCGTCTCGTCCTGGTGCCGCGCCGCCTGGCCGCCGACGCGGATCTGCACGAGCACGAAGTCGGCGCCGTCGATGGCCGCGTCGAGGTCGCCCGTGATGTCGAGCACGCCCGCGTACCCGGCGTGGTCGAGCATGCGGCCGGCCATCGCGCCGACGACGTCGCGACGGCCCTCGTCGATGTCGTGCAGCGACAGCCGGTCGAGCCCGAGCCGGTCGCGCTCGCGGGCCAGCCCCGCGACGAGCTCCGGCGTGTACGTGGAGCCGGCGCCGATGACGGCGATCCTCATCCCTTCACCCCCGTCAGCGTGATGCCCTCCACGAACGCCTTCTGGGCGGCGAAGAAGAGGACGATCACGGGCAGCATCACCAGAAGTGTGGCGGCCATGGTCAGGTTCCACTGCACCTGGTGCAGGTTGCGGAACTGCGACAGGCCGATCGACACGACCCAGTTGTCCGGCTTCTCGCCGACGTACAGCAGCGGCAGGAAGAAGTCGTTGAACGTGTACAGCACGGAGAACATCGCCACCGCCGCGATCGCCGGGCGGGCCAGGCGCAGCACGACGGTGAACAGCAGCCGCAGCTCGCCGCAGCCGTCGACGCGCGCCGCGTCGAGGTAGTCGTCGGGGATGGTGAGGAAGAACTGGCGCAGCAGGAAGATCGTGAACGCGTCGCCCAGCCAGTTCGGCAGGATCAGCGGCCACAGCGTGCCGACCAGGTGGAGCTTCGACCACATCACGTACAGCGGCACGACCGACACCTGCGGCGGCAGCATCAGCGCCACCAGCACGACCAGGAACGCCGCCTGGCGGCCGCGCCAGCGCAGCTTCGCGAGCGCGTAGGCGACCGGGATGCTCGACACCAGCAGCCCGAGCGTGCCGAGCCCGGCGTAGAGGGCGGTGTTGAGCGTCCACCGCAGCAGCGGCGCCTGGCGGAACACCTCGACGAAGTTCGACGGCTGGAACGGGTCGGGCCAGAGGCTGTCGGACAGCGCCTGGTCGGTCGTCATCAGCGACGTCAGCACGATGAACACGAACGGCATCAGGAAGATGGCGCAGCCCGCGATCAGCAGGCTGTGCCGCCCGATCGCGACCAGCAGCCGGCGGCGCTTCTCGGTCGCGATCACAGCGCGCCCTCGTAGTGGATCAGGCTGCGCGAGCGGCGCACGATCACGTAGGTGACGGCGAACGCGGCGACCAGCAGCACCATCGTCAGCGCCGAGGCGTAGCCCATCGTGAACCGCCGGAAGGCGGCGTCGTAGAGCAGGATCGGATAGAACAGCGTCGACCCGAGCGGGTAGCCGAGCTCGGCCGTCGACACGGAGCCGGCCTGCGAGGCCTGGCCGACGGCGATCTGGCTGGCCACGTACGCCTGCGTGAAGTACTGCAGGCCCTCGATGATGCCGATCACGACCGCGAACAGGATCACGGGCGAGATGGCCGGCAGCGTGATGTGGCGCAGCCGCTGCCAGGCGCCGGCGCCGTCGATCTCGGCGGCCTCGTACAGCTGCCGCGGCACGTCGAGGACCGCCGCCAGGAAGATCACCATCACGTTGCCGACGGCCCACATCGCCAGCAGCACCAGCGACGGCTTCGACCAGGCGGGCGACTGGAACCAGTTCGGCCCGTCGACGCCGAACACGCCGAGGAACTTGTTGACCGGCCCGGTGGCCGGGTTCAGCAGGTAGACGAAGCCGAGCGTCGCGGCGACGGGTGGCACGAGCGCCGGCAGGTAGAAGATCGTGCGGGCCACGCCGGCGCCGCGCCGCACGCGTGACGAGCATCAGCGCGATGCCGATCGCGAAGATCACCCGCGCGGGCACCGAGACGGCGATCATCCACAGCGTGTTGCGGATCGCCGGCCACACGCGCGGGTCGTCGTGGAGCATGAACCGGTAGTTGTCGAGGCCGATCCACTTCGGCGGCGACAGCAGGTCGTAGTGCGTGAACGAGAGGTACGCGGTCGTCACGATCGGGTAGAGGAAGAAGATCGAGAACCCGAGGATCCACGGCGACATCAGGAGCAGCACGAGGCCCCTGCGGCGCCGGTCGGCGCGGCGCCGCGAAGGGCGCCGCGCCGGACGTGACTGACGGCGCAACCCCATCACGGAGCCTGGCCGGCCTCCGCCTGCTTCAGCTGTGCGTCGATCTGCTTGTCGACCTCGGCGAGCCCGCCCTGGAGGTCGGAGACCTTGCCGGCCTGCCACTCCGCGAGGAAGCTCGTGAACAGGTCGGCGTAGCCCGAGCCGGCCGCCGTGATCGGGTTCGTCGACGACTTCGCGTTGTTGAAGATGTCGATGAACGTCGAGAACTGCGGGTCGGGGATCAGGTCGGGCGACTTCGCCGACGACGCCGTCGACGGCACGTTGCGCAGGCCGTTCGAGAGCTCGGCCAGCGCCTTGTCGTCGGTCGTCAGGAACCTGACGAGCTGCCAGGCGAGGTCCTGGTGCTTCGCGGCCTTCGGGATGCCGATGATCGTGCCGTTGATATAGCCGGAGCCGTACAGGTCGGGCTTGGCATCGTCGACGGGCACCGGTGCCGTGCCGTACTGCAGGTCGGGGTGCTCATTCTGGACGAAGGCCACGCGCCACTCGCCGTCGATGTTCATCGCCAGCTTGCCGGTCTCGAAGGCGTTCGAGGCGGAGAACTCGTCACCGACGCCCGCCTGCCACTTCACCAGGTTGTCGTAGCCGTAGAAGTCGATCAGCTCCTTCTGCCAGGTCAGCATCTTCGCCCAGGCGGGGTCCGACCCGAGCGACGAGTTGCCCTCGGCGTCCTGCCACTGCGCGCCGAACAGCGTCGCGTAGACCGTCGGCGTGTTCTGGAAGAACCCGAAGAACGGGTCGAACCCGACCACGTCGAGCGAGCCGTCGGCCTTCTTCGTGGTGAGCGCCTTCGCCATGGTCGTCAGCTCGGTGACGGTCTTCGGCGGCGCGCTCAGGCCGGCCTTGGCGAGCAGGTCCTTGTTGTAGTAGAAGCCGTAGGCGTCGGCGAGGATCGGCAGGGAGCAGCGCACGCCGTCGTACTGCGTGTAGTACTGGGCCGCCGCCGGGAAGATCGACGGGTCGATGCCGTCTTGCTGCATCAGGGGTGCGAGGTCGATCCAGCCGCCGCTCGAGCAGTACGCGCCGACGTTGGACGAGGTGAACGACGAGACGGCGTCGGGCGCGTCGCCGCTGCGCAGCGCCGCGGTGATCTTGTCGTCGTCGATGCCGCCGACGAGGTCGATCGTCACCTCGGGATGGGCGGTGTCGTAGTCGCCGACGACCTTCTTGAAGACGTCGAGCTCACGGTCCGACCAGCCGACCCAGAGGGTGATCTTCTCCGCCGGGCCGGTCGCCGCCGCCGTCGCGCCGGCAGTCCCCGACGTGGCGCCGCCCGCTGCCGTGGACGTCGACTTGGAGTCGCTGCCGCCGCCGCAGGCTGCCGCCAGGAGCGCCACCGAACACGCGACGAGCGTTGCCGTGAGAGCGCGTCTCATCCGTCCCTCCTCCTTGATCCCTCGAGTCGTTTGGTAAATGACTCTAACGAGATGCAGACTCTACTTTCAGCATTCACGGGAAGTCAAGGCCTCGCAGTTGGCGAAGTGGGGTGATTTCGTTAAAGTCCCTGCCAACATGCAACGTGTGGATGGAGATGTCAGGGCAACCGCGCCGTTGCTGCGCGCGCTGAACGAGCGCGCCGTGCTCGACGTCATCCGCCGCGCGGCTCCCGTCTCGCGCGCCGAGGTGGCGCGGCAGTCGGGCATCTCGAAGCCGACCGTCTCCAGCGCGCTGCGGGCGCTGGTCGAGGCCGGGCTGGTGCGCGAGGCCGCGCCGCGGCCGGACGGGCCGAGCTACGGCGCCGTGTTCTTCGAGCCGGTACCCGACGCCGCGATCGTGCTCGGCATCGACATCGGCGCGCGCTACCTGCGCGCCGCCATCGCCGACCTGTCGGGCGCCATCCGCGCGCGGCAGGACGTCGAGCTGCACGGCGCCGACGCCGCCGGCGTGCTGGCCGTCGTGGACGAGGTGCGCGGGTCGCTGCTCGAGGCGTCGCGCCTGGGCGAGCACCTGGTCGACTCCGCCGTCGTCGGCATGCCGGGCGTGGTCGGGCCGGGGGACATGATCGGCCTCGCCGGCGGCGTCATCGGCCTCGGCGGCGAGGGATTCACCCAGGCGCTGCGGGACCGGATGGCGTTTCCGGTCACGTTCGAGAACGACGTCAACCTGGCGGCCGTGGGCGAGCAGTGGGGCGGCGTCGCGCAGGGCGTGGAGGACTTCGCCGTGCTGTCGGTCGGCACCGGCACCGGCGTCGGCATCGTGCTCGGCGGCGAGCTGCACCGCGGCCGCCACGGCGCCGCCGGCGAGATCGATCTCGCCTACGCCGGCCTCGGGCTCGACATCGACCCCTGCGCGGCGGCGCTCGAGGCCTACGCGACGCGGATCGGCCGCAACTACCCCGGCACGACCGCGCTGCACGCTCCCTACGACACGCCGGCCGTCTTCAAGGCCGCACGAGCCGGCGACGAGCTGGCGACGCAGGTGGTCGCGGAGGCGGCCCGGCGGATCGCTGCCAACATCGTCCCCATCGCGGCCGTCGCCGACGTGTCGCTGATCGTGCTCGGTGGCGGCATCGGCGCGAACGGCGACCTGCTGCTGACCCCGGTGCGCAGCCTGCTGCAGACGTGGCTGCCCTACCCGCCCACGGTCGGCGTCTCGAGCCTGGGGGAGTCGGCGGTCCTGCAGGGCGCCCTCGCCCAGGCAGTGCGCAGCGCGCTCGACAACGTCTTCAGCCGCCGTCGTACGCGCTAGGAACGACGAAAGGGCGCCGTCTCGCGGGTGCGAGACGACGCCCTCCCGGTGATTGCGTCAGGCGTTCGCGGTCTCGCCGGAAACGCGCAGGACCGCGCGCACGAGGCCGTCGTAGCCCGTGCAGCGGCAGAGGTTGCCCGAGAGGCCGATGCGCACCTCGTCGGCGGACGGCGACGGGTTGGCTGCGAGCAGCGCCGTCGCCGAGATGAGCATGCCGGGCGTGCAGAACCCGCACTGCACGCCGCCCTCCTCCAGGAAGGCGGTCTGCAGCGGCGACAGGTCGTCGCCGTCGCCGAGGCCCTCGACGGTGGTGATCGACGCTCCGTCGGCCTGGATGGCCAGGTACGAGCAGGAGTTGGTCGGCCGGCCGTCGACGAGCATCATGCAGGCGCCGCACTCGGAGTCGTCACAGCCCTCCTTGGAGCCGGTCAGACCGAGCTGGTCGCGCACGGTGTCGAGCAGGTTCTTGTGCGGATCGACGTCGATCGGGTACGGGACGCCGTTGACGTTCAGGGTGATGGGGTACTTCATCCGGTGACCTCAGACGGCGGCATAGGTGGACGAGGAGGCGGGGATGCCGACGTCGGCGCCCCCGGCACGGGCGATGGCCGTCTCGATCGCGCGGCGCGCGATCACGGCCGCCATCGCACGGCGGTAGTCGGCCGAGCCGCGGACGTCGGAGATCGGCGCGGACGCCGATGCCGCCGCCGCTGCGGCCGCGGTGGCCGCGGCCTTGCCGCCGTCGGAGCCGACGAGGGCCTGCTCGGCCTCGGCGACCCGGTGGATGGTCGGCGCGAGCGCGGTGATGGCGACGCGGGCCGCCGTCACCTTGCCGCCCTCGATCGTGACCGATGCGGCTGCGCCGACGATCGCGATCTCCATCTGGCGGCGGTACTCGAGCCGGACGTAGGCCGAGCCGGTGCCTGCGGCTGGGCCGGCAGGTCGACGGCGATCAGCAGCTCGTCGGGCGACGCGATCGTCTTGCCGGGCCCCGTGAAGAGCTCGTCGATCGCGACCGACCGGGTGCCGCCGGGGCCCTGCAGGACCACGGTGGCGCCGAGGCAGATCAGCGGCGCTCCGGTGTCCATGGCGGGCGAGGCGTTCATGACGTTGCCGCCGATGGTGCCGTTGGCCCGGGTCGCGTGCGACCCGACGATGGCCGAGGCGTCGGCGAGGCCGGTGAACCGCTCGCGGATGACGGCGTGCGACTCGATCTCCTCGTGCGTGACGAGGGCGCCGAGGCGCAGGCCGCCGCCGGCGGCGGAGATGCCGCGCAGCGCGTCGATGCCGTGGATGGCCACGAGCGCGTCGGGGAGGGGCTTCTTGCCCTGACGGGAGCCGACCACGAGGTCGGTGCCGCCGGCGACGGGGCGAGCCCCGCCGCCGAGGGCCTTGACGGCCTCCTCGACGCTCGTCGCGGCGACGTAGCTACCACTCACGCGCCGGCCTCCTCGGCGGTCGCCCAGACGCGCTCCGGCGTCATCGGCAGATGGTTGACGTGCTTGCCGATGACCCGGGCGATCGCGTTCGCGACGGCGCCCGACGTGGGCACGCTGGGCGGCTCGCCGACGCCCTTCGAGCCCTTCGGCCCGGCGTTCGGCGTGTCGATCTCGACCCAGTGGATGTCGATCTTCGGGCCGTCCGAGACGGTCATCAGCTTGTAGTCGAGCAGGTGCGGGTTGCGCTGGCGGCCGTCGGCGTCGATCTGGGTGCCCTCGGTCAGTGCCTGGCCGAGGCCCATCATGACCCCGCCGTACACCTGCCCGTCGGCACCGATCTTGTTGACGATCTTGCCCGAGTCGTGCGCCGCGGCGAACCGCAGCACGCGGACGACGCCGGTCTCGCGGTCGACCTTCACGTGCGCCGCGTGCGTGATCAGCTGCGGGGCGAGGAAGGACGACAGGCCGAGATCGCCGATGCAGTGCGACGCGATGTCGGATGCGCCGGCCTCGGGCACCTCGCCCGAGCCCTTGCCGAGGTAGGGCTTGCCGGAGCCGGCCAGGTCGGCGATCGGCGACCGAGCGGTCGGGCGAGCCCTTGACGCGGATGACGCCCTCGGTCAGCTCAAGGTCGGCCGGGGCCGCCTCGAGCTGCTCCGCGGCGTCGGTGAGCAGCTGCTCCCGCACCTCGGTGGCAGCGCCGATCACGGCGCGGCCGTTGTTGAACGTCGTCTGCGAGCCGGACGAGCCCATGTCCCACGGGCCCGCGTCGGTGTCCTGGTAGAGGATCGAGAAGTCCTCCGGCTGCATGCCGAGCACCTCGGCGGCGAGGATCGGCAGGCCCATGACGGCGCCCGTGCCCGACTCCATCGCACCCGTGATGATGACGCCCGAGCCGTCGCCGTTGAGCTTCACGTACGCGCCCGAGGGCACGCCGAACGAGGGCCACCAGCCGCAGGCGATGCCGATCGCCTCGTCCTCCGGCAGGTCCTGGCCCCAGCCGATCATCTCCTGGGCCTTCTCCAGCGTCTCGCGCATGCCGATCGCGTCGTAGACCTGCCCGGTCGCGCCGGGCTGGCCCTCCTCGATCAGCGTGCGCCGGCGCAGCTCGACGGCGTCCATGCCGATCGCGGCGGCGACCTCGTCCATGTGCTGCTCGACGGCCCAGCAGGCCTGGGGCGCCGTAGGGGCGCGGATCGAGCTGGACGGCTGGTTGTTCGTGTAGACCAGGTGCGAGTCGATGTCGACGTTCTGGATCTTGTACGGGCCGATCGCGTGCATGGCGGCCATCTGGGCGAAGAAGCCGCCCTCGCCGCAGTACGCGCCGCCGTCGATGACGAGCTTGCCGCGCCGGGCGACGATCGTGCCGTCGTTCTTCACGCCGGTCTCGAGCTCGATCACCATGCCCTCGCGCCGGTGGTCGGGCGCGATGAACTCCTCGTGCCGCGAGAAGACCAGCTTCACGGGGCGACGGGCGGCACGGGCGAGCGCCGCGACGTGGCCCTCGAAGTGGAAGTCGCACTTGGAGCCGAACCCGCCGCCGAGCAGCGGCACGATGATGCGCACGTGCGACTCGGGGATCTCGAGCACGGTGGCCACGCCCGAGCGCGCCGCGAACGGCACCTGGGTGGAGGACCAGACCGTGACCTTGTCGCCCTGCCACTGCGCGATGACGGCCCGCGGCTCGATCGGGACGCCCTGCGAGCAGTCGGCCACGTAGCGGCCCTTGACGACGGCGTCGGCCGTGGCCATCGCCACCGGCGGCGTCGCCGCGGATGATGGTCGAGTGGCCGAGCGTGTTCTTGTCGCGGCCCATGGTGTCGTCGCCGCTGTAGTCCGACCACGTCTCGTGGATCAGCGTCGCGTTGTCGGCGATCGCCGCCTCGATGTCGGAGTTGGCCGGCAGCGGTCGTAGTCGACCTCGATCAGCTCGACCGCCGCTGCGGCGATCTCGGGCGTGAGGGCGGCGACGGCCGCGACCACGTCGGCCTCGAACCGCACGACGTCCTTCGCGAACATCAGCCGGTCCTGCACCATGCCGCCGTATCGCACCTCGGGGACGTCGGCGTGCGTGAGCACCGCGAAGACGCCGGGGAGGGCCTTGGCCTTGGACGTGTCGATGCGCGTGATCCGCGCGTGCGTGTGCGCGGCGTACTTGAACTTCGCATGGAGCTGGCCGGTCAGGTTCATGTCGGCCGTGTACCTGCCGACCCCCGTGACCTTCTCCTTACCGTCTGGCCGGATGAAGAGTTTCTTCCGCTCCTCGACTGCCGCCAACGTTCCCTCCTCGGGTCCTAATGTCTGGCAGCGCATAGGTTAAGGCCGAACGCCTGCAAAACCAACCCTCGGCAGACCTTTCGGAATCGCCCGTCGCTGCTGAACGTGGGCCTCGCAGCAAACCTCTACGCTCCCGGGGTGTCCGACGCCGATGAGCTGCTGGCGCTGCCGCTCGGCGAACTGCTCGCGCGACTCGCCTCCGACGCGCCCGCGCCGGCCGGCGGGGCCCTCGCCGCGATCGCCGCGGCCGGTGCCGCGGCGATGGTCGAGATGGGGGCCAGCCTGACCCGCGCGCGCGAGCGCTACGCGGCGTACTGGCCCGAGATGGAGGTCACCGGCAACCGGGCGCGGGAGCTGCGCGGCGAGCTGGTCGACCTGGTCGTGGCGGACGGCAGGGCGTACGCCGGCGTGATCGCCGCGATGCGGCTGCCGCAGGACTCCGACGCGCGCGCGCGAGGAGCGGCGGGTCGCCCTCGACGAGGCGACGCTGGCCGCCGCCGGCCCGCCGCGGCGCATCCTCGCCGCGGCCGCCGAGCTGGCCGAGCTGGCCGCGGCGGTGGCCGAGCGCGGCAACGTCAACCTGGTCGGCGACGCGACCACGGCCGCGGTGATCGCCGAGTCGGCGGGGCGGGCGGCGGCGATGCTGGTCGAGATCGACGCCGGCATGAGCCGGGCGGCCGGCGCGGCCGAGGTGCTGCAGGCGGCGCGGGCCGACTCGGTGCGGGCGGCGGCGGCGCGCACGCGGGCCCTGTCGGCTGCCGACATGCGGCGGCCGCGCGGGCTGTAGGCCGCGAGGCTAGCTGCGGGCTGCGCCGGCGCGCTTCGAGCCGGTGCCGTCGTGGCCCGACTCGATGACGGCGCAGAGGGCCTCGACGACGGCCGGGTCGAAGTGCGTGCCGGCCGACCGCTTCAGCTCGCGGAGGGCGCCGCCGGTGCCGCGCGAGCGCCGGAACGGCGGGTCGGCGGTCATCGCCGAGAACGCGTCGGCGACGGCGACGATGCGCGCCTCGACGGGGATCTCCTCGCCCGCCAGCGCGTCGGGGTAGCCGGCGCCGTCGAACCGCTCGTGGTGGTGGCGGACGGCGAGGCCGGCCGGCGCGAGGTCGGCGATGCGCGTGACGATCTCCTGCCCGAGCGCGGCGTGGGTGCGCATGATCTCCCACTCGGCCTCGTTCAACTTGTCGGGCTTCGAGAGGATCGACTCCGGGATGGCGACCTTGCCGACGTCGTGCAGCCAGCCGGCGAGGCGGGCGCGCAGCACGGTCTCCTGGTCGTGGCCGAGCGCCTCGGCGACGGCGGCGGACAGCTCGGCGACCTGGTGGTTGTGGTGCTCGGGCATGCCCTCGCGCGCCGCCGCCGACTTCGCGAGGGCCTGGGCGATGCGCACGGCGTCGGGCTCGGGCCGGACGATCTCCGCCACCTCGTCGCCGGCGAGCGCGGTGGTGTTGCGGCCGCGGTGGTGCGCGGCTGCGAGCGCCTCGTCCGCGGCCGCCAGGAGCTGGAACGGGTCGTTCGGGACGGTCGCGCGCGCCGCTCCGACCGACACCGTCGGCCACAGCTCGCGGCCCTCGACCAGCACCGGGCCGGTGCAGACGACCTGCCGGATCGCGTCGGCGACGCGGAACAGCGCCTCCTCGGTGGGCACGTTCGGCGCCAGCACGGCGAAGCGCTTGTTGTCGTAGCGCCCGAGCGAGTCGTAGGAGCGCAGCATGGCCTTCAGGCGGCCCGCGATCTCGACCAGCACGATGTCGCCGGCCGTCGGCCCGTACTCCTCGTTCAGCCAGCGGAAGTCGTCGACGTCGACCAGCAGCACGGCGGGGGTCGCGTCGCCGCGCTCGGCCCGGTTCAGCTCGACCTTGAGCAGCTCGATCAGGTGGCCGCGGTTGTAGGTGTCGGTGAGCGCGTCGACCTGCGACTTGCGCTCGGCGTCGGCCCGCGCCTCGACGGCCTCGGCGTTGGCGGTGTGCAGCAGCGCCAGCGCCTCGCGCAGCTCGACCGTCCGCTGGGTGACGAGATCCTCGGCGAACGTCAGCCGGCGCGAGGCCTGCTCGGCCATCAGCGCGATCAGCGCGGCCGCCAGCAGGCCGGCGGCGAGCACGACCCACGGCAGCGCCTGGCCGCCGGGAGACGTCGTCGACTCGACCGCGACCAGCCACGTGCGCCCGCCGGCGTCGAGCGATCGCGTGACGCCGCCATCGGGAGACGTCGCCGAGGCGTACACCTGGGTGGCGCCGTCGGTGATGCGGACGTGCAGGCCGCTCGCGCCGCGCAGCGCCTCGGTCACGAGCTGCGCCGGCTGCATGGTGCCGACGGCGATGCCGGTCAGCGCGTCGGCGCGCTCGCCGGGCGTGGTCAGCGATGCGCCGCGCTGGAAGGCGGGCTCGACGAGCAGGACGGCGCCGGTGGCGCCGGTGCGGGCGGGCGCGGTGACCTGGCCGGTGCCGCCGGCGATGGCCGCCTTGACGGCGTCGGCGACGACCGGGTCGGCCGCCAGGTCGAGGCCGATCGCGCGGGCGTTCGCGGTGGTCGGGGCGACGAAGGTGGTGGGGTAGTAGGTCGCGCGCTCGGCCGGCGGTGCGGACGCCGTCGCCGGCCTGCTCCGTGATCGTGAAGCCGCGCTCGTCCTCGAAGGCCGAGCGCATCGGCGCGGTCACGCGGGGCGCCCACGAGACGGCGTCGAGCGCCGGGTTCGCGAGGGCGGGCTGTGCGAACTGGGCGAAGTCGTCGATGGTGCGGGCGGTCGAGAAGACGCCGACGATGCCGCGCACGTCGGCGCGCGTCGCGGCCAGCTGCGCGCGGATCGCGCCGACGGTCTGGTCGGCGGTGCGCGCCCGCTCGGCGGCGGCCTGCGTGGTCGGCCGAGCGCTTGACCACCGCGAAGGCCGCCGACGGCCAGCAGCACCAGCACGCCGAACACGATCAGCGTGCGCCGATGCGGCCTCCAGCTCGCCGGAGCAGCCGGATCCGGTCCTCGCTTCCCTCCTGGTCCGGCAGCGCCGGCAGCACCTCGCCATCCACGTGCCCCGTATCGGCGGAACCGCCGCGTTCCTTGAACGACGCGGGATCCGCGTCGATTGCAAACAGTCGCTTGTACTAAGTGAACGAGCACTCGGTGCCGATGAGTCAGGTGTGAGCTCGTCCGTCCGGTCCGTCTCCCCACGGCTACCGACGCACCGCGGCCTGCCCGGCCGCGCCGTGCGGGCCGCTGGCCTGCGCTGCCCTGGCCCTGCTGATCCTGGCCGGGCTGCCCGCCGCCGCCGGCGCCGCGACGGTGGCGACGACGGTGTCGCTCGTCGACTCCAACGGTGGGCCGATCGCCGGGGCGCAGATCGCCTACTACGGCTCGGGCGGCAGCTGGCAGCCGACGCAGGCGACCGGCAGCGACGGCGCCGTGCACCTGAACCTGAACGCCGGCTCCTACACCTTCCAGGCGACGTGGAACGGCGGCTCGCAGCAGCAGTCGCTCGCGGTCGACGCGACGCACACGACGCTGACGTTCCGCACGCTCGACGTGAGCGTGCCGGTGGTCGACTCGGACGGCGACGGCATCGCCGGCGCGGTGCTGAACCACTACGGCTCGACCGGCAGCTGGGTCGGCAACCGCACCACCGGCCTCGGGCGAGCCTGCACTACGAGCTGCTGCGCCGGCACCTACCACTTCCAGGCGACGTACAACGGCGGCTCGCAGCAGCTGCCGCTGACGGTCGACGCGACGCACACGACGCTGACGTTCCGCGACGCTCGACGTGCGGGTGCCGGTGCGCGACTCCGACGGCGACGGCATCGCGGGGCCGTGCAGAACTTCTACGGCTCGACCGGCAGCTGGGTCGGCAACCGCAAGACCGACGACTCCGGCGTCCTCCACTACGAGCTGCTGCCCGGGCACCTACCGCTTCCAGGCGACCTACAACGGCGGCTCGCAGCAGCAGTCGCTGACCGTCGACGAGAAGAGCAGGAAGCTGACGTTCACGACGCGGGACGTGACCGTCGCGCTGCTCGACTCGGACGGGCGACGGCATCGCGGGCGGCGTGCAGAACTTCTACGGCTCGACGGGTAGCTGGGTCGGCAACCGCACGATCGGCGAGTCGGGCGTCCTCCACTACGAGCTGCTGCCCGGCTCCTACACGTTCCAGACGACCCACAACGGCGGGTCGCAGCAGCTGCCGCTGGTCGTCGAGGCGCTGACGGCCGATCTCCGGCGGTCGGCAAGGCGGAGCGGCAGAAGGCACGACGCGAGGCCGCGCGAGAAGGACGCCGCCGCCCGTGCCAAGCTCCGCGAGGAACGGCGCCGCGCCCGGGCCGAGCGAGCCGAGAAGCGCAAGGCCGAGAGGCAACGCGGGCCAGGCCGAGGCAGCGGAAGGCGAAGGACGCCGCCGCCGAGGCGGACGAAGGCGACGAGGACGCCGGCGACGGTGGAGCCTGGCCTTCCGCACGCTCGACGTCCACGTGTCGGTGCTCGACTCGCAGGGCGGCGGCATCGCCGGCGCGGTCGTCAACTTCTACGGCTCGACCGGCAGCTGGGTCGGCAACCGCACGACGGGCGCGTCGGGCGTGCTGCGCTACGAGCTGCTGGCCGGCTCGTACCGCTTCCAGGCGACGCACAACGGCGGCTCGCAGCAGCTCGGCGCTCACCGTCGCGCCCGGGTCGCACACCGCTGACGTTCACGGCGCTGGACGTGACCGTCTCGGTGCGTCAGCTCGCAGGGCGCGGGCATCAGCCGGCGCGTCGTCAACCACTACGGCTCGACCGGCAGCTGGGTCGGCAACCGGACGACGGGGCCTCCGGCGGCCTGCACTACGAGCTGCTCGCCGGCTCCTACACGTTCCAGGCGACAAACAAGGGCGGCTCGCAGCAGCAGCCGCTGACCGTCGCGCCGGACTCGGCCGCCCTCGACCTTCGGACGGCGCCGGTGACCGCGCTGGTGGTCGATGCCGCCGGCGCCCCCGTGGCGGGCGCCTCGATCAACCACTACGGCTCGACCGGCAGCTGGGTCGGCAGCCGCAGACCGACGGCAGCGGGCAGGTCGTGACCGAGCTGCTGCCGGGCACGTACACGTTCCGCTCGACCCGCTGGGGCACGATGACGCGGTCGCTGACGGTGCCGCCGAGCACGCTGGTCACCTTCGAGCCGGGCGGCCCGACGCGCGGTCGGCGCCGCCGTCGCCGACCGGCGTCGCCGCGTCGGCCGCGATCACCTCGGCAGCCGTCGCTGCGCTGGGACGCCGTCCCGGGCGCGGTCGCCTACCGCGTGTACCGCGGTGCGACGCTCGCCGGGACGACGACGGAGACGACCTTCGCCGACACGACGGCGCCCGATGGGACGATTCGTCTACACCGTCGTCGCCGTCGACGGCGGCGGCGTCGCCTCGCCGCCCGGCGTCCCCGTGACCGTCACGGTCGACACGGTCGCACCGGCGACGCACGTCACGGACCGCTCCCGCGGCGATCGCCGGCCGCTCCCTGGCGATCGAGTTCGCGGCCGATCCGGATGCGGCCTCGACGGCCTGCAGCGTCGACGGCGGCGCCGTTCGCGGCCTGCACCTCGCCCTGGCACATCGACGACCTGGCCGAGGGCGGCCACACGCTCGCGATCCGCTCGACGGATGCGGCCGGCAACGTCGAGACGCCCGCCGGCGACCGTCACGATCACGGTCGACACGACGCCGCCCGCCTCGCCGACGCTGACCGCGACGCCCGCGACGGACCTGCCGCTCGGCTCCGGGCAGGGCACGGTGGTGGTCGCGGCGCAGGGCGCCGCCGACACCGCCCGCGTGGTCGTGCGCCGCGACGGCGACGTGATCTACGACGGCGTCGCGCCCGGCGACCTCACGGACGACGGCCTGCGACGACGAGACGACCGTACCACTACAGGCGCCGTCGCCTACGACGCGGCCGGCAACGCCTCGATCGCGGCCGCCGCCACCGCCGAGACTCCTGACCGCACGGCTCCCGCCGCACCGCCCGCGCCCGACGGCTCCGGCTACCCGCTGCGCGTCACCTGGCCGGACGACGCCGGCACGACCTTCACGCTCGAGCGCGACGGCACCGCCATCGCCCGGACGACGCAGTCCGCCGTCACCGACGCCGACGCCGTCGACGCCGCCGCGCCCGCAGACGCCGGCCGACGTCGAGGTGAGCGACGTGACCCGGAGCGGGCTGACGCGTGCGCTGGGGTGCCGCCGCCGACCGCGGCACCCGCTACCGCTACACCGTCCACGGCGAGGACGAGGCCGGCAACGTCGGGCCGGACTCGGCCGAGGCCGAGCTCGTCGCGCGCAGCGGCGTCGCCGACTACCTCGTGCTGGTGAACGGCGTCGCCACCGGCGCCGGCACGACCGACACGAGCCTCGAGCTGACCGGCCTGCCGGCCGGCGTGCAGCGCACGATCACCGTCGTCGCGGTGGACGAGCGCCGGCAACGGCTCCGACCCGTCCGAGGCCGTCACGGCCGGCGAGGACGAGGCGCCCGGCGTCCCGGCCGACCTGGCCGGCGACGACGCCGACCGCCGACAACCCGCGCTCACCTGGACGGCGGTCGGCGGCGCGACCGAGTACATCGTCGCTCCGCGACGGCGACGAGCTCGGCCGGGTCACCGAGCCGGCGTTCACCGACGAGGAGCTCGACGAGGACGGCACGTACGAGTACACCGTCGCGGCCATCGGCGCGGCCGGGCTGCCCAGCGATCCGTCGCGAGCCGCTCGAGGTCGTCTACGACACGACGGCGCCGGAGACGGCGATCATGGCCGGGCCGGCGACGGCGACCGCGTCCGCGACGACGTCACGTTCGAGCTCGGCCCGGACGAGGAGGGCATCACGTTCGCCTGCGCGCTCGACGACGAGGTCGCCGCCGGTGCACGAGCCCGTGGCTGCTGACCGGGCTGGACGGCGGCGAGCACGCGTGTCCATCACCGCCACCGACGCCGCCGGCAACGTCGACGACACGCCGGTGACGCGACGTTCACGGTCGACCTGTCGCCGCCGCCCGCACCGAGCCTGACCGCCGTCGCCGCGACCGACCCTGCCGGCCGGCTCCAGCCAGGGCCGCGTGAACGTGACGGCCGCGCCGGGCGACGGCGGCGCCCGCGTCGTCGTCACCGAGGGCGCCCGGCTGGTGCTCGACTCGGCCGGCGGCTCGATGGCCGACGACGTGCGGACGGCGTCGAGCTGACCTACCGCGCCGTCAGCTACGACGCGGCCGGCAACGCGTCGGACGCGACGACGGTGACCGTCCGGACGCCGGATCGCACGGCTCCCGCCGCACCGCAGATCACCGGCGCGAGCGGCTACCCGCTGATGCTGCGCTGGACGATGGAGGACGGCGCGACGGCGACCGTGCGGCGCGGAGCGGCGACCGTCGCCGAGACCGACCGGCGCTCAGCGACCGCCGACGAGGACGCGCGTCGACACCGAGGCGCCGGCGGTGCCCGACGGCGTGGTCGCGACCAACGTGACGACCGACGGCTTCGACGTCTCCTGGGCCGCCTCGCCCGACGCCGGCACCGAGTACCTGTACACCGCGACGGCGCGCGACGACGCCGGCAACGTCAGCCCGCCGACGCCGGCCACGCCCGCCACCGCGACCAGCGGCACGGCCCGCTACCGGGTGCTCGTCGACGGCGCCGTCGCGGCCGAGACGGACGACACCCACGCCCACGTCGCCGGCCTCGCCGCCGGCTCGACGTACGACCTCGCGGTCGTCGCCGTCGACGCCGCCGGCAACGCCTCGGCGCGCTCGCCGGTCTCGCGGTGCCGACCGGGACCGCTCGGGCACGCCGCCGCCGTCGGCGAAGATCCTCGGCGAGCCGGTCATCACGCGCCCCGACGTGCCGGTGCGCCTGAAGGCCGCCGTCACGCCCGGCACCGCGCCGGTGGCGACCGTCACCTGGCGCTTCCCGGACGGCACGACGGCGAGCCGGCAGCGAGGTCGAGCGGACGTTCCGCATCGACCGGCTCCGCAGCTCGTGCGGATGTCGGCCACCGACGCGGGCGGCGGCTCGGCGACCGGGTCGATGATCGTGGTCGTCGACGGCAAGGCGCCCGGTCGCGAAGATCGACGGCCGCACGCCGAACGGCATGGTCGTGGTCGGCTCCGACGACCTGTCCGGCGTCGAGTCGATGACGGCCCGGTGGACGGGCGGCTCGGCGACCGCCAACGGTGCGCGCCTCGTGCTGAAGCTGCCGGCGAGCGTCACGACCGTCGAGGTCTCCGCGCCGCGACCGTGCCGGCAACGTCGGCAAGGTCAACCTGCGCGTGCAGCGGCGACCGGCTGCGGCCCGTCGCTGACCGTGACCGGGCCGGCGCTGTCGTTCGGCCCGCGCGACGATCAAGATCAGCGCGCCCGGTGCCCGGCTGCTGGTCGACGGCAAGAAGGCCGGCGGCAGCGTGCAGGTGGCGGCGGGCCGCAAGCACGTGGTGGAGGCGGTCGACAAGGCCGGCAACCGCAGCCGCGTCACGGTCCTGATCGCCCGCGACCGGCCGATCGCGCGGCTGAGGAGCCCGGCGCTCGACGGCCCGCGCGGCGACGAGCTGTGGCCCGGCAAGCGCGACGAGACCGGCGTGCGCCGCTACCTGCTGCGCGCCGCCGAGCAGCGGCTCGTGATCGCCGGCGCGCTGCCCGCGAAGTTCAAGGTGACGAACCGCTTCACGGCCGACATCGCCGCCGCGGTGCGCAGGTTCCAGGCGGCCAACGGCATCGCCGCCAGCGGCAGGATCGACGCCCGAGACGAAGGCGGCCCTCGACCGCGTCGCCACCGGCACGCGCTGACCTGGAGCGGCAAGTGAGGCTGATGATCGCCTGCGACTGCGGTCGCCACGACACGGCCGAGCCCGGCCGGCCGTTCATGTGCCCCGCCTGCGGGCGGATGTGGGACGTGCCGCCGCTCGACGAGGAGCGCGCCGACGCCATCGCCCGCGCCACGCGGCTGCACCGCGTGCGCCTCGTGGTCAGCGCCGCGGTGATCCTGCTGGGCTGCGTGCTCGTCGCCCTGCTCGGCAGTGCCGGCGCCGCGACGTTTCTCCTGCCGATCGGCGTGGGGCTGTGGCTGCTGGTGGCGCTGCCGTCCCTGCGCCGCTCGTACCGCCGGGCCCTGGAGGGCATCAGCGAGCTCGAGCTGCGCCGCAGCTCGGTCGGCTAGCCCGACCGAGCACTTCCGGCACAGAACCGCGTCCGAGATCCGGGCCGCAGCCGGCCGTTCCGTGCGACTCCGTGCGCCTCGCTGACACTCGGAGGGTGTGTGACGACTCCTGCGCGCTCCGTGCCCGAAGCGTAATCCCCGCGCAGAACAGCGCCCGGACCCATCGCGGCGCCAGGCACGAAAACGTCATGGAAAGAGCGGGACTGCGGCACGGAAATCGCCGGCGGCGAGCCGACCGGTCGGGCGTCGCCGGCCGCGATCGGCTCGTCGCCGGATCCGGCTGGGGTCATCACCCGGAAATTGAGACGTCCCCCTGTCGCCTCCGCGCTTGCGGCTCTTGACGGCATCCGACGGGGGCTGCTCGCCGCAGCCGCCTGCACCTGCGCATGCCTGACGTCAGAGATCGGCGTCGGCTGGCTCCTTCGGCCTGACGCGCCGGGCGCCCGGGTCGGAGCGTTCGTTCCGTCCACTCGAGGCGCGCACGGGGGCGTGCAGCTCCTACGCAGAGGTCACCTATCGCAAGCGCTGAAGCGCCTCACCCGACGCGACCTATGGCCGAATACCCCATCCACAACCGGGACGAAGCCTCGCAGACTCCGCCCGGCGCAGCCGAAGCAGCTGCTCTCGGGCTGCGATGCGCCGCGTCCAGGTGGACTGTGGTCATCACCTGTCATTTGAGACGTCCCCCTGCGCCTCCGCGCTTGCGGCTGTTCACGGCATCCGACGGGGGCTACACGCAGCACCGCCTGCACCCGCGTATGCCTCCGTCGGCGATGCGCGGCGGCCGGCTCCTTGGGCCTACGGCTAGCGCCGGGTCGGAGCCGCTCGTACGCGCTGAAACGCCCCACCCGACGCACCGTAGCCGAACACCCCATCCGCAACCGGGACGTCGCATCGCCGACTCGGAGAACGCACCCTAGAACAGCGTCAGGTACCTCTTGCGCTCCCAGTCGGACACGCCGGCGTGGTACTCGCTGAACTCCGCCGTCTTCGTCTTCACGAAGTAGTCGACGTAGCTCTCGCCGATGCCCTGGCCGAGCCAGTCCTGCACGACCGCGTCCTGCTTCAGGATGCGGACGGCGTCGAGCAGCGTGGCGGGCAGCTGCTTGATGCCGCGGGCGGCGACGTCGGCCTCGGACAGCTCGTAGAGGTTCTCGGTGTTCGGCTCGCCCGGGTTGGTGTCGTTCGCGACGCCGTCGAGGCCGGCGCCGAGCAGGGCCGCCGTGGCCAGGTACGGGTTGGCGGAGCCGTCGATGGCGCGGATCTCGATGCGGCCGGGCGCGGGGATGCGGATCGCCTGCGTGCGGTTGTTCATGCCGTACGTGGCGTACGCCGGCGACCAGGTGGCCCCCGAGGTGGGGGCGCCGACGCCGATGCGCTTGTACGAGTTGACGGTCGGCGCGCCGATGGCCAGCACCGCCTCGGCGTGATCGATGACGCCGCCCAGGAACGAGTAGCGCGAGGCTCGACAGGCCGAGGCCCGCGGGGGTCGTCGTCGCCGGCGAACAGGTTCGTCTCGCCGGCCGGGTCCCACAGCGAGATGTGCAGGTGCGCGCCGTTGCCGGTCAGGTGCGCGAACGGCTTCGGCATGAACGTCGCCAGGTAGCCGCGCTCCTGCGCCATCGCGTGGACCATGTAGCGGAAGAAGATCGCGCGGTCGGCCGTGACCAGCGCGTCGTCGTAGTCGAAGTTCGACTCGAACTGGCCGTTCGCGTCCTCGTGGTCGTTCGCGTAGTTGCCCCAGCCGAGCTCGTTCTGGTACTTCGAGAGCGTCGAGATGAACTCGTAGTTCCGCGTCAGGCCCTTCATGTCGTAGCAGGGCTGCTCGAGCGTATCGAGGTCGTCGAGCAGCACGATCTGCCCGTCGCGCTCCTTGACGAGGAAGAACTCCAGCTCGATGCCCATCTTCAGCCGGTAGCCGAGCTTCGCGGCGCGCTCGACGGCGTTGATGAGGATCGTGCGCGGGCAGTACGGCCAGGGCTCGCCCTCGACGGTGATGTTGCAGGCCAGCCGCGCCAGGCCGGGCTTGAACGGCACCTTCGTGTACGACGACGGGTCGGGCATGGCCGCCACGTCGGGCGACGCGGGCGTCTGGCCCATCGGGCCGGCCGCGAAGCCCGCGAAACCGGCGCCCTCCTCCATCATCGAGTCGAAGT
Organism: uncultured Actinomycetes bacterium; assembly: GCA_963732645.1. GTDB lineage: Bacteria > Actinomycetota > Thermoleophilia > Gaiellales > F1-60-MAGs149 > VFJZ01. Next base: position 592,066 of record CAVTAC010000009.1, read on the forward strand.
TCTGGATCGGCACGAGCTTCGCGTTCGGCTTGCCGTGCATGTCCACGAACTGCGCGAAGAAGAACTCGATGCCGTCGTCCTGCGCGCGCTGGCGCAGCTCCTCGGTGGTGGTCGGGGCCCCGCCTGCCGCCATGTTTCCCGCTCCCTTTGAGTCGCCTCGGACGCCGTGAAGGTAGCGAGTCTACACCTTTCTTTCGCCCGCGCCGTTTACACGCGCCGGGGCTTTCTGTATGTTCTCGCGCAACTGGTCGTGACGGAAGGCACGACCGGCCAAACCACTGTTCGTGGAGGGCTGCGAAATGGCTGAACAGTTCGACGGCGCGTGCATCCGCGCCGGGTTCGACGCTGGGGCGGCACCGTGATACCGGTGCTCGCCACCGCCGAGGAACTGACCGAGCAAGTCACCCTCGACTCGAAGGTCCTCGCCGAGCAGTTCTACTTCTGGACCGTCGTCGTCATGTGGCTCATCCATGCCGGCTTCATGGCGTACGAGGCGGGCGTCGCCCGCCGCAAGAACGTCATGGCGACGGCGCTCAAGAACATCCTCACGATCGCGGTCGTGACGCCCTCGTTCTACTACGTCGGCTGGTGGATCTACGGCTGCATGGAGCGCGGGCTTCATCCCGACCGACCCCAACGGCGGGTACCTGGTCGGCGGCTCGTTCGACCTCTCCGCCTTCTGCAAGTCGACGGCGGCCTGGGGCGAGAACATGGGCCCCAACCTGACGGACAACATCTCCGGCGTCTTCTGGGCGGCGTTCCTGCTGTTCAGCTGGACGACCGGCTCGATCATGTCCGGCGCGCTGATCGAGCGCGTGCGCCTGAGCGCGTACCTGTTCCTGACGACGTTCCTGGGATCCGTCGTGTGGATCCTCGACGCCGCGTGGGGCTGGAGCGCCGGCGGCTGGCTCGTCACCGAGTACGGCTTCCACGACTCGATCGCCTCGGGGGTGGTGCACGGCGTTGCGGGCGCGTTCACGCTCGGCGTGCTGTTCCAGCTCGGCCCCCGCATCGGCCGGTACACGAACGACGGGAAGATGCGGCGGTTCCTGCCGCACAACCTGCACATGACCCTGCTCGGGCTGATGCTGATCTTCGCGGGCTTCTACGCCTTCTACGGCGCGTGCCTGGTGATCACGTCGACCAGCTTCCCGGGCTGGCTCAACATCTACCTGTCGCCGACGACGCTCTCGGCGATCACGTTCACGATCACGATCGCGTTCGCCGGCGGCTTCACGGGCGGCTACTTCGCGAGCAGCGGCGACCCGTTCTGGACGATCTCCGGCGGCCTCGCCGGCGTGATCAGCGTGTCCGCGGGCGCCGACGTCTACCACCCGTCGCTCGTCGTACCTGCTCTCGACGGCGTCCGGCGCGCTGGCCGTCCTCGTCGGCGGCCTCATCGAGAAGCGGTTCAGAGTCGATGATGCGGTGGGCGCGGTCGCGGTGCACGGGTTCTCCGGCTTCCTCGGCATGTTCTGGGTCGGCGTCTTCGCCGCCGGCTACCCGACCGGCCTCGGGAACCTGAACTCGTCCATGGGCGGCCAGCTGATGGGCATGGCGACGTTCTTCCCGCTCGGGCTTCCTGCCCGGCTACGGGCTCGCCTGGCTCCTGCAAGCGGTTCAACCTCCTGCGCGTGCCGCCGGAGGTCGAGCTCGTCGGCCTCGACGTGGTCGAGTTCGGGATGGACTTCTATCCCGAGTACGGCTCGGCGCCGGAGTCGATCATCGACACCGACGGCCTCTCGAAGGACGCCGGTCCGATCCTCACCGACGCGTACCATGAGCTGGTCAAGAAATGACCCAGTTCATCCTCAGCGTCCTGCTCATGATCGCCGTCATCGGCGGCGCCATCGTCTGGTCGTGGAACGCAGGGCTCCGCGACCGGTTCGCATCCTCCAGGAAGAGGTGAGATGAACACCGCACCTGACAGCGTCGACGCGAACGGCCTCACCGACAGCGTCGCCGCGTTCTTCACGTTCGGCCCGGGCTACACCGCCGGGCGTCTACATCCTGACGATCCTCGGCGTGCTCCTGATGGTCGGCGCGATCGCGGCCTGGATGATCACCGAGAACCGGCGGCTGACCCTCTACGCCAGCGGGCACGCCAAGCGGCTGGCCGACGCCCGCGACCATCCCGACCGCGCCCGACCGGCGCAGGAGGGCTGACGTGGCCGGCAAGCAGGTCGAGTTCCCGCCCGGCCAGCGGCACAGCGCAGGGTTCGAGCGGGCCTGCGTGGCCCTCGCGCTCGTGCTGGCCGTGGTCGTGGTCGTCATCAACAACGTGTGACGACCGGCGGCCCGCCCTCCCGCGCGGAGGGCGGGCCGCCGCATACTTCCGTCGTGCGCATCCGCACCTCAACCGCCGCCTGGATCGCCGCCGGGACCGTCGCCGCGGCGGGTGCGCTGGCTGCTCGCCTACCACCAGGCGACGTCGGTCGACCCGACCCTCGCCCGCGGCACCACGGCGCCCGTCGTCGACCTGCCGGCCGTCGCCGGCGGCAGCGTCGTCGCAGCCCGGGCGGCCGGTCGTCGTGGCGTTCGTGTCGACGGCCTGCGGGTCGTGCGAGAAGACCGCCGCGCAGCTCGTCCGGCTGGCGGGGCAGCGGCGTCACCGTCGCCGCGATCGCGCAGCCCGACGCGCGACGACGAGATGCTCGCCTCGTTCGCGATCGGGCCCGCTCGCCGGCGACGTGCCGCTGGCCCGGGACGACCGGGCGACGGGCGCGGCGTTCAGGGTGTCCGCGTTCCCGACGGTCTACGTCATCGACGCGTCGGGCCGGATCGCGGACGCCTGGGTCGGCGACCAGCCGCCGGCGCGGTTCGACGCGGCGCTCACGGTCTCGCGCGTGAGCTGCACGACCTGGCCGTTCGTCGCGTCGATGAGCACCGTCGCGTGCAGCTTCAGCGACCCGTCCGGCTGACGCACCGACAGCGCGACGGCCCAGTGCGACCGCTCCTGGACGCCGGTGCGCAGGAACCGCACGACCTCCTGGTCGGCGTCGATGCCCGCGGCCTTCTCGGCGATCACGATGGCCTGCCGCTGATCGACCTTCTGGCCCTGCCGCTGCAGCGTCTGCGACGCGACGAAGGCGACCAGCAGGATCGCCGCGATGACGCGCGAGGACGATCTTCGGCGAGCGCTTCGGCGCGCGGCGCCGGCATCATGTCGCGTCGCCTCGCGCTTGCGGTCGGCCCAGAACCGCAGCGCGAGGTACGCCGGGAAGTGGAGGAGGAACACGAGCAGCACCCACCAGAGCTTCACGGTCCGGCGCACCGGCAGCTTGCGCACCTCGATGTACGCGAGGTAGACGAGCACCAGCAGGGTGAGCGCGAGGACGGCCGGCGCCTGGCCGACGAGCAGGAACAACAGCACGGCCGCGCAAGCCTACACCGCAGGCCCGCGACTTCGATACTGTCGCCGCCCATGTACGAGTTTCGCTCCGACACCTTCACCCGTCCAACCGAGGCGATGCGTCGCGCGATGGCCACCGCCGAGGTGGGTGACGACGTCTGGGGCGAGGACCCGACGGTGATCGCCCTCGAGGAGCGCGCGGCCGCCGCGGTCGGCAAGGAGGCGGCGGTCTTCGTCCCCTCCGGCACCATGGGCAACGCCATCGGCATGCGCCTGCACGCCGGCCAGGGCGACGCGCTGTGGGCGCACGACACGTCGCACGTGATCGACAACGAGGGCGGCGGGCCGGCCGCGCTGTGGGGCATCCTGCCGCGCGGCCTCGCGACGCCGGACGGCTTCTTCGGCGCCGACCGACCTGCGCGCGGTCGTGCCGGAGGACGACACCGACCCCCACCACGCGATCGCCCGGCTGGTCTGCGTCGAGAACACGTCGACCGCCGCGCAGGGCGCGCCCTGGCCGATCGAGCGGCTGGCCGAGATCCGCGCCTACGCGCACGCGCGCGGCATGAAGGTGCACATGGACGGCGCCCGCCTGTTCAACGCCGCCGTCGCGCTGGGCGTCGGCGCCGACGTCATCTGCCGCGAGGTCGACACCGTCCAGTTCTGCCTCTCGAAGGGCCTCGGCGCGCCGGTCGGGTCGATGATCGCCGGCACCGCCGAGGAGATGGTGCGCGCCGACCGGTACCGCAAGCTGCTCGGCGGCGGCATGCGCCAGGCCGGGATCGTCGCCGCGGCCGGCATCCACGCCCTCGACCACCACGTCGGCGCGGCTCGCCGACGACCACGCGAACGCCCGCCGGCTGGCGGAGGGGCTGGCCGCCGGCTCGCGGCTGCAGGTCGACCCGGCGGCCGTGGCGACCAACATCGTGCTGGCCGCGTGCACCCGCGCCGGCGACACGGCTGCGAGCGTCTGCGACGAGCTCGAGGCGGTCGGCGTGCTGGCCGCGCCGTACGACCGCACGCGCATCCGGTTCGTGACCTCGCTCGAGGTGGACGCGGGCGGCGTGGAGGCTGCACTTGAGGCTGCCGCCCGCGTGATAGGCTGAGTCGCGTGAAGGCTGAAATCCACCCGAAGTACGAGCTCTCGCTGGTGAAGTGCTCGTGCGGGAACGAGTTCGAGACCCGCTCCACCAAGGGCGACATGACCGTCGAGATCTGCGCCGAGTGCCACCCGTTCTACACGGGCAAGCAGAAGCTCATCGACACGGGTGGCCGCGTCGAGCGCTTCCAGAAGCGGCTCGCGAAGTCGGCGACGAAGTCGTAGGGTCAGACCGCCCCGTGACGCCGGTCGGCGGCCAGGCGGTCCTCGAAGGCGTGATGATGCGGACGCCGCGCTTCTGGGCGGTGTCCGTGCGACGTCCCGACGGACGCATCTCGAGCGTCTCCCACGCCGCCACCTCCGTGGCGGCGCGGCATCAGCTGCTGCGCCTGCCCTTCATCCGCGGCATCGTCGCGCTCGGCGACTCGCTCGCGATCGGCTTCCGCGCGCTCGGCCTGTCGGCCCAGTGGGCTGCCTCCGACGACGACTCCGACGAGGTCACCGAGGAGCTCTCGCGCTGGTCGATCATCGTCGCCTTCGTGTTCGCGATCGGCTTCTCGCTGGTGCTGTTCAAGGCCTCGCCCGGCGCTGCTCACCAACCTGTTCGGCCTGGACGGCGTCGGTGTTCGCGCTGGTCGAGGGCCTGATCCGCGTCGGCATCCTGATCGGCTACCTGGCGCTCCTGTCGCTGATCCCCGACCTGAAGCGCGTGTTCCAGTACCACGCCGCCGAGCACATGGCCATCAACGCGCTCGAGGCCGGCGACGAGCTGACGCCCGACGCGGTGGCGAAGCACTCGCGCATCCACGTCCGCTGCGGCACCGCGTTCCTGCTCTGGGTGATGCTCGTGTCGATCCTCGTCTACGTCGTCATCGGCAAGCCCGACGACTGGTACTTCCTCGTGCTCTCGCGCGTCGCCCTTCTCCTCCCGATCGCCGGCGTCGCGTACGAGGTGATCCGACTCGCCGGCAGGTACGGGAAGAACCCGTTCGTCCGCGCCGCCCTCGCGCCCGGGCTGTGGCTGCAGCGCCTGACCACGCGGCGTGCCCACGCTCGACCAGCTCGAGGTCTCGATCGACTCGCTGCAGAAGGTGCTCGCCCTCGAGGAGGAGCACGGCGGCACGCCGCAGGTCGAGGTCATGGCGTGATACCGGCCGACCTGCGCCGGCAGGTCGCGCTCGGCGAGGTGGCGCTCTCCCCGGACGGGGACCTGGTCGCCTACACGCGGCGCACGACGGCCGGCAACGCCGACCGCTGCGCGATCTGGCTGGTGCCGTACGGCGGCGGCCGGCCGCGGCAGCTGACCGCCGGCACCGGCGAGGACCGCTCGCCGCGGTTCTCGCCCGACGGCCGCGTCGCTGGCCTTCCTGTCCGACCGCGACGGCGAGCGGCAGCTGTACGTGATCGACGTCGACGGAGGCGAGGCGACGCCCGTCACCGCCGCCGCCGGCCTGCGCGCGCGGCGTGGCAGCGTTCGACTGGCACCCCGACGGCCGCCGCTTCGTGGTGCTGGCCGAGGACGCGCGGTCCGAGCAGCGTGGTCGGCGAGCGCGACAAGGGCGAGCCGACCGCCCGCGTGATCGAGCGGCTCGACTGGCGCTTCGACGGCGCCGGGCTGACGCTGCATCCGGCGCACCTGCACGTCGTGCCGCGGGCCGGTGGCGCGCCGCGGCGGCTCACCTCGGGGCCGTGGTCGGCCGAGCAGCCGCGCGTCTCGCCCGACGGCACGACCGTCGCGTTCCTGGCCGACCTCGATCCCGACTCGGACCGCCGCGTGCGCTCCGGCATCCACCTGGTGCCGGTCGACGGCGGCGAGCCGCGGCGGCTCGACGAGCCGGCCGGCCACGTCGCCGCGATCGCCTACGGGCCGGACGGCAGCGCTGCTCGCCCGGGCGCGCGAGCGGTTTCCGCACGACGACCACGAGCACGCCCGGCTGTACCGGGTCGCGCCGGGCGGGGGCGTCGAGCTGCTCGAGCCGGAGCTCGACGACCTGCTCGGCGGGTCGACCTACACCGACCTGTTCGACTGGCAGGCGGACGGCGATCGCCTGACCCGCGCCACCACCGTCGACGCCGACGGCCGCATGCCGCTGGTGCGCGAGGGCGCGGTGCTGCTCGACCGGGACTGCGACCCGGTGGTGGGTGCACTGGCCGAGGCCGCCGGGCGCATCGTCGGAGTCGTCTCGACCGAGCGCCGCCCACCCGAGATCTGCGCGATCGAGCACGGCCGCGCGCGGGCCCTGACCCGCGACGGCGCCTGGCTGCGCGCGGGCCCTGGCCGACGTCGAGCTGGACGAGTTCCGGGCCGGCGAGATCACCTGCTTCGTCGTCTCGCCGCCGGGCGCGGGGACGCAGCGCGCGCGCCACGGTGCTCGCGCCGCACGGCGGTCCCACCTCGCAGTGGAACCCGCTGCCGATGCTCGAGAGCATCCTGCTCGCGCACGCCGGCTACCGCGTGCTGCTGCCGAACATCCACGGCTCGACCGGCCGCGGCCGGCCGTTCGTGCGTGCGCTGCGCGGCGACTGGGGCGGGGTGGACGCCGACGACTGCCACGCCGTGCTCGACCACGCCGTTGCGGCGGGACTCGCCGATCCGGCGCGGCTCGGCGTGTTCGGCCTCTCCTACGGCGGCTTCCTGGCGAACTGGCTGGTCGGCACGTCCGACCGGTTCGCGGCCGCGGTATCGGAGAACGGCGTCGCCAACAACGTGTCGTCCTGGGCGGGATCCGACTGCGGGCCGACCTACTCCGCGGCGGCCGGCATCGGCGACGCGACGACGCCGGAGGGCGTCGAGCTGCTGTGGCGCCAGTCGCCGCTGCGGCACGTGGCGGCCATCTCGACGCCGCTGCTGCTGCTGCAGGGCGAGGCCGACCGGCGCTGCCCGCCCGGCGACGCCGAGCAGCTGTTCGTGGCGTTGCGGGCACTCGGCCGCGAGGTGGCCTACGTGCTCTACCCGGAGTCGGCGCACGAGTACGTCGGCACCGGCACGCCCGACCGGCGCATCGACCGGCACACGCGCGTGATCGAGTGGTTCGGCCGGTGGATGCCCGCCTGATCGTCGCCCGCGAGGCGCTGATCGACGAGGTCGACCTGTCGGCCGACGGCGAGCTGGTCGTCTACGGCCGGCGAACGACCGCACCCAAGGGCGACGCGAACCTCCGGCGCCTCTGGACCGTGCCGTGGCGCGGCGGCCGGCCGCGGCCGCTCACGTCGGGACGCCACCTCGACCACACGCCGCGGATCGCGCCCGACGGCGCGTCGGTCGCCTTCCTCTCGGACCGCGAGACCGGGGCCGACCAGGTCTGGGTGGTGCCCGTCGGCGGCGGCGAGCCGCGGCGGCTGACGAGCTTCCAGCGCGGGGCGACCGCGCTCGCGTGGAGCCCTGACGGCCGCTGGCTGGCGGTCTGCGCGCACGACGACACCTCGCCCCTGCACGTCGGCGAGCGCCCCAAGGGCGAGCCGACCGCGCGCGTGATCGAGCGGCTCGACTGGCGGGACGACGACACCTACGGCCTGCTGGCGTGGCCGGTGCACGTGCACCGCGTGCCGCTGCGCGGTCGTCCGCAGCGGCTCACGTCCGGCCCCTGGTTCGCAGGCTCGCCGGGGTTCCTGCCCGACGGCCGGGTCGGCTTCGTCGCCGACCCGCGCCCCGGCGCCGACCTGGCGCCGCTGCCGCAGCTGCACGCCGTCGCCGGCCCTGGCGCCGAGCCGGAGCAGGTCTCGTCGCTGCCCGGGCCGGTGCTCGACTGGACGGTCGACGGCGCCGAGATCCTGTGCCTGGCGCACGACGTGCCGGCGCCCGCCGATGCCGACCCGTCGCGGGTCGTGCGCCTGTCCGACGGCGCCGTCGTGGGCGGCGACCGCGACGCGTTCGCGATCTACGTGGCGGGCGCCGCGCACGTCGTGCACCGCGCCGCCCGTGAGATCGTCGGGCTCGCCGACGGCCGCACGCTGGCGTCCGTCGCCGCCGCCGAGCCGATCGCCGCTGCCGGCAGCCGGGTCGCAGCCGTCCTGATCGAGTCAACCGGCGCCGGCGACGTGTACGCGCTCGAGCCCGGCCGCGCGCCGCGGCGCCTGACGCGACACGGCGGCGACTGGGTGCGGCGCTCGCTGGCCGTGCCGCAGGTGGCCGAGCTGGAGATCGACGGCATCAACACGTGGCTGCTGTCGCCCGCGGGCGCCGGCTCGGAGCCCCGTGCGACCGTCCTCGCCATCCACGGCGGGCCGACGTGGCACTGGACGCCGGCCGTCGAGCTCGGCCTGCTGTGCCTGGTCGACGCCGGCTACCGCGTCGCGCTGCCCAACATCCGCGGCTCCTACGGCTTCTCGCTACGACCACGTCGACGCGCTCCGCGGCCGCTGGGGCGACGTCGACGCCGCCGACTGCCACACCGTGCTCGACCACCTGGTCGCGCAGGGGCTGGCCGACCCGGCAGCGGCTCGGCTGCTTCGGCCGCTCCTACGGCGGCTTCCTCGTCAACTGGCTGGTCGGCACGTCGCAGCGGTTCGCCGCGGCCGTCTCGGAGTGCGGGGTGTCGTCCAACGTGTCGGCCTACGGGCAGTCCGACTGCGGCGCGACCTACAACCGGGCCGCGGGCCTGGGGGAGACGCTGACGCCGGAGGGCGTCGAGCTGCTCTGGCGCCAGTCGCCGATCCGCCACGTCGCGGCCATCCGCACGCCGCTCCTGATGCTGCAGGGCGAGGCCGACCTGCGCTGCCCGGCGTCCGACGCGGAGCAGCTGTTCGTGGCGCTCCGGTGGCTCGGCCGCGAGGTCTCCTACGTGCTCTACCCGGAGGGCGAGCACGCGTACCACCGGCTCAACCGCCCCGATCGGCGCGCGGACCGTCACGGGCGGCTCGTGTCCTGGTTCGAGCGGCACATGCCGCCGACGGCTCCGGCCTGAGCGCCAGGTAGCCTACGACGCGTGGATCCCATGGAGCGCCTCGTCGGCGAGATCGAGCGCAGCTTCGCCGAGGTCGAGGAGCGGCTGCAGGATCCGGCCATCCTCGGCGACCAGCGACAGCTCGCCGATCTCGGACGCCGCCACTCGCGGCTGTCCGAGGCGCGGGCGCTTGCGACCGCCTACCGGGCGGCGCGCCAGCAGATCGACGACGCCGGCGAGCTGCTCGAGACCGAGGGCGACGCCGAGACCCGCACCTTCCTGCTCGGCGAGCTCGAGGAGGCGCGCGAGCAGCTGCCGCTGCTGGAGGAGAAGATCCGCCTGGCGATGGTCGAGCGCGATCCGGCCGACGACAAGGACGTGATCGTCGAGATCCGCGCCGGCACGGGTGGGGAGGAGGCGGCGCTGTTCGCGGCCGACCTCTACAAGATGCTCACGCGGTACGCCGAGCGGCGCGGCTTCAAGCACCAGGTGCTGGCCAGCGACCCGTCCGACTCGGGCGGCATGAAGGACATCACGTTCTCGATCGCCGGCGACGGTGCGTTCTCGCTGTTCAAGTGGGAGTCCGGCGTCCACCGCGTGCAGCGGGTGCCCGCGACCGAGTCGCAGGGCCGCATCCACACCTCGACCGCCACCGTGGCGGTGCTGCCCGAGGCGGAGGAGGTCGAGGTGGTGCTCGACCCGAAGGACCTCACCATCGAGACCATCCGCGGCTGGGGCCCGGGCGGCCAGTCGGTCAACACCACCGACTCGGCGGTGCGCGTCACGCACCTGCCGTCCGGCCTGTCCGTGGTCTGCCAGGACGAGCGGTCGCAGCTCCAGAACAAGGAGCGCGCGCTGCGCATCCTGCGCGCCCGCATCTACGAGATCGAGCTCGAGAAGGCGCAGTCCGAGCTGGACGAGGCGCGCCGCTCGCAGATCGGCACCGGCGCCCGCTCGGAGAAGGTGCGCACGTACAACTACCCGCAGGGCCGCGTCACCGACCACCGCGTGAAGGTCTCGTCGCACAACCTGCCGGGCGTGATGCTGGGCGACCTCGACCTGTTCACCGACGCGCTGCAGGCCGACGACAACCGGAAGCGCCTGGAAGAGGCCGCGAAGTGACGGTTGCCTTGCTGATCGTCGACGTCCAGCACGACTTCCTGCCGGGCGGTGCGCTGGCCGTGCCCGACGGCGACGCGGTGATCCCGGCGCTCGTCGCCGCGGCCGGAACCGTCGACCTGGTCGTCGCCAGCCGCGACGCGCACCCCGCCGACCACTGCTCGTTCGCGGCCCAGGGCGGCATCTGGCCGCCGCACTGCGTCGAGGGCACGCACGGCGCCGAGCTGCACCCGGCGATCGCGGCGCTGGCGCCGTCGCTGGTGATCGAGAAGGCGACCGAGGCCGACCGCGACGCCTACTCGGCGTTCGACGGCACGGGCCTGGCCGACGCGCTGCGCGACCGCGGCGTGGATCGCCTGCTGGTGGGCGGCCTGGCGACCGACTACTGCGTGCGCGCCTCCGTGCTCGATGCGCTCCGGGCCGGCTTTCCGGTGACGGTCCTCGCGGACGGCGTGCGCGGGGTCGAGGTCGCGGCCGGCGACACCGAGCGCGCGCTCGACGAGATGCGCGAGGCCGGCGCCGTCATCGCGTGACCGCGCTCGAGACGCCGCGCACCGTCGTCGACTTCCTCGGGCTGGCGAGCGCCTATCTGCAGGCTCGCGACTTCGAGCACGCGCGGCTGGACGCCGAGATCCTGCTCGGCGACGTGCTCGGACTGCAGCGCCTCGAGCTGTACCTGCACCACGACCGCCCGCTGGCGCCGGCCGAGATCGACGCCTTCCGCGAGCACCTGCGCCGGCGCGGCCGCGGCGAGCCGGTCGCGTACCTGATCGGCACGTGGGGCTTTCGCACCATCACGCTCGCCACCGACGCCCGAGCGCTCGTGCCGCGGCCCGAGACGGAGGGCCTGGTCGAGCTGGCCCTCGCCCGCCTGCCCGACGCCGGCGCGCTGCTCGACCTCGGCACGGGCAGCGGCGCGATCGCCCTGGCCGTCGCCAGCGAGCGTCCCGACGCCGCGGTCACGGGCGTCGACGCCGATCCCGCCGCGCTGGCCCTCGCGACCGAGAACGCGGCGCGGCTCGAGCTGGCCCCGCGGCTGCTCCAGTCCGACCTCTACGACGGCCTGCCGGCCGGCGAGCGCTTCGACGTCATCGCCGCGAACCTGCCCTACGTGCCGGACGGCGACGAGCGCGTGCGAGCCCGGCGTGCACGCGCACGAGCCGCATGCCGCGCTGTACGCCGGTGCCGACGGGCTCGACCTGATCCGCCGTGCGATCGCCGGCGCGCCCGACCGGCTCGTGGCCGGCGGCTTCCTCGTGCTCGAGCACGGCATGGGACAGGGATCGGACGTCCGGACGCTCCTGGATGGGCGCGGGTTCACCGATGTGGCATCGGAACGTGATCTCGGTGGGGTCGAACGCTACGGTATGGGCCGATGGAGCGGCTGACGTACGACGACCTCGAGCCGCTCGTCACGGCCCTGCGGGCGGGCGAGACCGTCGCCATCCCCACCGACACCGTCTACGGCGTCGCGTGCGCGGCGCACCTGCGCGAGGCGTGCGAGTCGCTGCTGCGCGCCAAGGGCCGGTCGCCGATGCAGCCCTCGGCCATCGTGGCGGGCTCGGTCGACTCGGCGATCGACGTCGTGCTGCCCGAGCTGGACGGTGCCGCGGCCGACCGCGCCCGCCGTCTGCTGCCCGGTCCCCTGACGCTTGATCCTGCCCAACCCGGGCCGTCGCTACCCGTGGCTGTGCGGGGCCGAGCCGACGCGCATCGGGCTGCGCGTGCCCGTGCTGCACCCGCTCCTCGCGGCCGCCATCGAGCGCGTGCCGGCGCTGCTTCTGACCTCGGCCAATCCGGCGGGGGAGCCGCCGGCGACGACGTTCGACGAGCTCGCGCCGGTCGCGGCCTTCGCGACGGTGGGGCTCGACGGCGGCACCTGCGCCGGCGGCACGCCCTCGACCGTGGTCGACGTCACCGGCGATGACCCGGTGATCGTGCGCGAGGGGCCGGTCTCGCTCCACGAGCTGCGCGCGCTGCTTCGATGAGCGCCGTCCTCGTCGCGCTCGTCTACGCGATCCTGCTCCTGTTCCCGGGACTGGGGATCTGGCGCCTGCTGCGACGCGGGCGGCCGGTCGACGCCGGCCTCGACCTGGCGGCGGCGATCGCGGTCGGCCTGGCGCTGCACGGCGCGCTCCTGCTGGTCGCCTTCGGCCTGCACCTGCCGATCTGGAGCGTGGCCCTGGCCGCCCTCGTGATCGGCGTCGTCGCGTTCGCCGTCGCCGGCGTGCCGCGGACGGGGTGGAACGTGCGCGCCCACGCGCCGTTCCTGGCCATCGGCCTCGCCGCGGGCCTCGCCGGCTGGCGGCTGTGGACGCTGGGCGGCGACGCGCCGTACCACGTCGGCCGCGTGCGCCGCCTGCTCGCGCTCGACCGGCTCGACTTCTCGCGCATGCCCGAGCTGGTCGACGGCTCGAACCACCCCGGGTACTACGTGCCGCTGCCGCACGCGCTCGTGGCCGAGTCGGCGTGGATCACGGGGGCCTCGCCGACCGACGCCTACCGCGCGTCGCTGATCACGCTCGGCCTGCTCGCGGCGCTGGTCGCGGGCGCCCTGGTCTGGTCGCTGCTCCACGACCGCCCGCTCGCGATCGCCGGCTGCGCGATCGCCGCGGCCGCCGGCCTCGCGGGCGTGCGCGAGTGGTCGTTCCTGGCCGATCCGCCCAGCATCGCGACGCAGCTCGAGTGGCCCGTGCTCGTGATCCTCGCGGTCGCGTACTGGCGGGAGCGCTCGCGCTCGGCGCTCGCCGCCGTGACGCTGCTGTCGCTCGCGCTCGCCCTCACGCACGTCACGTACCTGCCGTTCGCGCTGGTCGTGCTCGGCGGCGCCGCCGTGGCCGGCGCCATCCGCGCCCGCGGCGTCGCGCTGAAGCCCTCGGTCCTGCTCGCGACCGCGGTGGGCGGGCCGTTCGTCCTCTACGGCGCCGCCGTGTTCACGACGGCGCGCGGCACCTCGCGCCGGGTCGGCTCGGGCCAGCGGCTCGCCGACGGGCTCGCGAAGTGGGAGCGCCTCGACCAGATCGCGCACGTCGGCCGGTTCGTCGTGGTGCACCCGCGCATGCTGGCCGGTGCCGGGCTGCTGCTGGTGGCGATGGCGGTCGTGCCGTTCGCCGGGTTCCTGCGCCGGCGCGAGACCGCCTGGATCAGCGGCGGCCTGGCCGCGCTGGTGATCGTCGCCCTGGTGCCGCCGGCCCCCGGGGCGCTCGGGCATCTCGTGTCGGTCAACCAGATCCGGCGGCTGCCCTTCCTCGAGCTGCCCTGGCTGCTCGTCGTCGCCGGCGCCGCCGGCCTGGCGGCGCTGCTCGGCCGGCGGGCGCTCGCCGTCGGCCTCGTGGGCGGCGCGATCCTGGGCGTCGCCGTCCCCACGCACTCGCCGGCCGAGACGGTCCTGGCGACGGCGGCCTGCATCGGTGCCGTCCTCAGCCTCGGCTGGATCCTGCGGCCGGGCGTGTCGCTGGCCGTACCCGACCGCGGCTGGCTGGTCGCGATGGCGCTGGTCGCGCCCTGGGCCCTGTGGGCGGTGCCCGACCTCGCGGAGGCGCTGCACGACCCGCCGCCGGCCTCGAGCGACCTCTCGCCCGGCGCGATCCAGGCGGTGCGCGACCTGCCGCCGTTCACGGTGGTCGCGTCGGAGCCACAGGCGGCGCTGCTGCTGACGGCGCTCACCGACGCGCTGGTGTACGCCGTGCCGCCCGGCAACACGGCCGACACGCCCGACAACCGGCCGACCGAGCGGCTGCGCGACAACCGGCGCATCTTCGACGCCGCCGAGCCCCGCGCCACCCGCCGCGCGATGATGCGCAACCGGCACATCGCCTGCCTGCTGATCGACCGCGCCGTGCACGAGGACATGGTCGCGAAGCTGTCCGAGGAGAAGCTGTTCGTGAAGCGATTCGAAGACCCCCGCTTCGCGCTCTTCTGCCGTCGTTAGACTGGGCCGATGCCCGATCGCGTCCTGGTCGAGGTCGACCACCCGCTCGTCCGCCACAAGGTGACGCTGCTGCGCGACGTCACCACCAACACGCGCGACTTCCGCCAGCTCTCGTCCGAGATCGCCGGCATGCTCGCCTACGAGGCCACGCGCGACCTGGAGCTGGAGCGCGTCGAGGTGACGACGCCGCTCGAGACCGCGCCGGGCTGGCAGGTGTCGGGCAAGAAGGTCGGCGTCGTGCCCATCCTGCGCGCCGGCGTCGGCATGCTGGACGGCGTCCTCGCGATGATCCCCGTCGCCCGCGTCGGCTTCCTCGGCATGTACCGCGACGAGGAGACGCTGCAGCCGGTCGTCTACTACTCGAAGCTGCCGAGCGAGCTGTCGGAGCGCGAGATCCTGCTGCTCGACCCGATGCTCGCCACCGGTGGCTCCGCGGCCGACGCCGTCCGCATCTGCAAGGAGCAGGGCGCCCGTTCGGTGCGCCTGCTCTCGATCATCGCGGCGCCCGAGGGCATCGCGGCGCTGCACGACGCGCACCCCGACGTCGACGTCTACTGCGCCGCCGTCGACCGCCAGCTGAACGAGATCGGCTACATCCTGCCGGGCCTCGGCGACGCCGGCGACCGCATCTGGGGCACCCGCTAGACCACGAGACGGCCACGTCAAGCCTCCGGCACCCGCCGCGGGGTGTACGCTGCCCTTTCCGTGCCCGACATCATCGCGCAGCGGGTGAGTGCGCCGTCCGCGCTCTACGCGTTCGTGATCGCCGCGCTCGTCGTGGGCCTGGTCGGCACGCCGCTCGCCATCCGGGCGGCCCGCCGCTTCGGGATCGTCGACCGGCCCGGCGGCCGTCGCATCCACGCCAAGCCGGTGCCGCTGCTGGGCGGCCTCGCGATCATGCTCGGCATCGTCGTCGCGGTGATCCTGAACCTGCCGTTCACGCGCGACGACTACGGCGCGATCGTGATCGGCGCGATCCTGATCTCGGCGCTCGGGGCGGTGGACGACGCGATCGGCGTCTCGCCGCCGCTCAAGTTCATCGGCCAGGCGGGCTGCGCGATCATCCCGGTGTCGCAGGGCGTGACCATCGACCACTTCACGCTGCCCTTCATCGACCCGGTGTCGCTCGGCTGGATCCAGTACCCGGTGACGGTGGTGTTCATCGTCGCCGTCGCGAACATCGTCAACTTCGCCGACGGCATGGACGGCCTGGCGGCCGGCCTGTGCCTGATCTCGGCCGGCACGTTCTGCATCCTGGCGCTGTCGCTCGACCGGTTCGCGGCGGCCACGCTGGCGGCCGCCGTCTGCGGCGCGTGCCTGGGCTTCCTGCCGTGGAACTTCCACCCGGCGAAGATCTTCATGGGGGACGCCGGCTCGCTGCCGCTCGGGTTCCTGCTCGCCTCCATGTCGATCACCGGCGTCATGAAGACGGCCGCCGCCCTGGCCCTCGTGTTCCCGCTGATCGTGCTGCTGGTGCCGATCCTCGACACCTCGTTCGTGATCCTGAAACGGCTCAAGTACGGGCAGTCGGTGACGGCCGCCGATCGCAACCACTTACATCACCGCATGCTGCGCGTGGGGTACTCGCAGCGGCAGGCGGCGCTGGTCCTGTACGGCTGGTGCCTCGTGCTGGCGGCGTTCGCGCTGGCGGTGCGGTTCCTGCACTACAAGGACCCCCAGGGCGCGGTCGACTGGGGGCAGACGGTGGCGCTGTCCGGCTTCGCACTGGTGGCGCTCACCGCCTCCGCCTTCGT
Organism: uncultured Actinomycetes bacterium; assembly: GCA_963732645.1. Lineage (GTDB taxonomy): Bacteria > Actinomycetota > Thermoleophilia > Gaiellales > F1-60-MAGs149 > VFJZ01. The sequence goes on from CAVTAC010000009.1 coordinate 608,204, forward strand.
GGTCTACGAGCTCGAGATCATCAAGTACCGGCACCTGCGGATGATCGGCATCGCCCGCAACGCCGATCCCGAGGACGATGTGCCGCTGGTGGCCGAGCGACGGCGCCGTCGCGAAGGTGTGGCCGGCTGACCTTCGGATCACGTCCGTCCGTCCCGCTGCTACGTTGCGAAGGCAAGTACTGATGGCTACCGATCTGACACCGGTCCACGTCGAGCCCTACTCGACAGAGCTCGCCGCCCGCACGGCCGAGCTGCTCACCCCTGGGGGGCAGTACTCGCCCGAGGAGCTCGAGGCGCTGGTGCGCGAGATCGCGGGTCGCGACGACCTGTGGCGGCCGCTCGTGATCGTCGACCACTCGCGCCGCCGCTACGAGCTGCTCTACGAGGACCGCTGGATCGACATCTGGGTGCTCAGCTGGATGCCGGGCCAGCGCACCGGCTTCCACGACCACGACCGGTCGGGCGTCGGGCTCTGCTGCGCGCAGGGCTGCCTCGACGAGGGCCTGCTGGTGCTGGGCGCGAAGGCGGAGCCGGTGCGGATGACGCCCGGCGCGTCGCGCAACGGCCCGGGGGGCTACATCCACTCGGTGGCGCACGTCGACGGCGCGCCCGCCGTCTCGATCCACGCGTACTCGCCGCCGCTCGAGGTGGTCGGCCAGTACTCGCAGGACGCGACCGGCCGCCTGGTGCGCACGCCGGAGCACGGGCGCAAGGAGCTGTACGACGCCACCATCGCGGTCGACTCCGTCGACCTCACGCCCAGCGCGTAGCGTCGCCTCCCGGTAGGCCGACCGGCACGTGCGCGGTGCGGCCGGCGCGGCATACGCTGGCCCGACGGCCATGTGGCGCGAGTCTGCACCCATCGCGGCCGTCCTCACGGCTGCCTCTGCCGCGTGGCTCTGGCTGCGCCGGTCGGCCCGCGGCCGCGATCCGGGCGAGACGGCATTCGTGCTGTGGTGCGGCCGGCACGCCTTCGCGCCGCGCGCGCAACGGACGCTCGACCCGGCGATGATGCCGGAGGCCTACCGGCGCCTGGCGCAGCGCGAGAGCGGCCCGCCCCGCTGCGTGCCGCGCGCTTCCCTGTCCGAGATCGAGGGCACGCTGTTCGCGCAGCAGTTCGGGTGGATCGTGCGCGCCGCCGACGGCCGGGGCGGCTCGGCGTTCCTGGGCCGCGCGCCGGCAGCGGGCCGCCGCTCGCTGACCGCGGCCGCGCTCGTGGTGGCCGGCTCGCCTCGTCTGCCCGCCCTGCGCGTGCGCGCCACGCGGCCGTTCGAGGAGCCCTTGTTCGGACAGACACCGGTCGACTCCGGCACGCCGGCGCTCCTCGCCGGCCGCTACGTCGCGGACGGCCCGGCGCCGCTGCCCGAGGAGCTGGTGGTGGAGCTGCTCGACCCGCACCTGCCGCCGCTGATCGTCGAGAGCCTGCCGGACGGCCTGCTGGTGGCAACCGCCGGCACCCACCTGCGGGCGGACGACCTCGACGCGCTGGCGGCGACCGCGGAGCGCATCGGCGCGCTGCTGCTGGACGACGTCACGGCCGTCACGCGCTGGCGCTGATCCGTCACAAGGTCGTCCTCCGATAGGGGGACGGCAACGTCGCGATCCCGCACCGTTACGGGGATTTACCGGCCACGCGCCGTCGACGGATGCCTGTCACGAACCCGGAGGGGCTTGTGCTACGATCGTTTCGCTCGCCGGAGGAGCTCGGCGGGTACGAGCAGGCTCGTAGGAGGCACCGGATCGCCGGCGTCGCACCACCGGGCCGGGGGCCCGACGCCTCCGGTCTCTCAGCCGGAATCGCTATCGTTGCCGCGATCCTGCTCGGAACGGGACTCGGTCTGGGTCTCGGGCTCCTGATCGGCCTGCCGTACGTCTTCGCCCTCGCAGGCGCTGCGGCCGGCATCGTGCTCGGCTTCTACGTCGTCTACCTCAAGTGGATCAAACTCCCGCCACGATGACCGAATACCCCGTCTACACCGGGATGCGTTCGGCCGGTCCCGCGATCCTGGCGCGCGGCGCCGGGTTCATCGCGGCGCTCGTGCTGCTGCCGATCTTCCTCATCGCCGGCTTCTCGGTCGCCGGCTGGGCGTTCGGCGTCGGCATCTTCACGCTCAACTGGCTCGCGGCCGTCGGCATCGACCGGATCGCGCGCGGCAAGATGCAGGTGACGGCCGTCGGCATCACCGGCATCGGCCTGATCTCGCGCACGTGGATCACGTTCGGCGGGTTCTTCATCTTCGCGAAGCTCGTCGACGAGCACATCGGCGTCGTCGGTGCCGTGGTCTTCCTGATCGTGTTCACCGTCGATTTCCTGGCGCGCGCCATCTCCCACACCATGGCGCGCTCCCCGGCCAGTCCCGACACCAAGGAGCCCGTGTGAGGTTCGTCCGCCGCGCCGCGCTCCTCGCGCTGCCCGTCCTGCTCGCCGCCCCCGCGTTCGCCAACGCGGCCACGGAGACCGGCGAGGACGAGTTCCAGCCGATCGAGGAGTTCATCGTCAAGCCGTGGTTCTCGCTGTCGGTGGGGCCGATCGACCTCGGCATCTCGAAGGCCGTCGTGTACCTGTGGATCGCGGCGGCGATCTCGATCGGCATCGCGCTCTGGCTGCGTGGCGGCCTGAAGCAGCAGCCCGGTCGCCTGCAGACCGTCGTCGAGCTGATCTACACGTTCGCCGAGACCAACATCGGCCGGGCGACGCTGCCCCGCATCGTCGTTCGTGCGCTGGTTCCCGTACGTCGCGAGCCTGTTCGTGTTCATCTGGACGCTGAACATGATCTCGTTCATCCCGTTGCCGGTCGACACCCACAACACGTGGGGCCCGGGCATCCCCGGGTTCACCATCTACGCGGCCACGTCGAACCTCTCGGTCACGCTCGCGCTGACGCTGATGACCATCACCATCTCGCACGTCGAGGGAATCCGCGCGAACGGCGCCGGCAAGTACTTCAAGAGCTGGGTGCCCGACACCGGCATCTCCGGCGTCGGCGGCGTGCTGCTGACGGCGTTCCTGATCCCGCTCGAGGTCCTGTCGCAGTTCCTGCGCATCATCTCGCTCAGCGTCCGGCTCTTCGCGAACATGCTCGCGGGGCACCTGCTGATCATCATGTGCCTCGGGTTTGCCATCCTGCTCGGCAACGTGTTCATCGCCGCCATCGGCGTGCCGGTGGGGATCGTGTTCTACCTCTTCGAGTGGGGCCTCGTGGCCTCGCTGCAGGCATACATCTTCGCGATGCTCTCGGGCATCTACATCGGCGGCGCGATCGAGCCGAGTCATTGACCAGAACCCGAACTTCCACGGAGGACTGAAGAGACCATGGCGCTTACCGATGAAGGCCTGCTCAGCGCATCCAAGGCGATCGTGCTCGGCCTCGGCACTGCCTTCGGCGCGATCGGCCCCGGCGTTGGCGTGGGCTACCTGATCGGCAAGACGATCGAGGGAGTGTCGCGCCAGCCCGAGCTGCGCGGCGAGCTCCAGGGCATGATGTTCCTCGGCCTCGCGCTGACGGAGGCGATCACGTTCTATGCCCTCCTGATGTCGTTCGTCGCGTTCTTCATCGCGTAGCAGCGGGACTTCATGCTCCCGCTCCTCGACGACAACATCCTCCTGATCCAGCCCTCGCCCGGGCTGATGATCTGGACGCTCGTCACGTTCATCCTCGTGCTCTACATCCTCCGGCGCGTCGCCTTCGGGCGGATCGCCGAGATGCTCGAGGCGCGTCGGCGCGCGGTGCAGGACAACCTGGAGGCGGCCGAGTCCGCCCGGGACGAGGCGCAGCGGCTGCTGGACGAGTACCGCCAGCAGCTCGCGGCCGCGCGACACGAGGCGTCCGAGATCGTCGAGCGCGCGCAGCGCACCGGCGAGGAGGAGCGTCGCCGCATGCAGGACGAGCTCCAGGCCGAGCGCGAGCGCGGCGTGGCGGCGGCCAAGGCGGCCATCGAGGCCGAGACGCGGCAGTCGCTCGACCGCATCAAGTCCGAGATCGCCGACCTGACGCTGCAGGCCACCGAGGTCGTGCTGCGCACCAAGCTCGACGCCGGCGAGTCCAAGCGCCTCATCGACGAGGCGCTGTCCGACGTCGACTTCTCCAAGCTGACGAACGACTGACGATGGCAGGCGCCGCCGCACTCCCGTTCGCCGAGGCCCTGTACGAGGCCGCGCTCGCGGCTGACCGCCTCGACGCGGTCAACCGCGATCTCGCCGCCGTGCGCACGGCCATCGAGGACGCGCCCGATCTCGAGCGCTTCCTCGGCAACCCGGCCTTCCCGGTCGACGCGAAGCGGCGGGTGCTCGAGTCGATGACCGCCGGCGGCGACCCGCTCGTCTCCAACTTCCTGAACGTGCTCATCTCGCACGGCCGCCTGGAGCTGCTCGTCGACGCCGCCGAGGCGTTCGCCGACCGCTACCGGCGCGAGCAGCGCGAGCTCGCAGTCTCACTGACGACGGCGGTGCCGATCGACGATGCCCAGGCCGAGGGCCTGCGGCAGAAGCTCGAGTCGGCCACCGGACAGACCGTCACCATTCGTCGCACCGTCGATCCGTCGATCGTCGGCGGCGTCGTGCTCCGTGTCCGCGACCTGCTGGTCGACGCCTCCGTGCGTCGCCGGCTCGAAGGTCTGCGGCTCTCACTCAAGGCCAGCAAGCTTCCATCCGGAGGAGAAGCGTGAAGCTCCGCCCCGATGAGATCGCATCGATCCTGCGCGACCAGATCTCGGGATACCAGCAGACAGCCGAGGTCGAAGAGGTCGGCACCGTCATCCAGGTCGGTGACGGCATCGCCCGCATCTACGGCCTCGAGAACTGCATCGCCATGGAGATGCTCGAGTTTCCGCACGGGGTCACCGGCCTCGCGCTGAACCTCGAGGAGTCCAACGTCGGTGCCGTGCTCTTCGGCGAGTGGCAGAAGATCGCCGAGGGCGACATCGTGCGCCGCACCGGATCCGTCATGTCGGTGCCGGTCGGCGAGGGCCTCATCGGCCGCGTCGTCGACCCGCTCGGCCGCCCGCTCGACGGCGGCCCGCCGATCGAGACGACCGAGACCCGGCCGCTCGAGTTCAAGGCGCCCGGCGTCGTCGACCGCCAGCCGGTGAAGGAGCCGCTCCAGACCGGCCTGAAGGCGCTCGACGCGCTCGTGCCGATCGGGCGCGGGCAGCGCGAGCTGATCATCGGCGACCGCCAGACGGGCAAGACCGCCGTCGCGATCGACACGATCATCAACCAGAAGGGCCAGGACGTCATCTGCGTGTACGTCGCCGTCGGCCAGAAGGGCTCGACCGTCGCGCAGGTGGTCGAGAAGCTGCGCGAGCAGGGCGCGATGGAGTACACGATCGTCATCTCCGCCCCCGCCAACGAGTCGGCGCCGATCAAGTACATCGCGCCGTACGCCGGCTGTGCCATGGGCGAGTACTTCTGCTACGCCGGCAAGCACGCGCTGCTGGTCTACGACGACCTCACCAAGCAGGCCGACGCCTACCGCCAGATGTCGCTGCTGCTGCGCCGCCCGCCGGGCCGCGAGGCCTTCCCGGGCGACGTGTTCTACCTGCACTCCCGGCTGCTCGAGCGCGCCGTCAAGCTGTCCGACGAGCTCGGCGGCGGGTCGCTGACCGCGCTGCCGATCATCGAGACGCAGGCCGGCGACGTGTCGGCGTACATCCCGACCAACGTCATCTCGATCACCGACGGCCAGATCTTCCTGGAGTCGTCGCTGTTCTTCCAGGGCGTGCGCCCGGCCATCAACGTCGGCATCTCGGTGTCACGCGTCGGCTCGAACGCCCAGACGAAGGCGATGAAGAAGGTCGCCGGCCGGATGAAGCTCGAGCTCGCCCAGTTCCGCGAGCTGGAGGCCTTCGCCCAGTTCGGCTCCGATCTCGACGCCGCCACGCAGCAGCAGATCAACCGCGGCCGCCGGCTCGTCCAGACGCTGAACCAGGGCCAGTACGACCCGTGGCCGTTCGAGGAGGAGGCGGCCATCATCTGGTCGGCCGGCAACGGCTACCTCGACGACATCCCGGTCGAGGCTGCGACGCGCTTCAACGAGGGCCTCCGCACGCACCTGCGGGCCGACCGGACGGTGCTCGAGAAGATCCGCTCGAGCGGCGACCTGGCCGACGACACCGTGGCCGCGCTGCGCACGGCGATCGAGGAGTTCAAGCAGGGCTTCGAGGCCTAGGCTTGGCGTCCCAGCAGGACATCAAGCGGCGGATCCGGTCCGTCCGCAACACCCGCAAGGTGACGAAGGCGATGGAGCTCGTCTCCGGCGCCAAGCTGCGCCGTGCGCAGCTGCGCATCGAGGCGCTGCGGCCGTTCGCCGACGCGATGGCCGAGCTGATCGGCGAGGCCGCGGGGCGGACGAACGTCCAGGGCCAGCCGCTGCTCGATCAGCGGGACGACCCGAAGACGGTGGCGATCCTGCTGCTGACGGGCGATCGCGGCCTGGCGGGCGGCTTCAACGGCTCCGCCGTGCGGCGTGGCTGTCGAGGAGGCCCGGGCCGCCGAGGCGGCCGGGCTCGGGGTGCGCTGGCTCGTGATCGGCCGCAAGGGTGCCGGCACGGTGCGGTTCCGGGGCTTCACGGTCGAGCAGGCCTGGACGGGCTTCACCGACCGCCCGACCTACCAGGACGCCGAGGCGATCGCGCACCGGGTGATCGAGCTGTTCGCCGCCGGCGAGGTGGACAAGGTCGTGCTCGTCTACAACGCCTTCCGCTCGGCGCTCGTGCAGGAGGTCGCGGCCGACACGCTGCTGCCGCTGGCCGCGCCCGAGATCCGCGAGAAGTCCGCGCGCGAGATCGCGCATGGAGGGCCTGCTGCTGTTCGAGCCCGAGGCCGACGAGATGCTGGCCACGCTGCTGCCGACCGCGGTGGAGACGGCGATCTACCGGGCGCTGCTCGAATCGGCGGCCTCCGAGCACGGCGCGCGCATGAGCGCCATGCGCTCGGCGTCCGACAACGCGTCCGAGCTGATCGAGGGCTACACGCTGGCGATGAACCGCGCCCGCCAGGCCGAGATCACGCAGGCGATCCTCGAGGTCGTCGCAGGCGCAGACGCCCTGCAGTAGCGGTATTTCAGGCCCCGTTCGGGGCTTTGCACAACATGTAGCTACGCATCGAATTCATACGGCTTGTATCGGCCCTCGGCGTACGCTACTTTTCCGACGTCAGTCGTGTGCCTCGTGGGGTGGCATCCGGAGGACGTGCGCGGTAACGTCCGCCGCACAGGGAGGATCTGGGTGCTTTTGACGGTGGAGTTCGTGCGTGGCAACGGCTGACGCCCTCAGCCGCACCGCACCCGCACCCGGCTTCGCACCGGAGAAGGGTGTCGTCGCACGAAGCCCGTGGCAGCACGCCTGGGCGCGCCTGCGGCGCGACAAGGTCGGCATCGGCTGCTCGGTGTTCATCTTCTGGCTGTTCGCGTTCGCCGCGGCCGCGCCGCTGTTCGAGAGCTTCACCGGCCATACGCTCAACAAGTCGAACTCGACCGGCACCGACGACCTGACGCTGCTGCCCGTGACGCCGATGCACGGCTGTCACGTCGACGGCCAGTGGAAGTTCGGCGACCAGGACTGCTTCATCTTCGGCGCGTCCGACGCGCTCGGTCACGACATGCTCGTGCAGCTGGCCTACGGCGCTCGCACGTCGCTCTTCATCGGCATCACCGCGACCATCCTGACGATGACCATCGCGCTGATGGCCGGCCTCGCGGCGGGCTTCTTCGGCGGCGCCGTGGACGGCGTGCTGTCGCGGATCATGGAGATCGTCGCGGCCTTCCCGTTCCTGCTGTTCGCGATCGTGATGTCGGTGACCTTCGGCCCGTCGAAGGCGACCGTGATCACGGTGATCGCGTTCTTCTCGTGGTACTACGCCGGCCGCATCTTCCGCGCCGACGTGCTCTCGCTCCGTTCGCGCGAGTACGTCCTGGCCGCGCGGATGCTGGGGGCGTCGTCCTCGCGCATCATCTTCCGGCACGTGTTGCCGCACCTTGTGGGGCCGCTGATCGTGCTGGCCTCGCTCTCGATCGCAGCTGCGATCGGCACCGAGGCGGCGCTCAGCTTCCTCGGGTTCGGCCTGCCCATCGAGGTCGCCTCGTGGGGCAGGATGATCGATCAGGCCGTGCCGGGCGGGCTCTACCGCAACGCGCCGCACCTGATGGTGTTCCCGGGCACGCTGCTCGTGCTGACCGTCCTGGCGTTCAACCTGCTGGGCGACAGCCTGCGCGATGCCCTCGACCCCCGTGGCGGTGGGATTTGACCGCCACAGTTCTGTCTGGTCCATCGTCTCTGAGGAGGACGGATGACGAATAAGCGCGTACTTTCGGCGCTGGCGATCGGTGCGGTTGCACTGGTCGTCGCGGCGTGTGGCGGGTCGGGAGACGACTCGACGACGTCGGGCGCGGCCTCGACCCCGGCTGACACCGGTGCGACGAGCACTCCCGCAACGACTGAAGCCGCGGGTGGCGGCGACTTTCTGAAGGGCGGCTTCCCGGCGAAGGAGACGCCGGTCAAGGGTGGCCGCCTCTCGATCGCCTACGACTCGAACATCGACTGCTGGAACGGCCTGTCCTACTACGGCATCTCGTGGTCGTACTTCTACTTCATGGCGCGCGGCCTCTACGGCTATCCGAACACCGTCGAGCAGCCCGCGACCGACACCGTCCAGCCCGAGATCGCGGCGGACATGCCCGAGATCTCCGCCGACGGACTCACCTACACGGTGAAGCTGCGCCCGGGCATCAAGTTCCCGGACGGCAGCCCCGTCACGGCGAATGACGTCAAGGCCACCTACGAGTACATGCTGGATCCGAACATCCAGTGCGCCACCGGTGGCCCGCCGTCGTCCGGCTACTACAACGTGATCGAGGGCTACGACGCCTACAACAAGGCGATGACCGACTCGAAGGGCGCCGACAACCCGGGCATCTCGGGCATCACCGTCGTCGACGACCTGACCGTCGCGTTCAAGCTGTCGGACGTCGACGGCTCGTTCCTGCGCGCGCTCGCCATGGGCTGGGGCTTCATCCGCCCGGCCTCGACGCCGCACAAGGTGACCGATACGCCGCCGCCGTTCGTCGGCCCGTACAAGCTCACCAAGTACGTCTCGGACAAGTCCGTCACGATCGATCGTGAGCCGACCTGGGCCGACAACGTCGCCGCCGGCATGCCGGAGGAGGCCGACGAGAACAACCTCGACGGCGTCGACGCCGACCTGGCGACCCCGAACGACATCGCGACCCAGAAGCTCAAGGACAACCAGCTGGACATCGGTGACGGCGCCATCGTCGGCTCCGACGTCCCTGCCATCGCGCAGGACGACCAGTTCAAGGACCGCTTCTTCTCGACGCCCGACGCGGCGATCGACTACGGCGTGTTCCGCACCGACAAGGCGCCGTTCGACAACCCGAAGCTCCGCCAGGCGGTCAACTTCGCCGTCGACCGGACGCAGAACGCCAAGATCATCGGTGGCGCACTCGTGCGCGAGCCGTGGGGTCAGCTGCTGTCGTCGAACCTGATGGGCGACCAGCCGACGGACATCTTCCCGTTCACGCCCGACGTCGAGAAGGCGAAGGCGCTCGTCGCCGAGTCCGGCGTCGCGACGCCGATCAAGATCGAGCTCGTGCACTTCGCCGAGGATCCCGCTCCGCAGCAGGCGCAGGCCATCAAGGAGACCCTTGACGCGGTCGGGTTCGACGTGACGCTGAAGGCCGTTTCCTCCGATGCCTTCTACGGCGTGCTCGACGACGACACCGCATCGTGGAGCATCGGTCTCGCCGGCTGGGGTCAGGACTACTCGGACGCGATCACGTTCTTCCGTCCGCTCCTGAGCTGCCCCGACGGCAAGCCCACCGGCTCGAACTACGGCAACTTCTGTGACGCCGCGTTCGACGCCAAGATCATCGAGATCAACAAGATGCCGGTCGGTCCCGAGCGGACCGCGGCGTGGGCGCAGCTCTCCACCGACACCGCGACCAACCAGACGCCGTGGTGGGTCATGGACAACCGCCGTAAGGTCAACCTGATCTCGAACAGGGTCGGCAACTTCATCTACGGGCCGGCGAAGCAGTACTACTTCGCCTCGTACTTCATCAAGCAGTAACCGAGCGTGACCTGCGGCCGGCGCCCGTCATCCGACGGGCGCCGGCCACCGGTTCACTCACCACCCGATGATCCGCTACACCATCCGCCGGCTCCTGTTCGGCATCCTCGTTCTCCTCTCCGTCACCTTCGCGGTGTTCCTCCTGACTGGACCCGTGCTGCACTGGCGGCAGAACATCGACCTGGCACGCGCCTACGCGGGCAAGAACCCGTCGGCGCCGCAGATCCAGGCGGCGAGCGAGCTGCTCGGACTCGACCAGCCGTACTACGTGCAGTTCGGGCGCACGGTGCGACGGCTGGTGCTCGGCCCGTCGACCGAGGAGAAGGCCCGCCTCTGCCCGGGCTCGACGGCCGAGGAGTGCAAGCAGCTGGTCGGGCACTTCGGCCGCTCGTTCCAGAAGACGAGATCCGTCGACCTGCTGCTGAAGGACCGGTTCCCCGCGACGTTCTCGTTAGCCCTGGTGGCGGCGATCATGTGGCTCACCATGGGGGTCGCCGTCGGCGTCCTCTCGGCGATCCGCCCACGGTCGCTGTTCGACCGCGGCTCGACGGCGTTCGTGCTGATCGGGCAGTCGCTGCCCGTCTACTACTTCGGGCTCCTGGGCCTGTTCTTCTTCGCCTACAAGCTCAAGATCTTTCCGCTCGGCGGCTACGTGCCGTTCGACGCGTCGAACCCGTGGCCGTGGCTGTCGCACCTGTTGCTGCCGGGCATCACGCTGGCGTTCCAGTTCGCCGCCATCTACGTGCGCATGACGCGCGCCAGCGTGCTCGGGGCGCTGTCCGAGGACTACGTCCGGACGGCCCGCGCCAAGGGCGCCAGCGAGCGCCGCGTGCTCGTCCACCACGCGCTGCGCAACGCGCTGCTGCCGATCGTCACCATCTTCGGCCTCGACCTCGGCACGCTGCTCGGCGGCGCGATCCTGACGGAGTACACGTTCGGGATCCCCGGCATCGGGCGGCTCACGGTCGAGGCGGCGCGGTCGTTCGACATCCCGCTGATCGCGGGCGTGGTGCTGTTCTCGGCCATGGCCATCGTGATCGCGAACATCGTCGTCGACCTGCTGTACGCGGTCATCGACCCGCGGATCCGGCTCGCCTGATGGCGCTGCTCGAGGTCACCGACCTCTGCACGAGCTTCGCCACCGACGACGGTGTGGTGGGCGCGGTCGACCACGTCTCGTTCTCCGTCGACCGCGGCAAGGTGCTCGGCATCGTCGGCGAGTCGGGCTCCGGCAAGTCGGTCACGAACCTGACGCTGATGGGCCTGCTGCCCGGCAGCAACGTGCGGATCAGCGGCACCGCCATGCTGGACGGCCGCGACCTGCTGACGCTGTCCAAGTCCGAGCTGCGCCAGGTGCGCGGCAACGACGCGGCGATGATCTTCCAGGACCCGATGACGTCGCTGAACCCCGTGCACAAGATCGGCGGCGCAGCTGGTCGAGGCCGTGCGACCTCCACAGCGAAGGTCTCCAAGGCCGACGCCCGCGCGCGGGCCGTCGAGATGCTGACCGCCGTCGGCATCCCGGCGCCGTACGAGCGCATGGCCAACTACCCGCACGAGCTGTCGGGCGGCATGCGCCAGCGCGTCATGATCGCGATGGCGCTGATCAACAACCCGACGCTCCTGATCGCCGACGAGCCCACCACCGCGCTCGACGTGACGACCCAGGCGCAGATCCTCGAGCTGATCCGGCGCCTGCGCACCGACTTCGACTCGGCGATCATCATGATCACGCACGACCTCGGCGTCGTGGCCGAGCTGTGCGACGAGGTGATCGTCATGTACGCCGGCCGCGTGGTGGAGCGCGGGTCGGTGTTCGAGATCTTCGAGCGCCCGCAGCACCCGTACACGTGGGGCCTGCTCGGCTCGCTGCCCGGGCGCAGCTCGGGCCGCGGCAAGCTGTTCTCCATCCCGGGCACGCCGCCGAGCCTGCTCAACCCGCCGCCGGGCTGCCGCTTCCACCCGCGCTGCCCGTACGTGATGGAGGGCTGCCGGCACGAGCCGCCGCCGCGCCTCGAGCCGCTGCCGAACGGCACGCACCTCGTCGCCTGCCACCTCGACCAGGCGACGCGCGACGCGCGCGGCGCCGAGCTGGTGGCCGCCGGCCCGTCGGCCCGCGGGGAGCAGGTATGAGCGACGTCATCCTCAAGCTGACCGACGTCAAGAAGCACTTCCCGCTGCGCCGCGGCATCATCTTCCAGCGCGAGATCGGCAGCGTGAAGGCGGTCGACGGCGTCTCGTTCGAGGTGCGCCAGGGCGAGACGCTCGGCATCGTCGGCGAGTCGGGCTGCGGCAAGTCCACCCTCGCGCGCTGCATCGTGCGGCTGCTACGACGTGACCGCCGGCTCGATCGAGTTCCAGGGCGAGGACATCGCGCGGCTGTCCAGCAAGGCGCTGCGCGAGGTGCGCCGCGACCTGATGATGGTCTTCCAGGACCCGATGGCATCGCTGAACCCGCGGATGCGCGTCGGCCAGATCGTCGCCGAGCCGCTGGAGATCCACAAGGTCGGCACCGGCGCGGAGCAGCAAGAAGCGCGTGCAGAACCTGCTCGAGCGCGTCGGCCTGAACCCCGAGCACTACAACCGCTTCCCGCACGAGTTCTCCGGCGGCCAGCGGCAGCGCATCGGCATCGCCCGCGCCCTGGCGCTGGAGCCGAAGCTGATCGTCTGCGACGAGCCCGTGTCGGCGCTCGACGTGTCGGTGCAGGCGCAGATCCTGAACCTGCTGTCCGACCTGCAGCGCGACTTCGGGCTCACCTACGTGTTCATCGCGCACGACCTCGACGTCGTCCACCACGTGTCCGACCGCGTGCACGTGATGTACCTCGGCAAGGTGGTCGAGGAGGGCACGGCCGAGCAGCTGTACGGCCACCCGCGCCATCCCTACTCGGCGTCGCTGCTGTCGGCCGTGCCGGTCGCCGACCCGCGGCTGGCGCGCAGCAAGGAGCGCGTCGTGCTCGAGGGCGACGTGCCCAGCCCGCTGAACCCGCCGTCGGGCTGCCGGTTCCACCCGCGCTGCCCGCGCGCCCAGCCGATCTGCTCGGACGACGAGCCGCAGCTGCGCAAGCACGAGGACGGCCACCTCGCCGCCTGCCACTTCCCGGTCGAGCGCTGGCCGCTCCGCAACGCGAACGACCTCCGGCTCGCCGGCGCCGGCGTCGCCGCGGACCCCGTACCGGAGCCGTAGGCCCCGTCATGACGCGCGACGAGCTGCGCGCGGGGCTCGTCCGGCTCGCCGCATATCTCGGCGTGGGCCTCGCGATCGTCGTGCTCGGCGCCCTGGCGCTGTGGTCGTTCGGCGGCGGCGAGCTGGGCGCGCGCCTTCGGCCTGGCGTTCTCGCTGGCCGCCGCGCTGCTGGTGCTGGCCGGCGCGGTGATGGGGTTGCAGACGGGCACGATGAGCATGGATCGCGACCGGGGCGAGCGCCGTGCGCGCTACCGGTCGGAGCGGGAGCGGAAGGAGCACGAGCTGCTCGCGCTCGGCCTGATCGTGGCCGGCGTGGGGAGCTTCCTCGTGGCCATGATCCTGGGGTAGGGTGGTGGCGTGACGGTTTCGGGCCCCCGCGAGTGCGAACGCGTGCGCGAGCTCTTCACCGCCGAGATCGATCGCGAGGCGACCGAGATCGAGGAGGCCGCCGTGCGCCGGCACCTGCGCACCTGCACGGAGTGCGCCGAGGCCTACGACGCCCACGTCGCCGTCGCCCGCGGCCTGCGCCAGCACGAGCTCGTGCGACCCCGCCGCCATCCGCTGCCGTGGTTCACGCGGTACCGGTCGCAGCTCGCACTGCTGGTCATGCTCGCCGTGCTCGCGGGCGCCGTGATCGCGTTCGCCCTGGTTCGCTAGCCCCGGGAGCTTGTGACACGGCGGAGGCGCACCTGACCGGCGATTCGGGTAGAGTTCGTGCCTCGATGACCCCGTACCGGATGGCGCCTGCCCGCGCCGTTTCCGGAACAGCCTGCGAGGAGCCCGCACAGACATGGCAGACGGAACCAACGTCGGCAGGATCGTGGAGATCAAGGGCGTCGTGCTCGACGCCGTGTTCGACGGCAAGCTGCCGGCGATCTACAACGCGCTCCACATCCCGATCCCGGGTGTGGACCGGATCCTGGTCGCAGAGGTGCAGCAGCACCTCGGCGACGACCGCGTCCGCGCGGTCGCGATGGACGCCACCGAGGGCCTGGCCCGCGGCAACGAGGTGATCGACACCGGCGCGCCCATCTCCGTGCCCGTCGGCGACGTCACGCTGGGCCGCATCTTCAACGTGCTGGGCGAGGCGATCGACAAGGGCGAGGAGATCCCCGAGAGCGCCGAGCGCTGGTCGATCCACCGTGCGCCGCCGCTGTTCGAGGACCTGGAGCCCAAGCCGTCAGATCCTCGAGACCGGCATCAAGGTCATCGACCTGCTCGCGCCGTACACGCGCGGCGGCAAGATCGGCCTGTTCGGCGGCGCCGGCGTCGGCAAGACGGTGCTGATCCAGGAGCTGATCAACAACATCGCGAAGTTCCACGCCGGCAAGTCGGTGTTCGCCGGCGTCGGCGAGCGCACCCGCGAGGGCAACGACCTCTGGCTCGAGATGACCGAGTCGGGCGTGATCGACCGCACCGCGCTCGTGTACGGCCAGATGAACGAGCCGCCGGGAGCGCGTCTGCGCGTCGCCCTGTCGGGCCTGACGATGGCGGAGTACTTCCGCGACACCGAGGGCGCCGACGTCCTGCTCTTCATCGACAACATCTTCCGCTTCACGCAGGCCGGCTCCGAGGTCTCGGCCCTGCTCGGCCGCATGCCGAGCGCGGTCGGCTACCAGCCCACGCTGGCGACCGAGATGGGCGAGCTGCAGGAGCGCATCACGTCGACCAACCGCGGCTGCCATCACCTCGGTGCAGGCCATCTACGTGCCCGCCGACGACCTGACCGACCCGGCGCCCGCCGCGACGTTCGCCCACCTCGACGCCACCACGGTGCTGTCGCGGGCGATCTCGGAGAAGGGCATCTACCCCGCGGTCGACCCGCTCGACTCCACGTCCCGCATCCTGCAGCCGGCCGTCGTCGGCGACGAGCACTACCGCGTCGCCACCGCCGTGCAGCGCGTGCTGCAGCGCTACAAGGACCTGCAGGACATCATCGCGATCCTCGGCATGGACGAGCTGTCCGACGAGGACCGCCTGACGGTCTCCCGGGCGCGCAAGATCGAGCGCTTCCTGTCGCAGCCCTTCTTCGTGGCGTCGGTGTTCACCGGCCGCGACGGCGAGTACGTCAAGCTCGAGGACACGATCCGCGGGTTCGACGAGATCCTCGAGGGCAAGCACGACGAGGTGCCCGAGCAGGCGTTCTTCCTGCAGGGCGGCATCGACCAGGTGGTCGCGGCGGCCGAGAAGATGAAGGCAGGCGTCTGAGCCGATGGCCGAGCTCGACTGCGAGATCCTGACGCCGGAGGGCCGGGTCTTCGAGGGCCGGGTCGCAGATGGTCGTCGTGCCCGGCGCCGAGGGCGAGCTCGGCGTGCTGCCGCGCCACGCGCCCATCGTCGCCCGCCTCAAGGTGGGCGAGGTGCGCGTCAAGCTCGAGGGCAACGAGTGGCGCTCGTGGGCCATCAACGAGGGCTACTTCAAGATGCAGTTCGACAAGGCCACGGTGCTGGTGGAGGACGCGGTCGCCGCGACCGACATCGACGTCGAGAAGGCCCGCGCCGACGCTGAGGACGCCCGGGCCCGCATCGCCGAGGCCGCGGGCGGCGACTCCGACCTCGATCGGTTCCGGGCCGAGCGCGATCTGCTCTACGCCGAGAACCGCATCGCCATCGCCGGCCGCTAGCGCGGCCGGTCGGAACCCGCCGGTGCGCATCTCGGTCGTCGGCGGAGGCTCGTGGGGCACGGCCTTCGCCAGCCACCTGACGGGGGCCGGGCACGACGTCGACCTGCTCGCGCGCGACGCGGAGCACGCGGCCGAGATCGAGGCGACGCGCGAGAACCGGCAGTACCTCCCGGGCGTGCGGATCGCCGACGGCCTGCGGGTCGGCCCGCTCGCCGCGGGCATCGCACCCGACGTCGGCCTGGTCGTGCTGGCCGTGCCGTCGCGTGCCTTCGGCGCGGTGCTGGCGGCGCTGGAGGTGCCCGCGTCGGCCGACGTGCTGTCGCTGACCAAGGGGCTCGATCCCGCCACCGGCCGGCGGCTGTCGGAGGTGGCGGCCGCGCTGCTCGGCGACGCGGGGCGGGTGGCGGTGCTGTCGGGGCCGAACCACGCCGAGGAGATCGCCCGCGGCACGCCGGCGGCGACCGTCATCGCGTCGCAGCCGGTCGCCCTCGCCCGGCGGCTGCAGGAGACGGTCGGCGACGTCGCGCCTGCGGGTCTACGCGAACGCCGACGTGGTCGGGGTCGAGCTGTGCGGCGCCGCGAAGAACGTGATCGCCCTCGCCGCCGGTGTCTCGGACGGCCTCGGCTTCGGCGACAACGCCAAGGCGGCGCTGATCACGCGCGGTCTCGCGGAGATGACGCGGCTCGGCGCCTCCTTCGACGCCGACCCGCGCACCTTCGCCGGCCTGGCCGGTCTCGGCGACCTGGTGGCGACCTGCTGCTCGTCGCTCTCGCGCAACCGCCGGGCGGGCCTGCTGCTGGCCGAGGGGGTCGCGGCCGCGCGACGTCGAGGCGCGGATCGGCATGGTCGCGGAGGGCATGACGACGGCTCCCGTGCTGCGGCGCGTCGCGGCCGAGCGGGGCCTCGAGCTGCCCATCACCGAGCGCGTGAACGCCCTGCTCGAGGGCGAGTCGCCGGTCGAGGCCGTCTCGCGCCTGATGGCGCGCGAGCCCGTCTCCGAGTTCTGACGGGCCCTCGCGAATACCCGAGACCTTTACGTTTCTCGGCGCATTTCGTCGGTACTGTGTGGTCATGATCGCCCTCCGCCCCCTCGCGGCAGTCGCCACTTGCGCCCTCGCCCTCGTCGCCGCCGCGTGCGGTGGCACCACGACCGCCGCAGCGCCCGGCGCCGCCGGTACCGACGGCAAGGGAGCCGACGCGTTCCCGGCCACCACGCTGTTCTTCGTCGACGCCAATGCCGACGTGGAGTCGTCCGCCTGGCAGAAGGTGCGCGCCCTCGGCGCGAAGTTCCCGGGCTACCCGAAGATCGAGGCGGAGATCGCCAAGGCGATGGCCGAGGCCGGCGAGGACGGGTTCTCGTTCGCGCAGGACATCCAGCCCTGGATCGGTGACGAGGCCGCGTTCGGCGTGCTCTCGATCACGCTGTCCGGCGGCAAGCCGAAGCCGCAGTTCGTGGCGTACCTGGCATCGACGGACGACGCCAAGGCGATCGCCGCGATCACGAAGAAGGGCGAGACGACGAAGTCCGGCGACTACAAGGGCTACGGCGAGTTCACCGGCAAGGGCGACGACGTCGTCACGGCCGTGGGCAAGGGCGCGGTGCTGATCGCCAGCGACACGACCTCCCTGCACGCCTCGATCGACGCCCGCGAGGGCGACGACGCCGGCCGGCTCAGCGGCAACCCGCTGTACGGCGAGGCGCTCGCGACGCTGCCGGAGGACAACGTGCTCGTGGGGTATGCCGACGGCGCGAAGGTCGCCCAGCTGGCGGGCACGGCCATCGAGGCCGCCACCGCTTCGGCGGGCTCGGAGTCGACCAAGATGGTGCCGCCGGCGCAGATCGATCAGGCGCTGTCGCAGCTCGAGGCCATCCGCGCGATCGCCTTCTCGGCCGGAGCCGACGACGGCGGCTTCCGCCTGCGCGCCTCGACGTTGCTCGACCAGGAGAAGGCGAAGGCGCTGGGAGGCATGGAGGCGGCCGAGCTGAAGCTGCTCGACCGCGCCCCCGCCGACGCGCTGGTGTTCGCCGGCGTGCCCGGCCTCGGCGATGCGCTCGACAAGGCGATCACGAACGCCACCGCCGCCAACCCCGAGGTCGCGCAGGGCATCGCCGGCGTCGAGGCCATGACCGGTCTGTCGGTGCAGAACGACATCGTGCCGCTGCTGTCCGGCGAGGTCGGCGGCTACGTGTCCGGCGGCGCGCCGGTGAAGGGCGCCGTGCTGCTGCTGCCCGAGGACGCGGCGGCCGGAGCGGCATCGCTGAACAAGATCACCGCGGCCATCTCGAAGGCGGGCGGACCCGAGGCGCCGACGTTCGCGCCCGCGCCGTCCGGCGAGGGCCAGGTCGCCAAGGTCGACGGCCATGACCTCTCGTGGACGCGCGACGGCGATCTGATCGCGCTCGGCTTCGACACCGGCGGTGTCGCGCCCGGCGGCGGGCTCGCCGACAGCGACGCGTTCCGCAGCGTCAGCGACGCCGCGAAGCTGCCGGACAAGGTCGGTGCGCTGCTCTACGCCGACATCCCGGGCCTCGTCAACCTCGCCCAGCGCAGCGGTGGCGAGCAGGTTCCCGCCGACGCGCTTGCGAACATCCAGGCGCTCGGTGGCATGCTCGCATGGTCGACGCAGGACGACGGCGTGGCCAAGGGCGAGGTCTACCTGCAGGTCAAGTAGCGCGCCCTCGCGGCGGGAGGCGCTGGTACGTTACGCGGGTCAATCACGCCCCAAAGGGCCCGTATCCGCATGCGCGATTTCATCTTCAGCTCCGAGTCGGTGACCGAGGGTCATCCCGACAAGATCGCCGACCAGATCTCCGACTCCGTGCTCGACGCGGTGCTCGCCGACGACCCGATGGGCCGGGTCGCGTGCGAGACGCTGATCACGACCGGGCTCGTGGTCGTGGCCGGCGAGATCTCGACCTCCAGCTACGTCGACATCTCGCGGCTCGCCCGCGAGACGATCATCGACATCGGCTACGACCGGGCGAAGTACGGCTTCGACGCGCACACGTGCGGCGTCATGGTCGCGCTCGACGAGCAGTCGCCCGACATCGCCCAGGGCGTCAACGACGCGTTCGACGGCGCCGGCGACCCGCTCGACCAGACGGGCGCGGGCGACCAGGGCATGATGTTCGGCTACGCCTGCCGCGAGACGCCGGAGCTGATGCCGCTGCCGATCACGCTCGCGCACCGCATCTCGAAGCAGCTGTCCGACGTGCGCAAGTCGGGCCTCATGCCCGACCTGCGGCCCGACGGCAAGAGCCAGGTGACCGTGCGCTACGAGCAGGACGCGCACGGCACGATCAAGCCCGTCGAGATCACGCGCCTGCTCGTCTCCACGCAGCACGCCGAGGAGTACGCGATCGCCCAGATCAAGGCGGACATCATCGAGCACGTGCTCGAGCCGGTGCTGCCCGCCGATCTGTACGACCCGGTGGGCCTGCGCGAGGGCGACTTCGTGCTCGTGAACCCGACCGGCAAGTTCGTGATCGGCGGCCCGATGGGCGACTGCGGCCTGACCGGCCGCAAGATCATCGTCGACACCTACGGCGGCATGGCCCGCCACGGTGGCGGCGCCTTCTCGGGCAAGGATCCGACGAAGGTCGACCGCTCGGCCGCCTACGCCGCCCGCTGGGTCGCGAAGAACGTCGTCGCGGCCGAGCTGGCCGATCGCTGCGAGGTGCAGGTGGCCTACGCCATCGGCGTCGCGCACCCGATCTCGATCATGGTCGAGACGTTCGGCACCGAGCGCGGCGTCACCGCCGACCAGATCGCCGACGCCGTCCGCAAGGTGTTCGACCTGCGGCCCGCCGCGATCCTCCGCGACCTCGACCTGCGCCGCCCGATCTACAAGCAGACGGCCGCGTACGGCCACTTCGGCCGCACCGGCGTGCCGTGGGAGAACACCGACAAGGTCGACGCGCTCCGCGCCGCCGTCGGGCACGCCGCGATCACCGCTTAGGGAAGAACGTGTAGAGCAGCGCGGCCGCGGCCGTCGCCGCCGTCAGGGCCAGCGCCCACGACGCGGCACGGCCGCGGCGCGAGCTCTCCGCGAGCAGCGCGCGCAAGGCGACGATCGGGCGGGGGCGGGCCATGCCGGGAGGGTAGCGGGATACCGTTCGGCCCTTGCCCGCGGTCGCCGTCGTCCCCCTCGTCCAGACCCGAACGCTCGCGCGTCCGCTCGACTACCTGGCCGAGCCGGCGCTCGAGGTCGGCGCGGTCGTCGACGCGCCGCTCGGGCCGCGCACCGTCCGCGGCGTGGTGGTCGGCCCGGCCGAGGGCGGCGACCGGGTGCTGAAGAGCGTCCGCGACACCGGTCTGCGCATCCCCGCCGACCTCGTGGAGCTGGCGCTCGAGATCGCCGCGCGCTACGCGTCGACGCCGGCGCGGGCGCTGGAGCTCGTGCTGCCGCCCACCACGGCGCCGCGGCGCACCTTCTGGGCGGCGCTCGACGGGCCGGGCGAGCCGCGCGGCACGCGGCAGGCCGCGGTGCTGGCCGCACTCGCTGCCGGGCCGCTGCCGCTGCCGGCGCTGCGAGCCGCGACGGGCGCCGGCGCCGACGTGCTGCGGCGGCTCCAGGCGCGGGGGCTGATCGTCGTCTCCGAGGCCGTGCCGGCGCCGGCGGTGACCGGCCACGGGCCGCAGCTGACCGAGGCGCAGGCCGCCGCCGTCGAGCGCCTCGAGCGCGCCATCGAGGACCGCGATCCCGGCGCCGCTGCTGCTGTTCGGCGTCACGGGGTCGGGCAAGACGGAGGTGTTCCTGCGCGGCATCGAGCGGTGCCTGGCCCGCGGCCGCAGCGCGATCGTGCTGGTGCCCGAGATCGCGCTCGCACCGCAGACGGCTGGCCGCGTCAGCGCGCGGTTCGGCCCGCGCGTGGCGGTGCTGCACTCCGCGCTCGCGGCCGGCGAGCGCGCCGCGGAGTACGCCCGGATCGTCCGCGGCGAGG
The DNA here is from genome assembly GCA_963732645.1 of uncultured Actinomycetes bacterium. GTDB lineage: Bacteria > Actinomycetota > Thermoleophilia > Gaiellales > F1-60-MAGs149 > VFJZ01. The sequence continues at coordinate 629,045 of CAVTAC010000009.1, forward strand.
CGACGATCGTGATCGGGCCGCGCTCGGCGGTGTTCGCGCCGGTCGCCGACCTGGGGCTGATCGTGATCGACGAGGAGCACGAGGCGGCCTACAAGCAGGACTCCGATCCCCGCTACGACGCGCGGGCCATCGCCGTGCTGCGTGCCCGCCGGCACGGCGCCGCCGTCCTGCTGGCGACGGCCACGCCGCGGCCCGAGGCGTGGCGGCCGCTGGAGCGCATCGAGCTGCCGGGCCGCATCGGCGGCCGCCTGCCGCCGGTCGACATCGTCGACCTGCGCCGCGACGGCGCGTATCCGATCTCGCGGCCGCTGCACGCGGCGCTGGGCGCGATCGCCGACGAGGGCGGGCGTGCCGTGCTGCTGCTCAACCGCCGCGGCGAGGCGCCGGCGCTGCACTGCCGCGCCTGCGGCGTGACCTTCGGCTGCCCCGACTGCGACGTGGCCCTGACGCTGCACCGCAATCCCGCGGCGCTGCTGTGCCACCACTGCGGCCGGCGCGAGCGGATCCCGCGCACCTGCCCGACCTGCCACGCCGTCGACATCGCCCGCATCGGCGCCGGCACGGAGCGGCTCGAGGAGCTGATCGCCGAGACCTTCCCCGGCCTGGTCGTGATGCGGCTCGACGCCGACTCGACGTCGCGGCGCGGCACCCTGGAGGAGGTGCTGGAGCGGTTCGGCTCCACCGACCGCGCGGTGCTGGTCGGCACCCAGCTGGTCGCGAAGGGACACGACTTCCCGTCGGTGCGCCTGGCTGCCGCCATCGACGCCGACGTCGGCCTCGCCCAGCCCGACTTCCGGGCCGAGGAGCGCACGTTCTCGCTGCTCGTCCAGCTCGCCGGCCGCGCGGGCCGCGAGGGCAGTGGCGGGCGCGTGATCGTGCAGTCGTGGGAGCCCGAGAACCGCGTCATCCGGCTCGCCGCCAGGCACGCCGTGGCGGAGTTCCTGGATGGCGAGCTGGCGCGCCGCGAGCTGCTCGCCTACCCGCCCTTCCGCCGCATCGTGCGCGTGCTCGTGACGGCCCCGAGCGCGTTCGCCGCCGACAACGTGCTGCGCGCCCTGGCCGACGCCGCGCGGCCCCACCTGGAGGGCGACGACATCCTCGGCCCGGCGCCGTTGCACCGCCTCCGGGGCAGGGATCGAGCGCACCTGCTGGTGAAGACCGACCGGGCGAGACGTGCGGCGGCGGTGCTGGGCGGCCTGGCGGGCCAGCAGGCGGCGGCGTTCCGCAAGGCCTCGGCGACGGTGGTCGTCGACGTCGATCCGCAGACGCTGTAGCCCGGGCCCGTCCGACCTCGTGCCCGAGACGCGCGCGGACCGTGCCAGAGACACCGACGAACCCGTAACGAATCACGCCGAAAATGTCCGATTCGCTACCGCGTGCCGAATCGGACTCGCCGACGCTGGCGTCTGTCCGATCGCTACCGCGTCCGTGATGCGGCATCGTTGCGACGCTCCGTCGTCTTGGTGCCGGGAACCAATACGACACCAACCCGGCGGCGTGTCGTTTCGGCTGCCTGGTCGCGAATCCGCCACGTCGATGGCCATCGAGTCACTTCTGGATCAGGCGGAGGTTGTCTCCTTCGATACGCTGCGGCCGTGGCGACGAAGGAAGAGCGACGAGAGGCCGAATCGCGGGAGCGCCGGCGGATGGCGCTCGCGCAGGTGCGCCAGTTTCCCGACCCGGTGCTGAAGCAGCGGTCGCGCGAGGTGGAGGCGTTCGACGAGGATCTGGCCGCCCTCGCGGCGCGCATGGTCGAGCTGATGACCGACGCGCACGGGGCCGGCCTCGCAGCGCCGCAGATCGGCCTGCTGCGGCGCATGTTCGTCTACGAGGTGTCGGAGGAGGAAGGCCCGGTCGTGGTCGTCAACCCCGAGATCCTCGAGGCGTCGGATGAGGTCGTCGTCGACGGCGAGGGCTGCCTGTCGCTGTCGCTGCTCATCGACGAGCGGCACGACGTGCCGGTCGAGCGCCACGCGAGCGTGAAGCTGCGCTCGTTCGACGTGGAGGGCAACGAGGTGGTGCGCGACGTCGAGGGCCACGCGGCGCGGGTGATCCAGCACGAGCTCGACCACCTCGACGGCACGCTGATCCTCGATCGCACGACGCGCGAGGCCCGCGGAGAGGCCCTGCGTCTCCTGCGCCGCGCCATCACGTGAGCGATCGCCTCGGCTTCGCCGCGACCTCGGCGTACGGCGCCGAGTGCCTGCGCCGGGTCGTGGCAGCGGGTGCGCCCATCGAGATCGTGCTGACGCAGCCCGACCGGCCCGCCGGTCGCAGCAGGCGTCCCACCGCGCCGCCGGCAGCCGACGCGGCCCGCGAGCTGGGCCTGCCCGTGCTGCAGCCCGAGCGCGCCGTGGACGCCGCCGCCGACCTGCGAGCGGCCGGCGTCGCCGCGATGGGCATCTGCGCCTACGGGCAGCTGCTGCCGGACGAGCTGCTGGCCGCGTTTCCGTGGGTCAACCTGCACCCGTCGGCGCTGCCGCGCTGGCGCGGGGCGGCCCCGGTCGAGCGCGCGATCCTGGCCGGTGACACCACGACCGCCGCCGCCGTCATGGCCGTCGTCGCCGAGCTGGATGCGGGGCCGGTCGCGACGATGGTGCCGCTCGAGATCGGACCGCGCGACAATGCGGGCGACGTGATGGAGCGCTCGCTGGAGCTCGGTGCGCCTCCCCTGGCCGCCGCGCTGTCCGCGGCCGCCGCGGGCTCGCTCGCGACGACGCCGCAGGCGGCGGCGGGCATCACCTACGCGCACAAGCTGACGGCCGACGACCGCAGGCTCGACCCGCACGGGCCGGTGCTGGACGCCGACCGTCGCGTCCGCGCGCTGGCGCCGCACATCGGCGCCGCGATCCTGCTGGCGGGCGAGCGCTGCATCGTCTGGCGGGCCGCCCCGGCAGCGGCCGAGCTCGGCGCGGGGGAGGTGTCGGGCACCGACGGGCGCCTGCTGGTCGGGTTCGCCGACGGCGCCCTCGAGATCGACGAGATCCAGCCCGCCGGCAAGCGGTCGATGGCGGCCGGCGAGCTGCTGCGCGGTTGGCGCGGCCCGCTCGGCCCGGCCACGCGGGCCGGCTGATGTCCGCGCGGCTCGCGGCGCTGAGCGTGCTCGGCCGGGTGGAGGAGGGCGGCGCCTGGGCCGACCGTGCGCTGGCCGCCGAGACGACGCGCTTCAAGCTCGACGCCCGCGATCGCGCGTTCGCGTCGCGCCTCGCGCTCGGCACGGTGCAGCGGCGCCGCACGCTCGACCACGTGCTGACGGTGCTCGGCGGCCGCGAGCCGGCCGGGCTCGAGCCGCCCGTGCGCGACACGCTGCGGCTGGGCGCGTACCAGCTGCTCTACACCGACGGCGTGCCCGCCCACGCGGCCGTCGCCACCTCCGTCGACCTCGTGCGCGAGGCCCGGCGGCCCGGCGCGGCCGGCCTCGTGAACGCCATCCTGCGCCGCGTCGCGCGGAGCGGGGCGGACCTGGTCGCCGCCCTGCCCGACGAGACCGCCGCCGACGCCGCCCTGCGCCGGTCGTATCCGGACTGGATCGCCGAGCTGTGGTGCGACGCCTACGGCGGCGAGGTGGCCCGCGCGCTGATGGACACCGGCAACGAGCCGGCCGAGGCCGCCCTGCGCGTCCGTGCCGGCGCGCGCGAGCGCGTCGAGGCCGAGCTGCAGGCGCTCGGCGTGCCGTTCCACGGCGACGAGGCCGTGCCGACGGCGATCGTGCTCGACGGCCCGGTCGACATCGCCGCCACGGCGGCGTTCACGTCGGGCGACGCCGTCCCCATGAGCCGGTCGTCGCAGCGCATCGCGCCGCTGCTCGATCCCCGGCCCGGCATGCGCGTGCTCGACGCCTGCGCGGCGCCGGGCGGCAAGTCGGGCCACCTCGCCGAGCTGATCGGCAGCGCCGGCGCCGGCCTGGTGTGCGTCGAGCAGGATCGCGGCCGCTGCGACGCGCTCGTCAAGACGCTGAAGCGCTACGGCGCGGACGCCGCCGAGGTGGTGTGCGGCGACGCGCTGCTGGCCGGCCCTGCCCGCGGGCCGTTCGACGCCATCCTGCTCGACGCCCCGTGCTCGGGCCTCGGCGTCATCTCGGGCCGGCCCGACCTGCGCTGGCGGCGCACGCCGGACGACGTGCGCATGCTCGCCGACCTGCAGACGAAGCTGCTCGCCGCGCTGGCCGGGGCGCTCGCGCCCGGCGGCCGCATCGTCTACGCCGTGTGCACGCTGTCACCCGCCGAGAGCGACGCCGTGACGGCGCCGTACACCGTGCGCGAGGAGCTGCGCACCTGGCCGCACCACGGCGACGGCGACGGCTTCTACGCCGCGCTCATCTGACGCCGGCGACGCGCTCGAGCACCGCGGCGAACTCCTCCGCCAGGCGGTCGCGGTCGAACTGGTCGCGCGCCAGGTCGCGGGCGGCCTCGCGGCAGCGGGCCAGCGCGGCCTCGTCGCCGACCAGGCCGGCGAGCAGTACGGCCGCCGCGGCCGGGTCGGACTCCGGCAGCGCGATGCCGGCGCCGCTCCCGGTCAGCAGCGCCCGGTGCCAGCCGCCGTAGTTGATCGCCACCGGGCGACCGGCGGCGAGCGCGTCGAAGAACTTGTTGGCGGAGTTGGACTCCATCTCGGGGATGGGCCGGAACAGCGAGGTCGCCACGGTGGCGGCCGCGAGCAGCGCCGGGATCTCGCGCTTCGGCATCGGTGGCCGCACCAGCAGCGTCTCGTCCAGCACACCGCGCGAGCGGGCGCGCTCCAGCAGCGCGTCGCGGCCGGCGCCACGGCCGACGAGCACGAAGCGCGCCTCGGGCCGCAGCGTGCGCATCTCGGCCGCCACGTCGGCCAGCCACTCGACCCCGTTGACGGCGCCGAACGCGCCGGCGTAGACGATCAGCGGCGCGCCGGGATCGATGCCGAGCCCGGCGCGGATCTGGTCGCCGGCCGTGGCGGGCACGTCGAACGTGGCGCGGTCGCACGCGTTCGGCACCATCGAGATGCGGGAGCGGGCGATGCCGCGGGCGGCGACGCCGTCGGCCATGCCGGGCGACAGCGCGATCACGTGCGCCGAGGCGTGGTACGCGAGCCACTCGACCGCCCGCGCGGCCCTGATCGCGACCGGGTTGGTGAGCGCGCCGACGGCGATCGGCATCTCGGGCCACAGGTCGCGCACCTCGAACACCATCGGCGCTCGCCGGACGACCCGCGCCACGATGCCCGGCAGCGCGATCGTGAGCGGCGTCGAGCTGGCGAGCACGACATCGGCCGGCACCCGCGCCGCCTCCAGCGAGGCCCGCAGCGCGAACCGCACGAAGGCGCCGATACGGGCGCGGTAGCCCATCTCGTTCGCGTACGCGACGGGGATCACGATCAGCCGGATGCCGTCGACCGACGTGCGGACGACGCGCCGCGCATCTGCCAGGTCGGGCAGCTGGGCGTTCGACGTCACGACGGTCACCTGGTGCCCGCGCGCGACCAGCCGCCGCGCCAGCTCGTACGAGCGCGTGCCGGTCGAGCCGTCGGGCGTCGCGAAGTACTGGTGCAGGTAGGTGACGCGCACGGGCGGAAGGCTACTCGTGGGCCTGCGCGACGCGTCCGCTTCGCCTATCGTGAGGCCATGCGCTGGTACTGCCCGGGATGCGAGGCGGAGACGGTGGGCGAGGCCGGTGGCGCCTGCGCCCGCTGTGGCACGGAGCTCGCCGCCGATCGCCGCATCCACGAGCCCGACCTGCCCGCGATGGGCCCGCATCCGTCCGACGACTGGATCGCCGTCTGGCAGCCGGCCGACGCCGCCGAGGCGCTCGAGGTGCAGGAGTTCCTCGAGGAGCTGCAGATCCCGGCGCTCCAGCTGCCCGCCTGGGCCGACTGGACCGACCACGCGCCCGAAGAGCGCGACGAGATCGTCCACGTGGCGGTCCCGGCCGTCCGTGCCGCCGAGGCCCGCCGCGCCCTCGTCGCGCTCCTGGCTGCCTAGTCCCCGGTCGCGAGATCGGCCTTGACGCGCTCCGACCGGCGCGAGAGCCGGTTGATGCCGCTCACGACCGCCCGCAGCGAGGCGGTGACGATGTTCGCGTGGATGCCGACGCCCCACGACGTCTCGCCGTCGAGCTCCACCTCGAGGTAGGCCGCCGCCGACGCCGTCGCGCCGGCACCCATCGCGTGCTCGTGGTAGTCGCGGACGCTGACGGCGATGCCGCACTGCTGGTCGAGCGCCGCCACGAAGGCCGCGATCGGGCCGTTGCCCTCGCCCTGGATGGTGATCTGCTCGCCGTTCAGGCGCACCGTCGCGAGCACGCCGTCCGGCTCGCCGTCGTCGCTGGAGGCCTCGACCCGGTAGGAGACCAGCTCCAGCGGCCCCTCGCCGGACAGGTACTCCGCATCGAACGCCGTGCGCAGCGAGGACGAGTCGAGCTCGCCGCCGCGCGCGTCGGTGATCGCCTGGATCACCTGCGAGAACTCGACCTGGAGCGCGCGCGGGAGGTCGAGGCTGTAGTCGGTCTTGAGCACGTACGCCACGCCGCCCTTGCCGGACTGCGAGTTGACGCGGATCACGGCCTCGTACGTGCGGCCCACGTCGGCCGGGTCGATCGGCAGGTACGGCACCTCCCACAGCGAGCCGTCGGTGCGCTCGCTGGCCTCGAAGCCCTTCTTGATCGCGTCCTGGTGCGACCCGGAGAAGGCGGTGTAGACCAGCTCGCCGGCGTACGGGTGGCGGGGGTGGATCGGCAGCTCGGTGCACTCGGCGGCGATCTCGCGCACGCGGTCGATGTCGGACAGGTCGAGGCCCGGATCGACGCCCTGCGTGAAGAGGTTCAGCGCCAGCGTCACGATGTCGACGTTGCCGGTGCGCTCGCCGTTGCCGAACAGGCAGCCCTCGACGCGCTCGCCGCCCGCCATCAGCGCCAGCTCGGTGGCGGCGACGGCGGTGCCGCGGTCGTTGTGCGGGTGCAGCGAGATGATCACGCTCTCGCGCCGCGGCACGTTGCGGCAGAACCACTCGATCATGTCGGCGTGGAGGTTCGGCGTCGACATCTCCACCGTGGCGGGCAGGTTCAGCACCAGGCGGTCGGCGGCCGTCGGCTCGATCACGTCCTGCACCGCCGCGCAGACCTCGAGCGAGTAGTCGAGCTCGGTGCCGGTGAACGACTCCGGGGAGTACTGGTAGCGGATCTTCTGCCCGGTGCGGGCGGCCAGCTCCTCCGCGCCCTCGCGCACCCACGTGGCGCCCTGCGTGGCGATCTGCTTGATCCCCGCGCGGTCCTCGCGGAACACGACGCGGCGCTGCAGCTCGCTGATCGAGTTGTAGAAGTGGACGATCGATCGCGGGATGCCCTCCAGCCCCTCGAAGGTGCGGTCGATCAGGTGCTTGCGGCACTGCACCAGCACGACGATGGTGACGTCGTCGGGGATCAGGTCGTCGTCGGCCAGCGTGCGCATGAAGTCGAAGTCGGCCTTCGACGCGGAGGGGAAGCCGACCTCGATCTCCTTGAAGCCCATCTCGACCAGCAGCTTGAAGAGGCGGCGCTTGCGGTCGCCGTCCATCGGGTTGATCAGCGCCTGGTTGCCGTCGCGGAGGTCGACGGAGACCCACTGCGGCGCAGCGGTGAGCCGGCGGTCCGGCCAGGTACGGTCGGGCAGCTCGACGGCGGCGTACGGGCGATAGCGATGGGCGGGCATGCTCATGGCGAAACGGGCTCCTGGACGGCGTGGAAAACGGATGCCGGGGCTACGACGCTACGGGAGGGAAGGCCCGGCGGGGACCCTTCCGATGTCGTATGTCGCAGCATCCCCCTACCGGGGGAGGAGGAGCAGCGCAAGCGCGAGCAGGCGGGACGAGCGGGTGGGCATCGTGGTCTGCATCGCTGGATTCGATGCTATCAGAGCGGCGGCGGAGCCGGAGCCCCTACCACGCGAACGATGTCGCGGCGCGTGACGCGGAAGTTGCAGGAGTACCGCTCGTACGTGACGATCCGCGTGCCGGCGATCTCCGTGGCGTCGAGCTTCTGCACGTCGCGGCCGGCCGGCACCTTCGCGACCCGCACCGGCGTCGTCGTGCCGGGGTCGAGGCGCATGACCTGCACGCCCTTGCCGCAGCCGGCCTTGGAGCGGACGAAGTAGAACGTGCCGTCGGCCAGCACCGCGGAGGCGTAGTCGGACGCGCCCTTGGGCGGCTTCACCGACGTGGCCTTGCGCTTGGACAGCTGGTACCGGTAGGCCGTGCACCGCGTGGCGCACTTCGTGTACGTCGCGAAGTCGCCGTTCAGGTCGCCGGGCTCGAGGCCGGTGGTGCGCCCGCGGGCCGTGATCACCGTGCGCTTGGCCTTCGTCTTCAGGTTGATCAGCCGGACCGACTTGCTGCGGGCGTCGAACTCCCCGCGCTGGAACAGCAGCCAGTCGCCGGACAGGGCGCCGCCCCATTCCCAGCTGCGCGTGTTGATGCCGCTCGGCAGCGTGATGCGCTTCTTCGGCGCCAGCTGCCACAGCTCGAGGTCGGAGCCCAGCGAGCGATTGGCGAAGCGCAGGTGCTGCAGGACCGCGCGTCCGCCCTCGATGCCCTGCGAGAGGTACGTCTGGCCCTTCTTGGAGAAGCGCACGCGCGGCCCGCTCGCCGGGGCGAAGGTGGCGCGGCCCTCGGCGTCGGACCAGCCGGTGCCGAGCCCGTCGATGGCCGGCAGGAAGGCCTTCGCCGACTCGATGCCCTCCTTGCGCGAGTTGGTGCGCGCGACGCGCACCTTGATCGTGGTGGCGGCGGGCTCGATGCCGCAGCGCAGCGTCACGGTCATGTACAGCTCGGACGGCGCCCGGTGCGCCAGGCCGGGGATGGCGTGCGACAGCGTGAAGCTACCGGTCGGGCTCGGGCAGTTCGCCGGCTTGTTGAGCGTGATCTTGGCGCCGGCGGCGGTCTCGTAGGTGCCCGGTGCGAGGCGCGCGTTCGCGGGCATCGTGACGCCCACCTGCAGCACCATCGTGGGGCCGGTCTTGACGGTCACGCTGGCGCTGGAGTCGGTGAGGCCCGGCGCGATCGTCTGGGCCGGCTCGGCGTACGCGGCGCCCGGCACGCTGCCGCCGGGCTCCGTCGTGATGCTGACGGTCGCCTCGGCGGCCTGGGCCGCGGGGGCGACCACGAGGGCGAGGACGAGGGCAGCGAGGGCTCGGCGCATCCGCGAAAGGTACTACGCGACAGGCTCCCGTCCCGGGCCGCGTGCGTGGGCGACACCCCGGCGCGGCCGATCCAGGATACTGCCGGGGTGCAGTCGCAGCCCGCCTGGCTGACCGAGGTTCAGGTCTGCCCCTCCATCCTCGCCGCCGACTTCGGGGCCTTCCGGGCCGGCGTCCAGGAGCTGCTCGACGCCGGTGCGCGCACGTTCCACGTCGACGTGATGGACGGGCACTTCGTCCCGGTGATCACCTTCGGCACCGGCGTCGTCTCGGCCATCGCCGACGTCGTGCACGACGCGGGCGGCGCGCTGGCGGTGCACATGATGGTCGAGCGCCCCGAGCGCTTCATCGACGACTACGCGAAGGCCGGGGCGGATGCCTACACCGTGCACGTCGAGGCCACGCCGCACCTGCACTACTGGCTGGAGCGCATCCGCGAGGCCGGCATGGCGGCGGGCGTGACGCTCAATCCGGGCACGCCGCTGGCGCAGGCCGAGATCGTCGCGGGCCTGGCCGACAACCTGCTCTGCATGAGCGTCAACCCGGGCTGGGGCGGCCAGTCGTTCATCCCGTCGTCGCTCGAGCGGCTGACCGCGCTGCGGGCGCTGGCGCGGCCCGGTGCGGGAGTCGAGATCGACGGCGGCGTCGGTCCGGCGACGATCGCCGACTGCGCGCGGGCGGGCGCCAACCGCTTCACGGCCGGCTCCGCGATCTTCTCCGCGTCCGACCCTGCCGCCGCGTACCACGACCTCGTGGAGCGCGTGCGCGCTGCGGGGGCGCCCGCGTGGGACTGACGACCACCGACGAGGCGTATCTCGACCGCACCCTCGAGCTCGCGGAGCGCGGCCGGCGCACCGCGGCGCCGAACCCGGAGGTGGGCTGCGTGCTGGTGCGCGACGGCGCGGTCGTGGGGGAGGGGTTCCACGTGCGGCCGGGCACCGGGCACGCCGAGATCGTGGCGCTCGCCGCGGCCGGCGACGCGGCGCGCGGCGCGACGGCCTACGTGAGCCTCGAGCCGTGCGCGCACGCGGGCCGCACGCCGCCGTGCGCCGACGCGCTGATCGCCGCCGGCGTGACGCGCGTCGTCGCGGCAGCGCTCGACCCGTACCGCGAGGTGGACGGCGCCGGGTTCGCGCGGCTGCGCGCCGCGGGCGTCGATGTCGCCGTGGCCGATCCCGGACTCGCGCATCGGCGTCGCCGCGCGGCGCCAGAACGCCGGCTTCCGCACGGCGGTCAGCCTCGGCCGGCCGCACGTCACGTACAAGGCGGCGGTCACGCTCGACGGCCGCACCGCGTCGCGCACCGGGGACGCGCGCTGGATCTCGGGGCCGGAGAGCCGCGCGCGGGTGCACGAGTGGCGGGCCGGCGTCGGTGCCGTGCTGGTCGGCAGCGGCACCGCGATCGCCGACGACGCGACGCTGACTGCCCGCGACTGCGTTCCCGCGGCCGAGCGCCAGCCGCTGCGGGTCGTGATCGACCGTCGGGCCCGGCTGCCGCTGGCCTCGCGCCTCGTGCAGACGGTTGCGGAGGGGCCGGTGCTGGTCGTGGTGGCGCCCGACGCGCCGGCCGACCGGCGGGCGGCGCTGGAGGCCGCCGGGCGTGGAGACGGCGGCCGCCGCGAGCCTCGCCGCCGCGCTCGGCGCTGCTGGCTGCGCGCGAGGTGCAGAGCGTGCTGTGCGAGGGCGGCGCGACGCTGGCGGGCGCGCTGCTGCGCGACGGGCTGGTCGACCGGCTGGCGCTGTTCGTGGCGCCGCGCATCCTCGGCGATCCCGGCGCCCCCGGCCTGTTCGGCGCGGCGTTCGAGCCGGCGACGGTGGCCGAGGCGCTGGCCGTCGCGTCGGTGGAGCCCGAACGGGTGGGCGCGGATATCCTTCTCGACGCCTGGGTGCGCGACCCGCCCTGACCCGAACCATGTTTACCGGCATCGTCCAGGAGCTTGCAACCGTCGCCGCCGTCGACCACGGCGAGGATGGATCGATCCTCCGCATCGACGCCGGCCAGGTCGCGCAGGGCCTGCGGGTCGGCGACTCCGTCTCCGTCGACGGCGTCTGCCTGACCGCGATCGACCTGACGCCGGGCGCCCTGGCGTTCGAGGCCATGCACGAGACGCTCGAGCGCAGCACGCTCGGCCGCCTGCAGGCGGGCGACCGCGTCAACCTCGAGGCAGCGCTGCGCGCCGGCGAGCCGCTGGGCGGCCACGTCGTCCAGGGCCACGTCGACGGCGTGGGCACGATCGCCTCGGAGCGTGCAGAGGGCTTCTCCCGGGTGCTCGAGATCGTGCCCGACGCACACCTTCTGCGCTACGTGGTCGAGAAGGGCTCGATCTGCGTGGCCGGCGTGTCGCTGACCGTGGCGGCCCTGACCGGCGACGGGTTCGAGGTATGTCTCATTCCACACACCTGCGAGGTCACGTCCCTGGGTAGCCTGGCTCCCGGAAGCACCGTGAACCTCGAGGTCGACATCCTGGCGAAGTACGTGGAGCGGCTCCTGACCCATGGCGTGGGACAGGAAATCGCTGCTACCATCGCACTTCCCGACGCATCGGTAGGGAGCTCATGAGCCAGTCGGATTCGCCCTTCTCGCGCGTCGAGGACGCGATCGAGGACATCCGGAACGGCAAGATGGTCATCATCGTCGACTCTCCTGACCGGGAGAACGAAGGCGACCTCTGCATGGCGGCCGAGTTCGTCACCGCCAACGACATCAACTTCATGGCCCGGCACGGCCGCGGCCTGATCTGCCTGACCCTGACGCCCGAGCGGTGCGACGAGCTCGAGCTGCGGCCGATGGTGCCCAACAACGAGACGCCGTACGGGACCGCCTTCACGGTCTCGATCGAGGCCCGCGAGGGCATCGCCACCGGCATCTCCGCCGCCGACCGCGCGCACACCATCCGCGTCGCCGTCGATCCGGAGAAGGGCGCCCACGACCTGATCCACCCGGGTCACGTGTTCCCGCTGCGCGCCCGTCCGGGCGGCGTGCTGGAGCGCACCGGTCAGACGGAGGCCTCCGTCGACCTCGCCCGCCTCGCCGGCTGTCGTCCGGCCGGCGTGATCTGCGAGGTCATGAAGGAGGACGGCACCATGGCGCGCGTGCCCGACCTCTCGATCTTCTGCGCCGAGCACAACATCGCGCTGATCACGGTGGCCGACCTGATCGACTACCGGCGCCGCACCGAGAAGCTCGTCGAGCGCATGGCGGCGGCCAGCCTGCCGACCGCGTACGGCGACTTCCAGGCGGTCGGCTACGTGTCGAAGACCGACGGCAAGCACCACCTGGCGCTGGTCTACGGCGACGTCGACGGCCAGCCCGACGTGCTCGTGCGCGTGCACTCGGAGTGCGTCACCGGCGACGTCTTCCACTCGCTGCGGTGCGACTGCGGCGAGCAGCTCGACCAGGCGCTGCGCCACATCGTCAACCAGGGCCGCGGCGTGCTGCTGTACCTGGCGCAGGAGGGTCGCGGCATCGGGCTGCTCAACAAGCTCCGCGCCTACGAGCTGCAGGAGCAGGGCCGCGACACGGTCGAGGCGAACGCCGAGCTCGGCTTCGCGCCCGACCTGCGCGAGTACGGCATCGGCTCGCAGATCCTCGTCGACCTCGGGCTGACGTCGATCCGCATCCTCACGAACAACCCGCGCAAGATCCAGGGTCTCGAGGGGTTCGGCCTGACCGTCACCGAGCAGGTGGCGATCGAGACGACGCCGACCGAGCACAACCTCGCGTACCTGCGCGCCAAGCGCGACAAGCTCGGGCATCGCCTGCACCACCAGCACCTGAAGCTGCAGGAGGGCATGCTGCCCAGCGAGCCGCCCCCGGGCGTCGCCGATCCTGACGCCGACGCCCGCGAGCCGATCGCCGGGGAGCCCGCCCGGTCGTGAGGTCGGACGGCTCCGGTGCCCTCGCCGCGCCGGCCGGCGCGCGCGTGGTCGCCGGGCATGAGCCCGATCCCGCGTCCCGGGTCGCGATCGTCGCGTCCCGGTACCACGCCGACATCGTCCAGCCGCTCGTCGACGGCGCGTTCGCCGAGCTGGCCGAGGCCGGCATCGGACCCGAGCGCGTCACGCTCTGCCCGGTGCCGGGCGCCTTCGAGCTGCCGGTCGCCGCGCGCGGGTTCGCCACGTCCGGCTATGCCGCGGTGATCTGCCTGGGCTGCGTGATCCAGGGCGAGACGCCGCACTTCACGTTCGTCTGCGCCGAGGCCGCGCGCGGCTGCACGCTGGTGGCGCTGGAGACCGGCGTCCCGGTCGCGTTCGGCGTCATCACGGCGAACACGCACGAGCAGGCCGTCGCCCGCGCCGGCGGCGCCGTCGGCAACAAGGGCAACGAGGCGGCGGCGGCCGCCATCGAGCTGTCCGGCGTGCTGCGCGCCATCCCGACGGCATGAACGCGGTGCTCGGCACGCGGTTCGGCGTCATGCAGGCGCCGATCGGCGGTGCGGCCGGGCACGACCTGTACCGGGCGGTGGCCGGCGCCGGCGGGCTGCCCGCGATCCCGGCCTCCTGGATGGAGCTCGACGAGCTGCGGCGTGAGATCACCGACCTGCGCCGCGTCACCGACGGGCCGTTCGCCGTCAATCTCGTGCTGCACTTCGAGCAGGCCGAGCGGGTGGCGCTGTGCGTCGCCGAGCGCGTGCCGGTCGTGACCTTCTCGTGGGGCGAGCCGGGGGCGTTCCTGCCGCAGCTGCACGCGGCGGGCTGCCGCGTGTTCGTGCAGGTGGGCGACGTCGAGGCGGGCCGTGCCGCAGCCGCCGCGGGTGCCGACGCGCTGATCGCCCAGGGCATCGAGGCGGGCGGGCACGTCTGGTCGTCGACGCCGCTGGCGGAGCTCGTCGCGGTGCTCTCGCAGACGACCGGCGTGCCGGTGATCGCCGCCGGCGGCATCGTCGATGCCGAGACGGCCGCCGCCGCGCGCGCTGCGGGAGCTGCGGCGGTCGCCGTGGGCACGCGGTTCGTGGCGAGCGAGGAGTCGACGGCGCACCGCGTCTGGAAGGATGCCCTCGTCGCTGCCTCGGCCGAGGACACGGTCATGACCGGGCTGTTCGACATCGGCTGGCCCGACGCGCCGCATCGCGTGCTGCGCAACTCGACGTACCGCGCGTGGGAGGCGGCCGGCTCGCCGCCGTCGGGCTCGAGGCCGGGGGAGGGCGACATCCTGGGGACGTACCTCGGCGATCCCCTGCCGCGCTACTCGGTCGAGTCGCCCGGCCCGGGCGTCGAGACGGACGACTTCGAGCCCCTCTGCCAGTACGCGGGCGAGGGCGTCGGCCGGATCGAGGAGATCCTCCCGGCCGCCAGGATCGTCGCCGACCTCGCCTGAGCGACGCTAGCGCGTTCGAGGTGCCGGGCAGCGCGCCCCGAGCGCCAACTCACGCGCACTTCGCGCCATGTCGCCCCATCCGTGCGCCTTCGGCGCGGAAACGTTCTGGGGTCAGACCCCAGGACCGGCCGAAACGGGGTCAGACCCCGCGCATGGAAGGCGCACGAAAGCGCGCGGGACTACGGCGAGAGGAGCTCGCGCGCCCAGCCATCTCCGGCTCGGCGATACACGACGCGGTCGTGCAGGCGGGCGTCGTCGTGCGTCCAGAACTCGTAGACGTCCGGCGTCAGGCGGTAGCCCGCTCCAGTGCGGCGGCAGCGGGGGATCGACGCCGGCGAACCGCTGCCTCGACGGCCGCCACCTGCGCCTCGAGCTCGGCCCGCGACGCGATCACCGCAGACTGGTGCGACGCCCACGCCCCGATGCGCGAGCCGAGCGGGCGGGTGCGGTAGTACGCCCACGTCGCGTCGTCGCCGATCTGCTCCACGGCGCCCTCGGCGCGCACCTGGCGGCCGAGCGCGCGCCAGTCGAACACCAGCGCCGCGCGCGGGTTCGCGGCCAGCTCGGCACCCTTGCGGCTGCGGCGGTCGGTGAACCACACGAAGCCGGCGGCGTCGTGGCCCTTCATCAGCACCACGCGGGCGGAGGGAGCACCGTCGGGCGTCGCCGTCGCGAGGGTCATCGCCTCGGCCAGCGGGATGCCGGCCGCGCGCGCCTCGCCGAACCAGGCGTCGAACGCCGCGACGGGATCGTCGGTCACAGCGGCACGAGGCCCGCGGAGCAGCCGTTGCCCGTGCCGTACAGCAGCCACCGGTCCATCTGCGCGATCGGGTGGAAGCGCGGGTCGGGCACCACCTGCTGCTCGCGCGGCACGACGAGCACGTCGATGTCGGCCGGGACCGGTTCGCCGGGCGTGATGAACTTGAAGCGCTGCAGCGGCTCGTCGGCGTGCAGCGCGAGCGGCGGGATCACCTTCACGTCGCGCACGCGGCCGGCCAGGAATCCGATCCGGTGGCAGTCCAGGTCGTAGGTGTCGAGGATCTGCACGCCGCCGTTGACGAACGGCAGCACCGGCGTGTGCACCTGCGGTGCGCGGCTGACGGTGAAGACGACGCCGTAGGCCGCCACGACCACGAACGCGCACGCCACGTACGGACGCAGGCCGGGGAAGCGGCGGTTGATCGCCCCGCCGAGCCACGCGAACGCCACCGCGGCCTCGATCGCGATCACGACCGCGAGCGGCAGCAGGTAGCGCAGGCGCAGCGGGTAGTCGCGCGCGATCTCCACCAGCAGCACGAACGGGATCACCGTCACGATCAGGAACGGCAGCGGATCGGCCGGCAGCCGGCGTTGCAGCAGCGCGACGATCAGGACCACGGCCATGCTGGCGGCCGCGACGTAGAACAGCGTCGACTCGTCGATGCCGATGATCATCTTGCCCATCGTCTTCGGCGCCTCGCGCAGCGGCGTCAGCCTGCGCGCGATCTCGGCCAGGTCGTCGGTGCGGTTGACGGCAAGGAACGGGTCGCCGGCGACGATCCAGTCCCACGCCGTCCACAGCAGCGGGCGCGATCAGTGCCGCCCACGATGCCCGCCGCGACCTTGCGGATGAGCGGCGCCTGGTAGCCGAAGAAGGCGACGGCCGCCGCCAGCGCCCACGGCTCGGGGCGCACCAGGCCGGCGACGCAGATCAGCGCGACGCGCAGCTTCCAGCGGTTCGGAGCGACGGCGAGCGCGGCCGCGATGGCCGCGGTCGACAGGAGATCGACGCCGCGCAGGGCGGCGCTCTCGCCGAGGCCGTCCGAGGTGCCGATCAGCAGGATCGCGAGCACCGCGGCCGGGATGCCGGCCCGGCGGTTCGCGGCGATGCCTGCCGAGGCCGCGATCACGAGCAGGGCGATGGCCGAGAGGAAGGTGTAGAAGCCGATCGGCGTGCCGCCGTGGTACAGCAGCGCGCCCAGCGCCATCGGCAGCGGATGCGGCGTGGTGAGGCCGTTCTCGAGCGTGATCTGGTTCAGGGACGAGACCTGCTTGCCCCACGCCAGCACCGCGTAGTTGTCGGGGTTCATCCACCACGTCGACCGCACCAGCGGCAACGCGAAGGACGCGGCGGCGACGACCAGGGCGGCGATCGGCCAGACCATCGCGGGGATCCGGCTGGCCGCGAGCACCGTCGGCGGCGCAGGCTGCACGGACGATTCCACGATCTCCGATGATAGCCAGCCGGGCCCGCCGATCCGGCAGACGGGGTCTACGGGCGGGCGGAGGCGGGGTGGAGCGGGCCGAATCCGTCGGTGTCGTCGCGACGCAGGTGGGCGGCCAGCTCGAGGTACTGGTCGGCGATCGGACCGGGCCCGGCGCGACGGGGTACTCGAGCTCGTACACGACGCGGCGCACGCCGACCTGGATGCGCCTCCTTGAGGCAGCCGAAGCAGGGCGACAGCGTGGCGTACAGCACCGATCCCTCTGCCCGGACGCCGAAGCGCGCGGCCGCCAGCAGCGCGTTCTGCTCGGCGTGGACGCAGATGCACCGGTCGAGCGCGCGGCCCGGTACGTGGTCGGGGTCGCTCATCGCGGCATCGTCACCGGCCGCGTGCAGCGCGCGGTCGCGGCAGCGCACGCAGCCGCCGTCACGGCAGTTGGTGAAGCCGCGGGGCGTGCCGTTGTACCCCGTCGAGATGATGTGGTCGTCGACGACCAGCACCGCACCGACCTGCGAGCCGAGGCAGTTGGCTGCCTCGCGCACCGCGCGGGCGATCGACATGAAGTAGTGGTCTCGCCGTACCTGGCGCTCCGAGAGCGCCATCTCGCCCTAGAGCGCCTTCTGGACCTTGCCGCCCTTGAGGCAGCGGGTGCAGACGTAGGCCCGCTTCTGAACGCCATCCACCATGATGCGGACGCGCTGGAGGTTCGGATCGAACCGGCGCTTCGTTGCGATCATGGAGTGGCTGCGGTTGTTGCCGAACGAGGGCTTACGGTCGCAGACTCGAGCAGACTCGAGACATCGCCCGCAGTATGCTCTAGCCCTCCTGGCGACACAAATGGGAACCGTCGAAGACACCCCCGCTGGCCGCATCACGATCGGCGACGACGTCGTCGCCGAGGTCGTCGGCCTGACGGTGCTCGAATGCTACGGCGTCGTCGGCATGGCCAGGCAAGAGCGTCGTGCACGGCGTCGCGCGCCTGCTGGGGCGCGACGGCACGGCTGCGGGCGTCGAGGTCGAGCGCGGGGCGGAGGGCGAGGTGGCGGTCGCCGTCCACGTCGTGATGGAGAACGGGCTGAACCTGGCGGAGGTGTCCGAGAGCCTGCGCAGCCGGGTCGCCTACGAGGTCGAGCGCCTGTGCGGGCTCGTGGTCACCGACGTCGCCGTGCACATCCACGACGTCCGGCGTGACGGCCCGTGAGCGAGGTGCTGGCGCGTTCGCGCGCCGTCGTGGAGGGCGCGCGCGCCGCAATCGACGCGGCCCGTGAGCGCATCAACGACCAGAACGTCTATCCGGTGCCGGACGGCGACACCGGCACGAACCTGGCGCTGACCGTCGCGGCCATCTCCGACGCCCTGGCGGCTGCCGACGAGGCCGAGCCGGCCGCCGTGGCGGCGCTGGTGCGGCGCTCGGCGCTGATGGGCGGGCGCGGCAACTCCGGGATCATCCTGTCGCAGATCGTGCGCGGGCTCTGCGACGCGCTCGCCACGGCGCCCGACGCGTCCGAGGCATCGCTCGCGACCGCCTTCCGGGCCGCGTCGGATGCCGCGTACCGCGCCGTTCGCCAGCCGGTCGAGGGCACGATCCTGACCGTGGTGCGGGAGATGGCCGCGGCTGCCGAGGCGGCCGCCGGCAGTGGCGAGCTGCGCGCCGCGGTGCTGGCCGCCGGCGAGGACGCGGTGGCCCGCACGCCAGAGCTCCTGGCCGTGCTGCGCGACGCGGGCGTCGTCGACGCGGGCGGCGCCGGTCTGCTCGAGATCGTGCGCGGGGCGTTCGCCGGGCCTGCACGGCGAGCAGCTCGCTGCCGTCGCCGCGCCGCTGCTGGCGGTGGCCCCCGACCACCACGCCGAGCCGTCGGCATACCGCTACTGCACGAGCTACGTCGTCTCCGGCCCGGCCGTCGCGCCGCTCGAGCTCGAGGCCGCGCTGACGACGATCGGCGACTCGCTGCTCGTGGTCGGCGACAGCGAGGCGACCAAGGTGCACGTCCACACCGACGACCCCGGCCGGGCGCTGTCGCTGGCCACCGCGATGGGCGCCGTGGCGGCCGTCGAGGTGAGCGACATGCACGGGCAGATCGTCGATCGCACGCAGCGCCTCGCCCCGGTCGCCGTCGAGCACCGCGCCACCGACGTCGTGATCGTGCTGCAGGGCGACGGCAACCGCGCGATCGCGGAGAGCCTCGGCGCGCGCCGCATCATCACCGGCGGCCAGACCATGAACCCGTCCACCGGCGACATCGTGCGAGCGCTGCGCGCCGAGGGGGCCGACGGGGCGGTCGTGCTGCCCTGCAACGGCAACGTGCTGGGCGCCGCCCGGGCCGCGGTCGACGCCTCCGGCACCGACTGCCACGTCGTCGAGGCGCTGTCCATCCCCGCCGGCCTGGCGGCGCTGGTCGCCTACGAGCCCGATGCCACCCCGGCGCGCAACGCCGCCGCCATGGGCGCCGCCGCGGCCGCCGTCACGAGCGCCGAGATCACCCGCGCCGTCCGCAGCGCCCGCGTCGACGGCATCGATGTCCGCGAGGGCGAGTGGATCGGGCTCGTCGAGGGCACGGTGACCGACGTGGCGCCGACCGTGGCGGCCGTCGTCGAGGCGGTCGCCGGCCGGCTGCTCGCGGCCGACCCCGCGCTCGTCACCGCGCTGCTGGGTAACGACGCGAACGGCGACACGCGCGGCGCCGTCGCCACGATTGCGACCGCCCATCCGCTGGTCGAGTTCGACATCCGCGAGGGCGGTCAGCCGCACCACTCGCTGCTCCTGGGGGCCGAATGACCGTCCGCACGCTGGAGAACACCGCGATCGTCTACGACTCGACCGCCGACCTTCCGGTCGGGCCCAGCGGCGGCCGCCACGCGATGGTGCCGCTGCGCGTGATGTTCGGCACCGAGACCCTGCTCGACCACGTCGACCTCGATCCGGCGTCGTTCTACCGGCGGCTCGCGACGAGCCCCGAGCCGCCGACGACGTCGCAGCCGCCGCCGGCGGCGTTCGCCGACGCCTACGCCGGGCTGCTGCCGGAGGTGGAGCACGTCGTCTCGCTGCACGTGTCCGGCAAGCTGTCGGGCACGGTCGAGTCGGCGCGGCTCGCGGGCGGCCGACTTCGGCGACCGCGTCACGGTGATCGACACGGCGTCGGTGTCGGCGTCGCTGGCCAGCGCGATCCTCGGCGTCCACGCGATGCTCGAGCAGGGCACCGACGACGCGGCGATCGAGGGCTTCGTCGACCGCCACCGGCGCGAGGCGCGGTGCTTCGTCGCGCTCGACACGCTCACCTACCTGCAGCGCGGCGGCCGCATCGGCCGCGCCCAGGCGCTCGCAGGGCAGCTGCTGTCGGTGCATCCGGTGCTCGAGGTGACCGACGGCGAGGTGCATCCCGGCACCAAGGTGCGGGGCGCCGGCCGGGTGCTCGGCGAGCTCGTGCGGTGCCTCTCCGAGGCCGTCGGCGAGCGACGCGACATGCGCCTGGTCGTCGTCCACGCCGACGCGCCCGACCGGGCCGAGACCCTCGCCGCGCAGATCGCGGAGGCCCTGCCGGGACGGCACGTCGACCGCATCCTGCCGCTCGGTCCGGCGGTCGGCACGCACGCTGGACCGGGTGCGGTCGGGGTCGGAGCCGCTCCGCTTCCGGCGATTCCCTAGAAAACCGCGCGAAGCCTCGCGAAAGCCGTGATGAGGACTGCTCGCCGGGACGCCCATTCGGACGTACAACGAGTGTGATGACCCCCGTCATCGACCTCCGGCGCTTCGCCCGTGCGGGCGAGCGGGCCGTCCTCGTGCGTCTGGACGGCCGGCAGGTGCGCGCCTCCATCTCCCACGTCTCGACGGAGTGGGCGACGGTCGAGGTGCCGCACGCCACGGTGACGGTGTCCGACAACCTGCGCACGGCGCTCTACCGCGACGGTGCGCGGCTGGCCGTCACGTTCGAGGTGCTCGACGTCGACGGCGGGGTCGAACGAGGACACGGTGGAGCTGACCGTCGTCGCGGCGGCCGTGCTGGGCGAGCGCCCGATCCGCACGCCGGCACCCGACGGCGAGGGAGAGGCGCTCGCGATCCGCGTCGTCGGCGACGACCACGTCGAGCGCGTGCCGGTGCGCATCGTCGACATCGCGTCGGGCGGCATCGGCATCGAGGGCGCCGACGTGTTCGCGCCCGGCGACGAGATCACGATCGTGCGCGAGGGCCGCATCGCGTTCCGCGTGCGCGTGCGCGTCGTCCGACGCACGGCGGGCCCCGACGGGGCGGCGCGGTTCGGCTGCCGGCTGGTGGCGGCCACCGCCGACGACGAGGAGCGCCTGCGCGCCCTCGCCGCGCACCTAGCGCTAGCAGGGCGACGTGTCGGGCTCGGCTCCGTGCAGGAGCCGTTCCCAGATGCCCGTCAGCATCGCCTGCTCCTCGGTGGTGACGAGCTCGTGGAAGCGGGCCCGGACGCCCGCCAGGTGCGTTCCGCGGGCCTCGGCCAGACGCGTGCGGCCCTCGTCGGTGAGCACGGCGAACCAGCCGCGGCGATCGCCACGCAGCGCTGCTTGGCGACCAGCCCGTCGCTGACCAGCCGGTCGACGAGCCGCGTGATGCCCGAGGGCGAGAGCAGCACGGAGTCGGCCAGCTCGGCCATCCGCATGCGCTCGTCGGGCGCGTTCGAGAGCACCAGCAGGACCTCGTACGACGAGAGCACCATGCCGTGCGCCTGCTCGAGCTCGGCGGAGAGCTCGCGGATGATCCTGGCGTGCACCCACAGCAATCCGCGCCATGCTGCGAGTTCCGACTCGTCCAGATAGGCGGGAAGTGGTTTGACGTCTGGTTGCCCGGACAACGAGAATCCCTGTCCCGCAGTATAGGAGACGGCCCGCATGACCCTTGTCGAGCGCGTTCGACCCGCCGCCGGCGAGCCGGAGGGCGCCCTCGTCCTGCTGCACGGGCGCGGCGCTGACGAGAACGACCTGCACGGCCTGCTCGACCAGCTCGATCCGGCGCGGCGCCTGGTCGGCGTCACGCCGCGTGCGCCGCTGTCGCTGCCGCCCGGCGGCGCCCACTGGTACGCCGTCTACCGCGTCGGCTTCCCCGATCCCGCCACCTTCTGGCCGACGTTCGAGCAGCTCTGCGCGTGGTACGACGCGCTGCCGGAGCGCCTCGGCTTCCCCGCCGACCGGGTCGTGCTCGGCGGCTTCTCGCAGGGCTGCGTGATGTCGTACGCGCTCGGTCTCCAGTCCGGGCGGCCGGCGCCGCGCGCGCTGCTCGCGATGTCGGGCTTCATGCCGGTCGTGGAGGGCCTCGATCTCGACCTCGACCGGCCGGGCCTGGAGATCGTGGTCGAGCACGGCGCCGACGATCCGGTGATCGGCGTCGGGTTCGCCCGCGAGGCCCGCGCGCGGCTCGAGGGCACGCCGCCGCACCTCGCCTACCGCGAGTTCGGCGGCGGCCACTGGGTCGACCCGGGCGCGCTCGCTCCGCTGCACGCCGCGATCGACGCCGCACTCGCCTGACACAATCCGGGCGTGCGACCCTTCGCCGCCGTCCTCGACGCGGATCTGCCGCGCCCGCGGACGGCGCCCGACCCGTCCGCGTTCGCCGTCGCCGTCGGCGTGCCCGATCGCCAGCAGGCGGCGCTGCGGGCGCTCAACATCGAGACCGTCGGCGACCTGCTCGAGACGCTGCCGTTCCGCTTCGACGACTTCACGCAGGTGCAGGCGCTGTCGCTGCTCGCACCGGGTGACGACGCGACGGTGCTGGTCACCGTCGAGGGTGTCTCCGAGCGGCCGACATCGCGGCCGCGGCTGCGCATCATCCAGGCGCGCGTCTCCGACCCCAACGGCGGCGCGGCCACGCTGTCGTGGTTCAACCAGCGCTACCTGCTGCGCGTGCTGGAGCCCGGCATGCTCCTGATGGTGCGGGGCGAGGTGCGCACCGTCGCCTCGCGCGGCCCCGAGATCTCGGTGAAGACGTTCGAGATCGTGGCGACGCCCGACGAGGCGGAGCGCGGCGAGTCGGGGACGGTGCTCGGCCTCGCGCCGATCTACCACGCCTCGTCGAAGCTCTCGTCCCGCTCGCTGCGCGACCTGGCCGGCGCGGCGCTGCAGGGCGCCGCGCGCATCGGCGATCCGTTGCCGCCCTCGCTCCGCGTCCGCAACCGGCTGCCGTTGCGTCGCGACGCGATCGTCGCCGGCCACCGGCCCCGCACCGCTGGACGAGCACGCCGTCGCTCGCGACCGGCTGGCGTACGAGGAGCTGCTGCTGCTGCAGGTGGCGCTGCTGCGGCACCGCGCGGCCGTCGCGGCGGCCGGCCGGGCCGAGGCGCTGGCGCCGCCCGGCGAGCTGGTGGCGCGGTACATCCGCGGGCTCCCGTTCGCGCTCACCGGCGCCCAGCAGCGGGCGCTGGACGAGATCGGCGGCGACCTCGGCGCCACCGAGCCGATGCAGCGCCTGCTGCAGGGCGACGTCGGCTCCGGCAAGACCGCCGTCGCGCTGGCCGTGCTGCTGCGGGCGCTCGAGGCGGGCGGCCAGGCGGCGCTGATGGCGCCCACCGAGGTGCTCGCCGTCCAGCACATGCTCACGGCGGAGCGCCTGCTGGACGGCCTCGGCGTCGAGCTCTGCCTGCTCACCGGCGACGTCCCGAAGAAGGAGCTCGACGCCCGCCGCCAGCGGATCGCGGCGGGCGAGCCGCTGATCGCGATCGGCACCCACGCGCTGCTCTACGCCGAGTTCAGCCGCCTGCTGGTGGCCGTGATCGACGAGCAGCACCGGTTCGGCGTCGACCAGCGCGAGGCGCTCGGCGGCGGTGCCACGCCGCACGTGCTGCACATGACCGCGACGCCGATCCCGCGCTCGCTGGCGCTGACGCTGTACGGCGACCTCGACGTGACGGTGCTCGACGAGCTGCCGCCGGGCCGCTCGCCCGTGCGCACGGCCGTGGTGGCCGAGTCGCGGCGCGAGGACGGCTACCGCTGGATCGTCGAGCAGGTGCAGGCGGGCCGCCAGGCGTACATCGTGTGCCCGCTGGTCGAGGGCTCGATCGCCGTCGAGGCGCGCGCCGCGGAGGCCGAGGCGACGCGCCTTGCGGCCGGGCCGCTGCAGGCGGTCTCGATCGACTTCGTCCACGGCCAGATGAAGGCCGCCGACCGGGCCGAGCGCATGCGCCGGTTCGCCTCGGGCGAGCTGGGCGTGCTGGTCGCGACGACCGTGATCGAGGTCGGCGTCGACGTGCCGAACGCCTCGGTGATGGTGATCGAGGACGCCGACCGGTTCGGGCTCTCGCAGCTGCACCAGCTGCGCGGCCGGGTCGGGCGCGGGGCGGAGCAGTCGTACTGCTTCCTGTACGAGTCGCAGGAGCCGACCGAGGACGGCGCGCGCCGCCTGCAGGCCCTCGTCGAGCACGCGAGCGGCTTCGACCTGGCCGAGATCGACCTCGACATGCGCGGCGAGGGCCACCTGCTGGGCCAGCTGCAGAGCGGCCGCGGCGACTTCCGGCACGCGCGGCTGAGCCGCGACCGGGCACTGCTGGAGCAGGCGCGGAACGACGCCCGCGCGCTGCTCGACGCGGGCGGCGAGCCGCTGCTCGAGGCGGCCGCCGACGAGCGCTTCGGCGCGCTGATCGCCGGGATCCGGCGGGGATGAGGATCGTCGCCGGCGAGTTCCGCTCGCGCCGGCTGGTGGCGCCGGCGGGCTCCGACACGCGGCCGACGTCGGATCGCGCCCGCGAGGCGCTGTTCGCGATGCTGGCCGACGTGGAGGGCGCGCGGGTGCTCGACTGCTTCGCCGGATCGGGGGCGCTGGGGCTCGAGGCGCTGTCGCGCGGCGCGGCCACCTGCACGTTCGTCGAGCGCGACCGCGGCGCCGCTCGCGGCGCTGCGCGCCAACGTCGAGTCGCTCGACGTCGCCGACCGCTGCACGGTGCGCGCGAGCGACGTCCGCCGGTCGCTGCGTGCCGATGCCGCGGCGGGGCGCCAGTACGATCTGTTCCTGATCGATCCGCCCTACCGTATGCTGATGGACGTTCTCCCTGCACTCGACAGACTTCTCGGCGATCTCGCCCCGCCCGGGGCGCGTCTCGCGCTGGAGTCGGCGGCGGGCGACGAGCCGGTCGTGCGCGGGTTCCAGCTCGACCGGCGCCGGCGCGCGGGCGCCGCGTCGCTGTCGCTCTTCACCCGCACGGAGGAACCGCTCTGAGCCCGAACATCGCGATCTGCCCCGGGACGTACGACCCGGTCACGCTCGGCCATCTCGACATCATCCGGCGCGCCTCCGGCCTGTTCGAGAAGGTCGTCGTCGGCGTCGTCCGGGCACCGCGCCACAAGGCCACGATGTTCACCATCGAGGAGCGCATCGCGTTCCTGGAGGAATCGATCGAGGACGTGGCGAACGTGGAGGTGCTGCCGTTCTCGAATCTCGTTGTCGAGTTCGCGCGCGACCAGGGCGCAAGCGCGCTCGTGAAGGGTCTGCGGGCGGTCTCCGATTTCGAGTGGGAGCTGCAGATGAACCACCTCAACAAGCGCCTCGCCCCCGACATCGAGACGGTCTACCTGATGAGCTCGCCAACCTACTCCTTCGTCTCGTCGAGTGGTGTCCGGGAGATCGCCGAGTTCGGTGGTCCCGTGACCGACCTGGTTCCGGAACCGGTCGTCCGCGCCTTCGCCGCGCGATACGCTGCCCGCTAGGAGGCTCTTTTCCGTGGACGTCCTCGTACTCATCGACAAGCTCGACGATCTCGTGCATCAGGCCAAGGCCGTGCCGCTCACCGATCAGGTGCGGATCGACCGCGAGGAAATCTGGGAGATCCTCGACCAGATGCGCGCGACGATTCCGGAAGAGATCAAGCAGGCCCGCTGGATCGTCAAGGAGCGTCAGGAGATGCTCGGCGAGGCCAAGCGCGAGGCCGAGCGCATCATCCAGGAGGCGCGCGAGATCGCCCAGCGCGAGGCGTCGCAGCAGGAGATCGTGCGGCTGGCCGAGCGCCAGGCGTCGCAGATCCTCGAGTCGGCCCGGCAGCGCGAGCGCGAGGTGCGCCTCGGCGCCGAGGACTACGCCGACCAGATCCTGTCCACGCTCGAGACGAACCTCGGCAAGTTCCTGTCCGCCGTGCAGCGCGGCCGCGAGCAGCTCGCACAGGGCCGCACCGAGCTCGGCCCGACGGGCACGACCGGGGCGTTCACCGAGATTTCGACGCGCTAGCGGCCATGTTCGACCTGCGCTCGATCCGCCTGACGCCCGGGGAGCAGCATCGTCAGGTGCTGCCGGTCGCCATTGCGACCTTCACGGTCGGCGGCGAGCCGTACACCGCCCAGCCGCCCGTCGTCGACGCCGACCTGGCCGTCACGCGGCTGCGCAACGGCTGGGTGTTCGACGAGAAGTTCGAGACCGAGATCCACGGCGCCTGCCACCGCTGCCTCGAGGAGGCCGTGGTCGACCTCGACATCGAGGCGCAGGAGTTCCACTCGCTCGATCCCGAGCTGGCGGGCGACGAGGACATGACGTCGCCCTACCTGCTCCCCGACGACGTGCTCGACACCGACCGGATGGCGTCCGACGCGGTCATCCTCGCGATGCCCGTCCAGGTGCTGTGCCGGGTCGACTGCGCCGGGCTCTGCCCGCGCTGCGGCTCGAACCTGAACGAGGGCCCGTGCGGCTGCCCGCCCGAGGAGCCCGACCAGCGCTGGTCGAAGCTCTCGGAGCTGCTCAAGCCCGAGTCTTAGCCCCAGCCGTCGGCGGCGTGCACGACCTCGCCCTCCGACAGCGTCAGCAGCGTCTTCGCGCGGTTGATCTGGTCGAGCGGGCCGGCGAACAGGTCGCGGTCGAGCACCACCAGGTCGGCCAGCTTGCCGGCCTCGATGCTGCCGGTGCGGTCGTCGGTGAACGCCACGTAGGCGCCGTTGATGGTGTGCGCCGCGATCGCCGTGTCGAGGTCGAGGCACTGCTCGGCGAACAGCGGCTCGCTGGCGGTGCGCGGGTCGGTGCGCAGGACGGCCGTCGACAGCTGCTCGAGCGGGTCGGGCGGCGACACCGACCAGTCGCTGCCGAAGGCGAGGCGGCCGCCGGCGGCGTGGATGCTGCCGAACGGGTAGATGGTGCGCGCCACGGCCTCGCTCACGAGCGGCAGGGTCAGCAGCTCGACCGAGTCCTCGCGCTGCGCCCACAGCGGCGTCACGTTGGCCGTGACGTTGAGCTGCCGCAGGCGCGGCACGTCGGCGGGGTCGACGAACTCCAGGTGCGCGAGGTGGTGCCGGGCGTCGCGGCGGCCGTTCACGTCGATGGCGTGCTCGAAGATGTCGAGGCACTCGCGCACCGCGCGGTTGCCGAGCGCGTGGATGTGCACCTGGAACCCGGCCGCATCGCAGGCCAGCACGTAGCGCGTCAGGTCGTCGAGGTCGTACTGGTCGAGCCCGTAGCTCGAGGTGGGCTCGCCGTCGGCATCCAGGTAGGGCTCGATCATGGCGGCGGTGAAGTTCTCGACCACGCCGTCGTGGAAGAACTTGACCTCGTCGCAGTTCAGACGTCCGACGTTGCCGACGGCGCGGCGCTGGATCAGCTCGTCCAGCTGACCGAGGTCACCCGCCGGATCCCACCCCAGCATGGCCCGCACGCGCATCGTCAGCTCGCCGCTGCCCACGAGGCGGGTGTAGGCCTCCTGCGCCGCGGCGTCGACCAGGGCGTCGCCCCAGGACGTGATGCCGAGCCCGTGGTAGTAGGCCTGGGCCCTGCGGATGCCCTCGACGCGGTCGGCCGGCGTCGCCACCGGGGCGACCGCGAACACCAGGTGCATGGCCTGCTCCTGCAGCATGCCGGTGGCGCGGCCGGAGGCGTCGCGCTCGATGCGGCCGCCGTCCGGGTCGGGGGTGTCGTCGCCGATGCCCGCGGCCTCGAGCGCCCTGCTGTTGACCCACATGCCGTGGAAGTCGCGGTTCGTGAGGGCGACCGGCCGGTCGGAGACGACGGCGTCCAGCTCCTCGCGGGTGGGGAGGCCGCCCGGGAAGTCGCCCATCGACCAGCCGCCGCCGAGCACCCAGTCGCGGTCGGGGTGGCTGCCCGCGTACTCGCCGATCGCGGACACGGTCTGGGCGCGCCCGGTGATGTGGTGCAGGGTGCACTGGGTCATGCCGTGCCCGGCCTCGGCCGGATGGCAGTGGGCGTCGATGAAGCCGGGCAGGAGCATGCCGCCCTGCAGGTCGATCTCGCGCGTGGCCGGGCCGCGGTGGGCGCCGATGTCGCGGTTGCCGCCGACGGCGACGATGCGACCGCCCGAGACGGCGACGGCCGAGGCCAGCTGGCGGGAGGCGCTGCCGGTGTGGACGACGCCGTTCTGGAGGATCAGATCTGCAGGCACAGCGCGAGATCCTACCGGCCGCTCACCAGATCAGGCGGCCCTCCATGCCTCCGGCGACGGTCACCACCTGGCCGCTCAGGTGCCCGGCGGCGACCTCGGACGAGAGGAACACGATCGACGCCGCGCAGTCCTCGGGCGTCGCCACCTTGCGCAGCGGGTAGGTGCTCGTGGCGCGGGCGATGAACTCCTCGTCGAGCAGGTCGCCCACCATCGGCGTCACCGTCCAGCCGGGCGCGACCACGTTGACGCGGCCGCGCGGCGCGAATCGGACGATCTCGTTCTTGAGGCTCCGGGCGAGGCCGAAGCAGATGCCCGACTTGACGGCCGCGTACTCCGCGTTGCCCTCCTCGCCGAAGATGCCCGACGTCGAGCCGACCATCACGATCGACCCCTCGCCGACCTGGCGGACGTGGCGCAGGTAGGCGCGGCAGGTGAGGAACGTGGCCGTCAGGTTGCCGTCGACGACGTACCGGAAGCGGTCGAGCGGCATGTCGACGACCGGCACCGACTCGGTCGACCAGACGCCCGCATTCGCGACGCACACGTCGAGCCGGCCCAGCGCCGCGACGGCCGCCGGCACCAGGGCGTCGGCGGCGGCCTCGTCGGTGAGGTCGGCCTGCAGGGCGACGCCGCCGGTCTCCGCCGCCAGTCGCTCGGCCTCGGCGCCGCTCGAGCGGTAGTGGATCGCCACGCGGGCGCCCTCGGCCGCGAACGCCCGGACGGTCGCCGCACCGATGCCGCCGGCGCCGCCGGTGACGAGAACGCCCTTGCCCGCAAGTCCCAGATCCATGGCTGGAGCATATGCTTCGAGCCGTGCGGTATGCTCCGCCGCACGCGGGTCCCCGGGGCCCGCGTTCGCGTGACCAGACCACGAACGAGGATCGACCGGCATGGCCGTCCCGAAACGCAAGACCTCAAAGTCCCGGCGCGATCGTCGCCGTCATAACCACGGCATCAGCGCAGCTGCCGTCGCGACCTGCGAGCGCTGCAAGTCGCCGAAGCTCGCCCACCGGGTCTGCCCGACCTGCGGTACCTACCGCGACCGGGCATACCAGGCCGCGACGACCTGAGCCGCCCCGGGTGCGCGCCGTCACGATCGCGCTGGATGCCATGGGTGGCGACCGCGCGCCCTCGGAGATCTGCCTGGGCGCGCTCGACGCGGTCGTCCCGGGCCAGATCGAGATCGTCCTCGTCGGTGATACGCCGCTGATCCTGGCCGAGTTCGGCGGCACGCTGCCGCGCGGCATCACGATCCGCCACGCGCCGGAGCAGATCGCGTTCGACGAGGAGCCCCTGGTCGCGGTGCGGACCAAGCCGGAGTCGTCGCTCGTCGTCACCGCCGGCGCCGTCCGCGAGGGCTGGGCGCAGGCGGCGGTGTCGGCCGGCTCGACCGGCGCCCTGATGGCCGCCTCCACGTTCTCGATGCGGCGCATCGCCGGCGTGCACCGGCCGGGCCTGGCCGCGGTCATCCCCGCCCTCGGCGGGCCGCTGACCCTCATCGACTGCGGCGCCAACATCGATCCGCGGCCCGAGATGCTCGTGCAGTTCGCGCACATGGGCGCGTGCTTCGCCGAGGACGTGCTCGGCCGCCGCGCACCGCGCGTCGGGCTGCTCTCGATCGGCGAGGAGCCCGGCAAGGGCAACCAGCTGACGAAGGAGGTCTTCGAGCTGCTCGCCGCCGAGGCCGGGCTCGACTTCGCAGGGAACATCGAGGGCCGCGACATGCTCGTGAACAAGGTGCAGGTGGTCGTCACCGACGCGTTCACCGGCAACGTCGCGCTGAAGACGGCCGAGGGCACGGCGATCGAGATCTTCAAGCTGATGAGGGCCACGGCCAAGCGCAACCTGATGACCAAGGCCGGCGGGCTGCTGCTGCGCCGCGGCATGCGCGACCTGCGCACGCGGCTCGACCACGAGACCTACGGCGGCGCCTTCCTGCTCGGCCTCCAGGGCATTGCCGTCGCGGCCCACGGATCGTCCTCCCGCGTCGCGATCGCGAACGCCTGCCGGATGGCCGCCGAGGGCGTGCGGCACGACGTCTGCGGGCACGTCGCCGCCCGCGTCGGGCGCGAGGCGGCCCGCGCCGCCGCCGTGTCCGACGTCTGAGCGCCGCCGCGCATCACGACTCGGCCACAGCTGGCCGCCGGAGTGCTCTGCCCGGGCCGGTCTCTGCTACATTCGGCCGGCTCGATTTACGCCAATAATGGACGGCACGGGAGGGTGGATTTGGCCAGTCGCGAAGAGGTCTTCGAACAGGTTCGGGAGATACTCGTCGAGCGCCTCGACGTCAAGGAGGACGACGTCAACATCGGCGCGCATCTGCGCGACGATCTGGAGGCCGATTCGCTCGACCTCGTCGAGTTGATCATGGACCTCGAAGAGCGTTTCGGCGTCAAGATCAGCGACGAGGAGGCGCAGTCGATCACCACGGTCGGCGAGGCCGTCGACTTCATCTCCGAGCGCGCTGACTAGGCCTCCGGCCGACCTCGCGCACCTCGTCGACGCGCTGCCGGACGAGCTCCGGCGGCGGGTACTCAGCCATTCCTCGTGGCACGACGCGCGCGGCGACTCGTACGAACGGCTGGAGTTCCTCGGTGACGCCGTCCTCGGGGCGGTGGTCGCCGAGGAGCTCTACCGTCGCCACCCCTCCTCCGACGAGGGCCGCCTGACGCGGCTCAAGCACTACATCGTCTCGCGGCGGTCGTGCGCGGCCGTCGGGCGGCAGACCGACCTCGGCAGCCGCATGCTCGCGCACGGTGCCGAGCGGGGTCGCGACGACGCCGCCCGCCTCGTCGGCACGCCGACCGTGCTGGCGGGCCTGGTGGAGGCGGCGATCGGTGCGATCTACCTCGAGCACGGCTGGGAGACGGCCCGCGACGCGGTCATCACCTCGTTCGAGGAACGCTTTGCCCAGGCGGAGCAGAGCGGCCTCGACCCCAAGACCGAGCTCCAGGAAACCCTGCAACGTCAGGGGCGATCCGTACAGTACGTCGTTGTGAGCGACACCGGCCCGGCCCATGACAAGCACTTCGAGTCCGTCGCCCTCGTCTCCGGGGAGGAGATCGGGCGTGGTGCGGGCCGTTCCAAGAAGGAATCCGAGCAGGAGGCCGCCAAGGCCGCGCTCGTCCATCTCGACGCGGGCCGAGGGAAGTAGCAGCCGATGCATCTGAAGACCCTCAGGCTGCGAGGCTTCAAGAGCTTCGCGGAGCCGGTCGAGCTGCACTTCGAGCGCGGCGTCTCGGTGATCGTCGGGCCGAACGGCTCCGGCAAGTCGAACGTGGCCGACGGGCTGCAGTGGGCGATGGCCTCGCAGCCGCCCAGCGAGCTGCGCACGCAGGTCGCCGCCGACGTGCTGTTCGGAGGCTCGGCGCGCCGCCAGCCGTCCGGTCTGTGCGAGGTCGAGCTGGTGCTCGACAACGAGGACGGCACGTTCGGCACCGATCGCCCCGAGATCTCCGTCATGCGCCGGCTGCGCCGCGATGCAGACGCCCAGTACCTGCTGAACCGCATCGCGGTGCGGCGGCTCGACGTGCAGGAGGCGCTGGCCGACGCCGGCCTCGGCCGCGAGCTGCACGCGATCGTCTCGCAGGGCCGGGTCGACGAGATCCTGCTGTCGCGTCCCGCCGACCGCCGCGGGTTCATCGAGGAGGCGGCCGGGCTCGGCAAGTACAAGCGCCGCCGCCATCGCGCCGCCGGCAAGCTGGCGCGGGTCGAGGCCAACCTCTCGCGGGCCCGCGATCTCGAGGCCGAGCTGAAGGCGCGGCTGCGGCCGCTCGCCCTGCAGGCGTCCGCGGCCGAGCGCGCCGCCGCCCTGGCCGGCGAGGTCGACGCGGCGCGCATCGAGCTCACGTCGTCGCAGATCGCCGCCGCCCGCCGGCTGCGTGCCCGCATCGCCGCCGACCTCGAGCAGGTCGGCACCGAGCGCACCCGGCTCGACGCCGCCATCGCCGTCGCCTCCTCCGAGCGCGAGGCGATCGAGCGCGAGCTCGCGGGCCTGGTCGGCGAGCAGGAGCGCGCCTCCGAGCGGTACTGGGGCCTCGCCAGCGGGCTCGATCGCCTGGCCGCGCGCCGCGAGGCGCTGGCCGAGCGCCTGACGACCCTGGCCGAGGACCGCCGCCGCGCCCTGACACGGGCCGACCGCCTCGAGGCCGAGGTCGTGGCCGCGCGGGCCGAGGAGGCCCGGGCCGCCGCCGAGGCCGACGCGCACGCCGCCACGCTCGCCGCTGCCGACGACGCCGCGGGCGAGGAGACGCTGACCGCGCTCGTGCGCGAGGTCGCCGGCGCGCTCGACGCCGCGCTGGCCGCCCGCCAGGAGCTGGCCGAGGTCGACGGCCGCGCCAGCCGCGCCGCCCACGACGTCCGCGAGGCGTCGGAGCAGGCGATCGCCGCCGGTGCCCGCGCCGAGGCCCTGGTGGCCGAGGCGGCGGCGCGCTCGGCGTCGCGCGCCGGGCTGGAGGCCGCGCTGGCCGCGGCCGACGCCGAGGCCACGGCCGCCACCGCTGCGCTGGCCGCGGCCCAGGCCGCCGCCGCGGCCGCCCGCACCACCGCAGAGTCGCTCCGCGAGGGCGAGCGCGCCGCGCGTGAGTCCCGCGGCGCCGCCGCCGGGCGCTCGCAGGCCGCCGCCGCCCGGGCCGCCGCCGCCGATCGCGCGCTCGACCGCGGCGACGGGCTGGCGCCGGCAGTGCGCCGCCTCCGCGAGCGAGGCGTGCAGCTGGCGCTCGACCTGGTCGAGCCCGGCGAGGGTCTCGAGGCCGCCGTCGCGGCCGCACTCGCCTGGCGCGCCGGCGAGGCCGTCGCACCGGCCGCCGCCGACGCCATCGAGCTCCTCGACGACGCCGACCTGGCCGGCGCGGCGCTGCTGTGCCTCGACCGCCTCGGCGGCCGCAAGGCGCCCGAGCGCGGCCGCCCGCTGGCCGACCTCGTGACGCTGGCTCCGGGTGCTCCGGCCGGCCTGCTCGAGGGCATCAACCTCGTCGACGACGCCGCCGAGCTGGCGCTCGTCACCCGCGGCATCGCCGTCACCCGCGACGGTCGCGGCCTCGACGCCGACCGGGGCCTCGCCTTCCGCGCCGGCAGCACGGGCACCGTGGTGCTGGCGCTGCGCCGCGAGCGCGACGAGGCCACCGCCGACGCCGCGAAGGCGGCGCAGGAGTCGACGACCGCCGAGGAGGCGTTCGCGGACCGCGGCCGCTGCGTTGCAGCAGGCCGACGAGCACGAGCGCGCGGCCCGCGAGACGGTCGCCGTGGCCACCCGCACGGCCGACGACGCCGGTCGCCGCCTGCGCGACGCGATGCGGGCCGCAGACGCTGCCGGCCGCGACGACGAGCGCAGCGCCGAGCGGCTCGCCGCCGCCCGCGACGAGCAGGCCCGGCTGACCGAGCGCGCCACGGCGGGCCAGGCCGAGGCCGTCGCGCTGGCCGAGCGTCGCGAGGCACTCGCCCAGCGCGCCGAGCAGCTCACCGCCGCGCACCAGGAGATCGACCTGCGCCGCGGCGAGCTGGCCGAGACCGTCGCCGTGCGCCGGGCCGACCGCGCCGCCGCCGGCGAGCGCGCCGACCGCAGCCGCGCCGACCGCGATCGCCACGCGAAGGCCGCCGACGTGGCCGCCCGCCGGGCCGCGTCCGCGCGTTCCCGCGCCGCCGCCATCGTCTCGCTCGAGGAGATCCTGCCGGCCGCCATCGCCGCCCTGGCGGGTGCCGCCGAGCGGGTCGAGGTGTTGCGGGTGCCCGAGCGCGCCGCACTCGAGCGCCTCGAGCGCCGCGCGGGCGAGCTGGCCGCCGCCATGACCGCCGGCTCCGAGCGCGAGCAGGTGCTCCAGCGCGACGCCCGCGCCGTCTCGTCCCGCGTCACGACGCTCGAGGTCGAGGGCGCGCACGCCGAGGAGCGCCTCGGCGAGGTGGTGCGCCGCCGGGCCGAGATCGCCGAGCGCGCCGGCACCGCGCCGGTCGAGCGCATCGAGCCGCTGCCGGCCGACGAGGAGGCCACGCTCGCGCACAAGATCGAGCGGCTCGAGCGCCGTCGCGAGCAGCTCGGCGCGGTCAACCCCCTCGCCCAGCAGGAGTACGAGGAGGCGAAGGGCCGCCACGACGAGACCAGCGAGCAGATCGCCGACCTCGAGGGGTCGCTCCGCGAGCTGCGCCGCCTGATCCGCGACCTCACGGCCACGATCACCGAGCGCTTCGACGAGACCTACGGCGAGGTGGAGCGCAACTTCGCCCAGGTCATCACGACGCTGTTCCCGGGCGGTCGCGGCCGCCTGCGCCTGGTGGAGCCCGAGCTGCGGCTCGCCGCCGACGGCGAGGAGGCCGAGGCGGCGCCCGAGATCGCCGTCGCATCGTCCGAGCCGGGTGTCGAGCTCGAGGTGACGCCCGCCGGCAAGCAGATCACGCGCCTCGCGATGCTGTCGGGCGGCGAGAAGGCGCTCGCCGCGATCGCCTTCCTGTTCGCGATCATGCTGGCCCGGCCGTGTCCCTTCTACGTGCTGGACGAGGTCGACGCGGCGCTCGACGACGCCAACGTCGAGCGCTTCCTGACGCTCGTCGACCGGTACCGCGACCAGGCGCAATTCATCGTCATCACCCACCAGAAGCGGACGATGGAGATGGCCGACGTGCTCTACGGCGTGACGATGGCCGGCGACGGCATCTCGAAGGTCGTCTCGCGACGACTTCCGCGGGAGCGCCGCGAGGCGTTCCAGCCGGCACCGTCGTGACCGACTACTCCGAGATGTTCATCGGCCTCTCCGGCGGCGAGGCGCGCGCCGAGGGCGCACCGGAGGAGCGACGGCGCGGCCTGTTCCGGCGCCTGGTCGAGAACCTTTCGTCGAGCCGCAAGGCCCTCGCGCAGCAGATCTCGACGATCGCGTTCGATCCGGCCGACGATGCGGTCTGGGAGGAGCTCGAGGAGGCCCTGCTGCTGGCCGACTGCGGCGTGCCGGCCACCGTCGAGATCGTCGGCCGGCTGGAGGCCGAGGCGGCGGCGGGCGGGCTGCGCACGTCCGAGGACCTGACGGTGGCGCTGCGCACGATCATCGCCGACCTGCTGTCGGGCTCCGAGTCGCGCATCGACGTCACGGCGCGGCCGACCGTGATCCTCGTCGTCGGCGTCAACGGCACCGGGAAGACGACCACGGTCGGCAAGCTGGCCGAGCACGTGCGCCGCGCGGGCGGCTCGGTCGTGGTCGGTGCGGCCGACACGTTCCGGGCGGCCGCGGGAGAGCAGCTGGAGACGTGGGCCAAGCGCGCCGGCGCCGACTTCGTGGGGTCGGTGCACGGCCAGGATCCGGCCGCCGTCGCCTACGACGCCGTCGCTGCGGGCGAGTCGCGTGGCCGCGACGTCGTGATCATCGACACGGCAGGCCGTCTGCACACGCAGACGAACCTCATGGAGGAGCTCTCCAAGGTGCGCCGCGTGATCACGCAGCGGCTCCCCGAAGCGCCGCACGAGACGCTGCTCGTGGTCGACGCGACGACGGGCCAGAACGGCCTGCAGCAGGCGCGCCTCTTCGGCGGCGCCGTGCCGCTCACGGGCGTCGCCCTGACGAAGCTCGACGGTACGGCGAAGGGCGGCATCGCGATCGCGATCGCCCACGAGCTGGGCCTGCCGATCAAGCTGATCGGCATCGGCGAGACGCTCGACGACCTGCGCCCGTTCAGCGCAGCCGACTTCGCCGCCGCCCTCCTCGGCGAGTAGCCCGAGGCTCGTTCGAGGCGCGCGCCGGCGCCTACACGACAAATTCCGTACCTGGTTCCGAATTTGCCGGATGGCACAAAGTTGCGCTAGACGTTGCACTTCCGGCACGATCCGCGCGGGAGTCGTGCGCGCGATCGGACGGCTGGCTGCCCGGGGACGGCTGGTGCCGTCCCCGGGCGGGCCCCCCGCTAGCTGCGACGCTCGACGTTGCGGACGCGGTCGGCTCGATCGGCCCGGACGGTATCGCGTCCGTCGCCGCCGTCCACCACATCCCGCGCACCGTCGCGCGCCTTGATCAGATCTCGGCCCGAGCCACCCTCGAGCACGTCGGCGCCGTGGCCGCCGTCCAGCACGTCGTCGCCGCCACCGCCGCGCAGGCGGTTCGCGCCGCGGTCGCCGGTCAGCACGTCGCCGCGCCGCGAACCGCGCAGGAAGTTGATGGCGATCAGGCGATCGCGGCCCTGCCCGGTGGCGCGGTGCGAGACGAGGCTGGCCCGGACGGCGCGGAGCTCGCCGAACGACGCCTCGTCGCGGCCCGTGCCACCGTCGATGATGTCGTCGCCGAGCCGCCCGTCGAGCACGTCGTTGCCGCGCCGACCTTCGAGCACGTTCGCGCGGCTGTCGCCGATCAGCCGGTCGGCGTGGTCGGACCCGATCAGGTTCTCGATGCCGGCGAGCGCGTCGAGCCCCTGCCCGATCGCGGTGCGCGCCAGCAGCGTCGCCGAGACGCCGGGGCCGCCCTGGAACGAGGCGGTGTCGCTGCCGACGCTGCCGCGCAGGTCGTCATCGCCGAGGCGTCCGACCAGCACGTCGTCACCCGCGCCGCCGTCCAGCACGTTGCGGGACGAGTCGCCGACCAGCACGTCGTCGCCGTCGCCGCCGGTGAGGTTCTCGAAGCCGCTCAGCCGGCCGGCCGACTCGTCCAGGACGATGCCCGCGGTGCGGGCCGAGGCGTCGATCTCGTCGCGGCCCGCGCCGCCCGTCGCGGTCAGGGCCGGCAGCGTGCCCGGGCCGAGGTGGAGCACGTCGTCGCCATCGGCGAACGCCACCGCGAGCGTCCCGAGCCCTGCCGTCGAGCCGTTGCCGCCGATCACGGTCAGATCGTCGTCGCCGGCGCCGAACGTCAGCGTCAGGCCGGTGCAGCCGACGACCGGCTCGACGTCGATCAGCGGCGTGCCGCCGCGCAGGTCGAGGACGTGGCTGCCGGACAGCGGCTTGACCGTCCCGTCGGTGGCGCAGTCGTGCGCGTCGGCGCCGATCGGCGCCGCCAGGAGGAGGAGCGCCACAAGCGCGGGAACCGGCCAGTGCACGAGACCTTTATCGGCGCTCGACGGCCGCCGCATGAGGCCGTGCGAAGGCCATTGGGTGGAACCCGCCATCGCGTGGTACCGCCGCGACCTGCGGCTCGACGACAATCCCATGCTGGAGGCCGCGCGGCGCTCGGGCCGGCCGGTGATCCACGTGTTCGCGCTCGACGACCGGCTGCTGCGCGGGCCGCGCGAGCCGATCGTGCGCGCAGCGGTGGACGACCTCGCCCGGCAGCTCGCAACCCAGGGCGAGACGCTGGTCGTGGAGCACGGCGCGGCCGAGGAGGCCGTGCTGCGGCTGGCGCACGCCACGCGCGCCGTCGAGGTGCACGCGACCACCGACGCGACGCCGTTCGCCCGCCGCCGCGACGAGCGCGTCGCAGCGGCCCTCGGCGAGCGCCTCGTCCTGCACGCCGACGACGTCTGCGTGCCGCACGAGCTCGTCGGCCGGCCGCGCACGTACTCGGCCTACGCCCGCGCCGTCTCCGCCGTCGGCATCCCGCGTCCGGCCGGGCCGTGGGACCCGCCGGCGGCCGTGCAGACGTTCGCGATCCACGGCCTCGGCGCCTACGCCCGGCGCCGCGATGCGATCGCCGACGAGCGCGCCACGTCGCGCCTGTCGTCGCTGCTGCACCTCGGCGTCGTCTCACCGCGGCGGCTGGTGGCACTGGCCGACGACGCGGGTGCCGCCAAGTGGCGCGCCGAGCTGCTGTGGCGCGACTGGTTCCGCTTCGTGCTGCACCGGCACCCCGACCTCGCGGACCGCGCCGTCGACGCGCGGTTCGAGCGGATCGCGTGGCGCGATGCGGACGACGACTTCGAGGCGTGGTGCCGCGGCGAGACGGGCTACGGGCTGGTCGACGCCGGGATGCGGCAGCTCGCGACCGAGGGCTTCGTGCCGAACCGCGTGCGGATGGTCTGTGCCAGCTTCCTGGTCAAGCACCTGCTGATCGACTGGCGCCGGGGCGAGCGCTGGTTCCGTCGCCACCTGGTCGACGGCGACCTGGCGTCGAACGCCGGCAACTGGCAATGGGTGGCCGGCACGGGGCTCGACGCAGCGCCGTACTTCCGCATCTTCAACCCCCTGCTGCAGGAGCAGAAGTTCGATCCGGATGGCACCTACGTGCGCCGCCATGCGCCGGACCGGCCGGCGCCGATCGTCGACCTGGCCGAGGGCCGGGCGCGGGCGCTCGCCGCCTACCAGGCGCCGCCGCCGCCACCTCCGCCGCCCCCGCCACCGCCGCCGCCGAACGAGCCGCCGCCGCCGCTGCTCGAGCCGGACGACGAGGGAGCCGACGCGCCGGCCGACACCTGACTGCCGAGGTCGCTGTAGAGCGACGTCGACGAGGCCAGCCCGGGCACGCTGGCGACGGCCATCACGGAGTTGCCCCACGGCCCGTACAGCAGCATGCCGGAGGTGCCGACGTTCGAGCCGGCCGCGGCGACGTCGCCGACGCGGAGCCGCGCCGCCTCGGCGACGCGCTCGGCGCAGCCGAACGCGGTGGCGTAGACGAGCAGCTTCTCCCAGGTGCCGAGCGTGATCGGCGACTCGTCCGACAGCCGCGGCAGCTCCTCCAGGTAGCGCCGGAACGCCTCCCAGCGGGCGATGCGCGGCAGCGCGTCGCGACGGGTCGAGACCCACAGCGAACGGGGCGCGGTCAGCACCAGGAAGCCGAAGGCGGCGATGGCGCCGCCGATCAGCATCCACGACATCGGGCTCCACGCGGGGTGCTGGACGAACCGCACCATGCCGATGACCACGAACAGCACGGCCACGGCGAACACCAGGAAGGCGACGAGGCGCGTCACCCACCCGGCGCGCGGCGAGCGGAACTGCTTCTTCTCGGCCTTGATCAGCTGCCCGCGCTCGGCCACGAACTTCGCCTTCCGCGTGCCGTTGGTCGTGCGCTTGGAGTCGGACAGGTCGCCGAGCCGGTCGCCGAGCTCGCCGAGCGGGATCGGCTCGTCCTTCAGCACCGACTCCACGATCGCCACGACGGGCTTCTCGTGGTCGGCCAGCGCGATCGACGGGTCGCCCTGCTCGAGCAGCAGGTCGGGCCCCTTCTCGCCGTCGCCGACGTGCGTCTTGAAGCGGCCGCGCACGATCAGGTCGAGCAGCGTCGCGGCCAGCGCGTCGCCGTCGCCCGGCCCGGCGTTGCCCTGGTTGGTCAGCGCCAGCGCCACCGCCGGCGGGGCATCGTCGGGCGGCTCCGGGTAGTAGGTGACCGCGGCGTCCCCGCCCTCCGGCTCGCGGCCGTAGCGGATCCAGGCGAGGCCGAACAGCACCATCGCGCCCGCCAGGCCGGCGAGGATGACGGCCAGCGCGGTCAGCGGCAGGTTGTCGAGCACCCGCTCGAGCTTGCGGGCGTCGTCGAGGCTCTGCTCGAAGTCGGCCTGCTCCTCGGCCACGATGCGGTCGAACGCCTCCTCGTCGTCCACCTGGGCGCCCGGCGTCTCGGCCGGAAGCGCGGTGCGCGGCAGCAGCGTGCGCAGCTCGACGAACTGGTTGCGCGGCACGCCCGTGGCTGCCAGCACGATCTTGCGGCCCTCGCGCTTGACGGTGCCGCTGACATCGCCGGGATGGCCCCAGATGCGCTCGGCGCCCTCGGGCACGCCGGCGGGGATGGTCAGCGTCGCATCGAGCTGGTCGAGCGAGCCCTTCCACCCGTCGCCCCACACCTGCCAGAACACGTCGACCGCGTCGGCGTGCACCTGCGTCAGCCCGCGCACCCGGTAGTGGATCTGGAAGGTGCGCACCTCGTCGGTGGCCGAGTAGTGCCAGACGATGCGCACGACCCGCTTGCCGTTCTCGTCGCGCGCCGCGACGGCGCCGAACGTGTCGGGCAGGCCGAAGCCGCCCAGCTCGGTGCTGGCGCCGGAGTCGTAGTCGGTGGCGCCCTCGCGGACGCCGATCTCCTCGAACGTCTGGTTGTCGGCCAGCGGGATGTCGCGGAACGCGCCCGAGAAGTTGCCGTGGAACTCGAACGTGATGCGCTCCGACACGGTCAGCGCGCCGTCGGAGCCGAGCGTGCCGTCGACCTGGGCGTGCGTCAGCCGGTAGAACTTGCCCGTCCCCTCGACGTTGCCCTGGCCGTCGGCGTTGCGCGTGACGACCTCGAGCAGCACGAGGAAGCCCGCGAACAGCAGGACGCAGAGGATCGCGACGCGGGTGATGTCGCGGCGCATCGTCAGTCCGAGAAGTAGGGGAGAGGGCCGAAGCGGAACGCGTTCGCGACCAGCGAGCTGGGGAAGGTCTGGCGGGCGTCCTCGTAGGTCTGCACTGTCCGGTTGTAGACCATTCTGGCCCGGCGCAGGTCGCCTTCGACGTCCTTGAGCGCCGCGATCAGCTCCATCGCGGCCTCCTGCGCGCGCAGCTGCGGGTACGCCTCGGCCACGGCGACGAGGCCCGCGCCGGCCGTTCCGAGCTGCCGCTCCGCCTCGAACCGCTCCTCCGACGGGCCGTCCGAGCCGGCCACCGCCGTGGTGCCCGCCCGGGCGGCGGCGACGGCCTCGAACGCGCCCCGCTCGTGCGCCATCGCGCCCTCGACGACCGCGGCCAGCCGCGGGATCGCCTGCGCCCGGCGTACCAGCAGGGCCTCGCAGTCGCTCCACGTGTAGCGCGTCTTGTTGCGCAGCCCGACGAGGCGGTTGAACAGCAGCGCGATCGCCGCCAGCACGACGACGGCGGCGACGATGCCGATGATCGCGATCACGCGGCCGTCACGAGCGGAACATGTCGGGGTAGAGGCGCCGGCACATCTCCTTGGCCTTGCCGTGCGGCGCCGGGACGAGCTTCTTGCCGTACAGCCTGAGCAGCTCGTCGTGCACCTGGCCGAGGAACCGCGCCGCGCGCTGGCGCTTCGCCTCGACCTCGAGCCGCGCCTCGGGCTCGCCGACCGGGTACGTGATCCGGTCCCAGGCCAGCTCCAGGCGGTGCAGCCCCTGCACGTAGAGGTGCGACGACCGCTTGTTCTTCAGCTCGCCGATCCGCTCGAGCTCGATGTCGTCGCCCAGGTCGGCGGGCGGCCCGACCAGCTCCCACATGCTGTAGCGCTTCAGGGCCTCGATGATCCCGGCCGCGTCGGTGGGCACGTGGTCGATCGGCACCTCGACCTCCTCGCGCTGCCGCGCGCCGTCCTCGCGCCACTCGCTCGGCCCCTTCCAGGTCAGCACCGGGTGGGGGAGGTTCGACTGGCGGCGGATGCGCAGCGAGCAGCCGGCCTTGCGCAGCTGCAGCTCGTGGGTGTCCCAG
This sequence comes from uncultured Actinomycetes bacterium, assembly GCA_963732645.1. Classification (GTDB taxonomy): domain Bacteria; phylum Actinomycetota; class Thermoleophilia; order Gaiellales; family F1-60-MAGs149; genus VFJZ01. Next base: position 670,271 of record CAVTAC010000009.1, read on the forward strand.
AACGAGTCGACGATCTCGAACGACAGCGACTCGGCCAGGGCGAAGCCGGCGAGCTCCGCGGGAACCATCATCGCGTCCGTCGACCGGTAGAGGTACTGGAGCTCGATCTCCACGCACCGGGTATTGGAGCATGCCGGGCGGCAGGCCCGTAGCCACTAGTGGAGGCGCGATGTGAATCACCCGCGCGCTCCGCGGCCCGTCCGGGCGTCTCGGCCGCTCCTGCGATCACCTACAGCCCGGCTCCGCGGGGGCTTTTGGCGATCGCGACCGCTCCGGCACGCGGCATCTTGAACATGGCTCCGCCATGCCCTGCGATCCCGCGCGCCGTCCGAGAGGCGCCCGCACGAGCCGCGGAGCGTGCGTGTGATCCACACCGAGCCTCTATCGTTTGGCGCTGATGTTCGACAGCCTGTCCGACCGCCTGAATACGACCCTCACCGACCTGCGTTCGCGCGGCCGGCTGTCGGAGGAGGACGTCGCCGCCGCGATGCGCGAGATCCGCCTCGCGCTGCTCGAGGCGGACGTCAACTTCAAGGTCGTGCGCGAGTTCGTGGCGAAGGTGCGCGAGCGCGCCGTCGGCGAGGGCGTGCTGACCGGCCTGAACCCGGGCCAGCAGGTCATCAAGATCGTCAACGAGGAGCTCGCGGCCCTGATGGGCACGGGCAACGAGAAGCTCGCCTTCCGCTCCAGCCGCCGACGGTGATCCTGATGGCGGGCCTGCAGGGCTCGGGCAAGACGACGACCAGCGGCAAGCTCGCGAAGCTGCTCGAGAAGCAGGGCCGCAAGCCGGCGCTGGTCGCCTGCGACGTCTACCGCCCGGCCGCCGATCGAGCAGCTGAAGACGCTCGGCGCGCAGGTCGGCGTGCCCGTGTTCGACCGCGGCACCGACGTCGACCCGGTCGAGATCGCGACCTGGGGCGTGCAGCAGGCGCGCCAGCAGGGCCGCGACACCGTGATCGTCGACACCGCCGGCCGCCTGCACGTCGACGACGACCTGATGGCCGAGCTGGTGCGCATCCGCGACGCCGTGAAGCCCGACACGACGCTGCTCGTGCTCGACGCGATGACCGGCCAGGACGCCGTCAACGTCGCCGAGGCGTTCCGCACGCAGGTGGCGTTCGACGGCATCGTCATGACCAAGCTCGACGGCGACGCGCGCGGCGGCGCCGCGCTGTCGGTGCGGGCCGTCACCGGCAAGCCGATCCTGTTCGCGTCGGTGGGCGAGAAGCTCGACGAGCTCGAGGAGTTCCACCCCGACCGCATGGCGTCGCGCATCCTCGGCATGGGCGACGTGCTGAGCCTGATCGAGCGCATCGAGGAGAACGTCGACCGCGATCAGGCCGCCGCGATGGAGGAGAAGCTCCGCAAGTCGGAGTTCACGCTCGACGACCTGCTGGAGCAGCTGCGGACGATCCGGAAGATGGGATCGCTGGGCGGTCTGATGAAGATGATCCCCGGTCTGGGCAAGCAAATGCGGGACATGCCGGTCGATGACCGGCAGCTCGATCGGGTCGAGGCGATTATCCTGTCCATGACGCCGGAGGAGCGTCGCCTGCCGGAGATCGTCAACGGCACGCGGCGGGCCCGCATCGCGGCGGGTTCCGGTACGTCGGTGCAGCAGATCAACGCCCTACTGCAGCAGCACCGTCAGATGAAGAAGATGATGAAGTCCCTCGCCGGTGGCAAGATGCCCGGGGTGCCCGGACTGCAGGGAATGCCAGGAGCAGCGGCCGCTGTCTCCAAGAAGAAGAAAAAGAAGAGGTAGCCAGGCGTGCTCAAGATCCGCCTTACACGGGTCGGCTCCAAGAAGAACCCGATCTATCGGGTTGTCGTGGCCGATTCGCGGTCGCCGCGTGACGGCGCCGCGCTCGAGTACATCGGGCGCTACAACCCGCAGCTCGAGCCCTCGCTGATCGAGATCGACGCCGACCGCGCCAAGCACTGGCTGTCGAAGGGCGCCCAGCCGTCCGACCCCGTTCGCGTGCTGCTCAAGAAGTCCGGCATCGTCTAGCACGGTGTCCGAGGCGCTGCCCCAAGACTCCCGCGCGCTGGCCGAGTTCCTCGTCCGGCGGCTGGTCGACGCGCCCGACGAGGTCGTGGTGACCGAGGAGGTCGACAAGGGCGAGCGCGTCCTGCGCGTCTCGGTGGCCGAGGCCGATCGCGGCAAGGTGATCGGCCGCCAGGGCCGCATCGTCCGCGCGCTGCGCACGATCATCCGCGCGAGCGGCGTGCGCAGCAACGAGCGCGTCACGCTCGAGCTCGACCGGGAATGACCGCGCGGCGCCCCGACCGCGTGCGTCTCGGCACTGCGGGCAAGGCGCACGGTCTCGACGGCACCTTCGGCGTCGACGCGCCCTGCGGGTGGTTCGCGTTCAAGACCGGCTCCACGGTGCTCGTGGACGGCGTCGCGCACCGCATCCGCCGCCGCGCCGGCACCGACGGGCGCCCGCTGGTCGCGCTCGACGGCATCGACACGCGCGAGGGCGCCGAGGCGCTGCGCGGCAAGCCGATCGAGATCGCCGGCGACGACGTGCCGCCGCCCGAGGACGGCGCCTTCTACCGCTTCGACCTGGTCGGCTGCGAGGTCTTCCAGGGCGCGACGCCGGCTCGGCGCGGTGGCCGAGGTGGAGGACGGCGTCGCGCACGACATCCTGCTGCTCGACACCGACCTGCGCCTGCCGTTCGTGGAGGCCGTGGTGCCGGTCGTCGACATCGAGGCGCGCCGCATCGAGATCGATCCGGAGCTCGACCTCGGATGACGCTCGAGATCGACGTCGTGACGCTGTTCCCGAGCTGGTTCTCGTGGCTCGTCGAGGAACGCCACGTCTCGAACGCGCTGGCCGGGCCGCTGGCGCTGCGCCTGCACAACCTGCGCGACTACTCCGAGCACAAGCACCGCATGGTCGACGACACGCCCTACGGCGGCGGCGCCGGCATGCTGCTGCGCGTCGACGTGGCGGTCGCGGCGGTCGAGGGCGCGCTCGGCCTGGAGCTGGACGAGGTGCGCCGCACGCATCGCGTCGTGATCCTCGACCCGGGCGGCCGGCGCCTCGACGACGCCTACGCCCGCGAGCTCGCCGCCGGGCCGCCGATCGTGCTGCTCTGCGGCCGCTACGAGGGCTTCGACCACCGCGTCCACACGCACGTGGCGACCGAGGCGCTGTCGATCGGCCCGTACGTCGTGTCGGGTGGCGAGATGGCCGCGATGGTCGTCATCGACGCGGTCGTCCGGCACCTGGAAGGCGCGCTCGGCGACGCCTCCTCGGCCGAGCACGAGTCGTTCTCGCCGGCCAGCGAGGGGCGGATCGAGCACCCGCACTACACGCGCCCCGCGTCGTTTCGCGGCTGGGACGTGCCCGAGGTGCTGCTGTCGGGCGACCACGGAGCCGTCGATCGCTGGCGGTTGGCCGAATCGGAGCGCCGCACGGAAGCGGCAGGGGATCCCGAAACCCTCAGCTAGAGTTCGTCGGCACCCGCTTCCGACCGGAATCGAATCTTTCAATGAGCACCATCATCCGCGACATCGAGGCCATGCAGCTGCGTGAGGTACCGCAGTTCAAGGCCGGCGACACGGTCCTCGTCCACTTCCGCGTGATCGAGGGAAACCGCCAGCGGGTGCAGGTGTTCGAGGGCATCTGCATCAAGCGGCAGGGCCACGGCGTGCGCGAGACGTTCACCGTCCGCAAGCAGTCGTTCGGCGTCGGCGTGGAGCGGACGTTCCCCGTGCACTCGCCGAAGATCGACAAGATCGTGGTCGCCGCCATCGGCGACGTCAGCCGCGCGAAGCTCTACTACCTGCGCGACAAGGTCGGCAAGCAGGCGCGCGTCCGCGAGAAGCAGCGCTGACCGATCCGGCGACGGAGCCAGGCTGACCGATCGCTCGCCTGCGACCAGGCGCTAGTCTGAGGGCGTGAGCTCGGGCGTCGACGACCCGCCTCGCCCGCCTTCGGCGGACGAGTCTGCCGATCCGCCGGGTGGCGATCCCCGACCTCCGGCTCCCGAACCGACCCACCTGCCGGCACCGCCGGAGGAGCACCGCGAGGGCGGCGTCTTCGCGTGGCTCGGCCCCTCGCTCGGCCCGTGGGTCGAGCTCGTCGTGGTGGTGGGCCTCGCGTTCGCGGCCGCGTACGTGGTGCAGTGGTTCGTGGTGAAGCCGTACCGGATCCCGTCGGAGTCGATGGAGAACACGCTGCTGATCGGCGACCGCGTGCTCGTGTCGCGGTTCTGGTACCGGTTCTCCGACCCGGAGCGCGGCCAGGTGATCGTCTTCCACCCGCCCGGCCGCGGCGACGAGGTCATCGACAAGGCGTCCACGCCCGCGAACGACCTGAACTTCATCAAGCGCGTCGTCGGCCTGCCCGGCGAGTGGGTGGGCGGCTACAAGCGGCAGATCTGGATCTGCCCGTCCGAGCCGCCGGGGCGGCAGCGGCCGTCGCCGTCGTGCAGGGCGCTGGACGAGCCGTACACCTCCTCGGTGCAGCGCCGCTTCACGTTCCAGCAGGTGCCGGCCGGACGCTACTTCGTGATGGGCGACAACCGCGACAACTCCGACGACTCGCGCGTCATCGGCACGATCCCGCGCGATTGGATCCTCGGCCGGGCGTTCGTCACGTACTGGCCGCTCACCCGCATCGGGTCGCTCGCATAGCCGGTGGCTGCTTCAGGTCGCGCCCCGACCTGCCGACTACCATTCCGCCGCCGTGAGCCGACTCAAGGAACTTCGCGCGAACCCGATCATCGACGGGATCATCACCATCGCCTCCGCGATCCTGATCGCGTACGTCGTGCAGCTCCTGATCGTGAAGCCCTACCGGATCCCGTCCGAATCGATGGTGCCCACGCTCGCGATCGGCGACCGCGTCATCACGGCGAGGTTCCTGCTCCGGTTTCGCGACCCCGAGCGCGGCGAGATCTTCGTGTTCCACCCGAACGGCAAGGGCGCGGAGGTCTTCCAGCCGGCGCAGGGCGAGGTGTCCGCATCGAGCGAGAACTACGTGAAGCGCGTCGTCGGCATGCCCGACGAGACCGTCGGCTCGCTGCGCGGCCAGGTCTACACCTGCAAGGGCAACCGCCTCGACACCGCGATCGTGAACGGCGAGCTGAACACGTCCCGGTGCTCGTTCCTGAACGAGCCGTACGTCCACGGCCAGCCGACCACGACCTGCCAGGGCTCGGCCGACCTGCCGCCCACCTACATCGCGCCGAAGCACTACCTGATGCTCGGCGACAACCGGGAGAACTCGGCCGACGGCCGCTGCTGGGGCACCATCCCGCACGGCCAGCTGATCGGGCGGGTGTTCATGACGTACTGGCCGCTGTCCCGGATCTCGTTCCGCTGAGTCGCTGAGGCATCGTGAGGATCCTCCGGGAGATCGTCCTGCTCGCGATCGCCATCGTGGTCGTGCTGGTGCCCGGGCAGATGTACGTCGCGAAGGCCTTCCGGATCCCGTCCGAGTCGATGGTGCCGACGCTGCAGGTGCACGACCGCGTGCTGACGGCGCGCTTCCTGCTGCACTTCCGCAACCCGGCGCGGGGCGAGATCTTCGTGTTCCACCCGAACGGCGAGGGCTCGCAGGTGCACACCGCGGCGACGGCGTCGACGCAGAACTACGTGAAGCGCGTGGTCGGCCTGCCGAACGAGGTGGTCGGCTCGGCCGGCGGCCGCGTCTACGTCTGCGCGAACGCGCGCTATCCGGATGACCCCGCGAAGCCCGAGCGCACCCGGGGCTGCGAGTTCCTGGTCGAGCCGTACGTGCACGGGCAGCCGACGCTGTCGCTCGCGCGGCCCGGCGCCGACCTCGCCCCGACCGTCGTGCCGCCGGGCTACTACTACCTGATGGGCGACAACCGCACGAGCTCCGCCGACTCGCGCGCGTGGGGGCCCGTGAAGCACTCGCAGCTGATCGGCCGGGTGTTCATGACCTACTGGCCGGTCGACCGGCTCGCATTCTGGTGAGGATCGCGAAGATCCTGACGATCGGGTTCGCGTTGCTCGTGCTCGTCCAGGTCGTGCTCCTGAAGCCGTACCGCGTCCCCTCCGCCTCGATGGTGCCGACGTTCGAGCCGGGCGACCGCGTGCTGGCGGCCCTGCACTGGTACGGGCTCGTCGACCCCGGCCGGGGCGACATCGTCGTGTTCCATCCGAACGGGCTCGAGAACAACGTCTTCCGGTCGCGACGCGCGTCGACGCGGACGTTCGTGAAGCGCGTCGTGGCGCTGCCGGGCGAGACGGCCGGCTCGGTCGCGGGCCACGTCTACGTCTGCCGCAGCGGTGTCCGGCCCGGGGTCGAGACGGCGCCGGATCGCACGCCCGGCTGCAGGTTCCTGGAGGAGCCGTACACGCGCGGGCTGACGTTCCAGTGCGAAGGCGACGCGGAGTACGGCCCCGAGACGGTGCCCGCCGGCGAGTACCTGCTGCTCGGCGACAACCGCGCCGACTCCGAGGACTCGCGGTGCTTCGGCACCGTCCCGCGCGGCCAGATCGTCGGCCGCGTGCTGGCGCGGTACTGGCCGTTCGGGCGGATCGGCGCACCGTAGGTCGTAGGCTTCGGGCCGGATGGATCTGTACCGGCTCGCACAGGGCGCGCGATGGCCGCGCCCCTTCGCCGTGGTCCCGGTCGCCCTGCTGGTGGCGATCGGCTGCGCGGTCTGGCGCCCGCTGCTGCTGGTGTTCGCGGCCATCTGGGCCGTGATGGCCGGTCTGGCCGTGCTCGACGCGCGCGCCCGCGGTCGCCGCGGGTACGTCACCGGCATCGCCGCGGCCGCCGCCGGGCCGATCATGGTGGCGCTGATCGCCCGCTCCACCCGGCGCCAGGTCCGGAAGGTGGGCAAGCGGCTGCGGAACGGCCTGCCCGTGGCGCTGCTGTTCGCGATCGCCGGCGGGGTGGTCGCCTTCTCGGTCGGCAACGCGCTGCTCGACGGCATCGCCTTCACGGCGAAGGCGCCGTCCAACGCGTTGTCGCCCCGCATTCACGAAGGCGACCGCATCGTCGTGTCCAAGGCGCTGCTCGGCCGTCTCTCGCGCGGCGAGCTGGTAGCCGTCGGGCCGTTCGCAGAGGCGGAGCCGCTGCTGGGCGACGCCCGGGTGACCGCCATCGGGCGCATCCTCGGCATGCCCGGCGAGTGGATCGGCGCGACGGAGGACGGCGCCCTCTACGTGTGCGTCCAGGCGCCCGACATCATCGAGCCGGTGACGCCCGACCTGCCCGGCTGCGTCTTCCCGGACGAGACCTCGTACCTGACGTCGAAGACGGCGGCCTTCGGGCCGGTCGAGGTGCCGGCCGGCACGGTGTTCCTGCTGGCCGACGACCGGGAGGAGCTGACCGACTCGCGCACCTACGGCCCGGTGCCCAACGGCGCACTCGCGGGACGCATCATCGCGACCGTGTGGCCACCTGCGCGCATCGCGGTGCGATGACGGCACGGTCCGCGCGCCCCGCGGCGCCGACGGCGCCGGTACGCTCTCGTTGATGGCCGTCGCTGCCCGCCGCCGCTCGCCCGCACCGCCGTTGCGCAAGCTGCTGCGGCACGACCGCGAGCTCGGCACGCGGTTCGTGGCCGGCGCCGACGAGGCCGGCCGGGGCGCGCTCGCCGGCCCGCTCGTCGCCGCGGCGGTGCTGCTCGAGCCCGACGCGATCCCGCTCGCCCAGCGCCGCGCGCTGGCGCGCCTCGACGACTCCAAGCGCTGCACGGCCCTGGCCCGCGACGTGCTGCTGCCGGCGGTGCTGCGCAGCGCCATCCGCGTCTCGCTGGTGGTGATGAGCGTGCCCGAGGTCGACTCGCGCAACATCCACCGCGCCAACCTGCACGCGCTGGCCCGGGCGCTCGAGCAGCTCGACGCGCCCGACGACACGTCGCTGATCGCCGACGGCTTCAAGCTGCCGATGGCGCGGGCGCACCGCAACATCATCGACGGCGACGAGAAGTCCGCGGCCATCGCGGCCGCCTCCATCGTCGCGAAGGTGACGCGCGACCGGCTGATGGTGCGCATGGCCGAGCGGTACCCGGTCTACGGCTTCGAGCGCCACGTCGGCTACGGCACGCCCGAGCACCTCGCGGCGCTGCGCCTGCACGGCCCCTCGGTGCTGCACCGGCGCACGTTCGCGCCCTGCAGCCCGCAGCTCTCGTTCGAGCTGTAGCCGGTGACGCAGGCCCGCCGCCGCCTCGGATCGAGGGGCGAGCTGCTGGCCGCCGCCAGCTACGTCGTGCGCGGCCATCGCATCCTCGGCCGCGGGGTGCACACGCCGCTGGCCGAGGTCGACCTGGTGTGCCGGCGCGGCCGCCACCTGGTGGTGGTCGAGGTGAAGCGCCGGCGGCAGGCTCCGAAGGGCGTGCCGTGGGTGTCGGCCGAGCAGACGGAGCGCCTCCACGCGGCCGCGGCCTGGCTGCGCCGCCGCGAGCGCTGGGCCGAGTCGGTCCGCGTCGAGCTGGTCACGATCGAGGGCTGGCGCCTGCGTCACCGGGGCGCCCTGTAGGCGCTGGCGGCACGGCGGCAGCGGCTGTACCATCTGCCCGGCAGATTCTGTATCCAATCTGCGGCGCCACCGCGCTGCGGACGACGAGAGGTGAGTGAGCGTGGCGGACAGCGTTGATCGGCTGGCCAGCGAGGGCGTCGAGTTCGTCCAGGTGCTCTACACCGAGCTGCACGGCGTCTGCCGCGGCAAGGAGGTGCCGATCGAGGAGATCCACCACAAGGCCGAGAGCGGTATCGGCATGACCGAGGCGATCATGACGATCGACCTCGGGCACCACGTCATCTCGGGCTTCGAGCACGGCTTCCGCGACATCTTCCTGGTGCCCGACCTGTCGCGCCTCTGGCGCGTCCCGTGGGATCCGGCGACGGCGTGGTGCATGGGCGACCTGCGCGAGGGCGACGGCACGGCGTACGCGGCCGACGCGCGGGACGCGGTGCGTCGCGCGGCCGCCGAGCTGGCGGCGCTCGGGCTCAAGGCCATCGTGGCGCCCGAGCTCGAGTTCTACCTCGTCGACCCCGACACGTACGAGACCTACACGCCGCACCTGTCGAGCGTCTACACCGTCGGCAGCGTGTCCGATCCGAAGGGCGTGTTCCGCGAGATCCACCGCAACGCCCGCGACCTCGGCCTGCACCCGCTGGGCGGCGCCCAGGAGTACGGCTGCGGCCAGTTCGAGATCAACCTCGCGCACGGCGAGGCGCTCGAGGTGGCCGACCGCAACCTCCTGTTCAAGACGATGGTGAAGCAGACGGCGGCGCGCCACGGCCTGCTGGCCACGTTCATGGGCAAGCTGCGCGACGACGAGGGCTCCGGCATGCACCTGCACGTCTCGCTGGCGCGCGACGACGGCTCGAACGCCTTCGACGATCCGAACGGCGAGGACGGCCTGTCCGATATCGCCCGGCAGTTCGGCGCCGGCGTGCTCGCGCACACGCCCGCCCTGACGGCCTTCCTCTGCCCGACGGTCAACGCGTACCGCCGCATGGAGGTCGAGAGCCTCGCGCCGACGCACGTCAACTGGGGCCTCGACAACCGCCTCGCGATGCTGCGCTACCCGGCGCAGCGCGGCAAGGCGACGCGCGTCGAGCTGCGCGTCGGCGACGGTGCGGCGGCCATCCACAACGCGGTCGCCGCCATGCTCTTCGCCGGTCTCGACGGCATGGAGCGCAAGCTCGAGCTGCCGGCCCAGTGCGAGAAGCTGCCGTACGAGGACGAGTCGAGCCTGGGCGATCCGCTGCCGTCGTCGCTGCTCGACGCGCTCGACGCGCTGGCCGCCGACGAGTACCTGAGCGGCAAGATGGGCGCCCGGCTGACCGAGATCTTCCAGGAGATCAAGCGGTACGAGCTCGACCGCTGGAACGCGCATCTCGCCAAGGTGACCGACTGGGAGCGCAACGAGTACGCCCACCACCTGTAGGCGGCGTCAGAGGGCGCGCAGCGCGGCGGCGGTGGCCGCGGCCGCGCAGATGACCACCAGGAACGGCAGGCGGCGCAGCACGCAGACGCCGGCGACGGCGACCGCCGCCAGGCGCTCGTCGATCTGCAGCGACTGGCCGCTGGCGAACGTGCCGACCACGATCAGCGCGGTCAGCATCGGCACGGGCAGCAGCGCCACCAGCTCGGCGGCGCGCGGGTTGAGCGCACGATCGCCGACGACCACCGGGCCGACCGCCTTGAGCGCGAAGGAGATGGCGGCGAGCACGCCGATCGCGAGCCAGGTCACGCGACCGCGCTCCGCCGGCGGGGGACGAGGATGAGCAGCACGGTGGCGCCGGCGGCCACGATCGGCAGTCCGGCCGGCACGAGCGGAACCAGCGCGAGCGCGACCAGCCCACCGGCCACGGCGATGCGGCGGGCGCCGGGCTGCGCCAGTTGCGGCACGAGCAGCGCGAGGAAGGCGGCGGGCAGCATCGCGTCGAGGCCGAGGCGGCGCGGGTCGCCCAGCGCGCCGCCCAGGACGACGCCGGCGACGGTGCCGACGTTCCAGCACACCATGATCGCGAGACCGGTCGCGATGAACGCGCGCCGCCCGCTGCGCGGGTCGTCCTGGGCGCGGGCCATCGCCGTCGACTCGTCGATCACGAGGTGCGAAAGCGCCAGCCGCTGTCCGAGCGGCCCGCGCAGCAGCGGGGCCACGGCGATCCCGTAGAGGCCGTTGCGCACGGCCAGGACCGCGGCGGGCAGCACCGCGGCGCCCAGGCCGCCACCGGCCGCGAGCACGCCGATGAACGCGAACTGCGACGCGCCCGTGAACACCAGCAGCGAGATGGCGATGGCCTGGGCCGGCGTGAGGCCGGCGGCGCGGGCGAGGGCGCCGTAGGAGACCGCGAACGTGCCGACCGCGAGCCCGAGCGTCACGGCGTCGCGCACGATCGGGTCGCGACGCAGGCTCGTGTCCGGTGGCAGATCGTCGTTTGGCGCCACGTCACCGCTACGATAGAGCAGCGCGGCCGACAGATGGTTGCGTGATCTGCGCCGAAACGAGCCTCGTGAGCAACTTTCCGCCACTGGATGCCACCGACCGCGCGATTCTCGACCATCTCGCCGCCGACGGGCGCATGTCGAACATCGATCTCGCCGCCGCCGTGCACCTGTCGCCGTCGTCGTGCCTGCGGCGCGTCCGCGGCCTGGAGGAGCGCGGCGTGATCCGCGGCTACCGGGCCGACATCGACCCCGCCAGCGTCGGGCGTGGCTTCGAGGTGCTCGTCCAGGTCGAGCTGGGCCGCAAGGACCGCGACACGGTCGAGCAGTTCGAGGCCGAGATCGCCGGCTTCGAGGAGGTGGTCGAGTGCCGCCGCATGTTCGGCATCCCCGACTACCTGATCCGCGTCTCGGTCGCCGATCAGGAGGCGTACGAGCGGTTCTACATGGGGCGTCTGGCGGGTCTGCCGGGTCTCACGCGCGTCAACTCGCAGTTCACGATGAAGACCGTGAAGCAGACCGACGCATAGCGGCGTCGCCCGTTCGATCGGCGCGTCTTCCGCGCGCTTCCGCGCCCTCCACCTGACGCGCCGTCCGGCGATGCTCGGTGGGTGCTCGCATCCGCCCTCAGCTTCGCCGTCCACGGCATCGACGCCATCCCGGTCGAGGTCGAGGCCTACGTGCGGGAAGACCACCGGCCGGCGTTCACGATCGTCGGCCTGCCCGACGCGAGCGTGCGCGAGGCGCGCGACCGCGTGCGCTCGGGGCTCACGAGCGCCGAGTTCACGGTGCCCGATCGCGTCGTCGTCAACCTGGCGCCGGCAACGGTGCGCAAGACCGGCACCGGCTTCGACCTGGCGATCGCGCTCGCCATCCTCGGCGCCGACGGCGCGCTGCCGCGGGCGGCGCTGCGTGGCGTGGGGGTGTTCGGCGAGCTCGGCCTCGACGGCACCGTGCGCCCGGCGGCGGGCGCCCTGGTGGCGGCCGAGGGAGCGCGCCGCATCGGGCTGGAGGCGCTGCTCTGCGCGCCCGAGTCGTGCGGCGAGGTGGCGCTGGTCGACGGGGTCGAGCCGATCCCCTGCCGCGTGCTGGAGCACGCCGTCGCCTTCCTGCGCAACGGCGAGGTGCGGCCGATGCCCTCGCCGCCGCCGCGGCGCGACGAGATCGCCATCCCCGACCTGGGCGACGTGCGCGGCCAGCCGCTCGCGCGGCGGGCGCTCGAGATCGCGGCCGCCGGCGCCCACAACCTCCTGATGGTCGGCCCGCCCGGCGTGGGCAAGTCGATGCTGGCGCGGCGCCTGCCCGGCATCCTGCCGCCGCTGATCCAGCACGAGTCGCTCGAGGTCACGCGGCTGCAGTCGGTGGCCGGCATCCTGCCGCCCGGCGGCGGGCTCGTGACCCGGCGGCCGTTCCGCGCGCCGCACCACTCGGCGTCGTCCGCCGCGCTGGTCGGCGGCGGCCCGAACATGCGCCCGGGCGAGCTGAGCCTCGCCAACCACGGCGTGCTGTTCCTCGACGAGCTGCCCGAGTTCCGTCGCGACGCCCTGGAGGCGCTGCGCGGGCCGATGGAGGACGGCGTGCTCGTGATCGCTCGCGCCATCGGCTCCGTGGCCTATCCGTGCCGGACGGCCATCATCGCGGCGATGAACCCGTGTCCCTGCGGCGGCGCCGCGGGGTGCACGTGCACCGCCGAGCGCCGCCAGGCGTACCGGCGGCGGGTGTCGGGCCCGCTGCTCGATCGGATGGACATCGGCGTGCGCCTGCAGCGTCCCACGGCCGAGGTCCTGCGCGGCGACCGGCCCGAGGGCACGGCCGATGTCGCGGGCCGCGTGCGCGATGCGATCGCCCGGCAGGCAGGGCGGGGCGGACCGGTCAACGGCCGCCTCGACGCGTCCGAGGTGCGGCGCCACTGCACGCTCGACGAGGGTGGCGAGACGATGCTGCGGCGCGCCATCGACCGGCTGTCGCTGTCGCCACGGGCGGTCGATCGCAGCCTCCGGGTATCGCGCACCATCGCCGACCTGGCGGGCGCCGAGAGCATCGCCGGCGAGCACCTGGCCGAGGCGCTCGCGCTGCGGCTCGGGAGCGTCGGGTGATCCTGCGCCCAGGCAGCCCCGGCTGGCCCGATGCGCTGGCCGACCTGCACGATCCGCCGCCCGAGCTCTACGTGCGGGCTCCGGCCGATGCCAGGCGCCTGGCCGAGCTGCTCGAGCCTCCGGTCGTGGCGATCGTCGGCGCGCGGCAGGCCTCGGCCGCCGGCGTGGCGTTCGCGCGGCGGCTCGCGGCCGGCCTGGCCCGGGCGGGCGTCGCGGTGGTGTCGGGGCTCGCGCGCGGCATCGACGGCGCCGCGCACACGGGTGCCCTGGAGGCCGGCGGTCGCACGGTCGCCGTGCTGGGGTGCGGCATCGACGTCGACTACCCGCGGGCGAACGCGGGGCTCGCGGCGCGGGTGGCGACGGCGGGTGCGATCGTGTCGGAGTACGGCCCCGGCATCCCGCCGGCGCCATGGCGGTTCCCGGCCCGCAACCGCATCGTGGCGGCGTTCGGCCAGTCGATCGTCGTGGTCGAGGCGGCACGCACCAGCGGCGCGCTCATCACCGCGGGCTTCGCGCTCGAGATCGGCCGCGAGGTGCTGGCGGTGCCGGCGTCACCGTGGGTGGACGCCGCGGCGGGCGGCAACGCGCTGCTGCGCGACGGCGCCGGCATCGTCACGTGCGCGGGCGACGTGCTGGTCACGCTCGGCATCGACCCGGCCGCGGCGGCGGGCGAGGAGCGCGAGGAGGTCAGCCCCGCGGCGACGCGCCTGCTGCAGTCGATCGGCCGTGCACCCGGCACGCCGGAGGCGCTGGGAGCCAGGCTGGCGCTCGCTCCGGCGAAGCTCCAGGCGCTGATTGCCGAGCTCGAACTGGCCGGCGCGATCGTCCGGGAGTCGGACGGGTCGCTGGTCGATGTGTAAGGGCCGCCGGGATTTGGTAAGCATCCTCTGCACAAACACCGCGACCCGTAGGAGGACGCATGCCTTTCACGCTTCCCGATCTGCCCTATGCGTACGACGCCCTGGAGCCGACCATCGACGCCAAGACGATGGAGATCCACCACTCGAAGCACCACCAGGCGTACATCACGAACGCGAACAACGCGCTCGCCGGCACGCAGTGGGAGAACTCGAGCGTCGAGGAGGTCCTGAAGAGCCTGTCCGACCTGCCGGCCGACAAGCAGGGCCCCGTGCGCAACAACGCCGGCGGCCACGCGAACCACTCGCTGTTCTGGACGATCATGGGCCCGAACGGCGGCGGCGAGCCGCAGGGCGCGCTCGGCGACGCGATCGGCTCGACGTTCGGCTCGTTCGAGGACTTCAAGACGACGTTCGGCCAGAACGGCATCACGCGCTTCGGCTCCGGCTGGAGCTGGCTGGTGCACGACGGCTCGGGTCTGAAGCTGTACTCGACCGCCAACCAGGACTCCCCGATCAGCGAGGGCCACACGCCGCTGCTCGGCCTGGACGTCTGGGAGCACGCGTACTACCTCAACTACCAGAACCGCCGGCCCGACTACGTGGGCGCGTTCTGGAACGTCGTCGACTGGGATGCGGTCGCCAAGCGCTTCGCCGCTGTCTGAGCCGACGCGATAGACTGGCTCACGGCCGAGGGGCGTAGCTCAGCTGGTAGAGCATCGGTCTCCAAAACCGAGGGTCGCAGGTTCGAGTCCTGTCGCCCCTGTTGGCTGGTAGAGCCGGATCCCGCGTGGACATGGGGATTCGGCTCTATCGCGTTCCAGGCCCCTGAACGTCAATCCACGTCAATCGACGTCAATCGATGGATCAACCCTCGACTGGCAGCAGACCGGCAGCACTTGTCCTTCTGAGGTGGGGCAGGTACCCGTAGGGAATATGGGTCATCGGAAGGGCACCGACGAGGACGACTCCAAGAGCCGGGGGAGCTGGCGGCAAGGTCGAGCTGGATCTCATCACCGAGGAGCTGGATCGTCCCCCACTCAGTCGGGTCCGGCAGCGTGGACTTCGGCGGGCCGACCTTCTGGTCCCAGTGCTCGAAGACGTTGCGAGTCTTATCGACGGCCTTCCCGAACGAACGATCCCAGTCGTCGTACTCGGTCTCCGCCTCAACCTGCCAGCCGAGCCAGTTCCCGTAATGCACTGCGAAGTGGTCGACCTGCTGGATGGCTGAGAGCAGGAATTGCGCGTCGATCAGGTAGGACCGCTGGAAGGCGAATAGCTCCTGGTAGGCCTGATGCTGCGCGAGGGGATCGGCGTCCGGGTGGTCGAAGTCGCGCCGGAAGGCTTCAACCGCATCTTGCTCCGCGTTCCGGACCTCGATCAATCGCCGGCGCAGGTCAAGCCATTTGCCGCGCAGCCACGCCCGAGTTGACGTCTTCCCACCGGAATCGCGCTAACGACTTCCGGATCGGCCGGGCCTCCGCGTGGGTTTGCGGGTGACGTAGTCACACTACGTCACCGACCGGCGACTCAACAGCAGTGCCCGCCACCCTTGCATCCGGCGATCAGCGTTATCTCGAGCGGCAGTTCCGTCTGCACGAACCCGCGCTGGCCCGATTCCTCGTGGGGATGGTGCGGGACCGGGTTCTGGCCGAGGACCTGCTGCAGGACACCTTCGTCGAGGCGTGCCGCAACCCGCACCGAATGATGGACGCATCCTCACCGGCGGCGTGGTTGTTCGGCGTCGCGCGTCACCGTGCGCTGTCGGCGCATCGCACGCAGCGGCGATTCACTGTCGCGATCAGCCGGCTTCGAGGTCATCCGGCGGCCATAGCCGACGACGAGCAGGTTTCAGGTGCTCTCGACCTGCTCGAGACGCTGGATCCCACGACCCGCGCACTGGTGCTGCTGCGCTATGTGCACGGCTTCGGGGCACCCGAACTGGCGGAGATCACGGGGCGCTCCCCGACCGCGATCCGCAAGCAGTTGGAGCGGGCGCGGGCGCACCTGTCGCGCCAGCTCAGCGTTGAGGGGAGCGCCGCGTCATGAACGAGCACGAGTTCGATCAGCTCGACCGCCAGATCGCCGACGCGCTGGCACCACTGCGGCGGATCAACGTCGAGCGACGCCCGCCGGGACCGCGCTCCGAGGGAATCACCGCCCCGCGGCGGCCGAGAGCCGTGCCGATACTCGTGGTAGGTGCCGCGCTCCTGGCGCCGATTGCGGCAGCGGTTGCACTGGTCGTAACGCGCAGCGAGCCAGTGAAGCGCACGCCGGTCATAGCGACCGCCACGGTCACGACGCCGCCTGCGCTGAGCGCGATCGAGGCCGCGATGCTCGGCTCCTGGGTGCCGGAGGCGGAACTGCAGGCGCTCGCCACCGCCGAGCCGAAGGAGCGAGTGTCGCTGCGCACGGTCGACTTCGAACCCGACGGTACGTTCCGCAGCAGCGACCCGTGCCATGCGACCGGCACATGGAGCGTCGACGACGGCCGGCTCACAGCTCGCACCACTGCCTCCGACGGCCGCTGCGCCATCGACCCCCTGCGGCCTGCGCTCGCCGGCACCTCGCAGGTCGTGATTCGCGATGGCGCCTTGATCATCGGCACGGACTCCGCGACCCAGCTGGCGCTGCGCCGCGCCGATGCGGGCAACCCGCCCGACCCGCCGACCGCAGGCTGGCTGCCCGGCTACTCATCGTTCGCGCCCACCAACGTCGTCACCGACCGTTCGGTGGTGCATGCGCTGGGCGAGCTGGCCCAGCACATGCTCGATCCCGACCCGGGGCCGTTTTTCGCCTGGCGCCTCGGTACCGTTCGCGGCCAGGTCTTCTACCTCGTGGCGTCGCCGAAACAGGTCTGTGTTCACAGCCTCGACCCGACGCCGTCCGACTCGGGCATCGGACAGGAGGAGGCCTGCACCGTCCGCTACCCCAAGGGGCAGCGAGGCCAACACTTCGTCTACGACCCGTTCCGGCACTTCGGCACCGGTAACGCACTCGTGATCTCCGACGATGTCGCAACGTTCACGTACGTCCGCCCGGATGGCTCCGAGGCGCCCGCGATCGTCGCCCGTGACCACAACTTCGCGTTCACCCGGCAGCCGATTCCGCTCGATGGGTTCCGGTACAAGGCGACGCTTCGAAGCGGTGCCGTCGGCGTCAGTACGCAGTAGCGGTTCCGCGCCCCGCCTCCTGCGCCTCCGAAGCAGCGCTGTCGGTCAGCCCACAATTCCGCGCTGCTGAGCGGGGTTCGGCTCTATCGCTTTCTGACCGTGGCATGTCCGTATTGTCAGGAAACTCCGTCGACGGCGGGGCGGCGCATAGACTCGACTCGTGGCCGGATATCGGTGGCTGGCGCGGCGGCGAGTGCTCTTCGTCTGTGTGGCGGTAGCCACCGGCGGGCTCCTCGGCTCGGTCGACGCGAGCGCCGCCACGACCGTCCGCTCGGTCCGCCCGGTCGATGCGAACCGGGTCCTCGCCGCGGGCTACCGCGTGACGACGAACTCCGTCGGCGGCGTTTGCAGCGCGAACAGCCGCGTCGCGCGGTTCGTGTACCGGTGTCTCGCCGGCGCGCGCCTCGACCCGTGCTGGTCCGAGCTCAACGGCAGCGTCGCCGCGGTCGTCTGCATGGGCGCGCCGTGGCGCAAGGAGGTTCGCCGCCTCGCCATCGACGCGTCCAGGCTCCCTTCGCTGAAGCGGGGCGGCACGTCCCGCGACTGGGGCTATCAGCTCCGCGACGGCCGCAGGTGCAGCCTGCTGACCACCGGCGCCGGCAAGAGTTTCCAGGGAACGCCGATCCGGTATCGCTGCGCCGGCGGCCGGTTCCTGATCGGCAGCCCGCGGCACGCGAAGCCGAGCTGGTCGATCCGGATGATCAAGGTGACCGGTGGCAAGACCAGCCTCGTCGGCCGGGTGACGATCGCCAGGGTCTGGCGTGCCCGCCGCTAGGCGTCAGGGTCAGCTCCACAGCCCCACGATGTAGAGCATCGCCGCACCTCTCGCTGGCCTACGTGGGAGGGAAGCGACTGGTGCTGGTGGCCGAGCTGCGCCAGTTCATCGACGACCGACTGAGGGAGGCTCGACATTGACGATTTCGCAGGGATACAGGGATTGCGCGACAGTACGGGTCTCCAAAACCGAGGGTCGCAGGTTCGAGTCCTGTCGCCCCTGTTGGCTGGTAGAGCCGGATTCCGCATGGTTGAGCGGAGTCCGGCTCGACCGCGTCCTGCCGGCATCGACCAGAGGTGGCGGTGAATACCGGTGTGACATCGCGGACAGGACACGCGCCCTCGTGCGTGGCAGTGGGCCCCGCGAGACGTCTAGACTCGGTCGGTCGAACCAGGAGGGCGAGATGGGACTCTTGCGAGGTCGTCGTGGAGACGACGGCGGGACGAAGTACCAGATGCGCGAGCGGATGTTCTCGATCGGGGACGACTACTGGATCGAGACCGACGGCGGTGAGCGGGTCCTCAAGGTGAACGGGAAGGCGCTCCGGATCCGCGACACGTTCGTCCTCGAGTCGCCCGACGGCGAGGAGCTGTTCACGATCCAGGAGCGCAAGCTCAGCGTGCGCGACAGCATGGAGATCGAGCGCGGCGGGAAGACCGTGGCCACGGTCAAGAAGGCGCTCATCGGTCTCCGTGACCGCTTCAAGATCGAGGTCGAGGACGGTGAGGACATGGAGGCGAAGGGCAACATCGTCGACCACGAGTACGAGATCGAGCGGGACGGCGACAAGGTGGCCGAGGTGTCCAAGAAATGGTTCCGCGTCCGGGACACCTACGGCATCGAGATCAAGCCCGACCAGGACGTCGCGCTGATCCTCGCGGTCACCGTCTGCATCGACCAGATGACGCACGACGTCGGCTGACAACCGACGCCGCCGTGCCGGTTGAGGACTGCTAGTCGTCGGCCTCGTGGAACAGCCGGTCCGACGCCGAACGAGATGCTCCAGACGGCCAGGCTCATCGCCGTTCCGAGCAGGCCCGGCAGGTGATCGGTCAGCCAGAGGGCGAGCACCACGACCTGGACACCGAGGGCGACTGCGAGGAGCCAGGGTCGGCGGTTACCGTCGCTCAGCCCCACAGCCCGACGATGTAGAGCATGGCCAGGAACGCGATCGCGCCGACCATCGTCATCGTGATGCCCACCACCGAGAAGCCGGCCCGGTCGAGCACGACGCCCGTGACGACGACGGCGATCGGCGCCGCCACGACGAACGTCCCGAAGCCGGAGTGCATGCTCGGCGGCCAGTCCTGCCGCAGGCGCGCCATGCGGGTCGCCGGGCGCTCGCCGTCGCCCATCGGCGCGGCCTCGGGGGCCGCCGGTGGTGGGACCGACGCCATCACTCCTCCGCATCGAGCAGCCGCCGCGCCTCCACGTTGGCGCGGTGGTCGCGCTCCGACACCTCGGGCCAGCGGAGATCGAGCGAGGCTATCGCGTCGACGAGGATCGTCGCGACCAGCGCCTGGGTGAGCGGCTTGCTGTCGGCCGGGATCACGTACCACGGTGCCCACTCCGTCGACGTCGCCGTCAGCGCCTGGTCGAAGGCCGTCATGTAGTCGTCCCAGCAGGGCTCGTTCGGTCACGTCGGCCGCGTTGAACTTCCACTCCTTGTTCGGCGTATCGAGACGCGCGTAGAAGCGCCGCTTCTGCTCGGCCTTCGAGACGTTGAGGAAGAACTTCACGACCTTCGTGCCGTTGCGGTCGAGGTGACGCTCGAAGGCGTTGATGTCCTCGTACCGCTCCTCCCAGAACCTCTCCCCGCGCAGTTCGGCCGG
Organism: uncultured Actinomycetes bacterium; assembly: GCA_963732645.1. Classification (GTDB taxonomy): domain Bacteria; phylum Actinomycetota; class Thermoleophilia; order Gaiellales; family F1-60-MAGs149; genus VFJZ01. The sequence continues at coordinate 689,899 of CAVTAC010000009.1, forward strand.
CAGCCGCTGCGCATCGAGCCACTCGGGGTGCACGCGCAGCGCGACGACCTCCTCGTAGTGCGAGCGGTTGAAGATGCCGATGCGGCCCCGCTCCGGCACGGCGCGCGAGGTGCGCCAGAGGAAGTTGTGGTCGAGCTCCTCGGCGGACGGCTTCTTGAACCCGACGACCTGCACGCCCTGCGGGTTGACGCCGGACATGACGTGCTCGATCGCGCTGTCCTTGCCGGCCGCGTCCATCGCCTGCAGGACCACCAGCAGCGAGTAGGTGTCGCTCGCCCACAGCAGCTCCTGCGCGTCGGCGAGATCCTCGACGCCCCGGGCCAGCACCGCGTTCGCCTCCGCGTGCAGCTCGGGTTCGGACAGCGCCGCGTAGTCCGGGCCGCCCGACCAGCCGGCGTCGCGGTCGGCCAGCGCCGCCGGCTGCCCCGGCGTCACGATCAGCTGCTGGCGGATCCGCTCTCGCTTCGATGTCATGAGCTGCTCCTCGGCGTTGCGACCGCGACGGCGGTCTGTTGCTGGTCACGTCGCGAGAGGAGCTTCGCAACCTCGATTACCGCGATGTAGGCGATGGGCCCGAGCAGGCAGATACCCCACTGCGAGCTGGTCAGCGGCACCGTGTCGAAGATCCGCTGCAGCGGCCCCAGGCCCGTGACAAGGAAGGCGAGGCCGATCGCCGCGGCGATCAGGTACACGAAGCGCCGGTTGGCGATCGTGGCCCGCTTGAAGATGGTCTCGCCCGGCTCGCGCACCTCGAGCGCGGCCGCGATGTGCATGCAGGGAGAGCGTCGTCAATCCCATCGTGGTCGCCACCGCGAGGTCGTACCGGTCCTCGCCCCAGGCGACCACCGCCAGCGCCAGCGCGGCCATCAGCAGGCCCGCGGCTCCGAGCCGGATTCCCAGCCCGCGGTCGACGATCGCGGCGCTGGCGTCGCGCGGGGCGCGTCGCATCAGCCCCGGGCTGTCGGCGTCGAATCCGAGCCCGAACGCGAGCAGCACATCGATCGCGAAGTTGATCCACAGGATCTGCAGCGACGTCAGCGGTGCGCCGCCGGCGATGTTGAAGAGCCCCGCGCCCACGAACGTGAGGATGAAACCGGCCAGCATCACGAGCTGGACGCGCACGTACTTCATGAGGTTGTCGTAGATGCCGCGGCCGCCCTCGACGGCGGCGACGATGGTTGCGAAGTTGTCGTCGGTCAGGATCATGTCGGCGGCTTCCTTGGTCACCTCCGTGCCGGTGATGCCCATCGCCACCCCGATGTCGGAGCGCTTCAGCGCCGGCGCGTCGTTGACCCCGTCGCCCGTCATCGCGACCACGTGCCCGTTCCGCTTCAGGGTCTCGACGAGGCGGACCTTGTCCTCCGGTGCCACACGTGCCACCACGCCGATGCCGTCGACCTGCTCGTCCAGCTCGGCGTCGGTGAGCGCCGCGAACTCCGCGCCGGACATGGCACGTCCCTCGATGCCCAGCTGTCCGGCGATGGCGGCCGCGGTGGTGACGTGGTCGCCGGTGATCATGCGCGCGCGGATGCCCGCCAGCCGGCACAGCGCGATCGCGTCTCTCGCCTCGCGCCGGGGCGGGTCGACGATGCCGATCAGCGCCAGCAGCGTCAGATCCTGGACCTCGTCCAGCAGCACGCCGCCGGCGTCGAACTGCGCCGCATCGATGTCACGCGAAGCCACGGCCAGCACGCGCAGCCCGTCGGCCGCGAGGCGGTCGTTCTCGGCCAGGACCTTCTCCCGTACGCCGTCCGCCGGGATGTCCGAGCCGTCGTGGTCGCGGATCTGCGACGACCGGGCGAGCAGCACGTCCGGCGCGCCCTTGACGAGGCACCGGACGACCTTCCGCCCGTCCTGCTCCATGTCGTGGAAGGTCGCCATCAGCTTGTACTCGGAGTCGAACGGCACCTCGGCGATGCGCGGGTAGACCCGCCGCGTCTCGTCGACGTCGAGCCCGCCCTTGGCGGCGAGGACGACGAGCGCGGCCTCGGTCGGATCGCCCACGATCTCGCCGTCTCGGACGGCGGCGTCGTTGGCGAGCGCCATCGGCAGCAGCACCGACTCGAGCGACACGTCCGAGTCGCCCGCCACGCGCAGGATCTTGCCCTCGCGGGAGTAGCCCTCGCCCTCGACCGTGTAGCGGCGGCCGGCAAGCACCAGCTGGCGCGCGGTCATCTGGTTCAGGGTCAGGGTGCCGGTCTTGTCGGAGCAGATCGCCGACGTCGATCCGAGCGTCTCGACCGACCGCAGCCGCTTGACGATCGCGCCCTTCGCGGCGAGCGCCTGCGTCCCCATCGAGAGCATCGTCGTGACGACGGCGGGAAGGCCGGTCGGGATCGCCGCGATCGCCAGGCTGATCGCGATCACGAAGATCTCGTCGAAGTCGTCCCCGTGCAGCGAGGCCGAGCAGCACGACCAGCGCCAGCGCGACGCCCGCCATGATCGTGATCAGGACGGTCAGCTGGTCCAGCTGACGGGTGAGCGGCGTCTTCTCCTCGGTGACCTGGCCGAGCATCCCGGAGATCTGACCGACCTGGGTCTCCATCCCGGTCGCCGTCACGACCATCTCGCCGCGGCCGCGGGTGACGGTCGAGTTCATGTACGCCATGTTCACGCGGTCACCGAGCGCGATGTCGTCGCCGACGACCGGCTCGACCGACTTCAGCACGGGCGTGCTCTCGCCCGTCAGCGCCGCCTCCTCGATCTCGAGCGTCGCCGCGATCAGCAGCCGGCCGTCGGCCGGGATCTTGTCGCCGGCCTCGAACGTGATGATGTCGCCGGGGACGAGTTGCTCGGCGGGGATGTCGACGCGCTCGCCGCTGCGCCGTGCGTGCGCGAGGATCAGCAGCATCTTCTGGAGCGCCGCGACGCTCTCCGCCGCCTTGCCCTCCTGGTTCAGCCCGAGCACCGCGTTCAGGACCGTCAGGCCGATGATCACGATCGCCGTGTTGAAGTCCTGCAGGGCGACGATGCTGACGACCGCGGCCCCGAGCAGCACCAGTTGCATGAGGTCGCGGTACTGGCGCAGGAACGCCTGCCAGCCGGGCTCCTGCTTCGCATCCGCGAGCTTGTTCGCGCCGAACTTCGCGCGGCGCTGCGCGACGGTCGCGTCGTCGAGGCCCTGCGGTCGATCGACCTCGACCCGCGCGCAGACCTCCTCGGCCGTGAGCGTGTGCCAGGACACGCCGTCGCCGGTCATGATCCGGCCGCCGCGCCCCGCACTGCGACGAGGTCGATCGACGTGTCATCCCGCACCGGGATCCGGCGGCCGTCGGTAGATTCGTCCCGGGGCAAGGTGACTCCCACGTCGATGTTCAGCACGTTCGCTCGCGCCGATGGTAATGCCATCACGGTGGGCGTGCAAGACTGGTCGCGTGGCAGGGTGGGTCCCGATCGCGCAGTGGCTGCCGCGCTACGACCGGTCGTGGCTCGCGCCCGACGTCGCCGCCGGCCTGACGCTGTGGGGCCTCGTCGTGCCGCAGGGCATGGCCTACGCCGGCATCGCGGGGCTCCCGCCCGAGGCCGGCCTGTACACCCTCGTCGCCTCGCTGCTCGTGTACGCGTTGCTCGGGTCGTCGCGCCACCTGTCCGTGCAGGCCACGTCGGCGACCGCGGCGTTGATCGCGAGCACGGTGGTGGCGGTCGGCGTGTCCAGCGACGACGCCGGCCGGTACATCGCGACGGCCGGCGCACTCGTGATCGTCGTCGGCGTGGTCTTCGTCCTCGCCGGCGCCGGGCGGCTGGGGTTCGTCAGCCAGTTCCTGTCGCGCCCGGTGATGGACGGCTTCGTGACGGGACTCGCGGTGTTCGTCGCGGTCGGCCAGCTGAACAAGCTGTTCGGCATCTCGAGCGGCTCCGGGAACACGTTCGAGAAGCTCGGCCACATCATCCGCGAGCTCCCGGAGACGAACGTCTGGGCGCTCGCGATGGGCGTCGGTGCGCTCGCGGTGCTGGTCGTCCTGCCGCGGCTCGCACGCCGGCTGCCGGCGGGTCTCGTCGTCCTGTTCGGCGCGATCGCGATCAGCGGCGCGCTCGACCTCGAGACCGCCCATGGGGTCGATGTGGTCGGTCAGCTGCCCGAGGGTCTGCCGACCCCGACCTTCCCGGACCTGCCGCTGTCGACCTGGGTGGCCCTCGTCCCGGCCGCCATCGGCATCGTCCTCGTCGCCTACAGCGAGGCGCTCGGCGTGGCCCGCGAGTTCGCCGCGCAGCACGGCTACGAGATCGATCCCGACCAGGAGCTGATCGCCCACGGCGGCACCAACCTCGTCAGCGGCCTGCTGGGCGGCATGATCGCGGGCGGCGGCATGTCCGCCTCGGCGGTCAAGGAGGGCGCCGGCGCCCGCAGCCAGGTCTCGAACCTGGTCGCCTGGGGCGCCACGATCCTGACGCTCCTGCTGCTGACGCCGCTGTTCAAGAGCCTGCCCGAGGCGGTGCTCGGAGCGCTCATCATCCAGGCCGTCTGGCACCTGATCATGGCGCGCAAGCTGAAGCGGCTCCGGGTGCTGGCGCGCTACGAGTGGGTGCTCGGCGTCATCACGCTCCTGAGCGTCCTCTTCTTCGGGGTGCTGACGGGGATGGTGATCGGGCTCGGCCTGTCGCTGCTGATCGTCGTCTACCGGGCGTCCCGGCCGCACATCTCCGCGCTCGGCGCGCGGCCGTCGGCGCCCTACGCGTACGTCGACCTCGACGGCGATCCGGAGGCCGTCGCGAGGCCCGGCATCATCATCCTCCGTGCGGACCAGCCGCTCTGGTACGCGAATGCCCTGGCCATGCGGGAGGCGGTGCTCGGGGCCGTCGCGGCCGCACCCGAGACGCGGGCGGTCGTGCTCGACGCCTCGTCGGTCGGCGTGCTCGACGTGACCACGTCGGACGTCCTGATGGAGGTGGCGGCCCTCCTCCGGGCGCGCGGCATCGGCCTCTGGATCGGCGGCATGCACCCGCACGCTCGCGACTTCGCCACCCGCTCCGGACTCGCCGCGGCGCTCGGCGAGGGCCATATCGAGGTCAATCTCCGCCGGGCGGTGCGCGCCGCCGAGGAGTCACCCGCCGAGTAGGCTGGCGCCGCCGCTCGAGACCACTCACGACCTGGGAGCCGGACATCGCCACCATCGCAATCATCGGAGCCGGGCTGATCGGCCGGGCCTGGGCCGTCGCCTTCGCGCGCGGCGGGCACGAGGTGCGGATCTACGACCAGACCTCCGGCGCCGCGGAGGCAGCCGCGGCGTTCGCCGTCAGCGTGCTGCCGTCACTGGCCGCGGAAGGGCTGCTCGAAGGACGCGGCGCCGGACGAGGTTGCTCGCCGGATCGCCGTCGTCGAGACGCTCGACGATGCGCTGGCGGGCGCCGACCACGTCCAGGAGAACACGCCGGAGAACCTCGAGGGCAAGCAGCGCGTGTTCGCCGAGCTCGACGAGCGTGCCGATCCGGACACGGTGCTGTCCAGCTCGACCTCGGCCCTGCTGCCGTCGAAGTTCACCGAGCACCTGGCCGGCCGCGCGCGCTGCGTGGTGGTGCACCCGATCAACCCGCCCTACCTCGTGCCCGCGGTCGAGATCGTGCCGGCGCCCTGGACGGATCCGGCGGTCGTCGAGCGCACCCGTGCGCTGATGGTCGCGGCCGGGCAGGCGCCGATCGTGATGAGGCGCGAGATCGACGGCTTCGTCATGAACCGGCTGCAGGGCGCGCTGCTGGAGGAGGCGTTCCGGCTCGTCTCCGACGGTTACGCGTCGGTCGAGGACGTCGACATCGGCCTCCGCGAGGGGCTCGCGCTGCGCTGGTCGTTCATGGGGCCGTTCGAGACGGCCGACCTGAACGCACCGGCCGGCGTCCGCGACTACGTCGAACGGTACGAGGGGCTCTACGAGGGCCTGTACCAGACCATGCAGCGGCGGGTCGAGTGGGGCGGAGAGGTGATCGACACCGTCGAGCGGGAGCGGCGCGAGCTCCTGCCCGCCTCCGACCTGCAGGAGCGGCAGATCTGGCGCGACCGGCGCCTGATGGCGCTCGCCGCGCACAAGCGCCGCGCACTGCGCGACATCGGCCCCTAGCCCGCCGCCGCGGCGTCGCCGAAGTCGACGTCCCTGGTGCCGACGGTGCCCGCCGTCCGGCCCGGCGCCGCCTGGAAGCTCCAGTACAGGTTCGTGTGCGAGATGACCTGATCCGGCGGCGGCGCGCCCCACTGCGTCATGTCCCCGGTCGTGTGGGCGTCGCTGACGAGGGTCGCGTCGTACCCGCGGGCGAAGGCGCCGTGCAGGGTCGACCGGATGCACGCATCGGTCTCGGCGCCGACGATGAGCAGCCGCCCGACCCCGAGATCCGACAGCACGCGCTCGAGCTCGGTCGCCTCGAACGAGTCGCCGTACTGCTTCTCGATGCGCGGCTCGGTCTCGTCCGGCAGCAGCTCGGGCACGATCTGCCACCGGTCGCTGCCCTTCGGCAGGTCATCGGCGTCATGCTGGACCCAGACCACGGGCACGCGTTCGCGCCGGGCCTTCTCGACCAGGCTCCCGACGTTCGCGACGACGGCGTCACGCTCGTGCGCCTGCTCGACGACGCCCCGCTGGACGTCCACGACGAGCAGCGCGGTGTTGGGACGATTCTCGAGTGTGGTCATGGCTTCCCCTTCCGCACGCTGACCTCGGAGGCTCCGAACGGTAGACCGACCCACGGGCGCCGCGCGGGAAACGAGCGGCGGCTTGCGCGATCGCCCCGATGAGGCGAACATATGTTCGATGACGGCTCAGGGATCGGCTCGCGCGCGGTTTCGGCGCGCACTTCGCGGCGGCGACTCCTACATGGTGCTCGCGGCCGCGCACGACGTGGAGAACATGAGCGTCACGGAGGCGTTCGCCGTCGTGCTGGTGCTCGCCACGCGGCGCGATCCGCGCCGCAAGCGCGCCGCCCGCCGGCTCGCCGACCGGGCCGCGGTCGAGCAGGCCGCGGCGGAACGGCTGCGGGACGAGCTCGGCGTGGTGCTCGACCGTCTGCTCGCCGGCGATGCAACCGCCGCGGATCACGCGGCGACGATCCTGGAGCGGGCGGGGTTCCGCGGCGCCCAGCGCGAGCTGCGCGAGCGTCGTGAAGCCGATCGTCGCTAGGCAGCCCGCGCCTCCGTTGCTACGGTCGCCGCATGGCACCCATCGCGGCGCTGTACGACATCCACGGCAACGCCCCGGCCCTGCGCGCCGTGCTGGCCGAGGTGGCCCTGGTGCCCGGCGTGCACGTCGTCGTCGGCGGCGACATCGTCTGGGGCCCGCTCCCCGACGAGACGCTCGAGCTGGTGCGCGGCATCGACGGCGCGACGGTGATCCGCGGCAACACCGACCGCGAGATCGCCGAGCTGCACGGCGAGGAGGACGGTCTCGACGCCGCCGCGGCGGCGATCGTGCGGGCATGCGGCGAGGCGATCGGCTCCGACGGATGCGCGTACCTCGGGGGACTGCCCGAGACGGCGACGCGCGACGACGTGCTGTTCTGCCACGGCTCGCCGCGCTCCGACACCGACCCGATCACGCCGGAGACGAGCGGTGAGCTGGTCGCGGAGATGCTCGCGGGAACCGAGGAGCCGTTCGTCGTCTTCGGCCACACGCACGTGCAGTTCCGGCGGACGGTCGCGGGCCACCAGCTGGTCAACCCGGGCAGCGTCGGACTGCCGTCCGGCCGGCCCGGCGCCTACTGGGCGCTGTTCGACGACGACACCGTCGAGCTGCGGCGCACCGAGTACGACGTCGCCGCCGCGGCGCGCGCGTTCGAGGCGCGCGGTCTCGCCGGCTGGGAGGGGTTCGCCGCCCGGATCACCGCGCCGCCGGCCATCGCCGACGTCGTCAGCCGGTTCACGGTCGGCTGACCGTGGCCCTCGTGAGCCGACAGGAGCTCTACGGCCTGCCGGGCGACGAGTTCGTCGCCGCCCGCGACCTGCTCGCGCGGTCGCTCGCGAAGGACCAGCAGCGCGACGAGGCGGCCGTCATCAAGAAGCTGCGCCGGCCGACCCGCTCGGCCGAGGTGCTCAACCACCTCGCCCGACGCGAGCCGAAGGCGATCACGAGGCTGACCGGCGCCGGCGACGCACTCCGCAAGGCGCTGGAGGCCGGCAAGCGCGAGGGCGTCGATGCCGCGCGCCGCGACATCTCGTCCGCCGTCGAGGAGCTGCTCGAGTCGGCCCGCGCGGAGGGGCCGAGCGAGCAGGCGCTGGCGGAGGTTGCCACCAGCCTGCAGGCGGCCGCGGCCGACACCGAGGCGGGCGAGCGGCTGCGCGAGGGATGCCTGGAGCGACCGCTCGATCCGCCCGGCTTCGAGGCCCTGGCGGGCCTCACGCTGCAGCCGTCCGAGCGCAAGGCGAAGGTGGAGGAGGCGAAGAAGGGGCCGCCGCCGCCCACCGCGGCCCAGCGCGCCGCCGCGCAGCAGCGCGGACGGCTCGTGCGCCGCGTCGAGATTGCCCGGGCCGAGCTCGACCGCGCGGAGGAGGCCCACCGCGCGGCCGAGGCGGCCCTGGCGGCGTGGGACGAAGCGGAGGCATGAGCGCGTGCCGGACGGCTAGGTGCCGGGGCGGCTCACGACGGCGCGCCATCCGTCCTGCAGCGGCCGGGCGGCGTCGGCCAGGCAGTCGACCGCGGCGGTCCGGGTGTCGAAGACCGTGAACATCTGGCCGATGCCCGAGATCGTGAGCGCGCGCTCGGCGATGCCGTGGACGCCGGCCAGAACCACGGCCGCGGTGGGGTCGTCGCGCAGCGGCGCGATCGACGTGACGAGCGTCCGCATGGCGGTGCTGTCGAGGAAGGTCGCGGCGGCGAGGTCGATCACGAGCCGTCGGTGCCCGTCGCCGATGAGGGCCGAGACCTGCTCGTCGAGCTGGGGAGCGGTCTCGACGTCGAGGTCGCCGTCGACGATCACGACCGCGCCGTCGGCAGACAGCGGCTCGCTCGAGACCACACGCGGCGCGGTTCCCTCGACCCCCGTGTTCGGCACCGCTGGTTCCTCCTGGCGGTTGGGACGATGGTGCAGCGCGAACGGTCTGGAGCGTCCGCGCACCGACCAACGTACCACTATCCACCAGGGTCGAACTCGTGGCCGCGGGCGGGTTGCCCGCGGTGCATGTTTGAGCCGCCCGGGAGGGGGGATGGGGCGCCTGTGTCTACTGGCTCGCTGACGCCGGGACAGCGGTTCGAGCGGACCTACCCGCTGGACGATCGCACCGCGCCTCGCCGCGCACGCGCCGAGGTCGCGCCGCTGGCCGGCACGGACGAGCGTCTGCGCCGAGATCTGACGATCGTCGTCTCCGAGCTGGTCGCGAACGCCGTCCGGCACGCCCCGCGGGTCGACGGCGGCGAGGTCGTGCTCGCCGTCATCGCCGCCGCTGACGTGCTGCGGGTCGAGGTCAGCGATCCCGGCGACGGGTTCGACCCGACGCCGAGCGCGCCGGCGGAGGGCGGCCTCGGTCTCGCCATCGTCGGCCGCATCGCGCGCAGCTGGGGTGTCGAGGACGGCGCCCGCACGGTCGTCTGGTGCGAGGTTCCGATCCCGTCCCGAGCAGGCGCTGGTTGAGGCTCGCGAGCGGGGCGGTTGGAGCTCCAGTCCGGGTACAATCGGCTCTGGGCGCGCTCCAGCGCTCGCGACCGGGGGTACGTTAGATGTCCGACGAGTCCGTGCTGTACACCGTCGCGAGAGAGTCGACGCCACTGGTGGCGCTCGGCGATGGCTGGCGGGCGCCGGCCGGCGCCGACACGGACGAGGCCCTGAACGCGGCCGTCGAGGCCGCGCGGCAGCACCACAAGGCCACCCGCGGCGAGCATCACGTCGTCCGCGAGCAGCGCGTCCGCAACCAGGGCGGCGCCCGCTCCGAGCGGACCGTGTTCTCGACCCGCATCAACCTGTAGCAACGGGCGGCGCCTTCCCGCTCGCGGTCAGCTTCTTGACGCAGGTCCGGGGCCGCGTCAGGCTCCGGCCATGATCGATGTGGCGCGCGGCCCGAACGAGCACCTGATCGGCCAGTCCGGCTCCCGGCACGAGCTCGGTACGCCGTCGCTGGTCCTCGACCTCGATGTCTTCGACGCGAACGTGGCGTCGCTGGCGGCGCACGGTGCCGCCCACGGCTACGAGGTTCGCGCGGTCGCCAAGATCCACAAGACGGTCGAGATCTCGCGCGCGCAGATCGCCGCCGGCGGCATCGGCGTCTGCTGCGCCACGCTGCGCGAGGCAGAGGTCATGGCCGATGCCGGCATCCCCGGCGTGATGCTGTTCACGTCGGTCGTGACGGCGCCCGAAGCTGGCCCGCCTGGCCGAGCTGAACGCGCGCGCCGACGGACTGCTCGTGTGCGTCGACGACCCCGCCAACGTCGCCCAGCTCGAGGAGGCCGCGCGGGCCTCCGGCAAGCCGCTCGGCCTGCTCGTCGATCTCGAGGTCGGCGGCGGGCGCACCGGCATCTCGAACGAGGACGACGCGGTCGCGCTGGCGGGCCGCATCGCGGGCAGCGACGCCGTCACCTACGCGGGCGTGCAGGGCTACGTCGGCAACCACCAGAACACCGTCGACTACGACCGGCGCAAGGCGATGTCACGCGAGCTGCTGGCGCCGCTGGTGTCGCTGGTGGAGCGCCTGCATCGCGAGGATCTGGCTCCGAAGGTCGTCTCCGGTGCAGGCACCGGCACGCACGACTTCGACTACGAGCTCGGCGTGCTGACCGAGGTGCAGGGCGGCACGTACGCGCTGATGGACGTCAACTACCGCGACGCCGTGCTGCGCCGCGACGACCCGCACCCGTTCGGCGCCGCGCTGGCGGTGCGCGCGACGGTCATCTCGGCCGCGCAGCCGGGCTTCGTGGTCGCCGATGCGGGCATCAAGGAGCTCGACTGCATCTTCGGCATCGAGCACCCGGGCATCCTCCGCGGCGCTCCGGCGGGCGCGGTCTACTCGCTGGTCGGCGACGACATGGGGCGCATCGACCTGGCCGAGGGCGGCGCGCTGGCCGTCGGCGACGTGGTCGAGCTGCAGCCGCCGCACTGCTACCAGACGCTCGCGATGTACCGCCTGATCCACTGCGTGCGCGGCGACGACCTGGTCGACATCTGGACGGTCGACGCGCTCGACCAGTGGTGAGCCTGGAGGCTCGAGGTGGATCCTCGCGCACGCCTCCGTGGTGTGTGCGGGCGCCTCTCGGACGGCGCGGAGGATCGCAGGGCAGGGCGGTAGCCTGTCCAAGATCCTGCGCGCCGGAGCGGTCGCGATCGCCGCAAGCCCCACGAAGTACGGGCTGAAGGGGATCGCAAGAGCGGCCGAGACGCCCGGACGCGCCGCGGAGCGCGCGCGAGATGCACGTCGAGCCTCTAGGGCTGCTGGCCGAGGCCGAGCACGTTGCCGGCCGGGTCGCGGAAGGTCGCGATCGCCTCGCCGGGCCCCTGCGGCGTGAGCGGCGTGACGACCTCGCCGCCGGCCGCGACGATCGCCGCCAGGGTCTCCTCGACGCTGTCGACCATCACGTAGATGACGATGCCGGGCTCGGCCGACGGCGGCCGACCGGTCACCCACCGCCCGCTGACGCCGCCGACCGTGTCGTCGAACGCCACGTCGCCGTCGCTGCTGCGCCGGATGTGCCAGCGGAACACGGTCTCGTAGAAGGAGGCAGAGCGACCGATGTCGGTGGCCGGGATCTGCAGGTACGTGATCTTGCCGGCGGGGATCGAGGGCATCGCGCCTAGCCTAGTCGCGTCCGACGAGCCGCGCCAGCGTGCCCCGCGCGACCGAGCGGGCGAGCCCCGGGTTCTCGCGCAGGCGGCGCACGGAGTACTCGTACCAGCGGTTGCCGAACGGCACGTAGACGCGCACCGGGTGGCCGTTGCGCACCAGCTCGTCGCCGAGCCCCGGCCGCACGCCGAGCAGCATCTGGAACTCGTAGGCGTCGGGGGCCATCCCGGCCGCGGTCACGCGCGCCGTCGCCTGCTCGATCAGGTACGCGTCGTGTGTCGCGATGGCGGGATACGCGCCGATCTCGATCAGCCGCTCCAGCGCCGCCACCCAGGCGGCGCGCACCTCGTCGAAGCCCTGCAGCGCCACGTCGGGCGGCTCGACGTAGATGCCCTTGCAGATGCGCACGCGCGGCTGCAGGCCGGCCATCGCGTCGATGTCGGCGGGCGTGCGGCGCAGCATCGCCTGCAGCACGATGCCCAGGTTCTCGTGGCCGCGGGCGCGCAGCTCGTGGTAGACGGCCAGGATGTCGGTCGTCGTGGACGAGTCCTCCATGTCGATCTCGACGGTGGTGCCGCACGCCGCGGCGTGCTCGGCGATCGCGCCGATGAGATCGCGGCACGCGTCCCGGTCGATGTTCAGCCCGAGGCCGGTCGGCTTCACGCTGACGTCGCCGTCGAGGCGGTGCTTCGCGAGCGCGTCGAGGACCGCGATGTAGGTGTCGCGGATCGCGATCGCCTCGCCCAGCGCGTCGATCTCCTCGCCCAGCACGTCGATGGTGACGCGCTTGCCCGCGGCGTTGAGGCGGCGGCTGGTCTCGACCGCCTCGGCCAGCGTCTCGCCGGCGATGTAGGGCGCCGCGAACCTTCGCACCAGCGGCCGTGGCATCAGCGGAACGCCCCGAGCCAGCAGCTGGTCGATCGCGGACATCAGTCCTTGCCGGTGGCCGCCGGGAACCCGCGGCGGCTCCACTCGCTCCACGACCCGGGGTACAGGCGCACGTCGGGGCGTCCCGCGGCGTGCAGGGCGAGCGCGTTCACGCACGCCGTCACGCCCGAGCCGCAGTAGACGACGATGTCGACGGCCTGCAGCAGCGCCTCGTCGAAGTTGCGATCGCCGGCGAACGGCACGTTGACGGCGCCGGGGATGTGGCCGCGCACCGGGTCGAGGTTCGCTCCCGGATCGTCGGACGGATCGCCGGCGAAGCGCTCGGGCGCCCGTGCGTCGACGATGGCCAGCCGGGGATCGTCGAGCCGCGCGTGGATCTCGTCGGCCGTCATCGTGTCGTCGGTGCGCTCGACGCGGCTCGAACACGACCGGCTCGACGACGGGATCGCCGCCCTCGAGTCGGCCCTGCCAGGCGGACAGGCCGCCCTCCAGGACCGCCACGTCGGTGTGGCCGAAGTGCCGCAGCAGCCACCACAGCCGCGCCGCGCCGCCCGTCATCGCGTCGTCGTACGCGACCACGAAGACGCCGTTGCCGATGCCGGCCCGGCCGGCCGCGGCGGCGAACGCCTCGGCGGTGGGCAACGGGTGCCGGCCGCGGGCCGGGGCATCGCGCATGTCGGACAGGTCGGTGTCGAGGTCGAGAAACGACGCGCCCGGGATGTGGCCGGACTGGAAGCCCTCGATCGCCCGGTGCGGGGCGGCGAGATCGAACCGGCAATCGACGAACTGGTAATCCACATCGCGGAGGATAGGCGTACCGACCCTCCCCGCGCGGCCGTGCGATAGCCTGAGGGCGCCGTGAAGAACGCCGTCATGCTCGTGCTCGTGGCCGCGGTCGTGGCCGGGGCACTCGGCAACATCCTCGAGCGCCAGATCTACGGGCCGACCGCCCGGGAGCGCGCCACCGCGGCACGCATGGAGGCGGCCACCAAGGCCCGTGACCAGGCGGCCTTCGACCGCGCGTCGAAGGAGGCGGCGGTCGAGATCGGACCGCGGGAGTTCCTCTGGACGATCATCCCGCCGGTCACCATCGTCCTGGTCGGCGGGCTGCTGATCTACCGCCGCTGGCCCCGCTCCGCCGTCCCGGCCTGATGGCCATGGTGGCGCTGTTCGGCGTGCTGACCGCCGGCCTCGCCGCGATCGCCGTCGCGGCCTTCGGGGCCGGCCAGTACCCGATCGCGATCGGCGCCGGGGCGATCGCCGTGTGGATGGCGACGCTCGCGGTGGGCGTCTTCCGCGGGCGCAGAAGAGTTCGCTGACCGGTGGCGAAAGCGGAACCGTGACGACGCCGACCGACGTCGAGTGGTTCCTGGACGGAGAACGCGCTCGCGGCGCCTCGCCGGCGACGCTGCGCTCGTACGGCGCCGATCTGCGCACCTACGCCGCGTGGCTCGAGGGCCGCGCGCAGACGCCGTCGACCGCCGGCCGCGCCGACGTGCGCGCCTACGCGTCCGACCTCGCCGGTCGCGGCCTCGCGCCCGCCTCGCGGGCCAGGGCCCTGGCGGCGCTCCGCTCGCTGCACCGCCGCCTGCACACCGCCGGCCGGGCGACCGCCGACCCGGCCGCCGAGCTCCCCGGCCCGAAGCGCGAGCGCCGGCTGCCCGACGCCCCGCGCGAGTCGGAGCTCGGCCGCCTGCTCGACGACCGCTGGCCAGACGGCGCCGCGGGCCTGCGCGACCGCGCGACGCTGCGAGCTGCTGTATGGCTGCGGCCTGCGCGTCAGCGAGGTCTGCGGGCTCGACCGCGGAGACGTCGATGCCCGTTCGGTGCGGGTGCTGGGCAAGGGCGACAAGGAGCGCGTCGTCCCGATCGGCGAGCCGGCGGCCGACGCCGTCGCCGCCTGGCTGGCCCACGGGCGCTCGGAGGTGGCGACCGACGCGAGCGGCGACGCGCTGCTGCTGAGCCTGCGCGGCCGGCGCATCGAGGAGACCGCCGTGCGGCGCATCCTCAACCGCCGCCTCAGCTCGCTCGGGCTCGAACACCGCTCACCGCACGCGCTCCGCCACGCGTACGCGACCCATCTTCTGGAGCATGGCGGCGACCTGCGCGCAATTCAGGAACTTCTAGGGCATGCTTCGTTAGCGAGCACCGAGATCTACACCCGGGTCTCCGTGTCGCATCTCCGACAGGCTCACGCGCTCGCGCACCCACGATCTTGATGGTTCCCAGCAAAGTTGCGATCGAGGAGGTCTGGCAGAAGTACCGGCTGTCGCGCGACAAGGCGCTCCGGGACCGCCTGATCCTCAACTACGCCCCCCTCGTGAAGTACGTGGCGGGGCGCATCTCGACGAGCCTGCCCGCGCACGTGGACGAGGGCGACCTCGTCTCGTACGGGCTGCTCGGCCTGATCGGCGCCATCGAGCGCTACGACCCGAGCCGCGAGATCAAGTTCGAGACGTACGCGATCTCCCGCATCAAGGGATCGATCATCGACGAGCTGCGCTCGCTCGACTGGGTGCCGCGGTCGGTGCGGTCGCGCGCCCGTGAGATCGAGCGCGCCATGCTCGACCTCGAGAACCGCTTCAAGCGGCCGCCCTCCGACGAGGAGGTCGCGAACGAGATCGGCATCACGGTCGACGAGTTCCAGGACTCGCTGACGGCCATCTCCCGCTCGTCGGTGGCGGCGCTCGACGAGCTCTGGCAGATCTCGACGGGCGGCGGCGACACCGTCTCGCTGATCGACACGATCGAAGATCCGCACGCCGACGACCCGTCGAAGGCGATGAGCCAGACCGAGGTGCGCGAGGCCCTGGCCGACGCCATCCAGCGGCTCCCCGAGCGCGAGAAGCTCGTGATCACGCTGTACTACTACGAGGAGCTCACGCTCCGCGAGATCGGCGAGGTGCTGTCCGTCACCGAGTCGCGCGTCTCGCAGCTCCACACGAAGGCGATCCTGCGGCTGAAGGTGCGCCTGCAGGGCTCGCTGGCCCGCTAGCGCGTTTCCGGTCACGCGCCGCGCGCGGTCAGCGTCGGCTCGCGCGCGCAAAGCGTCATGTCGCGCGATGCGTTCGCCTCGCGCGCGGAAACGTTCTGGGGTCAGACCCCGAGAACGGCCGAATTGGGGTCAGACCCCGCGCATGGAAGGCGCACGAAAGCGCGCGACTCTAGCTCGCGAGCGGGAGATCCGTCGTCTCGCGGAGGTCCTCCAGGCAGGCGATGGCGGCGACGCGACTGTGCACCTGCAGCTTGCGCATGACGGCCTTCACGTGCGAGCGCACGGTCTCGATCGAGACCACCAGGTCGGTGGCGATGCCGACCGTCGACTTGCCGTCGGCCAGCAGGGACAGGATCTGCCACTCGCGCGGCGTCAGACGCTCGCGGACGACCCGCGATCGCGTCCGCCGCACCTGGTTCTGGCGCTGGAACTCGCGCACCAGCACCGGCGTCATGGCGCGGGCGATGGGCGTCTCACCGCGCGCGGCGGCGCGCAGCGCCTCGCCCAGGCGCTCGCTGGAGAAGTCCTTCGCCAGGAAGCCGTCGGCGCCGGCGCGCAGCGCCCGCAGCAGGTCGTTGGGCTTGGTCGACATCGTCAGGATCACGATCGTGATGTTCCCGTCGAGGGCGCGCATCTCCGCCGCCAGCTCGATGCCGTCGCCGTCCGGCAGATAGACGTCGATCAGCGCGATGTCGAACTCGAGGCGCGGGGCGAGCGACCGGGCGACGCCGATCGACCCGGCCTCGCCGACGATCCGGAACCCGGCATCGGTGAGCCGGTCGATCAGGCCGATGCGCGCGGGTTCGTAGTCCTCGACGAGCAGGATGCGGAGGGGTTGGGGGGCCATGGGTGCTCTCCTCGAGCGACGACGCCGGTTCTCCGGCGGCGTGCGGCCTACGAGCGGCGCCGTGGTCAGGCGCGCGGCACCCGTGCTGACTGCCTGGTCGAACTGTGGGCGTAAGCCGGCCTTCTCGCAATCACTCAGACGTACTAACCGTCACCCGGGCGACGAGGAGAATCGGCCAATTCGGCGGATGCCCGCGGATCGGTACAATCGCGCCACGCAAGACCCGCCGGTCGGAAGGAGCGTTCATGCCGCAGGAGTCCGGGAAGATCCGCAACGTCGCCGTGCTCGGCCATCGTGGGTCGGGGAAGACGTCTCTCGTCGAGTCGCTGCTGTTCGAGAGCGGCGAGACGACGCGCCTCGGAACCGTGGTCGACGGAACGACCGTCACCGACCACGACGAGGACGAGAAGCGGCGCTCGATGTCGATCTCCGCGACCCTCGCGCACTGTTCCTGGGAGGGGCGGCGGCTGAACCTCATCGACACGCCGGGCGATCCGTCGTTCCAGGGTGATGCGCTCGGTGCGCTGAGGGTCGTCGAGGGTGTGCTCTTCGAGATCTCCGGCGTGGCGGGCGTCGAGGTGTCGACCGACCGGCTGTGGCGCCGGGCCGACGAGCTCGGGCTGCCGCGTATCGTCCACGTGAACCTGCTCGACCGCGAGCGCGCCGACTTCGACATGGCGCTCGCGTCGCTGACGAGCCTGTCCGACTGGGTCGTCGCCGTGGCCATGCCCATGGGCCAGGAGCACGACTACAAGGGCGTCATCGACCTCGTCCACATGCGCGCCTATCCCGATCCCGAGGGGCAGCGCGAGGGCGACGGCATCGACATCCCCGCCGAGTACATGGAGGAGGCCCAGCGGCGCCACGACGAGCTGATCGAGAAGGTCGCCGAGTCGGCCGACGAGCTGATCGAGAAGTACCTCGAGGGCGAGGAGATCACGGCCGAGGAGATGGCGTCCGCGCTGAAGGCGATGGTCTCGCGCGGCACCATGTTCCCGGTCACGTGCGGCGCGGCGTCGCGCAACTCCGGGACGCACGCTCTACTCGACCTGATCGTGGAGGCGCTGCCCTCGCCCAAGCGCGCCGGCGGCGTCAAGGCCACCAACGCGGCCGGCGAGGAGAGCGTGCTCGAGCTCGACGACGGCGTCGTGGCCTACGTGTTCAAGACGATCGCCGATCCGTTCGCCGGCAAGCTGTCGCTGTTCCGCGTCTTCTCCGGCACGATCACCAGCGAGTCGCACCTGCTCAACCAGCGCACCCATGGCAAGGAGCGCATGGGCAGCCTGCTCGAGGTGCAGGGCAAGGACCACCACCACGCCACGCAGTTCGCGGCGGGCGAGATCGGCGCCGTCGGCAAGCTCAAGGAACGTCACGACCGGCGACCTGCTGGTCGACGTCGAGCGCGACCTCGTGATCGCCCCGGTGAAGCTGCCGTCGCCCGTCGTCTCGGTCGCCGTCGAGCCGTCGAAGAAGGGCGAGGAGGACAAGCTCAACCAGGCGCTGCGGCGGCTGCAGGAGGAGGATCCGACGCTCGGGGTGCACCGCGACGAGCGCACCGGCGAGCAGCTGGTCGAGGGCCTCTCGCAGATGCACATCGAGGTGACCGTCGAGCGCGTCAAGCGGCGCTTCGGCGTCGACATGATCACGCACCCGCCGCGGGTTCCGTACCTCGAGGCCATCCGCAAGGCGGCCCGCGGGCACGGCCGCCACAAGAAGCAGACCGGCGGCCGCGGCCAGTTCGGCGACTGCCACATCGAGATCTCGCCGCTGCCCGGGCACGAGGGGTACGCGTTCCACGACAAGATCGTCGGCGGCGTCATCCCGCAGAGCTTCCGGGGCGCCGTCGACAAGGGCGTGCAGGAGTCGATGGTCAAGGGCGAGCTGGCCGGGTTCCCCGTGGTCGGCGTCGACGTGACGCTCGTCGATGGCTCGTACCACAACGTCGACTCGTCCGAGATGGCCTTCAAGATCGCCGGCTCGCTGGCCTTCCGCGAGGCGTACGCGAAGGCCGATGCCGTGATGCTCGAGCCGGTGATGGCCGTCGAGATCTCCGTGCCGGAGGACTCGGTCGGCGACATCACGGGCGACCTCAACGCGCGCCGCGGTCGCCTGCTGGGCATCGAGCCGCGCGGCTCGGCCACCACGGTGCGGGCCGAGGTGCCCATGGCCGAGATGCTGACGTACTCCCAGACGCTGACGTCGGTGACCGGCGGACGCGGAGATTACGCGATGAGCTTCCTACGCTACGAGGAGGTTCCGCAGCACATTGCGCAGAAGGTCGCCGCAGACGCGAAGAAGGCGGCAGAATCCCACTAGGCTTGACGCGACTCCGCCGCCAGCAATCGGTCGTTCACTGCGACTACTGCGAGCGCACGCTCCTCCTGGGAGAGAGCGTGGCGAACTTTCGCGACGGCCGGGACGAGCGGATCGTCTGTGCCCTGTGCGAGGTCGACGCGCTCAAGCGCGGCTGGTTGCGTGACGGCCAGCCCGACCCGCCGCCGCCGCCGCGCGAGCCGCGCGCCGGGCTGATCGACCGTCTGAAGCGCCCTCGTGACGAGCGCAAGGCCAAGGAGCCGGCGATGCGGCCGCCGCCGCGCCACACGCTCGGCGTGGTGCGGCTGACCGGCGAGGACGCCGACGTGGCGGAGCGGGCCCGCACGCGCGAGGTCGAGCGCGCCGAGGCGGCCGCGCAGGCCGTCGCGGTCAGCGTCGAGACGTTCAACATCAGCCCCTACCGCCGGACGGTGCAGGGCATCGCCCGCACGCTCGGCGCCCCGCGGGTGTCGCTGATGCCGCTCGGCGGCATCCGTCCCGACGTCGTCATCACGATCGCCTGGGACATCTCCTGGTACCAGTACCGCGTCGATGCCGAGGCCGATCCTCCGGTGCGGCTCGAGGGGCGGGGTGACGACGTCACGGAGCTCGCCCTGCGCTGGCGGACCTGGAACGCCGGTCTCACGGAGGATGGCGGGCTGGTGCTCGGGTGAGGGCGCTGACCCTCGCAGCCGTGGGGATCGTCCTGCTGACGCCGGTGGCCGAGGCGTCGCACCTGTCCGGGCGCGCCTGGCCGGGCGGGCGGGTCACCTACGCCGTCACGTCGAAGTCGATGCGCGCCCCGGTGCGTGCGGCGGCGCTGGCATGGAACCGCTCGGGGCTCAAGGTGCGGCTCGTCGAGGTGCCGCGCAGCCAGGCCCGGCTGCTCATCAGCCCGCTCCCCAAGGCGAGCTGCTTCGGGGCGATCGGCGAGGCGCTGGTCGGCTACACCGGCGGCTTCCAGAGCTTCATGCACCTGCAGCCGAACTGCCCCGAGGGCACGCTCACCATGACCGCGGCGCACGAGTTCGGGCACGTGCTCGGGCTCAAGCACGAGAACAAGCGCTGCTCGCTCATGAACAGCGTGTTCGTGTCGCGCTGCCGCCCGCAGCCGCTCGAGTGGGAGTGGTACTGCTCGCCGCCGCGCGACGACGACCGGCGCGGGCTGCTGCGGCGCTACGGCGGCAAGTTCCGCAAGTCCAGCCTCAGCTTCTGCGTCTCCAAGACACTGCCCGGGCCCGTGCGCAGGCTGGGCGACGCAACCGATCCGGTCGACTCGCTGGCGCGCGTCCGCATCTCGTTCCTGACACCCTCGTCGACGTCGCTGCGCCGCGTGATCGTGACGCGCCGGCGCGGGCGCGTCTGCGGCGACACGCCGATCTCCCGCAGCGTGCCGATCATCTGGCGCGAGGGCGTCACGCCGCGGCTCGGCACGCTGGTGGCCGAGGTGCCGAAGGCGGCCCGCTCGGCGGTCGTGGCGGTCGAGGACCTTGCGGTCAGCGGCACCGGCACGTGGTGCTACGCGGTGTTCACGCTCGATCGCCGCAACCGCTGGCGCAGCGCCGGGCAGCGCATCGTCACGCGCGGCGCCGAGAAGCCGCTCGCGAAGCGGCTCGGGCTGGTGGCGACGCCGGCGGCGCCGACCGGCGTGACGCTCCAGTGGACGAACCCGCGCACGCCGCTCGCGGCCGTGCAGGTCTTGCGCGTCGCCGGGCCGTGCCCGGCCGATGCGACGCAGCTGCCGGTGTACGCCGTGGCGCCGAAGACGCCGGGCGCGGCGGCGTTCACGGACGCCGCAGCGGGTGCGGGCACGTGGTGCTACGGCCTGCGGTTCACGGCCGTGCAGGCCGGCGCGAGGCCGCTCACGGCGCTCGTGCAGGTCTCCCGGGCCTGAGTGATACTTGTTACATGCCGTCCCGGTCGAAGGGCATGCACATCCGTGGCACGCGCGTCGGCGCCTCGCGGTTCCGCCATCACCTGACGCGGACCTCGCAGCCCGAGCCGAGCGATCCGTTCGAGACGACGGCGGCGCGCGTCTCCCGGGGCCACGCGGTGGAGCGGCTCGAGCACCTGCACACCGACTTCGAGCTCGAGCACCGCTTCATGCGCGACGACGCCGCGTAAGGCGTCCCGGTAGACTCGGCAGCACGATGCGCCTGACCGAACTGCACCAGGACCTGTCCGAGCTGCGCACCAACCTCGCCGCCGAGCTCGAGGCGATCAACCGTCTCGAGTCGCAGACGTTCACGCTCACGGACGACGACGCCCGCGAGGAAGTCCGCAGGATCGCCGACGAGAAGAAGGGGCACGCCGCCTCGCTGCTGCGGCAGATCGAGCGCCTCGACCCGAAGTTCGCCGAGCGCGTCCGCTCCTAGCGCGTCCGAGGTGCCGGTCCGCGCGCGGCCGGCGTCGAAACGCGCGCGCAAAGCTCCATGTCGCCCGATACGTGCGCCTCCGGCGCGGAAACGTTCTGGGGTCAGACCCCAGAAAGGCGCGAAATGGGGTCAGACCCCGCGCATGGAAGGCGCACGAAAGCGCGCGGGAGTGTCACGGGCTAGCGGCCCGCTACCCAGGTGCGGGTGACCAGCGCGGCGGAGCCGGCCATCACGATCGCGGCGGCCAGGTGCTCGTCGGCGACGCCGGCGACCTCGGCGTGGTCGAGATCGATCGCGATCAGGTCGGCGGGTGCACCCGCGTCGATGACCGGCACCGGCAGGCCGAGCGCGTTCGCGCCGTGCGCCCAGCCGCACGACAGCAGGTACGGCGCCGGGCCGTCGTCGCCATCGGCCACCAGCACGTTGCGGCGCTCGGCCGTGCGGCGAGCGACGTGCTCGAGCTCGCGCAGCTCCACCAGCGGGTCGAGGATCGTGTTCGAGTCGGAGCCGACGCAGACCGGCACGCCCGCGGCCCTGAGGCGCCGCGCCGGCACGTAGCCGTCGCCGAGGTTGCCCTCGGTCGTCGGGCACGCGCACACCGTCGCGCCGCGCTGGGCCAGCAGCGCGATCTCGGCGTCGTCGCAGTGGGTGCCGTGGACGATCGTGGTGCGATGCGTGAGCGCCCCGGCGCGCTCGATCAGCTCGACGGGGCGCAGGCCGGTCGCCGCCAGCGTCTCGGCGATCTCGCGCGGCTGCTCGTCGGCGTGCAGGTGCAGCACCAGGTCGTGGTCGGCGCAGTGCTCGGCGATGCGCGCCAGCCACTCCTCGGAGACGGCGCGCACGGAGTGGGGGGCGGCGCCGACGGTGACGAGCGGCCGGTCGGCGGCCCACAGCTGCAGGGCCTCGAGCCGGGCCAGGTAGGCCTCGACCGTCGGGTCGCAGAACCGCCGCTGGCCGGGATCGGGCGGACGGTCGAAGCCGCCGCGCTCGTACGCCGTCAGCAGCAGCACGATGCGGATCCCGACCTCCTCGGCCGCGGTGCAGACCGCCTCGGCGAGCGCGTTCGGCCGGTCGTACGGCGTGCCGTCGGGCTGGTGGTGCACGTAGTGGAACTCGCCGACGGCCGTGTAGCCCGCCTCGCGCATCTGCGTGAAGCAGCGCCGCGCGACGTCGCCGATGCGACCCGGGTCGAGGGAGCCCGCGGCGGCGTACATGGCCTCGCGCCACGTCCAGAAGTCGTCCTCGGGCGCGAGGTGCGAGACGCGCTCGACCAGGCCGCGCAGGTCGCGCTGGAAGCTGTGCGAGTGGACGTTGACGAAGCCGGGCGCGAGCGCGGTGCGCGTCAGCCAGACGGCGTCGGCCGGAGCGTGCGCGGCGCCGATCAGACCCTCGATGGTGCCGTCGTCGGGGTCGACCAGCACGGCCAGGTCGCGATGGACGCCGGTCGCGTCGAGCACGACCTCGGGCACCAGCGTGACGGTCACGTCGTGATCCCCGGCAGGTCGAGCCCGGTGGCCCGCGCATGGTCGAGCGCCTCGTCGTAGCCCGCGTGGGCGTGGCGCATGACGCCGGTGCCGGGATCGTTGGTCAGCACCCGCTCGACGCGCAGCGCGCCCTCGTCGGTGCCGTCGGCGACGACCTGTGCGCCGCTGTGGATCGACCGGCCGATGCCGACGCCGCCGCCGTGGTGCAGCGCCACCCAGGCCGCGCCCGAGCCGACGTTCAGCATCGCGTTCAGCAGCGGCCAGTCGGCGATCGCGTCGGAGCCGTCGCGCATCGCCTCGGTCTCGCGATACGGCGACGCGACCGATCCGCTGTCGAGGTGGTCGCGGCCGATCACGAGCGGCGCCGTCACCTCGCCGGAGCGCACCAGCTCGTTGAACCGCAGGCCGGCGCGGTGCCGGTCGCCGTACCCGATCCAGCAGATGCGCGCGGGCAGGCCCTGGAACGCGATGCGCTTCTGCGCCCCGTCGAGCCAGCGCTGCAGCTTGAGGTTGTCCGGGAACAGCTCGCGCATCGCCGCGTCGGTGGCGGCGATGTCGTCGGGATTGCCCGACAGGGCCGCCCAGCGGAACGGCCCGATGCCGCGGCAGAACAGCGGCCGCACGTAGGCGGGCA
This sequence comes from uncultured Actinomycetes bacterium, assembly GCA_963732645.1. GTDB lineage: Bacteria > Actinomycetota > Thermoleophilia > Gaiellales > F1-60-MAGs149 > VFJZ01. The sequence continues at coordinate 713,115 of CAVTAC010000009.1, forward strand.
CGAAGCCCGGGTAGTCGAAGGCGCGCGCGTACCCGGCCGTCTTCGCCTCGGTGCGCAGGTTGTTGCCGTAGTCGACGACGGTCGCACCGAGCTCCTGCCACTCGACCATCATCGCCACCTGGCGGGCCATCGCCGTCCGCGCCCGCTCGATGTAGGCCTGCGGATCCGACTCGCGCAGCTCGGCCGCCTCGTCCAGCGAGAGGTCGTCCGGCACGTACCCGACGAGCGGGTCGTGGGCGGCCGTCTGGTCGGTGACGATGTCGGGCACGACGCCGCGGGCGCGCAGCGCCGCGTGCAGCTCGTTGGCGGTCATCACGAGGCCGATCGAGCGACCCTCGCCGGCGGACTTCGCCTCCTCGACCTCGCGCAGGGCCGTGTCGAGATCGGGCGCGACGAGGTCGAGGTAGCGCGTCTCGACGCGGCGCACGAGGTGGTGCGGATCGACGTCGGCGATCAGGCAGACGCCGTCCAGCATCGCGACGGCGAGCGGCTGCGCGCCGCCCATGCCGCCGCAGCCGGCGGTCACGACCAGCCGCCCGGCGAGCGACCCGTCGAAGCGCTGCTCGGCGATCGCCGCGAACGTCTCGTACGTGCCCTGCACGATTCCCTGCGTGCCGATGTAGATCCACGACCCCGCGGTCATCTGCCCGTACATCGTCAGACCGAGCGCCTCGAGCCGCCGGAACTCGTCCCAGTTGGCCCAGTCGGGCACGAGGTTGGAGTTCGCGATCAGCACGCGCGGCGCCATCTCGTGCGTGCGGTACACGCCCGCCGGACGCCCCGACTGGACGAGCAGCGTCTCGTCGTTCTCGAGACGCTTCAGCGTCGCGACGATGCGGTGGAAATCGTCCCACGTACGGGCCGCCTTGCCGGTTCCGCCGTACACGACGAGGTTCGCGGGGTCCTCGGCGACGTCCGGATCGAGGTTGTTCTCGAGCATCCGGAGCGCGGCTTCCTGGAGCCATCCCCGGCACCGCAGCTCGGTTCCACGCGCAGCGCGGATGACGGGTGCATCGGCCATGGCGCAGAGCGTAGCGGCGCCAGCCACAGCCCGTCGTGGGCTATACTGGGCCCTGCCTGCGGATGTAGCTCAGTTGGCTAGAGCGTCGCCTTGCCATGGCGAAGGTCGAGGGTTCGAGTCCCTTCATCCGCTCCTAGAAAGCCCCGCAGTGCGGGGCTTTCGTCGTCCTCGGGTTCGACTGCGCCGGCGCTGCCCCGCGCGTCGCCTCGCGCCCAGGTGTGCGTCGGCGCGCATCGAGCGCGTGTGCTCCGTGACGCCGGGTGCCGGACGAACGTCACGCGCAGCCGCGGCACCGCCCACGCGCGGTCCGGTGCCGAAACCGTGACAACACGCGCGTAGAAGTGCGCCGCGCCAGTGACCCGTTTGGGTGCCAGGCACCGAATCGGACATTGCGCCGCGGAGTGTCACGTTCGTCGCCGGAAGGCGCGGCTGCACGTCGACCGCTGACGCGCTGAGCCGTGGCCGACCGGCGTTCGTCGCACCGCGACAGCGGTCGGGGAGTGTCTTCGCTCCCAGGATCGAGGGCATGGCGTCGTCGCCGCCACGGTGTCGACCTGGCCGAGCCGACCGCAAGGCGTTCGACATGGCTGCTCGGGTACGTCGGGCTGCTCCTCGCCGTCGGCGTCGCCCTCGTCGCGACCGCGGGCGTGCTGCGCAGCTTCGGGCAGGCGCGGTTCGCGCTGCCGCTCGAGTCGGTCGGCGCGCCGCTCGCCGTCATCGCACTCGCGCCGCTGCTCGCGGAGCATCCCGTCAACGGCGACATCCCGGAGACGGGCCCCGACACGCCGGCGACGGTCCTCGTGCTCCTCGCGGCCGTCATGGCCGGCGCGGCGCTGGTCGTCGCCATCCGGCGGGGTGGTCGGCTGCGCCTGCCGCTCACCGCGCTCGCCATCGGCCGGCCTCGCGCTCACCCTCGCGCCGCTGACCCTGCGCTACGCCTACCCGCATCCGCTCCGCGTCGCCACGACCTTCCGTGCAGCCACCGTGGCGGCCGCGATTGCCGGCACGTGGCTCTGGATCGCCGGCCGAGGCGTCTCACCGCGTCCGATCCGCCGCTCGACGCTCGTGCTCGTGATCGCGACGGTCGAGCTCGTCGCCGCCGTCGCGATGACGCAGCGCGAGAACCGGCTCGAACACGCAACCCAGCTCGTCCGATTCCAGGTCGCCCCGATTCCGCCGGCGGCGCTGCGCGGCGCGTACCTGCCGCTGACCTACGTCGACCAGGCGGTCGAGCGCGGCAATGCCGACCACGTGCAGGTCGGCGACGAGGTGCAGGTCGTGCTCGAGCGCAGCGGCCGGCTCCTGTGGGAGCCGACGCGACTCGCCGGCATCGACGACTTCGAGGCCGTCCGCCTTCGAGCGGTCGTCACCGGCGTGGGCGAGCAGGTGTCCGTCCGCTTCCCCGGCATCGACCGAGCGCCGCTGCCGGCACGTCCGGCGGCCGGCGCGGCGCCGCCGATGGCCGCGATCGCCGTCAAGGGCGACGGCACCGCCCGGATCGTCAATCTCGAGGTCGCCAGGCGACCAGGCCGCGGCTGGCCCTAGTCGGCCGCCACCCGCACCGCCGCCAGCGTGAACCCCTCGTACCCGGCCGCGGCGACCGTGTCGCAGTCGCCGCGGTAGCGCCCGCATCCGCCCACGTACGGCATGAACACGCGCGGCTTGCCCTCGATGTTCGAGCCGATGTACCACGAGTTCGACACCGTGTAGAGCGTCGCGTCGGCCAGCTCGTTGACGTGCTGCACCCAGGCGTCCTCGGCCTCCGGCGTCGCCTCGATGCGGTCGAGGCCGTTGGCGCGCAGGTAGACCAGGCAGTCGGCGATCCAGTCGACGTGCTGCTCGATCGACAGCGCCATGTTCGACAGCACGCCCGGGCTGCCCGGGCCGGTGATCGCGAACAGGTTCGGGAACCCGGCGATCGCGAGGCCGAGGTACGTGCGCGGCCCGTCCGCCCACGCCTCGCGCAGGGAGCGGCCGCCGGCGCCGCGGACGTCGATGTCGAGCAGCGCGCCGGTCATCGCGTCGAAGCCGATCGCGAACACGATCACGTCGACCTCGTACTCGGCCTCGGCGGTGGCGATGCCGTGCGGCAGGACGCGCGTGATCGGGCTCCGCCGCACGTCGATCAGCTCGACGTTGTCGCGGTTGTAGGTCTCGAAGTAGTCGATGTCGACGCACGTGCGGCGCATGCCGATGTAGTGGCTCGGGCACAGCAGCTCCGCCACCGCCGGGTCGTGGACGATCTCGCGGATCTTCTCGCGGGCGAACTCCTGGGCGGTGAGGTTCGCGTCGGCGCTCGTGAACACGTCGCTGAACTGGCCCGAGAGCGAGCCGATGCCGCCCTCGGCCCAGCCGGCCTCGTAGATGCGCCGGCGCTCGTCGTCCGACACGTCGAAGGCACCGAGCTGCGGCGGCGTGAACGGCACGCCCGGATCGGACTGCTCCGCGGCCCGCCGCCGCTCGGCGTAGGTGGCCACCACGGCCTTCACCTCGGCCGGATCGAGCGGCCGGTTCACCGCCGGCATCGAGTAGTTGGCCGTCCGCTGGAACACGTAGAGGCGCTCCGCCTGCCGCGCGATCTGCGGGATCGCCTGGATGCCGGTCGAGCCGGTGCCGACGAACGCGACGCGCTTGCCGGCGAAGTCGACGCCGTCGTGGGGCCACTCGGCCGTGTGGAAGCACGCGCCCGCGAAGTCGTCGATGCCCGCGACGTCGGGCCGCTTGATCGAGGAGAGGTTGCCGACGCCCGAGATGCAGTACCGCGCCGTCACGCGCTCGCCGTCGTCGGTGACGAGCGTCCATGTGTTCGCGTCGTCGTCGTAGACCGCCTCGGCGACCTGCGTGTGGAAGGCGATGTCGCGGCGCAGGTCGAAGCGGTCGGCGACGTGGTTCAGGTAGCGGAGGATCTCCGGCTGGGTCGCGTAGCGCTCCGTCCACACCCAGTCGGCGAGCAGCTCCGGCGAGAACGAGTACTGGTAGTCGATGCTCTCGACGTCGCAGCGAGCGCCCGGGTAGCGGTTCCAGAACCAGGTGCCGCCGACGTCGCCGCCGCGCTCGAAGCCGCGGGCCGTGAAGCCGAGCTCGCGCAGCCGGTAGAGCATGTACAGCCCCGCGAACCCGGCGCCGATGACGACGGCGTCGAAGTCGGGCGCACGATCCGGCGAAGCGTCGGTGCGTCATTGGTCTGAAAACTGTACCAAGACGCGTCAGGCGCTTTTCGATCGCGGCAGCGCGTATGCGAGCAGGAACGAGATCAGCCCGAGCACGGCGATCGCCTGGATCGTGGCCTCCAGTCCCTGCGCGTCGGCCAGCACGCCGAGCAGCGCCGTGAGCCCTGCGCCGATGCCGATCGACAGGCCGAGGATGACGCCCGACGCGAACCCGACCTGGCGGGGGAGCGCCTCCTGGGCGATCACGACCAGCGGGTAGAAGTTCATCTCCATCGTGAAGCCGATCAGCGCCATCAGCGCGAACACGCCGGCCAGCGGCGTCACCGTGATCGCGAGCACGAGCGGCACCGTCGCGCCCAGCGACCGCACCACCACGGGCCGGAACCCGATGCGGTCGGCGAGGCGGCCGCCGAGCAGCGTGCCGGCGGCGCCGAACACCATCAGCACGCTCGCCGACGCGTTGCCGATGCCCTCGGTGCTGTCCAGCACCTTCCAGATGTACAGCGGCACGAACGCCTGCAGGCCGAACTGCAGGCCCGTGCGCGTGCACGCCGATCCGGCCGCCAGGCTGAACACGCCCCACCGGTTGACGCCCTCGCCGGTTCGCGTGCGCCTCGACGACGGCGTCGGGCCGGAACCGCTCGAGGTAGCCGTGGTTCACCAGCAGCAGCACCGTCGCGGCCAGCGGCAGTACCGCCACCAGCGCCGTGCCGCGCAGGCCGACCGCGAGCACCGCGCCGGTCAGCAGCAGCGGCCCGAGCGCCCAGCCGGACGGTGCCGCCGACCGCGAACAGGCTCATGCCGGTGCCGCGCAGCCCGCTGGCGCGCGAGACGTAGTTGGCGTAGCGCACCGCCTCGGGGTGGAACATCGCGATGCCCACCGAGCCCACCATCAGCGCCACGCCGGTCTGCAGGTACGTCGACATGAAGCCGGAGCTGCCCATGCCGATCGCCGCCACCAGCGCGCCCGCCCACATCAGCCAGGTGGCGCGGATGCGGTCGGAGAAGATGCCGAGCAGCGGCTGCAGCAGCGACGAGCCGAGGCTCGAGAACAGCATCAGCGAGCCGGCCTGCGCGTACGAGTAGCCGCGTCCCGAGATCAGGAACGGCATCAGCGCCGGCACCATGCCCTGGCACGAGTCGACCGTCATGTGCCCGAACGCCAGCACGCCGATGCCGCGCCGGTCGAGGCCCTTCGGGACGAGGCGCGACGCGATCGCCATCAGGTCGCCTGCAATGCGGCCACGGTCGCGACGCCGGCGAGCGTCAGGACGACGCCGGCGATCTGGGTTCGGGTGAGACGCTCGTGGAACGCGACGCTCGAGATGATGACCGTGACCAGGGCGTACTGGGCGCCGATCACGGCCGCGATGGCCACCGACCGCGCGGCCCCGGCCAGGTAGAACGCGTAGCCGGCGGTGTCCGTCGCGGCCATCAGGACCACGTCGCGGAACGCCTTCCGCGGCACGCCGGCGCGCTGGTGCACCGCGATCGGCACCAGCAGCAGCGATCGCCACGGAGCGCGTCACGAGCAGCACCCAGGGCAGCTCCAGGCCGGTCGCCCGGCCGCCGGCCACGAACACCGTCGCGAACGAGACGGCGCCGAGCAGGCCGAGCAGCACCGCGGCGCGCGTCACGCGGGCATGCTCGCCGGGCCGGGTGGCGAGCAGCACGCCCGACGACCACGATCGCCAGGGCGCCGGCCACCGCGCAGGCCGATCTCCTCGCCCAGCAGCGCCGACACGGTCGCCGCGATGGCGCCGTCGGTGGCGACCAGCATCGTCACGATGCCGACGGCCCCGATGCGCACGGCGAACGTCCAGGCGGCCGAGCCGCCCAGGTACGCGACGCCCGCCAGCAGGGCCAGCAGCCAGTCGTCGGTCGGCGCATCGGGCACGCCGGTCGCCAGCGCGAACGGCAGGATCAGCGCCAGGCCGACGGCCTGCACCCAGAACGTCGTCGCGAGCGCGCCGAAGGCCCGCGACGCGCGCGCGCCGAAGATCGAGCTCGAGCCCCACGAGAGCGCGCACAGGAGCCCGAAGACGACCGCCACGGCGGGCATCGTTGCAGAGCGGCCGAAGCGGCCGGTCAGGGCAGCAGCTTGCGGGCTCCCGGGCCTTCCTCGGCGAGACGGTCGCCGGGATTGAACAGCCGGCACGAGCGCAGCGACAGGCAGCCGCAGCCGATGCAGTCGGCCAGGTCGTCGCGCAGGCGCTCGAGCTCGGTGATCTTGCGGTCGAGGTCGTCGCGCCACACCCGCGACAGCCGCGACCAGTCGCGCTTGCTCGGCGTGCGGTCGTGGGGGAGGGTGGCAAGCGCCTCGCCGATGCGGCGCAGCGGCACGCCGGCGGCGCTGCCGGCCTGGATCAGCGCGACGCGACGCAGGGTGGCCCGCGCGTAGCGGCGCTGGTTGCCCTCGGTGCGCTCGGCGACGATCAGCCCCTGCTGCTCCCAGAACCGGAGCGCGGAGGTCGCGACGCCGCTGCGCGCGGCCAGCTCGCCGATGGTCAGTTCAGACACTTGACTTCAAGTGTACTTGAGGTACTACCGTCGGTTCATGCCTGTCGACTACGGCCTCGCGACCGACCTTCTCGCCCGCCTGGAGGGCGACGAGAAGCACGAGCCGAGCGCCTTCTCCACCTTCACCGTCCTGCACGTCCTCTACGAGCGCGTGCTGCGCATCGACCCGTCCGATCCACGGGCCGCCGACCGCGACCGCTTCCTCCTCTCCAAGGGTCACGGCCCGCAGGCGTACTACACGATGCTCGCCGCCCGCGGCTTCTTCCCGCCCGAGTGGCTGGACGGCTTCGCCGCCTACGACTCGCCGCTCGGGTGGCACCCCGACCGCAACCTGGTGCCGGGCGTCGAGATCTCGTCCGGCTCGCTCGGCCACGGCCTGCCGCTGGCCGTCGGCGCGGCCCTGGCGCTGCGCGTGCAGGGGCATGCGCTCCCGCGCGTCTTCTGCCTCGTCGGCGACGGCGAGCTGGACGAGGGATCGAACCACGAGGCGATCGCCTTCGCCGGCCGCGTCGGGCTCGACGCGCTGACCGCGATCGTCGTCGACAACGCGTCGGCCACCCACGGCTGGCCCGGCGGCGTGGCGGCGCGGTTCGCCGGCGAGGGCTGGTCGGCGGTGACGGTCGACGGCCGCGATGCCGACGCGCTGGAGCGGGCGCTGACGGCGGCGCATCCCGGCCGTCCCGCCGTGGTGGTGGCGGAGGTGCGGTCGTGACCGGCATGCGCGAACGCTTCGTCGACGTCGCGGCGGGCCTGCTGGAGACCGACGACCGCGTCGCCGTGGTGCTGGCCGACATCGGCGCGTCGCGGCTCGACCTCGCGGCGGCTGCACGGCCCGGCCGCGTCGTCAACGTCGGCATCCGCGAGCAGCTCATGATCGGCGTCGCCGGCGGCATGGCGCTCGAGGGCATGCGCCCGATCGCGCACTCCTACGCGTCGTTTCTCGTCGAGCGCGCCTTCGAGCAGATCAAGCTCGATCTCGTGCACCAGGACGCGGGCGGCGCCGTGCTGGTGTCGATCGCGGCCTCCTACGACGCCGCCGAGGAGGGCCGCACGCACCAGTCGCCCGGTGACGTGGCGCTGCTGGCGACGCTGCCCGAGGTGCAGATCCTCGTGCCCGGCCATCCCGACGAGGTCGAGCGACTGCTGCGCGACGCCGTGGCCGGCACCGGGACCGCCTACCTGCGGCTGTCCGAGGAGCTCAACGACGAGCCGCACGCGTCGTTCGAGGTCGTCCGGCGCGGGCGCCCGGGCAGCAGCCTCGTGGTCGCCGTCGGGCCGACGCTGGCACCCGTGCTGGAGGCGACCGCCGACACCGGCCTGACCGTCGCCTACGTGGCCGCGGTGCGACCGTTCCCGACCGCCGCCATCGCCCAGCTCGGCGCCGGCGACATCGTGCTGGTCGAGCCGTACCTGGCCGGGACGAGCGCCGGCGAGATCCCGTTCGAGCGACCGCGGCGGCTGCACTGCCTCGGCGTGCGCGACACCGAGCTGCGCCGGTACGGCACGGGCGACGAGCACCGGCGGGCGCACGGGCTGGACGCGGTCGGCATCGCCCGCTCGCTGATGGCCCTCGCGGCGTAGAGGGGGCTGCGCGCCGCCTCGCGGGTAGTGTTCCCGCGATGCGACGAGCCTCTCGCCGGACGCTGCTGGCGCTGCTGGCCCTGCTCCTGGTGCCGTCGGCCGCGTTCGCCGCGTTTCCCACCGGTGCCTCGTCGCGCCTGCAGCTGCGCGTCATCGGCGGTGCGCCGGCGGCGTCGACCGCCTACCCGTACGCCGCCCGGATCGTCGTGGACGGCCTCGGCTCGTGCACCGGCACGCTGATCGCGAGCCGCTACGTGCTGACCGCCGGCCACTGCGCGACCGAGGTCACGAACGGCGTGGCGATCACCGATCCGTCGCGGTTCCACGTGCGCGTCGGCAACGCCCGCCCGGCGTCCGACCCGAGCGGCTACGTGGGCGTCAGCCAGGTGCTGCGCCATCCGGCCTTCGACGCCGACCGCCTGCTGAACGACGTCACGCTGCTGCGCCTGGCGGCACCCGTCGCGGCGCCGACCGATCGACCTGCTGCCGCCGGCGAAGGCCGGCCTGCTGGCCGAGGGCACGATCGGCCACGATCGCCGGCTGGGGCCTGATCCGGCAGACGCCGAGCGAGGTGCTCGCGCCGACGCTGTACGCCGGCCGCATCCGGCTGATGAGCGACGCGGCCTGCACGAGGGAGTGGCGCACCGACGTCGACCGCCCGACCATGTTCTGCGCCGGCCCGGTCGGCACCCGCACGGCCGAGACCTGCAGCGGCGACTCGGGCGGGCCGCTGCTCGTGGTCGACCCGTCCGACCGCCGCACGTACCAGGCCGGCTCGACGTCGTACGGCGCCGAGGACTGCACGGCATCCTCCAGCGTGTTCGCGCGCCTGGCCGGCTCGTCGATCCGGTCGTTCCTCGTCACGGCCGCCGGTCTCGGCCCGGCCACGGTCGGGCCGGCGACGGTCTCCGCCGCGGGCGACCGCACGGCCACGGTGCGCGCGACGGTGAAGCCGCGCGGCGCCGACGTGTGGGTCTCCGCCGAGTACGGCACGCACTACGAGCACTCCACGCGCGCCGTGCGCGTCGGCGGCGAGACCGACGCCAGGCGATCTCGCTCCAGGTCGCCGGCCTCACGCCCGGGCGCTCGCGCAACGTGCGCATCGTCGCCTGGTCGAGCTACGGCGTCCGCCACTCGGCGCCCGTGCGCGTCACCACGACCGACACCACCGCGCCGGCCGCCAAGCCGCTGGTGGCGAGGGGCAAGCGCGGCCAGCGCATCCGCCTGCGGTTCCGCCCGGTCGAGAACTCCCTGCAGGTGGCGGCGTTCGCCGAGGTGATGGCCGGCGGCCGGAGCATCGCCCGCGTGGGGTCGGTGCGCCGCCTGCGCAACATCACGGCCGGCCAGACGTACTTCTTCTCGTTCCGGCTGCCCACCGGCGTGCGCGCGACGAGCTGGTGCGTGCGGGTCTACGACCGCGCCGGGTACCGCAGCGAGCGCCGCTGCGCCGACATCCGGCTGACGGCGACGCCGGCGCGGGCGCCCTCCGCCCGCCCCTTCAGCTGAACCGGTAGCGTTCCCGGCATGCCCGCTGCCTTCCGGACCAACGACGCCGGCCACCTCGAGATCGACGGCCGCGACGTGGTCTCGCTGGCCGAGGAGTTCGGCGCCCCGCTCTGGGTGATCTCGGAGTCGACCCTGCGCGACAACTACCGGCGCCTGCGCGACGCCTTCCACCGCGTGTACCCGGCCACCGAGGTGCTCTACGCCACGAAGGCCAACCCGCAGCCGGCCATCATCGCGGCGCTGCTCGACGAGGGCGCGATGGTCGACGCGGTCACGCTCGGCCACCTGAAGCTGATCCTCCGCGGCGGCGGCACGCCCGACCGCATCGTCTTCAACGGCAACTCGAAGACCGAGGAGGAGCTGCGCTTCGCGCTCGACCGACGCGTCGCCGTCATCAACGTCGACTCGCTGGAGGAGCTGCAGCAGATCGCGGAGCTGCAGCCCCGCACGGCGACGCCGCCGCAGCCGCATCTGCCTGCGCATCGCGGTCGACAACACGCGGCTGATGGCCGAGGACCCGGAGCTCGCGAAGTCCGACTGGCTGGGCAAGTTCGGCATGGATCCCGCCGACGCGATGGCGGCCGCCGAGCTCGCGCTCTCGCATCCCGGCCTCGCGCTGGCCGGCCTGCACAACCACCTCGGCTTCTCGGCCTACGGCACGCCCTACTCGCCGCGCCTCGACGTCGTCCGGCACGAGCGCTGCGTCGAGCAGACCCTCGACGTCGCGCGGTCGATCCGCGAGGAGCACGGGCACCGCCTCGCGATCCTCAACATGGGCGGCGGCTACCGGGTCGGCAACCCCGCCGGCTACGGCCCCGGCGCGCTGACCGAGTTCCCGACCGCCGACGACTACGCGATGGCCGTCGCGGGCACCGCCAAGGAGCTGTGCGCGGAGTGGGATCTCGGCACGCCGCGGCTGATCCTCGAGGCCGGCGGCTACCTCGTCACCGACGCCGTCGCGCTGGTGGCCCGGGTCGGCGTGAAGAAGACCCGGCGCGCCGGCGGCGAGGAGCGCGAGTGGGCGTCGATCGAGAACACGTCGGGCTACCACTTCGTGCGCCGTCTGATGTTCCGGTTCCACCACGAGGTCGTGGTCGCGAACCGCATGAACGACGTCGCCGACACGCGCGTCTCGATCTCCGGCCCGATCTGCGCCGACGACGACGTGGCCGACGAGGTGCTGCTGCCGGAGCTGCGCCGCGGCGACCTGATCGCCATACTCGACAACGGGTCGTACTGCGAGGCGGTCACGTCCGACTACTGCGCCGTGCCGATCCCCCCAGCGGTGATGGTCTCGGAGGGCCGGGCAGCGCTGACGCGCAAGCGCGAGACCGCCGACGACATCGTCGCCCGATTCGACGTCCCGGAGTGGCTGACCGCATGACCGACATCCACCGACACCTCGCGCCCGACCTCCATCCCCCGCCGGGCTACGCCCACGCGGTCACCTCCCTCGGCGGCCGGCTGGTGCACTGCGCCGGCGCGTGCCCGATCGACGAGGACGGCAGGGTCGTCGACGGCGGCGTCGCCACGCAGACGCTGCAGTGCCTCGCGAACCTGCGCAGCCAGCTGCGGGCCGCCGGCGCCGACTTCACCGACGTCGTGCAGGCACGCATCTACGTCGCCACCATGACGCGCGAGGACCTGGTGCAGGCGTGGCGCGTGGTCGAGGAGACCGGCGGTCGGCGCGGCGGCGTGCTCGCTGATCGGCGTCGCCGTGCTGGGCTACGACCGCCAGGTGGTCGAGATCGAGGTCGTGGCGGTCATCGCCGCCTGACCTCTAGGCCTCGTCGGCGGCGGCGTTGCGGGCCTTGCGGCGCTCCGCCCAGATCGCGAGCGGCGTCGAGATCGCGTAGAACGCGAGGCCGTACCCGATGCCGGCGGCGATGCCGCGGCTCAGGTAGATGACGAAGCCGACGATGACCGCGATCACGGCCTGCCGGATGAGCAGCTTCTGGGTGGTCACGCACGAGCGTAGAGGTTGACGTGGAGCTCGCGCACGCCTCGGCGGTGCGGGCCTCGACGGCGCGCGGATCGCGCAGGCGGACGTTCAAGATCCTGCGCGCGACGGTCGGCCCCGAGCACGGACAGGTGGGGATCCAGGAGCGGCCGACCGGAGCGCGCGAGCGCGCGCGAGATCACGTCAGCCTACTGGCGGCGGCTCGGCCGCTGCGCCACAATCACGGCATGGCACGAGTCGAGACATGGGGACCGGTGCCGCTGAGCGCCGACGAGATCGAGCGGGCGTGCGCGATCGTGCACGATCGCCGGAGGTGCCGAGGCGTGCGGTTCGTGTGGGCCGCGGTCGCCGAGGGCACCAAGGGCGCCGACTCCGATGCACGGCTGGCCGAGGTGCTGGCCTACCACCGGCCGACGGGCTCGTCGCATCGCGTCGACGTCGATCTCGACGCCGGTGCGGTCGTCGCCCACGTCGTCCGCGACGACGTGCAGCCGTCGCTGATCTACGAGGAGTACTCGATCGCCGGCGACGTCGTGCGGGCCGATCCCGGCTGGCGCGCTGCGATGGCGAAGCGCGGCATCACCGAGTTCGACCTGATCCAGGTCGACCCGTGGGCGACCGGCAACTTCGGGCTGCCGTGGGAGGAGGGGCGGCGCGTCGTGCGCGCCATGTCGCTGTGGCGCGACACGGCCGACGACAACGGCTACGCGCACCCGATCGAGGGCGTGATCGCGTTCGTCGACCTGAACGAGCGCCGCGTCGTGCGCCTCGAGGACCACGGCGTGGTGCCGATTCCCGCCGACTCCGCGCGCTACGACGCCGAGTCGAACCGGCCGTGGCGCGAGACGCTGCGCCCGCTCGAGATCGTCCAGCCGGAGGGCCCGAGCTTCACGGTCGACGGCAACGCGATCAGCTGGGACTGCTGGCGGCTCGCGGCGACGATGCACCCCGTCGACGGCCTCGTGCTGCACGACGTGGCGTGGGTGGACGACGGCGTGGCCCGATCGGTGCTGAAGCGCGCGTCGCTGGCCGAGATGATCGTGCCGTACGGCGACGTCTCGCCCGATCACGGCTTCAAGCACGTCATGGACGTCGGCGAGTACGGCTTCGGCCCGTTCGCCAACTCCCTGACGCTGGGCTGTGACTGCCTGGGCGAGATCCACTACCTCGATGCGCACTTCGCGCTGCCCGACGGCGACACCCGCACGACCCGCAACGCGATCTGCATCCACGAGGAGGACGCCGGCATCCTCTGGAAGCACAGCGACCACTTCTCGGGGCTGACCGAGGTGCGGCGCAGCCGCCGCCTCGTCGTCTCGTCGATCCACACCGTCGGCAACTACGAGTACGGCATCTTCTGGTACCTGTACCTCGACGGCTCGATCCAGCTCGAGATGAAGCTGACCGGCATCCTCAACACGAGCGCGATCGAGGAGGGGGCCGACGTGCCGCACGGCCGGCGGATCGGCCGACAGCTGGCGGCGCCGCACCACCAGCACCTGTTCTGCGTGCGCCTCGACCTCGACATCGACGGCACCGACAACACCGTCGTGCAGATCGACTCCGAGGCGCTCCCGCCCGGGCCCGACAACCCGCTCGGCAGCGCGTTCGTGGCCCGCGAGACGCCGCTGCGGCGCGAGTCGGAGGGCGTCGCCGACGCCTGCACCGCCACCGCGCGCTACTGGGAGGTGCGCTCGGCCTCGAAGCGCAACGCGCTGGGCGAGCCGACCGGCTACCGGCTGAAGCTCGGGCACGGCACCACGCCGCTGCTGGCGCCCGAGGGCTCGTCGGTGGCCGACCGCGGCGCCTTCGCGCGGCACAACCTGTGGGTGACGGCGTACGACCCGGCGCAGCGCAAGGCGGCCGGCGACTACCCGAACCAGCACCGCGGGCGGCGACGGCCTGCCCGGCTTCATCGCGGCCGACCGGCCGCTCGAGGGCCGCGACGTCGTCGTCTGGGCGACCTTCGGCACCACCCACGTGGCCCGGCCGGAGGACTTCCCGGTCATGCCCTGCGAGTACACCGGGCTGCTGCTGCAGCCGTGCGGCTTCTTCGACCGGAACCCGGCGATGAACCTGCCGCCGTCCGCCGGCCACCACTGCTGAGCCTGGGCTGATCGCCCACTGACCCCGCCCCGGTGTGCGAGCCCGCACCGGGGCGCCCGGTTCCGGCCCGATCTCCTACACTCGCGCCGTGCCCAGCGTATCCCTTGCCGGCGTCCCCGTCGTCGACGCCCACATGCATCCCTGGTCGAACGCGGCGGTGCTCGCGTCGGACCCCGACGGCTTCCTCGACCGCATCACGATGATGGGGATGTGCCTCGTCTCGTCCGGCCTCGTGCCGCGCGTCGGCGAGTCGTTTCTCCGCGAGCTCACCGACGCCACGCCGCTCGCCTCGACGATGCGCCGCCGGCTCGCCGCGCACCTCGGCTGCGACGACGACCGCGCCGCCGTGTCGGCCGCCCGCCACGCCGCCTACTCGGCCGACCCGGCCGCGTACCTGGACGGCCTGTGGAGCGCGTGCGGGCTCGCCGGCCTGGTGTGCGACGAGGGCTACCCGCAGCCGCCGGTCGACTTCGCGAACTTCCGCACCGAGGCGCGCGTGCCGGTGCACCGGGTGTTCCGGATCGAGCCGGTGATCACGAAGCTGCGCGAGACGGCGACGAGCTACGAGGAGCTCGAGGACGCCCTGGCCGCAGCGTGCGAGGAGGCCGCGGCCGCCGACGCCGTGGCGTTCAAGACGGTGCTCGCCTACCGCACCGGGCTCGACGTGGGGGAGCCGACCGCGTCCGACGCCAAGGCGGCCTTCCTGCGCTGGCGCGACGGCGGCTTCCAGGAGACGCGCGTCGACGCGAAGCCCGTGCGCGACCGCCTGCTGGAGCGCGTGATGGCGGTCGCCAAGGCCACCGACCGGCCGCTGCACGTGCACTGCGGCGGCGGCGACGCCGACGTGGTGCTCGACCACTGCTCGGCCCGCGACCTGTTCCCGTTCCTGAACCGCCACCTCGAGCACCCGGTGGTGCTGATCCACTCCGGCCAGCCGTGGCTGGCGGAGGGCGCCTACGTGGCGCAGATCCTGCCCCGCGTCTACCTGGAGCTGTCGATCACGATGCCGTGGTCGTCGCTCGCGCTCGACAACCTGCTCGAGCTGCTGCTCGGCGTGGCACCGACCAACAAGGTGCTCTACGGCTCCGACGAGTCGACCGATCCCGAGGTGCTCTGGCTGTCGGCGCAGGTCGGGCGCGAGGCGCTCGAGCGCGTGCTGACCCGGGCGCGCGAGCACGGCTGGGTCGACGACGCGGAGGCCGTGCAGATCGGCACCGGCGTGCTCGGCGGCAACGTCCTGCGGCTGCACGGGCTGGCCTGATGGAGACGCCGGCCGAGATCCAGGAGCGGCTGCGCGGCGACGACGTCTCGCTCGTCGCGCTGCACTTCTCCGACATGGCGGGCATGTCCCGCACGAAGGTCATCCCGCTGCGGCGCCTGGAGACCGTCGCCCGCTCCGGCACCGGCTGGTCCGACATCTGGGCCGTCGTCTGCATCGACGAGCACTTCGCCGAGGTGCCGCCGTACGACACGCCCTCGGGCGACTCGCGGCTGGTTCCCGACGTGACGCAGGTGCGCGCGCTGCCGTTCCTGCCCGGCTACGCGTGGGCACCCGTCGACCAGTTCACGCAGGAGCTCGAGCCGCTGCCCGTCTGCCCCCGCCACGTGCTGCGCCTGGCGCAGGACCGGCTGGCGGCCGCCGGCCTCGCCGCGCAGGCCACGTACGAGGTCGAGATGACGCTGCTGCGCGACGGCGTGCCGGCCACCGCCGGGCCGGGCTACAGCGTGCGGGCGTTCATCGCGATCCGCGACTTCCTGCGCGACTTCGCGAACGCGCTGGAGTCGGTCGGCATCCCCGTCGAGCAGCTGCACCCCGAGTACTCGCCGGGCCAGTTCGAGGTCTCGCTGGCGCCGTCGACGCCGCTCGAGGCCGCCGATCGCCTGCTGCTGTTCCGCTTCACCGCCCGCGCGGTGGCGGCCGAGCACGGCATGGACGTCTCGTTCGCGCCCGTCGTGTTCCCCGGCGGGCTCGGCAACGGCAGCCACATGCACCTGTCGCTGTGGCGCGACGACGAGAACCGGATGACGGGCGGCGACGCGCCCGGCGGCATGCACGCCGACGGCGCCTCGTTCGTGGCCGGCATCCGCGACGAGCTGCCCGCGCTGATGGCCGTCGTCGCCCCCAGCGTGCCGAGCTACGTGCGCCTGCAGCCCGGCCACTGGTCGGGCGCCTACACCGCCTGGGGCATCGAGAACCGCGAGGCGGCGCTGCGCTTCATCCCCGGCACGGTCACCAGCCGCAGCCGCTCGGCGAACGTCGAGCTGAAGGTCACCGACGGCGCCGCGAACCCGTACCTGGCGCTCGCGGCCGTGCTGCAGGCCGGCCTGGCGGGCGTGGAGCGCGCATCGACGCTGCCGCCGCCGACGCAGGAGGATCCGGGCGTGCTCGACACCTCGACGCTGGTCGCGCGCGGCATCCGGCGCCTGCCCGAGAACCTGGGCGAGGCGGCCGAGGCCTTCGCCGGCCTCGACCGTCCTCCGCGACGGGCTCGGCACCGTGCTGCACGACGTGATCGCCGGCGTGCGCCGCAAGGAGTGGGCCGACCACGGATCCAAGTCCGAGGAGGAGCTCGTCGAGATGCACCGGTTCGCGTATTGACGCGGTTCGCGGCGAACGTCTCGTTCCTGTGGGCCGAGCTGCCCTTCCTGCAGCGGTTCGCCGCGGCGCGGGCGGCCGGCTTCGACACCGTCGAGCTGCACTGGCCGCGGGGCGAGAACCTCGACGACGTCGCGGCGGCGGTGGCCGACGCGGGGCTCGCCGTGTGCCTGATGAACTTCGACGGCGGCGATCCCGAGGCGGGCGAGCGCGGGCTGATGGCGCTGCCGGAGCGCCAGAACGACTGGCGGCGGCACGTGCCGATCGCCCTCGACCTGGCGCGGCGGATCGGGTGTCGGACGCTGCACGCGCTGGTCGGCGTCGAGCGCGAGGACCAGCGCGAGGCGCAGCTCGCCTGGGCGGCGGCCGAGCTGGCGTTCGCCGCCGACGCGGCCGCCGAGCAGGGCGCGACCGTGGTCGTCGAGGCGCTCAACCCCGACGACAACGGGCCCGTGCTGCTGCAGACGAACGAGGACGCGGCCGCGTTCGTGTGGCGCGCCGGGCGGTCGAACACCGGGCTGCAGTTCGACGCCTACCACGCGGCCATGATCGGCCGCGACCCGGTGGCCGAGCTCGAGGCGCACTTCGCGCAGGTGCGCCACGTGCAGATCGCCGACTGCCCCGGCCGGGGCGAGCGCGGCACCGGCAAGATGGACGTCGACGGCTTCCTCGCCGCGCTCGACCGGCTCGGCTGGGACGGGCCACGTCGGGCTGGAGTACCGCCCGTCGGCGGTGGGGACGGAGGCTAGCCTCGCGGCGTGGGGTGCCGGATCCCGGCCGTGATCGCTCCGACCACCCGCCGGGGCAGCTCGACCACCGCCGGCGCGAGGGCCGCGGTCTTCGGCAGCCACACGCCGCGCTTGCCCTTCTTGACCGCCTTGATCACGCCGTGCGCCACATCCTCGGGGTCGAGGTCGCGCACCATGCCCGTCTTGTAGAGCCGGTCGTACGAGCGGCGGATCGTGTCGGCGCTGGTGACCGAGTCGAGCAGCGCGCTGCGCACCGGGCCGACCTCGGCCACGGTCACGCCGACGCCCTTGATGCCGCGCAGGTCGGCGTTCAGGCAGCTCGTGAAGTGCGTCAGCCCGGCCTTCGACGCGCCGTAGCTCGCGTAGCCGGGCAGCGACACGACGCCCGCCAGCGACGAGATGTTGACGATGTGGCCGCGGCGGCGGGCGATCATGCCCGGCAGCGCCTGGCGGGTCAGCTCCATCGCCGTCACGAGGTTCAGCTGCATGATCTGGCGCAGCTCGTCGGCGGTGTGCTCCCAGAGCGGCTTCGTGATGTCCATGCCGGCGTTGTTGACGAGGATGTCGACCTCGCCGGCGCGCTCGATCAGGCCCTCGAGCGACGCCGGGTCGGTGAGGTCGGCGGCGATGGCCTGGGCGCCGAGGCGCTCGGCGGCGGCGTGCAGCGCGTCGGTCTCCCGCGCCACCAGCACGAGCCGGCCGCCCTCGGCATGCACCGCCTCGGCGATCGCGAGGCCGATGCCGCGCGAGGCGCCGGTGACGAGCACGAGGGTGTCGCGGAACTCCACGGCGGAGAGTCTACGAGGTCACCGTGACGAGGCCCAGGATGACCAGCGCCAGCAGCGTGCTCGACGTCGCGCCGAGCACCAGCGGCCGGCCGCCGAGGCGCCGCAGCTGCGCGACGTCGATGGTCAGGCCGAGGCCCGCCATCGCGCACGCCAGCAGAGCGGTGTCGAGGTCGGTCGACGCGGCTGACGAAGCTGTCCGGCAGCCAGCCGGTCGAGCGGAGCAGCACGGCGACCGAGGAAGCACGCCACGAACAGCGGCACCGGGTTGCCGCGCTTGCCGCCGGCGCGGCCCTTGATGACGGCCGTCACGACGATCACCGGCACGAGCAGCACGACGCGCGTCAGCTTGACGATGGTGGCGACGGCGAGCGCGGCGGCCGACACGCCGCCGGCGGCGCCGACCACCTGGGCCACCTCGTGCACGCTGCCGCCGGCCCACAGCCCGAAGTCGTCGTCGGAGAGCCCGAGGGCGCTCGTGCCGAGCACGGGCAGCGCCAGCATCGCGATCGTGCCGAGGGCGGTGACGGTGGCGAGCGCGAAGCCCGCCTCCTCGTCCTTCGCCTCGGCGATCGGCTCCATGGCGACGACCGCCGCCGCGCCGCAGATGCCGCACCCGGCGCCGATCAGCAGCGACAGCGCGGGGGAGACGCCGAGGCGGCGGCCCAGCCAGACGGTGAAGGGCAGCGTGAACGCCACGGCGGCCACCGCCACCAGGATGCCGCGCCAGCCGACGTCGCCGATCAGCTCGAGCGAGATGCGCAGGCCCAGCAGCGCGATGCCGACCCGCAGCACGCGGCGGGCGGCGAACCGCGCACCGGGCGCGAGCACCGCGCGGCCGGCCGGCGACGTTCGAGACCAGCATGCCGAGCAGCAGCGCCGCGACCAGCGCCGACGCCCGGGGCTCGACCTTCGAGATGCCGTAGGCGACGACCGCGAGCGCCGCCGCCAGCGCCAGGCCGGGCGCGAGCGTTCGCGCGGCGACTTGAGAAGGCGGGCTCACACCTGGGCCCGAATCCAGCGGAATCTCACGGATGCAGCGACCTGTTCTCGCCGGCGACGGCAGGGGACCGGCCGGCGCGCCCGAAAAACCTCCAGACGATGAGCGAGTTCGAACGACGGATCAAAGAGGCGCGTCGCGCCGGGCACGAGATTGCCCAATCGGTACAGAGAAGCATCGACCGGAACCGCGAGCGGAAGGTGCCGGCCGACGAGCCGTCAGGCTCCGCTGTCGGCGCTGCCGTTGTCCCAGACGCGGAGCTCGAGCCCCGCGTCGGCGAACCGCTCCCGTAGCGAGGCCTCCTCGTCGGTGGCGACGATGGCGATGATGCCGCCGTCGCCCGGGAAGGACTCGCGGCGCAGGCCCGCGGCCACGCGCTCGATCGGCTGCAGGTAGACGGCGCCGTGCCCGAGCGACCGGTACGTGTCGGCGACCACGACCAGCTGGCCGGCCGCGCCGTCGATGGTGCCGAGCAGCGTCACGAAGTGCCCGACGTTCCAGTCGGCCTCCGGGCCGGCCGAGTCGTCGCCGGACACGAGGTAGGCGAGCACCTCGGGCGCCGACGGGTGCGAGCCCCAGAACGGCCCGGTGGAGAGGTTGGCCGCCAGCGTCACGGGCGACGACGCCGAGCAGGCGATGTCGAGCACCGCGCGCGTGTTCTGCACCGTGAACGGCCCGGCGACCGGGATGGCCGTGACGACGCCCGCGCCGATCTTGTCGATGGCGCGCACCATGCCGGCGGCGGCCGTGCCGGAGCGCTGCTCGTCGGTGATGGGGAAGTCGCAGCGGGCGTCGCGGCCCGTCTCGCCCTTCGGCAGGCCGCCCTTGTAGCGGCTCGGCGACTGGGTGGTGCCGGCCTGCAGCGCGACGTCCTCCTGGTCGACGTCGAACCCGGCGACGCGCAGCGCGAGATGGGCCTGGAAACAGCCGCACAGCTCGTCGACCTGCGGCAGCGCGGTGGTGTGGAGCGCGGCGAAGCGCTCCGCGCCGGTCACGAAGCGGGTGGTGGCGATGCTCATGCGATGGATCGTACGGGAGATGCCGCGGCACGGGAACCCGCGCCTACGATGCGTGTCCCACCGGTATGCAGATCCTCCTCCGCCTCAGCCCGGTCATCGCCGCACTCGCGCTCGTGGCCTGCGGCGGTGGCGGCTCGACCACCTCGCAGCCCCCTGCCACCGCGCCCACGCTCGCGACGCTCGACGCGATCCGGACCGGTGGGATCGCGGCCTCGCGCCGCGAGGTGCACCTGAAGCCGGGCGATCCCGGGCTGGCCGCGGCGCAGGATGCGCTCGGCGTGCCTCTGCCCGCGAGCTCCGTCAGCACGAACCCCGGGGCGGCCGACGTGTTCGTGTACTCCATCACGGCGGTGCTGACGGACGGCACGACGGCCACCTACACGTTCGACGAGTCGAAGGTGCCCGGCGACCTGCAGAAGCTGAGCACCTGGCTGGGGACGCAGTTCTGATCGGGCGCGACCTGCACGACGCGGCCTCCATGCGCGCCACGGACGCGGCGGCGATCGCCGCCGGCGTGCCCGGCACGCGGCTGATGGCGGCCGCCGGCGAGGCCGTCGCCCACGTCGTCCGCGTCCGGTTCCCCGCCGCCCGGCGCGTGGTCTGCGTCTGCGGCGGCGGCGCCAACGGCGGTGACGGGCTGGTCGCGGCGCGCCGGCTGCGCGCGCTCGGCGTCGACGCCTCGTGCCTCGTCGTGGCGTCGCGGCCCTACGAGGGCGACGCGCTCGACGCCTGCGACGCGGCCGTCGCGGCCGGCGTCCCGGTCTCGCGCGTCGGAGCCGTCGGCGACGGCCTGCGCGGGGCGGACGTGATCGTCGACGCGCTGCTCGGCACCGGCCGCAGCGGCGAGCCGCGCGGCGCCGTGGCCGAGGCGATCCGCGCCATCGGCGACGCCGGCGTACCGGTGGTCGCGGTCGACGTGCCGAGCGGCGTCGACGCCTCGACCGGCGAGGTGGCGGCGGTCGCGGTCACCGCCGACGTGACGGTCACGTTCCACGCGCCCAAGATCGGCCACGTCGTGCTGCCCGGGCTGGCGCACGCGGGCCGGCTGGTCGTGGTGCCGATCGGCATCCCGGCCGGCGTGGACGTGCCGGCGCCGGCCGTCCTGGTCGGCGCGGGGGCCGTGGCCGGGCTGACCGGGCGGCCGTCGTTCGGCTCGAAGTACGACGCCGGCAACGTGCTCGCCATCGGCGGCTCGCGCGGCATGACGGGCGCCATCGTGCTGTGCGCGCGGGCGGCGCTGCGGGCCGGCGCCGGCCTGGTGGTGGCGGCGGTGCCCGCATCGCAGCAGCCGGTCGTCGCGGGCCTGGTGCTGGAGCCGATGACGCTGGCGTGCGCCGATGCCGACGGCGGCCTCGCGCTCGAGGCGGCCGACGTGCTGCTGGAGCGCGCCACGCGGTGCACCACGGCGGCGCTCGGCCCCGGCTGCGGCCGCACGCCGGGCACGGCCGCCCTGGTGCGGCACATCGCGCCGCTCATCGCCGCGCCACTGGTACTGGACGCCGACGGCCTGCACGCCATCGGGACCGACCTCGACCTGCTCGCCGGCCGCACCGCGCCGACGGTCATCACGCCGCACGCCGGCGAGGCGGCGCGGCTGCTCGGCACGACGACCGACGAGGTCGCCGCGGCACCGCCTCGCGACCGCCCGCGCGCTGGCGGAGCGCACCGGCGCGGTGTGCGTGCTGAAGGGCGCCGACACCATCATCGCGGCGCCCGGCGGGCTGCTCGCGGTGCGCGACGGCGACGACCCGCGTCTCGCCACGGCGGGCACCGGCGACGTGCTCTGCGGCACGATCGCGGGCCTGCTGGCGGGCGGCGCAGCGCCCTTCGAGGCGGCTGCGGCCGGCGCCGCGGCGCACCTGGCCGCGGCCCGAGCGGTGCCGGCGGGGCAGGCGATCGTCGCCTCCGACCTGATCGACCGTCTGCAACTGGGCTGAGCGACCGAGCCCGGACCCTCGGGCTATCATGACCTTCGTCGAGCGCCGAACGCTCGCCAGATGACGGAGGAATCGGTGATCGACGCCGCGGTGCGTGACGTGATGCTGGAGAACCCGCGAACGGTGCCGCCGGAGATGCTCCTGCGCGACCTGGTCGACCTGTTCGTCTCCGAGAACCTCCAGGGTGTGCCCGGTCGTGCGGGACTGCAAAGCTGCTCGGGATCGTCACCGAGGGCGACCTGATCCTGCAGGAGGTCGAGGGCGACATCGAGGTGCCGCACTTCGTGCCGTTCCTCGACGGCGCGATCTTCTTCCACAACACCGACCAGTTCGACGAGCAGATCAAGAAGGCGTTCGCGGCCACCGCCGGCGACCTGATGACGGACGAGGTGCGCACCGTCGGGCCCGGACGACACCATCCACGAGGCCGCGCGGCGCATGTCGCGGCACGACGTCTCGCGGCTGCCCGTCGTCGAGGACGGGCGCGTCATCGGCATGATCTCGCGGTCGCACATCGTGCGTGCGCTCGCCCGGTACGAGTTCCACGACAACCAGGCCTGAGTGCGTTCGCTGCTCCGTGTCGACGCTGCGGCGGTGCGCGCCAACGTCGCGCGGCTGCGCGCCGCGCACGGGGGCGAGCTGTGGGCGGTCCTGAAGGCCGACGGCTACGGCCACGGTGCCGCCGACGTGGGCCGGGCGGCGCTCGAGGCGGGCGCGATCGGCCTGGGCGTGGCCACGATCGGCGAGGCGCGGACGCTCGGCGCCGCACTGCCGGAGGCGCGGATCATGGTCATGTCGCCGCTGCCGCCGGGTGACGAGCCGGCCGCCGCCGGGCTCGACGTCGATCTGCTCGACGCCCGGTGCCGTCGAGCGGCTGGTGGCCGTGCCGGGCGTGCGCATCCACCTGAAGGCCGACACCGGCATGGGCCGCTGGGGCCTGCAGCCCGACGAGGCGATCGCGGCCGCCGCCGTCGCGGGCGACCGCCTGGGCGGGCTCTGCTCGCACCTGGCGACCTCGGAGGAGCGCGACACCACGTTCGCCGACGAGCAGATCGCGCGTTTCCGGGCGCTCGCCGACCGCTTCCCGCCCTGTCCGCGCCACCTCGCGAACTCCGGCGGCGCCCTGTACCTCGCAGGTGCCCGGTTCGACATGGCGCGGTGCGGGATCGCGCTGTACGGCATCTCGCCGCGCGACGAGGACGCCGCGCGCCGACGGCCTCACGCCGGTGCTGAGCTGGACGAGCGTGGTGCGGATGGTGCGCGCGCTCGCGCCGGGCGAGGCGAGCGGCTACGGCCGGCGCATCCGGGCCGACCGCCCGCTGCGGGTGGCGCACGTGCCCGTGGGCTACGCCGACGGCTTCCCGCGTCCCGCGGCGGGCACCGCCGAGGTCGTCATCGGCGGCCGCTCGTGCGTCGTCGGCGCCGTGGCGATGGACCAGCTCGCGGTGGTCCTGCCCGACGACCTGCGGGTCGCGGAGGGCGACGAGGTGACGCTGATCGGGCCGGGCGCGCCGATCGAGGCGCTGGCCCGCGCCGCCGGCACCATCGGCTACGAGGTCGCCTGCGCGCTGCGCCACCGGCCCGACCGCGGCGACCGCGAGGTGGCGGCGTGAGCTTCGAGGAGCTCGCCGCCCGGGGCCGGGCGCTCGTCGGCGACGAGGGCTGGATCGTCGGCGGCGCCGTCCGCGACCACCTGCTCGGCCGGCCGGTCGACGACTGGGACATCGTCGTGGCGGGCGACCCGGGCGCGGCCGCCCGCGCGCACGCCCGGCGCCAGCGGCGGCGCGCCGTTTCCGCTGTCGGAGCGCCACGGCGCCTGGCGCGTCGTGGACGAGGGGCGCATGGTCGACTTCACGGCGCTGCACGGCTCGCTGCCCGAGGACCTGGCCCGCCGCGACTTCACCGCCAACGCGATCGCCGTCAGCCTCGCCGACGGCACCGTCACCGACCCGCACGGCGGCCTCGGCGACATCGCGGAGCGGGTGCTGCGCGTGGTCGGCGACGACGTGTTCCGCGACGACCCGCTGCGCCTGCTGCGGCTGCCGCGCCTCGCCGCCGAGCTGGAGTTCGCGGTCGAGCAGACCACCGCCGACATCGCGCGGCGCGACGCCGACCTGGTCGTCTCGAGCGCCGGCGAGCGCCAGCTGGCCGAGCTGCAGCGCATCCTCGGCGTCCGCGACCCGGTCGACGCGCTGCTGCTGTGCGACGAGCTCGGCGTGCTCGCCGCCGTGCTGCCCGAGGTCGAGGCGCTGCACGACGTGGAGCAGTCGGCCTTCCACCACCTCGACGTCTTCCACCACACGCTGCACGTCATCGACGCGACGGCCGACGTGGCCGCCAACGTCGACCACTTCTTCCCCGACCCCGTCGTGGCGGCGGCCATCGAGGAGTCACTCGCCGCCCCGCTCGACGGCACCATGGACGTGCGCGCCGGCCTGCGCTGGGGCGCGCTGCTGCACGACATCGCGAAGCCGTACACGCGCACGGTGCTGCCCGACGGCGGCGTCAAGTTCTGGGGCCACGACGAGCGCGGCGTCGCGATGCTCGACGTCATCCTCGGCCGCCTCAACGCCAGCGGCGCGCTGCGCGAGCTGACGACGGTGCTCGTGCGCGAGCACCTGATGCTCGGCTTCATGATCCCGGAGCGCCCGCTCGACCGGCGCGCCTTCTACCGCTACGCGCATGGCGACGCGCCCGTACGCGCTGCCGTCGGTGGTGCTGTCGCTGGGCGACCGGCTGGCCACGCGCGGCTCGCGCACGCGGCAGCGCGGCCTGCGGCGCCACCTGCAGACGGCGCAGGAGATCGCCGCCGGCGTCGTCGCCCTCGGCTCCGTGCCGCCGCGGCTGGTCGCACCCGCCGACCGCATCGCGGAGCAGGTCGGCCTCGCGCCCGGCCCGGAGCTCGGCAAGCTGGTGGCCGCGCTGCAGGAGGAGCAGGCGGCGGGCGTGGTGGAGAGCGAGCAGCAGGCGGTGGAGTTCGCCCGGTCATGGCTCGCGTCGTCGGCGTAGACGGCTGCCGCGGCGGCTGGGTGGCGGTGGCGCTGCCGGGTCCCGAGGTGGTCGTGCGGGCGACGCTGCGCGACGTGCTGGACGCGTTCCCCGACGCGGCCTGCGTCGCCGTCGACATGCCGATCGGCCTGCCCGTCCGGGCCGGGCGGCCGGGCGTCCGACCGGGCCGCGAAGCAGCTGCTCGGCCGGGCCTCGTCGCGCGTGTTCCCGGCCCCGACCAGGGCCTGCCTCGAGATGCCCACCTACGCCGCCGCGCGGCTGGTCGCAGCCGTCGCTGTCGGCCCAGTCCTACGCGCTGCGCAAGAAGATCCTCGAGGTCGAGGAGGCGCGGCCACGCCGGCCCGGTGATCGAGGCGCACCCGGAGCTCGCGTTCCTGGCCTTCGCCGGCGAGGCGCTGGTCTCGAAGCGCACCTGGGACGGCGCCGTCCGCCGGCGCGCGGTGCTGGCCGCGCAGGGCCTCGTGCTGCCGGACGACCTCGGCCCGACCGGCGGCACGGCGGCCGTGGACGACGTGCTCGACGCGGCCGCCTGCGCGCTGGTCGCCCGGCGTACGTCGCCGGGACGGGCGCGCGGCGCTCGGCGAGCCCGCCGAGGGCGTCATCTGGATGCCGCGAGCCCGCTGACGACCGCCGCCAGCTCGTGCTCGCCGCAGAACACGGCGTCGCCGAACTGCTCGCGCGCCCGCTCGACGCTGTCGGGCCGGCCGCCGACGAACACCACCGGGATCGCGCGCCGGTACTGCGCGCTCCACAGCCACTTGCGCGACCGCGCGGCCGTGGCTCGGCAGGCGCTCGAGCGAGATCACGAGCACCTCCGGCACGGTGTCGCCGCGCATGCCCTCGCCCTCCGCCCAGTGCACCGTCACGTCGTGCCCGCCGGCGACGAGGCGCCGCGCGACGGCGTAGGCCTCCTCCTCGTCCCAGTGGACGTAGGTGACGCGGGCCATCGCGGCGGTCCCTAGTACCCGAGCCGGCGCCGGCGGGCCTCGCGCAGGAACCCGAGCGCCGCGGCGTGCGGGTCGGGCGCGGCCACGACGTCGGCGTACGACAGCCACGCGCCGCCGAACGGCGAGCCGTAGAACGGGTCGGGCGGGTTCTCGCCCCAGCGGCTCGCGTAGACGTAGGGGTGCGGGTCGTACCGGTCGCCGGGCGACATGCCGTACGTGCCGCCGCGGTCGCCGGTGCCCACGTCGACGGCGGCGTCGAAGTGCTCGGGCCACAGCCGCACGTGCGGCGTCGGCTCGTCTTCGACGTGGCACTCGTCGCGGAACTCGGCCAGCACCGCGAAGGCGAGCGCGAACCAGTCGGCCAGCGCCGCCGCCGCGTCGGCGTCGACCTGCAGCGGCGCGTCGACGTCGCCGTGCGGCGGCACGTCGAAGGCCTCCTGCTGCTCGAGGGCGAGCGGCGTGCCGACCACCTCGGCCGCGCGGGTGAGCGTCGTGACCTTCTCCTGCACCGTCTCGGTGCGGTACTGCGAGACGACGAGGTCGGTGCCCTCGACGCGCACCTGCCGCTCGGTCGAGCCGAACGGCGGCGTGCCGAAACCGCCCGGCGTCGAGCGCAGCGTGATCTGGCCGTTCACGGCCGCGCGGGCGGGGGAGATGACGTAGACGGCGAGCCGGTGCAGGTCGGTTCGGGTGGCCGCGTAGGTGTCGGGGAGTTCGGCGCGCATGGCGAGCCAGTCTAGAGCGCGGCGCGAGGCGTTACACGCCGCGGGCACGGGCGCGCAGGCCCGAGACCACGGCCACCAGGCCGAGCGCGATCAGGCAGGCGCCGCCGACCACGATGGCGAGCGGCCGCTGGGCCGTGTCGAACGTCGAGGTGATGATCGTGTCGGCCAGCGGCGACTTGCTCGACTCGAGCGCCTGGTCGCGGGCGGCCAGGAAGGCGACCAGCACGCCCGCGCAGGCGCCCAGCAGGCAGACGAAGGTGGCGGCCAGCGCCCCGCCGGCCGAGCGGGCGGCGATGGCGCCGAGGCCGAGCAGGATGACCGCGAGCGCGACCAGCACCGGCGGGGCGAGGTCGGAGGCGTCGGTCGCCTTCTTCAGCGGGTCGAGCTCCGACGCCTTCACGAGCACGATCTCGCGCGCCTCGTGCTCCGCCAGCACCTGGGCCAGGGCCGGGTTTCGCGCCGCCAGCGACTCGAGCAGCGGCTCCGGGTCGAGCACCACGTCGCCGTTCGCGTTGACGTTGTCGTTCGGCTCGCCGCGGGCGGCCGCCAGCAGCGCCGCCGCTGCGGCGCGGTTGAGGCGCGCCCAGGCGACCTGCACGTCGGGCTCCTTCAGCGACGTCGCCACGGCCACCCGCAGCCGGCGCTCGGCCGACGCGGGCACGCGCACGGTCACGCGCTCGAGGATGGCGTCGGAGATCGCGGTCGCGACCGCCGGGTCGTCGGCGATCGCCGTGGCGCGCCGCTCCCAGCCCGACTCGTCCAGCAGCGACCGGTCGGCCCACACCGACGTCGCCGCGAGCACGGTGGCGAGCGCGCCCAGAAGCAGCAGGACGAAGGCGAGGACGCGTCGCATCTGCGTCTCAGACTAGGTGCGGACGGCCGATGTGGCGCGCGCGATCGGGGGGTCAGACGACACGGCCGTCCGCGGGCTCCATCGCGAGGCCCGCCGACTTCCAGGCCTGCATGCCGCCGACGATGTTCGCGCAACCCGCCCGGCCGACGCGCGCGAGCGCGTGGGCGACCGCGTCGGAGCGCCCGCCGGAGCGGCAGATGATGAGGGTCGAGTCGCGCTCCGGCAGCTCCGTGAAGCGCTCCTGCAGCTCGCTCATCGGCACGTGGATCGCGCCCGGCACGTGCCCGGCGTCCCACTCGTCCTGCTCCCGCACGTCGAGCAGCAGGGCACCCGCGGTCCTGCTCGGCGCGGGCCGTGGCGACGTCGATCTGGCGTACCTCGTCCATCGAGCGCAACGTAGCCGAAGGTGCGGGCGATACACTGCCGCGGGCCTGGGGAGGTCGTTGGGGGCGAGGCCGGAACGCATGCCGAGAAACTCGCACGCCTACCGCATAACCGCACTTACAGCGCTCCTGGCGCTGTCGTTCGCCCTTGTCACGGTCTATTTCCGGGAGGGTGAGAACGGTGGTCTCCACGGCACGCAGCGCTGGCTGGGAGACGCGTTCGCCCCTGCCTCCAGCGTCGTGCAGCGCGTCGCGCAGCCCTTCCGCGACGCGGGCGGCTGGGCCGAGGACGTGCAGGCGCGCCCGCCGCGAGCGGGACCGGCTGCGCGAGGAGAACGCACGGCTGCGCAAGCAGGTCGCCGACACGCAGACCGACGGCCAGCTCGCCGCCGAGCTGCAGGCCGAGCTCGGCTACGTCCGCTCCGACGCCTTCCCCGACCTCGGCTCCTACACGCCGCGCAGCGCGCTCGTGATCGTCCGCTCGCCGGCCCTCTTCTCGCAGAAGGTGCTGCTCGACCAGGGCACCGGCGCGGGCATCCAGGTCGGCGACCCGGTGGTCTCCGGCGTCGCGACGAAGGACTACACCGGCGCCGCGCTGGTCGGGCGCGTGACGGCGGTCTCGCACGACACGGCCGACGTCACGCTGATCTCCGACCCCGCGATGGCCGTCTCGGCGTCGGTGGCCGGCCAGCAGGGAGCCGACGGCGTGCTGCAGCCGAACGCGGGCGACGCCTCGACGCAGGTGCTCGACTTCGTCGGCAAGCAGTACACCGTCCTGCCGGGCAACCTCGTCGTCACGAGCGGCTTCAGCGACTCGCAGCTCGGCCTCGCCTCGTTCTTCCCGCGCGGCATCATGATCGGCGTGGTGTCCACGGTCTCGCAGTCCGACACCGAGACGTACAAGTCGATCCAGGTGACGCCGTGGGTCGACCTGCGCAGCTTCCGCACGGCGCTCGTCCTGACGCAGGGCGGCGCGATGAGCGAGTTCCTCGGAGCGCCTCGCTCGTCCTGCGCGCCACGCTGCTCGTGCTCGTCGCGGTGCTGCTGCAGGTGACCATCGCCACCGACCTCGACGTGCTCGGCGGCCGCCCCGACCTGGTCGTGATCGTGGTCGTGGCGATCGCGCTGCAGTGCGGCCCGCTGGCCGGCGCCGTGGCGGGCTTCGGCGGCGGCTTCCTGGTCGACGCGCTCGGGCTCGGCGTGATCGGCGCCACCTCGCTGACGCTGACCACGGTCGGCTACGTGTCCGGCCTCTGGGGCGAGCGCCTGCGCGAGGCCGCGGCCGTGCGACCGCTGCTCGCCATCGGTGCCGCGTCGCTGGCAGCGGGGCTGGGCGAGCTCGGCGTCGCCGTGCTGGTCGGCTCCGGCCCGGCCGTCTCGCCCGCGCTGTTCCTGGCCGTGGTGCCGGGCTCGATGCTGAACGTGCTGCTCGCGATCGCGCTGTACCCGCTGTGCCGCGTCGTGCTCCGCCGCCGCCAGCCGCGGACGGTCACCATCGACCCCGAGTCGGTGACCGCCTGATGTTCCAGGACTCCACCCGCCGCCCGCCGCGCGAGGGCCGCCCGCAGTCGGTGCAGCTGGCCCTGCGCGTCGCCATGCTGGGCGGCATCGCGGTGCTGCTGTTCGCGGTGCTGTTCTTCCGGCTCTGGGTGCTGCAGGTGCTGTCGGCCGAGAGCTACCAGACGGCCGCCGCCGCCAGCCAGGCGCGCACCGTGCGCGTGCAGGCGCCGCGCGGGCGCATCCTCGACATCGACGGCAACGTGCTGGTCGGCAACCGCCCGGGCGACGCGCTGACGTTCGACCTGACGACCGACGAGAACGTGACGAAGGCCTGCGCCGTGCAGCCGCCGGCGGTGCCGAAGCCGCCGCCCGAGCCGACCGCGGCCGAGATGAAGAAGCTGCTGAAGGGGCTGAAGGGCAAGAAGAAGGAGCGCAAGCGGGCCGAGATCCTGGCCCTCTCCGAGCCGAAGCCGGTCGTGAAGGTGTGGCGCGGCTGCGCGCGCACCAACGCCACGCTGGTCACGCTGGCGCAAGCGCTCCGGCACGCCGATCGGCGAGTTCGAGGACCGCATCCACGCCGCCATCGGCCGCACGCCGTTCGAGCCGGTGACGCTGATCGACGACGCCGAGCGGCCGCTGATCTTCTACGTGAAGGAGAACGGCGCGCGGTTCCGCGGCGTCCGCATCGCCAAGCGCACGCTGCGCGACTATCCCGCCTACGACGTCGCGCGGCACGTCGGCTACGCGGCGCAGATCTTCGGGACGATCGGCGAGGTGACGAAGGAGGACCTGAGCGACGCCGAGACCTATCCGGGCGCCGCGTCGGGCGACGTCGTCGGCCACTCCGGCATCGAGCGCTCCTACGACCGCTGGCTGCGCGGGCGCGACGGCACGCTGAACGTGACGGTCGACGCCCAGGGCAACCCGCAGGGCCGCGCCACGCTGGTGCCGGCGCCGGTACCCGGCCGCGACGTGCGCCTGACGATCGACCTCGACCTGCAGCACGCGGCCGAGAAGGCGCTGCGCAAGGGCATCGGCGTGGCCCGCGAGCGGGGCGGTCCCGACGACGGCCCGATGCCGAACGCGGCCCGCGGCGCGCTGATCATCATGGACGTCAAGACCGGTGCCGTCCGCGCGATGGCGTCGTGGCCGAGCTTCGACAACAAGCGCACCGTCGGCAAGGGCTCCGACGCGTACTTCGCGAAGCTGTTCTCGAAGGCCAACCGGGAGCGCGCGCCGCTGCTCAACCGCACGACCGACGGCATCTACCCGCCCGGCTCGACCTTCAAGCCGGTGACGGCGATCGCGTCGATCCAGTCGGGCCTGTCGACCGTGTCGGACGAGATCCTGTGCGGCAAGGACCTGGTGGTCGACGGCCAGCGGTACAAGAACTTCGAGACCGACACCAACACCTTCATCTCGCTGCGCACGGCGCTCTCGCAGTCGTGCGACACGTACTTCTACGCGCTCGGCAAGCGGCTGTACGACCGCACCTCGGCGAACGGCGACCGGCAGCCGCAGGCGCTGTGGATGCGGCGCCTCGGCTTCGGCGCGCCGACCGGCCTCGACATCCCCGACGCGGCCGGCGTGGCGCCCGACGCCGAGTACAAGAAGGAGCTGTTCGGCAAGGATCCGATCAACAACAAGTGGACGTCCGGCGATGCCGTCAACGCCTCGATCGGGCAGGGCTTCGTGCAGGTCACGCCGCTGCAGATGGCGACGATGTACGCGCTGATCGCGAACGGCGGCACGCTCGTGACGCCGCACCTGGCCGACACGATCGAGGATCCCGACGGCGACGTCGTGAAGGAGCTGCGGTTCAAGGCGCGGCGCAAGGTCGACATCGACCCGTTCGTGCTCGAGACCATCCGCAGCGGCCTGCGCGGCGTCACGCACGACGTCAGCGGCACGGCAGCGCGCGCGTTCGCCGGCTTCCCGGTCGGCGTCGCGGGCAAGACCGGCACCGCGCAGAAGCCGCCGCTCGACGACTTCGCGTGGTTCGCCGGCTACGCGCCGATCGAGGATCCGCAGCTCGTCGCCGTCGCCGTGATCGAGCAGGGCGGATTCGGCGGCGTCGGCGCCGCAGCCGCCGTCCGCGACGCCTTCACGGCGGCCTTCAACGCCCGCCCCGGCAAGCTGCCGACCCGCTACCGCGAGAAGCAGGCGGTCGAGAAGGACGCGTCGCAGATCATCAACGGCCTGCAGCTCGGCGATCCCGAGGCGCCGGTCACGACCGAGGGCGAGTCGACCGGATGACCGCGGCCATCTTCTTCCGCCGGCTCGACTACGTGCTGCTCGCGGCGATCGCCGGCGTGGTCGCGTTCGGCGCCGTCACGATCCTCTCGGTCACCGGCGCCGAGACCGAGCGCCGGCACCTCATCTACGTCGGCATCGGCGTGCTCCTGGCGCTGCTGGTGGCGACGGTCGACCTGCGGCTGTACCGCAAGATCCTGTGGCCCGGGTACGTGGCGCTGCTGCTGCTGCTGATGCTGGTGCTCGGCCTGGAGGCGGCGCGCGGATCGAGCCGCTGGATCGCGCTGCCGGGCTTCAACCTGCAGCCGTCCGAGATCGGCAAGGTGATCGTGATCGTGGTGCTGGCGGCGCTGGTCGCCGAGCACAGCCGCGACAAGCAGGGCACGTGGCGCATGTTCGGCCTGTCGCTGCTGGTGATGGCGATCCCCGGCCTCCTCGTGTTCCTCGAGCCCGACCTCGGCACGGCGATCGTCTACGGCGGCGCGTGGCTCGCGATCCTGTTCGTCGCCGGCGCCCGTCTGCTGCAGATCGCGACGGTGCTGGCCATCGTGGTGGGCGGCGTGCTGCTGGTGTTCGACGTGCTGCCGGCCACCGGCATCCGCCTGCTGCAGCCCTACCAGCAGGCGCGCCTGACGGCGTTCCTCGATCCGGATGGCACGAACGAGGCGGCCTACCAGGCGCAGCAGTCGAAGATCGCGATCGGCTCCGGCGGCCTGGCGGGCAAGGGCCCGGACGGGGCGACGGTCTCGCAGCAGGGCTTCCTGCCGGAGCGCCACACCGACTTCATCTTCGCCGTCGTGGGCGAGCAGCGCGGGTTCCTGGGATCGGCATTCCTGCTGGCGCTGTACGTGGTGATCGTGTGGCGGGCGGCGCGTGCGATCACGCTTGCGGCGACGCTCTACGAGAGCCTGATCGCGGCCGGCATCTTCGGCATGTGGGTGATCCAGATCTTCGTCAACATCGGCATGACGCTGGGGATCATGCCGACGACGGGCATCCCGTTACCGTTCATGACGTACGGCGGCTCGAACACGATCACGAACCTGGTCGCGGCCGGCCTGCTGCTGGCGATCCAGGTGCGCGGCGGCGTGCCGCAGGCCCCGCCGCTGGCCGACCACGCGGTGGTCCGCAACCAGCCGCGCGAGCTCGTCCGCAGCTAGCCCGGCGCCGAGTCTCGAACCGAAGTACTACCGCGGCAAACGTGCCGCGCCGGCGCACGCACGGTGTCCTGATTCGCGCCCTTCGAGCCATGTCGCCCGATCCGCGCGCCTCCCGCGCGGAAACGTTCTGGGGTCAGACCCCAGAAAGGGCAAATCGGGGGTCAGACCCCGCGCATGGAAGGCGCACGAATGCGCGCTGGAGTGTGCCGGCCAGCCGGGCCGGCGGTCCTCCGTGTCCGCTGGGGTGCCTGGCACGGATCGGCCATCGCGGCACGGTTCTGCGCGTGGTTTGGTCGGTACCGACGCGATTCGGTCGCGTTGGCGGCGTCAGCGCTTGCAGGCGCCGGCGAGATAGCCCGCGAACGCCGCCGTCGTGGCGGGCGTCTGCGTGATGCGGAAGTCGCCGTTCGGCTCGCGGACGTCGTACCAGAGCACGCCGCGCAGCCGCGGCATCGCGCGCCGGATCTGCGCCCAGCTGCCCGATCCACGCCTGCTTCGAGCCGCCGAGACCCGTCGAGCCCGTCTCGGCGATCCAGAACGGCTTGCGCGCCAGGCGGTCGATCGTCGCGTAGGCCCGGGCGAACAGCGCCTGCGGCGCCGTCCAGTCGAGCACGTCGGTCGTGCCGAAGTTGTAGGCCACCGCGCCGACGGCGTCGACGTGGTCGCGGCCGGGGAAGTAGTCGCGGATCCGGTTGCCCGGCTCGTCCGGCACCGACCGGGCGTACGGCGTCCACATCAGGCGGATCCGGCCCTGCGACGCCTGGCGCACGACATGGCGCACGTGGCGCCACGCCCGCACGTACCGGCCCGCGCCCTGCTTCGAGACCTCGCCCGACCACGCGTACCACGGCGTGTTCGGCTCCGGCATCGGCCGCAGGATCGGCTTCGGCTCGAGGCCGCGCAGCTGCCGCGCCAGCCGCCGCAGCGCGCCGTCGTAGCTGCCGAACGCCACGCGGTCGAGCGTCGCGGCGCGGTCGTCGGGCTGCCACGCGACCACCAGCAGCAGGTGCCGCTCCTTCGCCAGCGCGATCACGCGCGGGTCGACCAGCTCGTTCGCACCCACGTACACGGACACCGTCGTCACGCCCGGCCCGACCGCCGTCGCGAGGCGCGGGAGGCTCGTCGCCGGGCGGTCCTGGTACACGCCCACGCGGATGCAGGCCGACGCCGCCGCCGGCCAGATCACGAGCGCGGCGACCGCCGCCACGAGCCTGATGTGCATCCTCAACGCCCTACCCCCGTCCAGATCCCTCTCTTCGATTCTGGGCGATCCACGGCAAATCCGCTCGGACGGCTACGGTTTGGCGAGATGGACCGACGCGTCGTACGAGGCCTGGGCGAGCTGCTGCGCGAACCGGCGCCCGCGCGTCCGCGGCCGCTGGCGCTGGTCGGCAGAGGGGTCGTCGTCGACGCCTTCGCCCGCGCGCTGCTGGCCGGCGGCGGCGACCGCCGGGCGCTCGCACCGCTCGCCGCCGCGGGGCCGGACCAGCTGCGCGGCTGCGTCGCCGTGATCGCCTGCGGCCTGTCGCGCGATGCCATCCGCGCGCTCGCCCGCGCCCGCCGGCCGTTCGTCGTCGTGCTGCTGCGCGGCGACGATCGCTACGCCTGGGGCACGCTGCCCGGCGTCGGCGCGGCCAACGCGATCCCGCCGCTCGCCGACGGCTCGCCCGACATCGACACGGCGCTGCGCCGCCTGGCCGCGCGCCTGCAGCCCGACGACGCCGCGGAGCTGGCGGTGCGCCTGCCCGTGCTGGCGCCGCTGATCGAGGCGGAGCACGCCGCCAGCCGCCGCGCGCTGGGCGGCGCTGCTCGCGCTGCGCGGCCGCTCGAGCGGCGCGATCACCCTCGTCCAGGCCCGCGCGGCCGTCACCGGCGCCCGCGTCGCCGGCCTGCCCGCGGGCGCTGCGCGGCTGCCCGACGTGGCGCTCACGACCGGCGCCGGCATGGTGCTGCGCGAGGCCGGACGACGCGTTCCGTCGCGCCTCGGACGCGCCGCGCTGGCGTATGCCGGGACACTCGTCGTGCTCGGCGTGCAGCGGGGCGTGCGGCGTTGACGGCGAGGGTGCGGTCTATGCTGTGGACCCGATGACCCCTGGAGTCCTCGACGCGAGAATCGAGTCGATCCTCGCCGAGGTGCAGAAACCGTCGCGCTACATCGGCGGCGAGGTCAACGAGGTCGTCAAGTCCACGGCCACCGTGCGCGTCGCGCTCTGCTACCCCGACGCGTACGAGATCGGCATCTCGAACCAGGCGCTGCAGATCCTCTACACGCTCGTCAACGAGCGCCCGGAGGCTGCCGCCGAGCGGGTCTACACGCCCTGGCCCGACATGGCCGACGCCCTGCGCCGCGAGGGCATTCCGCTGTTCACGCTCGAGTCGTGGCGGCCGGTGCGGGAGTTCGACCTGCTCGGCATCACGCTGCAGGCCGAGCTGACGTACTCGAACGTGCTCGAGACGCTCGACCTGGCCCAGATCCCGGTCCGCTCGCGCGACCGCACCGACGACGACCCGATCGTGCTCGCGGGCGGCCCGTCGGCCTCCAACCCGGAGCCGCTGGCGCCCTTCGTCGACGTGTTCTTCATGGGCGAGGCCGAGGAGGGGCTGCACGCGATCCTCGACGTGCTCGGCCGGTGCGCCACGCGCCGCGAGCGCCTCGACGAGCTGGCGAAGCTGCCCTACCTGTACGTGCCCGCCCGCGGGCACCACCCGGTCGAGCGCGCGGTCTACGCGTCGTTCGACATCTCCACCCAGCCGCTGCAGCCGGTCGTGCCCTACGCCAGCGCCATCTTCTCGCGCGCCAGCGTCGAGGTCATGCGCGGCTGCACCCGCGGCTGCCGCTTCTGCCACGCCGGCACCTGGTACCGGCCGGTGCGGGAGCGCTCGGTGGACGACATCGTCAAGGCCGGCCTCGAGCAGCTCGGCTGCACGGGCTACGACGAGCTCTCGCTCACGTCGCTCGCCACCAGCGACTACACGGGCGTCGAGCGGGCCATCGGCGAGATCAAGCGCGCGCGACCGTCGCTGCACCTGTCACTGCCATCCAACCGGGTCGACACGGGGCCGGTGGCGATGAACGCCGCAGCGAACGCGCGCCAGGGTTCGATCACCCTGGCGCCCGAGGCGGCCACGCAGCGCATGCGCGACATCATCTGCAAGACGATCACCGACGAGATGATCGAGCAGGCGATCGAGGCGGCGTTCAAGGCCGGCTACACGTCGCTCAAGCTGTACTTCATGATCGGCCTGCCCCGCGAGACCTTCGCGGAGGTGCAGGGCATCATCGACCTGGCCTTCCGGGCACGGGAGATCGGGCGGCGCGAGATCCAGAACGGGCGGTTCACCGTCCACGTCTCGGTGTCGAACTTCGTGCCGAAGCCGCACACGCCGTTCCAGTGGGAGGGCATGTCGTCGCCCGACCAGCTGCGCGTCAAGCAGGACCACCTGCGCCGGGCCATCAACGGCCGGCAGCTGCGGCTCTCGCTCCACGACACCCGCACCTCGCTGCTCGAGGGCGCGCTCGGCCGCGGCGACGCGGTCACGGGCGACGTCATCGAGACGGCGTGGCGCGCGGGTGCGCGGTTCGACGCCTGGACGGAGCACCACCAGGCGAAGGTCTGGCACGAGGCGTTCGCGGCGCACGGGCGCGCGATCGTCGACGAGGCAACACGTGAGCGCGAGGCGCTCGACCCGCTCCCATGGGATCACGTGCGGAGCGGTGTCACGAAAGAGTTCCTGCTCGACGAGTGGTGGGCATCCCGCGCAGAGCGCGCGACGGGTGACTGCCGCTGGGACGGGTGCACGGATTGCGGGGCCTGCATGGGTCCCGTCCGAAACCGGCTGGTGTCCTGATCCGACACCTCGCCGAACTGTCTGCTTGAAGATCGAACTCCGCTTCGCCGTCACCGGGCGCGCCCGGTTCCTGTCGCACCTCGAGTGTGTCGACGGCCTGCTGGCGGCGTTTCGCCGGGCCGGTTTCCAGGTCGCGCTGTCCAACGGCATGCGGCCGAAGCCGGTCATCTCGCTCGCGGTCGCGCGCGCCGTCGGCGTCGCCTCGCTGGACGAGCTGATGACCGTGGAGCTGGTCGGCGACCACGATCTCGACGATGTGCGTGAGCGCCTCGCGGCAACGCTGCCGCGCGGCCTCGAATTGCGTTCGGCCGACGTCTCGCACGGGACGCCCCGGCCGGTGTCAGCGCGGTACCGCGTCTTGCTCGACGCGCCCCGCGACGTGGTGGAGCGCGCGGCTGCGCGCTACGCGGAGGTCGAGGCGCTGCCCGTGGAGCGCGCCTCGCCGAAGCGAACGAAGATCGTCGACGTGAAGGCGTTCGCGCCCGTCGTCGAGGTGGCAGAGGGCGGCTTCGACGTCGAAGTCGCGATCTCGCAAGAAGGTTCCGCCCGGCCGGAGGAGGTGGCGCGCGCGCTCGCAGAGCTCGCCGGCGCCGACCTCGCCGTGACCGGGGTAACAAGGCTCGAGCTGCGCGCCGAGCGGGGGAGAACCCCCGTCGGCGCGCCCGGAGAAACCGCATGAAGAAGATCCTGATCAGCGCCGACCCGTATGAAACGCGGGTGGCGATCGTCGAGGACAACGTCGTCGTCGAGACCTACCTCGAGCGCGCCACGCGCCGCTCGTTGCTCGGCAACGTGTACCTCGGCCGGGTGGACAACGTCCTCCCGGGCATGGAGGCCGCGTTCATCGACGCCGGCCTGCCCAAGAACTGCTTCCTCTACGTCGACGAGATCGTGCTGCCCGAGCTCGACGACCGGGAGCGCCGCAAGAAGAAGATCGAGCAGCTCATCAAGAACGGCCAGAGCCTGCTCGTCCAGGTCGTCAAGGACC
This sequence comes from uncultured Actinomycetes bacterium, assembly GCA_963732645.1. Lineage (GTDB taxonomy): Bacteria > Actinomycetota > Thermoleophilia > Gaiellales > F1-60-MAGs149 > VFJZ01. The sequence continues at coordinate 750,732 of CAVTAC010000009.1, forward strand.
CGATGGGCACCAAGGGCGCGCGCGTCACGATGGACGTGTCGCTGGCCGGCCGGTTCCTCGTCTACTCGCCCGACGGCAAGGGCTACGGCGTCTCGAAGCGCCTGCCCGACGGCGAGCGCGACCGGCTGCGCGACCTGGTGAAGACGCTGACGCCCAAGGGCGGCGGCGGGCTCATCGTCCGCACCGCGGCGCGCGGCGCCCAGCGCGAGGAGCTGGAGCGCGACCTCGACCTGCTCGAGAAGCAGTGGGCGTCCATCAACGCGGCCGCCAAGAAGAAGACCGTGAAGGCGCCGGCGCTGATCCACGAGGAGGTGGATCTCGCGCTCGAGATGGTGCGCGACGACCTGCGCGTCGAGGTCGACGAGGTCATCACCGACGACGAGGCCACGTACGAGCGCATCCGCGCCTTCGTCGAGACGCACTCGCCCGAGTTCCTGCCGCGCATCAAGCTGCACCAGGCCCAGACGCCGCTGCTGCGCCGCTACCAGGTCGAGGACGCGATCCGCTCGACCATGCACCGGCGCGTCGACCTGCCGTCGGGCGGCTACCTGCTGTTCGACTACGCCGAGGCGTTCACGATCATCGACGTCAACACCGGCCGGTTCGTCGGCAAGTCGCGGCTCGAGGACACCATCCTCGCGAACAACCTCGAGGCGGCCCGCGAGGTGGTGCGGCAGCTGCGGCTGCGCGACATCGGCGGCATGATCGTCATCGACTTCATCGACATGTCGCCGCAGAAGAACCGCGACGCCGTGATCGGCTGCCTGCAGGAGGAGCTGAAGAAGGACCGCTCCAAGGTGTACCTGACGTCGATCTCGCCGCTCGGCCTGGTCGAGATGACCCGCCAGAACGTCACCGACGGCGTCCGCGAGATCATGACCGCGGCCTGCCCGACGTGCAGCGGCGAGGGTCGCGTGCTGTCCAAGGAGACGATCGCGATCGAGAACCTGCGCACCCTGCGCCGGCACGCGTCGCTGTCCAGCCAGGAGGCGTTCCTGGTCGAGCTCGACCCCGAGATCGCGTCGCTCATGGTCGGCCCGGGCGGCTCGCGCCTGGCCGAGCTGGAGCGCTCCACCGGCAAGCACTTCTCGCTGGTCGGCGTCGACAACGTGCCGATCGAGCGCTGCAGCGTCACGCGCGAGGGCGCCGCGGCCGAGATCCTGGCCGAGGCCATCCCGGTCGCGATCGGCCAGGAGCTGGAGCTCGAGATCGCCGAGCCGCACATGTTCCAGGCGGCCGACGCGGTCGCGTTCCTGGACGGCGGCTACCGCATCGTCGTGGCCGGCTCCGGCCCGTACCTGGGCGAGCGGCACACGGTGCGCATCGACCACGCCGACCGGCACGAGGCCATCGCCACGCTGCTCTCGGCGAAGCCCGTCTCCGAGGAGGAGATGCTGGCGCTGATCGACCGGCGCACCGACATCCACGAGCCGGAGCGCCGCCTGGGCGAGCGCGTCGACCTCGAGGACCGCAGCCGGCGGCGCCAGCGGCGTCCCGCAGCGCCCGCGAAGAAGAGCGGCTCGGGCGGCGGCGAGGGCGGCTCGGGCGGCGACCGCAACAAGCCGCGCGTGGCGGCGGCGGCCACGGCCGACGGTGCCGAGACGGTCGAGGGCGGCGACGTCAGAGACGCGCTCGTCGCGCAACCGGCGGCGCCGGCGGCGCGGCAGCGGATCGGGCATCGCGGCGGCCGCGAACGGCGTCGCCGACGGCACGGTCGACGTCGACATCGAAGACCTCGACATCGACCTCGAGCTGGCCGCGGCGGTGGGCGCCGACGACGACTCCGACGGGGTCGACACGGCCCTGCTGAACGAGGACGGCACCCCGGTGGCGCCGAAGAAGCGGCGTCGCGGACGACGCGGCGGCAAGCGGCACCGAAAGCCCGGTGCGGCGGTCGGCGCGACCGGTGGCGAGGGCGGCGAGGAGGCAGCCGACGGCGCCGAGGCGTCGGTCGCCGTGGCCGAGCAGCCCGTCGGCCGAGGTCGAGACGGCACCCGCCGCCGACGCACCGGCCGACGTCGTCGATGCCCCGAAGGCACCGCGCAAGCGCCGCACCAAGGCCGAGATCGCCGCGGCCGCGGCAGCCGCCGAGGCGCCGGCGACCGAGGGTGCCGCGCCGGTCGAGGCAGAGCCCGCAGCGGTGGCCGCACCGCGCCGGGCGCGCCGCACGAAGGCCGAGATCGCGGCCGCGGCCGAAGCGGCCGCTGCGGAGCCCGAGCCGGCGCCCCGGCGGTTCCGGTCCTGCCCGATCCCGTGACCGAGGCGAAGCCGAAGCGCAGGCGTGGCATCATCAAGCGCCTCATCAGCGCTGACGACGACTGATTGCCACTTCCCCGCCTGGAGGGCACGAGTGAAGCTGCACGCGTTCCACACCGGTGGCGAGATCGCCCCGTGGTCGCTCATCGACCCGTTCCACCCGAAGATCGGCGAGACCTTCACGGTGCCGTTCCACGTGTTCCTGATCCAGCACGACCGGGGCAACGTGCTGTTCGACCTCGGCGCGCACCCCGATCTGGCGCACGACCCGCGGGCCCGCCTGGGCGCCGCCGCCGACGACTTCGACGTGCGGCTGGAGCCCGAGGACGACATCATCCCGCAGCTGGCGAAGGTCGGAGTGGCGCCCGACGACATCGACGTCGTCGTGCTGTCGCACCTGCACTACGACCACTGCGGCGGCATCGAGTTCTTCCCGCGCGCGCGGTTCCTCGTCCAGGAGACCGAGCTGCGGTTCGCGCACTGGCCCGGCATCTACCAGCGCTCGGTGTACGTGAAGGCCGACTTCGAGCATCCGGCGAAGTGGCGCGAGCTGCGCGGCGTCCACGACGTGTTCGGCGACGGCACGCTGGTGGCGTACCCGACGCCCGGTCACACGCCCGGCCACCAGTCGCTGCTCGTCGGGCTGGACGACGACCCGCTGGTGCTGTGCGCCGACGCCGCCTACACGGCCTACAACCTCGAGAACCGGGCGCTGCCGGGCATCGTCTGGAGCGCCGACGCGATGGTCGAGAGCTGGGACCTGCTGGAGGAGCTGTCCGACCGCCACGGCGCGCGGCTCATCTACACGCACGACCCCGACCATCGCACCACGATCCTGACCGCTCCGGGCCACACGTACACGTAGCCGGGCGGGGCTCTTCACCCTGCGCTGGCCCCGTGCGAACCCTGCTAGTCTCCGACCTGCGACGCCGGCACGGTGCCCTTGTGGCTGCGTGCGCCTCGCCCGACGACACGACCTAGGAAGACTTCGATCGCCATGTACGCCGTCATCGCCCTCGGGGGCAAGCAGTACCGGGTCACTCCCGGTGAGTATCTCGTCGTCGACCGCCTCCATCTCGATGAGGGCGCGACGTTCGAGCCCGTCGTCCTGATGGCCGGCGATGGTGACAAGGTCGTGGTCGACGCGGCCGGGCTGGCCAAGGTCAAGGTCTCGGCCAAGGTGCGGTCGCATCAGAAGGGCAAGAAGATCCGCGTGCTGCGCTACGAGCCCAAGTCCAACTGGTCGAAGCGCCGCGGACATCGCAGCCACCAGTCCGTCATCGAGATCGCGAAGATCGCGGTCTGAGGCGGAGGAGGAAGACGAGATGGCACATAAGAAGGGCCTCGGCTCCTCGAAGAACGGTCGCGACTCCCAGTCCAAGCGACTCGGTGTGAAGGTGTTCGCCGGCCAGACCATCAACGCCGGCGGCATCATCGTCCGCCAGCGCGGCACCAAGTTCCATCCGGGTGCCGGTACGGCGCTGGGCGGCGACGACACGCTGTTCGCGAAGGTCACGGGTACGGTCCAGTTCGGCCAGCGGCGCGGCAAGCGCATCGTCTGGGTCGAGCCGGCCGAGGCCGTGGCAGCAGACTGACCGACGCTTGTTCTCGGACCGCGCCACGATCCACGTCGAAGCCGGGCGTGGCGGCGACGGATCGATCGCGTTCCGGCGGGAGAAGTTCGTCCCCCGCGGCGGCCCGGCCGGAGGTGACGGCGGGGGCGGCGGCGACGTCGTCCTGTACGCCGACCCCGACCTGCGCGACCTGACCTCGCTGCGCTACAGCCCGCACGTCCGCGCGGCCGCGGGCAAGGCGGGCGAGGGCTCCAACAAGAGCGGCAGCCACGGGCCGGCGCTCGACGTGCCGGTGCCCGTCGGCACGCAGGTGTTCACCGAGGACGGCACGCTCGTCTGCGACCTCGCGCATCCCGGCGCGCGGGTCGTCATCGCGCGCGGCGGACGCGGGGGAGCGGGCAACACGCGCTTCGCGACGGCCACGCGGCAGGCGCCGCGCCTGGCCGGCATCGGCGAGGACGGCGAGGCGCGCACGCTCGAGCTGCATCTGAAGCTGATGGCCGACGCGGCGCTGCTCGGGTTCCCGAACGTCGGCAAGTCGAGCCTGCTGCGCCGCGTCTCGAACGCGACGCCGAAGGTGGCCGACTACCCGTTCACGACCATCGACCCGGTGCTCGGCACCGTCGAGTCGGTCGACGGCCGCCAGCTGACCGTCGTCGACGTGCCGGGGCTGCTCGAGGGCGCGTCGGAGGGCATCGGCCTCGGCCACGAGTTCCTCGCGCACCTGGAGCGCGCGCGGCTGCTGCTGCACGTCGTCTCGGTCGAGCTCGACCTGGAGGAGGCGCGCGAGGGGTTCCAGGTCATCTACGGCGAGCTCGCGGCGCACGGGCACGGCCTGGCCGAGCGCCCGCGCATCGTCGTCGTCAACAAGATCGACCTGCTGCCGCCCGAGGACCGCGTGGCGTTCGCCGAGGCCTTCGCCGATGCGATCGACACCGGCGAGCTGGAGGCCGACGCGGGCGTGCTGCGCGGCGAGGACGGACGGCCGCTGGTCGTCGCCGTCTCGTGCGCGACGGGCGAGGGCGTCCCCGACCTGGTCGCGGCGCTGCACCGCTACGCGCCCGACCGCGTCACGATCGGCCTGCCCGGCGACGGCCTCGCCGACTACCTCGTCTACCGCCCCGGTGCCGGCGGCGGCGTCCGCTACCGGCTGCTGCGCGAGGAGGGCGGGTTCCGCATCACGGGCCTCGACGAGCTGGCCGACGGCATCGACGCCGACGACCCGCACGACGCGGCCGTGCTGGAGGCCGAGCTCGAGGAGCGCGGCGTCATGGGCGCGCTGCGCCGCGCCGGCGTGCGCGACGGCGACGAGATCCGCATCGGCAACGTCGCCCTGCTCGTCGTCCACGACCGGGGAGCGAAGCAGCAGTGACCACCGGCGTTCTCGGCTCCCTCTGCAACCCGCCGCACCTCGGCCACCTGCTGCTCGCCAGCGAGGCGGCGTGGCAGCTGGGGCTCGACCGCGTGCTGATCGTGCCCACCGGCGTGCCCTCGCACCGCGACGCGCCGCCCGAGACGCCCGCCGTGCGGCTGCGCCTGGCCGAGGCGTTCGTGACGTGCGATCCCGTGCTCGAGCTGTGCCGGATCGAGATCGACCGCGAGGGTCCGTCGTACACCGCCGACACGCTGGAGGAGCTCGCCGCGGCCGGCTCCGGCGACCTCGTGCTGCTGCTCGGCGCCGACCAGCTGGCCGCGCTGGAGCGCTGGCACGCACCCGATCGCGTGCGCGCTGCGGCGCGGATCGCGGTGGCGCCGCGGCCCGGCACGCCGCTCGGCGGCAACGCCGACGTGGTGCGGATGCCCGAGATCGGCATCTCGTCCTCCGAGATCCGCCGCCGGGTGGGTGCGGGCGAGCCGATCCGCCATCTGGTGCCCGACCCCGTGCGGGCGATCATCGACGCCGAGCGGCTGTACCGCTGAGACGCCGTGGTAGCCTGAGATCAGTGCGTTTTTCGAGACCGGAGATGGAGATCTGACCGAGACCAGCGACCTTGTGCAGCGAATCGCCCAGATGCTGAGCGACAAGCTGGCCGAGGAAATCGTCATCCTCGACATGCGCGAGGTGGTCTCGTACACGGATTGGTTCGTGATCGCGAGCGGGCGCAACTCGCGCCACACGCAGTCGCTGGCCGCCGAGCTCCGCAAGCGCCTGAAGGACGAGGACCGCACCATGCCGGCCCGCGTCGAGGGCCAGCGCGAGGGCGACTGGATCCTCCTCGACTACATCGATGCGGTCGTGCACCTGTTCACGCCCGACGCGCGCGCCTACTACCGGCTCGACGGCCTCTGGGGCCAGGTCCCGGCCATCGAGTTCGCCGCAGAATCCGCCTGAGCGCGCCCCGCGCGCCCTACCAGGCCCTCTGTAACGCCCCGCGCACGCACCGCGTCCCTCTCCGCGCGCAGTGCGCCATGTCGTGCGATCCGTCCGGCTTCCGCGCGGAAACGTTCTGGGGTCAGACCCCAGCGAAGCCCTTTTCGGGGTCAGACCCCGCGCATCGGAAGGCGCACGTTCGTCACGGAAGGCGCACTACGCCGGGCGCTGCTGCTCGAGGAAGTCGAAGTACTCCTTGCCGCCGACCGTCGTCAGGATGTGCGTCTCGCCGGGGACGACCGTGATCTGGGCGGGGCTGCCCAGCTCCTTCAGCTTCGCGACCGTGGCCTCGCCGTTCTCGCGCCACCCCGAGTCGAGCTCGCCGACCCAGATCGCGACCGGGATGCGCTTCAGCTTCGCGACGTCGTCCGTGGGCTCGGGCGGATAGCCGGGGAACGTCAGCAGGTCGAGGAACAGCCCGGGATTGTCGAGCGCCGCGCGGAACGCCGACAGGCCGCCATTCGAGACTCCCGCGAGGTGCAACTGCCCACCCTCGGGCGGGTAGATGCGCTCCATCTGCAACGCGAGCTCGGGCAGGTACTTCGCCGCCGCCGGGTCGTAGAACAGCGGGCCCGGAGCGACGGGGGAGATGACGATCCAGCCGCGCTTCTTCGCCTCGGGCTTCCAGACGCTGTCGAGCACCCTGTCGACGACCTCCTGGTCCTGCCCGCCGGGCGGCAGCGCCAGCAGCACCGGATACAGCGTGGCGGGATCGAAATGCTCCGGGAGCACGATCGAGTAGGCGATCACCGTACCGTCCGTCATGACGGCCTTGTGATGCCCGTCCTGGATGGCGGGCGGATCCGTCGCGACGACGGTCACCGGCGACGTGCCGGTGGGCGGAGCCGCTGCATCCGTGCCGTCTCCGCCGCACGCGGCGAGCACCAGCGCGACTCCGATCAGCGCCAGCCATTTCATGGCGCCATGCTAGACTCGGAACGTCCCCGGGGCCATAGCTCAGCTGGGAGAGCGTCTGGCTGGCAGCCAGAAGGTCAGGGGTTCGATCCCCCTTGGCTCCACTGCGAAAGCCCTGCATTTGCGGGGCTTTCGTCGTCCTAGGTGGCGGTGATGACCGGTGGGCCCTAGCCCGCGAGCTCGCCGCCCAGGACCGGCATCGTGACGCCACTGATGTACGTGCTCAGGTCCGACGCCAGGAACAGCATCGCGTCGGCTACCTCGGCCGGATCCGCCAGACGGCCGATCGGCACGTGCGAGAGGCCCTCGCGCTTCACCTGTTCGGCCGGGACGCCGCGGATCCGCGCTCGCTCGGCGAAGAACGACGCCAGCATCGGTGTGTCCACGAGGCCGGGCGCGACGGCGTTGACGCGGATGCCGTCCTGCGCCAGCTCGCGGGCCAGCGACTGGACGATGCCGACCACGGCGAACTTCGACGCGCAGTAGGCGGTCAGCTCCGGCGCGCCCTCGACGCCGGCCACCGACGCCGTGCAGACGATCGAGCCGCCGTTCGTCATGTGTGGCACGGCGTGCCGCACGGTGGCGAGCGTGCCGACGACGTTCACCTCCAGGCACAGCCGCAGCAGGTCGGGCGTCGTCTCCGCAAGCGTGCCGAGGCGAAGGACGCCGGCGTTCGCGATCACCACGTCGAGCCCGCCCAGCGCCGCAACCGCCGTTGCCACGACCTCGGCCACCTGGGCGTCGTCGGTGACGTCCAGCTGCAGGGCGTATGCGGTGTGGCCCGCGTCGCGGAGCAGGGCCGCCACGAGATCGGCGCCGGGGCCGTCGCGGTCGGCCAGCGCCACCGCCGCCCCCTCGTCGGCGAGCCGCCGCGCGGTGGCGGCGCCGATCCCGCTGGCGGCGCCGGTCACCAGCGCGCGCCGTCCGGCCATCAGTCCCGTTCGAGTCGTCATGGGCGGAGGATCCTACGACACCCGCCGGTCTTCCGCGCGTGACCGTCATGCCGTCCCGGGACGCGCGCATGCGACACTCCCGCCGTGCCGGACGACACCACCCACGACGACGGGCTCTTCGGCGAGCGCGTCGCCGCGACCTACGACTCGAGCACGGACGAGGAGTTCTCCGCGGCCGAGATCGCCGCGACCATCGACGTGCTCGCGGAGCTCGCCGGCGACGGCCCGGCGCTCGAGCTCGCGATCGGCACCGGCCGCGTGGCGCTGCCGCTCGCGGCCCGCGGCGTCACGGTCGCCGGCATCGACCTGTCGCGGGCGATGGTCGCGCGCCTGCGAGAAAAGCCGGGCGGCGCCGACATGGACGTCGCGATCGGCGACATGGCGACGACGCGGGTGAACGGCGAGTTCTCGCTCGTCTACCTGGTCTTCAACACGATCGGCAACGTCGTCACGCAGGAAGCGCAGGTGCAGTGCTTCGAGAACGCCGCGCGGCACCTGCGACCCGGCGGCCGGTTCGTGATCGAGGTCGGCGTGCCCGAGCTGCAGAACCTGCCCGTCGGCCAGACGATCATCCCGTTCCGAGCCGCCCCCGACGGCCTCTCATTCGACGTGTACGACGTCGTCACGCAGCGCGCCACCTCGCAGCACTACGTCTTCACGCCCGACGGCCGCGTGCAGTCGTTCCCGCTCGCCTACCGCTACGTCTGGCCGTCGGAGCTCGACCTGATGGCGCGCATCGCCGGGCTGGCGCTGGAGGCCCGCTGGGCGGACTGGCAGCGCGAGCCCTTCACGGCGACGAGCCGCTCGCACGTTTCGGTGTGGGCGAAGCCCTGAGGTTCAGACCGGGTCGATCAGGAACAGCGTCGTCGGGCCCTCGGCGGCGATGTTCCCGCCCTGGTGCGCGGGAGCGGTGGAGAGGAAGAACGCCTCGCCGGCACCGGCCTCCAGCGCCGGGCTGTCGTCCTCGAACCGGTACCGGATCCGCCCGCTGACCACGAACCCGTAGTGCCCGACCACGCACCAGTCGTCACGCGCCGCGCCGGGCCCGTACTCGACGATGGCGAAGCGCTTGCCATCCATGTCGAAGCACTCCCGCGCGCGGATGCCAGGGGCGTCGTCCCGCCACGCCTCCTGCTCGAGACGGGCAACGGCCGATCCGGACACGAGCGCCTCCTTGCTCAGGAACCAGGGCATCGTACGGCCATCACGCCGCTGCCGGCGTCTCCGCTGCCCGCGGCTCGACGGCGCGCTGCCAGACCGGCCGGATGAACGCCACGACCGCGAGCCCGGCCAGGCCCGCGAAGACGATCGCGCGGTCGACCGGGACGAACTCCGCCACCAGGCCGGCCAGCCCGAAGCCGATGCCCTGCGTCGTCATCATCCCGGCGCTCGAGATGGTGAAGACGCGGCCGCGCAGATGCTCCGGCGTCTCGGCCAGCAGCAGCGTGTCGGCGCCGAGGATGTAGGCGGCGCAGAGCCCCGACAGCATCATCAGCCCGATCGACGCGACCAGGCTGGGGCCGAACGCGAAGGCGACCATCGGCACGAACGACGCGGCTGCCAGCGGCCGCATCAGGCGCGTGCGCCAGGCCGGCGTCAGCACCCACAGCGCCGCGATCTCGCCCACGAACGTGCCCGCGGGCAGCGCCATCAGCCACCACCCGACCGCTCCCGGCGACGCCCCGTGCGACGCCACGCCCGGCGCGGCGAGCGCCTCGGGCCACACGGCGAACGCCGGCACCAGCCACCCGAACAGCAGCAGCGCCCGCAGCCGCGGCAGCCGCAGCGCCGCGCGGGCGCCGCGCAGCGAGTCGCGCGCCACGCCGCCGACGCGGGCGACCACGCGGGCGGGCCGCACCCGCAGCCCGAGCCGCAGCACGAGCGCCGAGCAGAGGAACGTGCAGGCGTCGATGACGAGCACCTGGCGCGGCTCGAGCACCAGCAGCAGCCCGCCGGCGGCCGCGTTGCCGGCCAGCTGCGAGCTCTGCGCCACCAGGCGCAGCAGCGACCGGGCCGGCACGAACGCGTGCGGCGGCACCAGGTCGGGCAGCAGCGCGGCGCGGGCGCCGCCGTACACGGGCGCCAGCAGGTTCGTCACGAACAGCAGCACCAGCGGCACCCCGATCGGCAGGCCGGGGATGGCCATCGCGCCGACCAGGCACGCCGAGATCAGGTCGCACGTCACGAGCAGGCGTCGCGGTGGAATGCCGTCGGCGAGGCCCGACAGCAGCGCGCCGCCGAACAGGTGCGGCAGGAAGGCGAGCGTGAAGGTGAGCGCGGCCAGGAACGACGAGCCGGTCTGCCGGTACACCAGCACGGTCAGCGCGACGGCCGCGACGACGTCGCCCAGCATCGAGACGATGTACGACCCGAAGATGACGCGGAACTCGCCCACGGCGAGCGCGTCCCGGTAGCGTCCCTTGTCGTTGCTCGCGGCCACGGACGCACCGTAGGAAGCAGTCGCCGCGATCACGAGTGATTCGCTCCTGCGCGAATGTTAGGCTCCGCCGATGTCGATCCACCTCCGGCTCGGCCCGGCCGACATCGTCAGCGCGCGCTTCGCGATCTCGCCGCTGTGGGAGGTCGGCAACGCGGTGCGGCTGCTGACGCGGCCGGCGCTGAGCGGCTATCACGCGCCGTGGCTCGATTCGGTGCAGCCGGAGCTCGCCGGGGTCGACCTGTCGGCGCTCACCGCCCTGCACCCGCCGGGCGCCGGGTGGGTGCCCGACTTCATGACGCCGCCGCCGCGCCGGGTGTCGCCGACCGTCGAGGAGCAGCTGGCCGAGGTGGCACGGACGCCGCTGAGCCTCATGACGTCGGAGCTCGAGCGCACGCGTCCCGACCAGACCGAGCCGGTGGCACAGGCGACCATCGACGAGCTGCTCGCCGATCCCGCCGCCGGGCTCGCGCGCGTCTGCAGCCAGCTGGCCGAGGCCTGGCGGGTGCTGGTCGCGCCGAGCTGGCCGCGCATCCGCGAGCTGGTGGCCGCCGACCTGGCCCACCGCGCGCGGATCATGGCCGCCCACGGCTTCGGCGCCGCGATCGACGACCTCCATGCACGCGTGCGGTGGACGGGCGACGCGATCTCGGTGCAGGATCCCGCCCGGGTGGAGCACGACGTGGCCGGCGCCGGGCTCATTCTCCAGCCGAGCGCGTTCTCGTGGCCGGCGGTGATCGCGATCCTCGACACCGGGCCGGCGATCCTCGTCTACCCCGCGCGGGGCGTGGCGGTGCTGTGGCGGACCGGCTCCGTCGAGGCGCCGGCCGCGCTCGCCCGCCTGCTCGGCCGTACCCGCGCGAGGCTGCTCACCGACCTGGACGAGCCGCGCTCCACGAGCGCGCTGGCGCTGCGCCACGACCTCGGCGCGCCGGGCGTTTCGGCCCATCTGCAGGCACTTCACGCGTCCGGCCTGGTGGTGCGCCGGCGCGAGGGCCACGAGGTGCGCTACGGGCGCACGCCGCTCGGCGAGGGGCTCGTCGCGGGCGGGGACGGCGGTTGATCCTCCCGCAGACGCGGCTACCCTGCAGCCCGTGCGCCGCCCCCTGCTCCTCAGTGTCGTCCTGCTGCTGCTCGCCACGGCACCGGCGAACGCCGCCTTCTCGTACTCGATCTCGAAGATCTCGCCGGACGTCAAGAAGCGCATCAACGGCAGGTCCTGGCACAAGGGCTGCCCGGTGCCGCTGTCCGGCCTGCGCTACGTCCGCGTGCGGTACTGGGACTTCGACAAGCACCAGCGCACCGGCGAGCTGATCGTCAACCGCGACGCGGCCGGCGCGATCGTGCGCGTGTTCCGGCAGCTGTACAAGAACGACTACCGCATCCGCCGCATGCGACTGGTCGACGACTACGGCGCCTCCGACTTCCGGTCGATCGAGGCCGACAACACCTCGGCGTTCAACTGCCGCTTCGTCGACGGCACCACGCGCTGGTCGAACCACGCGTACGGCCGCGCGATCGACGTGAACCCGATCGAGAACCCCTACGTCACCGGCAGCGGCACGACGTCGCACCCCCGCAGCCGCAAGTACATCGACCGCTCGTCGCGCCGCCACCGCGCGATGATCCTGCGCGGCGACAAGACGGTGCGCGCGTTCCGGGCCGAGGGCTGGGGCTGGGGCGGCAACTTCTCCGGCTACCACGACTACCAGCACTTCTCGGCCAACGGCCGCTAGCGCTAGCTGAGCCCGGGGGAGACCTCGATCAGCGTCGGCCCACCGGCCGTGCTCGCCGCCGTGAACGCCTCCTGCATCGCGGCCAGCGAGCCGACCCGCACGCCGGAGCAGCCGAACCCCTCCGCCAGCTTGACGAAGTCGCGCGCCGTGGAGCCGACGCCGATGTGCGGCACGTTGACGCGATCCATCGAGTCGCGGATCTCGCCGTAGCCGTGGTTCTGCCACAGCAGGATCGGCAGCGCCAGGTTCTCCTCGGCGGCAGTGGCCAGCTCCTGGATCGTGAACAGGAAGCCGCCGTCGCCGGCCAGGCACGCGACCACGCGGTCGGGCGCGGCGATCTTCGCGCCGATCGCCATCGGCAGCGCGGGGCCGAGCGTGCCGAAGCCCGCGGGTGAGATGTACTCCCACGGCCGGCTGACGGGCCACGAGTTGTGCGCCGCGTAGGCGGGCTGGGTGGAGTCGGCGACGAGGATGCCGTCGTCGGGCATGACCTCGCGCAGGGCGTCGAGGAACGGCTTGTAGGGCGCCGTGCCGGCCAGCGGGCCGAGCGCCGCTCGCATCTCGGCGGCCCGGGTGGCGGCATCGGGCCGGGCCTCGCCCAGCGCGCCGGCCAGCGCCTCGAGCGTGGCGCGGGCGTCGCCGTGCAGGCCGATGTCGGCGCCCGGCCGGCGGCCCAGCTGCTCGGCGTCGATGTCGATGCGCACCAGCGTGCCGGAGAACTCCGGCGGCAGCAGCGTCGGGACGTAGAAGTAGTCCGTCTCGGAGAACTCCGTGCCGACCGCGAGCACCACGTCGGCCGCGCCCAGCGCCTCCCAGACGGCCGGCGCCGTCGTGCGTGCGGCCAGCGACAGCGGGTGGGCGTCGGGGATCGCGCCCTTGCCGTTGAGCGTGGTGACGATCGGCGCGCCGATGCGCTCGGCGACCGCGATGGCGGCGGCGCCGGCGGCGAGCGCCCCGCCGCCCAGCACGACGAACGGCGTCCGGGCGCCGGCCAGGGCGGCCGCGGCCTGGGCCACCGCAGCGGCGTCGGCGACCGGCCGCGTGCCGTGCGCGTCGAGCCGGTCCGAGCCGGCAGCGGGCAGGTCGAGCACGTCGATCGGCACGCCGATGTGCACCGGCCGGGGCCGGCGCGACTCGAAGATCTCCCACGCCCGGGCGAACGCGTCGGGCAGCTCGGCGGGGTCGGAGACGAGGATCGACTCGGCCGTGATCGTGCTCATGAACGCGTGCTGGTCGGGCAGGTCGTGCAGCGGGCCGAGGCCGCCGGCGATGTCGCGCCTGCTGCTGTCCGAGCTGACCACGAGCATCGGGATCGAGTCGTGGAAGGCGCCCGCGATCGGCGTCGCGGCGTTCGCGACGCCCGCGCCCGTGATCAGCACGCAGACGCCGGGCTTGCCGGCGACGCGCGAGTAGGCGTCGGCCATGTAGCCCGCGCCCTGCTCGTGGCGCGGCGCCACGTGCCTGATCGGCGAGGCGGCCAGGCCGCGGTAGATCTCCAGCGTGTGGACGCCGGGGATGCCGAAGACGGTGTCGGTGCCGTACTGCTCGAGCAGCCGGACGACTGCCTCGCCGGTCGTTGCCATGCGGTCCTCCGGGGCGGTGACGCCGACACGATACGGGAGGCCGCTATCGTGACGGCCGCCATGCCGCCGATTCCCCTCGATCTCGTGCATCCCGACGAGCCCGTCCACGAGACCGTCGCCGCCTTCCTGCTGCCCGACGTGGCCACGCTGATCGACTGCGGGGCGGCCGCCAACCTGCCGTCGCTCGAGGCCGAGCTGGCCCTCAACGGCATGGCGATCGAGGATCTCGAGCATCTGCTGCTGACGCACATCCACCTCGACCACGCCGGCGCCGCGGGCGCGCTCGCGGCCCGCAACCCGCGCCTCCAGGTGTGGGTGCACCGGGTCGGCGCCCGGCACCTGATCGATCCGTCGCGGCTGATCGCGTCGACCGCGAGCGTCTACGGGCCCGACTTCGAGCAGATCTGGGGCCCGATCCTGCCGGTGCCGGCCGAGCGCGTGCACGAGATCTCCGACGAGGTCCGCCTCGAGGTCGCCGGCGCGCCGCTGGCCGTGCCGACGCCCGGGCACGCGCGCCATCAGATCGCGTTCCTGACCGACGACGGGACGATGTACGCCGGCGATGCGGCGGGCGCCGCGTGGCCGCCCACACCGGGCTACGCCGAGCCCGCCTGCCCGCCGCCCGACGCCGATCCGCCCGCCTGGCGCGGCACGTTCGCGCGCATCGCGGAGCTGGCGCCGGATCGGCTCGCGATCTCCCACTACGGCGTCGTCGACGACGTGCCGCGCCACATGCAGGCGCTGGAGGAGCGGCTCGACATCTGGCTCGGCCGCATCGACCTGACGGAGGACGAGTTCGCAGCCGCCGCCCAGGCCGACCGGGCGGCGCACTGCGATCCCGCGCCGCTGGCGCAGTTCTGGGACTACGCGTCGATCGAGCGCTGGTGCCACGCCGGCCTGCGCCACTGGCGCGACAGGGTCGAGGCACAGGCGCGCGAGCGCCGGCTAGCCGCCCGCCAGCTCCTCCCACGACGTCGCGCCCCACGTGAACGACAGGATCTTGGCGTCGTTGCCCGGCGCCGCGCCGTGCCAGTGCCGCTCGTCCGGCGGCGTGACGACGAGCGTGCCCGGCGCGAGCTCGACGGCGCCGTCCGCGTCGTTGCCCACGCGGCCCGTGCCCGAGACGACGTAGAGCGTCTGCCCGCCCGGGTGCTGGTGCCAGTTCGTGACCGCCCCGTCGTTGAAGTGCCCGAGGGCGATGTCGGGCTGCGAGGCGTCCGGCGCCTCCGACAGCATCTCCAGCTCGACCATTCCGGTGAACCGGCCCCCGTAGGTGCTCGCCCGGTTTCCGCCGCTCACGATCCGCATCGCTTCTCCCTTCGTGACGTGGCAGTATCGCGCCGACCGCACCGGAGGTGCCATGGATCTCGCCGAGTTCCGCTCCCAGTTCCCCGCTCTGCGAACCAGGGCCTATCTCTTCGCCGGCGCGCTCACGCCCGCGGCGAGGCCCGTTCGCGCCGCCTGGGACGACTGGACCGGCTCCTGGGAGTACGACCCGAACTTCGTGTACACCGGGCCGATGATGATCGGGCGGATGGACGAGCTGCGGACGGCGTTCGGACGGCTGATCGGCGGCGATCCGGCGTCGGTGACGCTGACCGACAACACCTGCCGGGCCTCGAACATCGCGGTCGGCATCCTCGGGGCGCGGCCGGGCTCCAACGTGGTCGTCGACGACGGCACGTACCCGTCCAGCGTCTACCCCTGGCGCGCCCACGGCAACCGCGAGGTGCGCCTGGTGCACACCGACGGCGTCGCCGATGCCGCCTCGCTGATCGCGGAGCAGGTCGACGACGAGACGACCGCCGTCTGCATCACCCACGTCGCGCCGTTCACCGGCCGCCGCCACGACCTGCGGGCGCTGGCCGACGTCTGCCACGCGCACGGCGCGCTGCTGCTGGTGGACGCCGCCCAGACCACCGGCGTGGTGCCCATCGACGTGGTCGCCGAGGGCATCGACATGCTGGTCACGACCGGCATGAAGTGGCTGCTCGGCCTGCCCGGCGTCGGCTACCTGTACGTGGCGCCCGAGGTGCTGGCCGATGCGCCGGTGCTCGACGTCGGCTACCTCGGCCTCGACACGACGCTCGGCGTGTGGCCGGTGGACGAGCTGCCGGGCATCCTCCCCGACGGGCGGCGCTACGAGCTCGGGCATGCCGTCCCTGCCGGCGCTGGCGCGCCTGCACGGCGGGCATCGACCTGCTGATGGACGTCGGCATCGACACCATCTTCGCGCAGTCCGAGCGGCTCGTCACCCGCGTGCTGGACGGCCTCACGGAGCGCGGCCGCGGCGACGACATCCTGACGCCGCTCGACCCGGCCCAGCGCGCCGGCGTGATCGCGCTGCGCAGCGACGACCCGGTGGCCGAGTTCGAGCGCTGCCGCAACGTCGGCGTCGACATCGGCGCGATCATCGGCTCGCTCCGCATCGATCCGCACGGCTACAACGACGACGACGACATCGACCGCCTGCTGGCCTGCTTCTGAGGCGGCGCTAGCCGGCGACGGCGAGCCCGCGGCTGCGCGCGCGCTCGCTGGCCAGCACGGCGCCCAGCACGATCACGATCCCGATCGCCTGCACCGCCGTCAGGCTCTGCCCGAGCAGGGCCCAGCCGAGGATGATCGCGACCAGCGGCTCGATCATGCCCGTGACGCCGGCGGCGACCGGGCCGATGCGGTTGACGCCGGCGACCAGGAGCGCGTACGGGGCGATGGTGCCGCCGATCACGACGTAGCCGATCAGCACCAGCATCGGCACCGTGAAGTCGAGCTGCCCGAACGGCACGTCGCTCTGCAGCAGGTCGGTGGGCAGGTCGCGCACGGCCGGCAGCACCAGCCAGAACACGCCGCCGACGATCATCGACAGCGCGACCCGCGAGCTGGCCGGCAGCGACTGGTCGAGGTGCTCGGCCAGCATCAGCTGCGCCGCGTAGGCGATCGACGTCGCGACCGCCAGCGCGAGGCCGATCGTCGAGCCGCTCGACAGCTCGCCGCCGCCCAGCACCGCGATCGCGACACCGACGAGCGCCAGCGCCCATCGCCGCCGTCACCTGGCGCGGCTGCCGGGTGCCGCGCGTGACGCGGTGGATGCCGGCCACCCAGAGCGGCGCGGTGTAGACGATCACGAGCGTCAGGCCGACGTCGAAGCGCGAGATGGCCTCGTAGTAGAGCCACTGCGGCATCGCCACGCCGAACAGGCCGAACAGCACGATGCTCGACGAAGCGCGCGCCGGCTGCAGCGCCACCGCATGCGGCGCAGCACGACGAGCACCCCCGTCATCAGGACCGCCGCCGCCATGATCCGCCAGCCCGCCAGCTGCCGGGGCTCGATGCCGGCGTCGAGGATCATCCGCGAGACCGGGCCGTTCATCCCCCACAGCACGGCGCAGGCGGTGACCATGCCGTAGCCGACTGCGCGCATCGGCGCAATCGTTACAGTCCCGGGCCGTGGAGCGCCGCCTGACCCGACCGCCCGTCTTCCGGCGCCGCGTGACCGGCCTGGTCGGCGGCCTGCTGTGCGCGCGTGTTCTGGTGCGGCGCCGGCACGTGCTCCGCCACCTGCGCCCGCGTGTTCGGCCCGGTGCCGTCGCTGGCGATGGGCTGCCTGATCGGCGCCATCGTGGTGCCGATCGTCGCGCTCGTGTGGGTCGGCGTGCCCGACGCGCCGCTGACCGACTGGCTGTGGGCCGTCGGCTACGGGGTCGGCACCATGGTCGCGCTGGCGATGATCTTCCGCGCGTACTCGATGGCGAAGGTCGGCCTGGTGTCGGCGATCGTCTCGACGAACGGCACCATCGCGGCGCTCGTGTCGGTCGCTGATCCTCGGCGAGAACCTGCCGCCGGCGGCCATCGTCGCGACGCTCGTGGTCGGCGCCGGCGTGTGCCTGGCGGCGCTGCGGGAGGGCGACCCCGCGACCGGGCCGAAGGGCGGATCGGACCGCGCCGGCGCGCTGTTCGCGCTGATCGGCGCCTGCGGCTTCGCCGGCGCCGTGCTGTCGGGCGCCCAGGCGGTGGAGCTCGACCCGATCTGGGTCGTCGCCGGCGGTCGCGCGTTCGGCCTCGTCGCCGTCACCATCCCCGTCGCGCTGGCCGGGCGGCTGCCGCGCCTCGACCGGCAGATCCTGCCGTACGCGATCGGCTCGCCGGTGCTCGACGCGGCCGGGTTCGCGGCGCTGCTCGTCGGCTCCAGCGACGGCGTGGCGGTGCCGGCGGTGCTGTCGACCCTGTCCGCGGTGTTCCTCGCGCTGATCGGCTACTTCTTCTTCCGCGAGCGCATGAGCCGGCTGCAATGGGCCGGCGCCCTGACGACGCTGGCCGGGGTCGCCACCCTGGCGGCCACCCGGTAGGCTCTCCGCCCGATGGCCCGGCTCGCGTCTGCGCTCGCCGTCGCCGCCTTCGTCGTCGTCGCGGTGCGCACGGCGGTGCTCGCGGTGCCGTTCATGAACCCCGACAACCTCGCGTACCTGGCGTGGGGCGCGGAGCTGCGCGCCGGCGGGCTGCCGACGGCGGAGAACGCGCTGACGACGCCGCACCCGGTGCCGATCCTGCTGATGGCGGTCGTCGGCGGCATCGTCTCGCCGCTCGCGACCTGGGCGGTGCTCGCGATCGCCGGGCTGGTCGCGGTGGTGGCCGGCGCGACGCTGGTCGCGTGGCGGGCGGCCGGCGCCTCGGGCGTGGCGGGCGCGCTGCTCGCGCTGGCGCTCGCCGGCGGCATCTGGTCGGCCGGCCCGCTGCGGGGCATCGACTGGCTGGCCGCGGGCGCCATCGGCCTGGCGCTGGCGGTGCCGCCCGAGCGCCGCCGGGCACGCCTCGTGCTGCTGGTGCTGGCGGGCCTCGTCCGGCCCGAGGCGTGGCTCCTGCCGCCGCTGCTGGTGCTGGCGGGCGATCGCCGGGCGTGGCGGGCGGCGGTCGCATGGGGCGTCGCGGCGCCCGGGCCTGTGGGCGGTGTTCGACGGCCTGCTGCTGGGCGACCCGCTGCTGGCGTTCCACCGCACCGACGCGCTGGCCGGCATCGCCGCGCCCGGCCCGGGCCTGTTCGGGGTCGTCGAGCTGGTCGTCTCGGCAGCCGGGCTCGGCGTGTTCGTCGCCTGGATGGGCGCGTGGCGGCTGTGGGCGGTCGACGTGCTGCCCGGCCTCGTGCTCGCCGCCGTGCCCGTCGCGCTGCTGGCCGAGCTCGCCGTCGGCTACCCGGTGCGGGAGCGCTACGCGCTGCTGCTGGTGCCGGCCGTGGCCGGGGCGGCCGGCTCGCTGGTGCGGCTCGGCGGCCGGCTGCAGGTCGCCGTGTCGGTGCTGCTGGTGGGCGCCGCGCTCGTCATCGCCGCCGAGCCGCGACGTCGCCGACCGGCGACTGCCGCTGACCCGCGAGCGCGCCCAGGCGGCGGCCATCGACGCGCAGCTGCCCGGCTGCGCGCGCATCGGCGTCGCCGGGCTCGGCGAGCGCACGCCGGGCCTGCTGCCGCCGCTGGCGGTGCTGACCGACCGGCCGCTGGCGAGGTTCGTGCCCGAGCCCGCGCCCGGCGCGGTCAACGTCGTGCTGGCGCCGACGGCCGGCGACCTGCCGGTGCTGGCGCAGGGCGACGGCTGGGTGCTCGCGGGCCGCGAGCCGTTCTGCGGCTAGCTCAGCGCGCCGGCGCGGCCGACCGCTCGACGGGCAGCGCCAGGCCGGCGGCACCGAGCTCCGACGTGGCTGAACACCGCGCCGCTGCGCCCGAGCAGCTCCATCGCCAGGGCGGCACGGCGGACGCGCTCCTGGCTGAGCGCGCGCGCGACGCCTGCGATGTGCCCGCCCCACGGGTAGATGTCGGGCGCGCCGCGGACGCCGAACTTGAGGTACACGGGCGCGGCGATGCGGATGATCTCCGGCACGTCGTGGTGGCGGACGAAGCCGCCGAGCCCGTCGGGCGCCTCGATGTAGAAGTCGATCGGCACGTCGACGGCGGCCCGGATGGCGGCGATCTGCGGCAGCGTCAGGTCGCTCGAGATGTTCAGCGTGTTCGCGCCCGAGGTCGACGAGCACGCGCGCCGTGGCGGGGTTGGTGACCGGGAACAGCGCCGAGAGCTTCGCCTGCATGTCGGCCGGCAGCGCGCCGCTCGATCGCAGGCGCTGGAAGGCCGCGAGCAGCCCGAGGTCGGCGATCAGCACGCTGCGGATGCCGTGCTCGGCCGCCCGCTCGATGTCGGCGAGGCCCTGGACGACCTGCTCCTGGCCCGCGGGATGCGGCCGCGAGCATCGCGCCGGCCGGCGCCGCCGCGGTCGCCGAGGCGTCCCAGCCGGCGTTCGGGCGCGCGAACAGCGACACCTCGACGCGCGCCTCGCGGGCCACGCTCGCCATGTCGTCGAGCTCGGCGTCGGTGAGCATGAACACGCCGCTGCCCTGCGAGACGCGGTGCACGCGCACGTCGAGGCGGGCGGCCGCGTCGAGCACCGCGCGGAGGCAGTCGGGCCCCTCCGTGCTGGGGATCTCGATGCGGTAGTGCGCGCCGTCGGCGAACCGCAGCGGCGAGTCGGGCAGGGCGTGCAGGTCGCCCGCCGGCAGGCCCATCGCCACCAGCGCGTCGCGGATCTCGCTCATCTCCCTCTCCTCCTACTGGGCGTCGCGGTAGCGGACGAGCCGCTCGACCAGCGACAGATCGTACGCCGGGCCGTTGATGCCGGCCACGAGCAGCGTCGCACCGGCCTTGACGAAGTCGTCGATGCGGTCGGCGTGGGCGTCCTGGACGGTCACCGAGCGCTCGATCTCGGCCGGGTCGCGGCCCAGCTTCTCGCACCACTCGTCGAGGATCGCGCTCGACGCCGCCCACTCCTCCGGCGTGCCGAAGCCGTGCCAGATCTGCGGCGTGCTCGGCCGTCAGCCGCAGCGTCACCTTGGGGCCCTTGCCGCCGATCATGATCGGCAGCGCGCCCAGCGGGGCCGGGTTGAGCTTCGCGAGGCGGCTGCGGATGCGCGGCAGGGCGGCGCCGAGGTCGCGCAGGCGGTCGGGCGCGGTGCCGAACTCGTAGCCGTACTCGTCGTAGTCGCGCTCGAACCAGCCGGCGCCGATGCCGAGGATCAGGCGCCCGCCCGAGACGTGGTCGACCGTGCGCGCCATGTCGGCGAGCAGGTCGGGGTTGCGGTACGAGTTGCAGGTCACGAGGGCGCCGATCTGCGGCCGCTCGGTCACCTCGGCCATCGCGGCGAGCATCGTCCAGCACTCGAAGTGCGGGCCGTCGGGCTCGCCGAACAGCGGGATAGAAGTGGTCCCAGTTGAAGAGGGCGTCGACGCCCGCCTCCTCGGCGCGCAGCCAGGCGTCGCGCATGCCGGCGTAGTCGGTGTGCTGCGGCCGGCACTGCGTGCCGACGCGGATCGGATAGGCCATGGAGGTGCTCCTAGAGGGCGGGGGAGGGCTCGCGCCAGACGATGCGCCGGCCGACGAGCAGGGAGATGACGGCGCCGGCGATGCCGAGCGAGCCGGCGAACAGGAAGGCCGGCAGGTACGAGTCGAACCAGCCGCGGCTCAGGCCCGCGCCCCAGGCGGCGACCGGCGGCGCCGATCTGGTGGGCGCTGAACACCCAGGCGAACACCACGCCGGCGCGCTCGGCGCCGAACGCCTCGCGGCAGAGGGCGACGGTGGGCGGCACGGTCGCGACCCAGTCGAGGCCGTAGAACACGACGAACACGACCAGGCACGAGGCCGGCGTCGGACAGCGCGGAGTTGAGCCCGAGCAGCGCCAGGCCGCGCAGGCCGTAGTACCAGAACAGCAGCCAGCGCGGGTCGCGGCGATCGGTCAGCCAGCCCGACGCGGTGGCGCCGACGATGTTGAAGATGCCGATCGTGGCGAGCATGCCGGCCCCGAACACCGGTGACAGGCCGTGGTCGGAGCAGGCGGCGATCAGGTGCGTGCCGATCAGGCCGTTGGTGGTCGCGCCGCAGATGAAGAAGGCGCCGGCCAGCAGCCAGAAGTCGCGCTTGTGCGAGGCCATCTTGACGACGTCGATGGCGTGCTTGAACGGGTTGCCCAGCGGCCGGCTTGGCCGGCGGCGTGTCGTCGGTCGCGCCGTAGGGACGCAGGCCGAGCTGCTCGGGCCGGTCGCGCAGCAGCACGATCGCGAGCGGCGCGACGACGAAGAACGCCGTCGCGCTCACGACCGCCGAGGCGGTGCGCCAGCCGTAGTCCTCGACGAGCCACGCCAGCAGCGGCAGGAAGATCAGCTGCCCCGCCGCGAACGACGCGCCGAGCAGGCCCACGACCAGCCCGCGCCGCTGTCGCGAACCAGCGGTTCGCGACGATCGCCGCCAGCGGGATCGCGATCGCGCCGGTGGCGATGCCGACCAGCACGCCCCACAGCACGTAGAACTGCCACGGGCTGTCCATCACCAGCGTCAGGCCCGACGCGACGGCCACGAGCACCAGCGCCACGCTGCACACGCGCCGCATGCCGAGGCGCTCCACCAGCGCGGCGAGAAACGGCGCGCCGGCGCCGTACAGCAGCAGCGAGATCGAGATGCCGCCGCCGACGAGGCCCGGCGACCAGCCGAACTCGTCCTCGTAGGGCTTCAGGAACACGCCCGGCGTCGCCCGGAACCCGGCCGCCATCAGCATCACGAGGAAGGTGACGGCGAGGACAACCCACGCGTAGTGGAGACGCGACCGCGCGAGCGCCCGGACCATCCTGGCATCGTACCGGTCATGGGCCGTCGCTCCGTGCTCGTCGTGCTCGCCGTGCTGGCCGTCGGGGTGCCGGCCTCGTACGCCATCGCCGGCGGCGCGTCCTACGCGCCGCACGCGTCCGCCGACCCGTGCCGCATGCAGCCGAAGCCCGCGTCCAACGACGCCGAGGCGCTGCAGTCGGTGGTGCTCGACGGCGCCGCCCGCGCGGCCTGCAAGCTCGGCATCTCGCGGGAGGCGCTGATCCTGGCGCTGGGCGACGAGCGCACGCGCGAGGCGCTCGGCCCGGAGGCTCCCGCCGCGCTGGCCGAGGGACTGCGCGGCGCGCTCGCCGACGGCGAGCTCGACACCGGCGTCGCCAGCCTCGCGGGCGGGCTCCTCGACGTCGTGTCGGTGCCCGAGATCGTCGACGAGGTGCTCGCCACGTCGCCGCCCTGCCGCATCCTCGCCTTCTCGAAGACCGAGGAGACGTCGGCCGTCGTGGCCCGGCTGCTGGTCGACGCCGCCCGCCGTGCCGCCTGCACGCGCAACGAGTCGCTCGCCACCTACCTCTCGGCGCTCGCGCCCGGCGAGACGCCCGACCCGGCCGTCGCCGAGTCGCTGCGCGACGGCATCCGCAAGAGCCTCGACGGCCGCGATGGCCGACGGCGTGCTCGAGCCCGCGCTCGGAGTCGTGCTCGACGAGGGCGCCCGCGCGCTCGACCCCGTGCAGCTCGTGACGCTGCTGCGCGACGGCACCGACGCCTGCCAGCCGCTGACGTGGCAGAAGCCGTCGGGCCCCGACGCCATCGGCGCGCAGCTCGCGCTGCGCACGTTCGTCGCCGCGGCGTGCGAGCTGAAGACGCCGGCCGCGCCGCTCGCCTCGGCCATCTCGGAGGACGACCCGCTGGCGGCGGTCGCGAAGGCGGCGGGCGTCGACGAGGCGCAGGCCGAGCAGGCGATCCGCAACGGCCTCGCGACGGCGGCGGACGGGCTGCAGAAGGACGGCGTGCTGCCGTCGGTCGGCGCCGACGCGCATCAAGGCGCTGTCGCGCGTGGTTCCCGCCGAGCGCCTGCTGCTCGCCATCCAGGGCGCCGACGATCCCTGCAGCCCGCTGGCGTGGCAGGACACCGACGGGGTCAGCGAGCTGGCGGCGCAGCTGGTGCTGTTCGGCGTCTCGGGCGCGGCCTGCGAGACCGGGCTCTCGGTGCTGACGGTCGCCGAGGCGCTGACCGGCGACGCGCCGCCCGCCGCGCTCGAGGAGCCGCTGCGTCACGGCCTCCTGCAGGGCGTCGACGCGGCCGAGAAGGCGGGCGATCTCGGCAGCATCCGGGCGTTCGCGCTGCGCCAGACGATCGACAACGTGCCGATCTACGACGCGATCGGGATCATCCGCGACCGGCTGTAGGCGATCCGGACCGAGCACAGCGCGAGGCGCGACGGCCCCGGCCAGCGACAGGAGCCGGAAGTCGACCACGCCGACCAGCGCCGCGCCGGCGGCGATGGAGCCCACGTAGGGCAGCGTCAGCAGCATCTCGGTGGCGGCCATCGCGCGGCCGCGCAGGTGGTCGGGCGTGCGCCGCTGGAGGTGCGTGAACCACGCCACCATGCAGCCCGGACAGGCACGCGCCGAACAGCGTCGAGGCGGCCAGGACGCCGACCGTGAACGGCAGCACGAACAGCGCCATGCCCGTCGCTCCCGCGGCGGCCGCGGTGCTCATCGCGACGATCTCGCCCCGCGCCCTGATCAGGCGCGGGATCGAGAGGCCCGCGATGATCGCGCCGGCGCCGTGACAGGCGGACAGCACGCCCAGGAACGCGCTGTCGCGGTCGAGGCCGTCGGTGACCACCGCGAACGGGATCACCTCGGCCATGCCGATCCCGGCCGAGGCGATCACGATGGCCGGGAACGGGCCGCGCAGCGCGGGCTCGTCGCGCAGGTGGCGCAGTCCGGCGGCCAGCTCGCCCAGGCCCAACCGGCCGCCGCGCGCCACGATGTCGGGCACCTTCAGCCCGGCCAGGCAGGCGGCCGAGGCCAGGAAGGTGGCGGCGTCGAGGATCGCGACCATCGCGCCGCCGCCGGCCAGGTAGAGGGCGGCGCCGGCGACCGGGGCGATGATGCGGATGCCGGAGCGCGCCGACTCCAGCAGGCCGTTCGCGACGGGCAGCAGCTCGTCGGCGACGAGGCCGGCGACGAGGCCGCCCCGCGCGGCGCTGCCGACCTGCTGCACGAAGCCGTAGCCGAGCGCGACGGCGTAGATGATCCAGACGTCGCCGGCGTCGTGCACGGCGAGCAGCGCGCACACCAGCACGGCGGCGGCGAGGTCGTTGACGATCAGCACGCGACGGCGCGGGAAGCGGTCGGCGAGGACGCCGGCGACGGGCGCGGCGAGCCCGCCGATCGCGAGGAACCCGAACGCCAGGCCGCCGGCGCCCGTCGAGCCTGTCAGGTCGAGCGTCCAGATGCCGAGCACGACGAACAGGGCGCGGTCGCCGAACAGGCTGGTGGCATGACCGGCGAAGAGACGGCGAAACGCGGCGTTGCGGGCGAGGGTGCGCATGCCCTGAGTGTCGGCGTCGTCCGTGATCGCACCGTGACGCGCGCGTGAACATGCCGAACACGCGCGTTCACGGCGTTGTACGCTCGATGGGTGGCGTACGAGGTGCAGGTCGTCAACGAGGTGCGGGTGCTGCGTGACGGCATCCCGTGCGGCCCGATCGACGGACGGCCCGCGCGCCTCCTCCTCGTCTGGCTCGCGCTGCATCCCGGACGGCAGCCGCGCACCCTCGTCGCCGAGGACCTGTGGCCCAACGTGCAGGCCGAGTCGGCGCGCACCAGCCTGCGCGCCGCGCTGTCTGCGCTGCGGCGCTCGCTCGGCAGCGACGCCGACCGGGTGCTGGTCGCCGACCGCGGCACGCTCGGGCTGGCGCCCGCCGTGCAGGTCGACCGCGACCTGGCCGGCGAGCTGGCGCCCGGCCTGGCGGGCGACTGGCTGGCCGCCGAGCGACTGCGGCACCGCGACCGGTCGTCGCGCAACCTGGCTGCGGCGGCCTCGGCCCTGGAGGCGGACGGAGATCTCGCCGGCGCTGCCACCCAGGCCCGCGAGCGCGTCGAGCGCGACCCGTTCAGCGAGTCGGCCGTGCGCGAGCTCGTCCGGTTCACCTGGCTCTCGGGCGATCGCACCGCGGCGCTCGACATCTACGACCGCTTCCGCGAGCGTCTGCGCCTGGAGCGCGGCGTCGCGCCGTCGCCCGAGACGCGGCGGCTCGTGGACGAGCTCCGCGCCGGCGCCGCCGGGCCGGAGCAGATGCCGCAGGTGCCGCTGCCGCCGCTGCTCGATCGCGTCGCCGCCGCACCGCTGGTCGGGCGGTCGGACGAGCTGGTCACGGCCCGCGGCGCGTACGAGCGGGTTCGTCACGGCGGGACGGGACTGCTGCTGGTCGCGGGCGAGCCCGGCATCGGCAAGACGCGGCTCGCCGCCGAGCTGGCATCGGTGACGTGGTGGGAGGGCGCGACGGTGCTGGCCGGGCGGGTCACCGAGGACGCGCTGGTGCCGTACCAGGCGTGGGTCGAGGCGCTCTCCGGCTACCTGGCGGCGCTGCCGCATGACGTGGCGGGTGCACTCACGGCCCGGGACGAGCAGGTGCTCGCGCGCATCCTGCCGGCCGTCCGCGCGGAGCCCGCGCCGTCCGAGGATCGGTTCCGGCTGCTCGAGGCCGTGACCGGCCTGCTGGCGGCGATCGGGCACGGGCGGCCGACGGTGCTCGTGCTCGACGACCTGCACTGGGCGGAGCGCGCGAGCCTGATCCTGCTCGGCCACGTGCTGCGCTGGCACGGCGCGATGCGCCTGCTGGTGGTGGTGACGTACCGCGAGTCGGAGCTCGGTCGCGCGCACCCGCTGTCGGCCGCGCTCGCCGACCTGCGCCGCGACGTGACGATCGACCGCATCCGCCTCGGTGGCCTGGACGAGACGTCGATCGCCGCCCTCGATCCCGCCGCGGCGCCGCGGCTGCAGAGCGCCGTGTACCGGCGCGCCGGCGGCAACCCGTTCTTCGCCCGCGAGCTGTTCCGCAACGCCGCCGAGTCGGGCGCCGACGGCCTGCCCGAGGGCGTGCGCGAGGTGATCGGCCACCGCCTCGACCGGCTCGGCCCGGAGGCGATCGACGTGCTGACCGTCGCCGCGGTGATCGGGCCGCGGTTCCTCGTCGACGACCTGGGCGCGGTGCTCGACGCCGATCCGCTGGAGTCGCTCGAGCTCGCGATCGCGGCGGGCCTGCTGCGCGAGGACCGCGACGGGTCCTGCGCGTTCGCGCACGCGCTCGTGCAGGAGGCGCTCCTGGCCGAGCTCTCGACGGTGCGCCGCGTGCGCCTGCACCGGCGGATCGCCGACGTGCTCGAGGACCGCTCCGGCGACGTCTCGGAGATCGCGCGGCACCGGTTCGAGGCGGCTGCCGGGGGTGGCGGGCCGGAGGCGGCCGAGGCGCTGGAGCGTGCGGGCGACGCGGCGCTGACGGCGCTCGCGTACGAGACGGCGGCGGCGCACTTCGCCCGCGCGATGGAGGCCGATCCGGCGGCGCGCGCCCGGCTGCTGCCGCGGCACGGCGACGCGCTGATGCGCGCGGGGGAGACCGAGATCGGCCGCGCAGTGTTCGGCCAGGCGGCGAACCTGGCGCGGGCCGCGGGCGACGGCGACGCCCTGGCGCGGGCGGCGCTCGGCCGGTCGGGCCTCGGCGTCGTCATCCGCGCGGTCGACCGCGAGCAGGTCGCGCTGCTGCAGGAGGCGCTCGCGGCGACGCGTGACGAGGCGCTGCGTGCGAGCCTGCTCGCGCGGCTCGCGATCGAGACGTACTACGACGGCCGGCCCGACCACCGGTCGGCGCTCGCCGACGAGGCGGTCGCGATCGCGCGCCGACTCGGCGATCCCGCGGCGCTGACGGCGGCGCTGAGCGCGCAGCGGGTGGCGCGCTGGGATCCCGACCATCTCGCTGAGCGGCGCGCGATCAGCGAGGAGCTGGTGGCGGTGGCGGTCGCCGTCGGGTGACGGCGTGGCCGAGCTGCAGGGCCGCAACTGGCTGATCGTCGACCTCATCGACGCCGGCGAACGCGAGCGGGCCGAGGCCGAGATCGCCGTCTACGCGGCCCTCGCCGACCGCCTGCGGATCCCGGCGCACATGTGGTACCCGTACGCCTGGCGGGCGGCCTACGCCGACCTGGACGGCGACGCGGCGGCGGCGGACGCGATCCGGGCCGAGCTGGCCGTGTTCCGCGATCGCGGCGTCGACGCCAACATCGCGCTCGTGATGCGCGCGCAGGTGGGCATCCGCTCGATGCTCGCGGAGCGCGACGAGTTCGACGAGGACGAGCTCCTCTACGTGCGCAGAGCGGCGGAGCAGCCGCACGTCACGAAGGTGTGGCAGTCGGGGCTCGCGTTGATCGAGGCGATCCGCGGCAACCGCGAGGCGGCCGAGCAGCATCTCGCCGACGCCGGCTCGGCGGGAAGCGTCCCCCGCGACGTCAACTGGACGAGCGCGATGTGGGAGCAGGGCGCCACGGCGATGCTGCTCGGCGACGTCCCGAGGGCGCGCGAGGTCCGCGAGCTGCTGGCGCCCGTTCGCGGCGACGACGGTCACGTCCATCCGGGCGACCTGCATCTACGGCCCGACGGCCGTCGCTGCTGGCCCGCCTGGACGCCTTCGAGGCGGCCGCCGAGCAGCGATCCGCCCATCAGGACCGTTAGGCCGAGTCAGGCATTCGCCTGGCTGAGGAGGAACAGGGCGATCGACGTGAACGCCACCATCACGCCCAGCATCCAGAACTGCGAGCGCACCGCGTCGCGCTGCGTGGGGTACAGCACGAGCGCGCGGTCGTGGGCCAGGGCGAGCGCCAGCGCGTGTCCGACGACCACCAGCAGCACCTGGAGGTACCAGACGCTCTCGGCGCCGATCAGGCCGTAGTTGATGGTCTCACCCGCCGTCCCGAAGTAGTCGGAACCGTGCCCCAGCGGGTCGGATGCCAGCGGGATGATCGTCTGCCCCTGGAAGAGCAGGAACGTGAAGTAGTGCGCCGACACGTACGCGAAGGCGATCGGCACCAGCGAGTGGGCGAACGCGTTGGCGACCGAGCCGGGCGTCATCGACGGATCGAGGATGCTCGCGCCGATGCAGCCGGCCCCGTACAGCGCCAGCACCACGAGGATCGAGCCCATCAGTCCCAGGAACGCCGCGATCTGCGCCTGCCACACGTCGTTCGCGCCGAACGCGCCCGCTCCGTCGCGGAACGCCTGCGCGATGTCCTGGTAGAAGCCCGCCTCGGCCATGCCGTCGTACGTGAGGCTGCCGATCATCACCGCCACGAACATCGTCGTGCCGGGCAGCGGCTTCAGCCGCGGCAGCGCCGACAGCGGTGCGCGCAGCACGATGTCGTCGCCCTCGCGCCCGAACACCGCCATCCGCGAGAACAGGTCGAAGTACACGGCGAACCCCTCGCCGCGCTCGACCCACGCCTCGACGCCGTACACCGCCATGCAGGCCAGCGTCACGACGGTGTATCCGAGCGCCACGACCGCGACCTTCTCCGGCGCGCTCGCCTGCCGGACGGCCAGCTCGAACGTCGTGAAGGCGATCAGCACGACGGCGGCGGGCCAGCGCCCGAGCCGCTCCGGGTACGGCCGCCGGGCCGTGCCGAACGCGACGCGGCCGATGGCGCGCCACGGGTTGAAGGCGGCGAAGACGTTGCCGAAGATCACCGACAGCGGCACGAAGCCGACCCAGAACGTCACGAACACGATCACCGGCGCGATGTTGGAGCTCGGGGTCTGCTCGCCCGCGAACCCGGCGTAGATGACGAGGACGAGGATCGCGACGCCGACTGCGCCGCACACGATCTCGACGACGCGCGAGGTCAGGAACCGGCTGCCGGGGATCACGCGCGACCGTGCGTCCTCGAGCTTCGGCTTCGGCCACAGCACGGCCAGCGCGAGGAACGAGATCACGAGCACGACCGCGGCGCCCCAGCCGAACAGCCACCGCGGCAGCGGCAGGTCGGCGCGCGCGGTGAGGCCGTGCGCCATCGCCGCCGCCGGCCACGCGAGCGTGGCGGCGACGGCGATCAGCGCAGCGGGGAAGAACCGCTTCCCCGTCACGTCACGGCTCGACGGTCAGCTTGAGGATCTGGACGCCCGGATCCTCGAGCTCGGCCTCGAAGACGCCGTCGATGGTGGCCTCGAGATCGAACTCGGCCGGCGCGCCGGGGGCGGCGTCCTTCGCGACGTCGTAGCCGTGCAGGTGCACTTCCTGCTCGGAGTCGGAGTCCACGATGAAGTGGATCTGGTCGCCCTTCTTGACCTTCAGCTTCGCGACGCCGCCGACGGGCTTCTCGTCCACGATCTGGATGGTCAGGACCTCGGGCTCCGCGCTGGTGGTCGGCGCGGCCTCGGTCGTGGTGGCGGCCTCGGTTGTCGTCGGGGCCGCCTCGGTGGTCGTGGCGGCCTCGGTCGTGGTCGCCGCGGCAGGCGCCGCGGTCGTGGTGACGCTGTCGGTATCGGCCGAGTCTTCGCCGCCGCAGGCAGCGATCAGCCCGGTGGTCAGAACGAGCGCGAGCGCGCTCGTGATCGTGCGCTTCATGGTTGCTCCTTGGAAGGGTTCGCGGTCAGGGGACGGCGAACGCCGGCGGGCCGCGGCCCGCCGGCTGGGGGAGCTCGACCCGGCGCGGACACGGGTCGGTGCGATCGAAGCGGTGGAGGGCACGCGCGACATGCGGCCGCGGGCGCCGGCCGATGCGGCGCGCGAGCGCGACGCTGGCGCGCGTCAGCAGGCGGGCGGCGAGCAGCGCGGCGATGCCGAACGGCAGCTGCAGGATGAGCCCGGCCAGCACGGCCGGCTGCGCGAGCGTGTCGACGGGCAGCTGCGCGGTCGCGGCAGCGCGCTCCACGTGCTCCTGCACGACGAAGGCGCTCGCCGGCAGCACGAGGAACAGCCAGCCGGGCACCGAGCCGGTCGGGCGCTGCCGCAGGATCTCGCGCGTCTCGACGGCCAGCGACGCGAACAGCGCGACGATGCCTGCCACCACCAGCGCGGGCAGGAGGTCGAGCCACGCGTGACCGGCGCTCGCGGCGGGGCCGGACGGCTCGAGCCAGTACCCGACCGCGTGCGCGCCGAGCGAGCCGCTCGCGCAGAGCACGGCGGCGACGATCCACGGGGCGAGCCGGCGGGTGGCCACGACTTCAAGATACTCCAGGTTTAGGCGGTTCCGGCCGATATGCTCCGCCGATGCGTCGTCTGCTGTTCGCGATCGCCCTGCTGCTGGTTCTCGACGTCCTCCGCGCAGGCCGACGGCGATCCGGCGTCCGACGTGCTGGTCTTCAAGGCGTACTTCCTGCCGTACGCGCCGCAGACGCCCGTCGATGCGGAGCAGCAGCTCAACATCGCCACGGCCGCCGCGGATCGCGCCGGCTATCCGATCCGCGTCGCCGTCATCTCCGGTCCCGGCGACCTCGGCATCGTGCCGCAGTACGACGGCAAGCCGACCGAGTACGCGCCGTTCCTGGGCCAGGAGCTGAAGTTCGCCTACAACGGTGGCCTGCTGATCGTGATGGACGACGGCTACGGCCTGTACGGCATCGACGATCCGAAGGTGCTGGAGGCGCTCGCCGCCCTGCCGAAGCCCGCCTCGAACGACCCGAAGGACCTCGCGATCGCGGCGGCAGACGCCGTGGTGGCGCTGTCCACGGCGGCCGGCAAGACGCTCGACCTGACGGCGCCGCCGCCCGACAACAACACGCAGACCGGCCCCGTCCACGCCGCGGGGCAGACGTCGGACAGCGGCAGCTCCAACTCGACCGCGATCGTGCTGATCGTCGGCGGCTCGGTCGGCCTGCTGGTGGCGCTGGTGGGCCTCTTCTGGTGGGTGCGCCGCGCCCCGGAGGACGACGCCGCGCCCGACCCGAGCTAGCGGCTAGTTCCGCAGGTCGCCGGCCAGGGCGGGCCCGGACGCGTTCGGCAGCACCCGCACCGTGGCGAGGTTGCGGTCGACGACCTCGACACCGCCGCCCTTGCGGTCGAACGCGATCAGGCGCTGGCGCTGCGAGACCGAGAACGTGCCGCCGCTGGAGCGCGGGATCGCCGTGCGCGTGCCGGTCGCCGTCATGACGCGGACGAGGTCGAACGTCCACGTACCGCCGATGCGCCGGCCGCGATAGCTGACGATCGAGCCGTTCGTGAGCCACACGGGCTGCGGATAGGTGCGCGCGCACGAGCCGCGCGTCAGCGTGCGGCGCTTGCCGGTCGAGAGCGTCAGCAGCACGATGTCGGACGCGCGCACGCCGTCGGCGCAGAGGCCGCGCTCGCGGCTGTAGGCGACGACGGCGCCGTCGCTGCGCAGCGACGGCCAGCGCGACTTGTGGTCGGTCGTCAGCCGCCGCGTCTTCGCGGTCTTGCGATCGCGCAGCCACACGTCGTACAGGAACAGGTCGGCGTCGTTGCCGCTCGCGACCACCGCGCGCCGGGCCGTGCCGTCGAACGCGCTCGAGAGCATGGTGTCCTCGCCGCCGGCGAGCTGCAGGAGCTTGCGGATGCTGCCGTCGGCGCGGCGGATCCAGAGCGAGTCGAGCAGCGGGTCGCGCGTGAGGGCGCGGCCCGGCCAGAACGCGACCTCGCCCTTCGGCAGCACGATCGGGCGGAAGGCGTCGGTGATGGTGTAGCGGGGCGTGCCGGTGCGCGCGTCGCGGACGGCGACCGTGTCGTTGGCGCCGCTGCCGGTGTCGATCGCGATGCGCGTGTCGCCGATCGACCACCACGACGTCGTCGGCAGCGTCGCGGCGGCCGTGCCGTCCGGGCGGAACGTCTTCAGGATGCCGGCGTCGGAGGCGGCGAGGTTCGGGCAGGGGGGCGGCGACAGCGACGTCGCCGACGGTGAGGGCGATGGCTGCGGCGATGCCCAGGGTGAGGCGGCGCATGCAGGGAGCCTACGCCGTCTTGACCGGTGCGGCACGCGGCGGTACCGTCGCTCGCCGTGACGACCATCGCCGCCGAGCTGCTGACCGTGACCTTCGTGGACAGCGGGGGCATCACCCGCGCCAAGACCGTCCCCGCGAGCCGCGCGGCCGCCGCAGCGGCGGGCGCGGCATCGGTGCGTCGACCACGTTCTCGGTCTTCACCGGCCTCGATGCGATGGGCTCGGCGCACGGCCTGGAGGTGCCGACCGGCGACCTGCGCCTGGTCGCCGATCTCGACGCGCACGTCGTCGACGGGGACTGGGCCTGGGCGCCGGCCGACCTGGTCGACACCGAGGGCGCGCCGTGGCCGACGTGCTCCCGCACGTTCGCGCGGCGGATGGAGCGACGCGGCCGCGGAGCGCGGCCTGCGGCTCGAGGCGTCGTTCGAGTCGGAGTTCACGGCCTGGCACGGCGACGGCGCGCCGCTGCACGAGCAGCCCGCGTACGGCGTGGAGGCGACGCGCGCGGCCGGACCCTTCCTGCTCGCCGATCGTGCGGCGGCTGCAGGCGCTCGGCGTCGAGGTGGACCAGGTGCACCCGGAGTACTCGCCCGGCCAGCTCGAGGTGTCGGTGGGCCGCACCGGGCCCGTGGCCGCGGCCGACCGCGTCGTGCTGGTGCGCGACGTCATCCGCACCGTCGCGCGCGAGATGGGCCTGCGCGTGTCGTTCTCGGCCAAGCCGTCACCCGAGAGCCTCGGCAACGGCGCGCACCTGCACCTGTCGCTGTGGCGCGGCGACGACAACCTCTTCGGCAGCGGCGACGACGGCTACGGGCTGGCGCCCGAGGCGCGCTCGTTCCTGGCCGGCCTGCTGGCGGAGCTGCCGGCGCTGCTCGGGGTCGTCTGCGGCAGCCCGGTCTCGTTCCTGCGCCTCGGGCCGAGCCGCTGGACCGGCGTCTACGGCTGCTGGGGCCTCGAGAACCGCGAGGCGCCGCTGCGCCTGATCCAGGGCTCCCGCAGCACCCGGCCGCGCGGCGCGAACGTCGAGCTGAAGGCCGTCGACGCCTCCGGCAACCCGTACCTGGCCGTCGGCGCCGCCATCGCGGCGGGGCTGGCCGGCTCGACGCGGGCCTCGAGCTGGCGCCGGAGTGCACCATCGACCCGGCCACGATGAGCGACGCCGACCGGGCGGCCGCGAACATCGCGCCGCTGCCGGCCACGCTGGAGGAGGCGACCGACGCGCTGCGCGCGTCGACCGTGCTGCGCGAGGCGATGGGCGACACCCTGCACGGCTCGCTGGTGGCCGTCCGCGTGCGCGAGCACGACGACGCCATGGGCATCAGCGCCGAGGCGTCTGTGCGAGCGCTACCGGTTCCGCTATTGAGCGACCTCGCGCAGCTGACCGCCGCCGGCCAGGCGGCGATCCGCCGGGCCGTACGAGGCGGTCGTCGCCCCGCTGCTGCCTGCCGGCCACCGGCTGTGGGACGTGCACGCGCACCTCGGTTCCGACGCCGACGGCACGTCGCAGACCTGGCAGCAGCTGGTCGCGCGCATGGACGCGCACGGCATCGACCACACGAACGTGTTCACGTTCGCGCGCGACGACCTGGCCGGGTTCACCGAGGCCAACGACCTCGTGCTGGAGGCGGCGCGGGCGTCCGGCGGACGCCTGGTGCCGTACGCGCGCACGCATCCCGACCCCGGCCGACGAGGCCGAGCTGCACCGCGCGATCGGCCGCGGCGCGCGCGGCATCAAGCTCCACCCGCTGCGCGGCCGGTTCGGCTTCGACGACCCGGGGGTCGAGCGCGCCGTCCGCGTCGCGCACGAGCATCGCGTGCCCGTGCTGCTGCACGCCGGGCGCGGCGTCGACCCGTACGCGGCCACCGTCGCCGACCTGATGCGGCGCTATCCCGACGCGCCGCTGATCCTCGCGCACTGCGCGATGAGCGACCTCCACGACGTCGCGGAGCGCACCACCGGGCTGCCGAACATGGTGCTCGACACGTCGCTGTGGAACCCGCTCGAGGTGCAGGTGCTGGTCTCGGAGGTGGCGCCCGAGCGCCTGGTCTTCGGCACCGACGCGCCGTACTACGACCCGTTCTCCGTGCTCGCGAAGCTGGTGCTGCCGCTGCGTCGCGGCGGTGCCTCCGACGCGCTGATCCGCGCCGCGCTGTACGACACGCCCGCGCTGATCGCCCGCGGCGAGCCGCTCGGCGAGCTGTCGGCGCCGCTCGACCCCGGCGTCGGCCGCGTGCCCGTCGGCTGCCTGCGGGCGCACGAGTACCTGCAGCAGGCGACGGTCGAGGTGTGGCTCAAGGAGCGCGACGTGATCGGCGTGCTGCCGCTGGCCCGGCGCGCGCTCGACTCGGTGGCGCACCCGTGGGCCGACGTCGCCTCCGACCTGCTCGACCTCGCGGCCGTCACCTGGCCCGCCGATCTCGCGCGAGGCGCCGCGCGACGAGGTCCTCGCCTGCTCGTGGATCACCTTCAAGCTGATCGACCTCGCCGACGTGATCGCCATCAACACCCCACTGGAGTCGCCATGAAGATCGACCTCGAAGCCGTCCCGTTCGTCGACGGCCACATGCACGCGCCGCTCGCGACGCGCCCGGCGACGGCCGACGAGTACGCCTGGCCCTGGTACGAGGGCAATCTCTCCTACCTGGAGATGGCGGCCGAGCTGGTGCCGTTCCGGTGGGCGATGCGGCAGATGGGCGAGTGGCTCGACTGCGAGCCGGAGGAGGGCGCGATCGTCGCCGCGATCGCGGCGCGTGGCTCGGACGCGGACTGGCGCGCCGAGTGCATCAAGCGCGGCAACGTCGGCGGGCTGGTGCTGGACACGGGCTACCCGCCGCCCGACGTGGTCGTGCCGCACGCCGAGCTGCGCAAGCAGCTGCCGGTCGCGTGGCTGGTGCGCATCGAGGTCGAGGCGCAGCGGCTGCTGGCGGAGTCGACGTCGCTCGACGACTGGCTGGAGCGCGTCGACGCCGCCAGCGACGCCGGCCTCGACGCCGGCGCGGCGGGGCTGAAGTCGATCATCGCCTACCGCTCGGGGCTCGGCGTGTCGCCGGTCGACATGGCGGCGGCGCACGCCGCGTACGGCCACCTGGCGGCGGCGGCGCGGTCGGGCGAGGAGGTGCGCCTCTCGGCGAAGCCGCTGAACGACCTGCTGGTGCTGCGCGCGCTCGACGTGTGCCGGCGCCGCGGCGTCTCGCTGCAGCTGCACGCCGGCTACGGCGACCGCGACATCGACCTGCGCCTCGGCTCGCCGTTCGCGTTCCGGTGGGCGCTCGAGTCGGGTGCCGCCGACGGCGTCGAGGTGGTCTTCCTGCACGCCTCGTGGCCGCACATCCGCGACGCGGCGGTGATGGCGGCCATCCACCACCACGTCTACGTCGACGTCGCGACGTGCATCCCGCCGATCGGCCACGCCGGGCTGCTGGAGTGCTGGCGCGAGGCCCTCACGGTCGCTCCGATCACGCGCATCCACGCCTCCAGCGACGCCGCGGGCGTGTTCGAGCACGTCACGATCGGCGCCATCCGCGCCCGGCAGACGCTCGGGGTCGCCCTCGGCGAGCTGGTCACGACGGGCGAGCTGTCCCGCGCCGAGGCCGAGCGCGCCGGCGAGCTGATCCTCGGCGGCAACTCGCGGCGGCTGTACGGCCTGGGATGATCGCGACGTACGGACCGGGGAGCCGCAGCTGCCGGTTCGACGTGGTCGAGATCGCGACGCTCGACGAGTGGCCGCATGCGCTGTATCCGGCGCACCTGCTGCTCTGCCTCGACGCGCACGGCGTGGAGGTGGAGGCGGTGGGCGGACTCGCGCGGCGATCTGCTCCGCGCCGGCCTCGGCGCGGCCGTGTTCCACGGCCCGGACTGCGAGCGGGTGCGCGAGGCGTTCGACGACGAGGCGGATGGCGCCGTCGACCTGTCGTGCCACGAGCACGACCGCTTCGCGGACACCCTGTTCGCGTGGGCGATGTTCCTCCCCGGCGAGCCCTTCCCGGCGCCGGAAGTCCGCACGGCCGTCCTGGTCGCCCAGCCGGCCCGAGCCCGGGACATCCACCGCTGGCTGCCGGCGTTCTGCGCCGCGTCGCTGACCGCCGTCGGCGCGAATTTGTACTCGTGCCAAGTCAAACTAGGGTCTGACCCCAGAAACGCCGTTTCTGGGGTCAGACCCCAGAACGTTTCTCACACGGAAGGCGCGCGGATCGCGCGACAGGGACGCGGTCCGTGACGGTTCGGGCACGAATCGATGTCTGACTTTGGTCAGACAATTTTCCCCGCCGGCGCCTACTGGCGGAGGGTCTCCGCGACCAGCGAGACGATCTCGAACAGCATGTGCGCCGCCACCATCGCGGTGATGTTGTTCGGCAGGTCCTTCGTCGGCATCAGGCAGACGACATCGCCGCCGACGACGTTCAGGCCGCGGATCGAGCGCAGCATGGCGTTCGCCTCGTCGATCGTGAAGCCCGTCACGCCCGCCTCGAGGTTCGAGACGGCGGGGGCGACCGACGGGTCGAGGCAGTCGAGGTCGAACGTCACGTAGACGGGCGCGTCGCCGATGCGGTCGCGGATCAGCTCGCAGGTCGCGTCGAGCCCGATCTCGCGGTAGCGCTCCATCTCGACCACCTCGTACCCGAGGTCGTAGCTCGGCTGCAGCCACGTCAGCGTGCGCGGGTTGCCGCGCATGCCGATCTGCAGCGAGCGCGACGGATCGACGTTGCCCTGGCGCACCAGGTAGTCGGCCCAGTTCGCGGCCGACTTGATGGCGCCGTTCCAGTGCGGCAGGTCGTAGGAGTCGGTGTGCGCGTCGAGGTGCAGCAGCGCCACCGGACGGCCGTCGGTGAGCCGCGAGCCGGCGCCGGCGATGCCCTGCACGATCGCCCCCGTGATGCCGTGGTCGCCGCCGATCGACACCGGCCGCGCGCCCGCGTCCGAGATCGCCTTGAAGTACGCGCTGATGCGCTCGACGCACAGCTCGTTGTCCATGCCCTCGGGCAGCGGCACGTCGCCGAGGTCGCGGATGGTGCACGTCTCCCACGGCGAGAACCCGTACGCCTTGTGGATGCGCCGGTTGTGCGCCGAGACGTTGCGCACCGCGCGCGGACCGAGATGCTGGTCGCGCTCGGTCGATCCGTTGCCGGACGAGTGGGGGACGCCGGCCAGCGCGATCTGCGTGTTCGCGGGGTCGGGATCGACGGGACAGCGGAAGAGCGACGGGACGCCCCACCAGTACAGCGTGTCGAGCACGGTCAGGTCTTCGCTCATGGCGGTCTATTCTGGCGCACGTGTTCATCCTGCTGCAGGGACTCGGCGACCGGCTGGCCCGGTTCGGCCTCGGACGCCGCGAGACGGAGGCCGAGCTCCTGCTCTCCGACGCCGACCAGGCGCGCAGGCTGATCGACGATCCGGCCCTCTGGTCGCTGTGGATGCCGGGCGTCCAGGACATGCACGACGAGCCCCGCCCGCCGCGCCAGAACGCCCGCTACCGCGTCACGATGCGCATGCGCTCCGGCCGCATGGGCCTGTCGGGCGGCAACCGGCAGGCGCACGTGCAGATCGTCTCGGCGGGCGCGGGCCGGCTGGCCTGGCAGCTGCTGCCGGGCAAGCACATCGAGCACTACAGCGTGGAGATCGACGGCTCGATGCTGCGCGCGACGGCCGTCGGCGGCGAGTCGGCGCTGGTCGTCGTGCACGAGCTCGAGCGCCAGTCCCGGCCGTAGCGGCGCGTGTCGGGACGCCCGCGGTAAGCTTCGGGGTGCGTGACCACGACCCTTACCAGCTGACCAGCGAGCCCCAACCGGCCCCACGGCCGGTGCGGTCTCGCCGAGCCTCTCCCAGGAGAGGCTTTTTCGTTTCCGGAGAGCAACCGACGTGACGACCGAGCGCTACGACCACGAGGCGATCGAGACCCGCTGGCAGGCGGTGTGGGCCGCCGAGCGCGCGTTCGAGACGCCGAACCCCGCGACACCCGACGACGCGACGAGCGCCCGCACAGCTACGTGCTCGAGATGCTGCCCTACCCGTCGGGCGACCTGCACATGGGGCACGTGGCGAACTACACGATGGGCGACGTCGTCTCGCACTTCAACCGCCGCAACGGCCACGTGGTGCTGCACCCGATGGGCTACGACGCGTTCGGCCTGCCGGCCGAGAACGCCGCCATCCGCACGGGCGAGCCGCCGGCCGACGTCGTGCGCGAGCAACATCGCCAAGATCCGCTCGCAGATGCACCGCATGGGCTGGTCGATCGACTGGTCGCGCGAGCTGTCGACGGCCGATCCGGAGTACTACCGCTGGACGCAGTGGATCTTCCTGCAGCTGTTCGACCGCGGGCTGGCGTACAAGCGCAACTCGACGGTCAACTGGTGCCCGCAGGACCAGACGGTGCTCGCCAACGAGCAGGTCATCGACGGGCACTGCGAGCGCTGCGGCTCGGCGGTCGAGTCGAAGACGCTCGAGCAGTGGTTCTTCAAGATCACCGACTACGCCGACCGGCTGCTGGACGACATGGAGACGCTCGAGTCGTGGCCGGAGCGCGTGCTGACGATGCAGCGCAACTGGATCGGCCGCTCGCAGGGCGCCGAGGTGCTGTTCCGCCAGCCCGACCTCGGACATCGACATCCCGGTCTTCACGACCCGGCCCGACACGCTGTTCGGCGCCACCTTCTTCGTGCTGGCGCCCGAGCACCCGCTGGTCGCCGACCTGGTGCGCGGCACCGACCGCGAGGACGAGGTGCTGGCGTACGTGCGCGGCACGGCCGGCACGTCGGTGGCCGACCGCATGGACGCGGGCAAGGTCAAGACCGGCGTCTTCACCGGGCGCCACGTCATCAACCCGGTCAACGACGAGCCGATCGAGATCTGGGTCGCCGACTACGTGCTGGTCGAGTACGGCACCGGCGCCGTCATGGCCGTGCCCGCCCACGACGAGCGCGACTTCGCGTTCGCGCTGACCTTCCGCCTGCCCGATGCGCCAGGTGGTGGCGCCCACCGGCGGCGACCACGACATCGCGATCGAGGCCTACACGCAGCACACGGCCGACGAGCACATGGTCAACTCGGGCCAGTTCGACGGCCTGCCGGCCGACGTCGCCCTGGAGCGCATCGTCGACTGGCTGGAGCGAGCACGGCCGCGGCAAGCGCACGACCGCCTACCGGCTGCGCGACTGGCTGGTGTCGCGCCAGCGCTACTGGGGCGCGCCGATCCCGGTCATCGACTGCCCGTCGTGCGGCCTGGTCGGCGTGCCGGAGGCCGACCTGCCGGTGCTGCTGCCCGAGGTGACGGAGTACGCCCCGAAGGGCCGCTCGCCGCTGGCCGCCGCCGAGGAGTGGCGCCGCGTGCCGTGCCCCAAGTGCGGCGGCGAGGGCCTGCGCGAGACCGACACCATGGACACGTTCGTCGACTCGTCGTGGTACTTCATCCGCTACGTCGACGCCCGCAAGGCCGACGGCGCCTGGGATCGCGACATGGTCGACTGGTGGCTGCCGGTCGACCAGTACATCGGCGGCGTCGAGCACGCGATCCTGCACCTGCTGTACGCGCGCTTCTTCGTGAAGGTGCTGTACGACGCCGGGCTGGTCGGCTTCCAGGAGCCGTTCGCCAACCTGTTCACGCAGGGGATGATCTACAAGGGCGGCGCGAAGATGTCCAAGTCGAAGGGCAACGTCGTCGCGCCCGACGAGATCGTGGCCGCCCACGGCGCCGACGCGCTGCGCCTGCACACGCTGTTCATGGGCCCGCCCGAGGCCGACAAGGAGTGGACCGACAGCGGCGTGTCGGGCCCGGCGCGGTTCGTCCGCACCGCCTACCGGGTCGTCTCCGAGATCGCCGAGCGCACCTCGGGCGACCCGCTGCCCGCCTACGACGACGCCGGCCCGGCCGGGGCCCTGGCCCGGGCGCAGCACCGCACCATCGCGCGCGTCAGCGACGACATCGACCGCCGCCTGCACTTCAACACCGCCATCGCGGCCTGCATGGAGCTGCTGAACGAGATCTCCGCCGCCCGCGAGGAGCTGTACGGCGATCCGGCCGGCGAGACGGTGCTGCGCGCGGCGTCCGGCACGCTGGTCTCGCTGCTGCAGCCGTTCGCGCCGCACGTGGCGGAGGAGCTGTGGGAGCGGCTCGGCGGCGAGCGCCTGTGGACGCAGCCGTGGCCCGTCGCCGACGAGCGCTTCCTGGCCTCCGACACGTTCGAGTGCGTCGTCCAGGTGAACGGCAAGGTGCGCGACCGCGTGCAGCTGGCCCGGGGCCTGGATCGCGACGCGATGCTGGCGGCGGCGCGGGCGCTGCCGAACGTGCGCGCG
This sequence comes from uncultured Actinomycetes bacterium, assembly GCA_963732645.1. Classification (GTDB taxonomy): domain Bacteria; phylum Actinomycetota; class Thermoleophilia; order Gaiellales; family F1-60-MAGs149; genus VFJZ01. The sequence goes on from CAVTAC010000009.1 coordinate 791,428, forward strand.
CACATCGACGGCAAGGCGGTCGTGAAGGAGATCGTCGTGCCCGACCGGCTCGTGAACATCGTTGTAAAGTGAGCCCTGAGCAGGCGTTTATAACTTTCTGACCATACGGGTCTAAAGTTCGCGGAATCTCCTGCCGATGAAGAAACCGGGCGTACCAGCTGGCGAGTCGGTACGCCCTTTCCGCGATCAGGAGGCTCGGATGCCGCTGCACGTCGATCGAACTTCGATTCAGACCCACCAGAGCCGGGGCGAGCACGTCCTCGAGCTCGCCGCCGCCCGGGCGCGGCAGGCCGCGGGTCCGGATGCCGTCGCGCAGCAGGACGACGCGTCGCCGGTGCTCCGCCTGGTCGGCGTCGCGACGCAGGACACGGGCGACGTCGCCTCGATCGACGAGGCCGAGAAGCTGATCCGCTCGATCCTCGGTGGCGGTGTCGACAAGGCACTGAACGCGCACGGTCCGCTCGACGCCGACCGCGTCAGCGCGCTCCTCGCGGGCTAACGCGCGGCAGCGGACCCGGTCCGCGCCCGTTCTGTGACGGCGACCCGGCCTAGCCTGGCCGGGTGCCCGCCGTCAGTCGCCGTGCCGCGCTCGCCCTGATCGTCCTCGCGTTCTGCGGGGCGCTGCTGGTCGGGCGCATGCGCGCCGGCGGCCCGACGGGCGGGCAGGCCCCTGCGTCCACCGGCCGCCACCTCCACGACGGCGGCGGTGCCGGCGGCCACCGCCGGCCCGCTGCTGGTGCACGTGGTCGGCGCCGTCGCGCGCCCCGGCGTCTACGAGCTGGCCGCCGGCGACCGCGCCCGCGACGCCGTCGAGGCCGCCGGCGGCGCGACGAAGCGGGCGGTGCTGGAGGGCCTGAACCTGGCCGCGCCGGTGGCCGACGGCGAGCAGGTCGTGGTGCCGGTGAAGGGCCAGGCGTCGCGCGCCGCGGCGACGCCGTCGAAGCCGGCCATCGTGCGGCTCAACCAGGCCGACGTGGCCGCGCTCGACACGCTGCCGGGCGTCGGCCCGGCGACGGCGCAGCGCATCATCGCGTGGCGCGACGAGCACGGCCCGTTCGGCAGCGTCGAGGACCTGCTCGACGTGCCCGGCATCGGCGAGTCGAAGCTCGGGGCGATGCGTGACCTGATCGAGCCCTAGGTGCTCGCGCGGGTCGACCGGGTGCCGCTGCCCACGCTCGCGCTCGCGGCGCTGGCGGTCGGCGCCGCCGGATCGCTGGCCGTACGGCCGCCCGTCTACCTGCTGGGTGCGGGTGCCCTGCTGGCTGCGCGCTGGCCACGGGCCGGCGTCCTGGTGGCGGTGCTGCTGCTGGGCGGCGTGGTGGGAGGGCAGCGCCTCGCGACGCTGGCCGCCGACCCGCTGGCGCCGCGCATCGGCGAGCGCGTCGACACCGTCGCGACCATCGAGGAGCCCTGGCGCGGCGGCACGTTCTCGGCGCGGGCCGACGTCGAGCTGCAGGGCGGCGGGCGCGTGCTGCTGCGCATCCCGATCTCGGTCACCCGCCCGCCGCGCGGCAGCCGCGTGCAGGTGACCGGCCGCCTGGCCCGTCCGCGCGGGCCGTTCAACGGCTTCGACGAGCGGGCGTGGCTCGCGCACCGCGGCATCCACGCCGTGCTGAAGTCGCCCGGCATCACCGTCGTCGGTCGGCGGGGCGGCATCTGGGGCGCGATCGACAGCGGCCGGACAGCGGCGCTGCACGCCTACACCGGAGCCGGGCACGACGATGCCGCGCCTGATGCTGGGCGCGATCGCGCTCGGCGCCGACGACGAGCTCTCGCCCGCGGCGCGCGAGGCGTTCCGGGCCAGCGGCCTGGCGCACCTGCTCGCCGTGTCCGGCGGCAACGTGGCGCTGCTGGTCGCAGCCGTGCTGGTGCTGGTCTGGGTGGGCGGCGGCACCCGCGTCGGCGGCCACGTCTGCGCGCTCGTGGCCGTGGCGGGCTACGTCGGCCTCGTCGGCCCGTCGCCGTCGGTGGTGCGGGCCGGGGTGGCGGGCGTGCTGGCGTCGGCGGCGTGGCTCCTGTCGCGGCCGTCCGATCCCTGGCACCTCTACGCGGCCGGCCTCGCCGTGCTGCTCTGCGTGAACCCCTACAACCTGCTCGACCCCGGCTTCCAGCTGTCGTTCGCGGCGGTGGCGGCGATCATCCTCGTCGCGCCGCGGTTCCGGGAGGCGCTGGAGGGCCTGCCGTTCATCCCCGGCCTGCGGGCCGCGGCGGCGATCTCGGCGGCGTGCACGCTGGCGACCGCGCCGATCGGCTGGTGGCACTTCGGGCGCATCAACCTGATCGCCGCCGTGCCGGCGAACCTGCTGGCGCTGCCGGCGGTGCCGGCGCTGCTGTGGATCGGCCTCGCGAGCGGTCTGGTGGCGCCGTTCGCGCCGTCGGCGGCCGCCGCGCTGGCGGCCACGGGCCGGCTGCCGGGCGAGTACCTGCTGGGCGTCGCGCGGCTGGGCGCGGCGCTCGATGCGCGCACCCAGCCGTACGAGGCGCCGCTGGCGGCGGCGCTCGGCGTGCTGTTGCTGCTCGCCTGCTGCGCTTCGGCTGGCCGGCCTCAGTGCGCTGGTCGCTCGATCGCGACCATGCGGCCGTCGTCCCACGCGCCGGTACGAGCTGCCGCCGTCCTCGTCGAGCACCGGCACCCGGACGAAGCGCGCCGACGTCGACCGCAGCGTCGGTGGACCGTCCAGAACTCGGCCGCGAGGACGAACTCGTTGCCGGCGACGATGTCGGTGACCGCCGGGAGATCGACCGCACGGTGACTCGTACGAGGATGCATCGCGTCGCGAGCGGGATCCGGCGACCGTTGTCGCACGCGCGGGTGAGCTGCCGCCGAGCTCGTAGCTGGCCGACACGCGCGACGAGCTCGCCGTCCACGACGGCGCCTTCGGAGGCTGACGAGGTGATCGCGTCGCCGCTGCACGAAGTGGTCGCCGAGCACGATCGCGGCACCGGTACATCGAGTCGCATGGTCGCTCCAGGGCCGTCGACCGCACGGAGCACGCCCGCGCGGTCGGCTGCCGCGCGGCGAGCCGCTAGGCTGGACGACGTGAGCGAGCCGCTCGAACCCGTCTACCTGATCTGCGGCAGCGACCGGCCGAAGGTGCTGCGCGCCGTCGACCGGCTGCGCCGCAACGTCGCCGCCGCCGGCGGCAGCGAGGAGCTGCACGACGCGCTCGACATCGAGCCCCGCGCCGTGGCGGGGCTGTGCGAGCAGCTCGGGCTGTTCGGTGGCGACCGCCTGATCCTGGTCTCCGGCGTCGACGTCTGGAAGGCCGAACCCGTGAAGGTGCTCGAGCCGTACCTGGCGGCGCCCACGCCGGGCACCACCCTCGCGCTCGTCGCCGGGCCGGCCATGAAGAAGGACCACCGGCTGATGAAGGTGCTCGACGGCAAGCAGCGCGTGGCGTTCGACCTGCCGGGCCCGAAGGAGCTGCCGACCCACCTGCGCAAGGAGGCGCAGCGGATCGGTGCCCGCATCGACTCCGAGGCGCTCCGCCTGCTGATCGACATCGTCGGGCACGACGCGATCGCGCTGGAGGGCGAGCTCGACAAGCTCGCCACCTACGCGGCGGGCGAGCCGATCGACGCCGAGACCGTCGAGGCGCTCGCCTTCCCCGGCGACGGCGTCGTAGGCCTTCGCGCTCTCCAACGCGGTGGCTGCGCGCCAGCGACGCGCCACGTTCCGCGTGCTGGAGCGCGCGTTCGACGCGGGGGAGAAGCCGCACGCGCTGCTGCCGATGGTCGCGCGCCAGGTCGACCTGCTGCGGCAGGCGCGGCGCGAGCTCGACACCGGCGGCTCGGCGGCCACGCTCGCGCGCCGGCTCGGCGTGCACGAGTTCCGCGCCAAGAAGGCGATGAGCGCGGCGTCCGCCTGGTCGGAGCGCGAGGCCGCCCTCGCCATCTGCCGCCTCGCCGACGCCGACCACGCGATGAAGGGCGGCCGCCGCATCGATCCGGAGCTCGCCCTCGAGCGAGCCCTCGCCGACTCCCTCTAGCCGGCGCTCTCGGCGCTGGAGCAGCCGGATCTCGCGCAGCGAGTCGCGCATGTCGGCGCGCACGAACTTCTTGACGGCCGGCCGGCGCGTCGCCTTGGCCTTCTTCGGCGCGCGGTCGAGCGCGGCGGCGAGCGCGGTCGCCGCCTCGTTGTAGGCGATCGCGGGCGCGCTGCGCGGCGCGCCCAGCGCCACCGGCACGCCCGACAGGGCGGCGGCGTCGAAGCGCGCGCTGCGCGGGATGCCGCCCGCCAGCACGAGGTCGCCGAACTGGTCCTGCAGCAGCGCCACGGCGTCGGCGGTCGCACGGCGGCGGTCGACGAAGGTCGGCAGCACGGCGAGCGGCACGTAGGCGCCGGCGCGGGACTTCTCGACCGCCCGCACCGCCGCCAGCGTCGAGCGCAGCGCGTCGAGCGCGAGGAAGTCGGCGGCAACGGGCACCAGCACGCCGTCGGCCGCTCGCAGCGCGGCATCGGACAGACCGCCCAGCGCCGGCGGCACGTCGATGACCGTGACGCCCCAGTGCTCGCGGTCGCGCAGGCGCTCGAGGCCCGGTGGCCAGGCGCGCGCGGCGGCGGCCGTCGGCCAGCAGCTCGGCCTCGACGTCGGCCAGCGCCAGGTCGGCGGCGACCACGCCGAGCCGGAACAGCGCGGGGTGGGCCGGGTAGGAGACGGCGGGCTTGCCCTTGGCGGCGAACAGCGCGCTCGTGCCGCGGCCGTCCTCCACGTCGATCGCCAGCGAGCGGCCGGCGGAGCCCTGCGGATCGAGGTCGACGAGCAGCGTCCGCTGACCCGCCAGCGCCAGTGCCGACGCCACGCTGACGGCGGTCGTCGTCTTGCCGACGCCGCCCTTCCGGTTGAATACCGCGACCACGCTCATCGTCAGATTCTGGCATGGCGACGGCGATCCGTGGGGTGAACCTGACCGCTCGCCCGGTCGCTACACTGGCGCCTGCAAGGCGACGTGGCCGAGTGGCTAGGCAGCGGCCTGCAAAGCCGTCCACACCAGTTCGATTCTGGTCGTCGCCTCTTGCCTCTCGAAACAGCGGAACGCCCGGGGACGCAATTTGTCCCATCGACGGGGTTCGTTTCCCCTGACCGCGACCCCGGGCGTCCCTCCGCACCGTACGTGCTCGCCCGGAGTCACTCCTGCCACTAGCTGCCGCAATCATCGTCAGCCTGCTGCTCGCGGCCTGCGGCAGCGCGGGATATGCGCCCGAGCCGCGGCCGATCGGCGTGGGGGACAGGTTCACGCTCACGGCCGGCGCGGTGGAGTCGCGCGAGCTGCCCTGCGGTGCCCCGGCGCCGGCGCCGTTCGGCGTGCACCTGGAGCTGTTCGTCGACGCCTGGGTGGTGCTCGTGCCCTCCGGCATCGGCATCCGGCAGCCGTGGGTCGGGAAGGTGCCGTACGTCGAGTCGGGCGCCTGCGAGCACCCGATCGTGACCCGCGAGCCGACCGGCGTGCTCGAGGTGGCAGGCCCCGGCCACACGCTCGGCGACCTGTTCGCGATCTGGGGCGAGCCGCTCGGCCCGGACGGCTTCGCGAAGTACCGCGGCTCGGTCACGGCGCACGTCGACGGGCAGCCGGTGGGAGGGCGATCCGGCCGCGATCCCGCTCGACCGGCACGCCCAGATCGTGCTGCAGGTCGGGCGCCCGCGGATCCGGCCGCACGTCGCCTACACCTTTCCGGCCGGACTCTGAGTAAGCTGGCCCGATGATCTACTCGGAGAGGGTGCGGGCGGCGCTGCGGTTCGCGGAACGCGCCCATCGCGGGCAGCAGCGCAAGGGCGGCGACGAGCCGTACATCCTGCACCCGATCGCCGTGGCGACGCTGCTCGCGGCCAGCGGCGCCTCCGAGGACCTGATCTGCGCGGCGTACCTGCACGACACGGTCGAGGACGCCGGCGTCGACCTCGACGACATCGCGCTCGTGTTCGGCGACGAGGTGGCCGAGCTGGTGCGCGCCGCTCACCGAGGACAAGCTGCGCTCGTGGCAGGACCGCAAGGCGGCGACCATCGAGCACCTCGCCGACGCCTCCCAGTACGTGCTCGCCCTGAAGGCCGCCGACGTCTGCGCGAACATCACCGACGTCGTGCTCGACCATCGCGAGATCGGCGACGACGTCTGGCTCCGCTTCCGGCGGGGCGCCGCGAAGCAGCTCTGGTACTACACGACGGTCGCCGACACGATCCTGCATCGCCTGGAGGGCTACGAGCCGCTGCGCACCGAGCTGCAGACGCGCGTGGACGAGCTGCGCGAGCTCAGCCCGTGAAGAGCTTCATCAGCGACAGCATGGCCGGGCCGAGGATGACGACGAACATGGCCGGGAAGATGAAGACGGCGATCGGGAACAGCATCTTGATCGGCGCCTTCATGGCCCGCTCCTCCGCCGCCATCTGACGGCGGTGGCGCATGTCCTGGCCCTGCACGCGCAGGATCCGGGCGAGCGAGATGCCGAGCTGGTCGGCCTGGATGATCGAGCGCGCGAACGTCGTCGTCTCGTTCATGTCGAGGCGGTCGGCGAAGTTCTTCAGCGCCTTCGACCGGGCCTCGCCGATGCGCATCTCGTGCAGCACGATGCGGAACTCCTCGACGAGCGGGCCCTTCATCCGCTCGCACACCTTCGCGATGGCGGCGTCGAAGCCGAGGCCCGCCTCGACCGAGACGCGTCAGCAGGTCGAGCACGTCGGGCATCTGCGAGACCAGGTCCTCCTTGCGGCGCCTTGGTCTTCAGCGACAGGTAGTAGTCGGGCATCACGAACGAGCCGGCGAGGCCGCCGAGCACGACGAGGAACACGGTGGTGGGCGGGCTGCCGGTGACCAGCAGCACGAGCGCGAAGATGAGGAACAGGCCCGACACGGTGGCCTTGCCGGCCAGGTAGGTGGTCGGGTTGGCGTTCGTCTTGCCGGCCGCGATCAGCTTGCGGCGGGTCTCCTCGAGGGAGCCCTTCGGCGTCGCCCGCAGGGCCAGCGACGCGAGCCGGTGGGCGGCGGGCCCGACGACGCGGTCGGACACGCTCTTGCCGAGCTCGGCCTCGTGCAGCGAGTAGCCGCCGTACGTCTTGGCGCGACGCAGCGACACCGCCACCTGGCGCTGGCCGGCGGTGATGCCCTGGAGCAGGAAGTAGGTCGCGAGGGCGACCAGGATGACGACGACGATCAGCATGGTCTGCTCACACCTTGAAGGAGACGATCTTCTTCAGGATCAGGGCGCCGATCGTGATCGAGAACAGCGCTCCGAAGACGAGCAGGTAGCCGGTGCCGGTCGACCACAGCGGCGCGCAGGTAGTTCGGGCTGATGATGAAGATCGCGAGCGCCATGACGAACGGCAGCGCGACCAGCGTGTACGCCGACATGCGGCCCATCGCGCACAGCGCCTTCACCTTGCGGCGGAACTGCTGCCGCTGGCGCACCGTCTCGCCGACCTGGTCGAGCAGGTCGGCCAGCGAGCCGCCGACCTGGCGCTGGATGTTGACGCTCATCACGACGAACTCGAAGTCGATCGACCCGAGGCGCTCGGCCATGGCCTGCATGGCGTCGTCGTTCGGACGACCCAGGCGGACCTCGTTGGCGACGCGGCCGAACTCGCGGCTGGTCGGCTCGGAGCCCTCGCGGATGACCGTCTCCATCGCCTGGTTCCAGGAGTGGCCGGCCTTCAGCGACGCGGCCATCGCGACGAGCGTGTCGGGCAGCTGGTCGCCGAACGCCTTCTGGCGCTTGCGGGCCTTGAGCTTCAGCCACAGCACGGGCAGGAAGAAGCCGAGCGCGAACAGCAGCAGCGTGAACAGCGGGAAGACGCCCATCAGCCCGGCCGGTGCGGCCAGCAGCAGCGCGGCGCCGAGCTGCATGTAGAAGACCTCGCCGGTGCGCAGCGGCAGGTCGGAGCGCTCGATCAGCAGCGCCGTGTTCTTCCAGAACTGCAGGCCGCCGAGCACCTTCTCGGTCGAGCGCGCGAGGCGCACGTGGAGCGCGACGCGCTCGTTCGAGTCCTCGTCGAGCTTGCGCTTGGAGAACTCGGTGTAGCCCTCGAGCTGCTTCGCCAGCGTGCGCTGCGGGCGCGGCCGGAAGATCAGCGTGAAGCCGACCAGGATCAGGCCGAACACCAGCGCGGCGAGCGCGAACGACGACCACGCGGAGTGCGTCACCCGCTCCGGGATGAGGCCGCTGTCGGTGCGGACGGTGGGGGCGGCGCCGGCGGCGTAGCCGGACTTGGCGATGACGCCGTCCGCGCTCACGGCCACCTCGACGCGCTCCGACTCGGACGAGCGGTAGGCTGAGCACGTAGGTCTTCGCGAGCTCGTCGGCGACGGCCTGGTAGACGTCGGCGAGGCCGCCCTTCTCGGCGTCGCGGAACGAGCCGCCGGTGGCGCCGGCCAGCTGCTGCAGCACGTCGGGGCTGAACTGCGTCGAGCGCAGCGCGATCGGGTAGACCGCGACCTGGTTGTCGACGGCCTGCTTGGCGACCTCCTTCATCGTCACGAGCGACGAGGAGTCCTTGCCGTCGGTCATCACGATCAGCACGCGGCGCGAGGCGACCGGGGCGGTGGCCAGCTCCTTGATGCCGATCGCGACGGCGTCGTTGAGCGCCGTGCCGGACTGCGTGGTCGGACCCGAGGCCGGCGAGCGCGGTGGCGAGGGCGCCGGTGTCGGCGGTCAGCGGCTGGACGCCACGGACGCCGTGTGGCCGAAGTTGACGATCGCGACCTGGTCGCCCTGCTTGACGCTGGCGAGGAACTCGCCGGCCGCCGCGAGGGCCTCCTTGATCGGGCCGCCCTTCATCGAGCCCGACGTGTCGATCGCGAGCACGATCGACGACGCCGCCGACGGCGCGCCGACGGTCAGCTCGCCGACCTGCGCGGGCGTTCTCGGTGACGACGAAGCCGGGCGGCTTGCCGGGCGTCGTCGAGTCGGCCGCCACCGTGATGCGGACCAGGGGCAGGCGCGTCGTGTCGAGGCCGCGGATGGTGACGGCGGCGCTGGCCGCGGGAGCCGCGACGGCCGAGCGACGACGGCCGCGAGGACGAGCAGGCGACGCATCAGGAAGCCTGCCTCCGGAACGCCTGGCTCTGCGGGTTGCGGTCCGTCTCCAGCTGGAAGAACTGGGCCGGGAGCTTGACGCCGTTCGACGACAGCTTGTGCAGGAACTGCGGCTTGATGCCGGTCGACAGCAGCGGGCCGAGCAGGCGGCTGCCGGCGTGGGCCATCTCCTCCGTGTCCTCGACGGGCTTCGCGAGGAAGATGTCCTGCATCGTCACGACGTCGGACTCCATGCGCAGCACCTCGGTGATGTGCGTGATGCGGCGCGAGCCGTCGACGAGGCGGGAGACCTGCACGATCAGGTCGAACGCGGCCGACGATCTGCTCGCGGATGGCGCGCAGCGGCAGGTCGACGCCGGCGGTCAGCACGAGCGTCTCGACGCGGCTCATGGCGTCGCGCGGGGTGTTCGCGTGGATCGTCGTGAGCGAGCCGTCGTGGCCCGTGTTCATGGCCTGGAGCATGTCGACCGTCTCGGGGCCACGGCACTCGCCGACGATGATGCGGTCGGGGCGCATCCGGAGGGTGTTGCGGACGAGGTCGCGGATCGTGACCTGGCCCTTGCCCTCGATGTTGGCCGGGCGCGTCTCGAGCGTGATCACGTGCTCCTGCGCGAGCTGGAGCTCGGCCGCGTCCTCGACGGTGATGATGCGCTCGCCGTCCGGGATGGCGGCCGACAGCACGTTCAGCGTCGTCGTCTTGCCGGAGCCGGTGCCGCCCGAGATGAGGACGTTCAGCTTGCCGCGCACGCAGGCCTCGAGGAACTGGCCGGCCTTCGGCGTGAGCGTGCCGAACTTGATCAGGTCCTGCATCTGGAAGGGGTCCTTGCGGAACTTCCGGATGGTCAGCGTCGGGCCCTTGACCGCCAGCGGCGGGATGATCGCGTTCACGCGCGAGCCGTCGGGCAGGCGGGCGTCGACCATCGGCGAGGCCTCGTCGACGCGGCGGCCGATGCGGCTGATGATCTTGTCGATGATGCGCAGCAGGTGCGAGTCGTCGACGAACTGGGCGTTCGTGATCGTCAGCTTGCCGCGGCGCTCGATGTAGATCTTGTGCGGGCCGTTGACCATCAGCTCGGTCACGGTCTCGTCGCGCAGGAAGGGCTCGAGCGGGCCGTAGCCGAGGATGTCGTCGGTGATCTCGCGCGTGACCTGGGCGCGCTCCTGGCGCGTCAGCGGCGTCTTGTCGACCGCGAGGGCCTCCGACACCGACTCGCCGACGCGCTCCGCCAGCTCGCGGTCGTCGCCCGACGGCGTTCGCGAACAGGCGCGGCCCGAGGCGCGTGATGACCTCGTGGTGGACGCGGGACTTGAGCTCGGCGAACGGATCGACGATCCGGTCGGGCGAGACCTCGACCCGGGTGTCGGACATCGACGACTCGCGCTGCGGCTCGTCGCCCCGGCCGGACTGGATGCGGCTCTGGAGCGACACGTCAGGCCGCCTTGCGGAGCTTCATGCTGGGGCGCCGGATCGACGTCGGGCGATCCGACTTGGCGACGGCGCCTCGGGGCGCTCGAGCTTGCCCTCGAAGAAGGTCTCCGCCATCTCGCGACATCACCTTCGCGACGCCGGAGCGCGGAGCCGACATCGGCACCGGCACGCCGCGGTTGACGGCCACGCCGACCTCGCGGTCGCCGGGCACCTCGAACGCGGCCTTCAGATCGAGCGCCTTCTCGACCTCCTTGCGATCCAGCTCGGCCTTCGACATGCCGTGGTTGATCACCAGGTGGATGCGCTCCTTGGGGTAGTGCAGGAGGTTCAGCGTCTGGAGCGTCAGCTTGACGTTCTTGACCGCGGGGATGTCGAGCGTCGTGACGAGGAGCAGGCGGTCGGTGCGGTCGAGCGTCGCCAGCGTCGTGGCCTGGAAGAACGCCGGCGTGTCGACCACGATCGCGTCGTAGGTCTCCTTGGCGACGTCGAGCAGCCGGCCGACGCGATCCTCGGCCACCAGCTCGGCGTCCTCGGGGCGCACGCGGGGCGGGCACGACGTCGACGCCGGACGGGTGCGAGATGACGTAGCCCGCGAGCTTCTCGGGGTCGAGCTCGCCGGTCGTCATGACGAGGTCGTAGATCGTCTTCTCGGGCTCGACGCCCATCATGATCGCGGCGTCGCCGAACTGCAGGTCGAGGTCGACCAGCAGCACGCGGCGGCCGGCGCGGCGGGCGATCTGCGTCGCCAGCGAGGTGGCGAGCACGGTCTTGCCGACGCCGCCCTTGGGCGAGAAGACGGTCAGGACGCGGCCCTCGGCGGTCGAGGTGCGCAGCGACGACGGCTGCATGCCGCCGCGCGTGGCGGCGAGCTGGCAGGTCTTCTTGATCGTGAACACCAGCGCGTCGGTGAGCTGCGGCAGCATCACGACGTCGGAGATGCCGGCCCCGAGCGCCTCGTGCAGCAGCGCACCCGCGCCGCCGGAGGTGACGAGGATGATCGGCGCGGCCGTCGCGTGACGGATGGCGTCGATCTCGGCGCTGGGCAGCCGGTCGCCGCGGGCGGTGCCGTGCAGGATCACCTGCGCGCCGCTCGAGGCGAGCTTCTGGTCGGCCTTGCCCGGCTCGACGGCGGTGCCGACGATCTCGATCTCGGGATGGCCCTGGAGGGCCTGGCGCACCTCGGCGAGGCCGGCGCAGGCGCCCGTGATGAACGTCTTGATCGGGGATCCGTCAGACATCAGGGGGCCTCTGCATTCTGGCTCTGGTTGGGGCCGGCGGTGATGATCTTGCCCTTGCCCGTGAGGGTGGCGATGAGCTTCGTCGCCTCGGCGGCCGGCAGGCCGTCGAGGAGCATCGTCTCGGGGGTCTCGGAGACGATCGGCACGTCCTGGGCGACCGCGTCCGGCGGGCGCACGGAGAGCCAGACCTGGCCGCCGCGGGTGTCGTCCGTGCCGCCGAGCCAGGCGAACTTGGTCGCCTTCGCCTGGTCGACGACGAGCATGACCGTGTCCTCGTCCTTGTCGGAGCCCTTGGCGAGGCCGCCCTTGGCGTTCGGGTCGATGGTCGGGATCGACGAGGACCTTGACGCCGGGGATCAGCAGGCGGGTCACGAAGATCTTGTTGCCGCTGCCGGCGTCGACGGCGATCGTCGAGTAGACGTCGACCTTGTCGCCCGGCTGGACGTCGCCGATCAGGCACGAGGCCTTCGGGCTGCACATCACCCGCAGCGCGCGCTCGGTCTTCGTCAGCTGCAGCTGCGGCGCCTGCTCGGTCGACGTGCCGAACGACGCGGCCACGACCTGCTGGCCCGCGTAGATGGTCTGGCCGGTGACCTTGCCCTCGAGGCCCGCGGTCGTCGACAGGGCGCCGGGCGCCTTGTCGTCGGCGAGGACCGAGGTGAGCGTCATGGCGCCCGAGGCCTCCTCGGCCGGGGTGCCGGCCACGATGTCGCGCGACGCCACCATCACATCGACGCGCTTCTGGCCGCGGGTCACGCTCTGGCGGTAGCTCGTCGTGTAGACGAGCACCACGGCCGCGGCGGCGATTGCCATCACGATGGCGATCGCGATGTTGCGGACGTTGTACGTCACGAAGCTCTCCTGACTTGCTGATCCATCGGTCCCGGCGATTCCTGGGCGTTGCCCATGCAATTCATGTCGCGTGCTTTATCGGTTGAAACTGAGAAAAGATGAGAGGGCGTTTCCGGGAACGCCCCGCTCAGTCACTCGGCGCGCATCACGGTCGACGACGTCAGGAAGCCCGACTTGGCGGCCCACCCGAGGATCGTCAGCGCGTACGGGTACTTGACGGTCACCTCGATGGGGTCGCCCTGGTTCCAGGTGCCGCTCTGCGACGTCACGGTGATGTTCAGGTTCGACTGCTGCAGCGACGGAGCTGCGGCCCGGGCTGCGTTGGTGGCGGCGCTGACCATCGGCGGCCTGGCCGCTGGAGCGGTTGACGGCTGCTCGCCGTGCGCCCTCGCGTGCTGCGTCCGTGACGGCGATGTAGTTCATCCACACGATCCCGAACTGCATGATCGCCAGCAGCAGGACGACGAGGATGTTCGCGACGACCGCGAACTCGACGAGCGCCTGACCGTCTGACGTCGGCGTCGGAAAAGACGCATGGTTCCTCCGTTCACAAAAACTTCACGGGTGGCACACCTCCAAGGTCGGCCATGCGGGGGAGGGCCACCATCCCCCAGGTGGGTGGCACGGCGCCGGCCCGCCCCAGGACGCGCGAAGGGCCCCGCCGGAGCGGGGCCCTCGCTGGAGAAGAGTGCGTATGACGCGTACTACGGCAGGATCGCAGTGACGGCGTCCAGAGCGCTGGAGATGGCGCCCGAGAGAAGCGTCAGCGAAGCGATGATGAGAACCGTGATGACGGCGAGCACGACGGCGTACTCGGCCATCGTCTGCCCGCGCTGCTCGGAGAGGCGCGAGCGGAGATTCTTGATCTCGTTCATGGTGAATGCACCTCCTTTCTTGTGACTCGATCTTTTCGCCGCGGGGCCTTTGCGGCGACACCCAAATCATCGGGGTCAGCGGGGGCGTCGGCCGACCCCCCGTTCGGGGTAAAAGCACCGCCGGATCGCGCGCGGACGATGCGATCCGCCGCCCTCGGCAGGTGCTCCCGGTAGATTGCGCGGCCATGGAGAACCTGATCGACGGCAAGGCGGTCGCGGCGATCGTCCGGGCCGAGGTGGGGGAGCGCGTGCGGGCGCTGCAGGCGCGCACCGGCGTCCAGTGCGGCCTCGCCACCGTGATGGTCGGCGACGACCCGGCCTCGGCGGTCTACGTCGGCAACAAGCACCGCGCGTGCCACGAGGCCGGCATGGCCTCGTTCGACATCCACCTGCCGGCGGACGTCGACCAGGAGGGGCTGCACGCGAAGATCGACGAGGTCTGCGCCGACCCGCGCATCCACGGCATGATCGTGCAGCTGCCGCTGCCGAAGCACCTGGACGAGGACGCGGCGCTCGACCGGATCTCCTACCTCAAGGACGCCGACGGCCTGACGCCGGCCGCGCAGGGCCGGCTGGCGACGCTGCGGCCCGGGCCGCGCCCGGCGACGCCCAACGGCGTCGTCGAGCTGCTGCGCCGCTACGACGTCGAGATGGGCGGCGCCCACGCCGTCATCGTCGGCCGCTCCGAGATCGTCGGCAAGCCGCAGGCGCACCTGCTGCTGGAGCAGAACTGCACCGTCACCATCTGCCACTCGCGGACGCGCGACCTGCCGTCGATCACGCGCCAGGCCGACATCCTCGTCGCCGCCGTCGGCCGGCCCGAGATGCTCACCGCCGAGCACGTGCGCGACGGCGCCGTCGTCATCGACGTCGGCATCAACCGGCTCGCGAAGGGCCTCGTCGGCGACGTCGACTTCGCGAGCGTGGCGCCGAAGGCCCGGCTGATCACGCCCGTGCCGGGCGGCGTCGGGCCGATGACGATCGCGATGCTGCTGCGCAACTGCATCGACGCGGCCGAGCTCGCCGCGGGCTGAGCCGGCCTGCGCCAGGGCCCGGAAATGCCGAAGGGCCCCCGCACCGGAGCGGGGGCCCTTCTCGCGTGCCGGGACGGCGGACGCGTTCTCGTGAAGGGAAAAAGACGGAAGAAGTACGTGCTAGCTGACGGAGGCGACGAGGCCGGCGACCTGGTCGATGCCGCCCATGATGGCGCCGGACAGCGCCGTGGCGCTCGCCAGAACGCCGATGCAGATGACCGCGAGCACGATTGCGTACTCGGCCATCGTCTGTCCGCGATGCGGACCTTCCCGGCAGGTGCGGCGTAGGAGATCGCGCACCGTTCGCCCCCTTTCAGTTGCTCGTACATGGATCGGCGGCGGCGCGCTCGCGGCGAATCCCCCTGCGGAGTGAACGCCGCGCGCGGCCCGGACCGGAGCGGCGTCTCCCGGAACAGGGGTGGAATAGGATTCCGCGCCTATGGCGCTGACCGATTCCGACGTCCGGCACGTCGCGCGGCTCGCGCGGCTGGGCCTCCACGACGACGAGGTCCCGACCATGCGCGCGGAGCTCGAGAACATCCTCGCGCACGTCTCGGCGATCGCGGCGCTCGACCTGTCCGGCGTGCCCGTCACGTCGCACCCGCTCGACCTGGTGAACGTGCTCGCCGACGACGTGCCCGGTGCCGTCCGTCTCGCACGCCGACGCGCTCCTGAACGCCCCGGATCCGGCCCAGGACGGCTTCCGCGTCCCTCCGATCGGGGCCTGAGATGGCCGCCATCTCGACCCTCGGGCTGACGGCGGAGCGCGCAGCGGCGCTGCTCGACGCGCGCGAGATCTCCTGCGTCGAGCTGGCGCAGGCCTACCTCGACCGGATCGCGGCCGACGACGGCGAGACCGGCGCCTTCCTGCACACCCATCCCGATCGCACGCTGGCGCGGGCGCGCGAGCTGGACGACGCCGGGCGCAGCGGCGTGGCGGGCGTGCCGATCGGCCTCAAGGACCTGCTCTCCACGCGCGGCGTGCCGACGACGGCCGGCTCGCGCATCCTCGAGGGCTTCCTGCCGATCATCGACGCCGACGTCGTCGAGGCGGTGCAGGACGCGGGCCTCGTGTCGCTCGGCAAGCTGAACATGGACGAGTTCGCGATGGGCTCCTCGACCGAGCACTCCGCCTACCAGCTGACGCGCAACCCGTGGGACCTGGCGCTGCGTGCCGGGCGGCTCGTCGGGCGGCTCGGCGGCGGCCGTCGCCGGCGGCCTCGCGCCGTGGGCGCTCGGCACCGACACCGGCGGCTCGATCCGCCAGCCGGCCGCGTTCTGCGGCATCGTCGGGCTCAAGCCCACGTACGGCGCGGTCTCGCGGTACGGCGTCGTCGCGTTCGCCTCGTCGCTCGACCAGGTCGGCCCGTTCGCGCACACGGTGCGCGACGTGGCGCTGCTGACGGACATCATCGCCCGCGACGACCCGCGCGACTCGACCAACGTCGGCCTGCCCGAGCCGGTCGTGCTGCCCGAGGGCACCGACCTGAAGGGCCTGCGCCTCGCGGTGCCGCGCGACCAGCTCGGCGCGGGCGTCGAGCCCGGCGTCGCCGCGCTGTTCGAGCGCACGGTCGAGCTGTGCCGCTCGCTGGGCGCCGAGGTGGGCGAGACGACGCTGCCGCACGCCTCGCACGGCCTCGCCGCCTACTACCTGATCGCCCCGTCCGAGGCCTCCGCGAACCTGGCCCGCTACGACGGCGTCCGCTACGGCCTGCGCGTGCCGGCCGCCGACGTGCACGAGATGTACGCCGAGACGCGCCGCGCGGGCTTCGGCGCCGAGGTGAAGCGCCGCATCATGATCGGCACCTACGCGCTGTCGGCCGGCTACTTCGACGCCTACTACGGCCAGGCGCAGCGCGTCCGCACGCTGATCCGGCGCGACTTCACCGAGGCGTTCGCCGACTGGGACGCGCTGCTGCTGCCGACCGCGCCGTCCGTCGCGTTCGCGCACGGCGCGAAGCTGGACGACCCGCTCGCGATGTACGCCAACGACGTCTTCACGCTGCCCGTCAACCTCGCCGGCCTGCCCGGCCTGTCGATCCCCTGCGGGCTCGACGGCGGCCTGCCGGTCGGCTTCCAGGTGATCGGGCCGGCGTTCTCCGAGAACCGGCTGCTGCAGATCGGCCACGCGCTCGAGCAGGCGATCGGCGTTCGATCCGGTGCCGCCGCGGCTGGCGGGAGGCTGCGGCATGACGATGGGAGGCCGTGATCGGGCTCGAGATCCACGTGCAGCTGCGCACGCGGACGAAGATGTTCTGCCGCTGCCTGAACCGCTACGGCGACGCCCCGAACACGCAACGTCTGCACCGGTGTGCCTCGCGCACCCCGGGATGCTGCCGGTGGCGAACCGCGAGGCGGTCGACCAGGCGCTGCGGGTCGGGCTGGCGCTGGGCTGCCGGATCCCGGCCCACTCGAAGTGGGACCGCAAGAACTACTTCTATCCCGACTCGCCCAAGGCGTACCAGATCTCCCAGTACGACGAACCGCTGTGCGCCGAGGGCACGTTCCTCGGCGTCGGGATCACGCGCGCGCACCTCGAGGAGGACGCCGCCAAGACGATCCACGTCGGCGGTGACGGCGGCCGCATCGCCGGCTCCGACGCGTCGATCGTCGACTTCAACCGCGCCGGCACGCCGCTGCTCGAGATCGTCACCGATCCCGACATCCGCGACGCCGCGCAGGCGCGCCGGTTCCTGACGATGCTGCGCGCCACGGTGATCGCCACCGGCGCGTCGGACTGCGACCTCGAGAAGGGCTCGCTGCGGGTCGACGCCAACGTCTCGGTGCGGCGCGCAGGGCGAGACCGCGCTTCGGCACCAAGTGCGAGCTGAAGAACATGAACTCGTTCCGCTACCTGGAGCGCGGCATCAACGCCGAGATCCGGCGCCAGATCGCGCTGCTCGAGAGCGGCGGGCGCGTCGTGCAGGCGACGATGCACTACGACCCGGCCAGCGACGAGCTGTCGCTGCTGCGCGAGCAAGGAGGAGGCGGACGACTACCGCTACTTCCCCGAGCCCGACCTCGTGCCCGTCGAGCCCGACCCGGCGCACCTCGACGAGCTGCGCGCCGCGCTGACCGAGCTGCCGCTGGCGCGGATCGCGCGGCTGCAGGCGACGTACGAGCTGTCCGACGCGACGGCCGAGTCGCTCGCGCTCGACGACGGCCTGACGACCTACTTCGAGGACGTCGCGGGCCGCACCGGCGACGCCAAGGCGAGCGCCAACTGGGTCATGGGCGAGCTGGCGGCGCAGCTGAACGCGACCGGCGTCGACGCCGCGGCGTCGCCCGTCACGCCGGCGCGGCTGGCGGGGCTGATCGCGCTCGTCGGCGACGGCACGCTGTCGTCGACGGCGGCGAAGCAGGTGTTCACCGCGATGCTCGACGACCCGGCCGAGGCGGCCGAGCTGACCGAGCGGCTCGGGCTGGCGCAGGTCGGCGACGTCGACGAGCTGGGCGCGATCGTCGACCAGGTGCTGGCGGCGAACCCGGCCGAGGTCGAGGCCTACCGCGGCGGCAAGGCGCAGCTGATCGGCTTCTTCACCGGCCAGGTGATGCGGTCCTCCGGCGGGAAGGCCGACCCGAAGGTCGTCCAGGCACTGCTGCGGGACCGGCTCGGCGCGTGACGAACCTGCTGCTCACCCCGGGCCCGACGCCCATCCCGCCCGCGGTCGTGGCGGCCGAGGCGCTGCCGCTGCCGCACCACCGCTCGCCCGAGTTCAAGGCCGTGCTGGCGCGCGTGCTGACGGGCCTGCAGCGCGTGTACCGCACCGAGCGCGACGTGATCCTGTTCAGCTCCAGCGGCACCGCCGCGTTCGAGTCGGCCTTCGCCAACCTGCTCTCGCCCGGCGACAGGATCCTCGTCGTCTCGGCCGGCAACTTCGGCGAGCGCTGGGTGAAGATGGGGGAGGCGTACCGCGCCGACGTCGAGGTGCTGCGCTCGCCCTGGGGCAGCCGGCCCGACCCCGAGGCGGTGGCCGCGCGCGTGAACGGCCGCGAGCGACCTCGCGGCGGTGTTCGTCGTGCACTCCGAGACCTCGACCGGCGCCACCGCCGACGTGCAGGCGATCGCCGAGCTGACGCGCGAGCGCTCCGCCTGCCTGGTCGTCGACGCCATCTCGTCGCTCGGCGCGACGCCGCTCGAGACCGACGCCTGGGGCCTCGACGTGGTCGTGACCGGGTCGCAGAAGGCGCTGATGACGCCGCCCGGGCCTGGCGTTCGCGTCGGTCTCCGAGCGCGCGCTGGAGCGCTCGCGGACGGCGACCAACCCGCGCTTCTCGCTCGACTGGGATCGCGCGCTGAAGGCGCAGGCGAAGGGCCAGACGCCGTTCACGCCCGCCATCTCGCTGATCCTCGCCCTCGACGCGGCGCTCGCGATCATCGAGGCCGACGGGCTGGAGGCGCGGTTCGAGCGCACCCGGCGGCTCGGCCGCGGCGTGCGCGCCGCCATGACGGCGCTGGGCCTCGAGCTGTACTCGCCCGACCGCGACGACTGCTCGCTGGTGACGGCGGCCCTGTGGCCGGCGGGCATCGACGGCGAGGCGGTGCGCAAGCGCCTGCGCGACCGGCCACGGCATCACGGTCGCCGGCGGCCAGGGCGAGCTCGAGGGCCGCATCCTGCGCATCGGCTCGTTCGGCGCGATCGAGGCGGGCGACATCGTGCGCGGCCTCGCGGCGCTCGAGGTCGAGCTGCTCGGGGCCGGGCACCCGATCGAGCTGGGCGCCGGCGTCGGAGCCTTCTCGCGCGCCCACGCCGCATGAGGGTCCTCGTCACCGAGACCATCGCCGCGGCCGGCATCGACCGGCTGCGCGAGGCGGCCGAGGTCGACGTCGCGACCGGCCTCGACCGGGCCGAGCTGCTGCAGCGCATCGGCGACTACGACGCGCTCGTCGTGCGCTCCGCCACCCGCGTCGACGCCGAGCTGATCGCAGCCGGGACGCGGCTGCGCGTGATCGGCCGGGCCGGCACGGGCGTCGACAACGTCGACGTCGAGGCGGCCACGGCGCGCGGCATCCTGGTCTGCAACGCGCCGCAGTCGAACGCGCTGTCGGCCGCCGAGCACGCGATCGCGCTGATGCTGGCGCTGGCGCGCAACATCCCGCAGGCCCACGCGGCGCTGGTCGACGGCCGCTGGGAGCGCAGCCGCTTCTCGCGGCGTCGAGCTGGCCGACAAGACGCTCGCGGTGATCGGCTTCGGCCGCATCGGGCAGCTCGTCGCGGCCCGCGCCCGCGGCCTCGGCATGCGCGTCGTCACCTACGACCCGTTCGTCAGCGCCGAGCGCGTGCGCGAGCGCGGCGCCGAGCTGGCCGAGACCGTCGAGGAGGCCGTCGCCGAGGCCGACTGGGTGACGCTCCACCTGCCCGCGACGGCCGAGACGCGCCACATCGTCGGCGCCGCCCTGCTGCGCGAAGATGCGGCCGGGCGTGCGCATCGTCAACGCCGCCCGCGGCGAGCTGGTCGACACCGTGGCGCTCGCCGAGGCGCTCGAGTCGGGCCACGTCGCCGGTGCCGCGCTCGACGTGTTCGAGTCGGAGCCGATCACCGAGTCGCCGCTGTTCGAGCGCTCCGACGTCGTCGTCACGCCGCACCTCGGCGCCTCGACCGCCGAGGCGCAGGACCGGGCCGGCACGATCATCGCCGAGCAGGTCGTCCGCGCCCTCACGGGCGAGCTGTGCGAGAACGCCGTCAACGTCCCCGACGTCAGCATCGAGGACCGCGCCGCCCTCGCCGCCTACGTGCCGCTGGCCGAGAAGCTCGGCCGGGTCGCGGTGGCGCTGGCCGACGGCGGCATCGAGCGCATCGAGATCACCTGCGCGGGCGGCATCGGCCAGCGCGACACGCGCCTGCTGACGCTCGCGGTGCTGCGCGGCGCGCTGCGCGGCATGGACGAGGACGACGCCAACCTCGTCAACGCCCGGGCGCTGGCCCAGGCGCGGGGCATCGACGTCCGCGAGCTGCGCCGCGAGGCGGGCGACTTCACGAACCTGATGCGCGTCGCGACCTCCGACGACGCCGCGGTCGCCGGCACGCTGTTCGGCGCCGACGACCGCACGTGGCTCGTCCGCGCGCGCGGCTACGAGGTCGAGATCGAGCTCGCCGGCCTGATGCTGTTCGTGCTCAACGACGACCGGCCGGGCATGATCGGCACCATCGGCACGCTGCTCGGCGCGGCCGGGCGTCAACGTCGCGAACATGAACGTGGCGCGCAACCGCGAGGGCGCGATGGCGCTGTCGGCCATCCAGGTCGACGGCGACGTGCCGCCGGCCACGCTGGCCGCGCTGCGCGCCACGCCGGGCCTGACCGGCCTCCGCGTGGTGCGCCTGGACTGAAGGGCCGCGGTAGGATGCGGCCGACGCTGGGGGAGACGAGGCACGAGGGCGACATGACCGGGTGACGTCGCGTGATCCCGCTCGCCCGTCCGGACATCGGCCCGCGCGAGGAGGAGCTCGTCCTCGAGGTGCTGCGCTCGGGCGTGCTGTCGCTCGGCCCCGTCGGGCGCCGGTTCGAGGAGGACTTCGCCGCCTACGTCGGCACCCGCCACGCCGCCGCCGTCTCGAGCGGCACGGCCGGGCTGCACCTCGCGGTGCGGCTGGCCGGGGTGGGGGCGGGCGACGAGGTGATCACGAGCCCGTTCTCGTTCGTCGCGTCGGCCAACTGCGCGCTGTACGAGGGCGCGACGCCCGTCTTCGCCGACATCGACCCGGTCACGTTCAACATCGATCCGGCCGCGGTCGAGGCGGCCATCACGCCGCGCACCCGCGCGATCGTGCCGGTGCACGTGTTCGGCCTGCCGTGCGACATCGAGGCGATCAACGAGATCGCGCGCAAGCACGACCTGGCGGTGATCGAGGACGCCGCCGAGGCGATCGGCGCCCGCCGGCGCGGTCGCCTGATCGGCACGCACGGCAACCCGGCGGTGTTCGCCTTCTACCCGAACAAGCAGATGACGACGGGCGAGGGCGGCATGGTGACGACCGACGACCCCGTGCTGCACGCCGGCCTGAAGAGCCTGTCGAACCAGGGCCGCTCCGACACCGGCGACTGGCTCGAGCACGACCGGCTCGGCTACAACTACCGCCTGGACGACGTCTCGGCCGCGATCGGCGTCGGCCAGGTGGAGCGCCTCGACGAGCTGCTCGCGTCGCGCGCGTCGGTCGCCGCCCGCTACGACGCGCTGCTCGGCGACATCGAGGGCGTGTCGACGCCGGCCGTGGTGGAGGGCGACGAGCGCTCGTGGTTCGTCTACGTGGTCGAGCTGCATCCGCAGGCCGACCGCAACGCCGTCATGGCGCGGCTGCAGGCGTCGGGCGTGGCCTGCAAGCCGTATCTGCCGGCGATCCACCTGCAGCCGTTCTACCGCCAGCTCGGCCACCGCGAGGGCGAGCTGCCCGTCTGCGAGTCGGTCTCGGCGCGCACGCTGGCCCTGCCGTTCTTCGGCGCCATCACCGAGGCCGAGCAGCACACCGTCGCGCACGGAGCTCGAGGCGGCCGTGGAGGCGTCGTGGCGCTCGTAGCGGCCGCGCTGCCGCACCCGGTGCAGGTCGTGCGGTCGACGACGGCGTACCTGCTCGCGCCGGCGCCGCTGGACGACGGCGTCGCGTACCTGACGGTGCCGCGGCAGGTTCGGCGGCCCGGCCGTCGTGGCGCGGATCTCCGGCGACCGGCTGGTGGTCGCAGCGGACGTCGGGCGTCCGCACGCTGTTCGACTTCGGCTGCGACGTGGCGGCGGAGTGCAACGCCGTCCGCGCGCCGGTCGGCGACGGCCTCGACGTGGTCTACGGCGTGCCGGCCGAGGAGGGCGGCGGCTACGTCGCGCGGGCCGGCGTGAGCGGGCGGTCGCTGCTGGTCGCCGGCGACGAGACGGCCTCGGGCGCGCTGCTCGAGCTACACCGCGGCCGCGGGCATGACCGTCTACGCCTCGAAGGGGACGGTCGTGGCGCGCGGTCGGCGCCGCGGCTCCCGTCACGCTCGTGAAGGCCTCGGCCAGCGGCGGCGAGGTGCGCGGCGTGGCCGCCACCGCCGCGGGCGTCGGCGTGGATCTCGCGCGCCGGCTCCCGCGGCGCTCTGGTACGTCGGTGTGAAGGTGGGCGATGCGCTGGCGACGAGCGTCACCGACCGGCGCCCGGGCGTCCGGCTCGGCGCTCCGGCGCTGGCCGAGGACGGCACCGTCGCCTTCTCCCGGCGCGTGCCCCTGCGGGGTGCCAGGGCGCGGTTCGAGATCGTCACGATCCGGCCCGGCCTGGCGGAGCGCGTGATCGCGACGTCGCCGTCCGTGAGGGTCAGCGACGGCGACCTCCTGCCGCGCGTCGCGATCCGCGGCACGACGGTCGTCTACCGCCTGCGGGACGGGTCGGGCGGCCGCTGGGAGGCGATCCGGGCGACGGATCTCGCCACCGGCACGACCCGGACGATCGCGCGGCGTCGGCCGGCGCGCGGCCCGCATGTCGGATCCCGCCGTCGACGCGACGCGCATCGTCTGGGCGCAGGCCGATTTCCGCTCCGGCAGGTTCGTCCGCTCGCGCATCCTGAGGGTGCGCGTCTCGCTGTAGGATCTCGCCATGAGCGCTCGCCGCACGTCGCGCATGGTGCCCCTCGGGTACGGCAAGTTCGTCCGCGCCGACCGGATCGTCATGGTCGAGCCGCTCAAGGGCGAGGAGGGACGCGGCGACGGCGCCCGCACCCGCGTCTGGGTCGACGGCGTGACGGATCCGGTCATCGCCTCGCGCTCGGAGCGAGCCATCCTGGACGACATGGGCGAGCTGCCGGACCGCTCCCGCGGCGCCGCCCGAGCCGCGATGCGAGCCGCGGGCCAGGAGGAGCTCTTCTAGCCGTCTCCGCGCGTTTGCGTGCGCCTTCCATGTGCGGGGTCTGACCCCGAAAACGCCTCCGCTGGGGTCTGACCCCAGAACGTTTCCGCGCGCGGAGACGGACGAATCGTGCGACATGGCTGGTTGCGCGCGCAGGTTGGCTCCGAGCGCGCGCCGGGCGTGACGTGGGACGCGCTAGATCGGCAGGAGGCCGAGGTACGTGTGCGATTCCTCCGCGCTGAGGCCGCCGTGGTGGCCGAGCAGGTGCTGCTCCCACACCGGCGGCTCGTACCAGTACGCCTCGTGGCCCTCGGCGGGCAGCACCACGACGTCGCCGAGCCGGCGGCGCAGGCGGTCGGACACCTTGCCGAACAGGCCGTCGGCGATCAGGACGTCGATCGGCTCGACGATCGCGCGCGTCGCCGAGGCGCTCGCGCAGGCCGCCGACGACCTCGTCCGACCGGCCCGGCTGCACGTGCAGGAACACGTCGCGCGGCGAGCCGGCCGGGCGCGGCGATCGACAGCAGGCCGCCCAGCTCGGGCCAGATCCGGTTCAGGTACAGGCACGTCTCGGGGTTGGCCGCGACGTGCCCGTGGTCGGCCGTGATGGCCAGCAGGGTGCCGGGCTGCAGCTGCGAGACCAGGTGCTCGAGCGCGTCGAGCGACGCCCGCGTGGCCGCCGTCGCCTCCTCCGAGCCGGGCCCGGCCGCGTGGCATGCCGCGTCGACGGCGTCGAGGTAGACGAACGCGAAGCCGCGCTCCACCTCGGCCGCCAGGCGCAGGGCCTCGCCCGGCTCCCAGAACGAGATCACCTCGGCGCCCGCCAGCGCGCACTGCGAGAAGGGCGAGGTGGCGTAGAGCCCGTTCTGGAAGCTGGTCGCCGGCACGCCGCGCCGCACGAGGCTCTGCACGAACGTCTCGCCGAAGTCGTAGAAGGCCGCCGGCTCGACGGGCAGCGAGCCCGGCGTCTCGCCCGGCCGCGCGTAGAGCAGCGGCCCGACCAGCCCGTCGGCGGCCTCGTGGAACTGGTACCACTCGTAGAAGCCGGTCTCGCCCACGGGCCGGCCCGTGCACAGCGTCGTGACGTGCGCGGTGGTGGTGGAGGGGAACTGCGTCGTCAGGCGCAGCACGTGCCCGTCGTCCAGCAGCCGGCGCGCGAACGGCTCGTCGCCGAACGCCGCCAGCCGGTGCCAGCCGAGGGCGTCGGCGAGCACCAGGACCACGCGCTCGTAGGGCGGCGCGAGCGGCCCGAGCGACGCTGCGGGAAGGCCCGGCGTCGCGGCCGCGCCGGCCAGCCAGGCGATCGTCTCGGGGATGCCGTCGAAGCAGTAGGTGCCGGTGAGCGGCAGGGTCAGGTCGTCGCGCCACCGCGCCGCCTCGACCGCTTCGACGGACGCGGGATCGATCATCGCGGCACTATAGGGGCGTGCTCGATGCGGCGTTCCTGCAGCGCGACGCGGTCGCGGTGGCCCGCGATCTGGTCGGCTGCAGCCTGCTGCTGGACGGTTGCGGCGGTCGCATCGTCGAGGTCGAGGCGTACACCCGCGACGACCCGGCCTCGCACGCCTTCAACGGTCCGACGGCCCGCAACGCCAGCATGTTCGGCCCCGCCGGTCACGCCTACGTGTACCGCTCCTACGGCATCCACTGGATGCTGAACCTCGTCTGCGCCGACGCCTCGGCGGTGCTCGTGCGCGCGCTGGTGCCGGAGGCCGGTCGCGACCGCATCGCCGCGCGGCGGCCGGGCGTGCCGGAGCGTGACTGGTGCCGCGGCCCGGGCCGGCTCGGCACGGCGCTCGCGGTCGGGCCGCAGCACGACGGCCTGCCGCTCGACGGCGGGCCGTTCACGCTCCAGGCGTGCGATGGCCGGGCGCCGGACGTCACGGCGACGCGCCGCATCGGCATCACGAAGGCCGTCGAGCGGCCGTGGCGGTTCGTCGAGACCGGGTCGCGCTACGTCAGCTCGCCGGCCGGCGGGCCGTCAGCAGCGTGATCGTCGCGCCCTTCGGCACCTGACGGCCGGGTGCCACGTCGGTGTCCACGACCTCGTCGTCGTCGCGGGTCGTGGAGCCGCCGTTCGCGCGCTCCGACTCGAACCGCAGGCCGGCCTTGCGCATCACGGCCTTGGCGGCGGCCAGCGTCAGGCCGTTCACCTCGGGGACGGGCACGGCGCCGGACGCGCCGACCACCGCGAGCGTGACCACGGAGCGCCGCGGCGACGGCGCGTCGGCGCGGATGTCCTGACCGATCACCTCGCCCTGGCGGGCGCCGTCCTGCGTGGCGCCGTCCTCGATCACGACGCGGAACTTGACCGCCTGCAGGCGGGCCACCGCCTCCGCGACGTTGAGGCCGGTGACCGCGGGCACGCGCACCAGCGGCACGTCCTTCGCGATGAACACGCGCACGGGGTCGCCGATCGGCACCTGGACGCCGGGGTCGGGCACCTGGTCGACGACGCGGTCGACGGTCTGCCCCGGCTGGGCCGCGACGTACTCCCACTGGAACTCGAGGCCCTGGCCGTTCGCCAGCGTGCGCGCCGCCGAGCGCTTCTGCGACGCCAGGTCGGGGACGAACGTGAGGCCGCGCTCGCAGTCCGACGTCTCCTTGGTCGGCCGGTCGTCGACCTTCATGACCAGCTCGCGGACGCCCTTGCAGCCCATCGGCGCGAGCACGTACGGGTCGCGCCGGATGTCGACGGCGTAGCCGTTCTGCTGCACGCCGGGCGAGAACGGGAAGCCCGAGCGACGTCCTCGCCCTTGAGCGCCTGCTGCATGAAGTCGTGGAAGATCTCGGCCGGGTACGTGCCGCCGAACACGGGCTCGCCCTTGTAGTCCTTCGCCATCGAGCGCGCGGGGTTGACGTAGCCCACCCAGACGGCGGTCGCGCGCTGCGGCGTGAAGCCGACGAACCAGGCGTCCTTGAAGTCGGACGAGGTGCCGGTCTTGCCGATCACGGTCCGGCCCGGCAGGGCGGCGGCGTTGCCGGTGCCCGACTCGAGCGCGACCACGCCGCGCATGGCGTCGATCTGCGTCAGGGCGTCGGTGTCGGACATCGCGCGCGTCGCCTTCGGCCGGTTCGACGTCCTTGTGCCCGTCGGGGAAGTCGACGCGGAGGATCGACACGGGGTCCTGCGTCGGCGAGTCGTAGCCGGCGTCGGGCGTGTGGAAGAGGATCGACCCGCCGATGCGCTTGCCGCGGGCGGCGATCGTCGAGTACGCGTGCGCCATCTCGAGCGGCGTCACGCCGACCCGCACGCCGCCGAGGCCGATCGACAGGTTCGGGTCGAGCGGCGAGTTGATGCCCATCGCGTGCGCGGCGTCGACGACGGCGTCGGGATGCACCGCCTGCGTCAGCTGCGCGTACACCGTGTTGTCCGACTCGGTCATCGCGCGGCGCAGGTCGATCGGGCCGGAGTAGACCGGGAAGTCGTTCTTGACGAGCATGAAGTTGTGGTCGTCCTGCTGCAGGATCACCTTGCGCGACACGAACACCGTGTCGGGCTGGATGCCCTTCTCGAGCGCCGCGGCGAGCACGAACGGCTTGAACGCCGAGCCCGGCTGGCGGTGGCCGTCGGTGGCGATGTTGAACGTCGACTCGCCCTGCTTGGTGCGGCGGCCGTACTTGGAGCCGCCGACCATCGCCTTCACCTCGCCGTTGCGCGGGTCGATCGACACCAGCGAGCCCGAGATGGGCGTGCCGGCCTGGCCGACGCCGCGCAGGTGGTCGCGCACCTGCTTCTCGGCGTGCGCCTGCTCGTTCAGGTCGATCGACGTGTACACGCGCAGGCCGCCGTTGAAGGTGGTCTTCTCGCCGTACTTGTTGACGAGCAACTGGGTCACGTACTGGACGAAGTACGGCACCTTCGTGGCGCCGAACGAGATCTCGTGCTTCGTGTCGGCCGGCAGCAGCGCGGCCGCCTTGGCGTCGGCGCCGACGGCGGCCGAGATGTAGCCCTGCCCGACCATCGCGTCGATGACGAGGTCGCGGCGATCGCGCGCGGCCTCGGGATGCGTCAGCGGGTCGAACTCGGTCGGCGACTTCGGGATGGCGGCCAGCAGCGCGGCCTCGGGCACGCCGAGGTCCTTGGCGCGCTTGCCGAAGTAGAAGCGGGCCGCCGCGTCGACGCCGTAGGAGCCGTGCCCGAAGTAGATGGTGTTCAGGTACGAGGCGAGGATCTGCGGCTTCGAGTGCACGGAGCGCTCGACCTGGTACGCCAGCATGATCTCCTGGAACTTCCGCCGGACGGTCTGCTCGGACGTCAGGTAGGTGTTCTTGATCAGCTGCTGCGTGATGGTCGAGCCGCCCTCGCGACGGCCGAGCGCGACGCGGTTGAAGACGGCGCGGACGATGCCCTCGGGGTCGAAGCCCTTGTGCTGGTAGAAGCGCTGGTCCTCGATCGCGACGATGGCGTCGGTCATCGGCCGCGAGATCTGGCTCGGCTTCAGCACCTGGCGCGCCTCGCCCTGGCGCAGCACGCCGATGCGCACCCAGCAGCCCTTCGCACCGGCGCGGGCGTCCTTGCACGACGCCTTCTTCGGATCGCGCGCGTAGAGGTAGCCCACCTGGGCGGGCTCGCGCGCGGCGAACTGGTCGAGATCGGGCGCGTTCTGCGCCACCGCCGTCATGAAGCCGAACATCGACGAGACGATCGCGAGCAGCGTCAGCAGCGCCAGCACGAGCCCGAAGCGCACCCAGCGCATGCGGCGGCGCCGCGCCTCGCGCGGCCGGGGTGGCTGCGGCGGGGGCGCGAAGTCGAAGCGGAGCGGCTGCTCTGAACGGCGTCGGCGTCTGCGCATATCGGAAGGCGGCCGGACAGGGCCCGACCGCCAGATGGTACCGCGGCGATGGCGGATCGCCGCCTCTATCCTCCGGGGAATGGCCGACGACGCGATCCTCGACGACCTCAAGTGGCGCGGGCTGCTCTTCCAGAGCACCGACGAGGCTCGCATCCGCGAGCGCCTCCGCGGCGAGCCCGCGCGGGTCTACTGCGGGTTCGATCCGACGGCGCCGTCGCTGCACATCGGCAACCTCGTGCCGCTGTTCGGCCTGGCGCGGTTCCAGCGGGCCGGCCACTGCCCCGATCGCGCTGCTGGGCGGCGGCACGGGGCTGATCGGCGACCCGCGCTCGACCACCGAGCGCACGCTCCGGTCGGCCGACGTGGTGCGCGAGTGGGCGGAGCGGATCCGGCCGCAGCTGGAGCGGTTCGTCGACTTCGACCCGAACCTGCCGAACGCGGCGATCCTGCGTCGACAACTACGAGTGGCTCGGCCCGATGACGGCCACCGAGCTGCTGCGCGACGTCGGCAAGCACTTCCCGATCGGCTACATGCTGGCCAAGGAGACGGTGCGCTCGCGCCTCGAGAGCGGCATCTCCTACACCGAGTTCTCCTACATGCTGCTGCAGGCGTACGACTACCTGGAGCTGTCGCGCCGGCTCGGACTGCCGCCTGCAGATCGGCGGCTCCGACCAGTGGGGCAACATCACGGCCGGCTGCGAGCTGATCCGCCGCGTCGACGGCGGCGAGGCCGACGCGATCACGTTCCCGCTGGTCACGAAGGCCGACGGCGAGAAGTTCGGCAAGTCCGAGGCCGGCGCCGATCTACCTCGACCCGGCCATGACGTCGGTGTTCGCCTTCTACCAGTTCTGGCTCAACCAGGACGATGCCGACGCGGGCCGCTTCCTGCGCGTCTTCTCGTTCCGGCCGCGGGAGGAGATCGAGGCGCTGGACGACGGCGACCGCCGAGCGCCCGCACGAGCGCGCCGCGCAGCGCGCGCTGGCGCGCGACCTGACGGTGCTGGTGCACGGCGAGGACGCCTGGGCGCGGGCCACGCGCACCTCCGAGGCGCTGTTCGGGCGCGGCCGCCTGGACGAGGCCGACCCGGCCGAGCTCGAGGTCGCGCTCGGCGACGCGCCCACCGTCGAGCTCGACGGGGCCGCCGAGCTGCCGTCCTACGCCGAGCTGTTCCAGCGGGCGGGCCTGGTCTCGAGCATCTCCGAGGCCGTCCGTCTGGCGGCCGGCGGGGGCCTCTCGGTCAACGACGACAAGGTCGACGACGTGCGGCAATCGCCTGCATCCGACGACTTTCTCGGCGGCCGCCTCCTGGTGCTGGCGCGAGGCCGCAGGAACCGAGCCCTGGTGCGGCGAGGCGGGCGCCTGACGGTTCCCGTTTGCACCCGGGGCCAACCCTGGTAGGATCCGTCCCGGCAGCGAGTCAAGGAGCCCTCGGGCTCCGCGAGCCGAAAGGCTCGTGCTCGCTCCCTTCTGCATGTCGGTCGACGGTTGCTTACCGCACCGACAGTTGATAGTCTTTCTCGTTGCGCCTTTTGGGCGCCTGGTCTTTGAAAACTGAACAGCATGGCGCCATCAACGGAATACTTCCGTCGATGGCAGCCAGTCGAGTTTTAAGCCGAGCGCCGGCCTTTTAGGTCGGTGACTCACAAGCGGCCGTGTCGACTGCCGGGGCCTTCGGGCACCGGATGGAGACATCGGCTGGATCAACTCCATAGCCTGTAATCGCCACTTCGGCGAATACAACAAGGCTTTCACGGAGAGTTTGATCCTGGCTCAGGACGAACGCTGGCGGCGTGCTTAACACATGCAAGTCGAGCGGAAAGGCCCCTTCGGGGGTACTCGAGCGGCGAACGGGTGAGTAACACGTGGGTAATCAACCCCTGACATCGGGATACCCCGGGGAAACCCGGATCAATACCGAATAAGGTGCGGAGTCGCTGGACGCCGTACCAAAGGTAGCTTCGGCCTCCGGTCAGGGACGAGCCCGCGGCCCATTAGCTTGTTGGTGAGGTAACGGCTCACCAAGGCGACGATGGGTAGCTGGTCTGAGAGGACGATCAGCCACACTGGGACTGAGACACGGCCCAGACTCCTACGGGAGGCAGCAGTGGGGAATATTGCGCAATGGGCGGAAGCCTGACGCAGCAACGCCGCGTGCGGGAAGAAGGCTCTCGGGTCGTAAACCGCTTTCAGCAGGGACGAAGCTTCCGGGGTTAATAGCCTACGGGGTGACGGTACCTGCAGAAGAAGCCCCGGCTAACTACGTGCCAGCAGCCGCGGTAATACGTAGGGGGCAAGCGTTGTCCGGATTTATTGGGCGTAAAGAGCGTGTAGGCGGCTTGGTAGGTCTTGCGTCAAAACCTGAGGCTCAACCTCAGTTCGCGTGGGAAACCATCTAGCTAGAGTCCGGAAGAGGAGAACGGAATTCCCAGTGTAGCGGTGAAATGCGCAGATATTGGGAAGAACACCAGTGGCGAAGGCGGTTCTCTGGGACGGTACTGACGCTGAGACGCGAAAGCGTGGGGAGCGAACAGGATTAGATACCCTGGTAGTCCACGCCGTAAACGATGGGCGCTAGGTGTGGGAGGTGTCGACTCCTTCCGTGCCGAAGCTAACGCATTAAGCGCCCCGCCTGGGGAGTACGGCCGCAAGGCTAAAACTCAAAGGAATTGACGGGGGCCCGCACAAGCAGCGGAGCATGTTGTTTAATTCGATGCAACGCGAAGAACCTTACCAAGGCTTGACATATGCATGTAAGCCAGGGAAACCTGGCCCCTCTTCGGAGCATGTTTACAGGTGGTGCATGGCTGTCGTCAGCTCGTGTCGTGAGATGTTGGGTTAAGTCCCGCAACGAGCGCAACCCCTGTCCTGTGTTGCCAGCGAGTTATGTCGGGGACTCACAGGAGACTGCCGGTGACAAACCGGAGGAAGGTGGGGATGACGTCAAGTCATCATGCCCCTTACGTCTTGGGCTACAAACGTGCTACAATGGCCGGTACAAAGGGCTGCAATACCGCGAGGTGGAGCGAATCCCAAAAAGCCGGTCCCAGTTCGGATTGAAGGCTGCAACTCGCCTTCATGAAGTCGGAGTTGCTAGTAATCGCGGATCAGCAACGCCGCGGTGAATACGTTCCCGGGCCTTGTACACACCGCCCGTCACACCACGGGAGCTGGAAACACCCGAAGCCTGTGGCCCAACCCGCAAGGGAGGGAGCAGTCGAAGGTGGAGTCGGTGACTGGGGTGAAGTCGTAACAAGGTAGCCGTAGCGGAAGCTGCGGCTGGATCACCTCCTTTCTAGGGATACGGCGCATAGCGTCGTTGGCGTCTCCTTGGCAGATGTGGAGCTCACCTCGGTGAGTGACTTACCTGCCGTATATCGCGTTACTCGCGCGATCGGGGACACGTCTAGAAGATCGTCGACCTCGTCTGGCCGGCCTTCGAGCCTGAGAACTCGTAGGTCTCATGCTGTTCAGTTTTGAGAGACAGGCGCTCCGGCGCCCCGTCGTCGTCCTCGTTCTCGAGGGCGGCGTTCGGGCTCTCAGGGGGTAGGCCCCCGCGCACCTTGAAAACTGCATAGTGGCATGTATGGTGATCTCATCGATATACAAGAGAACAAGGGCACACGGTGGATGCCTTGGCACCAGGAGCCGATGAAGGACGCGGAAGGCTGCGATAAGCCTCGGGGAGCTGCTTAACGAGCTTTGATCCGGGGATTTCCGAATGGGGAAACCCACCCGTGGTAATGCGCGGGTACCCTGCACTGAATCCATAGGTGCAGCGGAGGTAAGCGGGCGAACTGAAACATCTTAGTAGCCCGAGGAAAAGAAAGAAACCTCGATTCCCTGAGTAGTGGCGAGCGAAACGGGATGAGCCCAAACCACACCGGAATGAACGGCCTGCGGGCCTGTGCCGGTGTGGGGTTGTAGGACCGTCAGTGATCGACCCGCAGGTCGGTCGGGAAGTTACAAATACCACCGCTAGCGGAACGGCGTGGAAACGCCGGCCAAAGAGGGTAAAGGCCCCGTACGCGAAAGCGCTGGTACTTCCTACGACGGCACCTGAGTACGACCGGGCACGGGAAACCCGGTCGGAATCCGCGGGGACCACCCCGCAAGGCTAAATACTCCCTGGTGACCGATAGTGCACAAGTACCGTGAGGGAAAGGTGAAAAGAACCCCGCAAGGGGAGTGAAATAGAACCTGAAACCGTGTGCCTACAAGCGGTCGGAGCGGACTTGTTCCGTGACGGCGTACTTTTTGCATAATGGGCCGGCGAGTTAGTCGTCTGTGGCGAGGTTAAGAAACCGGAGCCGTAGCGAAAGCGAGTCCGAATAGGGCGTTCAGTCGCAGGCGCTAGACCCGAAACTGAGTGATCTTGCCATGGGCAGGTTGAAGCGGGGGTAAGACCTCGTGGAGGACCGAACCCACGTCGGTTGAAAACGGCGGGGATGACCTGTGGTAAGGAGTGAAAGGCTAATCAAACTCAGAGATATCTGGTTCTCTCCGAAATATATTTAGGTATAGCCTCGTGAGTTCACCGTTGGTTGTAGAGCACTGATTGGCCTAGGGGCCCCACCAGGTTACCGAAGTCAGTCAAACTCCGAAGGCCAGCGGTCCAAATCGCGGGAGTCAGACTGCGGGGGATAAGCTCCGTAGTCGAGAGGGAAACAGCCCTGACCACCAGCTAAGGTCCCTAAATCGTATCTAAGTGGGAAACGATGTGCGGATGCATTGACAACCAGGAGGTTGGCTTAGAAGCAGCCACCCTTGAAAGAGTGCGTAATAGCTCACTGGTCAAGTGTTCGTGCGCGGACGATGTAACGGGGCTCAAGATACGTACCGAAGCTGTGGATTATGACCTCTAGGTCATAGTGGTAGGAGAGCGTTCCCGTGCCGACTGAAGCGGCGGGGTAACCCAGTCGTGGAGGCTCGGGAAGTGCGAATGCCGGCATGAGTAACGAAAGAGGTGTGAGAAACACCTCCGCCGATTGTCTAAGGTTTCCTGGGTAAAGCTAATCTGCCCAGGGTTAGTCGGGACCTAAGCCGAGGCCGACAGGCGTAGGCGATGGACAACAGGTTGATATTCCTGTACTGCGTAGCCACCGTTCGACCGATGGGGGGACGGGGTAGGCTAAGGGAACCCAGGCGTTGGTAGACCTGGGACAAGCGTGTAGGAGTCCAGATAGGGAAATCCGTCTGGTTTAACTCTGAGGCGTTACGTGGAGCCGTAAGGCGGACTCCCTGAAGCCATGCCTCCTAGAAAAGCCTCTAGGGAGGTGGCGCGCACCCGTACCAAAACCGACACAGGTAGACAGGTAGAGAATACCAAGGCGATCGAGAGAACCCTCGTTAAGGAACTCGGCAAAATTGTCCCGTAACTTCGGGAGAAGGGACGCCCCGGTAGAGTCATGGCCTTCGCGGCCGGCAGCTCGAGGGGGCCGCAGTGAATAGACCCAAGCGACTGTTTACCAAAAACACAGGTCTCTGCAAAGTCGAAAGACGACGTATAGGGGCTGACGCCTGCCCGGTGCCGGAAGGTCACGAGGAGGGGTTAGCCGCAAGGCGAAGCTCTGAATCCAAGCCCCGGTAAACGGCGGCGGTAACTATAACCGTCCTAAGGTAGCGAAATTCCTTGTCGGGTAAGTTCCGACCTGCACGAATGGCGTAACGACTTGGGTGCTGTCTCAACGAGGGACTCGGTGAAATTGTAGTATCGGTGAAGATGCCGATTACCCGCAGCTAGACGGAAAGACCCCGTGCACCTTTACTACAGCTTGATATTGGAGTTTGGGACATCCTGTCCAGGATAGGTGGGAGGCTTTGAAGCAGGGACGCCAGTCTCTGTGGAGCCACCCTTGGGATACCACCCTGGATGTTCTGGGCTTCTAACCCCACGCCGTGATCCGGGTGGGGAACAGTGTCAGGTGGGTAGTTTGACTGGGGCGGTCGCCTCCCAAAATGTAACGGAGGCGCCCAATGGTTCCCTCAGCACGGTTAGAAATCGTGCGTAGAGCGCAAAGGCAAAAGGGAGCTTGACTGCGAGACCTACAAGTCGAGCAGGGACGAAAGTCGGGCTTAGTGATCCGGCCGTGGAGAGTGGAATTGCGGTCGGTCAACGGATAAAAGGTACGCCGGGGATAACAGGCTTATGGTGCCCAAGAGTCCACATCGACGGCACCGTTTGGCACCTCGATGTCGGCTCAGCGCATCCTGGGGCTGGAGTAGGTCCCAAGGGTTGGGCTGTTCGCCCATTAAAGCGTTACGTGAGCTGGGTTCAGAACGTCGTGAGACAGTTCGGTCCCTATCTGCTGTGGGCGTTGGAGAATTGACGGGAGCTGCCCCTAGTACGAGAGGACCGGGGTGGACAGACCTCTGGTGTATCAGTTGTCGTGCCAACGGCACCGCTGGATAGCTACGTCTGGAAGGGATAACCGCTGAAAGCATCTAAGCGGGAAGCCCACCCGAAGATGAGTTCTCCCATCCCCTTGAGGGAGTAAGGGTCCTAGTAGACCACTAGGTTGATAGGCGGGATGTGGAAGCGCGGCAACGCGTGTAGCAGACCCGTACTAATACCCCGAGGTCTTGTTTATCAATATGGTGAGCCCATCATGCCCTATGCAGCTTTGAAGGTGCGCGGAGCCGCGCCCTGATCTGACATCTCAGAGCTTTCCGGTGGCTATGGCGAGGGGGATACACCTCTTCCCTTTCCGAACAGAGCAGTTAAGCCCCTCAGCGCCGATGGTACTTGGTTCGCAAGAGCCTGGGAGAGTAGGTCGCCGCCGGATTCAACGTGACGAGGCCGGTCACCTTCGGGTGCCGGCCTCGTTCGTCGTCCTAGGCCTCTTCGGTGGGCGTGTGCGCCGTCGCGAGCGGCACGTTGTAGCACTCGAGGCGCCAGCCCGGCACGTCGACGACCGTGAGGCTGCCGTGGACCAGCGGTGCGACACCGCGTCGCGCATCGCGCCAGTCGCCGCCGGCGGCGTGGGCGACGACCGCGCGGATCACGCCGCCGTGCGTGAACACCGCGACGACGTCGTGGCTCGCGTAGGCGCCGGCGACGCGCTCGAGGGCCTCGACGACGCGGTCCTGCAGGTCGGCGAACGTCTCGCCGCCCTCCCAGGACGTCTCGCCCGACTCGTGCCGGCCGACGGCGCCTGGCTGCGCGGCGAGGATCTCGGTGCGCTGGCGTCCCGTCCACGATCCCGTGTCGATCTCGCGCAGCAGCGGGTCGATCTGCACCTCGAGGTCGCACAGCGCCGCGGCGGGCCGTGCCGTGTCGATCGCGCGCACCAGGTCGGAGGCGTGGACGGCCACCGGGCGCAGCGCCGCGACGGCCGGCGCGATGGCCACGGCCTGCTCGCGGCCGAGGTCGTTGAGCGGCTGGTCCGAGTGCCCCTGCCAGCGCTGCTCGGCGTTCCAGTCGGTCTCGCCGTGTCGCAGGAGGTGCAGGCGCGCCATATCGCGCCACACCCTATACGCTGCCGCCCGTGGACCTGGGACTCGCTGGCCGTCGCGCGCTCGTCACGGGCGGCACCAAGGGCATCGGCCGCGCGATCGCCGAGGGCCTGGTGGCCGAGGGCGCCCGCGTGGTCGTCGTCAGCCGCGGCGGCGACGCCGTGCCGGGCTGCGAGCTTGCGATCGCGGCCGACCTGGCCGTGCGCGGCGCGCCCGAGCGCGCGGTGACCGAGGCGGTCGCGGCGCTGGGCGGCCTCGACGTGCTGGTCAACAACGTCGGCGTGGCGCGGCAGGTGGCGTTCGACGACCTCGACGACGACGACTGGCAGGCCGCGATCGACCTGAACCTGATGAGCTACGTGCGCTCGATCCGCGGCGCGCTGCCGCACCTGCGCGCGTCCGACCAGGCGCGCATCGTCAACGTCTCGTCGACGGCCGGCAAGCGGCCGTCGACCGGGATGCCCGACTACACGGTCACGAAGGCCGCCGTGCTGTCGCTGTCGCGGCTGGTGGCCGACCTGGAGGCGAAGAACGGCGTGCTCTGCAACGCGCTCTGCCCGGGGCCGTCGCTGACGCCGGCGTGGCTCGAGGCGGGCGGCCTCGCCGACCAGGCCGTCGCTCGCGGCGGTGGCGATCGCGACGCCGTCCTGGCCAAGGTGGCAGCCGGCCGACCGCTGAACCGCATGGCGGAGCCGGAGGAGATCGCGCGCGTCGCCGTGTTCCTCTGCTCGGCCGCCGCGTCGTACGTCACGGGTGCCGCGTGGGGTGTCGACGGCGGCACCGTGCCGGTCATCATCTAGCGCCGCGCGCCCGAAGTACCCGTCCCCGAGTACCCTTCGGTGCACGATGGCCGAGCGGGTTCACATCTACGACACGACCTTGCGCGACGGCATGCAGCGCGAGGGGATCTCGCTGTCCGTCAGCGAGAAGCTGCAGGTGGCGCACCTGCTCGACCGCCTTGGCTGCGCCTACATCGAGGGTGGCTTCCCGGCGTCGAACCCGAAGGACTGGGAGCTGTTCGAGCTGCTCGAGCAGGAGACGTTCGAGACGGCCCGGGTGGCGGCCTTCGGCATGACCCGCCGCAAGGACATCCGCGCCTCCGACGACGAGGCGCTGCGCGTGCTGGTCGACTGCTTCGCGCCCGTGATCACGCTCGTCGGCAAGACCTGGGACCTGCACCTCGACAAGGTGGTGCGGGTCTCGCGCGAGGAGAACCTGGCGATGATCGGCGACTCCGTGCGGTTCTGCGTCGAGCAGGGCAAGGAGGTCATCTACGACGCCGAGCACTTCTTCGACGGGTACGCGGCCGACCGCGACTACGCGCTCCGCTGCCTGCGCACCGCGGCCGAGGCCGGTGCCTCGAACGTCACCATGTGCGACACCAACGGCGCCACGCTGCCGGCGCAGGTGGCCGCGGCGGTGGCCGACGTGCACGCGGCGCTCGGCGCCGACGTCGCGCTCGGCATCCACACGCACAACGACGCGGAGTGCGCGGTCGCCAACTCGGTGGCCGCCGTGCGAGGCCGGCGCGCGCCTGGTGCAGGGCACGCTGAACGGCTACGGCGAGCGCTGCGGCAACGCGAACCTGATCGCGATCATCCCGAGCCTCGAGATCAAGCTCGGCTACGCGTGCATCGGCCCGGAGCGCCTCGCGCGCCTGAGCCAGATCTCGCACGAGGCGGCCGAGATCTGCAACCTGCAGCCCGACGCCCACGCGGCCTACGTCGGCCGCAGCGCCTTCGCGCACAAGGGCGGCATGCACGTCGCCGGCATGCAGGCCGACGTGCGCACGTTCGAGCACGTCGACCCCGCCGTGGTCGGCAACACCCGCACGGTGCTGGTCTCCGAGCTGTCCGGCAAGGGCACGGTGCGCGAGAAGGCGGCCGAGTTCGGCGTCGAGCTCGACCCCGCAGGCGTCGACCGCGCGCTGGAGCGCCTGAAGGTGCTCGAGCACCGCGGCTACGCCTTCGAGGCCGCCGACGCCTCGTTCGAGCTGCTGCTGCGCACGGAGGCGGGGGAGATCGAGCCGCTGTTCGAGCTCGAGGCCCTGCGCGTGATCACCGAGAAGCGCGCCGACGGCGGCGTCGAGACCGAGGCCACCATCAAGCTGCGCGTGCGCGGCGAACGCGTCGTGCAGACCGCCGAGGGCAACGGCCCCGTCAACGCGCTCGACACCGCCCTGCGCACCGCGCTGACCGGCCACTATCCCGAGCTGGGCCGGCTCGAGCTGGCGAACTACAAGGTGCGCATCCTCAACCCGCACACCGGCACCGGTGCCGTCACGCGCGTCATCCTCGACACGTCCGACGGACACCACGAGTGGGCGACGGTCGGCGTCTCGCCGAACATCATCGAGGCGTCCTGGGAAGCACTGGTGGAGAGCCTCACGTACGGCGTGCGGCTGCGCCTGACGGCGCCCGCGGAGGCGTGATGCCCGACGGCGACGGCCCGGTCGCCGCGCGCTTCGAAGCGCGCATGCGGGCCGAGGAGGAGCGCCGCCTGGCGCCGGAGGCCGTGCGCTCCTACGCCACGCGCGGCCGCGCGGTGGACGAGGAGGAGTGCTCGCTGCGCACGCCGTTCCAGCGCGATCGCGACCGCATCATCCACGCCAAGGCGTTCCGCCGGCTCAAGCACAAGACGCAGGTGTTCATCGCGCCGGAGGGCGATCACTACCGCACGCGCCTCACGCACACGCTGGAGGTCGTCGGCATCGCGCGCTCGGTGGCTCGCGCGCTGCAGCTGAACGAGGACCTGACCGAGGCGATCGCCCTCGGGCACGACCTCGGGCACCCGCCGTTCGGCCACGCCGGCGAGGAGGCGCTCTCCGACGCGCTCGAGGCCGCGACGGGGCGGCGCTTCCGGCACAACGAGCACTCGCTGCGCATCGTCGAGCACCTGGAGCGCGACGGCCGCGGGCTGAACCTCACGCACGAGGTCCGGGACGGCATCCTGAACCACACGGGGCCGACCGCGCCGGCGACGCTCGAGGGCCGGATCGTGAAGCTGGTCGACCGCGTCGCGTACATCAACCACGACATCGACGACGCGATCCGCGCCGGCGTGCTGCGTCCGGAGCGCCTGCCGGCCGAGGAGGTGGCCCTGCTGGGAGCCACTGCTGCGCGTCGGATCGACAGATTTGTGCATGATCTTGTTGAAAACTCGTCCCAGATCCGCGATATTCTCCTGACCCCCCGGATGAGCGAGTCGCTCCTGACCCTGCGCGCCTTCATGTTCGAAGAGGTCTATCTTCGCCCTGACGGCGACGACGAACGTCGTCGCGTCCGCCACGTGGTGTCGTCGCTGTTCGGGTCCTTCCTCGCTGCTCAGCCCGAGGGCCCGGAGCGCGTGTCCCGCGTGATCGACCACGTCGCCGGCATGACGGACCGCTACGCCCTGCGCACGTACCGCGAGCTGTTCGAGCCCGAGGGATGGGCGTTCCAGCCATGAACGCCGTCGGCGGGCGGATCACCCAGGCGACCATCGACGCCGTGCGCGACCGCGCCGACCTGGTCGAGCTGGTCGAGGCGCGCACCGGCCCGGGTCGGCCGTCGCGCGGCCAGATGATGCTGCGCTGCCCGTTCCACGACGAGCGCACCCCGTCGTTTCACGTGCACCCCGGCGACAAGCTCTACAAGTGCTTCGGCTGCGGCGAGCAGGGCGGGCTGTTCGACTTCGTCCGCAAGATCGAGAGCCTCAACTTCCCGGAGGCCGTCGAGTGGCTGGCCGACCGGTACGGCGTCGAGGTCGAGCGCGAGGACCTGTCGCCCGGCGACCGCGACCGGCTGGATCGCGCCAAGCGCGCCGACGGCCTGCTCGACGACGTCTGCTCCTTCTACGAGCGCTACCTGGAGAAGGCGGAGGAGAGCGAGGCCGCCCGCACCTACCTGGCCGAGCGCGGCGTGTCGGCCGAGTCGATCGCGCGCTTCCGGCTCGGCTTCGCGCCGTCCGACTGGGATCGCGTGGCGCGCTCGGCGCTCTCCAAGGGCTATCCGACCGAGCTGCTGTACGAGGCCGGCGTCTCGTCGCAGGGCCGGCGCGGCCCGATCGACCGGTTCCGCGGCCGCATCACGTTCCCGCTCTGCGACGCCCGCGGCCGCGTCCGCGGGTTCGGCGCGCGGGTGATGCCCGGCGGCGAGGGGCCGAAGTACCTGAACAGCCCCGAGTCCGAGATCTTCAAGAAGAGCCGCATCCTCTACGGCCTGCACCTCGCCCGCCCGGCGATCGCGAAGAAGCACCGCGCGATCGTCGTCGAGGGTTACACCGACGTGATCGCGCTCCACGCCGCCGGCTTCGAGGAGGCCGTCGCCGCCATGGGTACGTCGCTGACCGAGGAGGGCGTGCGCGAGCTGCGCCGCCTGGCCGACTCCGTGCTGCTCTGCTTCGACGCCGACGCGGCCGGCCAGGAGGCGGCCCTGCGCGGCATGGACATGGCCGAGCGCAGCGGCCTGCGCGTGCGCATCGTGGCGCTGCCGCCGGGTCAGGACCCGGCCGACATCCTGGCGCGCGGACCCGAGGCCTTCGAGGCCGCCCTCGCCGCGGCGCAGCCGGTGCTCGCGTTCCGCATCGGCCGCGCGCTCGACCTGGCGAAGGGGGAGGAGGGCCCCGACGCGGCCTACGCCGCGTGCCGCAGCATCATCGCCGCGGCCGCCCCCGGGCCCGAGCGCGACGAGCAGGTGCGCCTCGTGTCGAGCGCGCTGCGCCTCAGCCCCGCCTCCGAGGCGGCGCTGGTGCCCGGCCGCCGCGGCGGGCCGCGCATGCCCGACACGTCCGTCGCGCACGCGCCCGAGGACCAGCGGCAGAAGACGCTACCACCGCATGCTCGCCGCGTCGATCGTGGCGCGCATGCCACCCGACGATGACGACACGTCGGCGCTCGCAGGCTGGGTGCGCGCGCGCATCGCCGGCACGGCCGACGGCGTGCCCGAAGGGCTGGAGGGCGCGGCGGCGAGCGTGCTGACGCACACCGCGAACTACGACGAGGGCGACGACGGGCGGGCCGTGGCGCGCGCCGACGTCGAGAGTTTCCGTCGCGCGCGACGTATCACCGAGATCGACGACGCCATCGCTGAGCTAAAGGCGCAGGCCGAAAGCACCGAATACACCCGTGAGCAGCAAATCACGTTGAACGAGCTGCAACGCGAAAAGGCCGCCTTGCGCGACCAGGACCGTAGTGCTGCCACCTAGGAGTTCCGTGGAGCCCGACCGCTTCGATTACATCGAGACACCCGCAGGCGTCGATCCCGTCGACGCCGATGAGGCCCTGCTCGAAAAGACCGGCCTCGAGGTGATCGGTTTCGACGCCGTCGACGAGGAAGAGGAAGACGTCTTCGAGGAGCCGGTGGTCGTCGATCCCGCCGCCGGCGTGACGATCGACGTCGCCGTCCGCCACCGCGACCACGACCCGGTGCGCGCGTACCTGCGCGAGATCGGCAAGGTGCCGCTGCTGACGGGCGAGGAGGAGATCTCGCTCGCCAAGCGCGTCGAGCGCGGCGATCCGGCGGCCAAGCAGGCGCTGATCGAGGCCAACCTGCGCCTCGTCGTCTCGGTCGCGAAGCGCTACGTGGGTCGCGGGATGCTGTTCCTCGACCTGATCCAGGAGGGCAACCTCGGCCTGATGCGCGCCGTCGAGAAGTTCGACTGGCGGCGCGGCTACAAGTTCTCGACGTACGCCACGTGGTGGATCCGCCAGGCGATCACCCGCGGCATCGCCGACCAGGCCCGCACCATCCGCGTGCCGGTGCACATGGTGGAGACGATCAACAAGCTCGTCCGCGTCCGCCGCCAGCTGACCCAGGAGCTGGAGCGCGACCCGACGAACGAGGAGATCGCTCTGAAGATGGAGATCACGCCCGAGCGCGTCGAGCAGATCCTCAAGATCGCCCAGGAGCCCGTCTCGCTCGAGACGCCCGTCGGCGACGAGGACGACTCGAGCCTCGGCGACTTCATCGAGGACGACGAGCTGCAGCGCCCGCACGTCGCGGTCGACTCGAAGCTGCGCGGCGAGGAGCTGGCGGGCGTGCTGTCGTCGCTGTCGCACCGCGAGCGCAAGGTGATCGAGCTGCGCTACGGCATCGGCGGCGGCGAGCCGATGACGCTCGAGGAGGTGGGGCGCTACTTCGGCGTCACCCGCGAGCGCATCCGCCAGATCGAGACCCGCACCCTGTTCAAGCTGAAGTCCATGCGAGCCGCGGGACGATTCAGCGATTGATCCGAACCAGGCCGGGTATACTCCGGTCAGCCGATCCTCGGTAGCTCAACGGCAGAGCATCCGACTGTTAATCGGAGGGTTGTAAGTTCGAATCTTACCCGAGGAGCTCTACGAAAGCCCTGCATTTGCAGGGCTTTCGGCGTTCTAGGGGCCGTCGGTTCGATGCTAGCCGAGCGCTCGTTCGAGGTCGCGCCACAGGTCGTCGACGTGCTCGAGCCCGACGCTGAACCGGATCAGCGTGGGCGGCGTGCCGACCTCGCGCTCGGACGCGTAGCGGCCACGCCGCTCCAGGCTGCTCTCCACGCCGCCGAGGCTGGTCGCGTGGACGATCAGCCGGCAGGCCTCGCAGACGGCCTCGGCGTCGTCGGCCGTGCCGGCCGTCTCGAACGACACCATCGTGCCGGTGCCGGGGTAGCGGACGCGCGCGATCCGCGGGTGCGCCTCCAGGCGTCGCACGAGCTCGCGGGCGCTGGCCTGCGCGCGTTCCAGGCGAGCGGGCAGCGTGCGGAGCCCGCGCAGCGCGAGATAGGCCTCGAGCGCGCCGGGAGTGGCGCCGGTCGACCCGCGCCGGTCGCGCAGGCGCCGGTCGAGGTCGCCGTCGCGGACGACGGCTGCTCCGAGGAGCAGGTCGGAGTGGCCGCCGATCAGCTTCGTGGCGGAGTGCAGCACGACGTCGGCGCCGAGCGACAGCGGCGTCTGCCCGAGCGGGGTCGCGAAGGTGTTGTCGACCACCGTGAGGGCGCCGGCCGCGCGAGCGATGCCGAGCACGGCGGGAAGGTCGACGACGTCGAGCATCGGGTTCGTCGGCGACTCGACCCAGACGAGTCCGGCCCCGCGGACGGTGGCTTCCAGGGCGGCCGGCGTCAGCTCGGGGAGCGCCTCGAGCTCGAACCGGCCCCGCGCGGCGCCTTCGCGCAGCTGCTCGGCGACGCCGAAGTACGGTGCCCGCTGGGCGATCACCCGCGTGCCGGCCGCGAGCTCGTCGAGGATCGCGCTGCTGGCGGCGAGGCCGGACGCGAACGCGACGCAGGTGCCGCCCTCGAGCGTGCCGAGCGCCTCCTCGAAGGCGGCCCAGCCGGGGTTGCCGTCGCGTCCGTACACGGGGTCGCCGCCGTGGTGGTACGTCGATGCGGGCACGATCGGCGGGTTCAGCGGCGCACCTCCGGCACGCGCGGGACGCCCCGCGATGACGGCGAGCGTGTCCGGGTGCAATTGCTCGTCCGCCATGGCTACCAGGCCTCCCCGTGGTCGGCGACGGCTGCGGCCTGCCGCCATGGCGCGTGCTCGCGGCGGATCAGGTCGGGGTTCGTGCCCGCCGCGTCGACCAGCCCGAGGGTCGTCCACTGGACGGCCACGGCGGTGGCGAGGAGCCGCGTCAGCAAGCCGTGCGAGGCATCGTCGCCACCGGCCGGCTCCACGGCGTCGACGCTCGCCGGCAGGAGCTCGAGCGTGTCCCGGGGTGCGATCACCGTCGTCGGCAGGCCGAGCTCGGTGGTGGCGCGGGCGACGAGCACGAGCCGGCGGCGGCTCGTGTCGTCGAGATCGCGGTCGGTGGCGAGCAGCACGGCCCGGGTGGTCGCCGGGTCGCACCCGGCGAGATGGCCGTGGAGCAGGGTCTCGAGGTGGTGGGCCGTCGCCGCGATCCTGGCGCCCTCCTCGATCTTGAGCGCGAGCTCGCGGGCGTTGACGAGATCGGTGCCCATCCCGGCGCACAGCACCCGCTGGGCCGGGTACAGCCGCCGCCCGGCGAGGCGGGGAGCATCGTCGGCGATGCCAGCCTCGAGCGCGGTCCGGGCCGACGCGCGCCACGACGTGTCCGACCCGGCCTGGGCGATCGCCGCGCCGCCGAGCATCGCGCTGGTGTAGGCGACGGTGTGGCACCAGGAGCGATCGGCGATCGGGGTGGTGACGACGTGCTCGGCGGACTTCGCGAAGTCCGAGCCGGGCCGCGCCGTGATCGCCGCGGTGACGGCGCCGGCGGCGCGCGCCCGCTGCAGTGCGAGCGACGTCGCGCGCGTCCCGCCGTCGTGGGAGACGCCGATCACGAGGCCGGCCGACGGAGGGTCGATCGCAGCGTCGAGGGCCTGCTGATGCCGGATCCGGCGGGCATCCCGGCGCGACGTGGCAATCCCGTCGCGCAGCAGCGCCGCGATGGCCATCGCGCCATGCTCGGACGTGCCGCACCCGACCACGACGACCTCGTCGCCGCCGGCGAGCGCTGCGACCGCGGCGTCGCGGATGGCACCCGCCGCGTCCGACTCGGCGAGGCGGCCGGGCAGGTCGGCCTGGGCGCGGATCATCTCCTCCATCACCCACGGCGGCCCGGGCCGCAGCTCGGGGAAGTCGCTGGTGTACCAGTCGGCCGTCAACGGTCGC
Source organism: uncultured Actinomycetes bacterium (assembly GCA_963732645.1). Taxonomy (GTDB): domain Bacteria; phylum Actinomycetota; class Thermoleophilia; order Gaiellales; family F1-60-MAGs149; genus VFJZ01. Next base: position 835,525 of record CAVTAC010000009.1, read on the forward strand.
TCCGATCTTCGAGGGCGGGTCGGATCTCGTCGCCGACGGAGAGCTCGCCGTCGCCGAGCACGTCGACGCGGATGCCGCCGCGATGGACGAGGCCGCGCAGCACGCCACGGGTTGTGAGGCGCTCGAGATGCGCGCACGGCTGGGCCAGCCGAGCGCCGTAGCAGGGGACGCCGCCGATGGTGAAGTGGTGTCCGACCAGCGCGTTGAGGTCGATGCCGCGGGTCACGACGTTGCGGCGAGCGTCCGCCGGCTCCAGCGTGATGCCGTGGGCGGCGAGGTGGTCGAAGCTCTCCGCCTCGATCAGCGTCAGATCCTGCCCGCGCCGCTGCGGATGCGAGAACGTCCCGACTCCCGCCGCGTACCGGTCGCCCTGCAGTCCGCGACCGGCGTGGACCGCGAGCCGCTCGTGCCCGTCGCAGGGCGCCTCGCGCGAGGGTGCGGTGAAGAGGCCGGCGACGACGCCCGGTCGTTCCGGCCGCCCGTACGCCCCGGCGCCGTGCGGCAGGTCGAGGTCGAGCGGAGCGACGAGGTAGCCCTCGACGATCTGCGCGTCCAGCGCGATGCCGGCGTCGCGCTCGTCCAGCGGTCCCGACGGGACGCCGAAGAACACCGCCGCGCGGCGGCTGCCGTCGGGCGCTTCGACGACCGCGATCCAGTGACCCGGCCAGGCGAACGCGGCCGGATCGGCAACACGGACGAGGCCGAGGTTCAGCGTCGCCAGACGCTCGCCCAGGCCGGCGACGGCACGACGATCCGACAGCTCCGGGAACGTGCCCGCCGGCAGTCCGAGGATCCGCTCCGTGCACTGCCGCCAGATCGGTGGCCGGCACGGGGAGCGGGTCGGGCGCGATGTCGGCTCGATTGGACATGCGGACACGCTACCGTGTGGCTGGACTTGCCGGTAGAGCCAGCTGCATGCGAGTAAATGAGTCCAGCACCGATCGCGAGTTCCTGATCTCGCTGCGGCCGGGCGCCGGGGCGCTCCGGCGCCAGCTGGCGACCGGGATCGCCGATGCCATCCGGTCCGGCCGCCTGCAGCCGCAGTCCCGGCTGCCCTCGACGCGCGATCTCGCCGCCCAGCTCGGCGTCTCCCGCGGTGTCGTCACCGACGCCTATGCCCAGCTCGCCGCGCAGGGCTTCCTCGAGGTGCACCCGCGGACGGCGCCGCTGGTCGTTGCGGGGAGGGCGGCAGAGAGCGCCGATGCGCGCGAGCCCGCGCGGCGCGCGGCCCGGTTCGACTTCACGTCGACGACGCCCGACGTCACGCTGTTTCCCCGGCACGAGTGGCGCCGCGCGCTGGAACGGGCCGTCCGAACCGTGCCCGACGCCGATCTGGACTACGGCGATCGCCACGGCAGCTCGGAGCTGCGGGCCGCGCTGGCGGAGCGGCTCGGCCGCACCCGCGGTGTCGTCACGAGCCCTCGCCGGCTGGTCGTGGTGCAGGGCTTCGCGCAAGGGCTCGACGTGATCTGCGCGACGCTGCTACGCCGCCGGCAAGCGGCGGTTCGCGATCGAGGACCCCGCGCTGCGCGACGCCGTCATGACCGCCCGGCAGGTCGGACTCGAGATCATTCCCGTGCCCGTCGACGGTGACGGGATCGACGTCGCAGCGCTGGCGCGGACGCAGGCCGACGCGGTGCTCGTCACGCCGGCGCACCAGTTCCCCACCGGCGTCGTCCTCACTCCCGAACGCCGCCGGGCGCTCCTGGACTGGGCCCGCGCGACGGACGGCCTCGTGATCGAGGACGACTACGACGCCGAGTTCCGTCACGACGGTCCGCCGGTCGGGGCGTTGCAGGGCCTCGCACCCGATCACGTCGCCTACATCGGCACGGCCTCCAAGGCGCTCGCACCCGGCCTCCGGCTCGGCTGGCTCGCGCTTCCGCAACGGCTCGCGGCACGCGGCCGCCGACACCAAGTGGTGGCGCGACAGCGGCTCGCCCATCCTCGACCAGCTGGCCCTCGCCGACCTGATCCGATCCGGCGCGTTCGACCGGTCGCTGCGCCGTAGCCTGCGTGTCTATCGCGCGCGTCGCAACGTGCTGGTCGGCGAGATCGGCCATCACCTGCCCCAGGCACGCCTGTCGGGCGCCGCCGCCGGCCTGCACCTCGTGATCGCACTGCCCGACGTGGCCGAGACCGTCCTCGTCGAAGCGGCACGCGAGCAGGGCGTCCGCGTCGAGGGCATGGGCAGCTACCGCATCGCGCCGCCCACGGGCGGCAGCGCGAGCGCGATGCTGCTCCTCGGCTACGGCCGGCTCGCCGAGGCGGCGATCCCCGCGGCCGTGGCGTCCCTGGCCGAGGCCACCCGTCGCGCCGCAGGCTAGGCGTGGCGGGCGCGGTGCGGCTGACGCAGCGGAAGCCGATGTGGCTCATGCCCGTGTCGATCATCTGCGGGCGACGGGCGGCCGGGCGGTAGCGGCGGCAGTAGGAGTCGGCACACAGGAACGAGCCGCCCTTGACCACCTTGCGGGGCACGCGGAACTGCGGCTGCGCCGGATCGAGGCTGTCCGCCTCGCTGCCACCGCGCGGGTTGTGCGGGACGCAGCACGGCTTGTCGGCGTCCTCCGGGTGACGCGGCGCGTACCAGTCGGCCGTCCACTCCCAGACGTTCCCCGCCATGTCGTGCAGGCCGAAGCCGTTGGCGGGGAACGAACCCACGGGCAGCGTCGACCCCGAGCCCGCCTCGGCGCGCCACGGAAAGTCGCCGTGCCAGAAGTTCGCGAGCCGCTCGCCCGCCGCCTCCGGCTCGTCGCCCCAGGTGTAGACGGCGCCGTCGAGGCCGCCGCGCGCCGCGTGCTCCCACTCGGCCTCGGTGGGCAGGTCCTTGCCGGCCCAGGCGGCGAAGGCGGCGGCGTCCTCGTGGGCGACGTGCACCACCGGGTGGTCGTCGAGCCCCTCGAGCGACGACCGCGGACCGAACGGGTGCTGCCACGATGCGCCCGGCGTCCACGTCCACCACTGGTTCAGGTGGCGCAGGTCGACCGGCCCCCGCGTCGGCGTGAACACCACCGAGCCGGGCACGAGGTTCTCGGGCGGCGCGCCCGGGAAGTCGGCCGGGTCGAGCGGTCGCTCCGCGACCGTGACGTAGCCGGTCGCCGCCACGAACGCGGCGAAGGCGGCGTTCGTGACCTGGTACCGGTCGACCCGGACCGCGTCGACGGCGACGTCGTGAACCGGCGCCTCCTCGGGGTAGTGCGCGTCCGAGCCCATCCGGAACGTGCCGCCGGGGACGAGCACCGTGTCGGTCGCCGTCGCCATGTGAAGGGAGGATGCCAGTGACGTCCGCGACGGCGCGCGCCGTCGTATCCTTCACCGGTGCGCGAGCATCCCACCGCTGCGTCATTTCTGGCGGAGGCCGACCAGCGGCACGATCGCGCCCTCGAGTTGCTCGAGGCGGCACCGGAGCTACGAGCCGATCCGTGGGTGGCGCTGTCGCTCGGCGAGGTGCCGGAGGGTCTCGACGCCACGGCGCCCGGCGGCCCGCTCGGGGTGCCCCCGCTGTTCTACGTCGCGCGCAGCCGCGTTGCCGACACGCTCCCTGCCGCAACCGCGCTGCTCGCGCGCGGCGCCGATCCGAACGGGCAGGCCGGCGAGGAGTGGACGAACCTCTCGATCGCCTGCTCGCGCGGCGATGCGGCGCTCGTGCAGCTGCTGCTCGCGGCCGGCGCCGAGCCGAACGACAACGACTCGCTGTACCACTCGGTCGAGTCGCCGGACGACCGCTGCACGACGCTGCTGCTCGAGCACGGCGCCACGGTGCGAGGCACCAACGCGCTCTGGCACGCGCTCGACTTCGACCGGACCGACCGCGTTCGTCTGCTGCTCGAGCACGACGGCGATCCGAACGAGTCGCCGCACTGGCCGGCGCTGCACCACGCGGTGATGCGGTCGCGCGAGCCGGAGGTCCTCCGCCTCCTCGTCGCGCACGGCGCTGACCCGGCGCGACGGGCCGGAAACGGCCGGACGGCGCTGCAGCTCGCGTACCGGCTCGGCCGCGACGACCTGGTGGCGACGCTGCGCGAGCTGGGCGCTCCGGACGACCTGGGGGAGCAGGACCACGCGCTCCACGCCGTGGCGAGCGGCCAGGTTCCCGATCGGCCGATCACGCTCGATCGCGACGCCCGCAACGTGCTGATCGAGCTGGCGATGCGCGACGCAGCATCGCTGGGGCGCGTCGTCGACGCGGTCGGCGTCGATTTCAGCGCCGGGTGGGGCGGAGGGCCGAGCGGCTCGCTGCTGCACCAGGCGGCGTGGTTCGGGCGCCCGGACTACGTGCGGCTGCTGCTGGCTCGCGGTGCCGAGGTCGATGGCCGCGCCCGGACCGAGTACGCCACGCCGCTCGGCTGGGCCGTCGTCGGTTCGCGCTACAGCCCCGCGCATCCCGACGACAACTTCTCGTCGCCGGACGGCGACTTCCTCGCGGTCGCCGAGTTGCTCGTTGCCGCCGGCGCCCGCATCGAGCCGAAGTTCGCGGAGATGGCGGTGCCGCCGCTGTCGGGCTGGCTCGCCGAGCGGCGGTCGGGCGGAGATATCGAGGCCGGCGCGTGAATCGGTAGGCTCCACCCATGCGCGTTCGAGCCCTGACGGCGATTCTGACGGTCGCACTGGTCGCGAGTGCGTGCGGCGGGACGGACGAGTCCGCAGCCCCCGGCGCCCCGGCCGCGGCGATCTCGTCCGAGGTCGCGCCCGCCACGACGGCTCCGGCCGTGGTGACGGCCACGGCGACCGCGCCGGCGACGACCGCCGCCGAGCCCGCAGCGGAGACGACGCCGGTCGAGCCGGCCCCGCCGAAGCATCCGACGCTGAAGGTTGTCGCATCCGAGTTCGGCAAGACGATCGCCGACGACGACGGTCAGGTGCTCTACCTGTTCGACGCCGACACGACGACGAAGAGCACGTGCTACGACGCGTGCGCCGTCGCGTGGCCGCCGCTGCTCGCGAAGAAGGCGCCGACCGTCTCGAGTGCGCTCGACCCCGACCTGGTCGGCACGACCAGGCGGACGGACGGAACGCGCCAGGTCACCTACAACGGGCACCCGCTCTACTACTACGTGGGCGACTCGCCGGGCGTGATCAAGTGTCAGAACATCTTCGAGTACGGCGGCCTGTGGCTGATCGTCAAGCCGAACGGCAAGGCGAACCTGGCCGGCTAGCCGAGCTCGAAGAAGCGCTCCAGTTCGCGGTCGGTGACCAGCGCGCGGAACTCCCGCTCCTGCCACTCGCGGGTGTCGGCGAAGTGGTCGACGAACGTGTCGCCGAACAGCTCGCGGGCGACGATCGACGCGCGGAAGCGGTCGATGCCGTCGCGGAACGCGCCCGGGAACGCGAGGTGCTCGGGCACGTCCGACGCGTACGCGTCGCGCTGCAGCGGCGGCTCCGGCTCGATCCGGTGCTCGACGCCGTACAGGGCCGCTCCGACCAGCGCCGCGGTGACGAGATAGGGGTTGGCGTCGGCGCCCGGCGTGCGGCACTCGACCCGCGTGCCGCTCGGCCCGCCGGGGATCGCCCGCAGCGCACAGGAGCGGTTCTCGACGCCCCAGAACGCCGCGATCGGCGCGAAGATGCCGGGCACCAGGCGCTTGAACGAGTTGACGTTCGGCGCCAGCATCAGCAGCAGCTCCGGCATCAGCTTCTGCATGCCGCCGATCATGTGGTGCATCGTCGTCGAGAGGCCGCTCGGCCCGGCGGCGTCGTGCAGCAGCGGCGTGCCCTCCAGATCGCGCAGCGACAGGTGCAGGTGGCCGCTCTGGCCGTCCACGTCGTTCGACCAGCGCGCCATGAAGCTCAGCAGCAGGTCGCGGCGGTGGGCCACGGCCTTGGCGTAGCTCTTGAACACGGCCGCGTCGTCGGCCACGCGCAGCGGGGCGCCGTAGGCGATCGTGGCCTCCATGAACCCGGGGCCCATCTCCTCGTGCAGGCTGTCGAGCGCGATGCCGAGCGACCGGCAGGCGTCCATGATCGCGCCGTAGAACTCCGCCCAGGCCGACTGGCGCTGCAGCACGTAGTAGGTGGAGTGGGGCGTGGCCACCTGCAGGTCGCGGTGACCCTTCGCGACGACCGAGTCGGACGTCTCGTTGAACAGCGTGAACTCGTACTCGAGGCCCGTCACCGGCGCGATGCCCTGGCGCTCCGCCCGCGCCAGCACGCGGTGCAGCACGTTGCGGGTGCAGACCGCGGCCGTCTCGTCCGCGTACTCCAGCTGGAAGAGGAGGTTGCGGCCGACGGGCTCCCACGGGATCGCGCGGCACGACTCCGGGATGACGCGCACGAGCGCGTCGAAGTAGCCGGTGTCGGCCCCGCCGACCGTGGCGTTCGCGGCCATGATGTCGTGGTAGTCGAGCCCGAGCGTGACGGCCGGGACGCCCATGCCGTCGCGCAGCGCGCTCTCGAACTTGCGGCGCGACACGTACTTGCCACGCAGCATGCCGTTGGTGTCCACGATGCCGACCGTGACGAACTCCGCGTCCGTCTCCTGCAGGACGCGCTGGGCGCCCTCGACGTTCGTCACATCGAACATGGCGCGGAGCATAGGGGGATCGCCGCCACGGCCGGTGCGAGCGGTGGGCTCGCTCGCTCAGCCCTCGCCGTGGGCCGTCGCCCGGTGGAACGCGATCGCGCTCGCCGCCGCGACGTTGAGCGAGTCGACGCCCGGCGCCATCGGGATGCGCACGCGCAGGTCGCTCGCCGCCAGCGCGCCGGCGCTCAGGCCCGGGCCCTCGGCGCCGAGCAGCAGCGCCAGCCGGCCGGTCGCCGGCAGCCGGTCGATGGGCACCGCGTCGTCGCCGGGGGTCAGCGCGGCGACGGTGAAGCCTGCCGCACGCGCGTCGGCCAGGGCATCGGGCCAGGCCCGGGCGCGCGCCCACGGCGTCGTCAGCACGTGGCCCATCGAGACGCGGATCGACCGGCGGCCGAACGGGTCGGCGGTGCGGGGATCGAGCAGCACGCCGTCCAGTCCGAAGGCGGCGGCGTTGCGGAAGATCGAGCCGAGGTTCTCGATGTCGCCGACGCCCTCGAGCACCGCGATGCGGGTCGCGGTCGCCAGCAGTGCGGCCGCGTCGACGCCGTCGTCGCGGTCGGCCGAGGCGATCGCGCCGCGGTGGAAGGCGTAGCCGACGGTCGCCTCGATCAGCTCGCGGGTGCCGAGATAGACGGGCGCGTCGAGGTCGTCCAGCACGTCGCGCAGCGCCGCGTGCTGCGTCGCGTCGACCAGCACCGCCCGCACGCGCCGACCCGAGCCGATCAGCCGGCGCACCGCATACGCGCCCTCGACGATCAGGTAGCCGGCATCGCGCGCCGCCTGCTCGAGCTCCCGCCGCCGCAGCCGCGGGTCGTCGCCCGCGAAGTCGGCGAGGCGGGGGTCGGCCGGATCGTCGATCGGTCGTGCCACCTCGGCATGGTGGCGTAGGATTGGCCGCCATGAGCGATATCGAGCGACTCCACACGAACAGCCGCATGAGCCAGGTCGTCATCCACGGCGACACCGTCTACCTCGCGGGCCAGGTCGCGGCCGACAACTCCGCCGACGTGGCCGGTCAGACGAAGCAGATCCTGCAGCAGATCGACGGCCTGCTGGCCGAGGCGGGCAGCGACAAGACGAAGATCCTGATGGCGACCATCTGGCTGTCCGACATCGACACGTTCGACCAGATGAACGGCGAGTGGGACGCTTGGGTGCCCGAGGGGCACACGCCGGCGCGGGCCTGCGTCGAGTCGCGGCTCGCGAACGCGGCCTACACGGTCGAGATCCGGGTCGTCGCGGGGCGGTAGGCTTACGGGCATGGCCGCTACCGAACAGGCGCTGAGGGTCAACCGGCAGCACATGCCCTTCGAGCTCGACGGCGGTGTCGCGCCGCGGGCGGCGATCGGCCTGATCGTGCTCGCCACCGACAACACGATCGAGCACGAGTTCCGGCAGATCGTCCCGCGGGTCGCGGGTGCCGCGGTGTTCCACACGCGGATCCTGAACGACCCCGACATCAACCCCGAGACGCTCCGGGCGATGGAGTCGCGCCTTGCCGACTGCAGCCGCACGCTGCGCCCGGGCGAGCGCATCGACGTGGTCGCCTACGGCTGCACGTCCGCGTCGATGGTGATCGGCCCCGCCGGGGTGGCCGCGCGCGTGCACGAGGGGCGGCCCGACGTGCCGGTCACGAACCCGGTCAGCGCCGCCGTCACCGGTCTCGGAGCGATGGGGGCGAAGCGCATCGCGCTCCTGACGCCCTACATCGACGAGGTCAACCAGGGCATGCGCAACTTCTTCGTGGGTCAGGGCCTCGAGGTGCCGGTGATGGGGTCGTTCAACCATCCCGACGACAACGAGGTGGCGCGCATCTCGGAGGCGTCGATCGAGGACGCACTCGTCGAGCTGGGCTCGAACGACGACGTCGACGGCGTCTTCATCTCGTGCACCAGCCTGCGCGTGTGCGGCATCGTCGAGCGGGCCGAGGAGCGCCTCGGCAAGCCGATCACGTCGTCCAACCACGCGCTTGCATGGCACGCCCTGCGGCTCGCCGGCGTGGACGAGTCCTTGGACGGTCTCGGACGTCTCTTCCGCACGCCGCTGCCGTGAGCGACAGCGGCGTCGAGATCGAGCGCAAGTACGTGCTGCCCGGTCCGCCGCCGGCCCGGGTGCTCGAGGCCGCGACCGCCTACGAGATCGACCAGACCTACCTGATGGGCGGCTCACGCCGCCTGCGCCGCCGCGTCGGGCCCGACGGCGAGCGCTTCTGGCTGACCGAGAAGCACGACCGTGGCGGCATCACGCGCTCCGAGGACGAGCGCGAGCTGACGGCCGAGGAGTACGGCGATCTGCTCGGCGACGCCGATCCGCGGTCGGGCACGGTCGTGAAGACGCGGCACGTGATCGAGCACGGCACGCAGCTGATCGAGGTCGACGTGTTCGCCGCGCCGGCCGGCCTGGTGCTGCTCGAGGTCGAGCTGCAGTCGGAGGACGAGGCGGTCGAGCTGCCCGCGTGGGCGGCCGGTGCCGTCGACGTCTCGGAGGACGGCGCCTACACGAACGCCGCGATCGCGCGCGAGCTCGGCCCGGACAGCGCCCGCTAGCCGCGCGGTCCCGCGCGGAAGCCGCGCGGGCGGCAAATCGGGTGCCTGGCACCGAATCTGCGCCGGTGGCACAGGTTCGTGCGGGGTTTGGCGCGGTCCGTCACCCTTCGCGCGCGTTCGGACACGGGCTTTTCGCGGCGCGGGTGTCACCGAAGGCGCACGGATCGCACGGAACGCGCGTCGACGGACGCTAGGTCGTCGAGGCGAACTTGCCGTGGTGGAACACCAGCGGCGGCGCGTCGTTGGACTCCGCGGCGGAGACGAAGCCCGTGAAGATCACGTGGTCGCCGCCGGGCAGCAGCGAGTGCAGGGTGCAGTCGAGGTAGCCGACCGCTCCGGCGATGCGCGGGTGGCCGAGCGGGCCGGGCTCCCAGTCGATCTCGGAGAACTTGTCGTCGTCCTTCCGCGCCAGGGCGCGGCAGACGCCCTCCTGGTCGGCGGCCAGGAAGTTGATCGTGAACGCACCGGCGGCCACGAGGATCGGGCGCGTGCGCGAGGTGCGCGCGGCGCACACCAGCACCAGCGGCGGCTCGAGCGACAACGACGAGAACGCGTTCGCCGCGAAGCCGTACGGCTGCGAGTCGTGGACGACCGTGATGGCGGCCACGCCGGTGGGGAAGACGCCTGCCACCGTGCGCAGCACGTCGGGGGCAACCGCGGTGACGGGCTCGAGTGGCTCCCCGTCGGGCCAGTGCTGTTCATCGCCTCGCATGGTCTTGCATGGTAGCCTGCTTCTACCATGCAAGCCAGGGAAGCCAGCCTCCAATCGCGTGTCGCCGCACAGATCCGCGAGGGAATCGTGACCGGCGACTACGCGGCGGGAACCGGGCTCTCAGAGGTCACCCTGTCCGGTGAGCTGGGCGTCTCGCGCACGCCCGTCCGCGAGGCGCTGAAGCAGCTGGCGACCGAGGGACTCGTCGAGATCGTGCCCCGTGTGGGGACGTTCGTCGCCACGCCGACGCGCCGCGACATCAACGAGCTGTACGGCCTGAAGGAGATCTTCGAGGGCTGCGCGGCCGGTCTGCTGGCGCCGCGCGGCGACGAGGTGGCGATCGCGTCGCTGGCCGAGTGCACCGGCGACGGCCCGCGGTTCGCCGAGCGGCTCGTCGAGGCTGCCGACTCGGCGAAACTGGCGCTGACGTATCGCTGGCACATGAACCTGCTCGCCTCGCACGAGCCCCCCGACCGAGGTGCCCAGGCGGTCGCGGAGCTCGAGGTGGTGCTGGAGCGGCTCCGCGCCAAGGACGCGCACGGCGCCGAGCACGCGATGCGCGACCATGTCCGGGCCGACCTGAGAGCGCTGATGCAACGATGAAGTTCTCCGTCTTCCACAACCTGGGTGCGCCCGGCCGGATCGACGAGTACGCGACGGTGATGGGCGAGGCGCGCGAGTTCGCCCTCGCCGCCGAGGACGCCGGGTTCTGGTCGATCTGGTACACCGAGCACCACTTCGGGCACGAGGGCGTCGAGATCACGCCGAACCCCGTGGTGATGGGCACCGACATCGCGGCGCGCACCTCGCGGATCCGCATCGGTCAGGCGGCGAACATCATCACGTTCTGGCACCCGCTGCGGCTGGCCGAGGACCTGGCGATGCTCGACCACCTGTCGGGCGGCCGGCTCGAGATCGGCATCGGCCGCGGGCTCTACGGCCGCGAGGCGCTGAACCTCAACCCGATCGCCGATCCACGCAACGAGCACCAGAACCGCGAGCTGTTCGCCGAGACGCTCGAGGTGATGCAGAAGGCGTGGAGCGAGGAGTTCTTCTCGCACCACGGCCGGTTCTACGAGTTCCCGCAGCCCGGCGTGCGCTGGAACCACCCGCTCAGCCCGCCCGACGAGCGCTTCGCCGACGCGCGCGGGATGATCACGAAGATGAGCGTCACGCCGCGGCCGCTGCAGCGCCCGCATCCGCCGCTCTGGCAGGTCATCGACACGCAGCCGTCGATCGAGTGGGCGGCCGGGCGCGGCATCAAGGGCATGTTCTGGCTGCCGCCGGTGTCGGCCCTGAAGCGCCGCTTCGCGCTGTACCGGGAGCGCGCCGCCGAGGCCGGCATCGCGCTCGCCCAGGGCGAGAACCTGGCCCTCGTGCGCGACGTCTACGTGGCGCCGACGATGGAGCAGGCGCGCCGCGAGTTCGAGGACGCGGTGATGACCTCCTACCGCTGGATCCTGCACTGGCGCGGGCTGCGCAACCTGCTCGAGGACGGCGAGGAGCTGGGCGCGCACGAGCTCACCTACGACTTCCTGCACGCGCGCAACCAGCTGGTCGGCACGCCGGAGTTCGTGCGCGAGAAGATCGCCGAGCTGCGCGACGAGCTGGGCCTCGAGCACCTGCTGATCTGGACGACGCACCCGGGCCTGCCGCACAGGAGCGCGATGCGCAGCCTCGAGCTGTTCGCCAGCGACGTGATGCCGGAGTTCGCGTGATCCGAAAGCTCGTCTCCGTCGTCGAGGAGATCTCGGCCGAGCCGGGATCCGGGCCGAACGAGCCCGTCCGCCGGGCTGCCGCCGCCGCGGTGATCGCCAACCCGTGGGCGGGGCTCGGCCGCGTCGCCGACCTCGGCCCCGAGGTCGAGCGCATCGCGCCGGTCGTGGCCGTCGCGCTCACCGACCGGCTGGCCGAGGCGCTGGGCGGCGCCGCGCAGATCGAGGCGTTCGGCAAGGCCGCCATCGTCGGCACCGACGGCGAGATCGAGCACGGCGCCGCGCTCATCCACACGCCGTGGTTCGGCGACGTGGTGCGCCAGGCGCTGGACGGCACGTCGATCATCGTGTTCAGCGACACGCGCGGCCCGGCCGGCACGGCGCTCGTCGTCCCCGTCTGGCACAAGACCGCCGCCGCCACCCGCTCGCACTACCAGACCGTTGAGATCAGGATCGCCGACGCGCCCCGGCCCGGCGAGATCGTGCTCGTCTGCGCGGCCGCGACCGGCGGGCGCCCGCAGGCCCGCATCGGCGACCGCACCACCGACACTGCGACCGTCCGTCTGGAGGACCACCGGCCGTGAAGCTCCGCAAGCTCGTCACCATCATCGAGGAGACCACCTCGGAGGGCGGCCGGCCGGTCGACCCCGTGCACCGGGTCGCGATCGTGCTCGCCGTGATCGAGAACCCGTGGGCGGGGCAGGGCTTCGTCGCCGACCTCGCGCCGCTGATCGACGAGGTGGCGCCCGAGCTGGGCGAGCTGCTGTCGGCGCGCTGCGTCGAGGCCCTCGGCGTGCCCGCCGAGGCGTACGGCAAGGCCGGCCTCGTCGGCCTGGACGGCGAGCTCGAGCACGCGTCGGGCCTCATCCACACGCTCAAGTTCGGCAACTTCTTCCGCACCGCGGCCAACGCCACGACGCTGCTGCCGGCGGTCGAGAAGGTGGCGCCCGCCGGTGCCAGCTTCGACATCCCGCTCAAGCACATCACCGACGCCACGATCCGGTCGCACCATCAGAGCGTCACCGCCTTCGTCCCCGACGCGCCGCGCGCGAACGAGCTGCTGATCGGCCTCGCCGCCGCCAGCCGCGGCCGACCGCAGGAGCGGCTCGCGCCCCTGTCGACCGAGCTGTGATCGACGGGCCGGTCCTGCTGCTGCACGGCGTCGGTCTCGACCGCACGGTCTGGGATCCGGTCGTCGCGCTGCTCCGGGGCGCCGAGGTGACGCGCGCCGAACCTGCGCGGCCACGGCGGCGACGTGCTGGACGGGCCCGTCACCCTGCGCGACCTGGTGCCCGAGGTGACCGAGCCGACGCACCTGGTCGGCTTCTCGCTGGGCGGGCTGATCGCCACGCGCCTGGCGGCCGACCGGCCCGACCTGGTGCGGTCGCTGACGCTGGTGGCGACCGTGGCCGAGCGCACGCCGGCGGAGCGCGAGGCCGTCGCCGCGCGGCTGGCGGCGGCGGAGGCCGACCTGCACGCCTCGTTCGACGGCGCCCTGGCGCGCTGGGGCTCCGACACCGTCGCGCCGGTGCTGCACGCCAACGACCGCGACAGCTACCTCGCGTGCTACCGCGTGTTCGCCACGGCCGACGCCGAGTGCGCGCCGCTCTACGCCGATCTGGAGATGCCGGTGCTCGCGATCACCGGCTCCGACGACGCCGGCTCGACGCCCGCCATGTCCGCCACCATCGCCGCGGCGTGCCCGCGCGGCGAGGTCGTGATCGTCCCTGGCGCCCGCCACCTGCTGCCGCTCGACGCGCCGCAGGCCGTGGCCGACGCCATCATCCGCAACGCCGGGAGGTCCTGATGGCAACCGTCGCGCTCAAGCAGTACCAGCACTACATCGGCGGCGAGTGGGTCGACGCCGCCGACGGCGCCACCTTCGAGTCGTTCAACCCGGCCACCGGCGAGCCCTGGTACACGGCGGCCCGCGGCAGCGCCGAGGACATGTACCGCGCCGTCGCGGCGGCCAGGAAGGCGTTCGACGCGCCGTCGTGGAAGGGCCTCACGCAGACGCAGCGCGGGCACCTGCTGCGCAAGCTCGGCGACCTGATCGCCGAGAACGCCGAGCGGCTCGCGGTCGCGGAGTCGACCGACAACGGCAAGCTGATCCGCGAGATGCGCGTGCAGCTCGCCGTGCTGCCGGAGTACTACTACTACTTCGGCGGGCTCGCGGACAAGATCCACGGCGACGTCATCCCGGCGCTGCGCAAGGAGATCCTCAACTACACGCTGCGCGAGCCGATCGGCGTGGTCGGCGCGATCACGCCCTGGAACTCGCCGCTGCTGCTGACGTCGATGAAGCTCGCGCCGGCGCTGGCGGCGGGCTGCACGATCGTCATCAAGCCGTCCGAGCACACCTCGGCGTCGCTGCTCGAGATGATGCCGCTGATCGAGCAGGCGGGCTTCCCGCCGGGCGTCGTCAACGTCGTCACCGGCTTCGGCGCCGACGCCGGCGCAGCGCTGGTCGGCCACGCGGACGTCGCCAAGATCGCGTTCACGGGCTCCAGCCAGACGGGCGCGCGCATCGCCGCCCAGGCCGGCGGCCGGCTGGCCCGCGTCACGCTCGAGCTGGGCGGCAAGTCGCCGCAGCTGGTGTTCGACGACGCCGACCCGCAGAGCGCCGCGATGGGCATCGTCGCCGGCGTGTTCGCCGCCGGCGGGCCAGACCTGCGTGGCGGGCTCGCGCGTGTTCCTGCAGGAGGGCATCTACGACGAGGTGCTCGAGCTGGTGCTGGAGCGCACGCGGCGCATCAAGATCGGCGACCCGCTCGACGCCGAGACCGAGCTCGGGCCGCTGGCGCTCAAGGACCAGCTCGACAAGGTGCAGGCGCTACGTCGCCATCGGGCGCGACACGGACGGCGCGACGCTGCTGCACGGCGGCGGCCGGCCCGACGTCGCGGCCGCGACCGGCGGCTGGTTCCACGAGCCGACCATCTTCACCGACGCGCGCAACGACATGCGCGTGTGCCAGGAGGAGATCTTCGGCCCGGTCGCGATGATGATGCGGTTCCGCGACGAGGCCGAGGCCGTGCAGCTCGCGAACGCCAGCGCGTTCGGGCTCGCCGCCGGCGTCTGGACGCGCGACCTGGCGCGGGCGCACCGCATGGCGGCGGCGCTCGACGCCGGCACGGTCTGGATCAACACCTACCGCGCGATGTCGCCGATGTCGCCGCTGGGCGGGTTCAAGCAGTCCGGCATGGGCAAGGAGAACAGCCCGGAGGTGATGCGGGAGTACACACGGCTCAAGTCGGTGTGGGTCAACACCAGCGACGAGCCGACCGCCGACCCGTTCGTGCTGCGCTGACCGAAGGTGTAGTACCGTCGGCTGCCATGTCCGACGACCTCGCTCTGGTCGCGGACGCCGACGGCGTCCGCACCATCACGATGAATCGCCCCGAGCGCCGCAACGCGCTCAACAACGGCCTGCTCGAGGCGCTCCGCGCGGCCTTCGCCGGCGCCGCCGCCGACGAGGCGATCCGCTCCGTCGTGCTCGCCGGTGCGGGCAAGGGGTTCTGCGCCGGCGCCGACGTGAGCGACTGGGCCGATTCGACCGAGGCCGGGGCGGCCGAGTCCGGGCGCGCTGTGGGAGCGCAACGCGCACGCCCTGGTGCAGGAGGTGCACGACCTGCCGAAGCCGACCGTGGCGGTGCTGAACGGGGCCGCCGTCGGCGCCGGTCTCGACCTGGCCTGCGCGTGCGACTTCCGCGTCGCGGCCGACGACGCCGTGTTCTTCTGCGCCTACACGTGGGTCGGCTACAACCCCGACGTCGGCGGCTCGTGGCTGTACCCGCGACTGATGGGCCTCGAGGCCGCGAAGCGGTTCGTCTACACGGGCGAGCGCTGGGACGCGGCCAAGGCGAAGGGTCACGGGCTCGTCTCCGAGGTCGTGCCGCGCGACGACCTGGCCGCGGCGGGCGCCCGCCTGGCGGCCGAGCTGGCGACCGGCCCGAGCGTCGCCATCGGCCTCGCCAAGGGCCTGCTGCAGACCGCGTCCACGCGCACGCTCGGCGAGCAGCTCGAGGCCGAGAAGGCGGCGGGCCTGATCTGCGCCGCAGACCGACGACCACCGCGAGGCGCTGGCGGCGTTCACCGAGAAGCGCTCGCCGGTCTTCCGCGGCCGGTGAACGCCCGGCGGCTGCTGCGACCGCGGTCGGTCGCCTTCATCGGTGGCGGGCTCTCGCCCGTGGCGCGGCAGATCTGCATCGACGGCGGCTTCGAGGGCCCGGTGTACGCGGTGCACCCGCGCAACGAGGGCGCCTACCGCTCGATCGCCGACCTGCCGGAGGCGCCCGACGCGGCGTTCGTCGGCGTCAACGCGCAGGCGACGGTCGACGTCGTCGGCCAGCTGGCCGCGATCGGCGCGGGCGGCGCCGTCTGCTACGCCGCCGGGTTCGCCGAGGCCGGCGATCCGGAGCTCGAGCGGGCGCTGGTCGAGGCGGCGGGGGAGATGGCGCTGCTCGGCCCCAACTGCTACGGCCTGGTCAACCGGGTGGACGGCGCCAGCCTGTGGCCGGTGCCGTACCCGCTGCCCCGCGTCGAGCGCGGCATCGGGCTGGTGCTGCAGTCGGGCAACCTCGGCATCAACCTCTCGATGGCCGACCGCTCGCTGCCGGTCGCGTTCATCCTCACGGTCGGCAACCAGGCCGGGCCTCGACGTCGCCGCGTCGGTCGACCTGCTGCTCGACCAGCCGGAGACGACGGGCATCGGCATCTACCTGGAGGGCCTCCGCGACGCGGCGCTGTTCGCCGACGCGGCCGCCCGGGCGCTCGAGCGCGGCATCCCGGTGACCGTGGTCAAGTCGGGCGCCAGCGAGGTCGGCGCCCAGGTGACCGCCACGCACACCAGCTCGCTGGCCGGGTCGGACGAGCTGTACGACGCGTTCTTCGAGCGGCTCGGCGTGGCCCGGGCGCCCGACATGCCGGCGCTGCTCGAGACGCTGAAGGCGCAGACGGCCATCGGGCCGCTGCGGGGCCGCCGGACGATCGTGTTCACGTGCTCCGGCGGCGAGTCGGCGCTGTCGGCCGACGCCGCCACGGCGGCCGGCCTCGAGCTGCCGCCGCTCGAGCGAGGCGACGACCGCGACCATCGCGGCCGAGCTGCCCTGGTACGCCGGCGTGGGCAACCCGCTCGACTACAACACGGCGCTGTGGGGGCTCGAGGAGCCGCTCACGCGGGTCTTCTCCGCCGCCCTCGCGCGACGGCGCCGACGTCGCGCTGCTGGTGATCGACCACCCGCGCGCCGACCTGGGCATCACGTACGAGATCGACGCCGCCATCGCGGCGCTGGAGCGCGCGTGCGCGGCCGCCGGCATTCCGGCGGCGGTCGCCTCGACGATGCCGGAGTCGTTTCCGGCCGACCGCCGCGACGCGCTCTACGCGCGCGGCGTGGTGCCGCTGCAGGGGCTGCGCGACGCCTTCGGCGCGCTCGGCGCCTGCGCCGCGTGGGGCGCGCGCCGCGCCGATCCGTCTCCCGTCTCGGTCGCCGCGGTCGGCCGACGAGCCCGACGCGCCGCTGCTGGACGAGTACGACTCGAAGCGGCTCGTGGCCGCGGCCGGCGTCGCGGTGCCCGACGGGCGGCTGGTCGAGCCGTCGGCGGCGGGCGCGGCGGCGGCCGAGATCGGGTTCCCGGTGGCCGTCAAGCTGTGCTCGGCCGACCTGCCGCACAAGGCCGACGCCGGCGCGCTGGCGCTGGGCCTGACGACGGCCGCCGCGGTCGACGAGGCCGTCGCGCAGATGCTGGAGCGCAACGCCGGCGTGCCGCTCTCCGGCGTGCTGGTCGAGCAGATGGTCGGCGGCGCCGTGGCCGAGCTGCTGGTCGGCATCAAGCGCGACCCGGTGTTCGGGCCGGTGGTGGTCGTGGGCGCCGGCGGCGGGCTGGTCGAGCTGATCGGCGACGCCCGGCCGCTGCTCGCTCCCGTGACGCGCCCGGCGGTCGAGGCGGCGCTGCGCAGCCTGCGCACGTGGCCGCGGATCGCGCGCGGCGACGTGGCTGCCGCGGTCGACGCGGTGCTCGCGATCGCAGGCCTGGCGCCGGATGTCGTCGAGCTCGACGTGAACCCGCTGCTCGTGCTCGAGGTGGGTTGCGTCGCAGCGGACGCGTTGGTCCGCACGTCGCGCTAAAGCCCCCTGCCCGGGTGCCGATGAGGTAGCCCGAGGGCCTGGAACCGGTGTGGGAACCGGTACCGATGCCGGAGCAAGGGGAGCACCGTGGTTCGTCTCGTCACGATCGCAGTCGCGCTGGCAGCGCTGGCCATTCCTGCGCGGGCGCTGGCGGGCGACACCGGTCACGTCGGGAGCGATCCGCGTGAACGCCTCCGTGGCGACGGTGCAGATCGGTCTGACGCGCTCGACCGTGATGCAGCGCGTCGGCGAGCCGATCGACCGGTACTCCCGCGACGAGTGGGGCTGGGACGGCCCGATGACCACCTTCAGCGTCAGCGTTCGACCGCCACCGCGTCGCCCGCGTGTCGATCGGCGGCACGGGACTCTTCTGCATCAAGGCGGGCGTGTGCACGGGCAGCCGCGGCGGCGTCGGCTACCTGAGGAAGCGCTTCGGGACGAAGCTGCGCTTCTTCCGCGTCGAGGACGGCACGAAGGCCGCGATCGTCGTCGGCAAGCTCGGCAAGCGCCGCGTGTTCACGATCTTCGGCGACGTCACGTCGACGAAGCCGGCGGGCCGCTTCCGCAGTCTCCTGATGGGCGACTGCGACCGAGGCGTCAGCCGCCCCTGCTGACGCCGTAGCACGATCCCGTGTCCGTCTTGGTGCCTGGCACCGAATCGGCCACGCCGGCACACATCGGCGCGTGGTTTGGGCCGATTCGGCACGGACCGTCCGGCTCGCTGCGCTACGCTCGCCGCGATGAGCCGAGTCGACGATCTGCACCGCGCGAGCCTGGCCGACCCCGACGCCTTCTGGGGTGAGGCGGCGCGCGCGATCGACTGGACGGTGGCGCCGCAGACCGTCCTCGACCGCTCGAACGACCCCTTCGTCCGCTGGTTCCCCGACGGCGAGCTGAACACCGCCTGGAACTGCATCGACCGCCACGTCGCGGGCGGGCGCGCCGACCAGCCCGCGCTCGTCTACGACTCGCCGGTCACCGGCACGATCCGCCGCTTCACCTACCGCGAGCTGCAGGACGAGGTGGCGCGCCTGGCGGGCGCGCTGCCGGGGCCTCGGCGTCGGCAAGGGCGACCGCGTCGTGCTCTACATGCCGATGGTGCCGGAGGCCGTGTTCGGCATGCTCGCCTGCGCGCGGCTCGGCGCCGTGCACTCCGTGGTGTTCGGCGGCTTCGCGCCGCGCGAGCTCGCGATCCGCATCGACGACGCGCAGCCGAAGGTGATCCTGTCGGCGTCGTGCGGCATCGAGGGCGCGCGCGTGATCGCCTACAAGCCGCTGCTCGACGAGGCGATCGGCCTGGCCCGGCACAAGCCCGACGCGTGCCTGATCCTGCAGCGCCCGCAGGCCGAGGCGACGATGGTCGAGGGCCGCGACCACGACTGGGCCGAGACGGTGGCCGGCGCGGCGCCGGCCGACTGCGTGCCGGTGCGCGCCACCGACCCGCTCTACATCCTCTACACGTCGGGCACGACGGGCCTGCCGAAGGGCGTCGTGCGCGACAACGGCGGCCACGCCGTCGCGCTCGCCTGGTCGATGCCGAACGTCTACGGCGTGAAGCCGGGCGACGTCTTCTGGGCGGCCTCCGACGTCGGCTGGGTCGTCGGCCACTCCTACATCGTCTACGCGCCGCTGCTGCACGGCTGCACGACGATCCTCTACGAGGGCAAGCCGGTCGGGACGCCCGACGCCGGCGCCTTCTGGCGCGTCATCGCCGAGCACGGCGTGCGGACGCTGTTCACCGCGCCGACCGCGTTCCGCGCGATCAAGAAGGAGGATCCCGAAGGCAGCCTGCTGCGGCAGCACGACCTCGGCGGCTTCGAGGCGCTGTTCCTCGCCGGCGAGCGCACCGACCCCGACACCTACCACTGGGCGCGCGACCTGCTCGGCGTGCCGGTGATCGACCACTGGTGGCAGACCGAGACCGGCTGGCCGATCGCGGCGAACTGCATCGGCATCGAGGCGCTGCCGGTGAAGCCGGGCTCGCCGACGAAGCCGGTGCCGGGCTACGACGTGCGGATCCTGCGCGAGAGCGGGGAGGAGGCCGATCGCGGCGAGACCGGCGCGATCGCGATCCGGCTGCCGCTGCCGCCGGGCGCGCTGCCGACGCTGTGGAACGACGACGAGCGCTTCGTCTCGTCGTACCTCGAGCAGTTCCCCGGCTACTACGTGACGGGCGACGGCGGCTACATCGACGAGGACGGCTACCTGTTCGTGATGGGCCGCATCGACGACGTGATCAACGTCGCCGGCCACCGCCTGTCGACCGGCGCGATGGAGGAGGTGCTCGCCACGCACGCCGACGTCGCCGAGTGCGCGGTGATCGGCGTGCCGGACGAGCTGCGCGGCGAGGTGCCGTTCGGGCTCGTGGTGCTGAAGGCCGGCGTCGACCGCCCCGACGAGGAGATCGTGCGCGAGCTCGTGCAGCTCGTCCGCGACCAGGTCGGCGCCGTCGCCGTGTTCCGCGACGCGCGCGTCGTGGCCCGCCTGCCGAAGACCCGCTCGGGCAAGATCCTGCGCGGCACGATGCGCGCGATCGCGGCGGGCAGCGAGTACTCCGTGCCCTCCACGATCGACGATCCGGCCATCCTGGAGGAGATCGCAGCCGCCCTGTCTTAACTGTTCATGCTGCACGCGATGCGCGTTTCTCGATTGTTCTAAGGCATCTGCAAAGAATGCCGAATATAAGAAACAAGAAGCAATGCGCCCGACGTGGGCCAGCAGCACCCATTCAGCCAGGGAGGGCGGAACGGTGGCAAGACGACAGTCGGATCTTCTCGAAGACGTGAGCGTCGCCAGTCGCGTCGTGGACCTCGAGTTCACGGTCGGCCAGGTGTGCAAGATCGCCGGCATCACCAAGATGCAGCTCGACTACTGGACGGTGCGCGGCGACATCCCGACGCTCGGCAAGAAGCAGCGCCTGTACGACTCGCACGCCGTGGAGTTCGTGATGCTGATCAAGCAGGCCCGTGACCTGGGCTTCGACGTGAACGCCGCGATCGCGGCCGCGAAGGAGTACCAGGGCATCCGCGACACGCAGCGGTCGGACGAGCAGATCCACCGCGCCGCCTGAGTCCGGCCGGCCCGCGCCGGTCGCCCTCCCGTCGGCGTGCCCCCGTATGCTCTACCGGCCGGGCCTGTAGCTCAGCGGTAGAGCAGCGGACTCATAATCCGTTGTGCCCTGGTTCGAATCCAGGCGGGCCCATCGGGGCGTCGCGCCGGCACGGCCAGCGTGGGTACGCGCAAAGGGGGTGGAAATCGTCGCCGCTCCCGATGTAAGGTGGATCCGCGCAGAGATTTCGCGCTTTTCAGCGGGTTTCGATCGGGCGCGGGAGGGCGCCGGGTCGTTGCCCGCCTTCGCCCCTTCCCCCGAGGTCCCCGCGAACATGAACGTCCGACGTCCCGCCTTCCTCCTCGCAACGATCGCCTCCGCGGCGCTGCTCGCCGCCTGTGGCGGCTCGAGCGGCGACACCAAGACCGCGAGCGCGGCCGTCCCGGCGGACGCCGCGGCCGTGGTCGACGGCAAGCCGATCCTGAAGAAGGACGTCGACCACCTGGTCGCCATCACGCTGGCCGGCCTCGAGCAGCGCCAGGCGGCCGTCCCGGCAGCGGGCACGCCGGAGTACGACGCGGTCACGCAGCAGGCCACGCGGGTCCTGTTCCAGCGCGCGGTCGTGATGTCCGAGGCCGCGAAGCACGGCATCAAGGTGGACGCGGACGCCGTCAAGAAGTCGCTCAACGACGCCAAGGGCACCGACGCCGCCGCGTGGAAGCAGCAGCTCGCCGCCATGGGCGCCAGCGAGGCCGACTACAGCGACACCATCGCCGTCCAGCAGCTCGCGAAGGCGCTCCGGGCCAGCGTCGTCAAGGAGGCGCAGGTCACCGACGCCGAGGTCGCGGCGCAGTACGAGAAGGACAAGGCGACCCTCTACAGCGTGCCCGCGGCGCGGAAGGTCGTGCACATCCTGATCGGCCCGGCCGACGGCAGCGCGCCCGCCGCCAAGAACCTGCCGGCCTACAAGGCGAAGGCCGCGGGCGTGATCAAGCAGCTGCAGGGCGGCGCCGACATGAAGTCGCTCGTGCAGCAGTTCTCGACCGACAAGCGCAAGTCGGAGAACGACGGCATCTACGACGTCACGCGCTCCGGCTTCGACCCGGCCTTCACCAAGGCCGCCTACGCGCTCAAGACCGGGGCCTACACCACCGAGCCGGTGCAGACGCCGTTCGGCTACCACGTCATCCAGGCGCTCGCCGACCCGACGGAGGACGGCTTCAAGCCGCTCGCCGAGGTCGCGGACCGGATCAAGGCCGGACTCGCCGCGAATCGGTCCGATGCCGAGGCGACGGCCTGGTTCGACCGCGTCCAGGCGGAGTACGAGGCGAAGACGGCGTTCGCGGCCGGCTACGGCCTGCCGGCAGCCAGCTAGGCCGCGGGGCCGGCGAGCGCGTCGGCGAGCTCGCGCATCGCCTCGGGCACCAGGCGGTAGTACGCCCACGTGCCCTTGCGCCGGGACGTGACCAGCCCTGCCCGGCGCAGGATGCCGAGGTGATGGCTGATCGTCGGCTGCGACAGATCCGAACCCTCGACGAGGTGGCAGACGCAGACCTCCTCGCCGCCGCTCAGACGCGCGATCAGGGCGACGCGCGTCGGGTCGGCGAGCGCCTTGAAGCGGCTGGCGTAGTCCTCGCACGCCGCGGCGTCGAGGGGCTCGGCGCCACCGGGCGGGCAGCAGGCGGACTGGAGGACCGGCAAGTGATTCATTGACGTTCTTGAATATACCAGGTAGCGTCCTGTATCGATGAAGATCGATGTAGACCAGATCCGTCTCCGATCGGCCACCACCGACGATCTGCCGGCGATCGAGCGCCTCCTCGTCGCCGCCGACCTGCCCGTCGACGGCGTCGCCGGCGCGCTGCCGCAGTTCGTCGTGGCCGACGAGGGAGCCGGCGCCGTCGGCGCGGCCGGCCTCGAGTGGCACGGCGACCACGCGCTGCTGCGCTCCGTCGTCGTCGCCCCGGAGGCGCGCGGCCGCGGCCTGGCGCGGGCGATGGTCGACCGGCTGCTGGAGCCGGCCGCGGCGCGCGGCGCCCGTGTCTACCTGCTCACGACCACGGCGGAGCGCTACTTCGCGACGCTCGGGTTCGCGGCGGTCGACCGCGCAGCCGTCCCGGCCGAGATCCGCGCCTCGCCGGAGTTCGCCTCGATCTGCCCGTCCGACGCCACCGTCATGCACCACGACACCGCACCCGAGGGAGACGCCCGATGAGCACGACCGCCAGCGACCAGCTCCGCGAGGAGGTGCGCGCCAAGTACGCCGAGGCCGCGCTGCGCGTCGACCAGCCCGAGGCGGGCGGCTGCGGCTGCGGGCCGAGCCCGTGCTGCTCGTCCGACGGCGATGGCCGCTTCGGCGATGCGCTGTACTCGCCGGACGACCGCTCGGCGCTGCCGGCATCGGCCGTCGAGGCGAGCCTGGGGTGCGGCAACCCGACCGCGGTCGCCGAGCTGCGGGAGGGCGAGGTCGTGCTCGACCTCGGCTCCGGCGGCGGCATCGACGTGCTGCTGTCCGCGCGCCGCGTGGGGCCGGCCGGCAAGGCCTACGGCGTCGACATGACCGACGAGATGCTGGCGCTGGCACGGCGCAACGCGGCCGACGCGGGCGTCGCCAACGTCGAGTTCCTGAAGGGCGAGATCGAGGCCATCCCGCTGCCCGACTCGACCGTCGACGTGGTCATCTCGAACTGCGTGATCAACCTCTCGACCGACAAGCCCGCCGTGTTCGGCGAGGTGTTCCGCGTGCTGCGCCCCGGCGGCCGGATCGGGATCAGCGACGTGGTGGCGGAAGACTCCCTCGACGCGACGGCGCGGGCCGAGCGGGGCAGCTACGTCGGCTGCATCGCCGGCGCCCTGTCGCGCGGCGAGTACGAGTCGATGCTCGCCGACGCCGGCTTCACCGAGGTGGACGTGACGTTCACGCACGCCGTCGCCGACGGCATGCACGGCGCGATCGTCAAGGCGCGACGACCCGCTTCGTGACCGCCGTCCGGCTCGGGATCAACGGCTTCGGCCGGATGGGCCGCCTGGCGCTCCGCGCCGGCTGGGACGCGGAGGATCTCGAGTTCGCCCACGTGAACGAGCTGCACGGCGATGCGGCGACCGGCGCGCACCTGCTCGAGTTCGACTCGGTGCACGGCCGCTGGCCGCACGCCGTCGCCGCGTCGGCGGATGCGTTGCTCGTCGACGGCGCGTCGATCGGCTGGTCGGGGACCGCGACGCCCGGCGATGTCCCGTGGGGCGACCTCGGCGTCGACGTCGTCCTCGAGTGCACCGGACGGTTCCGCACCCGTGCCGCGCTCGAGCCGCACCTCGCCGCCGGCGCCCGGAGGGTGGTCGTCGCGGCGCCCATCAAGGGCGAGGGCGGCAAGAACATCGTCGTCGGCGTCAACGACGCTCGTCTGTCCCCCGACGGACGACATCGTCACGGCGGCGTCGTGCACCACGAACTGCCTGGCGCCGGTCGTGAAGGTGCTGCACGAGGGGATCGGCATCCGGCACGGGTCGATCACGACGCTGCACGACATGACCAACACCCAGACGATCGTCGATGCGCCGCACCGCGATCTCCGCCGGGCGCGCGCGGCGTCGCTGTCGCTGATCCCGACCACGACCGGCTCGGCGACGGCGATCGGCTCGATCTTCCCCGAGCTCGAGGGACGCCTCGACGGCCACGCCGTTCGCGTGCCGCTGCTGAACGCGTCGCTGACCGACTGCGTGTTCGAGGTGGCGCGGCCGACCACCGTGGCCGAGGTCAACCGGCTGCTGCGCGAGGCGGCCGAGGGCGAGCTTGCCGGCATCCTCGGGTACGAGGAGCGGCCCCTGGTGTCGGTCGACTACCGGGACGACCCACGCTCGGCCATCGTCGACGCGCCCTCGACGATGGTCGTGAACGAGACGCAGGTGAAGGTCTACGCCTGGTACGACAACGAGTGGGGCTACGCGAACCGGCTGATCGACCTCGCGCGCATGGTCGGGGTGGCCGCGCAACGGTGATGGAGACGGCGACCGCGCAACCGCGCACGGCACAGGCCGATCTGCGCAACTACGCGCTCGTGACCGGCGCGTACTGGGCCGACACCGTCACGGACGGCGCGATCCGCGTGCTCGTCCTCTTCTACTTCTACGACCGCGGCTACTCGCCGTTCGCGGTCGCCTCGCTGTTCCTGTTCTACGAGTTGTTCGGCATCGTCACGAACCTCGTCGGCGGGTTCCTCGCCGCCCGCTTCGGGCTGAAGACGACGCTGGTGATGGGACTGGGGACGCAGACCGTCGCCCTGCTGTCGCTCGCGCTCGTGCCCGAGGCCTGGCTCGTGGTGCCCTACGTGATGGCCGCCCAGGCGCTGTCGGGCATCGCCAAGGACCTGACGAAGATGAGCTCCAAGAGCGCCGTCAAGCTCGTCGTGCCGGACGGGGCCTCCGACACCCTGTTCCGCTGGGTCGCGATCCTCACCGGCTCGAAGAACGCCCTCAAGGGCGTCGGCTTCTTCCTCGGCGGCCTGCTGCTGACCCTGATCGGCTTCCAGCCCGCGCTGCTGGTGCTCGCGGCGCTCGTCGTGACCGCGCTGGTCGTGGTGCTGACGATGATGCGCGGCACGCTCGGGGCGCCGAACCGGACGGCGCGCTTCTCGCAGATGTTCTCCCACAACCGCGCGGTGAACGTGCTCGCGGCCGCGCGGATCCTGCTGTTCGCCTCGCGCGACGTCTGGTTCGTGGTCGGCCTGCCCGTCTTCCTGCGGACGGAGCTGGGGTGGAGCTTCTGGCAGGTGGGCGCCTTCCTCGCGGTGTGGGTGATCGGCTACGGCGCGGTGCAGGCCTCCTCGCCGGCGCTGCTGCGGCGGCGGCTGGCGGGCGAGCCGACCGGCCGCACCGCAGCCGGGCTGGCGTTCGTGCTCGCGGCGTTCCCGGCGGCGATCGCCGTCGCCCTGGCCGCGAACGTCGACGCGGCGCTCGTGGTCGTGCTCGGCCTGATCGGCTTCGGCATCGCGTTCGCGCTCAACTCGGCCGTCCACTCGTTCCTCATCCTCCACTACGCGGAGGGCAGCAAGGTCGCGATGAACGTCGGCTTCTACTACATGGCGAATGCCGCCGGCCGGCTGGCCGGCACCGTGCTCTCCGGCCTGCTCTACCAGTGGCAGGGGCTCGAGGCGTGTCTCTGGGCGTCCGCGATCCTCGTGCTCGGCGCGGGTGCGCTGAGCCTGCTGCTGCCCGCCGGCCGGACGTCGCCGGCGCGTGTCACGACCGCCTAGCCCGGGCGGCACGGGGGCATGACGTCTACCATGTCGGCATCGAGCGCTGGCACCTCCCTTCGATCGATGCGGCCGGGCGACGCGAACCGCGCGTGCTGTTCTCGACGCCCGAGTGCCGGGCCGTCGTGATCGATCTGCGTGCCGGCGACGAGCTCGGCGACCACTCGGTGCGTGAGCGGGCCACGATCCAGGTCGTCTCGGGCTCGGTGGCGATCACGGGGGGCGGACAGACCGTGGAGGCCGAGGCCGGCACGCTCGTCACGTTCGCACCCGGCGAGCGGCACGCGCTGCGGGCCGCGGGCGACGCCAGGGTGCTCCTGCTGCTGTCGCCGTGGCCGGCCCCGTCGCACTACGAGTCGGGCGAGAACGCCCGCCCGGACCGGCTGCCCGAGAACGCGCAGTCACCCGCGCTCGACTGACCGCGCTGCGGCGCCGGATCGGCGACATCGGGTCGAGTGACGCGCCGCACGGTACGCGCGCGGGCGGATCCGTATACTCGCGCCGTGATCGACCTCACGGCGGCTCTCGTCGCGGACGCGCTCGATGCCAGAGGGCTGCGCCGACAAACACTTCCCGGCGCGATCCGGCCACTCCGGCCGGGGTTCGCGGTCGCCGGGCCGGTGCTGCCCGTCCGCGTGGCCGCGGCCGACCGGCCCGCCGCCGAGCCGTACCGCATGGAGATGGCCGCGGTCGAGGAGATCCGGCCCGGCGAGGTTCCTGCTCTACGTCTGCGACCCGGACGTCAGCGCCGCGGTCTTCGGCGAGCTGTTCGGCCACGCAGCGCGCGCCCGGGGCGCCGCCGGCGTCGTCGCCGACGGTCCGATCCGTGACGCCGCGGCGCTCGCGGAGGCGGCGTGGCCGGTGTTCGCGAGCGCGTTCTCGCCGCTCGACACGAACGGCCGGGCCGAGGTCGTCGCGATCGGCGAGACCCTGCGCTGCGGCGACGTCGAGGTCGCGCGCGGCGACCTGATCGTCGGCGACGAGGACGGGGTCGTCCTCTGCCCGGCCGCCTGCGCCGACGACGTGCGCGCCGCCGTCCGCCGCAAGCTCGACGGCGAGTCGGGCGCCCGCGCCGATCTGGAACAGGGTGTCCCGCTGACGGTCGTCTGGGAGCGCTGGGGTGTCCTCTAGCGCGGCTTGCGACGCCCGATCCGCACCGTCATCATATCTCCCGATGTCTCTGGGCGACCTCACCGCCGTCGACGCGCGACGCCTGAGCGATCGGGTTGCGGCCGCCATCGAGGACCGGATCTTCAGCGGCGAGTGGGAGCCGGGACGGCGCCTTCCGCCCGAGCCCGAGCTGGGCCGCCAGCTCAAGGTCTCACGGGCGGTCATCCGGGACGCCGTGCAGGCGCTCGCCGCGCGGGGCCTGGTCGAGGTGCGGCACGGCGTCGGGACATCGGTGGCAGAACCGACCGACCGCGTGTACGCCGATTCGGCTCTCTCGTTCCTGCTCCGCACCGATGCGACCGTGCTGGACGCCCTGCGCGCCCGCTGCGAGCTCGAGGTCGCCGTCGTGGCGTTGGCCGCCACCGCCCGTGACGACCACGACCTGTGGCGCCTCGACGGACTGTTCGCCGAGATCACGGCGGCGGCTGCGGTGCCGGACGTTACCCGCGCGCGCGCCGTCGACCTGCGGTTTCACTCCGCGATCCTCGAGGCGACGCACATGCCCGTGCTCGTTGCGCTCCTGAATCCGCTCCGGTGGATCATCCAGCGGACGTCCGACGCTCCCCGCGACGATGCCGCCTTCCTCGACCTCGCCGCGCACGGCGAGCTGCTCGAGGCGCTTCGCGCGGGAGACGTCGCACGATCGTGCAAGGCCATGCGCGAGCACTTCGCGTTCATCGACGACCCGCGCTACGCGGCGCTGCACCGCGGCCTGCTCCGCGACGCCCCGCTGACCGGCGACGCTCGGGCAGAGCTGCGGGGTGCGGGGTGACCGCCTCCGGCTCGCCGACGACCACCACCGCCGCGGTCCTGCGCGGGTTCGGTGCGCCGCACAGCATCGAGGAGGTCGCGCTGCGGGCGCCCGGGCCGTTCGAGGCTCGGGTCAGGATCACCCGCGCCGGCGTCTGCCACTCCGACGTCGGTCAGGCGGACGGCGAGTGGGGCGCGACGCTCCCGCTCGTCCTCGGGCACGAGGGAGCCGGCGTCGTGGAGGCCGTCGGCGCCGGTGTCGACGTGCCGGTCGGCACGCGAGTCTTGCTGAACATGGCGCCCGGGTGCGGTTCGTGCCGCGCGTGCATCGCCGGCCGGCCGATCCTCTGCCAGCCCGCGCTGGACGCCATGTCGGCGGCCGCCCTGCTGACGGGCCCATCGCCCTTTCGCGGGTCGGACGGCCCGATCGGCACCTACGCGCTGCTCGGCTGCTTCGCCC
Organism: uncultured Actinomycetes bacterium; assembly: GCA_963732645.1. Classification (GTDB taxonomy): domain Bacteria; phylum Actinomycetota; class Thermoleophilia; order Gaiellales; family F1-60-MAGs149; genus VFJZ01. The sequence continues at coordinate 863,822 of CAVTAC010000009.1, forward strand.
GCCACGTGGTCGTGTCGGGCCGCAGCCTGATGCCCCTGCCCGACGACGTCCCGGACGAGGTCGGCGCCCTGCTGGGGTGCGCCGTCATCACCGGCGTCGGCGCCGCGATCGAGACGAGCGACATCGCGGCCGGCTCGCGCGGCGCGGTGATCGGCGTCGGCGGCGTCGGGATGAACGCCGTCCAGGGCGCGCGCGCCCGCGGTGCCGCCGACGTCATCGCGATCGACGCATCCTCCGCGCGCCTCGACCTGGCGGCGGCGTTCGGCGCGACGCGGTCGATCCGGGCCGACGACCGCCGGCTGCTCGACGAGATGGTGGCGTCCGCGCGGCTCGACGGCCTGGACTGGACGATCGCGACCGTCGGTGCGCCGGACGCCATGCGCCTCGCAATCGACCTCCTGCGGCCGGGCGGGACGGCGTGCATCGTCGGCCTGGCGCCCGAGGACCGCCCCGTCCCGGTCGACATGCTCGACCTCGTGACGTTCGAGAAGCGCATCGTCGGCTCCGCGTACGGCAGCCTCGCGCCGACCCTGCTCGTGCCCCGGATCATCGAGCTCTACCGGGCCGGCCTGCTGCGCCTCGACGAGCTCGTGACCGAGAGCTTCCCGCTCGCCGCGATCGACGAGGCGTTCGCGCGGTCGCGCAGCTCGGCCGGCCTCCGACCCGTCCTCGAGATGGCGTGAGCCGCGCCCGGTGACCTTCTCGGAGAAGCACCCGCTGGCCCGGTTCGTGATCGGGAGGGGCATCGCTGCGATCGGCACGCTGCTGATCGCGTCGATGCTGATCTTCGCGGCCACCGAGCTGCTGCCCGGCGACATCGCGGGGGCGGTGCTGGGCAAGAACGCCACGCCCGAGGCGCTCGAGGAGGTGCGCGCGCAGCTGGGGCTGGACGAGTCCGCGTTCCAGCGCTACCTCGATTGGCTCGGCGGCTTCGTCACCGGCGATCTGGGCGACTCGGCCGCCGGCCTCGCGGCGGGCGCCGAGAGTGCGCCGATCATCGACCAGATCCGGGAGCCGATCCGCAACACGCTGATCCTCGCCGGCATCACCATCGCGTTGCTGGTGCCGCTGTCGCTGGTGCTCGGCGTCATCACCGCGGCGCGGGCCACGAAGTCGGTCGACCACGCCGTCTCGACGCTGACGCTCGTCGCCATCTCGCTGCCGGAGTTCGTGATCGGCTCGATCCTGGTGCTGGTGTTCTTCGTGCAGCTCGACGTGCTGCCGCCCGTGGCGCTGGTGCGCCCGGGCGAGAGCCCGCTCGAGCAGCCGAAGGAGCTCATCCTGCCCGCACTGACGCTGCTCGCCACGTCGCTGGCGTGGACGACGCGGCTGGTGCGCGCCGCGATGATCGAGGCGCTCGGCTCCGAGCCCATCGAGCAGGCCCGCCTGAACGGCTTCAGCGAGCGCCGCGTGGTGTGGCGGTACGGGCTGCGCAGCGCCCTCGCGCCCACCGTCCAGGTGTTCGCGCAGGCGATCCAGTACCTCGTCGGGGGCGTGATCGTGACCGAGGTCGTGTTCGCCTACAACGGCCTCGGCAAGGAGCTGGTCGACGCGGTGGCGGTCCGCGACGTGCGCGCCGTGCAGTCGATGGCGATGCTGATCGCGGTCGTCTACATCACGATCAACATCATCGCCGACCTCCTGGTCGTGCTCCTCGTCCCGCGTCTCCGGACGGCGGCGCGATGAGAGCCCTGCGATTCGCGCGCACGCCCACCGGCGCGATCGGCCTGACCATCCTGGTCGTGGCCGTGCTCCTGGTCGTCGTCGGGCCGTTCTTCGCGCCGCACTCGCCGTCGCGCCCCGTCGGCGTGCCCGGCACGGGCCCGTCGTCCGACGCGCTGCTCGGCACCGACTTCCTCGGCCGCGACGTCCTCTCGCGGGTGCTCTGGGGCGGCCGCTCGGTGATCGCGCTGGCCGGCATCGCGACGGCGCTCGCCTACCTCGCCGGCGGGATCACGGGTCTCGTCGCCGGCTTCGGCCGCTCGCGGGTCGACGGCTTGCTGATGCGTGGCGTCGACGTGCTCCTCGCGTTCCCGCCGCTGCTCGTGCTGCTCGTGCTGATCGCCGGCGCCGGTACGTCGCTGACCGTGCTGGTCCTGGGCGTCGCGCTCGTGCAGATGCCCGGCATCGCGCGGCTCGTCCGATCGCTCACGCTGGCGACGACCGGCCGGGGATACGTCGAGGCGGCGGTCATCCGCGGCGAGTCCACCGCTGCCATCCTGCGGCGTGAGATCGTGCCGTCGATCGCCGGTCCCATGATGGCCGACCTCGGCCTGCGCATGACGTTCTCGATCCTGCTGATCGCCGGCGCCAACTTCCTCTCGCTCGGGCTCCAGCCGCCCGCCTCCGACTGGGCCCTGATGATCTCCGAGAACCGGGACTTCCTCGAGCTCAACCCGTGGGCGGTCGTCGTGCCGGCCGCCCTGATCGCGGCCCTGACGATCGGGCTCAGCTTCACCGGCGACGCGATCGCCCGGATGCTCGGGCCACAGCGACGTGAAGGCGCTGCGATGAGCGGCCCCGCGGTCCTCGTCGACGGTCTCCGCGTGGCGCGCCGCGACGGCGCGGCGGTCGTCGACGGCGTCTCGCTCACCGTGGCGCCCGGCGAGGTGCTCGGTCTCGTCGGCGAGTCCGGCTCCGGCAAGACCACCACGGCGCTCGCCCTGCTCGGGTACGCACGGCCCGGCCTGCGCATCACCGGCGGCGACGTCGAGGTGGGCGGCATCCACGTGACGGGCGATCGCTCCCTGCGCGGGCGGGTGGTCTCCTACGTGCCGCAGGACCCCGGCGGCGCACTCGATCCCAACCTCCGGGTCGGCACGTCGCTCGAGCACATGCTGCGCGCCCACCGCGTCCGACCTGGACGCCGCACCGGCGGTCGGCGACGCCTTCCGCGGCGTCTCGCTGCCCGCTGATACCGCGTTTCTCCGTCGGTACCCGCACCAGCTCTCGGGCGGACAGCAGCAGCGCGTCGCGATCGCGATCGCGCTCGTCTGCGAGCCGCCCGTCGTCGTGCTCGACGAGCCGACGACCGGGCTCGACGTCGTCACGCAGGCGCGCATCCTCGACGAGATCGAGCGCCTGCGCCGCGATCGCCAGGTGTCGATGGTGTACGTCACGCACGATCTCGCCGTGATCGGCCGGATCGCCGACCGCGTCGCCGTCATGTACGCCGGGCGGATCGTCGAGGAGGGGCCGACGGCAGAGGTGCTCGCACGGCCGCGGCACCCGTACACGCGCGGCCTGGTCGCGTCGATTCCGGACCACGGCGCACCGCGGATGCTGCGGGGGATGCCGGGAGCCAGCGCGACGCCCGGCGAGGTCGCCACCGGCTGCGCGTTCGCGCCGCGCTGCCCGCTCGCCTCCGAGCCGTGCACGGCCGAGGTGCCGGCCCTCGTCGCCGTCGCGCCGGCCCGCACCGCGGCCTGCATCCACGCCGATCTCGTGCCGGTCCTGGACGCCCCCGAACGGCGCACGATCCTGCGCCGGGAGGGCGCGCCGCTGCTCGAGGTGGAGGAGATCGTCGCGCGCCACGGCAGCACCGTCGCGGTGGACGGCATCTCGTTCGCCGTCCGCCGGGGCGAGTGCGTCGCGCTGGTGGGCGAGTCCGGATCGGGCAAGACGACCACCGCGCGCGTGATCGCCGGCCTGCACGAGGCCGCAGCCGGCCGGGTGCTGCTCGAAGGGGTGCCGCTGGCCGGGGGCGCGCGGCGGCGCTCCGCGGCGCAGCGGCGCAGGATCCAGATCGTGTTCCAGAATCCCGCCGACGCGCTCAACCCGCGGCAGCGAGTGGTCGACCAGATCGCCCGCCCGGCGCGGATCCTCCGCGGCTTCGACGCCCGGGCGTCGCGGGCCGAGGCGGCACGGCTGATGGAGCTCGTGCGTCTCCCGGCGCGGCTGGCGGAGCGCTTCCCGCGCGAGCTCTCCGGCGGGGAGCGCCAGCGGGTCGGGATCGCGCGGGCCCTCGCCGCGGGCCCCGATCTGGTGGTCTGCGACGAGATCACGTCGGCGCTCGACGTGTCGGTGCAGGCCTCCGTCCTCGAGTTGCTGGTCGAGCTGCAGCGCAGCCTCGACCTCGCGCTCCTGCTCATCACGCACGATCTCGGCGTCGTCGCCAGCGTCGCCGATCGCGTGCTCGTCCTCGAAGGGGGACAGCTGCGCGAGTCCGGCCCGGTCGATCAGGTGCTCGCGGTGCCGGAGCACCCCTACACGCGGCGTCTGCTCGACGCTGCACCATCGCTGTCGGCGGTCGTGGCACCGGCCCGCCGAGGACCAACGGAAGGAGTCGAACATGACCGAGAATGAGCGGCGACGCCACCTCTTCGAGCAAGAGGTGAACCGTCGCCGGTTCCTCGCCATCTCCGGCGCGGCCGGGCTGGCCGGGATCCTCGCGGCCTGCGGCGGGTCTGACTCGTCGGGCACCACGGCCGCGACGACCGCGGCGGGCGAGACGCCCGTGGCGAGCGGCTCGACCGCGGCGGCGGACGCCGTCAAGACCGGCGGCCGGCTGCGCATCGCCCACGTGGGCGGTGGCGACGCCGAGACGTTCGATCCGGCCCGCGGCTCGAACTTCATCGACGCGTCGCGCTACTACAACGTCTACGACCCGCTGACCCGGGTCAATCCCGACTTCACCACGTCGCCCGGCCTCGCCCTCGAGTGGACGCCGAACGCCGACTCGACGGAGTGGCAGATCGCGCTCCGGCCCGACGTCACGTGGCATGACGGATCGCCGTTCAACGCCAACGACGTCATCTACACGATGCGGTCGATGGCCAAGGAGGGCCACGTCTCGGCCGCGTCGGTCGCCAACGTCGACCTGGACGGCCTGAAGGCCACCGACGACCTCACGGTCGTCGTCCCGCTGAAGTCGTCGAACGCGCGCCTGTTCGACTCCTTCCTCCAGCAGAACACCGTGATCATCAAGGACGGCGTCACCGACTTCTCGAAGCCGGTCGGCACGGGTCCGTTCATGTTCCAGGAGTTCACGCCCGGCAAGTCCAGCCTCTGCGTCAAGAACCCGAACTACTGGGAGCCGGGCAAGCCCTACGTCGACGAGTGGGAGGACATCTCGATCGACGACCCGGCGGCGCGGCTGAAGGCGCTGCAGGCCGGCGAGGTCGACATGATCTCCCAGATCGGCTTCGTCGAGGCGAAGTCCGAGCAGCAGAAGGGCGAGATCCAGGTGATCGCCGCGACGAGCCCGGCGGTGCAGGTCTTCATCATGGCCGTCGACAAGCCGCCCTTCGACAACGTCAAGGTCCGCCAGGCCTTCCGCCTGGCCTGTGACCGCCAGGCGCTGATCGACGTCGCGCTCGCCGGGTTCGGCTCGCCGGCGAACGACCTCGCGGGCGCCAAGCTGCCGTTCTTCCTCGACGCTCCGGTGCCGACCCGCGACGTCGACGCGGCGAAGGCGCTGCTGGCCGAGGCCGGCGCCACCGACCTGAAGCTGACCCTCCAGACCTCGGACGTGGTGCCCGGGTTCATCGAGGCGGCCACCCTGTTCGCCGAGCAGCTCAAGGACATCGGCGTGACGGTGGAGATCCAGAAGGAGGACGCCGGCGCGTACTTCGACACCGAGCGGCTGTACACGAAGATGGACTTCGCGCAGTCCTTCTGGACGCTCTCGTCCGTCGGCCTCTGGTACGAGCAGGCGCTGCTGTCGGACGCCGTGTGGAACGAGACGCACTTCCGCGACCCGGCCTACGACGACCTCATCCGCCAGGCGCAGGGCGCTCCCACCGAGGCCGAGGCGACCGAGCTCTTCAAGCAGGTGCAGCAGCGCCAGCTCGACGAGGGCGGCTACATCGTCTGGGCGAACCAGTCGCTCGTCGACGGCGCCGCCAACTACGTCAAGGGCGTCGTGCCGAGCTCGTTCTTCAACCTCGGGGGCTGGAACTACCGGGACGCGTGGCTCGACAAGTGAGGCCGGTCGCCCGTCGCATTCCCCCTGCGGCGAGCCGGGAGGGGCTGGGCCGATGACGCTCAGCCTCTCCTCCGGCGACGTCGAGGCGATCGTCGCACCCGAGCAGGGCTGCGAGATGCGGTCGCTCCGCTTCCGCGGCACCGAGCTCCTGTTCCAGGCGCCGTGGGCACCCGCGCCGGTGCCCACGGCGCCGGCCTCGGCCGAGGACTGGGAGGCCTGCTGGCGGGGCGGCTGGCAGATCCTGCTGCCCAACTCCGGCGAGCCGTGCACCGTCGACGGCCGGCGGCACGGGTTCCACGGCGACGCCTCGATCGCGCCCTGGGACGTGCTCGAGGCCGGGCCGGCCGGCGTGCTGGCCGCCTGGACCGACGCCGACGGGCTCGTCGCGGAGCGATCGGTGGAGGTCCTCCCGGACTGGCGTCCGCGTCCGGACGGAGGTCGTCAACTCCAGCGGCGCGCCGCAGGGGCTCGTTCCCACCGAGCACCTCGTCCTCGGCGGCCCGCTGGCCGGCGAGGACGCCGAGATCGAGCTCGCCGGCGGCACGGTCGCCCCGCAGACGTGGAACGGCGAGCCGGACGGGCCGCTCGCGCCGTGGCCGGCCGGCTTCGATCGTCTCGACGGTCGCCCGTTCTCGCGGTTCGGCGTCGTCCGCGACGTGGCCGGCCGCCGCGCGGTCGTGCGGGGCGGCGGCATCACCGTCACGCTCGGCTTCACCCACCCGCACCTCTGGCTGTGGCAGGAGGGCGGCGGGGCGACGGCGGCGCCCTGGCTCGGCACGACGGCCTGCCTCGCGATCGAGCCGTCGTACTGCGCGAGCGCCGACGGCCTGGCCGCCGCGCTCGCCCGCGGCGAGGCGATCGTCCTCGAGCCCGGCGCATCCACCGTCACCCATCTGGAGATCGAGGTCGCATGACCGCCTCGCCCGTGATCGCCGTCGAAGCCATCGCGCTGGCGGCCCCCGCCACCGATCCGTCCGACCTCGACGCGGCGCGCGAGACCTTGCTCGTCCGCGTCACCGACGCGGACGGGCGGACGGGCATCGGCGAGGCCGACGGGCCGGCAGCGGCCATCTGCGAGCTGTTCGGCATGACCGGGCGGTTCGACGGCAGCCGGGGGCTGTCCGAGCTGGTGGTCGGCCGCGACCCGTTCGAGCTGCGGGCCATCCAGGCCGAGCTGGTCGCCGCGACCGCCTACCACGGCCGCCGCGGTCTCGGCATCCACGCCCTCTCCGGGCTCGACGTGGCACTCCACGACCTCGCCGGCAAGCAGCTGCAGCGGCCGGTCTACCAGCTGCTCGGCGGCGCCCGCCGGGACGCGATCTCGCCGTACGCCACGATCTGGCCGGGCGGCGTCAAGGGACGCTCGATCGGCCAGATGATGGAGGAGATCGGGCGGCAGATCGCCCGCGCCGCCGAGCTCGGCTTCCGGGCGGTGAAGATGGAGGTCATCTTCGACGACCTCGTGACGGATCGCGACCTCGTGCGCTGCATCCGGGAGGGCCGCGCGCTGGCCGGCGACGAGATGATGTTCGCGGTCGACTTCGGCTACCGGTGGACGGCGTGGCGCGACGCGCTCGCCGTCCTCGAGCAGCTCGGCGGCGACGACGTCTACTTCGCGGAGGCGACGCTGTCGCACGACGACGTCCGGGGGCACGCGCAGCTGGCGGGCCGGAGCCCGGTGCGGATCTGCGCCGGCGAGTTCTCGGCCTCCGTGCACGAGTACCGCGAGTGGCTCGAAGCGGGGGTCGACGTCATCCAGCCCGACGTCTCGCGGTCGGGCGGGCTGACGGAGCTGGTCCGGATCGCCGAGCTCGCGGGGCACTACGGCGCCGTCGTCATCCCGCACGCGTGGAAGACCGGCATCACCGCGACGGCGGTGCGGCACTTCCAGGCCGCCGTGCCGAACTGCCCGTACATCGAGATGTCCGTGCCCGAGCTGTGGGACTCGCCGCTGCGGGCCGGGCTGGTCGCGCCCGAGCCGGTGGTGCGCGGCGGGCGGATCGCGCTGCCGACCGCGCCCGGGCTCGGCATCGACCTCGTCCCCGAGACCGTCGAACGCTACCGAGGGAGTTGATCGCGCGATGGTGCGCCTCGCCGAGTACTTCGATCCGTATCCGAACGTCTACTGGGCGATGCTCCGCCAGGTCGGCATCGACGCGGCCATCTCGAAGCTCGACCGGCGGTCGGACGGCGAGTGGAACAACTCCGGCGACCGCCCGTGGGACTACGGGCCGCTGCACGCGATGCGGCGCCGCTACGAGGAGGCGGGCCTGGAGCTGGTCGGCATCGAGGACTACCCGCCGATGGATCGCACGCGCCTCGGTCTGCCGGGCCGCGACGAGGAGATCGAGGCCTTCTGCACGCTCGTCCGCAACATGGGCAAGCTCGAGATCCCGATGCTCTGTTACAACTGGATGGGCTGCATCAACTGGGTCCGCACCGACATCGCCCGGCCGGGTCGCGGCGGTGCGCGGGTGACGGCGTTCCGGCTCGCCGACCTCGGCGACCAGGAGCCGACCTGGGCGGGCACCGTCGCCGCCGGGCAGCTGTGGGACGCGTGGGAGCACTTCATCGAGATCGTCGTGCCGGTGGCCGAGAAGGCGGGCGTGCGCCTCGCGCTTGCATCCGGACGACCCGCCGATCGCCAGCGTCCGCGGCATCGACCGGATCATGAACTCCGTCGAGTCGTTCGAGCGGGCGATGGCGTACGTCGAGAGCGAGGCGAACGCGATCTGCCTGTGCCAGGGCAACTTCACGCTGTTCTGCGACGATCTGCCGGCCGTGATCCGCCGGTTCGGCAGCCGCGGCAACCTCGCCTTCGGCCACTTCCGCGACGTCGACGGCACGGCCACCGACTTCGTCGAGACCTTCCACGACGAGGGCATGACCGACAAGGTCGCGTGCATGCAGGCGTGGCACGACTTCGACTTCGGCGGCGTCCTGCGCGCCGACCACGTCCCGACGCTGGAGGGCGAGTCGAACGACGACCCCGCCTACGCGTGGCTCGGCCGGCTCCACTCGACGGGGTACCTGCAGGGCCTGCGCGCCGCCGTGGCAGGGTCTAGCCGAGCGGGATGACGGGGTAGGCGAAGCAGCGCGCGGTCGACGCGCCGTCCACCGGCACCGACGCGCCGCTGACGTAGGAGGCCTCGTCGGACAGCAGGAAGGCGACGACCGCGGCGACCTCGGCGGGTGACGCGATGCGGGCCATCGGCGACAGCTCACCCTCCGCGGCGACGGCCTCGGCGCGCGACATGCCGGCCGGGATCACCTCGTCGAGCATCGGCGTGTCGATCGTGCCCGGGAGCACGACGTTGCAGCGGATGCCGTACGGCCCGTAGTCGACGGCGACGCTGCGCGTCGCCTGGATCAGCGCGGCCTTGGCGGAGCCGTAGACGAAGTAGCGCGGAAACGTCGCGACGCCCTGGATCGAGGAGATCGTGACGATGCTCCCGGCCCGGTGCGCGAGCATGCGGCGGGTGGCGACGGCGAGGCCGAACATCGGGCCGGTGCAGAGCACCTCGAGCCCGCGCTCGACGTGCGCGGCGTCGACCTCGTGCGCGCCGCCCTGCAGGTCGATCGCGGCGTTGTTCACCCAGCCGCCGAGCGGCGCCGACTGCTCGGCGAGATCGGCGGCCGCCTCGTGTGCCGACCACTCGGCGATCGAGCCCACGAGCGGGACGAAGCCGATGTCGCGCGCGGCTTCGCGCAGCGGCTCCTCCTCGATGTCCAGCCCGACGACGGCCCACCCCCGGGCCGTGAGCGTCTCGGCGATCGAGCGACCCAGCCCGCTGGCCGCGCCCGTCACGACACAGGATCGCTTCACGGCGCTGATCGTACGCGATCGCACCGAGGTGGCGCCGGAACGGTGACTCCGCGCGGCCGGCACCACAACGGGCTGGCCTGACGAGGCGGCGTGTGCGACGATCGCACGCGCTTCGAGAACGGGGGACAGGCGATGGGGCGGACGGCATGGCAGGCAGCGGTTGAGGCCCTCGAGGCCGAGGGCGTCGAGTACGCGTTCGGGCTGTCCGGCAACCCGCTCCACCTGCTCGGCGACCTGCACGGCACGTCGGTGCGGCCGATCCTGGCGCGCAACGAGTCGAGCGCGGTCTACATGGCCTACGGCTACGCGCGGGTGGCCCGCAAGGTCGGCGTCTGCTTCGGCAATCCCGGCCCCGGCACGACGAACATGGTCTCGGGCATGCTCGAGGCCGACTCGGCCTGCGTGCCGGTGATCGGGCTGTCGAACGGCACCGTCACGCGTTCGACGGAGCCGGTGCGCTCCAGGAGCTCGACGTCCAGACGCTGATGCGGCCGGTCACGAAGTGGTCCGCGCGGCTCTCCAACCCGGCGCAGATGCCGTGGATCATGCGGCGGGCGTTCCACCTCGCGCGCAGCGGCCGGCCGGGCTCGGTGTTCGTCGAGGTGCCGGGCGACCTCGGCCTGGTGGAGACCGAGCAGGAGGCGTATCGCTCGGCCGGGCCGCGCGTGCGGTCACGGGCCACGGCGGAGGCGGTCGAGCAGCTCGCCGACGCGCTCGAGGGAGCGCAGCGGCCGGTGATCCTCGCCGGATCGGGCGCGTGGAGCGCCGACGCCGGCGCCGCGCTCCGCTCCGTGGCCGAGCGCGTCGGTGCCGCCGTGCTCACGACGCCGGGCGGGCGGGGCACGTTCCCGGAGGAGCACGCGCTCTCCCTCGGGCAGATCGGCCTCTACTTCACGGCCTCGGGCCGCGCTGCGTGGGATCAGGCGGATCTGGTGGTGAGCGTGGGCTCGCGGCTGGAGGAGCTCCAGGCCGGCCCCGGTGCGTGCCTGTTCCCGGCCGGGGCGGCGTTCGCGCAGATCGACGCCGATCCGTTCGCGATCGCGCGCAACCTGGTGCCGGACGTGGCGCTGGTCGGCGACGCGGCGCTGGTGCTGCACGACGTCGCCGCCGAGCTGACGGCACGACGCGCCGGGCCGGATGCGCGCGCCCCGTGGCTGGCGGCCATCGCCGAGCTGAAGGCGCAGGAGGCCGCGGCGGTCGAGGTCGCCCGGGCCGACGTCCGCGGGCCGGTCTTCGGCGGCCAGGCCGTCGGTGAGATCGAGCGCGTCTTCGGTCCGAACACCATCCTCGCGCACGAGAACGGCGGCCACGACCTGTGGTCGTACTACTCGCCCTACTACCGCGTGCAGCAGGGCGGCATCTCGATCCCGCCGGGCGAGCAGACGGTGATGGGCCTCGGCGTCGTCGGGGCGATCGGGGCGAAGCTCGCGCGGCCCGACCTGCACGTCGTGTGCACGACGGGCGACGGGGCGATGCAGATGGCGCTCGGCGAGCTCGGCTCGGCGGTGGCGCACCGCGCTCCCGTCACGTGGGTCGTGTTCGCGGACGGCGGGTTCGGCTGGGTGCAGTTCCTGCAGCGCGAGTCGGGCCTGCCGATCGAGGCGACCGACTTCGGGCACCGCACCGACTTCGTCGCGTCGGCGCGTGCGCAGGGCGTGCACGCCGAGCGGGTCGAGCACGGCGCGGCGCTCGCCGACGCGCTCGACCGCGCGCGGCAGGCCAACGACGACGGCGTCCCCGCGCTCGTGGAGGTCGAAGTCGCCCGCCACGAGTACGCCCCGGGCTTCGTCTCGTTCCACCGCGACGTGTGGGGCGTCCGCCCGCGAGACGGCGGCCACTGACGGCGCAGAGGCGGATTTGTCTGACTTTGGTCAGACAATAAAAGTCGCGCTAAAGGCGCATTGTCCGTATCCGAACACGCGCAAAGCGCGCAGATCGCGCGATCCGCGCGCCTTCCGCGCGTGTCCCGTGCGCCAGGCCTGTCCCCCGAAAACACGATATTGGGGTCAGACCCCAATTTCGCCCTTTTCGGGGTCAGACCCCAATCTGGCCGTTTTCGGGGTCTGACCCCGGCGGCGCGTTTCGGTCGGACTGGGCCGGGGACGGTCCGTCCTGGACATCTCTTTCGGCGAGGAGCACGCAATGGGACAGCACGACCAGGGGAACCCGCTCGGCACCGAGCGGCCGCTGACCGAGGAGGACGTCGTCGAGAAGATCGACGACGCCGGCGCGAACCAGCCCGTCGACGAGCATCGGCCCGCGGCCGAGCGCCGCGAGACGGGCGATGTCGAGCAGCAGAAGGACGCCTTCCGCGACACGCTCGAGCAGGCGGCCGGCAAGGAACTGGACGAGACGCGTTGACCGCCACGCCGTCGGCGCGTGAGACCATCGCGGTCGAGGCATCCGAGCTCCTCGACCAGGTGAAGCACCTGATCCACGAGGGCAACGTGCGTCGCATCGCGATCGTCCACGACGGCCACACCGTGCTCGAGATCCCCGTCACGCTCGGCGTCGTCGGCGTGCTCGCGGCGCCCTGGCTGGCCGCGGTCGGTGCCGCCGCCGCGGTGCTGTCGGACTGCACGATCGAGGTCGAGCGGGACGTGCCCGAGCCGGACGCGCAACCGGTCTAGAGCGCACGCGGAACGGCGCGGATGCTAGCGTCTGACGCATGCCGTCCGTCCACGCCCTCGCGCTGTTCTCGCTCGCCACGATCGCGCTGCTGATCGTTCCCGGCCCCGCCGTGCTGTTCATCATCACGCGGTCGGTCGACCAGGGACGCTCGGCCGGACTGGTATCGGTGCTCGGCATCCACTGCGGCACCGTCCTGCACGTGCTGGCCGCAGCGCTCGGCATCTCGGCCGTGCTGGCCGCCTCGCAGACGGCGTTCGACGCGGTGCGCTACGCCGGCGCCGCGTACCTGATCTTCCTCGGCGTCCGCGCGCTGCTGCGGCCGGCGGAGGATCCCGCGGCGAGCCCCGGGCGGGCGCCGCTGGGCCGCATCTTCGGGCAGGCGATGATCGTCAACGTGCTGAACCCGAAGACGGCACTGTTCATCATCGCCTTCCTGCCGCAGTTCATCGACCCGGCGCGCGGATCGGCCACCGGGCAGATCCTCGTGCTCGGCGCGGTCTTCATCGCGCTCGGCCTGGTCTCCGACACCCTCTACGCGCTCGGCGCCGCCCGGGCGGGTGCCCGGCTGCGCTCGTGGCGGCGGTTCGGCTCCGTCCAGCGGTACGCCTCGGGCGCGGTCTACATCGGGCTCGGCCTCGCGGCCGCCCTCACCGGCTCGCGCCCGCGCCGGTCGTAGGGGTGCCGCCGCCCCCGCCGTGTCCGGCGGAGGCGGCAGCCTTGGAGGGGGTCTCTACTTGCGCCGCTCGATCGTGAGCGGGTTCGAGAAGGCCTCGATGCGACGCTTGCCGAGGTGGATGCGATCGGGGTTCATCAGCGCGGCGCTGGCGGACAGCGTGAACGTGAGGCTGCCGGAGCAGTGCGCGTTGAAGTCGATGCCGTCGTAGCCGCCGTAGTTGTTGAACAGGTAGGTGACGGTGGTCTTGTCGGCCGAGACGGAGAACACGTCGCCGTGCTTCTTCTCGAGGCGGAACGCGCGCACGTCGAGCGCCTTGCCGTCGTTCGACTTGATCGTGCCCGTGAAGGTCAGCTTGGCCGAGCCCTTGTGCCGGGCGCGCAGGTGCCAGCCGTTCCGGTTGTGCCAGATCCACACGTCGCCGGCACGGGTCGCGCGCAGCGCCCGGCCCGTCATCCCGTTCACCGACGAGGGCACGTGACCCGCGGTGCAGCTCGTGGCCGAGGTCTCCTCGGCGGCCGGCGCCTTGGCGGAGGCGACGGGTGCCGCTCCGGCCGTCAGGGCGACTGCCCCTGCGATCGCGATCATGGAACGCTTCATCTTCATCTCCCGCTCGTGTCGTGATTTGACCGACACTCCGACCGTACGGGCGGGTTGTAAGCGGCGATGGCGGCATCTGTAAGCGATCGGTGAAGACGCGGTAGGGAATTCCCGCCAGATCGCGCACTGATACTGTCTGCCTTATCCAATGGATAAGCTCTGCTGATATGGCGACCGTCTCGGCCCGCTCGTCGCGCTTCTCGTTCCCGAACCCGGTGAACGAGATCGCCGCTCGCCTGGTGGCGACCGGCGTCCTGGTGATGGCGCTCGCCGTCGCCGTGCTCGGCCTGACCTGGATCCTGGTGCCGCTCGCCTACGGCTTCGTCGCTCGCGTCGCGTCCGGGCCGCGCTACTCGCCGCTCGGCCTGCTGGTGACGCGCGTGGCCGTGCCGCGCCTCGGCATCGCGCCGCGCAACGTCCCCGGGCCGCCGAAGCGGTTCGCGCAGGGCATGGGCGCGGTCATCACCGTGGCCGCCGTCGTGCTGGCGTTCGGGTTCGACCAGACCGGTGCCGCGCGCGTGCTGGCCGGCGGCATCGTGGTCGCCGCGACGCTCGAGGCGGTGTTCGCGCTGTGCATCGGCTGCAAGATCTTCGCGCTGCTGATGCGGGTGGGACTGGTGCCGGAGCGGATCTGCCTCGAGTGCGCAGATCTGTCCGCCCGCCGCACGTAGACTCTCGCGCGTGACCGAACGGATGAACCTGCCCTTCACGGGCATCGCGACCTTCGCGAAGGTGCCGTACGCACCCGACCTCGAGACCCTCGACGCCGACGTCGCCATCATCGGCGCGCCGTACGACCTCGGCACCCAGGTGCGCTCCGGCACCCGCCTCGGCCCGCGCGGCATCCGCAACGCCTCGACCATCTACGGCATGCGCACGCCGCGCTACTACGACGCCGAGTTCGACGAGATCTACCTCGACGGCGTCCGGATCGTCGACTGCGGCGACGTCGACATGGTGCACGGCGACCCGCGCACGTGCCTGGACAACATCCAGGCGGCGATCGGCGCGATTCTCGCCCGCGGGGCGCTGCCCGTGACGCTCGGCGGCGACCACGCCGTGCCGATCCCGATCCTGCGCGCGTACGGCGACGCGGGCATCGACGGCATCTGCGTGGTGCAGATCGACGCGCACCTCGACTTCGTGGACGAGCGCCTGGGCGTGCGCGAGGGCCACGGCAACGTCATGCGCCGCATCGCCGAGATGCCGCACACGACCGGCCTCGCGCAGATCGGCATCCGCGGGCCCGGGTCGTCCGACCCGTCCGACTTCGTCGACGCCCGCGCGGCCGGCAGCGTCATCATCGGCCCGCGGCGCTTCCGCGAGCTGGGCGTGGCCGGCGTGCTCGCGCAGATCCCGCGCGCGGAGCGGTACTACGTGACCATCGACTGCGACGGGTTCGACCCGGCGCTGATGCCGGGCAACGGCTCGCCCTCGCCGGGCGGCCTCACGTACCACGAGGGCGTCGACCTGCTGCGCGGCATCGCCGAGCTCGGCGACGTCGTCGGGTTCGACTTCGTCGAGGTCGCGCCGATGTACGACCCGACCGAGATCACGCAGCAGACGGCCGCGCGGATCGTGCTCGACTTCCTCGGCGCGATCTACAAGGCGCGCGAGCGCCGCGCGGGCCCCTAGGAGATCCGGCGCTCGAGCCCGGCGCGCACGGCCGGCCACTCGGCCACGAGGATCGAGTACATCGCCGTGTCGCGCAGGATCTCGGGCTCCTCCATGCGGCGTCCCCAGCTGCGGAGGATGCCCTCGAACTGCGCGCCGACGCCGAGGATCGCGCGCCGCGAGCGCTCGTTCCGCGCGTCGCACTTCAGCGTCACGCGCTGCGCGCCGAGGTCGTCGAACGCGTAGGAGAGCAGCAGCAGCTTCGCCGCCGGGTTGACCTTCGTGCCCTGCCACGGCCCGCCGTACCAGGTGTGGCCGATCTCGATGCGGTCGTCGGCGAGCGCCATCTCGAGGAAGCTCGAGCCGCCCGCCACGGTGTCGCCCTCGATCACCGTGAACGGCAGCCGCCCGCCGCCGGCCCGCTCGGCCAGCGCCTGGTCGGTCCACTCGTCGGCCCCGCCGCGCATCGAGCCGGGCCCGGAGACGGAGAAGGCGGCCCGGTCGACGTCGGTCGCGGCGCGGATCCCGTCGCGGTGCGCCTCGGCGATCGGCTCCAGCCGGATCCCGTGGCCGGAGAGGACGACGGGCTCGGGGGCCTTCATGTGACGCTCCGGAGGCAAGGTGGAAAAGGCACGGAGCGGAATCTACCTGCCCTCTGGAGCGTTTGATACGTTGGACGCGGTCATGCCGATCCCCTTACCGACCCACACGCTGGTCCTCAACGCCTCGCACGAGCCCCTCTCGGTGGTTCCGTTACGGCGGGCGTTCACGCTGGTCGAGGCCGGTAAGGCCGACCTGATCGAGTCGGCCGGGTTGCTGCGCTCGCCGTCCCGCACGTTCGACGCCCCCGCCGTGGTGCGGCTCTCCCGCTACGTCCACGTGCCGTACCGGCGATCCACCCACGCGGTGCGCCGCGTCGTGCTCGCGCGCGACTGCTACCTGTGCCAGTACTGCGGCCGCGGCTCGCGGGCGCTGACCGTCGACCACGTCATGCCGCGCTCGCGCGGCGGCGACACGTCGTGGGAGAACGTCGTCGCGGCCTGCGTCCCCTGCAACCGGCGCAAGGGCGCCCGGCTGCCGCAGGAAGCCGGCATGCGGCTGATGCAGCGGCCGCTCGCACCCTCGCGCGCGCTGCTGCTGTGCCGCGGCATCCGGTCGATTCCCGCCCTCTGGGAGCCGTACCTGGCCTACGCGTCGTAGCGCCGCGGCGGGCGCCGGTCGAGCGCCAGCTCCCGCTCCAGCGCGGCTGCGGCCCGCAGCACGTCGGCCTCGCGCCGGCGCCGTCCCACGATCTGCAGCCCGACGGGCAGCCCGGCCGCCGTGAACCCGACCGGCAGCGAGATCACCGGCAGCCCGGTGACCGTGATCGCGTAGGTGAGCGACAGCCAGTGCGTGTAGTTCTCCATCGTGCGGCCGGCGATCTCGCGTCGGGTAGGGCTGCTCGACCGGGAACGGGACGACGGGAGCGGTGGGGAGGCACAGCAGCTCGCGGCCGGCCATGAACTCCCGCACCTGCTCCCACAGCGCCGACCGGCGGCGGAGCCCGTCGGCGATGTCCTGGGCGACGTCAGCGCCAGGCCCTGCTCGATGTTGCCGCGCAGCCCTGCCTGCAGCACGTCGCCGTGATCGCGGATGTGGTCGTCGTGGTACACGACCATCGACAGGCCGCGCGTGGCGCGCACGATGGCCTGCAGGTCGGCGAAGTCGGGGCTCGCCCCCTCGACGCGCGCGCCCAGCCGGCCCAGCGTGCGCGCGGCGTCCTCGCAGATCGCGGCCACCTCGGGATCGACCGGCAGCAGGCCGCCGAGATCGGGCGTGAACGCCACCCGCCAGCCGTCGACCGACGGATCGCGGACGGCGGCGGCGTAGGCGGACGTGTCGACGTCGTACGACAGCGGATCGCGGTCGTCGGGCCCGGCGATGACCGACAGCATCAGCGCGCAGTCGGCGACGCTGCGGCTCATCGGGCCCGTCACCGCGAGGCCGTCGAACGGCAGGCTGTCGGGCCAGCTCGGCACCAGGCCGGCGGTGGTGCGGAACCCGACGACGCCGCAGAACGACGCCGGCGTGCGCAGCGATCCGCCCAGGTCGGAGCCCTCGCAGAGCGGGCTCATGCCGGCCGCCAGGGCGACCGCCGATCCTCCGGACGAGCCGCCGCAGGTCAGCGCCGGGTCCCACGGGTTGCGGGTCGCGCCGAACACGTCGTTGAAGGTGTTGGCGCCGGCGCCGAACTCGGGCGTGTTGGTCTTGCCGACGATGATCGCGCCCGCCGCCCGCAGCCGCTCGACCAGCAGCGCGTCGACGTCGGGCACGTTGTCGGCGTAGATGGTCGAGCCGTACGTCGTGCGCATGCCGGCCGTCTCGGTCAGGTCCTTGATGCCGACCGGGACGCCGTGCAGCGGCCCGGTGACCGCCGCGTCGGTGAGCGCGCGCAGCGGCCTCGCGCGCGCCCTCCCGGTCGACGGTGACGTAGGCGTTGAGGACGCCGTTGACGGCGTCGATGCGCTCCAGGCAGGCGTCCAGCGCCTCGAGCGGTGAGGCCTCGCGGCGCCCGTACAGGGCGACGAGGTCGGCGGCGTCGGTGAAGGCGAGATCGGTCACGGCGCCGACATGCTACGTTCGCGGCATGCCCTTCGTGGAGGTGAACGGCGCGCGGCTGCACGTGCGGCAGGAAGGCGCCGGGGACGACATCCTGCTGCTGTGCGGCCTCGGCGACGATCTGGCCGCCTGGGACGCGCAGACCGACGAGTTCGCGACCACCCACCGCGTGACCGTGATCGACAATCGCGGCGTCGGCCAGTCGACGCTGCCGGACGGCGAGTTCGACGTCGCCGACCTGGCCGCCGACGCCGCCGGCGTGTGCGACGCGCTCGGCATCGGGCGCGCGCACGTGATGGGCTTCTCGATGGGTGGCGCGATCGCCCAGGAGCTCGCGCTCGCACGGCCCGACCTGGTGCGGTCCCTGGTGCTCGTCGACACCTGGTGCACGTCGGATCGCCTCTTCCAGGAGCTGATCAAGGGCGTCGCCTACACCGCCGGCACGGCCGACGACGCGAAGGCGTGGCTGTACTCGTTCCTCGGCCTCGTCTACTCCGCCGCGGTGCACGAGGACGGGCGCATCGACGCGTTCGTGGACGCCGCGCTGAAGAACCCGCACCCGCAGGAGACCGAGGCGTTCCAGCGCACGGCGCGCGCGATCCTGCACCACGACACGGCCGACCGGCTGCACACCATCACGGCGCCGACCCTGGTGGTGGTGGGCGAGGACGACGTGCTGTGCCCGCCGCGCCATTCGCGCGCCATCGCCGTCCGCATCTTCGGCGCGCGGCTGGTCGAGGTGCCGGAGCAGGCCCACCAGCCGTTCCAGGAGGATCCGGCGGGGTTCAACGACCTCGTCCGCGGCTTCCTGCCGACCGGGCTGAGCCATGAACGCGGGGCGCATCGCGACGGCCGCCGTGATGCTGGTCGTGGCGGGCGTCGCAGTGGCGTGCACTGGCGGACAGCCGCGGAGACGGCGTCGCCGCCGAGACGCAGCCGCCGGCCGTCACGACCGACACGGAGCGGGAGCGGGCCACGGCCATCGGCACGCTCGCCGACCAGCTCGGACGGCTCCCGACCGTCGGCGTCGGCGAGCTCGCCGGGCGCATCCACCGCCGCCTGCCGGCCTGCCGGTGGCAGGCGACCGATCTCGCCACCGGCGCCGAGGAGGACCTGACGCCCGAGGGGCGCTGCCCGCTGTGGCTGCCGGGATGGCGCTACGCCTTCGTGTTCTCGGTCGAGCAGTCGGCGAACGCCCCGATCGTCCGCGCCGTGGACGTGTTCGAGGGGACGCGCTCGACGGGCCACATCGACGTGCCGCTCCAGCCCACCGGCGGCGCGGCCGGCACGCCGCGGGGGCAGTTCGCGCTGTGCCTGCAGGGCGACCGGGAGGAGACCCGGCTGTACCGCGGCGCGAGGCTCCTCGAGACCGTGCGGGCCTGCGGGCCGGTGGCGTTCGGCGAGGAGTTCCTGTTCCAGGACGGCGCCCGCTTCCGCGACGCCGACGGTCGCGTCGTGCTCGACCTCGGCGGTCCGGAGGTGTACGTCCAGCCGGCGGTGAACGGCCTCGTCGTGGTCGCGGCCCGGGACGAGGTCTCGGTCTACCGCGGCCGGCGGCGGATCCGCAGCTTCCCGCTGCCGGACGGGGTCACGGCCGGGGCGATCGTCGACTCCGACGCGTCGGAGGACGGCCGCACGGTCGTCCTGCGCTTCCACGCCGTCTCGGCCGCGGACATCGTGGTGCTCCGCGCCGGCACGGACGAGGTGGGGCGGACGCAGATCGGCACCGTCCTGACGGCCCGGGTGGCGCCGGACGGGCGGTCGCTCGCGGCGGTCGTCGCCGGCGTGCCGGTCATCCTCGACGCGGCGACGCTCGCCCCGGTGGCGCGGCTCGCGATCGAGCCGGAGGCGGCGCTGGTCGCCTGGACGCGCTGAGGTTGCGGACAATCCCGCAAGTGTCCGCGCGATATCCTCTCGATGCGGGTTCACGCCCGATCATTGAGCTGGAACGTCAGGAGTTCGCATGGCCGAGTACGGAACGATGCGCGTCAAGAGCGGTCTCGCCGAGATGCTCAAGGGCGGCGTCATCATGGACGTCACCACCCCCGAGCAGGCGCGGATCGCCGAGGACGCCGGCGCCTGCGCCGTCATGGCGCTGGAGCGCGTGCCGGCCGACATCCGCGTGCAGGGCGGCGTCGCCCGCATGTCCGACCCCGACATGATCGCGTCGATCCAGGCGTCCGTGACCATCCCCGTGATGGCCAAGGCGCGCATCGGCCACTTCGTCGAGGCGCAGGTGCTGCAGGCGCTCGAGGTCGACTACATCGACGAGTCCGAGGTGCTGACGCCGGCCGACGAGGCGCACCACATCGACAAGTGGAAGTTCGACGTGCCGTTCGTCTGCGGCGCCACCAACCTGGGCGAGGCGCTGCGGCGCATCGGCGAGGGCGCGGCGATGATCCGCTCGAAGGGCGAGGCCGGCACCGGCAACGTGATCGAGGCGACGCGCCACATGCGCTCCATCAAGGGCGAGATCTCCCGGCTCGCCGCCTGCCGATCCCGACGAGCTGTACACGCGCGCCAAGGAGCTGCAGTCGCCGCTGCCGCTGGTGCAGTGGATCGCCGAGAACGGCCGCCTGCCCGTCGTCTGCTTCACCGCCGGCGGCATCGCGACCCCGTCGGACGCCGCGATGATGATGCAGCTCGGCGCCGACGGCGTGTTCGTCGGCTCCGGCATCTTCAAGTCGGGCGACCCGTCGCAAGCGCGCCCGCGCGATCGTCGAGGCGACGACCAACTTCCGCGACGCGAAGCTGATCGCCGACGTCTCCCGCAACATCGGCGAGCCGATGGTCGGCCGCACGATGGAGGAGATCCCGGCCGACCAGCTCCTGCACACGCGCGGCTGGTAGGACCGGGATGGCGACGATCGGGGTGCTCGCGCTCCAGGGTGCGTTCCGGGAGCACTGCGCCGCGGTCCGCCGCCTGGGCCACGAGGCGGTCGAGGTGCGGACGCCGGCCGATCTGGCCGGCGTCGACGCCCTCATCATCCCCGGCGGCGAGTCGACCACCATCGACAAGCTGCTCGACTGGCAGGGCCTGCGCGAGCCGCTGCAGGCCCGGCTCGAGGCGGGCATGCCGGCGTTCGGCACCTGTGCCGGGCTGATCGTGCTGGCGGCCTCGGCGGTCGACGGCCTGCCGGACCAGCGGCCGCTCGCGCGCCATCGACATCGTCGCGCAGCGCAACGGCTTCGGCCGGCAGGTGCGCTCGTTCGAGGCGCCCGTGCTGCTGCGCCGGCGACGACGAGCCGATGACCGGCGTGTTCATCCGCGCGCCGCGCATCGTCGAGGTCGGCGACGACGTCGAGATCATCGCGACCATGGGGGAGGAGCCGGTCGCGGCGGCCTCGGGCACTATCATGGTCGCGACGTTCCACCCCGAGCTGACCGACGATGACCGCCTGCACCGCCGGTTCTGCGAGCGGGTCGCGGCGATCGTCCAGCCGATCTGACGGAGGATTTCGATGTCCGGCCACTCCAAGTGGGCCTCCATCAAGCACAAGAAGGGGGCGACCGACAAGAAGCGCGGTCAGCTCTTCTCGAAGCTCTCCCGCGCCATCATGGTCGCGGTGAAGGAGGGCGGCCCGAACATCGCCGACAACCTCGCGCTGCAGAACGCGGTGCAGAAGGCGCGCGACTTCTCGATGCCGAAGGACAACATCGAGCGCGCGATCGAGCGGGCGTCGGCGTCGACCGACGGGGCGGCGTTCGAGACCGTCGTCTACGAGGGCTACGGCCCGGGCGGCGCGGCGTTCGTGGTCGAGGCGCTGACCGACAACCGCAACCGCACCGCCGCGAACGTGCGGTCGTACTTCACCAAGGCCGGCGGCTCGCTCGGCCAGACCGGCTCGGTGGCCTTCCTGTTCGACCGCCTCGGCGTGATCGTGATCGACGGTGACGCCGACGAGGAGGAGCTGATGCTCGCGGCCGCCGACGCCGACGCGCTCGACGTCTCCGACGACGACGGCGTGTGGCAGGTGACGTGCGACCCGACCGCGCTGGCGCGCGTGCGCAGCGGCCTCGAGGAGGCCGGCTTCACCGTCGGCTCGGCCGAGATCCGGATGGTGCCGAAGACCCTGACGGCGGTCGACGAGGAGACGGCGCGCAAGCTGCTGCGCCTCGCCGACACGCTCGAGGACGACGACGACGTCCAGGAGGTCTTCTTCAACTTCGAGATCCCCGAGGCCCTGCTGGCCGAGTAGGACGGCCGCGGGCGGAGCTCAGCTCGGCAGCGGCCGGCCGGGCTCCCACGGTGCCGGCGGGTACTCGACCTGGTCGCCGCGGTGCTCGCCGATGGTGAGGATCCGCAGGTCGGCCTCGCCGTTGTTGATGAACTGGTGCGCGCGCTCGGGGCCCTCCGACTTCGCGAAGAAGTCGCCGGGGCCGATCGGGTAGGTGTCGCTGCCGACCTGCAGCAGCCCGGTGCCGCCGAGGACGAGGAAGCACTCCTCCTCCTCGTGGTGCCAGTGGAACTTCGTCGAGCGCTCGCCGGGCCGGATCACGTCGAGGTTGACGCCGATCCGGCGCAGGCCGGCGTGGTCGCCGACGCGCGTCGAGATGCCGAACGTCTCGCCGCCCGGCTCGTACTCGCCCTCGCCCGACGGCGCCTCGGTGAGCGAGACCAGGAACCCGGGCCGGGCGTCGGCGCGGCGCAGCAGGCGCTCGGCGGCGAAGCCGTGCAGCTCGGACACGCCGTACTCGCCGGCCGGCAT
This sequence comes from uncultured Actinomycetes bacterium, assembly GCA_963732645.1. Lineage (GTDB taxonomy): Bacteria > Actinomycetota > Thermoleophilia > Gaiellales > F1-60-MAGs149 > VFJZ01. The sequence continues at coordinate 886,400 of CAVTAC010000009.1, forward strand.
GCCGCGCACCTGCACCCAGCGCGAGGGCCGGAAGCTCGGGTCGACGACGGCGCACGCCGCCTCCCACGCACCCTCGCGGTCGACGAGGAGGAAGATCTCGGGCTCGCCGCCGACCACGCGGGTCACCTCGGCCGCCGCGGCTGCCGCGTCGGGCCAGTAACGAGCGTGGTGCTCGACCAGTGCGATCGTCCGTGCTGTGCGCTCCGCCATCGACGCGGATCGTACCTGCCTGACCTACGCTTGCGCCCTGATGGCACAGCGCGAGGAAGCCCGCACGCCGTTCGTCGCCGGCAACTGGAAGATGCACAAGGTCCGGTCCGAGGCGCGGGCGTTCGCCGAGGCCCTCGCGGCCCGCATCGACGAGCTGGACGAGGTCGACCTCGCGGTCGCTCCCACCTTCACCTGCCTGTCGGAGGTCGCCGACGTGCTGGCGCCGCTCGGCGTCGGCGTGCTCGGCCAGAACGCGCACGCCGCGCCGATCGGCGCCTTCACCGGCGAGGTCAGCATGGCGATGCTCGTCGACGCCGGCGCGACCGGCGTGCTGCTCGGGCACTCCGAGCGCCGCCAGTACTTCGGCGAGGACCGACGAGGCGCTGGCCGACAAGGTGCCGGCCGCGCTGGCGGCCGGGCTCGAGCCGATCCTGTGCGTGGGCGAGACCGGGGCCGGAGCGCGAGGCCGGCGAGACGAAGCGGCGCCTCACCGATCCAGCTCACCCGCGCGCTCGCGAACATCGGCACCGTCCAGCTGCCCGGGCTCACCCTCGCCTACGAGCCGGTGTGGGCGATCGGCACCGGCCTGACGGCCACGCCCGAGATCGCGCAGGCCGCGCACGCGCACATCCGCAGCGTGCTCGCCGACCTGTTCGGCGACGAGGCGGCCCAGGCGCGTGCGGATCCAGTACGGCGGCTCGATGAAGCCGGCGAACGCGGCCGAGCTGCTCGCCCAGCCCGACATCGACGGCGGGCTCATCGGCGGCGCCGCGCTGGTCGTCGACGACTTCGTGGCGATCGCCGCGGCCGCCGACGCCGCGCGGCTGATGCCGCTCGTCGCGCTCGTCATCCTGGACGGGTTCGGCCTCGCACCGCCCGGGCCCGGGCAACGCCGTCGACCTGGCGCGCGACGCCGGTGTTCGACGATCTCTGGGCGCGCTTCCCGCACACGACGCTGGCGGCGTCGGGCCGTGCGGTCGGCCTGCCGGAGGGCCAGATGGGCAACTCCGAGGTCGGCCACCTGACGATCGGCGCCGGCCGGCACCTGCACCAGGACCTCGTGCGCCTGTCCGACGCCGTCGCCGACGGCACGCTTCGCCGACAACCCGGCGCTGGTGGCCGCCGCGCGCCGCGCCCGCGACGCCGGCACGCGGCTGCACCTGATGGGCCTCGTCTCCGACGGCGGCGTGCACTCGCACGTCGACCACCTGCGGGCGCTGGTCGGGCTGGCGCGCGCGGGAGGGCGTGGTCGCGCACGTGCACGCGATCACCGACGGCCGCGACGTCTCGCCGCACCAGGCGGCCGGGCTGCTGGCGACGCTGGAGGCGGAGTGGGCCGACGGCGCGGCGCGGTTCGCGACCGTCTGCGGCCGCATCTCGCGATGGATCGCGACCGCCGCTGGGAGCGCACGGAGCAGTACTACCGCGCCGTCGTGGACGGGGTCGGGCGGCCGCGCGGACAGCGCCTCGGCGGCCGTCGCGGCCGCCTACGACGGCCGGCGTCACCGACGAGTTCGTCGAGCCGGCGATCATCGACCCGCGAGGGCTGATCCGCGCCGGCGACGAGCTGGTGTTCTGCAACTTCCGGCCCGACCGGGCGCGGCAGGTGTGCGGCGCGCTGGCCGACCCGGCGTTCGACGGCTTCGACCGCGGCCCGGCGCCGCCGCTGCCGACGCTGACGACGATGACGTCGTACTGGACGGGCCAGCCCGGCAGCGTGGCGTTCGCGCCGGAGTGGCCGAGCCGGGTGCTGGCCGACGCGCTGGAGGGCGCCGGCATCCGCCAGCTGCATGCGGCCGAGACCGAGAAGTACCCGCACGTGACCTACTTCCTGAACGGCGGCGACGAGCACGAGCACCGCGGCGAGGTGCGCATCCTGGTGCCGTCGCCCGCGCAACGTGCGCACGTACGACCTGGCGCCGGAGATGTCGGCCGCCGAGCTCGCCGACCGCGTCTGCGAGGCGCTCGACACCGGCGACTTCGGCTTCGCGGTGATCAACTTCGCGAACCCCGACATGGTCGGCCACACCGGCGTCATCCCGGCCGTGATCCGCGCCGTCGAGGCAGCCGACACCGGCCTCGGACGGGTGCTCGACGCCGTGCGCCGGGCGGGCGGCGTCGCCCTCGTCACTGCCGACCACGGCAACGCCGAGGAGATGCTCACGGCGGACGGGCAGCCGCATGACCGCGCACACCACCAACCCGGTGCCGCTGGTGATCACCGATCCCGCCGTCCGACTGCGCGACGGGGGTGATCTGAGCGATCTGGCACCGACGATCCTGGCCCTTTTGGGGGTTGTAAAGCCGACAGAAATGAGCAAGCCTCAGTCTCACCCTTGCGCAGGATTGAATCAGTTCTATACTCGTGCCCGGGTTGGGAAAAACCGCCGACATCTCGCGCGTCGAGCAATTCGCGAATGCGTCGGCCCCATTCCGCGCCCACGTGTTCACGGCGGCCCTCTGGTACGGCGGTAGCGACCGCCAGTACGCCGAGCGCGTGTACCGCCGAACGTTCACGCTGCTGTTCCAATCCGGCTCCGAGGTGCGCCGCGTTTCGGCCGGGCGAGCGCTCGCCAAGGCGCTGCACGAGATCGAGCGGCCGCGGGTGATCGCCGAGCCCAAGCCGACCGCCCGGCGGCCCGAGTACTCCGAGGTCGTCTCGGGCATGGCGCCCGACCACGCCATCCCGATGCTGCTGGTCGGCGTGCTCGGCCTCTCCTACGGCCAGGTGGCCGACGCGCTCGACGTCCGCTACGACGACGTCCGCCGCCGCGTCTTCCTGGCCCGCGACACGATCGTCCGCCGCCTCGGCCTGCACGCCGCGCTGCACGCCGAGACCGCCGCGCACCTGCGCAGCTGACGCGCGCCCGGCGCGCACCTGCGCGTGACCCGCCGCATGCCGCGAATCGGTGCGCAGGTCGCGTTGCGCGCCCCTCGTGCGGGGTTTGCGCCGGTCTCGGCACCGTCCGCGCGCGGTTCGGTACGCAGGTTTCGGCGCGGACTCGCCCGTACATGCCGAACGAGAGGCGGTCGGCGAGGTGCTGCGGCAGGCCCGCGCCCTCGATCGCCCGCTGCGCCGCGACGATGTCGTAGCGGACGCGCTGGAAGATCGCCCGCTCGGGGCGGCCGTCGTCGTCGAGGTAGAGCAGCAGCCAGGCGGCCCGCGCGTCGCCGTCGCGCGGCTGGCCGACCGAGCCGGGATTGAGCAGCGTGTGGCGACCGCCGCGCACGTCGTAGGTGGAGCCGGCGGCGGCCTGCCCGCCGATCAGGCGCTCGTCGACGAGCCGGGCGGCCAGCGGCACGTGCGTGTGGCCAGCACCAGCTCGTGCGGCGTGCGCGATAGGGCGGCTTGGCGGCCGCCGCGTCGGCGACGTACTCCCACACCGGATCGCGGGGCGAGGCGTGGAAGAGGCCGATCGGGCCGCGCTGGGCGGTCGGCTCGAGCCGGCCAGCCACGTCTCGGCGTCGGCGGACAGCACCTCGCGCGTCCAGCGGATCGCGCGGCCGGCGTCGCTCGAGAAGGTCGAGAAGTCGACGCGGCCGGTGGCGGCGAGGTCGTGGTTGCCCGCCAGCACCAGCTCGCAGCGGTCGCGCACCAGCGCGACGCACTCGTTCGGGCTGGCCCCGTAGCCGACCGTGTCGCCGAGGCACCAGAGCGCGTCGCAGCGGATCGAGCACGCCTCCAGCACGGCCTCGAGGGCCGGCAGGTTGCCGTGGACGTCCGAGAGCAGGCCAATGCGCATCCGGGATGCTGTACGCGGGTCGAGGCTATCCTCCTCCCGACATGGACGAGGATGCGGACGAACGACGCCTGAACATTCACTTCACGCCCGAGCTGATGGCGGGGGTGTACGCCAACTTCGCGAACATCAGCCACTCGGACTACGAGTTCACGCTCACGTTCGCGAAGGTCGACCACGAGGTCGATGACGACGAGGTGCCCGGCTGGGTGGTGTCCCGCGTGAACGTGTCGCCGCGCTTCATGCGCGAGCTGCTCGACGCGATGGAGGACAACTACTCCAAGTGGTCGGCGCGCGAGACGATCCGCGACCTGCCCGAGGTCGAGGAGCCGGAGGACGGCGAGCCCTGATCCGCATCGTCGCCGTCGGCCGGCCGCGCGGTGCGCTCGCCGACGCGGCGCACGACTACGAGACCCGGCTCGGCCGGGCGCTGCGGCTCGAGGTGGTCGAGGTGCGCGACGAGCCGCTGCAGCGCGGCACGCCGGACGAGGTGCGCGAGCGCGAGGGCAGGCGGATCCTGCCGCACCTCGAGGGCTGTCACGCGGTGGTGCTCGACCGCACCGGCAAGAGCCGCACCAGCGAGGAGCTCGCGGTGCTGCTGCAGACGCTGGAGGAACGCCCGCCGCAGCGGACGGCGTTCGTGATCGGCGGAGCGTGCGGGGTGTCGCCGGCGGTGCTGTCCGCGGCCGGGACGCGGCTCTCGCTGGGGCCGCTAACGCTGCCGCACCAGCTCGCGCGGGTGGTGCTCGGCGAGCAGCTCTACCGGGCGACCACGATCCTGCGCGGCGAGCCGTACCACCGCTAGGCGCCGGCCGAGCCGCACGGCGTCGGCGGACAGGAGCGCCAGCGCGGCCGGCAGTGCCGGCCAGCAGCGCGGCGCGGGGGTCGGCCGCCGTTCCTGCGTACGCGGCGATCGCGAGGCCGCGAGGCCGGCGACCGACCGCAGCCGCGTTGCGCCGAGGGCGAGGGCGAACGGTGCGACGAAGGCGACCACGACGACCAACAGGGGGCGAGTATGTCGGGCATTGTCGGCAAACGCCGCGGGCGCCGCGCGCGCCGCCCGCAGTTTGCGTGGACTTTCCGGATTGCCGGTACCTTGCCGGCGTGACCGATCTCGTCGCCCGCATCTCCGCGCCGATCGCCGGCGCCGCCGCCTCGCTCGCCGACGGCGTCTCGCCCGACGTGGCGCTGGAGCGGCCGGCGGACGCGTCGCACGGCGACTTCGCGACCAGCGTCGCGCTGCGGCTGGCGCCGGTGCTGCGGCGATCGCCGCGGCAGATCGCCGAGGAGATCGCCTCGCGGATCCGCGACGGACGCGACTACGCGGCGGTCGAGGTGGCCGGCGCCGGCTTCGTCAACATCCGGCTCGCGCCCGCCTGGTTCCACGACGCCGTGGCCGAGATCGCCGCGGCCGGCGAGGACTACGGTACCGGCCGGCCCGACGTGCGCCGCAACGTGCTGGTCGAGCTGGTGTCGGCCAACCCGACCGGCGAGGTGACGGTCGCCTCGGCGCGCAACGGCGCCTACGGCGACAGCGTCGCGCGGCTGGTCGAGTTCGCCGGGCACGAGGTCGTGCGCGAGTACTACTTCAACGACGCCGGCGGCCAGGTGGAGCGCTTCGGCGCCTCGCGTCCGCGCCCAGCGCCGCGGCGAGCCGATGCCCGAGGACGGCTACCCGGGCGCCGTCGTGGCCGAGCTCGCGACCACGCTCACGCTCGATCCCGACGCGTCGGTGGAGGAGTGGACGGCGGCCGCCGTGCCGCCGATGTTCGAGCGCATCAAGGCGCAGCCTGGAGCGCCTGCGCATCCACGTCGACATCTGGTTCTCCGAGCGCGACCTGCACGCCTCCGGCGCGGTCGAGCGGGCGATCGGCAAGGCCCGCGCCGCCGGCCACGTCTACGAGCGCGACGGCGCGACCTGGCTCGCCACGACGCAGTTCGGCGACGACAAGGACCGCGTGCTGATGAAGTCCGACGGCGTGCCGACGTACTTCGCGGCCGACCTCGCCTACATCGAGCACAAGTTCGCGCGCGGCCACGACCGGCTCATCTACATCCTCGGCGCCGACCACCACGGCTACGTGGCGCGGCTGAAGGCCGGGCGCGGCCTGCATGGGCTACGACCCCGACGCCGTCGAGGTGCCGATCTACCAGATGGTGACGGTGTCGGGCGAGCGGATGGGCAAGCGGCGCGGCAACGTCGTCACGGCCGACGAGCTGGTCGAGGCGATCGGCGTCGACGCGACGCGGTTCTTCCTCGTGCAGCGCTCGCACGACCAGACGATGGACATCGACCTCGACCTGGCCGTCCGGCAGGAGCGCGAGAACCCCGTCTACTACGCCCAGTACGCGCACGCCCGGGCCCAGTCGATCCTGCGCCGTGCCGCCGGCGAGGGCCACGAGCCGACCGCCGGCCCCTGGGCGCACGCACCGGAGCCGCAGGAGCGGGAGCTGGTGAAGCGGCTCGTCGAGTGGCCCGCCGTCGCCCGTGAGGCGGCCGAGCGCCGCGCACCGCACCGCGTGATCGCCTACGTCCTGGCGCTGGCGGCCGACTTCCACGTGTTCCACCACGACCTCCGGGTGCTGCACGACGACCCCGACGTGCGCGCCTTCCGGCTGACGCTCACCGCCGCGGTGGGCTCGACGGTGCGGCGCGCGCTCGACCTGGTCGGCTCGACGGCTCCCGACACGATGTGAGCGTCGCGACCCTCGGCGACCTGGTGCTCGACGTCTCGACGCGGCCGCTGGAACCGATCGCGTCCGACACCGACACGCCGAGCGCGAACCGGCTCGAGGCCGGCGGCCAGGCCGCCAACGTCGCCGCCTGGGCCGCTGCCTGCGGCGCGCCGGCGCGGTTCTGACGCGCCGCTCGAACGACCCCGCCGGCCGCATGGCAGAGGAGCGCGTGCGGGCGCGCGGGGTGGAGGTGGTCGGTCCCGTCGGCCCCGAGCCGGCCGGCATCATCGTGTCGCTGATCGGCGCCGACGGCACGCGCTCGATGCTCACGGATCGCGGCGCCGGCCCGCTGCTGGCCGCCGCCGACCTGCAGGCAGCGTGGCTCGACGGCGTGCGCTGGCTGCACGTGTCCGGCTACGCGCTGACGGCCGAGCCGGTGCTGGGCGCGGCGCTGCAGGCCGCGGCCCGCGTGCGGGCGCAGGGCGGCCGCGTGTCGGTCGACCTGGCCTCGGTCGCCGCGATCGAGGCCGCCGGCCCGCGCGCCTTCCTCGGCCGCGTCGCCGAGTGCCGGCCGGCGATCGTGTTCGCCACGCAGGCCGAGCTGCACTACGACCCGCAGCCCGCGCCGCTGGTCGTGGCCAAGCGCGGCGCCGCCGGCGCGGGCCTGCGCGGCACGACCGAGGCCGATCGCCCGGCCCGGCCGGCCGACGTGATCGACCCGACCGGTGCCGGCGACGCGCTGGCCGGCGGCATGCTCGCGGCGCTGCTGCAGGGCGCGGCGCCCACGGCCGCGCTGGAGGCGGGCCTGGAGGCGGCGGCGCGCTGCGTCGGCCGCCGCGGTGCCATGCCCGGCCTGCGCTGAGGCGGTATACTCGGGCTCCGCGCGGACGTAGCTCAGCTGGCAGAGCGACGGCTTCCCAAGCCGTAGGTCGCGGGTTCGACCCCCGTCGTCCGCTTCTCGGGAGAGGCCCGCAGCTCGCGGGCTTTTCGCTGTCCGAGCGTGGAGCTGACGATGAGTGCGGTGGCGGGACGACCTGATCGAGCGGTTGCGCAAGATCGAGGTGTCGACGTTGTGCGACGGCGACAAGTCGATCCCGATCGTCGATCCGGTGGTGCGTGCGCTCGTTCCCGACGTGCGGATGGCGGGCGTCGCCCGCACCGTGATCGCCGAGGACGACCACCTGCTCGGTGCTGACCGCGCTGGCGTCCGCGGGGCCCGGCGACGTGCTGGTGGTCGGCGACGAATGGCGGCCAGCGCGCGCGTCCTGGGCGAGCTGTCGCGACCGAGGCGATGCGGCGCGGCGTCGGCCGGGCTCGTGGTCGACGGCTACATCCGCGACCTCCAGGGTATCCGCAAGCTCGGCCTGCCGCTGTTCGCCCGCGGCACGTACCCCGCGTCGGGTTCGGCCGTGTCGCGCGCCGCGCCATCGACGGGCCCGTCCGGTGCGGCGGGGTGGACGGTCTCGCCCGGCGACATCGTGTTCGGCGACGACGACGGCATCGTGATCGCAGCCGCCGAGCGCGTCGCCGCCGCGCTGGAGGGCGCCGAGGCGCGGCACGGGCCGAGGCCGGCGTGCTCGCCGGGATCCGCGCGCGGCGTCCGCTGAAGGGACCTCACGAACTACGCCGAGCACATCCGGCGCTGCTCGAGCGGGCCGCGAGCAGCGATGGAGTTCCGGCTCGATGTCGAGCGCAGGCTCAGGGCTGGGCGACGCGTTCGCCGCGCGGACGCGAACCGGAGCGCCGAGGTAACGAGGATCCTCGCGCCACGCCGCCCGGCGTGCTGTCGCTGGCCGGCGGCTTCCCCGACCCGAGACGTTCCGATACGGCGTCGCTCGCCGACATCGTCGAGCCGCCTGCTCGCGACGAGCCCGGGGCCGTGCTGCAGTACACGCCCTGCGAGGGCATCGCGGCTTCCGCTCGTACCTCGTCGACCGCCAGGAGCGGCTGCAGGGCCGCCGGCGGAGATCGAGGAGCTGATCGTGACGAGCGGCGGCATCGAGTCGATGGCGCTGCTCTGTCAGAGCCTCGTCGACGGGCGACGTCGCGGTCGAGGCGCCGACGTACCTCGGCGCGCTGATGGCGTTCGCCGGCTCCAGGCCGAGATGCCGAGTCCGATGGACGAGAGGCATGCAGGTCGACGTGCTCGGCGATCGCTGCGCCGGCGGGCTCGCCGAAGTTCGTCTACGTCATCCCCGACTACCAGAACCCGACCGGCCGGACGCTCGGCCTCGCGCCGCGGAGGCGCTGATCGACACGTGCCGGCGCACGGCGTCGCTGATCCTGGAGGACGTGGCGCTACCGCGAGATGGCGTTCGACGGCGCGTCGCTGCCGTCGATCGTGCGTCGCTCGGCGCCGACATCACGGTCCAGGCCGGCACCTTCTCGAAGATCTTCGCCCCGGCGTGCGCCTCGGCTGGGCGGTCGGGCCCCGTGACGTGATCGCGCAGATGGCGCGCCGCGAAGCAGACCACCGACCAGTGCTCGAACGGCTTCTGCCAGCGCATCCTCGAGAGCTACGGCCGCGCCGGCGAGTTCGAGGCGCAGATCCCGCGCAGCCGCGCGCCTGTACGCGTCCCACTGGCGGGCGCGTCGAGCAGGCGCTCCGGCGATACCTGCCGGACGGCTGCACGTGGAGCGAGCCGGCAGGGGGCTTCTTCGCGTGGCTGACGCTGCCGCCGCAGCTCGACGCAGACGAGATGCCGACGACGCCGTGGCGGCGGGCGTCACGTACGTGCCCGGTCACGCCTTCTACGCGACGGCCGCGGCCGCAACGAGTGCGCCTCTCGTTCAGCCACCTGTCGGAGGACGAACTCGACCGCGCCGTTGAGCGCCTGGCCGGCGTGATCCGCGGTTCGCCTCGACGGCCGCCGGATAGCCCGTGCGTGGTGCGCGCGGTCTTCCTCGACGTCGGCGAGACGCTGGTCGACGAGACCCGTGACTGGCAGGCGTGGGCAGACCACCTCGGCGTGCCGCGGATGACGTGGTCGGCGTGCTCGGCGGGATCGCGGCCGCGGCGAGCACCACCGCACGATCTTCGCGCGGCTGGCTCCCGACATCGACGTCGCCGACGAGGATGACGCCCGCCAGGCGCGGCGGTCTGTTCGACGGCTACCGGGCGGCGGACCTGTACCCGGATGCGCTGCCTTGCCTGCGCGACCTGAAGCGCGCCGGATACTGGTCGGCATCGCCGGCAACCAGCCGGCGTCCGTCGAGGCGTTCCTGCGCGACCTGGATGCGCCCGGTCGACGTGGTCGCCTCGTCGGCCTCGTGGGGGTCGAGAAGCCGTCGCCGGCGTTCTTCGCGCGGATCGTCGCCGAGGCCGGCGTCGAGGCGGCGGAGGTCGCGTACGTCGGCGACCGCGTCGACAACGACGTCGTGCCGGCCGCCGACGCGGGATGGTGGCGGTGCACATGCGGCGCGGCCCGTGGGGTCACCTGCAGGCCGACTGGCCGGAGCGTGGCGCGGGCGGCGATGCGGATCGAGTCGCCGGCGGAACTGGTGCCCGGCGCCGCGCGACGCTCTGCGACGACGCGGCTGGGCACGCGTTCACTACCGCCATGGCTGCTGCTGAAGCTTCCTCCGCCGCTGCCGTCGTTCGACGACGACGTCGCGGCGCCCTCCGTCACGCGGCGATCGCGTCGCCGCCGGCGCCCTCGTCGGCCTCGTCGTCGGCGGCATCCTGGGCCGGATCGCGATGCTCGTGCTACGCTTGACCAGCGGCTCGGACGTGATCGGCGTCGTCACCGACGACGGGTTCGTGATCGGGCGGGTCACGTTCTCGGGGTCGCTCAAGCTGGCCGTCGGGTACACCGTGTTCGGCGTCGTGCTCGGACTGCTCTACGCGCTGGCCCGGCGATTCCTGCCGCGCCGCGGCCGGATCGCCGCCTGGGCCGGCGTGACCGGTGCGATCGGTGGCGGTTCCTTCTGCCACTCGAGCAGCATCGACTACCTGGTGCTGGACCCGCTCTGGCTGGCGATCGTCTTCTTCGTCGCACTGCCGGCGCTCGCCGGCCTGTGCGTCGCCTGGCTGGTGGAGCGGATCGAGGCGCGCGGCTCGGCGTCGGCCGCGGGCATCTCGTCGGTGGCCTCGCGTCGCTGGTGCTCGTGGTGCCGGCGATCGTCGGCGGCCTGCTGCTCGTGCTCGGGCGCCAGGCGACGCTGCGCCGCCTGGCCGACGCGCGGGCGGTGCGCGTGCTGGCGCTGCTGATCGTCGCCGCGCTGACGGTCGCCGGCTTCGCCGACGTGGTGGACGAGGGCCGGGCTATCCTCTCGCGCTGATGGGATACACGCTGCTGGACGGAGACGATCCGTCGATCGAGGTCTTCGGGGACATTTCCGCAAGGTGCGCCTCGCGCTCGGCGTGAGCGCGTTCGGGATCAACGAGATACGTCTGCCGGCCGGCGTCCAGGGCCCGCCGCACGACGAGGCGGAGTACGCCGAGGAGGAGGTGTACGTCGGCCTCGCGGGCGGCGGCACCGTCACCGTCGACGACGAGGTCCTCGCGTTCGGCGCCGGCAAATACCTCAGGGTCGACCCGAGGGCGACCCGGGCCGTGGAGGCCGGGCCGGAGGGCCTGACGTTCCTCGCGATCGGCGGGGGGGCGGCAGCCGCCGCGGCCGGCCAGGGCTGTAGGTCGGTCCGGAGCAATAGTTCATCGCCCTCGAGGCGGGCTCGAAAGGGTGCAGCTCCTACGCAGAAGCGACCTATCGCAAGCGCCGAAACGGTTCATCTTCTACGTGACCTATGGCCGATGAGCCCATCCACATCCGGGACGAGGCGCATCGCCGACTCCGAGAACCGCTTCCGGCTGCGACAGGCGAATCTGCGCTCAGCGCTCGTTGTGGACGGGGTATTCGGTACTGGGTGGAGCCACAAAGCCCCTACCAACCAAACCCCCGTGACCTATGCCATATCCCATCCACAACCGGACGGGCCCCCAACTCCAACCCCCCTCCACTCACACAGCACCCCGGACTTCCCGACCTCCTCCTCACACCACCCCAACCCCACAACCCAACCCTACTGACCTATCCATGATCCCATCCACAACCGACGGGCCCCACTCCAACCCCCCATCCTCTCACACACCCTCTCACCCCCCCCTCCCACCCCCCCCCCACTACCTATCCGATGACCCTCACACCCCCCCCCTCCATCCTCTCCACACCCTCTCACCCCCCCCTCCCCCCCCCCACTACCTATCCATGATCCCTCCACCACGCTCCCCCCACCCCCCCTCTCACACCCCCCCCCCCCCCCGGCTGGCTGAGGCGTGCGGGCGCCTCGCGATATCTCAAGCTCCGAGCCTCATCCCGGAGCGGCCGCCAAGAACCGGGGCAAGGGGCTCGTTGCGGACTCCCCCCCCCCCCCCCCCCCCCGCCCTCCCGGCCCACCCCCCCCCCCCCCGCCCGGCTGTGGCGGCTCTGCCTCGATGCCTGGATCTCGGCTCTTAGCGCGGTGATCAGCGCGGGCCGCGTGCGATAGGTCAAGTCCTCGCTGCAGCCCGGAGCGGCCGCCAAGATCCGGAGGAGCTGCTCGGCTCGGACTGCCCGCCGTGCCGGCCCGGCCGGTACGTCTGCCGGGCGCGGGCGGCGATCAGCGCCGGGCGCGCTTCAAGGCGCACGACGTAGGCGTCGACGGCGGCGGGGAGCTCGGCGAGCTCGGCCATCTTCGCGAACCCGGTGATGGCGCCGACGGTCAGATCGGCGACGGAGAACCGGCCGTCGACGAGGAACTCGTTGCCCTCCAGCGCGTCCGCGACGACGGCCGTCCGGTCGGCGAACCTTCCTCGAGCGGCCGCGATCGCCGCCTCGTCCGGCTCGCCGTCACCCCAGAGCTGGCGCGCGATCTCGTTCAGCGGCGGCTCGATCTCGCTGGAGGCGAAGAACGACCACTGGTACTGCAGCGCCCGCGCGTGGCTCCCGACCGGGCCCGCCAGCCCGGCCTCGGGATGGGCGTCGCACACCTGCCAGACGATCGCCGCCGACTCGAACAGCGGCCCGCCGTCCAGCTCGGCCACCGGTGCGCGTCCGAGCGGGTGCAGCGCGCGGAACCACGGAGCCTGCTTGTCGTCGCGCGAGATCAGCTGCAGGTCGTGAGTCGGCGCCTGCCTCCTCGAAGACACCGAGGGCGCGAACCGAGCGCGAACGTGGTTGGTGATACAGACGCATGATGCGGCGGGGCAGCGTAACCCGTACGGGGGACTTGCGCATACCCCGGTTGGCCGACGAGAATGGAATGATGCAAGCGCGCTACGTCCCGGTCACCGCGGAGGGAATCGAAGCCCTCTCGGCTGCCGCCGAGGCGCGTCGCCGACGGCCCCATCCGCCAGGCCCTCGCGGCGCTGGTGCGCGCCTACGAGTCGTCGACGACGGCCTGCCTGCACGACTCCGTGATGCGCTCCGGGTCGAACCGCAAGTGCAACGACTGCGGCAGCTGGCTCTGAACGGGCCTATTCTAGGCGCGGAACGGCTGCGAGGAGCGGCGCACGCGGCACGCCATCGGCTCGGGGATGCCAACCTGGTGGCACGACCGGCAGCGCGCCTGGTACTGCTCGCCGGCGCCGACGACGATGGTGGCGCCGTCGAAGGGCGCCGGCGCGCCGTCGACGAGCCGCTGCGTCGTCGTGGCCGGGCTACCGGACGGTGGCAGACGGCCTGGAGCTTGTCGACGAACTGGGGGATCGCGAGCAGCTCGGGCATCGGGCCGAAGGGCAGGCGGCGGAAATCGGTGTCGAGGCCGGCGAGGACGACGCGTGCGGCCGGCAAGCGTAGAGCGCCAGCACGACGCCGAGTCTCGGGTCGAAGAACTGGGCCTCGTCGATGCCGACGACGTCGTGCGGCTCGGCCAGCTCGGGGACGTCGCCAGCGTGCTCAACCGGGACGCCGCGCATCCGCAGGCCCGCGTGCGACGACGACGTCGGTCGCGTCGAACCGGTCGTCGATCGCGGCTTGAACGATGGCGACGCGCTGTCGCGCGATCTCGACGCGGCGGAGGCGACGATCAGTTCCTCGCTCTTGCCGGAGACGTCGGGCCACAGACGACCTCGAGCCAGCCGCCGGCCATGGGGTGCATGCGCATCACGGCCGGAAGCCTAGGGCGTGGGTAGGACGGCGAGGTGAGGCGAGGTAGGCGAGCACCTTCGTCCACGGGTAGGAGCACCCACTCGTCGGTCTCCACGACGAAGTGGTCGGGGCGCACGCCGACCTCGTTGCGGCCCGGCTTGAAGTGCAGCACGGCCGTGGTGGGCAGGGCCGCCGGCTTCGCGCACGCGCCGCGTGACCGCCTGGATCGTGCGGCCCGAGTCCCACACCTCGTCCACGATCAGCACCCGCTTGCCCTCGAGCAGCGCGGCGGACGGAAACTGGTGGAAGGTCGGCTCCGGCCGGCGCTGCCCGTCGTCGTCGTAGAACTCGACCGCGGCCGCGAGGATGTTCTTGATCCCGATCAGGTACGCGAGGATCCCGCCCGGGATCAGGCCGCCGCGCGTGATCACGAGCATCAGGTCGTGCTCGTCGCGAGGCGGCCGCCGAGGTCGACGACCAGGCGCGCGATGTCGTCGAACGAGAGCGGGGCAGGGGTCCGCGGCTCGATCACCGGATCGTACCCGGCGGCACCAGATCCCCCTTCCGGGTGGGACGACAGCAGTTTTCACGTGGTTTCGTTGGAAGCGGACTCCACTCGCCGGCTCGGCATGCCGGCGCATTTCGCGAAACGCCTTGCAAAGGGGATCAACGTGACGAACAGGAAGATCAGAGTTCGGAAGGCCGGAGTGGTGCTGCTTGCGCTGGCTACAACCCTGGTCTTCTCCGGTGTCGCGCAGGCGGCGGCGCCGACGATCACGTCCTTTGCGCCCGCGGGCGGGAACATCGGCTCGTCCGTCATCATGACGGGCACGAACTTCATCGCGACGCCCGCGTCGAACACGGTCAAGTTCGGCGGCTCCGGCGGCACCGCGGCCACCGTCACGGCGGCGACCCTGACGACGCTGACGGTCACGGTCCCCGGCGGCATCGGGCCATGTGCACGATCTACGTCTCGAACGCGAACGGCAGCGTCACATCCGGCACCAACTTCACGGTCTCGGCCCCGACATCTCGTCGTTCACGCCGACCACGGGCAACATCGGGGCGAGCATCACCATCACCGGCACCAACTTCCACACGACGCCGGCGTCGAACACCGTCAAGTTCGGCGGCTCGGGCGGCACGGCCGCCACCGTCACGGCGGCCACGGCGACCTCGCTGACGGTGACCGTCCCGGGCGGCATCGCGGCGACGAGCGCGGTGTACGTCAGCAACGCGTACGGCAGCGTCACCGGCGGCAACTTCACCGTCGGCCCGACCACCGTCGCGAGCTTCACGCCGACGAAGGCCGCGGCCGGGCGCGTCGATCACGCATCACCGGCACGAACTTCCACACGACGCCGGCATCGAACACCGTCCTCTTCAACGGCTCCGGCGGCGTCGCCGGCACCGTCACCGCGGCGACCGCGACGAGCCTCACCGTGACCGTCCCGGCCGCGGCGACGCCCGGCAAGATCTACGTGTCGACGCCGTACGGCACCGTCACCTCGAGCGCGGACTTCTTCGTGCTGCCGACCGGCTACGCCGCGGCCGACATCGTCTCGGGCCGCCTCACGCTCGGCACGGCGACGTCGATCGCGATCCCGTCCGGCGACGCCGCGATCTACCTGTTCGACACCACCGCCGTCAACCAGCAGATCTCGTTCCGGTGGACGAACTCCACGATCGGCTCGATGTCGATCCAGGTGAAGAACCCGGCCGGCGGCTACGTCGTGGCCTCGACCGCGGGTACCGGCACCAACTACATCGACGCGTCGGCGCTGACGACGATCGGCACCTACTCGATCCAGATCACGCCCGACCCGACGTTCTCCGGCTCGCTGTCGCTGACCGCCTCGGAGGTGCCCGTCGACGTCACGGGCGTCGGTCACGCCGAGCGCCGGCGGCGGCTCGACGACGCTCGACCTCTCGACGCCGGGCACGAACGGCCGCGTCACGTTCACCGGCCTCGCCAACCGCCGCATGTTCATCCGCTTCTCGGCCTCGACCATCAACGGCGGCGCGGGCATGCTGCTCGACTCCAACGGCGCGCCGATGATCGCCGCCTCGATCGGCAAGGCCGACAGCTTCATCGACTCGGTGCCGCTGCCGTCGAGCCCGGCGAGCGGCACGTACACCGTGCTGGTCGACCCGTCCGGCATCAACGCCGGGTCGATCACCGTGACGGTCTACGACCTCGGCATCGCCGACCCGGCTGCGTCCGCGATCGCCAGCCTGCCCGGCACGCAGACGGTCACCACGTCGTCGCCCGGGCGTCAACGGCGGCGTCACGTTCCCGGCCGTCACCGGCCACAAGGTCTCGGTCAAGATGACCGGCAGCACGTTCGCCACCGTCAGGCTGCGGCTGCTGAAGCCCGACGGCTCGCAGCTCGGCATCGCGGCGACCTACCGGGCGGCGACCGGCTTCGTCGACGCACTGGACGTGCCCACCACGGGCACCTACACGCTCGTCGTCGACCCGACCGGCGTCAGCATGGGCACCGCCAGCTTCACGGTCTACGACATCGCGACCGATGCGGCGGGCCCGTGAACCTCGCGTCGCCGGCCCCCGCGTCGGCGACCGGCACGGCGACGATCACCACGCCGGGCCAGAACGCGCTGATCACGTTCACCGGCACATCGGCCAGAGCGTCGCCGTCGCCATCTCGTCGTCGACGCTGACCGGCGGCACGATGTCGATCCTGCGCCCCGGCGGCTCGGTGCTGAAGACCACCGGGCTCTCGAAGACCGCCTTCCTCGACACCGTGACGCTCGACGCGAACGGCACCCACACGCTGAAGCTGGACGCGTCCGACGCCTCCACCGGCACGGTCACGTTCACCGTCTACAACGTGCCCGGCGACGTCGGCGTCCCGACGCCGATCGCGATCGTGCCCGCCCAGACGCTCACCGGCGGCTCCGCCGCCGCGACCATCACGACCCCGGCCAGAACGCCTGGTTCGGGTTCGCCGGCACCGCCGGCCAGCGGATCGCCTTCAAGATCGCCGGCTCGTTCCTCAAGTCCGGCTCGCTCGACATCACCGACCCGTCCGACAACCCGCTCGGCGCGCAGCATCTCGTTCGGCGTCACGGGCGGCTGGGGCGACCCCGTGACGCTGCCGAGCACCGGCACCTACAAGATCCGCGCCACCGCGAACGGCGTCGCACCGGCAACATCGTGATCTCCGCGTTCATCGTGCCGGCCGACACGACCGCGTCGGTCATCCCGGGCGGCCCCGCCACCACGGTGGCGACGAGCATCCCCGGCCAGAACATGCAGGTCACGTTCGCCGGCACGGCCGGTCATGGCGCCCTCGTGCAGCTCACCGCGTCGACGATCGCCGGCTCGGTCAAGATCCTGCGCGCCGACGGCACCACGGTGCTCGGATCGTCGACGGTCTCGACCGCCGGCGGGCTGATCGACTCGACCACCCTGCCCGCCTCCGAGACGTACACGGTGCTCGTCGACCCGAAGACGTGGGGCACCGGCACCGTGTCGGTTCGCGTGCTCGACGTGCCGGCCGACGTCAGCGGCTCGCTGCCGCTGACCGGCATCCAGCAGGTCTACACCACGAGCGCCCCGGGCCAGAACATCCAGCTCACCATGAGCGCCTCGGCCGGACAGCGGATCGCGCTGTCGATCACCGGGCCGAGCTACAACGGCTCGATCAAGATCTTCCGCCCCGACGCGACGCAGATGCTGTCGAAGACCTTCAACGCCGCCGGCACGTTCGTCGACGCCACGGCCATGACCGTCACCGGCACGCACACCGTCAAGATCGACCCGAGCGCCTCCGGCGTCGGCATGGTCACCGTCACGGCCTACCTCGTGCCCGCGGACGCCACCGGTGCGGCGCTCGCGTCGACGGCGCCACGAGTCGCGTCACACGACGACCCCCGGCCAGAACGGCACCGTCACCTTCGATGCCAACTCGCAGGCCAGCCTCCGCATCGTCGCCACCAGCGTCACGACGGGCGCATCCACGTGCTGCGGCTCCAAGATCTCGGTGATCGGGCCGCTCGGCACGACCGTGATGCTGGCGAAGACCGTCGGCACCAAGGGTGCGACGTGGACACTGACCGTGCCGTCGACCGGCACGTACACGATCAAGATGGATCCGCAGTCGAGCTCGATCGGCGGGATCACCTTCAAGGTCCAGAGCAACGTCTGACCGGCGGGGACGGGGAGGCCGCCAGGGCCTTCCCGTCCCCGTTTGCGCCTGCGGTACGCTGCGGCGATGCCCGAACTCGAGCACGTCAAGGAGATGATCGAGCACGCGCTGCCCGGGTCGGAGGTCGAGATCGCCGACTTCGCAGGCGGCGGTGGCGACCACCTCACGGCGCGCGTCCACGCCCCGCAGTTCGCGGGCCTGTCGCTGATCGAACAGCACCGGCTCGTCTACGCGGCGGTGGAGCGCGAGTTCGGCTCCGGTGCCATCCACGCGCTCTCGATCAAGACCTCGGTCAAGGAGTCCTGAACCATGATCACCACCGACGAGCAGATCCTCACCGAACTGCAGAAGATCATCGCCGAGAACAGGGTCGCCCTGTTCATGAAGGGCCTGCCCGAGGCCCCGCGCTGCGGCTTCTCCGCCCGCGTCGTCGGGCGCCTGGACGAGGCCGGCGTCGAGTACGCCGCCGTCGACATCCTGGTCGACCCGCGCATCCGGCAGGTCCTGTCGGGCTACTCCAACTGGCCGACCATCCCGCAGCTGTTCGTGGACGGCCAGCTGGTCGGCGGCTGCGACATCATCGAGGAACTCGCCGAGTCCGGTGAGCTCCCGCGGTACTCGGGCTCGCACAGTAGGGCAACATACCTAGTATCCTTGGACTAGCGGTTAGACCTTTACCGGAATGCACCGCGCGGACAGGAGATAGGCGTGTCTGATATCGATCATGAGGTTCCTGTGTCGTCCGCTCATCTGACGCACATCCTCTCGAGCCTCGCGCTGTTCGAAGGCGTGCCCGCCGAGCGGCTCGGCGCACTCGCGCCGATCTTCACGGCGCGGACGCACGAGCGCGGCGAGCAGCTCGTCAGCGCCCAGGATCCGCGGGGCCGGACCTACCTCATGGCCGCGGGCGCCGCCCGCGTGTCGCGCGTCAGCCCCGACGGCCGCTCGATCGCCGTCGCGCTCATCGATGCCGGTGATGTCGTCGGCCGGCTCCCGTTCGACGATGCCGCCGGGGGCGAGCGCGTCGACGCGCTCGAGCGCTGCACGGTGCTGCGCTGCTCGGCGGCCGACTTCGAGGCGCTGCTGATCTCCGAGCCGACCGTCGCCCTGCGCGTGCTCGGGTCGTTCTCGCGGCGCATCCGCGTCGGCGGCATGCGGCTCGAGGGCCTCGCCTTCCACCAGGTGCCCGCCCGTCTCGCGCGCGTGCTGCTCGACCTCTCGGACCGCTACGGCAAGGTGACCGCGACCGGCGTGCGCGTCGACGTGCGGATCACCCACGGCCAGCTCGCCGAGCTCGTCGCCACCACCCGCGAGACGCTGACCAAGGTCGCCGGCTGGCTGCGCAGCGAGAACATCGCCGCGCTCGAGCGCCGGCAGATCTGGATCGCCGACTACGCGGCGCTGCAGGAGGTCGCGGAGGGCACGCGCATCATGCCCGGCCGCGCGCAGCGCGCATCAGCCGCCGCCGCCGACGTCGATCAGCATGCGGCCGGCGTCGCTGCGAAGGTGGGGGATGACGAGTCCGTCGACGCGGACGACGCGTAGCGTCGTCGACTTCGACAGGTCGATGTAGCGGACGACCGACTGGTCCCTGCCGGCCGAGTACTTGACGATCACGGCGTTCCGCCCGGCGCGGACGGCGATCACGATCCGCTTGACGGAGCCGTCCCTGCGCTCTGACGAGCTGAACGCGTAGCCGTTCGAGGTCGGGCGCAGGCGCCGGCCGCCGTCGTAGCGCAGGTACTGCAGGCGCAGACCGTCGTCCAGGTGGTCGACACCGGCCACGTCGTCGGTGCGGCGCAGGTTGACGCGCGTGACGTGGTCGGCGAGTGAGGCGATCACGGTGCGGCGGCCGACCCAGTCGATCGAGCCGCCGTGGCTCTCGGTGACGCGGACGCGGTCGCGTTCCGGGTCGTAGGCCAGGTCGACGTCGGCGGTCGACGGCGGCGGCTCGACGACGCTGACGTTGAAGCTGACGGCAGCCGATCCGTTGCCGCTGGCGTCGCTGGCGAAGCACGAGACCACCGTGGTGCCGACCGGGAAGAAGCTCCCGGACGCGGGCTTGCACGTGACGACCGGCTCGGCGTCGAAGTTGTCGGTGGCGACCGCGGAGAAATCGACCACGGCGCCGGCGCGACGGCGGTCGGTCGGATCGTCGCCGTCGGCGACGACCTCGAGGTCGTCGATGGCGGCGACCACGGGCGCGGTCCAGTCGGCGAGGAACGTCGCCGGACGTGTCGCCGCTGTTGCCGATCAGGTCGGCGGCGGTGACGGTCAGCGTGTGCTGGCCCTCGGCCGGCGGCAGCAGCGTGAACGACTCGGCGCAGAGCACCGGGACGCCGTCCAGCGCGCAGGTGAACGTGCCGGGCTCGCTCAGCGCGATCGTGACGGCGGTGGTGTGGTCGGCGGCGTTGCCCGGGGACGATCGTGATAGCGGCGGTCGGGGCGGCCGTGTCGACGGTGAACGAGGCTTCGGCGGGCGCCGAGACGTTGTCCATCACGTCACGCGCGACGATGGCGACGGTGTGCGGGCCGTCGGCGAGGCCGGCCGGGGCGAACGGCGACGTGCAGGGCGCGGCCGCGGCGCCGTCGACGCGGCAGGTGTAGGTCGCGGCCGCGTCGTCGGAGGCGAACTCGACCAGCGGGCTGCGCGTGGGAGACGCGGGAGGCGTCACGGAGACGACCGGCGCGGTCAGGTCCTGCGCCCGGAGGTCGAGGCCGAGCGCGAGCGCCTCGCTGGACGAGCGGAGCCAGTTCTGGCCCGAGTGCAACCAGGCACCGCCGGCGGTCGGCTGGACGCAGAACAGCCACGAGGCGGCCGTCTCGGGCGCCAGGTAGACGACGTAGCGGCCCGCATCCAGTCGCAGCGGCCGGGCGAACGCGATGGCCGTCAGGCCCGCGTCGGGCGGAAGGTCGATGGTCGTGCTCGCCAGCGGCGCGGCCTCGTCGGGCGCCTCCGTCGGCGTGCCGGTGTTGACGACCGGCAGGATCGAGAGCTGCGAGGCGCCGTCGGGCCCGAAGGCCGCGAGCGAGAACGCGTGCAGGTCGCCGCCGCCGGCGCCGACCGTGAACTCCTGCCCGAGTCCGCCCTCGCTGCCCGTGATCGGCGACAGGCCGTCGGTCGCGCAGGTCGCCGGAGCGGCCGTCGCAGCCGGTGCGAAGGCGAGCAGGCCCAGTACCAGCGTGAGTAGTACCGCCGGCACCCCCCCAAGGATCCCATTCCGAGCCATTCGTTGATTCACGCAGTCCTCCGGGCTCTGCATCGGCAGGCGCCGGGCATTCCGACAGGGTCCAAAGGGGTGAATTTGCATCAAGAATCAGGAAGTTTCGGCGGTTCTCTGACTCTAGCGGAGCCGCGCGAGCGCGAGCTTGAGCACGCGCCCTGCGTAGCGCCCGCTGCCGGAGAGTCCGACGCCGCCGCCCTGGCTCATCACCACGGTCACGACCGTGCCCTCGGGCGTGAACACGAGCGCCGCATCGTGCTCCACGCCGCTCAGCCAACCGGACTTGTGCCCGACCACGTTGCCGACGTTCGGCCGCACCAAACCGCGGTAGCGGGCGTGGATGAGCAGGTAGATGGCGACGCGGGCCTCGTGCCGGCTGATTCCCCGGCGGCGCGCCTTACCACGGCCGCCGCCCGCCTCGACGAGGGTCGAGGCCAGGACGCCGAGGTCATGCGCGGTCGTGTGCTTGCCGTAGGTGGGAATCGAGGGCGACCGCTCGGTGCGCACCGGCGGCACCGTCTTCGCGGCCCGGGCAACTGCCGCCCGCGGCGCGGCCGGCGCGTCCAGCAGCCGGGCCAGCACCGGCGTGGGCGGGCTGGTGTTGGGGATGTAGCCGCCGTACATGTCGGTGTCGCGGCAGCCCATCGCCCGGCAGAACGCGTTCACCATCGCCGAGCCGCCCGAGGTGGAGCCGCCCATCTGGATCTCGACGTTGTTCGAGGCGACGTTGTCGGAGTCGAGGATCATCCGCTTGTAGTTGTTCCAGACCGACCCTCCGACCGGGTTCTGCCGGTTGTGGGCGAGCGAGGCCATCAGGATCCCGAGCTTCAGCGTGCTGGCCGCCGTGAAGCGCGCGCCGGCGTTATAGGAGGCGGCGTCGCCGCTGGCGAGGCCGCGCATCCACACGGCGCGCACGCCGGGGCCCGAGATGCCCTTCAGGCGCCGCTGCACGCTGGCGTCCGTGACGCGGGCGGCGCGGGTGCGGAACGCGCGACGCGGCAGCCCCGCGACCGGGCGGATCACCTTGCTGCCGAGCACCTTGCCGTTGGCGTAGGCGATGATCTTCAGCGACCGGTCGCCGGCGGGCAGGCCGGTGGCGGGAATGGCGAACTTGCCGCCGCGGTCGAGGTGGTGCATGGTCACCAGGCGGTAGTGGCCGTCACCGGACACGAACACGCCGACGTCGGTCGTGGCGGCCGGGGCGCGTCCCTCGATGCGTCCGTCCGACGCCTCGTACGGCGTCGGCAGGGTGATCGCGACGACTGCCATCGGAGGGCAGTCTAGACCCGTTTGCAGGGAGTCCGTCCGATGGCCCGCGTAGCATCCGGTCCGTGAATGCCGAGCGCGAGAGCCTTGCTCAGGTCGTGGACCTCCGTCTTGCCGAGCTGTGGCGAGAGCTGTTCGAGATCCCGCAGGAGCGGTGGGACGTCGATCTGATCGGCTGGTTCCTGCGCACCGCGTACGGCCAGGGGTACTGCGACGCCCTCCAGGAGGGCGAGCGCGGCGCCCTCTGCCGCGAGGTCGCCGAGGCGATCGCGGCCGTGCCGCGCACGTAGGGGAGCCTCCCAAACTCGTGCTTTTCGAGTTCGCGTCGCAGGGTATGCTGGGACCGTGACTCCCGAATCGACGCCCGCGCCGATGTCCCGCGGACGGCGCCACATCCGGCTCGTCTTCGCGCTCGTGATCGCCTCGCTGCTCGGCACCTTCGCCGTCTACACGGCACTCGTCAGCGACACGACGCCTCTGATCGGCGTGGCCGAGGCCGCTTCCGGCCAGAAGGCCGGCGAGGACGTCAAGCTGACCGGCAAGGTGCTGTCGTTCTCGGGTGACGCCTCGACCGAGGCCGGCATGAAGATCATGCTGGCCGACTACGCCGGCGGCGGCCAGACGATTCCGGTCGTCTACCGCGGCAGCGTGCCCGACGCGTTCAAGGAAGGGCGGGAGATCGTCCTCGACGGCACGGCGGCGGGTGGGGTGTTCCACGCCAAGGCGGACTCGCTCGTGACGAAGTGTCCGTCGAAGTACACGCCTGGCGACGCCGACTCGGCCCAGTCCTAATGGCGACGCTCGGCCGTGGGGCGCTCATCCTCGCCCTGCTGCTGGGCATCTATGCGATGGTCGCGGCGATCCTGGGCGCGCGTAGCCGCGACCGCCGGCTGATCCTCTCCTCGCGACGCGCCGTGTACGCCCTGGTCGGAGCCGTGCTGGCCGCCGACGCGGTGTTCATGGGCGCGATCGTCACGCACGACTTCTCGTTCGTGACCGTCGCCGAGACGTCGTCGCGGAAGCTGCCCGCGGCGTACCTCGTGACGTCGTTCTGGGCCTCCCAGCCGGGCTCGCTGCTGCTCTGGCTGACCGTGCTCGTGTGCTTCACGGGCGCCGTGCTGCTGTCGAACAAGCGGTCGAACCGCGAGCTGATGCCGTGGGTGACCGCCATCCTGGCCGGCACCTGCGGGTTCTTCGCCTCGATGCTCGTGTTCGCGGCCAGCCCGTTCGTGACGCAGATCGCGCCCGCCGACGGCCGCGGCCTCAACCCGTCGCTGCAGAACCCGTACATGGTCGCCCACCCGCCGGCCCTCTACCTCGGCTACGTCGGGCTGGCCATCCCGTTCGCCTTCTGCATGGCGGCGCTGCTGGCGCGCCAGAAGGACGCGCGCTGGATCGTGTCGACGCGGCGCTGGACGCTGGCCGCATGGGCCTTCCTCGGCGTCGGCATGCTGCTCGGCGCGCACTGGGCCTACGTCGAGGTCGGCTGGGGCGGCTTCTGGGCGTGGGATCCGGTCGAGAACGCCGCGCTGATGCCCTGGCTGACGGCCACCGCCTTCCTGCACTCGGTGATGGTGCAGGAGAAGAAGGGGATGCTGAAGGCCTGGAACGTGGTGCTCGTGACCGTCACGTACGTCCTCTCGATCTTCGGCACGTTCCTCACCCGCAGCGGCATCCTGTCGTCCATCCACGCGTTCGTGTCGTCGAACGTGGGGTACTGGTTCATCGCCTACATGGCCGTCATCCTGGCGCTGGCGACGACGCTGCTGATCACGCGCATCGACCTGCTGCGCACCGAGCACCGCATGGAGTCGCTGGTCTCGCGCGAGGCGACCTTCCTGTTCAACAACCTGCTGTTCGTCGGGCTCGCGTTCGCCGTGCTGTGGGGCGTCACGTTCCCGCTCATCTCCGAGGCCGTGACGGGCGACAAGATCACGGTCAACGCGCCCTTCTTCAACTTCTTCGTGGTGGCGTTCGGCCTGCCGCTGATCCTGCTGATGGGCGTCGGGCCGGTGATCGCCTGGCGCCGCGCGTCGCTGCGGAGCCTGCGCGCCACGCTCGGCATCCCGTTCGCCATCGGCGCAGCCGCGGGCCTCGGGCTGATCGCCCTCGGCTACGGCGAGCATCCCGCCGGCACCGCCGCCTACTCGCTGTCGGTGTTCGTGGCCGTCGCGATCGTGCTCGAGTTCGCCCGCGGCACGTCGGCGCGCAAGGCGCTCGCCGGCGGCTCGTGGCCGAGCGCGTTCGTGTCGCTCGTGAACCGCAACCGGCGCCGCTACGGCGGGTACATCGCGCACCTCGCGGTCGTGATCTTCGTCATCGGGGCGACGGGCGCGACGGTCTACGCGACCGTCCACGAGTCCGTCCTCCAGCCGGGCCAGACGATGAACGTCCGCAACTACACGCTGGTGTTCGACGGCGTCACGCGCACCACGGGCGCCAACTTCGAGGAGCGCTCGGCCGTCGTGCAGGTCTCGAAGGGCGGCAACTTCGTCGGCACCCTGCGGCCCGGGCAGCGGGCCTACCCGGCCGAGGGCCAGACCTCGAACGAGGTCGCGATCCGCACCGACTGGCGCAACGGCGAGGACCTGTTCCTGATCCTCGACTCCGCCCGCCCCGACGGCTCCGTGAAGCTGAAGGTGCTGATCAACCCGCTCGTGAACCTCCTGTGGATCGCCGCGCTCGTGTTCGTGATCGGCGCCGGCATCGCCGCGTGGCCCGACGGCCGCGAGGCGCGCCGCCTCGCCCGCCGGTACGCCGAAGCGCCGATCACCCGCGAGGCCTGAAGCTCTCGACCGTGGAGATGGTCCTGCTCGCAGCGCTCGTCGTAGCGGCGATCCTGGTGATCGGCTGGCCGCTGCTGCACAGCGCCGTCGCCGACGACGTCGTGGTGCCGCCCACCGCCGCCGCCGACGAGCGGGTGCGGCTGCGCGAGGAGCGCGACCAGGCGCTCGAGGCGCTGCGCGACCTCGAGCTCGACCGGCGCACGGGGAAGGTCGCCGACGAGGACTTCGCGGTGCTCGACGCCGAGCTGCGGGCCCGCGCAGCGGCCGCGATCGAGGCGCTGGAGCGGCCCGAGTAGAATCGGTGCCGTGGCCCGGCCGTTCACGATCGCGCACATCTCCGATCTGCACTGCGGCTCGCCCTACTTCGTCCCGAACATGATGGATCGGGCGATCATCGAGGTGAACGACCTCGAGCCCGACGTCGTGATCGTGTCCGGCGACCTGACCACGTTCGGGTTCCGCCAGGAGTACGTCCAGGCGCGGGCCTACCTCGATCGCATCGAGTGCCCCGACATGATCGTCGTGCCGGGCAACCACGACTCCCGCAACGTCGGCTACGTGCACTTCGAGGAGCACTTCGGCGCCCGGCAGCAGGTGCTGCGCAAGGACGGCGTCTGCATGCTGGCGATCGACTCCTCGGAGCCCGACCTCGACCACGGCGTGGTCGGGCGGTCGCGCTACCCGTGGATCCGCCAGGAGTTCGCGTTGCCGGCGCGGCTGCGCATCTTCATCCTGCACCACCATCTGCTGCCGATTCCCGGCACCGGCCGCGAGCGCAACGTCGTGTACGACGCCGGCGATGCACTGGAGGTGCTGGCCGCGAGCGAGTGCCGTCTGGTGCTGTCCGGCCACAAGCACGTGCCGCACGCCTGGCGGCTCGAGGACCTGTTCGTGGTCAACGCCGGCACGGTCTCGACGCTGCGCACCCGGGGTAAGGGTCGGCCCTGCTACAACATCGTCGAGGTGCACGACGACCGCGTCGACGTGCACCGCGCGTACCCGTTCCACGAACGCGATCGGATCCTCGAGTTCTCCCTCACGACGCTCGATCATCGCAAGTGGCCGGGACACGAAGGGTCGTAGCGCTCGTCGATGGCGAGCACTACCCGCCGGTCGTCGCCGACGCGATCGCGGCGACGGGTGGCGTGGTGGCGGCGCTGCTGCTGGGCGGGGCCGAGAAGCTGCGCGGCGATCCGTCTGCCGCCGCCTACGGCGTGGAGCGTCTCGACCTCGCCGCGGGCGACGCACCGGCGGCGCTCGCGCGGCTGCTGGCCGAGGTGCCGGCCGACCTCGTCGTCGACCTCTCCGACGAGCCGGTCGTGACCCAGCGCTCGCGGCTGCGGCTCGCCGCGGTGGCGCTGCACGCGGGCGTCGCCTACCGCGCCGGCGGCCTGCTGCTCGAGCCGGAGCGCCGCACCGCCTACGCCCTGCCGTCGATCGCGATCGCCGGCACCGGCAAGCGGGTCGGCAAGACGGCGGTGGCCGGGCAATTGGCCCGTGTGGCGCGTGGGCGCGTGGCACCCGGCGAGGTCGTGATCGTCGCGATGGGGCGGGGCGGACCGGCCGCGCCCGAGCTGGTCGAGCCGGGCGCGGTCGACCTGCTGGCGCTGCTCGGCCGCTCGCGCGCCGGCCAGCACGCCGCCTCCGACTTCCTCGAGGACGCGCTGCTGGCGGGCGTGACCGCGATCGGCTGCCGCCGCTGCGGCGGCGGCCTGGCCGGCGACGTCGTGCACTCGACGGTGGCCGAGGGCGCGGCTCTGGCCGCCGCCCGGCGTCCGGCGCTGACGATCTTCGAGGGCTCGGGCGCGAGCCTGCCACCCGTCGACGCGCGGCGCACGCTGCTCGTCACCTCGTCGGCCGCCGATCCCGAGGAGGTGCTCGGCTACCTCGGCCCCTACCGGCTGCTCCGCGCCGATGCCGTGCTGGTCGTGGGCGATCGCCGGGACACCGCGCTGGAGGCCGGCATCCGCGCCCTGCGGCCCGGCATCCCGGTCGTGCCGTGCGCCCTGGTGCCGCAGCCCTCCGCACCGGTCGCCGGACGCCGGGTGGCGGTGTTCACCACGGCCCGTGCCGGTACGCACGCCGGGTTGCGTCGGGCGCTTGAGCGAGCGGCACGGCGCCGAGGTGGTGCTGGTGTCGGGGGCGCTGGCCGATCGCCCGGCGCTGCGGGCGGCGATCGCGTCGGTCGATGCCGACGTCTTCCTGACCGAGCTGAAGGCCGCCGCGGTCGACGTCGTCGCCGAGGCGGCGGCCGAGCGGGGGGCGGCGCTGGTGTTCCTCGCGAACCAGCCGGTGGCACTGGACTCCTCGGCGGCGGTCGACGACCTGCTCGGTCAGCTGGTGGCGGAGGCGATCGAAACAATTTCGTGATCCGTGTCTCAAGCCACTGATCTACGCTCCGCGTGTGCCATCGCGGCAGTGTCTTGTCGTTTCCGGAGATCGCGCCTTCCCGTACTCCAAGGGATTGATGGCGCAATCCCTGATGGCGTGCGGGATTGCGCCCGATCGGGCCTACCGGATCGCACGCATCGTCGAGGTCGAGCTGCGGCGCGGCTCGGAGCCGCTGCTGACCACGCACGAGCTGCGCGACCTGGCGGCCGGCGTGCTGGAGCGGGAGGAGGGCGAGGAGTCCGTCTCGCGCTACCGCCGCTGGCACGAGCTGCGGCACCTCGAGCGGCCCCTGATCGTGCTGATCGGCGGCGCGCCGGGCACCGGGAAGTCGACCGTCGCGACGCAGGTCGCGCACCGGCTCGGCATCACGCGCATCGTCTCGTCCGACGTCGTGCGGCAGGTCATGCGCGGCGTGATCGCGCCCGAGGTGCTGCCGCAGATCCACACCTCGTCGTTCGAGGCCGCCGACCTGATCCCGGTCGGCGCCGGCGGCGACCGCACCATCGCGGGCTTCTGGCAGCAGGCCGAGACCGTCCGCGCCGGCCTCCGCAACGTCGTCTCCCGCGCCATCGAGGAGCGGTTCCCGCTCGTCATCGAGGGCGTGCACATCGTCCCCGGCACGCCGCTGATCGACGACCTGTCGGCCGCGCACGTGGTCGAGGTGCTGCTGTGCTCGACGTCGCCCGAGCAGCATCAGGCGAACTTCCTGATGCGGGCCGAGAACACGAGTGACTCGCGGCCCGCGCTGCGCTACCTGACGGCCTTCCCGGCCATCCGGCAGATCCACGACTTCCTGCTGCTCGAGGCCGATCGCAGCGGCACGCCGGTCGTCGATGCGACCGACATCGACGCCGCGGTGCGCTCCGTGATGGATCTCGTGATCCATCGCGTCGCCGTCCTCTAGGCCCCGAGGTACTCCGGGTCGGGCTGGAGCCCGAGGGCCGAGGCCAGGCGGTTGGTGTAGTTGAACAGCGACACGACCTCGATCGCCTCGAGGATCGCCTCGTGCGACAGCCCGTGCCCGGTGAGCGCGTCGAGGTCGGCCTTCGACTGCGCGTACGAGGACACCGTCAGCTTCGCCGCGAAGTCGCAGAGCGCGCGCTCCCGCGGGGTCAGCGCCGCCACGTGCCGGTAGTTGACGGCTACCTCGCGCGCCAGCACCACGTCGCTGACGGCGGCCAGCGCGGCGCCGTGCGCGATGACGCAGTAGAGGCAGCGGTTCTCGACGGAGACGACGACCGCCATCAGCTCCTTCTCGCGCGGACCGAGGTGCGTGCCCTCGCGCGCCATCAGCTTGAGCAGGTAGCCGAAGGCATCGGCCAGGCGGTCCTCGCCGAGGGCCAGGGAGCGCCACACGTTGGGCGTGAATCCGCGGGCCTCGGTGACGCGGTCGATCAGGGCGCGGGTGCGATCCGGGGCGTCGTCGACGGAGGGCGTGCCGAGCCAGGAGATGGGATCTGCCATCCCCGCAGGATAGGCAGCGTAGGCTTCCGGGCGTGACAACGCTCTCCGAGCTCCACGCCGCCGCCCGCGCGCAGGGCCTGCCGCACTACCGCCGCCTGTCCCGCGAGGAGCTGGAGACCGCGCTCGGCAACGGCGACGCGGCCGTTGCGCTCGAGCCTTCCGCGACCCCCGTGCGCCTGGAGCGCGACGGGCCGCTGGCGCTGATCGTGCTGGACGACCCGGCCACCCGCAACGCCATCGGATCGCGGGCGATGGACTGCCTGGACGCCATCCTGACCGAGCTCGAGGGCGACGACGACGTCCGCCTGGTCGCGGTCGTCGGCGCCGGCCGCGTCTTCTGCTCCGGCGCCGCGATCCGCGAGTTCGACGTGCTCCTGGGCGGCGCCACGCTGCTGAACGAGCGCGGGACCAAGCTGCTCGACCGGCTCGAGGACCTGCCCGTGCCGACCGTGGCGCTCGTCAACGGCCACGCGGTCGGGGGCGGGGCGGAGGTGGCGCTCGCGTGCGACTGGCGCATCATCGCCCCCGAGGCCGAGCTGCGCTTCGTCCACACGTCGATCGGCCTCACGCCCGGGTTCGGCGGGCTCGGCCGGCTGGCGCGCATCGTCGGCGACTCGACCGCGTTCCGGCTGTTCGCCTCGTGCGAGTCGGTGGGCGGCAGACGGGCCGTCGAGCTCGGCCTGGCGGCCGAGGTCGTCCCGGCCGACGCGCAGCGGTCGCGTGCCTGGAAGCTCGCCGGGCGGGTCGCCGAGTCGGATCGCCGCGCGGTCGCCGCGATCAAGGCGGCGCTCGCCGCCGGCACGCGCTCGGCCGAGCGCGAGGCGTTCCTCGCCAGCTGGCCGAACCGGCGAATCCCGCCGAACGCCCAGGCCTGAGCGGGTAGGATGCTCTCATGGTGACCGAGGAGATCGTCCGCGACGCGCTCAACCTGATCGAGGATCCCGAGCTGATGATGGGCATCGTCGACCTCGGCCTCGTCTACGAGGTGGCGATCGACGGCCCGAAGGTGAAGGTCGTCTTCACGCTCACCTCGATGGGCTGCCCCGTCGGCCCGTGGATCGCCGAGCAGGTCGACCTGACGGCCCGCAGCATCGACGGCGTCGAGGATGTGGAGACCGACCTGGTCTTCAGCCCGCCGTGGACGCCCGAGCTGATGTCCGAAGACGCCAAGTTCGCCCTCGGCTTCTAGCCGTCATCGTCTAGCCGTCTTCGGGGATCCCGGCCGCAGGGATGCGGTAGTACCACCAGTTGCGGCGGCGCGTCCAGCCGTGGCGCTCGGCGTTCGCCTCGCCCCAGAGGCACGTGCGAACCGGCCGCGTGAACGCCTTGAAGGCGGCGTCCGCCGCCTTCAGCCGACCGCGGTAGGGAGCGCGCTCGCGACGGCTCAGGTCGTGCAGCAGCTGGCGCACGTCGAGGTCGTTCAGCCAGTCGTCGTGGCCGAGGGCGACGGGATGCGCCGCGATCCGCTCCCAGCGGTCGATCAGCTCGGCCGGCGTCATCGGCCGGCCTGCCGCTCGAAGTAGGCCTCGCCGTCGGCGGGCCGGAAGAACGTCCGGATCACGCCGTCGTCGCCGAACGCCACGAACGCCCCCGTCGCGCGGTCGAACCGGGTGGTGACCCCGTCGGCGCGCACGATCTCGAGCACGCCTCCGCCCACCGGCGCGTCGCGCAGCGTCTGGGCGAGGCGCAGGTAGGCGGCCTCGTCGGCGGTGCCGAACTCGGCGCCGTGCTTGGCGTAGTGGTCGGCCAGCTGGTCGGCCGACCGGAAGCCCACCGTCGAGACGGGCGCGCTCGCGGCCTGCACCGACGAGGCGGCCGCCTGCTTCGTGGCCGTGCCGCCGCAGCCTGCGAGCAGCAGGGCCGCCAGCAGCACGGCGAGGAGCCTCACCGGCCCGCGGCCTCGTCGCGCGCGGCGACGGCGAGCCGGTCGGCGCGCTCGTTCAGCTCGACGCCGGCATGGCCCGAGACGCGCTGGAACCGGATCGTGTGGCCGTTCGTGGCCTCGTCCAGTGCCTCCCACAGGTCCTGGTTCGCAACGGGCTTCTTCGCCGCCGTCTTCCAGCCGTTGCGCTTCCAGCGCTCCAGCCAGCCCTGCGTGAAGGCCTTCTCCAGGTAGGCGGAGTCGGTCAGGACCCGGACGGTGCTCGGACGCGTCAGCGCGCGCAGGCCCTCGATCACGCCCATCAGCTCCATGCGGTTGTTGGTGGTGTCGGGATCGCCGCCCGACAGCTCGCGCTCGTGGCCCTTCCAGAGCAGGATCGCGGCCCATCCGCCCGGCCCGGGATTGCCCGAGCAGGCACCGTCCGTCCACAGCTCGACCGCCTCGTCCTCCACCGCTGCACCTTACGTGAGTGTCGCGGGTTCGAGGTTCGTTGACAGCTCGCGCTGAGAAGCAAGTCTGACAAGGAGCGGGTGCGAGAGGCAGGCGGGACGCCTGTCCGAGTGCCCGGGACGCAGCCCACCGGGTTCCCCGGTGGGGAATCAGGCGCCGCTTCGCAGCACCCGAGATGTCAACGAACCTCGAATCCGGGGCACGGCCTTGACTTCCGGGCTGCGGCGGGTACGAGTGAGAGGCGGTACTCCCCCGAAGGAGTGATGGATGCGATTCGGCGACCGGCGCCTCGTGGTGGGCTTCTTGCTCGGCGCGGCGGCGTCATCCCTGGCGGGAGCGGGCGCTGCCCTCGCCGAGCACGGCGGCGGCAAGGGCGGCGGCAACGGCGTCCCCGCACCCGTGAACGGCGTCCTCAAGGCCTGCATCAAGCACGGCAACGGCACGCTCTACGTGATCGGCGCCCGCGATCGGTGCGGCCGGGGCGACACCGAGGTGTCCCTGAGCGTCGGTGGGACGCCCGGCCCGCGCGGGCCTGCGGGGCCCGCCGGACCTGCTGGGCCTCCCGGCCCCGCCGGTGCCAAGGGCGATGCCGGGCCGACCGGACCGCCTGGTGCGACCGGCGCGACGGGTGCGACCGGCGCGACGGGTGCGACCGGCGCGACGGGAGCCACCGGTGCGACGGGCCAGACCGGAGCGATCGGGCCGCCCGGGCCGGCCGGGCCAGCCGGGCCGCCAGGCCCCACCGGCACGTCGGCGCTCGTGTCCCCCAACAAGAAGTTCCGCATCCAGATCGGCGACAACGGCATCTACGTGCGCGGCCCGGGCGGGACGGTCTACGTCGACCGGCACGAGACCGGCTTCGGCGACCGGTTCCGAGGGAGGTAGCGCGATGGCGAAGCTCACCACACGCCGGGGGATGCTCGGCAGTCTCGGAGCCCTGCTCGGCGGCAGCGCGGTCGGCGCGATCGTCGTCCGCGAGACGTCGAACATGGTCCCGGAGCGCAAGGTCCTGCGATCCAGCGACCTGCGCTTCACGCGTCCGGGCACGCCGCCGGGCGAGCTGGCGGAGGCCGGCACCTCGGCCATCCCGTCGGGCACGCTGGAGGACGAGACGGGCGCCTACGCCGGCCTGCTCACCGCAACGATCGTCGCCGGCAGTGCCGGGCCCGACCTGCTGCATCGCCTCGAGCTGCTCGACGGCACGCTGCTCGCCGTCGGCCCGGCGGGCCTGGAGGAGACCGGCTTCTCGGTCGTCAGCGGCACCGGCCGCTACCTCGGCGCGACCGGCACCTACACGGCCCGGCAGAAGCCCCGCGACGCCGAGCTCGTCCTCGATCTGACCGTCCCGGAGGCCTGACGTGGCATTCGACATCTTCCTCAAGCTCGCCGACGGCGCCAACAGCTTCGATCAAGGGCGAGTCGGTCACGACAAGCACAAGAACGAGATCGACGTGCTACTCCTTCTCCTGGGGCGAGTCGCGCGACGGCGCGACGGCCGATCCGCAGGAGCTGGCGTTCGTGACGCCGCATGTCGATCGCGTCGCCGACTGATCGCCGAGGCTGTGCGCCGAGGGGACGCCGCTCCGGTCGGCGCAGCTCAGCGTCAACAACGCGCAGCATCAAGGGACAGCCGGCGAGCTGCTGATGATCAAGCTCGTCGACCGTCACGGTCGGCTCCTACCAGCTCGGCGATCGCCGAGACCGACCCGCAGGTGACCGACCGGTTCACGCTCGCGTTCCAGAGCATCGACATCGCGAAGCGGCACGCCAGAACCCGCGACGGCAGCATCGGCGCCGGGACGACCGAGACCATCGAGTTCCCGCCACCGGCACCCTGAGATGGCCACCACCACCGCACCCATCCAGGTCGCCAGCGCCCGCCGGACGGCCGCGCTGCGCGCCTGGCTGGCCGCGTCGGGCTACGACGCACCGGGCGTGCGGACGCTGCTCGGCGCCGCGCTCGACGTCGCTGGTCGACGCCGTCGTCGCGCCCGCCGCCCGCCGCCGGCTGGCGATCGCCGACACGCCGTCGGCCGTGCTCGCGCGCCTGTTCCTGCTCGGCGACGAGGTGTGCGCCGGCGAGGCGGCGCGCCGCCTGGGCCCGCTCGCCGACGAGCTGATGGCGCTCGGCCTGGTGGCCGGCACCGGGTCGGTGCTGCGCCCCGCCGTGCGGCTGGTGCCGCACGACCACCTGCTGATCGCCAGCGACCTGCCCGGCGCCGGCGGCGTCGACCACGTCGCCGCCGTGCACCGCCCGTCGGCGCTGCTGGCGGGCCTGACCGTGCGCCGGCACGTCCGCCGCGCGCTCGACATGGGCACCGGCAACGGCGTCCAGGCGCTGCTGGTCGCCGCCCACGCCGATCGCGTCGTCGCGACCGACATCAACGAGCGGGCGCTCGCCTACGCGGAGTTCAACTGCGCGCTGAACGGCGTCGAGAACGTCGAGCTGCGCCGGGGGAGCCTGCTGGAGCCCGTGCTGGGCGAGCGGTTCGGCCTGGTCGTGGCCAACCCGCCGTACGTCATCTCGCCGGGTCTCGACGTCGTCTTCCGCGACTCCGGCATGGAGCGCGACGCCGTCTCCGAGACGCTCGTGCGCGGCGTGCCCGACGTCCTCGAGATCGGCGGCTTCGCGACGGTGCTGGTCTCGTGGGACGCGACGCACGGCGATCTGGTGGACCGGCCGACGACGTGGGTCGAGGACCTGCCCGCCGACGCGTGGATCCTCCACACCGGCACGCAGGACCCGTTCGACGCCGCCGCGCGCTGGACGGCGGACGCCGATGACCGCGAGACCGCCATCGATCGCTGGCTGGCCGAGTACAGCCGCCTCGGCATCGAGTGGATCGCCTACGGCGCCGTGATCCTGCGCGGCTGTGCCGATGCGGCCACGTTCGTGCGGTCGACGGGCGTGCCCGACGGCATCCCGGTAGGCGGCCGGCGTCCACCTCGAGCGCATGTTCGCGGCGCCGAACCGCGAGCTGCGGAACGAGGACCGGCTGATGATGGCGCCCGGCGCCGAGCTGATCGGCTCCGAGCGGCCCGGGCCGGGTGGCTGGCGGGTCGCCGGCTACGAGCTGCGCCTGCGCGACGGCCTGCGGTTCGCGGCCGACCTCGACCCCGACGCCGTCACCATCATCCGCTCGCTGGACGGGCGGTCGACGCTGGGCGAGCTGGGCCTCGGCGTCGACGAGCGGCGGCTCGTCCGCCGTCTCACCGAGCTGGGGTTCGCCGAGGTCGTCTAGCAGGTTCCGCCGGCGCCGAGACGCGTCCGGCGCTGGAGTATCGTTCCGCTCGTCGATGGACGGACCGATCCACCAGCTGCTGTCGTCCGTACGGGGTCAGCGTCGTCTCGCACGTGCCCGATGCCGGGCACACCGCGCTGATTCGCCGTTGCGAGGCGCGATGAGGCGATGTCCGTCGTCACGCTGACCACCGAGGAGGAGGGCATCGCGCTCGCCGCCGGCGCGTGGCTGGGCGGCGCCCGCAGCGTCGTGCTGATGCAGTCGAGCGGCGTCGGCAACTGCTGCAACCTGCTCGCGCTGCCGCGCATCCTCGCCGGGCCGCTGCTGCTGCTGATCACGATGCGCGGCGAGTGGGGCGAGGAGAACCCGTGGCAGGTGCCGACCGGCAAGGCCGTGCCCGCCCTGCTCGAGACGTGCGGCGTGATCGTGCATCGCGCCGACGCCGTCGACGATGTCGAGCCGGCCGTCGCCTCGGCCTGCGCGCTGGCGTTCGCGTCGGGCGAGCGGGTCGCCGTGCTGCTCGGGCAGCGTCTGCTCGGCGCCAAGGCCTTCACGGCGGAGGCGTCGTGATCGACCGCCGCGCCGTCGTCCGCGCGCTGCTCGCCGACCGCGGCGGGCTGGTCTGCGTCGCCGGCCTCGGCGGCACCTCGTGGGACGTCGCGGCCGCCGGCGACTGCGACCTCGATCTGCCGCTGTGGGGCTCGATGGGTGCGGCGGCGATGGTCGGCTTCGGCATCGCGCTGGCCCAGCCCGACCGGCCGGTGCTGGTCGTGACCGGCGACGGCGAGCAGCTGATGGCGCTGGGCGCCCTGGCGACCATCGGCGCGGTCGCGCCCGCGAACCTGACCATCGCCGTGCTCGACAACGAGCGCTACGGCGAGACGGGCGCGCAGGCCACGCACACCGGGCATCGGCACCGACCTGGCCGCGGTCGCCGCCGCCTGCGGCTTCGCCGAGAGCCGCACGATCCGCGACCTGGCCGGTGTCGAGGAGCTCCGCGACGCCGTGCACTCGCTGGACGGCCCGCGGTTCGCCGCGATCAAGATCTCGCCCGACCGCCCGCCGCTCGTCCTGCCGCCCCGCGACGGCCCGCTGCTCGCGCGGCGCCTGCGTGCCGCGCTCGGACGTGAGCTGATGTCCGCCCTGGACGATCTCGCGTCGCTGGTTCGCGACGACGGCGTCGTCCTCGGCGCCGCGCCGGCGGCGCCGTACCGGCAGGCCGAGGAGGCGATCCGCGACCGGCGCGCGCGCGGGCTGTTCGCCGACATGCGCTTCACGATGCAGCAGCCGGAGCGCTCGTGCCACCCGGAGACGGCGCTGCGCGGCGCGCGCACCGTGGTGTCGGCGCTGATCGAGGTGTGGCAGCCCGAGCCGCCGCGGCCCGACGGGCGCCGTCGGCCGCCTGCCGCGGTACGCCTGGGGCGATCCCTACGACCGGCTCCGCGCGTCGCTGCAGCGGGTGCGCGACGCCCTGCGGGACGACGGCGCGCGGGCGGCGGTGTTCGTCGACCACAACATGCACGTCGACCGCGCCGGCGGCCACGCCGCCGGGCCTCACGTTCTCGGGCAAGAACACGATGGCGATCGCGCCCGGCCTCGGGCTCGTTCGTCGCGCTCGGCGCGGTCATCACCGACGCCGCGCTGGTGGCCGGCGGCGCCGGAGCCGGTGCGCGACGGCTGCGGCTCGTGCACGCTCTGCGTCGACGCGTGCCCGACGGGCGCGCTGGACGAGCCCGGCGTGCTCGACTGCGACGCGGTGCCTGTCGTACTGGACGCAGAGCCGCGCCGACGCGCCGCCGGCGTCGCCGACGGCGCTCGCGGACCGCGTCTACGGCTGCGACATCTGCCAGGACGTGTGCCCGTGGAACGCCGGGCCCGGCGAAGCGGCGCGCCGACGCGGCCGATCCCGGGGCGGAGGCGTTCGTGTCGCTCGCCGACTGGCTGACGGCCCCGGACGACGACCTGCGAGCGCCGCTACGAGCGGCTCTACGTGCCCGACCGCGACCCGCGCTACCTGCGCCGCAACGCCCTGGTCGCCCTCGGCAACGGCCCGTCGGAGCACCGCGAGCTGGCGCGACCCTACGCCGACAGCGCCGATCCGGTGCTGCAGCGAGCCGCCCGCCGCGCGCTCGGCCGGCCGGCGTAGGCCGCCGAACGGCCTGGGGTCTGACCCCGAAATCGCCGTTAATGGGGTCTGACCCCAACATGGAAGGCGCGCGGAAGGCGCGCGGATCGCGCGACGCGGCACGACGCGGCGAGAGATGGCACAGATGGCGCGCGGTACGGCACGCGCGAACGCGCGACGATGTCGGTGCTATCGCTCGAGCAGCGTGCCGACGCCGTCGCGCTCGGCGTTGACGCGCGACGGCGTTGCCGAACAGCAGGTCGGCGGCGCCCTGGCCGAGGTTCTGGCAGACCACGCGGCCGGTCGGGCGCGGCAGCTGCAGCGCCTCGCCGGTGTAGCCGTCGGCGGCCCGGTAGCCCGGGAACGAGCCGCGCTCGGCGATGCGCGCGAACTGCGGCACGTCGTCGGCGAACAGGCGCGCCGCGTTGGCGATGTCGGCGCCCACCGACGTGCCCCAGTCGAGCGGCAGCAGCAGCGCGTCGTCGCGCACCGTGGCCGGGATCGAGCAGGGCGTCCTTCGACGCCGATCGGCACGCCCGTGATGATCACGCCGGCGCCGCGAACCGCCTCGGCGGTCGAGCCGACGATCGTGACGCGCAGCCGCGGCGCGTGCTCGGCCGCCCACGCGACGACGGCGTCGCCGGCCGCGGCGCGGCGCGCGAACACGGTCACGTCGAGGTGCCCGAGCTCCTGGCAGACCTCCAGGTGCGACCGCGTCTGCACGCCGGCGCCGGTGATCGCGACGTGGCCGACGTCGGCGGGCGCGAGCGCCTCCATGCAGGCGCCGGAGACCGCCGCGGTGCGGATGCCGGTCAGGAACGCCGCGCCCATCAGGGCGCGCGGCAGGCCGGTGTCCGTGTCGCAGATGACGACGACGCCGTTGATGATCGGCAGGCCGCGCTCGGCGTTGGTGTTGTAGACGGCGACCCACTTGAGCCCGAGCTGGTCGCCGTGGCCGACGTCCTCGAGGTAGGCGGGCATGACGTTGGCGAACGAGCCGGGACGCGGGTGGACGGACGGACTTCGGCGGCAGCTCGGCATGCCCCTCGGCCAGCGCGACGAGCGCCAGGCGCGCCAGGTCGATCCCCTCGCGGACGCTCGGCCGCGCCCGCTCGACCTCCGCCTCCGACAGGTACCGGATCATCGCGCCGGCGTGTCGAGGCGTTCTGTCGCGAGCTGGCGCAGCTCGGTGGCGCGCGTGGCGACGACCGCGCGGAGGTGCTCGGGGCCGATCAGCACGGCGTTGCCGCGGTGCTTGAGGATCTCGGTCGCCAGCCAGCGCTCGGAGCCGTAGGAGATGGTCGCCAGCGCGGCGCCGTCGATGAGCGGCGAGCTGTGACGGCAGGGTCTCGGTCTCGCGGGCGGCGATCTCGGGCGAGAACCACACCGAGGCGGTGCCGGAGCGGCCGCGCGGCGCGCGCTGCTCGGCCTGCACCTCGAGGCCGGCGCGCGGCTCGAACGTCTCGGGCAGCGGCTCGGCGGCGCGGATGCGGTCGACGCGGAACGTGCGCTCGCCGGCGGCGGTGCGGTCGTAGCTCTCGAGGTACCAGTCGGAGCCGACGCCGCGCAGCAGGTACGGCTCGACGACGCGCTCGGTCATGTCGGCGCCGCTGCGGCCGAGGTACTCGACCCGCACGAGCCGGCGGTTGCGGATCGAGTCGTTGATGGCCGACAGGATGCCCTCGGCCTCGCGCTGCGCGACCGGCGTCGGCGTCTCGCGGAGCGCGAAGCGCCCGAACGCCGACTCGACCTTGCGCCGCACGTCGCCGAGCGTGGTGCCCGCGCCGGCGGCGACCTGCGGCCCGACCAGGTCGAGCGCCATCAGGATCGCCTTGGCCTCGAGCGGCGAGAGGCGCGCGGGGCGGCGGAACTCCTCGCCGTACAGCTCCTTCTCGACCTTGATCGTGTCGCCGTCGAACTCGGCGTAGACGGCGTAGCAGCCGCCGCCGAAGTTGACGAGGTTGAGCAGGTTGACCTGCTCCACGAGCGCGTCGTCGGTGAGCCCGTAGCGCTCCTTCAGGTCGGTCGCCGAGATCTCGCCGCGCGGCTCGTCGCCGCAGCTCTCGAGCAGGTCGGCCAGCATCGCCTGCAGCACCGCGAAGCGCTCGGGCGCGACCGGGCTGGAGCGCCGCTGCGGCGGCCGGCTCGGCCGCCTGCTCGCGCACGATCTCGATCGGCGCCGCGATCGGCGGCACGTCGCCCTCGTGGGCCGGCAGGCCGCGGTCGAGCGCGGTCGCGACCTCGTCCACCAGCTCGGGCGGCGACACGGGCAGCGCCTGGCCGTCCATGCCGATCACCCAGGTGGCGAGCAGCTCGAGGCTGGCGTACGGCGTCGCGAAGCGGGCGCCGCGGTCGTCGCGGATCTCGACCGTGCCGTGGCGGCCGAACAGCCGCTCGACCAGCCAGGCGGCGCTGGGCGTGATGTCGAGCACGGCCTCGCCCTGCGCCTCGCCGAGCTGCCACGGCGCGCGGTCGCGGTAGGTGCCGGGGTCGAAGCCCTCGGGGAACTTGAAGTCGCGCTCGCGCCGGGTGGCGAACCGCAGGTCGCCGCGGATGCGCGAGACGCGGAACACGCGCATGTCGTCGCGGTCGTGGTCGCGGCCGACGACGTACCACTGGCCGCCCTGGAAGTAGAGGCTGTACGGGTCGACCGTGCGCGTCGCCTCGGCGCCGCGGTTCATCGCGAAGTAGCGGAACACGATCGTGCGCTGCTTCGAGATGGCCGTCTCGAGCTTCGCGAGGCGCTGGGCGATCTCCGGCGAGTAGCCGCCGCCCGCGAGGTTGAGCGTGACGGCGCTGTCGGCCGGCGGCCCGGTCGGGTTCGGGCGGCCGAGCGCGAGGTTCTGCAGCGCCAGCCGCAGCGGCTCGGAGTACGCGAACTGGCCCTCGAGCAGGTACAGGCACGTCTGGAGCGCGGCCAGCTCGGCGTCGTCCAGGTGCAGCGGCGGCAGGAAGTAGTCCTCGCGCTGCAGCGTGTAGAGCTCCTCGCCGGTGAACTCGTCGCGCTGCGACGTGATGCCGACGCCGAGCGCCAGCAGCTCGGCCCGGTCCGCGTAGAAGCGCCGGGCGAACGCCTCGTCCGACATCTCCGAGTAGCCCTCGACCGCGTTCTTCGCATCGCGCGCTGTGACTGGCCTGCGCTCGGCCATCAGGTACGCGACGAGCGAGAGCTGTCGAATCAGCTTGTCGCCGTCATGACTCACATCGTCGCGCGCTCCAGTACCGCCATCCCGGGAGGATCATACGCACGCTGGACGACCTGGGTGGTAGATTCGACCGGCGATGGCGCGCGTGGTCGCCCACCTCGACCTCGATGCCTTCTTCGCGGCCGTCGAAGTTCTCGAACGTCCCGAGCTCGCGGGCCTGCCGCTGGTGGTCGGTGGGAGCCCCGACGGCCGGGGTGTCGTGTCGACCGCGAGCTACGAGGCGCGGGCGTTCGGCATCCGCTCGGCGATGTCGGCGGCGGAGGCCCGGCGGCGGTGTCCCGAGGCCGTGTTCGTCCGGCCGAGCATGGCGCGCTACAGCGAGTGGTCGCGCAGGATCTGGACGCTGGTGAGCGCCCGCGTGCCGCTCGCGCAGCAGGTCGGCATCGACGAGGGCTACCTCGACCTGACCGGCGCCGTCTCGACGGCGGGGGAGGCGGAGCGGTTCCTGCGCGACCTGCAGCGGCTGATCCGCGACGAGACCGGGCTCGACGCCTCGTTCGGCTGCGCGACGTCGAAGGTGGTGGCCAAGATCGCCTCCGACCACCGCAAGCCGCGCGGCGTGACGGTGGTGCCGGCCGGCCGCGAGGCGGCGTTCCTCGCGCCGCTGCCGCTGCGGGCGCTGCCGGGCATCGGCCCGAAGTCGGACGAGCGCCTGCAGGCCGCCGGGCTGTCGCTGATCGGCGACCTCGCGGCGCTGGACGACGACCGCCTGGCGCGCCTGCTGCCCGGGGCCGTCGGCGTGGAGCTGCGCGATCGCGCGCGCGGCATCGATCCGCGGCCCGTGGCGCTGCCCGGACGGGCGCTCTCGGTGTCGGTCGAGGAGACGTTCGAGCGCGACGTCGTCACGGTCGAGGAGCTGCGGGCGATCGCCCTGCGGATGGCGGACGAGGTGGCGGAGCGCCTCGAGCGCGAGGCCCGGGGCGCCGCCACCGTGACGCTGAAGCTGCGCTATCCCGACTTCGCGATCGCGACCCGGTCGCAGACCGCGCCGGCGCCGTTCTCCGGGTCGGACGAGATCGGCAGGCTGGCGCTGATCGCGCTCGATCGCGCGCTGGCCCGCAGACCACCGCCCGTCCGCCTGATCGGCGTCGGCGTGGCGAAGCTGGTCGATGCGGAGCAGCTGCGGTTGCCGCTGCCCTAGCGGCTCGCCTGACGCATCAGCTGCGTCAGTGCCAAGCCCGGGGCCGGTGCCGGCCGCCGACAGGGGGCCTCGCCAGACCGCCAGGTCGGCGCTGCAGTGCCGAGCGGAAGGGCAGCGCCCTTTCCGAGGCTCTGCAGGGCCGAAGCGCACCAGCGGGGCGCACGCGAGCGCCGCGTTAGCGTTGTTGCAAAGGCCCCGCTGGTACGCGGCCTGGTGGAACCTGGCGAGGTGCCCTGTCGACGGGCGGTGCCGGTTCCGGGCTTAGACGAAGACCGGCTCTTCGAGATGCTGGTGGCTCGGGCAGTACTCCTTGCCCGGCAGCGGCGTCCGCTGGCAGGGCTTGCCCTTGCGCGTCGTGGCGCGGCACGGCGTGAGGGTGCCCTCGCCGCTGCGCTCGATCTCGTCCTGGATGAACTGGTGCGCGATCGTGAGCGTGCGCTCGATCGAGTAGTACACCCGGCCCTGCTCGGTGATCGGGAAGTAGCACCGGATCTCCTGGAACAGGCTCCGCGCGGGCTTCGGGAAGTAGCGCGGATCCTTGGCGAGGCGCTCGATCGTCTCCTCGCAGGCGCGCAGCACGCGGCGGCGGGCCTCGTGGGCGGGAATGGTGTCGGGATGCGGATCGATCGCATCCTTGATCTGCATGAAGATCTGACGGCTGAAGCGGTACATGGTTCGTGCTCCCGAACGGTTGGTGGCTGCCTACAGTTGGCAGCGCTGACGAGAGCGGCACGAAACCGAACCCTGCCGTCGCACCTTGCGTGCGGGGCGGGTTAATCCCTCGACGCTGTCCACTGTACAGCCCTCGACGCGAAATTCAAGGTTTGGCCACCATGTTTGTTGCAAAGTCATCTCGTTTTGCCCATGTTGAGCGACGGTGGCTGTCACAATCTCAGACCTTGTGACAGTGGTCTTCACCCATCCCTCGCAGGCCGCGCACGGCCTGGACGGACACCCCGAGCGGCCCGCGCGGGTCGATGCGTTCCTGGCGGGGCTCGGCGACGGGTTCGAGCAGCGGCCCGCGCCCGCCGCGAGCGCCGCCGATCTCGACCGCGTGCACGTCGCAGGGTACGCCGACCGGCTGTTCGGGGCGGGCGAGGGCATGGCCGACGCCGATACCTACGTCGTGGCCGGCTCCCGCGAGGCCGCCATGCACGCCGCCGGCGCCGCCATCGCCGCGGTGACCGAGGCCGTGCGGGGCGGCATCGGCCTGGCCGCGATGCGGCCGCCCGGGCACCATGCGCTGCCCGACCGGCCGATGGGCTTCTGCCTGCTGGCCAACGGCTCGATCGCCGTCCGGCATGCGCAGTACGTGCTCGACGTCGGCCGCGTCGCGGTGATCGACTGGGACGTCCACCACGGCAACGGCACGCAGGCCGTGTTCTACGAGGACCCGTCGGTGCTGGCCGTATCGCTGCACGAGTGGCCGCACTGGCCGTACTCGGGCGCCGCCGACGAGACGGGCGCCGGACCGGGGCGGGGGACGACGCTCAACGTGCCGCTGCCGGCCGGCATCGGCCACGACGCGTACCTGGCGCGGTTCCGCGACGAGGTGCTGCCCGCGGTCGAGCGCTACGCACCCGACCTGGTGCTGATCGCGTGCGGCGTCGACGGGCACCGCCGCGACCCGCTGGCCAGCCTGGAGCTCGAGGACCGCACGTATCGGCGCCCTGGTGACCGACGTCCGCGACCTGTGCGCGCGGCTCGGCATCTGCGAGCCGCCGCTGGTGCTGGAGGGCGGCTACGACCTGATCGCGCTGGGCGGCGCTGCGGCGGAGATCGCCGCGGCCTACTCGGCGACGCGACGCACGTAGGCGTCGGAGTAGCCGGCCGCCCGCGCCTCGGCCTGGGCGGCCTGCGCCTCGGACTTCGTCTCGTACGGGCCGATGTACAGCACCCAGTAGCCCGGGTTGAGCGTGAAGTAGTCGTCGGAGTTCAGCACGCCGGCGTTCTCGAAGCCCTTCGCGATCGCGTCGTTCTTCTTCGCCGTGATCGACTCGAACGTGTACCGCTCCGTGTCGTCGGACGAGAGGAGCACCGCGAACGCGTCCTTGCCCTCCGGCCAGTCGCTGGCCTCCGCACCCGGGTCGGTGTCGGTCGGGTCGGGGTCGGGCGTCGTGGTCGCGCCCGTGTCGGTCGGGAAGGTGGGGATGCTGTCGGTAGGCACGTCGGTGCCGGTCGGGATGTCCGTGCCGGTCGGGACGTCGGTGAACGTCGGCACCGTCTGGTTCGTGTCGGTGATCGTGAACGTCGGCACCACGACGCCGCCCGTCGACGAACCGGTGGTCTGCTTGCCGGTGGACGTGCCCGACGCCTTCGTGCCGTCGTCGCCGCGCGTGAAGCCGTAGGCGATGCCGAAGCCGCCGAGCAGCAGCAGGAGCGCGCCGACGGCCACGATCACCGCGGCGGGCGGGCGCGTGCGGCCACGCAGCGGGCTGGACGGCGGCGGGCCGGCAGGGGCGAGCCGCTCGCCGCACTCCAGGCAGTACTGCTGGTCGGGCTCGACGGCGGAGAGGCAGTTCGGGCAGCGCGCCTGGTCGACAGGCTCTTCGAACGCTTCGTCGTCCGTCACCGGCGCTCCCGCGGCGCGCCGCAGTAGGCGCAGAAGTTGGCGTCGTTGGCGAGCAGCGCGTGACACGTCGCGCAGGGCGTGGCGGTCGGCAGGGCGGGCGCCTCGATCTGCGCCATCAGCGGCGGCACGGCGACGTGGCCGCGACGCACCTCGGCCTCGGCGGTCAGGCTGCCGTCCAGCTCGGCGATGCGCCGCTCGAGCTCGACCACGTCGGCGGCGCGTCGCTCCACGAGTGCATGATTGTTGACGCCCCGGCGCGCCATCTCGACGACGAGGCCGCCGAGGTCCATGACCTGCCGCTCGTACTCGGCCACCAGCGCCTGGCGCTCGCGCCGCAGGGCGCGGCGCGTGGCGGCCGGATACGGCTCGGTGGCGGCGAGGACCCCGGGCTCGACGCCGTCGACGACCTCCTCGACGGCGTCGAGCACGATGATCTCGGTGCCGGGGCCGTCGTCGATCACCACCGCGTCGTTGCGGTCGCGTGCGGGCATGCGCAACCGGTCGCGAAAGCGAGCCATGGAGCCAGTGTATCCCGCGCATCGCCGATTTCCTGCCTCGGCCGCGAGTACGATCACGGCCGAAGCGAGCGGAGGTAGACGCGTGTCGATCGGAACCGTCGGTGTAGTGGGGCTCGGCACGATGGGTGCGGGAATCGCCCAGGTGTGCCTGGAAGCGGGCCACGTCGTGGTCGCGCGCGACGTCGAGCAGCGGTTCGTCGACGCGGGCGTCGCGAAGATCGAGGCGGGCCTCGCCAAGCGGGTCGAGAAGGGCATCATGACGGCCGCCGACGCCGAGGCGGCGCGCGGTCGCCTGACGGCGACCACCGACCTGAACGCCCTCGCCGGCGCGGGCATCGTGATCGAGGCGATCGTCGAGGAGCTGGCGCCGAAGCAGGCGCTGTTTGCGGAGCTGAACGACATCTGCGGCCCCGAGGCGATCCTCGCCACCAACACCAGCGCCCTGTCGGTCTCGGCCGTGGCGGCCGCCTCGGGGCGGCCCGACCGCGTCGTCGGCCTGCACTTCTTCAACCCGGCGCCGCTGATGAAGCTGATCGAGGTCGTGCGCACGGCGATCGTCGACGAGGCCGCCTTCGACGCCGCGCTGGCGTTCGCCTCGGGCCTCGGCAAGGAGGCCGTGCCGTGCGCCGACACGCCGGGCTTCCTCGTCAACCGGATCCTGATCCCGATCCTCAACGACGCCATCCGCGCGATGGAGGAGACGGGCGCGTCGCCCGAGGACATCGACCGCGCCATGCGGTTCGGCG
Organism: uncultured Actinomycetes bacterium; assembly: GCA_963732645.1. Lineage (GTDB taxonomy): Bacteria > Actinomycetota > Thermoleophilia > Gaiellales > F1-60-MAGs149 > VFJZ01. The sequence goes on from CAVTAC010000009.1 coordinate 931,278, forward strand.
CCGGCTGGCCGATGGGGCCGTTCGCGCTGGCCGACCTGGTCGGGCTCGACGTGCACGCCCACGCGTCCGAGGCGCTGTGGCGCGGCCTGCGCGAGGAGCGCATGGCGCCGCCGGCCCGTCTGCAGCGCATGGTCGAGGCCGGTCTGCACGGCCGCAAGGCCAAGCAGGGCTTCTACGACTACCGATAGGGAGCCTTCGGCTTTACGGAAGCCTTACAAGTCGATCACCGCCCGCGCATGCGGGCCACCGATACTCAGAGAGTGATCTTGCGCCCCTTTCCCCTGCTCGCGATCTCCGCAACGCTGATCCTGGCCGTGCCGGCCGCGGCGAGCGCCACGACCGTCAACGTCGACGGCAAGGGCACCGCGCGCTTCACGACGCGGAAGGCGGCCCAGGTGATCGGCGTGACGGTGAACGCGCCCGGCCGGGTGCGTCTCGTGGCGGCCGACTCCGCGCTCGTTCAGGCCCAAGTGCGTGATCAAGCGCAAGAAGGCGTGCATCCGCCGCGACAAGAAGACGGGCGACTGGATCGTGGTGCACGCCGTGCGGTTCATCTACGACGGCCAGGGCTTCACGATGCGCGTCACGAGCAAGAACCGGTTCCGCATCTCGATCTCGGGCGTCGGCACCCTGAAGCTCAACGGCTCCGGCACGTATACCCGCGACGGCGTGCAGCAGCGCTACAACGGCAACATGGCCCCGATCGTGCTCAAGCGCCGCTGATCCAGCGGGCGCGTACGCCCCACGCACTAGGATGAGGCAGTGCCCGAGCGGATCCTGATCGTCGAGGACGAGGCCAACATCGCGTCGTTCGTGAAGCTGTACCTGGAGAAGGCGGGCTTCACGGTCGAACGGGCGGCGACGGGCGTCGACGGCATCGCGCGCTTCCGCGCGTCCGAGCCGGCGCTGATCCTGCTCGACCTCAACCTGCCCGACATCGACGGTCTCGAGGTGTGCCGGCGCATCCGCGCCACCTCGCAGGTGCCGATCCTGATGCTGACCGCGCGCGACGACGACATCGACAAGATCGTCGGGCTCGAGGTGGGCGCCGACGACTACGTCACCAAGCCGTTCAACCCGCGCGAGCTGGTCGCCCGCATCAAGACGATCCTGCGCCGCGCCGCCACGCCCGCCCCCGCGCCCGCCAAGACCGTGCTCACGCACGGCGACCTGCGCATCGACGCCGGGCGCCGCGAGCTGACGCTCGAGGGCCGCGTGGTGCAGCTCGCGCCCAAGGAGTTCGACCTGCTGTACGCGCTGATGGAGCACCACGGCATCGTGCTCACGCGCGACCAGCTGCTCGAGCGCGTGTGGGGCTACACGTTCGCCGGCGACACGCGGACGGTCGACGTGCACGTGCGGCAGCTGCGCCGCAAGATCGGCGACACGTGCCCCGTCGTGACCGTCTGGGGTGTCGGCTACAAGGTCTCCGACGACGTTGCGGTCGCTTAGGCTCAGACTCGTCGTCTTCCTGATCCTGCCCGTGCTGGTAGCGGGCGGACTGGCCCTCGTGCTGACGTCCCGCTCGGTGACCTCGTACGAGCGCTCGCAGACCGAGCAGCGGCTGAAGGAGCAGGGCCCCGGCGTCGTGCGCCAGTTCGCCGAGTCGGCGCGGCGCGCCTTCGACACGGAGGGGGCGCCGCGGCCGATCAACATCCGCACCTTCGTCCGGCAGATCACGCGCGCCGACATCTACTTCGTCCCGAACCCGGACTACGCGCAGCCGTACCCGGGCGGCAACGTGGCGGCGTGGCCCGCCCTGAAGCTCGACTGGACGCAGCTCGACCGCGGGAAGCAGCTGAGCTTCGAGGACACGCCGCCCGGGCGGCGAGAAGTCGCTGGCGGTGGTCAGCGGGGTGTTCCTGACCCACGACTTCCGGCCCGATCCGGAGGGCAACATCGCGGCCTTCGGCGCGATCGTGCTGACCCGGCCGCTGTCGACGCTGGCGCCCACGCAGTCGTTCTGGGCCGAGCGCCTGGCGCCCGCGTTCATGATCGCCGGCGCCGCCGCCCTGCTGCTGGCGCTGTTCCTCGGCACGCGCATCACGGCGCCGCTGCGGCGCCTCGCCGCGGCCACCGCGGCCATCGCCAGCGGCGACTACGACGTCCGCCTCGACCGGCGCCGGCGCGACGAGATCGGCGCCCTGAACCGCTCGTTCGACGACATGGCGACGCAGCTGCAGGAGGCGCGCGAGCACGAGCGGCTGTTCCTGATGCACGTCTCGCACGAGCTGCGCACGCCGCTGACGGCCATCCGCGGCCACGTCGCGGCGCTGGCCGACGGCATCGTCGAGGGGCCGGTCGAACAGGCGGCGGCGTTCGACGTGATCGCGGCCGAGTCGTCGCGGCTGGAGCGCCTGATCGGCGACCTGCTCGACCTCGCGAAGCTCGAGGCCGACCGCTTCACGTTCCGGCGCGAGGAGGTCGACGTGGCCGACCTGCTGGCGCGCTGCGAGGCCACGCACCGCGAGACGGCGCGCGCGCGCAACGTCGACATCGACCTGCGGCAGGCCGACGTGGGCGCCGTGGCGGGCGACGGCGACCGCATCCTGCAGATCGTCTCCAACCTGGTCGAGAACGCCGTGCGCTGGACGCCGGCGGGTGGCGTGGTGCGCCTGTCCGCGGCCGGCGTGACGGGCGGCGTGCGCATCGAGGTGGCCGACTCCGGGCCGGGCGTGCCGCTGTCGCGCCGCGACGACGTGTTCTCGCCGTTCTTCTCGGAGGGCGGGGGCGGCACCGGCCTCGGCCTCGCGATCGCGTCGGAGCTGGCGCTCGCCATGGGCGGGTCGCTGTCCGTGGACGACGCGCCCGAGGGCGGTGCGCTGTTCATCTGCGTGCTCCCGCGCGCCTCGGCGCCGGCGCCGCGGGCGCTCGTGTCCGTTCCGTAGCGGTCCGCGCGAGAGTCGGCACGGTCCGGCACTGACACGCGCGCACGCCTGGCTGCACGCTCGTTCGTGGCGGCTCGTCCGGGCCGTCAGACGACCGAGGAGAACCTTGTGTCCCACCTCCGCCAGCGTCCCCGCAGCCGCGGCCAGGGCACCGTCGAGTACATCGGCCTGCTGCTCGCCGTCGGCGCCTTGCTGCTTGCCGTCTCGAGCCAGGTGAAGGGCGGCGGCCTCGTCAGCCAGATCGAGAAGGGCTTCACCGCCGCCGTTCAGAAGGTCGTCGGCAGCGCCGACACCACCCGGCGCTGATTCCCGGGCCTACAGGGCGTCCGAGAGGGCGGCGACGACCTCCTCCTGCAACCAGCTGAGGTAGTTGTACGCCACCCACTCGGGCGCCTGCGGGTCGTCGGCGAGCGGCATGAATCCCTGCGTGTCGTCGGTCACGTTCAGCCGCGTGCCGAGCACCAGCCGCAGGTCGTTCGTGGCCGTCAGCCACGATCCGAGCTCGTCCTCGGTCAGGCGGTCGGCCGTCGCCGTGCGCGCCATCGTTTCGAGCGCGAGCCGCCGGCCTTCGAGCAGGTCGTCGCCGACCATGGCCGTGTACTCGGCGCTGGCCTCGGCGTCGTCGTCGTAGGCGGGCGGCTTCAGCCGCCGCAGCGACGGGTCGTCGGTCTCGAGCAGCTCCATCAGCTGGCCGGGCAGGGCCTGCAGCAGCTCGCGCTCGGGCTGCGTCAGGCGCAGGCGGTAGCCGCCGCCGCGCTGCCGGGCGATGCGCCGGCGCGCCATCAGTCCTGCCGCATGGTCGCCCACAGGCCGTGGGCGTGCAGGCGCGCGACGTCGAACTCGCACTTCTCGCGCGATCCCGACGCGACGACGGCCTTGCCCTCCTCGTGCACCTGCAGCATCAGCTGGTTGGCCTTCGCCTCGGAGTACCCGAAGAGGCGCCGGAAGATCAGCGCCACGTAGCTCATCAGGTTGATCGGGTCGTTCCAGACCAGGACGACCCACGGCGGATCGTGCTGGTGCTCCTCGACGCCCTCGGGCGCCTCGGTCTCGGCCGGGGCCTCGATCGTCCTGCTCACAGGCACATTGTCGCCGGTGTGGGCGCGGGAAGCGTCACGGGCAGCGTTCGCCGTCGACCAGCCGGTCGTCGATCACGCGCCCGGCCCGCACCACGACGAGGTGGAGCGCCCGCGCCAGCGGCCGGACGTGCACCTGGCCGCCCATCGTCCAGCGCAGGTCGACAGGCTCGCACAGCACCGCGTCGCCGGCGCGCCGGCCGGGTACCGGGCCGACGTCGCGGGCCGGGGCCAGCAGGGCGACCACGGCCTGCCCGGTCTGGATCCGGCCCAGCAGCTTCGCGAGCGGCATCGCCCGCGGCACGAGGCCGAGCGCCGTGACGCCGGCCTCCTGGCCGGCCGCGACCACCGCCCGGCGGGTGGCGGCGTCGAGATCGGGCACCGGCTCGTCGGCCAGCCGGGCGATGGCGACGGTCGGGCGAGCGGCCGCGGTGGCGATCAGCAGGTCGCCCGGCGCCTGCGCACCGCCGACGATCGACGTCACGTCGATGGCGCGGCCAAGGCGGGCGCCGTACCGCGCGAGCAGGCGCGTCGCGAGGTAGTCGTGAGCTCCCTGCGCGCCCAGCTCGAGCGCCAGCAGCCGCTCGGCGACCAGCAGGGTGGGCGTGCCGCCGGCGCCGCTGCGGCCCGCGAGAGCCCGCTCCGCCAGCCCGGCGGCCGCCGGCTGCCGCTCCGCCGTCGGCGTCGGGTCGCCGCCGAGCACGTGCGCCAGCCACGGGCCGAGCCGCGGCAGCGTCAGCAGCAGCACGGCCGAGACCAGGAGCATGATCAGCAGCAGCGCCGACCATCTCGACGGTGGCCTGGCCCCGCTCAGGCCGGGCACTGCGCACGGCGCGCGACCTTCCGTTGCAGCAGCCGCCCGTCGCGCAGCACCGCCAGCACGAGCGCGGCTCCCTGCGGCGTATCGACCGGCACGCACAGGACCACGTCGCCGGTGCGCGTGGCCGGTGGGAACGCGCCGTCATCGTCGTCGGTGAGCGTGATGGCGACGCCGAGCAGCGCGAACTCGGGCACGGCGACGCTGACCGCCGCGGTGAGCAGCGACATCGCGGCACGTTGCTCGGCCGCGTTGCGGCGCTTGCGCTCGAGGAGCGGCCGGTACCGCTCCTCCTCCGCGGCGGTGACCACGTGGGCGCCGATCCGGCCTCCGCGCAGCCGCTCGACCGAGAACGGGTCGGTGCCGACCTGCGCGGGGCCGACGGTTGCGGCTGCGAGGTCGTCGAGCGCGCGCCCTGCCGCGACCGGCCCGAGGATGTCGCCGAGCAGCACCGCGGCGTCCTCGACGGTCGGCGCCGCCGCCTCGCCCCGCAGTGCGGCGGCGGCCAGGGCCAGCTCGCGGGCCGCGGGCCGCGATGCGGCTTCAGCCGGGGCCGAGCCGCCCAGCCGCGCGGCGATCGCGGCCGCCGCTCCGGGCGCGTGCGGCGCGACGCCGATCAGCAGCGCCGCGACCGCGGCCATCAGCGCGAGGTGCTCGACCGTAGCCTGTCCGCGAGATCCCACGCATCGACGCTACCCCGGCAGGGGCGCACGGGACCGTGCCGGACCGTGCCGGAAGTGTCAGGAGTTGCCGGCGTTGCCGAACGGCTGTGCGCCCGGCTCGGTCTGCACCGAGATGCGCACGCGGCGATCGAGCTTCTCGGCCACGTTGGCCACGACCGGCGTGAGGGCCTCGACGGCCGCCACCAGCGTGGTCACCTGCGCCTCGAGGGCCGCCACGCGGCGGTCCTGCGCCTCGGCGGCGGCGGCGATGAGGTCGACCAGCACCTCGACGTCGCCGATGCGGCCGAGCCGCTCGGAGTGCAGGTCGCGCGACAGCGTCTGGACGGCACGCTGCAGCTCGCCGATCTGCCGCGGCAGGGGTGCGCCGTCGGCCGACTCGAGGGCGCGGGCGACCGCCGCCTCGATGCGCGTGGGCAGCACGGCGGCCAGGTCGGCGACCGACTCCCGCACCGCCTCTACGCCCGTGTCGCGGACCGGGAGCAGCGCCGTCGTCTCGGGCGCGCCGGGGGTCCCGTCCGTCTCGAAGGAGTCATCGTGCATCGGGCCAGCATACTGCCGTTGACCCCCGCGACGCTACCTCCGTGCAGGCAAAAAGCTGGGCACGTCGCCGTCGAGGCTGGGCGGCACGTCGTAGCCGTCGCTGCGGAAGCGGAACCGTCCGCGCTCCTCGTCGAAGTCGACGTCGAGCAGGTCGGCCTTCAGCCGCTCGTCGATCCACGCCGACCGGAACACGAGCTTGCGCAGCCAGTACGTGATCTGGTCGCGGTCGTCGGAGACGCGAGCCGCCGGCCGAGGTTCGATCGCGGTGCGACCAGCGTGCCGTGCGCGGCCAGCGCGACGAGGTCGTCGCCCGCCGGCGCGCTCACGTCGGTGATCAGCCGCAGGGCCCGCGCAGCACCGATCACGCGCTCGCGGAAGTCGCGCTCCGCGAAGCGGTAGACGAGCCCCACGAACTCGAGCGTGACGTCGTCACCCGACCGGTAGTCGAAGTTCTGCACTAACAATGAGTGTAGAGATGGCACGGATACTGACCACCGATGGACGGCTCATCCTCGACCGCGTCTCGGTCTCGAAGGCGGGCGAGCACAAGAACGCCAAGGGCCTGCTCGGCCGCACGGGCCTGGAGGCGGGGGAGGGGCTGCTGCTGTCCGACCCGACGGGCTCGATCCACATGTTCTTCATGCGGTTCTCGATCGATGCGGTGTTCCTGACGCGCGATCTGGAGGTGGTGCGCGTCGATCGAGGGCCTGAAGCCGTGGCGGCTCGCCCGCGCCGGCGGCGCGAAGCGGATCCTCGAGATGGGGGCGGGCGAGGCGGCGCGGCTGCGGATCGCGGTGGGCGACCGGCTCGTGCTGGACGAGGCCGCCTGAGCCTGGCGCAGGCGCTACCAGCGCTCGCGGTGCACGACCTCGTCGAGCGGCTTGCGCGGCGCCGGCTTGAAGTCGTCGCCGATCGTGTGGCCGACCGTCACCAGCGCGACCTGCGCGTACTTCTCGAACGGGATGCCGAGCAGCTCGGCGATCTCGCGCTCGTACGGCAGGTGCAGCGTCGTGTAGCAGGTGCCGAGGCCGCGGGCGCGCGCGGCCAGCTGGAAGCTCCAGGCGGCCTGCACGATCGAGCCGTACATGCTGGCCTGCGTGCTGTGCGAGGCGGTCTCGACGCGGCCGCGGAGGCAGAAGATCACGTACGCCGGCACCTCGTGGAACCGCTCCGCCAGGTACGACGACGAGCTGACCATCTTCGCGCGCTCGGTGTCGTCCGCGGCCGCGGGGCGGATGTAGTCGGCGAAGCTCTTGCGGTAGTAGTCGCCGATCGGCTGCTTCAGCGCGGGGTCGGTGACGACCACGAAGTGCCACGACTGGCGGTTCGAGGCGGTCGGCGCCTGCAGCGCGATCTCGAGGCACTCGTCGAGCAGCGCCGGGTCGAGCGGGCCGGTCGAAGTCGAGGCGCTTGCGGACGGCGCGGGTGGTGGTGAGGAGCTCGTCGGGAGTCAGCATCGTGCGGGAAGTGTCGGGGATGGGGGCCGTCAGCACGGCACGGCGGACGCCTGAACGGAAGTTCAGGTCGCCTCGGCGCGCGTTTGGCCGTACGCTCGTTGGATGCGACGAAGCGGGCCCCTCCGGCCACGACTCCGTCCTGCTCGCGATAACAGCGGTGCTTGCGACGGCCGGCCCCGCCGGAGCAGCCGTCGTGCCGCGGGAGGTCTCGACCGGCCGACGTCAAGCGGTACTGGACGGGATCGCTGTCCGCGACGCGGACGTTCCACGCGGCGGACGGCCTCGGGGTTCGTCGCGGACGTCGACGGAGCGCCTGGCGGGCCGCGTGCGGACGCCCCTTGACCGCGATCCGGGCGAGAGCCGCCTCGAGATCGGCGAAGCGCTCGATGACTTCGCCGTGACGTCTCTCGACACGTCGGGAGGGCCGTGCGACGGCCGGTACACGACGACCCGCATCGTCACCGTGCCCGGCAGCGTCCTGCCCGCACCAGCTGGTCGGCATCTGGATCGGCCGGCCTCGCGACGCGTTCGGTGCGTCCGACGGCGGCGACGATCCTCACGATTCCCAACAACGACAACGAGAGCGTGTTCCTCCGCGCGGCCCAGAACTCGCCGTGCGACGAGCCGGACGTGGTGTTCGACAACTCGCTGGCGCCGCCGTGGATGGGCGCCTGCCAGGGCACGGATCCGTTCCAGTGGATGCCGTTGCCGGCGCCGACGGTGCTGCCCGACGGCAAGACGTTGCGCATCCAGGGCTCGAAGACGGTGTACTGCGAAGGTCCGGGCGTCAGGACCGAGACGCTGACGGTCACGCTCGACGTGCTCGGCCCGCTCGAGCCGCCGGCCGAGTACCTGCTGTCGACGGCCGTCGGCGTCGTCGGCGGCGGCCGCGGCACCATCACCGGCGGCATGAACGGCATCGACTGCGGCGGCGTCGTGGCGGTCTGCAGCCAGGGGTTCATGAAAGGCGAGCGCGTGGCGCTCGCGGCGCTGCCGAGCGAGACGTCGAAGTTCGAGCGCTGGGAGGGCTGCGACGTCGCCGTCGGGCCAGCAGTGCCGTGTGACGATGACGAAGGCGCGCAGCGTGCGGGCCTGGTTCAGCTACGACTTCGTCGGGCAGGCACCGGAGCCGTCGACCGACCTGTTCGACCCGGCCCGCAAGGTGGAGATCGCCGACAACGGTGCCGACGACGCGCTCGACGGAGCGGTGGGCTGTGGGCTGACGGCCGTTGCCATCGCGGGTGTCGTCGCCGGTGCCCCGGTCGTCGCGACGGGCGCTGCGGGCAGCGCTGCAGAGATGACGCAGGTGGGGCAGAAGCTCATCGAGGAGACCCTCGGCAACTGCGTCTTGGGCACTCTCGGGACAATGGCGAACGGGCTGCTGCTGAAGATCGATCCGCCCGATCCGAGCTGGCAGAGGGCGGCGTTCGCCGAGCGGCTGGCGCGGGCCAAGGTGCGCGGCTGCAAGCTGCGGCAGCGGCTGCACGAAGATCCTGACGGCACGCCGCCGCCTGGTCGACGCGTCGACCCGGGTGGCGGAGCTGCAGGAGGCGCTGGCGGTCGCCGCCAACCGCTTCGGCAACGCCAGCGGCAAGGCCGACAAGCGCGGCCGGCTGCTGCACCGCGCGACGATGCGGGCGACCAGCGGCATGCTCGCCGACGCGCTGGCGCTGCGCGACCGCCGCGGCCGGGAGCTGGCGAAGCAGCTGCGTGCCGCGGGCGTGCGGTCGATGGTGATCCCGCGCGCGCCGCCGTCGCGGCCCTGCAGCGACGCGACGCGGGCACGCCGCGGAGCGCGATCAACCGCCTGCTGCGAAAGCGCCTCGTCACGTCGGCCGCCGAGGTGCACGCCGCCATCCAGGCGGAGGCGGCGTCGGTGAAGCCGGCGCCGATCGATCTTCTCGCGCGACTCCGGCAGGCGACGCCGACGACCGCGATGCGGCGCGCGGCCAGGGCGCTGACCATCGCGGACCTCGCCATCCTGCTCGATGCGTTCCACGCCGACCTCCGCACGAAGCGCAAGGTGCGCGTGCGGCATGAGACCGCTGATGGCCCAGGTCCTCGTCGTGCAACAGCGCCTCGCCGGCGCGGCTGCGGCGCCCTCGCCAAGGACGTCGCAGCGAAGACCGGGCTCGGCGGCGAGCCCGGGCGGCAGGTCGCCTACGTCGGCCCGGAAGCTGGCCGCCAAGGGCCGGCCGACCGGCCCGGCCTGCGGTCTAGGCGCGCACCTCGATCCGCTCGGGTGGCGCCGCCGCACGTGCGGCCGGATCCGGCGACCAGGTGTCACGGAAGTCGCGCGGGGTGTCGCGGACCTGGAATGAGTGAGGAATAGGGGATTGCGCGAGGTCGGCGCGCCCTCGTACGGTGGCCCCAGTCGGTTGGAGCCGTGCGACGCCCGGCCGACGACCACTTTCCCTCTCTCCCTCCGGCCCGAGGAGGCCTCGCCATGCCTGCGAACGTACTGATCGTCGAGGACGAGCCCGCCATCGTCGACTTCCTGCGCGACAACCTGCGCGAGGACGAGCACAGCGTCCGGGCGGTCGGCACCGTCCGCGACGCGCTGCTCGCGCTGCGCAGCGACCGTCACGACATCGTGCTCGTCGACGTCGGGCTGCCCGACGGCTCCGGCCTCGACGTCGTCCGTGCCATCCGCGGCGGCGAGGCCGGCGATCCCGGCGTCGGCATCATCGTGCTGACGGCGCGGGCCGAGGAGCAGGACCGCCTCCGCGGGTTCCTGCGCGGCGCCGACGACTACGTGCCGAAGCCGTTCTCCTATCCCGGAGCTGCTGGCCCGGGTGTCGGCGCTGCACGAGCGCATCCGCCGTGTCACGCGGCGCGACCTGATCGCCGTCGGCCCGCTCGAGATCGACGTCCTGGCGCGGGTCGTCCGCGTCGGCGGCACGACCATCCCGCTGCCGGCGAAGGAGTTCGAGCTGCTCGCCGCGCTGGCCCGCGATCCCGAGCGCGTGATCCCGAAGGCCGAGCTGCTGGAGCGCATCTGGGGCTACCGCAACAGCCACACGACCCGCACGCTCGACAGCCACGCGTCGCGGCTGCGGCGCCGCATCGAGGCCGAGCTGCCCGGCACCCGCTACGTCGTCAATCGGTGGGGCGTCGGCTACGCCCTCGTCGGCTCGGCATCCTGATGCGGCGGGTGCTCCCGAACCGGCTCGTCGTGGCGGTCGCCGTGCTGTCGGTGACGGTCTCGTCCGCGTTCGGGGCATTCGTCGTGCATCCCGGTCAACGACCTCGCCGACGCGGCCCACGCGCGCTCGGTCGCCGACGCGGGCCGACCTCGCGCTCGCCGTGCTCCGCGCCGGTGGCACGCCGGCGACGCCCGGGCTTGCGGTCCTGGCGCGGCCGGGCCGGCCGGTCGCTCGCCGGACGTCCCGTCCGCCGCCGACTGGGCCGCTGCCTCCGATCCGCGCTGCCGCCGCGACGCACGGCGCGGCCGGATGGCGTTCGCGGTCCGCGCCGTCGGCGACGGCCGCCTGCGTCGTCGTCGCGATCGGCCCGCAGCGGCGCCATCGAGCGTCGCGAGCGGATCGGGCTCGCGATCGCGCTCACGACGGTCCTGGTCGGGGCGATGGGCTGCGCCCTGTGGGCCGGCGCGGCCGCACGCCCGGCAGGCTCGGGCGGGTGGCGCGGCGTCGCCCGGCGCATCGCCGGCGGCGACCTGACCGCCCGGGCGCCGCGACGGCTCCGCCGACGAGGTCGGGCGGCTCGGCGCCGACGTCGACCGGATGGCCGACCGCCTCGTCGCGCTCGAGCGGGCCCGCGGCGAGTTCGTCGCGAAGGTCTCGCACGACCTCCGCACGCCGGTCACCGTCATCAAGGGCTACGCCTTCACGCTCGCGCCGCCGCGGCGGCGACGCCGACACCCTGCGGCGGCTGACCGCGATCAACCGCGAGGCCGACCGGCTGACGCGACTGATCGACGACCTGCTGACGCTGTCGCCGCGCCCAGGCCGGCGCGCTGAGCTGATCTGGCATCCGACGGCCGCCGGCGACCTGCTCGCCGAGGTCGCGGAGCGAGTCGGCGGCCAGGCCGCCGATCGCGGATCGAGATGCTCGTCGAGTGCGCCGACTTCGCCGTCGACGGCGACCGCGGACGCCTCGGCCAGGTGCTCACGAACCTCGCGCTGAACGCGCTCCGCCAGGCGCCGGCCGGCTCGACCGTGACGCTGCGCGCCGTCGCCGACGGCGACGACGCCGAGCTGCTCGTCGTGCGATCGCGGCCCGGGCATCGACCCCGGCCGGCTGCGGGCGCTGCTCGAGCCGTTCGCCACCGGCGACCCGGACGACCGGGCACCGGCCTCGGGCTGGCGATCGTCTCCGAGATCGTCACCGCGCACGGCGGCGTCCTTCACGCTCGAGCCGCGGCCGGGCGGCGGCACGGTCGCGCGCGTCCGCCTGCCCGGCGCCGCCGTCCGGCCGGCGGTGCTGCGCATGAGCCGCCGCGGCGCTGCTGATCGCCGCGGCCGCGCTCGGCTGCCGGCGGGCTCGCGCTCGCGCTGTGGCCGTCCGACCCCGCGCCGGCCAGCGACGCCGGCGTCGCCGTCCTCGTCGCGCGGCGCACGCTGCCCGCCGGCCGCGCGATCGACCCGGCCAGGTCGCGTCGTCCGCGTGCCGGCCGGCGATCGTGCCGAAGACGGCGCTGACCGAGGCCGACCAGGTGGCGTTCCGGATCGCAGCCGTCGCGATCCCGCCCGGGCCTCCCGATCGTCGCCTCGCTGCTGCGGAAGCGGCGCCGGCACCGCCACGCTCGCCGCCGGCGAGCGAGCCGTCGGCGTGCGCGTCGACGACGTCACCGGCCTGCCCGGGCTGCTCGATGCGGGCTCCGAGGTCGACGTCGTGATCGGCTCCGGCGAGACGCGCGTCGCCGTCGACGGCGCCGGCGTGCTGGCGCGGCCGCGGCGCACGGCGGACGGGTCGTGGGCGGTCGTCCTGCGGCTGCCGGCGCGGCTCGCCGAGACGGTCGCCGACGCCCAGGCCGGCGGTGCCGGCGTTCGCCTGCTGGCGCGCGGGGACGACGGATGAGCCGCCCCGTCATGGTCGCCATCGATGGTGGCGACGCGTCGCTGCGCGAGGCGATCGCCGCCGTGCTGGCGCCGGCCCCCGACATCGCCCTGGCCTCCGCCGGCGACCTCGACGTCGTCGACGTCGTCATCGCCGCCGACGATGCCGCGTCCTCGGCGCTCGACCGCTGCCGCGCCTCGCGCCGGCCGTGCGTCGTGCTGCTCGACGAGCCCTCGCATGGCATCGGTATCCGACGCCATGCGCGCCGGAGCGCGCGGCGCCGTCGCGCGCGATCCGCTCGACGCGTTCGGCCTGCTCGGCGCCGTGCGCGACGCGGCCGCGTTCCGGCTGGCCGCCCCGAGGCCGCGGCGCCGGGCGGGCTGATCGTCGTCACGGGTGCGACGGGCGGTGCCGGCACGACCACCGTCGCGCTCGCCCTCGCGCGGGCCGCGGCGGCGCCGGTCGGCCTGCTCGACCTCGACCTGGCGGGCGGCGATCTCGCCCGGCGCAGCGGCGATCGAGCATGGATCCGGCCGAGGCCGGGCTCGCCGGTCAGGCCAGCGGGCGCCGCGCCTGGGAGCGCCTCGCCGTCGACGCGGGGTTCGCGCACGTCGTAGCCCGCACCGCGGCGGCCCGATCTCGCGTGGCTCGTCCGCGAGGGCGTCTGCACCGACCTGGCGCGGGCCGCCCGGGCCGCCTGCACGACCGTCGTCGCCGACGTCGGGCGGGCTGCCGGCCCGCCGCTGGAGCTGGTGGCCGAGGCGACCGCTGGTCGTCGTCGTCGCGCGCCCGGTTGACGGCGCAGCTCGCTGGCCGCTGCCGAGCACGCTCGCGTTCCTCGAAGGGCCTCGTCGCGGGGCGGAGCCCGGTCCGCGTCTGCGTGACCGGCGTGCGGCTGCGGGACGAGGGTGTCGTGCGCCTCGCGACGGCCGCCCACGGGCTGCGGATCGCCGCACGGCTGCCGTTCAGCCGGCTCCGCCGCGCGGCGGACGCTCCCGCGCGACAGCGCACTCGCACGCGCTCCTGGAGGCGGCGGCATGACCGCGCTCGTGCACGGTCCGCTCGCGCCGCTGTTCGACGACCCGCGGGTGACCGAGATCCTGGTGAACGGCCCCGACGCCGTCTACGCCGAGGTGGGCGGTCGGCTGCAGCGCGCCGACGTCGCGTTCCGCGACGCCGTCGAGCTGCGCCAGACCGTCGTGCGCCTCGTCGGCCTCTGCGGGCGGCGCATCGACGACGCCACGCCGCTCGTCGACGCCCGGCTGCCCGACGGCTCGCGGCTGAACGCCGTGCTGCCGCCGCTCGCGGTCGACGGCCCGCTGCTGACGATCCGCCGGTTCGGCGTCCGGCGCCTGACGATCGACGACCTGCTGCAGCTCGGCTCGATGCTTCCCGCCCAGGCCGCCGACGCTGCGCGCGGTCGTCGACGCGCGCCTCAACGTGGTCATCTCGGGCGGCACCTCGTCGGGCAAGACGACGCTGCTCGCGGCGATCGTCGGGCTGATCGACCCGGCCGAGCGCATCGTGTCGGTCGAGGACGCGGCCGAGCTGGCGCTGCCGATTCCGCACGTCGCCCGGCTCGAGGCCCGGCCGGCGAGCGTCGAGGGCCGCGGCGCGATCGACGTGCGGGCGCTGGTGCGCAACGCGCTGCGCATGCGTCCCGACCGGCTCGTCGTGGGCGAGGTGCGCGGCGGCGAGGCACTCGACCTGCTGCTCGCGCTGAACACCGGCCACGACGGCTCGCTCGCCACGGTGCACGCGAACGGACCGGCCGACGCGCTCCGCCGGCTCGAGACGATGGCGCTGATGGCCGGCGTCGACCTGCCGCACGGCGCGATCCGCGAGAGCATCGCCACCGCCGTCCACGTCGTCGTGCACGTCGATCGCCAGGGCCGACGGCCGGCGCGTCGTGTCCGAGATCGCCGCCGTCGAGCCGGCCGGCGACGGCTGGCGCGTCGCCGGGTCCGACGCCGTCAGCGTCCGCGCGGCCGAGCGGACGGGAGCCCCGTGTCCGAGCGATCCCTGATCGGCGCCGCGGTCGACCGTCGGTTCGGCGCCCGCCGCCGGTTCGAGGCGCAGCTCGCCGTCCAGCTGCCCGGACACCGCCCGGGCGATCGCGCGCTCCTACGCCGCCGGCCTGCCGTTCGGCACCGCGTGCCGGCGAGCGGCCGACAGCCTCGACGATCCGGCCGCGTCGATCCTGCGGACGGCCGGGCTCGAGGCCGAGCGGGGCCGCGTGCCGGCCGACACCCTGTATCGCGCTCGCCGACGCGCCGGGCGGCGGCCTGATCCGCGGCGCCATCGCCGTCAACGCCGAGCTGGGCGGCGATCTCGTCCGCGCGCTCGAGGCGCTGGCCGAGGGCCTCGACGATCGCGAGCGCCTGCGCGGCGAGATCGCGGTTGCGACGGCGCAGGCGCGCTTCGCGTCGCGCGTCGTCCCGGCCGTGCCGTTGCTGGCGCTCGGGCTGCTCGGCGCGCTCAGCCCCGCCGCCGTCTGCCGCTGCTGACGACCACGCCCGGCCGGCTGCTGATCGTGGTCAGCGCGCTGCTCGACGGCGCCGCGATCCTGCTGCTGCGGCGCATCGCACGTGGAGTGCAGCGGTGAGCGGGCTGCTGCTGATGCTGGCGGCGCTGCTCGTCGTGCGCCGCCGTGCTGCCGCGGTTCCTCGGTGCGCGGCGGGCGCGTCTCGCCGGACTCGCACGGGCACGCGCGTTTCGGGCCGAGCTGCCCGATGCGCTCGAGCTGCTCGCGGCCGCGATCGACGGAGGTGCGCCGGTCGAGCGCGCACTCGCCGCCGTCGCCGGCCACGTCGGCGCCCCGCTGTCGACCGAGCTGCGGCGGGCAGCGGCCGGCGCCGGGGAGGACCGGCCCGGTGCGGTGCTGGCACGCGAGCCGGCGCTGCGGGCGCTGGGTGCGCTGGTGTCGGCGTCGGAGGAGCTCGGCGTGCCGCTGGCCAGGAGCCCTGCGCGGCCTCGCCTCGCAGGAGCGCGAGCGCCGCCGCCGCGAGGTGCGCCTGCGCGCCGCCGCGGCGGGCCCGCGGATGACGCTCGTCGTGGCCGGGCTGCTCGCGCCCGCCGCACTGCTGCTGGTCGTCGGCGCCGAGCTGCTGTCGGTCATGCAGACGATCCGGGGTGTGCCGTGAGCCGGTCGCGCGGCCAGGCGTCGACGGAGATGATCCTGGTCGCCGCGGTGCTCGCGGTGGTCGGCCTCGCGCTGCTCGGCGCCATCCGGTTGTCCGGGCCGCGGCCGGCGGCGGCAATGGCCGCCGGCACGGTTGCCCAGGCGCCGGTCGGCATCGCGCTGCCGCTCGAGCTCGGTGGCCTCCAGATCGGCGACGGCAGCACGGCCTCGGTGGCCATCGCCGCACGCCTCCTCGCCCTCGGCATCCGCGAGACCGGCACCAACAGCGGGCCGTGGATCGCCACGTTCACCGACGGCAACGCCGAGGCGTGGTGCGCCGACTTCGTCTCCTACGTGCTGCGCCTCGCGGGCTCGCCGTTCACCGGCGGGCAGTCCGGCGGCTGGCGGCTCGCGGCCGCCGCCGGCGTCCGCGCCTGGTTCGCGGCGCGGGGGCGCTACGTGTCCCGCGCGACGGCGCAGCCGATGCCCGGCGACATCGTCTACTTCCGGCACAGCCACGTCGGCATCGTGGTCGCGGCCCGCGGCGACAGCCTCGCTCACGATCGAGGGGAACGCGTCCGACGCGGTGCGCCAGCGCGTGTACCCGAGCTGGCGCCGGATCGCCGACATCGACGGCTTCGGGCGCCCGTGACACGCGGCGGTTCAGGGCCGGCTCAGCGGGAATGAAGAAGGCAGCACGATCGTCTACTGCTATAGAAGACCCTGCCCGAAACGCTCCGACCGCCTGGCGGTGTAGCGTTCCCGGGCTCCAAGGAGGAACCGCGCGTCATGCCAGCTCTCGAGATCACTTCCACCAACTTCCAGGGCGAGGTCGTCGAGTCCGACGTCCCCGTGCTCGTCGACTTCTGGGCCGAGTGGTGCGGACCGTGCCGCATGGTCGGACCCGTCGTCGACGAGATCTCCGAGGACTACGCGGGCCGCATCAAGGTCGCGAAGCTCGACGTCGACGCCGAGCCCGGGCTCGCCAGCCGCTTCGGCGTGCTCTCGATCCCGACGATCGTGCTCTTCAAGGACGGCGACGTCATCGAGCAGTCCGTCGGCGCGAAGCCGAAGGACCGCCTCGTCCGCGAGCTGAACCTCGAGGGCCACGCCGCCTGATCGGCGACCCACCGCGAAGTACCGCCGACGGCGCGCCCACGGGCGCGCCGTCGTCGTCCTGGCAGTGTCCCAGGGACTCCCTCACTAGAGTGAGGGTGATGCGCTACGCCCCGATCGAGGACCACGGCGTGATCGGCGACATGCACACCGTCGCCCTGGTCGCCACCGACGGCACGATCGACTGGTTCTGCCCGCCGCGGTTCGATGCGCCCAGCGTGTTCGGCTGCATCCTCGACGCCGACAAGGGCGGCCGCTTCCAGATCGCCCCCGTCAACGGCGGCGGCAACGTCAAGCAGCTCTACCTGCCCGACACGAACGTCCTGATCACGCGCTTCCTGACCGCCCACGGCGTCGGCGAGGTGCAGGACTTCATGCCGATCCACGAGGACGTCGAGCAGCCGCAGCGCATCGTGCGCCGCGTCATGAGCGTGCGCGGCGCGATGACCTTCAAGCTCGACTGCTCGCCCGCCTTCGACTACGCCCGCACCGAGCACCGGCTCAACGTCGGGCCGACCGGCGCCGTGTTCGCGACGCCGACGCTCACCCTCTCGCTGTCGTCGCCCGTGGCGCTCGAGGCCGTCGACGGCAGCGTCCAGCGCCGAGTTCGAGCTCGAGCCCGGCGAGATGCGCACGTTCGTGCTCGAGATCGCGCCCGACGGCACGCAGGTCGCACGCACCGTGTCCGACGAGGAGTCGCAGCTGCTGTTCGACGCGACGGTCACGTACTGGCGGCACTGGCTGTCGAGCTGCACCTACCGCGGCCGCTGGCGCGAGACGGTGCGGCGCTCGGCGCTGGTGCTGAAGCTGCTCACCTACGTGCCCACCGGCGCGATCATCGCCGCGCCGACCGCGAGCCTGCCGGAGGGCATCGGCGGCGTGCGCAACTGGGACTACCGGTACACGTGGATCCGCGACTCGGCGTTCACGCTCTACGCCTTCCTGCGCCTCGGGTTCTCGCGCGAGGCCGAGGCCTTCATGCACTTCCTCTCCGACCGCGCCCGCGAGTACGAGGTCGGGTCGGGGCCGCCGCTGCAGATCATGTACGGCATCGACGGCCGGCACGACCTCGAGGAGATCGAGCTCGACCACTTCGAGGGCTACTGCGCGCTCGCGGCCGGTGCGCATCGGCAACGGCGCCGCCGACCAGCTGCAGCTCGACATCTACGGCGAGCTGATCGACTCGATCTACCTCTACAACAAGTTCGGCGCGCCGATCTCGTACGACCTGTGGAAGGTCATCGTCAAGCTGCTCGAGTACCTCACCGACCACTGGCGCGAGCGCGACGAGGGCATCTGGGAGGTGCGCGGCGGCAAGCAGGAGTTCACGTACTCGCGCCTGATGAGCTGGGTCGCCTTCGAGCGCGCCGCCCGGATGGCGCGGCAGCGCGGCCTGCCCGGCCCGCTCGTGCAGTGGCTGCAGACCCGCGACGAGATCTTCCACGAGATCATGGAGCGCGGCTGGTCCGAGAAGCGGCAGGCGTTCGTGCAGACGCTCGACGGCCACGCCCTCGACGCCTCCAACCTGCTGATGCCGCTGGTGCGGTTCATCGCGCCGACCGACCCGCGCATGCTCTCCACGCTCGATGCGATCGGCGAGGAGCTCGTGTCCGACTCGCTCGTCTACCGCTACGCCGCCGGGCACGCCGCGTTCGACGGCCTCGACGGCGACGAGGGCACGTTCTCGATCTGCTCGTTCTGGTGGGTCGAGGCGCTGGCCCGCGCCGGCCGGCTCGACGAGGCGCGGCTGGCCTTCGAGAAGATGCTCACCTACGCCAACCACCTCGGGCTCTACTCCGAGGAGATCGGCACCTCGGGCGAGGCGCTCGGCAACTTCCCGCAGGCGTTCACGCACCTCTCGCTGGTGTCGGCCGCGGTGTACCTCGACCGGGCCCTCGACGGGCACCCGCCGCGGTGAAGGTAAGCTCTCGGCCGTGAGCTCCGCGAACCCGACCGACGACCTGCGCGCGCGCCTCGCAGTCGCACGGCTACCACCTGTTCCTGACGCCCGGACCGGCCGAGCGGCTGGTGGGTCACGATCCGCGACGCGAGCCCCGGCATCGAGGCGCCGGTCGAGTCGTTCGCCGCCACCCGCGACGAGGCCGTCCAGCTCGCCGACCGGCTGTTCACCAGCCACCGGCTGACCGAGCTCGACCAGCTGATCCGCGACCGGGGCAAGACGCCGCCGGCGTGGACGGAGCCCGACCAGAACGCGCGCCTCGACACGCTCGCCGCGTTCGCCCGCACGCTCGCCGTCGCCTGACGATCGCCCCGCCTCCCCCGGTGGGTGACGGCCAGCCGCTGACGCGCCGCCGATAGCCCCTATGTGGGATCTCGCGCACCGTTCTCGGAGCCGCCCGGCCGCGTCCTCGTCTGCGAGGACGATCCGTCCATGCGCGCGCTGCTGCGAAGCGGCGCTGACCGACGTCGGCCTGGAGGTCGAGACCACCGACGACGGCCGGGCCGGGCTGGCGCGCGCCAGCGCCTCGCATCCCGACGCGATCGTGGTCGACTGGCTGATGCCGGGCCTCGACGGCATCTCGCTCTGCAGCGCCGCCCGCGAGCACCCCGAGCTGGCGCTGTCGCACATCGTGCTCGTCACCGGCCGCCGCGAGCGCGAGTACGCGCAGATCGCCACCGACGCGGGCGCCGACGCCGTGTACCACAAGCCCTTCGACCCCGAGGAGCTCGCCGACGCCGTCCGCGCCGGCGTCCGCCGCAGCCGCGCCGCCCGCCGCGCGATCGGCGACTCCCGCACCGACCAGCTCACCGGCCTGCGCGACGAGCGCTGCTTCCGCGAGGACCTCGACCGCCTGCTGGCGCTGGCCGACGCGCTGCCGCTCACCATCGCGGTGGCCGGCTGCTCGGTGCCCGACGACACCGGCGCCGTCGCCGTCGAGGCGCTGGCCGGCTCGCTCGGCAGCGTGCTCGGCCCGGCCGACGCGCTGTACCGCGTGGTCGCGCTCGGCGAGGTCGGCTTCGCCGTGATCGCGCCCGACGCCGACGAGCCCGACCTGCTGCACGCCGCGCTGGAGTCGGCCGCCCGCCAGGGCGGCGCCGACGCCTCCAGCGTCCGCGTCGCGGCGATGCTCGTGGACGGCGGTGGATCGGCCGAGGTGCTCCGCGGCCTGTCCGACCGCATGCACAGCAGGTTCTACGCCTGAGATGCGGCGGCTGACGCGTGCTCTCGCCGCGCTGCTCGCCGTCGGCGCCATCCTGGCGCTCGCGCCGGCGGCGCTCGGCCGCCACCACGACGCTCACCGGCGTCGTGCAGCTGCTGCACGCCGACGCCCGCACGCCCGGCGCACCGGCGCAGTTCTTCTACGCGCTGCGACACGACCGACGGCCTCTACCGGCTGCAGCTCGACGGCGTCTCGTCGCTGACGCCCTCCAGCTACGTGCGCGTCACCGGCACGCTCGCGCGGGACGCTGCTGCACGTCGAGAGCGTCGACGCCGCGCGACGCCGGCCACGGCCGCCGCGCGCGTGCTCGCCGCCCGCGGCCACGTGGCCGCCGCGCCGCCCTCGCCGACGCTGGCCGTGATCCTGATCAACTTCTCGAACGACGCCTCGACGCCGTGGACGCCGAGCGGAGATCGCGAACACGCTGTTCAACAACCCGCGACAGCGTCGCCGCGTACTACGCCGAGCAGTCGCACGGCAAGACGATGCTGACCGGCACGGTGTTCGGCTGGTACACGATCGCGGCCTCGAACGACACGTGCGACTACGCCACCTGGGCCGCGCAGGCGCAGGCCGCCGCGGGCAGCGCCATCAACGCGTACTCGAACGTGATGTACGTGTTCCCGTTCGTGCCCGCGTGCGGCTGGGCCGGCCTGGGCTCGATGCCCGGGCTCGCAGACCTGGATCAGCGGCTATCCCGACCTGCGCGTGATGGGGCACGAGCTCGGCCACAACTTCGGCGTGCACCACGCGAACAGCCTCGAGTGCACCGTCGGGCGGCACGCGCGTCGCGCTGGCGGCGACGCGGCTGCTCGTCGGACGAGTACGGCGACCCGTTCACGATCATGGGCGACGCCTCGACGCGGCAGTTCCCGGCCTTCCACAAGGGCGAGCTCGGCTGGCTGCAGGGCGACCTCGACCTACACCGTCACGTCGAGCGGCACGTACACGATCGCCGCCTCGGAGGCTCGACACCGGCGCGACGCAGCTGCTGCGCATCCCGCGCACCGGCGGCGCCCTGTACGTCGACGTGCGGCAGCCCTACGGCACGTACTTCGACAACTTCCTGCCCGGATCGGGCCCGGTCAGCGGCGTCATGCTGCGCACCGGGCCGTCGGCCTACAACCGCACGCAGCCGAGCCTGATCGACACCACGCCGGGGACGGCGACGTTCGGCGACGCCGCGCTCGCCGTCGGCCAGTCGCTGACCGACCCCGTCAGCGGCGTCACGATCACCACCGACGGCCATCACCGCCGGCGGCGCGACCGTGACCGTGACGGTGCCGGGCGCGGGCAACGCGCCGTCCGCGCCCGCCAACGTGGCCGCGCACGCCGTGGCCGGCGGCGTCGACATCACCTGGTCGGCCGCCACCGACGACATCGGCGTCGCGAGCTACCGCGTCTACCGCAACGGCGTCCAGATCGGCACGACGGCCGGGCTCTCCTTCCACGACACCGTGACGAACGGCGTGCTCGACTACAGCGTCGCCGCCGTCGACACGCAGAACCTGGTCGGCCCGGTCGGGGCCGCGCCGACCATCTCCGTCGGCGACGCGATCGCCGCCGACGGCGCCGACCGGCCTGACGGCGAAGCTCGCCGGGCACCACGGTCGACGCTCACGTGGCTGGCGGCCACCGACAACGTCGGCGTCACGGGCTACCGCGTGTACCGCAACGGCGTGCTGCTGAAGACGACCGACGGCCACCTCGGCGCAGGACACGGGGCTGCAAGGGCGGCCAGAGCTACTCGTACTCGGTGCGCGCGGCCGACGCCGCCGCGAACGTCTCGGCGCCGTCCGCGGCGGTGCCGGTCGTCGTCACCGACGGCACGCCGCCGTCGGCCGATCACGCAGCTGAAGGTCGTCGTGCAGCCGAAGCCGTGGGGCGCGACGCTGACCTGGAAGGGCGCGACCGACAACGTCGCGGTCACCGGCTACCGCATCTACCGCGACGCGCGGCTGATCAAGACCGTGGCCGGCCTGACCTACACCGATCCCGGCATGCCGCACATCGACATGGCCGTCTACGGCGTCGCCGCCGTCGACGCGAGCGGCAACGAGGGCACGCGGAGCCGCATCTCGGCGGTCGCCGCCCGACGTCGACCTGATCGCGCCGACGGTGCCGAAGCCGCTGCGGGCGAAGGCCCTCGCGAAGCGCCGCGTGCGTCTCAACTGGGCGGCCGCCCGGGACGACCTGGGCTCGGTGCGGTACGAGGTCGTGGTCGCAGGGCGCGTGGTGCTGAAGACGACGAAGCGCACGGCCACCCTCAAGGTGGCCGGCAAGCGCGGCAAGCGGGTCGCGATCTGCAGGTGCGGGCCGTCGACGCGGCCGGCAACCGGTCGAAGCTCGTCAAGGTCCTCGTCCGCCTGCGCTAGTCTCGCCGCGATGACGCGGGTGGCGGTGGTCGGGCACGTCGAGTGGGTCACGTTCGGCGACGGCCAGGTGCCGGCGACGCGGCGAGATCAGCCTGCTCGCGAACCCGTTCAGCGCCGCCGCCGGCGCCGGCGCGGTCGTGGCCGTCGAGCTGGCCCGCGAGGGCGTCGAGGTGCTGTTCTACACGGCGCTCGGCGACGACGAGGCGGGCGACGAGTCGCTGCGCTTTCTGCAGCAGCGCGGGGTGGAGGTGCGCGCGGCGCGCCGGCCGCGAGCCGCAGACGCGCGCGCTGACCATCCTCTCGCCCGACCACGAGCGCACGATCCTGGTGATCGGCGAGAACCTGCATCCGCGGGCCACCGACGACCTCGGCTGGGACGACATCGCCGGCTGCGACGGCGGCGTACTTCACCGGCGGCGACCCGGCCACCGTCGTGCAGGCGCGGGCGGGCGCCGCTGCCTGGTGGTGACCGCGCGCCGGCTCGCCGTGCTGGCCGAGAGCGGCGTGGCGGCCGACGTGCTGATCGGCTCGGCCGATCGATCCGGGCGAGCGGATCGACGCCGTGCCGCTGCCGGCGGAGCCGCGGATGATCGTGCAGACGCACGGCGCCGAGGGCGGCACGTGGCGCGCGGCGGACGGCACGCACGGCGCGTGGCCGCCGGTGCCGCTGCCCGGTCCGCCGCGCGATGCGTACGGCGCCGGCGACAGCTTCCACGCCGCGCTCACGGGTGCGCTGGCGGCCGGTCGGAGCATCGACGAGGCGGTCGTCGCGGGCGCTCGCGCCGGGGCCGCTGCGGTCGTCCGGCGCGGCGCCTACGGCGAGTAAGCTGTCGCGCATGACCGACCACGCCGAGCGCACCAGCGCGCTACGCAGAGCTCATCGTCCGCGTCGGCGCCAACGTGCAGCCGGGCCAGACGGTGCTCGTCAACGCCCACGTCGAGCAGGCCCCCTTCGCGCGTGCGCTGGCCGAGGCCGCCTACGCCGCGCGGTGCGCGCTACGTCGACGTCTGGTACTGGGATGCGCACGTCAAGCGCTCGCGGCTGCAGCACGCGCCGCTCGACTCGCTGGCGACGCCGCCGGCGTGGCTGGACGAGCGCGCCCGCGCGGCCATCGACGGCGGCGCCTACATCCGCGTCGACGGCGATCCCGAACCCGACGCTGCTGGCCGACGCCGACCCGGCCCGCGCCACGCTCGACGAGATGCCGGTCAACCAGGTCGTCCGCCAGGGCCAGCGCGAGGGCACGCTCTGCTGGAACATCTGCTGCTACCCGACCGAGGGCTGGGCGAAGGCCATCCCCGGCTCGCCCAGCCTCGACCGGCTGTGGGATGCCGTGGCCACCGCGGTGCGCCTCGACGAGCCCGACCCGAGCGCGGCCTGGGAGGCGCACATCGACGCGCCTCGAGCGCCGCAGCGCCGAGCTGACCGAGCGCCGGTTCGACGCCATCCGCTTCCGCGGCCCGGGCACCGACCTGACCATCGGGCTGCTGCCGAAGTCGCGCTGGAAGTCGGGCACCGAGACGACCGTCTACGGCGTGCGCTGCGTCGTCAACATGCCGACGGAGGAGGTCTTCACGACCCCCGACCGCCGGCGCGCCGACGGCGTCGTGCGCTGCACGCGGCCGCTGCTGTGCGAGGGCGTGCTCGTCGAGGGCCTCGAGGTCGAGCTCAAGGGCGGCCGCATCGTGCGCGTCGACGCCGACAGCCACGCCGAGTACGTCCGCGGCCAGGTGGCGCGCGACGAGGGCGGCTCGCAGCTGGGCGAGGTGGCCCTGGTGAGCGGCGACTCCGGCGTCTACAAGAGCGGCCTGATGTTCAACGACACGCTGTTCGACGAGAACGCCTCCTGCCACCTCGCCTACGGCGGCGCGTACCCGGCCGGCGTCGAGGGCGCGGCCGACCTGACGGTCGACGAGCGCTACGAGGCGGGCCTGAACGTCTCGAGCGTCCACACCGACTTCATGATCGGCGGGCCCGAGGTGGAGGTCGACGGGCTCGATGCGAGCGGCAAGGCGACGCCGCTGCTGCGCGACAACGACTGGCAGATCTAGGAGTCGAAGCCGAGCCCGACCCGGTCGAGCGCCCGCAGCCACAGGCCGCGCTGGCCGCCGTTGCGGTCGGCGCGGGCCAGCTCGTGCCGCGTCAGCGTGATGCCGGCGTAGCGCAGCGGCTCGGGCGGGAACGGCACCGGCTTCGAGCGCACGAACTCCGTCCGCGTGGCCTCGGTCTCGCGGCCGTCGGCCAGGTCGAGCGCCACGCGGGCGCCGAACCGGGTGGCGCCGACGCCGAGCCCGGTGTAGCCGGCGGCGTACGCCGTCTTGCCGCCGTGCGCCGTGCCGAAGAAGACGCTGAAGCGGCTGCAGGTGTCGATCGCGCCGCCCCACCGGTGGCTGAACCGCAGGCTCGCCGGCGAGCTGCGGGAAGGTGTCGAAGAACTGCCGCGCGAGCATCTCGTGCGTGGCCGCGCGCTGCTCGTACGACGGGCCGAAGCCGTTGCGGAAGTGGTAGACGGCGTCGTAGCCGCCCCACAGGATCCGGCCGTCGTCGGTCTGGCGGTAGTAGTGGAACTGGTTCGTGCAGTCGGCGAGGCCCTGGCGCCGGCGCCAGCCGATCGACGCCTGCTGCTCGTCGGTCAGCGGCTCGGTCATCAGCACGTAGTCGTAGACCGGCACCACGTACGCGCCGATGCGGCGCAGCAGCGGCGGGTAGGCGTTGGTGGCGAGCACGCAGCGCCGCGCGCGGACGTGGCCGTGCGCGGTCTCGGCCAGCACCATCGCGCCGTCGTCGCGCAGGTGCGTGACCGCGGTGTGCTCGTACAGCCGCGCGCCGAGCTCGAGCGCGACGCGCCGTAGCTCCCACGCCAGCCGGGCGGGATCGACCAGCGCGCGGCCGGTCTTGACCCACAGGCCGCCCACGTAGGTGGGGGAGTCGACCTCGGCCCGCATCTGGTCGCGGTCGAGCCACACGGCCTCGTCACCGACCTTGGCGGCCTCCTCGGCGCCGTCGATCAGCCACTCGATCTCGTGCGCCTCGCGCGCCACGGCGATCACGCCGGTCTCCTCGAACGAGCACTCGATGGCGTGGCGGTCGAGCGTCTCGCGCAGCCCGGCGTAGCTCTCGTTGCCGAGACGGTGGAGGGTCTCGTACTCCTCGGGCCAGCGGCTGCGCCCGTTCTCCTCGCCGTGCGTGATCGAGGCCTCGAGGAAGCCGCCGTTGCGACCGCTCGCGCCCCAGCCGACGCGGTCGCCCTCCAGCACCACGACGTCGCGCGACGGGTCGTCCTGCAGCGCCTGGATGGCGGCCCAGAGGCCGGTGAAGCCGCCGCCGACGATCAGCAGGTCGGCCTCCGCCGGGCCGACGAGGCTGGGCGTGGCGGCCGGCGCGTCGGCGCGGTCGAGCCAGTACGGCGTCGGCGTCGCCGTGGCGAGGGCCTGAAGGTGCCACGGCGTCACCCGGGAGAGCCTATCCCGACACGATACGAACACGTGTTCGTATCACGCTGGAGAAGTTGCAAAGTGGGGGGTAGTGGGATATGGTGGGGAGCAGTGGACCTCGGGTGGAGCATCCGTGGGACGTCTCGCCCCCTTCGAACCGCACCGTGCTACTCGGACAATTCACCCAGCGCCTCGACGACAAGAACCGGCTCACCGTGCCGGTCAAGTTCCGTGGCGACTTCGACCCGGACATCGTCGTGACGCGGGGACTGGACGACTGCCTGTGGGCGTTCACGAAGGACGGCTGGGACGCGTTCCACACCGAGCAGAGCTCGCGGCTGGACGGCTTCTCGCGGGAGGCGCGGCAGATGCGGCGCTTCTTCTTCTCCGCGGCGCACGAGGCGAAGCTCGACAAGCAGGGGCGCGTGGCGCTGCCTGCGGGACTGATGGAACACGCCGGCCTCGACCGCGAGATCGTGGTCACGGGCACCGGCGAGCACCTCGAGATCTGGAATCGCGACAAGTGGGCGGACGTCGTCAGCGAGTCACAAGGGAGCATGGAAGATGTTGCGGAGCGTTTCGCGCGTGAACCCCAGGGCTGACAGCCCGCACGTCCCCGTGCTGCACCGCGAGGTGGTGTCGTGGCTCGCGCCCGAGCCCGGCATGACCGTCGTCGACGGCACCTTCGGCGCCGGCGGCCACGCGCGCCTGCTGGCCGATGCCATGGACGGCCGCGGCTGCTACGTGGCGATCGACCGCGACCCCGGCGTGAAGGGCCACTTCGCGGCGTTCTCGCACGACCATCCCGACCTGCGCACCCGGTTCGTGCGCGGCAACTTCTCGCTCGCGCTGCGCAACCTCGTCGCCACCGGCGTGCGCGCCGACGCGATCCTGCTCGACCTCGGCATCTCGTCGATGCAGATCGACCAGACCGACCGCGGCTTCTCGTACGCCACCGACGCGCCGCTCGACATGCGCATGGACCCGTCCGAGCCGCGCACCGCCGCCGACCTGGTGAACGAGCTGGACGAGCGCTCGCTGGCGCGCATCATCCACCGCTACGGCGAGGAGCGCTACGCGTCGCAGATCGCCCGCGCGATCGTCCGCCGCCGCGCCCAGGAGCCGTTCGCGCGCTCCGGCGACCTGGTGGAGACCGTGCGGCGCGCCATCCCGACGCCGGCCCAGTTCGGCCAGGGGCATCCCGCGAAGCGCGTCTTCCAGGCCCTGCGCATCGTCGTCAACGACGAGCTCGGCGCCCTCGAGGACGGCCTCCAGCACGCGCTCGAGATGCTCAACCCGGGCGGTCGCCTGGGCGTCATCTCGTTCCACTCGCTCGAGGACCGCATCGTCAAGACCTTCATGCGCGACGGCGCCCGCGGCTGCGTGTGCCCGCCCGACCTGCCGATCTGCGGCTGCGGCCGCGAGCCGCTGCTGCGCATCCTGACGCCGCGCGTCGTGCGGCCGAACGAGATCGAGATCGAGGACAACCCGCGGTCGGCCTCGGCCCGGCTGCGCGTCGCCGAGCGCACCGACGCGGTGCTGCCGCTGTGAGCGCAATTGCGACTCCGCAGCGGCGCCGCCGGCGGGCGAAGTCGACGCGCCAAGACGCGGCCGCGTCCCAACGTCGCCGCGAAGCCGCGCCTCGAGCGCAGCCGCGCGGCCGGCCGGGCCGCGTCGTTCTCGAGCTACGTGATCGTCGGCATCGTCGGGCTGCTGCTGTGCGGCATCGTGACGCTCCAGATCCGCGCGCTGCAGGCCAACATCGACGCCGGCAAGCTCGACACGCAGCGGCGTGCCGTGATCGCCGAGTCGCTGAACCTGCGCGCGTCCCTTGCGAAGGCCCACCCGCGCAGCGAGGTCGAGGCGTTCGCCAAGCAGGCCGGCATGATCCGGCCCGACGTCGACGCGTACCAGACGGTGCGGGTGCGCGCGAAGTGAGCGTCGCGGCGCCGCCCCGGGGTCGCTCGCGACGCCCGCCGCCCCGTCGTCGCCCGGCCCCGTCCCGTGGTCGCGCTCGCCCGTACCGCGCTCCCAACCCGAGCCGGCGCATCCGCCTGCTGCTGCTGTGGTGCGGGCTGCTGCTGACCGCCGTCGCCGCGCGCGCCGTCTACCTGCAGGTCGTGCACCACGACCACTACGTCGCGCTGGCAGCCTCCGAGCACCGCTCGAGCGTCGTGCTGCACGCCAGCCGTGGCGACATCGTCGACCGGCGCGGCCACGAGTTCGCCGTGTCCGACCGCGCGACCACGATCGGCGCGTACGTGCCGCTGAAGGACCCGGCCGGCGTCGCGAACGCGATCGCCGCCGCGCTCGACCTCGACGCCGCGTCGGTGTACGCCAAGATCTCGAACCCCGATCTCAAGGCCGGCACGCACATCGACGTCGTCCGCCAGGCCGACGCCGCCGGAGCCAAGAAGCTCGAGGCGCAGAAGGTGCCCGGCCTGACGTTCATCCCCGAGGACCGCCGCGTCTACCCGGCCGGCACGGGCACGGCCATCGTCGGCATCACCGACATCGACGGCAACGGCCTCGCCGGGCTCGAGAAGACGTACGAGAAGCAGCTCCGCGGCAAGGACGGCCACGAGGTGTTCATCCGCTCGGGCGGCGCCGAGGAGATCCCGCTGGCGCTGTCGCCGATCACGCTCGACGCGCCGCACGACGGCGCGCGGCTGGAGCTCGCGCTCGACATGGAGATCCAGGCCGCGAACGAGAAGCTCGCGCAGTCGACGCTCGAGAAGACCGGCGCCGAGACCGTCACGATCCTGCAGATCGACCCGCGCACCGGCGGCGTCCTGTCGATGGCGTCGGCACCCGGCACGGGTCGAGATCCCGTACGGCGAGGCCAGCCCCGAGCAGGTCAAGCTGCGCGCCGTCACCGACCAGTACGAGCCCGGCTCGACGTTCAAGCCGGTGACGATGGCCGCCGGCCTCGACCGCAAGGTGATCTCGCCGAAGTCGAAGTTCGTCGTGCCCGGCTGCATGAACCTCTACGACCGCCGCATCTGCGACGCCGAGCCGCACGGCCCGGTGACGATGTCGGTGGCCGACATCCTGCGCGAGTCGTCCAACGTCGGCACCGTGCAGATCGCGTACCAGAAGCTGTCCGGCAAGGGCGAGGCGGCGCACGGCGAGTTCTTCGCGCCGTACATCGACCGCTTCGGGTTCACGCAGAAGACCGGCATCGACCTGCCGGGCGAGGTCAAGGGCCAGGTGCCGCCGTACTCCAAGTGGTCGGGCACGACGATCGGCAACATCCCGTTCGGTCAGGGCATCGCCTCCTCGCCGCTGCAGCTGGGCGCGTTCTACGCGATGCTCGCCAACAACGGCGTCTGGCACCAGCCGCACATCGTGTCGCGCATCAACGACAAGCCCGTCGAGCGGAAGACCGAGCGCCAGCTGCCGAAGCGCGTCACGACGCAGCTGACGCGGATGCTCGAGGATGTCGTCAAGCCCGGCAACACCGGCGAGCAGGCCGCGATCCCCGGCTACCGCGTCGCCGGCAAGACGGGCACGACGCAGAAGGTCATCGACGGCACCTACTCCGACGAGCAGTACGTCGCGTTCTTCGCCGGCTACGCGCCGTCGCGCGATCCCGCGGGTCATGACCCTCGTGATCGTCGACGACCCGGACGGCGACAACTACCACGGCGGCGAGGCTGCCGCACCGGTGTTCTCCGAGGCCACCGCCAAGGCGCTGCAGGTGCTGGGCGTGCCCCGCCAGAAGGGTCTGTAGCCTCTCCGGCATGAGCACTCGCCGGACCGGCCTCGTCACCGACGGAGGCGTCCCCGTCACCCTCACCGGGACGCCGGTCGCCGTCGGCGATGCGGCACCGGCGTTCGCGTGCATCGTGCAGGAGCCCGGCTCGTGGGCGATGCGCGAGGTCGGGCTCGACGACGGCGCCGGCCGCGTGCGGCTGTACAGCGTCGTGCCGTCGCTCGACACGCCGGTGTGCTCGCGCCAGACGCAGCGCTTCGATGCCGAGGTGGCGTCGTTCGGCGACGCGGTGGCGGCCTACGCGGTCTCCGTCGACACGCCGTACGCCGCCGGCCGGTTCTGCCGCGGCACCGAGATCTCCAGCCTCACGGCGCTCTCCGACTACCGCCCGGAGCGCTCGTTCGGCAACGCCTGGGGCGTGCTGGTGGAGGAGACCGGCGAGCTCTGCCGCGCCGTGTTCGCCGTCGACCGCGAGGGCCGCGTCGTCCACGCCGAGATCACGCCCGAGATCGCCGACCAGCCCGACTACGCCGCCGCGCTCGCCGCCGTGCGCGCAGTCGTCTGACGCCCCCTCGTAGACTGCCCTTCGATGGACTCAGAAGCTCCGAGCCGTGCTGGACGAGCGCACGCGGTACGACGCCGCGACCGCCGAGCCGCGCATCTTCACGCGCTGGACCGAGGCGCACGCCTTCGACGCCGAGCCGGACGCGCCGGGCGACCCGTACTGCATCACGGTGCCGCCGCCGAACGTGACGGGCTCGCTGCACATGGGCCACGCGCTGAACGGCTCCGTCCAGGACGCGCTGATCCGCCTGAAGCGCATGCAGGGCCGCAACGTCGCTGTGGCAGGCCGGCACCGACCACGCCGGCATCGCCACGCAGACGGTGGTCGAGCGGCAGCTGGCGCGCACAGGGCCTGACGCGCGAGGAGATCGGCCGCGAGGCGTTCGTCGACCAGGTGTGGGAGTGGCGCGCGAAGACCGGCTCGGTGATCATCGAGCAGTACAAGCGGCTCGGCTCGTCGATGGACTACCGGCGCGAGCGGTTCACGATGGACGACGAGCTACGCGCGCGCGGTCATCGAGGTGTTCGTGCGCCTGCACGAGCGCGGCTACATCTACCGCGACAACCGGCTCGTGAACTGGTCGTGGCCGCTGCAGACCGCCATCTCCGACCTCGAGGTCGAGCACCGCGACGTCGACGACGTGCTGTACTCGGTGCGCTACGACGTCGAGGGCGGCGGCGAGATCGTGATCGCGACCGTGCGGCCCGTGACGATCCTGGCCGACACCGGCGTCGCCGTGCATCCCGACGACCCGCGCTGGAAGCACCTGATCGGGCGCACGGCGATCGTGCCGCTGGTCGACCGGCCGGTGCCGATCATCGGCGACGACCGCGTCGAGATCGGCTTCGGCACGGGCGCGCCTGAAGGTGACGCCGGGCCACGACCCGATGGACTTCGAGATCGGGCGCGACCACGGGCTCGACACGCTGCTGTTCATGGACGAGCAGCGGCCGGCTGCGCGACCTGCGGCCGGAGTGGGAGGGCTTCTCGCTCGAGGAGGGCCACGAGGCCGCGCTCGCCCAGCTGCGCGCTCGAGGGCCGCATCGTCAGCCGAGCAGCCGCTGCACCACTCGGTCGGCTTCTGCCAGCGCTCCGGCGCGCGCGTCGAGCCGATCGTGTCGCTGCAGTGGTTCTGCAAGATGGACGAGCTCGCCGAGACCGCCATGGACGGCCGTCCGCAGCGGGCCGCATCACGTTCCACCCGAAGCGGCTCGAGAAGATCTTCTTCGACTGGATGGAGTCGATCCGGCCCTGGTGCATCTCGCGCCAGCTGTGGTGGGGCCACCGGCTGCCGGTCTGGTTCGCGCCCGACGGCACCTACGTGGTGCAGGTCGACCGGCCCGAGGGCGACGGCTGGGAGCAGTCGACCGACGTGCTCGACACCTGGTTCTCGTCGGCGCTGTGGCCGTACGCGACGCTCGGCTGGCCCGACGACACGCCCGCGCTGCGCACGCTGGTACCCGGGCAACGTGCTGTCGACGGCGCGCGACATCATCAACCTCTGGGTGGCGCGGATGATCTTCACCGGCATCGAGTTCGCCGGCGACATCCCGTTCACCGACGTGTACATCCACTCGACGATCCAGGCCGCCGACGGCCGCCGGATGTCGAAGTCGCTCGGCACCGGCATCGACCCGCTCGACCTGATCGACCGGTACGGCGCCGACGCGACGCGCTACGGGCTGCTGAAGATGTGCTCGACGCAGGACGTGCGCTTCGCCGAGGGCATGATCGACGAGGGCCGCGTCGTTCACGAACAAGCTCTGGAACGCCTCGCGGCTGGTGCTGCTCGGCGCCGATCCCGGACGCCGTCGCGGCGCCGACGGGCGCCGAGCCGATCGACCGCTGGATCCTGACGCGGCTGAACGAGGTGACGCGCACCGCGACCGCGCAGTACGAGGGCGTTCGACTTCTCGAACCTCGTCAAGGAGCTGTACGGGTTCGTCTGGAACGACGTCTGCGACTGGTACCTCGAGGGCGCTCAAGATCCGCCTCTACGGCGACGACGCAGGTGGCGCGGCGGCAGGCGTCGGAGACCGCGCTG
Organism: uncultured Actinomycetes bacterium; assembly: GCA_963732645.1. GTDB lineage: Bacteria > Actinomycetota > Thermoleophilia > Gaiellales > F1-60-MAGs149 > VFJZ01. The sequence goes on from CAVTAC010000009.1 coordinate 963,311, forward strand.
TACGTGCTGGAGCGCGTGCTGGGCCTGCTGCACCCGGTGATGCCGTTCGTGACCGAGGAGATCTGGCCGTACCTGCCGGGGCGCCGCGGGCTGCTGATGCAGTCGTCGTTCCCGGTGCCGGACGGCGCCGAGGATCCCGAGGCGGCGCGCGCCGTGTCGGCCGTGATCGAGCTGGTCACCGAGCTGCGGCGCATGCGCCAGGACGCCGGCCTCGGGCCGCGCGAGCCGCTCGAGCTGGCCGTCTCCGGCGGCGACGACGCGGCGCATCTGCGCGCGCAGGACGACCTGCTCGCGGGCCTCGGGCGGGCGACGATCGTCGAGGCCACGGCGGGCGGCGTGCCGGTCGTGGTCGGCGACGCCCGGGTGCTCGTCGGCGGCGGCGCGCTCGCGGTCGCGCTCCGCGGCAAGATCGAGCGCCGCCTCGCGGAGGCCCGCGGCGAGCTCGCGAAGGTGCGGGCGAAGCTCGCCAACGCGGGCTTCGTCGATCGCGCGCCGGCGGCCGTGGTGGCCGAGGAGCGCGAGCGCGCCGAGCGGCTCGGCCGCGAGGTCGAGGCCCTCGACGCGCGCCTGGCCGAGCTGGCGGAGTAGGTGGCCGGGCTCGAGGATCTCCTCGCGACCCGCGCCGCGTTCGGGATGCGGCTCGGGCTCGACCGCATGCGGCTGCTGCTGACCGCGCTCGGCGAGCCGCAGCGGGCGTTCCGGGCCATCCACGTCGTCGGCACCAACGGCAAGACCTCGACGACGCTGTTCGCCGCCGCGATCCTCGAGGCGCACGGCCTCGTCGCCGGCGCGTACATCTCGCCGCACGTGCACGGGTTCGCCGAGCGCGTGCAGGTCGGCGGGGCGCCGCTCGGCGCCGACGTGCTGGCGGCCGCGGTGGCGCGGGTCGAGGCGGCCGCCGCCGCAGTCGACGCGGCGGCGGACGAGCCGCTGACGCAGTTCGAGGTGCTGACGGCGGCGGCGTTCGTCGCGCTCGCCGCGGCCGGCGCCGAGGCGGTCGTCGTCGAGGCGGGGCTGGGCGGGCGCTACGACGCGACCAACGTGCTGGACGCGCCGGTCGTCGTGCTCACCAACGTCGGCCTCGACCACGTCGAGCAGCTGGGCGGCACGCGCGAGGCGATCGCGGCCGAGAAGCTGGCGGTGCTGGCGCCCGGCGCCGATCCTCGTCGCCGGCTCGGTCGACGCCGAGATCGAGGTCGTGATCCGCCGGCTCACCGGGCACGCCGGCTCGGTGCGGATGCTGCGACCCGGCATCAACGCCGCCGGCGCACCGCCGCTGGCCGCGCGCGGCCGGTTCCAGCGCGAGAACCTGGCGCTGGCGCTGGTGGCCTGCGAGGTGTTCCTCGGCGAGGCGTTCGACCGCGCGCGGGCGATCGCGGCGGCGGCGCGGGTGGTCGTGCCCGGCCGGCTCCAGACCATCGGCAGCGAGCCGCTCGTGCTCGTCGACGGCGCGCACAACCCGCATGGCGCCAGGGCTCTGGCCGCAGAGCTGCCGGCCGCGGTGGGCGATCGCCGGCCGCTGGTGGGCGTGATCGCGATCCTGGCCGACAAGGACGTCGACGGCGTGCTCGACGAGCTGGCGCCCTGCCTGCAGGCCGCGGTGGCGACGCAGTCGGCGTCGCCGCGGGCGCTCGCGGCCGCCGATCTGGCGGCGCGGATCGCGGCGCGCGGCGTTCCGGCAGAGGTCTGCACGCCGCCGTCGGCGGCCCTGGCGAGGGCGCGCGACGCAGGCCGGTCCGGCGGGCGCCGTGCTGGTCGCCGGGTCGCTGTCGCTGCTCGAGGAACTGGCGCCGTTGCTGGTCCAGGCTGCGGAGGCGGGGTAGAATGGCCCGGAAGGCAGGCGGGCTCGGCGTGGTCGCGTTCGCCCTTGCGATCATCCTCACGGTTGTTTTGCTCTCGTACGCCGTCGGGTACCTTGTCGGCAGGATCCTGCTGTGAGGGATCGAAGTAGCTGAACGAATGAACTGGCTTCCCCTCCTAGCTGGCGAGACAACGGGTCGATACGGCACGCGGGCCGTCGCGCCGACGACGTCGACCGAGGACGACAACCCGTTTCAGCCGGTCCTCGACTTCTTCGACTCGGCCACGTTCGAGGCGATCCTGAAGCTGGTCGGCTTCATGGTCGTCGTGCTGTGGCTCGCGTCGGCCTTCTTCGTGTTCAAGGACGCGCGCCGGCGGATCGCCGACCCCGTGCTGATCGCGGTCGCGGTCGCCACGGCGATCGTGTTCCCGTTCGTGGGCGTGCTCATCTACACGATCCTGCGCCCGCCGGAGTACCTCGACGACGTGCGCGAGCGCGAGCTCGAGATCCGCGCGATGGAGCGCCGCCTCGGCGCCGACCAGCGCTGCCCGTACTGCCGCTCCGAGATCGAGCCGAGCTACCTGATCTGCCCGGTCTGCACGTCGAAGCTGAAGACGGCGTGCCGTCGCTGCAAGGCCCCGCTCGAGCAGCACTGGAAGGTCTGCCCGTACTGCGAGACCGAGGTCCGCTCCGACGAGCCGGTCGACAGCGACGCTCCGACGGGCGTGCTCCCCCGCGTGGGCAGACGCTCGCGCCAGCAAGCCTCGCAGTCCCCGTAGCGCGTCCGTCGCCCGCGCGGCGCGATGCCGCCGTCACGCCGGTCGCCGTGCACTCGGCAGCATGCGCATCGCGCACCCGATCGCGCGCACGCATTCGGCACTGTCGCGCGATCCGTGCGCCTTCCGCGCGGAAACGTTCTGGGGTCAGACCCCAGAACGGCCCGAAATGGGGTCAGACCCCGATCGCTGGACCGTCACGCTTCGTGGCGGAATCGACCTGCTGGCGCTGGTGGCACGGCTCGCTCGTATCCTCCACGGCTATGGAGACGACTCTCGTTCTGCTCAAGCCCGACGCTGTTCGGCGCGGACTCGTCGCCGACATCATCGGCCGCTTCGAGCGGCGCGGCTTCCGGTTCCGCGGCATCCGGCTGCTGCACGCTCGACCGCGCGACCGCCGAGCAGCACTACGCCGAGCACGCCGAGCGGCCGTTCTTCGGCGAGCTCGTCGACTTCATCACCGGCGGCCCCATCGTCGCGCTGGCGCTCGAGGGCGAGCAGGCGATCGAGGTCGTCCGCGGGATGATGGGCGCCACCGACCCGAAGAAGTCGGCGCCGGGCACGATCCGCGGCGACCTCGCGATCGCGCTGGCCGAGAACGTCGTCCACGGCTCCGACTCGCCCGCGTCGGCCGAGCGCGAGCTGGCGCTCTTCTTCGGCGACAGCCTGCTGCCCTGAGCGACGCGCGCCCGCCGCTCGTCCTGGCGTCGCGCTCGCCGCAGCGCCGGGCGCTGCTGACGCAGCTGCGGCTGCCGTTCCGCGTCGTCGAGCCCGACTACGACGAGCCCGGCCTCGCCGTCGCGCCGGCACGAGCTCGTCCGCATCCACGCGCGTCGAGAAGGCCCGCTCCGTCGCGCCGCAGGACGGGCGACGGCCCGGTGCTCGGCGTCGACACGGCCGTCGTGCTCGCCGACGACGCGGTGCTCGGCAAGCCCGCCGACGCGCGCCGAGGCGCGCGCCATGCTCGCGCGGCTCGCAGGGCGCGAGCACCGCGTCGTGAGCGGCCTGGCGCTGCTCGCCGGCGGCCGCGAGCTCGTCGGCCACGCCGAGACCGTCGTGCGCTTCCGCCCGCTCGACCGCGGCCGAGATCGACACGTACGTCGCCGCCGGCGAGTGGCAGGGCCGGGCCGGCGCGTACGCCATCCAGGGCCTCGGCGCGGGCCTCGTGACCGGCGTCGACGGCGACTACCCCAACGTCGTCGGCCTGCCGGTGGCGCTGCTCGTCGCCGACGCCTCGCCGAGCTCGGATATCGCATCCCTTGCAGGGAAACCGCCGAGGCGCGGGGTAGACTCACCCCACATGTTTGGATGGCTGCGGGGATTCGGAGGCCGGGACATGGCCGTGGATCTCGGGACGGCCAACACGCTCGTGTACGTGCGTGGCCGCGGGATCGTGCTCTCCGAGCCGTCCGTGGTGGCCATCGACCAGCGAACGGGCGAGGTGCACGCCGTCGGCGTCGAGGCCAAGCGCATGCTCGGCCGCACCCCCGGCACCATCGCCGCCATCCGCCCGCTCAAGGACGGCGTGATCGCCGACTTCGACGTGACGGAGGAGATGCTCCGGCACTTCATCCAGAAGGTGCACCAGAACCGCTGGGCGCACCCGCGCGTCGTCGTCTGCGTGCCCGTCCGGCGTGACCGGCGTCGAGAAGCGCGCCGTCGAGGAGGCCACCATCTCGGCCGGCGCCCGCCAGGCGTACCTGATCGAGGAGCCGATGGCGGCCGCGATCGGCGCCGGGCTGCCCGTGTCGGAGCCGACCGGGAACCTGATCGTCGACATCGGCGGCGGCACCACCGAGGTGGCCGTCATCTCGCTCGGCGGCATCGTCGTCTCGCAGTCGATCCGCGTCGGCGGCGACGAGATGGACGAGGCGATCGTCAAGTACGTCCAGCGCGAGTACAAGCTGCTGATCGGCACGCAGACCGCCGAGGAGGTCAAGCTCGAGATCGGGTCGGCCGCGCCGATGGCCGAGGAGCTGCAGTGCGAGATCCGCGGCCGCGACCTCGTCACCGGCCTGCCGAAGACGGTCGTGCTGCTCCTCGCAGGAGGTGCGGATCGCGCTCGAGGAGCCGCTCAACCAGATCATCGACGCCATCAAGTCGACGCTCGACAAGACGCCGCCCGAGCTGTCGTCCGACGTCATGGACCGCGGCATCATGCTCGCCGGCGGCGGGGCGCTGCTGAACCAGCTGGACGAGCGCATCCGCCGCGAGACCGAGATGCCGGTGCACATCGCCGAGTCGCCGCTGACGTGCGTCGCGGTCGGCTCCGGGCGCTCGCTCGAGGAGTTCGACGTGCTGCACAAGCAGGCCCGCGCGTACGCCAAGCGCCGCCGCCGCTAGCCCATCCGCCGCGAGGGTCCGGTGCATGACTATGCACGGATCGGTATACTCATGCAGGAGATGGCGACGGTGACCACCTACACCGCGGGGATCGCGGGCGCCTCCGGCTACGCCGGACTCGAGCTGCAGCGGCTGCTGGCCGCGCATCCGGCGCTGGCCGCGACGGTGCTGCAGGCGCGCTCCGAGCCGTACGAGGACATCGACGCCGAGCGCCTCGCGGGCTGCGACATCGTCTTCCTGTGCCTGCCGCACGGCGCCTCGCACGAGATCGGCTCGGCGCTCGCCGCCGCCGGCACGCGCGTCGTCGACCTCGGCTCCGACTTCCGCGTCGGCGGCTGGACGTACGGCCTGCCGGAGCTGCACCGCGACGAGCTGCACGGCGCCCGCCTGGTCGCCAACCCCGGCTGCTACGCGACCGCCTCGATCCTCGCCCTGACGCCGCTGGCCGAGGCCGGCCTGATCGACGGCCCGGTCGCCATCGACGGCAAGTCGGGCGTGTCCGGGCGCCGGCAAGGAGCCGTCGGCCAAGACGCACCTGCCCGACGTGCACGGCGGCGTCACGCCGTACAGCCCGACCGGCCACCGCCACATCGCCGAGATCGAGCAGGAGACGGGCGCCACGGTCACCTTCACGCCGCACCTGCTGCCGACCAGCCGCGGCCTGCTCGTGACCGCGTACGTGCGGCTCACCGACCCCGCCGCCGACCTCGACGCGCTGTACGCCGAGCGCTACGCCGGCGAGCCGTTCGTCCGGCTCGGCGAGATGCCCGCGCCGCAGCGCCTGGCGGGCTCGAACGCCGTCGCCGTCGCCGCCTTCGCCGACCGCCGGACGGGCACCGCGATCGCCGTCGCCGCGCTCGACAACCTCGTCAAGGGCGCCGCCGGCCAGGCGATCCAGAACGCGAACCTGATGCTGGGCCTCGACGAGGGCGCCGGCCTGACCGCGCACGGTCTGTGGCCGTAGGCGTCACCTACCCGCTCGGCTTCAGGGCAGCGGGAGCGACCGGCGGGATCAAGGCCTCGGGCCGGCCCGACGTCGCGCTCGTGGTCGCCGACGGTCCCGCCACCGCCGCCGGCGTCTTCACCCGCAGCCTGGCCGCCGGCGCGCCCGTGCGGCTCTGCCGCGAGCGCCTGGCGGCGAGCGCCACGGCCCGCGCCGATCGTCGATCTCGAGCGGCAACGCCAACGTCGCCACCGGCGCGCAGGGCCGCGCCGACGCCGAGCGCATGGCCGAGCTGACCGGCGAGCTGACCGGCGCCGGCACGCGACGTGCTGGTCTGCTCGACCGGCGTGATCGGCGTGCCGCTGCCGATGGACCGCGTCGAGGCCGGCATCCGGGCCGCCGCCGGCGTGCTGTCGCCCGGAGGGCGGCGAGACCGCCGCGATCGCCATCTGCACCACCGACTCGCACCCCAAGCGCGCCACCCGCACGGTCGAGATCGACGGCCGCGAGGTGCGCGTCGGCGGCATGGCGAAGGGCGCCGGCATGATCCGCCCCGACCTCGGGACGATGATCGCGATCCTGACCACCGACGCCGCCATCGCCGCGCACCAGCTGCAGCCGCTGCTCGGCGCCGCCGCCGCCCGGTCGTTCAACCGCATCACGGTCGACGGCAGCCAGTCCACGTCCGACTCCGTCATCGTGCTCGCGTCCGGCGCGGCCGGCGTGACCATCACCGAGGCCAACTGCGCGGCCTTCAGCGAGGCGCTGCTCGGCGTCTGCCACGACCTCGCGATGGAGATCGTGTCCGACGGCGAGGGCGCGCGCCGGATCGGCCGCTACGAGGTCGTCGGCGCCCGCTCGGAGGCCGACGCCGACCGCGCCGCCCGCCACGTGGCCGAGGACCAGCTCGTGCGCTGCGCGCTGTACGGCGCCGACCCCAACTGGGGCCGCATCGTGGCCGCGCTGGGCGTCTGCGGCGTCGACCTCGACACCGACCGGGTCGCCATCGACCTGGGCGGCGTGCCGCTGGTGCGCGACGGCATCGCCGTGGAGGGCGCCGCCGAGGCCGCCGGCGTCGCCGCCGAGGCGGCCGAGGTGCACGTGCGCATCGACCTCGCCTCGGGCCCCGCCTCGGCCGTCATCTACGGATCCGACCTCTCGACCCAGTACGTCCTCAACAACTCGGAGTACACGACCTGATGCAGCCCGTCGTCGCCAAGCTGGGCGGGAACGCCCTCGGCTCCCTGCCCGACGCCCTCGCGCTCGGCGCGGGCGGCCGGCAGCTCGTGATCGTCCACGGCGGCGGGGCGCAGATCTCCGCGCTGATGCGCCGTCGCGGCATCGAGCCGCGCTTCGTGGGCGGACGGCGGTTCACCGACCTGCCGTCGCTGGCGTGCGTGCGCAAGGCGCTCGGCGACGTGTCGGACGAGCTGGTCGCGGCACTCGCCGAGGCGGGCGTGACCGCGGTGCCGCTGCGCCTGGGCGAGGCCCTGGTCGGCGAGCGGCTGCCCGAGCTGGGCCTGGTCGGACGCATCGCCGCACGTCGACGTCGCGCCGCTGCGCGCCGCCTGGGCCGCCGGCGGCGTGCCGCTGATCGCGCCGGTCGCGCGGGACGGCTCCGGCGAGCGCTACCTGAACGTCAACGCCGACGACGTCGCCGCGGCCGTCGCGGCCGCCATCGGCGCCGACGAGCTCGTGTTCCTGAGCGACGTGCCCGGCGTGCTGGCCGAGGACGGCAGCGTGATCGCGCAGATCAGCGCGTCGGCACCGCCCGCCGTGAGCGGCGGGATGCTGCCGAAGCTGGCGGCGTGCGGCGCCGCGGTCGCGGCGGGCGTCGGCCGGGTGCGCATCGGCGCCGGCACCGTGGTGACGGCATGAGTATCGTCGAGCGCGGCGTGCGATGAGCATCGTCGAGCGCGGCCAGGCCGCCATCCTGCCGACCTACCCGGTGCGCCCGATCGCGTTCGTGCGCGGTAAGGGCACGACGCTGTGGAGCGAGGACGGCACCGAGTACCTCGACCTCGTGGCGGGCCTCGCGGTCGTCTCGCTCGGGCACGCGCACCCGGCGCCGATCGAGGCCTTCGCGCGGCAGGCCGCGACGCTCGGCCACGTCTCGAACCTGTTCTGGACCGAGCCCGGCGTGGCGCTGGCCGAGCGGCTGCTCGAGCTGACCGAGCTGGACGGCGGCGCGTTCTTCTGCAACTCGGGCGCCGAGGCGAACGAGGCCGCGATCAAGCTCGCGCGGCGCCGTGGCCGGGCCCGCGGTGGCCCCGACAAGCACCACATCGTCTGCCTGGAGGGCTCGTTCCACGGCCGCACGCTGGCGACGCTGCAGGCCACCTGGGCGCAGCAGAAGAAGGCGCCGTTCGAGCCGCTGCCCGCGGGCTTCTCGCACGTCAGGCCGGACGACCGCGATGCGCTGACGGCCGCCGTCGGCCCGACCACGGCGGCGGTCCTGCTCGAGCCCGTGCAGGGCGAGGGCGGCGTGCACCCGCTGGAGGCCGGCTACCTGGCCCTGGCGCGGGAGCTGTGCGACCGCCATGACGCCCTGCTGATCTGCGACGAGGTGCAGTCGGGCATCGGCCGCTGCGGCGCGTGGCTGGCGAGCCGCCGGCTGGGCGTCGCGCCCGACGCCGTCACGCTCGCCAAGGGCCTCGCGTCGGGCATCCCGATCGGCGCGCTCGTGACGCGGCAGCTGGACGACGGCTTCGCTCCCGGCGAGCACGCCACCACGTTCGGCGCCACGCCGCCGGTGGCGGCGGCGGCGCTGGCCGTGCTCGACACGATCGTCGCGGAGGACCTGATCGGCAACGCCGAGCGGGTCGGCACGCACCTGCGCGAGCGGCTGGCGGGCGTGCCCGGCGTCGCCGCCGTGCGCGGCCTCGGCCTGCTGGTCGCGGTCGAGCTCGGCCGCCGGCGACGCGCCCGGCGTCGCGCGCCGCCTGCTCGAGACGGAGCACGTGGTCGTGAACGCCGTGTCGCCGACCGCGCTGCGGCTGTGCCCGCCGCTGTGCCTCAGCAGCGACGACGCCGACCGCGCCGTCGCGGCGATCGCCCGCGTGCTCGCCACCTGATCCGCGCCGGGCCGGCTCCGCCGGGGCACGTAGAATGCCGCTCGTGCGGACGCTCCGCCTCGGGCTCCTGGTCGTGCCGGCTGCCATGGTCGGCGTGCTCATCCACGTCAACGGCGACGGCGGCTTCTGGGAGCTGCTGGTCTGGGGGCTCGCGGTCCTGACGGCGATCCTGGCCGTCCGGCTGGCCCAGCGCGAGGCAGCCTCGTCGCTGGCGCGCATCGCCGCGGCCACGCGGCACGGTGCCCTACTCGGGCCGCCTGCACCCGGACGGCTCGTGGCGCGGGCACGTGGCGGGCCCGGGCGCGGCGCGCATGCTCGGCGCGCCGTACAGCGCCGAGGCCTGGGCGGCGGCCGTGCACCCCGACGACGCGGCCGCCTTCGCCGAGGCCTGCCAGCGGGCGGCGCGGGGCGAGCCGAGCGAGGTGGGGTACCGCATCGTGCGGGCCGACGGCGAGACGCGCGAGATCTGGGACCGGTTCGCGCCCTCCCGCGGCGGCACGGCCGCGGGCGTGCGCGTCGACGTGACCGAGCGCCGGACGACCGAGCGCGAGCTGTCCAGCGCCCAGCACCGGCTGGAGAGCCTGCTGCGCCAGCTCGACGATGCCGTGCTGACGCTGGAGGTGCTGCCCGACGGCGGCATCGCCGACGCCGGGGTGCCCGGCTCGGCCGCCGACGGCGACCTGCTGGACACCGACCGCGTCCATCCCGACGACCTCGCGACCTTCACCGGCTCGCTCGACGCGATCCGCCGTGGCGAACGGGTTGCGATCCGCTTCCGCCGCCTGGCGCGACGGGCCGCCACGCCTGCTGTGGCTGCGCAGCGTGCCGCGCGAGGAGCCCGACGGCCGGCGCTTCGCGGACGTCATCGTCAGCGACGTCACCGATCGCGCCGAGCTGACGGCCGAGCTGGCCGCGACGCGCAGTCAGCTCGACCGCGTGCTGGCCAGCGTCGCCGCCGTCGCCTACACGCTCGAGCTGGACGAGGACACGGCGGTGCCGTCGGAGATCTCGTACGTCGGCCCGGGCTGGGAGCGGGTCACCGGCCTCGAGGTGTCGACGCCGCGCGGGATGGCCACCTGGCTGATGGCGGCAGTGCACCCCGACGACCGCGTGTTCGTCGAGCAGGGCTACCTGCAGCTGGCCCGCGGCGCGGCGATCGACCGCGTGTTCCGCCTGCAGATTCCCGACGGCATCCGCCACGTGCACGAGCGCGCCCGGCCGCGCACCGACGCCGCGGGGCGCCTGCTGGCCGACGGCATCCTGCATCGACGTCACCGAGGTGCGGGTGGCCGAGCAGGCGCTGTCCGAGGCGCACGACGACCTGGAGCGCGTCGTGCACTCGATCGACGAGGTGCTGTACCGGGCCGAGCTGGGCGTCGACGGCTGGTGGCACACGGTCTACAAGGGACCGGGCCACGCGCGGCTGCTCGGCCTGCCGGCGGCGCTGCTCGAGGATCTCGACTTCTTCGACGAGGTGTGGAACAACGCGCTGCACCCCGACGACCGGAAGGCCTACATCAACGCCTGGAACTCCCTGCGCCCCGACCATCCGATGGAGGTCGTCTACCGCGTGGTCTCGCACGACGGGACGGTGCGGTGGCTCGCCGACCGCGCCAAGGCGCGCCACACGCCCGACGGCGCGATCATCGCCGACTCGATCAGCATCGACGTCACCGAGCACCGCCGGGTGACGGACGAGCTGGCCGCGGCGCGTCTCGCGCTCGAGCAGACGGCCGCCGAGGGCGAGCGGCGGCTGGACGGGCTGCTCGCCGCGGCCGACGCCGGTTTCGCGGTGCTCGAGGTCGAGCGCGGACGCGTCGAGATCCGGTTCGCCGACCCGACGCTGGCGGTAGCGACTGCTGGGCCAGCCGCTGCCGCCCGGCGTCGACCTCGGCGCCGCCATCTTCGGCGCGCTGGAGCACGACGAGCGCGAGCGCCTCGCGAGCGCGTTCGCGACCGGCGACCGGTTCGCAGTCGACTCGCGCCTGCGCGGGCTGGACGGCGTGGTGCGCAGCTTCGCGGTCGAGAGCGCCGTCGACCGGCGCCTGCCGGGGCCGACGGACGCCGCGACGGTGTTCGTGGTCGTGCGCGAGATCTCGCGCGACCCGCGCATCGCGGCGCTGCTCGACGCGGTCGACGAGCCGGTCTACGAGCTGGAGCTGGGCGCCGACGGCATCTGGCGGACGACCGCCGGCACCGGCATCGCGCGGATCCTCGGCGTCAAGGGTGCCGACGAGCGGGTGCTGCAGGCCGCCGTCCTGGACGACGACCGGGCCCTGTTCGAGGCGCACCGCGTGCGGCTCGCAGCCGGGCAGGCGTCGAGCGCGGAGTTCCGCGTGCGCACGGCGGCGGGCACGGTGCGGTGGCTGTGGGAGCGCGCGCAGGGCCGCCGCGAGGGCGACCGCGTGATCGCCGTCTCCGCCGTCGCCGACGTGACGGCATGGCACCCCGAAGCGGCCGACGAGCACGCGCGACCGTGACGGCGGCCGAGTTCGAGGAGGCGGTGCGCCGGCACGCGCTGACGCTGCCCGAGGCGTACGAGGACCGGCCCTGGGGCCATCCCGTCTTCAAGCTGCCGCCGAACAAGGTGTTCGTGTTCATGTCGGAGGGCGAGGACCCCGTCCGCGTCACCGTCAAGCTCGACGCCGAGGAGCGCGAGGCGGCGCTGACGCAGCCGTTCATCGGCGTCGCGAAGTACGTCGGCCGGTACGGCTGGGTGACCGTCGAGGTGATCGACGACGACGTGCTGACGATGGTGCTCGACTGGGTGGCCGAGAGCTGGTGGCTCAAGGCCAGCGCCACGCAGCGCAAGGTCCTGGAGCCATGAGGCGGCCGGCCGCCGTATCCTGATGGCGATGCAGCGCTACACGTCGGTCGCTACCGCGTTCGCCTTCGGCTACTTCTTCACGCTCGGCATCCTCACGATCGGCTGGGCGGCCTTCGGCGAGCCGAAGTCGTTCGAGCTCGCGACGGCGCTGGCCGCGGTGGGCGCCGTCTTCGCCGCGCTCTCCCGCTTCGCGCGGGAACGCAGCGCCGAACGCGGCTGATGCGCGTCCTGTACGTCGCCTTCTACTTCCCGCCGACCTCGGGCGGGGGCGTCGAGCGCACGCTGCGGTTCTGCGAGCACCTGCCGGAGCACGGCATCGAGTGCGAGGTGCTGGCGCCCGTCGACGCCCGCTGGCTGGCCGACGACCCCGCCTCGCTGGCGCGCATCCCCGACGGCCTGCGGGTGCACCGCGTGCGGTACCGCGGCCCCGGCAACCGGGTGCTGCCGGCCGACCGCATCGCCGCCGCCACCGGCACCGTCGAGCGGGTGCTGGTGCGCGCCCGCCTGGCGCCGCGCCGCCTGCTGCTGCCCGACGTCGACGTGCCGTGGCTGGCCGACCTGCTGCCCGCGGCGACGCGGCTGCTCGAGACCGGCCGCTTCGACGCGCTCCTGACCACGAGCCCGCCGCACTCCGTCACCGTGGCCGGCGGCCTGCTCGCGCGCCGCACCGGCGTGCCGTGGGTGGCCGACTGGCGCGACCCGTGGCTGGCGAACCCCGACGTCGACCGCGACCGCGCCTCGGTGCGGGCCAAGCTGGCGGCCTCGGGCCGCCTGGCGCGCCTCGTCGCGCCGCGCATGGCGGGCGCGGCGTGCGTCAACGAGGCGATCGCCGACGAGGTGCGCGGCCTGGCGCCGGGCGTGCCGGTCGAGGTGATCCCCAACGGCGCCGAGGTCGAGCGGATCGCCGCGCTGGAGCGGCATCCCGACCCGCGGCTGACGTTCCTGTTCACCGGCTACTTCTTCGGCGACCGCGGACCGGGCGTGTTCCTCGACGCGCTCGCCGCGGCCCTGCGCGAGCGGCCGGAGCTGCGCGGCCGGCGTCCGCGCGCGCTTCATCGGCTCGTTTCCCGACGCGGAGCGCGACCGCCTCCCGGCGCTGGGCCTGGCCGACGTCGTCGAGATCGAGCCGACGCAGCCGCACGACGCCGTGCTGCAGGCCCAGCGCGACGCCGACGTGCTGCTGCTGTTCATGCAGGACCGGGCGGGCTCGGAGGCCGTCGTGCCGGCGAAGGCGTGGGAGTACCTGGCGGCCGACCGGCCCGTGCTGGCCCTCGTGCCGCCGCACGGCGCCGCCGCGCGCGAGCTGCAGGCGGCCGCCGCCGGCGACGTCGTCGCGCCGCCGGACACCGACGGCGTGCGGCGCGCGATCCTGCAGCTGGCCGACCGTCACGCGGCCGGCACGCTCGCGGTGCCCGGGCTCAGCCCGGCTGCGCGGGTGCAGATCTCGCGCCGGGGCCGGGCGGAGCAGCTGGCCCGCCTCGTGCGGCAGGCAGCCGGCTGACGATCACCCACGCGATCCCGAGCGCCGCGAATCCCGCCACCGCGTCGAGGAACCAGTGGTTGCCCGTCACGACCGTCGAGAGCACGACCAGCGCGGGGTAGGCGGCCCAGATCAGGCGCGTCACGAGGTGCCGGCAGGCGCGGTAGCCCGTGATGCCGAGCAGCAGCGCGTACGCGGAGTGCAGGCTGGGGACGGCCGCGTAGAGGTTCGTCAGCGAGCCGACCAGCGACGAGCGCAGGTTCGCCTGCGTGGGATCGAGCACGTCGATGAAGCCGAAGCCCGGCGTCAGGCGGGGCGGGGCGGTGGGGTACAGCCAGTAGCCGAGCAGCCCCAGCACGTCGAGCGTGATGATCGTGTTGCGGACGCGCGGGAAGAACGGGTTCCGGCGCAGGTACAGCCAGATGCAGAACGACCAGGTGATCAGCCGCTGGCAGTTCTGGTACGTCCACTTCGTCACGTCGACCACGAAGGCCGGGCCGTCCAGCGCCCACTGCTGCAGGTCGCGCTCGACGAAGATCCGCAGCGCCTTCTCGGCCCGGATGATGTCGTGCGCGTGCGCCAGCGCGACGTCGGTGGAGCCCTCCAGGGCCGCGCGCGTCACCTCGTAGACCGCGTTGACGCAGAACAGGAGGAGCATCTGGAGGCCGAAGGCGATCCAGCCGTGCGGTGGAAAGGCGCGGATGGCGCGAAGGACGCTCACCGGGCGGCGATGGACGCCGCCTCCCAGACTCCAGGTCGCAGCAGCTGACGGCTGATGGTGATCGGCGCGGGCGTGGCCACGACGCGGACGAGCGCGCCCGGCCTGAGCGCCTCGGCGGCAGCGGCCGCGGCGGCCGACATGCGGACGACGACCTGCTTCTTCGTCTTGACGGTGCGCGCGCCGATGCGGATGCTGGTCAGGCGGATCGCGGCGCGCACGTACAGGCCGTTCGCGCCGCCGGCGATCCACGTCATGCGGCCCAGGAAGGTCGGTGCCTGCGGGGTGGCGCGCTTGCCCGAGGTCGCGACGGCCGAGAACGCGACGATCGGCGCGGCGCGCAGGTGCTTGTACGGGCTGTGCGGCCGGCCGCTGGCCGAGTGCTCCTCGAAGTGCAGGTGCGAGGCACCGCCCTCGGCGTCACCCGAGTTGCCGACGTAGCCGATCTCCTGCCCGGCCTTGACGCGCATGCCGCTGCGCAGGCCCTTCGCGTACGCGGTCTTCGCGCCGCCCCTGCCGTCGTTGCCGCGCACGTCGTTGTTCAGGTGGATGTAGAGCCACTCGTACTTCGAGTTGCGCAGGTAGAGCATGTAGCCGCCGCGCCCGGAGCGGTGCAGGCGGACGACGCCGTCGGCGACCGCGATCACCGGCGTGCGCTTGGGCGCCATCAGGTCGTTGCCCTGGTGGCCGCCCTGTGCGCGAGGGGCGCCGTAGTCGTTGAAGTACGTTGCTCCGCCGACGACGGGGAACAGGAAACCCGGCGTCGCGGCATGCGCGGCGGCCGGAACGGTGAGCGTCGTCGCAAGGACGAGGCCGATGAGGGTCGCAGGACGTCTCATGGTGTCGCGGTGCCGCCCCCCGGCGACCGCGGGATCCTACCAGGCTCGCCGCGAACGACGCTGTATGCTTTCGGCCCGTGCGTCCCGACCACTGCGCCGAGAGGCATTCGCGTTGACCCCGCGGACGACGCCGCTGCACGCCGAGCCACCTCGCGCTGGGCGCCCGGATGATCGACTTCGGCGGCTGGGACATGCCCGTCTACTACGCGGGCATCAACGACGAGCATCGCGCCGTCCGCTCGTCCGCCGGCATCTTCGACGTCTCGCACATGGGCCAGGTCGAGGTCGCCGGCCCAGGCGCGCACGACTTCCTGCAGCGGGTGCTGTCGAACGACCTCGACCGCCTCGCCGACGGCCAGGCGCAGTACACGCTGCTGACCAACGAGCGCGGCGGCATCGTCGACGACCTGATCGCCTACCGCCGCGGCCCCGACGACTACCTGCTGGTCGTGAACGCCGGCAACACCGACGTCGACGTGGCCTTCCTGACCGCCGCGGCCGGCGACGTGCCGGTCGTCGACCACTCGGCGGCGCACGGCATGATCGCGCTGCAGGGCCCGGCCTCGGACGACGTGCTGGACGGCGCCGTTGCCGACATCCCGCCGTTCGCCTTCGCCGAACGCACCATCGCCGGCGTGCCGTGCCTGGTCGCACGCACCGGCTACACGGGCGAGCGCGGGGTCGAGATCGTGACGCCGGCGGCCGACACCGCCACGGTGTGGGACCACCTGCTGGCCGCCGGCGCGGTGCCGTGCGGGCTGGGCGCGCGCGACACCCTGCGCCTCGAGGTCTGCTACCCGCTGCACGGCAACGACATCACGCAGGACACGAACGCGATCGCCGCCGGCCTCGGCTGGGTGTGCGCGCTGCAGAAGGACTTCACCGGCGTCGACGTGCTGCGCCGCACGAAGGAGGAGGGGCCGGCCGAGCGGCTGGTGGCCTTCCGCATGGCGGAGCGCGCCATCCCGCGCGGCGGCATGCAGATCGAAGATGCCGCCGGAGCGCCGATCGGCGTCGTCACCAGCGGCACGCTGTCGCCGAGCCTCGACGAGGGCGTCGGGATGGGCTACGTGCGCACCGACCACGCCGCCGTCGGCACGGAGGTCGTCATCGATGTACGCGGCCGCAAGCGTGACGCGGCGGTCGCAGCAAAGCCATTGCTCAAGAAGAAGGAGTCGTAGCGACCATGGCCGAAGGGGTCTATCCCGACGATCTGCGGTACCACCGCGAGCACGACTGGGTGCGCCTGGAGGGCGACGAGGCCGTCTTCGGCATCACCTGGTACGCGCAGGACTCGCTGGGCGAGGTCGTCTACTTCGATCCGCCGCCGGTCGGCAACCAGGTGACCGCGGACGAGCCGTACGGCGAGCTGGAGTCGGTGAAGGCCGTCAGCGACGTGATCGCGCCGCTGTCCGGCGAGGTGACCGGCGTCAACGAGGCCGTGATCGAGAACCCCGACCTGGTGAACAAGGATCCGTACGGCGAGGGCTGGCTGATCCGGGTGCGGCTCGACGACGTCGGATCGGCGAGCAGCCTGCTCGACGTCGCCGCATACCGCGCGCTGCTTCCTGAGTAGGATGAGAGGCGTGCGTCGCCTCGTCCTCCTCAGCCTCACCCTGTTGCTCGTGGCCGTCGTGCCGGCCGACGCCAAGCGCGTCGGCATGAGCGTCCGCGCGGTCGCGTTCTGCACGACCAAGACGGTCAACGTCCGCCTCACCGACGGCTCCATCGTCGCCCGCCGCCACGTCGTGCCCGGCCGCACGATCCAGAGCGTCGTGAAGGAGTCGAAGGACCTGCTGCTGTTCGTGAAGATCAAGGCCTCCTGGACGACCGTCCAGCGCGGGCAGACGATCCGCGTGCTGGCCGACGGCCCCGACGGCGAGCAGTGGATGTGGAAGTTCCAGACGCGCAACAAGAAGCCGCTCAGCGACCCGACGAACTACCAGGCCTGCCTGAAGCTGAAGACGCGCACCGGCAAGTTCCTGCGCCGCATGCAGGACCGGCCGGGATCCTGGCGGTTCACGACCCGCATCACGGCCGGCTCGCTCGTCACGTCGACGAGCAACGTCACCGTCCGCTCCGAAGTAGCCCCGGTCGGGGGCTTGCCGCGCCGGCGCGGAGCGGGGACAATGCAGGGGATGGCAACGCCGAGCCCTCACGCGGGAACCGGCGGTTCGTGCCGGCTGTGCCGGGCGTACTGCGACTGGACGATCGACCCGTCCGCCTGCGTCGACGCCGGGCTGCCCGAACCTCTACGCGTACGACGACCAGGCCGGCCGCCGCATCGTCGGCTGCGTCGAGCGCGTGTTCTCGGCCGAGATCGACCTCGAGGTGTTCGAGCGCATCCGTGAGGCCAACCGCGGGCGGTTCGGCCTGCTGCGCGCCGACCGCCGGCCGCTGCCGATCTGCCGGGCCTCGGTCGAGCGCGCCTACACCGACCGGCTGCCGGCCATCGGCTGCGTGAACCCCGAGTTCGCCGAGCCCGTCGACGGCGAGCCGTTCCGCATCACCGCGCGCGTCTGACCGCGCAAAGTCCCCTTCCGTCGCTCTACCGCAGGACCGCGTCACGATGCGCGCGCCCTCGGCACGGAAGGCGCGCGCTTCGTCGCTTTGCCGCCGATCAGCGCGGATGCGTCCCGAGAACGTTCTGGGGTCAGACCCCAGAACGGGCGTTCTGGGGTCTGACCCCAGAACGGAGGGCGCACCGTTTCGCGCCGAACGCGCACGGTCAGGTCGAGCGGTTGGCCAGGCCCAGCTCGTGGACGCGCTTCAGGCGGTCGACCTCCTCGCGGTCCGAGCCCTTGCCCTCCGGGCCGGGCGTCTCGAGGATCGCCGGGAGGCCCTGCAGCGCGGGGTGGGAGAGGAAGACGCCCATCTCCTCGCCCATCTCGCCCTCCAGCATGTTCGCGTGGCGATCGCGGTTCGAGCCCAGCGCGGCGGCCGCGTCGTTGACGTGCAGCGCCCGCAGGCGGTCGAGGCCGACCTGGCCGTCGACGTCGTCGAGGAAGCGGTCGACGCAGCCGGCGTCGCGCAGGTCGATGCCCGACACGTAGATGTGGCAGGTGTCGATGCAGAGGCCGAGCCGCGGATGGCCCGACGCCTTGATCACGGCGGCCAGCTCGCCGACGTCGCGGCCGATGGTGTCGCCGGCGCCGGCGGAGTTCTCGAGCAGCAGCCACGTAGTCGGGCGCGAGCACCTCGAAGGCGGCCTCCAGCCCGGCCTGGATGCGCGGCATCGTCGCCTCGAGCCCGTTGCCGCGGTGCGAGCCGACGTGGAAGCAGACGTCGGCGCCGATCTGCGCGGCGATGCCGACCGTGTTGGTCAGCGCGTCGACCGACTTCTGGTAGATCTCGTCCTCGAGCGACGCCAGGTTGATGAAGTAGATGGCGTGGCAGATGGCGTAGCGAGATGCCCGCCGCGGCCGCCATCGGCCCGAACTGCGAGCAGCTCCGCCGGGTCGTGGTTGGTGGGCTTCCACTGCCGCGAGCTCTGCGTGAAGATCTGGATCGCGTCGCAGCCGAGGTCGACGCCGCGCGGGATCGCGTTCGTGATCCCTCCTGCCACCGAGACGTGCGCGCCGTAGAGCATCGGCCGCGTACGATAGGGCGTCGATGGATGTCCGGGTCCGCTTCTGCCCCTCGCCGACCGGGTACCTCCACGTCGGAGGCGTCCGCACCGCCCTCTACAACTGGCTGTTCGCGCGCCACCACGGCGGCGTCGCGGTGCTGCGCATCGAGGACACCGACCAGTCCCGCGAGGCGGCCGGCGCGATCGAGCAGATCCAGGAGTCGCTCGACTGGCTCGGGCTCGACTTCGACGAGTCGCCCGCGAAGGGCGGCCCGTTCGGCCCGTACCTGCAGAGCGAGCGGCTCGACGTCTACCGCGAGGTGGCGGCAGCGGCTGGTCGCCGACGGCCGGGCGTACCCCTGCTTCCAGACGCCCGAGGAGCTGGAGGCGGCCCGCGCCACGCGCGCGCGAGACCGACGATCCGGCCTCGCCGACGCGCGCCCACCGCGACCTGACGGCCGCGCAGGTGGCGGAGTTCGAGGCCGCGGGGCGCAGGCCGGTGATCCGCTTCCGCACGCCGCTCGACGGCGCGACCGAGATCGTCGACCTGGTGCGGGGCGCCGTGCAGTGGGAGCACCGCCTGCTGGGCGACCACGTGCTGCTGCGCGCCGACGGCGTCGCCACGTACCAGCTCGCGAACCCGCTGGACGACCTGCACCACGGCATGACGCACGTGATCCGCGGCGACGACCTGCTGTCGTCCACGCCGCGCCAGAAGCTGCTGCTGGAGGCGCTCGGCCACGCCTACCCGGTGACCGCGCACCTGCCGATGATCCTCGGCGCCGACAAGAAGCGGCTCTCGAAGCGGCACGGCGCGGCCTCGGTGGAGGAGTTCCGCGACGCCGGCTACCTGCCCGAGGCGGTCGTCAACTACCTCGCGCTGGTGGGCTGGAGCTTCGACGACTCGACCGAGATCATGTCGATCCCCGAGCTGATCGAGCGGTTCACGATCGAGCGCGTCAGCACGTCGCCCGGGCGTGTTCGACCACCAGAAGCTGGCGTGGATGAACGGCGTGCACCTGCGCACGCTCGATCCGGGCCTGTACGCCGGCCGACTGCGCGCGTTCCTGCGCGATCGCGGCTCGCCGATCGCCGACCGGCCCGAGATCGACGCCGTCGTGCCGCTGGTGCAGGAGAAGATCGCGACGCTGGGCGAGTTCGAGGAGTTCGCCGGCTTCCTGTTCCACCCGGTCGTCTACGACGAGGACGCCTGGCAGAAGGTGGCGGCGGTGCCCGAGGCGGCCGCGATCCTCGACGCCTGCGCCGCCGCGCTGGAGGCCTCGGACGGCTTCGAGACGGCCGATGTCGAGGCGGCGCTGCGCGGCGTGTCGGAGCAGCTCGGGCGTGAAGCCGCGCGTCGCATTCCTGCCGCCGCGGGTGGCGATCTCCGGCCGCACCATCTCGCCGGGGCTGTTCGAGTCGGTCGCGCTGCTCGGGCGCGAGGAGTCGCTGGGGCGTCTGCGCGCCGCCCGCGCCCGCCTGTAGACCCGCGGGGCAGGAGATCCCGGCCGGCCGGGAAACCTTCCTCTTGAGGTTCCCGCAGCAAACGGCAACAATCCGAATGCCCCTTTTGCGGGACGCAGCCTGGGGTGTATAAGGGTTAAGGCATGTCGACTTACTCCGAATCCGCATTTCCGGACGACGTCGAGTTCGAGCTCGAGGACGATCTTCCGCGCGGCCCGCGACCGCTGGCGCTGTCGCGCCGGGTCACGTTCGCGATCGCGCTCGTGCTGGCGCTGGCGCTCGCGGGCGGTGCCGCCGCGATGGCGTTCAACGTCGGCAAGGCCACCCAGTCGGAGCCGGCCGCCAAGGTCGACGTCGCCCAGCAGGTCGCCGACGCCAACGCCGCCGGGGTCGCCGCCGGCACCAAGGCCGGGTACGACAGCGGCTTCGCGGCCGGGCTGGAGAAGGGCACCAACGCGTCGTCCGAGAAGGCGTTCAACCGCGGCTTCGCGCGCGGCAAGAAGCGCGGCATCGCCGAGGGCCTGCGCGACGGCCGGCGCCGCGGCTTCTCCGACGGCGCCGACTCCGTCTCCGGCAAGTACCAGAAGGCGATCACCGACCTGACGACCCAGCTCGAGCAGGCCAAGAAGGACCTCGCAGCGGCCGAGAAGGCCGCTGACAAGGCCAACAAGGCCGCCCAGGCCGCCAGCGCCCCGTAGGCGGGATCAGGCCAGCAGGTCGGCGATGCGCGCGAACACGCGCGGCGCCGCGTCGCGCAGGTCGCGCAGCACCGCGAAGTCGTCGTCGAAGCACGCCGCCAGGGCGTCGCGCGTGCGGCGGTCGTCGCCGAAGTAGCAGCCGAACACGACCACGCCGTCGTGCCGGGCGTCGTCGACGGCGTGCCGCAGCACCGCCGGGCCGCCGTTCGGCTCGCCGTCGGTGAGCACCAGCAGCACGCGGTCGGTCTCGGGACGCGCGCTCAGCACCCGCCGGCCGAGCTCGATCGAGGCCGCGGCCGGCGTCGTGCCGCCGCCCACGGACGGCTCCAGCACGGCGTCCAGCGCCACGTCGTCGGCATCCCAGGGCAGCAGCTCCTGGTGCTCGACCGCGTCGGTGCCCGAGAAGCCGTGGACGGCGATCGCCACGCCGGCGCCGTCACACGCCAGGCGCGCCAGGTGCAGGGCCTCGCGCAGCTCGGGCCGCTGGTCGGCGGTCGAGTCGGACAGGTCGGCGACGACGAGCAGGGCGACCGTGCGGCGGGGCGCGCGGCTGGGCTGCTGGTACACGGTGCGACGGCCCGCCAGCACGCCCGCCAGGGCGCCGGGATCGAGGTGGCCCGAGCGGATCCGCCGGCGCGTGTCCTGGCGCGCGCGGATGACGCGCAGCAGCTCCTGCGCGCAGGCGTCGGCGGCCAGCGCGACGCGCGGGGCGGGGAGGGCGGGTGCCTGCTCGCGCAGCAGGCCGGCCGGGACGATCCGCTCGCCCGCCGCCGGCTCCCACGTGTCGAGACCGGCGCGGCCGCCGCGCACGGCCGACTCCTGCGCCTCCGCGACGCGGGCCAGCAGCGCGTGCGCCTCCTGCACGGGGTCGCCGGTGGCCGGCGGCGCGGCCAGCAGGCGGTCGGCCGGCGCGGTGCCCGGGGCGCCCTGGCTGCCGCCCGCGGCGGGCGGGCGCAGCTCGGCGAACGGGGCGGCGGCCAGCTCGGGGTGCAGGGCGGCGATCGCCTTCGCCGCCTGCCACGCGTCGGTCGTGGTGCCCGCCAGCGCGGCGTCCAGGTGCGGCTGCAGCGCCGGTGGCAGGGCGGTGGCGGGGCCGTCGGGAAGCGCGGCCGCCAGCACGCGCAGGGCGATCGAGGACGGTGGGTGCGGCGACGCGTGGGGCGAGGCGCTCGCCGGCGGTGATCCGCGCCGCGGTGGCGGGCTCGTGGACGCGCGCCCACCACTCGATGCGGCCGTCCTCCAGCGCGCCGAGCAGCGCCAGGGCGACGGCGCCGCGCTCCATCTCCGCGGCCTCGGCGACCGCCTCGCGCCAGGCGGCGGCATCGGTGAGGCGCAGGTGCAGCAGCTCGTGCTCGTAGGCCGCCCGGGCCACGACCAGCCGGTCGGCGGCGGGTGCGCCGGGCGGGACGTCGATGGCGACCGCGATCGTGTCGGCGAGATCGGTCCACGAGCCGCGCTCGACCAGGCGGACGCGGACGCGCCGGCCGAGCCGCCGCCGGGCGTCGCGCTCCAGCAGGCGGCGGACGAGCGGATGCCGGAGCGGGTCAGGCACCGAGGTGGGCGGTCGCGCGGCGCAGGAGCTCCTGCTCGACCACGGCGGGGTCGTGCTGCGCGAGGTTCCACAGCCCGACGAAGCGCTTCAGGGCGATGCGCAGCGCCCGCTCCCGGGCGCGGGCGGCGTCGGCCTCCTCGAGCCCGTCGGCGGCCAGCGACTGCTCCAGGTCGGCCAGGAAGTGCGCCGCCGTGCGCAGCCCGGGCGCGCGCGGGATGGCGCGCTCGACCCAGTCGTCGCGCAGGCCGGCCACGAGGCGCTGCGTGGCGACGGCGCGGCGGTGCAGCTCGGGGTGCTGCTCGGCCACGGTGGGCGCGTCGTCGGAGCGGTCGAGCGGCCGTCCGAGCAGCGCCAGGGCCTGCACGGCGATGCGCGTCGCCTCCTCGTCCTCGGCCGGGTACGTGAGCACGATGTTGACGCCGGCGCGGTCGTCGATCGACTCCGGCAGGTGGCGGTCGCCGCGGCCGGTGTTCGACGTCAGCGCGATCACGCACTCGGGGTGGCGGTGGATCACCTTCTCGCCCGGCGCCGCGCTCCACAGCGTCAGCAGGCCCTCGTCCAGCAGCTGGTTGAGGTTCGTCAGGAACTCGCCGTCCAGCTCGCCGGCCTCGGCCAGCTCGATCACGACCGGAAACTGCGCCGCGGCGGCCAGCGTGCCGAGCCGCACGCGCTGCACCGGCTGGCCGTCGGCCGTCTGCTCGATCACGTCGGTGCCGAGCAGCATCACGGTGTCCATGCCGCGCGCGCAGGTGATCTGGACGTAGCCCATGCCGAGCATCGCCGCGATGCGCTTCGGCACCGTCGACTTGCCGACGCCGGGCGGCCCGTACAGCACGAGGTTGCGGTTGCCGCGCAGGAAGCTGTTGCGCACCGCCAGGGCGAGGTCGACGGTGCCCTGGTCCTCCACGAACCAGCCGTCGTCGGCGGCCGGCGGGGCGATCGCGATGCCGTACCGCCGGCGCAGCTCGTCGATGGCGTCGCGGCGCTCGGCCAGGGCCTCCTCGGTGCGGGCGGCGTTGGCCCAGCGCTCGATCGCCGGGTCGCGGGAGACGCGGCCGGCCGGCAGCGGCGCGGGGCGGCGGCCCGGAGGCGGGGTGGCGGCGGGCGGCAGGATCTCCGGTGGCGGGCAGGCGTCGGCGACCTCGGCCAGCAGCGCCGCGAGGCGCTCGGCGGCGCCGGGCGCCTCGGGAGCGCGCGCGATGGCGCGGGCGTCGCCGGCCCAGGCGTCGGCGGGCGGGCCGCCGACGGCGCGTGGGGTCGTCGCAGGCGACCCACAGGAACGCGGCCTGCGCGTAGGGCTCGGCGGCGTGGACGCGGGCGGGGGAGCCGTGCTCGACGCGCACCTCGGGGCCGGCCGAGAACCGCACCAGGTGGGCGCCGTCGACGCGCGCAGTGCGGGTGATCGCGGCCAGCAGCGCGGGACGCATCAGAGGTCTCCCAGCAGCCGGCGCATCGCCGATCCGGTCTCGGGTGCGCGGCGGATCGCCGACGTGCTCGGCCACCAGGGCGGCGGTGAGCGCCGCGGGGTCGTCGCGGTGGCCGGCCGCCTGGTGCGCGGCGACCGCGGCCAGCCGGGCGCGCTCGGTGGCCTGTACGCGGCGCGGATCGCGGCGGCCGTGATCCGCCAGTAGACGCAGCAGCCGGGTGCGCGCGGCGACCAGCGGGCGCTCCTCGGCGTCGAAGGCCGGCAGCGGCACCTCGGACGGGCCGGTCGCCGGCGCCCAGGCGAAGGCGCTCTCGACGCCGCCGCAGCGGGCCAGCATCACGATCGCCTCGCCGGTGCCGAGGCCGAGATCCTCCGCGGCGAGGTGCGGCGCCTCGCGCGCGGCCAGCGTCGTGACGACGTAGCCGACGGCCTCGCGGGGCGACGAGGTGCGGATGTGGTCGGCGCGCGAGCCCAGCAGCACGAGCCGCGAGCCGGCATCCGGCCGGGCGCCGTCCTCGAACGGCGAGACCTCGCGCAGGATCGTCGTGTCGACGAGCCAGGGGCGCGTCCGCGGCGTTCGCACCGACATCGCTCCAGCGTATCCGAGGCGGGCGTCACAGTACGGCCGGGTGCCGACGGCCGCCGATCATCTCAGCCGCGACCAGCGTCGCGCCCTCGGCGCCGTCTACACGCCGGCCGCCGAGGCCGACCTGGCGTGCGAGATCGCGCTCCAGCGCTGGGGCGGCGATCCGGCCACGGCCGTCGTGTGCGACCCGGCCTGCGGCGCGGGCGACTTCCTCGCAGCCCTGGTGCGGGTCGGCGGCCGGCCCGCGCGCCTGGTCGGCGTCGACGCCGACGCCGGCGCCCTGCAGCGCGTGTCGGTGCCGGGCGCCGAGCTGTTCCACGGCGACGCGATCGTCATCGACCCGGCGCGGTTCTCGTGGGGCGTGCAGGCGCCCGCCCGGTACGACCTGGTGCTCGGCAACCCGCCGTACGTCCGGCACCAGTCGCTCGCCGACCCGTTCGGCGGCCCTGGCAGGTACGCCGACCGGGTCGCGGCCGCCGTCGACCGCATCGCGCCGGGCCTGCACCTGTCGCGCCGCGCCGACCTGGCGGCGGCGTTCCTGGTGCTCGGCGTGTCGCTGCTGGACGAGGGCGGCGTGCTGGCGTTCGTGACCACCAGCGCGTGGCTCGACGCCGCCTACGGCGCGCCGCTGGGCCGGCACCTGCTCGATGCCGGCCTCTGCGAGCTGGTCGAACGGCCGGCCGAGCGCACCTTCGCGGGCGCCGACGTCAACTCGCTGATCGTGGTGGTGCGCCGCGGCGACGACCGGCCGGTGCTGCTGCGCCAGGTGGGGAGGCCGCCGCGCGACGATCTCCCGCCAGGTGCTGCACGAGACGCCGAAGTGGGGCGGATCGCTGCTCCGCGCCCCCGCTGCGGCGCCGTTGCTGGCGCGGGGCGTGCCGCTCGGGTCGCTGTGCCGGGCCGGGTCGTACCTCATCACCGGCAACGACCGCTTCTTCTACCGCACGACGACCGACGGCATCGATCCGTCGTGCCTGCGGCCGATCGTGAAGTCGACGCGCGGCGAGCACCGCATCGCGCTCGACGGCGAGCCGGCGCGCTGGCTGGTGTCGGCGTCCGACCCGGCGCTGCTCGGCGCCGCCGGGGCCCAGGCGGTGGCCGACGGGCTGCCGGAGCTGTCGGGCGTGCGCTCCCGCCGGGTCTGGTCGGCGGTCGAGCAGGAACCGGCGCCGGTGCTGTGCGTGCGGACGGCGCGCGATCGTCACCTGGCGTACCTGAACCCGCAGGGCTGGGCCTCGGGCGAGCTGTACCGCCTCTGGCCGCCCGACGGCGTCTCGCCGGCAGCGCTGGCGGCGTTCCTCAACAGCGCCGTGGCCGGCCTGCAGCTGGAGGCCCTGGGCCGCGCCTACGGCGGCGGTGGCGGCCCGCTGAAGGTGGAGCGAGCCGACCTGGTGCAGCTGCGGCTGCCGGCCCTGGAGCGGCTGCAGGCGGCGAGCGGAGCCCTGGAAGCGGCGCTGCAGCCGTTGCTGGGCCGGTCGATCGGCACGGTCCCGGAGGAGCGGGAGCAGCCGGATCGGGCGCCGCTGGAGCACCTGTGCGGCGAGCTGCTGGGCCTGACGGTGCTGGAGACGGAGGCGGTCCGAGACGCCCACGCAGCGGCGGTGGCGGCCCGCGTCGGCCGAGCGAGCCGGGTCCTCAGCGGCTGAGCCGCGTCCGAACTCGCGCGATGCGTGCGACGGGTGCGCCACGAGGCCGCCGACCGGTGTCCCGTGAGCGTTCGATGCTGCATACCCGAACGCGCAGCGTCGCTGACATCAGTCCACCAGGACTGGCCATGGTCCGCTGAGATCGTTGTTCGCAGTAGAGCAGGCGAATGCGCCATCAGACCCGAGCGTCGCGCGCACCAGCGTTGCCGTGCGCGTATTGGTGTCGACGCCGAAACGCGCGTGGTCACTGGAGGCGCGCCGTTCGAGCAGCGGCGACGGCGGCTTTGGTCCGCGGTGTGGAGGGACCACGCGTGGGGGGGTAGAAACGGTGCTCGCGGCGTGCAGACTTCTGCTGGCACTGCACGCCCCGAGCGTCCCGAGACGGAACGAACGCTCCGACCTGCGCACACCACGGCGGGCGCCATACGGCTTGCTTTGGTCGCGCCTTACGCCAGGCGGCGGGCCAGCAGGAGCGCGACCGTTTGCGCCACCAGGCGGCACGACTCGAGGTCGACCCACTCGTCGATGCCGTGCAGGTTGTCCGCGAGGGGGCCGTAGCAGTAGCAGGGGCCGGGCACGTAGCGGGCGTCGGTCGTGCCCGTGAAGAGGCCCGTCGCGGGCGCCGTGCCGTGCAGCTCGGCGTGCGCCGTCGTCAGCGCCGCGGCGAGCGGCGTGGCGGGGTCGTGGACGTACGCGTGGGCGCGGAAGCCGTCGAACGACACCGTCACCGTCGGCGCGACGGCCGCGACGCGGTCGGCGACCAGCTGCTGCGCCGCCGCCGGCTCCAGGTTGCGGCCGAAGCCGAGCCGGAGCCGCAGCCACGCGTCGGTGGGCACCGACGAGGGCCACGCGCCGCCCGCGATCTCGCCCAGGTTGAGGTTGTACGGGTGCGCGAAGGCGTCGGAGAAGGCCGGATCGCCACCGCCGGCGTTCAGCTCGGCCTCCAGCTCGCGGAGGGCGCCGACGGCGTCGATGAGCGCCTCGATGGGCGCCGTCACCTCGTCGGCATGGGCCGCGTGGCGGCCGCTGCCGCGGGCGTCGAGCCGCGCCCAGATGACGCCCACGCCGCCGTTGCCGATGTGCGGCCAGAACGGCTCGCCGATCAGCGTCTCGTCGGCGCCGTAGCCGGCCGCCAGCACCGCGCGCATGCCGTTGCCGCCGCACTCCTCCTCGATCACCGAGGAGAAGTGGAGATCGCCCTGCGGCGGCCCGCAGACGTTCAGGAACGCCTCGACCGCGATCAGGTACGCCGCGACGCCCGCCTTCATGTCGCCGGCGCCGCGTCCCCACATGCGCCCGTCGGCCACCTCGGCGCCCCACGGGTCGCGCGTCCAGCGCTCGATGCCGTCGACCGGCACGACGTCGACGTGGCCGCTCAGGTGCACCGAGCCGCGGTCGCCCGAGCCCTTCAGGCGGCCCGCGACGTTCGTCCGCCCGGCGTACGGCAGCGCCGGATACCCGCCGCGAGGATCCTCGAGCGCCTCGACGGGATCGATGCCGACCCGCTCGACGACGAACCCGAGCCGCGTGAGGCGCTTGTGGACGAGACGCTGGGCGCCCTCCTCGGCCCCGAGCACGGTCTGCTCGCGGACGAGGAGGGCGGTCAGCTCGCAGAGGTCGTCGAAGCGCTTGTCGACGGCCTTCCGCAGCGCGTCGATCAAGAGGTCAGGTCGCGCGCCATCTCGTCGAACACGCGCACGAACTGGTCGCAGTCGTCGAAGGTGTGGGTGACGGACAGCGTCCACTCCTCCTCGCGGCCGGGCGTCATGAAGACGCCGCGGTTCATGTTGTACAGCCAGGCGAGGTCGCACAGCTCGCCGTCCTGGTTCTCCTTGAAGGTCTCGTAGTCGACGACCTTCGTGGGGGAGAACGTGACGCAGCCCTTGGAGCCGACGCCGACGGCGTAGCCCGGCAGGTTGTACTTGGCGATCACGTCCTCGCAGCCCTTCAGGATGTGGCTGTTGAGCGCGTCGAGGTGCTCGTACGCGGCGGGCGTCATGACCTCGAGCAGGTTCGCGCGGGCCGCGGCCATGACGAGCGGGTTGCCGTTGTACGTGCCGACCTGGTAGACGGTGCCGTTCGTGACGGTCGACATCGCCTCCTCGGTGCCGCCGATGGCACCGGACGGCAGACCGCCGCCGAGCGCCTTGGCGAGCGTGACGAGGTCGGGCTCGATGCCCCACTTGTCGGTCGCGCCGCCGGGGGCGATGCAGATGCCGGTCTTGACCTCGTCGACGATCAGCAGGATGCCGTGCTTGCGCGTCAGCTCGCGGACGGCCTCGAGGTACCCCGGCTCCGGCAGGATCACGCCGAGGTTCATCATCGCCGCCTCCATGATCACGCAGGCCGGCTTGCGGTCCTCCTTGATCAGGCGCTCGATGCGGCGCTCCATGGCGTCGGCGTCGTTGAACGGCACCGGTACCGTCATCTGCGCGACGGCGTCGGGGATGCCGCCGCCGTAGGGCAGCGACGCGTAGTTCTCGCGGTCGCCGATCTGGCCGTACGGGACGCCGATCGAGACCATCACGTAGTCGTGGTGGCCGTGGTACGACCCGAAGATCTTCATGATCGTGTCGCGGCCGGTGTGGGCGCGGGCGATGCGGATCGCGTCCATGGTCGCCTCGGAGCCCGAGTTGACGTAGCGCCAGAGGGGCAGGCCCCAGCGGCGCTGCAGCTCCTCGGCGACGACGATCGCGTCCTCGGTGGGCGCCGCGAAGTGGGTGCCGAGCTCGATCCGCTCCGTCACGGCCCGGGTGATGGCGGGATGCGCGTGCCCCTGCACCATCGAGCCGAAGCCGTTGTGGAAGTCGATCATCTTGTTGCCGTCGACGTCCCACACGTACGCGCCGACGCCCTTCTCGAGGTAGATCGGCCAGGGGTCGCGCAGCTGGTACGAGGAGGCGACGCCGGACGACAGCACCTTCTTGGCGCGGTCGAAGACGCGGCCCGAGCCCTGCGTCTCGGCGTTGAGCTGCTTCTCCTCCCGGGCAGCGAGTTCCCCGATGCGGTCACGGTCGATCTGCGTATGGGCGGTGGTCGCCATCAGGACTCTCCTGTTCGGTGGCGTGAGACAGGATACGGCTTGACTTGGAGGTCAGGCAACAGCAGCGCGCGACTGCCGGTCGGCAATCAGCTCGCGGACGGCTGCCTCGTCACCCGCGCGCAGCAGCGCGATCGGGTCGGGCGAGCCGTTCACGATGTCCTCGAAGAAGTCCTTGCGCTCCTCGTACGTGTCGAACGTGTCCTTGGCCCAGCCGCGCAGCTCGTTGAGCATCTCGGCGAGGCGCGCGTGCGAGTCGCCGAACTGCTCGGCGATCTCGCGCTTCAGGCGCTTGGCGAGCGCGGGGCTGGCGCCGGACGTCGAGATCGCGATCGCGATCGGGCCGCTGCGCACGATGGCGGGGAGGATGAAGTTGCAGAGCGGCGGCACGTCGACGACGTTCACGAGCATCTGCCGCGCCTCGGCGTCGCGGAACACGCCGACGTTCAGGTCGGTGTCGCTGGTCGCGGCGATGACCATGAACCGGCCCTCGAGGTCGGCCGGCTCGTAGACCCGCTGGTGCCACGTGATCGCGCCCTCGCGGGCGAGGTCGGCCACCTCGGCGACCGCCTCGGGTGCGACGACCGTGACCTTCGCGTCGCAGACCAGCAGCCCCTCGATCTTCTCGAGCGCCACCGGTCCGGCGCCGACGACCAGGCAGGGCCGGCTCCCGAGGTGCAGGGCCGCCATGTAGAACGTCGTCTCGAGCATCTTGCGGTTGCACGACGCATCGCACCGATCAAGCTGCAAATCGCACACGCAGGGACGGGGCTGGCGGGCCATGGCCGCATCCTACCGGGCACTATTCGCGGGTGCCGACGGTGCGCCACCTCTACGTCCACGTGCCGTTCTGCGCCCATCGCTGCGGCTACTGCGACTTCGTCACGGTGACGGGCCACGACGACCAGCACGCGCCGTACGTCGACGCCCTGCTGGCCGAGCTCGCCGCCTCGCCGCACCTGGATCCGGCCGGCGTCGAGACGGTGTTCGTCGGTGGCGGCACGCCGACGCTGCTCGGCCCGGAGCTGCTCGCCCGCCTGCTCGACGGCCTCCCCGCCGCGGCCGAGCGCACGGTCGAGTGCAACCCGGAGACGGTCACGCCCGAGCTGGCGCGGACGCTGGCCGAGCGCGGCCTGCGCGTCTCGCTCGGTGCGCAGTCGTTTCAGGCGTCGCTGCTCGCGGTGCTGGAGCGCCGCGCCACGCCCGCGGTCGTCGAGGCCGCCGTCACCACCCTGCGCGCGGCGGGCGTCGACAACCTCTCGCTCGACGTCATCCACGGCATCCCCGGCCAGGACCGGGCGCTGCTCGACGCCGACCTCGACCGGCTGGTCGCGCTGGCGCCCGACCACTGCTCGGTCTACGAGCTCGAGGCGAAGCCCGGCACGCGCTTCACCCACGCCCACGGCGCCGAGCTGGCGCGCCAGGGCGAGCTGATGGAGGAGCACTACGAGCGCGTCATCGAGCGGCTCGAGGCGGCCGGCTACACGTGGTACGAGAGCGCCAACT
Organism: uncultured Actinomycetes bacterium; assembly: GCA_963732645.1. Lineage (GTDB taxonomy): Bacteria > Actinomycetota > Thermoleophilia > Gaiellales > F1-60-MAGs149 > VFJZ01. The sequence goes on from CAVTAC010000009.1 coordinate 993,598, forward strand.
TCGCGCGCCCGGGCCGCGAGTCGCAGCACAACCGGGCGTACTGGCTGGGCCGTGACTACCTGGGCATCGGCGTCGGCGCCGTCTCGACGGTCGGGACGGAGCGCCGCGTGAACGCGCCCCGCCTGACCGGGTACCTGACGGCGATCGCCGCCGGCGAGGCCGCGCCGGCGAAGCTCGAGGAGGTGCCCGCGGCGACCCGGCAGCGCGAGCGCCTGATGCTCGGCCTGCGCCTGGCCGAGGGCGTCGAGCGGGCCTCGGTGGACGAGGCGATCGACCCCGCCGCGCTCGCGCTGCTGGTCGCCCACGGCGTGGTCGCGGAGCGCGACGGTAGAATCGTCCTCGAGCGGCGGGGACGTCTGCTCGTCCATGACGTCGTCGCCCGCCTCCTTCGCGATGACGGACGCCCCTGACACCCCATTGACCCCCCGCCGCGAGCGCCTGCTCTTCCGCGTCGTCGAGGAGCACATCGCCTCGGGCGCCCCGGTCGGATCGAAGGCGCTCGCCGCCGAGGGGGAGTTCGGGGTGTCGCCGTCGATGATCCGCTACGAGCTGGCGTGGCTCGAGCGCGCCGGCCTGCTCGACCACCCGCACACGTCCGCCGGCCGGGTGCCGACCGACTCGGGCTACCGGCTGTACGCCGAGCGGCTCGTGGTCGACCGCGCGCCCGGCCAGGCCTTCCCGCTCGTGCTGGAGGCCTCGCAGGAGGTCGACAGCGCGCTCCAGGCCACCGCCGAGGCGCTGTCGCAGGTCACGAACCTGCTGTCGCTGGCGTCGGCGCCGCCGGTGTCGGCCACGGTGATCCGCCACGTCGAGCTGCTGCTGCTGCAGCCGCAGATCGTGATGGCGGTGGTGATCACGGCGTCGGGCAACGTCTCGAAGCGCCACTTCGCGTTCGACCAGCCGGTCGACTTCAAGCTCGTCGAGTCGGCCAAGGCGTACCTGAACGAGACGGTCACGGGCACGGCGCTCGGCAGCCACGCGCTGCGGCGCCGTCTGACCGCGCCCGACCTGTCGACCCGGGAGCGCGAGTTCCTGACGGCCATCGGCCCGGTGTTCTCCGACGTCATGGAGGAGCACGAGGCGGTGTTCGTGGGCGGCGCCTCGCGGCTGATGTCGGAGCTGCGCGCCCAGGAGGTGACCGAGCTCGGCCTGCTCGCGTCGGCGCTCGAGGAGCGCGCGACCCGGCTCGCGCTGCTGCGCGACGCGCTGTCGGCCGACCGGGTGCTGATCCGGCTCGGCGACGACCACGGCGACCCCCGCATCCGGCCGCTCGCGATGGTCTCGGCCGGGTACGGCGTCGGTGCCCGCAACCTCGGCGTCGTCTCGCTGATCGGGCCGGTGCGCATGGACTACGCCGTCGCCATCTCGTCGGTGCGCTCCGCCGCCGCGGCGCTGTCGGAGTTCGTCGCCGCCGTCTACGCGTAGACCTCCGACTACCATGGGAGCGCGGATGGCGACGAAGCGCGACTACTACGACACGCTCGGAATCGCGCGCGACGCCTCCGACGACGACGTCAAGAAGGCCTTCCGGCGCCTGGCGCGCCAGCTGCACCCCGACGTCAACAAGGACGATCCGGCTGCGGCAGAGCGCTTCCGCGAGGTGGCGGAGGCGTACGAGGTCCTCGCCGACGCCGACACGCGCGGGCGCTACGACCGCTACGGGCACGCCGGCGTCGAGGGCAACCACGCGCGGACCGACCAGGCGTTCCAGGCCGGCAACCTCGGCGACCTCTTCTCGATGCTGTTCGGCGAGGACATGCTCGGCTTCGGCGGCGGCCGGAGCGAGGGCGGCCTACGGCCCGATGGCCGGGGCCGACGCCGCCGCGCAGACCACCATCTCGCTCTACGACGCCGCCTTCGGGGTGCGCGCCGAGGTCGACACCGAGGTGCAGGCGCCGTGCGAGCGCTGCGAGCAGTCGGGCGCCGAGCCGGGCACCTATCCGGCCACCTGCACGACCTGCGACGGTGCCGGCCAGGTGCGCCAGGTCGTGCGCACCGTGCTCGGCCAGATGGTGCGCGCCGGCACGTGCCCGGAGTGCCGCGGCCGTGGCAAGCTGATCGTGCACCCCTGCCGCGACTGCAACGGCAACGGCGTGCGCCTCGAGCGCCGCCAGGTCGTCGTCGCGATCCCGCCCGGCATCGAGCACGGCCAGCAGATCCGCGTCCGCGGTCAGGGTCATGCGGGCGACCCCGGAGCACCTGCCGGCGACCTGTACGTCTCGGTCGGGGTCGAGGAGGACGAGCGCTTCGAACGCGCCGGCCGCGACCTCGTGACGGTCGTCGAGCTGACGATCACGCAGGCCGCGCTGGGCGCCACGCTCGACGTGCCGACGCTCGACGGCTCCGCGTCGCTGGAGTTCAAGGCCGGCACGCAGCCCGGCGAGGTGCGGATGCTGAAGGGGCAGGGCATGCCCGACGTCCGCAGCGGCCGCCGCGGCAGCCTGCGGGTGCTCGTCAACGTGGTGGTGCCGCGCGGCCTGAGCGGCGACCAGCGCAAGCTGGTGCAGGAGCTGGACGGTGCGCTGTCGGCGACCAACTACGGCGAGCCGCCCGACGAGGGCTTCCTCGGCCGGTTGCGGCGCTTCGGCGGTGGCTGAGAGCCCCGAGCCCGCGCTCGTGCGCTGGACGTTGCGCGTGCCCGCCGACGACCTGGAGGTGGCGCTGGTGCAGGTGCTGGACGCCTTCCCGGACGGCTTCTCGGAGGAGGTCGAGGGCGACACCGTGGTGATCAGCGGCTACCTGCCGGCCGGCGAGACGCCGTCGATCGCCGCCGTCCCCGAGGCCGTCGCACCGGGCTGGCGCGAGGCCTGGCGCGCGTTCCACCGCCCGGTCGTGGTCGGCCCGTTCTGGATCGGCCCGCCGTGGATCGCACCCGACGTGGGCGCCGAGGCGATCGTGATCGAGCCCGCGCTGGCGTTCGGCACCGGCGCGCACGGCTCGACGCGGGCGGCGCTCGAGCTGCTGGTGCGCGATCCGGCTCCCCGCGGCGCGCTGCTCGACATCGGCTGCGGGTCGGGCGTGCTGGCGATCGCCGCCGCGCGCCTCGGCCACGCGCCGGTGACCGCGTTCGACCACGACCCGCACGCGGTCACGGCCACCCGCGAGAACGCCGTCGTCAACGGCGTGGGGCTCCAGGCATGGCAGGGCGACGCGCTGTCGGACGACGTGCCCGACGCGCCGCTGCAGCTCGCGAACCTGCAGCTGGAGCTGCTCGGCCCGCTGTTCGCCCGCGGCGTGCTGGGGCGCCGGGTGATCGTCTCCGGCCTGCTCGAGCGCGAGGTGTTCGAGCCCGCCGGCTACCGCCGGGGCGATCGTGAGACGGCAGACGGCTGGCAGGCCCTGCTGCTCGAGCGCGAGTAACCTGGCGGCGGCCATGTCGCACGTCTTCCACTTCTTCCTGCCCGGTGCCGAGCCGGGCGCCCGCGGCATCGTGCGGCGCGTCTGCGACCAGGACGCGCGGCGCATGGAGCGCGTGCTGCGGCTGCGGCCCGGCGACGAGGTGGAGGTTGCCGACGGCGAGGGCCGCATCTGGACGGCGCGGGTGGTCGGCGGCGGCGAGGTCGAGCTGCTCGAGGCGCGCTCCGAGCCGCGTCCGGCGCCGGCGCTGGTCGTGCGGCTGGCGCTGACCGGGCCGCGCTCCGACACCGCCATCGAGAAGCTGGTCGAGCTGGGCGTCGAGGACATCTCGCCGCTCGAGACGGCGGCCGTCAAGGGCGAGGCCCGCACCGACCGCTGGCAGCGCATCGCCGAGGCCGCCGCCTGCCAGGCGAAGCGGCCGCGCATTCCGCACATCGGCCAGGCCGTGGCCTTCGCCGACGCGCTGCAGCCCGGCGCCATCCTGCTGTCGCACGAGGAGCCGGACGGCTCGCTCGACGCCGCCATCGCCCGCACGCCGCACCCGATCGTGCTGCTGATCGGGCCCGAGGCGGGGTTCCTCCCCGCGGAGCACGACGCGGCGCGGGCGGCGGGCGTGCCGATCGCGACGCTCGGCGACCTCGTGCTGCGCACCGAGACGGCGGCGATCGCAGCCGCCGTGCTCGCGCTCGACCGGCTTGGCGCGCTTGCCCGCTGATCGGTGATGATCCCGGGCATGAGCTCCGAACTTCGCCGCACCATGGACCGCCAGCCCGCCGACCTGCGCCGGATCTTCGCCGATCCCGCGCCCGCCGAGGAGGCCGCCGAGCGGTTGCGCGACCGCACCGTGTTCATCGTCGGCACGGGCACCAGCTGGCACGCGGCGAACCACTCCGGCTACCTGCTGCGCGCCGCCGGCATCGACGCCCGCCCGGTCGAGGCGTTCGACGCGGCGATCGGCGGCCCCATGCCGGTCGCGGGCGATGCGCTGCTGCTGCTCTCGCACCGCAACACGAAGCGCTACGCGACCATCGTGCGCGAGCGCGCCGCCGCGCTGGGCGTGCCCGACCATCGTCATCACCGGCATCGGCGCCGGCGGCGACATCGAGACCGTCGAGGGCGAGACGACCGCCGCCTTCACCGCCAGCCATCTCGGCGCCCTGGCGCGGGTGGCGCAGATCGCCGTCGCGCTGGGCGCGAACCTGGGCGACCTGGGCGTCGTGCCCGACGCCGTCGAGGCTGCGCTGGCCGGCCCCGGCCCGCAGGTGAAGGCGCCGCAGCGGCTGCTGGAGTACACGGGCTCCGGCACCAACGCGTGGACCGCGGCCGAGGGCGCGCTGAAGGTGCGCGAGACCGCGTACATCGCCGCCGAAGGGCTCTCGGCCGAGCAGCTCTACCACGGCCCGTCGGTCGCCCTGCGGCCGGGCGACACGCTGGTGGCGCTGGACGGCGGCGGGCCCGGCGGCGAGCGGGTGCTCGAGATCGCGGCGGGCGCCGAGCGCTTCGGCGTCGGCGTGCACCGCATCAGCGAGCACGGCATCGGCGAGCCGCTGTCGTTCTTCCCGCTCACGGTCGCGGTGCAGCGCGTCGCGCTCGAGGTGGCGGAGGAGATCGGCACGAACCCGGACTCGTTCGGCAAGGATCGTCCGGGCGCGGTCGACGCGTGGGGGTCAATCGGGCTGTGACGCCCGGCGCTCCGACGTTCTCGGGGCAGTTCCTCGGCTGCAAGGTGTCGCAGACCGATCTCGCGCAGCTGCGCGAGCGGCTCGCGGCCGACGGGCTGCACGAGGTGGACGCCGGCGGGCACGTGCACGTCGTGAACGGCTGCGCGGTCACGTCCGAGGCGGTCGCGAAGACGCGGCAGGCGATCCGCCGCGCCCTGGCCGACGGCTCGGCGCACGTGGTCGTGACCGGCTGCGCAGCCCGGTTGGCGGCGGCGCGCCTGGCCGACCTGGGCGACCGCGTGCACGTCGTGGCGGAGGCGTCGGAGTCCGTGCCGGCCGCGGTCGGCGACCTGCTCGCCGGCCTCGGCTGCCGCGGGCCGCAGCCGGCGCCGCTGGGCCGCGACCGGACACGGGCGTTCGTGAAGGTGCAGGACGGCTGCTCGTTCGGCTGCAGCTTCTGCGTGATCCCGCTGGTGCGCGGTCCGAGCCGCTCGCGGGCGCTGGACGAGGTGCTCGGCGAGGTGCGTCGCCGGGTCGCCGCCGGCCACTGCGAGATGGTGCTGACGGGCGTCAACATCGGCCTCTACCGCGAGGGCCGTCTGCGCCTGGCCGACGTGATCCGGGCGGTCGGCGCCGTGCCCGGGGTCGAGCGCCTGCGGCTGTCCTCCATCGAGGTCGACCACCTGGGCGGGCCGGTGATCGCCGCGCTGGCGGAGACGCCGGCGGCGCTGCCGCACCTGCACGTGCCGATGCAGTCGGGCGACGACGCCGTGCTGCGGGCCATGCGGCGGCGCGCGCCGGCTGCGCGCTACGCGGAGCGCATCGCGGCCGCCCGGGCCGCCATCGACGGGCTGAACGTGACCGCCGACGTGATCGTCGGCTTCCCGGGCGAGGATGGGGCGGCGTTCGGCCGCACGATCGACCTGGTGCGCGAGACGGGGCTGACGCGGGTGCACGCGTTCCCGTACTCGCCCCGCCCGGGCACGCGGACGGGCGACGACGATCCGGTGCCGGCCGAGGTGAAGCGCGAGCGCGGCGAGGAGGTGCGCCGGGTGGCGGGCGAGCAGGGCCGGGCCTGGCGGGCCGGGCGCGTCGGTTCGACCGACGCCGTCCTGGTCGAGCGGGTCGCCTCGGACGGTCGGGCGAGCGGCTACGCTCGGGACTACACGCCGTGGCGGCTGCGTGTCCCGGGCGTGATGCCGGGCACGGTCGTCGAGGCCGTCGCAGTCGCGGCAGATGACGAGGGAATCGTGGCGAGGAGCCCTGGGTGAGCCTCACCGACCGGGTACGTGAAGACCGACTGGCTGCGCGCAAGGCGCGCGATACCGACCGCGTGACGGCGCTCGGCGGGCTGCTCGCGGCGCTGCAGGAGGCCGCGGTCGCGGGCAAGGGCGCGCTGTCGGAGCAGGATGAGATCGCCCTGCTGCGGCGCGAGCGAAAGCGCCGCGAGGAGGGTGCCGCCAGCTTCCGCGAGGGCGGGCGCGAGGACGACGCCCGCAAGGAGGAGGAAGAGGCGGCGCTGATCGGCGCCTACCTGCCCGCCGAGATGGACGAGGGCGAGCTGGCGGCGATCGTCGACGCCGCCATCGCCGAGGCGGGCGCCACGTCGCCGCGCGAGCTCGGCGCCGTGATGAAGCTCGTGATGGCGCGCACGGAGGGCCGGGCCGACGGCAAGGCCGTCTCCGCGCTCGTCCGCGGGCGCCTCGGCGGCTGAGCTCTAGACTGCGGAGCGTGGCCCGAGAGACGCTCACCGTGTCCGACGAGCTCGCCCGCGAGCTCGCCTCCCGCTCCGACGAAGTGCTGGGCGCACTGTCGGAGCGCCTCGACGTGCGCGCGTTCCTGCGCGGCGACCAGCTGATCCTGGACGGCGAGGACGTGCCGATGGAGCAGGCGCGCGCGGTCGTCGACGAGCTCGAGGACCTGGTCGGCCAGGGCCTGCAGATCGGCGCGCAGACGGTCGACGCGGTGTCCGGGCGTGCTGGCCGAGGACGGCCGCGCCGTCGACATCCTCCACGACGTCGTCTGGCGGCACCGGGGCAAGAAGATCGCGCCGAAGACCGTCAACCAGAAGCGCTACGTCGACTCGATCCGCCGCAGCACCATCACCTTCGGCATCGGCCCGGCGGGCACCGGCAAGACCTACCTGGCGATCGCCCTGGCCGTCGCGGCGCTGGTCGACCGCGAGGTGTCGCGCATCATCCTCACCCGGCCGGCGGTCGAGGCGGGGGAGCGGCTCGGCTTCCTGCCGGGCGACATCGCCGCCAAGGTCGACCCGTACCTGCGGCCGCTGTTCGACGCGCTCATGGACATGCTCGACTCCGACCGCGTGCAGCAGTACCTCGAGAAGGGCATCGTCGAGGTCGCGCCGCTGGCGTTCATGCGCGGCCGCACGCTGAACGACTCGTTCATCATCCTCGACGAGGCGCAGAACACGACGCCCGAGCAGATGCAGATGTTCCTGACCCGGCTCGGCTTCGGATCGCAGGTGGTCGTGACCGGCGACGTCACGCAGATCGACCTGCCGCGCGGCCAGGGATCGGGCCTGATCGAGGTGCGCGAGATCCTGAAGGACATCCCGGACATCGAGTTCGTGCTGTTCGACCGCCAGGACGTCGTCCGGCACAAGATCGTGCAGCGCATCGTCGACGCGTATCGCATCGACGCCGAGCGCCGCGGCGACCTCCGCTGATGGCCGTCGAGGTCGACAACCGCACCGCGCAGCATCCGGACTCCGACGCCCTGGCGGCGCTCGTCGACCGCGTGCTCGACGCGCAGGGCGCCACCGACGCCGAGGTCGCGATCATCCTCGTCGACCCCGATCCGATGCGCGCGCTGAACCGGGAGTACCGGGCGAAGGACGAGGTCACCGACGTGCTGGCGTTCCCGATCGACGAGCGCGACGAGCTGCCGCCCGGCATGCCGCGCCTGCTCGGCGACGTCGTGATCTGCCTCGAGCGGTGCGCCGAGCAGGCCGGCGAGCAGGGCCACTCGCCCGGCGCCGAGCTGGTCGTGCTGGCGGTGCACGGCGTGCTGCACCTGCTCGGCTACGACCACGAGACCGACGACGGGGCGATGCTGAAGCTGCAGGACGGCCTGACGGCCGATCTCGGCGAGGTGGCATGGCCCAGGTGACCCAGCCGCCGCCACCGCCCGCGCCGCCCTCCAAGGAGCGGCGCCCGGCGCCGGCCCACTCGGTCATCGCGTCGCTCAACTACGCCTTCGAGGGCGTCATCTACGCCCTCCGCACGCAGCGCAACATGCGCATCCACTTCGCGGCGGCCGCGCTCGCGCTGATCCTCGGGCTGGCGGTCGGCGTCTCCCGCGGCGAGCTGCTGGCGCTGATGATCGCGGCGGCGCTCGTGATCGTCGCGGAGCTGTTCAACACGGCGATCGAGGCCGCGATCGACGTGGCGACCACCAGCTTCGATCCGCGTGCCAAGGTGGCGAAGGACGTGGCGGCCGGCGCGGTGCTGGTGTGCGCGTTCGTGGCGGTCGGGGTGGGGTACACGGTGTTCGCCGACCGCCTCTCGTCGCCGACGTCGACCGTGCTCGCCCGGGTGCGCGAGTCGCCGGTGCACCTGACCGTGATCGCGCTGGTGCTGGTGGTGCTGATCGTGATCGCCGTCAAGGCGGCGACCGGCCGCGGTACGCCGGTGCGCGGCGGCCTGCCCAGCGGCCACGCGGCGATCGCGTTCGCCGGCTGGGCGGCGGTGCTGTTCATCACGGGCGACTCGCGGCACAACGTGCTGGTCGCCTCGATCACGCTGATGATGGCGCTGCTGGTCGCGCAGACCCGGGTCGAGGCCGGCATCCACACGGTCTACGAGGTCATCTACGGCGGTGCGCTGGGCGTGCTCGTCGCGCTCGCGATCTTCCAGGTCTGGGCCTGATCGTTCCACTTCCGTGACGGTCCGCGACGGTCCGGGCACACCGCACCGTGCGACCCTGGGGACGTGTCCGAGATCCGTCTCGACGTGCGGCTGCTGCGGCCCGGCGCCCTCGTGGCAGGCGTCGCCGCGGGGCGCTGCGTGCTCGTGCGGGCCGTGCCCGAGCCGGGCGGTGCCGGCGTGTGGGCGGCGGCGCTCGAGGCCGGCCTGCCGGTGCCCGAGGTGCGCGAGGCGCGGTGCGGCGAGCGGCACGTCCTGGTCGCGGCGGCGGTCGGCGGGCAGGCGCTGTCGCCGGCCGTGGGCGACGTCGCGCGATCGCAGGCCGTGGCGCTGGGGATCGCGCTCCAGGGGTGTGGGATCGCGGTCTCGCAGCTGCGGCGCGCCGACCTGGCGGTGCGCGACGGGGTGCTGGTCGTGCGGGCGCCGGTCTTCGGGCCCGCCGACGGCGGTGGCGACGCCCTCGCCGCGATGGTGGCCGAGGCCTGCGCGCCCGAGGCCGTGGCCGCGGTGCCCCGGCGCCAGCGGGCCGTGCCGGCCGCGATCGTCGCGGTGGCGGTGCTGGCGGTGGTCGTGAGCCTGGTGCCGTGGCCCGGTTCGGGCGGGCCCCAGGCGCCGCGCGCGGCTGCGGCGGTCGCGCCGGTCACGCAGGTGGCGCTGCCCGAGGTCGAGCCGGCCGCTGCGCCCCGGCCGCCGGTGGCGCGCGAGCGCAAGCCGGTCGCGAAGCCGAAGGTCGAGAAGGCCGCGAAGCCCAGGGCGAAGAAGCGCCGCAGGGTCGCGCCGGCGGCGGCCGAGCCACCGGTCGGCGTGCGCCCGGTGGCCCCGCGGCCGCGGGCGGTCACGCCGCCCGCCGACGACGTCCCGCCCGCAGGTGGCGACGCCGATCCGCTGCCTGCCCTGTAGCCGGGGGCCTTCTACACTCACCGCATGCGCCCCGCGAACGACGAGGAACGCCGCCTGCACGCCCTCGCCGAGGCGGCGCGCGAGCGCGCCTACGCGCCGTACTCGAAGTTCACGGTCGGCGCCGCCCTGGTGACCGAGTCGGGCGAGGTCGTGACCGGCGGCAACGTCGAGAACGGCTCGTTCGGCATGACCATCTGCGCCGAGCGCTCGGCGGTGGTGCGCGCGCTGGCGGAGGGGCACAAGCGGTTCACCGCGGTCGTGGTCGCCGGCCCGGCGGCGAGCGTGCCGCCCTGCGGCGCCTGCCGCCAGGTGCTGGCCGAGTTCGCCGACGCCGACTTCACGATCACGTTCCCGCGCGACGGCGAGCTGACGACGTTCACGCTCGACGAGATCCTGCCGGAGCGCTTCTCCCTGTGAGCGACGGGTTCCGCTCCGGCCTGGTCGGGGTCGCCGGACGGCCGAACGTGGGCAAGTCGACGCTCGTCAACGCGCTCTGCGGCTCGCACGTCTCGATCGTCTCCGACAAGCCGCAGACCACGCGGCGCCGGGTGGCGGGCGTCATGAACGGCGACGACTGGCAGCTCGTGCTGCTCGACCTGCCGGGCTTCCAGACGCCGCGCGACGGCCTCACCGGCCGCATGCAGCGCACGGTCGACGAGACGCTCTCCGACGTCGACGCGATCCTGTTCGTGCTCGACGGCACCGAGCCGCCCGGCGCCGGCGACCGCTTCATCGCGGCACGCGTGTTCGCGACGAAGACGCCGGTCGTGATCGCGGTCAACAAGATCGACCGGCTCAGCCCGGCCGCCATCGGCGCCTCGATCGAGCGCATCGCCGAGCTGGGCGACTTCGCCGCGCTGGTGCCCATCTCGGCCAAGCGCCGCGACGGCATCGACCGCATCGGCGCCGAGCTGCTCCTGCACGCGCCGGAGGGCCCGGCCCTGTACCCGGTGAACGCCACGTCCGGCGACCCGGTGCGCCTGCGCATCGGCGAGCTGGTGCGCGAGGCGGCGCTCAACCGCACGCACGAGGAGGTGCCGCACGCCGTCGCGGTGCTGATCGAGGAGTACACGCCGGCGACGAGGAAGCACGCGGCGCGCATCACGGCCAGCATCCTCTGCGACCACGAGTCGCAGAAGGGCATCCTGGTCGGCAAGAGCGGCGCCATGATCCGCCAGATCGGCGCCGACGCGAGGCCGGGCATCGAGCGCCTGCTGGGCGCGAAGGTGATGCTCGAGCTGACCGTCCGCGTCCGCCGCGGCTGGCGCGACGACGACCGCGTCCTCGACCAGCTGGGCTGATTTTCGCCCTAGCGGACCAACCGTGTCGCGCCGTGCGCGGCGCGCACGCTCCAGCGCGCGCAAAGCGCCACGTCGCGCGATCGGCCCGACTTCCGCGCGGAAACGTTCTGGGGTCAGACCCCAGCGAGGGCCGTTCCGGGGTCTGACCCCAGAACGGAGGGCGCACGGAATGCGCCATCATTCACTCCATGACGCTGACCGAGACACGGGACATGGCCGCAGCTGGACGCCTCGTTCGACGACGGCGGGCGGGTGCCCGTGGGGCTGCTGCTGCTGGCGACCGACCGGGCCTCCGGGGCCGACATCGACGCGTTCCTGCCCGACGCCGTCGAGGCGTACGGGACGCGGATCCCGATGGACGTCGTCGCGACGCCCGAGACGCTCGCGCGGCTCGGCGACCACCTGACCGAGGGCGCGCGGCTGCTCGCGCCCGGCGGGCCGCTCGCCGCGATCGGCTTCTCGTGCACCTCCGGCACCGTCGCCGTGGGAGCGGACCAGGCGCGGACGAAGATCGCCGCCGGCCGGCCCGGCGTGCCCGTCTGCACGCCCGTCGAGGCCGCCGTGAAGGCGCTCGAGGCCCTCGGCACGCGCCGGATCGCGCTGCTGACGCCCTACCTGGACGGCCCCAGCGACCTGATCGCCGGGTTCTTCGCCGCCGGCGGCATCGAGGTCGTGACGCGGGCCAGCTTCAAGCTCGACGGCGACCCGGAGATGAACCGCGTCACGGGGGAGACGCCTGATCGAGGCCGGCCGGAAGCTCGGCTCGCACCCCGACGCCGAGGCGCTCTTCATCTCGTGCACCGGCCTGCGGACGCGGCACGTGATCGAGCCGCTCGAGGCCCTGCTGGGCCGTCCCGTCGTGACCTCGAACCAGGCGCTGGCCTGGGATCTGGCGCGCACCGCCGGCGTCGAGGACCGCCTGCCGGACCGCGGCCGGCTGTTCCGGGAGGCCTAGCCTAGCCCGCCAGCGCCGCGCCGTCGCAGCGCGGGTCGGTCGCGACGCGGAACGCGCCCTCGGCGCCGATGCGGATCATCTGCGCGTGCCCGGCCTCCTCGTCGAAGTCGGCGAGCTGCTGCACCTCGAAGCCCGCGCGCTGCCACGCGGCGCGCTCCGGTTCGCCGCAGCGGCCCTCGGCCAGCACCGTGTCGGTCGAGTCGCCGACGCCGAGCCCGCCGACCACGAACCGCGGCGCCGCGACGGCGTCGGCCGGCGCCTCGCCGCGCGCCGTCCGCAGCATCAGCTGCGCGTGGATCTGCGCCTGCGCGCTGCCGCCCATCGTGCCGTGGACGCCGACGATGCGCCCGTCGCGCCGCACCAGCACGGGCATCAGCGTGTGGCCGGGCCGCTTGCCGCCGGCGATCACGTTGGGCGAGGCCGGATCGACCGAGAAGTACGCGCCGCGGTTGTGGAGGATGACGCCGGTGGTCGGGTCGAGGATGCCGGCGCCGAACTCGTAGAAGACCGACTGGATGATCACGACGGCGTTGCCGGCCGCGTCGGCCGCCACGACGGCGATGGTGTCGCCGGTGCCCTTGCGCGACGCCTCGGGCGCCGCCGCGGCGCGACCCGTCGCCCGCCGCGCCAGCGCCGCCTCCGCCAGCCGCGCGGCGTGCGCGTCGGACAGCAGCTCGGCCACCGGCACGTCGGCGAACCGCGGATCGGCCAGGTAGCGGTCGCGATCGATCGACGAGAGCCGGAACAGCTCCGCCAGCAGGTCGGCGTCGGCACCCAGCAGGTCGACGTCGCCGAGCCGCGTGGCGGCGGCGAGGATCTCGAGCAGCAGCAGGCCCTGCGAGTTGGGCGGCGCCGTCAGGATCTCCTCGTCGCCGAACGTGCCGACGAGCGGCGTCGCCGATCTCGGTCACGTGGCCGGCGAGGTCGTCCATCGAGATCGGCGAGCCGAGCGCGTTCAGCCGGGCCACGATCGCCGCCCCGACCGGCCCGCGGTAGAGCGCGTCGGCGCCGTTGGCCTGCAGCGCGCGCAGCGTGCGCGCCAGGGCCGGCTGCAGCAGGGTGTCGCCCGCCGCGAGCACCCGGCCGCCGGGCCGGAACACCTCGGCCATGCCGTCGTCGGTCTCGATGCTCGCCGCGGCCCTCCTCGGCCAGCGAGCGACCTGGCGAGGCTCGGCGTCACGACGACGCCCTCCTCGGCCATCTTCGCGGCCGGCTCGAGCAGGTCGGCGAGCCGGCAGTTGCCGCCCAGCCCGCGCAGCGTCTCCCACGCGGCGACGGCGCCCGGCACGGTGACCGAGTCGGCGCCCGCGCACCGGCATGCCGCCGTGCTGCGCGGCGAGCCGCTCGGCCGAGACGCCCGCGGGCGCGGCACCCGAGCCGTTCACGACCCGCACGACGCCGTCGGGCGTCGCCGCCAGCGCGATGATGTCGCCGCCGACCGCGCACATGTGCGGGTAGACGACGGTCAGCGCCGCAGCCGCCGCCAGCGCGGCGTCGAAGGCGGTGCCGCCGCGGCGGAAGATCGCGTCGCCGGCCGCCGAGGCGGCGGCGTGGGGGGTGGCGATGGCGTGGGCGCGGCCGGCGTCGGAGACGCGGTCAGGCATGGTCGTCGGCGAGCTCGACCTCGAGCCAGCACTCGAAGCAGTGGTCGTGCGCGAGGCTCTGGACGCCGATCGTCGCGCGGCCGCCGAGCCCGGCCTCGGGGCCGAACACGTCGCGCAGCAGGTCGGAGCAACCCGACGAGACGAGGTGCACGTCGGTGAAGTCGGGCGCCGCCGCCACGAAGCAGAGGTTGCGCACCAGGCACTGCACGCGATCGAGCGAGCCGACGGCGTAGCGGATGCCGGCGAGGCAGTTCAGCCCGGTCTGACGCGCCGCCGCGTAGCCCTGCTCGATGGTGACATCGCGCCCGAGCCGTCCCGGGTTGACCGGCCCGTCCGGCCCCTCCGGCACGTGCCCGGACAGGTACAGCACGCGGTTCACCACGTGGTGGGACTTCATCGAGCCGAAGTCGCCGCCGTAGTAGCCGTCGGCGTGGAAGTCGGGGATCAGGAGCCCGAGCTCGCGGGCGCGATCCTCGGCGCCGCTCACTGCGTGGCGGCGAACTTCAGCAGTGCCGGGTCGTAGACCGAGCCGGCGTCCCACAGCAGGAAGCCGCGATCCGTGAACTCGCGCACGCCCTCGACCTGCGCGGCGATCTGCTCGGGCCCGTACGGGTGGTCGAGCCAGTCGTAGGCCTGGATCCACGGCCGCAGCTCGGCGGTGCCGCCGACGATGGCCTTCTGCCAGTCGCGCATCGTGGCGAGCACGAGGTCGCGCGGGTTGCAGACCGGGCACGTGATGTTGTACTCGCCGCTCGAGTAGCCCTGCGGGTAGATCATCGGCGACATCACGTCGACGATCTTCGCGATCTGGCGCGGGTTCTGGCCGATGCCGAGGTCGCGCGTCGCGGCGAGGCCGAACAGGTCGGCCGAGACGCGCAGCTTGAGCGGGTGCAGCTCGTCGACCGCGTGCTGCAGGAAGGCGGCGATGTTGGCCTCCATCTTCGCCTTCGTGCGGTTCAGCTTGACGTTCGTCAGGTCGCCGTCGGTGGGGAACCGGACGTAGTCGAACTGGATCTCGTCGAATCCGACCTTGCCGGCGGCCTTCGCGACGTCGACGAGGTACGTCCAGTTCGCCTTCGTGTACGGGTTCATCCAGCCGAGGCCGGCGTGGTTCTTCCAGACCGCGCCGTCCCTGGTGCGGATCGCGCGCTTCGGCGCCTTCTCGGCGATGATCGGATCCTCGAACGCGACGACCCGGCCGATCACGTAGAAGCCGGCGGCGTGCAGCTGCTCGACGATCAGGCGCGGCTCGTAGAAGTTCTGCGCGGCGCCGGACGAGATGGCCAGCGACGGCATGCCCTCGGTGAAGCCGATCTCGCCGCTCTCGTTCTTGACGTCGAGCTGGACGGCGTTCAGGCCGGTGTCCGCGTCGTACGCGTCGACGAGCTTCTGGATCTCGCCCTGGTCGTTGGCGAGGTGCATCGAGAAGTGCACGCCGCGCACCTCGGCCGGCGCGGGGAAGCGCTCGGTGCCCTCGATCGGCGGTGCTGGCCGCGGCGCGGCCGTCGTCGCTGCTGCCGCCGCCGCCGTGGTCTTGGCGGCCGCCTTCTTGTTGTCGGACGGGAACTTGCCCGCAAACACGAACCCTGCGACCGGCAGCGCCAGCACGGCGACCGCGATCGCGCGCCGGCGCCGGAAGACGCGGTGCATCTGATCGCGCTCAGCGCGGCGCGAGCGGATCTTCGCGATCTCCGCTTCGCGGTCGCGCTGGATGAAGTCGTCGAAATCCACTAGAGGAGAACGGGGTTGCGTAGCATACAGGGAACGCCGCATCGATCGCGACGCGGGGCGCTGCTGTCCGGTGTGGCGCCTACCGGCGGTACGATGGGCCGATGGCGCCGCGCCCCGGAGAGCTTGCCAAGGCGGTGGAGTCCGTGCTGCTTCGCCCTGTAGCAACCGTACAGGACCTCGACGCGGCGTGTGACGAGGCGCTGGCCGGTCACGTGGCCGCGCTCTGCGTGCTGCCGGTGCACGTCGCGCAGGCGGCGCAACGGCTCGCGGGCAGCGACGTGAAGGTCGTGGCGCTGGTCTCGTTCCCGTTCGGAGCCGACGTCGCCGAGGTCAAGGCGGCGGCCGCCGAGCGCGCGCTGGTCGACGGCGCCGACGACCTCGAGGTGATGATGAACCTGCACCGGTTCCTCTCGGGCGCGGTCAACGAGACGCGCGACGAGCTGTCGGCGATCGTCCGCGCCGTCCGTCTGCGCACCCTCTCCAACGGCCGCCGGCCCGCGCAGGTGCGCGCGGTGGTCGAGACGTCGCACCTCGACGATCGCCGCATCCGGCTCGCCGCGCGCGTCGTGCACGCCGCCGGCGTCGACATGGTCGTGACGTCGACCGGGCTCGGCCCGCGCTCCACCACGGTGCTCGATGTCGAGCTGCTGCGCGAGGAGCTGGGCGGAGCGCTCGCGATCAAGGCGGCGGGCGGCATCCGCACGCACGGCGAGGCGCTGGAGCTGATCGCGGCCGGCGCCAACCGCGTCGGCGCGACGCAGATCGGCCCGCTGCTCGAGACCGGTCGCCGGTGAAGATCGACGACGTCCCGGTCGACGCGGTCGGCGTGGCCACGCGGGTCGCGTGGCTCGCCAAGCGCTCGATCAAGACCACCGCGAAGGACGAGGGCCTGCGGCTGGCGCTGTCGATGATCGACCTGACGACGCTCGAGGGCAAGGACTCCGACGGCAAGGTGCGGCGGCTGTGCGCGAAGGCGCTGTGCCCCGACCCGGCCGACCCGACGCTGCCGCAGTGCGCGGCCGTGTGCGTGTACCCGTCGTTCGTGCGCCTGGCGAAGGAGCTGACGCGAGGGCACCGGCGTCCGCGTCGCCTCGGTCGCGACGGCGTTCCCGTCCGGCCACGCGCCGCTCGTGACGCGCCTCGGCGAGGTCACGGCCGCCGTCGCCGACGGCGCCGACGAGATCGACATGGTCATCGACCGAGGCGCGTTCCTGTCCGGCCACTTCGACGTGGTTGCGGACGAGATCGAGCAGGTGAAGGCAGCCTGCGGTGACGCACACCTGAAGGTGATTCTCGAAACGGGCGAGCTCGAAACCCTCGACAACGTTCGACATGCCTCGCTGCTCGCGATGCGGCACGGCGCCGACTTCATCAAGACGTCGACCGGCAAGATCGCGCCGGCCGCCACGCCGGCGGTGATCCTCGTGATGCTCGAGGCGATCCGCGACTACGTGGAGGAGACCGGCCGCATGGTCGGCATGAAGCCCGCCGGCGGCATCCGCGACGCCAAGGCGGCGCTGACGACGCTCGTGATCGTGAAGGAGACGCTCGGCGACGCCTGGCTGACGCCGGAGTGGTTCCGGCTCGGCGCGTCGTCGCTGGCGAACGACCTGCTGATGCAGCTGCAGAAGCTGCGCACCGGCGCGTACGCCTCGCCTGATAGCTTCTCGGCTTCGTGAAGCCGATCCTGGTCTCCCGCACGCGCTTCCCCGGCGCCGCGTTCGCGCGCGCCGAGGCGCTGTTCGACGTCCGCATCACCGACGGCCCCCTGCGCGAGGCGTGCCTGCGCGGCGAGCACGCCGACGCCGCCGCCATCTGGAGCTTCGGCGAGCGCGTGAACGACGAGCTGCTCGACGCGCTGCCGAACCTGCGCGCGGTCGGCAACGAGGGCGTCGGCTTCGACACCATCGACGTCGCCGCCCTGGAGCGCCGCGGCATCGCGCTCTGCATCCCGCGCGGCCAGAACGCCGACGCCGTCGCCGACCACGCCATCGCGCTGCTGCTGGCGCTGCGCCACCAGGTCGTGGCCGGCGACCGGTACATCCGCGAGGGACGCTGGGGCCGGCGCGGGTCGCGAGGAGCCGCAGGGCCTCGACATCACGGGCACCACGATCGGCATCGTCGGCCTCGGCAACATCGGCCGCGCGGTCGGCCCGCCGGGCCGAGGCGTTCGGCATGCGCATCGTCGGCTGGAACCGCACGCCGCGGCCCGAGACCGGTATCGAGCAGCTGCCGCTCGACGACCTGCTGCAGCGCGTCCGACCACGTCACGCTCCACTGCGCGCTGGCCGACACGACGCGCGGCCTGCTGGGCGCGCGCGAGCTGGCCCTGCTGCGGCCGACCGCGGTGCTGATCAACACGGCGCGCGGCGCCATCGTCGACAACGAGGCGCTGGTCGCGGCCCTGCAGGCCGATCGGCTGTGGGGCGCGGGCCTCGACGTGTTTCCCGAGGAGCCGAAGGTCGACCCGCGCCTGCTCGAGCACCCGCGCGTGGTCGTGACCCCGCACATCGCCGACAACCAGCCCGCCGTCTACGCCGAGCTCACCAACGCCGTCGTGACGGCGCTCGAAGCGGTGTTCGCACCGCGCTGAGCGCGGCCGCTCGCGCTACGCTGGAGCCGATGGCCGTCTTCGAGTATGCGCCTGCCCCCGAGTCGGTGCGGCCGGCGCTCAAGCCCCGCTACGACCTGTTCATCGGCGGGGACTGGCGGCGGTCGAAGGGCGGCAAGCGCGCGGCGACGATCAACCCGGCGACCGAGGAGCCGCTGACCGAGGTCGTCGACGCCACCGCGGCCGACGTCGATGCCGCCGTCGCGGCTGCCGCCGACGCCTTCCGCAGCTGGTCGCGGCTGCGCGGCGCCGAGCGCGGCAAGCACCTCTACCGGCTGGCGCGCCTCGTGCAGGAGAAGAGCCGCGAGCTGGCCGTGGCCGAGACGCTCGACGGCGGCAAGCCGATCCGCGAGTCGCGCGACGTCGACCTGCCGCTGGTCGCCGCGCACCTGTTCCACCACGCGGGCTGGGCCGACAAGCTGCAGTACGCGCTGCCGGGCCGCGAGGTGCGGCCGCTCGGCGTCTGCGGCGCCGTCATCCCGTGGAACTTCCCGCTGCTGATGGCGGCGTGGAAGATCGCGCCGGCGCTGGCGTGCGGCAACACCGTCGTGCTGAAGCCGGCCGAGACGACGCCGCTGACGGCGCTGCTGCTGGCCGAGATCGCGGCCGAGGCCGAGCTGCCGCCGGGCGTGCTGAACGTCATCACCGGCGGCCCGGCCACGGGCGCCGCGCTGGTGCGCCATCCCGGACCTCGCGAAGGTCGCCTTCACGGGCTCGACGGCGGTCGGCAAGGAGATCGCCGCCGCCCTGGCCGGCACCGGCCGCCGCCTGACGCTCGAGCTGGGCGGCAAGGCCGCGAACATCGTGTTCGCCGACGCCGCCCTCGACCAGGCCGTCGAGGGCATCGTGAACGGCATCTACTTCAACCAGGGGCACGTCTGCTGCGCCGGGTCGCGGCTGCTGGTGGAGGAGTCGGTCGCCGACGTCCTGATCCGCAAGCTCGACCGCCGCGTGCGGCTGCTGCGGGTGGGGGATCCGCTCGACAAGAACACCGACGTCGGCGCGATCAACTCCGCCGCGCAGCTGGCGCGCATCCGCGAGCTGGTCGACGTCGGCGTGCAGGAGGGCGCGACGCTGCACCAGCCCGCCTGCGAGCTGCCCGACCGCGGCTTCTGGTTCGCGCCGACGTACTTCACCGACGTGGCGCCGGCGCACCGCATCGCGCGCGAGGAGATCTTCGGCCCGGTGCTCTCCGTGATGACCTTCCGCACGCCCGACGAGGCGGTCGAGCTGGCCAACAACACGCGCTACGGGCTGTCGGCGGGCATCTGGACCGACAAGGGCGCGAAGGCGTACAGGATGGCGCGGGAAGCTGCGCGCCGGCGTGATCTGGGCCAACACGTTCAACGTCTTCGACCCGGCGGCGCCCTTCGGCGGCATGCGCGAGTCGGGCTTCGGGCGCGAGGGCGGCATGCAGGGGCTCGCGGAGTACCTGCAATGAGGCTCGAGGTGCGCAAGACCTACAAGCTCGCCATCGGCGGCGCCAGCGTGCGCTCCGAGTCGGGCCGCGTCGTGCCCGTCACCGGCGCCGACGGCGAGCACCTCGCCAACGCGCCGCTGGGCAGCGCGCAAGGACGCCCGCGACGCCGTGCGCGCCGCGCGGGCGGCGCTCGGGCCCTGGCGCAGCCGCACGGCCTACAACCGCGGCCAGATCCTGTACCGCCTGGCCGAGGTGCTCGAGGCCCGCACCGACGAGCTGGCGGGCGTCGTCGCCGCGTCCACCGGCGTGTCGGCCAAGGTCGCGCGGGCCGAGCTGGCCGCGTGCGTCGAGGCCGCCGTGCACTACGCCGGCTGGCCCGACAAGCTGGCGAGCGTGCTGGGCGGCGTCAACCAGGTGGCGCAGCCGTACTTCGCGTTCAGCGTGCCCGAGCCGGTCGGCGTGGTCGCGCTGGTCGCGCGCCGACGAGCCGGCGCTTCAGGGCCTCGTCGAGCCGCTCTGCGCGGCGCTGGCGGGCGGCAACGCCGTCGTCGCGCTGGTGTCGGAGCGGTTCCCGCTCGCCGGGCTCGATCTGGCGGAGGTGCTCGCCACCAGCGACGTGCCGGGCGGCGTCGTGAACCTGCTCGCCGGCGCCCGCGCCGAGGTGGCGCCGCCGCTGGCCAGCCACGCCGACATCGACGCCCTCGTCGACGCCTCGGGCGACGCCGAGCTGGAGCGCCGTTGCGCGGCCAACGTGACGCGGTACCGCACGCCCGGGCCGGCGCTGTCCCTCGAGGCCGTGGAGCGGACGCTGGAGCTGAAGACCGCCTGGCACCCGATCGGCGCATGACGGCGGCACTCGTCACCGGCGCCTCCTCGGGCATCGGCCGCGCGATCGCGGCCGATCTGCTCGCCGCCGGCTGGGACGTCACCGCCGTGGCGCGCGACCCGGCCCGCGGCGAGCTGGAGGGCGCGCACGAGGTGAGCCGCGAACCTGCTCGACGAGGAGGGGCGATCGCCGCCGTCGCCGCGCACTGCCGAGCGGTTCGGCTCGCTCGACCTGCTGGTGAACGCCTCCGGGGTCGGCTTCGGCGGCCCGATCGACGGCTATCCGACGAAGCGCTTCGACATCTCGTTCGGCGTCAACGTCCGCGGCCTGTTCCTCGTCACCCGCGAGGCGCTGCCGCTGCTGCGCGCGTCGCGCGGGCGGATCGTCAACCTCGCCTCGATCGCCGGCCTGCAGCCCGAGCCGGGCCTCGCCGTCTACGCGGCCACCAAGCACGCGGTGGTCGGCCTGTCGCGGTCGCTGTCGGAGGAGCTGTTCGACGACGGCGTCCGCGTCACGGCGCTCTGCCCCGGGTTCGTCGACACGCCGATGTCCGACTTCATCAAGGGCCAGATCCCGGCCGACCGAGATGGTGCAGGTCGACGACTGCGTCAAGGCGGTGCGGTTCCTGCTGTCGCTGAGCCCCGCCGTGAAGGTGCCCGAGCTGGTGCTCGACGGGCCGCCGATCCCGAATCTCGCCCGGTAGACGACTCGCGCCTGTCGCTAGGCTTCGGGGCGATGACCGCAATCGCACCCACCGGCCCGCGCGCGCAGGGCGTGCGCTGGGACCTCTCCCGCATCGTCACCGACGCCGCCGCCGCCCGCACCCTGGCCGACGAGACGCGCGCCGCCTGCGACACGTTCGCCGAGCGCTACCGCGGTCGCGTCGCCGACCTCGACGCCGCCGGCCTGGCCACGGCGCTGAGCGAGATCGCCGAGATCGACAACGCCATCTCCCGCGCCGGCTCCTACGTCGGCCTGCGGCGCTCCGTCGACGTCAACGACGACGAGGCGCGCGACCTCGAGGCCACGATCGAGCAGCAGTACGTGCAGATCGCGCAACACGCTGCGCTTCTTCGAGCTGGAGTGGATCGCGATGGACGACGACCGGGCCGAGGAGCTCGCGTCGGCGCCCGAGGTGGCCGGCGACAGCCACCACCTGCGCAGCCTGCGCAAGTACAAGCCGCACAAGCTGTCGGAGGACGAGGAGCGCGTCTGGGCCGAGCGCTCGCCCGCCGCGCAGATGGCGTGGCAGAACCTGTTCGAGCAGACGGTCGCGAACGTGAAGGTGTCGTTCGACCCGGGCGACGGCGCGCGCGACCACACCATCGACGAGCTGCTCGCCAACATGTACTCGACCGACCGGCCGCTGCGCATGCGCACGCTGGAGACGCTGTACGGCGCGCTCGAGCCGCTCACGCCCGTGCTGGCGCACTGCTACGACTCGCTCGTCGCCGACCGCCTGGTCGACGACCGGCTGCGCAGCTTCGACGGGCCGATGGCGCAGCGCAACCTCTCCAACGAGCTCGAGAACGCGGCCGTCGACGCGATGATGTCCGCCATCGAGTCGCGGCACTCGATCGCGCACCGCTGGTACCGCCGCAAGGCCGAGCTGCTGGGCGTGCCGAAGCTGCACCTGTCCGACCAGTACGCGCCGCTGGACGAGGGCCGCGGCGTTCTCCTACGACGAGTCGCGGGCCATCGTGCGCAGCGCGTTCGCGCGGTTCTCGGGCGACATCGAGTCGGTCTCGGAGGCGTTCTTCGACGACCAGCGCGTCGACGCCGAGCCGCGCCAGGGCAAGCGCGGGGGAGCCTTCTGCGCGTCCGTCTCGCAGGACTCCCAGGCGTTCATCATGCTCAACTACACCGACCGCCTGCGCGACGTGATGACGATGGCGCACGAGCTCGGCCACGGCATGCACTTCACGCTCTCGGCGCAGCGCCAGTCGGCGCTGTCGTTCCATCCCGGCATCGCGCTGGCCGAGGTGCCGTCGACGTTCGCCGAGCTGGTGACGTTCGACTACATGATGGAGAACGAGAAGGACGCGGCCACGCGCGCGGCGCTGGTGCGCCAGGAGCTCGAGTCGAGCTTCGCGACGGTCTTCCGGCAGACGATGATGGCGCGGTACGAGTCCGACGCGTACGCCGCCCGCGGCCGAGGGCCGCACGCTGACGCCCGACCGCCTGTGCGAGATGTGGCTGGAGCGCAACCGCGGCCAGTACGGCGACGCGGTCGAGCTGCCGGAGGGCTACCGCCTCGGCTGGAGCTACATCCCGCACTTCATCAACACCCGCTTCTACACCTACGCGTACGCGTTCGCGCACCTCGCGAGCCTGGTGCTGTACGCCACCTGGCGCGAGCAGGGCGAGGCGTTCGTGCCGAAGTACCTGGCGTTCCTGGAGCAGGGCGGCGCGGCCTCGCCGGCCGAGCAGCTGGGCGCGTTCGGCATCGACCTCGACGTCCGAGGCGACGTGGCATCGCGGCCTCGACGAGATGGAGCGGCTGCTCGAGCTGGCGCTCGAGGGGTGAGCCGGCCCTGCAGGTCTGAGGGACTTGCATCTGCTACCATTTGTTCGTCGCGGCGGGCTGCCTTGGGTCCATGTACCTAAGCGAGCCCAGCCAGGCGTGCCGGCGTCGATGACGCGGCGGGCACGCACGGAGCCGACGCTCCTGATCGCGGGAGCTGAATGTTTCGTGTTCCCCGTTGGAGGGTCTCGATGCTGCCTTATGACAAGTCCGTACGCCGGCTCGGCGTGTTCGCGTTCCTGGTCGCCTTCTGCGAGGCGCTGTCGTTCTACGCCGCCTCGCTCTACGCCTACGCCCTGACCGGCTCGGTGCTGGTCGTCTCCGTCGTGATGACGGCGATCGCCGTCGCCGAGACGCTCGGCGCCGTGCTCGGCGGCACGCTCGCCGACCGGCTCGACCGCCGCCTGGTCGCCGCCATCGGCGGCATCGCCGGCGCGCTGCTGCTCGGCACGCTCGCGCTGGGCGCCAGCGTCGATCGTGCTGACGGCCGTGATGGTGCTCGCGATCATCGCCGCCTCGCCGATCCGCCCCGTGATCGGGGCGGCCCTGCCGAACCTCGTCATCGAGGGCGACCTGCGGTTCGCGAACGGCTACGTCCAGGCGCTGCGCAACGCCGCGCTGACGCTGGCGCCGGTCGCGGCCGGCGTCGGCGTCGGCATCGTCGGCGCGCGCGGCATCTTCGCCATCGCCGCCATCTCGCTGCTGCTGTCGGTGCTCGTGCTGGTGTTCGTGCGCGGCCGCTTCAGCGGCGACGAGGCGGCCGACCGACGAGGTGTCCGACTCGCCGCTGGCCGGCTTCGCGCTGATCCGCCGCGACCGCGTGCTCGGCGCGGTCGTGATCGCCGGCGCGCTGTCGTACCTGGCCGCCGCGTACTGCTCGATCGCCGACCTGCCGCTGGCCATCGAGGAGCTGGGCGCGGGGGAGACCGGGCTACGGCCTGCTCGTCGCCGCCTGGGGCGTCGGCACCACGCTCGGCGCCGTCGTCGCGCGCCGCGCGATGCAGCGCCTCGGCGTGGAGCGCGCGTTCACGGTCGCCCTGTTCATCGAGGGCGTCGCGATCGCGCTGGTCGCCTTCGCCCCGTCGATCACGCTCGCCGCGATCGCGTTCATCGCCGGCGGCATGATGGGCGGCATCGGCATCACGGCCGACCAGGTGCTCGTGCAGGAGCGCGTCGCCGACGGCGTCCGCGGCCGCGTGCGCGCCGCCAACGACGCCGTGATGGCGGCCGCCTACTCGCTGTCGCTGGGCGTCGGCGGCTTCGTGGTCGTGGCGCTCGGGCCGCGCGGCACGTACCTGGTGGGCGGGCTCGGCGTCATCGGCGCCGCGTACGTGGGCTGGCGCGTGCTGCGCAAGCCCGCCGCCGTGCACGTCGCCGCGTAGTCTGTCGGCCATGCTCGAGCGGACGATCCGGCCCGTCGCCCCGTACGATCTCGCCGCCTCGGCGCGGGGTCTGGGCGACGGCACGCGGCGGTTCCGGGACGGCGTGCTCGAGCTGTTCCTGCGCGAGGGCCACGTCCGCGTGCGGCAGCGCGGCGACGGCACGCTGGTCGTCGCCGCCGAGACGGACGAGGCCTTCGACCGGGCGCAGTTCGTGCTCGGCGCCGACCTCGACCACCGGCCGTTCCTCGAGCTCGCGGCGCGCGAGGGGCTGCTGCGCGACAGCATCGGCCGGCGGCGCGGCGTGCGCGTGCTGCGCACGGCGACGGTCGCCCACGCGCTGCTGAAGGCGATGTGCGGCCAGCTGATCCAGGCCTCGGCCGCGATCGCGATCGAGCGCGACGTGCTGCGGATGCTGGCCGGGCGCGAGCAGGTGACGCCGCCGTCGCGCGACGACCTCGCCGGCCTGTCGTCGCCCCGCCTGGCGCGCGCCGGGCTGGCGCCGCGCCGCGCCGACGCGCTCGTGCGCGTCGCCCGCACGCTCGACCTGGAGCGCCTGCACGCGCACCCGACCGACGCCGTGGTCGCGCGCATCTGCCGCGAGCCGCAGCTCGGCCCGTGGTCGGCCGGCATGGTGGCGCTCTACGGCCTCGGCCGCACCGAGGCGGGCCTGGTCGGCGACCTCGGCCTCGTCCAGCTCGCCCGGTCGCTGTGGGGACGGCGGGTCGAGACGTACGAGACCGCGGCGCTGCTCGAGCCCTACGGCGAGTGGGCCGGCCTCGCCAGCATGCACCTGCTCGCGCTCAGCGGACAGACGAACGTGCGTCGACCTGTGGGAGCGCCCGGCGGATCTCGCGCGGCAGGTTGAACGACACGTCCTCGTGCACCACGTGCAGCTCGTCGACCTCGGTGACGCCGTTGGCGGCGAACCAGTCGACGACGCGGCGGACGAGCGACTCGGGCGCGCTGGCGCCGCTCGTGATGCCGACCGTCTCGACGCCCTCGAGCCAGCCCTCGTCGATGGCCGACTCGTCCTCGATCAGGTGGCTCGGCACGCCGGCGTCGCGGGCCACCTCGACCAGGCGGTTCGAGTTGGACGAGTTGCGCGACCCGATCACGAGCACCAGGTCGACCTCGCGGACGAGCGCCTTGACGGCGGCCTGCCGGTTCGAGGTGGCGTAGCAGATGTCTTCCTTGGCGGGCGCCTCGATGTGCGGGAAGCGCTCGCGCAGCGCGGCGATGATGTCGCGCGTCTCGTCGACCGACAGCGTGGTCTGCGTCAGGTAGACGAGCGGCGTCTCGGGGCCGAGGTCCTGCAGCTCGGCCACCTCGGCGACGGTGCCGACGAGGCGCGTCGCCTCGGGCGCCTCGCCCATCGTCCCCTCGACCTCCTCGTGGCCCTCGTGGCCGACCAGGATGATCGTGTAGCCGCGGCCGGCGAAGTGCTTGGCCTCGGAGTGCACCTTGGTGACCAGCGGGCAGGTGGCGTCGATGACGTTCAGGCCGCGCGCGGCCGCGTTCGTGTGCACGGTCGGCGCGACGCCGTGCGCGGAGAAGACCACCGTGGCGCCGGGCGGCACGTCTTCCTCGGAGCTGACGAAGATCGCCCCGCGGCGCGCGAGCTCGGCCACGACGTGCCGGTTGTGGACGATCTCCTTGCGCACGTAGACGGGCGCGCCGCCGGCCAGGTCGAGGGCGCGCTCGACGGTCTCGACCGCGCGATCGACGCCGGCGCAGTAGCCGCGCGGCGCGGCGAGCAGGAGACGCGTTGGTGCCACGCGGGCAGTGTATCCGGGGCCGTTCGCGGGGCCGCCACGGAAGCCCCGGAGCCGATCCACTAGGATTGCCATACGGCGTCCCCTTGACGCTAGCCGCCCCGTGACTGATCAGGATCGTGTCTTTGTCGTCGCAGCGCTCTCGGCGCTGGCGCTCGTCGCCCTTGCGACGAGCCTCACGCTGCTGGTCGCGCGCAGCCGCGCGCAGGTGCGCGCGCCGCTGGCCGGCGCGCTCGACGTTCTCGCTGCTGTGCATCGCCATCACCAGCGGCATCGGCGCCGCCGCGGTGCTGCAGGAGTCGACCGAGCTGGCCGTCGCGGCCGCCGTCGTGGCGGGGATCGCGACGCTCTCCATCGCGCGCGTCGGCCTGCTGCGGCGCGAGCACGGCGCCCTCGTCGGCGGCAACGCCGCGGTCGCCGAGGCGCGGGCTGCGGCCCGCGCCACGCTGCGCGCGCTGGTGGCCGCGACGCGGCTGGCCGAGCGCCTCGACGGCGCCGCGTCGCTGGACGAGATCGACGCCCTGCTGTCCGACGCCGCCCGCCGGGCGCTGCCCGAGGCGGTCGTGGCGATCGTCCCGGCCGAGCCGGCGCACGACGGGCCGCACGTCGACGTGCCGCTGCGCACGTCCGACGCCCGCGCGCTGCGCGCCATCGTGGCCGGCGCCGCCCGCGCACGGGCGCGACGACCTGTCGGCGGCCGAGGTGGTGCTGCGCGCGCTGGCGTCGGAGGCCGCGCTCGGCGTCGCCCGGCTCGACGGCCGGCAGGCCGCGGAGGCCGAGGTGCGCCGCCGCGACGTCACGGCCGCGCTGGGCGAGCGCCTGCGCGGCGCCGACGACGCGTTCGGCGCCTGCCACCTGGCGGCGCAGGCGGCCGGCACCGAGCTGGGCGCCCGCTCGGCGGCGATCGAGGCCGACGGCATCCAGCGCGACGTTCACGCTCGACGGCGACCGCGGCGGCGACCACGAGCTGGTCGTGCCGCTCGACGAGCGGCGGCGAGCTGACGCTGTCGCTGCCGGCCGAGCCGGGCGCGTCCGACCGCGCCGCTGCGAGCGGCATCGGCGACGCGCTCGGCGCGCGCGCTGACCATCCACGCGGCGCGCCGCGTCGCCGACGAGCGCAGCGCGCGCCAGGCGGCCGTCGCCGCCGCCGCGCGCAGCGTCCACGGCCCGCTCGACGGCATGCTGCACGGCGTCGCCGACGCCGCCCGCGCCGCGCTCGAGGCCGACGCGATCGTCATCTACACGCTCGGCGCCCGGCGGGCCGGTGGCGCTGGAGGCGGTCGGCACCGGCCTGCCGCGAGGCGTGCGACGGCGTCGCCGCGCAGGCCATCGCCACCGCGCGCAGCGTCGTCGACGCCGACGGGCGCTTCCTCGCCTCGTCGCCGGGCGAGCTCGCCTGCGGCATCGCCGTACCGCTGCCGGGCGGCGGCGAGCGCGGCGCCATCTCGGCGCTGTACCGCGCGCGCCGGCCGCTGACCGACCGCGATGCCGAGGACCTCGGCGGCCTTCGCGCAGATCTCCGCGCTGGCCATCGACCGCGCCACGCTGGAGCGCGAGCTCGACCGCCGCGAGGTGCTGCGCGCCGGCTACCTCGAGATCACCGAGGCGCTGGCCGGCACGCGCGAGCCGGCCGAGACCTACACCGCCGTCGCCTCGGCCGCCCGCGCGCGGCCTGCGCGCGGCCGCGGCCGTCGTCGTCACCGAGTCGGACGGCCTCGGGCTGCAGGCGACAGGGTCGGCGCCGACGGTGCCCGGCGCTGGTCGACGACGTCGGGCCAGGCCGGCGCGCTGCTGCAGCTCGCGGCGCGCGAGGGCCGCATCGTGCTGTGCGCCGACGCCTCGTCCGACCGCCGCGTGTCGGGCGCCGAGCGCCGCCGGCTGCTCGACGCGGGCCAGAAGTCGGCGCTCTGCATCCCCGTCGTCAGCCCGGCCGGCCTGACCGCGGTGCTGGGCGTGGTGTGGCCCGAGGCGCACGCCGCGAGCGACGACGACCTCGACCTCGCCCGGCATCTCGGGTACGGCGGCCGCGGCCGCCATCGACCGCGCCGAGACGCTCGCGTCCGAGCGCCAGGCGCGGGCGCGCGCCCAGGAGCTGCAGCGCATCGGCGGCCTGATGGCGTCCAACCTCGACGCCGCGGCCGTGCTGCGCGAGATCGTCTCGCAGGCCGCGCTGCTGCTGAACGCCGACTCGTGCGCGCTGCGCCTGCGTGGAGGGCGACCGGCTGGTCGTCCGCGCCGTCCAGGGCGAGGCCGCCGAGCTGCTGGCGGGCGAGCAGGCGCCGCTCACGGGCGGCCCGACCGGCGAGGTGCTGGCGCGGCGCACGCCCGTCGCCGTCGCCGACATGGCCGCCGACGACCGCTTCCTGCCCGACGACCCGCTCGTCCAGGCCCGGTTCGCCGCCTACCTCGGCGCGCCCATCCTCTCGCCCGACGGCGACCTGCGCGGCGTCCTGGCGCTGTACGACCGCCGCCGCCGGGTGTGGAAGCCCGACGAGCTGGAGGCGCTCGAGGCGTTCGCCAACTCCGCCACCGTCGCCCTCCAGAACGCCCTGCTGTACCAGCGCGTGGCGCAGGAGAAGGACAAGTCCGAGGCCATCATCGCCTCGATCGCCGACGGCATCGTCGTGGTCGACGCCGACTCGCGCATCGAGATGTGGAACCGCGCGACGGCCACCATGACCGGCGTCTCGTCGCGCGTCGCGCTGCGGCGCACCCTGCGCGAGCTGCTGCGCGGCGAGCTCGGCGACCACGACGACGCGGCGCTGGCGGCCCTGCAGGAGGCGGCCGAGTCGGGCGGCGGCGTCGAGGTGCGGCTCGCCCGCGGCGAGCGCGAGATCTGGCTCCAGGCCCGCGCCGCCGAGCTGCGCGACCCGGTCGAGGACCGCATCGGCACGCGTCTACGCGCTGCGCGACGTCTCCGAGGACCGCCAGCTCGACCAGCTGAAGTCCGACTTCGTCGCCACCGTGTCGCACGAGCTGCGCACGCCGCTGACCTCCATCTACGGCTTCGCCGAGACGCTGCTGCGCGGCGACGTCAGCTTCGCCGACGAGGATCGCAAGACGTTCCTCGGCTACATCGCGTCGGAGTCGGAGCGCCTGACGCGGCTGGTCGACGGGCTGCTGTCGGTGACGCGCCTCGAGGCGGGCGGCGTCGAGCTCGCGCTGGAGGACATCGACGTGGGCGACGTGCTGCGCGAGATCGTCGTCCGGCAGGCCGAGCGGGCCAAGGACTCGCACCGCGTCGACCTGCACCTGCCGGCGGGACCGCTGGTCGCGGCGGCCGATCGTGACAAGCTGCGTCAGGTCGTGCTGAACCTCGTCGACAACGCCATCAAGTACTCGCCCGACGGCGGCACCGTCGACGTCACGGCGACGCGCCAGCTCGACATGGTCGAGATCCGCGTGCGCGACCACGGCATCGGCATCTCCGCCGCCGACCAGCGCAACCTGTTCCGCAAGTTCTTCCGCGCCGACGCGCGGATGACGCGCGGCATCCGCGGCATCGGGCTCGGCCTGTACCTGACGCGCGGGTTCGTGACGGCGATGGGCGGCCGCATCCGCGTCGAGTCGGAGGCCGGCAAGGGCTCCACGTTCATCGTCGACCTGCCGCTGCGCCGCAGCTCGGGCGGCGGGGTGCGTGCCGCATGAAGGTGCTCGTCGTCGACGACGAGATCAGCATCCGCCTGCTCTGCCGCGTGAACCTCGAGGCCGAGGGCTTCGAGGTGTTCGAGGTGGGCACCCGGGCCGAAGTCGTGCCCGCCGTGCACTCGTTCAAGCCCGACGTGATCCTGCTCGACCTGATGCTGCCGGGCGTCGACCCGCACGACGAGTGGGCGGTCGGCCGCGACCTGCGCGCCGATCCGGTGGCGGCCAAGCTGCCGATCGTCTTCCTCTCGGCGCGCGCCGACCTGCGCGGCCAGGAGGAGTCGTCGATCGCCGGCCCGGTCGGCTACCTGACGAAGCCGTTCAACCCGCTCGAGCTCGCCCCGACGCTGCGCCGCATCGCCGGCGTCGACTAGCCCGCCCGCGCGCCGCAGCGGGCCGGCCGTCGCCGAGTCCGGACGCGCGCTGCGCGAACCGCGCCGGGCAGGTCCAGCGGCCCACGTCTGCGTCCGTCGCGCGGCACCGCGTCGCGGGGCCGCGTCGGCAGGCGGAGGCACCGGACGCGGGCGACGTCGTGTGGCCGGTGCCTGGCACCGAACGACACGGGTCGGTCGGCGCTGCTCCGGCGCTCGCGCGAGCGCGCGGTCAGCCGCGGAAGTCGGCGGTGTACACGCGCGCCCAGCGCTCGCCCTGGAACGGGCCGCCGCGCGAGCCGACGCCGACGTAGCGGAAGTCCGGGTCGAGCAGCAGGGCGCGGTGCGACGGGCTGTCGAGCCACGAACTGACGGTGCTCGCCGGCGTCCGGTACGGGCCCGATCCCCACGCCAGGGTCTCGCCGACGACGCCGCCCCGGACGTAGCGCGAGAGCCGCTTCGTGGTGGCGCCGTGGGCGAAGTAGCCGCGGCGCAGCATGTCGCCGCGTGTGCTGACGCGCGGCCCGCCACAGGCGGAGGTCAAGCCGCACCGGCTTCAGACCCCTGTCCGCCCGGGCGATGTTGATGAGCCGCAGCGTCTCGCGACTCGACGCGCGTGGGATGCCGCGGCGTCGCCTGCGCGGCGGGTGCCGCAACGCCGATCGCGATCAGGAGCGCCGTACAGCGTGGCGCGGAGCCTGCCAGGAGCATCCACGTCACGAATACATCGACGGCTGCCGAGAATCCCCCAGACAGGTTACGTCCGAGCCCGGGGGAGGTTTGCGCAGAATCAGCGGACGCGGGCGCTGAAGTCGGCCGTGTAGACCGCTGCGCCGCTGTTGCCCTGGAAGCGTCCGGTGGCCCGGCCGATCGCCGACGTACCGGAGGTCCTTCGCGAACAGCACGCGCCGATGCGGCGGCGAGTTCAGCCACAGCTTCACGATCGCGGAGGGCGTCGCGTACGAGCCGGTGCCCCACGCGAGGTCCTCGCCGATCGCGCCCCTGCCGCCGGCCCGGGCGATGCGGTCGCTGGGGTCGGTGCCGGACTTCGGAGCGATGGGAGAAGTAGTTGCGCTTGATCATGTCGCGCGAGTGGGCGCGGGCGACGGTGATCAGGCTGCCGTCGATCTTCAGGGCCCGCAGGCCCTTCTTGACGCGCTGCTTGTTGATCAGCTTGACGACGGCCTGCTCGGTCGGAGGTGTGGGTGGAGACCGCCACGCGGGCCGAGGCCGCGGGAGTGGCGACGAGAGCAACGGCGAGAAGTGCCGGAACGATATGTCGGATAGGTGAACACATAGCTAGGGTCGGCCCTCGGCGGGCCTTTGGCGTCCCCCGTCCGGGGCCGTCACCTTCCCTGGAAGGGGGATTCGGGGTGCCGCGCCCCGCCCCGGACGGGGGATGCGAGTCGCTACGGTTCCGCTCGTGGAGATCGGTCCCGCCGTCGTTCCGCTCGTCACCGCGCTGGTCGCAGCGGGCCTCGCGGCGCGCGTGGGCGGCTCGGCCGTGCGCCGGTTCGCGCCCGCCAAGGCGCTCTGGGCGCTCGGCCTCGCGATGTTCGCGATCGCGGCGGCGGCCGAGGCGTACGGCGCCGCGGACGGCTGGGGGCCGGCCTCGTTCCGCGTCTACTACCTGGCCGGCGGCTGCCTGACGGTCGGCCCTGCTCGGCGCGGGCTCGGCGTGGCTGGTGCTGCCCCGCGACGCCGCCCTGATGCTGACCGGCGGCACCGTCGTCGCGGTCATCGGCGCGACGGTCTCGGTGCTCGTCGCCGACCTGGCGCCGCTGGGCGCGTACGGCGCGCACCTGCGCCCGCCGCCGAACGACACCCTCACCGGCCACGCCTTCCTGTGGGCGATCGGCATGAACACCGTCGGCACGCTGCTCGTCGTGGGCTCGTCGCTGGTCTCGATCGTCCGCCGCCGCCGCATCGCCGGCAACGTGCTGCTGCTGGCCGGCGTCGCGGCGCTGGCCGGATCGGGCACGCTGACGCGGTTCGGCGACGAGGGCCTCGTGATCGCCGGTCAGGCGTTCGGCATCGTGCTGCTGGCGGCCGGGTTCGAGCTGGCCGAGCGGGCGCCCGGCACGCGCCGGCCGCGGGTGCGCGGGCTCGGCGTCAGCGCGGCCAGCGTCGATCGACCGGCCAGCTGACGCGCATGGCGAAGGTCGAACCGCCCTCGATGTAGGGCACGAGGCGGCTGCCGGAACTCGTCCGGCAGGCCGGCCTCGACCGATCGCCCGGTACATCAGCTCGGCCCACCGCGCGCGCTGCGGCTCGCGTGATCTGGAGGTTCTGGTGGGCGCCCTTCATGACGTCGAAGCCGCCGCGGTGCTCGGTGTGCTCCGCCGGCCCGCCGAGCAGCTCGGTCAGCCACATCGCGAGCCGGTCGGCGTGGTGGTCGCCGTGGTCGTGGAACAGCGGGCCGAGCAGGTCGTCGGCGAACACGAGCCGGTAGAAGGCGTCGGTGAGGCGCCGCATCCCGGCCGCTCCGCCGCCCAGCTCGTACATGCGTCTCCGGCACGGGCGTCAGTTCACGGGCGTCGGCGGGTCGGCGCCGTCGAGCACGGCGATCGCGTTGCGCGCCGCCAGCACGGCCATCGCCGTCCGCGTCTCGATGGTGGCCGAGCCGAGGTGGGGGAGCAGCGCGACGTTCTCCAGCTCGAGCAGGCCGGGGTGCACCTCGGGCTCCCGCTCGAACACGTCGAGGCCGGCGCCGGCGATCACGCCGTCGCGCAGCGCGGCGGCCAGCGCAGCCTCGTCGACGACCGGGCCGCGCGTGGTGTTGACGAGGTAGGCCGTCGGCTTCATCTGCCGCAGCCGCGCGCCGTCGATCAGGTGCCGCGTCTCGGTCGGTCAGCGGGCAGTGCAGCGAGACGACGTCGGAGCTCGCGAGCAGCTCGTCGAAGTCGACGCGGCGTGCGCCGAGCTCCTGCTCGACCGCTGGGTCGGCCGCGCGGCGCCCGCTGTGGATGACCTCCATGCCGAACGCGCGGGCGCGGCGGGCCGTGGCCGCGCCGATCTGCCCGAGCCCGATGATCCCGAGCGTCTTGCCCTGGATCGACGTCCCGAGGTGGAAGAACATGTTGAAGCGTCCAGGGCACGCCGGCGCGGATCAGCCGCTCGCCCTCGCCCAGGCGCCGCGTCGCCATCAGGATCAGCGAGAACGCGATGTCGGCGGTGGCGTCGGTGAGCACGCCCGGCGTGTTGGTGAAGCGCACGCCGCGCGCGGTGCACGCCGGCACGTCGACGTTGTCGTAGCCGACGGCGACGTTGGCGACGACCCGCAGCGCCGGGCCCGGCGGCGTCGAGCAGCGCCGCGTCGACGCGGTCGTGCAGCATCGTCACGACCGCGTCGGCACCGGCGACGGCCTCGTGCAGCTCGGGCACCGTCGAGCGGCCGGTCGTGCGGCGACAGCCAGACGTCGCCGGCCGCGCGCAGCAGGTCGAGCGCCGGCTCGGGGATCCGGCGCGTGACCACGATCCGCCGAGCCATCAGGCGGGAACCCGCTCGAGCAGCTCGCGCATCTTGCCGAG
Source organism: uncultured Actinomycetes bacterium (assembly GCA_963732645.1). Taxonomy (GTDB): domain Bacteria; phylum Actinomycetota; class Thermoleophilia; order Gaiellales; family F1-60-MAGs149; genus VFJZ01. The sequence continues at coordinate 1,027,076 of CAVTAC010000009.1, forward strand.
CGCCGTCGTGATGTTCTCGGGCGAGTTGGCGTACGAGACGCGCATGTAGCCCTCGCCGTACTCGCCGAACGCGGTGCCGGCCAGCATCGCGACGCCGGCCTCCTCGAGCAGCTGGTTCTGCAGGTCGCGCGCCTTCAGGCCCGTCTCGGTGATGTTCGGGAACGCGTAGAACGCGCCCTTCGGCTCGACGCACGAGACGCCGGGCAGGTCGTTCAGGCCGGCGACGACGAGCTCGCGGCGGGCGCGGAACTCCTCGATCATCGCGCGCACGTCGTCCATCGGGCCGGTCAGCGCCGCGACGCCGGCCAGCTGCGAGGCCGGCGGCGTGCACGAGTGGCAGTTGATGAACAGGCGCGTGAGCGGCTCGACCAGCTCCTTCGGCACGGCCGCGTAGCCGAGCCGCCAGCCGGTCATGGCGAACGTCTTCGAGAAGCCGTCGAGCAGGATCGTGCGGTCGAGCAGGTCGCCGTGCGAGGCGATCGAGTCGTGCTCGCCGTCGTACACCATCTCGCAGTACACCTCGTCCGTGAGGATGTAGCAGCTGTGGTCGGCGAGCAGCTTCGCGACCTCGGCGTTCACCTCGCGCGGCACGACGCCGCCGGTCGGGTTGGCGGGCGAGTTGAGGATCACGAGCTTCGTCTTCGGCGTCAGCCGCTCGGCCAGGTCGTCGGCGGAGAACGCGAAGCCCGACTCCTCGGTCAGCGGCAGCGGCACCGGCGTGGCGCCGGCCCAGCGGATCACCGACTCGTAGATCGGGAAGCCGGGGTTCGGGTAGATGACCTCGTCGCCGGGGTTGCAGGTGGCGAGCACGCCGAAGAACAGGAACGGCTTGGCGCCGGGCGTGACGAGCACGCGGGCCGGGTCGATCGGGAGCGAGCGGGTGCGCGACAGGTAGTCGGCCGCCGCCTCGCGCAGCTGCGGGATGCCGGGCGCGGGGCAGTAGTGCGTCTGCCCGTCGCGCAGCGCCTTGACGGCCGCCTCGACGATGTGCGGCGGCGTGTCGAAGTCGGGCTCGCCGATCTGCAGGTGGATCATGTCCTTGCCCTGGGCCTCGAGCGCCTTGGCGCGGGCGAGCACCTCGAACGCGGTCTCGGTGCCGAGACGGGACAGGCTGTCGGCGATTCATCGGGTGACCTTTCCGTGGGAGGTGCAGCCGCTGTACAGCGGGCGGCGGTCGAGGATCGCCTCGATGCGGCCCCGCAGCGCGGCGGTGTCGGGCTCGTCGGTGAGCGAGCCGGCGATCACGTCGCCGACCTCGCGGAAGTCGGCCTCGTCGAGGCCGCGCATGGTCGCGGCGGGCGTGCCGATGCGGATGCCGCTCGTCACCATCGGCGGCCGCGGGTCGAACGGCACGGCGTTGCGGTTGACCGTGATGGCGCAGGCCGCGAGGCGGTCCTCGGCCTGCTGGCCGTCGAGGTCGGAGTCCTTCAGGTTCAGCAGCACCAGGTGGTTGTCGGTGCCGCCGGAGACGAGCGCGTGGCCGCGCGCCGGTGAGCGTCTCGGCCAGCGCGGCGGCGTTCGCGACGACCTGCGCCTGGTAGTCGCGGAACGCGTCGGTGCCGGCGGCGGCGAAGCAGACGGCCTTGGCGGCGATGGTGTGCATCAGCGGCCCGCCCTGCATGCCGGGGAAGACGGCCGAGTCGACCTTCTTGGCCAGCTCGGCGCGGCACAGGATGAAGCCGGCGCGCGGGCCGGCGAGCGTCTTGTGGGTGGTCGACGTGACGATGTCGGCGTGCGGCACGGGGGAGGGGTGCACGCCGGCGGCGACCAGGCCGGCGATGTGCGCCATGTCGACCATGAACAGCGCGCCGACCTCGTCGGCGATGGCGCGGAACGCGGCGAAGTCGAAGTGGCGCGGGTACGCCGAGGCGCCGGCGACGATCAGCTTCGGGCGGTGCTCGACGGCGAGCTTGCGCACCTCGTCCATGTCGATGCGCTCCGTCTGCGGATCGACGCCGTACGACACGAAGTTGTAGTGCTTGCCGGAGAAGTTGACCTTGTGGCCGTGCGTCAGGTGGCCGCCCTGGTCGAGCCGCAGGCCCATCACGGTGTCGCCGATGTCGAGCACGGCCAGGTAGGCGCCCATGTTCGCCTGCGCGCCGGCGTGGGGCTGGACGTTGGCGTGCTCGGCGCCGAACAGCGCCTTGACGCGCTCGATGGCGATCGTCTCGATCTCGTCCACGACCTGGCAGCCGCCGTAGTAGCGGCGGCCCGGGTAGCCCTCGGCGTACTTGTTGGTGCCGATCGACCCGACCGCCTCGAGCACGGACGGCCACGTGAAGTTCTCCGAGGCGATCAGCTCGAGCTCGCCCCGCTGGCGGGAGAGCTCGTCGTCGAGGAGCCCGGCGATCACCGGGTCGGCATCGACGAGGGAGGCGGCTGCGGAGGGAGTCGAAGGAGAGAGCGGTCATGGCCATGGTGCGAGTCTAGGCTCCTGAGGAGGGGTCGCGGTCGGGGAGGTGGCGGCGCGCGGACGCCGCTCCAGGCGGCGCGGAACGAGAGCTGGAAGCCCTGGACGTGCTCGTGCATGCGGCGGCGGGCGGTGGCGCGCGTCGCGGGCGCGCACGGCCTCGACGATCGCGAGGTGGTCGGCGGTCAGCGCCGGGATGCCCTCGATGCGCGGCAGCGCGTAGTTCCAGAGCCGCATCACGTGCACGTACAGCCAGTCGAGCGTGCGCTCGAGCTGCGCGTTGCCCGAGGCCGCCCACAGCGCGCCGTGGGTCTCGCGGTCGAGCGCGATCAGGCTGTCGGGCGTGCCGCCGGTGGCGAGCTCGGCCCGCGTGCGCTCCATCAGCGTCTCGAGGTGCGCGAGCTCGGCGGCGCTGGCCCGGCCGGCGGCCAGCTCGGCCGCGAGCGACTCGAGGTCGAGCCGCATCTCGAAGATGTTCTCGATGTCGGCGGGGTGCAGGTCGGCGACGATCGTGCCGCGCCGCGGCAGGATCACGACCAGGCTCTCCCAGGCCAGCCGCCGCAGCGCCTGGCGCACCGGCGTCAGCCCGACGCCGATCGCGTCGGCCAGCGCCTGCTCGTCGAGCAGCGAGGCCGGCGCGAGCTCCAGCGACACGATGCGCTCGCGCACGTAGCGGTACGCCTCCGCGTGCTTGGAGTCGGGGTCGGTGGCGGCGTTTGCCGCGAGCATGGAGGTCGGTACGTGCATGACTGAAACTTCAGTGAGGACGCTAGGCTAGCAAAGGCCGCCCGAGACGTGCCGCGAGTACGCTGCGCGCGCGATGGGCACCGCCGCCGCCGACCGCGTCGCCTCGCGCGCGGGGATCGCACTGGTGCTCGTGTCCGGGTGCGCGTTCGCGTTCGCGCCGGTGACGGCGAAGCTCGCGTACCAGGACGACGTCCAGGTCGCGACGCTGCTGACGCTGCGGTTCGTGCTCACCGCGATGCTCTTCTGGAGCGTCGTGGCGGTGCTGCGGCGGCCGCCTGCCGAACCGTCGCGGCGTCGTGCGCGGGCTCGTCTACGGGCTGGTCTTCTACGCCGTGCAGGCGCTGCTGCTGTTCTCGGCCGTCGACCACATCGATCCGGCCCTCGCGATCCTGCTCCTCTACGTCTTCCCGGCGCTGCTGGTGCTGCCGTCGGTGGCGCTCGGCCGCGACCGCTTCTCGTGGCGGCGGGTGGCGGCGATCCCCGTCGCCCTGACGGGCGTGGCGCTGGTGCTGATCGGCCCCGGCGTCGGCGCGGTCGACGCGCTCGGCGCCACGCTCGCCCTGCTGGCTGCGGTCGCCTACGTGGCATTCGTGCTGGCCGGCGACTACCTCGCCGTCGGCACCGACCCGGTCGTGCTGGCGGCGCTGATGGCCACCGGGGCGATCCCGACGTTCCTCGCTCTACGGCCTGATCACCGACGGCCTGTCGCTGGACTTCCAGACCGGCGGCTGGATCTGGATCGTCAGCGTCGCCGTCGTGAGCCTGATCGCGTTCACGGCGTTCTTCGCCGGACTGGAGCGGGTCGGGCCGTCGCTGACGGGTCTGCTCTCGACCAGCGAGCCGGTCGCGACCACCGTCGCCAGCGCCGTCATCTTCGGCGGCAGCCTGACGCTGATCCAAGGCGTCGGCGGCGCCCTCGTGATCGGCGCCGTCGTCTGGGTGAACCTGGGCCGGACCTCGGCCTAGTCCCCGAGCTCGCGCCGCCGACGCGTGACGTACTCGTCGAGCTCCTGCCTGATCGCGGCGTCGAGCGGCGGCGGCTCGTAGTGTCGACCGTCTCGCGCCAGATCTTCGCGGCGCGGTCGGTGGCGTCCTCGCCGCCGAGGCGCTGCCAGCGCTCGAAGTTCATGGTCGACGACAGCAGCGGGCGGTAGAAGCAGTCGCGGAAGTGGTCGAGCGTGTGCGCCGCGCCGAAGAAGTGGCCGCCGTGCCCGACCTCCTGGTGGGCGTCCCAGGCGAGCGACTCCTCGGTGATCTCGAACGGCTTGAACTCCTCGTGCATCATCCGCAGGATCTCGATGTCGACGATGAACTTCTCGTAGCACGAGGCGAGGCCCGACTCGAGCCAGCCGGCCGAGTGCATGACCCAGTTGGTGCCGGCCAGGAACGTCGGCAGCATCGTCATCAGCGCCTCGTAGGCGGCCTGCGCGTCGCAGGTCGTCGACGCGGTCAGCCCGCCGCCCGAGCGGAACGGCAGGCCGTAGTGGCGCGCGATCTGCCCGGTGCAGAGCAGGCCGACGGCCGACTCCGGCGTGCCGAAGGCGGGCGCGCCCGACTGCATGTCGTTGTTCGAGAGGAACGAGCCGAAGATCACCGGCGCGCCGGGCCTGATCAGCTGCACCAGCGCGATGCCGGCGAGCGCCTCGGCCACCTGCTGGGTGAGCGTCGCCTGCACCGACACGGGCGACATCGCGCCCATCAGCAGGAACGGCGTCAGCAGCACGGGCTGGCCGGCCCGCACGTACTCGAACATCGCGCCGAGCATGCGCTCGTCGTAGCGCAGCGGCGAGTTGACGTTGATCAGCGAGATCATCACCGGGTTGCGCTCGATGGTCTCGCGGCCGCCGAACAGGATGTCGGCCATCGCGAGCGTGTCGATCGCGTTCTCCGCCGAGGTGACCGAGCCCATGAAGAACTTGTCCGTCAGCGTCATCAGCGCGCGCACCATGTCGAGGTGGCGCGAGTCGAGCGGCGCGTCGTCGGGCTCGCAGATGGTGCCGCCCGCCGAGTCGAGCAGCGGGAACGACTGCGACAGCTTGCAGAACTGCTCGAAGTCGTTCATCGTCGCGACCCGGCGCACGTCGCCCTCGCGCACGAACGGCGGCCCGTAGACCGAGCCGAACACCATGTTGTCGCCGCCGATGGTGACGTTGTTGGCGGGGTTGCGCGCGTGCACGTCGAACTGGTGCGGCGCCTTCGCGACCTGCTCCATGACGAAGTCGGGATCGAGGAAGACGTTGTCGCCCTCGGTCTTCATGCCGGCCGCGGCGAACAGCTCGACGGCCTCGGGCATGGTGAACTCGATGCCGAGCTCGGACACGATCCGCCGCCAGCCGCGGTCGAGGACCGCGAGCGACTCCTCGGACAGGATCTCGTAGCGCGGCGACTTGTTGACGAACACGGATGCCTCCCGCGTGGTGATACCGGTTGACGGCGCGGGTGAGTCTACACTACGATCCGTGGTGTGGAACAGGAGTTCCACGATATGGCATTAGGAATGATCGCCCAGACCGGAACCCAGTCGACGGATCGCGCCGCCCAGCTGCTGGTGCGCGTCGTGGAATCACCCGAGCCGCTCGCCGTCGGCGAGCTGGCGGCCGTGACCGGACTGCCCAAGTCGACCGCCAGCCGGCTGATCGGCTCCCTGGAGCGCGCCGGCCTGCTGCAGCGCGCCGGGCTGCGCGGCGGCGTGCGTCCGGGCCCGGTGCTGCTGCGGTTCGCGCAGCGCGGCATCGTCGGCGACGACATCCTGGCGCTGGCCGAGCCCGAGCTGCGGCATCTCGCGGCGCTGTCCGGCGAGACGGTCAACCTCGCGGTCGCCGGCCCGCTCGGGCCCGAGACGATCGCCGAGATCGAGACCCGCCACGTGCTCGGCACGGGCGGCTGGGTCGGGCGGCGCGGCGTGCCGCTGCACGCCAGCGCGTTCGGCAAGGTGTTCCTCGCCTGCGGCGCCATGCACCTGCCGCCCGGCGAGCTGCAGTCGTTCGCGCCCCGCACGATCACCGACCGGCGCATGCTCGAGGCCGAGCTGGTGCGTGCGCGCGTGTCGGGGTTCGTGACGGCCGTCGACGAGCTCGAGGACGGGCTGGCGGCGGTCGCCGCGCCCGTGCGCGACGTGTTCGGCGAGATCGTGGCCGCGCTCGCCATCTCGGGGCCGACGCTCCGGATGCCGGACGAACGCCTCGACGCCCTCGGTCGTCTCTGCGCCGAGCAGGCGACGATTCTCGGAGTGAAGCTCGGCAAGCCACCTGTGACGGAAGGAGCGGCATGACCCACGACGACATCCTCAAGGGGCTCTACGAGGAGACCCTGGTCGGGAACGCTCCGGCCGTGAAGGACCTCACCAACGACGGCCTGGCGGCCGACCTGTCGCCCGAGTCGATGCTCTACGACGCGCTGATCCCGTCGCTGGAGGAGGTCGGCGCGCGGTTCGAGCGCGGCGACTACTTCGTGCCCGAGATGCTGATCGCGGCCCGCGCCATGCAGGGCGCGCTCGACATCCTGCGCCCGCTGCTGGTCGAGACCGGCGTGCAGCAGGTCGGCACGTTCCTGATGGGCACCGTCAAGGGCGACGTCCACGACATCGGCAAGAACCTCGTCAACATCATGCTCGAGGGCGCCGGCTTCACCGTCATCGACCTCGGCGTCAACGTGCCGCCGGAGAAGTTCGTCGAGCAGATCCTCGAGCACAAGCCCGAGGTGGTCGGCTTCTCCGCCTTCCTGACGACCACGATGCCGATGTTCAAGGCGAACATCAACGCGCTCCAGAAGGCCGGCCTGCGCGACCAGGTGATCGTCATGGTCGGCGGCGCGCCGGTGACCCAGGAGTATGCCGACGCGGTCGGTGCCGACGGCTACGCCGCCGACGCCTCCACCGCCGTCCGCAAGGCCAAGGAGCTCATCGAGAAGCGCCGGTCGGAGAACCTCGTACCTGCGTGAAGCCGCTGGCCCTCCTCGAGGACGTCATCAAGAAGCCGGTCTTCGGCTGCAGGACGTGCGGCCAGTGCGTGCTGCACTCGACCGGCATGACGTGCCCGATGACGTGCCCGAAGACGCTCCGCAACGGCCCCTGCGGGGGCGTGCGCGAGAACGGGCACTGCGAGGTGAAGCCCGAGATGCGATGCGTGTGGGTGACGGCGGTCGACCGGGCCGAGCACCTGCCGCTGCTGCCCGCGAAGTGGCGGCACGAGATCGACGACCTGCGCCCGCCGGTCGACAACCGGCTGCGCGGCACCTCGTCGTGGCTCAACCTCGCCACCGGCCGCGACCGCCGGACGCCGGCCGGGCTGGAGCGCCGTGCACATCGGAACGAGGCACGGCGTGAGTCGGCTGCGGGACAAGCTCGAGCGCGGCGAGTTCGTCGTCACGGCCGAGATGCCGGTCATCGACGGCGGCGGCGCCGCCGAGGTCGCGCACCAGCTGGCGTTCATGGCGCACTACCTGGACGCGGTCAACGCGACCGACAACGCCGCCGCGCACGCCCACGTGTCGCCGCTGGCCGTCTCGCTGGCGATTCGCGACTGCGGCTCCGAGCCGATCATGCAGCTCGTCTGCCGCGACCGGAACCGGCTGGCGCTGGAGGCCGACCTCATGGGCGCGTCGTTGCACGGCATCGAGAACGTCTGCTGCCTGACCGGCGACGACGTCACCGCCGGCGACGAGCCGGAGGCGCGCCGGGTGTTCGACCTCGACTCGGTCCAGCTGATCGCGCTCGCCCGCGGCATGGCCGCCGGCCAGCTACCTGAGCGGCCGGGCCATCGAGCCGGCGCCGCAGCTGTTCATCGGCGCCGTCGAGAACCCGGGCGCGCCGCCGTACGCCTACCGCGTCCGCCGGGCCGCGAAGAAGGCGCTGGCCGGCGCCCGCTTCCTGCAGCTGCAGCTGTGCTTCGAGCCCGAGCGGCTCGAGGAGTTCATGGCCGCCGCCGTCGAGTCGGGCCTGGCCGAGCGCGTCGCGATCATCCCGAGCGTGATCATCGTCCGCGGCGCCGGCGCCCTGCGGTACATCGACCAGCACGTCCCCGGCATCGCGGTGCCGGCGGCCACCGTCGAGCGCGCCGCCGCCGCCTCCGACCAGCTGCTGGAGTGCGAGGACATCGCCTTCGAGCTCGCCCGCCACGCCATGTCGCTGCCCGGCGTCGCCGGCATCCACTTCATCTCATTCCGCCGGGACGCGGGCATCGCCCGTCTGTGCGAGCGCCTCGGCATCCCAACCCGTGAGGAGCGCGAGTCTGTTGGAGACCGTCCTTTCGTCCCGGCATAAGACCGTCGTGATCGGCCCGGACCGGCCGTTCTGCATCATCGGCGAACGCATCAACCCGACCGGGCGCAAGGCGTTCCAGGCCCAGCTGCAGGCCAACGACATCAGCCAGCTCGACATCGACATCGCCGAGCAGGTGGCTGGCGGCGCCGACATGCTCGACGTCAACGTCGGCGACCCGCTCGCCGACGAGGTCGACCTGATGCGCCAGGCCGTGCTGCGGGCGCAGGAGCTCACCGACCTGCCGCTGTGCATCGACTCCTCCGTGGTCGAGGCGCTCGAGGCCGGGCTGTCGGTGTACGAGGGCAAGGCGCTGGTCAACTCCGTCACCGGCGAGGACGAGCGCCTCGAGCTGATCCTGCCGATCGTCGCCAAGTACGGCGCGGCCGTGATCGCGCTGGCGAACGACGACGAGATCCCGATGGATCCCGAGCGCCGCGTCGAGATCGCGCACAAGATCGTGAAGGTCGCCGGCGACTACGGCATCCCGCCGGAGGACATCGTGATCGATGCCCTGGCGATGCCGATCGGCGCCGAGCCGCGCGCCGCGGTGCTGTTCTTCGAGACCCTGAAGCTGCTCCGCGAGGAGCTCGGCGTGAACACGCACCTGCGGCGCCTCGAACACGAGCTTCGGCATGCCCGGGCGGCACGCGCTGAACGCCGCACTTCATCGCCACGGCGTCGACGCACGGGCTCACCAGCGCGATCATGGACGCCCGCTCGCCGGAGTGCGTGGCAGGTGCGCGCGCAGCCGACGTGCTGCATGCCCGCGACGAGTACGGCATGGCCTGGATCAAGGCGTTCCGGGCCCGTCAGGCCGCCGCGGCGGCCGCCGTGACGGGCTCCTGAGGTGACGGCCGTGGAAGAACCCGTCGCCGAGCAGACGCCGGCGCGCGTCCGTCTGCACTTCGCGCCCGAGGGCGGCGAGGTGCGCGTCCCGGCGGGCACGACGGTCTTCGACGGCGCGTCGCTGGAACGGCATCGCGATCGACTCCACCTGCGGCGGCCACGGCACCTGCAAGAAGTGCAAGGTGCAGGTCACCGACGGCAACGTCCCGATCGGCGCGCCTCGACGGCCGCGCGTTCACGCCCGACGAGCTGCGCGACGGCTGGCGGCTGGCCTGCCGCGCGATCGCCAACGAGGACCTCGAGGTCGACCGTCCCGCCGCTGCAGACGCGGCCCAAGGCGGCGCTGGTCGGCGTCGGCCGCCACGTGATCCTGCGGCCGGCCGTGATCAAGCGCTACCTGGAGCTGTCCGAGCCCGACATGGAGGACCAGCTCAGCGACCTGGAGCGCGTGCGGGCCGCCATCGACGACTTCGACCTGCGGGTCGAGCTCGACGTGGTGCGCACCCTCGGCAAGACGCTGCGCGACGCGAACTGGAAGGTCACCGCGGTGATCGTCGACGACAAGCTGATCGACGTCGAGCCCGGCGACACGACCGAGCGCCGGCACGCGATCGCCTTCGACCTGGGCACGACGACGGTGGTCGCGACGCTGCTCGACCTGTCCAGCGGCGCGGCCGCTCGCGGTGCGCTCGATCCTCAACAAGCAGCAGCCCTACGGCGCCGACGTGATCTCGCGCATCTCGGCCACGATGATGGACGACACGGCGCTCGGCACCCTGCAGCGCCTGGCGCACGAGACGCTCGACCAGCTGGCCCAGGAGGTCTGCGAGGCGGCCGACGTGCGGCCCGACGAGGTCTACGAGATCACGCTCGCCGGCAACCAGACGATGACGCAGCTGGCGCTCGGGCATCGATCCCGAGCCGCTGTCGATGGCGCCGTTCATCATCGCCTCGCGCTCGCTGCCCGCGGCCACGGCGCTCGACTTCGGCGTCAAGGTGCACAAGCGGGCGCCGGCCGAGATCTTCCCGGCGCTGGGCGCCTACGTGGGCGGCGACATCGTCGCCGGCCTGCTCGCGACCGGCCTGACGCGCGACCGCCGGATCCGCCTGTTCATCGACGTCGGCACCAACTCCGAGATCGCGATGGGATCGGTCGAGCGCGTCGTCGCCACCGCCGCGCCGGCCGGGCCGGCGTTCGAGGCGGCGTCGATCCGCTGCGGCATGCGCGCGGCCGACGGCGCGATCGAGAGCGTCAAGATCACGGACGACGCGCTCGACGCTCGACGTGATCGGCGACGTCGAGGCGGTCGGCATGTGCGGCTCGGGCCTCGTCGACACGGTGTCGGAGCTGGTGCGCGTCGGGCTGATCGACAAGAGCGGCCGGTTCATCCCCGACGAGGACGCCGCAGGAGCGGTTCCCGGTGCTGGCGCAGAACCTCGTCAAGGTCGAGCAGGAGCGCGTGTTCGTGCTGCACTGGCGCGGCAAGGATCCGGCCGAGTCGGTGTTCCTGTCGCAGCGCGACGTGCGCGAGCTGCAGTTCGCGAAGGCGTCGATCGCGACCGGCTGGCACATCCTCGCGAAGGAGCTCGGCATCGATCCGAGCGACGTGTCGCAGGTGCTGCTGGCGGGCTCGTTCGGCTCCTACCTGACGCCGTCGAGCGCGATCCGGATCGGCCTCGTGCCGCGGCTCGCGACGACGCGCATCGTGTCGGCCGGCAACGTCGCCGGCGAGGGCGCGAAGATGATCGCGCTGTCGCACCGCGAGCGCGCCGCCGCCGACGCGATCCTGGAGGAGGTCGAGTACGTCGAGCTCTCCGGCCGCACCGACTTCAACGACGCGTTCATCGACATGCTGGCGTTCCCGGGATGAGCGGACGGCCGTGCGTCGCCTGCGGCGCCCTGGCCCTCCACGTGAAGGCCATCGCCGCGCGGAACGGCCTGGAGCTCGACGTCCACCCGCTGCCGCCCGAGCTGCACAACCGGCCGGAGCGCATCGCGCCCGCGCTGGAGGCGCTCGCGCAGCAGCTCGAGGGCCGCTACGACCGCATCGTCATCGGCTACGCCGACTGCGGCAGCCGCGGCGCGATCGACGAGCTGTGCGAGCGGCTCGGCGCCGAGCGGCTGCCCGGCGAGACGTGCTACGACCTGTTCGCCGGCACCGCCGCGATCGCCGCGATCCGCGACGAGGAGCCGGGCACGTTCTTCCTCACCGACTTCCTGGTGAAGACGTTCGACCACCTGGTCTGGCGCGGTCTCGGGCCTCGACCGGCATCCCGACCTGCGCGACGACGTACTTCGGCAACTACCGGCGCGTGGTGTGGCTGGCGCAGGAGCCGACGCCGGCCCTCGAGGCCGCGGCCGAGGCGCGCGGCCGCTGAAGCTCGGCCTGCCGCTCGAGGTGCGCGAGACCGGCGACGCCGGCCTCGCGCGCGTGCTCGGCATCGTGGTCTAGCGGCGCGGACTTCGGGGGCTGCTCGGACTGGCGATACGGCCGGATCGCCCGTACGATCGCCTCCGTGGAATTTCCTGCATCCGTAGACACCCTCATCCTCGGCGGCGGCACGACCGGCGCCGCCCTCGCCGGGCTCCTGGCCGAGCGTTCCGACGAGACGATCCTGGTGTGCGAGGCCGGCCCGGACTACGGTCCGCTGGGCTCGCCCGAGTGGCCCGAGCCGCTGGTGAACGGCGGCATGCTGGGCACCGGCGTCAACGACTGGGGCTACACGTCGGGACTCGAGCGGCACGGCCGCGTCCTCGACTTCGAGCGCGCCCGCGTGATCGGCGGCTGCTCGTCGCACAACGGCTGCGCCGCCATCTGGGGCCACCGCCTCGACTACGACGCCTGGGCCGCCGCGGGCAACGACGGATGGTCGACCAACGACCTCGTGCCGTTCATGGAGGCGTCGAACCGGCGCCTGCGCGTGCAGACGCCGCCGCGGTCCGACCTGACCCCGTTCCAGGCCGCCGCCCACGCGGCGCTCGAGACGATGGGCATCCCGCGGACCGACGACCTGAACGACCTGGACGAGCCGCAGGGCGTGTCGCCGAGCCCGGTCAACATCGACGACGGCGTGCGGTTCAACACCGCGTTCGCCTACCTCGACCCGGTCCGCGGCAGGCCGAACCTGACCATCGCCGGCAACGCCATCGCCGACCGGCTGACGGTGCTCGGCGGGCGGGTCACGGGCGCCGAGGTGATCGTCGACGGCAAGCGCATCACGATCGAGGCCGGCCGCACCGTCGTCGCCGGCGGCGCGTACGGCTCGCCGGGGCTGCTGGAGCGCTCGGGCATCGGCGATCCCGCCATCCTCGAGCCGCTCGGCATCAAGGTCGTGCACGACCTGCGCGGCGTCGGCAAGAACCTGCACGACCACTCGGCCGTGAACTTCTTCTTCTCCGGCACCGACGAGCTGCTCGAGCAGATGCAGCGCCGCGCGCAGACCGGCTTCTGCCCGGAGGAGCAGGTGATCGCGAAGGTGCGCTCGCACCTCGCCACCGAGGCCTTCGACCTGCACGTGTACCCCGTCGGCGGGCCGTACCGCGACGGCCGGGAGGGCATGTTCTTCGAGCTGCCGGTGGCGTGCATGACGCCGCTCAGCCGCGGCACGTGTCACATCGTCTCGACCGATCCCGAGGTGCTGCCGGCGATCGATCACGGGTTCCTCACCGACCCCGAGGGCAAGGACGCGGCCGTGCTGGCCGCCGGTCTCGACTTCGTGCGTGAGATGGCCCGCAAGGAGCCGTTCGCCTCGCTGATCGGCGAGGAGGCGTCCGCGCCGCCCGCCGATCTGGCCGAGGCGTGGATCCACTACTACCACCCGGTGGGCACCTGCAAGATGGGGCCCGCCACCGACTCGGCCGCCGTCGTCGATCCTCGCCTGCGCCTGCACGGCCTCGAGGGCGGCTACGTGGCCGACTGCGCGATCATCCCGGTCGTGCCGCGGGCCAACACCAACATCCCCGCGGTGATGATCGCGGAGCGGCTCGCGACCTGGATGTGACCTGACCAAAGGAGCGGCCGATGGCCGACGAGTTCGACTACGTGATCGTGGGCGGCGGGAGCGCCGGCGCCGTCGTCGCGGCGCGCCTGAGCGAGGATCCGAACACGTCCGTCTGCGTGCTGGAGTGGGGCCCGAGCGACGTCGGCAACGACGACGTCCTGCTGATCCGCCGCTGGCTCGACCTGCTCGAGGGGCCGCTCGACCTCGCGTACACCACGACCCTGCAGCCGCGCGGCAACGCGCACATCGTCCACTCCCGCGCCAAGGTGCTCGGCGGCTGCTCGTCGCACAACACGATGATCTGGTTCAAGCCGTTCCCCGACGACTGGAACGACTGGGTCGACCAGGGCTGCGCCGGCTGGTCGAACGACGAGATGGATCCGTACTACGACCGCATCCCGGGGCCGCACGGCCTGGTCGGCGAGAAGGACCGCAACCCGATCCTGTTCGACTGGATCGAGGCGTGCGGCTCGGCGCTGGGCGTGCAGAAGAACCCCGACTGGAACGCGGCCCCGTACCGCGACGGCGCCGGGTTCCTCGACGTCGGCTACGACCCGGCCACCGGCGTGCGCTCGTCGTCGTCGGTCATGTACCTGCATCCGATCCTGTCCCGGCCGAACCTGTCGGTGCAGACCGAGTCGCGCGTGATGCGCATCGAGACCTCGGGCGGCCGCGCCACCGCGGTCGACGTGCTGCGCGACTCCGGCGCCCGCGACCGCATCGCGGCGCGCAAGGAGATCATCGTCGCCGCCGGCTCGATCGACACGCCGCGCCTGCTGCAGTACTCGGGCATCGGCCCGCGCAAGGACCTCGAGCGGCTCGGCATCGACGTGGTCGCCGACCTGCAGGGCGTGGGGGAGAACCTGATCGACCACCCCGAGTCGATCATCATCTGGAAGCTCAAGAAGCCGATGGGCCCCGAGGGCGCCATGGACGCCGACTGCGCGCTGTTCGTGAACCGCCTCGGCGCCGACGACCGGCCCGACCTGATGTACCACACCTACCAGCTGCCGTTCACGTTCAACACGGAGCGGCTCGGCTACGAGGTGCCGGACGACCGCTGGTGCATCTGCATGACGCCGAACATCCCGCGCTCGCACTCCAAGGGCCGCCTGTACCTGCTGTCGAAGAACCCCGACATCAAGCCGGCGCTCGACTTCCGCTACTTCACGGACGAGGACGGCTACGACGAGCAGACGATCGTCGACGGCCTCAAGATCGCCCGCGAGGTGGCCGCGGCCGGCCCGTTCGCCGACTGGATCGAGCGCGAGATCGCGCCCGGCCCCGACATCACGAGCGACGCCGACCTGTCCACCTACGGCCGCGCCGTGCACCACACCGTCTACCACCCGTCGGGCACGTGCCGGATGGGCTCGGTGGACGACGATCTGGCCGTCGTCGGCCCCGATCTGCGCGTGCGCGGCATCGAGGGCCTGTCGATCGCGGACGGCTCGATCTTCCCTGAAATGCCGACCGTGAACCCGGTCGTGGCCACGTTCATGATCGGCGAGAAGGCCGCCGACCTGGTGCGCGGCCGCAACTCCTAGGAGGCACTGCACATGGCAATTGCGACAAGCTACGGCGCGTTCATCGCCGGCGAGTGGGTGCACGGCGAGGGCGGCAGCGAGATCGAGGTGCGCTCGCCGTACGACGACGCGCTGATCGGCGCCGTGACGCCGGCGTCGGAGGCGCAGGTCGACGCCGCGGTGGCGGCGGCGAAGGCGGCGTTCCCGGCCTGGCGGCGCACGCCGCTGCGCGACGCGCGTGGAGCTGTGCCGCCGCGCGTTCGACCTCTGCATGGAGCGCAACGAGGAGATCGCGGAGATGATCGCCCGCGAGGTCGGCAAGACCATCCGCGAGGCGCGCGAGGAGATGGAGGAGTTCACCGTCGACCACTTCCGGCGGGCCTCCGAGGACGTGCTGCGGTACGCCGGCAGCGTGCCGCCGTCGACGCAGGAGGCGGCCGGCACGAAGCGGATCATGGTGGTGCAGGAGCCGATCGGCGTGGTCGCGGCCATCTCGCCGTGGAACTTCCCGGTCGACATCGCCGGCATCCCGCTCGTGTACGGGCTCGCGCTCGGCTGCACGACGGTGTGGAAGCCGTCGGAGTACGCGCCGCATCTGCGCCAACATGTTCGTGCAGCTGCTGCACGACGCGGGCTTCCCGCCCGGCACCGTCAACCTCGTGCACGGCCGCGGCGAGGTGGGCGCGCAGCTGGTCAAGCACCGCGACGTCGGCACCGTCGTGTTCACCGGGCTCGGTCGAGACCGGCGAGCAGCGTGGCGCGCGACGCCGGCCTCAAGAACCGCGTGCTCGAGCTGGGCGGCAACGGCCCGCAGATCGTGTTCGGCGACGCCGACATCGACAAGGCCGCCGACGCCGCGATCATGGGCTGCTTCTACCTCGCCGGGCAGTGCTGCACGGCGGCGGAGCGCATCCTCGTGCACTCGTCGGTGAAGGATCGGTTCGTCGAGGCGCTGCGTCTCGCGGACGCAGGAGCTGAAGGTCGGCGATCCGACGCTGGACGAGACCGACATGGGCCCGGTGCGCACGCCGGCCGTGCTGGCGCGCACGAAGGCGCACATCGCCGACGCCGTCGACAAGGGCGCCACCGTGGTGCTCGGCGGCGGTGCCGACGGCCAGGTGCACGAGCCGACGATCATCGACGGCGTCACGTCCGACATGCGGATCGCGCAGGAGGAGACGTTCGGCCCGGTCGCGCCGATCATGACGTTCGAGACGGTGGACGAGGCGATCAGGATCGCGAACGAGACCGACTTCGGCCTCACCGCGGCCGTGTTCACGAACGACCTGAAGGTCGCGTGGACGATGGCCGAGGCGCTCGAGCACGGCACGGTGCACATCAACGAGACCACGAACTACTGGGATCAGATGGCGCCGTTCGGCGGCGCGAAGAAGTCGGGCTCGGGCCGCGAGCTGGGCCGCTACATCCTCGACGCGATGTCGGAGACGAAGCAGATCACGTGGGAGCTCGGCTAGCACCCCTGTAGATCTACTGGCGCCTGCGCGTAACGGAGCGCGCGCCTTCCCAACGGAAGGCGCGCGCATCCGTCCATGCCGCACAAGCCGTGCGCCTTCGGCGCAGAAACGTTCTGGGGTCAGACCCCAATATCGGCCGAATCGGGGTCAGACCCCGCGCATGGAAGGCGCACGCTTGCGCGCCGGACACGCACGCTCAGCCGTAGCCGAGCTCCTCCAGGCGGTCGTCGTCGATGCCGAAGTGGTGGGCGATCTCGTGCAGCACCGTCACGCGGATCTCGTGCGCGAGCTCGGCCTCGTCGTCGCCGAAGTCGGCCGTCAGCGGCACGCGGTAGAGGTAGATGCGCGCCGGCTCGATCGGCTCGCCGCCGTCGCGTTCGGGCAGCGGCGACGCCGTCGTAGACGCCGTAGATGTCCGGCTCGACCGGGTCGGCGTCCTCGAACAGGAGGATCACGTTCGCCAGCGCGTCGCGCGCCCACGGCGGCAGCTCCTGCACGGCCTGCAACGCGATCTGCTCGAACTCGCCCGGAGTCACCGTCGAGAGCCTACCGGTATACTCGAACGCGCAACGGGGTGTAGCGCAGCCTGGTAGCGCACCCGGCTGGGGGCCGGGCGGTCGGAGGTTCAAATCCTCTCACCCCGATAGCCTGAGCCCGCTAACCATGCGGGCTCAGCGCGTTCTGGTGCCAGTCGTGGTGCCAGTGAAGCGGGCGGCGAGTGGCGAGCGCGTCGCGCCCGCGGCCGCCCTGGCTGCTGCTGTCGCCGTTCCGAGCGTGGGCTCCACGCGCTACGCGGCGTCGCGCCAGACAACAGCCGATACGCGCCAAGCGCGCGGGCGTACAATCCGTCGGGTGGCCGCGCGCCGCCTCGAGGCCGTCGTCCGCCAATGCCGGCGAGCACTGCTCGCGGCGATTTGCATCCCGGTCGTGTTCGCGTTCGCCGCGTGCGGCGACGACACGAGCCCGCCGGGGACCGTCGCCCCCACGACCGGCACGTCGCCGGTCGCCGCGTCGACCGTCGACGCAGTCGGCCTGACCGCCGACGTTTACGACGAAACGATGCGCGGTGTGGACGCGATGATCGCGTCGTTCACCGACTCAGCCACCGCTCAGGCCACCTGTGCCAGCGTCAGGATCGCGCAGGGGGGCATCACGGACTGCCGGCGCCAGATCAAGGCGGCCACCGCCACGGCCGCGGCCGCCAAGAAATACTTGTTCTTGTCCACGTTCGCCGACGTGGTCAATCTCGCGGAGGGTACGTGCCGGACGGCACTCGTCGACGTCCAGTTCGCGGGGCACACCTACCTCCAGGCGCTCCGCGAATGGGCTGACGACGCCGCGTTGAACAATCCCGCGGGAAGCCCGAACGGCGAAGGCACGAACACCGTCAATGCCGTCACACGTATCCGCGACAGCCAACTGCCGGCCGCGAAGGATGAAGTCGCGTCGGCGTGCCGGCCAGCGCCCGGGTGACGCCGGTATCGAGGCCCACGGCTTCAAACGCGAGGCGAGCGCCGGTCGCTCATCGAGCAAGCACCCGCCGCCGCCCCGCGGTTGCGGGCTCCGGCGCCGAGGCTGCCGGTCGGCCCGGCAGGACGGTGGCCGGGCGGTCGCCCGAGGCGCATAGGCCCCGGGCGACTGAGCTTGGGGGCGCGGCGGACGTGGCGTGCGATCGACGGCTTAGGCCGCCGGTCGCACGATCGAGATCATTGCGGGCTTCCACCGCCGCCGGGCCGAGGATCGGGCCGCTCGCTGGTGGGCCCGCTGTCGCGGTAGATCTCGTGCGACGGCTTCCCTCGCACGTGGGAAACGATGGCGGCGAGCAAGATCACGCCGCCAACAACGATGATGAGGCCCCAGATCATTGGTCCCTCCTCGTTCCGTGGAGGTGCGAGTATAGATCCGGGTCACACCGGATTCAAACTTGCCGCCCGCCTGAAGGTCGAGGTGGAGGCTCCTGGCGGGCCGGAGGCCGGTGTGAGGCAGGCGCACGGCCCGCGCGCCGCAGCCGTGCCGGTGACCCCGGCCAGCGAATAGACGACGATCGCGCCCACAAGAGGTACCTTCGGGGCTGGCACGACCGAAGGCTAGCGCCGGTCGCCCGGTGCTGGTCAGTCGGCGTCGTCACCGGCTGCAAACCGCGCCAGCAGGGGGTTGACCAGGTCGGGCCGCCGGATGTCCGGCCGATGCCCGAGGCCGTCGAGGGTCACCAGTCGCGCGCCGGAGATCGCGGCGGCGAGGTCGACGGCGATCGCCGGATCCGCCGTCCTGTCGTCGCTGCCGTGGATGATCAGCGTCGGGCAGGCGATCTCCGCCAGATGCGGCACGGCGTCGTTCCAGTCCTGCTCGGCTTCCTGGCGGATCAGCATCTCGGGGTCGGCGTCGAGCGCGATCGCTACCAGCTCGTCGATCGTCGCCCGCGAGCCGGGCTCCGTGAAGACCTCGGCCATGAACCACTCGAGGAAGCGGCGGTAGTCGGTACGCCAGCTGGGCGCGCTATACAGCTCCCACCCCTCGTACCGATCCCGCTCGACCAGGAAGTCGTCGTCGGCGGTGTCGTCTTCGACCTCCACATTCAGCGCCGGGGCGATCATCACCAGCCGCTCGACGAGGTCGGGTCGGCGGGTCGTGACCAGCACGGCGGCGCAGGCGCCGCGGGATGCGGTGACGACCGTGGCGGAGGCCGTCCCTGTCGCCTCCAGCACGGCGATCGCGTCGTCGGCGTGCCGGTCGAACGAGTAGCCCGTCTCGGGGCGGTCGCTTGCGCCCGACCCGCGCGCGTCGAACGTGATCACCCGAAGCTCTCCACGCAGGCCGTCGACCTGGTGGCGCAGCGAGCGGGAGTCGACGATGTTCCAGGTCGGCACGAACAGCACCGTGCGCTCGCCGTCGCCGAAGCGCTGCCAGCGGATTGAAACCCCGCCGCTGTCGGCAGTGCCGGTCTCGTCGGGCACGGGCGGGGTGATCCCCTCGATCGCAGTCATGCGCTCCTCCAGGTGCGCTGAGAGCCTACGCCATCGCGCAACACCGGCGCCAGCGCACGTTGGAGCGCTACCGTCCGGGTTGTGGCCGACGCCGACGATCCCGGGCCGCGCGGTCATCGCCCGTACGGACGCACCTGGCCGAAGCTGCTGCTGTCGGGCCTCGTCGGTCTGACCGTCGCCGGCGGGATCGTGCTGAAGCTCCTCGGCTAGCGTCAGACCGAGCGCGTGATCCCGCCGTCGATGCGGATGTTCTGCCCGGTGATGTACGCGGCCTTGTCCGAGGCGAGGAGGCTGATCAGCTCCGACACCTCGTCCACCGTGCCGTAGCGACCCATCGGGATCCGCTCCTTGAACGCCTCGTTCTCCGGCAGCGAGTCGATGAAGCCCGGCAGCACGTTGTTCATGCGGATGTTGTCCGGCGCGTACTTGTCGGCGAACAGCTTCGTGAACGCCGCGAGACCGGCGCGGAACACGCCGCTGGTCGGGAAGACGGGGTCGGGCTCGAAGGCCGCGAACGTCGAGATGTTCACGATCGCGCCGCTCTTCTGGGCCTGCATGATCGGCGTCACGAGGCGCGTGGGGCGCACGGCGTTCAGGAAGTAGGTGTCCATGCCCGTGTGCCACTGCTCGTCGGTCAGCTCGAGGATGGGCGCGCGCGGGCCGTGCCCGGCGCTGTTCACGAGCGCGTCGATGCGGCCCCAGCGGTCGACCGCGGCGTCGACCAGCCGGCGCAGGTCGTCGTTCGACTGGTTCGAGCCCGTCACGCCGATGCCGCCCAGCTCCTCGGCCAGCTGCTCGCCCTTGCCCGACGACGAGAGGATCGCCACCTGGAAGCCGTCAGCGGCCAGACGTCGCGCCGCTCCGGCTCCCATGCCGCTGCCGCCTGCGGTGATGACCGCGACCTTCTCGGATGTCATATCGCTCCTCGTCGTTCGGAATGTCGGGCGAGCCCGCAGCGGAACCATCGCCGATACCGCCGCTTGGTAGAGTCGGCCGATGTCGCTCGAGGCCGTTCGCTCACTGCTGGAGGCGCCGTCTCCCGCGGTGCTGACGACCACCCGCAAGAACGGATCGGCGCTCACCTCGCCCGTGTGGTTCCGCTGGGCGGGCGGCGGCACGTTCGAGGTGGTGATCGCCCACGGTGACGTCAAGCTGCAGCACCTGGAGCGCGATCCGCGCTGCTCGCTGCTGATCTTCGAGGCCGTCATGCCCTTCCGCGGCGTCGAGGTGCGTGGCGAGGCAACCATGACGCCCGGCGACATGGCCGACGTGCGACGGTCGATCGCGGGGCGCTATCTCGGCAGCGACGAGCTCGGCGCCCGCTACGCCGTCGAACGCGCCGCGAAGCCCGGCGTGCTGATCACGCTGCACTCGGACGAGCCGCGCGTGTGGGATCTCTCCCACATGCTGCCGAGCTAGCCGGCCGGCGGCCCGAGGCGGTAGAGGACCAGCTCGCCCGGCACCAGCCCGCGCCGCTGGTAGAGGCGGATCGCCGCCTCGTTGTCCGCCATCACCGCGACCGTCAGCGAGGTGATCCCGAGCTCGTCGAGCGTCGCGTCGACCGCGTCGAGCAGCGCCGTCCCGATGCCACCGCCGCGTGCCTCGGGGGCGACCGCGAGCGTGTACAGCTCGGCGTAGCGGGGAGCGAGCTCGAAGGTGTCGTCCGTGCCGTCGTGCACGACGGTGAACGCGTAGCCGACCGCCGTGCCGTCGCGCAGCGCCAGGTGGAGCAGCGCGCGCTCGGCGCTGAAGTGGTCGGTGTACGTGGCGACCCGGGCCGCCCAGGCGCGGTCGTCCGGCTCGGTCAGCGGGACGGCGGACACCCGGCGGTGGTGGTCGTGCAGCGCGAGGAACAGCGGCCGGAGGTCGTCGAGCCGCTCGATCCCCGCGCGGACGACCTCGAGTTCGCCGTCGGGGCCCCGCGCAAGGTGGTAGTCCGCCATGGCGGCAGCCTAGACTCAGCGGCGACGCACCGACAAGGTCGCCGACCGCGCGGCCGCGTTGCCCGCCGGATCGGTCGCGGTGCCGCCCAGGGTCAGCTTCACGCGGCCGCCCTTCGCCGCCGCCGACCTGGCAAGCGCCTTCTTGCCCGCCGTCGTGATCCGCACCGATGCGCGCGTCACACCGGCCGATCCGCGCGACGAGATGGCCGTGCCGAGCGTGGTCTTGCCCATCTTCAGCGTGAACCGCACGACGCACGCCTCCGAGCACGCGTAGTCGACCGTCAGGCGGCCCGCGCTGCGCAGCGAGCGCAGCGTGGCGGGGGCCGTCGGCGCGGCGAGGAACGCCGGCTTCACCTTGTCGGGCGCCGGATCGTCGTCGAGGATCTCGACCACCGACGCCGGCGAGTCGACCACCGCGCCGCGACCCACCGGCGTGCCGAGCTCGAACGCGAACGACTCGTCGGGCTCGTCCGCCTTGTCCGGCGCGATGGGCACGGCGACGTCCTTCGTGCGCTCGCCCTGCGCGAACGACAACACGCCCGTGACCTCCGTGTAGTCGGTGCCCGCGACGGCCGTCCGCCCGCGGGTGCGGTAGGAGACCTGCACCGGAGCCAGCGAGTCGCCCAGTCGCGCGACGCGCACGACGGCGGTGCCGGCGCCCTCCGCCACCGTGGGCGCCGACGTGACGCGCAGGTCGCCGCCCGGCAGGATCGTGAGGCCGGCGAGCCGGTCACCGGCCTGAATCGTTCCGACCAGCGTGGCAGCGCCGGTGGTGAGGCTCACCGTGTACAGCCCCGACGCCGTGTCGACGTTGCGGTGCAATGCCGCCCAGGCCACGTTTCCGCCGGTCGGCGTTGCGACATCCAGGGCACCGTCGTCGACCGGGATCCCCAGCGGCCCGATGGTCGTGAGCCGCCCGCCGTTGGGCGATCCGCCGCCGGCGACGTCGGCCGCGTTTCCGTCGTTCGCGCCCTGCCGCACGAGCACGTCGTTGCCGGCCTCGATGCCGAACAGCGTCGTCGGGGTCGCGCCGTCCACGTCGTTGTTGGTGTACGCCTCGCCGACCACGGACGGGATGTCGCCGACGTTCGTATCGGTGGCGATGAACGCGATGTCGGTGTCCGGCTGCACGCCGCCGGTCAGCAGGTCGCCATCGACCAGCCCGAACGTGACCGGGTTCCAGCGGACGTTGTCGGCCGTCGATACGAGGCGCAGCCGGTCGACTGCCGGATTGAAGTCGAATCCCGACGCTACGGACGCCACCGGGAGCTCGAGCGGTGAGCCCACCTGCCGCGCGGTGCCGGTCGCGGGATCGACGATCAGCATGCGGTTCAAGGTCGTCAGGGCCACGACCTCGCCGGTGTGCGGGCCGCACGTCGATCCCGACGATGCGCTCGCCCACGGACAGGCCGGAGACGAACGACCGCGAGATCATCGTGCTCGGGGTCGCGGTGTCGAACAGCACGAGCTGCTGCGGGCTCGTGGCGGTCACACCGAGCGCGACCTCACCGGCCAGCGCAGGAGGTGCGACGGCGCAGGTCGCGATGGATACCAGCAGGACGCCGAACAGCTTCCGGTTCATGGGTCGCCTCCCCGATGAGATCACGTCTCATTCTGGGGCCTGAGCCGGTTGCGTGCCCGTCAGTGCCGGTCGCGCCGATGCTGGATCAGGAAGCGCAACGACACCAGCGAGACGGCGCCGGCCGCGAACGTGAGCACGAACCGGGCCGCGCTGCCGGAGGGCGTCAGCACGTACGCCAGGCGATGACGGCGATCGCGAGCGCCAGCGCGACCTCGGCGCGGCGGACGGTGAACCACTCGCCGTCGGCGGCCGGTTCGGGTTCCGCTGCGGGATCCTCGCCGTCGGTCATGGCGTGACGATAGCGGGCCGTCCGCTCCTACGATACGGCGCATGACGTTGTTCGACCGTCTGCTGACCGGCACGGCAATGCTCGGCGAGGGCTCGCTCTACGAGCGGCTCCGGCGCGAGCCGGCGGTGCGGTTCGACGACGAGATCGCCCACGCCACGCTGGTCTACGACGACGACGCGCGGGCGGTGCTGGAGCGCACGCACCGCGAGTACCTCGACATCGGCCAGGCGCACGGCGTGCCGATGCTGACCGCGACCGACACGTGGCGCGCGAACCGCGAGCGCCAGGACCGGTCGCCGTTCCGCGCGCATCCCGTGAACGGCGACAACGTCCGTTTCCTGCAGGACCTGCGCGCGAGCTACGGCACCGACGCCACGCCGATCATGATCGGCGGCTCGATCGGGCCCCGCGGCGACGCGTACCGGCCGGCAGGAGGCGCTCGACCGCGAGGCGGCCGCCGCGTTCCACGCCGCCCAGGTCGCGGCGCTGGCCGAGGCCGGTCCCGACTACCTGATCGCCAACACCCTGCCGGCCGTCAGCGAGGCGCACGGCATCGCCGACGCCTTCGCCGCCACCGGCCTGCCGTACATCGTCAGCTTCGTCGTGCGGCCCGACGGCACCGTGCTCGACGGCACGCCGCTGCACCGCGCGATCGAGCGCATCGACGACGCCACCGCCGTGGCTCCGGCCGGCTACGGCATCAACTGCGTGCACCCGTCGGTGCTCGGCGACGCCCTCGCCGCCGCCGGCGATGCCGCGGAGCGCGTCGTCTACTACCAGGCCAACGCCTCGGCGCTGACCCCCGACGAGCTGGACGGGCGCGACGAGCTCGACGCCGACGACCCCGAGGCCCTCGCCGCCGCGATGCACGACGTCGGCGTCCGGTTCGGCATCCGCGCCCTCGGCGGCTGCTGCGGCACGGGCACCGAGCACATCGCGGCGCTCGCCCGCCGCGCCGCCGTCTGAGCCCGGCGTCAGGTCGCGGCGATCAGCGCGACGCCGACGAACACGATGCCCGCGCCCGCCTTCTGCAGCGTCGACAGCCGCTCGGCCAGGAAGATGCGCGCGAACAGCACGGTCAGCGCGGGGTAGAGGGCGATCAGCACCGACACCACCGACAGGAGGCCCGACCGCAGCGCGTGCACCGACAGGATCCAGCCCGCGCCGTTGAACATCGCGATGCCGAGCAGCGCCCGCGACTCGCGCCGATTCGGCACCGGCGCACGTCGCGCGATCGCGAGCAGCACCAGCGGCGTGGCGGCGAAGATCTGTCCCAGCGCGGTGAACCAGAGCGGACCGGCGTCCGACGCCTCACGGGCGACCACGTAGTACGTGCCGAGCGTGAACGCGGCCGCGATCGCGAGGATCAGCGCCAGCTTCGCGTTCACGGCCGGCGTGGTGTCCTCGTCGGCGACCGCGCGGGCGATCACGACGACGCCCCCGATCGCGAAGGCGACGCCGACCAGCTGGCCGATCGACGGCCGCTCGCCCTGGATCAGGCCCCACAGCACGGGCACCGCGGTGCCCGCGCAGGTGATGGGCGCGACGGTGCCGATCACGCCGATGGCCAGCGCGTGGAAGAACATCGTCACGCCCAGGCCGGTCGCGGCGCCGGCCGCGAGGGCCAGCGCGACCGTGTGCCCCGAGGGCGTCTCCTCGGTCGCGAGGGCGATCACGAGCGACACCAGGCCGCCCGCGCCGAGCACGATCGCGGTCACCACGATCGTCGAGTTGGTGCGCGACTTCACACCCGATGCGAAGTCCGCAAAGCCCCAAGCGAGGGCGGCGCCGAGGGCCAGGACGATTTCCACGGCGGGAAGCGTAGGGCAGGGGGTGCACCGCCCGTAGGATGCCGGGGTGGAAGTTCCGCGGACAACCGAGATCGCCGTCATCGGCGCGGGCGCGATCGGCGCCTCCGCCGCGCTCCAGCTGGCGCTGGCCGGGCGCGAGGTGCTGCTGCTCGACCGCGGTGCGGTCGGCCAGGGCGCGTCGGCCGGCACCGCCTGCCTGGTCACGCCGAGCCACGCCGAGCGGCTCGCCAACCCGGAGGCCCTCAAGGAGGGCATCCGCTTCCTGACCGACCCCGCCGGCCCGCTCGCGATCCGTCCCCGGGTCAAGCTGCTGCCGTGGCTGGCGCGCTTCACCGCCGCGTCGGTGCGCACGGCGCCTCGCACGCCGGCACCGACGTGCTGCGCCGCGCCTCGATCGAGAGCGTCGAGCTGCACCGCGACTGGGCCGCGACGCACCAGACCGGCCTCGTCGAGCACGGCGTCCTGAACGTCTGGATGACCGAGGCCGGCGACGAGCACCGGCGCCGCTGGGCCGACGAGCACCGCGCCGCCGGCATCGAGGTGCAGCTGCTCGACGCCGGCGAGGTGCGCGAGCTCGAGCCGCTCGCCCGGGGCGTGCGGTACGGCTCGCTGTACCCCGGCGACGCCCACGTCGACTCGCTCGCCTTCGTGCAGGCGGCAGCGCGCGCGGCCGAGGCCGCCGGCGCCCGCGTGCTCACCGGCGTCGACGCCCTGCGCCTCGTGCCGATGCCGTCCGGCGTGCGGCTCGACACCACCGCCGGCCCGATCCAGGCCTCGCAGGTCGTCGTCGCCGCCGGCGTCTGGTCGTCGAAGCTGGCACGCGACGCGGGCGTGCTGCTGCCGCTGTGGCCCGCGAAGGGCTACCACGTGGAGTACGCCGGCGTCCCGGCCCCGCAGCGCCCCATCTTCCTGGGCGAGAGCCGCGTCGTCGCGACGCCGCTCGAGGGCCGCGTCCGGCTGGCCGGCACGCTGGAGTTCGGCACCGATCCCGACGCCGTCGACTACCGGCGCGTCGACGCGATCACGCGCGCGGGAGCCGAGTGGCTGGACGGCCTCGCCGGCGCCACGCCGACCGCGGTCTGGCGCGGGCCGCGCCCGGTCACGCCCGACGGCATGCCGATGGTCGGCCGCGCGCCGGCGAACGACCGCGTCATCATCGCCGCCGGCCACGCGATGCTCGGCATCACGATGGCGCCGGTCACGGCCCTGTGGGTCGAGCGGCTGGCGCGGGGCGAGGAGCTCGCCGCCGAACTCGACGTCCTCGCGCCGGGCCGGTTCCGCGGCCTGCCGCGCCTGCCCCGCCGGCGGTGAGCGCCGCGCTCGATGCGCGCGCGTGGCTGCAGTCCGCGCGCCGACGACTACCTGGAGCTGCTCGGCACGCTGGTCGCCGCCGACGACCTGCCGCGCGGCCACGCGGCGCTGGTCGACCGCCTCGGCCCGCCGCAGCGCGACGACGGCGGCCACCTGCTGTACGGCACCGGGCGCGGGCCCGCTGATCTCGTGCCACTACGACACCGTGTGGGCGCCCGGCACCGCCGCCGAGCGGCCCGCTGACGGTGCGCGACGGCAAGGCCTACGGGCCGGGCACGGCCGACATGAAGGGCGGCATCGTCGTCGCCATCGCCGCGGTCGAGGCGCTCGCGGCCGTCGCTCCCGACGTCGGCTGGCGGCTGTCGCTGACGCCCGACGAGGAGATCGGCAACCGCAACACGCGCGACGCGATCGCGCAGCTGTCGCGCGAGGCGACCGCCGTGCTGGTGCTGGAGTGCGCGCTGCCCGACGGCGGCGTCAAGACGGCGCGCAAGGGCACCGCCGAGGTGCGGATCACGGTCGAGGGACGCGCCGCGCACGCGGGCAACGACCACGCCGACGGCGCCAACGCGGTCGTCGCAGGCGGCGCACCTCGCGGTGCGGGCGGCGGCGCTGCACGATCCGGCGGCCGCCACGGTCTGCGTGGGCGTGCTGCACGGCGGCGAGCGCCGCAACGTCGTGCCCGACCACGCGGAGCTGTCGCTCGACGTGCGCTCGTTCCAGCCCGCCGCGATCGAGGCGGTGTTCGCGGCGCTGCGCGACGCGCCCGTCGAGGTGCCCGGCACGCGGGTGACGGTGGAGGGCGAGATGCACCGCCCGCCGATGCCGCGCACGCCCGCCATCGCGGGCCTCTACGACACGGCCGTCGGCATCGCGGCCGAGCTGGGCTTCGCGCTGCCGGAGCACGCCGTCGGCGGCGGCTCCGAGGCCAACCTGGCGGCCGGCGCGGGTGCCACGGTGCTGGACGGGCTCGGCCCGGTCGGCGCGGGCTCCCACGCGCTGGACGAGTACGTCGTGGTGTCGTCGATCGTCGAGCGCGCGGCGCTGCTGGCCGGGCTCGTGGCCGCGCTCAGACCCTGAGGGAGACCGTCTTGAAGTGGGTCATCTCGGCCATCGCGTACGCCGGGCCCTCCTTGCCGTAGCCCGAGTCCTTGACGCCGCCGTACGGCATGTGGTCGGCGCGCCAGCTGGAGATCTCGTTCACGTGCACGTTGCCGGTCTTGAGGCCGCGCACCGCCTGCCAGGCCTGCTGCAGCGAGTCGGTGAAGACGCCCGCCGAGAGGCCGTAGGGCGAGTCGTTGGCCAGCGCGATCGCCTCGTCCAGCGAGTCGACCGCGGCGACCGCCACGACGGGGCCGAAGATCTCCTCGTGCTGCAGCCGCATCCGCGGCGTCAGGCCGTCGAGCAGCGTCGGCTGCACCAGGCGGCCGTCGCGGCCGCCGCCGACCAGCACGCGCGCGCCCTTGGCCATGGCGTCGGCGATCACGGCCTCGATGCGCTCGGCGGACGCGTCGTCGACCACCGGGCCGACGTCGGTCGTCTCCAGCCGCGGATCGCCGTGCCGCAGCGAGCCGACGCGCTGCGTGAGGCGCTCGAGCAGCTCGGCGTGCCGCTCGCGCGCCACGTACACGCGCTGGACGGAGATGCACGACTGGCCCGCGGCCGAGAAGCCGCCGGCCGCGCAGCGGTCGACCGCGAGATCGAGGTTCGCGTCGGCCAGGACGATGGTCGCGGCGTTCGAGCCGAGCTCGAGCATCAGCCGCTTCAGGCCCGCCTGGCGGGCCACCATGCGGCCCACCGCCGACGAGCCGGTGAACGAGATCAGCGCGACGCGGTCGTCCTCCGTCAGGGCCTGCGCGACGCTCGCCGGGCCGGGCAGCACGCTCAGCGCGGCGGCCGGCCAGCCCGCGGCGACCGCCTCGGTGGCCAGCGCCAGGATGGCGAGCGGGGTCTGCTCCGGCGGCTTGATGACGACCGGGCAGCCGGCGCCGATGGCCGGGCCGAGCTTGTGCGCCGCGATCAGCAGCGGGAAGTTGAACGCCGGGATGGCGGCGACCACGCCGACCGGCTCGGCGACGGTGAGGCCGACGCGGCCGTCGGCGCCGGGCATGGCGTCGAGCGGCAGGATCTCGCCGACGTTGCGCGTCGCCGCCTCGGCCGAGAACCGCAGCGTCGACACCGTCCGCGCCACCTCGAGCCGCACCTCGCGGATCGTCTTGCCGGTCTCGGACAGCAGCAGCGCCGCCAGGTCGTCCGTGCGCGCCTCGACGCGGTTCGCGAGATCGGCGAGGATCGCGGCGCGGCGGGAGCGGGGGAGGTTCGCGGTCTCCTCCAGCGCGCCGGCGGCGGCGGCCAGGGCCGCCTCGACGTCGGCGGGACCGGCCTGCGCGACCATCGTCGAGCGTGCCGTGGTCCCACGGGAAGCGCACGGGCGCGGCCGACGCGCCGGCGGCGGCGCGGCCGGCGATCATCAGCGGGACGGCGGTCTCGGCAGCGGTCGAAGACGTTGCGGCGTCAGGCATCGCGCGAACCTTAGACCGCGGCGAGGGGTCAGGCGGCGGTGCCGAAACGGGCGGCGATGGCCCGCGTCTCGTCGAGCAGGACGGCCACCAGCGCCGCCACGACCTGCGGGTCGAGATGGGAGCCGGCGGCGTGCTGCACGGCCGCGATGGCCGACACGCGGTCGACGTCGCCGCGCGCGGTGAGCGTCGAGAACAGGTCGGCGGCGGCCACGATGCGGGCCTCCAGCGGGATGGTCGAGCCGGCCAGTCCGTCGGGGTAGCCGGTGCCGTCGTACCGCTCGTGGTGGTGGCGCACGCCGAGGTGCGCCTCGGCCAGCCCCGGCATGGTCGAGACCAGCTGGTCGCCGATCGTCGCGTGGGCCTTCAGGACCTCCTGCTCGGCCGCTCCGCCGTCGCCGTCGGCGGCCACGACCGCGTCGGGGATCGTCAGCTTCCCGACGTCGTGCAGCCAGCCGGCCAGGCGGCAGCGCTCGACCATCGCGTCGGGCAGCCCGAGGTGGGCGGCGATCGCGCCGGACGAGGTCGGACACGTGCCGCGAGTGCAGGTCCTGCGCGCCCTCGCGCGTCTCGACCGCGAACGCCAGCGCCTGCGCCAGGCGGACGGCGTCGGAGTCGCCCGGCACGAGGTCGGCCGGGCCGAGGTCGGTGAACAGCCGCACCTGGTCGCGACCGCGTCGCTTGGCGGTGTAGAGCGCCCGGTCGGCCTCGTCCACGAGATGCTCGATCGAGCCCGTCCCGACGGTGACCCCGGCGGAGATGGTGACGGCGATCTCGGTGCCGCTCGAGAGGCGGAACGGCGCGGCGACGGTCGCCTCGCGGATGCGCTCGCCGGCCGCCCGGGCGACGGCGGGGTCGTCGACGCCGGCGATCAGCGCGCAGAACTCCTCGCCGCCCCAGCGGGCGACCAGGTCGGGCGCGCGGCGCCGTCGGCCTGCCGGACGAGCGACTCGAACCGCCGCGCCAGCTCGCGCAGCACCTCGTCGCCGGCGGCGTGGCCGTACGTGTCGTTGATCTGCTTGAAGCGGTCGACGTCGAGCATCACGACGGCCACGGCGGTGCCCTCGGCCTCGGCGGTCGCGAGCGCCTGCTCGAGCGCGTCGGTCATCACGCGGCGGTTGGCGAGGCCGGTCAGCTCGTCGGTCTCGGACATCACCTTCAGGCGCGCCACTGCCTCGTCCAGGCTCACCTCGGCGCGGTGGCGCTCGGTGTTGTCGGCCGCGATGCCCTCGATGAAGACGCGGCCGTCGGGCGTCACGTGGCGGCGCGCGCTGTCGAGGATCCAGCGCTCCACGCCGTCCGCGCCCAGCAGGCGGTACTCGATCGTCCAGCTGTCCTGGTCGATCGCCGCGACGCCGGGCAGGTCGTCGGGGTGGATGCGGTCGGTCCAGGCCTCGTTCGGCGCGTCGGTCGGCTCGCCGCCCGTGAGGGCGGTGAACGACTCGCTACGGAAGCGAGGGATCACCTTCCGGCCCGGCAGTACCTCAAGCGTGTAGACGGTCTCGGCGATGGACGACGTGAGGCGCTCGACCACCTCTCCCTGCTCGGCCAGGGCGGCGAGGATCTCGCGCTCCCGCGTCACGTCGGCGATCAGGCCGTCGACGGTCACCGGGCCGCCGTCCGTGACGCGCTCGCGCGGCATCAGGCGCGTGCGCAGCCACCGGTAGCCGCCCATCTCGCGGGGGACGCGCCAGTCGACGCTGGTCTCGCGCCCGCTCGCCAGCGTGGCGTAGGCGGCGTTCGCGGCCACGGCCGCGCGGTCGTCGGGGTGCATCGCCTCGTACGCCGAGCGGCGGGTCGTGTCTCGCGTCACGGGGCGCCCCAGCAGGCGCTCGAAGCCGGGGCCGAGGAACAGCGTCTCGGACGACTCGTCCGGCCACACGCGCTCGGTCAGCACCACGGAGTGCAGCGAGCTGAGGATGCGCTCGAAGCTGCCCGCCTGCTGCCCCGCGGCGTCGCGCTCCCGCGCCAGGGCGCCGCCGATGACGGCCGTCGCGATCACGAGCACCATCAGCGAGACGAGGGCGACCTGCAGGTCGAGGATCTTCTCGACCGTCTGGGAGGCGAACGGGCCGCGGCCGCGTCCGGTCAGGAACGCCGAGGTGACGACGAGGCCGATCGACGTGGCCGAGGCGCCGAACGGGCCGAGCCGGATCGCGGCCCACAGCATCGGCAGGGCCGCCAGGTACAGGTGCACGCCGTCGCCGAACAGGAACACGACGGTGACCGCGCAGACCGTGGCGGCAACCGACACGAGCAGCTCCAGCGACCAGCGGGCACGGTGCTGCGCGATGGCCAGGAAGAACGGCAGCGTGGTGACGATTCCCACCGAGTCGCCCGCGCTGAACGACAGCCACGCCGTCGCGCGGCTGACGTCCGTCATCTCCGCCGGCCACGACGGCCGAGGCCGCGATGACGTTGGCGAGCGCGGGCGCGACGATCACGCACGCGCCGAGGCGCAGGGCGTCGCGCGGCCGGCTCAGGTCGGGCGCCGCCACGGTGCGGGCCAGCGCCCGGTAGAGGAGGGCGCCGAGCAGGGGCTCGATCACGTTCGTCGCCGCGATGCCGGCGACGCCGATGGCGGGGAAGCCCGCGGCCGAGTCGATCACCAGCTCCACCGCGAGGACGGTGGCGAGGATCGGCATCCAGTCACGTCGCGCGTTGCACAGCAGCATCGCGAGCGTGAGGCCCGCCGCGGGCCAGGCCACGGTGCCGCCGTCGGCTCCGACCCCGAGCGCCAGCCCGCCCGCCGCGACGAGCGCGTACACGGGCGCGAAGATCAGCGGTAGCCGGAGCGACCGGGGAACGCGCACGGGGGCTGTATCGGCAGGTCGCGGGCCGGACTGGAATGGCCCGTCCGCCCCTAGAACAGGTGCTCGGGCAGCTCCATCAGCGTCGCCTTGCCCGCCGTCACCTGCCGCGCCAGCGCCGAGGTCTCGGGCAGCATGCGGGCGGCGTAGAAGCGCGCCGTGGCGAGCTTCGCGGCGCCGAACTCGTCGTCGCGGTCGAGCGCGGCGCGGGCCATGCGCACCCACAGCACGCCGAGCGCGGTCAGGTAGAACAGCCGCAGGTACTCCGTGGCGCCGGCGCCGGCCTGCTCGCGGTCGCCCTGCGCGCGGGCGCCGAGCCACAGCGTCACGCGCCGCAGGCGGTGGAGCGCGTCGCGGGCGGGGCCGGCGATGTCGGCCAGGCGCTCGTCGGCGCACGCCTCGTCCAGCAGCTCCAGCGAGGGGTGGAAGAAGCGGCGCAGCAGGCGCCCGGCGCCCTCGGGGAGCTTGCGGCCGACGAGGTCGAGGGCCTGGACGCCGTTCGTGCCCTCGTAGATCGACGTGATCCGCGCGTCGCGCACGAGCTGCTCCATGCCCGTCTCGCGGATGTAGCCGGCGCCGCCGAACACGCCCAGCGCGAGGTTGGTCGCCTCGGTCGCCAGGTCGGTGAGCCCGGCCTTGACGATCGGCGTCATCAGCGCCACCAGGTCGGCCGCCGCCGCGTCGCCGGCCTCGGCCCGGTCGATCTCGGCCGCCACCCACAGCGCCAGCGCGCGGCCGCCCTCGACCTGCGAGCGGATGCGCAGCAGCGTGCGGCGCACGTCGGGGTGGACGATGATCGGGTCGGCCTCCAGGTCGGGGCGCGCCGCGCCGCCGAGCGCGCGGCCCTGCAGACGCTCGCGCGCGTAGGCGGCCGCCCGCACGTACGACTCCTGGGCCAGCGCGAGGCCCTGGATGCCGACGCCGAGGCGCGCCGCGTTCATCATCGTGAACATCGCGCGCATGCCGCGGTGCGGCTCGCCGATCAGCTCGCCGACCGCCCCGTCGAACACCATCGTGCAGGTGGCGGACGCGCGGATGCCCATCTTGTGCTCGATCGAGATGCACGCGACGCCGTTGCGGGTGCCGTCGGCGAGGCGCCGCGGGACGGCGAACAGCGAGATGCCGCGCGTCCCGGCCGGCGCGTCGGGCAGCCGCGCGAGCACCAGGTGCAGGATGTCGTCGGTCAGGTCGTGCTCGCCGGCGGTGATGAAGATCTTCTGGCCGGAGATGCGGTAGCGGCCCTCCCCGTCGGGCTCCGCGCGGGTGCGGATCAGGCCCAGGTCGGTGCCGGCGTGGGCCTCGGTGAGGCACATCGTGCCGGTCGACGTGCCCGCCGCCAGCGGCGGCAGGAGGCGCGCCTTCTGCTCGTCGGTGCCGTGCAGGTCGACCGCGCGGTACGCGCCCGCGGTGAGGCCGGCGTAGGTGGAGAACGACAGGTTCGCGGCGCAGAGCAGCTCCTCCAGCACCGCGCCCGACGAGGTGGGGCAGGCCGGAGCCGCCGTACTCCGGCGCCGCCGTGAGCCCGACCCAGCCGCCCTCGGCGTACGTCCGGAATGCCTCCGGGAAGCCGGCGGGCGTGGTCGACGGCGCCGTCGTCCCAGACCGCGCCGGCGAGGTCGCCGGGCGCGTTCAGCGGCGCGATCACGTCGCGGCACAGCTCGGCGGCGCCGGCCAGCACGTCGTCGTACGTCTCGGTCTCGCCGAGCACGTCGTGCAGGAGGAAGCGGACGTCGTCGAGCGATCAGTTGCGGAGCGGCTTTCCGGTCATCAGCATCTGCTCGGCGCGCAGCAGGGTGGGCTCTGCGTGCAGCAGCGAGATGACCGCGGCGCGCTCCAGGTCGTAGACGTGCTGCTCGGTCACCGGGGCGGTCGGATCGGCGTCGCCGCCGGCCAGCACGTTCGCCAGCTCGCCCAGCACCACGCGGTCGTGCGGCAGCGCGCGGCCGGCCAGCGCGTGGCCGGCGACGCCGAGCTCGAGCGCGGCGCGGCCGGCGGGGCCGGGCAGGCGCAGGTCGAGCCGCTCGGGCGGCGTGTAGCCGTCGGCCAGCTCCAGCGCGAAGGCGCGGGCGTCGCCCAGCAGGCGGTCGCGGTTCATCGTGATGCGGTCGGTGGGGCGCAGGAAGCCGAGCGCGCGCGCCTCGGCGGCCGAGCCGGAGACGGTGGCGAGGCCGATCGTCTCGAACGCCGCCTGCACCGGCGCCTGCGGGCCGTAGGGCGCCCGCTCGGCCAGCCGCTGGACGAGCCGCAGGCAGCCGCCCCAGCCGGGCACGATGCCGACGCCCACCTCGGGCAGGCCGATGTACGACTCGGCGTGCGCCTGGATGGCGTCGCAGTGCAGCAGCACCTCGCAGCCGCCGCCCAGCGCCATGCCGGCCGGCGCGCCGACGACGGGAAACGGCGCGTAGCGCAGCGCCGCGAACGTGTCCTGGCCGGCGCGGATGGCGGCGTCCAGGTCGTCCCACGAGGCCGTGTTGGCCAGCAGCAGCACGCCCGCCAGGTTGGCGCCGACGCTGAACTGGGCGCCGTCGTTGTGCAGCACCAGCGCCCGCGGCGCCATCGCGATCGTCTCGGCCAGCAGGTGCACGATCTCGCCGTCGATGGCGTTCATCTTCGTGTGGAACTCGAGACAGAGCACGCCCTCGCCGATGTCCCACACCGACGCCGAGCCGTTGCCGCGCACCGGCCGGCGATCCTGCTTCAGGTCGGACAGGCGCTGCGCGCCGGGCCGCCGGGGCCGCACGGGCGGGCGGCCGAGCATCGCGAACGGGCCGGCGCGCCAGGCGTAGCCGGCCTCCATCGCCAGGTCGACGGCGCCGGGATCGCCGGACACCTCGTCCAGGATCTGCTCGGCGTAGCGCAGCGTCTGCGCGCGCACCGCGTCGGCGTAGGCCGTGGCGGCGGGCTCGTCACCCCGGTAGCGACGGGCGGGGCGGTACTCGTCGGTGGCGACGTCGAGGGCGAGCTTGGAGCGGTCGGGCGCGAGCCGGTAGAAGCCGCCGGAGCCCTTGCGGCCGGTGCGGCCGCTCGCCACGAGCCTCTCCAGCAGGGCCCACGGGCGGTCGACGCCCTGCAGCGGGTCGCCGGCGGCGAGGCGGTCGTTGAGCGATCGCGTGACGTCGAGCGAGAGGTCGATGCCGACCAGGTCGAGCAGGCCGAAGACGCCGGTCCTGGGCGAGCCGAACGCCCGCGCGATGGCCGCGTCGGCGAGCTCGACGTCGAGGCCGCGGGCGATCGCCTCGGCCATGGCGACGTCGATCCACATCGCGCCGAGCCGGTTGGCGATGAAGCCGGGCGCGTCCTTGCAGAGCACGACGGTCTTGCCGAGGCGCTCGTCGGCGCAGGCGACCACGTCTGCCAGCAGGGTCTCGTCGCCGACCACCTCGAGCAGCGGCAGGTAGCGCGGCGGGTTGAAGAAGTGCGTGATGCCGTCGCAGCGCAGCTCGGCCAGCGGGATGGTCGAGGTGTTCGACGTGAGGACGGCGTCCGGCTCGGCCGCGCGCACCTGCGCGTAGACCTCGTTCTTCACCGCCGCGTCCTCGATCACGGCCTCGATCACCCAGCCGCAGCCGGCGAGCAGCGCGATGTCGTCCAGCGAGCCCGGGCGTGATGCGCCGGGCGTCGGCGGCCTGCATGAACGCCGGCGGCCGCGCCTTCGCGCAGGCGCTCGACCGCCTGGCGCGCGCCGTCCGGCACGATGTCGAGCAGCACGACGTCGAGCCCGGCACTGGCGGCGTGGGCGGCGATGCCGGCGCCCATCGTTCCGGCGCCGATGACGCCGACGCGCTCGACCTGAGTCACTCCACCGCCTCGAGCAGGGTGGCGATGCCCTGGCCGCCGCCGATGCACTGCGTCGAGACGGCGTAGCGGCCGCCGTCCGCGGCGCAGCAGCTGCGCCGCCTTGCCGGTGATGCGCGCGCCGGTGGCGCCGAGCGGGTGGCCGAGCGCGATGGCGCCGCCGTCGACGTTGACCCGCGCGGGGTCGATGCCGAGCTCCTCGATGACGGCCACCGACTGCGACGCGAACGCCTCGTTCAGCTCCATCAGGTCGATGTCGCCGATCTGCAGGCCGGCCCGCTCCAGCACCTTGCCGACGGCGCGGACGGGGCCGATGCCCATCACCTCGGGGTCGCAGCCCGAGACCGCGAACCCGCGCACGACGGCGAGCGGCTCGAGGCCGTGCGAGCGGGCGAACGACTCGCTGGTGACCAGGCAGGCGGTCGCGCCGTCGGTGAGCGGCGACGAGGTGCCGGCGGTGACGGTGCCGTCGGCCTGGAACGCCGGCTTCAGCCCCGCCAGGCCCTCCGCGGTCGTCGTCGGCCGCAGGCAGCCGTCGCGGTCGACGGTGCGGTCGCCGGCCTGCACGGGCGCGATCTCCTCCGCCAGCCGGCCGTCGGCCTGCGCCTCGGCGGCCCTGCGCTGCGACTCGACGGCGAACGCCTCCTGGCGCTCGCGCGAGACGCCGTAGCGCCGCGCGACGTGCTCGGCCGTCTCGCCCATCGACATGTAGATCTGGGGGTACGACTCGGCCAGGCCGGGGTGGGGGAGGAAGTTGAAGCCGATCATCGGCACCCGCGACATCGACTCGGTGCCGCCCGCCACGTACGCGTCGCCCATGCCCATGGCGATCGAGCCGGCGGCGGTGTGGATGGCCTGCATGGCCGAGCCGCAGAAGCGGTTCACGGTGGCGCCGCCGACGCTGCGCGGCAGCCCGGCCAGCACGCCGACGATGCGGCCGACGTTCATGCCCTGCTCGCCCTCGGGGAAGGCGCAGCCCATGGTGACGTCCTCGATCGCGCCCGGGTCGATGCCGCTGCGCTCCACCAGGGCGCGCACGACCTGGCCGCCGAGCTCGTCGGGGCGGGTGCGGGCCAGCTCGCCGCGGTGGGCCGGCTGGAACGGCGAGCGGACGTAGCCGGCGATGACGACGCGGTCGGTCACGACGGCGTCCGCTCGGCCACCGAGCGCCGCACGGGCGTCGCCCACGCGGGGTCGTCGTGCGCCGCCCAGTAGTCGTCGAGCAGCCGGTGCGAGATCGGGGCGTCGCCGAGCGCGCGGCCGTCCACCGTGGCGATCGGCATGACGCCGCCGGCGGTGGAGGTGGCGAACGCCTCGTCGGCGCCTCGCAGCTCGTCGGCGTGGACGTCGCGCAGCTCGACCGGCACGCCGCGACGCCGCAGCAGCTCGATCGCGGTGCCGCGGGTGACGCCCTCCAGCACGCCGGCCGCCGGCGTGGCGACGACGCCGTCGCGGACGACGAAGAGGTTGAAGCCGGGGCCCTCGAGGACGTTGCCGCGCGCGTCGATCAGCACCGCCGTCTCGCCGCCCTGCTCGTAGGCCTCGAACAGCCCGCGCACGAGGTCGAGCCAGTGGTAGTTCTTCACGGTCGGGTCGACCGCCTGGGCGCGGATCCGCTCGATCGACGAGACGATCACGTTCAGGCCGCCGTCGTGCCGCTCGGGCCGCAGGATCCACACGAACGGCACCGCGAACACGGCGAACCGGTTCACCGACGTGCGCGGGTCGCGGTTCTTCGGGATGCCGCGGGTGACCAGCATCTCGACGAACGTGTCCTGCAGCCCCGTCAGCTCGACGCAGCGGTGCAGCACGTCGGCGATGTCGTCGCGCTCGTACGGGATGTCGTAGTGCAGGCGCCCGAGGTTCCGCGTGAAGCGGTCGAGGTGCTCGTCAGCCGGAAGAACCGGCCGTTCCAGGTGTGGACGACGTCGTAGGTGGCGTCGCCGCGCAGGAATCCCCAGTCGAGCACGGGGATCTTGCACTCGGCCACGGGCATGTAGGCGCCGTCCATGAACGCCGCGCCGTCGGCGTAGGCGGGATCGTCAGGCATCCAGGAAGTATGCTCGGAGCATGCGCCTTCTCCCACTCGCCGTGCTCGCCCTGCTGGCCTCGCTGGTCCTGGCGGCCCCCGCCTCGGCCGCGTTCTCGTTCAAGGCGTTCCACACGCCGTCGGGCAACATCACGTGCGTCGCCGCGGGCAACAAGGCGACGGGCAAGGACTTCTCCCTGCGCTGCGACATCCGCAGCCACACGTGGAAGGCGCCGAAGCAGACGAAGCCGTGCGACGCCGGCGACTACGGCTCGAGCCTCGGCCTGACGAAGCGGGGCAGGGCGCGGTTCATCTGCGTGTCGGACGCCCCGCCGCCGTCGAAGAAGCTCGCGTACGGGAAGCTGTGGAAGTTCGGGCCGTTCTCGTGCCGCGTCCGCGTGTCCGGCCTGCGCTGCCACAACGCCGCGAAGCACGGCTGGTTCCTGTCGATGGCGAGCTACAAGCGCTTCTAGGGCGATGGCGGAAGACGCGCGGTCCGTACCGGAACCGAAACGGACCGCACCAAGGCGCCGGATCTGCAAATTCGGAACCAGGTACGCAATTTGTCGAGTAGGGCGCAGGGGCCGGCGCCTGAGCGAGGCCGGCTCGGTGCCCGAAAGGCGCCACGTCGCACGCGCGGACTGCAACGGAACGCGCGTGACCCGTCACCGGACCGTGCCGCGGCGACAGATTCGCTGCCAGGCACCGGATTTGCCGGGGCGGGGCCTTTCGTTACCTGGACGAGAGCGGTTCCGGCAGGAGCTTGCCCGGATTCAGGATTCCGCGCGGGTCGAGGGCGGTCTTCAGCGTTCGCATCACCGCGACCGTCTCGGGGCCGTACTGCTGCGTCAGGTAGCCCTGCTTGCCGAGGCCGACGCCGTGCTCGCCGGTGCACGTGCCGCCCATCTCGAGGGCGCGCGCCACCAGGCGGGCCGAGAACTCCGATCGCCAGCCGGCGCTCCTCCGGGTCGTCGGGGATCAGCGCCAGGCCGCAGTGGAAGTTGCCGTCGGCGACGTGGCCGACGATGGGCGCCGGGAACGGCAGGTTCGCCTCGATGTCGGCGACCGTCGCCTCGATGCAGTCGGCCAGGCGCGACAGCGGCACGCAGACGTCGGTGGTCAGCGACCGGCAGCCCGGCCGGTACGCGAGCACCGAGAAGTAGACGTCGTGCCGCGCCTTCCAGAGGCGCGAGCGCTCCTCGACCTGGACGGCCCAGCGGAAGGCGCCGCCGGCGAACTCGGTCGCGATCGTCTCGACGTGGGCGACCTGCTCCTGCACGCCCGCCTCGGAGCCGTGGAACTCGAGGAACAGCGTCGGCGTGGCGGGCTCGTCCAGCCCCGAGAACTTGTTCACGGCGTCCATCTGCGGGCCGTCGAGCAGCTCGCAGCGGGCGATCGGGATGCCGGACTGCACGATCGCGATGGCCGTGTCGGCCGCGGCCCGCACGGTGGGGAACGACACGCGCGCGGCGGCGACGTGCTCGGGGATGCCGTGCACCCGCACGACCAGCTCGGTGATGACGGCGAGCGTGCCCTCCGAGCCGCACAGCAGGTGCATCAGGTCGTACCCGGCGCTCGACTTGCGGGCCCGGGAGCCGGTGTGGATGACCGTGCCGTCGGCCAGCACGGCCTCCAGCGCCAGCACGTTCTCGCGGATCGTCCCGTAGCGCACCGTCATCGTGCCCGACGCGCCGCTGGCGGCCATGCCGCCGATGGTGGCGTCGGCGCCGGGATCGACGGCGAAGAACAGGCCCCGCTCGCGCAGCGCCGCGTTGAGGCCGTCCTTGGTGACGCCCGGCTGCACGCGGGCGTCGAGCGCGCGGTCGTCGATCTCGATGATCCGCGCCATCCGGTTGCAGTCCAGCGAGAGGCCGCCGTGGATCGGCAGCACCTGGCCCTCGAGCGACGAGCCGCCCGCGAACGGCACCACGGGCACGCCGTGCTCGTTGCAGGCCGCGAGCACGGCCGACACCTCGGCGGTGGACTCGGGGAAGGCGACGGCGTCGGGCCGGCAGGGCGGCAGCGACGACTCGTCGCGGCCGTGCAGATCGAGCTGCGAGTCGGACGTCGAGAGCCGGTCGCCGAGGATCGCCGCGAGCGCGTCGTGGAGCGCCGGGGGAAGGGACATGGCAGTAGGATGGCACCGCATGCAGCAGGTTGCGGTGGTGACGGGCGGGGCGCGCGGGATCGGTCTCGCGTTCGCGCGGGCATGCGCCGCCCACGGCATGGCCGTGGTGGTCTGCGACGTGGCCGAGGAGTCGCTCGCAGCGGCCGTCGGAGCGCTCGAGGACGACGGCGCGGCGGTGCTCGGCGTGGCCGCCGACGTGCGCGATCCGGTCGGCATGACGGGCCTCCGCGACGCCGCCTTCGCGCGCTTCGGCCGGGTCGACCTGGTCAGCCTCAACGCCGGCGTCGCGCTGCGCCGCGACGTGGCCGACATGACCGAGGCCGACTGGGACTGGATCCTCGACATCAACCTGCGCGGCGTGATCCG
Organism: uncultured Actinomycetes bacterium; assembly: GCA_963732645.1. Taxonomy (GTDB): domain Bacteria; phylum Actinomycetota; class Thermoleophilia; order Gaiellales; family F1-60-MAGs149; genus VFJZ01. The sequence continues at coordinate 1,066,909 of CAVTAC010000009.1, forward strand.
CGGCGTGACGGCGTTCCTGCCGGCGCTCGAGGAGCAGGGCAGCGGCCACATCCAGGCCACCGCGTCGTTTCACGGCCACGTCGGCGACCCGGAGTTCGCGGGCTACTGCGTGTCGAAGTGGGGCATCGTGGCGCTGATGGAGACGCTCTGCCGCGAGCTGCGCCTGAAGAAATCGCCGGTCGGCGTCTCGGTGCTGTGCCCCGGCTCGACCGTCACCGACTTCATGCACAACGCGCTGGAGCGCTTCGAGGACGACGGCGGCGACCCCGACCGCGGCGACATCGAGCGCAGCGAGGTCATCCACGGCGACCTGCAGCGCGGCCTGCCGTCGGAGGAGGTCGCGCAGATCGCGCTGGCCGGCATCCGCGACGGGCGCTTCTTCATCTTCACGCACCCCGACCAGGTGTCGACGCTGCTGCGCGAGCGCTTCGAGGCGCTGGCGGCCGACGGCACGCTGGCGCCGCTGCCCTGGTCGTCCTGAAGCGGCTCAGCCGCGGGCGGCGGCACCGAGCAGGTGCCGGGCGATCACGAGCCGCTGGATCTGGCTCGTGCCCTCGTAGATCTCGGTGATCTTCGCGTCGCGGTAGAGGCGCTCGGCCGGGAACTCGGCCGAGTAGCCGTAGCCGCCGAGCGTCTGCACGGCCACGTCGGCGGCGTCGACCGCGACGCGGCTCGCGACCAGCTTGGCCTGCGCGCCCTCCAGCCCGTGCGGCGCGCCGGTGGAGCGCAATGCCGCGGCGCGGAGCGTCAGCAGCCGCGCGCCCTCCAGCCGGGCGGCGACGTCGGCGATCGGGAACTGCACGCCCTGGAACCGCGCGATCGCGCCGCCGAACGCCTGCCGCTCGGTCGCGTACCGCACCGACAGGTCGACCGCCGCGCGGGCGATGCCGCACGCCTGGGCGGCGATCGTGATGCGACCGCCGTCGAGCGTGGCGAGCGCGATCTTGAGCCCCTCGTCGACCACGCCGACGAGGTCCTCGCCGGGCACCTCGAGGCCGTCGAGCACCAGCTCCGAGGTGGAGGAGGTGTGCAGCCCGAGCTTCGGGATCTCCTTCGACGAGGAGAGGCCCTCGCGGCGCTCGACCAGGAACGCCGAGACGCCCTTCGGGCCGGCCGCGCCGGTGCGCGCGAAGATGATGAAGAAGTCGGCGAAGCCGCCGTTCGTGATCCACGTCTTGGTGCCGTCGATGCGCCAGCCGTCGCCGCTCGGCGTGGCGCGGGCGCGGATCGCGGCCGTGTCGGAGCCGGCGTCGGGCTCGGTCAGCGCGTACGCGCCGAGCAGCTCGCCGGTCGCGAGGCGCGGCAGGTACTTCGCCTTCTGCTCGTCGCTGCCGAACCGCAGCAGCGGCGCGGCGCAGAGCCCGGCGTGCACGGCGACGGCGACCGACAGGCCGGCGTCGTAGCGCGCCAGCTCCTCGACCAGCAGCGTCAGCGCGGTGTAGTCGAGGCCGGCGCCGCCGTACTCCTCGGGGATGATCACGCCGAGCAGGCCCAGCGAGCCGAGCGTGCGCAGCGCCTCCATCGGCACGTGGTGCCTGGCGTCCCAGTCGGCGGAGTGCGGCGCGATCTCGCGCTCGCACACGTCGCGCACGAGCGAGACGAGCTCCTGGTGCTCGTCGGTGAGCGTGGGGATCATCAGAACCGGCCCGGGTCGCGGTACACGCCGAAGGTCTCGCGGAACACGTCGCACATCTCGCCCAGCGTGGCGCCCGCCTTGCCGGCCTCGATCAGGTGCGGCATGACGTTGTCGGTGCCCGCGCAGGCGGCGTGGAGCGCGGCCATGGCCGCGGCGTGCCGCGTCGCATCACGACGGGCGCGCAGCTCGTGCACGCGCTCCAGCTGGCGCGCCTCGACCTCGGGATCGGCGCGGTGCAGGTCGATCGGCGGCACCTCGTCGACGGTGAAGGCGTTGACGCCGACGATGATGCGCTCGCCCGACTCGACGGCGAGCTGGAAGCGGTAGGCGGCCTCGGCGATCTCCGACTGCGGGTAGCCCTGCTCGACGGCCGCGACCATGCCGCCGCGGCGGTCGATCTCGTCGAGGTAGGCGACCGCCTGGGCCTCCATCTCGTCGGTCAGCTGCTCGACGAACCACGAGCCGCCGAGCGGGTCGGCCACGCTCGCCACGCCGGTCTCGAAGGCCAGGATCTGCTGCGTGCGCAGCGCGATGGTGGCCGCCTCGAGCGTCGGGATGGCGTACGTCTCGTCGTACGAGTTGGTGTGCAGCGACTGCGTGCCGCCGAGGATGCCGGCCAGCGCCTCGATGGCGGTGCGGGCGATGTTGGTGAGCGGCTGCTGGGCCGTCAGCGACACGCCGGAGGTCTGCGTGTGCGTGCGCAGCTGCCACGAGCGCGGGTCCTTGGCGCCGAACCGCTCGCTGCATCAGGCGCGCCCACAGCCGGCGGGCGGCGCGCAGCTTCGCGATCTCCTCGAAGAAGTCGGAGTGGCAGTTGAAGAAGAACGAGAAGCGCGGCAGGAACGAGTCGGGATCGACGCCGCGGCCGACCAGCTCGGCCACGTAGGCGACGCCGTCGGCGATGGTGAACGCCAGCTCCTGCGCGGCCGTGGAGCCGGCCTCGCGGATGTGGTAGCCGGAGACCGACACCGGGTGCCAGCGCGGCATGTCGGACGAGCAGAACTCGATCAGGTCGCCGACCAGCCGCATGCCGGGCCGCTCGGGGACGATCCACTCCCGCTGGGCGATGTACTCCTTGAGGATGTCGGTCTGGAGCGTGCCGGAGAGGTTCTTGCGGTCGAAGCCGCGCTCCTCGGCGGCGGCCACGAACAGCGCCAGCGCGACGGGCGCGGGGCCCGAGATGGTCATCGAGACCGAGACGGCGTCGAGGTCGATGCCGTCGTAGAGGCGCCGGAAGTCGTCGGCGGAGGTGGCGGACACGCCCTCGCGGCCGACCTCGCCGGCCGACATGGGGTGGTCCGGGTCGTAGCCCATCAGCGCGGGCATGTCGAACGCCGTCGACAGCCCCGTCTGGCCCTGGGCCAGCAGATCGCGGAAGCGCTGGTTCGTGTCCTCGGGCGAGCCGAAGCCCGCGAACATGCGCATCGTCCACAGCCGCGTCCGGTACATCTCCGGGTGCAGGCCGCGCGTGTAGGGGTAGGTGCCCGGCGGCGGCGCGTCGGGCGCGGGGCCGCCGTTCGGCCCGTAGACCGGCGCCAGCGGGTGCCCGGACATGGTGCTGTCGGGTGTTTGTGGCGAGAGTTGCGTGTCCATCAGCTGATCTCCCGGCATTCTAGGTGGAGCAGGTTCCCCTATCCGAGCGACGCGAAAAAGCTGCTAAATCTGCAGAATCCCTCATATGAGGGAGGAGTCCCCGTCGTATGCTCGTGCGGTGAATGATCCCTTCAGCGATCGTCCGGCCGCGCAGGTTCTTGGCCGTCTCGTCGACGCCATCGGCCTGCACGTCTTCATCGCCGAGGTCGTCGGAGGGGTGTATCGCGAGATCTACACCGGCCCCGGTGTGGAGGCGCTGATGGGCGGCCCCGTGCCGCCTCACATCGAGCTCGACGACGCCTGGCCCGACCGTGTGCACCCCGACGACTGGGACGTGTACTCCGCCGCGATGGACCGCATCCACGGCGGCGAGCCGGGCGACGTCGAGTACCGGATGGTCGGGTACGACGGCGTCACGCGGGTGATCTGGGAGCGCGGCCGGCCCTGGACGGCGCCCGACGGCCGCCTGGTCATCGACGGCTTCGCGCTCGACGTCACCGAGCAGAAGCGCTCCGAGCACGAGCTGCAGGTCGTGATGGAGCGGCTCGAGGCGGAGCGTGCGGTCGCCGACCGCCGCGCCCGCATCGACTCGCTGACCGGCGTCTACAACCGCTCGCACCTGGCCGAGGTGATCGAGATCGAGCTGGAGCGGGCCGTCCGCGAGGGCACGACGCCCGGCGTGTTCCTGATCGACCTCGACCACTTCAAGCGCGTCAACGACACCTACGGCCACCTGCCCGGCGACGCCGTGCTGGTGCAGGCCGCCGCGCGCATCCGCCGCTCCGTGCGGTCGTACGACTGCGTCGCCCGCTGGGGCGGGGAGGAGTTCGCGGTGATCGTGCCGGTGGTGTCCTCGGATGACGCGCTGCGCTCGATCGGGGAGGGCCTGCGCCGTGCCATCGCGGCCGAGCCGTTCGAGGCGGACGGCGCGCTGCTGTCGCTGACCGCGTCGGTCGGCTGCGTCCGCGCCGGCCGCGACCGCTGGACCGCCGACGCGCTGGTCGCCGCCGCCGACCGGGCGCTGTACGAGGCGAAGGACGACGGCCGCAACCGCACGCGCACCGCCCACGACGCGCCCTCGGACTCGCCGGCGACGGCCGACGCCGGCATCGAGACGATCGCCCGCGCGCTGGCGCTGGCGGCGTCGATCCGCGACGGCCGGCCCGATCAGCCGCGCCCACCGCGCGTCGGAGCTCGCCGGCATGGCCGCCTTCGAGCTGGGCCTCGACCTGCGCGGCTGCGGCCGGGCCAGCGTCGCGGCGCTGCTGGCCGACGCCGGGCCGATCTCGATCGACGAGGCCGAGCGCACGTCGCTGACGGCCGACCGGGTCGGCCTCGCCGACCACGCGCTGGCGGTCGAGGACGTGGTGCGCCGCGTGGCCGGCCTGCAGGACGTGGCCGCCGTGCTGCGGCACCAGCACGAGCGCTACGACGGCTCCGGCGTGCCGGACGCCCTGGCGGGTTCGCGACATCGCGATCGAGGCCCGCATCGTGGCCGCGGCCGTGGTCCTCGCGGCGACCGACGACGCCTCGGTGCTGACCCCGCTGGCGGGCGGGGTGCTCGACCCGTCGGTGGTCGAGGCGCTGCGCGTCGCCGTCGCCCGGTGACGCTGTAGGATCTCGGCATGGCGACGATCGCCCGGCTCCGTCACCGCCATCGCGTCCCGTGCGGCACGTCCCGAACGCGCTGACGATCGCGCGGCTTGCCGCGATCCCCGTCTTCATCGTCGTCCTGTGGGACGCGCCCGGGCGGGCACTCCGTCCTCGCCGCGCTGATCTTCGGCGTGGCGTCGCTGACCGACTACCTGGACGGCTACCTGGCGCGCCGTCTCAACGTGCAGTCGAGGTTCGGCCGGCTCGCCGACCCGCTCGCCGACCGGCTCCTGATCGCCTCGGCGGTGCTGCTCCTCTACTACCACGACCGCGTCCCGCTGCTGGTGCCGCTGCTGGTGCTGGGCCGCGACCTGGTGCTGCTGTCGGGCCTCGGGTTCGCGGCCGACAAGGGCTACGAGCTGTCGGTGATCTACCTGGGCAAGACCGCGACCTTCGTGCTCATGGCGGCGCTCTTCTTCGTGATGCTGACCGAGCCCGGCACGCTGTGGCCGGACGTGCTGCTGTACATCGGGATCGGGCTCTCGCTGGCCGCAGGCGGCGGTCTACATCGCGACAGTCTCGCGACGACTCGGTAAACCCTCAAGTAGTGCTTGAAGCTTTTCCCATTCCCACCTATACTGCGACTCGATGTCCGATTCGAGCTTCAGCGATGACGAGCTGCGGGACCGCATCCGCGAGGTCAAGCGCGACGAGGAGCAGGTCTCCTACGAGCGCCGCATGCTCCACGGCCGCATCGATGTCGTGCGATCGGAGATCCTCGCCCGGATCGACCGGCGCACCGGCGTCGAGCAGGCGCCCGACGACCTCCAGGACCTGGTGCGCCGTCTCTCCGATGCGCTGACGCACACGGGGCCGCCGCCGATCGACGAGGAGCTCGAGCGCTTCGGGTCGAGCGAGGAGCTCGCCCCCGAGCCCGGCGACGACACGATCGACGAGCTGCCCGAGCTCGACCCGCTCGCCGACGCCGAGCTGACGCACCTCGTCCGCGTGCTGATGGCGCACGAGGCGCGCACGTCGGCGCGGCGCCAGGAGCTGCACCGCGAGCTCGACAAGCTCCGCGCCGAACACGTCGCCCGGCTGCAGGAGCGGTTCGCCGCCACCGGCGGGGAGTAGCGCGTGTTCTGCACCGAGTGCGGCTTCCAGAACCCCGATGCAGCCAACTTCTGCTCCAAGTGCGGCACGTTGATCCCGCAGGAGGAGCAGGGCGGTGCGCAGACAACCATGAGCTATGCAATCGATGACGTCGCGACCGCGGTCGAGCGCGAGGACGGCGGCCCGGTGCTCGTGATCCGGGCCGGCGGCGGCCGCGCCGGCGAGCACCTGCCGCTGCAGGCCGCGCGCGAGACGATCGGCCGGGCGCCCGAGGCGGACCTGTTCCTGGACGACGTCACGGTCTCCCGCGAGCACGCGATCATCGAGCGCGAGCCGGACGGTTTCTACCTGCGCGATCTCGAGTCGCTGAACGGCACCTACGTGAACCGCACGCGCGTCACGCGCCAGCGGCTCGCCGACGGTGACGAGGTGCAGGTCGGCAAGTTCAAGCTGACGTTCCTGGAGCAGTGACGATGGCGAAGGTCGACATCTCGCGCGACGGCAAGCCGCTCACCATCGGCGCGGTGTGCCGCATCCTGCAGGAGGAGTTCGACGACGTGTCGATCTCGAAGATCCGCTTCCTGGAGGATCAGAACCTCGTCACGCCGCGGCGCACGCCCGGCGGCTACCGGCTGTACGGGCCCGACGAGGTCGACCGCCTGCGCAACATCCTGCGGCTGCAGCGCGACGAGTTCCTGCCGCTGCGCGTGATCCGCCAGGAGCTGCAGAACGGGCCGACCGATCGCGGCGACCGGCCCCAGCGCCGCCGCACGGCCGGGCTGATCGAGGATCGCCAGCGGTTCAGCCGCGACGACCTGATCGCCGCCACCGGCGCCGACGAGCAGTTCGTCCGCGAGCTCGAGGACTTCGGCCTGATCACCCCCGCCGGCCCCGAGCGCGACTACGGCGAGAGCGAGCTCGACGTCGTCCGGATCGCGCTGCAGATGGCCGGCTACGGCCTCGGCCCGCGGCACCTGAAGCAGTTCCACACGGCCGTCGTCCGCGCCGCCGGCCTCATCGACGGCGTCGTCGCGCCCGCCCTGCGCTCGCGCAACGCCGACCGCCGTGACGCCGGGCTCGAGGACCTGGCGACGCTCGCGCGGCTCGCTGCCGACCTGACGGAGCGGATCCTCGTGCGCGAGGTGCACGGGGCGGCCACCACCTGATGCACGCGGTGGTGACCGGTGCCGGCACCGGCATCGGGCAGGCGATCGCCGAGCGGCTGGCCCGGGACGGAGCGACGCTGACGCTGCTCGCGCGCGACGTCGAGCGCCTGCGCACGGTGGCCGAGCCGATCGGCGCGACGGCGATGGCCTGCGACATCCGCGACGCCGCGGCCGTCGACGCGGCGTTCGCGGCCGCGGCCGACCGGCACGGACCGATCCACGTGCTGGTGGCGAACGCCGGCATCGGCGGCGCGAACGACCCCGGCGAGGGCGACCGGTTCGGCGACCTCGTGGCGACGAACCTGGTCGGCACCTACACGCTGCCTGCGCGCCGCGCAGCGCCATTTTCCGCCCGCCTCGGAGCCGCGGCACCTGGTGGTGATCGCGTCGATCCTGGCGCGGATCGCGGTGCCCGGCTACACGGGCTACAGCGCCTCCAAGGCGGGCCTGCTCGGCCTGGTGCGGTCGCTCGCGGCCGAGCTGGCGCCCGACGACGTGCCGGTGAACGCGATCTGCCCGGGCTGGGTCGACACGACCATGGCGTGGACGGGCATCGAGGGCATGGCGGCCGCCGACGGCATCTCCCGCGAGGCGGCGTACGACCGCGCGATGTCCGAGGTGCCGCTGCGCCGCATGTCGCAGCCGGCCGATATCGCCGGCGTCGTGGCCTGGCTGCTGTCCCCCGATGCGCGGGGCGTGACGGGCCAGGCGATCGACGTCAACGGCGGCGCCTTCATGTCCTGACCGGCCGGGCCGGTATCCTTGCGCCCCGATGGCCGACCTGCGCACCTACATCCGCGATATCCCGGGGTTTCCGAAGCCCGGCATCGTCTTCAAGGACATCATGCCGCTGGTCGCCGACGCGGCTGCGTTCCGGCAGGCCGTCGGAGAGCTGGCCGAGTTCGCGCGGCCGCTGAAGCCCGACATCGTGCTCGGCGCCGAGGCGCGGGGGTTCATCTTCGGCTCGGCCCTCGCCTACGAGATGGGCATCGGGTTCGCCGCCGCCCGCAAGCCCGGCAAGCTGCCGTACGACACGATCCGCGCCACCTACGCGCTCGAGTACGGCACCGACGCGCTCGAGCTGCACCGTGACGCGATCGCGCCGGGCACGCGCGTGCTGATCCACGACGACCTGCTCGCCACGGGCGGCACGGCCAAGGCCAAGGTCGACCTGGTCGAGCAGCTCGGCGGCATCCCGGTCGGCGCGGCGTTCGTGATCGAGCTGTCGTTCCTGCCCGGGCGGGAGGCGCTGGCGCCGCTGCCGGTGCACAGCCTGATGGCGTTCGACAGCGAGTGATCCGGCCGGGTCGTCCCGGCGATGTCGCGGCGATCGGCGCGCTGAACACGTCGTACCGGCTCGAGCTGGCCGCTGCCGGCCGGCCGGAGGAGCGCCCGCTCGACGTGTGGCGTCGCTGGCTCGACCGGCGCATCTCGGCCGGCGACGTCCGCGTCGCGGCCGAGGACGAGGCGGTGGTCGGCTACATCGCGTGGGAGCTGCGCCGGCTGGAGCAGGGCCGCGCGCTGGCCGTGCGCGACCTGTACGTCCGCCCCGGCGAGCGCGGCCTGCGCCACGGCGCGGGCCTGCTGGCGCGGGCGCTCGACCGGGCCCGGCAGGACGGCGTGATGCAGATCGAGGTGACGGCGGGCCTGGACGACGAGGCCGCCCGCGCCCTGGTCGCGGGCAGCGGCTTCGAGCGAATCGACGGCCGCCTGATGCGTCGCATCGGCACCGACGCCTGAAGCCGCCTACCAGGCCGGCGCGTCACGGACCACGCCAACGCGCAACGTCTTCGACGAATCGCGTCACGTTTCACGCCATCCGTGTCCGTTTTCGCACCGCGTGCGAAATCGGACATCGCCGAACGCCGCGTGCCCGCCCGTCGGAGCCGCGGCCGCTCGCAGCCTCGAATCGGCGCCCGCCGCGCGTCGCCTACCACGGCGCACGTGCCAAACGCGCCTCGAAGTTCAACGTTTCGAACGCATCGCGTCACGTTTCACGCCATCCGTGTCCGTTTTCGCACCGCGTGCGAAAACGGACATCAGCTGGCGCGGCGGTCAGCTGGCGTAACGGTTGCGCTCCTCGTCGAACGCGCTGCCCCACAGCTCCTGGCTGAAGCGCTCCAGCGACGTGGCGCCGGGCGGGAGGGGGCGGTCGACGAAGCGCAGCACGCGGTCGTGGTAGAACGGCTCGTCCAGGTGGCGCTGCGACACCAGGTTGATCGACACGCCGCCGCAGCACGCGCACCGCACCGCGACGCCGACGACGCGGGCGTCCTCGGCGGGCGACAGGCGCGCCAGGTGCGACGGGTAGCCGGGCCGCACCTCGTGCTCGCACGCGCAGTAGAACGTCCACGGCCAGTTGCCGCGGCGCAGGTGGCGCTCGGCGACGTCGGTGATCTCGCCGGCGAGCGGCTCCGACCGGCCGGTCAGGACGTTGACGAACTCGAGATCGGTCTGCGGCGCGACCGGGCCGCAGTCCAGCTCGGGCTCCGACAGCAGCGCCGGGTGCTCGTCGCCGCACACCGCGCAGACGTAGTGCACGCGGTACACCGCCGGGTGGCCGGGGCCGGGCAGGCGCTCGATCGCGCGGAACGCCGACAGCGGGCGATCATGCTCCGCCGACTCGACGGGGCAGGTGAAGCGATAGCGGTTGCGGAGCGGGTCGTACAAGAGCCACCTCCAGTCTCCGTTATCGGCGAAGCCGACGCCAGGGATTACCCTGCGATCGCGCGCCGAACCTCCCGCTCGGGCTCGACGGTGACCGTGGTCACCACGACCTGGTTGCGGCCGCGGCGCTTCGCCTGGTACAGCGCGGCGTCGGCGGCGGCGAACAGGTCGTCGGCCGTGCGCGCGTCGGCCGGGTACTCGGCGACGCCGGCGGACACCGTCGTGCCGACCGGGCGGCGGCCCGACGACGGCACCACGACCAGCACCTCGATCGCCTGGCGCACGCGTTCGGCCAGCGCCACGGCCTGCCGGGTGGAGCCCGGCACGAGCACGACCAGCTCCTCGCCGCCGAAGCGGGCGGAGATGTCGGACTCGCGCTGCTCGTGCCGGATCGGCGGCGCCGACCTTGGCGAGCAGCGCGTTGCCGGCCGCGTGGCCGTAGCGGTCGTTGAAGTCCTTGAAGTGGTCGAGGTCGAACACCACCAGCGAGCAGCAGCCGCCGTAGCGGCGCACGCGCCCGACCTCGCGCTGGAGCACGTCGGCGAAGTAGGCGTACGTGTGCAGGCCCGTGAGCCGGTCGGTGAGCGACTGCGCCGTGACCCGCTCGGCCTCGTCGTCGCGGCGCGACGCGCGGTCGAACACCGCCAGCGCGCCGACGCCGAACGCGATGCGCAGCGGCGTGTCGAGCGGCGCGAGGCCGGCGCCGAACACGGCGAGGAGCAGGCCGGGGAAGCCGCCACCGGCCGCCGCGAACCCGACCCCCGCCGCGACGAGCACGGGTACAGCCCGCGGCTCGACGGCCGATACGAACTGGGCGGCGATCAGGCACGTCAGCGCCAGCAACAACGTGCCGAAGCGGAAACGCCGCCGTCGCACCGCCAGGTTCGCCACGCCGACGTTGTACCAGCGGGGTCGGACGGCGCCGAATCTGCTGCTTCCTCGGAAGCACCGATTTGCGGGCGATTCCTCAACCTTCGGAAAGTCGTGCCGATATGACTTTCAACAGGTATAAAGACGTGGCCGCTCGAATCGGGCCCGGATCAGGAGGCACCTCGTGGAACGAGGGCTCTTCATCGCCGCATCAGGGATGCTCGCGGCGCAGATCCGACAGGATGTCATTGCGAACAATCTGGCGAATGCGACCAACCCCGGCTTCAAGCGCGAGGTGCTGGCCCAGGTCGCCTTCGGCGACATGCTGCTCTCGAACACGCAGACCGGCGATCCGATCGGGCCGCTCAGCACTCGGCACGCAGATCACGTCGATCAAGCCGAACCCGTCCAACAACGGGTTCCGCTGGACGCAGAACACGCTCGACCTGGCGATCGGCGGCAACGGCTTCTTCGCCGTGCAGACCGACCAGGGCGTCGCCTACACCCGCAACGGCGCGTTCACCACGGACGCGAACGGCTTCCTGATCACCGCCCAGGGCGACAAGGTGCTCGGCAAGGACGGCCAGCCGCTCGACCTGTCCGGCAGCGGCCGCATCTCGATCGCCCGCACCGGCGAGATCCACGTCGGCAACCGGCTCGCCGGCACGGTGGCGGTGGTCGCGCTCGATCCCGACTCGCTGCGCAAGCTGGGCGGCAACTACCTGTCCGGCACGGTCGACGCGGGCGCCAAGGTCGGCGCCGTCGCCCAGGGCGCGCTCGAGACGTCGAACGTCAACACGGTCACGGAGATGGTCGCGCTGATCGAGAACATGCGCGAGTTCGAGGCCGATCAGAAGGTGATCCGCGCGCTGGACGACACGCTCGGTGGCGCCGTCAACCAGGTGGGGAGGGTCTAGGACATGCTCGACGCGCTGTACACGGCCGCGAGCGGGATGCTCGCCCAGCAGATCGGCCTCGACGTCATCGCGAACAACCTCGCGAACGTCAACACCGTCGGCTACAAGGGCCAGCGGGCCGCCTTCGAGGACCTGCTCTACAACAACATCGGGCCCACCCAGGGCGCCGCGCAGGGCCAGCAGATGGGCCTCGGCGTCGCGATCTCGGGCATCCAGGCCCAGTTCGACGAGGGCTCGGCGCAGAACACCGGCGTCGCCGACCGACTTCATGATCACCGGCGGCACGGGCTTCTTCGTCGTCCGCAAGCCGGACGGCACGCCAGGCCTACACCCGGGCCGGCAACTTCGGCATCGACGGCGCCGGGCAGCTGGTCACGCAGCAGGGCGACCTGGTGCTCGACCAGGCCGGCCGGCCGATCACCTTCCCGCAGAACATGAAGTCGTTCGAGATGGACGCCCAGGGCAACCTCACCGCCGTCACGCCGACCGGCCGCGTCACGCGTCGCCCAGCTCGGCATGGTGCAGTTCGTCAACCCGGCCGGCCTGACCCTGAACGGCCAGAACCAGTACCTGGAGTCGGCCGACTCGGGCAACCCGACGCCGCGTCGTCTCGACCGGCGCCGGCGGCACGATCATCCAGGGCTTCGCTCGAGATGGCGAACGTCAAGGCCGTCGACGAGATGGTCAACATGATCACCACGCAGCGCGCCTACGAGTCGGTCTCGAAGGTCGTGCAGGCCTCGGACGAGATGCTCGGCACCGCGAACGGGCTGCGCCGCTGATGGCCGGCATCGGCGCCATCTCGGGCACCACGTCGTACTCGCCGGTCGGCCCGCTGCCGGCCGGCGTCAAGGCGCCCGCGACGGCCGCAGCAGCACGCCCTGTACGACTCGTGCAAGCAGTTCGAGGCCGTCTTCGTGCGCCAGATCGTGTCCGGCTGGATGAAGAGCGCGCGCGGCGACGACGCGGCCTCGAGGGCGCCGAGGGCATCTACCAGGACATGGCCGACGAGGCAGATGACGAAGAGCCTCGTCGAGGGCGGCACGTTCGGCCTCGCCGGCACCATGTACGGCCAGCTCGCCGTCGACGCTCGGCGCGATCGCGCCGGTCGCCGGCGACGGCACGGCCGCGACCCCGCCGAGCGGCGGCGCCATCGCCGGCGGAGCGGCGGCATGAACCCGGCGCTCGGGCAGCTGATCGCGGTCCTGCGGGCGCAGGCCGACTCGCTCGAGCAGGCGCTCGACCTGACCGAGCGCCAGACCGACGCGATCGTCCGCCGCGAGCTCGACCGCATCAACACGCTGTCGCAGACCCTCGAGCACGAGGTCGTCGAGGGCCGCAAGCTGGAGGAGCGCCGCCACGGCTTCGCGGCCGAGCTGGCCGACGCGCTCGGCATCGAGCCCGGCGAGTCGACGCTGTCGACGCTCGCCGCCGCGCTGCCGCGCAACGAGGCGAACGCGCTGCTGCGGGCGGGGGAGACCGTGATCCGCTCCGTCGAGAAGCTCGCCCGCCGCTCGGTCGCGAACCGCCAGCTGCTCGAGCACGAGCTGACCGTCATCGACCAGGTGATGCGCATCGCCCACCGCGGCGACCGCTCCACCTACGCCGGCACCGGCACCTACTCCGAGTCCCCGATCGCGATCCTGGACGCGCGCGCCTGATGGGCGTCTCGACGTTCAACGGCATCAACGTCGCGCTGCGCGGCCTGATCGCGCAGCAGCGGGCGCTCGACGTCACGACGCACAACATCGCGAACGCCAGCACCGAGGGCTACACGCGCCAGGAGGCCGTGCTCGAGGCCGCCGACCCGATCTCGAACATCTCCGTCTGGGGCATGCTCTTCCCCGGCCAGCTCGGCCAGGGCGTGACGGTCGACTCGTACCGCCGCATCCGCGACGTCTTCAACGACGTGCAGCTGCGCGCCGCCAGCTCCGACCAGGCCTCGCTCGACGTGCGCTACCGCGAGCTGCACGCCATCTCGCTGGCGATTCCCGAGCCCTCCGACAACGGCATCCAGTCGCTCGTCCAGGACTTCTTCAACGCCTGGCACGACGTCGCGAACGCGCCGGAGTCGCTCGCCGCCCGCCAGTCGCTGGCGCAGGCCGGGCAGTCGCTGACGACGGCGTTCAACCACGCCTCGACCACGTTCGCGACGATGCGGACGAACGACAACACCGAGATCGACGCCGACATCGGCGAGGCGAACTCGATCCTCAGCCAGATCGCGTCGCTGAACACGCAGATCGGCCAGCTGGTGCTCGCCGGCGCGCAGGTCGACCCGGCCACGCTGCAGATCGTCAAGCCCGGCCAGGCGCCGAACGACCTGCTCGACCGCCGCGACCTGCTGCTCGACAAGCTCGGCAAGCTCGCGAACGTCTCGAGCGTCGACCTACGACGACCAGAACCGCGCGACCGTGGTCGTCGCGGGCCTGACGGTCGTCACGCCGACCGCCGGCGCGACGCCGATCACGCGGGCCCAGATCGACGCGCAGTTCGCCTCCGGCGCCCTGACGGGCGGCGCGCTGCACGCGCTCGAGGACGCGTACACGAACCTCCTCAACGAGGCCAACGCGACGTCGTACCCGTCGCAGCTGAACGTGCTCGCCCAGTCGCTGCACGACGCCGATCAACGCCCAGCACGCGCTCGGCTCGGATCTCGGCGGCACGGCCGGCGGGCTCTTCTTCGACTTCACGCTCGCCGACCGGCCCGCCCGGCGCGGCCGGCCGCATGACGATGTCGGCGGCGATCCTCGCCGACCCGACCACGATCGCCGCCGGCGCCACCGGCCAGGGCCCGGGATCGGCCACCAACGCCAACGCCATGGTCGCGCTGCAGAACGCGATCACGACCGGCGGCACGACGTTCCTCGACTACTACAACGGCCTCCAGTCCGGTCTCGGCACGGCCACGCAGAGCACGGCCCGCTCGCTCGACGCGCAGCAGATCGTGGTCAGCGGCCTCTCGGATCGGCGCGTGGCCGCCTCGGGCGTGTCGCTCGACGAGGAGATGACGAACATGATCAAGTTCCAGCACGCCTACGCGGCGGCCTCGCGCGTCCTCAGCGCGATGGACGAGAACCTCGACCGCCTCATCAACGGCACCGGCAGGGTCGGCCTGTGATCCGCACGACGAACAACCAGTCGGCGGTGCACGTGCTCGACGACCTGCAGCGCGTCTCCGCGAACCTCCAGGCACACCCAGCGCAAGCTCTCGACCGGCAAGGAGATCAACCAGGTCGAGGACGACCCGGTCGGCGCCGGCCGCGCGATGTTCCTGCGCTCCCAGGTGTCGGACGTCCAGCAGTACCAGAAGAACATCAACGAGGCGCTCGGGTTCCAGGATGCGTCCGAGTCGGCGATGTCGGCCGTGCAGGACATCATGAAGCGCGCCAAGGAGCTGGTCGTGCAGGCCGGCAACGGCACGCTCGACCAGACCGGCCTGAACAACATCGCCGCCGAGATCAAGCAGCTCGTCGAGGCCGCCCGGCAGTCGATGAACGGCACCTACGCCGGCCGCTACCTGTTCAGCGGCACGGCCACGCTGACGCCGCCGTTCCCGTCGCCCGGCCTGACGTACGCCGGCGACGCCAACACCATGCAGCGGGTGATCGGCCAGGGCGAGCAGGTCGACCTGAACCTGCGCGGCTGGGAGGCGTTCTCGGTGCCGCCGACGGCCGCCGGCCAGAACGTGCTGCAGCTGCTGGACAAGGTCGCGACCGACCTCCAGTCGGGCAACCGCGCGGCCCTCGGCGGGCCCGATCTGCAGGGCGTCGACGCGATGCTCGACCAGCTCTCGGCGAGCCGCGCACAGGTCGGCGCGCGGGTGAATCGGCTCGAGACGCAGCAGACGAGGCTAAAGGACCTGGAGCTGAACGTCGAAGATCTGCTGTCGAAGACCGAAGACGCCGACATGGCGAAGGCGATGGTCGACTTCTCGATGCAGCAATCCATCTACCAGTCCGCACTGCAGTCCGGCGCTCGCGTGCTACAGCCGTCCCTGCTCGACTTCCTGCGGTAAGGAGCGACATGGCGTCCGTCACGATCGAATCCACGCGCTTCGGTACCGTCGAGATCGACGACTCGATCGTGCTCGTCCTGGAACAGGGCATGATCGGGTTCCCGCACCTGACCCGCTACGCGATCCTCAAGCAGCGCGAGGACTCCGTGTTCATGTGGCTGCACTCCATCGAGGACCCGTCGCTGGCGTTCCCGATCGTGCTGCCGTGGGTCTTCTACTGGGACTACGAGGTCGACCTGTCCGACGCGGACATGGCGGCCATCGGCGTCGAGCGCGCCGACCAGATCTCCATCTACTGCGTCGTCAACGTGGGCGCCGACGTGCGCGCCGCCACGATCAACCTGTTCTCGCCGATCGTCGTCAACAACGGCGACCGCCGCGCGCGCCAGGTGATCAACACGATCGACGGCTACTCGACGCGCGACCGGCTGTTCCGCGAGTCGGACAGCCCGACGCCCGTCGCCATGCACGAGTCGGATGCGCCGAACATCACCGTGCTGACCACCGGCAGCTAGAGTCCGCGGTTCAGGCCAGGGAGGGCACCGTGCTCGTTCTCACACGCAAGATCGGCGAGACCTTCGTCGTCGGCGACAACATCACCGTCACGGTGGTCGACGTCGTGGGCGGCAACAAGGTCCGTCTGGGCATCAACGCGCCCTCGTCGGTTCCCGTCTACCGCGAGGAGATCTGGCTCCAGATCCAGGAGGAGAACCGGCAGGCCGCGGCCGCCGGCCCCGACCTCCTCGATCAGCTGGAGCCCGCGCGTCAGCAGCCCGACCCGCCGACGTAGGCCGGGCCCGCGCGAAAGCGCTTCAGCCGGCGCGGGTACGCGCCGATACGGTATCTGTATCACTTTCAAGTGATACGCATAGAGCTTCACCGGAGGATCTGGCGATCTCCGACGACGCGGCACCCGCCCTCTGGCGATGGCGGTCCGCCGAGGTGGCGCCAGCGCTCTCCGCAGGAGGGATGCCGTGTCGCTGCGTATCAACACCAACATCGAGGCGTTCAACGCCCACCGTCAGCTCGAGCGCACGCAGCTCGATCTCGGCAAGTCGATCGAGAAGCTGTCGAGCGGCCTGCGCATCAACCGCGCCGCCGACGACGCGGCCGGCCTGGCCATCTCGGAGAAGCTGCGCGGGCAGATCCGCGGCACCGCGCAGGCCAGCCGCAACGCGCCAGGACGGCATCGCGCTGGTGCAGACGGCGGAAGGCGCGCTGAACGAGGTGCACGCCATCCTCCAGCGCGTCCGCGAGCTGGCCGTCCAGTACGACAACGGCACGCTCTCGCAGGGCGACCGCGGCGCGATCTCGGCCGAGATCAGGCAGCTGTCGGCCGAGGTCTTCCGGATCGCGAACTCGACGACGTTCAACCAGATCAACCTGCTCGGCGGCAACTCGACGATCACGTTCCAGGTCGGCGCGAACTCGGGCGAGACGATCACGATGTCGACGATCCCCGTGTTCGGCGGTACCGGCGCGGCGATCGACCCGGCGATCTTCCAGTTCGGCGCCACCAACGCCGACATCACCGCGATCGACCTGGCGCTGTCGTCGGTCGCCGACGCCCGGGCCGGGCTCGGCGCGATCCAGAACCGGCTCGAGCACACGGTCAACAACCTGGCCGTCTACCACGAGAACCTGTCGCGCGTCGGAATCGCGCATCCGCGACGTCGACATGGCGGCCGAGATGAGCAACCTGACGCGGCTGCAGATCCTCGTCGCAGTCGCGGCACGGCGATGCTCGCGCAGGCCAACCAGACGCCCGCAGGCCGTGCTGCAGCTGTTGCAGAACTGATCGGGTGCTAAGGATTCAGGCATTTTCAGCCGATCACTACGGCTATGGCTCCTCGTGAACGGTCGTGTCGCCACTGCGGCGAGCGGTTCGCGCCGACGCGCTTCGACCAGGCGCACTGCCAGGCGTGCTCGCTTCGCCTGCGCGACGCGCATCTCATCGAGAGCGCGCTGTTCTCGCAGCCGAACCAGTCCGTCGATCGCATTTCGATCGCGACCGGCATCAGCATCGAGCGCATCCGCGAGCTCGCCACCGAGGGCTCGCTGGCGGCGATCCCCGTCGGTGCCGACATGCCGACCGAGTGCGTCTGCCCGCCCGGCGAGTCTACGGCCGCTGCGCGCACTGCCGCTCGCGGCTCGCGCTGCGGTTCGCCGAGGCTTCCTACCAGGCCACCAAGGCCGCTGCGGGCACCAGCAACGGCATGCGCATGCGCGAGCCGGGCCGCACGCGCCGGCGCAGCTGATTTCCGCATCGCCGCGCGCCTAAAGGGAACGTCCCCGGACGCCGATTGTGTGGGCGTGAGCTCGACGAGCGACGAGAGGCTGACGCAGCACTGATGGCACCGGGCAACGACACCCTCTCGCAGGCCGAGATCGACGCGCTGCTGGCGGCCGTCGCCAGCGAGCCGAACATGGCCACGGCGAACGTGCCGAGCGGCGTGCGGATCCAGAACATGGACTTCCGGCGGCCGTCGAAGTTCAACAAGGACCAGCTGCGCACGCTCGAGATGCTGCACGACACGTTCGCGCGCCTCGGGGCGACGTACCTGTCCGGCGCGCTGCGGGCCGTCGCCGACATCTCGGTGCTGGGCGCCGAGCAGGTCACCTACGGCGAGTTCATCTCGTCGCTGCCGGTGCCGGCCTTCACGAACATCCTCGAGCTCGAGCCGCTCGAGTCGAACGCCATCCTGGCGCTCGACCTGCCGCTGATCTTCTCGATGATCGACCGCCTGCTGGGCGGCACGGGCCAGGGCGCCGGCCGCCTGCGCGAGCTGACGGACATCGAGCTGTCGCTGTCGCGCACGATCATCAACCGGCTGCTGGCCGAGCTGTCGACCTCGTGGTCGGAGCTGGTCGGCGTCGACTTCCACCTGCGGCACACCGAGATGAACCCGCAGTTCGCGCAGATCGCGCCGCCGACCGAGCTGTCGGTGCTGCTGTCGTTCCAGATCCGCGTCGGCGACTCGACCGGCGTGATGACGCTGTGCCTGCCGTGGCGGTCGATCGAGACCGTCGCGCCCAGCCTGACCGCGAACTCGTACTTCTCCGGCCAGCGCACCGGCGCGGCGAGCCTCGACCTGCTGCCGCCGCTCGAGCACGTGCTGATCGGCGTCCGCGCCGAGGTGGGCGCCGTCGACCTGACGATCGACGAGGTGCTGTCGCTGGCCGAGGGCGACGTGATCCGGCTCGGCGTCCCGATCGAGGAGGGCTTCACGCTCTACGCCGGCGACACGCCGACCTACAAGGTGATGCCGGGCAGCCACCGCCGCCAGCTGGCCGTGCAGGTGCACGACCGCGTCGCGCGCATCGAGGAGGCGGCCGAGCGCGGTCGCCGACGAGCCGGCGAGGGCGCCGAGGTGGCGCCGTGAGCCGGATCGAGGCCGTCCGCCGCGTCGGCCGAGCTGACGGCGACCGCGTGCGCCGAGGTGCTCGGCGAGCTGCTCGACGCGGAGGGCTCGTTCGACGGCATCGAGGTGCGGGACGCCGCCGCGGCTCCCGTGGGACGCGCTGGAGTTCCCGCTCGTCTGCGTCGGCGATCAAGCTCGTCGGGCGGCGTCAACGGCGAGTACCTGTTCGTGCTGCCGCCCGACCAGGCGCCGCGTCGTCGCGAGCACGATGATGGGCGTGGATGCCGAGCGACGCCGAGGGCGAGCTGAGCGACATCGAGCTGTCGTCCGTCGCCGAGGCGATGAACCAGGTGATGGCGAAGGTGTCGGCGGCGCATGGCCGAGCAGGTCGGCGTGCCGATCGGAGATCGCGTCGCCGACCACCGACATCATCGCCTCGCAGGGAGAAGGCCGAGGCGCTCGGCGAGGCGAGCTACACCGCGCAGTTCACCGTGCGCGCCGGCGCGCTGTCGGCGTCGATCGTGCAGGTCGTGCCGGCCGAGTTCGCGGCGATCCTGGCGTCGTCGTTCGGCCTGGCCGAGGACGACGCTGCCGCGCGAGGCCGCTGTCGAGGTGACGCCGGCCGAGTCCGACGCGCGCCGGCCGAGCCGGACGCCGACCTGGCGGGCTCGACGCTGGCCGCGGTCGAGCACACCGCCGGGATCGTGGCGACGTCGTCGGCGGAGGTGCTGACGCACGCTGATCGGCGAGCTCGTGACGGCCACGACGCCCGCGGTCGAGCGAGCAGTCCGACGACCCGCTGGGCGCGCTCACCTACCCGCGGGTGATGGTCGAGGTCGACTACGTGTCCGGCGTCGAGGGCGGCAGCCTGTTCGTGCTCACGCCGCACGACTCCGCGACGCTGGCCGCGGTGATGATGGGCCTCGACGAGCCGATGGGCGACGGGCTCTCCGACATCGAGCTGTCGGCCGTGGCCGAGGCGATGAGCCAGATGATGGGCTCCGCCGCGACCGCGCTCGGCATCGCGGTCGGCCGTGACGTCGAGATCGCGCCGCCGGTCTGCACGGTGGCGGCGGACGCCGGCGAGGCGCGCGGCACGTTCTCGCACGCCGCGTACTCGTCCCGGTTCCAGATCGTCTCCGAGCGCATCACCGCCGAGGTGCTCCAGCTGTTGCCGGCGACGGTCGCGACCAGCCTCGAGGAGGCGTTCGCCGCCGGTGGCGGCGAGCCCGGTGCGGCGCCGGCGCGCGCCGTCGCAGCGACGGCGTCGCACGAACGCCGCGGCCGCGCGGACGACGGCCGGATCGCTCGGCTTCGACTCGCTCCGCGACGTGCAGGTGCGCGTCTCGGCAGAGCTCGGCCGGGCCCGCGTGCCCGTCTCGGATGTTATGAATCTTCCGCCGGGTGCGATCGTCGAGCTCGACCGGACGCCGTCGGAGACGATCGACATCCTCGTCAACGGGCGGGCCTTCGCCCGCGCCCGGCTGGTGCTCGTCGACGGCGAGTACGCGGCGCAGATCGTGTCGCTCGAACCTCCGACCCTGATGGCAGGCTAGCTATGGCGCGCATCCTGATCGCCGACGACGCCGCGTTCATGCGGATGATGATCAAGAACATCCTCACGCAGAACGGCCACGAGGTGGTCGGCGAGGCCGCGAACGGCGAGGAGGCCGTCGCGCGCTACGCCGAGCTGCAGCCCGACGTGATGACGATGGACATCACGATGCCCGAGAAGGACGGCATCGCGGCGCTGAAGGAGATCATCGCGGCGCGATCCCGCAGGCGAAGGTCGTGATGTGCTCGGCCCTCGGCCAGGAGACGAAGGTGATCGAGTCGATCCGCTCCGGCGCGAAGGACTTCGTCGTGAAGCCCTTCCAGCACGACCGGGTCCTCTCCGCGGTCACGAAGGCCCTCGGCTAGCGAGCCATCGCTCCGATCGACCGGGCGCTCCGCCGGTAGTGGGCGGCGATCTCGGGCACCGTGTAGCCGTAGATCTGGCGCGGCGTGCCGGACGTGCTCCTGCGTCGAGCCGTTCGAGCGGCGGCAGGATCGCCGCCAGCGGCGGCCTGCCGCCCTGCTCGAGCGCGACGGCTGCATCGATCGCGGCCGCGAACGGTCGTGCGCGCGGCCGGCGAAGAGCGCGTGCGTGAGGTCCGGGCTCGAGGTGCGGCCGCGGCGGCTCGCCGTCGGCGTGTGCGCCGGATACGAGCCGAACTGCCCAGTCCTGCGGGTGCGCGGCAGAGCCCGGCACGCACCGGATTCATCGCGATGTAGACGCAGACGGCGCGGGCGGCGTACGCGTCGGGCACCTCGACGAGTGGAACCGCCGGCCGAGGAGGTGGTTGATCCGGCCGTGGCGCTGGTTGTATGCGAGCGCGTACCGGTGGCTGACGAACCACAGCAGCGTCGACACGTCCGCCATCGTCGCCCTCGAGCAGCAGGTGGACGTGGTTGCCCATCTGCACGTCCTGGTGGCACTCGACGTCGTTGGCCGCGATGCCGGTGTCGAGAAGGTCGTAGAACCGCTCGCGATCCTCGGACGTCCTCGAACATCGACTGGCGGTTGTTCCCGCGGGTGGTGATGTGGTGGAGGCGGCAGTTGGTCTGGCGAAGCGGGTCGTCGTGGCATGGCGGAGCTCCTCTCGGGAGCCATTCCTGCACGGATCCGGCGCACGAACCTGTGACAAGACGCGCGCGGACCGTGCCGCGAACGAGCCAAACCCCGCGCCGAAGTCGCTACATCGACGACAAATTCGCTGCCAGGCAGCCAATTTGCGCGGCGATCGTCTCGGCGGCGATCGCCGATCGGTCGCTGGCCGCGCGCGCACGGCGCTCGCTGCGGCTCGCTGCTAGGCCGTGCGGGCCAGGAACGGTTCGCCCAGGTGCGTCCTGTACCAGCGGACCGTTCGCGTCAGGCCCTCTTCCAGGCCCACCGACGGGGACCAGCCCAGGCGGTCTCGCAGCTTCGTGGCGGCCAGGTACTGGTTCGGGATCTCGTGGCGGGCCTCCGACAGCACCACCGGCTCGAGATCGCCGCGGCCGGCGGCGGTCAGGACCCGCTGCGTCATCTCGAGCACGCTCTGCGGCTGCTCGCAGGACACGTTCCAGGCCTCGCCCGCGATCGACGGGTCGTGCAGGCGCTCGGCGATGGCGAGGTACGCGTCGACCGCATCGTCCACGTGCAGGTAGTCGCGCAGCGGCGAGCCGTCGCTGCGCAGCACCGGCCGCTCGCCGCGGAGGGCGTGGCGGATCGTGCCCGGCACGAGCCGCGAGAAGTTGAGATCGCCGCCGCCGAAGAGGTTGCCGCAGCGCGTGATCGCCAGCGGCAGGCCGTACGTGTTCGCGTAGGCGCTCGCGATCAGGTCGGCGCAGCTCTTGGAGACGTCGTACGGATGCCGGCCCTCGAGCGGCTGGTCCTCGGTGTACGGCAGCACCGGCTGCGTGCCGTACGCCTTGTCGGACGACGCCACCACGATGCGCGCCGGGCGACCCGAGCGCCGGCAGGCGTCGAGCAGCTCCCACGTGCCGGCCACGTTCGCCCGCATCGTCCCGAGCGGATCGCGCACGGCGTGCTCGACGATCGTCTGCGCCGCCAGGTGGAACACCGCGTCCACCTCGTGCTCGACCAGCGACCCGCTCCACCAGGCGGCCGTCCTCGACGTCGCCGCGCACCCGCACGCAGCGGTCGATGTCGCCGGAGGTGACGAGCGCCGCGTCGGGAACCTCGTCGCGCACGATCACGATCACCCGTGCCCCGCGCGCGAGCAGCGCGCGCGAGAGCCACGAGCCGAGAAGACCGGTCGCGCCGGTCACGAGCACCGGCCGGTCGATCCAGAAGCGGTTCGTCATGCCTCCCTCATCGGCGTCCGCCACCGCATCCTTGATGCGTATCCGTACCATTCTCAAGTGATACGGACGCGCTGCCGATACCGCGTCTGTGAAGGTGGTCGTCCTCTGCGGCGGGCAAGGAACCCGGATGCGGGAGGAGACCGAGTTCCGGCCCAAGCCCATGGTCGATCTCGGCGGCCGCCCGATCCTCTGGCACATCATGCGCCGCTACGCCGCCTACGGCCTGCGCGACTTCGTGCTCTGCCTCGGCTACCGCGGCGAGATCATCAAGGACTACTTCCTGCGCTACCACGCCCTCGGCGCCGACTTCACGGTCGATCTCGCGGCCGGAGCGGTGGAGTGCCACCGCCAGGTCGCGGAGGACTGGCGCGTCACGCTCGTCGACACCGGCCTCGACACCATGACCGGCGCCCGCGTGCAGCGGGTGCGCGCGCTACCTCGAGGACGACGACCTGTTCTGCGTCACCTACGGCGACGGCCTGGCGGACATCGACATCGACGCGCTGGTCGCGTTCCACCGCAGCCACGGGCGCCTCGGCACCGTCACCGGCGTCTACCCGCCGTCGCGCTTCGGGCAGCTCGTGAACGACGGCCCGCGCGTCGCCGTGTTCTCCGAGAAGCCGGCGCGCGAGGGCACGCGCATCAGCGGCGGCTTCTTCGTCTTCTCGCGCGCCTTCCTCGACCGGCTGCCGGACCGCGCCGACCTGATCCTGGAGCGCGAGCCGCTCGAGTCGCTGGCGCGCGACGGCGAGCTGATGGTCTACGAGCACGACGGCTACTGGCAGTGCGCCGACACCGTGCGCGACGTCGACGCGCTGCGGGCGCTGTGGACGGCCGGCGCGGCGCCGTGGGTGCCGGGCCCCGTCGCGATCCGGCCGGCGGCGTGATGCTGGCGTACGGGGTCTGCATCGGGTCGCGGGAGCGCTACGAGGCACTGGCCGCGCCCGCATTGCGCGACCTCGGCGGCGTCGTCATCGAGGCGGACGACCAGCGCTCGATCTGCTCCGCCTACAACGCGATCCTCGACGCCGTCGCCGACGAGCCGGACATCGAGGGCCTGGTGCTCCTGCACGAGGACGTCACCATCGAGAGCGCCGCGTTCATCGCCGCGATCCGCACCGAGCTGGCCGACCCGGACGTCGCCGTCGTCGGCGCCATCGGCGCGCTGCGCCCTGCCAGCCTGCGCTGGTGGCAGGGAGAGGGGCGCGGGCGCGTGCGCGACTCGTCCGGCCTGGTCGACTTCGGCGGCGGCCGCCACGACGTCGACGTGCTGGACGGCCTCTGCCTCGTGCTGTCGCCGTGGGCGACGCGGCACCTGCGCTTCGACGAGTCGGCGTTCGACGGCTTCCACGGCTACGACTCCGACATCTGCCTCCAGGCCCGCGCCGCGGGCCGCCGCGTGCGCGTCACCGACCTGCCGATCACGCACCACACCCACGGCGGCTACGGCGACGCGGCCGCGTACGCCCGCGCCAGCGCCGCCTTCGCCGCCAAGTGGCGCGACCTGCTGTTCGCCCTGCAGGGAGCCCGCGCGCCCGAGCCGGCCACCTGCCGGGCCTGCGGCGGCGCCGTGCCGACCGTGCCCGCCACCCGCGGCGTCGAGGTGGCCGCGTGCGGCCGCTGCGGCAGCGGCCTGACCCTGCCCGCCGCCGCCGGCCCCGGCGCGCCCGAGGCGGCCGTCCTGGCCGCCGCCGCCGCCACCGCCCGCGCCGACTGGATCGAGCGCGCCGCGCCGCGTCGCGTCGCGCTGTTCGGCGGCGACGCCGCGCTGGCCGGAGAGCTCGCCCGTCGCGGCATCGAGATCGTGCGAATCCGACGCCGACGTGGCGGCGGTCGTGGGCGCCTTCGAGCGCGCGCGTCGACGCCAGCGAGGTCGCAGACCGGGCCCGCGCCGCGCTCGCACCGGGCGGCCTGCTGCTGGCCGAGTGCCGCAACTTCGCGGCCGCCGAGGCCGCCGTCGACCCGATCGTCTGGGGCCGGCCCGACCTGGCCGACCTGCGCACGCTGCTGACGCCCGCGGGCGCCCGCGCGCTGCTGGAGCGCACCGCCTTCACCGCCGTCGAGACGTCGGTCGGCACCAGCGAGGCGTACGACCCGCCCGAGCTGTGGAGCTGCCCGCCGCGACCACTGGGCGTCGATGCGCCTTGGCGCCGACTCCGAGAACGTCCTGCTCGTGACCGCGAGGGCAGCCTGATGTCCGCACCGTCCCGCAAGGCCATCCGCTCCGAGGTCGGCGAGCGCCTGTCGCACCCCTCCGAGCCCTACCTGGTCGAGCACGAGCGCCGCGCGCCCGCCGATCCGCGCCGCGCGAGCGACCTGCGCACCGACGTCCGCGAGGGCCTCACCGGCTGCCGCGTCGTCACCCTGCCGCGCATCTCCGACCCGCGCGGCAACCTGACGATGGTCGAGAACAACGCGCAGGTGCCGTTCGACATCCAGCGCGTCTACTACCTCTACGACGTGCCCGGCGGCGAGGTGCGCGGCGGCCACGCGCACCAGCAGCTCGAGCAGCTCGTGATCGCCGCCTCCGGCAGCTTCGAGGTGCTCGTCGACGACGGCGTCCACCGCGAGCGGTTCTTCCTGAACCGCTCGTACTTCGGCCTCTACATCCCGCGGCTGGTCTGGCGCGAGCTCGACAACTTCTCCAGCGGCAGCGTCTGCCTGGTGATCGCGTCGCGGCCGTACGAGGAGGACGACTACTTCCGCTCCTACGAGGAGTTCCTGACCGCCACCACGCGCAAGGCGGCGTGAGCGTGCACGTGCCGTTCCTCGACCTCGGCGCCGCGAGCCGCGAGCTGGAGACCCGAGCAGCGCGCCGCGATCGAGCGCGTCGTCGCGAGCGGCTGGTACGTGCTCGGCCCCGAGGTGGAGCGGTTCGAGGCGGCGTTCGCGGCCTCGGCCGGCGCGGCGCACGCCGTGGGCGTGGGCAACGGCCTCGACGCGCTGCGGCTGACCCTGCAGGCGCTCGGGATCGGCCCCGGGGACGAGGTGATCGT
The DNA here is from genome assembly GCA_963732645.1 of uncultured Actinomycetes bacterium. GTDB lineage: Bacteria > Actinomycetota > Thermoleophilia > Gaiellales > F1-60-MAGs149 > VFJZ01. Next base: position 1,092,689 of record CAVTAC010000009.1, read on the forward strand.
GCCCGTCGCACACCTTCGTCGCCACGTGGCTGGCCGTCGCTGCGACCGGCGCGCGGATCGTGCCGGTCGAGCCCGGCACCCATCCCTACCTGGTCGCCACCGACGCCGTGGCGGCCGCGATCACGCCCCGCACGGCCGCGATCGTGCCCGTCCACCTGTACGGCGAGCCGTGCGACATGCCGGCGCTCGCCCGGCTGGCCGCGCGCCACTCGCTGGCCCTCGTCGCCGACGCCGCGCAGGCGCACGGCGCGCACGTCGGCGGACACCCGGTCGGCGCCTGGGGCGACGCCTCGACCTGGTCGTTCTACCCCGCCAAGAACCTCGGCGCGCTGGGCGACGGCGGTGCCATCACGACCGACGACCCGGCGCTCGCCGCGCGCCTGCGGCGGTTGCGCAACTACGGGTCGGACACGAAGTACGTCCACGTCGAGCCGGGCGTGAACAGCCGTCTGGACGAGCTGCAGGCCGCCATCCTCGGCGTCCGCCTCGAGGTGCTCGCCGCCTGGAACGAGCGCCGCCGCGCGGTGGCGGAGCAGTACGCCGCCGGCCTCGCCGGCACCGGCGTCTACCTGCCGCCGCCGCACGGCCGGCCATGCCTGGCACCTGTACGTGGTCGGCACGCCGGCGCGCGACGCGCTGGCCGCGCGGCTCGCCGCGGCCGGCGTCGGCACGCTCGTGCACTACCCGGTGCCCTGCCACCGCCAGGCCGCGTTCGCGGGCGACGCCGTCGCCGCGCTCGACCTGCCCGTCGCCGACCGCCTGGCAGCGGGCATCCTGTCGCTGCCGATCGGCCCGCACCTCGACGAGGCCGCGGTCGACCACGTGATCGACGTCGTCCGCTCGGCCGCGCACGCGCAGGCCGCATGACGCCGATGGAGTGGAAGCGGCTCGGCCTGCTCGACCTCGCCGCCGGCGGGGCGCCGTGGGCCACCACCCACGCGACGCTGCCGACGCCCGACGTCCAGGCCGACGGCACCGTCCGCGTCTACTTCTCGACCGCCGACGAGCAGGGGCGGTCGCGTCCCTACGTCGTCGACGTCGACCCCGCCCGGCCGACGCAGGCCCTGGCGGCGCCGCGCGGGCCGCTCCTCGACCTCGGTGACCCCGGCTGCTTCGACGACAACGGCGTCGTGGTGACGAGCGTCGTGCACGGGCCGGGCGGCGCCATCTACCTCTACTACGTCGGCTTCGAGCTCTGCGTGGGCATCCGCTACCGCCTGTTCACGGGCCTCGCGATCAGCACCGACGGCGGCGAGACGTTCGCCCGCCACGGCGCCGTGCCGGTGCTCGACCGCACCGATGCCGAGCGGTGCTTCCGCTGCGGCCCGCACGTGCGCTACGAGGGCGGCCGCTTCCGCATGTGGTACGTCGGCGGCAGCGACTGGACGGACGTCGGGGGCAAGCAGCTGCCCGTCTACGACATCCGCTACGCCGAGTCGGCCGACGGCATCGCCTGGCCGGAGGAGGGCGAGCGCATCGTCGCCGCCGACGAGCTGCGCGAGCACGGGCTCGGCCGGCCGTGGATCGACCGCCGCGACGGCAACGAGGTGCTGCTGCTGTCGGTGCGCGACCGGGTGGCCGCCAACTACCGGCTCGGTGCGGCGGCACGCGATCGCACCGGCGCGTACCGCCGCTGCGACGACGTCGTGGGCCTCCAGGTCTCGGCCGCGGGCTTCGACGACGAGGCGATCATGTACCTGGCCGTCGCCGACACGCAGGCGGGCACGCTCGGCTTCTACAACGGCAACGGCTTCGGCGCGGCCGGCATCGGCGTGGCGCGCCTGCTCGACGCCGCGTAGGCTCGCTCAGGCGGCGCGGACGAGGATCCAGCCGGGCTGCCGCACGTCGTCGACGGCGGCGGCCGGCACGAGCTCGAGGTCGAAGTCGTCGCCGGCGGCCAGCGCCTCGGCGTACAGGGGCTCCGCGGCGGAGAGGTGCTCCGGCGGCACGAGCGCGATGAAGCGACGCGCGGCGCCGGTGCGGGCGAGCGTCCGCAGGCCCTCCACTGCGGCCGTCACCGCCGCGGGCTCGGCGGCCGGCTCGGCCACGGCGGCCTCGGCCACGGGAGAGCGGTGGCGCAGCACGGGCAGCTCGTCGTCCAGCGGGCGGGCCAGGCGGTCGCGGAACGTCGCGCCGTGCAGCCGCGCCAGGTCGCCGGCGGGGCCGGCTTCGGCCGCGTGCATCTCGGCCAGGCGCGCGGTCGTGAGGTACAGCACCTCGAGCACCCGGGCCTCGCGCTCGGTGCCGGCGAACCGCGCCAGCAGGTCGACGGCGCTGCGCGCGATGCGCACGTGCGCCTGGCGCTCGCGAGCAGGGTCGGCGAGGAAGCCGAGCGCGCGCGCCCGGTCGACCATGACGGGCCACTCGGCCAGGCCGCCGGCGTGCACGTCCTCCAGCCGCGAGCTCTGCTGCGGGTGCTGGCGGAACGACGACAGCTCCTCGGGCGTGTAGTAGGCGTCGCCGCGGGCCAGCAGCTTCAGCCACAGCGCGATGTCGCCGTTGGCCACCATCTCGCGCGTGTCGATCGACAGCGGCGGGTCGCCGAGCTCGACGTCGCGGCGGAACAGCGCCGTCGACAGCTCGCCGATCACGTTCAGCATGTTGCAGAGCACGTAGTCGCCCAGCTCGCGGCCGTCGATGACGCCGGCGGTCGTCGTGATCGGCGCGCTGTGCGGGCCGTCGGGCAGCCGCGCGCCGTGCTCGTCGATCAGCCGCCGCCGCGAGGTGGCGAGCATGATCCGCGGGTCCGCCTCCAGCGCCGCGACGAACGTCTCGATCGCCGTCGGGTCGATCAGGTCGTCCTGCAGCAGGTACTTGACGTAGCGGCCGCGGGCGAGCGCGAACAGCCGGTTGACGCTGTTGAAGCTGCCGATGTTGCGGTCGTAGACGAGCACCTGGACGCGGGGATCGCCCAGCGTCGCCGCGCGGGCGATCTCGACGGTGCGGTCGGTCGATCCGTCGTCGCCCACGATCAGCTCGAAGTCGGAGAACGACTGGTCGAGCACCGAGGAGAGCGTCTCGGCGATGAAGTCGGCGCCGTTGTAGGTCGGGATCAGCACGCTGACGAGGGGCGCAGCCATCGCGTCGTTATCGGCACGGTGGCGCGGATCATCAAGCGCTGGAGGCGCCGGATCGCTCGGCTAGCCTCCCAGCCGTGCTGATCGCGCTCCTGCGCACCCACCTCCGCCCCTACAAGCGGCCGCTCGCGGCCGTCGTCGTGCTGCAGCTGGTCGGCACCATGGCGTCGCTGTACCTGCCGAGCCTGAACGCCGACATCATCGACAACGGCGTGCTGCTGCGGCGACACGGCCTACATCGTGCGCACCGGCGGCTGGATGCTGCTCGTCACGTTCGTCCAGATCGTCTGCTCGATCGTCGCCGTCTACTTCGGCGCGCGGGCCGCGATGAGCTTCGGCCGCGACGTGCGCGGCGCCGTGTTCACCCGCGTCGGCGAGTTCTCGGCCCGCGAGGTGGCGGGCTTCGGCGCGCCGTCGCTGATCACGCGCACGACCAACGACGTGCAGCAGGTGCAGATGCTCGTGATCGTCACCTGCACGATGCTGGTGGCGGCGCCGATCATGTGCGTCGGCGGCGTCGTGATGGCGATCAAGACCGACCTCGGCCTGTCGTGGCTGATGGCGGTGAGCGTGCCCGTGATGGTCATCGCCATCGGGCTGATCATGCGCCAGATGATCCCGCAGTTCCGGCTCATGCAGGAGCGCATCGACGTGCTCAACCGCGTGCTGCGCGAGCAGATCACCGGCATCCGCGTCGTCCGCGCCTTCGTGCGCGAGCCGCAGGAGACCGAGCGGTTCGCGGAGGCCAACTTCTCGCTCTCCGAGGCCGCGCTGCGGGCGGGCAGGCTGCAGGCGCTGATCTTCCCGACCGTGATGCTGGTGTTCAACGCGTCCAGCGTCGCGGTGCTGTGGTTCGGCGCGGCGCGCGTCGAGGCCGGCGACATCCAGATCGGCGCGCTGACCGCGTTCCTGGCCTACCTGATGCAGATCCTGATGGCCGTGATGATGGCGACGTTCATGCTGATGATGGTGCCGCGCGCGGCGGTGTCGGCCGACCGCATCGGCGAGGTGCTGGGCACCGAGTCGTCGGTCGTCGCGGCCGCCTCGCCGGTGACCGCGTCGGCGCTGCGGGGCGAGGTCGAGCTGCGCGGCGTGCGGTTCCTCTACCCGGGGCCGAGGTGCCGGTGCTCGAGGACGTCAGCTTCCGCGCCGGTCGCCGGGCAGACCACCGCGATCATCGGCAGCACCGGCGCGGGGAAGACGACGCTGCTGTCGCTGATCCCGCGCCTCTTCGACGTGGCCGGCGGCAGCGTGCTGGTCGACGGCGTCGACGTGCGCGAGCTGGGAGTTCGACGCGCTGCGGCGGCGGATCGCGATCGTGCCGCAGCGGCCGTACCTGTTCACGGGCACCGTCGCCGTCGAACCTGCGCTACGGCAACCCCGACGCGACCGACGAGGAGCTGTGGGCGTTCCTCGAGATCGCCCAGGCCCGCGACTTCGTCGAGGCGATGCCCGAGGGTCTCGAGACGCCGATCGCGCAGGGCGGCACCAACGTCTCCGGCGGCCAGCGGCAGCGCCTCGCGATCGCCCGCGCGCTCGTGCGCCAGCCCGAGATCTACCTGTTCGACGACTCGTTCTCGGCCCTCGACCTCGGCACCGACGCCCGGCTGCGGGCCGCGCTGCGCCCCGTCACGGCCGACGCGGCGGTGATCGTCGTCGCCCAGCGCGTCTCGACCATCGTCGACGCCGACCAGATCATCGTGCTCGAGGACGGCGAGGTGGTCGGGCACGGCCGCCACGCCGAGCTGCTCGAGGGCTGCCCGACCTACGCCGAGATCGTCGCGTCCCAGCTCAGCGCGGGGGCCGTGGCGTGAGCACAGCCGGAGACGGCAACGGCAAGGGCCCCGTCCCCGGCCGCCTGCCCGCGGCCGCGCCCGCGCCGTGGCGGCGGGACCGCCGTGGATGAACGTCGGCCAGCCGGCCGAGAAGTCGATGACGTTCGGCCCGTCGGCCAGGCGGCTGCTGCGCCGGCTGCGGCCCTATCAGGCGCAGCTGCTCGTGATCGTCGCGCTCGGCGTCGTCAGCGTGACGCTGTCGGTGATCGGCCCGAAGGTGCTCGGCCGCGCCACCGACATCATCTTCGCCGGGCTGGTCGGCAAGGACCTGCCGCCGGGGTCGACCGTGCAGCAGGCCGCCGACCGTGCCCGCGAGTCGGGCGACGGCAACCTCGCCAACCTGATCGGCCACCTCGACGTCGTCCCCGGCGTGGGCATCGACTTCGACAGCCTCCACAACGTGCTGCTCCTGGCGCTGGCGCTGTACGTGGGCGCGAGCCTGCTGCTCTGGATGCAGGGCTACCTGCTGAACGGCGTCGTGCAGCGGCCGTCCGCGAGCTGCGCTCGGAGGTGGAGGAGAAGCTCAACCGGCTGCCGCTGCCGTACTTCGACGGCCAGCCGCGCGGCGAGCTGCTGAGCCGCGTCACCAACGACATCGACAACATCGCGCAGACGCTGCAGCAGACGGTCAGCCAGCTGCTGACGTCGGTGCTGACGATCATCGGCGTGCTGGCGATGATGTTCGTGATCTCGCCCGTGCTGGCGGTGATCGCCCTCGTGGCCGTGCCGCTGACGGTGCTCGTCACGCAGCAGATCGCGAAGCGCTCGCAGAAGCTGTTCATCGCGCAGTGGCAGCACACCGGCGCCCTCAACGGCGACATCGAGGAGGCGTTCACCGGCCACGAGCTGGTGAAGGTGTTCGGCCGCCAGCGCGAGGTGGAGGAGCGCTTCGCCGCCCGCAACGAGGAGCTGTACCAGGCCAGCTTCGGGGCCCAGTTCGTCTCCGGGACGATCATGCCCGCGACGATGTTCATCGGGAACCTGAACTACGTCGCGATCGCCGTCGTGGGCGGGCTCCGGGTGGCATCGGGCACGATGAGCCTCGGCGACGTCCAGGCGTTCATCCAGTACTCGCGGCAGTTCACCCAGCCGCTCACGCAGGTCGCCTCGATGGCGAACCTGCTGCAGTCCGGCGTGGCCTCGGCGGAGCGCGTCTTCGACCTGCTCGACGCCGAGGAGCAGCGCCCCGACCCGGTGCCGGCGGCCGAGGTCGGCGACGCGCGCGGCCGGGTGGAGTTCGAGCGCGTCTCGTTCCGGTACCGCCCGGACGAGCCGCTGATCGAGGACCTGTCGCTGGTCGCCGAGCCCGGCCAGACGGTGGCGATCGTCGGCCCGACCGGCGCCGGCAAGACGACGCTGGTGAACCTGATCATGCGCTTCTACGAGCTGGACGCCGGCCGCATCACGCTGGACGGCGTCGACATCGCGAGCATGCGCCGCGACGCGCTCCGCGGTGAGATCGGCATGGTGCTGCAGGACGCCTGGCTGTTCGGCGGGACGATCCGCGAGAACATCCCCTACGGCCGGCCCGGCGCGACCGACGACGAGGTGCTGGCGGCCGCGAAGGCGACGTTCGTCGACCGCTTCGTGCACAGCCTGCCCGACGGCTACGACACCGTCATCGACGACGAGGGCTCCAACATCAGCGCCGGTGAGAAGCAGCTGATCACGATCGCCCGCGCGTTCCTGGCCGAGCCGTCGCTGCTGATCCTGGACGAGGCGACCAGCTCGGTCGACACGCGCACCGAGGTGCTGGTGCAGCAGGCGATGGCCGCGCTGCGCGCCAACCGCACGAGCTTCGTGATCGCGCACCGGCTGTCGACCATCCGCGACGCCGACCTGATCCTCGTGATGGAGCACGGCCAGATCGTCGAGCAGGGCACCAACAAGCAGCTGCTCGCCGCCCGCGGGGCCTACCGGCGGCTGTACGACGCGCAGTTCACCAGCGCCGTGGTCGACCCGGACGCAGAGGCTCAGGCGACCAGGTCGTAGGTGAGGTGGGGGAGGCAGCGCGCGCCGAACCCCTCCTTCCACGCCGTCAGCCCCTCGTTCAGCACCGTACCGCCCTGCTCGCTCGAGATGCCGAAGCTCAGCCACCGCAGCGGCGGCTCCAGCTCGTCCAGCAGCGACGTGAACACCAGGTCGAGCGCGCCGGCGTCGCGGCCGGCGTCGGCGGCGGCGCTGTACTGGCTGTGGAGGACGTGCCCGTAGCGGTACAGCACCGAGCCCGCGACCATCGCGCCGTCCAGGTACGCGGCTCGGAGCGTGATCGCGCCGGGGAACCGCGAGCGCAGCAGCTCGATCTCCGCGACCGAGTGGACGGGACGCACGCCGTGTCGCGCCAGCACGGGCTCGAGGATCTGCCAGAACGCCGCCAGGTCGTCGCTCGGCCGCACCTCGACCCCGAGGCGCTGCGCGCGGCGGGCCGAGCGCACGCGGCGCTCCTGCAGCGGCGGGCGGGACGCGAGGTCGACGACCAGGTTCGGCTCCACCCGCAGCAACGTGGCGCCGGCGCGGTGCAGCGCGTAGTCGTCGGGGCTCGCCAGCGGGTCGGACAGGAACGCCGGCGTCTGCTTGTAGACGAGGCTGCGCAGGCCGGCCGCGCGGGCGTGGTCGCGCAGCGCCGCGACGGCCTCCACGACCGTCGCCAGGCGCGTCTCGGGCGCCAGCACGAGCCCGCCGAACGTGAGGCCGCCGTGCGAGACCACGGTGTCGCCGGCACGGCTGGCCGGCAGGACGGCGACCGGCCGGCCATCCTCCGACAGCCACAGCGAGGCGTCGGTGAAGCGGTCGGCGTGGTAGTCCATGTAGCCGCGCCGGAACAGCATCAGGCCGTTCGGCGAGCGCTCGACGAAGGCGTCCCAGGCGGCGGCCTGGGCGGGCTCGTAGGGCGTGACGGCGACGCGGGAGGCTACGGGACGGACGGCACCGGAAGGCCGAGCTTCTCCCACGTGCTCACCTCCTCCGGGCGCGTCATCGGGCCCTTCAGGAGGCTGCCGGCCGGCACGTCGCGCACGACCAGCGCACCGCTGCCGATCAGGCAGTCCGCGCCGACCGTGACGTTGTTGCCGACGGTCGAGTTGACGCCGAGGAAGCAGGACTCGCCGATGTCGCAGAAGCCGGAGATGACGACGTGCGACGAGATGAACGAGTGGTCGCGCAGCGTCGAGTGGTGGCCGATGTGGTTGCCGCTCCACAGCACGAGGTTCGACCCGAGCGTCACGAACGGCTGCACCGTGTTGTCCTCGAAGATGAAGACGTTGTCGCCCATCGTCACGTTGCGCCACACGAAGGCGCGCGAGGAGACGTAGTTGGCGAGCCCGTAGCCGAGCGCCTTGGCCTCGTCGTAGAACCGCATGCGGGCGCGGTTCAGCTGGTTGTAGACGAGCGCGATGTGCAGGTCGTGCTCGTCCGGCGGGTAGAGGTCGGCGACCTGCTCGAACGGCACGACGGGCAGGCCGTCCTTGATGCCGGCGCCCAGGTAGTCCGCCGTGACGGTGTACGCGACCACCTCGTACGGCGAGTCGTGGTCGAAGTACTCGCGGGCGATCTCGGCGAACGCGCTGTCGCCGAACAACACGAGCTTGCGCGTCTTCTGCATCAGTGCCTCACGATCAGCAGGTCCTCGCGCCGGTTCTGCATCGGCAGCGAGCGGCCCTGCGGTAGGAGGTAGGCCTCGAACCCGGCCTGGCGGTAGCGGTGCATGAGCCCCATCAGCACGCCGTCGTCGAACGTGCCCGGACGCAGCGCGAAGGGCTCGACGACCGGGTCGGTATCGGTGCCCATGAACGCGCGGTGGTACGCGGCACCGGTCTCGGTCGAGAAGAACCGCGTGCGCTTCGAAACGTTGGGGATGTCGCCGAGCAGCAGGTGCCCGCCGGGTGCGAGCAGCTCGACGGCGGCGTCGACGAAGCCGTGCAGGTCGCCGCCCTCGAACACGTAGTGCAGGACGCTGTACGACACGACCGCCGTCGCGCGCCCGGCCAGCTCGGCGCGGAGCGCGGGAAGGTCGGGCCAGCGTCCGTCGACGCGGCGGCCGGGCACGTCGGCCGGCAGCGCGCCGAGCATCTCGGCGGAGTCGATCAGCACGACCTCGGAGCCGCGCGCGGCGGCGTGCCGGGCGAGCAGGCCGGGCAGCTCGCTGCAGCCGCAGCCGATGTCGACCAGCAGCCCGCCGTCGTCGTCCAGCACCGGCACGTGCGCCCGGATGTCGGCGAAGATCGCATCCTCGTGCCCGGCGCGGTAGTCGTCGGGGAAGCCGATCTTCTCGGCCGGCGACAGGCTGGGGTCGGCGGCGAGACGCCGGAAGTCGTCGTACGTCAGATCGCCGAAGCGTCCGAACTGGTCTGCCCGGCGATCGCTCACGCGGTGCTCATCGGCAGGCGATCTGATTCCTTGAGGCGGTGGCGACCGCGTCGCGGAGCCCGTCGGCGAGGGCGATCTGCGGGTACCAGCCCGTTGCGGCGCGCAGGGCACCCGGGTCGCCGACGATCAGCGGGGCCTCGTCGGGGGACGGCAGCGCGCCGAGGCGCAGCAGTCCCGGCCGGTCGGCCGCGGTCGCGATCGCCCGCGCGATGTCGGCCACCGCGGGTGCGTCGCCCGTCGCGACGTCGAACAGGCCGGTCGCGTTCGAGGCGGCGAGGGCGGCGATCGCCGCACCGGCGTCGCGCACGTCGAGGTAGTCACGGCGCTGCCGGCCGGCGGTCGCGAGCGCCTCCTCGCCGGCGGCGAGCCGCGAGGCGAGCGAGGCGACCAGCCGCTGCGGGTGCTCGCCGGGGCCGTAGAGGAAGAACAGGCGCGCCCAGGCCAGCTGGCGGCCGTGGATCGTCGTCAGGCCGCGCAGGCCGAGGTGCAGCGCACGCTTGCAGTCGGCGTAGGGCGTCGGCCGCTCGAGGTCCATCTCCGCGCACGACCCGGCGGCGACGATGCGCCGGCCGCCGGCCGCCACGAAGCCTGCGGCGAGCTCCAGGCTGGCGCGCAGCCACTCGGGGTTGGCGGCCGAGGTCGCGTAGCCCGGCGCCGCGTCCCACGCGAGGTGCACGAGCACGTCGGCGCCGGTCGTCTGCGCCAGCCACGCCGGAACGCCGGGCGCGAGCAGGTCGGCGTCGGCGCTGGACGGGGCGACCACGTCGAAGCCGGCGTCGCGCAACAGCGGTACGACCTGACGGCCGACGAAGCCGCCGCCGCCGGTCACCAGTACGCGGGTCATGCCGCCAGCGCCGGGAGGTCGCGGTCGCGAGCCGAGATGACGGTCGGGCGCAGCGGCCACGCGATCGCCAGCTGCGGGTCGTCGTACCGCACGCCGCGAGCCGCGGCGGGCCGGTACGGCGCGGAGATCCAGTACGCCACGTCGCTCCGATCCTCGAGGGTGATGTAGCCGTGGGCGCAGCCGGGCGGGATGACGAGCATCTCGCTGCCGTCCGCGTGCAGGCGAAGGCCGAACCAGCGGCCGAAGGTCGGGGAGCCGGGCCGGACGTCGGCGGCGACGTCGAAGATGGCGCCGCGCACGCAGCGCACGACCTTCGTCTCGTCGTCGGGGCCGGCCTGCCAGTGCAGCCCGCGCAGCGTTCCGGCGCGCTCGTTGCGGGCGATGCTGCACTGCGCCAGGGCCGGGTCGACGCCGTGGGCCGCCAGCGCCGCACCGTCCCAGACGCGCTCGAAGGCGCCGCGTTCGTCGCGCAGCTGCTCGAACGAGGCGACCAGCACGCCGTCGATGCCGGTGGGGCGGACGTTCACGCGACCCGCTCCAGCTCGGGCACGGCGACGACGAGCCGGGAGCCGAGCTCGACCACGTCGGCCAGCTGGCCGGCGATCTCGTCCCGCAGGTTCCACGGCAGGATCAGGATGTCGTCGGGGCGGTGGCTGCGCAGGTGCTCCGGCGCGTGGACGGGAATGCGCGAGCCGGGGAGGAGGCGGCCCTGCTTGGCGGGGCTGCGGTCGACGGTGTACGACACCAGCTCGGGGCCGACCCCGCAGTAGCTGAGCAGCGTGTTGCCCTTGGCGGGCGCGCCGTAGGCGGCCACCGTACGACCCGTCCGGCGCGCCTCGATCAGGTACTCGAGCAGCCCGGCCTTCACGTCGGCGCAGGCCTCGGCGAAGCCGCGGTAGCCGTCCAGCGTGTCCATGCCCGCGTCCCGCTCGGCGGCCAGCACGGCGGCGACGCGCGGGCCGGGGACGATGCCGGCCGCGGCGTGCGCCAGGTGGTAGCGCAGCGAGCCGCCGTGCGTGGGCAGCTCCTCGACGTCGACCACGGCCAGGCCGTGGCGGGCGACGGCGGCCGACGTGGCGAGCAGCGACAGGTACGAGAAGTGCTCGTGGTAGATGGTGTCGAACTGGCGGTGGCGGATCAGGTGCAGCAGGTGCGGCGCCTCGATCGTGACGCGGCCGTCCGGTGCCAGCAGCACGGCGATGCCGGCGACGAAGTCGTTCAGGTCGGGCACGTGCGCGAGCACGTTGTTGGCGACGATCAGGTCGGCGTGCCCGCGCCGCTCGCACCAGGCCGGCGGCGTAGTCGCGGCCGAAGAACGAGACCTCGGTGTCGATGCCGGCGGCGATGGCCGCGGCGGCGACGTTGGCGGCGGGCTCGACGCCGAGCACGCCGACGCCCGCCTCGACCAGGTGCTGCAGCAGGTAGCCGTCGTTGGACGCGATCTCGACCACCAGCGAGCCGGGGCCGAGCGCCAAGCGCCGGGACGATCTCCGCGACGTAGCGCCGCGCGTGCTCGACCCACGAGTCGGAGTACGACGAGAAGTAGGCGTAGTCGGAGAAGATCGCCTCGGCCGTCTGCACGGCGGGCAGCTGCACGAGCAGGCACGTCCCGCAGACCCTGGCGTGGAGCGGGTAGTGCGGCTCCATCAGCTCGGCGGCGGCGGGCTCGAGGTAGCTGTTGGCGAGCGGTGTCGCGCCCAGATCGACGAACGTCTCCGTCAACGGCGCGCCGCAGGCCCGGCAGTGGTGGGCGTTCAGCATCGGCTCTCCCGTATCGGCAACGAGCGCCGACCGCTCAAGCACGCGGCGTCGTCAGCCGATGACGGGTGCGATGCCGCGGGTGACGATCGGGTTCCCGACCTACGACCGGCCCGCCTACCTGGCACAGGCGCTGGCCGGCTGTCTCGGACAGACGTACGACGACTACGAGGTCGTCGTGATCGACAACGGGTCGGGCGCCGCAACGCAGGAGGTGCTCGACCGCTACGACTCGCCGCGGCTGCGCGTCGTGCGGTTCGACGCGAACATCGGGCTGATGCCGGCGTACAACGCGCTGGTCGACAACGCCGCGGGCGACATCATCGCCCAGCTCGGCGACGACGACATCTGCGTGCCCGACCGCCTCGAGCGGACGGTCGCCGTGTTCGACGCGCACCCCGACGCGGGCGTGGCGCACGGCGACGCGATCATCATCGACGCCGACGGCCGCGAGACCGGCACCTGGACGGCCCGCCAGTTCGGGCGCCGCGCGCTGCTCGACATGCTGTTCTTCGGCGGCAACCACATCATCTCGCCGACCGCGGCGGTGCGCCGCGCCGCCTACGACGCGTGCGGCACGTACGAGCCGTCGCTGCCGATCGCGGGCGACATCGACTTCTGGCTGCGCGCCGCCGCGACCTTCCCCTTCCGCCACATCGCCGGCGGCCCCGTCGTGCGGCTGCGGCGCCACGGTGCCAACTACAGCGACGAGTCGCAGCGAGACCGCGAGCTGGAGCAGGTGGAGCAGGCGGTGCGCCGCGCGCTCGGCTCGTACTCCCTGCGCGACCTCGCCGCCGACGTCGACTGGGACGCGCTGCCGCAGCCCGTCGCCGAGCGCCGCGCGCGCCTGGTGCTGTCGGAGCGCTTCGCCGGACGCGGCCTGCCGAACCTGGCGGCCGAGCTGCGCGACGAGGCTGCCGAGGAGCCCGCCACGGTCGCCCCCGGCAGCCGCGGGCGCATCGTGCTCACGTCGTTCGGCTTCAACGACCCGGGCGGCGGCACCGTCGTGCCGCGCCTCGCCAGCCGTGCGCTGGCCGCCCGCGGCTGGGACGTGACCGTCTTCCACGCCGCCGTGCAGCCCCTGCCGGGCGCCGGTGCCTATGCGGTGCGCGAGTGGGAGGAGGACGGCGTCAAGCTGGTCGGCGTCTTCAACCGCCCGCACGGCCTGCTCGACATCGGGCATCCGCGCCGCGAGCTGGACGATCCCGCCATCGCCAGGGCGTTCGCCGAGCTGCTCGACCGCGTGCAGCCCGACGTCGTCCACTACCACAACCTCCACAACCTCGGCCTGTCGCTGGTGGACGAGACGTTCGCGCGCGGCATCCGCTCGTTCTTCACGCCGCACAACCTGTGGCTGGTCTGCGCGCGCAACCACCTGATGCGCGAGGGCGGCGTCCTCTGCGACGGCCCCGGCGCGCAGGGCGCCAACTGCGCGCCGTGCGCCGGCTCGCGCGACGCCGGCGGCTACGCCGCGCGCCGGATCGAGATGATCGAGCGCGTCGCGGGCCGGGTCGGCCAGGTCCAGGCCGTGTCGGGGTTCGTGCGCGACATGCTCGTCGACGGCGGGCTGCCGGAGGCGATGGTGTCGGTGCTGCCGCTCGGCGCGCCGTCGGCGGAGTCGATCTGGGACGCGGTCGGGCGCGATCGCACCGCGCGTGACCGTTCGCGGCCGCTCGTGATCGGCTTCGTCGGCGCCGGCGTCTGGCACAAGGGCGTCTTCACCTTCGCGCAGGCCGCGAACGCCGTCACGGGTGACGTGCGGTTCGTCCTGCACGGCTCGATCAGCGACGCCGACCGGGCGCGCCTCGCGCACGTCGATCCCGCCGGCCGCGTCGAGCTGGCCGGCGCCTACGCCCACGCCGACCTGCCGGGCGTGCTGGCCGGCATCGACGTCGCCGTCGTGCCGTCGGCCGTCTGGGAGGGTGCGCCGCTGACCGTCGGCGAGGCCCGCGCTGCGCGTCTGCCGGTGATCGCGAGCCGCATGGGCGGCCTGGCCGAGGGCGTGCGCGACGGCGTCGACGGGCTGCTCGTGGACGGCTGGAGCGAGGCCGGTCTGGCCGAGGCGATGCAGCGGCTCGTCGACCGGCCGTTCCTGCTCGATGCCATGGCCGCCGCGATCGAGGCACCGCGGACGTTCGCCGACTACGTCGACGATCTCGAGGCCGGCTACGCCGCGGGCGCGGCCGCGCACACCGAGCCGGCGACGCCGCTGGCGGTGCGCTGGCGCGGCGACTTCGACGCCATCTCGAGCCTCGCGCGCATCAACTCCGAGGTCGTGCGCCGGCTCGGCGACGGCTTCACGGTCGACGTCGCGGCCGACGACCGGCCGGCCCGCACCACCGCGCCGCCGCGTCCGGCCGCCGTCGAGGTGCGCCACCAGTGGCCGCCGTCGTTCGACGATCCGGGCCTCGGTCGGCTGGTGCTGATCCAGCCGTGGGAGTTCGGCTCGATCCCCCGCGACTGGGTGGAGCCGCTGCGGGACGTGGACGAGGTGTGGGTGCCGAGCGACTACGTGCGTCAGATGTACGTCGGCGACGGCGTGCCTGCCGACCGCGTGCACGTGGTGCCGAACGGCGTCGATCTCGACGTGTACCGCCCCGACGGCCCCGCGCGGCGCCTGGCGCCCGACGACGTCTGCGTGTTCCTGTTCGTCGGCGGCACCATCTACCGCAAGGGCATCGACGTGCTGCTGGCCGCCTTCGAGGAGGCGTTCGCCGGCCGCGACGACGTGCTGCTGGTGATCAAGGACGTCGGCGCCGGCACCTTCTACAGCGGCATGAACGTCGGCGACGAGCTGCGCCGCCGCGAGGCCGCGGGAGCGAACGTGCGGATGCTGTCCGACGACCTCGACGACGAGGGCCTCGCGGCCCTGTACCGCGGCGCCGACGTGCTCGTGCACCCGTACCGCGGCGAGGGCTTCGCGATGCCGGTGCTCGAGGCGATGGCGTGCGGCCGGCCGGTGCTGGTGACCGGCGGCGGCCCGACCGACGAGTTCTGCCCGCCCGAGGCCTCCTGGCGGATCCCGGCGCACCGCGAGCCCGTCGCGCCGGTGCTGCTGGGCGAGCTGCAGGCCGTCTCGGAGCCGTGGATGCTCGAGCCCGACCGCACCGCCCTGGTGCGGCTGCTGCGCGAGGCGGCAGCCGACCGCGCCGCCCGCGAGACCCGTGGCGCCGCCGGACGCACCGCGGCCGAGTCCTACGGGCTCGACGCGATCGCGGAGCGGTATGCCGCCCGCCTGCGCTCGGTCGCCGCGCGCCCGGTGCGGCGGTCGCAGCCGCAGCTGACCGAGTTCTCGCTGCCCGATCGCCGCGGCGTCAACGTGCTCGCCACGCCCGCCTGGCTCGGCACGGACCGGCTCACCGACCTGCTCGTGGCCTGGCGCGAGGCCTTCGCCGAGGACGACGACGTGGCGCTGTACCTGCTTGCCGACCCGTCCCGCGACGGCGACGCCGACGCCCGCGAGCGCCGCGTGCTGGACGCCATCGAGGCGGCCGGCGGCGGGGACGGCATGGCCGACATCGCGCTGCTGGAGCACGTCGCCTTCGGCGCCGACCTGCAGCGCATCCACGAAGCCTGCGACGCCTACGTGCCGCTCCACGACGCGTGCGACGGCCACGTGCGCCTCGCCCGGGCCGCCGGCAGCGAGATCGTCGCCCCGGTGGCCGAGGCGTTCGGCGCCCTGCGCTCCCGCGTGCTGCGCCCCGCCGCGTGACATCGCTCAAGGCGGTAGCCGTATGCGCCGAAGATGGTATCCATATGTCGGAAAGGTGGGATGAGTCGTGGCGCTGAAGATCGTCCGTGCAACCTCGGACGCCAGCGAGACGCGGCCGCTGCGGCTCTGGCTCCAGGGCCGTGAGGCCGACGCGCTGCAGCGCCTCGCCGACCCGTCCGCCGGCGAGCTCGCCGACGACGCCGGGCAGCTGGTCGCGCTCGCCATCCAGGCGGGCGAGCGGCACGCCGCCACCATCGGCGCGGCCCTCGCGCGCTGGGACGACGACGTCGCCGCCTACCGCATCCTGAAGACCACGTGCGAGTCGCTGATCGACGAGGTCGCCGCCGGCGGCGCCACTCGCTGGGCGCCCCGCGGCGTCGCGCTGCTGGAGCTGGTGCGGCCGTGGCTCGACCGCCGGCCGGCCGAGCCCGTGCTGCTGAACTACCTCGGCGTCGCGCTGTTCGGCCTCAACGAGGCAGCCCTGGCCGTCAAGGTGCTGCGGGCCGCCGAGCACCTCGACCCGGGCCTCGAGAACCTGGCCGGCAACCTGCAGGCCGCCAAGGCGCGCCTGAAGCGGCCGATCGCCGTCACGCTGCCGCCGCGCGAGCGCCAGGCCGTGAACGCGATGCGCGGCTTCCTCAAGGACGTCGCGCGGCGCTCGGTCACGGCGGCCGGCAAGGTCAGCATCTCGCTCTGCATGATCGTGAAGGACGAGGAGGAGATGCTCCCCGACTGCCTCGCCTCGTGCGCGGCCGGCGTCGACGAGATGATCATCGTCGACACGGGGTCGTCCGACCGCACGATCGAGATCGCCGAGTCGTACGGCGCGACGGTGCTGCACTTCCCGTGGAACGGCTCGTTCTCCGACGCCCGCAACCACGGCATCGACCGCGCCACCGGCACGCACATCCTCTGGCTCGACGCGGACGAGCGGCTGGAGGCCGAGGATGCGACGCTGCTGCGCGCGCTGGCCGCCCAGCCGTACCGCGAGGCGCACTGGCTGGTCGAGACCAACTTCACGGGCCAGGAGGAGGTCGGCACCGCCGCCAACCACCTGGCGCTGCGCCTGTGGCGGCACCGGCCGCCGTACCGGTTCTCGGGCGCGATCCACGAGCAGATCCGCATCTCGATGCCGATCGACCTGCCCGAGCGGTTCGCCATCTCGACCCTGCGGATCCGCCACTACGGCTACCTCAAGAGCCGCATCGAGGAGCGCAACAAGCACGAGCGCAACCTGACGCTGCTGCTGGCGGAGCTGGAGCGCACGCCGCACAACGCCTTCACGCACTTCAACCTCGGCACCGAGTACGTCGCGATGGACGACATCGCCAAGGCGCACGAGCATCTCGAGGAGTCGTACCGGCTGATCCAGCGCGAGCAGGGCTGGCACGAGATCGCCTACGCCTCGCTGCTCGCCACGCGCCTGATCGGCGTCCGCCGCCGCGTCGGCGACATCGACGGCGCCGACGCGCTGGCCGCGATGCTGCTGCAGGTCTATCCGACGTTCACCGACCTCGTCTTCGAGCGGGCCCTGGCGGCCCGCGAGCGCGGCGACCTGCAGGGCGCCCAGGAGCTGTTCGAGCGCTGCCTCGCAGATGGGCGATGCGCCCGCGCGGTTCGCCGGCATGGTCGGCCGCGGCTCGTTCCTGGCCCTCGCCGCGCTGTCCAGCGTGGCCGCCGACCAGGGCGACGCCGACACGGCGATCGCGCGCCTGGAGGAGAGCCTCGAGCGGTTCCCCGCCTACCTGCCCGTCGGCCTCGAGCTGGCCGACACGCTGCTCGGCGCCGAGGATGCCGACCCGGCCGACGTGCTGCGGCGCCTCGAGACGGCCGGCAACGACACCGCCACCTGGTGGCTGTTCCTCGGCACGGCGTTCTACGAGCGCGGCCACGCGGAGCTCGCGGAGGACCTGTTCCGCCGCGCGCTGGCCCGCAACGCCGCGCACCCGGCCGCCACCGTCGGCCTGGCCGAGGCCCTGCTGACGCAGAAGCGCTACGCCGACGTCGTCGGCGACCTGTCCGAGCTGTCCATCGGCACGCCCGCCTTCCTGGCGTTGCAGCGCTCGCGCGCCCTGGCCGCCGTCGCCGCCGGTGACGCCGCCGCCGCCACTGCCGCCGCCGCCGTGTTCGGCGAGGGCGGGGGAGATCCCGCGGAGACCGCGTTCCTGCAGGCCTTCGCTGGCTACGCCGACCACGCCGCTCCCGCACCGGCCACGCCGCTGGCCGTCGCGTCGGCCTCCTACGCCGTGCGCATGCTCGACGCGCTCGCGCGCCTGGAGGAGTACGAGCTGTTCGAGCGGCTCGTGCCGACCGTGCGCGCATCGATCGCCGACGGCCGCATGGCCGCGCTGACGCTGGCCGAGCTGTTCCTCGCGCGGGGCTTCTACCGGCTCGCCGCCGACCATGCCATCGAGGCGCTCGAGGTGGGCGGCCCCGAGCCGCGGGCGCTGTCGTGCCTGGCGAAGGCGGCGGTTGCCGAGGGGCTGTTCGAGGACGCGCTGCCCGTGCTCCAGGCGACGCTCGAGCTCGATCCGGCCCAGCCCGCCATGCGGACGCTGCTGGCCGGCGTCGAGCAGCACCTGGCCGCATAGACGCCACTAGGCTGCCGGGTGTGCGGCGACGCGCACTCCTTGCTCTGGTCGTTCTCCTGCTCGTGCCCGCGACTGCCGCGGCGCACGGTGGCAACGGCATGCCGGCGGCGACCGAGACGCGGGTGACGGTGGTGGCGATCACGCCGGCCGTCCCCGGCCTGCGGGCCGAGGTGGTCGGCAACGACTTCCAGCTGCGCCTGTACCTGCCGGACGGGGCGGAGGCGATCGTGAACCGCACCGCCGGCGCACGACCGCTGCGCCAGACCGGCGGCACGCTGACGTGGCGCGAGCACCGGCTGCGGCATGCCCTGCCCGACGGCCGCCTGCAGATCGGCCTGACGCTCGCCGGCACGCCGGTGGTGATCGACCTGGTGAGCCGCCGCAGCGACGCACCATCGCCCTGGCCGGCGATCGTGCTCGGCGTTGTCGCGATCATCGCCGGGCTGCTGCGGCCGCGCTGGGCGCCAGGGCTCGCGGTGGGCGCGTTCGTGACCATGCTCCTCGGCGCTGCCGGCGGCCTGGTCGAAGGTCGCGGCGCGCTCGCGGCCGTGATCCTCTGCGCGGCCGTGATCGTGCTGTCCGCGCTGCCGGTGCTGGCCATCGCCGCCGTGCCCGAGCGCTTCCGGTCGCTGACGGCGGGGGCCTTCGCGGCCACGGCGCTGCTGCTCGCGATGGCCCAGGTGCCGATGCTGTACCGCGCCTACCCGGTCTCGGCGATGCCCGACACGGTGGCTCGCGGGCTGGAGGCGGTGGCGCTTGCGCTCTCCGTCGGCGCGCTCGCGGCCGTCATCGCCGGGCGCCCCTGGCGGGCGTTCGAGGACGACGACCCGGGCGTACCCCCGGTGGGGTAACTTCCAGATCGACCTGCATTTCGTCTTGTATGCTCTACCTGTTGCTGTGAACTGGCATGAGGCCGGTTACCGAAGTTGCAGTACCGCCAAGGAGGTTGCGGTGCATACACAGCCGACGACAACCGAGCTGCACGATCGAGTCGACCGACTGACGCCGGTCCCGGACGCCGTGCCCGTGCACGAGCGCTCGAAGCGGGAGCGGAGCTCCTTCACCGTGGATTTCGCGGACGCGTCGCCCCACGGCTCCGTCGAGGTGCGCTACGGCCTCGACCCGGTCGCCAACGTCTGGGTCGCGAGCTTCCTCGATGCAGAGACCGGCGAGGTCGTCAAGACCGTGCCGGGCACCCGGGTCATGCACCAGCTCGCAGAGCTCCGGTCGCTCTGGGAGCGGAGCGTCGACCGGCGGGCATGAGGCATGACGGGTCTCAGCTTCACCGGCATCTCGTCCGGCATCGACACCGACGCCATCGTCACCTCGCTGATGGCGATCGAGCGGCGGCCCGTCGACCGGCTGCAGCGCTCGGCCGACCTCGCCAGCGCGCGCCTCGCCGGCCTTGCCGACATGCGCTCGCGCCTCACGGCACTGCGCGGCACCGAGCAGGCCCTGCGCGGCGCCGGCGTGTTCTCGGCCCGGCCGATCGCCACCTCGAGCGACCCGGCGCGCATCGTCGCGACGGCCTCGGGCAGCGCGGTCAAGGCGTCGTTCTCGGTCACCGTCAGCGCCCTGGCCCGCGCCGACGTGCGCACCCAGTCGACCGCCCTCGCGGCCGCCGGAGCCGGTGACACCCTGCACCTGGCGAGCGGCGCGACCAGCGTCGACGTGTCGATCGCGGCGGGCGACTCGATCGCGACGATCGCGTCCAAGATCAACACGATCGGCGGCGGCGTCAGCGCGTCGGTGGTCGACGGCAAGCTGCGGCTGACGTCGCGCGACACCGGCGCCGCGAACGCCGTGTCGCTGACGTCGGACGGCTCGCTCGCCGCTGACCTCGGCCTCACGGTCACGCTCGCCGGCCAGGACGCGCAGCTGAGCGTCGACGGCATCGCCCGCAGCAGCGCGTCGAACCGCGTCAGCGACGCCATCCCCGGGGTCACGCTCGACCTGCGGGCCGCGACCGCCGGCACGCCGGTGACGATCACGTCCGATCCGGCCGGCGTCGACGCCGACGCCGTGATCGCGAGGGCCAAGGCGTTCGTCGCCGCCTACAACGGCACGGTCGACGCGCTGCGCACGGCGATCGGCGAGCGCCCCGATCCAGCGGGCACCGGCTCGGTCACGAAGGGCGCGTTCTACGCCGACGGCCTCTACACCGATCTGCTCGCGAACCTCAACCGCGCCGTCAGCGACACCGTCGCGGGCCTCGGCTCGACCCGCAACCAGGCGGCGACCGTCGGTCTCTCCAGCGGCGCGGCCACCGGCGCGATGGCGGCCGACTCGCTCAGTGGCCGCCTGGTGCTGGACGAGTCCAAGCTGCGCGAGGCGCTCGCCGCCGATCCCGACGGGGTCGCCGCGCTGCTGGGCGGTGACGCGCCCCAGGGCATCGCCGCGCGGCTCGACTCGGTCATCGCGGGCTTCACCGGCTCGACCGGCGCCCTGGGTGGCCGCGTGGCCGCCGAGACGGCCCGGCTCGGCGGGTACCGGGCCTCGATCGACCAGGCCGGCGTGCGCCTGACGCAGCGCGAGGCGCTGCTGCGCTCGCAGTTCACGGCCATGGAACGGAGCCTCGGCCAGCTGCGCGACATGCAGTCGAGGTTCGGCTCGCAGCTCGACGCTGCCGCGTAACGAATCAGGGTCATATCGTTCGTAAGCAGGAAAATCTGCTTCACCGATCGAGGCTCCGAGCCGATACAGGTCTGGAAGCGATCTCGCGCGATCCCCCGAGCGTGCCGGAGGCAACGTGGCCACGGGCTACCAGGCGTACCAGACGAATTCGATCCAGACGGCTTCCCCGGAGCAGCTCGTGGTCATGCTCTACGACGGCTGCCTGCGGTTCCTGCGCCGCGCCGAGGCGGCCGCGGAGGCCGGCGAACGGCCCCGCATGACGGAGGGCGTCTCGCGTGCGACGGCGATCATCATGGAGCTGAACGCCACGCTCGACATGGAGCGCGGCGGCGAGATCGCGGGCAACCTGCGATCGCTCTACTTCTTCCTGCACCGGCACCTGATCGATGCCTCACGCGAGGGCTCGGCGGACAAGGTGCGCCAGGCGATCACGCTCGTCGCCGAGCTGCGCGAGGCCTTCGCCGAGGCGGCGAAGAAAGCCGCGTGAGGGTGGAGACCAGCGCCCTGCTGCAGCGCATGGTCGAGCTGACCGAGCTCGAGGCACGGCTGATCACGCAGGCCGACGTCGACGGCATGACACGGGTGTTCGACGAGCGCGCCACGCTGATCGCGGCGCTGCCCGACACGCTGCCGGCCGGCTGCCGGCCGCTGGCCGAGCAGTTCCTGGCGCTCGCCGCGGCGAACGAGAACGCCGCCACGGCGGCCGCCGACGTGATCCGCCGCGAGCTCTCCAAGGTCTCGACCGGCCGCAGCGCGGTCACCGCGTACGCCCCCTCGCAGCCCTTCGCCTCGATGGACCGGGAGGGCTAGGGTGGCGAGCGGGATCAACTTCACCGGCCTCGCGTCCGGCGTCGACACGAGCTCGATCGTCACGCAGCTGATGGCGCTGGAGCAGGCGCCCGTGACGCGGATGTCGAACCAGATCGACGTCGAGAACGCGCGCAAGTCGGCCCTGCAGGAGATCTCCACGAAGCTGCTCAGCCTGCGCACCGCGGCCGACGCGCTGCGCAACATCCCGTTCTGGGCCGGCTCGCCGCACGGCTCGAGCGGCGACGACTCCTCGTACACCATCGCCGCCTCGTCCGGGGCGCCCAAGGCGAGCTACCAGGTGCAGGTCAAGCGGCTCGCGACGGGCGAGGTCTACGCCCACGGCGCGACGGCGGGCGTGCGTGACTTCGGCGCCGCGAACGCCGGCCTGAACGTGTTCGCCGCCAAGACGACGAAGCTGACCGACCTCACCGACGCCGCGGGCACGTCGCTCGGCGTCGCCGTGGGCCAGACGATCTCGCTGAGCGGCCTGCAGGGCGGCTCGCCGGTCACGTCCGCCACCGCCTACACCGTGACGGCGACCTCGACGCTCGACGACCTCAAGACGTGGGCGCAGGCCCAGGTGCCCGGCTCCACCGTCACGGTCGAGACGGGCGGCCGGATCCGCGTCAAGAGCCCGGTCGGCACCGACCAGGAGCTGACCGCGCTGTCGTTCTCGACGGCGGGCGCAGCGGCCGGGTTCGACACCGCGTTCGGGTCGTCGGCAGCGGTTGGCGCCGCGGCCACCGGCATCGGCAAGGTGCCCGCCGACGACGTCCTCCACATCACCGCCGGCGGCGTGACCGCGAACGTCGTCATCACCGCGGGCCAGACGATGGCGCAGGTGGCCGCCGCCGTGAACGCGACCAACGGCGGCGTCATCGCGACCGTGGTCGACGGCAAGCTGCGGGTGAGCGCGAAGGACACCGGCGCCACCGGCGGTCTCGTCTCGATCACGTCGGACGGCGCGACGGCGGGGGCGCTCGGCTTCACGAAGATCGTCAACGCGCAGAACGCGATCGTCGGCATCGACGGCGTCGACCAGGAGAGCGAGCGCAACACCACGACGACGCTGATCGCGGGCGCCACCCTGGTGCTGACGCAGACGTCCGCGATGGCGACGACGGCGAGCACCGATCCGACCTACGTCGACCCGGACGACGCGTCGAAGCGCGCGTCCGACTTCGTCGACGCCTACAACTCGATCATCGACGCGCTCAACAGCGAGGTGAGCGAGAAGAAGGTGCGCGACGCCACGACGCTGGGCGACATGATGAAGGGCACGCTGTTCAACTCGAGCGCGCTCCAGACCGTCAAGTCGGGCCTCCGCGACGCGCTGGCGGGCATCGTGGCCGGTCTCGCGCCGGGCAAGAACCTGGCCGCCGACCTCGGCATCTCCACCGGCACGGCGGCGTCGACGCTCGACCAGGACGCGATCGCCGGCCGCCTCAAGTTCGACGCCTCCAAGTTCGCCGCCGCGTTCGCGACCGACCGCGACAGCGTGAAGGAGCTGCTGACGCGGGACGGCGCGACCGCCGCCGACGACGGCATCGCCCAGCGCATCTCCGACCTGACGGCCGGCTTCACGAAGACCGGCGGGCTGATCGCGGCCGCGATCGACGGCTCGAACTCGCAGGTGAAGCGGCTGCAGGACCAGATCGACAACATGCGCGTGCGGCTGGACGCCCGCGAGGCCCAGCTGAAGGCGCAGTTCACGGCGATGGAGACGGCCATCGCGCAGCTGAAGTCGTCGGGCGACAGCCTCAGCAGCGCGCTGTCGTCGCTGAACGCGAACAACAGCTAGCGGCGGTCCTGGGTCGCGCGTCACGCGCGGATTGACCGGCGGCTGACCGACGACGAGAATCGAGCGCATGGCCACAACCATCCGCCGCTCGGACGAGCTGCTCGCACGCGAGGACGTCGCCCTCGCGGACGTCATGAAGATCCGCTTCTACCCGTTCAGCGCCGCCTCGGCGCGCGGCGTGCGCATGACCGACGCCGACGGGCGCGAGTACCTCGACATGACGGGCTCGGGGGGCGTGGCCCAGACCGGCTACGGCCATCCGGCGGTGCGCGAGGCGCTCGTCGCCGCGCTCGACGGCCAGCACACGGCGATGCTCTGCTGCCACTCGAACGGCCCGGCCACCGACCTGGCCGAGCAGCTGTGCGCGCTGCTGCCGGGCGACTTCGCGAAGAAGGCGTGGTTCGGCACGTCCGGCTCCGACGCCAACGACTGCATCGCGCGGCTGCTGCCGCTCGCGACGGGGCGCCGCCGCCTGGTCTCGTTCGTCGGCGGCTACCACGGCACGACCAGCGGCTCGGCGGCGCTGTCGGGGCACCAGGCGCAGGCGTCGGTGATCGGCGGCGGCAACGTCACCAAGGTGCCGTATCCCGACCCGTACCGGTGCCTGCACGGGCCGTGCAGCCGCGAGGGGTGCTCGCTGAAGTGCCTCGAGCACGTCGAGCGGTACGCGCTCGGCGCCGTCTCGCCGGCGGCGGATACGGCGGCGATCATCGTCGAGGCCGTGCAGTCGGACGGCGGCGAGGTCGTGCCGCCTGCGAACTTCCTGCCGGCCCTGCGCGAGCTGTGCGACCGGCACGGCATCTGGCTGGTGTTCGACGAGGTCAAGATCGGCCTCGGCCGCACGGGGAAGATGTTCGCGTTCCAGCACAGCGGCGTGGCCGCGGATGCCGTCACGCTCGGCAAGCCGCTCGGCGGCGGCCTGCCGCTGTCGGCGGTGGTGGGACGGCGCGAGCTGCTCGACGTCGAGACGTTCAGCCTGTTCACGCTCGGCGGCGCGCCGATGCCGATCGCCGGCGGCCTGGCGACGCTGGCGGTGATCGAGGCGGAGGGCCTCGTCGCGAATGCGGCGGCGATGGGCGCGCGCCTGCTCGGGGGCCTGGAGGAGATCGCGGGTCGCTCGAGGCTGATCGGCGACGTGCGCGGCAGCGGTCTGATCCTCGGCGTCGAGCTGGTCACCGACCGCGAGACCCGCGAGCCCGCGCCGGTCGACGCGCACCGCCTGGTCTACCGCCTGTTCGAGCTGGGCGTGCTCGCCATCTACTCCGGCCTGCACGGCAACGTCATCGAGCTGACCCCGCCGCTGATCATCAACGCCGCCGAGATCGACGAGTTCCTGACGGTGTTCGAGCGAGCCCTGGCGGACGTGGAAGCGGGCCGCTTCGACGACGCGAAGCTCGCCCCGTACGCCGGCTGGTAGGCCCCGCCAACGGTCAGGGTGCGACCCAGATGTCGGCGAGCCGGATGCCGTCCCACGGGTCGACCGAGAGCCCGCGGACGCGGGGTGTGGTCGTCGTCTGGAACTGGGCGACGCGGTAGGGGATCACGGGGACGAGCGTGCGCAAGGTCGTCTGCGCGAGCCGCTCGACCCGGCTGTCCCGGGTCTTGCCGACGGCGGTCCGCGAGATCCGCGCAAGCTCGGCATCGACCCTCCGGTTCGAGAACGCGACGTTCCCGGCGCCGTTGGTGGCGAGCAGTTCGCGGACGAACGTGAGCCGGTCGCTCCGGTCCGTCTGCCAACCCTCCTGCGCGACGTCCCAGGCCCCCGGCGCGCCGGCGAGGGTGCGTACCGGATCGTCGACGCGGCGGACGACGGGCTTGAAGCCCAGCAGCCGCAGCTGGCGCGCGAGCTCCCTCCCGAACTCCTGGCGGTCGCGGCGGACCAGCACGCGAATCCGGATCGGGTGCGTCCCCGTCGCCGAGTTCACGAGCCGACGCGCGGTCCGGAGCCGCGCCGCCACCTCGAAGTCGGGCGCGCGGCCGGCCGTGCGCATCTGCGGCGGGAGCAGTGACGTCCAGGTGCCGCGGCGTTGCGTGCCGACGCGGCCGAGGGGGCGCTTGTCGAGGCCGATGGCGATCGCTCGACGCAGCTGTACGTTGCGCAGCGGCCCGCGTCGGGTGTTGAGGCGCAGCATCGCGACGCCCGTCACGGGGTACGAAGGTCCCACCCCGTCGCCGTCGAGCGAGATGTCGAGGGCGCCCGAGGCGATCTGCTGCGCCTGCACGGCCGGTTGGAGGCCGGTCGAGATCTCGATCTGGTCGAGGTTCCAGTGCGTCGCCGTCAGCGAGGAGCCGCCGAGGAGGGCTGCGTTCCCGGCTGGACCGAGCCAGGCCGGATTGCGCCCGAGGACGAGCTTTCCGCCGGCCTGCGTGAGGACGCGGTAGGGGCCGGTGCCGGCGGCGATCGTACCGTCCGCATGGCTCGACCCGCCCGGCGAGATGCAGACGAACGGGAGGGCGAGCGCCTCGGGGAACGAGGGATCGCTCCGGACGAGGCGGAACGTGACGGTGTTTCCGGCGACGACGATGCCGCTGATGGACGGGGCCTTCGCGAGCTTGTAGGCGACCGCGCCCTCGATCGCATCGTAGTAGTCGACGAACCGCGGGCCGAATTGCGCAGCCGGGTCGAGGACGCGCAGGAACGTTGCCCGGACATCGGATGCGACAACCGGCGAGCCGTCCGAGTAGTGCAGGCCGGCGCGGATCGTAAACGTGAACGTGCGGAAGTCCGGGCTGACCGCCGGCGGGGCGGCGGCGATCGCCGGGACGACGCCTCGCGAGCCTCCCACCGGCGCGAGGCGGGTGTCGACGAGCCCGTTGCAGAGCAGCCGGGCGATGCTTCGGCTCTCCATCGAGAAGTCCGTCGGCACCGCGGCGACGAGCGGGGAGGTCATCCCGAGCCGCAGCGTGCCACCCTGCGTGACGCCGGCCGCGCTCGCCGGAGCGACGAGTAGGGCGGCAGCGACAGCAACGACTCTGGTGGAGACGCGTGGCGGGCGCGGAGCCATGAATCGACCGGGATGCATCGCCAACTCCTATCCGAGGCAGGACCGTGCGGGTGGAAGACGGCGCGATCGATCAGCTTCCGTCGCCACCATCGCACGGCCCGCTCGGGCCTGACAAGGGTCAGGCCCGAGTTTCGACTCGGTCAGGCGACCGCCTGGGAGAGGCGCTCGCGCGCCTCTCCCAGGATCAGCTCGATCTCGCGGTCGTACCAGGCGGGGGCCTGCCGGGGGAAGGTCTTCTCGAGCTCCGGCCGGAGCCGGAACGCCGCGTCGCGGGGCGTGCGGGCGGCGTCGTCGACCATCTCCGGACGCCCCATCAGCCTCGACTTCATGGGGCGAGCACCTGGAGTGCGGCCGCCGGGATGGCGATCACGATCAGCGACGCGACGAGCGTCGCCAGGCGGGGGAGGCGGGGGTACGTGATGGCGGTCTCCTGGCGGGGGCGGCGGCTCGGAGGCTCGAGTCGTCGTCTGGAGATGAAGTATCAACAGATTTCAGGTGGTTTTTCAATGGTACGTACGAGGGAAGTTCGGTATCTGCGGCTTTTTGCCGTCGCCGAACCTGTCACGTGACAGACGTTGCATTAGGCTCGGAACATGTCCCGGGTGGCAGCCCTCGTGCTGGCCGTGGCCGTCAGCCTGGCCGCCGCGCCCGCCGCCGACGCGGCGAAGAAGCCGCTGCGCTGCAAGGCGGGCTTCGGGAAGCTGAAGCTGAACGGCACGCAGAAGTGCGTCCGCAACGGGCAGCTGTTGCCGCGGGTGCCGGCCGCGTCCAGCCCGTGGCTGCCGTACCTGCGCTGGGCCGTGGAGCAGCCGGAGCTGCACATCTTCACGACGAAGGTCGGCGGCAAGGTCGTGCCGCTGCCGAGCTTCGGCATCGCCGCCCCGTCCGTGAACGCCGCGCTGGCGGCGGCTGAAGCCCTACGGCGACGCGATGCAGGTGAAGCTGACCGGACGGGCGGCGCCGCGGCGCGCCGCCGCGGCCACGGCGCGTAGGGCACGGCTCGCAGACGGGCCGGCCGTGACGCTCGGCCCGTCGACGGTGACGAGCACCGCCACCGGGGCCTCGATCACCGGCACGATGACCTCGCGCGACGCCGCTGCCGGCGTCACGACCACCATCGAGCTCGGCGGTCGCGCCCAGAAGGACAAGGACGGCAACATCGATCCGACCGCGACCTCGATGGAGCTCACCTTCGGCGTGGCGACCGATGCGGGCAAGTCCGCGACGTTCACGCTCGCCATGGACGCGAACGGCAAGGACCGCGTCGCCGATCGCTGCCCGAGCGCGGCCGGCGTCGTGCGGCGCGATACGACGTTCAACACGCGCAGCACCAGCAACGACACCTCCGAGCTCTTCGTCCAGGAGAACAGCGAGGCGCAGACGATGTCGTTCAACTCGAAGTTCCGCGGCTTCGTGGACGAGGACGCGAAGCTCGAGCGCATCAGCTACGAGATCCACACGCGCTTCGCGTCGACCCGGCGGGCCCGCGCTGTCTTCGGCCTGATCGACATCGTCACCCGCATCCGGATCGGCGTCGACGCCTCGGGATCCATGAACGGCCGCACCGGCGCGATCACGAAGGGGACGACGAACGTCACGGTCACCTTCAACAGCACCGAGCTGACGGGCGCCCAGATCGCCGCCCAGATGCGCAGCGCGCTCGCCGACGGCACGATCCGGGCGAAGATGGAGAAGATGGCGAGCGAGATGGCCGCCCGCGCCTACGCCTCGATGAAGGAGACCGAGAAGCACTGGCGCAAGCCGAACGCCTGTGCCAAGGCCACGTTCACGCCGGGCACGGCGATCCTGGAGACCGGCTCGTCGAAGACCATCAGGGGCAACCTGCGGGCCGCGAGCGGCGCGGTTGCAGAGGCCAAGTGGAAGCGGCTGCGGATCGGTCCCGGCTCCGTCGTCTCCGGGCTGCCCCGCACCTCGGCGCGCGGCGCCCCGGTGCGGGTCAAGGTCAAGGCCGGCAGGCCGAACGCCGCCGGCGAGACGGTGCTGCTGAAGACGCGGGCGACCTCGCGCGCCGGCATCGCCGAGACGACGTGGCGGGCGCATGGCGAGGTGCCCGACCTGTACTTCAAGGTCGACGACGTCGCGTACACCGCGGGGTACACCGGCAGCCTGAGCGGGGCGATCCCGGACTGCACCGTGACGGCCTCGTCGAACGAGACCGCGCACGCGACGAACCGGCCGTTCGATCTGGCCAACCGGCTGCAGGCGGGGCCGGACGAGTCGTATGCGGGCGCCATCGGCGTCGGCAACGGCCCGACGGCGCGCCGGACGGGTACCACCCACGGCTGCGACCTCTCGATGGGCTCGCCACCGCCTGCGTGCGACGTGAACTTCTCGCTCGACGTCCCGCTCGCCGTCGGGTTCATCGTGACGATGGCGCCGAAGCAGCCGGCGAAGGTGACGTGGGCGCTCGCGCCGCCCGTCGTCGGCGGCGGTGTCCCGCAGGTCGGCGAGTGCTACGTGCCGCCGGTGACGGCCGTGCCGGCGACGCCGCTGACCACGACCGCGCCGCGCGACACGTTCCTCGAGCCCGGCCCGCACGTGCTCTCGGCGACGAGGCCGATCTCGGTGCACGTCTCGGCCGGCATCACGGCCGTGCTGAACGGGTCGGCGTCCGTCACGGTCAAGTTCCACCGGGTGAACGCGGATGGCTCGCTCTACACGGGCTGAGCCGGCGAATCGCACGACGAAGCGGGTGGAGGGAATCGAACCCTCGTCTGAGGCTTGGAAGGCCGCCGCTCTACCATTGAGCTACACCCGCGCGCCGTTTTCAGTCTACTCAAGGACCGGGCGCGATAGCCGATGCCAACCACGTGACCGAGGCCGCAACCGAGGGGCGAGAGGCGTTCGCCGCCGCGCTCGATGCCGGCGACGAGCTGCTGCTCGCCCGCGCCGACGGCCCGCTCGTGGACGCGACCGTGCTGCGCATCGACGGCGTCGACCTCGACCTGCGGGCGATGGCCGGCGATCTCGTGCCGGGCGGGCTCGCGACGATCCGCCTGCACGACGGCGCGAGCGCCTGGTTCGCGACGCTGATCGTGCTGGGCGCCGACGCCTGCGAGGGCGGGGCGGAGGTGGTCACGACCCGCATCGGCGATGCGCTGCGCGTCACGTCCGAGCGCTGGACGGAGCGCGTCGACCTCGTCGCGCCGGCCGTGCTGCGGCCCGAGGTCGGGCCCGACCCGATGCTGCGCGCGGAGTCGCTCAACCTCTCGCTCACCGGCGTCGCCCTGCGCGTGCGGGAGCGGCCGCCCGAGCTGGGCACGCGGATCGGCGTCGTCCTCGCGGGCGACGGCGACGGATCGATCGCCTTCCGCGGCCGCGTCACCCGCAGCTCGCGCACCTCGCACGGCGCCGTGCTCGGCGTCGAGATCGTCGGCATCTCGCGCGACGACCACCGCCGCCTGCAGCGCGCCATCGGCCGCCGCTTCGACCCCTGATCGGCGCGCCTGCGCGCCGGCGAGGTTTCGGCGCAGGGATCGGCGGGCAAAGCGCTAATGGAGATGCCGATGGCGGTCGTGCACCCGATGCTCGAACGACGCAGGCGCGTGAGCAGCGCGCGCTGGTGCGTCGCATCCTCCGCGTCCGGCCCGACGTCAGCCCGGCCCAGCTGGTCGGCATCCTCGGCGGCCGCGCTGCTCGACGCGGCGCGCGAGCGTCCCGCCGACCGCACCTGACGCAGCCGCCGCGTCTCCGGGCCGCAAAACGAGGCACCGAGCCGGTGGCCGCCTTTTCGTCGGCGCCTCGCGTACCGCTCCCGACCCCCGAGAGGGCCGTTCGCCGTACCCGGGGCGGCGGCTGAAAGCTGCTCCGCGCTCGGTGCAAGAAGAACGTACGGGACCTGCCCACCGGAGCGCAAGGAGCCCGCCGCGGCAAAGCGTGCAAACTGCGCACTTTCGTCGCTGCGGCGGCCTCAGGCGGGGCGGCGGACGACCGGCAGCACGACGTGCGACGCGCGCGCCGGCGCGTGGTGGATCGCCTGGTGCGCGACCACCGGTTCGGCCGCGTGGCCGTACGCGCCGCCGGTGTTCGGGTTGCGGTCGTAGCGGTCGAAGCAGCTCGACGAGATGTCCACCTGCAGCCGGTGGCCGCGGCGGATCAGGTAGCTGGTCGCGAACAGGTCGATCTCGTACCGCACGACCTCGCCCGGCTCGACCAGCGACGGCGCGTCCATGCCGTTGCGGAACCGCGCGCGCACGATGCCGTCCTGGATCTGGTTCGCCGTGCCGTCCTCGAACACGTCGACGACGGCGATCGTGAAGTCGGTGTCGACGGCGCTGGTGGCGGCGTACAGCACCGCGGTGATGGGCCCGGTCAGCTCGAGGTCGGCGGCGAGCGGGGGAGTGGAGTACGTCACCACGTCCGGCCGCCGCTCGAGCTCGCGACGGTCGCCGAGCGCCTCGCACAGCATCCAGCAGTTGCCGCCCGAGCGTCTCCGGGATCGGATCCGCCGGGTCGTAGTCGAACGCGTCGGGCGCCTCGTCCGCCGCAGGCGGATCGACCGACAGGACGCCGTCCGCCCGCAGGTGGTAGGCGGTCGGCGTCGCGGCCGGCGGCGGCCACGCGTCCAGGTGCTGCCAGCCGTCGTTGAGCGTGAACACCTCGACCGCCGGCACCGGCGCCGCGTCGGCGGCCTGCATCACGTAGCGGTCGAAGAAGGCCTGGTAGGCGTCCCAGCGGTGCGCCGCGGTCGGCGGCACCGGCACGCAGACGGCGCGGTCGGTGTGCTCGCCGCTGCCCTCGTGGTCCCACGGCCCGACCATCAGGTGCACGGTCTCCGGCGCCGGGTGCGTCGCCAGCATCAGCTGCAGGTCGTGCAGCTGCTCGCCGGTGAAGTTGTCGTACCACCCCGACCAGGTCAGCACCGGCACGCGCACGTCGGCGAGCAGGTGGCGCAGGCTGCGCTCGCGCCACCACGCCTCGTCGGCGGCGCGGTCGATCGTGTCGCGGAAGTACGCGCCCGAGCCGCCGGCCGCCTCGGCCATGTCCACCAGCGGCAGGTGCCACGGATCGACGCGCGTCAGGTCGGCGTACTCCGGGTCGTCCATCGCGATCGCCCAGTACCCGGCGGTGTTCAGCTGCAGCGCGCCGCCCCGGTACCAGACGCCGCGCCAGTCGGTGCCGATGTCGCCGGGCGCGATGCCGGCGACGGCGGGATGGCCGCTGATCGCGGCGGCCAGCGACGTGAACCCGTAGTACGACTCGCCCCACAGCCCGACGCGGCCGTTGCACCAGTCGGCGGTGGCGATCCACTCGACCGTGTCGTAGCCGTCCTCGATCTCGCCCACGGCCGGGTCGAAGACGCCGCCGGACGAGAACTTGCCGCGCACGTCCTGCACCACGCAGGCGTAGCCCTTGCGCGCGAAGAACGACCCGAGCTCCGCCATGCCCATCTCGGGCGTCCGGCGCCCGTACGGGTGGCGGATCGCGATCGCCGGCACCGGGCCGGCGCCGCGCGGCACGTAGACGTCGGCGCCCAGCACCACGCCGTCGCGCATCGTCGCCTCGAGGTCGGCGTGAAGGTCGACCTCGGCGTAGCGGTCGGGCGTGCCGGAGGTGACGTGAAACGGCTCGTGGTGCGAGCCGGGATCGGCCGTCGGGTGGTAGCTGATGTCCGTCTCTCCCCGGAAAACGAGGCACCGAGCCGGTGGCCGCCTCGTCACTGGCGCCCCGCGTACCTCGCAGACCCCGAAGGGCCGGTCGCTGTACCCGGGGCGGCGGCGAGAAGCTGCTCCGCGCTCGGTGCAAGAAGAACGTACGGGACCGACCCGTCCGCGCGCAAGGCGACCGCGGGGTCGATGTCCGCAAACTGCGCCGATTTCGCGTCGGGTCAGTGTCCCGGGTCGGAAGGGCGTTGACAGCTCGCGCGAGAAGCAAGTCTGACAAGGAGCGGGTGCGAGAGGCAGGCGGGACGCCTGTCCGAGTGCCCGGACGCAGCCCACCGGGTTCCCCGGTGGGGAATGAGGCGCCGCTTCGCAGCACCCGAGATGTCCGCGACCTTCCGACCCGGGACGCTACTCGACGGCCGCTTCGCGCACCAGCTCGGCGATGCCCGGACACGCCCCGTCGGGCAGCGGCAGCTCGGGCGGCAGCAGGGCCGGGTCGACGCCGGCGCCCATCAGCGCCGTCCGCAGCACGGCGTCGAGCGACACGGCCAGCGCCATGCCGTTGGCCACGGGCATCTGCCCGCTGACCGCCAGCGACGCGAGGCCGTGGATCGACGTCCAGCAGGCCAGCAGCGCCCGGCCCGCCGCCGCGCGGCGCGACGACGCCGGTCTCGACGAGGCTCTCCATGGCGGCCTGCGCCAGGACCGCCGGGCGTGCGCGGCAGCATCATCGACGCGGCTCTGCTCCGACTTGGGCAGCGCGTGCATGACGCGGAAGTGGGCGGGGTGCTCGAGCGCGAAGTGCAGGTAGGCGCTGCTGTACGACCCAGAAGCGCCGCACCGCGTCGTACGGCGGTGGCCTCGGGGTACGGGGCCGCGGCGACGCGCATCGCCTCGGCCAGCGTGTCGAGCCCCTCGTGCGCGACGGCCGCCAGCAGCGCCTCGCGGTCGGCGAAGTGCCGGTAGCAGGCGCTCGGGGAGACGCCCACGGTGCGCGCCGCGCCGCGCAGCGAGAAGCCGTCGACGCCGCGCTCGGCGACCAGCGTCAGCGCCGCCTGGATGAGGCTGTTGCGCAGGTCGCCGTGGTGGTAGGTCGGACGCGTCGGCAGCAAGACACGCACATGTTGACACCGTTCACTCCCGGTTGCTAGTCTCTGCCCTTCGGCGGAGCAGTCGCTCGTGTGCCGGACCGCAGCTGGCGCTGCGGATCGCAGATCTTCACCGGAGGCGCCCCCGTGCCTCCGACCGGGTAAGTGCAGGAGGAAAGTCCCATGACCGAACCGTCCAACGGCGCACTCGCGCGCCAACACACGGGCACGCTCGCGCGCATCGCGCGCGCCCAGGCGACCCACCCGAAGCGGACCGTCATCGGCGGCCTGCTGTTCTTCTTCGTGATCTCGTTCCTGGCGTTCGGGCCGCTGAACGGCACGCTCGAGAACAAGTTCTCGATCCCGGGCTCCGATGCGCAGAAGGCCACCGACGTGCTGGCGGCGAAGTTCGACGCGCGCAACGGCGCCGTGCTGCAGGTCGTGATGGTCGCGCCCGACGGCGAGCGGCTCGACACGGCGGAGCGCAAGGCCGCGATCGACGCCGCCCTCGCCACGGCCTCGAAGGCCGAGTCGGCGACCTCCGTCACGCGGCCCGTTCGCCGACGACAACCAGCGGTTCTCGACCACCGATCCGCGGATCGGCTACGCCGAGGTGCAGTTCTCCGAGGACGGGTTCCAGCTCGAGCGCGCGAAGGTCGTCGCCCTCGAAGACTCGATGCAGGCCGACCTCGGCCAAGGTCGGCATCACGGCCGAGTTCACGGGCGACGCCGAGCAGGCGCCGCCCGAGCAGGGCGCGAGCGAGTTCATCGGCTTCGCGGTCGCGCTGCTGGTGCTGCTGATCGTGTTCCGCACGCTGGTCGCGGCCAGCATCCCGATCGTGTTCGCGCTGATCTCGGTCGGCACGGCGTTCGGCCTGCTGTTCCTGCTCGCCAACCTGACCGACTTCAACACGATCACGCCGATCCTGATCTCGATGATCGGCATCGGTGTCGGCATCGACTACACCCTGTTCATCGTCACGCGCTTCAGACAGGCGCTGCATGACGGCATGCCGGTGCCGGAGGCGGCCGCCTACGCCTCGGCCACGGCCGGCCGCGCCGTCATCTTCGCCGGCGTGACGGTGGCCATCTCGATCACCGGCCTGGCCGTGATCGGCATCCCGTTCATCACCAAGCTCGGCATGGGCGGCGCCCTCGGCGTGCTCACCGCCGTGCTCTACGCGACGTTCCTGCTGCCGGGCCTGCTGTCGCTGATCGGCACGAAGGTCGACCGGCTCAAGGTGCCGTTCCTGCCCGAGTCCGACGAGTCCGAAGAGGCTCGCGGCGGCACGCTGATGGGCCGCTGGGGCGCGTTCACGACGCGTCACTCGGGCCCGCTGCTGATCGGCGCGCGTGCTGCTCGTGCTGCTGCTCGCCCTCCCGGTCCTCGGCACCCGGCTCGGCACCGCCGACGCCAGCACCGCGCCGAAGGACTCGTCCGCCCGCAAGGCGTACGACCTGCTCACCCAGGGCTTCGGCCCCGGCTTCAACGGCCCGATCCCGGTCGTCGTCGAGCAGGGCACCGATCCCGAGGCCGCCCAGAAGGTCTACGAGGCGGCGAAGCAGCTGCCGGAGAGCGCCGTCGCGTTCGTGCAGGCGCCGATCCTCAACGACGCCAAGGACGTCGGCCTGGTGATGATCTCGCCGGCCACCGCGCCGCAGGCGACCGAGACCGACGACCTGATCAAGGAGCTCCGCGACAACACCGTGCCCGGCGCGCTCGGCGGCAGCGACGCCCGCGCGTACGTGAGCGGCCAGAACGCCGCGTTCATCGACATCGGCGATCGCATCTACGAGCGCGCGCCGTGGTTCCTGCTCTACATCATCGGCGTCACGCTGATCGTGCTGACGATGGCCTTCCGGTCGGTCGTGATCGCGCTCAAGGCGTCGATCACGACGCTGCTGTCGGCCACTCGTCGGGTTCGGCGTGCTGACCTTCGTCGTCAAGCAGGGCAACGGCCTCGAGCTGATCGGCCTCGACCGCACGGGCCCGATCGAGAGCTTCGTGCCGCCGATCGCGTTCGCGATCCTGTTCGGGCTCTCGATGGACTACGAGGTGTTCCTCATGAGCCGGATCCGCGAGGAGCACATCCACGGCAAGACCACCAAGGAAGCCGTCCGAGGCCGGCGTCGGCGCCATCGGCCGGGTCGTGTTCGCGGCGGCGATCATCATGTCGGCGGTGTTCTTCGCCTTCCTGCTGACGCCCGACCGCGTCTCGAAGGAGTTCGGCCTCCTGCTGGCCGTCGCGATCCTCTGCGACGCGCTGATCATGCGGCTGACGCGTCGTGCCCGCGTTGCCTGACGCTGCTGGGCGAGAAGTCCTGGTACATCCCGAAGTGGCTCGACCGGGTGCTGCCGAACATCACCATCGAGCCGCCGTTCGAGCACGTGGAGCCAGACGTGGCGCCGTCGTCGGTGCCACCACCGCCACCGCTCCCAGCCTGAGTCCACGCCCCGGCGGACGTCCGCGCGACGTCCGCCGGGCACTGGAGCGTTCTGCGCGGCTCAGCCGCGCAGGGCCGCGGAACCGGTCGATCGCCAGCCTGCCGCGCCCGCCGCGGATGGCACCGAGCCGCAGGGCATCGACGGCGCCGCCCGCGGACACCGACGAGCCCGCCCGGCCGTTCACCACGAGCGTCGCACGGCCACGGGCGAGGCGCAGCGTGATCCGCACCGTGCCGCGCGGCAGCGCGCGCCAGCGTCCGCCCGCGCGGATCTGCCCGCGGCGCAGCTCGACGGCCGCCACCGGCCTCCGGCCGGCGTCGAGCAGCTCCAGCAGGCGCACCGTGCCCGCCAGGCCGGTGGCCCGGAGCCGCAGCGAGACGTCGAGCGTACGGTCGGCGATCGGCGCCGGGTCCTCGACGTAGGCAGCACGGCCGCCGGGCCGCACGTCCAGGCCGTAGCGCCCGGTCAGCGCGGCGGCGCGGCTGGTGCGGACGGCGCCGCGCGTCGTCCAGCCCGAGAGTCCGTGCTCGAAGCCGTCGTCGCGCACCGTCCGGGAGACGACGATCGCCGCCTGCCGCCACGCGCTCCACGTGCCCGCCGCATCCCGTGACCGCAGGCGGATCGGATGCGGGCCCGCGCTCCAGCCTCGGCCGTCGCCGCGCACGACCAGCAGCTCGGCGGGCTCGTCGAAAGCCCCGTCGGCGGCCGTCACCACACCGAACGTCGTCTGCGCTGCGGTGATCGCGGTCGCATCGGTGACGCTGACCGTGCCCAGAGACGCGGCCGGCGTCGTCCCGGGTAGCGGCGATGTCCGCCAGCACGGGTGCGACCCGGTCGACGATGAACGACACCGGCCGGGGCCGCGAGACGTTGCCGCTGTCGTCCGTGGCGACGAGCACGGCGACGTGCGGCCCGTCGGCCAGCGGGTGGAGGTCGATGGTCGATGGCGACCTCGCCGCCCGGGCCGACGGCGACGGGCGCGGCCGGGCCGGCGTCGACGGCCAGCGTGGCGCCCGCGACCGTTCCGGTCAGCGGAGCGCCGGGCACCGCGTCGGTGACGGTGGCCCGCAGGGTCACGGGCGACGTGCCGGCGGCGATCGCGGGCGAGATCGCCGGCGGCGATGAAGATGGGTGCCGTCCGGTCGTGCGGCGCGGGCAGCGCGCTCTCGAACGCGGCCAGGGCGTCGATCCGGCCGGCGCCGGTGCCGGGTGCGATCAGCGCGTGCGCCGTCGTCATCACGGCCGCCGTCTGCTCGGCCGGCAGCAGGCCCGGGTGCCGCGCGAGGAGGAGCGCGAGCACCCCGGTGACGTGCGGCGCCGCGATCGACGTGCCGCTCACGGTCTGCCAGCCGCCGCTGCGGTCGGCCGTGCGCACGTCGGCGCCGGGCGCCGTCAGGTCGGGAAAGGTGCGTCCGTCGCAGGGCGAGGTGCCGCGGCCCGACTCGGGCAGGGCCGCCGTCCCGGTCGCGTCGAGCGCTCCGACGGCGAGCGCCTCGGGGAGGGTGGCGGGGCTGGACGGGACGGTCGCGTTGCCGGCGGCGAAGACGACCAGGATGCCGGCCGCGCGCAGCGCCGCCAGGTCGGGCTCGAACGCCGTCTGGCAGCCGGCTGCGGGCTCGCCCCAGCTGGCGTTCACGATGGCCGGCGCGTCGGCGGTGTCGGGGTCGCCGTCGGGGTCGAGCACCCACTGGAAGGCGGCGTGGACGGCGCTGGCCGAGGCGCGGCACGTGTCGTCGAAGATGCGCGCCGCGATCAGCTGCGCTTCGGGCGCGACACGCCGAGGGGAGCGCCGCATCGTCGACGCCGCCGGCGATCACCCCGCCGACGCCGGTGCCGTGGCCGGAGCAGGATCCGGCGGCGTCGACCGGACTTGCGTAGCGGCCGTACGCGTCGAGCCAGTCGTGCTCGCCGCCGCGGTACCGCGGCGCCGAGCGGCCCGGCGGTGTCGAGGCCGGTGTCGAGCACCGCCACGGTGACGCCGGCCCCGCGGGTGCCCGCCAGCACGCCGGAGCCGGCGTGGCTCCACACCGGCGGCGCGCCGACGAGGTCGATGCCCGGCTCGGCGGCGGGCCGGAGACCGGTCGCGTCGACCGTCACCGACGCCACGTCGGGGCGCGCACGGATCTTCTCGATCACCGACCGCGGCGCGGTGACGGCGAAGCCGCCCACGATCCACAGCGGGCGCACGGCCGATGCCCGGCCCGCGAGCGCCGCCCGCAGCCCGCGGCCGCGGCGCCCCAGGTCGGTCTCGAGGCGCCGCGCCATCGCCGCGCCGCGCTCGGACGGCGTCCCGCCGAACGGCTGGGTCACGGCAGGCGCGCCCCGCAGGCGCACGATCACCGACTCGGAGCCACCGTCGGCGGCCAGCGCCGCGCCGGGGAAGCGCCAGCAGGGCCACGAGGACGGCGACCGACCGGGTGCGGCGTCGGTGCCGCCACGAGCGCGAAGAGCGCCAGGGCGACCAGCACGAGCGCCAGGGTCGTCGTCAGCGGATCGAGGCGCGTGCGCGAGACGAACGCTGACGTCGGCGGCGGGCCGCCGCCGACGGTCCAGCGCACGGCAGTCGAGACCGGCAGGCCCGGGGCGGTCGACGTCGACCTGCAGGACAGCGTGCCCGGCGCGGGCGATCTCGACGCCGGCTACCTGCCACTCGTTCTCGCCGCTGACGCGGGCGTCGGCGGCGGTGCCAGGAGCGGTCAGGCGCACGGCGACGATCGGCGCGGGGGCCGGGTCGGCGGGTGTCGATCACGCGGATCGCGACGAAGTTCGCGCCCGGGGCGGTTCGGCTTCACCTCGACGCTCACGATCAGGTCGTCCAGCTGCCGCGTCTCGATCACGGACGCCGCGGCCTGGGCCGGCGGCGCGAACTGCGGCCCGCGCGCCGGGGCGCCGGCGGCGAGCAGCGCGGCGCCACCCAGCGCGAGCAGCGAGCAGGGCGGCCTCGATGGCGGTCGGCCCGGCGGGCGCGTCCCGGCCTCCCGGCGGTCAGCGCGGCGCGCCCCGCGATCGCCATGGCACCGGCCGCGAGCAGCAGGCCGGTCTTGGCGAGGATCACCTGCCCGTACGTGCTCGTGAGCAGGGCGTCCACGTTCACCACGTGGCGGCCGAGCGCGAGCAGGCCGGTCGACGGCGAGGCCGGCGACCGCCGGCGCGAGCACCGGGGCGAGCCGCCGGAGCAGCCCGGTCGCGGCCCGGCGGCGGACGGCGATCGCCGCCGCGAGGACCGTGCCGGCCCACAGGCTCGCGCACCCGAGGTGCACGGCGATCACGAGCATCGGCACGGCACCGAGCGCCGCCGCGTGCGAGCCGAGCGCCAGTCCGGCGGCCGCGGCCGTCGCAGCGGCGACCGCGAGCCGCGGGCGACGGCCGGCGAGCACCAACGCGGCCAGGGCACCGGCCGTCATCACCAGGGCCGCGTGCCCGGCGCCGCTGCGCAGCGACCACGGCCAGCGACCCGGCGGTCGACGACCTGCAGCGCGACGAGCGCCGCCGCGGCGGCCACGATACCGCCGGCCGCCAGTCGCTCGGTACGCCGCAACGGGGCGGCGCCCAGCGCCCGCAGCACCAGCGAGCCCGTCAGCAGCGCCAGCAGCGCCAGGCCGGCCCAGCGGACGGCCGACTCGTCGGCGCGGGGCTGCGGCTCGGCCGGGACGTGCGGCGCGGGTGGCGGCGTCGCGGCGCCGGTGCCGAACACGACCTCGCCGCCGACGACGTGCAGGTCGTCCGCCGACAGCGATCGCCAGACCAGGCGGTACGTGCCGTCGGCCAGCTTCGGCACGTCCGCGGTCAGCGTCGCACCCTGCAGGCGCGGCGTCGAGGCGGCAGCCGCCGGCCGTCGGACCCGTAGAGGTCGAGTGTCGACCGGCTCACCACCACGGGCTCGCTGAAGGCCAGGCGCACCTGCGCGGGAGCCTGCTCGACGGTGGCGCCGTCAGCCGGCACGGCGGTGATCAGCTGGGCGTGCGCCAGCGCGGACGGCGGGCAGCACGAGGGCGCTCGCCAGCGTGGCGGCGATGGTGATCAGCCGGCGCGTCACCGGACCGTCACGCCGTCGAGCCGGAGCTTGCCGATCGCGATCGAAACGCGGCTGCCGCGGTGCAGCAGCCCGCCCGAGTTGCGGAACAGCATGTAGTAGCCCTCGCCGGCCTTCAGGTTGGAGTCGCCGGGTGTCATCGTGCGCGTGTCGAGCACGCGGCCGGTGGCCTCGTCGACGATCTTGACTCGCTCGCGCGACAGGTGGCCGATCACGGGCTCGGCGCGCACCGTGTCGAGGATCGTGAAGCGGACGTCGACGAGGCCGCCCTGGACGGCCATGGTGGCGCGCTGCAGGCGGAGGCCGTAGCCGGCCTCGAGTCTCCGGGCTGACGGGCGTGGCGCTGGTCGGCGGCGGCAGTGAGACAGAGGAGTCGGCGCGGACGCCCGACGTCACAGCGAACGCCGCGGCGGCGGCGATCAGGATGGCGATGGCGGGTACGGCGATCGAGCGGAGGGACGGCATCGGTGTGGCTCCGGTCGGTGAGGGGCTGGGTTAGGGGGGCTGGTGCGGAGAGCTGGGAGCGGGAGGGAGGCACCGAGGCTCCAGCGCCGGTCCGGCGCTGGAGCCTCGTCAGGCCCCCCGGCCCGTCTTGCGTGACGGGCGTCAGGCGACCGCCGTCGGGCTCCGGCTCCGGAGCAGCGGCTGGCGTGCTCCGCTGGCCGGGCCGACGCCGATCGCCTGACGCGCGCCACTCATGTCGTCGACTCGAAGTCGTCGACGAGGAGGTTGCCCCGGGTGCGGGCGTTGCCGCCGCCGACCTGGCCGAGACGCGCGGTCTCGATCGTCTGGCCGGCGTTCCCGAGCTTCGTGATGCGGGCGGCGAGCACGCCGTCGACCCACAGGCCGGCCTCGCCGTCCGCCGCACCGAACCAGGCCACGGAGATGGTGTGGCGCTGCCCGGAGAGCAGGGTCTGCGACGACTCGACCGCCCGGCCGCGGCGCTGCGCGACGATGCGCACCACCTGGCCGGAAGGCGACGTCAGCCGCTGGACGGCGAGGGCCGTGCGACCGCGCCGGTCGACCGCGGCGAACACGGTCTGCCAGGCGCTGCCGGTGGCGGCAGTGCCCGTCTTGAGCGAGAACGACGCGCGGTAGCTGGTCGCATGGCGCGGCCGGGTGTCGGTCAGGAAGGCCGACCGCCG
The DNA here is from genome assembly GCA_963732645.1 of uncultured Actinomycetes bacterium. GTDB lineage: Bacteria > Actinomycetota > Thermoleophilia > Gaiellales > F1-60-MAGs149 > VFJZ01. Next base: position 1,133,457 of record CAVTAC010000009.1, read on the forward strand.
CGAGGTGGCGATCCGCACGCCGTACCGGCCGTGCACCCTCGCCTGGCTCGAGACCGCAACGCGGCTGCCACCCGTGGCCCTGCTCCACAGCTTCAGCCGGTGCGACTCGAAGCCGTCGGCGAAGATGCGCGGGAACGCGACCTTGACGCGGCCGGTGACAGGTGCCGACCAGTTGCCGGCGTTGTCCCGGACTCGCGCCTTGATGACGTGGACGCCGGGCGTCCAGCGCCGCACCGAGGTGGACGCTGCCAGGGCCTCGGCCGCCTCGTCGATCTTGCCGTCGGTGGCGCGGAGGCCGACGCCCTTGCCGCGGCCCGGGTCGGCACCGTCGAAGAACTCGGCGGCGCTGATGCCCTGGGCATCACGGGCTGAGAGGCGGACGGCGAGCGTGAACTTCGCCCGCGTGCTGCGGACGGCGAGGGCCGCATTGCCCGCGCCGGTCAGCTCGAGCTGCAGGGGCACGGTGATGGCCGGGCTCGTGCGGTCGAGGATGACGTTGCCCATGGCGCACGCCGACCAGTTGCCCGCACCGTCGCGGGCCCGGACGTTGAACGCCTTCGTCACGGCTGGAGCGCCCGCCGGCGGCAGCCAGCGGTTGAGCTCGGAGAGCGGAACGTAGGCGAAGCCCGCCTCCGTCTCATCGGAGCACGTGCCGTCCTTCGGGGTCGAGCCGTGCGCCGCTGATTGCCGGCGCGCCCGCGACGGTGTTGCAGAAGGCGTCGTCGAACGAGCCGCGCATGCCCTTGATCGGGGAGATGGTGTCCGTCGCCGTGCCCTTGACGCGGACCGCCCAGATGTTCGGGTCGAACGTGAGCGTGCCGTTGTTCTGGTTGGTCGGCACGCCGCCGAACGGGTGCAGGGCGTCGGCCGGCAGGCGCTGCTCGACGACCACGCCGGCGACGGCCGGCGGTGTCGAGTCGACCGTGACCTGGACGTCGAGCGGCGCCGACGTGTTGCCGAAGCTGTCGGTCGCCGTGAGGGAGACGGTGTGCGGGCCCTCGGGCAGGCCGGCGACCGAGACGTTGAAGTCGATCGCCGTGACGACGGCAGCTGCCACCGTCGGTGCCGGATCGACCGGGACGCCGTCCAGCGCCGCGGTGATGCTGACGACGTCGGAGTCGCCGAGGTAGCGGTCGGATGCGCTGCCCGTGATCGTGACGCTGCCGGTGCCGCTGGTGATGGCCGGAGAGGCCACCACCGTCAGCTCGGGCGCGGCGTTGTCGACGGTCAGCTGGACGGCGGAGATCGCGCCCCAGACGCCGTTCTTCTCGGCCTGGACGATCAGGTAGTGGTGCCCGCCGGTCGCGATCGGCGCCACCTCGGTCTCGCTGAGGGTGATCGTGAAGCCGCCGTTGTTGTCGACCGGGGCCGTCAGGGCGCCGGCGCCGGGCAGCGTGTCGATCGCGTACCGGACGCCGGTGCCCGGCGCCTCTGTGCCGCTGACGCCGCGGCACTCGACGGCCCGGCCGGAGACGGTGAAGACCGTCGTCGCCGTCGGGCTGGCGAGGTTGGCGATGTGGCCCTTCGGCGGCGCGTTGAGCCCGTCGACGATGGGCGGGATCGTGCCGGCGGTGCCCGCGGGGCACGACGGGAGCGACAGGGTGCCCGCCACCTCGACGTACGCCAGCATGGCGTCGGTCGCATCGGTGAGCGCGCGTCCCTCGTCGAACAGCGGATAGCGGAAGCCCGCCTTGGCGGCATCCGCCGGCAGCGTGACCAGCGTCTCCGCCGAGCCGCCCGCCGGCAGTGCGGCGACGACGCCGGACTTCGCCTGATCGTCGCCGGTCAGCACGTTGGCGAGTGGCTCGCCGTTGGTGCCGATCCGCTGCTGGTGCAGCCCGAGCAGGCCCGTCCAGCGATTCGCGAGGCTGGCGTTCACGTAGCGGAGCAGCAGCTTCGCGCCGCCTGCGACGACCAGCTCGTCGGCCGTCGGCCGGCCGTTCACGAGCCAGTAGCTCGGGGTGAACGTGCTGAGGTTGAAGCGCGGCCGGGTCGGCGAGCGGTGTTCAGCGCCGGATCGACCTCGCTCAGCACCATCACGGCCTCGTCGTCATAGGCCGTCGTGGCCGAGCCGTACGCCTGACCGGCCGTGGCGGGCAGCACCACGATGGCGCCTGCGAGGCCCATCGCCACCTGCTGCTTGCCGGCACGCGGTCGGGCCGGCCTCGTAGAGGAACGTGCCGGGCCGGCTCGCGGTGAACACGTAGTCGCGGTCGCCGGTCGTCGGCTGCGGCGCCCTCCTTGTCGGCACCGCGGGCGCTGGCGGCGCCGTTCGGCCCGTGGAGCACGCCCTGCAGCTGCGGCATCGCGAGCGAGACCGGCAGGCCGAGGGTGTTGTGCAGGCGGATCCGGACGGTGTCGCCCTGGGTGACGACCAGCGGCAGCCGGGCGGCTCCGAGCGAGTCGGTGAACTGCCAGGTCGGCACCGGGTTGCCGCCGAGCGTGACGCTCGAGGCGCTCGCCCATACCTCGCACAGCTGCTCGCCGGCCGTGGGGGCGCAGTTCGGGGTGAGCGGCGCGGCCCCGGCGGCCGGCGCCGCGACGAACACGGCGGCAGCCGCAGCGGCGACGGTCAGAAGGCGCCGTCCCGTTCGGGTCGTGGTCACGTCGGCCTCTCGGTGGTTGGAGATCGGGCGGGCCATCACGGGGTGCACCCTTCATGGCCCGGCGGGTCGATCCGGTAGAGGGTCAGCATCCCGCCGCCGGCTGCGCCGTAGGTGGTTGCCTCCTGGACGGCGTGGCTGTGCGAGACGCTGTAGTACTCGCCGCACTCGTTCAGGCTGGTCGAGGCCGACCGGCAGGTCGTCCTGGACGCCGAGGTACGGCGTGCCGGACGCCCACGTGGCCGGCGTGTACCGGGTGTCGCGGAAGTCCTGCACGGGCACCGGCACCGGGTTGGTGACCGGGTCGAACGGCTGGATGGCGCCGTTCGCGGCGTGCGTGCCGACGTTCTCCCAGCTCCAGGTGGCGTCCATGCGTCTGGCCGGGCGCGATCTCGATCGCGTAGTGGTTCTCGGTCAGGTCGACACCGGTCGCCGACTCGAGCGGTCGCCCGTCGATCGCGTGCACCAGCGTGTCCGCGGAGTGCGGGTGGAACGGGTGCGCGGTCTCCGAGGCGTTGATGTAGCGGACGGCGGCCGGCAGCACGTCGTATCCGGCCGGAGCCGCGGCGTTGTTGTGGTGTGCCGGGTTCCACAGCGGGAGCACGTGGAGGCTCGAGCCGTACGGCTGGCTCGGGAGCCAGTCGGCGTTGTTCGGTGCGGTGGTGTCGGGGAAGCCCCGGCCGTTGATGAACCAGTAGCGCGGCTGGAAGCCCCCGGGCGGCGCCGGCTTGCCGGCGTCGACGGCCAGGTGGAGCGCCGGATCGACGTCGGAGAGCAGGTGGACGACCTCGCGGCGCGGGTCGTACCGGGTGGCGGGATGTCCGGCGTAGAGAAGATGCTCGCCGTTCGCCCCGGTCGCCGGCCGCACGATCAGGCCGCCGAAGAGGCCCATCTGCAGCTGCTCGGCGGTGTTCGTGCCGCTCTCGTAGATGTACGTGCCGGCGTGCGTGGCCGTGAACGCGTAGGTGATGGTGTTGCCGGGAAGCACGGAGGGCACCAGCGAGACGAGCCCGTCGGCGGGTGTGCCCGGGGTGACGAGCTCGGGCTGCGCCGGGACGCCGTCGGCGGTGACGTCGTCCTGGCCCGGGAACATGATCGACGTCCGGACGGGCGTCGCACCGGCGTTGCCGATCTCGTTGCGGAGCACGACCGTGATGTGGTCGCCTTCCTGCCGCGCACAGGAACGGCGACGGGTACTGGTACGCGCCGGTGCCGGAGGCGAAGCCCCACATGGGGACCTGGTTGCCGTCGGCGGTGAAGATCTTGCCGCGCTTGGCCGTGAGCGAGAAGACGCGCTCGGCCGGGGCGCCCGGCGTGACCACGCCGTCGTCGCAGACGAGGCCCTCGGAGGGCCCGGGCGCGTTCGCGCTCCGGGCGGTGGTGGCGAGGCCGCCGACCGCGCCCACTCCGATCGCGCCCACGACGGGCACGATCCAGAGCAGGCGGGCATTGCGGCGCCGCGTTCGTCGAAGAGCGGTCACGGCGTCCTCACAGTCCCGTGTCATTCGGCACCGCCTGGCTGCGGAGGGTGAAGCTGGCCGGGTACACGTGTACCTCGGTCGCCATCCCGCCGAACTCGCCCGGGGTGCCCTCGTTGTCGAAGTTGCGGTCGTAGAACATGTAGACGTCGGGCCCGACGCCACCGGAGTGGGTCCGGTGCCGTGAAGATCACGTCGTAGGCCTCGCCGGGCGCCACGTCGATCTGCGACGTGCGGTACAGGCGCTCGGTCGAGGAAGGTCGAGTCGCGGCCGACCACCATCAGCTCGATGCCGTCGAGCGTCATCGCGTGCTGCTGGTAGCCGAGGTTCGCGACGCGCATCAGCACCCGGTCGCCTGGCTTGCAGGTGACGAGCGACGACTGCGGCTGCGACCGGAGCTCCGGGTGCGCCACGTCGTGGACGCGGAACACGGTGCCGGCGCCGGGATTGCCGATGTAGCTGTCCCAGGGCTCGGCGACCGTGATCGACGAGCTCGTCTTCGATGCGATCTCGCGGCGCTGCCCGGCGCCGGGCCCGCTCACCAGGGTGACGATCTTGCCGGCCGTCACGGCTGCGCGGGAATGCCGCGTGCGGTTCAGCGTCCGCGAGTTGCCGCCGGTGGCGGTCGCCGTGTAGATCTGCGGCGCCCTCGAGGCCGAGCTCGGTCACGCCCTCCGGCAGCAGCGTGTCGGGGTAGGTGCGCCCGTTCATCGCCCAGGCCGCCGGCCGGTAGTCCGACCAGTCCGGCTGCTGGATGTGCGCGAGCTGCCAGTGCTGCGTGGGGTTGTAGTCCATCAGCATGAACGCGAACTGGCGGTCGTAGGCCGAGGCGCCGTTGCCGTCGTTGAAGACGTACCGCTCGCCGGGCTTCGCGCGTGTAGAACGGCACCGCCTGGGCGAGGGGGAAGAGGGTCGCGTTCTGCTTCGGGTTGACGAACACCATGCCCGTCATGCCCATCTGGATGTGCTCGACGTCCTCCCAGTGGCAGTGGTACATGTACGTGCCCGGGTCGACCGGGTTGTAGAAGTAGGTGAGCGTCTTGCCGATCGGGGCGCCGGCGGCCATCTCGGGCACGCCGTCGAACCACGGGATGGCGTTCCGGAAGCCGTGCCAGTGGATGGTGTGCCCGTCCGGGATGTCCGGGCGGACCTGCCAGCCGAGGTTGTAGAGCACGACCTGGACCTTCTGGCCCTCGTCGACCCAGAGGAGCGGGGACGCGTTCTGCGTCTCGCCCTTCCACGCGTAGATGGCGGCGGTGGCCTCGCGCCCGGCCGCCGAGTTGGGATCGACGGTCTGGAGGATCCGCTGCCACCGCGACGCGTCGCGGAAGCCGTAGTTGTACATGTTGCGGTCCTCACCGAGCGGGTCGGGGAAGACGACCTGGTTGCCGTCGGTGACCTCCGCTCCGCGGAGGCTGACCCACCCATCCGTCCCGGCGAGCGCGAAGACGCGGTCGATGGACGGGTGGGTGACGGGGGCGACCGCGGCCGCCTGGGCTGACCCAGGCGACCGCATCGCGGCGGAGAGCGTGCCGGCGCCGGCGATGGCGACGAGCCCGCCGCCGCCGATCTTGCAGCAGCGCGCGGCGGCTCAACCGCGAGGTCGGCACGATGTCGGTCATCGCGTTCCCTTCCGGTTCTTGGAGATGACGAGGGTGCGCCAGGCGGATGTGTGGACACGGCCGGTCTGGCGGTTGCGGATCACGACCCGGTAGCGGTACTTGCCGGGCGCGAGGGTGCGGGTGCGGACGGTGAACTTGCCCTTGCTGCTGCGCATGGCCAGCGACCGGACGCGTCCGTGGTTGCCCTTGCGGTACTGGAGCGTGGCCGAGCACTTCGGGCACGAGCCCGAGATCGTCTCGGCGGCCTTGCCGCCGACCAGCGAGCGGGCGGGCGGGACGACGCGCGACGCCTTGACCGCCGCGGTCACGGTGAGCCGGCGAGCCGTCAGGCGCACCGCGACGTTGGCGGCAGTCGACGCGAGGTACTCGTCGGAGCCCATGTCGTACGCCGGGCCCTGGGGCCGGGCGTCGTCGTCGATGTCGTAGGCCTCGAGCTGGACGAGCCTCGTGTTCGCCTGCGCGTCGCACAGGGGCGCGGCGACGTGATCGGTGGCGGTGACCCTGATGCAGCGGACACCGTTGTTGATCACCCCGCTGCTTCCGGCCGGCGAGGTGGCCGAGAGCTTGTAGTTGCCCATCCTCGTCGGTGGAACGTCGATGGCGACGATCGTGCCGCCGACGAAGTGCGGGTCGCCGCGGAACGGCGCCAGCCGGACGGTCGTGTCGTACGACGACTGGACCTTCGGGTCGACGGAGACGTTCCCGCGGTTGTTGTAGTCGGTGTGACCGGTCAGGTCCTGGATGTCGTTCTTGACCGGCTTCAGGCGCGTTGGCGGGGGCGACGCCGTAGGCGCCGAGATCCCAGTGGTTCGCCGGCGTCGCGTCGCCCGGCAGGCCGATGCCACGGACGAAGCCGTTGTCGTAGGTGCCGGCCCGGTTGTCCCAGAAGACGTTGTCGAACACCGTCGGCGGGGTGAAGACCGCCTGCACCGGGATGCAGTTCGGGAAGGTCGACAGCGAGGCCGGCACGTTGAGGGTGAAGAGCCACCCGCCGGTGATGGCCGGGCTGGTCGAGAACGACTGCGTGACGTCGATCCGGCCCAGCGTGGAGCTGACGGACTGCACGTTGCGCGTCTGGGTCTGCGAGGCGTTGCTCGGGTTCCTCGCGGTGACGGTGAGGCCGTTCACGCCGACGTACGGCGCGAGCGCGCTCCACGGCTGGTTGATGTTCAGGCGCCGGCGCTGGTTGTTGTTGCCGTTGCCGGTGCTCGACAGGCTCGCGATGGAGCCGTTGAGCGGCGCCAGGCACGTGTCGTTGGCCGGCGGCGCGGTCAGCCACAGCGAGTTCTCCGCGGTGGAGAGCCCGGCCGGGGCCGGCGTGCCGTCGGAGGTCATGGCGGTGGCCGTGGTGATGTTCTTCATCACCGTGTTGCCGGCCACGGTCACGTCGGTCGCGTCGTCGATCGCGATCCCGCCACCTTCGTGGGTCGAGATGTTGTTGACGATCTGGTTGTTCGTGATGCGGATCGGGTCGACGCCGGCCATCAGGAGCCGGACGCCGCCGCCGTCATCGTTCGAGATGTTCGACTGGATGACGTTGGCCTCGATCGTGACGGCGCCGGAGCCGTGTGTCCGGCCGGCCGCGACGGGCAGGTTCGGGAAGTTCTTCGGCGCCGGCAGCTGGCCGGCGATCATGACGCCGCCGCCCTCGTCGTACGAGCCGTTGAAGTAGATGCGGTTGTGGTGGATGCGGCCGCCGTTCGAGCGACCGAAGTGCGAGATGCCGCCGCCGTACTCGGCCGAGAAGTTGCCGCAGATCTCGTTGCGGGCGATCTCGTAGTTGTCGGCGCCGTTGAAGATCGCGACGCCGCCGGCGAGGTTGGTGCCGCCGCTCGCGATGATCTGGTTGTTGGCGATGCGGATGTTCGCGTTGTCGTTCGACGCGTTGCCGTCCTGGCCCAGGTAGGGCGAGCCGAGGCGGATCGCGCCGCCGTAGGAGCCGCCGTCCGAGCGGAAGGCGTTGTTCTTGATCTGGAGCCGGCGGGCGTGCCCGTCGACGTAGATGCCGCCGCCCTGGGTGACCGGCTGGCCCAGCGTCCGGATCCGGCGCGGCACGGGGCCGCCGCCGTTCAGGTTCAGGTTGCCCGGGAAGGACATCTGGTCGCCGCCCTCGATCGCGAGGCCGTCGATGCCGGCGCGGGCCGGGTTGTTGCCCTGGCCGAACAGGCCGGAGCGGGTCAGCACGTAGATGACCTCGCCGTCGGAGATCTGCGTCGGGTTCTGGGCCGAGTCGGCGACCAGCTGGGCGAGCGCGTACCACGACGTCTGGTAGGCGCCGCCGTCCTTGACCTGGAACGAGGAGCCGTCGACGACGGAGCCGTAGACGTAGCCGTTCGGGCCCTGGCCGCCGGGGCCGACGCCCTGGATGGTCATCGGCGCGGGCACGATCAGGTTCTCCATGTAGGCACCGCGCGGGTTGAACCCGGTGGCGCCCGCCCGTGTTCGGGTAGACGACGATCAGCCGCTGGCGCGCTGGAGAGGTTGACCAGCGTCGGGATCGTCGGTCTCACCGGTGGTCGGCGGCAGGGGTGCGATGCCGACCGAGGCGTTGATGGCGTCCTGGATGCCGCGGGCACGAACGATCGCGAACGTGCTCGTGGCGTTGGGCGTCTGGTTGAAGCTCCAGTTCTGCGGAGACCCGGATCTGGTGGTTGCCGGCGCCCTGGACGGCCTGGATCTGGCGCACCTGGCCGACGCCGCGGCCGCTCGTGATCTGCACGTAGCGGCCGGTGGTGCCGGCGAAGTTGACCGCCGAGCTGGTGAGCGTGTTGTTGGTGGCCGACGTGACCGAGCCGGTCAGCGGCGCCAGTGCGGGATCGAACGTCTTGCCCGGGCCGACCTCGTAGACGGTCGGGTTGTAGGCGCTCGAGCCGGTGCCGCCACGGACGTGGAGGGTCAGCACGTTGATCGCGCGCTGCCGGCTCGTGTTGTTGGTGATGTAGACCTGGTACGGGCCCGGCCGCGGTGGCCGTGGCGAGCGTGAACGTGATCGTGTTCGCCGTCCGCAGGCCGTAGGTCGGCGTCGGGTGCCGTGACGGCGTTGCCGACGCCGTTGACGACCGGGTCCTCGTTGACGAGGGACACGGTCGCGCCGGCACCGAAGCCGGTGCCGCTGAGCGTGAACGTGCGGTCCGCCGTTGCCCACGTTCCGCTGTTCGGCCGGGTCGCGTAGACGCGGTCGGCGGCGAACAGCTGCGGCGTCTCGGTGGCGTCGAGGAGGCACTTCGCGGGATGCGAGAGCTGCGCCCCCGGGCCGTTGACGGCGACGCCGATCGTCCAGACCGCGAGGTCGGTGATCGTCGTGTGGCCCGCCCACGTCTCGAACGGGGTGGTGATCGACCGGTACTGCGGGTCGAAGTCCGGGTTCGGGACGACGGGCCGCGGGTTCAGGTCCGCGATGCCCGGGTCGGGCACGCGTCGGGTCGGCCATCGACGGGTCGTTGGCGACCAGGGTGTACGAGCCGGGGGCGACGCCCGCCGGGCTCGGGTAGTTGATCCGGTTCGTCGAGGGCAGCATCACCTCGTAGAAGCCGTTCGCGTCCGTGACGCTCTGCCGGATCAGGCGACCCGACCAGTCGTACCAGGAGATCGGCATCCGCTTGGCGGGCGCCTTGTCGCCGTAGAAGATCTCCTCCTTGTCGACGGCCGTGTTGAGGTCGTCGATGATCAGGCCGTAGTGGATCGTCGGCAGCGGCGTGTCCGTGAACAGCTCGAAGCCGGGAGCGACGGAGCGGCCGTTCTCGAGGTGGATCAGCTTGGCGTCGCAGAGCGGCCGCTGCTGGCCCTCGAACGGCGACCCGCCCTGCTCGGCGAACGTCGGGTTCGACCACGGCGTCGGGGCCGTCGGGGAGGATGCCCGCGACGTCGACGACGTGGTTCGCGCCGGCGCAGCCGTTCTTGAGGATGTTCGGCTGCGGCTGCTGCATCGAGTCGCCGGCGAAGACGTTGATGTTCTCCTCCGCGGTGACCTTGTAGATGGGCTTGCCGTTCGCGCCCTGCGGGACGTCGACCTTGACGACGTAGTCGCCCTCGGCCAGCGGCTCGAGGTTGGCGGGGTCGTCGAGCTGCCCGGGGCCGTCACCGGCCGGCAGGTTCGGATCGATGTACTGGTCGCCGAAGCCCCAGTTGCCGTTCAGCTTGGCGCCCCAGTCGGTGGCGTCCGGGCCGTCGGCGATCTCGCCGATCTTCATGCCGCCGCCGATCGCCTCGACGCAGTCGTGGTGGGGCGGGCTGGCGATCGGCAGTCCCGCGGTGAACAGGGCGTAGTCCGCCATGAACGGGTAGGAGACGCGGTTGCCCTCGGCGTCGAAGCTCTGGCAGTCGACCGGGCGCTCCCACTGCTCCGTCGTGGTGCTGGGGCCGATGTCGATCGGCGTGCCCGACCCGTCGGGCGCCTGGCCCTCGACCTGGACGGAGCCGTCGGGGTTGTGGGCGATGTCGCCGTTCGCGTCGCGGACGGCGCGGTAGATGTGCATGCCGAGGCTCGGGATGCCGGGCTGCCAGTCCTCGAGCGCCGCCTCGTCGGGATCGAGCTCGTTGCGCGTCGTGCCGTAGGAGACGACGCCGACGATGCCGCCGTTCTCGGTCGCGGCGTAGGGCTGCTTGCCCCAGTTGATCGTCGCGCCCTGCCCGATCCACGGGAGGAAGTTGACGTCGACCCCGCCGCCGAGCTTGGTGGTCGGCTGCTTCTCGTGCGCCGCCTGCCACGTGAGGCCGGTCGTGCGGTAGCCGTCCGAGTACTGCTCGAGCGACGAGCCACTGGCCGAGCGGGTAGACCGCGCGGAGCTCGTAGTTGCCGTGCTCGTCGGTGGTGGTGACGATCGAGCCGTGGTTGTAGAGGGCGTTCGAGCGCTCGCGGACCGTCACCAGCTGGTTCGGGATGCCCGGCTCGCCGGGATCCTGCTTGCCGTTGCCGTTGGTGTCCGTGAAGACGGTGCCGTGGATCCAGGACCACCACTGCGCGAGGCGCAGGGTGTCCAGGTCGGTCTGCTCGCCCTGCCGGACGGTGACGTTCTGCGAGTAGAGGATGTTGTTCTGGTCGAAGTCCCAGACCGAGAGCATGTAGTCGCCGGCGGGGACGTTCGGGATGTCGAACTCGCCGGCTGCGAGCGGGTTGGCCGCGTTCTTCTCGTAGAACGACTTCGCCCAGACCGTCTGGTCCTGCTGGGGAACCTGCTGGCCCGGGGCCAGCACGTTCGCCGGCACGTGGAGTGCGGTCAGCGCGACCCACAGCTCCTTCACCGGAGCGACCTCGTTCTGCATCGACTGCTCGTTCTGGCCGATGTAGTTGCCGTTCACCGGGTCACCCGTGTACGAGAACGTCTCGACCACGTGGCCGTGGATCGAGCCCGGGGACGGACGCGCGACGGGCAGGCTGTTCTGCTTGCGCACCCAGCCCGACACCGTCACGGCGGCCTTCTCGCTGCCGTTGATCAGCTCGTGGTCGAGGCCGTTGTCGCCGGCGTTGATCCAGGTGTCCCAGTCGTGGGCGCCCTCGAGCGTGGTCGTCTGCGACCACGCCGGGTCGTAGTTCTTCGGGTCGTTGGCCCAGTTGCCGTTGTTCGGCGGCGAGACCATCGCGGCCCAGCGGCCGGGGCCGAGGTTGCGGATCGCGATGTGGCCGGGGTCGGTGTAGGTGTCGCCCGTCTCGGGGTCGGTCAGCGTGAGCGAGCGGGAGCGGCAGACGCCGCCGCGTGCCCGGGATCAGCTTCGGGGTCGCCGTCTCCCAGCCGGTGTGCGCGCCGGCGATCGCGACCGGCGCGTTGCCGGCCGTGAACGAGTCGAAGACGGGGTTGCCGTCCTCGTTGTAGAGCTGGTAGACGGTGAGGCCGTCGCCGTCGAGCACGGGCTGGGCCGGGCCGAAGTTGCCGGTGCGCGTCCGGATCGGCTCGTAGTCGGAGCAGATCGGGTTGCCGTAGGCGTCCGTCGTCAGCGCCTCGCCGGTGCCGGGGTCGATCGCGATCGCGCGTGAAGTCGTTCAGGCCGACCTCGGAGCCGACGTCGTACTGGCCGTTGGTGGGCAGCTCGTCCTGGAAGACGTCGATGCGGAGCGTCGCGGTGGGGACCGGGTTGCGCTGGGCGTAGACGAGCGCGTTCTGGGCGGCGGCGGGGTTGCACCCGGCGTCGCCGGGGCCGCAGGCGACGGTGAACCAGCCGCCGGCGACCTCGTACCCGTCGGCCCAGACGCGAGACCATGTACTTGCCCTTGGGCAGGTCGGAGACGCCCGCGAGCAGCGACCAGTCCGACTGGTCGCCCGTCATGACGACGGACGGCGTCGTGCCGGGGCCGATCGCGTGGATCGACGGCCAGTCGCAGTTCTCCGGGTAGTTCGCGTAGGCCGCGGTCAGCGCCGCGGACGGCGCCGCCAGGCCGTGCGCCGGGCGGCAGTCGGCGGCCGAGTCGTCGGGCGACCCGGTGACGTCGCGGGTCAGCAGCCACGTGTACGGGGCTGGTGACGAGCGCGTTCTGGTCGGCGATGACCGAGTTCGAGCCGGGATCGATGACCGTCCGGCCCTCCTTGATCTTCAGGTCGGACGACGTCGGCGGACGCCGTCGACACGCTCGCCAGCAACACGAAGACGGCAAGCAGGACGGCCGTCCCCGTAACCCGGTGCAAGCCTCGTCGTCTCATCTCGCAGCTCCTCCGACCATGTCGTTTGACTCCTTCACGCACGCCCGGGACCACGCCGCGACCACGCGTCGCAGGGGGCGACGCGTGCCCGTCAGCCTGGCCACCAGGCAGCAAGGGGGAACCGGAGCTGGGGTGCTCCGGAATGCCCGCCAACCTATGACCTTCTACTGATTCCTGTCGATCCTCATGACGACGCCGTCATCGGACCGTCAGGAGCGGCGACGCGAAACGGCGTGCCGGCGACGCCGTCCGGCAGACCATCGAGTGCGTCGTCGAGGTTGCCGATGGATATCTCAACCTCGAGCAGAGGTCGACTGTTGGCCAGCGTCAGGTCTTCGCGGCCGAACGACCGCCGCGCGAGGCGCTGCGCGAGCGGGATCCGCGGCGGTACTCCGGCAGCACGATGGTCAGGCGCGTGCCGCCCGACCGGGGCGACTCGATCGCCACCTGGCCGCCGTGCGCCTCGACGACGTCGCGCACGATCGCGAGCCCGAGGCCCGAGCCGCCCGTCGAGCGGGAGCGCGCCCGGTCGGCGCGGTAGAAGCGGTCGAAGACGTGGGGGAGCGCGGACTGCCGGGATGCCGAGCCCGGTGTCGAGCGACCTCGATCTCGAGGCTGCGTGCCGACGCCGCGCGCGCGGAACGGATGATGGCGTCGCCGGCAGACGTGTAGGAGACGGCGTTCTCGATCACGTTGTCGATCGCCTGGGCCAGCGTGTTGCCGTCGGCGACGAACGTCCCCGGCGCGTCGATGTCGATCGTCCACGCCCGCTCGCCGACGACCGACCAGCGGTCGGCGACGATGTGGAGGAAGTCCTCGGCGTCGATGCGCTCGCGCTGCAGGGCCGCGCGGTCGTCGTCGAGGCGGCCGACGAGCAGCAGGTCGCCGACCATCGACTCGATGCGCTTCAGCTCCTCGACGATCACCTGCTTCGTCTCGGCGAGCTCGTCGGCGGTGGGCGAGCCGGACCGGCCGAGGATGTCGACGTGCCCGCGCGCGATCGTGATCGGGCGTCATCAGGTCGTGCGTGACGTTGGCGAAGAAGGTCCGCTCGCGCTGGATCATCCGCTGCCGCTCGTCGGCCAGCGCCGCGACGACGGCGGCCGCCTTCTGGCGGCTGCGGACGTGCCAGATGGTCGCGATCACCATCATGGTCATCAGCGGCACCTCGATCAGCTCGGGCGCCGGCTCGTCGGCGGTGATCACGTTGTAGACGGTGATGCCGCCCGTGGCGATGCCCGTCGCGATCGCCGCGAACATCGCGCCGCGGATGCGCCACAGCCGCAGGCCGTAGACGATCACGACGGCCGTGTAGACGAAGTGGAACGGGATCGGCGCGAGCGTGGCGTCGAGCAGGAACATGCCGGCCAGGCAGAGGGCGCAGAACGCCGCCAGCAGCCACTCGGCCCGGTGGCCCAGCGCCGCCCATGCGATGGCGCGGTGGACGATCATTCGGCCAGCCGGTAGCCCGCCGATCGCACCGTCTCGACGCGATCGTGGCCGATCTTCTGGCGCAGCCGGCGCATCGAGACGTCGACGACGTTGGTGTTCGGCTGGTGCGAGTAGCCCCAGACGGCGGACAGCAGGCGCTGGCGCGAGATGGTGCGGCCGCGGTTGCGCATCATGTACTCCAGCAGGCGGAACTCGAGGCCCGTCAGCTGCACGCGGCCGCTGCCGGTGTCGACCGACCGCGCGCGCGTGTCGAGGACGATCTCGCCCGCCCGCAGCACCTCGTTGCCGGCCGACGACGCGGCCTGCGCGCGCTGGTGGATGCGGATCCGCTCGACGAGCTCGTCGAACGAGAACGGCTTGATCATGTAGTCGCAGGCCCCGCCGCGCAGGCCGGCGAGCTTGGTGGCCACGTCGCGGCGCGCCGACAGGATCAGCACCGAGATGTCGGGGCGCTCCTGCTTCATCTGCTCGAGCACGTCGAGCCCGTCCATGCCCGGCAGCGCCAGGTCGAGGATGACAAACTCGATCTCGTGCTTCGCCATCCACTGGATGGCCGACCTCGCCGTCGCTGACGGCGTCGACGACGAAGCCCTCGGCCTGGAGGCCGGAGGTCAGAAACCGCGCGATTCGCGGCTCATCTTCAACGACGAGGATGCGCATGGGCGGCTGCCTGGATCGGATGTGCGGGCGGAATGGGGCCGCTGCTGTCCTTCTACCACGGTCCACTTCACATTAGGACTCTTGGGTGACAGAGGTGTCATGTGCGATCGGGCGGCCCATCCGTCCGGATTAGGGTAGCGCCATGTCGATGAGCAACCGGATCGCGGACGACCAGGCCATGCGGGCGATCGTCGCGCGCCTGCTCGCGAGCGGCGCGATGCGACCCCGTCCGACATCGTCGAGCTGCTCGGCGAGTACGTGATCTGGGGGCCGCTCGACCCGCACCCGGTGGCCAGGTGGCCGCCGAGCCGTTCGCGGCCGAGCCGTCCTGCGCCGCCGCGTAGGCGCCGGCAGCGCGCCACGCCCGCGTAGGCGCCGCCGATCGGTCGCCGACCCGGCGGCGGTAGCGCGTGCCTGCGCCGCCCGACCGGCTGCGCGACGCGCCCGGGAGGATTCGAACCCCCGACCTTGCGGGTAGAAACCGCTCGCTCTATCCACTGAGCTACGGGCGCCTGCAGCCCATGCTACCCGGCGGCGTCGTCGATCAGCGACCAGAGCCGGTCGACGTGGCGGCGCTCGGTCGCGAGCGTGCCGATCGAGATGCGGATCGTGTAGCGGCCGCCGAGCACCGTGTGGGTGAGGAACACGCCGCCGTCGGCGTTGACGGCCTCCATCAGCGCCCTCGTGGCGTCGTCGCCGTCGCGGTGCTGCAGGCACACGAGCGACAGCGGCGCGGGCGCGGCCAGCTCGAGCCGTGGATGGGCCACGACGCGCGCGGCCAGCTCCTGCGCCAGCTCGACGTCCTCGCGCAGCGCGGCCCGCAGGCCCTCGGCGCCGTAGTGGCGCAGCACGAACCACAGCTTCAGCGACCGGAACCGGCGGCCGAGCGGCACGTGCCAGTCGCGGTAGTCGATCACCGCACCGCTCTCGGACGCGGCGTTGCGCAGGTACTCCGGCAGGATCGACAGCGCCGAGATCAGCGCCTGCGCGGTCGGCGACCCAGAACAGGTCGCAGTCGAAGTTCGTGAACAGCCACTTGTGGGCGTTGGTGGCGTAGCTCGACGCCAGCTCGACGCCGTCGTTGAGCCAGCGGTACTCGGGGCAGATCGCCGCCACGCCGGCCATGGCGGCGTCGACGTGCAGCCACAGGCCCGCGTCGCGGCAGATCTCGCCGATCGCCCGCACCGGGTCGAACGCCAGCGACGAGGTCGTGCCGAGCGAGGCGCAGCAGAAGAACGGCCGCAGCCCCGCCGCCCGGTCGGCGGCGATCTGGCGGGCGAGCTCGTCCGGGCGCATCGCGTAGGCGTCGTCGACGGCGATCGCCCGCAGGTGCGGGATGCCCGCGACGCGCAGGTCCTTCTCGACCGACGAGTGCGTCTGCGTCGAGCAGTAGGCGACCAGCTCGCCGCCGTCCGGCGCCGGCCTGCTCGCGCGCGGCCACGATCGCGCACAGCACCGCGTCGGAGGCGGAGTGCTGGATGACGCCGCCGCCGGTGCCGTCGGAGCGGAAGTGGGAGGGGAGCGCGAGCAGCTCGACCAGCCAGTCCATGACGTGCGTCTCGAGCTCGGTGCAGACCGGCCCGGTCGACCACAGCATCCCCTGCATGCCGAGACCGGCCGACGACCAGCTCGCCGAGGATGCTCGGGCCGCTGCCGTTGGCCGGGAAGTACGCGTACCAGCCCGGGTGCTGCCAGTGCGTGGTGGCGGGCACCACGATGCGGTCGAGGTCGGCCACGATCGCGTCCCAGCCCTCGCCCTGCTCGGGGGCGGCCGCCGGCAGCATCGCGCGCACGTCGCCGGGCTGCACGGCGGGCATCACGGGCAGCTCCTCGACGCGCTCCATGTAGGAGGCGACCCACTCGATCAGCTCGTGCCCGACCCGGCGGAACTCGTCGGGGGTCATGTGCGGCGACGTCATGGCCGACGAGCGTAGCCCGAAGCCGTCAGACGAGCGCCGTCTCGACGCGCTCGCGGAACTGCGAGGCGAGCAGCCGGTCCCAGTGCTCGACGAACTCGGCGTAGCGCAGCTGCCGCCGGGCCTCGGAGAACGCGACGAGGCCCTCGAGCCCGCGGTAGCGCGTGCGGTTGGGCGACGTGGCGAGCGCGGCCGGGTCGCCGCCGATACGCGAGCAGGTGGTCGCGGTCGACGTCGCGCAGGCTGCGCGACGTGCGCGTCGACGAGCGGGATCAGCACGTCGCAGTCGTGCACCTCGCCGAGCACCTCCTGCAGCCAGGTGGCCTCCTTCTGGAGCTGCTTGCCGGGCGGCCCGAACGCGAAGCCGACGATCTCGAGCACGTAGCGCAGGCGCTTCGCGGCGATGCGCATGTCGTGCAGCTCGGTGACGTTCGACGGGTCGCGGATCGCCGGGTCGAACGCGTACAGCTCGTCCAGGCGGGTGCGGACGATGCGCGCGGCGTTCTCGTGGAACGGGCCGGCCGGGTCGAGCCCGTCGACCTGCCGCGGCCTTCACGGCGCGGACTCCACCAGCCGCTCCACCTGGCCCGCGAAGTCCTCGTCGTCCAGGCGTGCGAGGGCGGGGGCGAGGTGCGCGTCGGCCTCGGTGCGGCGGACGCGCAGCAGCGCGATCAGGCTGTCGATGCCCGCCCGGTCGGCGGCCGGCACGTGCTCGCGGTAGCCCGTCAGGTAGTCGATCTGCACGTCGAGGTCACGCGCATCGGAGAGCGCGTCGGCGGTCTCCTTGACCAGGCCGCAGCAGCTTCTCGGTGCCGCTTCCTCGGCCAGCAGCCGGCGTACACCTCGAGCGCGGCGCGCAGCCGGCGCGACGCGACGCGCATCGAGTGCAGCTGCTCGATGTCGGAGCCGTCGAGCGTGCCCTCGCGGTACAGCAGCAGCTCGGGCCCGCGGATCGCGAGCGTCTTCGTGGCGGCGTCGGAGAAGGGCGCGTCCGGGTCGATCTGGACGCGACGGGCCTTCGCCATCAGGTCGCACCGGTCGGCGCGCGCACCTGGCTTTCCGGGCTGCGGGTCGGCGGACGAGGCGGCGTTCGGCGGCGGCCTCGCGGCGGTCGCCGCGCGCCTCGCCGTCGGCGACGGCGACGGCGCGCTCCATCAGCGCCGCCTGGCTGGAGAACGGCACGTCGCCCTCGCCGGGCCGGCGGCGGTGCCAGTGGCCGTCGGCGTCGAGCCACCAGCAGCCCGCGGTGTCGGCGAGCATCAGGTCGAGCGCGGCGTCGATCTCGGCCACCAGGTACGGGTCCTCGACCGGCGTGATCACCTCGATGCGCGCGTCGATGTTGCGCGGCATCAGGTCGGCCGAGCCGATGTACGTCGTCTCGGCCTGCGCGGTGCGGAACGAGTAGATGCGGGAGTGCTCGAGGAACCGGCCGAGGATCGAGATCACGCGGATGTTGTCCGACAGACCCGGCACGCCCGGCTTCAGGCAGCAGATGCCGCGGATGATGAGGTCGATCTGCACGCCCGCCTGGGAGGCGCGGTACAGCTCGGCGATGACGCCGCGGTCGACCAGGCCGTTGCACTTCAGCACCATGCGCGCCGGATGCTCGGGATCGTGCTCGAGGCAGCAGCGCCAGATCTCGTCGACCAGCCGCTGGCGCAGCTCCTGCGGCGCCACCCACAGCTTGCGGTACGCCTGCGGGCGGCCGAAGCCGGTCAGGTGGTTGAAGAGGTCCGAGCACGTCGGCGGTCACGTCCTCGCGGCACGTGAACAGCCCGAGGTCGGTGTACAGCCGCGCGGTCGACGGGTGGTAGTTGCCGGTGCCGATGTGGACGTAGCGGCGGGCGACGCCCTCCTCGCGACGGACGACCATCGCGAGCTTGGAGTGCGTCTTCAGCCCCGCGAGGCCGTAGACCACGTGCACGCCGGCGCGCTCCAGCGAGCGCGCCCAGCGGATGTTGCGCTCCTCGTCGAACCGCGCCGTCACCTCGACCATCGCCACGGCCTGCTTGCCCTGCTCGGCCGCGCGCACCAGGGCCGGCACGATCGGCGAGTCGCCGGAGGTGCGGTAGATGGTGTGCTTGATGGCGAGCACGTCGGGATCGTCGACGGCCTGCTCGATGAAGCGCTCGACCGACGTGCCGAAGGCGTCGTACGGGTGGTGGACGAGGATGTCGCCACGGCGGATCTCGGCGAACATGTCGACGCTCTGCGAGTCGGCGTTCAGCCGCGGCTGCGTCTGCGGCGACCACGGCCGGTAGTGCAGGTCGGGGCGGTCCAGCGACGCGAGCGGGAAGAAGTCGGCCAGGTCGAGCGGACGGCGCGCGCGGTACACGTGGTCGGGGTGCACGCGCAGGGCGGCGACGATGACGCCCCGCATCTCGTCCGACATGGTGGCCTCGACCTCGAGCCGCACGACGTCGCCGAAGCGGCGCGCGTGGAGCTCCTGCTCGACGGCCTCGAGCAGGTCCTCGGCGGCCTCCGAGATGTCGTAGTCGGCGTCGCGCGTGACGCGGAACGTGGCGTGCTCCGTGAACTCCATGCCGGGGAACAGGCGGTGCAGGTTGTCGGCGATCACGTCCTCGAGGGCGACGTAGCGGTGGCCGCGCTCCAGCGCCAGGAACCGCGGCAGCACCTCGGGCACCTTCACGCGCGCGAACCGCTGCTCGCCCGTCGGCGGGTCGACGACGAACACGCCCAGCGACAGCGACAGGTTCGAGATGTACGGGAAGGGCCGTCCCGGGCCGACCGCGAGCGGGGTCAGGACGGGGAAGATCTCCTGCTCGAACATCTCGGTCATGCGGCGCCGCTCGGCCGCCGTGCATTCGGCCAGCGTGAGCACCCGCAGGCCCTCCTCGGCGAGCGCGGGCAGCAGCGAGCCGTGCAGATTCGTCTCCAGCTCGGCCTCGAGCGCCGCGCACGCGGTCGGCGATCTCGTGCAGCACCTCGTCGGGCTCGCGGCCGTCGGACGGTGCGGTGCCGGCGCTGGAGTGGTCGACCAGCCCGGCCACGCGCACCATGAAGAACTCGTCCAGGTTGTTCGCGTAGATCGCGAAGAACCGCAGCCGCTCGAGCAGCGGCGTGCTCGGGATCCTCCGCCAGCTGCAGCACGCGGTGGTTGAACTCCACCCACGACAGCTCGCGGTTGAGGTACAGCGACAGGTCGTCGGTGGAGGGCGGCTTCGGACGACCGCGGGCGACGCGTGCCATCAGGCGGTAACCCGCGCCGACGCGATCAGCCGCAGCTGCTTCGGGCGCAGCAGCCAGTTCAGCTCGCCCCGGCTGCGCACGGGCGTGGCCTCGACGCGGGCGATGCCCGACTTGGGCATCCGCACCTTCGCGCCGGTGAGGTAGGAGATCAGCTCGGAGAGGTCGGGCTCGTGGCCGACGAGGATCAGGCTGCGGGCCTCGCCGTGGCGATCCCAGAGCGCGGAGAACTCCGCCGGCGTGAAGCCGGGCTCGAGCCGGCGGTCCTCGATCAGCGGCGCATCGAGCACCGAGGAGATCGGCAGCGCGGTCTCGGCGGCGCGCCGGTACGGGCTCGTCACGACCGCGTCGGGCTCGATGCCCATGACCGCCAGCGCCCGCGCGGCGAGGGCGGCCTCGCGGTGGCCGTCGTCCGTGAGCGCCCGGTCGGGATGGTCGAGCCCGTCGATGCGGACTTCGGCAGTGGCGTGGCGGACGAGGTAGAGGTGCACAGCAGCAGTCTATCTGCGCGGTGCAGGCATTTCAGAGGCTCCGAAATTCACCTAACCGGTTCTTCACCAGCCGGTATCCACCGCGCAGCCCACTTCGTGTCCGCCGCCGGGGATCCTGCCAGCGGTGGAACCCAACGGAGGAACACGCATGCACCTGCGAAAGATCTCGGCGATCGTCGCCGTGACCCTGACGGCCGGCGTGCTGGCCGCATGTGGCGGCTCGAGCCGTGACGACGACGCCACGACCGCCGCCGCGCCGGCCGCGAGCGGCACCGACACCGCGTCGGCTCCCGCCTCGACCGCAGCAGTCGACCCGAGCCTGTCCGGCACCATCGCCATCGACGGCTCGTCGACCGTCGGCCCCCTCATGACCGCGGCCGCCGAGGGCTTCGGCGCCGCCAACTCGGGCGTCCAGGTGACGGTCGGCGTCTCCGGCACCGGCGGCGGCTTCGAGAAGTTCTGCAACGGCGAGACCGACCTCTCCAACGCGTCGCGCCCGATCAAGGACGAGGAGAAGGCGGCCTGCGAGTCCAAGGGCGTCAAGTTCCACGAGCTCCTGGTCGCCAACGACGGCATCACCGTCGTCGTCAACAAGGACAACGACTGGGCGACCTGCCTGACCGTCGACCAGCTGAAGGCGATGTGGGGTCCCGACTCCAAGGCCGGCTCCTGGAAGGACATCGACCCGTCGTTCCCGGACGAGGCGCTGAAGCTGTACGGCCCCGGCACCGACTCCGGCACCTTCGACTTCTTCACCGCCGCCATCAACGGCGAGGAGGACGCGTCGCGCTCCGACTACTCGCCGTCCGAGGACGACAACGTCACCGTCCAGGGCGTCAGCGGCGAGAAGGGCGGCCTCGGCTACTTCGGACTCTCGTACTTCGAGCAGAACCAGGATACGCTGAAGGCCCTCGAGGTCGACGGCGGCGCCGGCTGCGTCGCCCCGAGCGTGGCAACGGTGCAGGACAAGACCTACACGCCGCTGTCGCGCCCGCTGTTCATCGTACGTCAAGGACGACGTCCCTGACGCGGCCGGAGGTGCAGGCCTTCGTGAAGTACCTCACCGACAACTCGGCCCAGCTCGCCACGACGGCGCTGTTCGTCCCGCTCACCGACGCGGAGATCGCGACGGAGCAGGCCGACGTCGACGCGGCGCTGACTGCGGTCGGAGCGCAAGTAGCCCGCGTGGCTGCAACCGACGCACTCGGCACTGCCCAGCCGGCTCGCAGCCGGCTGGGCACCGCCCGTCGCCACTGGGGCGAGGACCTCGGCAAGGGGTTCCTCGCCCTGTGCGCCTCGCTCTCGATCCTGACCACGATCGGGATCGTGATCGCGCTGCTCGCGCCCGCGCTGGAGTTCTTCGGCACCGTCTCGGTGACCGAGTTCTTCACGGGCACGAACTGGGCGCCGCTGTTCAAGCCGGCGCACTTCGGTGCCCTGCCGCTGATCCTCGGCACGCTCAAGATCACGGCCATCGCCTGCCTCGTGTGCGTGCCGTTCGGACTCGGCGCCGCCATCTACATGGCGGAGTACGCGCGGCCGCGCGTCCGGGCCGTGCTCAAGCCCTTCCTCGAGGTGCTGGCCGGCATCCCGACCGTCGTCTTCGGCTACTTCGCCCTCACCTTCACGACGCCGCTGCTGCGGAGCATCGGCATCGACGTCGACATCTTCAACGCCCTCTCGGCCGGCATCGTGGTCGGGATCATGCTGATCCCGACCGTCGCCTCCGTGTCGGAGGACGCCATGCAGGCCGTCCCGACCGGGCTCCGCCAGGGCTCCTACGGCCTCGGCGCGACCAAGTACCAGACGTCGACGCGCGTCATCGTGCCCGCCGCGATCTCCGGCATCATCGCCTCGTTCGTGCTCGCCATCTCGCGCGCCGTCGGCGAGACGATGATCGTGGCGATCGGCGCCGGCCTGCTGCCGACCATGACGCTCGACCCGCGGCGGCAGACCGAGACGATGACGGCGTTCATCGCCGCCACCGGCATCGGCGACGTCCCGACCGGGTCGATCGAGTACAAGACCATCTTCGCCGTCGGCCTGACGCTGTTCGTGATGACGCTGGTGCTGAACCTGTTCGCGATCAGGATGGTGCGCCGCTTCCGGGAGGTCTACGAATGACGGCCAGGGCCCTGCGCGAGAACGCGTTCCGCGCGTACCTCTACTTCTCGGTCGCCGTCGGCGTGGCCGCCCTCGGCGCGCTCCTCGTCCGGGTGTTCATCGACGGGTTCGGCTTCATCGACGAGCATCCTGTTCACCAATCCGCCGTCGTCGAACCCCGACAAGGCCGGTGCGCGTCCCGCCATCCTCGCGACCATCTGGCTGCTCGCCCTGGTGTTCGCCATGGCCGTGCCCGGAGGCATCGCGACGGCGATCTGGCTCGAGGAGTTCGCGAAGAAGGACCGCTGGTACAACCGGTTCCTCGAGGTGAACATCCAGAACCTGGCCGGCGTCCCCTCGATCGTCTACGGCATCCTCGGCCTCGCGTTCCTGGTGCGCGGCCTCGGCCTCGGCCGGGTGCTGCTGGCCGGCGCGATGATCCTCGCGCTGCTGGTGCTGCCGACGGTGATCATCTCGTCGCGCGAGGCGCTGCGGGCCGTGCCCGACTCGATCCGCCAGGGCGGGCTCGCGCTCGGCGCCACGCGCTGGCAGGTCACGTTCCGCTCGGTGCTGCCGGCCGCGCTGCCGGGCATCGCCACCGGCTCGATCCTCGCCCTCTCGCGCGCGATCGGCGAGTCGGCACCGCTGGTGCTGATCGGCGCGCTCACCTACGTGGCGTTCGATCCGTCACCGCTCGGCGCCTTCACGGCCCTGCCCGTCCAGATCTTCCAGTGGATCGGGCAGCCGCAGAAGGACTTCAAGCTGCTCGCCGCCGCCGCGATCATCGTGCTACTCGCCATACTGCTGACGATGAACCTCGCCGCGATCCTGCTCCGCAACAAGTTCCAGAGGAAGTGGTGAACCCCGACATGGACGCAACCGCCGCCCCGATCAGGGTCGGCGCGCAGGAGGCGCTGTCGGCGTCTCCGGCGTTGCCCCCGCTCGAGAACCGCGAGGTCGTGTTCGGCATCCGCGGCGGCTCGGTGCACTACGGCTCGCACCTGGCCCTGAAGGACGTCGACATCGACATCTACCGCAACTTCGTGACGGCCTTCATCGGCCCGTCCGGCTGCGGCAAGTCGACGTTCCTGCGCTGCCTGAACCGCCTCAACGACCTGATCCCGTCCGCGAAGGTGAGCCGGCGACGTCCACTACCACGGCGAGGACCTCTACGCCTCGGGCGTCGACCCGGTCGAGGTGCGCAAGCGCATCGGCATGGTGTTCCAGAAGCCGAACCCGTTTCCGAAGTCGATCTACGACAACATGCGCGTTCGGGCCGCGCGTGCTCGGCATGAAGGGCAAGATGGACGAGCGGGTCGAGCGCGCGCTCCGGCGGGCGGCGATCTGGGACGAGGTGAAGGACCGCCTGAAGCTGCCGGCGCTGTCGCTCTCCGGCGGCCAGCAGCAGCGGCTCTGCATCGCCCGGGCGCTCGCCACCGACCCCGAGGTGCTGCTGATGGACGAGCCCTGCTCGGCGCTCGACCCGATCGCGACCGCCAAGATCGAGGAGCTGATGGTCGAGCTGAAGAAGGAGTTCACGGTCGTCGTCGTGACCCACAACATGCAGCAGGCGGCGCGCGTCGCCGACATGACGGCGTTCTTCTCGGTCGAGGTGGGCGAGGAGGGGCGCCGCACGGGCGTGCTCGTCGAGTACGACGAGACGACGCGGATGTTCACCAACCCGTCCGACCCGCGCACCGAGGCCTACGTCACCGGGCGGTTCGGATGAGGGCCGAGTTCGACGCCGAGCTGGCCACGCTCGAGAGCGAGCTGCAGGAGGCCGGCACCATCACCGTCCAGGCCATCCACGGGGCGCTCGTCGCGCTGCAGGACTGGGAGCCGGGCGTGCTCGACTACCTGGCCGGCCTCGACGACCGCGTCGACGGGCTCTACCGCCAGATCGAGCGCGACGTCGAGGCGCTGATCGCGCGGCAGGCTCCGGTCGCCACCGATCTGCGCATCGTGCTCGGCGTGCTGCAGACCAACGCCCACGTGGAGCGGATGAGCCACAACTGCGTGCGCATCGGCCGCCTGGCATCGCCGATCGACGGTGAGCCGACGCCGGCCGACATCGTCGCGCGCCTCGAGCCGGCGCTGCTGCGCGGCGCCGACATGACGCGGGCGGCGCTCGATGCCTTCGCGCTGCGCGACGTGACTGCCGCCCGCGCGCTCCCCGACATGGACGAGCTGGTCGACAACGAGACCGGCGCGCTGGTGCTCGCAACGCTCGAGCGCGGGCCGGCGGAGTGGTCGACGCGATCGATCTTCCTGGCCCGCTGCGCCGAGCGGATCGCCGACCACGCGGTCAAGATCGCCGAGCAGGCCGTGTACGTCGTGACGGCCGAGCGCGTCGACTTCACCACGTCGCCGGGGGCAAGCGCAACCTGATCTGAAGGTTGGACCGCCACGCCGGCGGGTAATCTTCAGCAGGCGTGTCGACCCTCCAGCTCAGGCCAGCACGTGTCCGCAAGCTCGCCCCTGCGCTCGACGCCGTCCGGCGTCGACGCCTGCCGGCGGCCGTCAGGCTGCCGCTGCTGTGTGCGCTGCTGACCCTCGCGCTCGGCACGATCCTCTACCTCTTCGGCCCGCCGGGCGTCGACCGGGCGGCCCACGTCTACCACACGGCGCAGTTCGAGCAGCACGGCTGGCGGGTGTGGAACAACTACTGGTACGCGGGCCGGTACGAGCTCCTCAACTACTCGATCCTGTTCTACCCGATGGCGGCGATCGCGGGCATCGGGACGGTCGTGCTGGCGAGCCTCGCGGCCGGCACCGCGCTGTTCGCGGGCATCGTCCAGAGCGTGCCGGTGCGCCGGGGCCAGTGGTGGCCGGCGCTGGCGTTCGCGATCTCGTGGCCCGCGACGCTGATCGCCGGCCAGTACCCGTTCATGCTCGGGTCGGCCTTCGCGATGGCGGCGCTGCTCGCGCTGATCCGCCACCACGTCATCACGGCGCTGTTCATCACGCTGCTGACGGCGCTCACCAGCCCGCTGTCGTTCCTGCTGCTGACGGTGGTGCTGGCCGGACTCGCGATCGGCGCCGGCCGCGAGCTGTTCCGTCGCCCGCGCGCCCGCGTGGCGGGCGTGGGCCTGCTGCTGCTGGCGGCGGCCGAGATGCTGGTGCTGCGGCTGTTCCCCGTCGAGGGCCGCTTCCCGTTCGGCCTCGGCGACCTGGCGTGGCTGCTGCTGTTCGTCGCGATCGGCCTGGTGGCGGCGCGGTCGGTGCCGATGCTGCGGGGCATCTTCATCGCCTACGGCGTGGCCGCGATCCTGGTGTGGCTCAACCCGAGCGGCGTCGGCGGCAACTTCGAGCGGCTGGCCGACTACTGGGCCGCACCGCTGCTGCTGCTGGCCTACGCGATCCGGCCGCAGCCGATGCGCCGCGGCGCGCTGGCGGTGCTCGCGGTGGCCGTCATCGCCCAGGCCGTGCCGATCGTGCGCATGACCGACGGCGGCCTGCAGGAGCGCGCCGACAAGGCCAGCTTCTGGAGCGGCGCGGTGCAGTACCTGACCGCGCACGCCGATCCGAACCACCGCGTCGAGGTGGTGTCGACGTGGGGCCACTGGGAGAGCTACCACCTGGCCCAGGCCGACATCCCGCTGACGCGAGGCTGGTTCCGTCAGGACGACTTCCCGATCAACCTGCCGCTCTACGACGGCGCGCTCGATCCGGCCAACTACCAGCGCTGGATCTCGTCGCTGGCCGTGCAGTACGTGGTGCTGCCGCGCGACGAGCTCGACTACTCGTCGCGCAAGGAGGCGGAGATGCTCGCGCTCGGGCGCGGCTCGCTGCCGTTCCTGCGCTTCGTGCACCGCGACCCGCACGTCGACATCTACCAGGTCATCGACCCGACGCCGCTCCTGACGCTGGCGCAGGCGACCGGCCCCACGGCCACCGACTACGACGCGCCGTCGGTGATCCGCTTCGATGCCACGTCGCTGTCGCTGTGGCTGCCGAGCGCCGGCAGCTACGACCTGCGCGTGCGGTACACGCCGTTCTGGCGTGCCAGCGATCCGGCCGGCGTCTGCATCGCGCCGGGGCAGAACGGCATGACGCGCCTGACGGCGTCGCGCGGCGGCCCGGTCACGCTCCAGTTCGACCTCACGCTCGCCCGATCGACGTCGCAGGCGCTCGGCACGGCGACGCCGGTCTGCGCCACGACGCCGCCGAACGCCGTGTCAGCTCGCCGCTGAGGCCTTCAGCTCGGCACCGAAGCGGTACCCGACGCCGTACTGCGTGTGCAGGTACTCGTGCGTGGGCGACCGGCGGTCGAGCTTCTCGCGCAGCTTGCGCACGCACACGTCGACCGTGCGGTCGCGGTGCCGCGGGACGGGTGCCCCAGACGCGCTGCTGCAGCTCGTCGCGGGTCGAGCACGCGGCCCTGCTCCTTCGCCAGCGCCAGCAGCAGCCGGAACTCGGTCGGCGTCAGCAGCGCGTCGATCCACTCCCCGTCGGCGCGCCCGCAGGAAGGCGCGGCGCTGGTCGGGCTCGATCCGCAGGCCCTCGACCTCGACGGTCGCGCCGCGCTCGTCGGCCATGCCGCCGCTGCGGCGCAGCGCGGCCTGCACGCGCGCCACGAGCTCGCGCATGCCGAACGGCTTCGCGAGGTAGTCGTCGGCGCCGATGCCGAGCGTGTGCACCTTGTCGTGCTCGGAGCCGCGGGCGGAGACGGCGATGATCGGCGTGCCGATGCGCTCGCGGCGGGCCGTCTCGGTCACCGCCCAGCCGTCGAGGCCGGGCAGCATCATGTCGATGACGGCGACGTCGGGGCGCTCGTAGCGCAGCTTCGTGAGGCCACGCTCGCCGTCCTCGACCCACTCGACGTCGAAGCCCGCATGGCGCAGGTGCTGGAGCATCACGCGGGCCACCACGGGGTCGTCCTCGATCACGAGCACGCTTGCCACGAGGTCAAGGTAGCCGGTCGGCCCCCGGCAGTGGGAAACGCGCTGGACACCGGGCGGTAAAGAACCGGTGAGGCCGTTGTCGGCCGGGGAGGCCGCCCGTATCCTGGGAAGATGACGCTGCTGCTCGTGATCGCCCTGCTCGTGGTGGTCGTCGCCGCGGCCGTCGCGGTGCGGCGCGAGCGGCGCCGCAACGCCGCGCTGGAGCAGGAGCTGGCCGGCCGCGTGCCGCGGACGGAGCTGCAGTCGACGCTCGACTCGCTGGAGGCGCTGCTCGAGGCCGCCCCGACGCCCGTGATCCAGTTCGACCGCGCCGGCAACGTGCGGCGCTCGAACGGCGCGGCCCTGGCGGCGTTTCCGGACGAGCCGATGCCGGCACCGCTGCGGCCCCTGGTCGACGAGGTGCTGGGCGGCGCCGCGGTCGTCGACCGCGAGATCACGGTCGAGGAGCCGGTGCGACGCCGGTGGGAGGTGCATCTGCGCGCCGCAGGCCGACGGCGCGCTCGCGGTGCTGGTCGACGTGACCGCCTCGGGCGACTTCCGCGAGGCCCGGCGCCTGTTCTCGGCCGCCGTCTCGCACGAGCTGCGCACGCCGCTGGCGCGCATCCTCGGCCTGGCCGAGACGCTGGAGCTGCCGCAGACCGACGCCGAGCGCGAGACGCTCGTCGTGCAGATCGAGGTCGAGGTCGACGCGATGCGCGGGCTGATCGACGAGATGCTGCTGCTGGCGGCGCTCGACCGCGGTGAGTCCGCCACCGGCGAGCACGCCGACGCGGGCGCCGCGGCCGAGGCCGTGGTCGCCGACCGCCGCGCCCGGCGCACCTGGCGCAGCCGCGACCTGCGGTTCGTCGCCGCCCGCGGCCTGCGCGTGCCCGTCGCGCCGCGCCTGCTCGAGGTGGTGCTCGGCAACCTGCTGGACAACGCCCTGCTGCACGCGGGCGGCGACGCGGTCGTCTCCGTCGGGGTCGAGCGCGCCGGCGACGAGGTCGAGATCACCGTGCACGACACGGGCGTCGGCATCTCGCCCGAGCACCTGCCGCACGTGTTCGAGCGCTTCTACCGGGCCGAGGCCTCGCGCGCGGGCCCCGGCACGGGCCTCGGCCTCGCCGTCGTCAAGCACATCGTCGAGGCGCACGGCGGCCGCGTGGCCGCCGACTCGCGGCCCGGAGCGGGCACGACGGTGCGGCTGACGCTGCCGCGCGTCACGGCCGAGCGGCTGCCCGCGACGGCCTAGATGGAGTTCCTAGACGCCGCCGGCCATCGGATCGAGCGAGTCGCCGACCTTGCCGACGGCGGTGACGCCGTCCTCCGGCGGCACCGATCCCGGCGCGAAGCTGCGCGCCCAGAGCGTGCCGGAGTCGGGGAACTCGTTGATGTCCGGCGCGATCATGGTCGAGACGATCACGATCCGCACCGTGGTGGCGGACGGGTTCGTGATGGCGTGCGCGCCGGCGCGGCCGGCCGGGAACGCGACCACCTCGCCCTCGGCCAGCGTGCGCTCGCCCTCGGGCGTGCGCAACGTCGGCGTGCCGCGCAGCACCAGCAGCAGCTCCTCGTTGGCGTGGTGCGCGTGGAAGGGGAACGTGGCGCCGCCGGGCGGGACGTCGAACAGCGACGCGCCGAGGCGCTCCGATCCGGCGCGGCGGCCGAGCAGCGAGCGCTGCCAGCGGTACGGCGCGCGGTCCATCTCGGCGTCCCACTCGGGCTCGTGGACGTTCGCGGTCATGCCGGCACGCGGGGCGTCGGCTCGAAGCGGTAGCCGATGCCGTAGTGGGTCTGGATGTAGGTGGTGTCCCGCGCCCGCTCGTCGATCTTCTCGCGGATCTTGCGCACGCACACGTCGACCGATCGGTCGCGCGGCCGGTAGGGGATGCCCCAGACGCGCTGCTGCAGCTCGTCGCGGCTCATCGCCCGGCCGGGCGAGCACGCGAGCGTCCAGAGCAGCCGGAACTCCTTCACCGTCAGCGCCGCGTCCGTCCACGTGTCGGGCCCCTCGCCGTCGCCGGCCAGCCGCACGACGGCGCGCTGGCGCATCGGATCGACCCGCAGGCCGGCGACGTCGATGACCTCGTCGGCCGCGGTGGAGGGCGCGATCTTCGCGCGCCGCACGTTCGTCTTCACGCGCGCGACCAGCTCGTGCATCGACGCCGGCTTGGTCATGTAGTCGTCCGCGCCGCGCTCCAGGACGTGCACCTTGTCGAACTCGGCCGAGCGCGCCGACAGCACGATGATCGGCGTCGTGTCGCCCTCGGCGCGCACCTGGTCGAGCAGGGCCCAGCCGTCGGTGCCGGGGATCATCAGGTCGAGGATCACGACGTCGGGCCGCTCGAAGCGGAGCTTGCGCAGCGCGCGATCGCCGTCGCCGACCGCCTCGACGTCGAACCCGGCCGCGGCCAGGTGCCTGCGCATGACGCTCCTGGAGGACCGGATCGTCCTCGACGATCAACACCGTTGCCACGCGGCAGATCGTATCGTCGGGCCAGGCCGCCGGCCGTCGTATACTGAAGGCGGCCGTACATCGCGGCCGGCACGGTGGGCGTAGCTCAGTTGGTAGAGCACCGGGTTGTGGTCCCGGCGGTCGCGGGTTCGAATCCCGTCGCTCACCCTCCCCGTGCGTCGTTACCGAGGCGATCGGCGTACACTGGCAACTTCGCCCCCGTGGGGAGGGCGGCCGCTGCAATGTTCGAGATCGGGACGACACTTCGCCAGGCGCGCGAGCGCCGACAGCTCGGCCTCGACCGCTGCGAGGCCGAGACGAAGATCCGCGCCCGCTACCTGAGGGCGCTGGAGGACGAGGACTTCGACGTCCTGCCGGGGCCGACGTTCGTGCGCGGCTTCCTGCGGTCGTACGCGCACCACCTCGGGCTGGACGGGCAGCTGTTCGTCGACGAGTACAACTCGCGCCAC
Source organism: uncultured Actinomycetes bacterium (assembly GCA_963732645.1). Taxonomy (GTDB): domain Bacteria; phylum Actinomycetota; class Thermoleophilia; order Gaiellales; family F1-60-MAGs149; genus VFJZ01. Next base: position 1,163,430 of record CAVTAC010000009.1, read on the forward strand.
TTCGACCCGCGCGACGACGACGTCTTCCCGCGCCGCCGCCCGACCGCGCGCGAGCGCCGCAACCGCAAGCGCGAGTCGCACATCATCCTGATCGCGATCGTCGCCATCGTCGCCCTGGCCGTGCTGGTGATCGCCGCCGCGAGCTACCCGGGCAACACCGCGAAGGAGGCCACGCCGCTGCCGGCCGCCACCTCCAGCCCGGTGCCGACCGGGGTCGGCAACTCGGCGCTCACCGTGACGACGATCGCCGCCGCCACGACTGCGACCCAGGAGAAGTCCGGGCAGGTCACGGTCGTCGCCGAGCGCGCGTGCTACGTGACGGTCTACGAGGGCGAGGGCACGAAGGGCCGGGTGCTGTTCTCCGACACGCTCGATCCCGACACGAAGCTCGATCAGGTCAAGCTGCCTCGCGTCGAGGGCGGCTACACGTTCGAGCTCGGCAACGCCGGTGGCGTGTCGTTCGTCGTCGGTGACGACCGCCACCTGTTCTCGCCCGACAACATGAACGTCTTCTGGCTCGACCCCGATGCCGAGAAGTCAAAGCCGTCGAGTGACCCAGGTGCGCGCGGCCGTCCTGGTGACGGGGTCGGAGATCCTGATCGGGCGCACGGTCGACACGAACTCCTCGTTCCTCGCCCGGTCGCTCGACGGCTACGGCGTGCGCCTCGAGCGCATCGTCGCGGTCGACGACCGCGAGACCGAGATCGTCGCCGCGCTGGAGGCGCTGCTCGCCAGCGGCGTCGACCTGGTGCTCACCTCCGGCGGCCTCGGCCCGACGCACGACGACCGCACGGTCGCCTGCGTCGCGCAGGTCGCGGGCGTCGAGATGGTGCTGGACGAGCCGACCCTGGCGCAGATCGACGCGATCGTGGCGGAGTTCGCGCGTGCTCGAGGCGTCGACCCGGCCGGCTTCGAGCGCGGCAACCGCAAGCAGGCGACCGTGCCCGCCGGCGCCGAGGTGCTGGCCCCGGTCGGCACGGCACCGGGCGTGATCGTGCCGGTCGGCGACCAGCGCATCGTGGTCCTGCCCGGGCCGCCGGTCGAGCTGTCGCGCATGTGGCCGGCCGCCGTCGCCAGCCCGCTCGTCGCGCCGCTGCTGGCCGGCGGGCTGCCGCGCAAGGTGCTGCGCCTGTACGGCGTGCCGGAGTCGACGATCGCCGACGCGTTCGAGGACCTCGGCGGCGACGCCGGCGGCACCGAGACGACCATCTGCGCCTCCCGGGCGGAGATCGAGGTCGTGATCCGCCATCCGGACGCGGCCGCCGACGCCGCCGAGCGCCTGGCGGCCGGCTTCCGCGAACGGTTCGGCCGCGCGGTCTTCTCGGAGGGCCCGGCCACGCTGGAGGCGATCGTGCTGGACGCGCTCCGTGCGCAGGGGCGCACGCTGGCGACCGCCGAGAGCTGCACGGCAGGCCTCGTCGCGGCGCGCCTGGCGGGTGTTCCCGGTGCCTCCGACGTGCTGCTCGGCGGCATCGTCGCCTATGCCAACGAGGTCAAGCAGGCGCTGCTCGGCGTGCCCGCCGACCTGCTCGCCGCGCACGGCTCGGTCTCGCCCGAGGTGGCGCAGGCGATGGCCGAGGGAGCCCGCCGCGCCACGGGTGCCGACGTGGCCGTGTCGGTGACGGGCGTCGCCGGACCGGGCGGCGGCACGCGCGGCCAAGCCGGTCGGCCTGGTCTACCTGCACGTGTCGGCGGACGGGGTGGAGCGGCCGCTGGAACGACGCTTCCCGGGCCCGCGCGAGAACGTGCGCGACTGGTCGGCCACGGCCGCGCTGCATCTGGTGCGGATCGTCGTGCAGCAGTCCTGATTCTGCGACGGTTCGGGAGTTACCCGATACGAACGTCTGTCCGGGGTCGTTCCTATACTGACCTCCCGGCCGCTGCTGCGACCGGCGACAACGCCCAATCGCAATCGCACCTCGCCATCACTGCGGGGAGGAGGCCACAAATGGATCAACGGACCCAGGCGCTCGACGCAGCCCTGACCCAGATCGAGCGCCAGTTCGGCAAGGGCTCGATCATGAAGCTCGGCGACGACTCGCACGTGCCGGCCGCGGCCATCTCGACCGGCTGCCTGTCGCTCGACATCGGCCTCGGCATCGGCGGCGTCCCGCGCGGCCGGGTGGTCGAGATCTTCGGCCCGGAGTCGTCCGGCAAGACGACGCTCGTCTACCACATCATCGCCGAGGCCCAGAAGCAGGGCGGGATCGCGGCGTTCATCGACGCCGAGCACGCGATGGACCCGGCGTACGCGCGCCGCATCGGCGTCAACGTCGACGAGCTGCTGGTCTCGCAGCCCGACAACGGCGAGCAGGCGCTCGAGATCGCCGAGCTGCTCGTCCGCTCCGGCGCCATCGACGTCGTCGCCATCGACTCGGTCGCGGCGCTGGTGCCGAAGGCCGAGATCGAGGGCGAGATGGGCGACTCGTTCGTCGGCCTGCAGGCGCGCCTCATGAGCCAGGCGCTGCGCAAGCTCACCGGCGGGCTCAACCGCACCGGCACGGTCTGCGTGTTCACGAACCAGCTGCGCGAGAAGATCGGCGTCATGTTCGGCTCGCCCGAGGTCACGCCCGGTGGCCGCGCGCTCAAGTTCTACGCGTCCATCCGGCTCGACATCCGGCGCATCGAGACGCTCAAGGACGGCGGCGACGCCTACGGCAACCGCGTGCGCGTCAAGGTCGTCAAGAACAAGATGGCGCCGCCGTTCCGGCAGGCCGAGTTCGACATCATCTACGGCGAGGGCATCTCCTGGGAGGGATCGGTCCTCGACGTCGGGCTCGAGAACAAGGTCGTGCAGAAGTCCGGCTCGTACTTCTCGTTCAACGACACGCGCCTCGGCCAGGGCCGGGCGAACGCCGTCGCGTTCCTGCGCGAGCATCCCGACATGACGCGCGGCATCCTCGAGGCGATCGTGAAGGAAGACCCGTCGATCGTCATCCCGGGCATCACCGCACCGCCGCCGTCCGACGAGGTGGCCGAGGCGATCGCGAACGGCCGGGCGCCGATCGACCTGCCCGTCGAGGAGCCCGCCAAGGCGTAGCATGCAACGGTCGGAGCGAAGCGGAGACCCTTGCATGCGGTGGCGATCGCCGTGCGAAGCTCCGAAGGAGCGCACGGCGTGAGCAAAGATCGGGACCGCGCGATGCGCCGGGCGGGGGAGCTCCTCGCCCGGCGCGCGCACGGCCGTGACGAGCTGCGCCGCAAGCTCGCGCGGACCGGGGGCGAGGAGGTTGCCACCGAGGTGACCGACGATCTCGCGCGGATGGGCTACGTCGACGACGAGCAGTACGCGGCGGTGCTCGCCGAGCACCGGCTGGCGCGCGGCTGGGGGCCGCTGCGGATCGAGCACGACCTCGCCACGGCCGGCGTGCCCGAGGCCGTCGTCAACGCCGCCATCGCCGCGCTCGACCGTGACCTGGTGCGCGAGGCCGCGCAGCGGGCCATCGGCGATCGCACGGGCGCGGCGGCCGCCCGCCGCCTCGGGGCGCGCGGGTTCGACGAGGACGTCGCCGACGGGCTCGTGGACGACGGCTCGTAACGATTGCCGCACCACCGGGGGCGCGCTACGCTGTATCGGTTCTTACGACGGTTCTTCACCGTTCGTTTTCCTTTGCAATGCCTTTCGTAGTGTGATTTCCCACCGGCGCGCGGCCCCAATCGAGCGCCGGATCTGACATACCCCGCCAGGTGCGGGGAGAAGAGGTGGTTTCGTGGACGTCCTCGTGGTTGCGGTCGCCGTCGTGGCGGCGCTGCTCGTAGGCGGATCGGTCGGATTCCTCCTGCAGAAGAAGTTCACCGGCGTGCGGGCCGAAGCCGACACGCTGAAGGCCGAGTCGCTGCTCGAAGACGCGCAGCGCGACGCCGACGCGCTTCGCAAGGAGGCCGAGCTCCAGGCCAAGGAGCTCCAGCTCCGCGTGCGCCAGGAGACCGAGGAGCAGCTCGAGCTGCGCCGCTCGGAGGTGGCTCGGGCCGAGGAGCGCGCCAGCGCGCGCGACGAGCTGATCGATCAGAAGAACGCCGAGCTGACCCGGCGCGAGCAGGGCATCAACGACCGCGAGGTCCACGCCCGCACGCTGCAGGACGAGCTGAAGGCGACGAAGGACGCCGCCGTCCGCGAGCTCGAGCGGGCGTCCGGCATGACCCAGATGCAGGCCCGCGAGCAGCTGCTCAAGGAGACCGAGGACGACGTGCGCCACGACATGGCGAAGATGATCCGCCGCGTCGAGGAGGAGGCCAAGCAGGAGTCCGACCGCCGCGTCCGCAACATCATCTCGACCGGCATCGGCCGCCTGGCCGCGAGCCACGCCGCCGCCACCACCGTGTCGATGGTCGAGCTGGCCTCCGACGACATGAAGGGCCGGATCATCGGTCGCGAGGGCCGCAACATCCGCGCGCTCGAGACCATCACGGGCTGCGACGTGATCATCGACGACACGCCCGGCATGGTGATCCTGTCGGGCTTCGACGGCGTGCGTCGCGAGATCGGCCGGCTGACCCTCGAGAAGCTGATCCAGGACGGGCGCATCCACCCGTCGCGGATCGAGGAGATGTACTACCAGGCCAAGGCCGAGATCGAGGAGAAGATCGTCCAGGCCGGCGAGCAGGCCTCGTTCGAGGCGAACGTGCCCGGGCTGCACCCCGAGCTGATCAAGGTGCTCGGGCGCCTCAACTACCGCACGTCGTACGGCCAGAACGTGCTGCGCCACTCGCTCGAGTGCGCGCACCTGGCGGCGATGATGGCGGCCGAGATGGGCGCCGACCAGAAGACCGCGCGCCGCGCGGCGCTGCTGCACGACATCGGCAAGGCCGTCACGCACGAGGTGGAGGGGTCGCACGCGATCATCTCCGGCCAGCTCTGCAAGAAGCACGGCGAGTCGGCCGAGGTCGTCCACGCCGTCGAGGCGCACCACTTCGACGTCGAGCCGCAGACGGTCGAGGCGGTGCTGGTCCAGGCCGCCGACGCCATCTCCGCCGCCCGCCCGGGTGCCCGCGGCGAGAGCCTCGAGAACTACGTGAAGCGCCTCGAGGCGCTCGAGGCGATCGCGATGGGCAAGAAGGGCGTCGAGAAGTGCTTCGCGATGCAGGCCGGACGCGACCTGCGCGTGATGGTGAAGCCCGAGGAGATCGACGACGATGCGGCCACGCTGCTCGTGCACGAGATCGCGAAGGAGATCGAGGCGAGCCTCGAGTACCCGGGGCAGATCAAGGTCACGGTGATCCGCGAGTCGCGGGCCACCGAGTTCGCCAAGTAGCCGACGCCAAGCTTGCCTGTCGCCGCCTCCCAGACCCGCCGCACGTTCGCGGGACTGATCGCTGCGGCGATGACGGGGTACCTGTCGATCGGCGTCGTCATCGCCGTCCTGCCCGTGTACGTGAAGGACACGCTCGGCGGCTCCGACGTGACGGTCGGCATCGTGCTCGGCGCGGTGCCGCTCGGCATGCTGCTGACGCGGCCACTCGCGGGCCGCGTCATCGACCGCCGCGGCCCGCGCAGCGTGATCGTCGTGGCGCTGCTGGCGGCCGCGGTGGCCGGTGCGCTCTACCCGCTGGCGGGCTCGGCCGCGACGCTCCTGCCGGCGCGGTTCCTGCACGGCGCCGCCGAGGCCTGCGTGTACACCGGCGGCCTGGTGTGGGTGGTCGGCATGGTCTCGCCGGAGCGCCGCGGCCGGGCCATCGGCCTGTACGGCCTGTGCGTCTGGAGCGGCTTCACGATCGGCCCGCCGCTCGGCCAGATCGCGCACGAGCTGGGCGGGTTCAACGCCGTCTGGGCGCTGGCCGCGATCCCGCCCGCGATCGGCGCCCTGGTCGTCAGCCGGCTGCCGGCAGCGCCCGAGCCGGTCGAGCACGAGGGCCGCCGGCAGCTGCTGCCGCCCGGCTCGGTCAAGCCCGGCATCGGCGGCGGCCTGGCCGGCATCGGCATCGCCGCGATCAACGGCTTCGTGGTGCTGCTCTGCATCGACCGCGGCTTCGGCCAGACCAGCGGCGCCATCGCGATCGCGCTGTTCGCGTTCGCCACGCTGGTCGGGCCGCCTCGTCGCGGGCGGGCTGCCCGACCGGCTCGGCCCGCGCCGCACGATGGTGATCGCCGTCGCGCTGGGCGGCTCCGGGCAGGCGCTGATCGCCGTCGCGCCGACGTGGTGGGCGGTCTGGCTCGGCTGCATCCTGTTCGGCTTCTGCTGGACGCTGCTGTTCCCGGCGCTCGCGATGCTGGTCGTCGACGCCGTCGAGCCGTCGCAGCGCGGTGCGGGACTGGCCGCGTACTCGAGCTTCTTCGACCTCGGCTTCGGCGTCGGCGCGCCGATGCTCGGCCTGATCGCGTCGCACCTGGGCTACGGCGCCCTCTACGTGACGTCCGCCGTCCTCGTCACCTGCTCGCTGGTCTCGGTGGCCGGACGCCGCGAGGATAAGGCCTCTATTCTTCGGCCGTGCGGCGCTATCACGTCACCACGTACGGCTGCCAGATGAACGCGCACGACTCGGAGCGCATCAAGGGCCTCCTCGAGTCGTCCGGCCTGGGGGAGGCGCCGACCGCCGCCGAGGCCGACGTGCTGGTGTTCAACACCTGCACGATCCGCGAGAAGGCCGACGGGCGCTTCCTGCAGCACCTCATGAACGCCCGCGCCATGAAGCAGCGCGACCCGGGCAAGCAGATCATCGTCGGCGGCTGCTGGTCGGAGTCGATGAAGGACGAGCTGTTCGAGGAGTACCCGTTCGTCGACTTCGCGTTCGGGCCGGGCGCGATCGCCCGCCTCGGCGACTACGTCGGCGCCGGCGGATCGCTGCCGCGCGGTCACTTCTCGACCTTCGACGAGTTCGCCGGCGACCTGCCGATGCGGCGCGAGCGGCCGCACCAGGCGTGGCTGCAGATCTCGATGGGCTGCAACTCGGTCTGCTCGTACTGCGTCGTGCCGAGCGTCCGCGGCCGCGAGAAGTCGCGCCCCTGGCAGGACCTGGTCGGCGAGGCGCAGCGGCTGGCCGCCGACGGCGTGCGAGAGCTGACGCTGCTCGGCCAGAACGTCAACTCCTACGGGCGCGACCTGCCGGTCGGCGACCGCCTGACGTTCGCCGAGCTGATCCGCGAGCTCGACCGCATCGACGGCCTGGAGCGCGTCCGCTACACGTCGCCGCACCCCAAGGACATGCGCGCCGACGTGATCGCCGCCCTGGCCGAGTGCCGCGTGGCGTGCGAGCACATGCACCTGCCGCTGCAGTCGGGCTCGTCGCAGATCCTCAAGCGCATGCGTCGCACGTACGACCGCGACCGCTACCTGGCGCTGGTCGAGCGCATCCGCGACGCGATCCCCGACATCGCCCTCACCACCGACGTGATCGTCGGCTTCCCGGGCGAGACCGAGGCCGACTTCGCCGAGACCGTCGAGGTCTACGACGCGGTCGGCTTCGACCACGCCTTCACGTTCATCTACTCGCCGCGGACCGGGACCGAGGCCGCCGTCATGGACGAGCAGGTGCCGGAAGAGGTCAAGCGCGAGCGCATCGAACGGCTGGTCGAGCGCGTCCAGCACCACGCCCGGCGCCGCAACGAGGCGCTCGTCGGCACGCTGCAGGAGGTGCTGGTCGAGGGCACCAGCCGCACCGACGACGGAGCTCGGGCGCGGGCGCTCGCGCGGCAACAAGACGGTGCTGTTCACGCCGCCGGCGCCCGAGGGCGCGCTGGTGCAGGTGCGGATCGACTCCGCCACCTCGCAGACCCTGCGCGGCACCGCGCAGGTCGCCGTCCCGGCGTGAAGGCCGTCGCGGTCTTCGGCGCGACCGCCTCGGGCAAGAGCGCCGCGGCGCTCGAGCTGGCCGAGCGGCTCGACGGCGAGATCGTGTCCGCCGACGCGATGCAGCTGTACGCCGGCCTGCCGCTGCTCGTCGAACCAGCCGTCCGACGACGGACCGGGCCCGCGTGCCGCACCACCTGGTCGGCATCTGGCCGCTGACGGCCGAGGGCGACGTGGCGCGGTACGCCGCGGCCGCGCACGCCGCCATCGACGACATCGTCGCCCGGGGCAAGGTGGCCGATCGTGGCCGGCGGCACCGGCCTGTACCTGCGGGCGGCCCTCGCCGACCTGGAGCTGCCGCCGCAGCCGCCGGCCGGCCTGCGAGAGCGCATCGGCGGCGAGTACGACGCCGATCCCGACGCTGCCTACGCCCGCCTCGAGGCGGCGGATCCGGCCGCCGCCGCGCGCATCCACCGCAACGACCGCCGCCGCGTCGTGCGCGCGCTGGAGCTGTCCGAGCTGGGCGCAGTCGCTGCACCCCGGGGACGACGACCGGCTGTGGACGACGAGCTACCGGCACCCGACCCGGATCGTCGGGCTGCTGGTCGACCGGGCCGAGCTGCACCGGCGCATCCAGGCGCGCACGGAGGCGATGTTCGCGGCCGGCGTGGTGGAGGAGGTGCGCGCCGCGCGTGGCGCTGGGCGAGCCGTCGGCGACCGCCGCCCGCGCGCTCGGCCTGGCCGAGATCCGCGACGTCATCGCCGGCACGACGTCGGCGGACGAGGCGTGCCGGCGGCTGGTGGAGCGGACGCGCCAGTACGCGCGCCGCCAGGAGATCTGGATGCGCCGCATCCCCGGGATCGAGCTGCTCGATCCTGCCGCCGTGGGGCACCTGGAATGATTCGGCCGGTGCGCCCCGACCGTCTCGGCATCGTGCTCGTGCTCGCGTCCTCGGCGGCGTTCGGCGCCAACGCCATCTTCGCGAAGCTGTCCTACAACGAGGGCGCGTCGGTGGGCGAGTTCCTGTCGATCCGCTTCACCATCGCCGCGATCGTGTTCTGGATCCTGCTGCGGCCGCGCGTGACGCGAGCCGAGGTGCTGCCGGGGCTGCTGCTGGGCCTCGCGTACTGCGGGCAGGCGAGCTTCTACTTCTGGGCGGTGTCGATCCAGGACGCGTCCGTCACGTCGGTGTTCCAGGCCGTCACGCCGCCGATCGTCGCGGTCGCGGCCGTGCTGCTCGGACGCGAGCGGGCGTCGGCCCGCGTGTTCGTCGCGATCGGCATCGCCGGCGTCGGCATGGTGCTGGTGGGGCTCACCGGCGGCGACTCCAGCGGCCACGTGGTGCCGCTCGGCGCGCTGCTCGCGATCGCCTCGTCGGCCTGGTACGCGGGCTACCTGCTGGCCGGCGAGCGCATCGTCAAGAACATCCAGCCGCTGGTGCTCGGCTGCCTGATCGCGACCGGCGGGGCGATCGGCTTCAGCGCGGGCAGCCTCGCGCTCGGGCAGCTCCAGTTCGACTTCGGCAGCCGGGCGTGGCTGTGGTTCGCGCTGTCGGCGCTGCTGTCGACGGTGTTCGCGGTGACCGCGATCATGGCGGGCATGAATCGCATCGGCCCGTCGGTGGCGGGCCTGCTGACCACGTTCGAGACGCCGGCGACGATCGTCTACGCCACGATCGTGTTCGGCGAGACGCTGTCGGCGTGGCAGTGGGTGGGGGCGGCGCTCGTGCTCGGGGCGGTGGTCGCGGTGCAGCTGCCGGGGCGGCGCGCCGCTACCGTTCCGGCCGGATGACGACGACGCGCGAGACCATCGAGGCGGCCTTCAGCGGCGCCATCTCCAGCCGAGGACGCACGGGCCGCCGTGGCCGACGCGATCGGCCTGCTCGACCGCGGCGAGGCGCGCCTGGCCGAGCACGGGCCGGACGGCTGGACCGTCAACGGCTGGCTCCAGCAGGCGATCCTGCTGCACTTCCGCCTCCAGCAGATGGAGGTGATCGAGCACGGCCCGTTCACCTACCACGACAAGATCCCGCTGAAGGGCATCGAGTCGCTGCAGGGCGTGCGCGTCGTGCCGCCCGCGACGGTGCGCCAGGGCGCGTTCGTCGAGGCCGGCGCGGTGCTGATGCCGAGCTACGTCAACATCGGCTCGTACGTCGGCTCCGGCACGATGATCGACACGTGGGCCACGGTCGGGTCGGGCGCGCAGGTGGGCCGCGACGTGCACGTCGCCGGCGGCGTCGGCATCGGCGGCGTCCTCGAGCCGCCCGGCGCGCGCCCGGTGATCATCGAGGACGGCGCCTTCCTCGGCTCGCGCTGCATCATCACGGAGGGCGTGCTCGTCGAGCGCGAGGCCGTGATCGGCCCGAACGTGGCGCTGTCGGCGTCGGTGCCGGTGATCGACGTGACGGGCTCCGAGCCGGTCGAGTACCGCGGCCGCGTGCCGGCCCGGGCGATCGTCGTGCCCGGCACGCGCCCGAAGACCTTCCCGGCCGGCACCTACCAGCTGTCGTGCGCGCTCGTGATCGGGTACCGCACCGAGTCGACCGACCGCAAGACGTCGCTGAACGCGGCGCTCCGCGACCATGGCATCGCCGTTTAGCGGGCCGGTCGCCGCCGTCTGCGAGGCGCTCGTCGCGACGCCCTCGGAGTACGGCGACGAGGAGCTGATCGCCGGCCTCGTCGAGGAGCGCTGCCGCGAGCTCGGCGTCGTCCACGAGCGCCGCGGCAACGCGATCGTCGCGCGCACCGGCGGCTCCGGCCCGGCGATGGCGCTGGTCGGGCACCTCGACACCGTCCCCAACTGGGACGGCGGCACGACCCGCGTCGAGGGCGACCGCATCATCGGCCGCGGCACGGCCGACATGAAGGGCGGCGTGGCCGTGATGCTCCGGCTGCTGGAGCGGTTCGCCGGCCACGAGCGGCCCGGTCTCGTACGTCTTCTACGACCGCGAGGAGGGCCCGAACCACCTGAACGGCATCCACGCGGTGCTGGCCGACCGGCGGCTGCTCTCCGAGCTCACGTTCGCGGTCGTGCTCGAGCCGACCTCGAACACCGTGCACGCCGGCGCGGTCGGGACGATGAACGCCGACGTCGTCTACCGCGGCAAGCTCGCGCACAGCGCGCGGCCGTGGCAGGGCGTGAACGCGATCTACGAGGCGGCGGCCGCGCTGGGCCGGTTCGCCGCGCGCAAGGAGGAGCCGGTCGTCGTCGAGGGGCTCGAGTTCCACGACACCATCACCGTCACGCTGGCGCACGGCGGCGCCACGCGCAACGTCGTGCCCGACGAGTTCCGGCTCGCCGTCAACGTGCGCGTCGCGCCGGGCCGCGACGCTCGCCGACGCCCGGGCCGAGGTCGAGGCGCTGGCGGCGCCCGGCGCGGTGGAGTGGCTCGACGAGTCGCCCGCCGCGCTGCCGAACGTGACCGAGCCGGCCGTGCGCGCGTTCATCGAGGCGACCGGCGTCGAGGTGCACCCGAAGCAGGCCTGGACCGACGTCGCGACGCTGCAGGCGGCGGGCATCCCGGCCCTCAACTACGGCCCCGGCGACGCGTCGCAGGCGCACCAGCGCGACGAGTTGGTCTCGATCGCCGCGCTCGAGCACTGCGAGCAGGTGCTGGCCGGCTACCTGCTGCGCTGATGCGGGCCGAGCGCTGGCAGGGCGCGGGCAACGTCTACCTCCTCGTCGAGGAGGTGCCGGCCGACGTGGCGGCGGCGTGCCGCGACCACGAGGCCGACGGCGTGCTCGTGCTGACGGCCGTCGGCCGGGGCGCACGTCGCGATGCGGATCATCAACCCCGACGGCTCCGAGCCCGAGGCGTGCGGCAACGGCACGCGCATGGTGGCGCGGTTCGTGGCCGAGCGCGACGGCCTCGACGACGTGCGGATCGCGACGCGCGGCCGGGCGTGCTCGAGACCGTCGTCCACGACGACGGCACCGTCACGGCGCGGATGGCCGACGCGCGGCTGACCGACGACGACCAGTACCGGCCGACCGGCGAGCCGTTCCCGTACCCGCACCGGTTCGTCTCGGTCGGCAACCCGCACGCGGTGATCCAGGTCGACGATCCCGGCCGCCTTCCCGCTCGCCTACCAGGGCCCGCTGCTCGAGCACCACGAGTGGTTTCCGCAGCGCGCCAACATCGAGGTGTGGCGGCCGCTGGCCGACGGCTCGGTCGAGATGCGCGTCTGGGAGCGCGGCGTCGGCGAGACCCCGGCCTGCGGCACGGGCGCCTGCGCCGTCGCGGTCTCCGCCGTGCTCGACGGCCTGGCGCACAGCCCGGTCACCGTGCACCTGCCCGGCGGCTCGCTCGAGATCGCGGTCGGCGCCGGACCTCGAGATCCGGATGACCGGCCCGGCCGAGCGCCTGGCGGTGCTGGACCTGTGAGGTTCGCCCGCCGGCTCGACCCGGTCCCCGAGTACCTGACGGCGCGGCTCAACCGGCTGATCGCCGAGCGCCGGGCGGCCGGCCGCGACGTGATCTCGCTGGGCGTCGGCGACCCCGACCTGCCGCCGAGCGTGGCCGCGCGCGAGGCGCTGGCGGCGGCGGTGCGGCGCGACGACGTCGCGCACTACCCGACCAACCGCGGCCTGCCGCAGCTGCGCGAGGCGGTCGCCCGCTTCTACGACCGGCGGTTCGGCGTCACGCTCGACCCCGAGACCGAGGTCGTGCCGCTGCTCGGCGCCAAGGAGGGGCTCGCGCACCTGGCGCTGGCCCAGCTCGACCCGGGCGACGTGGCGCTGGTGGCCGATCCCGGCTACCCGGTCTACGTCGGCGGCCCGCTGATCGCCGGCGCCGAGCCGTACGGCCTGCCGCTGCTGCCGGAGCGCGCCTTCCAGCCCGACCTCGACGCCGTGCCGGCGGCCGTCCGCGACCGCGCCAACCTGCTGATCCTCGGCTACCCGAACAACCCGACCGGCGCGGTGGTCGAGGACGACCTGTTCGAGCGCCTGGTCGCGCTACGGCGTGCCGGTCTGCCACGACAACGCCTACTCCGAGATCACGTTCGACGGCTACGTCGCGCCGAGCTTCCTGCAGACCGCCGGGCGCCCGGGAGGCGGGCATCGAGCTCCTCTCGCTCTCGAAGGCCTTCAGCCTGCCGGGCTGGCGGATCGCGTTCGCGGTCGGCAACGCGGCGATGGTCGCGCAACCTGCTGCGCCTGAAGACGAACGTCGACGCCGGCATGTTCATCGCGCTGCAGCACGCCGCGATCGCGCTGCTGGACTCCGATCCGGCGGAGCGCGCGGCGCTCGCGGCCACCTACGGGCGGCGCCGCGACCTGGTGTGCGACGCGCTCGCCGCAGCGGGGCTGCCGGTCGACGCCGCCCGCGCGGCGGCATGTACGTCTGGCTGCCCGTGCCGGGCGGCGAGGGGTCGATGGCGTTCTCGGAGCGCATCCTCGACGCGTGCGACGTCGTGATCTCGCCCGGCGTCGCCTACGGACCGGCGGGCGAGGGTTTCGTGCGGCTCGCGCTGACCCAGCCGGAGGACCGGCTGGCGGAGGCCGTCGGGCGTCTGATCCGCTGCCTGTAGGCTTCGCGGACTTGGGAGACTCGTTTCACACCATTCGCGACGCCGAGCCCGAGCGGGCCGTGGTCATGGCCGTGTGGCCGTCCGGGTTCGACGGCGAGGCCGAGCTGGACGAGATGGACGAGCTCCTGCGCACCGCCGCGGTCGCCGGCGTCGGCCGCATCGTCCAGCGCCGGCTGAACCCGCACCCGCGCACCTACCTCGGCCCCGGCAAGCTGCAGGAGCTGCAGGCGCTCGCCCACCAGGTCGACGCCGAGGTGGTCGTCTGCGACGACGAGCTGACGCCCGTCCAGCAGCGCGTGCTCGAGGACACGCTCGAGATGCGCATCGTCGACCGCACGGCGGTGATCCTCGACATCTTCGCGGCCCACGCGCACACGGCCGAGGGCAAGCTCCAGGTCGAGCTCGCGCAGCTGGAGTACAGCCTCCCGCGCATGCGCGGCATGTGGAAGCACCTCGAGCGCCTCGGCGGCGGCGTCGGCACCCGCGGCCCGGGCGAGTCGCAGCTCGAGACCGACCGCCGGCTGGCGCGGACGCGCATCCAGCTGCTCAAGAAGCGGATCGCGCTCGCCTCGCAGCACCGCCGCACGGCGCGGAAGCGGCGCGAGGGCTCCGAGACGCCGTCCGTGTCGCTCGCCGGCTACACGAACGTCGGCAAGTCGACGCTCCTGAACGCGCTCACGGGCGCCGAGGTGTCGTCGGCCGACCGCCTGTTCGAGACGCTCGACCCGACCACGCGGGCCTACGTCTTCGGCGGCCGCGCGTACACCCTCACCGACACCGTCGGGTTCATCCGCAAGCTGCCGCACGGCCTCGTCGAGGCGTTCGCGTCGACGCTCGAGGAGACGATCGCGGGCGACCTCATCATCCACGTCGCCGACGCGTCGGCGCCGGAGGAGGAGCGCCTCGCGCAGCAGCGCGGCCGTCGAGGAGGTGCTGGACGAGATCGGGGCGGGGGAGATCCCGCGGCTGCTGGTGCTGAACAAGGCCGACCTGCTCGACCCGCTGGCGCGCCGGCGGCTGCAGAACGCCAACCCCGACGCGGTGCTGACGGCGGCCCGCACGGGCGAGGGGCTCGAGGAGCTGGAGGCCAAGATCGCCGCGTTCTTCGCCAACCGGTTCGAGCCGATCGAGCTGCTGGTGCCGCACGGGCAGGGCAAGGAGCTCGCCGCGCTGTACGCGCTCGGCGCGCCGATCGAGCGCGAGGACACGGCCGAGGGCGTCGTGATCCGCGCGCACCTGCCCGAGGCCGAGGCCCGCCGCTTCGCGCAGTTCCGCACGGACGGCGGCTGGCACGTAATGGAGCTGCCCTTCCAGGTGCTGCACGCCGACGCGCGGCTGCCCGCCGCGGCGCACGAGCACGACGCCGGGCTCGACCTGCGCAGCGTCGAGGCGTGCACGATCGAGCCGGGCGAGCGGGCGCTGGTGCCGGTCGGGCTGGCGGTCGAGATCCCGCCCGGGCACGCCGGCCTCGTGGTTCCCCGCAGCGGCCTCGCGGCGCGCCACGGCATCACGATCCTGAACGCGCCCGGCCTGGTCGACGCCGGCTACCGCGGCGAGCTGAAGGTGGCGCTGCTCAACACCGACCGCGCCGAGCCGTTCGCGATCGAGGTCGGCGACCGGATCGCGCAGCTGGTGATCGTGGCCGTCCCCGCGGTGCAGCCGGTGCAGGCGTCCGAGCTGTCGGGCAGCGCGCGCGGCGAGGGTGGGTTCGGCTCGACAGGGCGCGGCTGAGCCGTGCACCAGCAGCCCCGCATCCGCGCCGCGGCGCTGATCGTGGTGGAGCGGCGCGTGCTGCTGATCCGGCAGGAGAAGGACGGCCGCGCCTACTGGCTGCTGCCCGGGCGGCGGCGTCGAGCCGGGCGAGACGATGGAGCAGGCGCTGCGCCGCGAGCTGCGCGAGGAGTGCGGGCTGACCGACGTCCAGGTGGCCGGCCCGGTCGCGATCGCCGAGTCGATCGCGCCCGTGCACGAGCGCGGCGGCAAGCACATCGTCCACGTGGTCTACCACTGCGAGGTGACGCCCGGCGCGCTGGCGCTGGTCTCGTCCCGCGACGAGGCGGTGCGCAACCACGCGCTGGTCGGGCAGCGCGAGGTGGGCCAGATCGACCTGCGGCCGCCGATCCAGCGGTTCGTCGAGCGGTTCCAGCCGGGCGACCCGTTCGTGGCGCTCGGCCACGCGTGGGTCTCCTAGCGGCGCTCAGCCGACGATGGTGCCGGTCACGTACATGACGGCGATGCCCGCGACGTAGCCGCCGATCGCCCAGCCGGAGCGCAGACCGCCCGGCGCCCGCCGGCGCGACGTCGCGGCCCACCTCGACCACCACCTGCAGCGCGGCGCCCGCGGCCAGCGCGAAGAACAGCACGCCGAGCACGTCGTTGGTCACGTAGCCGCCGAGCCACGCGCCGAGGATGGCCGGCGCGCCGGCGACCAGGGCGAGCAGCGTCAGCTGCTTGAAGCTGAGCCGCTCGGTGGCGCTGACGGCGGCGATGCCGAGGCCCTCGGTGACGTTGTGCACCATGAAGCCGATGATCAGGAAGGTGCCCAGCTGGAGGGCGCCGAAGGCGAACGACGAGCCGATCGCGAGGCCCTCGCCGAGGTTGTGGACGCCGATGCCGATGGCGACGAGCAGCGCCAGCGCGGCGCCCGTGGTGGCCTTGCCGCGGCCGAGCCAGGACGACAGGAAGGTCATGCCGAGGCCGCTGCCGACGGCGCCGAGCAGGACCAGGCCGGGGCCGCCGAGGGCGGGCGGCAGCGCCGCCTGCAGCTCGAACGCCTCGAACAGCGCCTCGATCCCGAGGAACGTCAGCAGCCCGGCCGTGAGCGCCATGAAGGCGGCCAGCCAGTGGTCGCTGGCGCGGCGCAGCGACGGGAGCCAGAGCAGGCCGAGCGCCACGGGCACGACGCCGACGAGGAACCCGACGAGGCGCGTAGCCGAAGAAGCCGCTCACCGACGGGGGTGGGCGTCTCGACGGCGGCGGGGATCTCCTCCGTCGTCTGGATGCCGGTCGAGCTGGTGATGCCGACGGCGATCGGCTCGTCCTCGACCCACGGGTACGGCACGGTGATGGTGCTGGTGCGCAGCCGGCCGAGCGTGGTCGGGCCGTCGACGGTGAACGGCACGATCGCGTCGTCGACGGTGACCATGGCGATCGTCAGGTCGTCGGCCTGCGGGTTGCGGACGGCGACCCTGATCTCGCCGGGGTGGAACTCGACGCGGCGCACGTCGAACGCGTCGGCCGGCGGCGCGTTGCGGCCGATCAGGTCGACGAGCGACGAGCCGCTGGAGACGAACAGCCCCACGACCACGGTCAGCAGCAGCAGCGGGGCGAGCGCGTACAGGCGCCAGCCGACGCGCGACCTCAGCGTCGACCGCGTCGAGGTGCTCACCCTTCGACCACCTCGAAGTAGCCCATCCAGCCGAGCTCCGTGAACTCCGACTGGTGCGCGTGGAACATGAACGTGCCCGGGTGCGAGAAGTCGATCTCGAGCACGCCGCGCTGGCCCTGGGCCTGCACGACGATGTCGGTGTACTCCCAGTGGTCGCCGGTGCCGGTCGGCTGGTAGCGGAAGAAGTCGGCGTGCAGGTGCAGCGAGTTGACGAGGTCGAACTCGGTCAGGTTCGCCAGGTAGATGCGCACCTTCGTGCCGAGCTGCACCTGGATCGGATACCGCGCGTAGTAGAAGGTGCGGCCGTTGACGGTGTAGAGGTTGTTCTCGCCGTCGCCGTCGGTGTCGAAGCCGTTCATCACCATCACGAGCTCCTGCGCCGGCGGGCGCGGCTCCTTGGGATCGATGATGAAGGCGCCGTAGAGGCCCTTGTGGATGTGCTTCTTGAGCGGCGTCGCGTGGCAGTGGTAGAGCTGCATGCCGGCCGGCCGCGCGATGAACTCGTAGGTGAACTCGGCGCCCGGCTCGACGATCTCGAAGACGCCGTCCATGTTGGTCGGGTGGATGCCGTGGAAGTGGATCGTGTGCGGGTGCGATCCGGCGTTGCGGAAGTGCACGCGCAGCAGGTCGCCCTCGGTCGCCCGGATGACGGGGCCGGGGACGGTGCCGTTGTACGTCCAGGCCTCGAAGAACACGCCCGGCGCGACCTCGATCTGCTGGTCGGCGGCCGTCAGCGTGTACTCCCGCACGCGGCCCGGCTGGTACGGCAGCGCCGGCGGCGGGTAGAGCAGCGCGTCGAGGTCGTTCGGCCCGCCCACGGCGGGCGCGCCCTCGCGGATCATCGCGGCATGCCCGCCGTGCCCGCCGGGCGCCGCGGCGGCGGCCACCACGTGTCCGGCGTGCTCCTCGGCCGGCGCCGCCGGTGTTCGCTCCGCGGGCGATGCTCGCCAGCACGGGCGTCGCGGCCAGGGGCGCGGCGGCGAGCAGTGCGTTGCGGCGGGTGAACAGTGGTTTAGGCATGCCTAGAAATCAATTCTATCCGAGCCTAGACCGGGCGCCAACCACGCGCCACTTCCGCGCGCTTTCGTGCGCCTTCCATGTGCGGGGTCTGACCCCGAAAACGGCCGGTGTCTCCACCGGTCGTCGCATCATCGTGCTGGAGATGTGTGGCGAGGGGAGTGGTGGTGCGGGAGTTGGGCGAGCGGGGCGGCCGTTGTGGGGGCGACGCGGGGGAGATCGGCGGTTGTTGGCGGATGGGTGGGGTGTTGGAGACGGCGCGGCGGGTGCGGTGTTCGCGCAAGTCGGTGCAGCGGGTGGCGCGAGCGGAGGGGGGTTGCCGCTGCGGGAGCGGTCGCGGGCGGCGCGATGCTTGTCGTTGGAGGAGCGCGAGGAGATCTCGCGTGGGCTCGGTGGAGGCGAGTCGTTGCGGCGGATCGCGGTGCGGTGGGGCGGTCGGCGTCGACGGTGTCGCGGGAGGTGGCGGCGAACGGTGGCCGGGGCCGGTATCGGGCGGTGCGGGCTGATCGGCAGGCGACGGTCAGGGCGCGGCGACCGAAGCGGGCGAAGCTAGCGTCGACGGCGCAGCTGCGAGCGGTGGTGGAGGCGCGGCTGGAGGGGCGGTGGTCGCCGCAGCAGATCGCGCAGTCGTTGCGGCTCGAGTTCCCGCACGATGCGGAGATGCGGGTATCGCACGAGACGATCTACCAGTCGTTGTACGTGCAGGGCCGCGGCGCGTTGCGTCGCGAGCTGACAGCGTGCTTGCGGACTGGCCGCACGCACCGCAAGCCGCGCGGTCAGCGCCCGACCGGGAGTCGGATCGCGGGGATGGTGATGATCTCCGAGCGGCCAGCGGAGGTTGAGGATCGGGCGGTGCCGGGCCACTGGGAGGGTGACCTGGTGATGGGCAAAGCCGGCAAGTCGCAGATCGGGACGCTGGTGGAGCGCTCGACCCGGTTCGTGATGCTGGTCGCGCTGCAGCAAGGCGCACGGCCGACGTGGTCGCAGACGCACTCGCCGAGCAAGTGCGACGCTCCCCGAAGCGCTGCGACGAAGCCTGACCTGGGATCAAGGCAACCGAGATGGCAAGCCACGCCCGGTTCACCGTCGACACCGGCGTCGAGGTCTACTTCTGCGATCCGCACAGCCCGTGGCAGCGCGGCTCGAACGAGAACACGAACGGCTTGCTGCGCCAGTACTTCCCGAAAGGCACCGACCTCGCCGGCTACAACCAGCACGACCTCGACCGCGTCGCCGACTACCTGAACGGACGGCCTCGACAGACACTCGGATGGATGACACCATCAGAAGCGTTCGACCAGCGCGTTGCGACGACCGGTTGAGGCCGCCGCTTCCTGGGGTCTGACCCCGGAACGTTTCCGCGCGGAAGGTGCGCCGATCGCGCGACTGGAGAGCGATGTGCGCGGTCCGGCATGAAGCGCGCGTCCCACGGCACGGGGAACGCAGCTAGGGCGCGCGAGAGTGTCGCCGGACTAGTGGCCGCGGCTCTCGGACAGGGCCGAGAGGAAGTCGGACACCGGGATCGCCGGCAGGCTCTGGATGCGGGTCGAGCCGCGCGAGCCGAGCTCGACGGCGATCTGGGCGACCGTCAGGTGGTCGGGCGCCTCCAGGATCGTGACGAAGTCGTACGGGCCGAGGACCGCCCACTGGCTGACGATCCTCGCGCCCATCGCCTCGACCTGGGCGTTCACCTGCTGCAGGCGGCTCGGGTTCTTCTTCAGCGTCTCGATGCCGTCGGACGACAGCGTCGAGAGGAGGACGTAGGTCTGCACGGGCGGCATCCTACCGCCGCTCGGCCCGGGCGATCGTCGCCGCGCCCTCGGCCGTGCGCAGCTCGAGCGCGTCGTCCAGCGGCGCGAGCGGCGCCGCCGTGCCGGCGCGGCCAGCGCGTGGCCGATCAGCTCGTCGGCGATCCACGGGTTCTTCGGCAGCAGCGGGCCGTGCACGTAGGTGCCGACGATGCGCTCCGGCGCGGCAGCCCTCGGTGCGGTCCTCGCCGTTGTTGCCGGCGCCGGCGATCACCCGGCCGAGCGGCTGCACGCCGCCGCCGAGCCACGTGCGCCCGGCGTGGTTCTCGAACCCGACCATCGTCCGGCCGCCGCCGCAGTCGACCAGCACGTTGCCGATCAGCCGCGTGTCGCCCGCGACCGTCTCGAGGTCGACGAGGCCGGTGCCGGGGATCTCGTCGCCCTGGTGCCCGCGGTAGCGGTGGCCGAGCAGCTGGTAGCCGCCGCAGACGGCGAGCAGGCAGGCGCCCTCGGCGATCGCCTCGCGCGATCCGCGGCGTCTGCCGGATCAGCTCGGCGGCGACGAGCACCTGGTCGCGATCCTGGCCGCCGCCGAGCAGGATGATGTCGGCGCTGGCCGGATCGAGGTCGGCGCCGAGCGCCAGCGGCTGCACGCGATGGTCGATGCCCGCGCCACGCGCAGCGCTGCTCGAGCACGCGGACGTTGCCGCGGTCGGCGTAGATGGACAGCAGCGTCGGGATAGACCGGGACGATCGTGATCATCGGGCCGTCGCCTCCCAGTACGGCCGCGACGAGGCCGCGCTCGGCCGCGACCCGCTGCAGCTCGAGCATCGCGGTGTAGGTGGGCAGCACGTAGGCCGTGCCGCCGGCTCCGGCCCGCTCCAGCGCGTGGTCGAGGGCGGCGGCGCGGTCGGGGACGATCTCGATGCGGTCGGCGGGCACGCCGGCGTACTTGGCGCGCAGCGCGATGTCGGCGGCGCGGGTGCCGCTGCAGACGACGTGGCCGGCGCGGGGGAGGGCCATCTCGAAGTCGACGTCCCAGATCCAGGAGACGTCGCGGCCGTCGGCGATGCGGTCGTTGAGGGCCAGCAGCAGCACGGCGCCGTCGAGGTTCGGTGCGAGCGTGCGCAGCGCCTCGTTGGCGCCGGCCGGGTTCTTGACCAGCAGCAGCACGGCGTCGCGGTCGCCGACGACGACCCGCTCGAACCGTCCGAACGCCGCCGCGCGCACCGTGCCGAGCCGCCGCGGCGGCCGCGGGGCGACGCCGAGCGCGGTCGCGAGCGCGAACGCGCCGCGACGCGTTGTAGACGTTGTAGATGCCCGGCAGGCCGAGCTCGAGCGGCGTGCCGCCGACCGTGAACGGCGCTGCCCGTCGAGACCGCGCAGCTCGATCGCGCGTGACGGCGACGTCGAGCGGCGGCCGGGCGTAGCCGCAGCTCGGGCAGCGGTAGTCGCCGAGGTGGCCGAGGTAGATCGCCGCGTAGCCGTAGGCGTGGCCGCAGCGCACGCAGGTGGTCGAGTCGGCCGCGTCGGCGAGGTCGGGGAGCGCGACCGACGGGTCGTCGAGGCCGAACCGGATGACGTTGGCGCGACCGTCGCCGAGCGAGCTGATGACCGGGTCGTCGGCCGCCAGCACGAGCAGCGTCTCGGGCGGCAGGCGCGGCGACCATCGTCCGCCAGCGCTCGGCCACCAGCTCCAGCTCGCCGTAGCGGTCGAGCTGGTCGCGGAACAGGTTGCGAGAGCAGCAGCGCGCGCGGTCGCGTGCGGCGGGCGATCTCGGGCAGCGCGAACTCGTCCACCTCGAACAGCCCGAGCTGCGCGCCGGCCGGCGCGGTCAGCAGCGCGCTCGCGACACCCGACAGCAGGTTCGCACCCGCGCCGTTGCGGCACAGCTCGTGCTCGGGCTCGAGCGCCGCCGCGAGCAGCGCGGAGCTGGTCGTCTTGCCGTTGGTGGCCGAGACCAGCACGACGCCGTCGGGCAGCCGCGCCGCGAGGCGCTCGATGGCGTCGGGCGCCAGACGCAGCAGCGCCTTGCCGGGCAGGCTGGTGCCGCCGCCGCGACCGCTCCGGCGCGACAGCGACCCGATCACGCGCGCAGCGGCCGTCTTGGCGGGGAAGAGGCTCACGCGAGCGCATCGTAGCGTTGCAACACCCGTACCACTTTCAGTGCGTCCCCTTGCAACTTCTCAAGACTGCTCTATGCTGACTGATCAGAGGATCAGTACGCTCGTCGGGGTCTGGCGATCTTCCCGGCAAGATGGAATCCCTTTGGCCCGCGCTTCCGGGGCCCTGTATCAACGACGGCAGGCGGTTAACGGATGCGATCCAAGACGGTCTTCACGGCACTCGAGAACATCGATCAGGAGCGGCTCGCCCAGTTCCAGGCGGGCATGCGCAAGCGGTACTCCGACACGCAGATCCTGGCGCAGCTCAGCGCCTGCGCGGAGCGCCTCGGCAAGTCGCCGACGATGCGCGAGTTCGAGGCCGACGCCGAGACGACCGTCCATCCGCAGACCGTGATCGAGCACTTCGGCTCGTGGAACGCCGCGAAGCGGCAGGCGGGCCTCGTGCCGCGCCGGTTCGCGACGCGCGAGGAGCTGCTCGACCAGCTGCGCGTCGCTGGGCGAGGAGATCGGCCGCGTGCCGACCGCGCAAGGACATCGAGGCGCGGCGCGGCCGCATGCCGTCGAAGTCGCTCTACTGGCACACCTTCGGCTCGCTCACGACCGCCCTGCGCGAGGCCGGCTTCGACGTCGCCGTGGGCGAGGAGCGCCTCGACCGCGCGCTCGACCAGGGCGTGCTGCTGGCGATCCAGCTCGGCCGGCTGCCGAAGTTCGCCGACTGGGCCGAGGCCCGCCGGTCCGACATCAACATGCTCACCGAGTGGCAGGTCTACCGCATGTTCGACGCGCGCCGCGGTGCCTGGTCGACGTTCCAGTTCCTGCTCCGCGAGCGCCTCGTCAAGCAGGGCGTCGAGATCAAGGGCGACGGCACCCTCGCCTAGAGGTCAGGCGGCGACGCGGTCGGCCGCGACCCGCACGTCGGTCGCGAGCGACTCCAGCCGGCGCACGTCGCCACCGGGCAGCTCGACCCGCACGCCGGGATGCGCCACCGCTGCCTCGAGCACGCTGCCGGGCGCGAGCACGATGGTGAGACCCGTCCCGGCACCCGGCGCCAGCTCGTGCACGATGGCCGTGCCGTCCAGCACCAGCCGGCCGCCGCGCATGATCGCACCCTCGCTCGTGATCTCCAGGCGCCCGCGCACGTGCAGTGACGACTCGATGACGCCCTTGCCCGTGACGACCATCGTCCCGACCATGTCGACGGTGCACTTCTGCAGCAGCGACGCGGTGAACACCGGCGCCTCGGCGGTCAGCTCGGCCAGGCGGGCGGTCTCGTGGGCGAACGCCGCGGCGACGTCGCCGAGCCGCGTCATCGGCAGCCGGCCGAGCCGCACGGCCTCGAGGTCCTCCTGCGCGGCGCGCAGCGCGGACAGCACCTCGTAGGGGACGCTGCCGCGGTCGCGATCCGCCTCGGCCAGCGCGCCCTTGATCTTCTGCTCGAGCTCCGGCGCGACGCGCTCCAGCACCATCGCCAGCATGCGCAGCGGCGGCAGGTCGCGGCCCGTCGCGCGGGTGGCGGCGATCAGCTGGCCCATGCCGTGCTGCACGCGACCGACGTCACGGGCCAGCGGCGCGGTGAGCGCGTGCAGCGCGAGCATCGCGGAGTGGGTGTGGCCGACGCGGAGGACCGAGTCGAACGCGGGGCCCGCGATGCGCAGCGCGTGGCCCGCCTCGACGGTCGAGCGGCGCACGGCATCGCCGACCACGACGGCGCGCTTGGCGCGCACGAGGCCGTCCTCGACGGAGCCGGTGACCTCGATCGAGCCCGGGCTGGACAGCTCGCCGCTGGCCGCGCGGACGTCGCCGGTGTGGACGAGGGAGGCCGTGACGGTGACGACGCCGTCGGCGATGCGCGCGTGGCCGTCGAGCGTGGCCACGATGCGACCGTCCGACTCGACGATCGCCCCGTCGCCCACCCGCAGCTCCGCGGGGCGCGGCTCGCCGACGCCGATCGTGCGGCCGGTGACGGTCGTACCGTCGACGCCCGGGCGCGCGCACGTGACCCGCGCGAGCAGGGCGCCGGCGCGGACGAAGCGCTCCGTGCCGCGCGCGTCGACCGCGTGCAGCTGCACGGACGCGGCCTGGGCGCGCACGGGCGCGACGCCGCGGGCGACCGGCTCGTCGACGCCGCCGGGGAGCAGGCGCTCGACGGCATCCTCCAGCACGCCCCAGACGACGCCGCGGTCGGCGAGGGCGCCGTACAGGTCGTCCAGCGACGGCTCGGGGCAGGGGATGCGCTCGGCCACGAGGCGGCGCAGCGTGACGGTGCGGTTCGGCGGCTGGTCCTCGAGCCGGTAGCGGGCACCGGGCACGCGCTCGACGGTCATCGTCGCGAGCAGCTCGTCGGGCGTCACCTGGACGCGCACCTCGAGGCGCGGCGGGTCGTCCGGCAGATGCACGCCCACCTCGGCGGGCGCGCCCGCCTCGACCGGGCCGCGCCCGGGCGCCTGACCGGCGACGAGCAGGTCGATGCCCGCCTCCGAGCAGACGACGGCCCGCCGCCCGCCGTGCTCCGGCGGCACGATCACGAGCGCGCCGCCGACGACCGATGCGGTCCCGTCCTGGCTCTGCACGAACACGGTATCGGCGCGTCGTTCCCCCGTCTTGAGGATCGGGTCGGCCGAAAGATCGGCCGTTCGGCCCCTCATGCTCGGCGCGCTCGCTGCCGATCTTCGGGATACGAGATCGCCACGGATGGCGCCTCGAGGAGGTTCCCGACGATGACCGAGCTACCGCACCGCAGACGACGTCGAGGCCTGGTTCACCGGGCGCATGCAGGAGTTCGCCGCGCGCGAGCGCGACGCGTGGGAGGAGTACCTCCGCACGATCCGCGGCATCGACACGGACGTCTACCAGCAGGCCGAGCCGCTGGCCTGGAGGCGCCTCCGGCGTCAGATCGCACAGCTCGCGCACGATCGCCGGCGCGACGAGTTCGAGCGCGACCGAGCGGTCGCCGAGCTCAACGGCCTGCGGCTGGCCAGCTGATGGAGCTGCGGCTCCTCGACATCGAGGAAACCCCCCGCGCGGACATCGCGCACTCGACCGCGCGGCTCGCGCGGCGGTGCAACCACGTGGCCGTCGACGGCCGGCTGACCCCGCTGGGCTACCGGTTCTACCCGATGCCCGGCTCCGAGGTCCCGTCGTTCTTCTGCAAGCGCTTCACCGCCGGCAACCGCTCGGCTGCCATCACGCTGCTCGCGGGCTACGACCCGCAGACCGGCGAGGCGGTGCTCGAGGACTGCCGCTCGGCCCGCGAGGCCGCCCGGCACATCGCGGCCGGACGGGCTGGCTGGTGGGTCGTCCGGCTAACCTACGGGGCGCGGATGCTGAACCTCGACGAGCTCACTGGATCCTACGCTCGACGTGATCCAGCCGGCTTCGCGGCGTTCGTCGCGGAGCTCGACGCCCTCGGCCTCGCGCAGCCGGGCGTCCTGCCCGATCTGCCATCCGGAAGAGCCGTAGCGTGGGGACGGCGCCCGCGCTCCGGCAGACGCGTTCGTCGTACCGCACGGCGCCACTGCGTTCGCATCGCATCCTGCGGCTGCGCCAGGGTCACTTCTTCCTGGCGCTGCTGTGGTTCTCGGCGCACGAGCTGTCGCGCGAGGCCACGCTCGCGCGGGCGCTGACCGCGCTGCTGTGGACGGTGGTCTGGTACGCGTCGATCCGCTGGACGCTGCTGCGCGAGTCGCGCGCCGCACCGAGCTGGGCGTTCACCGTCGTGCGCGCCGCGCAGGGCGCGCTGCTGGCCGGCGCCGTGATCCTGGCCGGCAACGCCATCCTCGGCACCGGCGACAGCATCGCCTCCGAGCTCGCCGCCATCGCGCGATGGGCACGATCGCCTTCCTCTGGCAGGCCGCGGTCGCCGGGCACCACGCGCTGGGCGAGCCGCTGCGCTGCGTCATCATCGGGCCCGCCGAGACGGTGCGGATGATGGAGGCCGAGCGCGTCGCGCCGGGGGCGCGCGCCTTCGAGCTGGTGGGCTGGGTCGACGACCGGGCCGAGCCGGGCGCGCGCGGCTCGACGCTCGCGCCCTGCCTGGGCACGCTCGACGACCTGGAACGCGTCGCGTACGGCGGCGGCGTCGACCTGTTCGTGATCGGCGTGCGCACCGGCCGGCCGGCGCTGTACGGCCGCCTGCTCGAGCTGCTGCACCTCGACGTCTCGGTGATGGAGTTCCCGCCCTTCTTCGAGCGCACCTTCGGCCGGGTGCCGCTGGAGGGCCTGACGCCCACCTGGTTCCTGCACACGATGCACCTGCACCGCCGCGACGAGGAGTCGGTCTCCAAGCGCCTGCTCGACCTGCTGCTGGCCGGCGTCGGGCTGATCCTCGCCTCGCCGATCATCGTCGGCGCCGCGATCGCGGTGCGCCTGCGCGGCGGCCCGGGCCCGGTCATCTTCCGGCAGACCCGGATCGGCGAGCACGGCCGGCGGTTCACGATGCTGAAGTTCCGCTCGATGCGCAACGACATCTCCAACGACGGCACCACGTGGACGGGCGAGGACGACCCGCGCATCACCGGGCGTCGGCAAGATCCTGCGGCGCTTCCGCATCGACGAGCTGCCGCAGCTGGTGAACGTGCTGCGCGGCGAGATGACGATGGTCGGCCCGCGGCCCGAGACGCCCGACTACGTCCGCTGGCTGGCGGACGAGATCCCGTTCTACAAGCCGCGCCACTTCACGAAGCCCGGCATCACCGGCTGGGCCCAGGTCTGCGCCGGGTACGCCTCGTCGCTCGCCGACACGCGCACCAAGCTGTCGTACGACCTCTACTACATCCGCAACCGCTCGTTCTCGCTCGACCTGGCGATCATCCTGCGCACGTTCGCGACGGTGCTGACCGGCAGCGGAGCGAAGTGAGCGACCTGATTCTCGCCGCTCAGGAATATGCTCTAAAGAACATATAAACATCTCCCGATACAGGTATTGCTCGCACGGACCGCGAGTAGCGCCAGTATCCACGGAAGGACGCCCCGACGGGCGTCCTTTTTGCGTTCTGAAGGAGGTGTCATGGAGCTCTTCGACGTCACGCAGAAGTCCCTCGAGGTGGCCCTGCACGGCACCGAGCTGCGCCAGCAGGTGATCTCGAACAACCTCGCGAACGTCAACACGCCGGGGTTCAAGCGCTCGGACGTGGAGTTCGGGCCGGCGCTCGCCGAGGCCCTCCAGTTCTCGGGCACGAGCTCCGCGGTCGGCCGGCGTCTCGACGGTCGTGAAGACCGACAACCAGTCGACGATGCGGGCCGACGGCAACAACGTCGACATCGACCGCGAGGCCACCTACCTGGCGCAGACGCAGCTCCAGTTCTCGGCCCTGATGGCCGTCGTCACCAAGAACCTCACCACCATGTCCAGCATCATCACAGGGGCGCGCTGATGGGTCTCTTCGACGCGATGAACGTCGCCGCCACCGGGCTCACCGGTGAGCGCATGCGGATGGACACGATCGCGGCCAACCTCGCGAACGCGAACTCCACCCGGCGCGCGGACGGCCAGCCCGGCCCGTACCTGCGCCGCCAGGTGGTGCTGCAGGAGCAGTCGCCGACCGCGGTCGGCCCGGCACCGAGCTTCTCGACCTTCGGCGACTTCGCCAGCTCGGTCACCCCGGGCGGCGTCAAGATCGCCGGCATCGTCGAGCAGACGCGAGGGCACGGGCCTGATCCACGACCCGTCGCACCCCGACGCGGACGAGAACGGCAACGTGCGCACGCCGAACGTCAACTCGGTCGTCGAGATGACCGACCTGATCACGGCCACCCGCGCCTACGAGGCCAACACCACCTCGATGAACGCGATCAAGGCCGAGTTCACCCGCGCACTGGACGTGCTGCGCTGATGGCCATCGCACCGATCGGCGGCGTCGGCGTCGACGCCCTCAAGCTCTACCAGTCGCTGCCCTCCGTGGGCGGCGCCACCGCGCCCGGCGCGGCGACGCCGACGCAGGGCTTCGGCGAGCTCATCTCCTCGAAGCTCCAGGGCGCCGTCGAGATGCAGGACTCCGGCGCGAAGGCCTCGCAGGCCCTCGCGACGGGCACGGCCACGGACATCTCCGCCGCGACGGTCGCCGTCGAGAAGGCGGCAATCGCGCTCCAGCTCACCGCAGCGTTCCGGAACAAGGCCGTCGAGGCCTACCAGGACGTCATGCGGATGCAGATCTAACAGGGGACAGGGATGCAGATTCTCGGTATCGCAGTCGATCGGCTCGGCACGGCATCCCGCCTCATCGTCGGCGTGATCGCGCTGGCCACCATCGGCGTCATCGCGTACATCGTGATGAGCGCCGGCGGGGCCGCGTACACGCCGGCGTTCACGAACCTCGACGCGCGCAGCGCCGGCGACCTGCAGTCCGCGCTGGCGGGCGCGGGCATCGCCACCAAGCTGTCCGACGGCGGCGCCACGGTGCTCGTGCCGTCCAGCAAGGTGAACGAGGCGCGCGTGGCGGCCGGCAAGGCCGGCGTCGGCGGCGACCGCGCCGACTGGTCGCTGCTCGAGAAGAGCTCGCTGTCGCAGACCGACGGCCAGTGGCAGATGAAGGTGCAGCGCGTGCGCTCCGAGATGCTCGCGTCGCAGATCGAGGAGATCTCCGGCGTCTGCCGCGCGAACGTCAACCTGGCCATCCCGGAGCGCAGCGTGTTCAGCTCCGACCAGGAGCAGACGCACGCCTCGGTCAAGGTCGACAGCTGCGACGGCATCCTGTCCGACTCGGCCGTGCGCGGCATCGTCGCGCTGGTCGCGAACGGCATCCCGGGCCTGACCCCGCAGAACATCTCCGTGATCGACTCCGACGGCCACCCGCTGTCCAACCCGACGTCGGCGATCGGCCTCGCCACCGCCGACGCGATGGCGGCCGAGCGCGCCGTGGGAGAACTCGCAGACGGCGATCGCGCAGTCGACGCTGGACAAGATGGTCGGCGTCGGCGCCGGCTCGGCGATCGTCGCCGGCCAGCTGAACTTCGACGAGACGACCGAGAAGTCGCAGACCTTCGGCGACTCCAAGGGCGCGATCCAGGAGCTCGAACGAGACCGAGAAGCTGAAGCAGGCCGGCGGCGCCGACCGGCGGCGTCACCGGCACCGCCGCGAACCTCCCCGGCGCGGCCGCGACGAACGGCGCGTCGAGCTCGACGTACGACCACAACAAGAAGACGCGGCACGAACGCCGTCGACACCACCCAGACCGAGACCAAGAAGGTCGGCGGCACGCCGACCAAGATGTCCGTCTCGGTGGTCGTCGACAAGAAGGCGCTCAAGAACGTCGCGTCCGACGAGGCCAGCGCCCAGCAGATCATCCAGGACACGATCGCGAACGCGATCGGCCTCGACACCGAGGACGCGACGAACAAGATCAGCGTCTCCGCCGTCGACAAGCTGCCGAACCCGGTCGAGGCGCTCAAGGCCGCCGGCGTCTCGGTGGCCGGCGGCGGTGGCTCCGCCAAGTCCGGCACCGCGCTCGGCGGGCTGATCCCGGCGCCGTTCGGCGGCATGGTGAACCCGATCATGGCCGGCATCGGCCTGCTGGTGCTGCTGTTCCTGGTGCGCAAGTCGCTGGCCAAGCGCCAGGCGCTGCTGGGCGAGACCGACGCCTCGTGGCTGCCCGCGCTGGAGGCGCCGCCGATCAAGATCGACGAGCTCATGCCCGCGAGCTACAGCGCACCCAGCCAGGGTGAGATCCACGCCGCCGAGAAGAAGGCCCTGCAGGGCCGCGTCGAGGAGATCGCCCAGAACCGTCCCTCCGATGTCGCTGCGCAGCTGCGCGGCTGGCTCGCCACTGACGCCTGATGGCCGACGAAGCAGCAGCAGTCGCCACCACGGCCGTGGTGGAGGAGGCCGGCGTCGTCGTCGCGCCGCCGCGGCTCTCCAACCGCCGCAAGGCCGCCATCATGGCGGTCGCGCTCGGCCCGAACCTCTCGGCCGAGGTGTTCAAGCACCTCTCCCAGGACGAGATCGACGAGCTCGTGCTCGAGATCGCGTCGCTCGACAAGGTCGACCCGTACGAGCGCAACCAGGTGATGGAGGAGTTCTACGAGGCCGCGCTGGCCCAGGACTTCATCTCGCAGGGCGGCATCGGGTTCGCGAAGGACATCCTGGAGCGCGCGGTCGGCGGCGAGAAGGCGATCGAGATCATGGGTCGCCTGTCGACCTACATCCGCGTCACGCCGTTCGAGTTCCTGCGCAAGATCGACCCGATCCAGGTCTTCAACTTCCTGCAGCACGAGCACGCGCAGACGATCGCGCTGGTGATGGCGTACCTGCCCGCCGACGGCGCCGCCCAGGTGATGGGCATGTTCCCGCAGGAGGTGCAGACCGAGGTCGCGATGCGCATCGCCGCGATGGACCGCACGGCGCCCGAGGTGCTGCGCGAGGTCGAGACCGTGATGGAGCGCAAGCTGTCGAGCCTGATCAACCAGGACCTCGAGGCGGCCGGCGGCGTCAAGGCGCTGGTCGACATCATGAACTACTCCGACCGGGCCACCGAGCGCAACGTGCTCGAGTACCTGGACGAGAAGGACGCCGAGCTGGCGGACGAGGTCCGCAAGCTGATGTTCGTCTTCGAGGACCTGCTGATCCTGGACGCGAAGGCGATCCAGCAGCTCCTGAAGGAGGTCGACATGAAGGACGTCGGCCTCGCCCTCAAGGGCGCGAACGAGGACGTCAAGGCGCTCATCTTCTCGAACATGTCGACCCGCGCCAGCGCGATGCTGAACGAGGACATGGAGTTCATGGGCCCGGTCAAGCGCCGCTCCGTCGAGGAGGCGCAGGGCCGCATCGTCGCCATCGTGCGGCGGCTCGAGGAGACCGGCAAGATCCAGATCGCCCGCGGTGGCGCGGGCGCCGAGGACGAGCTGGTCGCCTAGCCCTTGGCCGAGAACCGCATCATCGCCCGCGCCACCGCCGCGGGCACCCGGCGCCTGGCCGCCGTGCCGCTCGAGCCGCTGGTCGAGCCGGACGAGGGCGGCCGCGTCGCGACGCACGCGTCAAGGAGCCGCCGGCGACCGGCCTGAACGCGTTCCTGGCCGCCGCGCAGCGCCAGGGCGCGGCGCTGGTCGAGGTCGCGCGCGAGCAGGCCGAGGAGATCGCCTCCCACGCCCGCGAGGACGGCTTCAAGACCGGCTACGAGGAGGGCAGGGCGCAGGCCCAGCGCGAGATCGCCGACCTGCTGCAGTTCGCCGAGTCGGCCGTCCGCGAGGTGTCGGACACGCGGTCGCGGCTGCTCGAGGAGAACGAGACGGCGCTGGTCGAGCTCGCCATCCAGACGGCCGAGAAGATCCTCCAGGCGACGCTCGACGCCGAGCCCGAGCGCGTCACCGACGTGCTGCGCGGCGCGCTGCGCAAGGCGTACGTGCGCGACCGGCTCCAGGTCGTGTGCAACCCCGAGGACCTGAAGATGATCGAGGGCTCGGAGGACGCGCTGCAGGCCCAGGTCGGCACGCTCAAGGGCCTCGAGCTGATCGGCGACCGCCGCGTGCAGCGCGGCGGCGTGATCGTGCGCACGCCGGGCGGCGACGTCGACGCCACGCTGGGCTCCCAGCTGGAGCGCATCCGGGCCGCCCTGCTGGGCGAGGACGCCGGTGACTGAGACCGCCGGGCCGCTCGCGCAGTACGCCGAACGGCTGCGGATGGCCGACCCGTACCGCACCATGGGCCGCGTCGCCGAGGTGATCGGCCTGGTCGTCGAGTCGACGGGGCCGGACGCCGAGGTGGGGGAGCTGTGCCTGATCGGCAACGACCGCCGCGAGCGCGTGCTGGCCGAGGTGGTCGGCTTCCGCGACGGCCGCACGATGCTGATGCCGCTCGGCGAGCTGACCGGCATCCGTCCCGGCGACCCCGTGGTCGGCGCCGGCCGCTCGCTGCGGGCGCCCGTGGGCGACGCCGTGCTCGGCCGCGTCCTGGACGGCCTCGGCAACCCCATCGACGGCGGCGAGCCGCTCGACGCCGGCGGCCGCTACGTGGAGCGCCGCCCGCTCGACGCGACGCCGCCCTCGCCGCTGCTGCGCCGTCCGATCGACCAGCGCCTGCCGCTCGGCGTGCGCGCGCTCGACGTGCTCGTCCCGTGCGGCCGCGGCCAGCGGCTCGGCATCTTCGCCGGCTCCGGCGTCGGCAAGTCGACGCTGCTCGGCATGATCGCGCGCAACACCGAGGCGGACGTGACCGTGATCGGCCTCGTCGGCGAGCGCGGCCGCGAGGTGCGCGAGTTCGTCGACCGCGACCTCGGCCCCGAGGGCCTGAAGCGCTCCGTGCTGTGCGTCGCCACCTCCGACCAGCCGGCGCTGGCGCGGGTCAAGTGCGCCGAGACGGCGATGACCATCGCCGAGGCGTTCCGCGACGAGGGCAAGGACGTGCTGCTGCTGATCGACTCGGTGACGCGGTTCGCGATGGCGCAGCGCGAGATCGGCCTCGCGGTCGGCGAGCCGCCGGCCAGCCGCGGCTACACGCCGAGCGTGTTCGCGGCGCTGCCGAAGCTGCTCGAGCGGGCCGGCAGCGGCACCCGCGGCTCGATCACGGCGCTGATCACGGTGCTGGTCGAGGGCGACGACATGAACGAGCCGGTCGCCGACGCCGTCCGCGGCATCCTCGACGGGCACCTGGTGCTCGACCGGCGCCTCGCGCACCGCAACCAGTACCCGGCCATCGACGTGCTGCAGTCGGTCTCGCGCCTGACCGGGTCGATCACCACGCCCGCCGCCCGCGAGGCCGCCGGGCGCCTGCGCGACCTGCTCGCGACGTACCGCGCGAAGGAGGACCTGATCTCGATCGGCGCCTACCAGCGCGGGTCGGATCCGAAGATCGACGAGGCGATCGACATGATCGGCCCGCTGGAGGAGTTCCTGCGCCAGGGCGCCGACGAGATCGAGCAGCCGGAGATCGCGGAGCGCCGTCTGGCGACCATGCTCGGGCTTTAGAGTTTACGACTTTCAACCGATATTAACGTTGGCTACGGATGGCCGGCGACGCCCAGGAGGGCGGTGCCGGCCTTTTGCATTTCATGAAGCGATTCCACTTCACACTCGACAGCGTCCGCGACCTGCGGGAGGACCGGCAGACGGCCGCCATGATGGCGCTCGCCGACCGCATCTCCACGCACGCGCGCGCCCAGCAGGCGGCCGAGATCTCGCTGCGGCGCCACCGCGCGGCGCAGGCCGCGCTGGCGGGCGCGGGGCGGCCCGCGGCGCTGCTGCTGCAGGCCGATCGCGACCGCGACGCCGCGCGCCTCGGGCTCGAGGCGGCGGTGGTCGAGCTGCGCGAGACGGCGTTCGGCGTCGACGCGGCGCGGGACGACCTGGTCGAGGCCCGGCAGGCGCTGGAGAGCGTCCGCAAGCTCGAGGAGCGGCGCCGCGACGAGCACCGCGCGGCCCGCCTGGCGGACGAGGAGCGCGAGCTCACCGACGTGATCGAGGCGCGGGCGGCGCGCGCGATGGCGCTGGCGCGGCGCGGGGGAGCGGCGGCGTGAGCGTCACCGAGGCACTCGCCCGCGTCTCCGCGATCCAGAGCCAGATCGCGGCCCTGGCACCGGCCAGGCCGGCCACCACGACCTCGACGCAGGCGTTCGGCACGCGTCCTCGACGGGCAGCTCTCCACCGAGGGCAGCGGCCGCACCACGTTCGGCGGCACGTCGCTGGGCACGCCGTCGCCGTACGACGACATGATCAAGCAGGCCGCCGACGAGGCCGGCGTGCCGCCCGCGCTGGTGAAGGCCGTCGCGAAGGCCGAGTCGGGCTTCAACCCGCGGGCCGGCTCTCCCGCCGGTGCGCAGGGCCTGATGCAGCTGATGCCCGGCACCGCCCGCGGCCTCGGCGTCACCGACCCGTTCGATCCGATGCAGAGCCTGCGCGGCGGCGCCAAGTACCTGCGCGCGCAGCTCGACCGGTTCGGCGGCGACTACGAGAAGGCGCTCGCCGCCTACAACGCCGGTCCCGGCGCCGTGCAGAAGTACGGCGGCATCCCGCCGTACGCCGAGACGCAGGCCTACGTGCCGCGCGTGATGGGCTACTTCCAGGAGTTCGGCGGCGCCACCGGCGGCACCGGCTCGGCCCTCGGCGTCGAGACGACCGACGCCGGCCGCAGGCTCTCGATCGCCGGCGGCGGATCGGTCGGCAGCACCGTCGTCGCGAAGGGCCTCGAGCACCTCGGGACGCCCTATGTCTGGGGCGGCTCGAAGCCCGGCGGCTTCGACTGCTCCGGTCTCGCCCAGTACCTGTACGGCCAGGAGGGCGTGACGATCCCGCGCGTCTCGCAGGACCAGTTCCGGGCCGGCCGCTCGGTGCCGTCCTCGCAGATGCAGCCCGGCGATCTCGTGTTCTTCCAGAAGAACGGCGACGTGCACCACGTCGGTATCTACATGGGCGGCGGCAAGTTCCTGCACGCGCCCCACACCGGCGACGTCGTGAAGATCTCGTCCCTCTCCGAGCCGCACTACCGCCGGGAGTTCGCCGGCGCGCGCCGCTACGCGTGAGGCGACGGCAACTCCAACCGAACGAGAGGAGGTGAATCACATGGAACAGACCACCAGCACCACCGCCGCACCCGTCACGCCCGCCATCACGGCGGTCGCGGGAGCCCTCGCCGTCACGACGAGCGCGCCCGAGTCCGGTGCGGAGGCCGACAGCAGCGCGCAGTTCAGCGCCCTGCTGGACGCCATCCGGGTCGGCACCGCCGCGGCTCCGGCCGCCGAGGCGCCGGCACCGGCATCGGCACCGGCAACGGGGGAGACGGAGGAGCACGCCGAGGCGTCCGCCACGGACGACGGCACCGCGACTCCCGCACCAACGGCCGCAACGGCGACGATCGCCGTCACGGCAGCCATGCTCGCGCCCGCCATGGCGGCCCTGGCCGCCGTGCCCGTCGCGATCTCGGCACACGCCCGGGGCACGAAGTCGGGCGAGGCCGAGGCCGAGACCTCGCCGGTCATCACCAACGGGGTCGTCCCGGGCGATGCCCCGGGTATCGCGCCCGGTCCGGTCGCGACAGCGGCTCCGGCCGCGGCGTCGACCACCGAGCCGGTCGCGGCGATGCCGCTGCCGGCGGCGACCGCACTGCCGGACGGCGACGTCGATCCGGCGCTCGTGCAGGCCGCGATCGCAGCCGCTGCCGAGTCCGCACCGGCGAAGCCGGCGGCGGCACCGGCGAAGGCCGCCGCCCGCCCGGTCACGACCGCCGCGAACGTGACGGCGGAGGCCCCGGAGACGGCGGAGCCGCAGACGACCGCGGTCAAGCCGGCGACCGAGACCACCACCGCCGCTCCGGCGGCCGCACCGGCCGAGACCGCTGCCCGCGAGGGCGGCGCACCGGCCGCGAACGGCCACGGCGGCCGGCTCGACCTGCAGGTGCAGGCCACCGCACCGGCCCGTCCGGCCACCACCGAGGCGACCGTCGAGACGCCCGTTCAGATCATCGACCGGGAGCGTGTCGAACGGCTCGCAGACGGTCTCGCAGCACGCCTGAAGGTGTCGCACGCCGCTGACGGCGCGCGCATCCGCATGCAGCTCGAGCCCCGTGAGCTGGGCGAGGTCGTCGTCCGTCTCGAGATCCGGAACGGCATGGCGCACGCCCACCTGATCGCCGAGTCGGCCGATGCGGGCAATCGCGCTGCAGGCGTCGCTCGCCGACCTCCGCAGCTCGCTCGCAGACCGCGGGCTCCAGCTCGACAGCGTCTCGATCCGCGTCGCGGGCGAGGGCGCATCGAACGCCCGGGAGCAGGCCGCCCAGTCACAGGGCGACCGGCGTCCCCGCGCGCCGCTCTCGTTCGGCCGCCTCGACGGGGCCGGCCCGATCGCGGCCGCCACCGACCAGCTCGACCGCGCCCGCGAGGGCCAGGCCGTCTGGATGCTCGCCTAGCGCGAGCCGTCAAACCACCAACCGCACGACACCTCGAGGAGGTGAACCACATGACAGACGCGATCACCAGTCAGGGCACGGTCTTCGGAGCCTCCGGCTCCGGCAGCTCCGTGAACCGGGTCGACCCCGGGGGATCGATGGGCGAGGACACGTTCCTCAAGCTCCTGATGGCCCAGATGACGCATCAGGACCCCATGCAGCCGACCGACTCGGCGCAGATGCTCACGCAGCTCGCACAGTTCGCGAACGTCGAAGGCATCAACAAGCTGAACAAGCAGACGACCTCGCTCAACCTCGGTCAGGACTTCGCCGGTTCCGTGGCGATGATCGGCAGGACCGTCACGTGGCTCGACGAGGACGGCACGTCCCACTCGGGCGTCGTCGACGGCGTCAAGCCCAGTCCCACCGGCGCACTGCTCATGATCGGCGCCGAGGAGATCCCCTCCGGCTTCGTCCAGAAGGTGCAGTAGGTGGATCCCCGCCTCTCACCCGTTTCCCGCGCCGGCGGTCTGACGCCGGTCGAGGGCACGCGTCCGGCCGCAAGGCCGGCGTCCGCCGACGGCCCCAGCTTCGCCGAGTCCCTCGGTGGCGAGCTCGGGATCCGCTTCTCGGCGCACGCCCAGGCCCGCCTGCAGAGCCGCGGCGTCTCGTTCGACTCGGGCCAGATGGCCCGCCTCGCAGTCCGGCGTCGACGCCGCTGCCGCCAAGGGCAGCCGCGAGGCGCTCGTGCTGCTCGACTCGGTGGCCATGGTGGTCGCCGTCCGCAACCGCACCGTCGTCACGGCCCTGCCGCACGACGAGTCCGGTCCCGCCGTGTTCACCAACATCGACTCGGCAGTCATCACCTAACCCGACCCATCTACCGGCTGGACCGCGACGGCACTGTCGTCCGGACGCCGGAGGGACCCGCCCGAAGCGCGGGCCCCTCGAGGAGAACCACCAATGCTCCGCTCCATGTTCACCGCCATCGGCGGCCTCCGGAACCACCAGGTCATGCTCGACGTCACCGCGAACAACATCGCGAACGTGAACACCGTCGGCTACAAGTCCCAGCGCGTCGCGTTCGAGTCGATGATGGCCCAGGTCATGCGCGGCGCCGCGGCGCCCGTCCCGGGCACCATCGGCGGCTCCGGCCCGACCGAGGTCGGCCTCGGCATGACGCTCAACTCGATCGGCTCGATCATGACCCAGGGCTCGCTGCAGACGACCGGCCAGTGGTCGGACATCGGCCTCAACGGCGACGGCTACTTCATGGTCGGCACCGGGCTCGACTCCGCCGACCTCGTGCAGGGCACGAGCCAGATCCAGTTCACGCGGGCCGGCAACTTCACCGTCGACAAGGACGGCTACCTGACCGACCAGCACGGCAACTTCGTGCTCGGCCTGCAGGCCACGCCGCCGCCGCAGACGCCGCCCGTCACGTTCGGCACGACGCTCGGCGCGCTGAAGCTGCCGACCGGCGCCTCGAGCGTGTCGATCGACCAGAACGGCGTCATGTCGTACGACCTGAACGGCCGCCAGATCCTCGGCAAGATCGAGCTGGCGAAGTTCCCGAACCCGGCCGGCCTGTCCCGCGTCGGCGCGAACAACCTCGAGGACTCGCCGAACTCCGGCATCTTCGACCCGACCGACCCGACCGGCGTCACGAACGGCGGCAACGTCATCTGGGGCGACGCGAACACGCAGGGCCTCGGCTCGATGGCGTCGGGCGCGCTCGAGATGTCGAACGTCGACCTGGCGCTCGAGTTCACCAACATGATCGTCGCGCAGCGCGGCTTCCAGGCCAACACCCGCGTCATCACGACGTCCGACGAGGTCCTGCAGGAGCTCGTCAACCTGAAGCGCTGATAGGTGTTCAGCGCGCTCCTCGTCGCCCTCTCGAACTCCCGTCGCCGCGGTCTGGCGGCGGGAGTGCGCCCGCCCGTCGCGGTGCGGGCGCGAGAGGTGCGCGAGGCGTTGCACCTTCGACCGGATGTCCGAGACCGCCTCGTCAGGCGGGAGGAGAACGACGCCATGATCAAGCTCCACCACGGGCGCGATCGCAAGGAGATCTGGGTCAACGCCGACCTGATCGAGACCGTCGAGGCCACGCCCGACACCGTGCTCAAGCTCACCACCGACCGCCGCATGCTCGTGTCGGAGACGCCGGAGGAGATCGCGGCGCTCGTGCTCGAGCACAAGCGGCTCGCGCAAAGTCGCCCTCACGTTCTCACCAATCGTTGACGATAGAACGCAAGTGCGTACTACTACCCCGAACGGGTGACTAGCTAACCGTGGATCCTGGAACCATCATCGGCCTGCTGCTCGGCATCATCGCCGTGTTCGCAGCGCTCTTCATGGAGGGCGGCAATCCCGCCGCCTTCCTCATCCCGTCGCCGATCGTCCTCGTGATCTTCGGGACGCTCGGCGTCTGCATGGCCTCGACGGGTCTGAAGGCGACGCTGCGGATCCCGAGCCTCTGGATCAAGGCCATGACCGGCACGCCGCCGGACCGCCCGGAGGCCATCAAGACGCTGGTGCGGATGGCCGAGCGCGCCCGCCGCGAGGGCCTGCTGGCCCTGGAGGAGGAGGCGCAGGGCGTCGACGACCCGTTCCTCTCCAAGGGGCTGCGCCTGGTCGTCGACGGCACCGACCCGGAGCTGGTCAAGGACATCCTCGACCTCGACGTCGAGTCGATGGCCGGCCGGCACCACGAGAACGCCGCGCTGTTCACCCACGCCTCCGGCTTCGCGCCGACGATCGGCATCATCGGGACGGTGATGGGCCTGGTGCACGTCCTCGAGAACCTCTCCAACCCGGCGGCGCTCGGCCCGTCCATCGCCGCCGCCTTCATCGCCACCTTCCTCGGCGTCGCCTCGGCGAACCTCTGCTACCTGCCCGTGGCCAACAAGCTCAAGGAGCTGTCGACCCACGAGGCGGACGCGCGGACGATGATGATCGAGGGCATCCTCTCGATCCAGGCGGGTGACAACCCGCGCATCGTCGAGGAGAAGCTGAAGACCTTCCTGGAGCCCGGAGAGCGCAAGCACTTCGAGGAGGAAGGCTCGAGCGAGGGCGGCGGCAGCGCGGAGCGGCAGGCGGCGTAGTGGCCAGGAAGCGGGCGCACGAGCACGCCGACGAGCGCTGGCTGCTGACCTACGCCGACATGATCACGCTGCTGATGGCGCTGTTCATGGTCATGTTCTCGATGGCCGTCGTGAACAAGGGCAAGTTCGACGAGCTGGCCAAGTCGCTGCGCGAGAGCTTCGCCGGCCCGCTCGACCGCGGTGGCACCTCGATCCTGAACGTCGGCACGCCCAACCCGACCGCCCAGGCGAACTCCGAGCTCAGCTCGCCGCCGAACCCGATCCAGGCCAGCAACGACAAGCTGGTCAAGGATCGCCTGGAGCGCCAGCTGCGCACGGCGCAGGCGATGGTCGCGGCGAAGGGGCTGGAGGCCGCGCAGGCCCACGATCTGGAGGCTGCGAAGGAGGCCGTCGACGCCAAGATCCGCGAGCTGCACCTCGAGGACAAGGTGAAGACCGAGATCAACTCGAAGGGCCTCGTGATCCGGCTGATCACCGACAAGGTGCTGTTCGACATCGGGTCGTCGACGATCCGGCCCGAGGCGAGCCCGCTGCTGACCTCGGTCGCGCGGGTCGTGAACGGCATCGGCACGAACCCGATCCGCGTCTCCGGGCACACCGACGCGATCCCGTTCGCCGACGATCCGCACGGCAACGACCGGCTGTCCGGCGACCGCGCCCAGGCCGTCCTCTACTTCATGCAGGACCACGGCTTCGACGTCCATCGCCACCGCGACACCGCGTACCAGGGCTTCGGGTCGCTCGACCCGCTGGTGCCGAACGATCCGGCCACGGGCGCCGGCCCGCGCAACCGTCGCGTCGAGGTGATCGTCCAGCGCATCAACTACCTCAAGGCGGCCGAGCGCGAGGCGCAGGGGCCGCTCGGATCGCTGCCGGCCGGCGTTGCCGTCGATGTCGGAACCGTCGTCCCTAAGATCACGCCGTGATCTGCCGATATACGCCGTGAAAGCGATACGAACATGATCAAGAAGCTTCTTCCAGTAGTGCTCGGACTGATGCTCGCCGGCGGCGGGTTCTTCGCGTACACCACCTTCTTCGCCGGCGGCGGCCCGGTCGAGACGCCCGTGCAGGCGCAGACCAAGGCCCTGAAGCTCGACGCCACCGACAAGAAGAAGCGCCTGAAGGACAAGATCGACGGTCCGATCATCTCGCTCGGCGACCCGTTCGTGGTGAACCTGTCCGATCCCGGCCTGTCGGCCTTCGCGAAGCTCGACGTGTCCGTGATGGTCGACAGCGGCTCGCCGCTCGAGGCCGCCGGCGCGCACGGCGCCGTGGAGGCGCCGAAGCTCGAGGAGACGACCGAGATCCGCGACCTCGTGCTGGACGTGATCAACTCGCACACCTCCGAGGAGCTGGCGAAGGCCGAGGGCCGCACCGAGGCCAAGGAGGAGATCATCAAGGCGATCAACGAGCACACGCGCAAGACCGTCGCGCTCGAGGTGTTCTTCCCGACCTTCGCGATCCAGGCACAGCCGCAGAGCTGATGGCAGACGAACTCGACCCCGCCGAGATCGAGGCGCTGATCGTCCAGCAGGCCGCCGAGGCCGCGGGCGAGGACGCCGAGATCGAGGCTGCGATCGTGGCCGACGAGGAGCCCGAGGAGGCGCCGTTCTCGGCCGACGACATCGCCGAGCTGATCGCCCAGGAGTCGAGCGCCGCGCGGATGCCCGTCGTGCACGAGCCGCTGATCGAGGAGGTCTCGTTCACCGACCTGCCGCCGGTGCACGCGCCGATCGACCAGCTCGCCGACATCGACCTGCTGCTCGACGTGCCGCTCCAGATCACCGTCGAGCTGGGCCAGGCCAAGCGCACCATCCGCGAGCTGCTCGAGCTCGGCCAGGGCTCGATCCTGCACCTCACGCGCCACGCCGGCGAGCCGGTCGACGTGCTGGTCAACGGCCAGCACATCGCGCGCGGCGAGGTCGTCGTGATCGACGAGAACTTCGGCATCCGCGTCACCGAGGTCGTGTCTCCCGCCGATCGCCTGCGGACGATGGCCGCGTGATCCGTCCGGTGCGAGCGCTGACGGCGGCCCTGCTGGGCCTGCTGCTGCTCGTGCCCGGTGCCCTGGGGGTCGAGCCGTCCGACGTCGGGACGCTCACGACCGGCGGCCCCGAGACGACGACGGTTCCGTCCACCGGCGCCGCCGACCTCGGCCGGGTCCTGATCGGGCTGGTGCTGGTGGTGCTCGTGATCGGCGCGCTCTACGCCGGCATGAAGCGCGCGCAGCGCGGCAAGCAGCCGGGCGGCCGCGCGTCGGGCACCGTCAGGGTGGTCGAGACGACGCAGCTCGGCCCGGGCCGCAGCCTGCACCTCGTGCACATCGGCGATCGCGTGCTGCTGGTCGGCGCCACCGACCACGGCATCGCCCTCCTCCAGGGGTACAACCACGAGGAGGCGCTGAACGAGGGCCTGCTCGAGGAGCGTGAGGCCGACCTCGCGCTGCTGCCCGCCCCGGCCGTCCGTGAGGTGCAGCCGAAGACGTTCGTCGAGTCGCTGCGCGAGCGGACGATCAGATAGCGGCGATGGCGCGGTCGGCGCCCATCGCGCCGAACAGCAGCGCCAGGTAGAGCAGCGAGTAGAGGAACGTCGCGCGGGCGGCGAGCCGCGAGTGCGTGACCAGCAGGCGCCGGGCGAGGTAGATGAAGCGGCCGCCGAGCGCGATCGCCGCGACCGCGTACAGCACGCCGAGCAGGCCCGGTGAACACCGGGATCAGCGACACGACCGCCAGCAGCACCGTGTAGACGAGGATCTGGACGGCGGTCTCGCGCTCGGTGGCGACCGCCGGCAGCATCGGCACGCCGGCCCGCGCGTACTCGTCCTTCTTCAGGATCGCGAGCGCCCAGAAGTGGGGCGGGGTCCAGAGGAAGATGATCAGGAACATGATCAGCGGCGCCAGCCCGATCTCGCCGGTCACGGCCGCCCAGCCGGCCAGGGGCGGGATCGCCCCGGCGGCACCGCCGATGACGATGTTCTGCGGCGTGCGGCGCTTCAGCACCATCGTGTAGACGACGACGTAGAAGGCGCTGCCGCCGATCGCCAGCACGGCGGTGAGGACGTTCGTGAACGCCAGCAGGATCACGGCCGCGATCACGTTCAGCGCGATGCCGAAGGTGGTGGCGGCGGCGACCGAGACGCGGCCGGTCGCAACCGGCCGGTTCCGCGTGCGCTCCATCAGCCGGTCGATGTCGCGGTCGACGACGTGGTTCAGCACCGCGCCGCCACCGGACGCGCAGGCCAGGCCGACGAGGGTGGCCACCGTCAGCCCGATCGGCGGCAGGCCGCCCGCGGCCCACACCATGGCACCGGCCGTCGTCACGAGCACGAGCAGCGTGATGCTCGGCTTCGTCATCTCCCAGTAGTCGGAGAACACGCTCGGGCGGCTCTCGACCGGGGTGACGGCGGCGTCAGCTGCCATCGGCTCGTGAGCGTCCGACGAACACATCAGGAGGATACGTCACCCGCCTCTCGGCTCCCACCGGAAGGTGCGCAGGGCGACCACGGCGCCTCCCACGCCCCAGAGGACCACGACCAGGAGGCCGCCGAGATCGTCGCGGCCGACCCCGCCGTCGACGAACACGCTGCGCATCGCGTCGAGCAGGTGGCTGAGCGGCAGGAGCTCGGAGATCCACTGCAGGAAGTCGGGGAGGCCGTGCACCGGGAAGAACGCGCCGGACAGGAGCAGCACCGGCAGGTACATGGCGTTCACGACCGCGGACGATCCCTCGGCGTTCGGCACGAACCGCGTCACGGCGATGCCGATGCCGGCGAACGAGGCGGCGCCGAGCACCATCAGCAGCACGATCTCCCACCAGTTCGCGGGCAGCGGCACGCCGAACGCGACGTCGCCCAGGATCAGCACCACGAGGCCCTCCAGCGCCAGCACGACGGCGGTCGAGGTGACGAGCGCGCCGAGGTACACGAGCGGGGGCAGCGGCGTACCTCGCACGCGCTTCAGCATGCCGCGCTCGCGCCGGATCACGAGCGTGATCGCGAGGCCGGCGAACGTCGTCATCACGACCGCCATGCCGAGCATGCCCGGTACGAAGAAGGACGCATACGGGCTGGCCGTCGACGATCCGGTCGCGGCCGAACAGGCCGAGGAAGACGAGGAACAGGATCGGCAGGAAGAACGTGAAGAACGCGCTCGGGATGTTGCGCCAGTAGACCCGCTGCTCGGCGGTCACCTGGCGGAGGTAGCGCCTCACGGAGCGGCCGCCGTCAGCGCCAGGTAGACGTCCTCGAGGCTCGGCCGGGCCACCTCGAGCCGCTCGAGGACGCAGCCGCGGTCGAGCGCCCAGCCGGTCAGGATGTGGAGCGCCCGGGTGGGGTCGTCGACCTCGAGCACGAGCCGG
This sequence comes from uncultured Actinomycetes bacterium, assembly GCA_963732645.1. Lineage (GTDB taxonomy): Bacteria > Actinomycetota > Thermoleophilia > Gaiellales > F1-60-MAGs149 > VFJZ01. The sequence goes on from CAVTAC010000009.1 coordinate 1,206,235, forward strand.
TCGCCGGTGGCGAGGATGGTGCCGCCGGCCAGCGAGGCCAGCAGCGACGCCTCGGCCCCTTCGGGAACGACGAACCGGATCTGCGGCCGGCCACCCGCGCCGAGCGACGCCGGCGGGCCCATCGCGACGATCTCGCCCGCGCGCATCACGGCCACGCGGTCGGCCAGCGACTGCGCCTCGTCCATGTAGTGCGTCGTCAGCAGGATCGTCGTGCCGGCGGCGGCGAGGCCCGCGATCATCTCCCAGGCGCCCCGGCGCGCGCTCGGATCGAAGCCCGTGGTCGGCTCGTCCAGGAACAGCACCTCGGGGTTGCCGACCAGCGCCAGCGCCACGTCGAGCCGGCGGCGCTGCCCGCCGGACAGCGTGCGCACGCGCGTCTGCGCCTGGTCGGCCAGGTCGACGGCGGCGAGCACGTCGCCGACGGGGCGGGGGTTCGGATACCAGCCGGCGAACAGCTCGGCGGCCTCGCGCACGCTCATGTACGGGTACACGCCGCTGGCCTGCAGCACGATGCCGATGCGCGCCCGGTAGGCGGTGCCGCCGGTCGCGGGATCCATGCCGAGCACGCGGATGGTGCCGGCGTCGGCGTCGCGATAGCCCTCGAGGATCTCGACCGTCGTCGTCTTGCCGGCGCCGTTGGGCCCGAGGATCGCGAACACCTCGCCGCGCGCGACGGTGAACGAGATGCCGCGCACCGCCTCGTGCGGGCCGTACGCCTTGCGCAGGCCGTCGACCTCGATCGCGGCGTCGGTCATCGGCGGCGGCCGGCGACGAGCAGATCACGGATCGCGACGCCCATCAGGAGCCCGCCGATGAACAGGACTCCGTGCTGCGTGTAGTGCAGCGTGGCGTTCGTGGCCGTCGCGTCGTCGATCGGGGGAATGATCGCGAGCACCTCGAGCAGCAGAGCGAGGGCTCCCACCAGCACGGCCGTGCGCGGCGTGAGCAGCGTCATCGCAGGCAGTTTAGTTCACGAACGGCGCACGACGCGCAGGGCGTCGCGCATGCCGAGACGCTCGTGCGAGAGCGCCGTTCCGGCGGCGATCGTGCAGTACAGGACGTAGCGCCCGGGCTTGAGGCGGATCCGGAAGCGGCGCGGCGGCCCGCCCGGCAGGACGGTGCCCGTCATGGCCAGCCGGCGACCGCCGACGCGGCGGATCGCGACGTCGTGTGGATCCGACCCGCGGTTGATCGCCTCGATGCGGAGCACGACCGTCTTTCGTCCCCGCACGACCGTCAGCCGGTGCCGCGACGACGTCAGGCGCATCCGCGACCGGTCGTCGAGCGTGATCAGCGCGTGCACCGGCGGCGGGGGCAGGACCAGGGCCACCCCCTCAGCGTAGTACGATCCAGCCGTGGTGACGCGCGCCGACGATCCGCACGATCGCGAGCAGGAGGTCCTGCGCGCGCTTCGCACCGAGATCGGCAAGCTGGACGACGACACCCGCCAGGCGCTCTCGAGCGCGCTCGACGACGACCGGCTCAGGCTCGCCGGCGGCTGGGGCGACCGTGACGACGGCGAGGGCTGCGTGCTCTCGATCGCGGCCTGGAACATGGGGCTGGGGAGCGGGGAGGAGCTGATGCACCGCTCCGTCGCGGCCGTCCGGGTTCCCGCCCTGTTCGACGAGCTGTGGGCGCTGCTGCTGACGCGCCTCGGCGACGTCGAGGAGTCGCGCGACGCCGCCCGCCGCCTCGTGGGCGACGCGCTGCTCGTGGTCGACGACCGCCCGCGCGTCGGCATCTACGGCTAGCTCCACCGGCTTGCTGACCGTCGTCCTCGGGCTCAGCACGGCCCTGCTCTGGGGCCTGCCGGACGTGCCGCTGGCCGTCGCCGTGCGCCGCGTCGGCCCGACCGCGGTGCTGGCGGGCTCGCTCATCATCGGGACGGTGCTGATCGCGCCGGTGGGCCTGTTCATCGAATTTTCCGGCTTCACGCAACGCGGCCTGCTGCTGGCGGCGGTCGACGGCCTGCTGATGGCGGGGGCGTACGGGATCGCCTACAACGCGTTCGCGCGGTGCCCGATCTCGGTGGTGACGCCGATCATCTCCTGCGAGGGGGCGGCGGCGGCCGCCATCGCGATCGCCTTCGGCGAGCGACTCGGCCTCGGGATGGCGGTGCTGCTGGTCGTCGCAGTGATCGGTGTCGTGCTGGTCGGCACCGCGGGGCGCACCGGCGCGCGGGTATCGGGGTCCGGCGTCTCGTTCGCCGTCACCGCGGCCGTGCTGTGGGGCTTCATCCTCTACCTCGGCGGGCCGGTCACGGACGAACTCGGCGTGTTCTGGGGCTTTCTCATCGTCCGCACGTTCGCGTCCCTGGCGATGGTGCCGTTCCTGCTACGAGCCGACATCCGCTCGGGCATCCGCAGCGAGCCGTGGCGGATCCTGATCTGGGCCGCGGGAGACACCCTCGGCAACCTCTGCTACTTCGCGGCGGCGGCGTCGGGGCCGGTGGCGCTGGCCGGCGTGCTGGCCGCCCAGTTCGCGGTCTTCGGCACGCTGGCCGGCGTGATGTTCCTCGGCGAGCGGCTGAAGATGCACCAGTGGGTCGGCGTCGGCGTCGTGGTCGCCGCCGTCACCGGCATCGCCGCGATCACCGCCTGAGCCACTCCGTCGCCAGCACCGCGAAGCCGTCGACCGTCGTCCACTCGCCCTTGAACCAGTCGGCCTCGACCTGGTGCGACTCCTGGCGCATGCCGATGCGTGCCAGCAGCGCCCGGACGGCGTCGTTGCGCGCATCGCATGTCGCGATGACGCGGTGCGCGCCGTGCACCGTGAACAGCGCGTCGACGACCGCCGTCAGGGCCTCTCCGGCGAGCCCGCGGCCGTGCGCGGCGGGCACGAGCGTGACGCCGATCTCGAAGGTACCGGGCTGGTCGACCAGGCGGTGCACGGCCGCGTCGCCCACCAGGCGCCCGTCGTCGGCGGCGTGCAGCGCGAGCTGCAGCCAGTCGCCGGCGTCCGGAAGCTCGGTGGTGGGCTGGCCCGCGACGAGCCGGGCCGCGTCGGCCGCGGAGTAGGAGGTCTCCCACGACTGGTACCGGGCGATCGCCGGGTCGCGTCGGTAGGCCGTGAACGCGTCGATGTCGGCCTCGGCGAGCGGCTCGATCCGCAGTCGTTGGGTCGTGAGTCGCATCGACTGGCTCCTACGGCCGCGGTGTGGCGCGGATGATGGTCACGAGGGCCGTGGCGACGTGCCGCTCGCCGTCGGGCGCCGCGATGAACGCGTCGCCCTGGCAGACGGTCAGCGTGCGTCCGGCCCGGAGCACCCGGCCGCGCGCCCGCAGCTCGCCGCCGCCGGCCGGCGCGAGCAGGTTCGCCTTCAGCTCGACGGTCAGCACCTCGTCGGGTGCGTCGACGAGCGACAGCGCCGCGTAGCCGCAGGCGCTGTCGATCACCGCGATCACGACGCCGGCGTGCAGGTAGCCGTGCTGCTGGCCCAGCTCGTCGCGCGGCTGCAACCGGATCTCGACCGCACCGGGCTCCACGGAGGTGATGGACGCGCCAAGCGTCGCCATCAGCCCCTGCCGGTCGAAGCTGTCGCGGACGCGTTGCTCGGCGGAGTCGCTGGGTTGCGGCATGCCGCAATGATGACGGCGCGCGACACCGGATCTGTCGCCGGAGCGCCCGTTCCGCGCACTCGAGGCGGGCGCGGAGGCGTGCACTCCAGGCGCTGCGCGTTTCGGTGCCGCACGCCGAAACGCGCACGGTGGCACTGTTTCGCGCGGCTTCCGGAGCACCATCGGCGCATTCGTTTCCTGCGCGCGAGCAACGGCGGCCTGGAGCCGGCGATCGGCAGCGTGGTGCGCGTTGGAGCGTGAGCGGCCTGCCGGTCGACGACCGCTCCACGCCACCTCCGGCTGGGCGCGGCGAGGGCTGCGATGATGCGCGCCGTGGCTAACCATCCGCTTTTCGCGAACGTCCGGCGCTCCCCGTACTTCGACCGCACCGAGGCGGCCGGGGCCGTTGCGTACATGGCCTACAACCACATGTACATGGCGATGGACTACGGCCGGCAGCCGGCGGCCGAGTACCGCGCGCTGACCGAGGGCGTGACGCTGTGGGACGTCGGCGCGGAGCGCCAGGTCGAGCTGTCCGGGCCCGACGCGCTGCGGTTCGCCGACCGGCTCGCGACGCGCGACCTGTCGCAGCTCGAGCCGGGCGCCTGCCGGTACACGCTGATCGCCGACGAGCACGGCATCGTCATCTGCGACCCCGTCGTGCTGCACGTGGAGGAGGGCCGCGTCTGGCTGTCGCACGGCAACGTCGACCTGCTGCTGTGGGCGAAGGGCGTCGCGCTCGGCGCGGGCCTCGACGTGACCGTGCGCGAGGCCGACGTCGCGCCGATGCAGCTGCAGGGGCCGCTCGCCCGCACCGTGCTCGAGCCGCTGGTCGGCTCGGCGCTCGAGGGTCTCGGCTACTACCGGCTCACGCACGCCGAGATCGCCGGCGTGCCGTGCGTCGTGTCGCGGACGGGGTGGAGCGGGGGACCCGGCTACGAGATCTTCCCGCTCGGCTCCGAGCACGCGCTCGAGGTGTGGGACGCGGTCGAGGCCGCCGGGACGCCGCTCGGTCTGCTCATCGTCGGCCCGAACGTGCCGCGGGCGCTGGAGCGCGGCATCTCCGACATCGCGTGGTTCCACAACCTGGGCGTGAACGCGCTGGAGGCGGCCGAGCGGCTCGTCGACCTCGACGCCGGCGACTTCATCGGCCGCGACGCGCTGCTCGCCGTCCGCGAGGCCGGCATCAGGCGCCACACCGTCGGCTTCGTCGGCCCCGACGTCGTGCTGCCACGCGCCGACGGCACCTGGCAGCTGACGCGCGACGGCGCTCCGGCCGGCGCCACCCGGTGGGTGACGCGGTCGCCCACGCTCGGGCGCATCATCGGCATCGGCGTCGTGGACTCGGAGCACGCCGACGAGGGCACCGAGCTGGCGCTGGTCGCGCCCGGCGGTGACGTGCCGCTCGAGGTCGCCCCGCTGCCCTTCGTGCCCGCACCGCCCGGCACCAGCGACTGACATGCGGGCGCTGTCGTTTCTCGGCGCCGCGGCCCGTCCGCACTACGCCGCCGTGGCGGCGATCGTGGCTCGTGCCCTGGGCGAGCCGCCACCGGCGATCGAGGAGCCCGGACTCGACCACCTCGCCGACGGCCGTGGCCGACCCGCGGCCGGCGCTCGTCTTCCTCTGCGGGCTGCCCTACGTGCGCCTGCGCGACCTCGACGCGCCGGTCGAGGCGCTGGCGGCGCCCGTCCCCGACGAGCCCGGCACCCCCGAGGCGCCGGTCTACTTCAGCGACGTGCTGGCCCGGCCCGGCGCGCCGGCGCTCGCCGACTGCCGGATCGGGTTCAACAACGACGACTCGCTGTCGGGCTGGGTGCTGCCGCGGTCGGGGCTCGAGCACCCCGACGCGCTGCACTGGGTGCGCACCGGCAGCCACCGGCGGTCGCTGGAGCTGCTGGAGGTGGGGGAGATCGACGCGGCGCCGATCGACTCCTACGTGCTGCGTCTCGAGCGCCGCGAGACGCCGGCGTACGGCCGCCTCGAGCTGCGCGTGCGGATCGGCCCGATGCCGGCGCCGCCGGTCGTCGCGTTCGGCGGCGACGTGGCGCTGCGACGCGCCATGCAGGCGGCGCTGCTCGACCTGCCGCGCACGGCAGAGGGACGCCGCGCGCTCGCCCTCGGCGCCGTGCTGCGCTACGCGCCGGTCACGTCGGCGACGTATGAGCCGGTGCGGGCGCTTGATCGGTCTGCGGCCGCCGCACCGCGCTGCTGACGGCGCGTCCCAGGTAGCGCCACAGGTGCCACTGCAGCAGGATCGTCCACCAGGCCGAGGTGATCAGGTGGAAGTAGTCGAGCACCGAGTCGCCGTCGGGCTGGGCGAGCAGCCAGACGCCCGTCACGGCCAGCGGCGCGCCGAGCACGAGGAGGATCAGTGAGCTGATCGCGCGCTGCGGCTTCTGGACGTTCACCTCGCGCCGGATGTGCCTCCAGCCGAGACGCGCCACCTTGACCGTGACCAGCAGCAGCGCCAGCACCGCCGCCGTGGTGTGCACCCAGACGTGGAGCTCGGACGGACGGTCGCCGCGCAGGTTGAAGGTGTAGATGGCGATGCCGGTGCCGAAGGTCAGCACCAGCGGTGCGAGCGCGATCAGCCCGAGCCGCGACGCGCGCCGCGAGACCGGGCGCAGGCGCTCGGCCCGCAGCGCATCGCGCTCGGCCCGCCAGGCGGCCACCTCGTCGTCGCCGTACTGCTGCGGTGGCTGGTCCGCGGCCCACAGCCCGAGCCGGGTCAGGAACCCGAATGCCAGCAGCGGCGGCAGCAGATGCGGCAGATGGATCAGGACCCAGACAGCCACGGGCCCAAGCTTAGCTCACGTGACGTGCGTGGGCAGCAGGTAGACGAGCGTGTAGAGGATGATCCACACGACGTCGACGAAGTGCCAGTAGATGCTCGTGATGACGAGCCCGACCATGCCGTCCTTCGAGAAGTGCCCGCGGATCAGCCGGATCAGGCAGTAGGTGAGCAGGCTGATCCCGAGGAAGACGTGCGCGCCATGTAACCCGGTGAGCGAGAAGAAGGTCGAGCCCATCGCGTTCGTGGCCGGCGTGAAGCCGATCTCCATGTACTCGCGGGCCTGCAGGCCGAGGAACGCGGTGCCGAGCAGGATCGTCAGCACCATCCACGCGATGGCCGCGCGCCGCATGTTGCGGATCAGCAGCAGCAGCACCATCTCGCACGTGAACGACGACGCGACGAGGATCATCGTGTTGAACGACGTCGCGTCGGCCGGGATCTCGAAGCCGGGCTGCGGCCACTCGTAGTGCTGGATCAGCCGGTTGTGGCCGTAGAACAGGAAGAAGGCGCCGAACAGCGCGATCTCCGAGGTCAGGAAGATGACCAGCCCGAGGGTGGTGGGATCGAGCTTGAACGGGTTCGGCTGGTAGGTGTACTCCGCCGGGCCGTGGTGCTCGTGCTCGGCTTCCACGTGAACACTCATACGACTGCCGGCTCCGGTTTCGTGGTCGCCGGTTCCTCGGGGAAGATCGCGTGCTGCGCGCCCGGCTCACCGTACCGGTACGGGCCTCCGACCACGCGCGGCGGGATGTCGAAGTTGAACGTCGGCGGCGGCGACGAGACCATCCACTCGAGCGTCATCGCGCCCCACGGGTTGTCGCCGGCGATGGCGCCGTGCCGGGCCGAGTGGATCATGTTGTAGACGAAGAACAGCATGCCGGCACCGAGGAGGAAGGCCGAGATCGAGATGAACGTGTTCCAGCCCTCGTAGGCCGGGTCGTAGTCGGCGACGCGGCGCGGCATGCCCTCGAGCCCCAGCCAGTGCATGGGGAAGAAGGTGGCGTTCGAGAAGACGAACACCGACCAGAAGTGCATCTTGCCGAGCCGCTCGTTGACCATGCGGCCGAACACCTTCGGGTACCAGAAGTACACGCCGGCGAACACGGTCATCACCGACCCGCCGAACAGCACGTAGTGGAAGTGCGCGACCACGAAGTACGTGTCGTGCACGTGGTAGGTGAACGGCACGGAGGCGAGCCAGATGCCGGTCACGCCGCCGATCACGAACGTGAAGATGAAGCCGGTCGCGAACAGCATCGCGGTGTTCATCTGCAGCACGCCGTCCCAGACCGTGCCCAGCCAGGAGAAGATCTTGATGCCGGTCGGTATCGCGATCAGCATCGTGGAGATCATCATCGGGACGCGCAGCCACGGCTCCATGCCGGAGGCGAACATGTGATGGGCCCAGACGGAGAAGCCGAGCACGGCGATGCCGGCGGACGAGAAGGCGATGGCGCGGTAGCCGAAGATCGGTTTCCGGGACATCACCGACAGCACCTCGGAGATGATCCCGAAGCCGGGCAGGATCATGATGTACACGGCCGGGTGCGAGTAGAACCAGAACACGTGCTGGTACGCCAGCACGTCACCGCCTAACTCGGGAACGAAGAACTTCGTACCCATCACGCGGTCGAACATGGTCATGAACTGGGCGCCGGCGATGAACGGGGTGGCCGCGACGACCAGCGCGGAGGTGGCGAGGTTGGCCCAGACCAGCAGCGGCATCCGGAACATCGTCATGCCGGGCGCGCGCATGGTGATGATCGTGACCAGGAAGTTGACGGCCGTCGCGATGGAGGACGCGCCGGCTATCTGGATGCCGAGCTCGAAGAGCGTCTCACCCATCGGCCCTTCCGTCGAGAACGGCGGGTAGCCCGTCCAGCCGGCCTCGAACGAGCCGACCAGGAACGACGACAGGAAGATCAGGAGCGCCAGCGGCAGCAGCCAGAACGACAGCGCGTTGAGGCGCGGGAAGGCCATGTCGGGCGCGCCCAGCATCAGCGGGATCACGAAGTTGCCGAGGCCGGCGAACACGGGCACCAGGAACGTGAAGATCATCAGCGTCCCGTGCTGGGACATGAAGCCGTTGTACTGCTCCGTGGAGATGAAGTCCTGACCGGGATGCGCCAGCTCGGCCCGGAAGATCTCGGCGAACATGCCGCCGATGAAGAAGGCGATGAAGGTCGTCGCCACGTACTGGAGCCCGATCACCTTGTGGTCGGTGTTGAAGCGGAAGTAGTCGCGCCACGACGTCGCGCCGTGCGCGGAGTGGTCCTCCGGTCGGGTCGGCGAGCCGATCATCCACGGGAACCACGTGTCGAATGCGCCGATGCCGATCAGGAACCCGAAGACGCCGGCGATGTAGCCGATCGTCAGCATCTGCTGGCTGTCGAAGATCGGCGTCATCCCGACCCAGTGCCGGATCGCCAGCGTCAGGCACATGAAGATCAGCGACGTCAGCGGCGTCACCCAGAGGCAGCGCGCCAGGTTCGGACGGAGGAAGACGTTCACTGCGGGGTGCCTCCTGCAAGCGCCTTGACCAGGACGTCCAGGTCCTCGGGCGCGAGCTTCGACTTGAAGTCCTTGGGCATCTGATCCGGGTACCCCTGCGTGATCTCGGCGCTCGGGTCCTCGATCGACTGGCGGATGAAGTTCTCGGCGTCGGGCTGCGAGCCGAGCCCGTCGAGCGGCGGGCCGATGGCGCCGGCGGAACCGGCGGGCTTCCAGGCGTGACATCCCCCGCAACCGGCGGTGTTGAACACGGCGACGGCGGCGGCGTTCGGATCGGCCGCCGCCTCCTTGGCCAGGGCCTTCTGCTCGGTGAGGAACTTCTGGTAGTCGGCCTCGCTGACGACCTTGATCCGGGACGGGATCGAGCCCTGGATGTCGGTGCCCATCACCGGGTGGCCGGAGCCGCAGATGAACGTGCAGACGACCTTGAAGTCGCCGATCTTGTTGGGCGTCGCCCGCAGCTTGTTGATCTGGCCGGGCGTCGCGTTGATCTGCACGCGCCACGCGGGTACCCAGAAGCCGTGGATGACGTCCTTCGACTGCACCTCGAAGTCGATCTTGGTGTTCACCGGCACGACGAGCTGATGGATGTTCTCAGCCCCTCGCCCGGGTAGTCGTACGTCCAGTCGAACTGCTGGCCCCAGACCGTGATCGCCATGTCGGCGTCGCCGCCCTCGTTGTCGTTCAGCGCCTGCCACGAGATGCCCGTCAGCGCGATCACGATGACGGCGGGGATGGCCGTCCAGATGACCTCGAGGCCGTGGTGTCCGTGCACGGGCGGGGCGACGCGCGTCTCGCCGCGGCGCTCGCGGAACAGGAACAGCGCGGCGACGAGGATCGCCGTCACCAGCCCGGCGATGCCGGACGTGACGATGACCATGATGTCGTAGACGCGGTCGGTGTTGACCGCCTGCTCGGACGCCTGCTCCGGCATGAAGCCGATCTCCACGATGCCGATGCCCGCGAGCAGGCCGACGACCGTACCGACGATACCCAGGATGACTAGCCTCAACGACGCTCCTCCGCGAGATGGGCCGGTACCGGAAGGCCGACCGGCCCCATCCAGGGCAAAAGCGTAGTGATGCAGCAGGACGGGGGCAACGTTGGAACAGTTGGCACGAGGTTGTCAGGGCGGATCGGATGGGGGAGGCGAACCGCTACACTCGGGAGCATATGGCCGACCAGATGTCGCTGCACGCCGATGCCCAGCCGCTGACCGAGGAGGAGTACGCCAACCGCGTGCTTCCCGACCGCGAATCGCCGTTCGAGGTGGGGGCCACGCTGCTCGCCGCCGGCGCCATCGTCCTCGGCATCACGGCGCTCCTCTTCACGCCGTTCAAGCCCGGCTTCCTGGCGATCCTGCTCGCCACGCTGGCCAACGCGTTCGCGGGTCAGAACACGCGCCTGCCCAAGATCGCGCTGATCGTGGCCGGCCTCGGCTGGCTGCTCGGCGGCATCGCCTCGGTGCTCGCCGACGAGCCCGTCTGGTAGCAGGACCGGCACCGGCTGCATCGTCAGCCGGCCAGGAACACGAGGGCGCCGACCAGGCCGACCACGTAGGTCACGAGCGCCACGACGACGATCGCGCCGACGCCGAGCGGCGTCGCGATCACCAGCGCGGCGACCAGGACGCCGACCACGACGGCCACGACGATGGCCGTCTCGAACAGGCCGCGCCGGTCGACCTCGTCGAACCTAGGCACGGTCGAGCCCCTTCATCCAGAGCGCCGCGGCGACGCCGCTGAGGGCGATGCCGATGCCCGAGGCGAACACGACCAGGCCGGGGTCGACGCGGTCGATGAGGAGGGTGGAGACGGCGAAGCCGAGCGGCCCGCCGACGTAGGTCACGGTCTCGATGACGGAGAACGTGCGCCCGAGGTGCTCGATGCGCACGCGCGCCTGCAGCGCCGAGTAGAGGACGACGCTGGCGCCCGGGATGCCGAAGCCCGGCGATCACCATGCCGAGGAACGCGGCCGGCACCCACGGCAGCCCGGCCATCGCCCAGCCGGCGCCGAGCAGCAGCGTCGACCCGGCGAAGGCGCGCACGCGCTCGCCCGGGCCGCGCTCGCGGCGGCCCCAGTACAGCGAGCCGGCGATGGCGCCGACGCCGCCGGCCGCCGCCAGCCACGCGAAGCCCTCGCTGCCCAGATCGAGCCCGGTCGGAGAGGCCGCGTGCTGCGGCAGGAACACGAACCGGCTCGGATCCAGGAGCAGCACGTTCACGAACAGTACGGCGACCGCGACCACGAGATAGCCGCGCTGCAGCACGAAGCGGATGCCGTCGACCGCCTCGCGCAGCATCGAGGGCTTCCGGACGCGCCGGCTGGGCGGCCGCGCGGGGATCGCGACGGCCGCGGCGGCCGCGATCAGGAACGTCAGCGCCTGGGCCCAGAACACGACGTCCAGGCGGCCGGCCGCCAGCAGCCCGCCGACCAGCAGCGGCCCGATCGTCGAGCCGACGTACTGCACGCCGAGCCGCAGCCCGTTGGCCGACGCGAGGCGATCCTCGGGCACCAGCAGCGGCGTGGCGGCACCGAAGGCGGGGTAGAAGAACGCCTCGCCGAGCCCGACCAGGACGGCGGCCGAGATCCACATCCACGCGCCCGTCTCGCCGGCCGTCACGGCGGCGGCGAGGAACAGCGTCGCGCCGAAGCGGATCAGGTCGCCGGCCATGATCGCGGCGCGCGGGCCGATGCGGTCGACGACGGCGCCGAGCAGCAGCATCGGCAGCGCGAAGGCGATGCCGTTCAGCGCCAGCGCCAGGGCGAGGAGGCCGGAGCGGTCCTCGATCACGCCGAGCTGCAGGGCGAACGCGACCAGGTAGGCGCGGTCGGCGATCACCGACACGCCCTGGGCGACCCAGTAGACGGTGAAGCGTGGCGACGCGAGCGCGCGGAAGGGGCCCCGGAACACGGCTGCGGCCATGGCTCACCGAGTGTACGTACGATGCGACGCCGTCGAGAGTCACGGAGGAGCGAATGGCCGCCGCACTACCCGAAGAGGTCCGGAATCTGCTGATCTCGCCGCCTTCGCTCGTCCCAGGCGTTCGCGATCCGTACGAGGCGCCGGCCGCCGACATCGTCCGGCCGGCCGCCGAGCTGGACGATCCGCTCGTGCACCTGCTCGGCATCCCGTTCGACATCACCATCCTCGGCCGGCGCGGTGCGAAGGAGGGGCCGGCGGGCGTGCGGCGCGGGTTCCTGACCTGCCTCACGTACGAGCCCGGCCTCGACATCGACCTGGCGGTGTCGCGCGGCATCGCCGACGTCGGCGACATCGACGTGCTGCACACCAACGTCGACGGCACCTGGGACCGGGTGTCGACGGTGGTGGAGGGGCTCGTGCGCACCGGCACGCCGCTGGTCGTCGTCGGCGGCGACCACGGCCTGGCGTTCCCGATCCTGCGCGGCGTCTCGCGGGCGCTGCCGGGCAAGCGGATCGGCGTCATCTCCGTCGACGCGCACTACGACGTGCGCATCACGCATCACGGCGAGCCCTCGAGCGGCGTGCCGTTCCGCTGGATCATGGAGCGCCACCCGGAGGCGTTCTCCGGCCGCAACCTGGTCGAGTTCGGCCTCGCCGGCTGGCTCAACACCAAGCTCTACCACGACTACCTGGTCGAGCAGGGCGCGCGGCTGATCACGCTGCGCGAGATCCGCAAGCGCGACTGGGACGCGGTCGTGCAGGAGGCGTTCGACCACGCGGCCGACGGCGCCGACGCGATCTGGATGACCTTCGACATCGACGCCATCGAGGGCGCCACGGCGGGCGCCACCAACGTGCCGGCCATCGGCGGGCTGACGCCGTTCCAGGCGCAGGACCTCGTGCACGCGTTCGCGCAGCACCCGAAGGCCGTCGGGTTCGACGTGATGGAGGTGTCGCCGCCGCTCAACCCGACCGGGCTGACCGAGCGGCAGGCGGCGTCGCTGATCCTCGACTTCGCGGCCGGCAAGCACGTCCTGCGGCCGTAGCCGCAGACGACCGGCTCAGGTCGCCGCGCGCAGCAGCGTCGAGGCGGCCTCGGGGCCCTGGGCGCGCAGCACGGCGCCCGACAGCGCGAAGAAGTCGCGCAGCGAGACCATGCCGAGCGGCGTCGCGCCGTCGGTGACGGGCAGGTGGCGGATCCGCAGCTGGTTCATCAGGGCCGCGGCATCGGCGGCGTCGGTGTCGGGCGGCACCGATGCCACGTCGGCGTGCGCGTGCTCGCCGACGTGCACGGAGTGCAGCGGCGCGCCGCGGGCGACGAGGCGCACCAGATCGCGCTCCGTGAAGATGCCGGTCATCGCGCCGTCCTGGACGACGAGCACCGAACCGACCCCGCGGGCGTCCATCTGCCGGGCCGCCTCGCGCACCGTGTCGTTGGGGTCGCAGGTGACCAGATTCACGCTCATCATGTCGGAGACCTTCATCGCTCTATTGTAGCGATCGTTGCAAGTCCGCATTCAACGCCCGATAATCATCGTTATGTCAAGTTGTTATCGACGGGGCCGAGCAGGCAGTCCCTCCTGCCAGCAGGGCTGGCGCGAGACCGGGCCTGGACCAGGCAAAAGACCAGTTCTCGCCGAAAACTTTCCAAATCTATCTAGCGCGAAGGGGGTCTGAACTGCTAGAACCGGCGTGATCCGGTAGCGAAACCCGCAGCCCGGTCGCGAAAGGCCCCCTGGACGACCATGGAATCCTCGACCTTGCCGGTTGCATCCGCCGGCGCAGTACCCGCGCGCCGCATCCGCCGCGCTGAGCGCCTCCTCGTGCTGATGGACGACACGCTGCTGCGGGCCGTCGTGCTGGCCTCGCTGGAGACGGCGCCGTCGCTCGACGTGGTCGCCGTGACGGGCTCCGAGGCCGAGGCGATCGAGCTGCTGGCCGAGGGCCGGCTCGACATCGTCCTGGTCGACGGCGAGGCCGACCGGCTGCCCGCAGCCGTGCACCGCGTCGAGGCGCTGGCCGGCGCGTCGAACGCGCGCGTCGTGTGCTTCGTGTCGTCCGGCGACGCGCGGCGCATCGGCGCGCTGCTGCACGCCGGAGCCGAGAGCTGCGTCGCCACCTCCGTTGCGCCCGACGACCTCGCCACCGTGGTGCGCGAGGCCAGCCGCGGGACGATCTTCCACGCACCCCCCACGCCGGTCGGCCAGCTCGCCGCCGAGGCGCCGACGCCGTTGGTGACGGGGCTCACACATCGTGAGCTCGAGGTCCTCAGCCTGGCCGCCGAGGGGCTCGCGAACAAGCAGATCGCGCAGCGGCTGTGGGTGACGCCGAAGACGATCAAGTTCCACCTGTCGAACGTGTTCCGCAAGCTCGACGTGTCGAACCGCACCGAGGCGACCCGTCAGGCCCAGCGGCTCGGCCTGCTGCAGGTCGGCGGCGGCGGCGCGGCCGACTAGCGGCCGGACCGCACGGATCGAGCCAACCCCGCCCGAGAGCGTGTACCGCGCGGGTGACGTCCGGACTTTCGGACGGCCGCCGACGAGCGTTTCGGTGCGCGGCACCGAGACGCGCACGACGGCACACTCGTGCGCGCCTTCAGCGCGTGAGTTGGCGGCGTTCGCGCGCCTCCCGGCACGCGTCGTCGAGCGTTTCGGTACGCGGCACCGAGACGCGCACGCCAGGCCCTCGGGATTCCGCCGCGGCACCCGGCAGGCCTGCGCGGCGGCCGACCGCCCCGCGCAGGCCCTTGACTCCTCGCGGCCCCCGCTGGAGCGGTCCGGGTGAGATCCCCGCTCCGGGCGAGCCACCCCACGTCACGTGCGGTGGCGGCCGGTACCCGTCGCGGGGGTGTGGTGGTCGTCGTACGACGGATCACGTCCCACCGGCGCCCGCCCTGGTGGGCGGACGCCGGCGGGCGCGGTCGGGTTGGCAGTGGTTAACGGACCCGGATGACCCGGACCGAGACCCTCTTGGCCTTGCTGGGCAGCTTGATGGCGAGTCGCACGTTGCGGTTCGTGCGGATCGTCATCGTCTTGGCGCCGACCAGCTTCCAGCCCTTGGTCTGGAGCCGGACGCGGATCACGGCGCGGGGCTTCTTGCTGTTGACCCGCACCAGGATGTAGCGGCCGTTCTTGCCGTTCATGAGCCGCACGGGGCCGAGCTTGAAGGTCGGCTTCGGCACCACGTTCGGCTTGGGCGCGACCTTGGCGATCACGGCCGGGGCCGGCGGGGTGACGGCCGGCGTCCCGCTGGACGAGCCGGGGACGTTGAAGTTGACCTTGATCGAGCGGAGGATGCCCTCGTCGACGAAGTCGGCGATGACGTCGGCGACGCCCTTGTTCGAGTTGAAGATCTCGACCGCGGCGTTGCCGTACCGGTTCGTGTACACGCAGAGCCGGTTCAGGCCCTCCGGGTCATCGGCGCGGTAGCTGCCGGCCAGCGAGATGCGCGCACTCGCGGGACCGGTCACGCCGGTGAACACCTTCATGCCCTCGATCAGGGAGTCCGCCATGAAGCAGACCCGCTCGTGGTCGAAGCCGGCGCCGTTCACGTCCTGCGCGTGGGCGACGACGATCCGGGCCACGTCGTTCTCGGGCCCGGGGCCCTTGGGCCAGTAGGTCAGGTTCTTGTCGAACAGCGAGTGGACGACCTTCGTGAGCGGCACCGACGTCTTGGCCGGGTCGGTCACGGGCTGGTACGGATACCGGGCCGTGGCGGTGATGTTCGACGTCCCGATGACGTCGATGCCCTGCAGGTCGCAGCCGCCGTTGTCGTTCATGATCGCGCCGACGTTGTCGTAGTACATGCCGGTGCCCGGCGTGTAGGAGGCCTGGGCCTCGCCGTGCTCGTCGGTGTAGACGACGATGTTCTGTGCGCCGTACGGGAGCTGGCGGAACTGCTTGTCCCACCGGGCGAGGTCGACCATGTTGACGGGGCTGCGGCGCAGCAGGCAGTTCGTGTTGCCGCCGAGGGCGGTCACGAGCGTCGCCGCGACGTCCCAGTTGGTGTACAGGCCGTTCACCAGGAAGCCGTTGAAGTTGTTGGCCGCCTCGCCGTCGACGCCCGAGGCTGCCGGGCCGGCGGCCGTGGCGGGAATCCACTGCTTGTTGAACGGTGCGTAGATGTTGTGGTCGGTAGCCGAACCGGCGTGGTCGCGGCTGTAGACCCGCTGCTTGTAGACGCTGCCGAGCGAGCCGACGCCGGAGATGTCGCCGGGCAGGCCGCTGTTCGGAGCGATCGCGATGTCGACCCGGGCGGCCGGCATCGGCGCGTCACCCGCGTCGACCTTGCCGTCGGGCAGGAACGTCTCGCCCGGCCGCTGCGGGTCGAACGGGCCGTTCGTGGGCGCGGTCGAGGTGTCGCCGAGCACCTTGCGATAGAAGGTGAACGCGTCACCCCAGACGTTGTCGACCCCGTCCTGCAGCGGCGACGCGTAGAGCACGGTGTCGTCGTGGATGTCCCAGCGGTTTGCAGGCGAGAGGTTGAACGGGTCGGCGTCGGTCGCCAGGGCGCCGGCGAGCGCGGCCCACTGGTCGGGCAGCGTGATGGACGCGCCGAGACCGAGCTCGGCGTAGTTGCCGAGCAGGGGCAGCGTGCCCTTGACCTTGACCTGGACGCGGCCCGCGTTGCCACCGGCCGGGAAGTTGCCGTCACCGGCAGGATCGCCGAGCCAGGGGTCGCCGGTCTGATCGGTCGCCGCGACCTCGTGGATGCTCGGCGTCGTCAGGTTCAGCCAGGCGGCCTGGAACTGATGCGTCAGCACCTGGTCGCCGGCGCCGTTCGAGATCACGAGCTTGACCGGCGCGATGCCGGCCTTGACCGATACGAGCGTCGAGCGCGCGCACCAGCCGCGCGAATCGTCGAAGAAGAACTTGGTGGAGCCGGGGACGACGGTGGGCTTGGCGCGATCCGGATCGGCACCGCTCCAGTCCTCGACCAGGACGTCGATCGTCTGTCCCTCGCCTGAGATCAGCTTGTCGCACTTGACGAGCCGCAGGTGCTCGCCGCGCCAGGCGAGATACGGGACGTTCGTGGTCTGCGGGTCGGGTGGCGCAGCACCGGCCGGAACGGCGGCGATCGCCGATCCCAGCAATGCGAGCGGCAGTGCCGCCCGTCGCACGAGTACGTGCATTGGACCTCCTCGGGGGCTCGGATTCCACCCCCGACGCTACGACCCGGCAGGCACGGCGGCATAGGCCAGACCAGGGCCCCCGGCTGCATGCCGGACCGCGGCCCGGACCGGTCCGGGTACCTGCCCTGGCCCGGACCCGGCCGGCCCTACCCCAGGCAGTCGCGCTCGACGTGCACGACGACCACGGAGCCTTCCTCGACCGCCACGCCGGCGGTGGGCGTCGTGTCGCAGACGAACCACTGGGTGTCGTCGAGCACGCCGAACAGGCCGCCGCCATCGACCTCCCGCGCCAGGCCGGCCTCGTCGAGGGCCGTCGTCGCCTCGTCCAGCCGCAGGCCGAGCAGCGGCGGCACCTCCACGCCGGTCTGCTCGGTGGTCGCGGGCTCGGTGACGGGCTCCGGCGGGGCCTCCTGGGTGGCGATCTGCGTCGTCGTCTGCGCGAGCGTGACCGTCACCGCGCTCGGCCGCGACGCGGTCGTCGTCGGCCGCCACGATCGCGGCGGCGCCGGCGGCGCCGAGGCCGGCGGCGGCGGCCATGGCCACGAGCAGGAGGTGGCGTCGCTCCATCGGCCGCAGGCTATCGCCCCCGGCTCGCGGTCACGCCCGTCTCTGCCAGCATGCCGGCGATGCCCGCCTCTCCGCTCGACGCCGCCATCGGCCTTCACCTGCACGCCTACGACGACGACGGCGCCGCGATCCTGCGCCTCGAGACCACGCCGGTCGCGCTGGCCGACGAGGCCGCCACCTTCGTGCACGGCGGCGCGCTCGCGACCTGCGTCGACACGGCCGGGTGGTACGCCGTCGTGCGTGCGCGCCCGGGCACCTACGTGGCCATCGACCTGCGCACCGACTTCCTGCGGCTGGCCGGACCCGGCGTCTACCGCGTCACCGGACGCGCGCTCCGCGCGGGCCGCACCCTGGCCGTCGCCGACGTGACCGTCGAGGCCTGGGACGAGCCCGGCCGCCCGGTCGCCGTCGGCCGCGTGCAGTACCTCCGCACGGGCGATTGAACGACCGGCGGTCTCCTGCCGATAACGGTAGGGTGGCCGTCTCCGCTCTCCCCGCCCCGCCGCCCGCGCTCGTCGGCCGGCCTGCGCCGCGCGCCCAGGTCGCCGCGGTCAAGCTGCCCGCCGCCTCGCGCTGGGCGCTGCCGCCGCTGATCCGCGTCCGCGCCGGTAGCCGCGGCTCGGCGACCGCGGCCGAGCGCGCGCTGGCAAACCCGGCGCTCGCCATCGCCCCCGGCGTCCGGCGCGCCCTGAAGCGCGGCCAGGGCACGGCTGCCATCGCCTCGCTGGCCGGCCTGGAGTCGTCCCCGGCCGGGCCGCTGCTGGTGCTGCGCCTGGAGCGCGGCGCCGCCGTCACGCAGGCCGCGAGCGTCGAGCGCACGCGCGAGGTGGTCGCGGCGCTGGCCGACCTGCCGCTGGGCGAGCGCCCCCGCGTGCTGCTGGAGCCGGCGCCCGGCGATCTCGCCGACGCGACCGGCCCGCCACCGCCCCGCGCCGGCGAGCTCGAGAGCCTGAAGCCCGTCTACCTGCAGGCGGGCATGCGCCACGGGGTCAACTGGAAGGTGCTGGCCGCCATCAACGTCGTCGAGACCGGGCTCGGGACGAACGTCAACGTCTCGTCCGCCGGCGCCGTCGGCTGGATGCAGTTCATGCCGAGCACGTGGCGCTCGTACGGCGTCGACGCGTCGGGTGACGGCATCGCCGACCCGAACGACCCGTACGACGCGATCGAGTCGGCCGCGATCTACCTGGAGGCGTCCGGCGCCCGTCGCGACATCCGGCGCGCGCTGTACTCGTACAACCACGCCTGGTGGTACGTCGACCAGGTGCTGCGCATCGCCGCCGGCATGCGCTGATCTGATCGCGCCGAAGTAGACTCCGGCCATGCAGCTCGTGATCCTGGGCGGTGGCCCGGCCGGCTACGCGGCAGCGTCGGCGGCGTCGGCCATGGGCGCCGACGTGACCCTCGTCGAGGAGGACGGGCTCGGCGGCAACGCGACCCTCTGGGACGCGATCCCGTCGAAGACGCTGCTCTCGACGGCCGGCGTGATGGCCACCGTCGGGCGGGCCGAGGCGCTGGGCCTCGCGTTCCAGCACGGCAGCCCCCAGGTCGACCTGCTGCGCACCATCGCCCACGCCCGGTACGTGGCCGCGCACCAGTCGCGCTCGATCCGCGACCGGCTGGAAGGCACGGCGGCCCGTCTCGTCCACGGGCGAGCGCGCATCACGGCGCCCGGCACGGTGCTGGTCACGACCGATGTCGGCGAGCGCGAGATCGCCTACGACCGGCTGGTGCTGGCCACCGGCGCCGCGCCCTGGGAGCCGCCGTTCGCCCAGGTCGACCACGCGCGCGTGTTCACGCCGCGCGACGTCCTCACGCTGCGCCGCCTGCCCGAGAGCCTGGTCGTGGTCGGCGCCGGCGCCACCGGCTGCGAGTACGCCGAGTTCTTCCTCTCCTGCGGCGTCCGCGTGACGCTGCTGTCGGCGCGGCCGCAGGTGCTGCCGAACGAGGACCGCGACATCGCCGAGATCGTCGAGGAGGCCTTCCTGGCCCGCGGCTGCGAGCTGCAGTTCGACGCGCGCGTCTCCGACGTGGAGCACCGGGACGACATCGTCTCGGTCACGACCACCGACGGCCGCTGCTTCGACGGCACCCACGCCGTCATCTGCATGGGCATGCGGCCGGCGTCGGCAGGGCTCGGCCTCGACGTGCTCGGCATCACCACCGACGAGCGCGGCGCCGTCGTCGTCGACGGCAACGGCCAGACGAACGTCGAGGGCGTGTACGCGGTCGGCGACCTGGCCGGCGGCATGATGCTCGCCTCGACCGCGTCGATGCAGGGCCGGCACGCCGCCTTCCACGCGCTCGGCGCCGCGGCCACGGTGCAGCTCGACCTGACGACGGTGCCGTGGACGATCTTCACGCGGCCCGAGGTGGCCTCCGTGGGCCTGACGGCCGGCGAGGCCGACAAGCGCGGCGCGGACGTGGCCGTCACGAAGCACTACCTGGGCGCGAACCCGCGCGGCGTCATCTCCGGCAACAACGAGGGCATGATCAAGCTCGTCACCGGAGCCACCGACGGCGTGCTGCTCGGGGCCTCGATCGTCGGCTACCGGGCGTCGGAGATGATCGCCACGCTGGCGCTGGCCGTCCGCGCGCAGCTGCCGGTCGAGACGATCGCCGACACCGGCACGGTCACGCCGTCGATGTCCGAGTCGCTGCAGCGCGCCGCCGAGAAGGCCGCCACGGCCCGCATGACGCGCATCGGCGTCGTCTAGCGCCGCTCGGGACCGGCCTCGGCCGTCGCCTACACGACAAATTCGCCGTCGACTCGGCCGCGCGCAGCGTGGCCTCGCGTGCCGTGCGCCACGTCGCGTGCCCGCGCCCGGGCGCCTCGTCGGTGCCCGGTGGCGGGTCCTCCGACGTCGTCGTGCCGGTGTCGTCACCGCCGGTCGTGCCCGTCGGCTCCGGTGGCTTCGGCTTCTTCGGGCCGGTCTCGACGATGCGATCCTCCGGCTTGTAGCGGGCCGTGAACGTCTCGTCGCGGACGAGGTCGTCGCCCCGGTAGACCTTGCGCCAGTAGGTGATCGTGAAGCCGGCGTTGCCGGACTGCTGCAGCACCCGCTCGGAGCCGGGCTCGAGCGTCGCGTTGACGATCTTGCGCTCCTTGGGCTCCTTGAAGTCGGTCGCCTCGCCCTCGCCGAACTCGACCCGCCGCTTCAGGTCGCGCGAGAAGAAGCGCACCGTGATGCTCGAGGTGCCGGCCTCGAGCAGCATCACCAGCGGCGCGTCCCAGTCGTTGACGAACACGAGCTCCGGTCCGCCCCACGACACGGTCGCCTCGCGGCCCCGCGGGTACCGGGAGATCCAGAACTCGTGCGGCGTGTGCGCCGTCAGGGCGAGCCCCGACATGAACGCCGCGTTGAAGAGCGTCGTCGCCACCTGCGAGACGCCGCCGCCGACGGCGTCCTTGAGCTTGCCCTCCTCGATCTGCGGCGCCAGCACGTAGCCGGACTCCGTGGTGCGCGGCCCGAGCACGGCGTTCAGCGAGAACGTCTCCCCCGCGCCGACGATGAACCCGTCGAGCACCTCGGCCGCGCGCTGGATGTTGGTCACCCGCGGCTCGCCGGGGCTGTACGGCGTCGTGAACGAGCCGACCAGGTCGGTGATCCGCAGGCGCTGCGCGTCGGCCGTGGCGAACGCCGGCTTGATGTCGGCGATCCGCACCGGGATCTGCCGCATCGAGGGGTCCTGCTCCAGCGCCTGGCGCACGGTGTCGGCGTCGACCTCCTTGCCGGACGACGACTCGACGATGCGGATGCCGCCGTCGGCTCCGACGGCGAACCGCGCGTTGTGCGGCTGGCGCTCGGCGGCGCCGAACAGCCGGTGCAGCTCGGCGCGGATCGGCGGGCGCGTCAGCTTCAGGCGCACCTCGCCGCCCTCGGGCTCGAACTCCATCGCCTTCGCGAGGGCCTGCTTGCGGATCGGATAGGCGTGCCCGAGCAGCACCACCTCGTGCGGCGTTGCGAGCATCGTCTTCGCCGCCGCCAGCGCGCGCTCGGCCGACGCGTCGTCCGCGGCCGGCTGCACGCGCCGCAGCGGCAGCTCGAGCCTGCCGTCCAGCTGCGGCAGCTGCCTGAACGCCGCGAGCACGGCCGCCCGGTCGACGAGGATGCCGCCCTTGCCGCGGACGATGCGCAGCGTGCCCTTGGACGAGACCTTCACGCCGGCCTGGACGGGCGGCACCTCGACCGCCTTCCGGGCCGGTCGCAGGGCGCGCGCGAGCGCCGCCTCGTCGAGCCGGAAGCGCAGGTCGAGCTCGCGCTGGGAGGCCAGGCCGAGGCGCAGGCGAACGCGGTCGAGGAAGCCGACGTCGCGCGCGCGGCGCAGCGCGTCGGCCGTGTCCGGGGCGACCTTGAGCTTGCGCAGCGACACCGTGAAGCGCTCGGAGCCCGACGTCAGCACCATGCCCTTCGCGACCACCGGCCGCGCGGCCGAGGCCAGCAGCTGGGCCGCGGCGGCGTCGTCCTGGCCGCCCACCGGCACGCCGCCGACGCGGGTGTCGGGCGGCAGGCGATCCTCGTACGGCCGCCCCAGCAGCGCGATCGCGCCGCCCAGCACGGTCAGGGCGAGCACGACGACGACGATCAGGCGGCGGCGGAACTTGCGCGGCGGTCGGCGGACCCGATCAGGCACAGGGGTCTGACGCGCGCTCGCCACAACCGCATCCTATGCGGATGTGGCGTGCGGCACAGGCGGAACCTACGCCGTCATCGGCGGCGCCGGCGGAACGGGCTCGCGCCCGACGCGCCGGCTGATCTCGTCCTGCAGGCGGCGATGGTCGCCGATCGACCCGCCGACGAACTCGGCGGCGATCTCGTGCGAGTGGTCGGACTGCGTGCGGCACCGCACCACGCGCGCCTGGAACGCCATCTGCTCGTCGCCCTCGTCGAGCTGCAGCACGACGCGCAGCTCGGTGCCGGGCTCGATGTACGTCTCGAGCAGCAGCAGGACGCCGCCGACCGAGAAGTTCAGCGTGTGCCCGTCTGCGACACCGAGGCTGGTCGGCTCGACGCTCGCGATGAGGTTGTCGTGCACGCGGACGAACCGGCGACGCTCGGAGCCGCGCCGCTGCATCAGTCGTCGCGCCTGAGGTACTCGCGGAGACCCGGCATCGCCAGCTCGAGCTCGCGCAGCGCACGGCCCTCGACCTGGCGGACGCGCTCGCGCGTGACGCCGAGGCGCGAGCCGACCTCCTCGAGGGTGCACGGCTTGGAGCCGTCGAGGCCGTAGCGCAGCTCGATCACGTCGCGCATGCGGTCCTGCAGGCCGTCGAGCGCCTCACGCAGCTCGTCGAGCTTCATCTGCTCGGCCACGACCTGCTCGGGACGATCGGCGTTGCGGTCCTCGACGAGGTCCGAGAACTGGGAGTCGCCCTCGCCGACCGGCGTCTCGAGCGAGACCGGGTCGTCGAGCAGCTGGCGCAGCTGGATGACGCGCGCCACGGGCAGGCCGATCACGGCGGCCACCTCGTCCGAGGTCGGGTCGCGCCCGAGGGACTGGACGAGCTGGCGGTCGATCCGGTGCAGCTTCTTGAGCACGTCGACGATGTGGACGGGCAGGCGAATCGTGCGGCCCTGGTCGGCGATGGCGCGCGAGATGGCCTGGCGAATCCACCAGGTCGCATACGTGGAGAGCTTGAAGCCCTTCTTGTAGTCGAACTTCTCGACGGCGCGGATCAGGCCGAGGTTGCCCTCCTGGATCAGGTCGAGCAGCGGCACGCCGGAGGCGGAGTAGGCCTTCGCGATCGAGATCACGAGGCGCAGGTTGCACTCGATCAGGCGCGCCTTGGCGGCCATGTCGCCGGCGTCCTTGCGCTTCGCGAGGAGGGCTTCCTCCTGCGCGGTCAGCAGACGGCCGTTGCCGATCTGGCGGACGTAGGTCCGGAGGAGGTCGACCTCCTCGGAGGCCGGAACGACCTCGGCCGGATCGGCTTCTTCGGCGGCAGCCGGATCATCCAGCTCGGGCGCGGGCGGCACCAGTTCGAGGTGCGGACGCGCGACGGACTCGGACGGGCTCTCGACGGGCTGGAGTGGCTCGGCAACGCTCATGGTGATACCCGCATCGGCCGTTCGCAGAAAACCTTGAGACTTGGCTCTTGACTTTTATCCGGAACTGAGTAGCGCATGACGTAGATATTCTGCTCTTTCTTCCCGAAATCCTCTGAACGAACTAGAGAGTTAAGCAGAAATCTCCACAGTTACCAGCTGCTGTGAGGCTTTCACGCGTCCCACGATCAGGGTCGTCGGACGGGCGCGGCGGCCCGGAACGAGCCGGATGACCAGCGATCCGGCGTCCACGGCGACCGATCCGATGGCGCCCCCGGGGACGCGGTCGTAGATGCCGACGAGCTCGAGCGCCGCCGGTGAGGCGAGGCGGCTGGCCTTGAACAGCGCCACCAGGTAGGTGCGCAGCTGGTCCTGCGAGACCGCGCCGGGCGGCGTCGGCTGCCGGCGCATCAGCTCCAGCGCCGCCGGCCGGGCCGTCGTGATCGCCGGCAGCTCGATGCGGGCCTCCGGCGAGGCCTCCGTGGTGCGTCAGGAGGGGCATCGATCGCAGCTCGGCCCGGTCGAGGCGCACCGACGGCGAGCGGATCGCGAACGGCGCGTCGGCCAGCGCGACCGGGACGACGTCGACGGTCTCCCAGATGTCGGGCTCGAGCACGACGACCTCGTCACCGTCGTCGAACAGCTCGCGCACGACGATCTCCGGCTCGAGCGCGGTCGCGACGCCCGTCACCGGCGGCGGATCGACCGTGCGCAGGCCGACGGCGAAGTCGAGGTCCGCGTCGGTGACCTGCAGGTCGTCGCCGTCGCGGCGGGCGGCCGCGCGGCGGATCACGCCGCGAGACCGACGTCGCCGGCGGCGATGAGCGCGAGCCCGGAGCGCACGCGCTCCATCGGCTCGAACAGGTCCATCGTCTCGGCGGCCTCGACCAGCGCCCGCCCGATCTCCGGGTAGAGGTGCACGGGCGCCTCGGTGACCAGCCGCAGCGGGGCCTCCCCCGCCCGCAGCTGCAGCAGGAAGCCCGCGCTGGCGCCCGTGAACGGCTCGACGGCGCCCGGCTTGCCGACGGGATCGACGCCGGACTCCTCGAGGAACCCGAGCGGGATGCGCGCCTCGCGCGCGAGCGTCACGTCGGAGACGAGCACGACGGCCGGGTCGTGCTCGAGGCCCGATACCAGGCGCTGCGCGATCACGACGCTGCGCAGGTAGCGGTCGAGCGCCGCGCCGTAGAGGGCGCGCTGCAGCTTGGTGGGGCGCACGGGCAGCGTGTGGCGGAACTCGACCGGCAGCCCGTACTCGTCGGCGACCAGCACGCCGCCGACGTAGAACAGCGGCTCCTGGGTCGTGACGGCCAGGTATCCGATCACGCGGTCACGTCCAGCACGTGCTCGTCGTCGCCCTCGTCTTCATCGAGCTCGTCCCCGTGGTCGTAGCGGCTGTGCGGATCCTCGCGCTCCTGCTCGCGGCGCTGGCGCGTCGTCCCGCCGAGACGCTCCATGCGCTGCACCTGCTCGGCGCGCAGCTCGGCCTGCCGCTGCAGCTCCTGGGCGATGGCGGCGTTGGCCGCTCGCTCCGCACCCGCGATCGCCACCGACGTGCGCGCGAGCAGTGCACTCTGCGACACGAGGTTCGGGATACCGATCGGGGGGATCTCGGACATGGTCTCGTTCTACCTGAGCGATTACTCGCGTGCCGGCGGCAGCGCCATCGGCCCCTTCAGGGCCTCCTCGAGCGCCGGCGACAGCGGCATGCCGTTCGCACGCAACTGCTCGGCCACCTGGCGCTTGGCGTCCGCGACGCGGACGTCGTACTGCTGGCGCTGCTGCTGGATGTTGCCCTTGATGCCCTCGCGAACGAGGAACAGCGCCAGGAACCAGGCGACGGGCATCAGCAGCAGCGCGCCGAGGATGCCGTGCATGATCGAGTCGGACACCGCGCCGCCGGCCCGGTACGTGGCGATGAAGCCCACGGCGAAGCCGAGCAGCGCGCCCAGCGCCTTGATCGGCGAGACGATCGCGGCGATGGCCGTCGGAGTGTCGATGGGCTGGTGCGTGGACACGGTGAACTAGATCGGCAGGATCCGCTCGGCGATCGATACCCCATCCGCGGCGACGAGATCGCCGGGGACGCGGGGGCCGCACGCGAGGTAGGAGAACGGCAGGTCGTAGACGGTCGCGAGGCCGTGCAGGGGACCGGCGAACCGGGCCTCGTCGGTCTTCGTGACCAGGAGCCGGTTGGCGCCGACGCGCGAGAGGCGCGACAGCATCGCAGCGACCTCCCGCTCGGCGATGCCGAGCGGCACGGCGGCGTGCGTCTCGTTCGGCGCGGCCGACTCGAGCAGCGCCTTCAGGTGGTGCATGCCGGGCTCGTCGCCGACGGCCAGGCCGGGCGTGTCGATGAGCACCACGTCGCGCATCGAGAGGCGCGACATGCCGCGCTTGATCTCGGCCGCGGACGTGACCCGCAGGACGTCGGCGCCCGCCATGTAGGCCAGCGCGCGGTCGGCCTCGGAGCCGGCGGCGGCACCGAGGCGCGGCAGCACCGGGTGCCCGTCGCCGATCGGCCGGTCGACGACCACGATGCCGACCATCATCCCGGCCGACGCGTAGCCCGCCGCCAGATTTGCGATGGCCGTGGTCTTGCCCACGCCGGACGCGCCGACGACGGCGATGCGGCGCGCGGTGCCGTCCGGCTCCCAGCCCTGCTCGATGCGGACGCGGGCCGCGATGCGGCGGCGCACGAGGTCGCGCAGGCGGCCCGACGCGAACGGCTCGACGTGGTGGCGCACCTCGCGCACGAGGGCGTCGGCGGCGGCGGGCGTCAGGCCCGCGCGCTCCAGCTCGACCGCCAGGTCGGCCGACTCGTCGTCCAGCGGCGGCGCCGCGAGCGGCTCGGCGGCGATCCGCAGGCGGCCGCGGTTGGTGCGCGTGGCGCTGATCCGGACCGGCTCCATCGGCTGCGTGCGGCCACCGTAGGCGGCGCCCGCCGCGACGCGGGCGGTTGCGCCGCCGCCGGCGGCGACGAGCCGCTCCTCCTCGTACTCCTCCTGCACCTCGGGCTCGACCTGCGCCGCCAGGGCCTGCGCGAACGTCTCGCGCAGCAGCGACTCGCGGCTCTCGGCGTCGTGCGTGTCGAGTTGCACGCGCGCGGGCGCGACGGCGGTGGCCGTGGCCGTGGCGGCGGCGAGCGCAGGTGCGGGCGGCGCCGCGACGGCGACCGCCGCCTCGCCCGGGTCGCCCTCGGACGCCAGCACCTCGATGCCCGTCTTGGCGAAGAAGCCGCCGACGCCGCCGGTGCGGATCGGGCGCTGCTTGAGGATGACGGCACCGGCTCCGAGCTCGTCCCGGATCTGCGGAACGATCTCCTGGAGGTTCCGGCCGGCATACGTCTTCATCCTCATGCGAGGCTCCCTTCGACGGCGAGCGCCACGGTGCCGACTGCGTCGACGTGCGTGCTCGGCAGAATCTCGTTGTACGAGAGAACAGGTGTGCGGGACATGGCGTGGGCGATCAGGGCGCGCAGGTGACGGCGCACCTTCGGGCTGCAGACGAGCGCGGCGCGGTGGCCGAGCGCTGCGGCAGCCTCGACCTCGTCCCGGATGGCACGGACGATCGCCTCGGCCCGGCCCGGGTCGAGCCCGAGGTAGGCGCCGTCCGAGGTCTGGATGACGGAGTCGCCGAGCTCCGACTCGAGCTGCGGCTCCAGCACCACCGCCGACAGCGTGCCGAACGAGTCGACGGCGCTCTGCGTCAGCTGGCGGGCCAGGGCCTGGCGGCAGTACTCGGTCAGCAGGGCCGGATCCTTCGTCAGCCGGCCGCGGTCGCCGAGCGTCTCGAGGATGGTCACGAGGTCGCGTACCGAGACGCCCTCGCCCAGCAGCAGCTGCAGCACGCGGTGCACCTCGCCGACGCTGCAGCACGTCGGGCACCAGCTCGTCGACGACGGCCGGGAAGCGCTCCCGCAGGTGGTCGAGCAGCGTGCGCGTGTCCTGGCGCGAGATCAGCTCGGACGCGTGCTGGCGGACGGTCTCGGTCAGGTGCGTGATCACGATCGAGGCGTGGTCGACGACGGTGTAGCCCGACGCCTCGGCCTGCTCGCGGGCGCTCGAGGCGACCCACAGCGCCGGCAGCCCGAAGGCCGGCTCGACGGTGTGCTCGCCCGGCAGCGACGCGTCGGCGTCGCCCGGGTTCATGGCCAGCAGGCAGCCGGCGGCGAGCTGGCCGCGCGCGACCTCGGAGCCCTTGATGCGGACGGCGTACTCGTGCGAGCCGAGCTGGACGTTGTCGCGGATGCGGATCGGCTGCAGCACGAGGCCGAGCTCCGACGCCATCTGCTTGCGCACCAGGCCGACGCGCTTCAGCAGCTCGCCGCCCTCGGACTCGTCGACGAGCGGGATCAGGCCGTAGCCGATCTCCAGCTCCAGCGTGTCGAGGTTGAGCGACTTGGTGACCGCGTCGGGCGGCGCGGGCAGCGCCTTCTGCGCCTCGGCCTCCTCCAGCGCGACCATGTCGGCGGCCTCGTCGCGATGGCGGTTGCGGATGCCGAACGCGAGCACGGCGAGGATCGCCGAGAGCAGCAGGAACGGCAGCTTCGGCAGGCCCGGCACGAGGCCGAAGGCGCCGAGCACGCCGGCCGCGATGAACAGCGGCCGCGGGTTGCGCAGCATCTGGCCGGCCACGTCGGCGCCGAGGTTCGGTCGGTGTCGGTGGCGGCGCGGGTGACGATGATGCCGGTGGCGGTCGAGATCAGCAGCGCCGGGATCTGCGCGACCAGGCCGTCGCCGATCGACAGCAGCGAGAACGTCGAGAGCGCGTCGCCGAAGCCCATGCCCTGCTGCAGCATGCCGATGACGATGCCGCCGAGGAGGTTGATCGCGACGATGATGATGCCGGCGATGGCGTCGCCCTTGACGAACTTCGAGGCGCCGTCCATCGCGCCGTAGAAGTCGGCCTCGCGCTGGATCTTGTCGCGGCGGCCGCGCGCCTCGTCGTCGGTGATCAGGCCGGCGTTGAGGTCGGCGTCGATCGCCATCTGCTTGCCGGGCATGGCGTCGAGGGTGAACCGCGCGGCGACCTCGGCGACGCGGCCGGCGCCGTTGGTGATGACGACGAACTGGATCACGACGATGATCAGGAAGACGACGAGGCCGACGACGACGTTGCCGCCGACGACGAACGAGCCGAACGCCTGGATCACCGACCCCGCGTCGCCGTGCAGCAGGATCAGCCGCGTGACGGAGATGTTGATCGCGAGCCGGAACAGCGTCGTGAACAGCAGCAGCGACGGGAAGACGCTCAACTCGAGCGCGTCCTGCGTGTAGAGCGACAGCAGCACGATCGTCAGCGCGATCGCGAGGTTGACCGTGATCAGCACGTCGAGCAGCACCGCCGGCAGCGGCAGCACCATCATCACGACGACCATGACGACGCCGATGGCGACGCCCAGGTCGGCGTGCTTCATGACCTTGTCGATCATCCCGGGCGACCGGGGGCTCTGTCCGACGGCGACGGCCACTCAGATCACGCCCACGACAGCTTGCGGCGGGAGGTCCGGTACACGTAGGCGAGCACCTCGGCGACGCCGGAGAAGAACTCGGCCGGGATCTCCTGGTCGACCTCGACCGCCTTGTACAGGGCGCGGGCGAGCGGCGGGTTCTCGACGATCGCGATGTCGTGCTCGGCCGCGATCTCGCGGATGCGCAGCGCGATCAGGTCCTGGCCCTTGGCGACGACCTTCGGGGCCGAGACGTCGCGGCCGTAGCGCAGCGCGATCGCGAAGTGGGTCGGGTTCGTGATGATCACGTCGGCGGAGGGGATCTGCGCGAGCATCCGCTGGCGCGACATCTGCATGCCCCGGCGGCGGATCGCGCTCTTGATCTCCGGCGCGACGTCCTGCTGGCGCGCCTCCTCCTTGACGTCCTGCTTCGACATCTTCATCTGCTTCTCGTGCTGGTGGCGCTGGAAGATCAGGTCGCCGACGGCGAGCGGCACGAGCACGGCGAGGATGAAGAACGAGAGCTTCAGCACCAGGCCGGCGGTGTAGGAGCCGATCTCGGCAACCGACATCTCGTTGAGGTGCATCAGCTGGTCGAGCTCGGGCCAGAGCACCATCACGGCGACGGCGCCGACGATCACGATCTTCAGGATCGACTTGCCGAACTCCATCAGCGCCTGCATGCTGACGAGGCGCTTGATGCCGCCGATCGGCGACACCTTCTTGAAGTCGGGGCGGATCGCGGCGGGCGTGAAGCCCGGCTTGTTCTGGATCACGTTGGCGAGCACGCCGGCGATCGCGGCGGCGGCCAGCACGGGCGCCAGGATCGTGCCGACGGCCATCGCCCAGTGCGTCATCAGGCCGCCGATGGTCTCGGCCGTGATGTCGGGCTGCGAGACCCGCGTCATCGTCTCGGTCAGCAGGTTCGAGAGGTTCGACGCCATCGCCGGGCCGGCGATGGCGAGCGCTCCCGCGGCGGCGAGCAGCACGGCCGTGGAGTTGACCTCCTGGGACCGCGCGACCTGGCCCTTCTTCCGGGCCTCGCTGCGTCGCTTGGGAGTTGCCTTCTCGGTGCGTTCGCCGGCCATTGGGCCCTCTCGTCGGTGGGGTCATCCTGACCTCCGAGCCGCGTCCGCACTCCCTTGCAGGCGTTCGAACCTCTTATCGGCACGGGGTCTTTATGACTTGAAGGTAGGAAACGCACGAGTTTCGCGCGTACCCCATCCGAGGGGTTCGAGCCATCGCGCCGGTGCAGATCCCGTGTCCGTTTGGTGCCTGGCCCCGCATGGCCACAATGTCACGCTCCGCGCGTGCTTCAGCAAGGCGCGTCGCGATGCGTGCGGACCGGGCGCACGCCGACCGTCCGGTCGCTTGCATGACGCGCGACACGTCCGTGCCGATCCGCGCTGAACCGCGCCGCAGAATCGGCGCGATGGACCGTACGGTGTGGCCGCATCGTGCCAGTTGCACGTTCGGCGCGGGCCACGTCTCCGCGCTTGCCTCGAGTGCACGGAACGGACGCTCATGGCGAGCGCTAGGCGCGCGCGGTCGTGCGCTCAGAACTCGAGCGGCGACCAGGGCACCACCGGCGACACCCAGTCCGCTGCGGCGCCCTCCGGGATGCGGCCCGCTCGGGCCAGGGAGGTCGGGCGTGAAGGCGCCCAGCAGGAGGTTCGCGAAGGCCTCGTCCCCCACCTCCGGGCCCGGGTCGGCGAGGCCGCGAGCCGCGCACAGCGCGGCGCGGTCGTACGGCTTCAGCCACACGCCGTCGTTCACGTGCGAGAGGTCGACGCGACGCGGCTGGCGGATCAGGTGCTGCAGCGGCTCGTCGATCGGCCGCACGTTCGCGACCACCTCCGTGACGTGCGTGAGGCCGCAGAGGTAGCGCCACAGCGCCGCATAGGCCTCGCGCGTCGCCGCCATCAGCTCCTGCACCTTGATCTGGAACTCCGCGCTCGGGCCCGTCCACCGGCGGTCGACCGTGTACAGCGCGTAGCCGTCGTCGCCGGCGAACACGCAGAAGCCCTCGAGGTCCTTGAGCGCGTAGGAGATCTCCGGATCGGGACGCGTCGTGAAGCCCGGCGTGGTCAGCCGGCAGCGCTCCCAGACGGCCTGGCAGGCGGCGAGCGACGCCACCGGATCGGCCAGGCGCAGCTCGATCTCGGGCGGCGGGTCGACGAACGCGACGTGCGGCGTCGACACGGTCACCCGCGCGCGCCGCGTCGCGACCCCGTAGCCCGCGTAGAGCCCCGACTGCGAGCTGTGCAGCAGCGAGGCCACCGCACCCTGCCGCAGGCACTCCGCGTCGTGCTCGGCCAGCAGCGCGCGCATGACACCGCGACGGCGGTGCGTCGGCAGGGCGCTCACCCACGTGATGCCGCGGCACGGCACGGTCACGCCCTCGACCACCGTCAGGTCGAGGTGCATGTCGAGCGCGGTGCCCACGATCTGCCCGTCGGCGCGCGCGGCGAACGGGCGGTACACGTCGGCGTCGAAGAGCTGCAGCAGCTCGTCGACCAGCTCCTGCTTGAAGACGTGCGAGAAGGCCGCTCCGAAGGCGTTGACGAACGCCAGGCGCTCGTCGGGCGCGACCTTGCCGACCTCGATCACGCGGTGGAGTCTACGCGCACCGCGTACGGCTGATCCGACGCCAGCCAGCCCATCAGCATCGGGCCCGTGCTGCCCGTCGCGCGCTCGGAGCGGATGTGCCAGCCACCGCGCCCGTCCGGCTCGGCGCGCACCTCGAGGGCGGGTTCGACGGCGAGCTCGAAGTCCAGCTGCTGCCAGGGGGACTCGTTCATCCTGCACCTCCGAGGATCATTCTGAACATCTGGGCGATGCCGCCCTGGAGCTGCTGCCCGATCGACGAGACCAGCATCGGGGCGGTCACCAGGAGCAGCAGGAACATCGCGGCGACCTTGCCCGGCAGCTCGATGCCGAAGATGTTCATCTGCGGCGCGATGCGGGCCAGGAAGCCGACGGCGGCGTCGGTCACGAGCAGCGCCACGAGCACGGGCGCGGCCACCTGCAGGCCGACCGCGAACAGCCCGCCGATGGAGTTGACGATCGCCCCGGACAGCGAGGGCCAGGACGGCATCTCGGTGACGGGGACGACCTCGAACGATTTGATCAGCCCCGCGACCACCATGTCGGGCCCGCCGATCGCGACGAACACGGCGCTCGCGAGCAGCGAGTAGAACTGGCCCATCACCGAGATCTGCGCGTTCTGCACCGGGTCGACGACGTTCGCGAACGCGAAGCCGACGGTCAGGTCGATCAGCCCGCCGGCGAACGCCACGGCGGCGAACACGAGCGACACCGAGAAGGCGAGCGCGGCGCCGACCAGCACCTCCTTGACGGCCAGGACGGCGATCTCGGCGATGTTGTCGGGAATCGGTCTGCCCTGCGTGGCGAGCGGCATCGCGGCCATCGTCACGCCGAGGGCGAGCAGCAGCTTCGCGCGCACCGGGATCAGCCGCGACGAGAACACCGGCGACATCAGGAACACGCCGGACACCCGCGCGAGCGTGAGCGCGAAGGCGGGTGCGCCGACGGCGGCGAAGCTGGTGAGGATCTCCACGCCCCGCGCCCTACCGCAGCGACGCGGTCATGTTCGGGATCTGGTCGTAGACGCTCTCGGTGAACGTCAGCAGCGTGTTCAGCATCCACGGCCCGGCCACCAGCATGATCACGGCGACCGCGACCACCTTCGGGACGAACGTCAGCGTCATCTCCTGGATCTGCGTCACGGCCTGCAGCACCGAGACGACGAGGCCGACGCCGAGCCCGGCCACCAGCGTCGGCAGCGCGAGCTTCAGCGACACGATCATGATCTGCGTGAGCAGGCCCTGGAGGTAGGCCTCGGTCATAAGTGGAAGCCCGCGACGAGGTTCTGGGCGAGCAGCGACCAGCCGTCGACGAGGACGAACAGCAGCAGCTTGAACGGCAATGAGATCATCGCCGGTGGCAGCATCATCATGCCCATCGACATCAGTGTCGAAGCGACGACGAGGTCGATGATCAGGAACGGGATGTAGATCAGGAACCCGATCTGGAACGCCGTCTTGACCTCGGAGATCATGAACGCCGGCACCAGCGTCGTCAGCTTCAGGTCGTCGGCGGTCTTGGGCGGCGGCTGCTGCGAGAGCTTCACGAACATCGCGAGCTCCGAGCGTGCCCGTCTGCTTCAGCATGAACTCGCGCAGCGGCTCCTGGGCTTCCTCGATCGCGGTCTTCGCGTCGATGGTGCCGTCCAGGTAGGGCTGCAGCGCCTTCTCGTTCATGACCGAGAACGTCGGGCCCATCACGAAGATGGTCAGGAACAGCGAGAAGCCGACCAGCACCTGGTTCGGCGGGATCGACGGGGTGCCGAGCGCGTTGCGCAGGAAGCCGAGCACGATCAGGATGCGCGTGAAGCCCGTCATCATGATCAGCAGCGACGGGCCGATCGTGATCAGCGTGAACAGGCCGAGGATCGAGAGGTTCGTCCCCGGATCCTGGTTGTTGCCGGGCAGCGGGATCGAGAGCGCGGGATCGGCCGCCTGCGGCGGCACGGCGGGGGCCGCGTGGGCCGCTACGGCGCCGAGCGCGAGCAGCGCGACGAGCGCGAGGACCAGCTTGATGGCGAGAGAGAGACGGCGCATTGGTCGGTGGAGACCGGGCCGTCCTGACCCGCGTTCAAACGCAGCCTCATGCTGCTTGCAAGTGGTATATCGGGCGCTTTCACCGCTTCCTTGAACACTCCCGCATCCGTCGGGTACATCCCGCCGGTCTAGACCACGGGGGGTCGATCTGGTATTACGGCGGCTGGGAAGTGGGAGCGCCCGGTTGACGGGTGCCTGAATACAGGGAGGTATGCGTGGCCGCATCCGGGCACGACGACAGCCGAGACCTCGCGAGTCTGGGCTACAAGCAGGAGCTCGACCGGTCGCTCGGCTCGTTCTCGAGCTTCGCGGCGGGCTTCTCGTACATCTCGATCCTGACCGGCATGTTCCAGACGTCCTACCTCGGCTTCCTCTTCGCCGGGCGGGCGTTCATCTGGTTCTGGCCGGTCGTCCTCTTCGGGCAGATGATGGTCGCCCTCCAGTTCGCCGAGCTGTCGGCGCACTACCCGCTGGCCGGCTCGATCTACCAGTGGTCGAAGAAGCTATCGGGCAAGGACTGGGCGTGGCTGAACGGCTGGGTCTACCTGTGCGCGCAGATCGTGACCGTGCCCGCAGTGGCGGTCGGCTGGCAGGTGATCCTGCCGCAGATCTCGACCTCGTTCCAGATCATCAAGTGCAGTCCGGTCGGCTCCGACACGTGCGCCGACGAGAACTTCCCGAGCTTCCTCGACCCGGCGTTCGCGAAGAACGGCCTGCTGCTCGGGTTCATCATGGTGGGGCTCACGACGCTCATCAACTGCATGGGCGTGAAGCTGCTGTCGCAGATCAACAACATCGGCGTCGCCGCCGAGCTGATCGGCGCCGCCGGCCTGATCCTCATCTACCTGGTCAACGTCCACAACAGCCCGTCGGTGCTGTTCGAGACCGACGGCACGGGTGCCGGGCACGACTGGGGGTACTTCGGAGCGCTCCTGATCGGCGCCATCATGCCGCTCTACGTCATGTACGGCTTCGACACGGCGGGTTCACTCGCGGAGGAGACGTCCGACCCACGCAAGAAGGCGCCGCGGGCGGTGATCCAGGCGCTCCTCACCGCCGGCATCATGGGCTTCCTGCTGATCGCGCTGGGCATCATGGCGGTGTCCGACGAGGGCGTCGCGAACCTCGGTGCAACCGGCCTCGCCGGCATCACGACCGACGTGCTCGGCGAGACCTGGGGCAAGGTCTTCCTCGTCGACGTGGCATTGGCGATCTTCGTCTGCGCCCTCGCCATCCACGCCATGAGCGTCCGCATCCTGTTCGCGATGGGCCGCGACAACGCGCTGCCCTACGGCAAGCAGCTCGCGAGCGTCTCGGGCACCCGCCGCGTGCCGATCGTCCCGGCCCTGACGACGGGCGCGATCGCGCTCATCATCCTGGCCTCGAACTGGGCCAACCCGCGGGCGTTCACGATCATCATCTCGATGGGCATCATCCTGATGTACATCGCCTACCTGATGCTCACGACGCAGCTGCTGCAGCGCCGCAGACGAGGGGTGGCCGGGCAACCTGCCCGACGCCCGCGACGACCTGTTCGATCTCGGCAGCTGGAGCAAGCTCACGAACGTCGTCGCGATCCTCTACGGCGCGGCGATGATCGTCAACCTGGAGTGGCCGCGCGAGGAGTTCTACGGCCCGCTCTGGTACCAGAAGTGGGGTCCGATTCTGGTCACGATG
Source organism: uncultured Actinomycetes bacterium (assembly GCA_963732645.1). Classification (GTDB taxonomy): domain Bacteria; phylum Actinomycetota; class Thermoleophilia; order Gaiellales; family F1-60-MAGs149; genus VFJZ01. Next base: position 1,241,541 of record CAVTAC010000009.1, read on the forward strand.
CTGGTCTTCGTGATCGGGCTCGCCATCTACCACGGCGGGCAGAAGGACAAGGTCGGGGTGCTCGCGGAGCACCAGGCCGACGCTGCTCCGGCAGCCGGCGACTGAACCTCGCACCGACGGGGCGCGGCAGCCTGGCTGTCGCGCCCCGTTCGCGTCCTGCGGGATACTCCGGCCCGTGACCGAATCCGGCTACTCCGACATGGTGCGCCGCGACGTCCGCAGCTTCGCGATCTCGGCGTTGCTGCTGGTCGGAGCGCTGGCGGCGCTGGCGCTCTGGCAGCTCGAGGTCGTCGGCAGCGACGGCCGCGTGGCCACGATCGCGCTCGGGCTGGCCGCCTTCCTCGTATCGATCATCCGCTGGGCCGACGGCGACCGCCACATCCGCGAGCGGCTGTTCGTCCTCGGGCCCGGCGTCGGCGCGGCCCTGCCGCTCGGCATCGGCATCGGCGGCCCGATCGGGCTCGGGGTGTCCTTCGCGCTCGCCCTGCTGGCGACGTGGGCCTTCGCCGTGTCGCGCGCCGGCCGCTGACGGCTACACTCAGGCCGCCGCGGGGCGTAGCGTAGCCTGGTAGCGCACGTGCTTTGGGAGCACGAGGTCGTCAGTTCGAATCTGACCGCCCCGATCGAACGGCGAGGCGTGTCCGTGCCGGGCACGGACACGCCTCGCATGGTTCGGATCAGTCGCCGGCGGCAGCCGGGGCGGCGGACGCCCCGGGTGCGGCCATGAGCGCGTACACCTCGGGCGAGGGCTCTTCCTCGCTGAGGTTCTTCCAGCTGAACGGCTTGCCGTGCTGGCGCTGGCCGACGATGTAGCCGATCGACGCCGACCACGAGCACGAGCAGGCCGGTGATGATGGCTGCCGGCGCGTAGTACTTCACGTCGTAGCCGAGCGCGCTCTCCGTGGCCTTGTACAGGTAGCCGGTGTAGTGGATCCAGATCACACCGAACACGGTCCCGATCAGGTTCACCGCCAGGCAGAGCCAGCAGACCACGACCCAGAACGGGCCGTGTCGCAGCGGCCGCGGCCAGTCGGGCCGGTCGCGCCGCAGGAGCAGGAACCCGGACAGGGCGAACACGTGCGACAGCACGTAGCCGATGTTGCCGGCGACGAGCGTGAACAGCAGCGTCGGCGCGATGAACAGCAGAGCCAGATTCAGCAGCATGTCGACCGTCATCGCCCGGCTCGGCACGCTGTGCGCGTTCAGGCGGTCGAGCTGCCGGAACGTCAGGCCCTCCCGGGCCATGCCGTAGAGCGCGCGCGAGCCGTCCATGGTCGCGGTGTTCATCGACAGCAGCAGCCCGCCGCAGACGAACACGACGAAGAGGCCGCCGAGGGTATCGCCGACGGTCCGGTCGAGCGCCTCGGTCAGGTACGCGATGAAGGTCAGGTCCTCGGCGATGAAGCCGACGCCGAGCACGCCCACGATCGTGAGGGGCAGCAGCAGCGACAGCACGACGTTGAGCGCGCCGGTCGAGGCGATCGCCCACCGCGTGTCGTTGCGGGTGTCGACGAACTCGGGCGCGAACGTGGCCGGAGCCTCCGGCCCGTACGTCGACCACGCGATCACCCAGAACCAGACGATGATCATCGCCACCTGGCTGAACGTCGATGCCGACGTCGCAGTCGACTCGTCGTAGAAGAGGACGCTGGGCTCGATGAAGCTGACGTTCAGCGCATGCGACGTGATGTCGCCGTTGACCAGCGGGATGAGGGCCAGCGCCAGGACCGGGATGATCATCATCGCGCCCGTGACGTAGCTGAACCACACGGCGGGCCGCATGCCGCGGATGTTGAAGAGGAAGCACGATGCGATACAGACTGCGCCGATGACGCGCGGCCACGTGACGTCGATGAACCCGAGCTGGAACATCAGCGGGTCGGCGAGCGTGTCGGGCCAGAAGCGCGACAAGCAGCAGCGTGCCGATGATGCCGCCGTAGATGGCGAGCACGGACGACCACGCGAACCAGTACCCGAAGGTCGCAATCGGGCCGGCGAGCGAGAAGTGCTTCTTCCAGCCCTCCTTCGCGTACATCGAGAGTCCACCGGACTTGTCCGGGAACATCGCCGCGGGCTCGGCGTACACGTACGCCTGCAGTGCACCCACGACGGCGGAAGAGAACCAGATGATTGCCGCCCACTTCGGGCCGAGCGTGACGACCGAGCCCGCCAGGCCCGCGAGCAGGAAGCCCGGATTCGCGAGCCCGATGATGAATCCGTCCCACCACCGCATCGTCTTGAGCAGACGCGGTTGATCGACTGCCAGTTCCGCCATAGTGCCTCCTCCCCAGAAGGATCGCCGCCCGTGCGTTCGGCGAATTGGCGCCATGATCGCCTCTGGAGCTTGCGCATGCAAGACCGGCCGAGGAACATGTCGGCATGGGGATACCGGTGGTCGTGCGCTGCGAGTGTGGCGAGGAGACGGGCGGCAACGCGGGCGACACGCTGATCTGCGACCGCTGCGGCAGGCGCTACGAGACGGCCGGCGTCGGTTCGGAGCAGCTCGGCGCGGCGGGTGCGGCCGCCGTGCGGCACAAGATCATGACGCGGCTCGGCATCGGCGTGGTCGGCCTGATCTCGGTCGGCTGCCTGTACGCGTTCGGCGTCCTCGCGATGCTGGCTCGGGCTCGTCGTCGCCGGCGCGATCTGGTTCGGCGTGATCATGCGACGGCTCCGCGCGAAGGAGCTGCACCGGATCCTGTCCGCCGAGACGACGCAGATCAAGGCCGAGAAATGAGCGTGGCGGCCGGGCAGCGGCCGGCGGTCGACGCGGCGCCCGCCGCCGAGGTCGCCGTCCGGCCCGTGCTGCTCCTGACCTTCGACGTGCCCTACGACGCCGCGGCCGTGACGTTCGCGTTCGAGACCGCCGCCGAGACGCGGGCCGACCTGCTGATCGCCGACATCGTGCGCGGCGCTGCGGGTCCCGGCCACCTCGAACATCCGGTCGTTCGGCGACCCCTACGTCGTCGAGACCCAGATCGAGCTGGCGAAGCAGGCGGCCGACCAGGGCCTGCGCGTCCGCCGGATCGTGTTCTCGCACCCGCGGCCGCTGGGCGCGGCGTTCGACCTGCTGCGCGACCAGGGCATCGGCCTGCTGGTGTTCGGGCCCGACCGCAAGCGCTACGGCCGGTTCAGGTTCCGGCGGCACGCGGCGAAGTTCCGCCGCGATGCGCCGTGCCTCGTCTGGCCCGACGACTGAGCCGGGCCTACGACGCGCCGGGGCCGAGCTCGCGGTAGAGGCGCTCCACCATCTCGGGCCGCGCGCGCAGCGCCTCCCAGACGACGCGCATCCGGTAGTCGCGGAAGGTCTCGGGTGGAACGTCGAGCGCCTTCGCGACGTTGGCGATGACCTCGTTGGCGGGCACCGGGCGGTTGCCGTGCACGAGATGGTTGAGGTAGCCGCCCGAGAGGCCGGTCCGGCTCGCGAGCTGGCGGTAGGACAGGCCGCGCTCGGCCATCAGCCGCGCCAGGGCAGCGCCGAACTCGAGCCCCTCGAGGGGTGGCCCCGAGCCGTTCACCGCCCGACCGCCTCGTCGACCAGCTGCCGCAGGCGCGCCGGCGCGTCGGCCGGCGTCATGGTCTCCTGCTCGCCCGTCGCGCGGTGCTTCAGCTCGATCAGGCCCTCGGCCAGCTTCTTGCCGATGGTGATGCGCAGCGGCACGCCGACCAGGTCGGCGTCGGCGAAGCGCACGCCCGGCGACAGCTCGCGGTCGTCGACCATCACGTCGAGCCCGACCGCCTCCAGGCAGGTCATCAGCGACGTGGCGGCCTCCTTGGCCTCGTCGCCGATCGGCACCACCCAGACGTCGAACGGCGCGATCGCCGCCGGCCAGATGATGCCGCGGTCGTCGGAGAACTGCTCGACGGCCGAGGCCAGGATGCGCGCCGGGCCGATGCCGTAGGAGCCCATCCACACCGGCTGCTCCTTGCCGTCCTCGTCGAGGAACAGCGCGCCCATCGGCTCGGAGTACCGCGTGCCGAGCTTGAAGATGTTGCCGACCTCGATCATCGGCTCGATGCGCAGCGTGCCGCCGCAGTGGACGCAGGTGTCGCCGTCCTCGGCGTGCCGGATGTCGACGACGCGCGCCGTGAAGTCGCGGCCGTGCTGGGCGCCGGTGAGGTGGTAGTCGGTGCGGTTCGCGCCGACCACGTAGCCGCCCTCGGCGATGGTCGGGTCGAGCAGGATCTCGCGCACCGCGCCGGCCGCGATGCCGACCGCGCCGATCGAGCCCGGATCGGCGCCGAACGCCGCCTTGATCTCGTCGGGCTGGGCCGGCCGGTGCGGCGCGCCGAGCGCCTTCGACAGCTTCAGCTCGTGCAGGCGGTGGTCGCCCCGCACGATCGCGAGCACCACCCCACCCTGCTCGTCCTCCGGCACGACGATGACCGACTTCGCGGTCAGGCCCTCGTCGATGCCGAGGAACTCGGCCAGCGCGGCGATGGTGCCGACGCCCGGCGTGTGCACCTCGCTCGAGCGGCGCGTCCTGCGGCGGCGTCACCGGACGCGGCACCGAGACGGCCATCTCGACGTTGGCGGCGTAGTCGCAGCCGTCGCAGAGCACGACGCGGTCCTCGCCCGCCGGCGACGGCGCCATGTACTCGTGCGCGCCGAAGCCGCCCATCATGCCGACGTCGGACTCGACCTTGTAGAAGCGGAGGCCGGAGCGGCTGAAGATGCGGTCGTAGGCGATCTCGTGCTTGCGCGTAGCCCGCGTCGAGCCCGGCCCGGTCGCGGTCGAGCGTGTACGAGTCCTTCATGATGAACTCGCGCGTGCGCAGCACGCCGGCCTGCGGGCGCGGCTCGTCCCGCTCCTTGATCTGGATGTGGTACCAGATCTGCGGCAGGTCGCGGTAGCGAGCGGATCGCCTCGGCGGCGTGCAGCGCGATGATCTCCTCGTGCGTCATCGACAGCACGAGGTCGCGGCCCACGCGGTCCTTCAGCTTGAACAGCTCGGGGATCGTCGTAGCGGCCGCTCCGCTTCCAGAGCTCGGCCGGATGCAGGACGGGCATCAGCATCTCCTGCCCGCCGATCGCGTCCATCTCCTCGCGGATGATCTGCTCGACGCGGCGGTGCACGCGCCAGCCGAGCGGCAGGTACGAGTACAGGCCGGCGCCGATCTGGCGCACGAAGCCCGCCCGGACGAGCAGCTGGTGGGAGATCGCCTGAGCGTCCGCCGGCGCATCGCGCAGCGTCGGCATCAGGAAGCGCGTGGCCCGCATCAGCCGGCGACCTTCTTCCGCGCCGGCGGGAAGTGGATCGGCCGGCCGAGCGCGACGAGCGCCGCCTCCTTGACGCCCTCGGCGAGCGTCGGGTGGGCCGCGATCGAGTCGCCGACGGTCTCGATGGTCGTCTCGGAGTCGATGCCGATGACGCCGGCGTTGACGAGCTCGGTGGCGTTGATGCCGACGACCACGAGGCCGAGCAGCTCGCCGTAGGTGGTCTCGTGGATGGTCTTCACGAAGCCCGTGCGGTCGGCGTACATGGCGGCCCGCGCGATGGCGGCGTACGGGAACTGGCCGGTGAGCACGTTGTCGTCGCCGTAGCGCTCGCGCGCCTGCGCCTCGGTGAGGCCGACGGCCGCGATCTCCGGGTCGGTGTAGATGCAGCGCGGCACGGCGCCCTGCACCTCGGCGTGGTGGCCGGCGATGTTCTCGGCCGCGACCTCGCCCTCGCGGAACGCGGTGTGCGCGAGCTGCCAGTAGCCGGCCACGTCGCCGACGGCGTAGATGTGCGGCACCGAGGTGCGGCGGGTGGCGTCGGTCTCGATCGCCTTGGGCGTGAACTTGACGCCGATCTGCTCCAGGCCGAGGTCGTCGACGACGGCGCCGCGGCCGGTGGCCACGAGGATCACGTCGCCGGTGACGGACTGCGTCTCGCCGCCCTTCTCGAACCACAGCGTCATGCCCTCGGCGGTCTCCTCGACGCGCGTGCCCTTGGCGCCGAGGTGCAGGCCGATCTTCTGCTTCTTGAACGCCCGCTCGAGCGCGGTGACGGCGTCGGCGTCCTCGGCCGCGATCAGGTGGTCGAGGAACTCGACGATCGTCACCTGCGGAGCCGAGGTGCGCGAAGATGGACGCGAACTCGCAGCCGATCACGCCGCCGCCGATGACGACGAGGCGCGGCGGCACGTGGTCGATCTCGAGCAGGCCGGTGGAGTCGACGCAGCGCGGGTGGTCGATGCCGTCGATCGGCGGCCGCAGCGGCCGCGAGCCGGAGGCGATGACGGCGTGCTTGAAGGTGACGGACTCGCCGCCCTCGACCTCGAGCACGTTGGCGCTGGCGAACCGGCCGCGCCCCTCGATCACCGTGATGCCGTTGGCCTTCAGCAGCCCGCCGAGGCCCGAGACGGACCCGTCCACGACCTGCTGCTTGTTGGCCTGCATCTGCGGCCAGTCGATCTCGACGCCGGACACCTTGACGCCCAGCTGGGCGAACGTGGTGTGCGCGTCCTTGACCGCGTGCGCGCTCTGCACCAGGGCCTTCGTGGGGATGCAGCCGACGTTCAGGCAGGTGCCGCCGAGGCGCCCCTGCTCGATGACGGCCACGGACAGGCCGAGCTGGCTGGCGCGGATCGCGGCCGGGTATCCGCCCGGTCCGCCGCCGAGAACGGCGACGTCGACATCCATGAGAAAGGGTGCTCCTTGGGTGATGTTGCGCCCGGGGAAACGGGCTGCGGGGAGTCTACCCCGGGTCGCGCATCCGGCCTCGCGGCCCGCCGGGTACAATCGGGTGCATGCTGACGCTGGTTGATGCCTGGGACGCCGCGCTCGCGGCCGAGCCCGATGACTGGTCGCACGCCACCGTCGAGCTGGTGCTCGACAGACCCGGAGCGCATGGAGGAGGCCGCGCTGCTCGCCTGCGCTGCCAACCCGTGGCACGGCGAGACCTGGCGCACCGGGATCCTGCGGTTCCGCGTGGCCCGCACCTTCGGGTACGGCGCCAGCGCCCAGCTCGTCCGCGGCCTGCTCGGCCGGCTGGACGGCGCCGCAGATCGGCGGCCGGCTCCGCATCGTCTCGTCGCTCGACGCCGTGCTGCCGGTGTCGACGCAGGGCCCGAACGCCTTCTGAGGCCGGATCCGCGTGACGTTGTCCAGCTACGTTCGCATCGACGGCGAGGGCGTCGACCTCGTCGGCGCCCGGATGGTGTGGCGCCGCGCGTCGTCGGGCGGCCGCGCCGGCTTCATCTTCCAGATCACCGGGCACGGCGGCCGGCACGTGCTGCACGTGGCCGGCTGGGCGCCCGGCGAGACGATCGACGACCTCTCCGGCCAGGTGATCTCGATCCAGTCGCCGGGCACCGACTGCGCGGCCGACGGCCGCATGTTCTCGCTCGCCGTGATCCGCTTCGGCCGCGTCCGCGAGACGTCGGCCGTGGCGTCGATCGACGGCACCATCGAGGACATGGATCCCGGCTCCGACGCCCGCTCCGAGCTGGAGTCCGACATCCGCGCCACGGTCGTCCAGTCGCAGGATCCGCGCTGGTGCCTCAGCTGCGGCACGTCGCTCGAGCCGCACGCCACCGAGCGCGACGAGTTCGTCGGCGGCATCCGGGTGCGCCTCGGCGCGACGCCGGTCGTGTGCCCCGACTGCGCCTCGTTCGTCCAGGCGCCGAAGTTCTGCCCGATCTGCGGTGCGACCTACGATCCCGACGAGGTCCACACGCTGTCCGACGACGGGTCGATCGGCTATACCGCCGACTGCCCCGCAGGCCACCGGTACTCGGGTCGACTCGGCGGGTGACCTTCGATCCGGCCGAGTACCTCGCCCAGACGGGTGTAGCGACGGACGCCCCGGCCGAGCGGCTCGAGGGCGGGTACACGAACGAGGTCTGGCGTGTCGGCGACGTCGTCGTCAAGCGGTACGACCGGATGGCGCGGCCGGGGCTGTTCGGCAACGACCCGCTGGCCGAGGCCCGCGCGCTGGTGCTGCTCGCTCCGAGCGGCGTCGCGCCCGCTCCGATCCACTTCGACGAACAGGCCGGGGTCGTGGTGTACCGCTTCGCCACCGGCAAGACGTGGGACGGCGGGGTCGAGCGCGTCGCGCGCCTGCTCGGCGGCGTCCACGCGCTGCCGGGCCACGGGTTCCGGGCGCTGCCGGTCGACGGCGGTGCGATCCTCGCCGACGGCGACCGGTTCCTGCGCATCGACCGCGGCGCCGAGATTCGCGGCGCCCGGCCGCCGTCGGTGCGCTGCGGTCCGGTCGCACGACGCCTCGTGCACCGCGACGCCGGTCCCGGCAACCTCATCGACAGCGGCACCGACCTGAAGCTGATCGACTGGCAGTGCCCCGGCGCCGGCGATCCGGTGGAGGACCTGGCCGCGTTCCTCTCCCCCGCCTTCCAGATCCTCTACGGCCGCGAACCGCTGAGCGACGAACGAGGAGGCGGCGTTCCTCGAGGCGTATCCCGACGCCGCTCGTGGTGCGGCGTCTGCAGCGCATGCGGGCCAGCTACGACTGGCGCATGGCCGCGTACTGCGGCTGGCGCGCCGAGCGACTGGCCGAGGCCGACCCCGCCGCCAGCGCCACGTACACGCGGGCGCTCGACGCGCTGCTCGCACGGCTGTGAAGCGCTACCTCCAGAGCTACTGCCTCCGTCACCACTACGACCACGCGCGCGGCTTCGACGTGTTCGCGTTCCTCGACCGTGCCAGGGCCGGCGGCTACGACGGCGTGTCGATCAACATCAACGGCCCCGGCTACCGCCAGCTGTCCGGCACCTCGGGCGAGCACGTGCGAGCGGTGCGCGAGCGTCTCGACGTGCTCGGGCTCGAGTGCGACCTCGAGACGAGCGGCACCGGCGAGGCGCACCTGGAGGAGATCCTCGCGGTCTGCGGCGTGCTCGGCGCGCGGCACCTGCGCACGTACATGCGCCACGAGGGGACGGTCGACGAGACGATCGCGCGGACGATCATCGATCTGCGCGCCATCGCGCCCGCCTGCGCCGCGCACGGCATCGACCTGCTGCTCGAGAACCACGAGGACTTCACCGGCGCCGAGCTGGCCACGATCCTCGATGCCGTCGGGCAGCCGCGGATCGGCGCCCTCTACGACTACGGCAACTCGATGATGGTCGGCGAGGAGCCGACGGTGGCGCTGGACGCGATCCTCCCCCACGCCCGCTCGGCGCACCTGAAGGACCACGCGTGCGTCGCCGGACCGGACGGCGAGCCGTGGGTGCTGGGCGTGCCGATCGGCTCGGGCGTGCTGCCGATCGCCGATCTGACGCGGCGCCTGGCGACGGCCGGCTGCGAGGTCGTGATCGTGTCGAGCGTCTGGGCCTACCGTGCTCCCGTGCGCGCGTGGCGCGGCGGCGCCGAGCCGGGCACGGGCGTCTTCCGCGTCGAGGAGCCGCCGTTCGATCCGCTGCTGCGTCCGTGGGAGCCGATGGCGCCGGAACGGCTGGTCGAGCTGGAGGCCGAGGCACTCGCGCTGGGCGAGGCCTGGCTGGTCGATCACGCTGATCGGGCCGGCGTACGAAGCATCGTGCACCGACCGTGTCTCAGCCGGCAGCGACCTCGACACAGACGAGGCGATCGCCAGCCCAGCGATCGCCAGGGAACCTCGGTCAGCGCAGCGATCGGCGCCTGGACAGCAATGCGGTCGGCGGGCGGGCTGCCGCTCACCGGGACAGCGCCGACCGCAGTGAGTATCACTCCGCCGCGACCGTCGGGGACGCGTTCTGTGCTGAGGACGTGCCATTGAGCGAGAGCGTCGCCGTGTTCGCAGCACCGGGCGCGAGCGCCTGCAGGAGCGGAAGCGGATCCGGTAGCGGCCCGGCTCGAGACGAGCGAACACCGCCGCATCCGGCGACGTCGTCCAACGCCACGAACCCCTACCCCACTGAAGCGGCCCGAATCCCTCGACCGGAATGCCACGAACGGGGGTCTCCTCGTACGAGTAGTGCCGGTCAAAGCCCTCGACGAACGGCGGAGTCGGCAGGTCACGCTCGACTGCCCTGGCTGCGCAGGGGCCGGCGACGCACGTCAGCCACCCGGAGACCGCGGGCGACGGTCTCCCCGACTTGGGTGCGGTGCCATCGGTCGGCCGGAGCTGCGGCTGGTCCCCACCATGCAGCGTCAGGTCGAGCAGCTTCGATCGCGGCACTCGGAACGCCCGCTGGCCTGCATCGGGACGCGGGAGGACGATCAGGTCGTCCGAGGTCCACGCGCAGGCGCCATGAGGGCCGCGCCGACCATCGTCACCTCGTTGGCATTGCAGACGACAATGGTCTGCCGGACATCGCGCGTCACTACTCGGTGGGCCAGCCCGAGAATGAGGCCGAACGGACCCAGTTCGTAGAGGTGCGACAATCGATCAGTATCGTCGCGCACAACGACGACGGTTGAGGCGCGGCCGACTCCTCGACGGTCAGCGCCGCGATCGCCTGCGACTCGAAGTGCGACCAGTGAAGCCACATCCGGGCGTTCTGGGTCGCAATGAATAGGGCCGCGATGATGCCCCCCGCGAGTAGTGCAACCCCGGCGATCCGGTGCCGATCGGACAAGACCTTCGCCGCCGCAGCGAAGACAAGGATCGAGCCGAACTGTGCGAGCGAGTGAACGCGGAGCGTCTCGTAGCGGTACGGGATGAACGGCAGGAAGATCGATAGCGAAGCCATAGTCCACACGACTCCGAACAGCACAACGGCGAGGGGACCGCGCCGCCGAGGTGCGCCGCGCCAACCTGGTGTCCCTTCTGCGTCGCCCGCGAGAAGAAGCCACACGACGGCGATGCTGAAGGCAGTCAACACCGCAACGAGGAGCAGTGAGCCGGCGGTTGGCGCTGGCCGGACCATCGGGAGGTCGTTCACCAGCGCGTGGCGGAGAAAGCCACCGGCCTCCCATTTCAGCGACTGCATGATCGCCATGATCCCGGCGTCATCGAACAGCGGGCGGCGAGTTGCTGCAACCGATGTCCTGGTACGTCGCCGACCGAGCTTGTGTCCGCGCGATCAGGAGGTACGCCACCGCAGTCACCAAGCCGAGCGCAGAGATTGCAGTCAGTCGGAGCGCCGCGCGGCGCTCACCGCGGCCGAGACGGGCGATGACGAACCCGATGATCAGCACCGCTGCAGGGAGGCCGGCCTCATACATCAATACGGCGCTCGCGACGCAGAGCGCCGAAACGACGGCCCAGCGGACGCGGCTCGTGCGGACGGCGATGAGGACAGTCGCGAAACCCGCCATCAGCAAGGCACCTGACCACTGGACATGAATCGTGCGATCGAGCATCGCGCCGTCGGCGACGGGACTCAGTGCGAAGATCAGGCCTGCAGCGAAAGCAACGGCGCGGCTTCCAGGTAGCAGTTCGCGCGTTACGACGTAGGCGGCACACGCCCGGACAACGAACGCCGCCATGGAGACGAGGTTGAACGCGACGAACGAGCCGAACGACAGGGAGTAGGCGATCTGGTGGGGAAGGACCTCAAGCGGACGGAGCGAGTTGCCGGCGAAGGCGCCGCCGTTCGGCGTGAGCCACCATCCATGCGCGCCGCGTGCGAATCCAGCGAAGATCACCCACCCCTCGTAGGACGGGATTCGGTGGAACCCCGCAAGACCCCACAGGACCAACGCCACCAGCAGTGCCGCGCCGGCGACGAGCGCCGTCGACCACCCGGCGCTCAGGTCGCCGCGAGCAATCGTGCGAGACGCCGACACTACTCGTTCGCGATACCTGCCCGCGGCGACGCGGATAGACCTCCGAAGAAGCATCGCCAGCGAGGCTAGCAACCATTCGGTGAGCTCGCTTGCGTACGCCAGGAGACAACCAGCGAGGCGTCACTTGCAAATCGCGATCGGAGCCGTGCTCACGACCCTGAGTCGCGACAGCGCAGGTATTGAACTGCGAGGTCAGGCGGCGCCGGTGCGCATGCGATGGATCGTCGCGAGCAGCTCGGCGGTGTCGACGTCGTCATCGGCGTCGAACGCGCCGTGCCGCAGCCGCAGCGCGGCCCATGCCATCAGGTCGCGCATCGAGATCATGCCGATCACGCGGCCGGAGTCGACGATCGGCAGGTGCCGGAAGTGGCCGTCGACCATCATCGCCATCGCCTCGGGCAGCGTGGTCGACGCCGAGGCGGTGAGCACGTGTCGCGTCATGCGGTCGGCGACCTTCGCGTCGGGGCTGGCACCGGCCGACAGGAACCGCAGCAGGTCGCGCTCCGAGATCATGCCGAGCAGGCTGCCGTCCTCGATCACGGCAGCGGCACCGGTGTCGATCTCGATCATGTGACGCGCCGCCTCGGCGATCGACATCTCGGGTGAGACGCTCGCGAAGGTGGTCGCCATGATGTCGGCCAGATCCATCGAGGCATCCTAGGCCATCGGTGACGGCCCTGGCTCCGCTCGGGGTCGCCACCATGATTGTCCGTCCCTGCTGCCGGAGCACAGCCGCCGGCGGTCGATCGGCGCCGCGATCGCCCGGCCCGATGCCGATCGCCGCGCGGCCGCCTCCCTAGCGACCGCTACCGCCGACGATAGACCTCGAACTCGCCGACCGCCGACTGCACGGTCTCCGACAAGGCGTACCACTGTGGGAACCCGGGGCCGAGCGGGTTCGCAGGTGCGAAGTACGGGTCGCGATAGACGATCACGACGGCAGGCCGGTTCCGCTCGTCGGCGTAGAACGCGGCCTGCCGCGCCAGGGCGGCGGGAGCGTCGGCGGGCGTGGCCGGCTCGGCCAGCGGATAGGACGAGCGCATGTGCAGCCGCGCGGTCGTGGTGAGGACCAGGCCGGGGTTGCGCCCGACATAGACCACCGAGGGCTGTCCGTCGATCACGGGCGCGATCCGGCTCCGGAAGAGATCGAGCAACCGTGCGTCGCCGGGCCGCACGCGGATGCCCTCGAAGAAGCCGCCGTCGATCCGCTCACGCGCACCTCCGGCGGCCGTCCGGTCCTCGTAGATCGAGCGAAGCGACGTCGCGAGCACGGCGCCGACGACGCAGGTTGCGGCGACGAACGCGACGATCGCCCGGCCACGGTCGCGGCCCGAGGTGCGAACGTTCAGCGCCAGGGCCGCGGCGAACGCCGCGCCGATGCAGAAGTTGAAGAAGAGGTTCGTCGCGAAGATGGTGGTCGCGAGACCGGCGGCCAGGGAGACCGCGTACACCAGCGCCACGGCCTTCTCGTCCGTGCGGGCGCTGCGTCGGAGGTCTCCGAGGAGCCCGAGCCCGGTCAGGGCGACGAGGACCACGATGTCGTGCGATCGGACGAACAGCGCCGGCGGGCCGGCGAACGTCAGTCCGACCAGCACGGCGAGCGCGACCGTGACGACCGGGAACGCGAGGCGCCGGCGCAGCACGCCCAGCGCGATGCAGGCGATGCAGAGCAGCTCGAACCGGCCGCTGGCGGTGATGATGTCCGCGGCGCGGTCCAGCCTGGTCAGCGCTCCGCCCGGCGCCGCGATCGACGGCGTGTACTCGAAGCTCCGGACGAGGCGCGAGCCCGAGAAGACTGCCGCGACGACTGCCCAGCCGACCGCCTGGAGGCCGACGAGGACGGCGAGGTAGCGCGGCACCTCGAGCTGCGTGTCACGGCGGAGGACGAGCAGGAGGAGGCCCATCACGCCCACGGCGAGGAGGACGGGCGGATACGCGACCGTGGCGACCGCCCAGGCGCCGGCCGACAGGGCGAACCACGACCACGTTCGGCGGCGACTGGCCGCCGCGATCCCGCAGCCGTAGCCCGCGAGGGCGACACAGACCGCCTGGAGCGCGATGGTGTTGTAGGAGGGCGCCGGCAGCCCGAACGGGATGAACGCGACCAGCAGGGCGCCGCCGAGCCAGCTGCGACCGCCCAGGCCGAGCGTCCGCAGGTACGCCACGACGACGCCCGCACTCGCCAGCGAGCCGAGGAGGTACAGCCGGCGCAGGAAGAGCATCAGCCCGTCGGACGAGCCCGTCACCCACACGTACAACCGCGCGAACGGGTACAGGAGGAGCGCTGCCGTCTGATGGATGATCAGGTACGCGCTGTCGTCGATTCCGCCCTTCAGCCAGTCGTCGAGGAACAGGGCGTAGTACGCCTCGTCGCCGAGGTCGATCCCCGTCGGGATCCGGCGTGCGATCAGGGCGGCCACCAGCACGAACACGAGCGCGCCGGCCACCTCGGCGCCGTGCGTGACGAGCCACCGCCGACGGGCGCCGCCACCCTCCTCGATGGCCGGGCGGCCGAGCGGTACGGCCACCGTCAGCCGACGAGGAGCAGCGGCGCCTCGAGGTAGCGCTGCAGCGACTGCAGGAAGCGGGCGCCGTCGGCGCCGGATGCGGCCCGGTGATCGACCGACAGCGTCACGTTCATGACCGGCCGCAGGACCAGCTGGCCGTCGCGCTCGACGCCGCGCTGGACGGTCGCGCCCACGGCGAGGATGCCCGGCTCGGGCGGATTGATGATCGCGCCGAAGTGCGTGACGCCGAACATGCCGAGGTTGGAGACGGTGAACGTGCCGCCCTCGATCTCGGGCTGCTTCAGCTGGCCGGCGCGCGCCCGCTCGGCCAGGTCGCGCGTCTCGACCGCCACCTGACGCAGCGTCTTGGTCTCGACGCCGCGGATGACGGGCACGATCAGGCCGTCGTCGAGCGCCACCGCGATGCCGATGTTGGCATGCGCGTGGTAGACGAGGTGGTCGCCGGTGTACGAGCGGTGGAACTGGCGGTTGTCGCGCAGCGCGAGGCCGCTGGCGCGCACGATCAGGTCGTTGACGGAGACCTTGATGCCCTCGGGCTCGAGCGCCGCGTTGAAGTCCTTGCGCAGCGCGATCGCGTTGCCCATGTCGACCTCGGCCGTGAGGTAGAAGTGCGGCACGGTCGCCTTCGACTCGCCCATGCGGCGCGCGATGATGCGCTGCATCTTCGACAGCTCGACGACCTCGTCGTCCTCCTGCGGCACGGCCTCGACCACGGGCGCCTTCGCGCGGGCCTGCGACGGCGACGGCGGCAGGTCCTCGCGGCGATCCTTCCGCTCGAGCAGCTTCTCGACGTCGGCGCGCACGATGCGGCCGTCGGGTCCCGAGCCGCGCCCGGCGAGCGTGCGCAGGTCGAGGCCGTTCTCGTCGGCGATCTTGCGGGCGATCGGGCTCGCCTTCAGCGGGCCGGTCGGCGGCGCGTCGTCCGCCGGAGCCTGGGCGACGGGCGCGGGCGGCGCCGCGGCGGGCGCCTCGGCCTCGGCGGCCGGCTCCTGGGCGACCTCGGTGACGGCCTCGTGCTCGTCGGTGTCCGCCTCGGGCACCTCCGGCTCGGCGGTGGCGGTGGACGCGCCCGGCACCTCTTCCCCGGCCTCGCCGACCAGCGCGATGACCGCGCCGAGGTCGGCCGACTCGCCGTCGCCGACGAGGATCTGCAGGATCACGCCGTCGAGGTCGGACTGGTACTCCATCGTGGCCTTGTCGGTCTCGATCTCGGCGACCACGTCGCCGGCCACGACGGTGTCGCCGACGGCCTTCAGCCAGCGAGCCGACGGTGCCGCGCTCCATCGTGTCGGAGAGGCGCGGCATCACGAGCTCCTCGGCCATCAGAGCACCCCGCATTCCTGGAGGAGCCCGCGGACGGCGGCCTCGATCTTCTCCTCGAGCGGCATCGCGGCCAGCTCGAGCGGCTTCGCGTAGGGCATCGGCACCTCGGCGCCGCCGACGCGCTCGACCGGCGCGTCGAGGTCGTCGAAGCAGGCGCGGTGCACGCGCGCCGCCACCTCGGCGCCGACGCCGAACGTGCCCCAGCCCTCCTCCGCGACCACGCAGCGGCTCGTCTTCTTGACCGACTCGATGACGGTGTCGATGTCGAGCGGGCGGATGCGAGCGCAGGTCGATCACCTCGGCCTCGATGCCGTTCTGCGCCAGGCGGTCGGCGACGGTCAGGCAGCGGCGAACGGTGTAGGAGTGCGCGACGAGGGTGACGTCGGTGCCCTCGCGGACGACGTTGGCGAGCCCGATCGGCACCAGCACCTCGTCGCCGGACGACTCCGGGATCGGGCCCGTCAGGTTGTAGAGCACCAGGTTCTCGATGAACAGCACCGGGTCGTCGTCGCGGATGGCGCTCTTCAGCAGCCCGTAGGCGTCGGCCGGGGACGACGGCGCCACGACCTTCAGGCCGGGCGTGTGCGCGAACATGACCTCGAGGCTCTGCGAGTGCTGGGCGGTCAGCTGCGCGCCGGCGCCGCCGGGCGTGCGGATCACCATCGGCACGGCCGACCTTGCCGCCGAACATCTGCGAGATCTTGGCCGCGTGGTTCACGACCATGTCCATCGCCACGAGGATGAAGTTGATCGTCATGATCTCGACCACCGGCCGCAGGCCGAGCATCGCGGCGCCGACGCCGGCGCCGACGAAGCCCTCCTCGGAGATCGGCGTCTCGCGGACGCGCTTGCCGCCCCACTTCTTCCAGAGGCCGGCGGTGACCTTGTAGGAGCCCTCGAAGCGGCCGATCTCCTCGCCCATCAGGAAGACGCGCTCGTCGCGCGCGAGCTCCTCGTCGAGCGCGCGCCGCAGCGCCTCGCGGTAGGTCACGTCCGCCATCCGCGCGTCTCCTTCCGCTCGCCGAACGGGCCGGCGGTGTCCATGCGCGCGAACTGCTCGGCGGTGCCGGGTCGCTGTAGACGTGGTCGTACAGGCCCGAACGGGCGGCGCGGGAGCCGACGCGGCCTCCTTGATGGCCTCGCTCGACCTGGTTCTCGACCTCGCGGCGGACGGCCGTGGCGTCCTCGTCGGTCAGCAGGCCGGCCTCCATCGCGCGGGCGGCGAACAGCGTGATCGGGTCGCGCGCCTTCCAGGAGGCGATCTCCTCGGCGGTGCGGTAGACCTTGCCGGCGTCGGCGACGGAGTGGCCGCGGAAGCGGTAGGTGAGCGTCTCGATCAGCGACGGCTTGCGGTCGTGTCGCGCCAGGGCGATGCAGCCGCGTGGTGGCGTCGTAGACGGCCTCGACGTCGTTGCCGTCGACCCGCTCGCCGTGCATCTCGTAGGCGGCGGCGCGCTTCCAGAGCTCGGTCTCGGCCGACGCCATGGCGACCGAGGTGCCCATGCCGTACTGGTTGTTGATCACCTGGAAGATGATCGGGAGCTTCCAGACCGCGGCCAGGTTGAGCGCCTCGTGGAAGCCGCCGGTGTTGGTCGCGCCGTCGCCGAGCTGGCACAGCACGACGCCGTCGGAGCCCGTGTAGTCGAGCGCCAGCGCCGCGCCGACCGCGATCGGCAGGTGGCCGCCGACGATGCCCCAGCCGCCGAGGAAGCGGCGCTCGACGTCGAGCAGGTGCATCGAGCCGCCGTAGCCGCCGGCGACGCCGGTGGCCTTGCCGAACAGCTCGGCCATGACGCCGGCCGGCTCGGAGCCGACCGCCAGCGCCGCGCCGTGGTCGCGGTAGCTCGTGAACAGGTAGTCGGAGTCGCCGAGCGGCTCGATGGCGCCGACGTTGGCCGCCTCCTCGCCGATCGCGAGGTGGCAGTAGCCGCCGATCCGGGCCCGCGTGTACTGCTCCTCCGTGCGCTCCTCGAAGCGTCGGATCAGCATCATCTGGCGGAGAATGCGGCGCGCCGTCGCGGCATCGCGAAGCAAGGGCTGGTGCTGTTCGACTGAGCTTGCCATCAAGCGGGGCGTCCGAATCCGACGGTAGCAGGTTCGGGCGATGGAGCACCTCTCGGTCGCGCCGCGACGCGCTCCCACACTCCCCGCAGCGCCGCACCCGGGTCGGGCACGTGCTGCGGCGCCGGTCGCGGCCGGCCCGGCTCGAGCGCCCGCGCGAGCACGCGCCCGAGCGCCCGGGCATCGCGCGGGTCGAACAGCAGCTCCGGGTCGAGGGCTCCCTCGGCCGCCGCCGACGCCGTCGAAGCCGCGATCGGCACGCCCGCCGCGAGCGCCTCGGCCGCGCCGGGCGAGTACCCGTCCCAGAAGCTCGGGAACACGGCGAGCGAGGCATCGGCCAGGCACGCCGGAACCGGCCACGCCGTCGTGGCCGCGACGCCGGCCGCGCGCGCGACGCCCAGCAGGTGCTCGCGCAGGCCGCCCCGGCCCGTGCCGAGCACGAGGCGATGCCGGTCTCGCACCGTCGGCGGCAGCTCCGCGTAGGCGGCGATCACGCTCTCCACGTTCCGGTGCGGTGCGACGGCGCCCGGCACGACCACCGCCTGCCGCGGGGGCCGACGGAACCGCGACGCCCGGAGCGGGAGCGCCGGCGCTCCGATCCGGACGACGTCCACCGGCGCGCTGCCGGCGCGGGCGATCACATCGCGCCGCGCGACCTCGCTCGGCACCGCGACCGCCTGAGCCGCGGCGATCACCGCCAGCTCGCGCTCGCGCGCCCTGGCCCCCGCCCCGTCGGCGGCGTACAGGTCGGGGTAGATCTGGCGCTCCAGGCCGGTGATCGCGACGACCGTCCCCGGCCCGCTCGACCGGCCCGGATCGGACGAGCGGAAGAGCGCCAGCACGTCCGCCGATTCGGGGCGCTGCACCGCTTTGCAACCTGTCAGTGCGGCCCGTACTACCGCATCCAGGGCCTGCTGCTCCTCGGCCGGCAGCTCGCGGAGCGCCCCGGTGTCCACGTAGACGGCGATCAAGCGTGCCCGCCCGTTCCAGTAGTCTTCCGGCCGATGACGCAAGTACGCATACCGTGGGCTCGACCATATCTCGGTTCCGAGGAGGTCGCGGCGGTGGTTGCACTGCTGGAGGACCGCCGCCTGTCGATGGGGCGCGAGGTGGCGGCATTCGAGGGCGAGATGGCACGCCTCGCGGGCCGCCGGCACGCCCTCGCGCTCGCCAACGGTTCGGTCGCCCTCGACATCGCGCTCCGCCTCGCCGGCGTCGGCCGCGACGACGAGGTGCTGGTCTCCGCCTTCTCCTACATCGCGACGACCAACTCGATCTTCTGGCAGGGCGCGCGGCCCATCTTCTGCGACATCGACCCGGTGACGCTGAACGTCGACCTCGACGACGCCCGCGCCCGTCTGACGCCCACGACGCGTGCCTTCCTGGTCTCCGACTACTGCGGCTCGCCGCCCGACTACGACGCGATCGAGGCGTTCTGCGCCGAGGCCGGCATCGTCCTCATCGTCGACGGCGCGCAGGCGGTCGGCGGTTCGTTCGACGGGCGGTCGTCGCTCTCGCGCGGCCTGGTCGCCACCACCAGCCTCCACACCGCCAAGGCGTTCCTGACCGGCGAGGGCGGCATGGTGTTCCTCGACGACGACGCGCTGCTGGAGCGCGGCCGCCGGCTGCGCGGTCAGGGCGAGATCCCGGGCCGCAAGTACGTCCACGACACGCTCGCCTACAACTACCGCCTGACCGAGATCGCCGCGGCGATCGGGCGGGCGCAGATCGCACGGGCCGACGAGGTCCTGGCCCGTCGCGCCGCACTCGTCGCGCGGTATCACGAGCGCCTCGAGGGTGTCGACGGCGTCGTGTTCGCGGGCCACCACGAGCTGGCGACCCCGTCCTGGTTCTCGCTCGCGATCCTGATCCCCGATCGGGACGCCGTTGCCGCCTCGCTGGCGGCTGCCGGGATCGAGACCCGGTCGCTCTATCCGATTCCGACGTACCGGCAGCCGATCCCCGAGTACGCGCCCTGGCACCACCTCGACCTCCCGGTCGCCGAGCAGGCCGCCACGCGCGTGCTGAACCCGCCGCTCTTCTTCGAGATGACGCTCGACGAGGTCGACGAGGTCTGCGGCGCGATCGTCGCCGCGCTGGAGCGAGCCCGGACGCCGGAGCGAAGCGCCTGACGTGACCGCCCGCGTCGTGTTCGACGGCGAGTGGCCATCGTGGGTCGGGCCGCTCCTCGAGGCGCTCGAAGTGGTCGACCCGGCGCTCGACATCTCGCTCCAGCCCGACGCTACCGCCGCACCCCCGGTCGCCGGGGCGGTCGGAGTGGTCACCGACACCCGGCGCCTCGCGCATCCCGAGCACCGCGCGTCCCTGCTCGACGCGCTCGGCCCGTGGCGCGAGGGCGGAGCGGGCCTCGTCGTGCCGACGGCGACCGCGGCCGCCGACCTGGCACACGCGCTGGCGCCGCTCGGCGTGCGCGCCGCGCCGCTCCCACTGCCGTGGCCGCGGCGAGTGCCCGAGGCCGCCCACGACCCCGCCGGGCCGATCGTGCTCGTCGGGTCGATCGACTACGGGCTGGCCCTCGACGCGATCGCCGCCGCGCGGCTCGCCGGGGAGCGGCGCCCGATCGTCGTCGGCGGGCCGCACGCGGACGCCTTCGCGCGGCTCGGCGGCGAGGGGGCTCGCTGGCTGCTCGAACCCGGCCGCGACATCGTCGCCGTGGCCGACTGGCGCGATGCCGTCGACGGCGCCTCGCTGCTGCTCGTGACCGACGGCACGGACGGCGAGGGCGCGGTGCTGCGCGAGGCGCTCGCGACCGGTCTGCCGCTGGTCTGCGTGGACGGACCCTTCACGCAGGACCATCTCGCGCGCGAGCGGTGCACGCTGCATCCTCGCGCTCCCGCGGCCCGTGGCCCTCGGCCAGGCGATCGTCGCGGCGCTGCAGCAGGAGCGGCCACGAGCGCTGGCGGCCGCGGCGCGCGCCGCGGTCCAGGACGAGTCGTGGGCGCCGGCCGCCGCCGCGGTCGCCGCCAGCGCGCGGCCCGCGCCCGTCTCGAGCACCCGGCGCACCCGTCCGCACCGGGTGGTGATCGCGAACCTCCACGCCAGCGGCGGCGGCGGCGAGCGCTTCGTCCGCGAGCTCGCCGCCGGCCTGGCGGCCACGGCACCCGAGACGGCCTTCACGCTCGTGGCGGTGACGACGCCCGGGACGGCGTTCTCGCTCGGCCGGGACGACCTCGAGCAACGAGGCGTCGAGGTCGTGTCCGCGTCTCCCGAGCGCCTGTACGCGACGCTCGCGGAGCAGGCCGAGGGCGCCGACCTCGTCCACGTCGCGTGGCCCCACCTCGCCGAGGTGCCCGAGGTCGCCGCGCCGCTCGTCTGCACGTTCCACGACGCCAACTGGCGGCACTTCGACACGTACTCCGCCGCGCAGAAGGAGGCCGCGGACCGCCAGACGGCCGCCTGGGTGCAGCGCACCGACCGGTTCGTCTGCTCGAGCCGGTTCATCCGCGGCGAGCTGACGCGGCTGTTCGGCGCCCGGCCGGACGGGGTCGCCGTCGTGCCGTTGACGGCCGAAGCCGATCCTCGCCCCGTCACCGACGCCGAGCGCGACGAGGTCACGGCCCGGTACGCGCTGCCCCGCACCTTCGTCCTCTCGCCGCACGGCAACCACGTCCACAAGAACTACCCGGTGCTCGCGGGCGCCCTGGACGATCTTCGGGCCGCCGGCCGGCCCGTGACCGTCGTCGCCACCGGCGCCGGGACGGCGGCCTTCCAGGGCCCTGACCTGCTCGGGCTCGGCTACGTCACGGGGCGCGAGCTCACCGTGCTCTACGATCTCGCCGCGGGCATGGTGCAGACGACCCTCTACGAGGCCGGGAGCTTCCCGATGTGGGAGGCCATGCTGGCCGGGATTCCGGTGGCGTGCTCCGCCATCCCGCCCCTGCTCGAGCAGCTCGAGCGGCAGGCGACGACGGCGGAGACGTTCGATCCGGGCGACCGGGCGGCCGTCGCCGCGGCGCTCGCCCGGCTCGTCGACGAGCCCCGTGACGCCGACGCGGCCGCGCGCAACCGGCAGATCGTCGGCCAGCGGACGTTCCGCGACGTCGCGGCCGGCTACCTCGACGTGTTCCGGGCCGTCGCCGGAGCCGAGCTGCGATGACGAAGGACGAGGCGTTCCTCGCGAGCCTCGCGGGCGTCGGTGAGGACGTCACGATCTTCGCCGGTGCGCTGCTGCTGCGGCCGGAGCTGATCTCGGTCGGCGAGGGCTCCCGCATCGACGACTTCACGCGCATCGAGGGCGGACAGGGCGTCGAGATCGGCCGGTACGTCCACATCTCGAGCTTCTGCTCCATCTTCGCCGGCGGCCGGGCGCTCGTCGGCGACTACGCGTGCATGGCCGAGGGCAGCCGGATCCTGACCGGGTCGGAGCAGCTCGACGCGGCGATGAGCTCCGTGGCGCCGACCGAGTGGCGGCGCGTCGAGACCGGCACATCGATCCTCGACCACCTCGCGTTCCTGGCGACCAACGCCGTGATGATGGCGGGCACCGTGGTCGGCGTCGGCTCGGTCGTGGGCGCGGGAGCCGTCGTAACGCGCGACGTGCCGCCCTGGGAGGTCTGGGCCGGCGTGCCGGCGCGCAAGATCGCAGACCGCGATCCGGCGCCGCTGCGAGCTCGCGGGGTACCGGTCGACCAGCTGACGGCGGACGCGCTGGGAGGTCGGTGACCCCCGACCCGGATCCCCCGGGCGAGGTCCTGGGGGTCGTCGTACTGGCCGGGCTGGTCAGCCTCGTCGGCGTCGGCGTCGCGCTGGCGTCCATCGGGCACTTCGAGGCGGCGGTGCTCTTCCCCGTCTGGTTCGCCGTCGCTGCGCTGCTCAGCTGGATCGGCCGTCCGCGGCACGGCGTCAGCTGGCGCCGGTGGCCCCACGTCGCCGCGTTCGCCGTGGCCGCGATCATCCTCGCCGCCACCGCGCTCAACGTGGCCAGCGCCGGCGCGCACATCGTCACCGACCGCGACCCCGGCATCTACGCCGTCAGCGGCCGGTGGCTGGCAGGCGCCGGCACCATCGACGTGCCGGGCATCGCCGCGACGCCATTCGGGCGCGAGCCGGGCGTCACGGCGCAGTCGGCGCCGGCCTTCATCCAGGGCGACGGCCCGGCGGGCACGCTCACGCTCGTCCGGCCGGCCGGGTGGCCGGTGATGCTGGGTGCCGCGCAGATCGTCGGCGGCGACGAGGCGATGTTCATCCTGCCGGCGATCATCGCGGCGATCGCGCTGTGCTTCTTCGCCGGCCTCGCGTGGCGCCTCGCCGGCCCCTGGCTCGCCGTCGTCGCCGTCGCGGCGCTCGCGGTCAACCTCGCCCAGGCGTGGGTCTCGCGCGACACCTACGCCGAGGTGCCGACCCAGGCCCTCGCGCTCGGCGCCCTCTGGGTGCTGGTGGTCGCCGTCCGGAACGGTCACACCGGCCGGGCGGCCATCGCGGGCCTGGCGGTGGGGGCCGGCGTCGCCATCCACTTCCCCGCCGTCCTGGTGCTGACGGGGCTCCTGGCCTCGGCGGCGGTCGAGGCGTGGCTCGACGACGGATCCAGGCCGGGTCGTCGTGGCTGCTACGCGGTTGCCTGCGCCACCGGCGCGGCCGCCTCCGCCGTGGGCCTGCTGGCGATGTTCCACTGGAACGGGCCGTACGCCCGTGCGCACGAGTCGATGATCCGGACGCTGCTGACGATCACGGTGCTGGCAGCGCTCCTCTACGGTGCCGCACTGGTGGCCCGGCGCGCCCGCTGGATCGGCGTGCCGTCGCCGGCCGTGCGGCGAACCGTCGGCGGCGTCGCGGGTGGTGCGGTCGGCCTCGCGGCGTTCTTCGCGTGGTTCGTGCGGCCGCACGTCGAACGGGCGCGCATCCCGGCGATCGCAGTCGGCGGGATGGAGAACCTGCAGCGGGCCGCGAATGTCCCCATCGAGCCGACCCGGTCGTACTCGGAGCTCACCATGGAGTGGCTGGCGTCCTACCTCGGCCCGGTCGCGCTCGCGCTCGGCCTCGCCGGCTTCGCCGTCGCCTGCGTCGTCGGGCTGCGTCGCGACGATGTCGCGCTGCGCCTGCTGCTGCCGCTCGGCGTGATCACGACGGCGATCTACTGCTTCCGCCCGTCCGCCTACCCCGACCAGCCGTGGGTGCTGCGCCGCTACACGCCGGAGGTGATCCCGATCCTGCTGCTGTTCGCCTGCTGGCTGCTGGCGCGCGCGTGGTGCCTGCGCGGGCGGGCGCAGCCCGTGGCGAGGGTTGCGACCGTCGTTGCGGCGGTGCTCATGGTCGCCTTCCCGCTCGCCGTGCTGCAGCCCGTCGCCCGCGCCGAGACGGGCCGCCGCTACGAGGATGGCCTGCACCTCCTCTGCCGCCGGCTCGGCCCGCAGAGCGCGGTGCTCGTCGTCGGGGACGCGGCTCCCCAGGCGTGGTACCCCCAGACCGTCCAGGCCTTCTGCGGTGTGCCGGTGGGAACGCTCGTGGCACCGGACCCGGCGGCCGTCCAGCGGCTCGCGGCCGCCTGGCGGGCGAACGGCCGGAAGCTCGTGCTCCTGAGCCGCACCGTTGCCGAGCTGGCCGCGGCCGGGGTGCCCGTCGGCAACGCCGACCTGATCACGGTCGAGGCCGACCGCCAGCTCGAGCTGACGCTCAACCGCCCGCCCGACCGCTACGTCCGGGCCGACCTGATGCTGGCGACGGTCGAGGTGCCCGGCTAGTCGAGGCGGAGCAGGTCGAAGGCCGTGTCGGACACCGCCTGCGTGATGACGCGGTCCGACTCCAGCCCGACGTCGCGGAGCCTCCTGCCGAGGCGTCGCGTCATCTGCAGCACGGGCCGCGCGGCGAGCGCCAGGTGCCCGGCACGGAAGATCGCCTCCGCGTACGCCTCGGCGGTGTGCTCGCGGGTCACGAACTCCCGGCCGCGTTCGCCGATCGCGGCGGCGGCGACCGGATCGTCGACGAGCGACCGCAGCGCGGCGCCGATCGCCGCGGAGCCGCCGGCGACGGGGATCTTCACCACGACGTCGTCGGGTAGCTCGGCGTAGTGGCCGTGGTCGAGCACCATCACCGGCGTGCCGGCCTGCATCTGGCTGAGCAGGCTGGCGGACTTCGCCTCGAGGACCGGATCGCGCAGCGCGGCGCACACGTCGGCGCGTTCGAGCAGCGCCGCGAGCGCCGCGTCGGAGACCCCGCCCGGCAGGTGCACCTGCGACTCGAGCCCGAACCGCGCCGCCGATCTCCCCCACGGTGTCCCGCATGACGTCACGAATCGCACCGGCCGCCACGATGTGCACGCGGTCGCGCAGCACCTCGTCGTTCGCCACGGCCTCGATCAGCCCGTCGACCCGCCGGTTGGCGTTGATGGAGCCGACCGTCGCCACGACCACGGCGTCGGGCGGGATCGCCGCCAGGATGTCGTCGGAGGCGTCGTCCAGGCCCGCGTCGCCGAAGACCCCGGTCGGGATCGGCAGCGGCGCGACCGACACCTCGCCGAGCGTCAGGCCCTCCACCTGCGCCGCCGCCCACCGGGAGTGGACGACCACGCCGAGGCTGCCCTGCAGCACGTACTCGAGGAAGGGCGCCCGGCGGCAGATCGAGGCCCAGAGCGGGTCGTCGCTGCTCTGCGTCGACGCCGCGAGCTCGTCCGCCACCTCGTCCCCGTAGCGCCAGCGCGCCTCGGCGACCTGCTCGGCGAAGGCACCGCGCGACGCGTGCATGGCACCGACGAGGTTCGTGACGGAGACGTCGTGCAGGATGACGAGGCCCGGCACCGCGCGGGCCAGCCGGACGACCTCGCTGTGCCACGGGTTGTCGCCGATCGCGTACAGCACCAGGTCGTACCGGGCGAGGTCCTCCGCGAGCTCCCGGGTGGCCGTGTCGAAGTCGAGCACCGGCACGGGGGACGAGAAGCGGCGGCCGAGGTCCGGGCACCAGATCTCCATCGCCCAGTCCCGGTCGAGCTCCTCGGCGGCGGCGATCATGACGCGCGCGATGGCGCTGGTGACCGGCATCGGCGTGACGAGCGCGACGTTCACCGCGTCAGCTCCCGCACCACGCGCGACCAGGAGAGATCGAGTCCGACGGCGGCGTCGTGCGCCGCGCGGCCCATGGCGGCGGCTGCCGGCGGATCTGCCAGCACCCGGTCGATCGCGCCGGCGATCGCCCGGCTCTCCGGCTCGACGACGAGGCCTGTCCGGCCGTCGTCGACCAGCGTGCGCGCGCCGCCCGCGTCGGTCGTGGTGATGGTCGGCTTGGAGCTCATCGCCGCCTCGTAGCAGACGTAGCCGTACGAGTCCTCGTCCGTCGGCAGGTAGACCGACGCGGCGCATGCGGCGAGCAGGTCGAGCTTCTCGTCGTCGGAGATGAAGCGCGGGATCAGCTCGACGCGGTCGGCGACGCCGGCCTCGGCGATCGCCTCCTCGACCCGGGCCAGAGCGGCGGCGTCGTCCGGTGCGCCGGCGATGACGAGGCGGGCATCGGAGCCGAGGTGCGCCATGGCGCCGGCCGCGAGGTACTGGCGCTTGCCGTCGGAGATCCGGCCGAGGGCCAGCACCATGTTGCCGGCCCGCTCGCACCGGTAGGCGTGCTCGGTGTGCGGCGGTGTCAGCAGGACGTCGGCGCTCACCCCGTTGTACGTGCGCAGCCGCTCGGCGACGACCGGGGAGATGGCGTAGACCCGGCGCGCGCGGCGGAAGGCGGCGCCGTCGGCCGCGCGGACGATGCGGTGCAGCTCCGGCGAGTCCCAGCCGCCGGCGTCGGGGCCGAGGTCGTAGACCTGGCGGAGCTGGTGCACCAGCCAGATCACGACGTCGTCGTGCGGCAGCAGGTAGGCGGGGAACTTCAGGCCGATCACGCGATCCACGTTCATCGCCTCGATCGTCGCCGCCGCGATCACGCTGTCGATCACGCCCTCCGGCGTCTCGCCGAGCGGCAGCCGGACGAGCTCGGCCTCGTGACCGGCGGCGCGGAGCTCGTCGACGAGCCGCTCCGCCAGCAGCTCCGCGCCACCGCGCACGAACGGCTTGGCGTTGTTCGCCACCAGCAGCCTCACGCGGCCCCTCCCACGAGGCGCTGGACGACGTGCGGCCACTCGATCCGCAGCTCGGCTCGCCGCCGGTGGCTGTTCTCGCCGAGGCGCCGCGCCTCCGCCCGGTCCTCGTACAGGCGGTCGAACGCCCCGGCGAGGTCGCGCGGGGTCGGCGCCGACCACGAGGCCCTCGACACCGTCCCGGACGAACTCCAGGGCGCCGCCCGAGTCGGTCAGCGTGATGATCGCCTTCGCCGCGTGCGACGCTTCGAGCGACGGATAGCCGTAGGAGTCCTCGTCCAGCGGCAGGTAGGCGAGGGCGAGGCAGCGCGCGAGGAGCTGCACCTTCTCGTCCTCGTCCATCCAGCCCAGCCGCAGCTCGACGCGATCCTCGACGCCCAGCGTGCGGGCGGTGTCCTCGAGCTCGGCGGTGTACTCCGGGTTCTCGCTCTTGCCGGCGATGACGACGCGGACCGGCGTGGTGGTGAACTCCAGGGCCTGCAGCGCCAGGAGCTGGCGCTTGATCGCCGTCACCCGGCTCGGGAAGAAGATGAAGTCGCCGTAGTCCTCCGTGAAGAACCGGTCGGTGTCGCCGCCGAGCGGCGGGTACAGCGTCTCGACGTCGAGCCCGTTGTACTCGCGCACGCGGTCGCGGACGATCAGCGAGTTGGTGTAGACGTCGCGCGACTCGCGCAGCGCCGTGTTGTCGACCGTCCGCAGCAGCTCGCGGAACGCGCGGCCGTCGGCGTTGTCCGGGACGTTGCGGTACATGGTGTCCCAGAGGTCGAACACCATCCGGTAGTGGTGGATGAACCAGACGGCCTTGTTGTCGTGCTGGATCACGTGCGCGGGCCAGCGGATGGTGATCAGCCGGTCGCAGGTGTCGCGGAACGGCATCCGGCGGAGGCCGACGAGCGAGGCGAGCGTCGCCTCGACCGCCTGCGGGAACGGGAGGTAGAACTCCTCCACCTCGTGCCCCGCCTGGCGGAGCGCCTCGGCCGTCCACTTCACGATCAGCCGCCCGCCGCCGTCGATGTGCGGCACGGACGTCGACGCGATGACGATGCGCACTAGCCGGCTCCGGCGCGCGCGTCTCGGTCGTCGTCGCGGCGGGCGATCGCGACGATCGGCGCGCCGGACTCGCTCGCGAGGGCGACCAGCGCCCCGACCTGCTGCTGCTCGACCGCGAGCACGCGGTCGCGCACGATCCGCGTCGCGTCGCGGCGGCCGAGGACGTACCAGGCCCGCGCTCGCAGCCCACCGCGGTGCGTGCCGAACAGCCCGCGCCACGCGCCCGGCCGGCTGGCGAACGCCCGGATGAACAGCTCCCGGCCGACGCCGCCGCGCAGGTTCGCCACCTCGGCTGCGAGCTCGTCGTCCGACGGCAGGCGCCCGAGGCAGACGCGGTAGACGGCCCGGACGAGGATCTCCTCCTCGACCTGGCCCTCCGTGAAGGAGCCGCCCGGCAGCGACGAGACATCGCCGAGCTCGGCGAGCGCCCGGCGAGCGCGCAGGGCCGCGATCTCGCGCTCCACACCGCGCCGTTGACCCGCGTTCAGGGCGCGCGCCTCCTCCGAGCCGGCGAGCGCCTCGGCGAGCAACAGCGGATCGGCGCCATCGGCCAGGGTCTCGGCCCACGAGCGAAGGCCCTCGGGGTCGGGCCGCCGGCCGAGCACCGCCCGGTACAGGCCGGCGACGACATCGGCCGGTGCCGCCTCGCGCAGGGCATCTGCCACCCGGAGGACGGCGATGCCGGTGCTCGACGGCATGTCGGTGAGCGCGTCGATCGGCGGCGCCGACGACAGGTGCCCCACGAACGTCGCGCGCTTGCGCGCCGCCCGCGTCTCCTGCTCCACCACGCGCAGACCGGTGTCGTGGGCCCGCTCCGTCTCGGTCGCCTGCTGGGCGGTCACGACCGCGTCCAGCCGCCGGTTCGCGTCCAGCAGCTCGGCGACCTGCGCCTCGTAGGCCGCGAGCGCGGCCTCGAAGTGCGGCACGATCGCCCGCACGTAGCCGTCGACGGGGTTCGCCGGCACGGAGAGCGCCTCGACCAGCCCGGCCTCGCACGTGAGGTAGTGGTTGAGGCCGTCGAACATGCAGTGCGTGTAGCCGGCCGCGACGAGCAGCCGCACGGCCTCGTCGCCCGCTGCCATGCCGATCACCGGTGCGACGCCCTCCACCACGACCACCCGGGGCCGGACGCGTGTCAGGTCGAGGCCGGCGATGACCTCCGGCTCCCGGCCCTCGACGTCGACCTTCAGCACGTCGACGGCGGTGATCTCGTGCTCCGCGAAAACGGCGTCGAGCGGTGCGCACCTCGACGGCGACCGTCTCCAGCTCGGGCGTCGCCTCCTGCAGGCCGCCGGCGATGCCGGCATCCAGCGTCGCCCAGGGCTCGGCGGCGGGGATGTACAGCGTCGCCTCGCCGTTCTCCGCCCCGACCGCGATGCCGAGGTTGACGTCCTCCGGCCGGTCCCGGGCGAAGAGGGCGATGCGCGCCGGCTGCGGCTCGATGTTGACGCCGCGCCAGCCGCGCTCGTACAGCGCCCGGGTGACCGAGTCCTCCGTCGGGTCGTACGCGCCGACGTCGACGTAGAACGGAGCGTCCTCCCCACCGAGCGCGCGCCAGAGCACCACATCCTCGCCGTGCTGGGAATAGGAGACGAACGGGTCAGTCAACAGCGTTCCGGCGGTAAGGGGGACGAGGCCGTGCCCCGCGCGAACGCGGCACCTGAGCCGCCCGGAGTGTACTGGCGGGACCGCGGGTCGGGCGCGCACCTAGACTTGCGCCGATGGGTTCCACGATCCTGGGCGCCGCCGGCCAGCTCGGGGTGCATCTCGCGGCGCTGATGCCCGCCGCCCGCCGCGCCGCGAGCAGCGACATCGACGTGCGGGACGCGGCCGGGATCGTGACCGCGCTCACGGATACCGGCCTGGTGCTCAACTGCGCCGCCTACGTGAACGTCGATGCCTGCGAGGGCGACGGCGCGCACGACGCGTGGGCCGTCAACGCCCTCGGTGCTGCGAACGTCGCCCGGGCGTGCTCCGAGGCGGGCGCCACCCTCGTCCACTACTCGACCAACTACGTCTTCGCCGGGGACTGGGTCGATGCGTACCGCGAGGACGACCTGCCCTCGCCGCGGTCGATGTACGGCATCACCAAGCTGGCCGGCGAGTACGCGGCACTGGCGTACAACCCCGAGACGCTGATCGTCCGGACGGCCGGCCTGTACGGGCTCGGCGGCAACCGGTCGAAGGGCGGCAACTTCGTGGAGCGGATCCTCGTCGCCGCCCGCGAGCGGGGCTCGCTGCAGGTGGTCGCCGACCAGCAGCTCACCCCCACCTACTGCGGCGATCTCGCCGAGGCCACGCTGGAGGCCGTCGAGCGCGGCGCCCGCGGCATCGTGCACCTGACGAACGCCGGGTCGTGCTCGTGGTTCGGCTTCACGCTCGAGATCCTGCGGCTCGCGGGCATCGAGATCCCGGTCGAGCCGACCGCGACCGTGCCCCGGCCGGGCGTGGCGGACCGCCCCGCGAACGGCATCCTCGACCGTCCGCGCGCCGACGCCCTCGGCCTGACGCCGCTGCGGCCGTGGCAGGACGCCCTGGCCGACTACATGGACCAGGCCGGGCTCCTCGCCGACTAAGCTGGGACACGTGCAGCGCATCCTCGTCACCGGCGGCTGCGGCTTCATCGGCTCGCACCTCGTCCGCCGGCTCCTGCGGGAGCATCCCGCGCTCGAGCTCGTCAACCTCGACCTGCTGACCTACGCCGGGCGCCCCGAGAACCTCGCCGACGTCGCCGCCAACCCGCGGTACCGCTTCGTCCAGGGCGACATCGCCGATGCCGCCGCCGTCGCCGAGGCGGCCGAGGGCTGCGACGCGATCATCAACGCCGCGGCGGAGACCCACGTCGACCGGTCGATCATGGGCGGCGACGAGTTCGTCACCACGAACATCCTCGGCGCGAAGCGCCTGCTCGACTGGGTCGCGACCCACGAGGGCGTGCGCCTGCTGCACGTGTCGACCGACGAGGTGTACGGCGACGTCGAGGCCCCGCACCGCTCGCGCGAGGGCGACCAGCTGCACGGCTCCTCGCCGTACGCCGCGGCCAAGGCGGCCGCCGAGCTGATGGTGTTCGCGTACGTCCGCACCTACGGCATCAACGCCTCGATCGTGCGCGGCGCCAACGCCTACGGCCCGAACCAGTTTCCCGAGAAGTTCATCCCGGTGCTCGCCATCAACACGCTCGAGGGGCGGCCGCTGCCGGTCTACGGCGACGGCCGGCAGGTGCGCGAGTTCACGCACGTCAGCGACTTCGCGGCCGGCATCGAGACCGTGCTGCTGCACGGCAAGCCCGGCGAGGCGTACAACTGCGGCTCCGAGGAGGCGCAGATCAACCTCGAGACCGCGCGCCGGGTGGTCGAGATCCTCGAGGCCGACGAGGAGCTGATCCAGCACGTCGCCGACCGCCCCGGGCACGACCGCCGGTACGCCATCGACTGCACGAAGCTCCGCACCCTCGGCTGGGCGCCGCGCGTCGGCTTCGCGGCCGGCCTGCGCGAGACGGTCGAGTGGTACCGCGCGAACGAGGCGTGGTGGCGCGCCATCCAGGCCGGCGCCGACTACACCTCCTACGTGGCTGCGAACTACGGCGGCCGGGCCGGCGCGTGAAGGGCATCATCCTCGCGGGCGGCGCCGGCTCGCGCCTGCACCCGGCGACGCTCGGCATCTCGAAGCAGCTGCTGCCGGTGTACGACAAGCCGATGGTCTACTACCCGCTGTCGACGCTGATGCTGGCCGGCATCCGCGAGATCCTGGTGATCTCGACGCCGCACGACCTGCCGCTCTTCCGCCGGTTGCTCGGCGACGGCTCGCAGTTCGGCATCGAGCTGCGCTACGCGGAGCAGGACCGGCCGCGCGGCCTCGCCGACGCGTTCGTGGTCGGCCGGTCGTTCATCGGCGAGGACTCGGTGGCCCTCGTGCTCGGCGACAACATCTTCCACGGCGAGGGCCTCGCCGACATCCTCCAGGCCGAGGTCGCGCGCCTCGACGGCTGCACGCTGTTCGGCTACCGGGTGCGTGACCCCGAGCGCTACGGCGTCGCCGAGGCGGGTGCGGACGGCCGCATCGTCGGCATCGAGGAGAAGCCGGCCGAGCCGCGCTCCAACCTCGCGGTGACGGGCCTCTACTACTACGACAACTCGATCGTCGAGATCGCCGCAGGCCTCGCACCGTCGGCCCGCGGCGAGATCGAGATCACCGACGCCAACAACGTCTACGTCCACGCCGGCCGCGCACGGCTGGTCGAGCTGGGCCGCGGCATGGCGTGGCTGGACACCGGGACGCACGGCTCGCTGCTCGAGGCGTCGCAGTTCATCCAGGTGCTCCAGCATCGCCAGGACCTCCACATCGCCTGCCTCGAGGAGGTCGCCTTCCGGATGGGATACATCGACGCCTCGGCCCTGGCGGAGCTCGCTGCGGGCCTGGGCGCCTCGGAGTACGGGCGGTACGTGGCCCAGCTGGCAGGCAGAAGGTAGGCGACGCCGCCAGATCCGGCGCGCACGGTATCCTGGGCGCCTTGCCGACGATCCCGCTGAATGACCTGAAGCGCGCGGCAGCCAACGAGCAGGCCGCCCTCTCGGAGGCCATCGGACGGGTGGCCGAGAGCGGCTGGTACGTCAACGGGCCCGAGCTCGCGGGCTTCGAGCGGGAGTTCGCCGCGTCTACCGGGGCCGGCCACGTCCTCGGCGTCGCCTCGGGCACGGACGCGCTCGAGATCGCGCTCCGCGCCGTGGGTTGCGCCCGCGGCTCGCGCGTCCTGATGGCGGCGAACGCCGGCTTCTACACGGCAACGGCGACCCTCCGGCTGGGCGGCGAGCCGGTCTACGCCGACGTCGATCCCGACACGATGGCGCTGGGCGCCGAGACGGTGTCGGCGTGCCTCGACGACGTCGCCTGCGTCGTCGTCACGCATCTCTACGGCCGCCTCGCGGACGTCGAGGACCTCGCCGACCTCTGCCGCGCGCGCGGCGTGCCGCTGGTCGAGGACTGCGCGCAGGCCGCGGGCGCCTCCCGGGACGGCAGGCACGCCGGCACCTTCGGCGACGCCGGCACCTTCAGCTTCTATCCGACGAAGAACCTCGGCGCGCTGGGCGACGCCGGCGCGATCGTCACCGGCGACCCGGCCGTCGCGGGCCGTGTCACGAGGCTCCGCCAGTACGGCTGGGCGGAGAAGTACGTCGTGGCCGACCTCGGCGGCGTCAACTCGCGGCTGGACGAGATGCAGGCCGCCGTCCTGCGCTTCCGGCTGGCGGGGCTCGACGCCGCCAACGCCCGCCGCCGGGCGATCGTCGAGCGCTACGCGGAAGCGCTGCCGGCGAGCGCCGGGTCGATCCCGCGCGCCGCCGACCGGTCCTACGTCGCGCACCTCGCCGTCGTCGTCTGCCGCGACCGGGCCGCCCTGGCCGAGGCACTCCGCCTGGCCGGCGTCGAGACCGGCGTCCACTACCCGGTGCCCGACCACCGGCAGCCCGCCCTGCCCCGCGACATCCGGCTGCCGGTGACGGAGCACCTCGCCGCGAGCATCCTGACCCTTCCCTGCTTCCCCGAGCTGACGGAGGACGAGATCGCCCACGTCTGCGAGGCGCTGCGGCGCGCCGACGGGATCGCGGCATGAAGCCGGCCGTCAGCATCGTCATCCCGGTGTACGGGAACGAGGCGACCGTCCCGGCGCTGATCGAGCGACTCGACGGCTACGCCGCGCAGCTCGCACCGGCGCGGATGGAGGCGGTCTTCGTCATCGACGGCTCCCCGGACCGGTCGGGCGAGCGGATCCGCGAGCTGCTCCCCACCGCGACGTTCGACGCGCAGCTGGTCTGGCACGCGCGGAACTTCGGCGCGTTCGCCGCGATCCGCACCGGGCTCGAGGCCGCGGCGGGGGATGCGATCGCCGTGATGGCGGCCGACCTGCAGGAGCCGGCGGAGACGATCCTCCAGATGCTCGCGCCCGTGCGCGCCGGAACCGCCGACGTCGTGCTGGCGACGAGGACGGGCCGCGACGACTCGTGGAGCGTCCGGGTCACCTCGGCCGCCTTCTGGCGCACGTACCGCCGGCTCGTCCAGCGCGACGCGCCCGTCGGCGGCGTCGACATGTTCGCGTGCACGACCGCCGTCCGCGACGTCCTCGTCAGCCTGCGCGAGTCGAACACCAGCCTGGTCGGCCTGCTGATGTGGGCCGGGTACCGGCGGGAGGTCGTCGAGTACCGGCGCCAGGCGCGGGTGGACGGCAAGAGCGGCTGGACGTTCCGGCGCCGCGTGCGGTACATGCTCGACAGCGTCTACTCGTTCACCGATCTCCCCATCACCGCGATCATCACGGTCGGGATGATCGGCATCATCGGGTCGTTCATCGCCGCGATCGTCGTGTTCGCGGCGTGGGTGTCGGGGCGGATCGACATCCAGGGCTACACGCCGCTGATGATGCTCCTGCTGGCGCTGACGTCGACGGTGCTGTTCGCCCTCGGCGTGATCGGGTCGTACGTCTGGCGGACCTACGAGAACAGCAAGGCGCGGCCGCTCGCACTCGTCCGGGTGCACGAGCAGTTCACCGCCCGAGAGCCATGACGCGGCTGCGCGAGATCGGGCGCTTCCTGGTCGTCGGCGCCGTCAACACGGCGGGGAGCCTGGCGCTGTTCGTCCTGCTCGCCACGTTCATGGACCCGCCGGCTGGCCTACGCGCTCGCCTTCGCCGCCGGCATCGCGTTCACGACCGTGATGAGCTCCCGGTTCGTCTTCCGCACCACTCCGGCGGCGCGGTCGAAGGGGCTGTTCGTCCTCTGGTACCTGATGGTGTTCGCGCTCGGCGAGGGCGTCGTGCACGGCGTCGCCGTCTCCGCCGGATACGCTCCCTGGGTCGCCGGACTCGCCACCGCGGCGGTCACCGCGCCGCTCAACTACCTCGGCGGCCGGATCACCCTCGTCAGCCGACGACAAGCGGCGGAGCGCCTAGTGGTATTCGTCCACCCGCAGGGGATCATACGAGAGCGATCAGGTCGGTGCCGGCACCCGGATCTGGGCGTTCGCCCATGTCCTGCCCGGCGCCCGGATCGGCGCGACTGCAACATCTGCGACCACGTGTTCATCGAGAACGACGTGGTGATCGGCGACCGGGTGACGATCAAGTGCGGCGTCCAGCTCTGGGACGGCGTGCGCGTCGAGGACGACGTCTTCATCGGCCCGAACGCCACCTTCACGAACGACCTGTTCCCGCGCAGCAAGGAGCACTCGCCGAGCGCCCTGTCACGTCGATCGGCCGCGGCGCGTCCATCGGGGCCGAACGCGACCATCCTGCCCGGCATCACGGTCGGGCGCGGACGCCATGGTGGGCGCGGGCGCCGTCGTCACGCAGGACGTGCCGGCGAACGCGATCGTCGTCGGCAACCCGGCGCGCATCGTCGGCTACGTCGGACGAGCAGGGGCCGACCGGCGGCCGGGGCAGCCGTCCGAGCCGCCGCGGGTGCCCGGCGGAGCCGGCGCTCGTGCTGTCCCGATCACGCGGGCAGTCGACCTGCGCGGGCTCGCTCGTCGCGTCCGAGTTCGCGACGCACATCTCCGTTCACCCCGCAGCGGGTGTTCTCGTCTACGACGTGCCGTCACCGAGGTGCGCGGTGAGCACGCCCACCGCGCCTGCGAGCAGATCCTGATCTGCCTCCGCGGCAGCGTCCGGTGCATGGTCGACGACGGCGGCACGCGAACCGAGTTCATGCTCGACCGCCCCGACGTCGGCCTCCACGTGCCCGCCCTGCGCTGGGGCACGCAGTACCGGTACTCGCAGGACGCGGTCCTGCCGTCCTCGCGTCGCTGCCGTACGACCCGGACGACTACCTCCGCAGACTACGAGGAGTTCCTGCTGGCCGTGCGGCCCTCCAGGTGAGCGTCCGGGCGACCGCCGCCCGCACCGGCATCCTGGCCCTGGTCGTCGGCCTGGTCGCCGCGGCGTTCCAGGTCGTGCCGTGGTACCGCGACGTGGGCCTGGTCGAGGAGTGGGGCGTCTACCTGCACTTCGACGCCCTCGGCGTGGTCCTGTGGGCGCCCAGCGACCCCGGGCTCGCCGTCCAGGCGATCCGTCCGTTCACGGTCCTGCCGCACTCCATCGCCTACGCCCTCGGGCCGGACAGCTTCGTGTCGCTCCAGGGGGTGCAGGCGCTCGGCATCGGCGTCAAGGCCGGCGCGATGGTGCTGCTGCTCGCGGCGCTCGGGATGCGGCGCTCGATCGTCGTCACGGGTGGCGTGCTGTACGGGCTGTTCCCCGCCCACGATGCGTCGTTCACGCTGCGAGCCGTCCACCTGCACTGGTCGTCGGCGTTCTTCGTTCCTCGCCCTCTGGCTCCTCGTCGTGCAGATCGCGCGCCGTCGGTCCTGGCCGCTCACGGTCTGCATGATGCTCGCGCTGCTGATGTGCCTCCTGCTCTACGAGGCGCCCTACGGCCTGGTCGCGATCGCGCCGCTGCTGCTGCTCGCGTACCCCGGCCCGACGAACCGTGCGCGCCTGCAGCTGGCGGCGCTCTGGTACGCCGTGCCGTTCGTGAACGGGTTGCGCATCCTCGAGCTCATGCACTCCGACCGGCCGCTGTACCAGGAGTCCATCATCGTCCGGGGGAACCGCGGCTCGAACGAGATCCTCGACCTCGTCGAACGGATCTGGCGCGGCACCTACTCGCCGCTCGTCGCCCCGCACGGGCACGCGCTCGCGCTGCTGCCCGTCGTGGCGGCGCTGACGCTCGCCGCCGTGGTCCTCGTCCAGCGGCGGCTCGACGACCGGCCCGACGAGCAGGGGGCATCGCGATGGCGCTACGGCGCCGTGGCGCTGGCGAGCCTCGCCGTCGCGCCGCTCACCGCCCTCGTGTACCTGCCGCAGCCCGGCCATCTCGTCGATCCCCTACGGGTCTTCTCGGTCGCCGCCCTGCCGCTCACGATCGGCGTCTGCGCTGCCGTCACGGTGGCGGCGAGGTACTGGACGCACGCGGGCGCCGTCGCCGCCGCGGTCCTCGTGCCGCTGGTGCTGACGGCCGCCCAGGCCGACCGGGGCTACTGGCACCAGCGCTCGGACGAGCAACGGCAGGTGCTGGGCGCCATCTCGACCGCCGCATCGCGGGCGCCCGCGTCCGACCGCCTGCTGGTCGTCGATGCCGACGGCATCCTCGGCCGCGACGCGTACGCGCTGCAGGGTCCGTTGCTCGGCACCGCGGTCCTCGACCTGCGAGAGACACCGGACGGCGCGGTCGTCAACTGCGGTGCCCTCGACCGACCTCCGGTCCGCGGCGTCGCATCGGCCTGCGTGCCGGCCCCGCCGGACGGCTTCAGCATCGACGGGGCGCCGGCCGCGCCGTTCCCGGTCGTCATCACGCTACGCCGCCCCGGCTCCGCACCCGCCGGCCCACCGGCCGACCCGGCGCGCCTCACGCGCCGCGAGCGGGAGCTGCTGCCGTGCATCGCGGACAACACCTGCGCCACGGGGCCGTACGGCGTCGAGGCGACGGCCGCCGCCGGCTGATCAGGCGCGGAAGGGCAGCGAGGCCGCTGATCTCCGCCAGCCGCGGCGCCGTCCGGTCGCGGTCGCTCACCAGCGGATCCGCCACGCCCCAGTCGACGCCGATCTCCGGGTCGTCCCACGCCAGCGACCGCTCGACCGCCGCGTCGTAGTACGCCGAGCACTTGTAGACCACGTCGGCGACGTCGCTCGTGACGACGAAGCCGTGCGCGAAGCCGATCGGCACGTACAGCTGGTGGTGGCGAACGTCGTCGAGGTCGTTCGCCTGCCAGTGGCCGAACGTCGGCGAGCCGGCGCGCAGATCGACGATCACGTCGCGGATCGAGCCGCGTGCGCAACGGATCAGCTTCGCCTGGCCGGGCTCGACCGAGAAGTGGAGGCCGCGCAGCACGCCGCGCGACGATCGCGAGTGGTTGTCCTGCACCCAGCGGTGCGTGACGCCCCGCTCGGCCAGGAAGCTCTCGCGGTACGTCTCGACGAAGAAGCCGCGCTCGTCGCCGTGCACCGCCGGCTCGATCAGGATCGGTCCGTCCACGGGTCGCGTCAGCTCCGCAGCTCGGCGTCGAACCGCGCCGCCAGCGCCTTGACGACCGTCTCGCGCACGGCGCTCGCCTCGTCCTCGGTCAGCGTGCGCTCGGGATCCTGGAAGACCAGGCGCAGCGCCAGCGACACCTTGCCGGGCCCGAGCCGGCGCTCGTCGCGGTAGACGTCGAAGACGCCCACGTGCGTCAGCAGCGGTGCCCCGGCCGCGCGGGCGGCGGCGATGATCTGCTCGGCCGCGACGGTGTCGTCGACCACGACCGCGATGTCCTGCAGCACCGGCGGCTGGTCGGGCACCGGCGAGTAGCGGAACCCGTCCGGCACCGCCGCCGCGAGCAGGTCGAGGTCCAGCTCCAGCACCGCGACGCGGCCCTCGAGGTCGAAGCGGGCCGCGGTCGACGGGTGCAGCTCGCCGATCTCGCCGGCGCGCACGCCGTCGGCGCCCACGAGGATGCGCGCGGCGCGGCCGGGATGCAGGTACGGCTGCTGGATCGGCTCGAGCCGCACCGCCACGCCGAGCCGGGCGCAGAGCGTCTCAGCACGCCCTTCGCGGTGAAGAAGTCGGCCTCGCGCCCGGCGCCCGTCCAGGAGCTGCCGCCGAGCCGGCCGGACAGCACCAGACCGAGCGTCCACGGCTCGTGCGCCAGCGCCTCGGTCGAGACCGTGCCGCCGGCCGCGTGGTAGAGGTGCGCGATCTCGTAGACGGCGGTGTCCGGCGCGGCCGGCGGAGCGGTTGCGGCGGATGGCGCGCAGCAGGCTCGGCACCAGGAGGCGGCGCATGTAGGCGAGGTCGGCCGACAGCGGGTTCTGCAGCGCGACCAGCTGCGCGGCGCGGATCGTCGTCGGCGAGGCCGTACAGGTCGGACAGGTCGCCGTCGACCAGCGAGAGGGTGTACGCCTCCTGCAGCGCCGACGCCGGCCAGCGCGTCCTCGACGCGGCGCCGCACCGCCTGCGCCGGCGTCAGCGAGCCGCCGCTGTCGGTGCGGCCGGGGATCGTCGCCGGCAGCGCGTCGAGGCCGTGGATGCGCCCGACCTCCTCGACGAGGTCGATCTCGCGGGTCGTGTCCTTCAGGCGCCAGGTCGGAACGGTCACGGCGACGCCGGGCGGATCGGTCGAGGGCTCGGGCTCGAAGCCGAGACGCGCCAGGATGCGCGTCTCCTCGTCGTCCGTGATCGGGCATGCCGAGGACCTGCTCCGCGAAGCCGGTGCGCAGCACGACGCGCTCCCGCTGCGGCAAGCGCGGCGACCACGTCCTGGTCGTCGGGCAGCATCTGCCCGCCCGCCAGCTCGACCAGCAACTCGGCCGTCCACGCCGATGCCTGCGGCGCCAGATAGGGGTCGACGCCGCGGATCCAGCGGCCCGCGCCGTCGGTGCGGAGCGCCAGCGCCTGGCAGGTGCGGGCGATGCCGTAGCGCTCGAAGTTCGCGGCCTCGACCACGACCGTCTGCGTGTCGGGCGCGATCTCGGAGCCCTCGCCGCCCATGATGCCGGCGATGCCGTTCGGCCCGTCGGCGTCGGCGATCACCAGCATGTCGGGCGTCAGCGTGCGAGCCTTGCCGTCGAGCGTGACGATGGTCTCGCCCGGGCGCGCGAGGCGCGCGGTCAGCTCGTTGCCGGGAATCTTCGCCGCGTCGTAGGCGTGCGATCGGGCTGCCGATGCCGAGCATCACGTAGTTGGTGATGTCGACGACGTTCGAGATCGGCCGCATGCCCGCCGCCGCGATGCGCTGGCGGATGCGCAGCGGCGACGCCGCCACCGTGACGCCGTCGAACGCGCGCGCCGTGAACCGCGGGCAGCGGTCGAAGTCGTCGATGGCGACGCGCACCACGTCCGACGTCGGGACGCGAGCCGGTGGCGGCCGGCGCGACGCCCGGCATCGGCGCCAGGTCGGTGTCGAGCAGCGTCGAGATCTCGCGCGCGATGCCGTAGACGCACATCAGGTCGCCGCGGTTGGCGGTCACCTCGAGGTCGAGCACGACCTCCTCGAGCGCGAAGTGGTCGCCGGCCTCGGAGCCGATCTCGTACATGTCGGGCAGGCGGATGATCCCGTCGTGCTCGTCGGACAGCTGCAGCTCGCGCTCGGACAGCATCATCCCGTCCGACACCTCGCCGCGCAGCTTGGCCTGGCGCAGCGGCTCGGGCGAGCCGGGCAGCACCGCGCCCGGCAGCGCCACGACGACGGTGTCGCCGACGACGAAGTTCGAGGCGCCGCAGACGATCTGGCGCGGCTCGGCCTCCCCCACGTCGACCCGGCACAGCCGCAGCCGGTCGGCGTTCGGGTGCTTGCCGAAGTCGACGACGCGGCCGATGCGGAAGTTGCCGTGGTTCGCGCCCTGGTCGGGCGCGCCGCGCGTGAGGATGCGGTCGACCTCGAGCCCGGACAGCACGAGGCGCTCCGCGAGCTCGGCCAGCGGCAGGTCGAACGCGACGTAGTCGCGCAGCCAGGAGACGGGCACCTTCACGAGGGGAACTGCTCCAGGAACCTGAGGTCGTTGTCGTAGAGCATCCGCAGGTCGGGGAAGCCGTACTTGAGGAACGCGATGCGCTCGATGCCCATGCCGAACGCGAAGCCCTGCCAGACCGACGTGTCCAGCCCGGCCATCTCGAGCACGTTCTGGTCGACCTCGCCGGCGCCGAGGATCTCGATCCAGCCCGAGTGCTTGCACACGCCGCAGCCGGCGCCGCCGCAGAGGAAGCACGAGACGTCGACCTCGACGCTGGGCTCGGTGAACGGGAAGAAGCTGGTGCGGAACCGCGTCTCGCGGTCGGCACCGAACAGCTCGCGCGCCAGGTAGCGCGAGCGTGCCCTTGAGGTCGCCCAGCGTGATGCCGCGGTCGACGACGAGGCCCTCGACCTGGTGGAAGATCGGCGAGTGCGTCGCGTCGGGCGTGTCGCGGCGGTAGACGCGGCCGGGCACGATCACGTAGATCGGCGGCTCCTGCGCCCGCAGCGTCCGGGCCTGCACCGGCGAGGTGTGCGTGCGCAGGCAGACGCCGGGAGCGATCCACAGCGTGTCGGTCTCGGCCTTCGCCGGGTGGTCGTCGGAGAAGTTGAGCGCCGCGAAGTTGTTGTACTCGAGCTCGATCTCGGGCCCCTCGGCGATGTCGTAGCCGAGGCCGACGAAGATGTCCTCGATCTCGCGACGGGTCTGCGTCAGCAGGTGCAGGCCGCCGCGGGGAATGACCGCGCCGGGCAGCGTGACGTCGACGCGCTCGCGCTCCAGCTGCTCGCCCAGCTCCTTCGCCGCCACGACCGACTCGCGCTCGGCGAGCATCGCCTCGATGGTCTGGCGGAACTCGTTCAGGCGCTTGCCGACCGGGCCGCGCTCCTCGGGCGGCAAGGTCGGCGATGCCGCGCAGGCGCTGCGTCAGCTCGGCGTTGCGGCCGAGCAGCGAGACGCGCGCCTCCTCGAGCGCAGCGCGCAGCGAGGCGCCGCCGATGCGGTCCCGGGCCTCCTGCAGCAGCCGTTCGAGGTCGTCCGTCATTGGCCGAGGAGTCTATCGTCCGGTCCGTGACGGACGATCCGTACGCCGGCATCGCGGCGATCTACGACCACTGGTGCGCCGAGGTGACGGAGGACGTCCCGTTCTACCGCGCCGTCTGCGACGGCGCGACGGGGCCGATCGTCGAGATCGGCGGCGGCACCGGCCGCATCGCGATCCCGCTCGCGCTGGCCGGGCATCGCGTGATCGCGGTCGACCAGTCGCGGCCGATGCTCGAGCGGCTGGCCGAGCGCGCGGCCGCCGCCGGCGTGTCCGACCTGATCGAGGGCGTCGAGGCCGACCTGCGGGCGCTGCCGCCGCTCCCCGCGCACCGACCGCGTGATCGCGCCGTTCCGCGTCCTCATGCACCTGGCGACCGACGAGCGAGCGGGCAGCGTTCCTCGCCGCCGTCGCGGCGCTGCTGGTGCCCGACGGCATGCTCATCTTCGACGTGCTGGAGCCGACGCGGGCCGACATCCGCGGCACGCAGGGCCTGCGCATGCAGCGACCGTCGGGCGTGCGCGAGCTGGCCCGCTGGGACGAGCGCGAGCGCCGGCTCGACCTCGAGGTGTCCTACCGCGGGCACTCCACGACGATGCGGCTGCACTGGATCCCGGGCGAGCACTGGCGCGACCTGCTGGAGGCGGCCGGCTTCGAGGTGCTGACGGCGTTCGCGGGGTTCGAGGGGCAGCCGTTCACGGGCGAGCGCGGCGATTCCGCCTGGATCGCACTGCGTCCCTAAGCTTCCGCGCATGCGACGGCTGACGTTCGACGGATTCACGGTCACCACCGAGCTCGTACCGCCCCGCGGCGCCGACGCCGACGCCTGCCGGCGGCACGCCGCGGAGCTCGCGACGTTCGCCGACGCGATCAACATCACCGACGGGGCCGGCGCCGCCGTGCGCATGTCGGCGGTGGCCGCGACGGCGTTCGTGGCCGAGGCCGGCGCCGCGCCGATCCTGCAGATGACGGTGCGCGACCGCAACCGCATCGCGCTCGCCGCCGAGATCCTCGGCGCCGCCGCGCTCGGTGCGCAGGGCATCCTGCCGCTCGGCGGCGACCCGGTTGCCAAGGGCGAGAACCCCGAGGCGGCCGAGGTGCGCGAGATCACGACCGTCGGCCTCGTGCGGCTGGCGCAGCGACCTCAACGCCGGCCTGCTGCCGAGCGGCCGGGAGCTGGACGGCAAGCCGACGGACCTCGCGATCGGCGCCGCCGCCGCGCCGGGCTTCGGGCCGGTGTCGGCGATCGGCGACAAGCTCGACGCCGGCGCGACGTTCGTCCAGACGCAGATCACGCTCGACGCCGCCGGCTTCGGCGCCTGGATGGCCGAGGTGCGCGAGCTCGGGTTCCACGAGCGTGCGGCGTTCCTGCCGAGCATCGCCATCCCCGCGTCCCGCGCCGGTGCCGAGCGCCTGCGCAGCTTCGGCGCCCAGGTGACCGACGAGGTGGTCGAGCGCGCCGCGAACGGCGAGGGCGCCGCCGCGGCGGCCGACGTGCTGCAGGAGGTGCTCGCCATCGAGGGCGTGCGCGGCATCCACCTGATCGGCCTCGGGCAGTCCGTCGAGGCGATGACGGCCCTGGCCGAGGCAGCCCGGGCGACGGCCCGCTCCTGAGCGCCGCGAAGGGCGCCGCCGGTGTCCGTTTTCGCACGCGGTGCGATTCCGGCCACGGAAAACGCCTTCTGTACCGGGTCTGGTCGCTTGCGGCACGGGTCGTGCGCGTTAGGCGCGCCGATCGGACGACGCAGCGGCCGGATGGCCGTTTTCGCACGCGGTGCGATTCCGGCCATGGAACGCGTCTTCCGTACCGGGTCTGGTCGCTTGCGGCACGGGTTGCGCGCGTCTCGCGCGCTCTTGCTGCGGTGGGCGCCGCGCTACGTGGCGCGCTGGCGGCGCGCCTCGTACAGCGCCACCGTGCCCGCCATCGCGGCGTTCAGCGAGTCGATGCCGGGCGTCTGCGGGATGTGCGCAGCGACGTCGTAGGCGACGCCGTCCGGGATGCCCGTCCGCTCGGCGCCGACCAGGAACGTGACGGGGCCGCGCAGGTCGACCTCGGCCAGCGGCACGCCGCGATCGGCGGTCAGGCCCACGCGGAGGCCGGCCGCCGGCGCCGGCAGCAGCGGCACCGAGAAGATCGCGCCCATCGAGGCCCGCACGGCCTTGGGGCTGGTCGGGTCGGCGCACTCCTCCTCCAGGAACACCGAGCCGGGGCCGAACGCGGCCACCGAGCGCAGCAGCGTGCCGACGTTGCCCGGGTCGCGCACGCCGTGCAGCTCGAGCGTCAGGTCGCCGACCGCCTCGCGCGGCAGGTCGGCCGTGCGGAAGAACGCCAGCACCCGCGCCGGATGCCCGAGCGTGCCGACCTCGGCCAGCAGCGCCGGATCGACCAGCAGCGGGTCGACCGGCAGCGCCACGTCGGGCACCGCCAGCACCTCGAAC
Source organism: uncultured Actinomycetes bacterium (assembly GCA_963732645.1). GTDB lineage: Bacteria > Actinomycetota > Thermoleophilia > Gaiellales > F1-60-MAGs149 > VFJZ01. The sequence continues at coordinate 1,285,138 of CAVTAC010000009.1, forward strand.
GGCGCGATGCCGGCGGCGATCGCCGCATCGAGCAGGTCCTCGCCCTCGGCCGTGAACATGCCCAGAAGCGAACGGGCCCGCCGCCCTTGCAGGCGGCGGGCCCGTTTGAGCCTCGGATTCGAGCTCGAGAGGATCACGCGGCGTCGGTCGCGGCCTTCGCCTTCTCCGCGATCGCGGCCTTGGACTTCTCGACGATCACGGCGAACGCCTTGGGCTCGGCGACGGCGAGGTCGGCCAGGATCTTGCGGTCGACCTGGATGTCGGCCAGCTTCAGGCCGTGCATCAGCTGCGAGTACGAGATGCCGTGCTGCCGGGCACCCGCGTTGATGCGGATGATCCAGAGCTTGCGGAAGTCGCGCTTGCGGGCCTTCCGGTCGCGGAACGCGTAGTTCCCGGACCGCATGACCTGTTCCTTGGCGCGACGGTAGGTCTTCGACTTCAGGCCCCAGTAACCGGATGCCTGCTCGAGTACCTCTCTGCGCTTCTTCTTGGCGTTGACGCTGCGCTTGACGCGGGGCACGGCGGGTCTCCTACTTCATGCCCAGGAGACGCAGCGCCTCCCGGCGGTCGTTGTCGTGGAGCGGCTGGTCCTGCGTGGAGCTTGCGACGGCGCTTCGCGCTCATCTTGCCGCGGTTGTGGCTCTCCATCCCCTTGCGGCGCTTGATCTTGCCGCCGGCGGTGACTTTGATCCGCTTCGCTGCCGAGCTATTGGCCTTCATCTTGGGCATGGTCGTATCCTCGCTTCGCTGGGGCCGCTCGACGGCCGGCGCACACTCTCAGGTGGTGGGACTACTTCGCGCGGAGCTTCGTCGTCGGCTGGAGCCGCAGCCTCGGCCGGCGCCTCGGCGACGGGCTCGGTGGCCGGCTCGGGAACCGACGCAGGTTCCGGCTCGTCCGCTGGGTCTTCGTCGACGATGTCTCCGGCGAGGGAGGCGAGCGATGTCGGCCCCTCGATCACTTCGGCGTCGTCGCCATCCTTCTTGGGAAGCGCCTGCTTGACCGGGCCCAACATCATCACCATGTTGCGTCCGTCCTGCAGCGGCTCCGATTCGATCACGCCGAGGTCCTTGACGTCCTCGGCGAGCCGCAGGAGCAGCGACCGTCCCCGCTCGGGGTGGGTCGTCTCGCGCCCGCGGAACATGATCGTCACCTTGACCTTGTCGCGGTTCTTGAGGAACCGGATGACGTGGCCACGCTTCGTCTCGTAGTCATGCACACCGACCTTCGGCCGGAGCTTGATCTCCTTGATGGTGATGGTGCTCTGGTGCTTCCGAGCGAGCTTCGCCTTCTGCTCCTGCTCGTACTTGTACTTCGAGTAGTCCATCACCCGGCAGACCGGCGGTCTGGCGTCGGGTGCGACCTCGACCAGGTCGAGGTCCTGGGCCCACGCGTACTCGAGGGCCTCGTCACGCGCCTTGATGCCGATCTGAGACCCGTCGGAATCGATCAGCCGGATCTGCGGTACGCGAATCGCCTCGTTGATGCGAACGCGCGACTGCTCCGGCGGCTGGTCGAACCCGCGCCTGGGCCTCAAGGCCGATGCTCCGTCTTCAAATGCGCGCCTCTCCGTTCCTCGTTTGCAGCAGTTGCGGCGTACAGAGCATACGTCACGCCATCCGCAATGCCATCGAGGCCGCGCGAGGCGGCCGGGAACGCGCATCTTCGGTTGAAACCGGCCACCGCAATGAAGGGCGAACGGTGAGGGCTGCGTGACGCAGGCCTGCTTACCGCCGCTGAAGGTAGCACAGGGGCGCGGATCCGCGAGGGCGATCAGGCCTCGGGCCGGCGCTTCGCGCGCGCCTCGTCGAGCAGCGCGCCCGTCAGCTCCGCGAGCGGCTGCGAGCCGAGGTCGCGGCGGCCGTGGCGGCGCACCGACGACGGTCTGCTGCTCGGCCTCGCGGTCGCCGACCACCAGCATCGCCGGGATCTTGCGCGTCTCGGCCTCGGCGATCTTCTTGCCGATCGACTCGGTGCGGCGGTCGATCTCGGTGCGCAGGCCGGCGTCCTCGAGCGCCGCCGCCGTCTGCTCCGCGTACGCCACGTGCCGGTCGGCGATCGGCAGCAGGATGCGCCTGCGTCGGCGCCAGCCACAGCGGGAACTCGCCCGCGTAGTGCTCGATCAGGATGCCGATGAAGCGCTCGAACGAGCCCAGCATCGCGCGGTGGATCATCACCGGCCGGTGGTCGTGGTCGTCGGCGCCCGTGTAGGTGAGGTCGAAGCGCTCGGGGAAGTTGAAGTCGAGCTGGAACGTGCCGCACTGCCACGACCGGCCGAGGGCGTCGATGAGGTGCGCGTCGATCTTCGGGCCGTAGAAGGCGCCGTCGCCCTCGTTCACCACGAACGGCACGCCACGGCGCTCGAGCGCGGTCTGCAGCGCGTGCTCCGCCCGGTCCCAGATCGCATCGTCGCCGACCCGCTGCTCGGGCCGCGTCGAGAGCTCCAGCCGGAAGTCCATGTCGAACAGCTCGTAGAGCGAGATGGCGAAGTCCATCACGCCCATCACCTCGTCGACGATCTGGTCGCGCGGTGATGAACAGGTGCGCGTCGTCCTGCGTGAACGACCGCACGCGCATCAGCCCGTGCAGCACGCCCTGCATCTCGTTGCGGTGGCACAGGCCCGCCTCGTTCATGCGCAGCGGCAGGTCGCGGTAGGAGCGCCGCTCGCTGCGGTAGATCAGGCAGTGCGCCGGGCAGTTCATCGGCTTCAGCGCGAAGTCCTGCTCGTCCACCTCGAGCGTGTACATGTTCTCGCGGTACTTGTCCCAGTGGCCGGAGGTCTTCCACAGCGCCGAGTCGTACATGATCGGCGTGCGCACCTCGCTTGTAGCCGCGGCGCCGGTTCTCGTTGCTCCAGTGGCCGTACAGCTGGTTCCAGACGATCAGCCCGTTCGGCAGCCAGAACGGCGCGCCCGGCGACTCCTCGTGGAACTGGAACAGGCCCAGCTGCGGGCCGACGCGGCGGTGGTCGCGGCGCTTGGCCTCCTCGATCCGGTGCAGGTGCTCGTCGAGCTCCTTCTGCGACCAGAACGCGGTGCCGTAGACGCGCGTCAGCGGCTCGCGGTCGGCATCGCCGCGCCAGTACGAGCCGGCCAGGCTCAGCAGCTTGAACGCCTTGATCGGCGCCGTCGTCTGCAGGTGCGGGCCGCGGCACAGGTCGGTGAAGTCGTCCTGGTTGTAGAGCGTGATCTGCTCGCCCTCGGGCAGGTCGTCGATCAGCTCGACCTTGAACGGCTCGCCCTCCTCGACGAACCGGGCCCGCGCGTCGGCGCGCGTCACCTCGGTGCGCGTGAACGCGTGCTGCGTCTTCAGGATGCGCCGCATCTCCGCCTCGAGCGTCTCGAGGTCGGCCTCGGTGATGGGCTCGGCGAACTGGAAGTCGTAGTAGAAGCCGTTGTCGATCGGCGGGCCGATCGTGATCTTCACGCCCGGGAACACGTGGCGGGCGGCCTCGGCCAGCACGTGGGCCGTCGAGTGGCGCAGCACCGCGAGGCCGTCCTCGTCACCGACGCGCACGACCGCGAACGTGGCGCCGTCGGGCACCGGCAGGCGCAGGTCCTGCAGCTTGCCGTCGACCTTCACGGCGGCGGTCGCCGACGCCAGCCGCGGCCCGATCGCGGCCGCGATGTCGAGGCCGGTCGAGCCGTCCGGGACGTCGAGCTGCGTGCCGTCGGGGAGCTTTACGTGCATGCGTCGGAGGATACGCGGAGCAGTCGTTCGAGCACGACGGCTACGCCATCCTCCTCGTTCGAGACCGTCTGCTCGTCGGCGACCTGCGACCACGTCGGGGTGCGCGTTGCCCATCGCCACCCCCCACGCCGCCGCCGCGAGCATCTCGATGTCGTTCGGCGCGTCGCCGAACGCCAGCACGTCGGCCGGGTCGCGGCCGAGCAGCTTCGCGGCCGAGGCGACGCCCGCCGCCTTGTGCACGCCGGGCGCCGACAGCTCGACGATGCGCATGCCGGAGAACGTCACCTGCGACCGGTCGCCCGCGATCTCCTGCACCGCCGCCGCCAGCTCGGGCAGCGTCAGGTCGGGGTGCCGCACGATCAGCTTCGTGACCGTCTCGTTCACGAGGTCGTCGAGCGACGCCACCAGGTCGGACGCGTGCGGGAACATCGGCACCCACTCGGGCTCGCGGGCGAACCGCGCGCCCAGCTGGCCCGCGAAGATGACGCCCGGCAGCGCCGCGCGCACGGCGGCGGCGATCTCGCCCGCGGCGCCGGCGTCGAACGGCAGGTGCGCGAGCACCTCGCCGGAGTCGAGATCGAGCAGCATCGCCCCGTTCATGCACACGCACAGCGCGTCGACGCCGAGGTCGAGGTGCAGCCCCTCGACCCAGCGCGGCGGCCGCCCGGTGGCGGCGATCACCGACGATCCCGCCGCCGTCACGTCGGCCAGCGCCTGCCGCGTGCGGTCGGCGATCGTGCCGTCGGAGCGCAGCAGCGTGCCGTCGAGATCGGACGCGACGAGCGCCGGCAGGCGGTCGATCAAGGCGCCTGCGGGTCGGGCAGCTGCGTCGACGGCGGCGTCACCGTGGCGCCGCTCGGCGGCCGGTCGCCGGCGGTGTCGCGCAACGCGTCCGCGAACGACCGTGAGGCGCGCGCGAACGCGCTCGTCGATGGTCGCCATCGGCGTCCCGAGCGCGATCTCGAGCGCGTCGGTGACGTGCTCGACGCCGTGCACGTGGAAGCGCCCGGCCGCCACGTCGTCGACGATCTCCTGCGGCAGCATCAGGTCGAGCACGTTCTGGTGCGGCATCACGATGCCCTGGCCGCCGTCCAGGCCGCGGGCGGCGCAGAGGGCGTGGAAGCCGGTGATCTTGTGGTCGACGCCGCCGACGGGCTGCACGTCGCCGTGCTGGTTGATCGAGCCCGGTGATCGCAAGGCCGCCGTCGGCCGGCAGGCCGGAGAGCTCCGACAGCAGCGCGACCACCTCGGCGATCGACGCGGAGTCGCCGTCGACGCCGGCGTACGACTGCTCGAAGGCGAGGCTCGCGGTCAGCGTCAGCGGGCCCGAGGTCGGCGTACCGGCGGCGCAGGAAGCCGGCGATGATGAGGACGCCCTTGTCGTAGATGTTGCCCGACAGCTTGGCCTCGCGCTCGACGTTGATGATGCCGACCTGGCCGGGCGCGGCCGACGCCGTGATGCGGGTCGGCTTGCCGAACGCGTGGTAGCCGAGGTCGTACACCGACAGGCCGTTCACGCGGCCGACCGCCTCGCCCGAGGTGGAGACCATGCACCATGCCCTCCTCGAGCATGAGCTGCATGCGCTCCTCCATCAGGCCCTCGCGGCGCCGGCGGGCGGCCAGCGCGCGCTCGACGTCGTCGCGGCCGATCGTCTCGCCGGCGCCGTGCGCGGCCTCGCGCACGCAGCGAGCAGCGTGTCGCCGAAGCTGGTCGAGACGCGGTTGCGGCGCCCGGCGCGCGCGACGCCGTCCTCCACCAGCGCGCCGACCGCCGCGGCGTCGGCGGGCGGCAGGCCGCTCGCGCTGGCAGGCGCCGGCGACCACGCGTGGCGTAGCGCGTCAGCGCCTCCGCGCCCATCGGCATGTCGGACGAGAAGTCGGCGCGGATGCCGAACAGCCCGCGGAAGTCGGGATCGCCGTGCCAGAGCGCGTCGTAGTGCCGGCGCTCGCCGACCATGACGACCTTGACGTCGATCGGCACCTGGTCGGGCTCGAGCGGCCGCGGCATGCCGAGCAGGCCCGCGCCGGCGGCGCCGATGTCGAGCATGCCGGTCTCGAGCGTGCGCTTCAGCGCCACCCAGGCGCCGGGCACCTCGAGCACCTCGACGGCGTGGACGACCAGGAACCCGCCGTCGGCGGCCAGCAGCGCGCCGCCCCGGATGGTGGTCGCGTCGGCCCGGAAGCTCATCGGCCCGTCCTGGATGCGGTCGATCGACCCGGTCAGGTTCTGGCGGCCCGGGAACCGCTCGGTCACGACCGGCGCGCCGGTCAGCCCGGTGCGGTCGGCGACGACGTTCACGCGGTAGCGCTCGAGACGGCGGCCGAGGCGCTCCATCGCGTCGGGCCCGGAGTCGGCGAGCTCGACGACGGCGGCGACGATGTCGTCGCGCAGCTCGGCCAGGAACGGCGCCGAGCGCGAGGTCGGGCACGTGCCGCCCGATGTCGCCGACCTCCTCGTCGGCCAGCGAGCGCGCGGCGCCCGCGACCAGCTCGCGCAGGTCGGCCGCGAAGCGCCGCTGGCGGTCGCGGGAGGCGCGGCCGAGGTCGCGCAGCTCGTCGCCGAGCGCCTCGCAGGCGCGCCTCCTTCGCCGCGAACTCCTCCGGCGAGAGCGACGCGCGCAGCTGCTCGAGCGGCACCGGCTGGCCGTCCTTGACCGGGACGATCTCGGGGTGCGACGAGCTGGCCCGCCTCGATCTGCACCAGGCCGAAGCCGTCGGCCTCGGCGCGCTGCCCGCAGGCCGGCGACCTCGAGCTCCTCCTCGGCGCCGTACCGCTTGCCCAGCGCGTCGCGCTGCCGCGACAGCTCGCGGTCCTCGAGCAGCAGCGGCAGCCGCTGCGGCAGGATCCGGCGCAGCTCGTCGATCTCGCGGGCGAGCACGGCGCCGGCGCCGGCGGGCAGGGTCAGCAGCCGCGGGCGGTCGGGCGCGCTGAACCGCGTCACGAGACACGCGGTCGGGCGGCACCGGCAGCGTCGGCGCGATGCGCGCGAGCAGTCCGGCGATGGCGGTGCCGCGGCCGGTGCCGGGATACCCGGCGGCGAAGACGTGGGAGCCGGGCGCGCGCATCGTCCAGGCCGAGCTCGAGCGCCTCGACCGCGCGCGTCTGGCCGAGGATCAGCTCGGGCGCGTCGAGCTCGGCGGTCGTCGCGAAGGCGAACGACTCGGCGCCCACGGTGAGTCGGAGATCGGCCGCCGCGACCGCGAGGTCGGGCCGGCGCTCGGCGAGAGGCGGCAGCATCGGCGGCATCGTAGACCGTCCGGGTACCATCTCCGCCGTGACGTCCGACGACACCCGCGGGCTCACCTCCGCCGAGGCCGCGGAGCGCCTCGTCCGCCCTCGGTCCGCGCGAGCAGGACACCGGATCGCGCTCGGTGGGCCGCATCGTGCGCGAGAACGTGTTCACGCTGGTGAACGCGATCGCGCTCGGCTTCCTGGTCCTGATCGCGATCGCGGGCGCCTGGAACGACGCCATCTTCGCCGCCGTCATCGCCGTCAACGCGATGATCGGCATCGCGCAGGAGCTGTCGGCGAAGCGCAAGCTCGACCGGATCGCCCTGCTGGTCGCGCCGCGCGCCCGCGTGCGCCGCGACGGCGCCGAGCGCGAGATCCCGGCCGAGGACGTCGTGCCCGACGACATCGTCGAGCTGCAGCCCGGCGACCAGATCGTCGCCGACGGCGTCGTCGCGGCGTCGTCCAGCCTGACGCTGGACGAGTCGATGCTCACCGGCGAGTCCGACCAGGTGCCGAAGGAGCCCGGCGACACGGTGCTGTCCGGGCGCCTACTGCGCCGGCGGCGCCGGGCTGTACCGCGTCTCGGCCGTCGGCGCCGACGCCTACGCCTCGAAGCTGACGGCGCAGGCGCGCGCCGCCAAGCGGCGCCTGTCGACGCTGCAGCTCGAGATCAACAAGCTGCTGCGCCTGCTGCTGGTGGCGATGGTGCCGCTCGCCGTCGTCCTCGTCGCGGCGCTGCGGCTGCACGACACCGAGTTCCGCGAGGCGGCGCAGACCGCGACCGCCGGCCTCATCTCGATCGTCCCCGAGGGCCTGGTGCTGCTCGCCTCGATCACGTTCGCGGCCGGCGCCGTGCGCATCGCCCGCGTCGGGTGCGCTCGCGCAGCAGCTGAACGCGATCGAGTCGCTCGCGTCGGTCGACACCGTCTGCCTCGACAAGACGGGCACGCTCACCGACGGCTCGCTCGAGCTGATCGAGGTCGTGCCCGGCGCCCGGCGTGCCCGAGGCGGCCGCCCGGCAGATCCTGGCGCGGGTCGCGGCCGCCGGCAGCGTCCGCTCCGGCACGTCCGACGCCATCGCCGCGGCGCTCGGCGGCTCGCCGGAGGCGACGCTCGGCCGAGGTGCCGTTCGCGTCGCGCTGGAAGTGGTCGGGCGCCGCCTTCCACGGACGAGGTGCTGGTGCTCGGCGCGCCCGAGGCGCTCGGCGCCGGCCCGCTCGCCGACCGAGGTGTCGCGGCGCCAGGGCGAGCGCTCGCGCGTGCTCGTGTTCGGCCGGGCCGCGTCGCTGCCGCAGGTGTCGGGCCCGGGCGACGTGCCGGCGAGCCCGCCCGGCTTCACGCCGCTGGGGCTGGCCGTGCTGCGCGAGCGGATGCGCCCGGAGGCGTCCGAGGTGGTCGCCTTCCTGCGCGCAGGAGGGCGTCGACCTGAAGGTGATGTCGGGCGACGCGCCGGGCACCGTCGCCGCCGTGGCCCGCGCGGCCGGGTTCCCCGACACCAGCACCGTCACGGGCGCCGACCTGCCGGACGACCCGGCGGCGCTCGAGGAGATCGCCGCGGCGCACGCCATCTTCGCGCGCGTCAGCCCCGACCAGAAGAAGGCGCTGGTCGAGGCGCTCGGGCGGCGCGGCCGGTACACCGCGATGGTCGGCGACGGCGTCAACGACGTGCCGGCGATGAAGGCGGCCCGCATCGCGGTCGCGCTCGGCTCGGGGTCGCAGATCGCGCGCGGCGTGTCCGACATCGTGCTCGTCGAGGACGACTTCCGGGCGATCCCGCAGGGCATCGCCGAGGGCCGGCGGATCCTGCTCAACATCCGCCGGGTGGCGAAGCTGTTCGTCGTCAAGTCGGCCTTCGCGGCGACGCTGATCCTCACGATCGGCCTGTCCGGGGCGGCGTACCCGCTGCTGCCGCGCCACCTGTCGTTCGCGGCCTTCTTCACGATCGGCGTGCCGGCGTTCGTGCTCGCCCTCGCACCCTCCACCGGCCGCCCGCCGCAGCCGCGACTTCACGCGCGACCTGATGCGCTTCTCGGTGCCGGGCGGCGTCGTCTCGGCGCTCGCCGTGATCGTCGCGTACGCGTTCGCGCGCTCGGTCTCCGACGTCGAGACCGGCCGCACCGTGGCACTCGTCGTGCTGGTGCTGACCGGGCTCTACCTGGTGCTGCTGCTCGAGGACGAGGCGATGCAGGAGTCGAAGGTCCGCGCCCGGTCCGTGCTGGCCCTGATGGCGGCCCTGCTGGCCGGGTTCGTGGGCGCGTTCCTGATCGAGCCCGTCCGCGACTTCTTCGCGCTGGCGCCGCTCGGACCGACCGAGATCCTGATCGCGCTGGGCGCGTTCGCGTTCTCGGTCGGCGTGTTCGGGCTGCTGCGGTTCCGCATCCCGATCGTCGCGCAGCGCCTATTCGGCTGAGGCCGTGGCGGCCGCGCCGCCCGGACGCCGGCCGCGGCCGCCGCGGCGACCGCGCCGCTTGCGGCGCACCTCGCCGTCACCGGTCGCGTCACCCGCGGGCACGGTCGCGACGACCGTCGCGCCGGTCTCGGGCTCGCTCTCGGTTCCGGTCTCGGTCGCGTCGCGCGACCGGCTGCACGGGCTCGGCGACGACCTCGTCGCCGGGCATCGTCCACTTCGGGATCGGGATGCCGAGCAGCTTCTGGATCGCGTCGAGCTTCGGCTGCCTCGCGCTTCGTGACCAGCGAGATGGCCTTGCCCTCGCGGCCGACGCGGCCGGTGCGGCCGATGCGGTGCACGTACACCTCGGGCTCGTCGGGCAGGTCGTAGTTGATGACGTGGCTGACCTGCGAGACGTCGAGGCCGCGCGAGGCGACGTCGGTGGCCACGAGGATCCGCACGCGGTCGCCGCGGAACGCGATCATGACCGAGTCGCGGGCGCCCTGGCCCATGTCGCCGTGCAGCGCGCGGACGCGGTGGCCGCGGGCCGACAGGTCGTCGGCGAGGCGCTGGCAGCCGATCTTGGTGCGCGCGAAGATGATCGCGCAGCGCGGCGTCTCGGACTTGAGCAGCTTGTCGATGGCGTCGAGCTTGCCGCGCGGCTCGACCTCGAGCATGCGCTGCTCGATGCGCTCGACGGTGATGTCCTCGGGCGTGACGCTGACCGTCTCGGGCGAGTGCAGCTCCTCGGCCGCGAGCTTGCGGATCTCGGGCGGCATCGTGGCGGAGAACAGCGCGGTCTGGCGGCCCCAGGGGGCGCGCCGGAGGATCGCGCGGACGTCGTCGATGAAGCCCATCGAGAGCATCTCGTCGGCCTCGTCGAGCACGACCATGCGGGCGTCGGCGAGGATCAGCTTGCCGCGGGTGAGCAGGTCGAGCACGCGGCCGGGCGTGCCGACGACGATCTGGCCGCCGCGGGCGAGTCGGTCGATCTGCTCGCGGATCGGCGCACCGCCGTAGACCGGCACCACGTCGACGTTGTCGAGGTGGACGCGCGAAGCTTGCGGGCGTGGTCGGCGACCTGCAGGGCGAGCTCGCGCGTCGGGCACAGCACGAGCGCCTGCACGTCGCGCATCTCGGGGTCGATGCGCTGGAGGATCGGCAGCATGAACGCGGCGGTCTTGCCGGTGCCGGTCTGCGCCTGGCCGACGACGTCACGGTCCTTGAGGAGCATCGCGATGGTGCCCTCCTGGATCGGCGTCGCGGTCTCGTAGTTGAGATCATCGAGCGCGCGGAGGATGGGCTCGGAGAGCCCGAATTCGGAGAAACGCACGTACGGTCCTTTCCTGTCCGCCGGCCCCCAGGGGCCGCGGCCAGGCCTTGCGGCCGGCGCGTCCGGGTATCAGGACCGGGCTTTCTTCGCTCTCAGTGTAGCGAGTGGGTCGCCGTCAGCCGGCCAGCGACCGCAGGGCGTCGTAGATGCCCGGCGCCGCGGCGACGACCTGCGGGATGCCGCCGTGCGGGCCCGGGGCCGACCTCGAACCGGCCGCCGGCCTCGGTGATCAGCAGCCGGCCGCCGGCGTAGTCCCAGTGCTGGATGCCGCTCTCGAAGAACCCGTCCAGGCGCCCGCACGCGACCCACGCGAGGTCGAGCGCGGCCGAGCCGGCGCGGCGGATGTCGCGCACCGCGGCGAGGATCTCGGGCAGTCGCGCGCCCTGGGCCGCCCGCACGTCGGCCGTGTACGCGAAGCCCGTGCCGATCAGCGACGTGGCCAGCACCGTCGCCGCCGAGGTGCGCGATCGGGCGGCCGTTCACGGTCGCGCCGTGGCCGCGCGCCGCCGCGAACAGCTCGTCGTGCGACGGGTCGTAGACGCAGCTCGCGACCGGGCCGGCGTCGTCCTCGACGGCCACGGACACGGCCCACTGCGGCAGCCGGTACAGGTAGTTCGTGGTGCCGTCGAGCGGGTCGCAGACCCACGTCAGGCCGGTCGTGCCGGTGCGGCTCGCGCCCTCCTCGCCGATCAGCCCGTCGTCCGGCCGCTCGGCCTGCAGCAGCGCCACGAGCAGCTCCTCCGACGCGTGGTCGGCGGCCGACACCATGTCGGTCGTGCTCGACTTCGACTCCACCGCGACCGGCCCGCGGGTGGCGTGGTCGAGCAGCAGCGCACCCGCTGCGCGGGCGGCCCGCTCGGCGATCGCTCGCAGCTCCGTCGCGTCGAGAGTCCCGGCACTGGCATCCGCGGAGGGTATCCTGACGGCTCGGAACCGCCGAGCCGATTGACTCGCGAGTCAGGATCCGGGAGGATGTCGCGCGGGCACGGGTTGCAACCCGGGGGAGGTCACACATGTTTCATCCGAAGGACGTACGCGGCCGGATGTCGCGGCGCATGCTGCTCGAGCGGGCCGGCGGACTCGCGGTCGCCGGCGGGTTCCTCGCGGCCTGCGCCAACACCACCGACGTGCAGTCGGACGGGCCTGTCACGCAGGCCGGATCCGTCGTCACGGCGGCAACCGACACCGCCGAGGCGGTGCCGCTCGGACCGGGCGGCATCCCGATCGCCAGCCGCGACCGGCCGGTGCAGCTGCCGCTGTACGACAACAACCCGCCGATCGAGTCGGGCCTCCCGGTCGAGAACGGCCCGCTGAAGGTCTACAACTGGGACGCCTACATCGACCCGGAGACCGTCAAGAAGTTCGAGGCAGCAGTACAAGACCAAGGTCGAGATCACCACGTTCCAGAACGAGGACGAGGCGATGGCGAAGCTCCAGTCCGGGAGCGTCGACTTCGACGTCTACTTCCCGAGCGTGACGCGCCTGCCGATCCTGGTCTCCAAGCAGCTCGTCCGGCCGCTGAACAAGGACTACGTGCCGAACCTCGCGGCGAACGTCTGGCCCGAGCTGGTCGACCCGTTCTACGACAAGGGCGCGCAGTACGCCGTGCCGTACGTCGTGTTCGCGACCGGCATGGTGTGGCGCAACGACAAGGTCACCGAGGACATCGGCTCGATGGCCGAACCCGTGGTCGGCGTTCTGGGAGTCGGCGAGAAGTACAAGGGCAAGATCGCGATCCTCGACGACCCGCGCGACGCGCTGTCGCTGGCGCTGTTCCGCGAGAACGGCACCGCCGGCGTCGACGTCAACTCCGAGGATCCGCAGGTGGTCGCGCAAGGCCCTGCAGGGCCTGAAGGAGCTCGACGAGCTCGCCAGCGTCAAGGTCTCGATCGCCATGTACCAGACGGTGCCGGAGGGCAAGGTCTGGCTCGCGCACGACTGGACGGGCGACCAGATCGCGGCCGCGCTGTACTACATGCCGAAGGGCGTCAAGCCCGACGTGCTGTCGTTCTGGAAGCCCGCCGATCGCGGCGCCCGCGGCGAACGACCTGATGGCGGTGCTGTCGACCGGCAAGAACCCGGTCCTCGCCCACGCGTTCCTCGACTTCATGCTGGACGAGACGAACGCGTACAACAACTTCGCCGACTTCAACGGCTACCAGCCGCCGCAGAACGGGCTCGACTTCGCGACGCTGCAGTCCAAGCTCGGCCCTGCCCGACTCGGTGGCGCCGGCGATCCTGCAGCGCGACGACTTCAAGACCGGCCTCACCTACCAGACGCTGACGCCGGACGGCAAGGCGCTCTGGGACAAGGCCTGGGCCGACTTCCGCGCCGGCTGACGTGTACCCGAAGCTGGATCTGGCGGGCGTTCGCCCTCCCCGGCATCGGGTGGCTCGTCGCCTTCTTCCTGGTCGCGTTCTACGCGATCGTGGCGACGTCGTTCGGCTTCTCCGACGACGCCGGCGACCCGATCCCGGTGTTCAACCCGCTGGACTGGAACGTCGGGTACTTCAACGCGGTCTTCGACGAGCTGACGCCGGGCGGCATCTACTGGACGGTGTTCGTCCGGACGTTCGTCTACGTCATCCTCGCCGGCGGGCTGTCGCTGCTGATCGGCTACCCCGTCGCGTACTACGTCGCGCGCCGCGCGAAGCACAAGGGCCTGCTGCTGATGCTGATCGTGCTGCCGTTCTGGATCTCGTACCTGATGCGGATGTTCGCCTGGATCAACCTGCTGTCCGAGGACGGCTACGCCGCGCGGCTGCTCGCGTTCTTCCAGATCGACACGCTGTTCCGGGCGCTCGGCCTGCTCGACGAGGGCGCGGGCTGGCTCGACGGCCAGGCCGTCACCGTCGTCCTGTCGCTCGTCTACGGCTACGTGCCGTTCCTGATCCTGCCGGTCTACGCGGCGGTCGACCGCATCGACCAGCGCGTGATCGAGGCCGCCCGCGACCTCGGCTCCAGCCCGTTCCGCGCGTTCGTGCGCGTCACGCTGCCGCTGTCGATGCCGGGCATCCTCGGCGGCCTGGTGCTGATCGCGCTGCCGATGTTCGGCGACTACTACACGCCCGACCTGATGTCGTCGTCGCCGTCCACCAACATGATCGGCAACCAGATCGACCTCGCGATCCACCGCGGCTCCGAGAAACCGCTCGGCGCCGCGCTGACCGTCGTCCTGTCACTGCTCCTGGCCGTGCTGATGGCGTACTACCTGCGGCAGACGCACAAGGCCGGAAAGGCGATCCGGGCATGAGGACGTGGCTCGCCAACCCGTGGGGCAAGCCCCGCTTCCTGGTCCTGTGGACGTGGCTCTTCGTCGTGTGGTCGATCGTCCCGATCGTCATCGCCATCGCCTTCTCGTTCAACGACGGGCGCTCGCGGACGGCCTGGCAGGGGTTCTCGCTGCGCTGGTTCTACGACGACCCGCTCGGCTCGGTCTGGCAGGACGACGCGCTGCGCAACGCCATGTACCACTCGATCGAGCTGGCCTTCTTCGCGATGCTGATCGCGACGCCGCTCGGCGTCGCGCTCGCCATCGGCCTGCAGCGGTGGCGCGCGCAGGACCGGCACCGCGGCGAACGGGCTGATGCTCGTGCCGCTCGTGACGCCCGAGCTGGTCATGGGCGCGTCGATGTTCATCCTCTTCACGCAGATGTTCGGGTTCATCGGGCTCGGCACGACGGCCCAGGTGATCGGCCAGGTGACCTTCTCGATCTCGTACGTGGTCGTGATCGTGCGCGGCCGGCTGGCGTCGATCGGGCCGGAGTTCGAGGAGGCCGCGGCCGACCTCGGGGCGCCGCCGCGCGAGGTCATGCGGCTCGTGCTGCTGCCCCTGCTCGCGCCGGCGATCCTGTCGGGCCTGCTGATCGTGTTCGCGCTCTCGATCGACGACTTCGTCGTCACGAGCTACCTCGCCAAGGGGGCCGACACCGAGACGGTCCCGATCAAGCTCTACTCGGCCGCGCGCGGTGCGCCGACGCCGGCGCTGAACGCGCTCGCGTCGATCATGGTCTTCATCACGCTGACCGCGCTCGGGCTGGCCTATCTCGTGTGGAAGCGCCTCTCGCGCGGCACGGAAGGCTCGGCGCTCGACTCCATCGGAGGGATCTAGATGACCACGAACGGGGCGACGACCGCCGGCCGGATCGAGATCGTGTCGCTGACGAAGCGCTTCGGCGACGTCGCGGCGGTGGACGACATCTCGCTCGACATCCCGGGCGGCGAGTTCTTCTCGATGGTCGGCCCGTCCGGCTGCGGCAAGACGACGACGCTGCGCATGATCGCGGGCTTCGAGCGCCCCGACGAGGGTGAGATCCGGCTCGACGGCGTCGACATGTCGGCGACGCCGCCGCACAAGCGCAACGTCAACACCGTGTTCCAGAGCTACGCGCTGTTCCCGCACCTGAGCGTGGCCGAGAACGTCGGGTTCGGGCTGCGCTACCAGAAGACGACCAAGGACGAGCAGAAGCGGCGCGTCGCCGAGGCGCTCGCGCTCGTGCAGCTGACCGGCTTCGACGCCCGCCGGCCGACCCAGATGTCGGGCGGCCAGCAGCAGCGCGTCGCGCTCGCCCGCGCGCTGGTGCTGAACCCGCGCGTGCTGCTGCTCGACGAGCCGCTCGGCGCCCTCGACGCCCGGCTGCGCAAGGACCTGCAGGTCGAGCTGAAGACGCTGCAGCAGGAGCTCGGCATCACCTTCGTCTACGTGACGCACGACCAGGAGGAGGCGCTCACGATGAGCGACCGCCTCGCGGTCATGAACAACGGCAAGGTCGAGCAGATGGGCGGCCCGCAGGCCGTCTACGAGGCGCCCGGACACGCGGTTCGTGGCGGAGTTCCTCGGCGTCTCGAACCTGCTCAGCGGCAACGCCAGCGGCGACGGCGCGTTCCGCATCGGCGAGTTCACGCTCCAGTGCCGGCAGGGCGCCACCGACGCCACCGGCATGGTGCACGCCGTGATCCGGCCCGAGCGGGTCGTCGTCCGCGCGCACGGCGCGGCCGGCGACAACACGCTGCCGGGCCTGATCGACCGGGTCGTGTTCGTCGGCTCCGTGCTCGACGTCCGCGTGCGCCTCGCGACCGGCGAGCTGGTGCGGTCGCTGGTCGCCAACGACGGCGACGGCAGCATCCCGACCGAGCAGGGCGCGCCCGTCAGCGTCCACCTGCCGCCCGAAGCGGTCAGGATCCTGCACGGCAGCTGAGCGCCGAGGGCCCTACCCTGCCCGGCGTGGATCCGCGCCGCCGCACCTATCGCGCTGCTCGCCCTCACGCTCGGCGTCTTCCTCGTCACGCTGAACGTGACGATCGTCATCGTCGCGCTGCCCGAGATCGCGCGTGACCTCGAGGCCGGCGCACGACGCGACGGCGTGGATCATCGACTCCTACAACCTCGTCGGCGCCAGCCTGCTGCTGTCGGCCGGCTTCTTCGCCGACCGGTTCGGGCGGCGGCGCATGCTCGATCACCGGGTACGTGCTGTTCGCCGGCGGCGCGCTGCTGTGCGCGGTGGCGCCGAGCGTCGGCTGGCTGCTCGCGTTCCGCATCCTCCAGGCGGTCGGCGGCACGGCGCTGACGCCGACCAGCCTCGCGATCGTCGCGAACCTGTACCCCGACGCGCGGGAGCGGGCCCGCGCGATCGGCATCTGGGGCATCTCGTCCGGCATCGGCCTCGGGCTCGGGCCGATCATCGGCGGCGCGACGGTCGACGTCGCTCGGCTGGCGCGCGGTGTTCGCGGTCAACGCGGCGATCGGGCCTGGCCGCGCTGGTCGCCGTCCTGCGCTTCGTGCCGCCGTCGCGCAGCGCGGTGGCGCGGCGCCTCGACGTGTGGGGCCAGGTGCTGGCCGTGGTGCTGCTGTCGAGCCTCACGTACGCGCTGATCGGGGCCGCCCGGTACGGCTGGACGTCGCCGCGCATCCTCGCCATCTTCGCCGCCGACGTCGTGCTCGCGTTCGCCTTCCTGCGGGTCGAGTCGCGGACGACCGAGCCGCTGCTCGACCTGCGGTTCTTCCGCGACCGGCAGTTCTCGGGCGCGACGTTCATCACGGTCGCGGCGTTCTTCGCGTTCGGCGGCTTCATCTACGAGAACACGCTGTTCCTGGAGCGCGGCCGCGGCTACTCCGCGCTCGCGGCCGGGCTGCTGACGCTGCCGGCGGCCCTCCCCACGCTGGCCGGCGGGCCGATCTCGGGCTGGCTCGTCGCGACGCGCGGGCCGCGCGGCGTGCTGGCCTCGTCGACGCTGACGATGGCGGTCGCGCTGACGGCGCTGGCGCTGCTGCCGGGCGACGCGCCGATCGTCGCCTTCCTCGGCTGCTACCTGCTGCTCGGCATCGGCTACGGCGTGCTGAACGCGCCGCTCTCGACCGTGGCGGTCGCGAGCATGCCCAAGGAGCAGGCGGGCGTGGCCGCCGCGGTGGTCTCGAGCGGCCGCAACGTCGGCATCGTGCTCGGCATCGCGGCGCTCGGCTCGCTGGTGGCGGCGAAGCTGCCCGCGGACGGCACGGTCGCACGAGTTCGCCGCGGCGCTCAGGCCCGCCTACCTGCTGGCGGCAGGCGTCCTGGTCGCCGCGACGGTCGTGGCCCGCGGCACGCTGCGCGCCGTGCCGCCCGAGACGATGCCGAGCGCCGCGGTGCCCTCGGCCCCGTAGGCGGCGTCAGGCGCGCGGCGCGTAGCGCGAGTGCAGCATCAGGTCGTTGCCGTCGGGGTCGGTGAAGAACGCCATGTGGCAGACGCCGGTGTCGAACGTCTCGCCCGTGAACTCGACGCCCTTGGCCTCGAGCTCGGCGCGAGCGGCGGCGACGTCGTCGACGTGCAGCGCCAGGTGCGCGTTCTTCTGCGGCGCGAAGGCCCGCCGCCCATCTTCTCGGGCTCCCAGATGGCGATGCAGGTGTCGCCGACCCAGAACTCGTAGTTCGCCTTCTCGTCGGCGCGGAGCCCGAGCGTCTCGCCGTAGAAGGCGCGCGATCGCTCGGCGTCCTGCGACGGGATGGCAACGAAGTCGAGCGAGGTGATCGGGCTCATGGGGTTCCTCCGGTGGTTCGGCTGGCTGGTCGTTGGCTGCCCGGCATCGTGCCATCGGAAACCCGCCGCCGCGGGACGCCGCCAACCATGCGCATTTCGGTGCCTGGCACGGATCGGCCATCGCGTCACACTTCCGCGCGCTGCATTTGCACTTCCGTGCGCTTTCGCGCGCGATCCGTGACGCCGGGGCGACGCTCGGGTCGCCGCTAGTCGCGGCCCGCCCGCTCCTTGATCGACGAGGCCGTGCCCGTCACGGCGTCCTTGACGCGGTCGAGGGTGTCGGTGACCCGGTCCTTCGCCCGTGCCTGGACGTCGGCCTTGTAGGCGATGGCGTCGATGATCGCGCCCATCTCGTCTCGCGTGCGGGCGATCCGCCCGCGGATCAGATCCGTGTCCGCGCCCATTCCACGTCCTCCTTCAGCGTCTCGATCGTCTGCTCCGGAATCGGCGGCGACGCCTCCTGCAGCTTGCCCTTGCCCGTCAGCGCGAGGATCGCGGCACCGATGCCGTAGACGGCGGCCACGATCAGGCAGGCCAGCCACGCGTCGACCCACAGCGCCAGCACGAGGATCAGCGCCGCCGTCAGCGCACCGAACGCGCCCAGGCCGAGCAGGCCGCCGGCGCCCATCAGTCCCGCCCCGATGCCGGCTGCGCGGCCCTTCTCCTTCAGCTCGACGGTCGCGAGCTCGACTTCTTGCCGCACCAGCGTCGACGTCTGCTCCGAGAGCTGCTTGAACAGGTCGCCGAACGACTGGTCGCGGAGGTCTTCACGTAGCAACTGCATCCTCCCCTTCCGAACCGGCCCGCACGGGCGGCTCACACGCGTCCTCCCCGCGTTCGCCGGAGCTAACCGGGGCTACCGGCGGAACAGGGCGTCCGGGCGGAGGTGGATGCCGCCGACCCAGCGGTCGATGCCGAGCAGCTCGACGCGGTCGGCGGAGCCCTCGAGGACCCGCCGGCCGGCGTCGGTGAGCCCGATCCGTCGCCGATCCGTCGACGGCCGTGACGAGGCCCTCGAGGTCGGCGACGACCTTCCACACCCACGTGTCGCCCGCGAACGGCGCGGCCTCGCGGTCCTGCGTCGCCTCGAACAGCTGCGCCGGCGTCAGCGGCCCGCCGTCGAGCGCCTCGAGGATCAACCGCTCGCTGAGCGAGAGGCCGGCCGCGTCGGGCAGCTCCTCCAGCAGTCGCCGCAGCGCGGGCGCGAGGAACGGCATCGCGCCCGTGTCGTCGCGCAGCAACGCCCGCAGAGCGTCGGGACCGGGCGCCCGCACCGCCGCCCACGCACGGTGCGCCAGCTGCAGCACCGCGGGCGCGAGCGGCTCCCGCGCGGGCCACAGCGTCGCCAGCTCGCCGGCGCTCAGCTCGCCCAGTCCCCGGAACCGCGGATGACCGGGGAAGGCGCCGATGACGATCAGCTCGACCCCGGCGGGCCGTTCGACCAGCGACAGGGCCTCGAGCAGCTGCAGCTGGTCGTACAGGTCGTGCTCGAACCACAGCACGACCGGGCTCCCCTCCGCCAGCGCCTGCTGGACAGCGCCGTCCCGGCGCTCGAAGTCGGCGGCGATCTGGTCGGCGCTCCCCCACCCGCTCCCGGCCAGGAACGACGCGCGGACCCGGCGCAGCTCGTCCCGCGGCACGTCCGGAACCGGCCCGTCGTGCAGCGCGTCGATCCACACGACGACGTCGCCCGCGATGCCGGTCGCGCGCAGCGACTCGGCCGTGGAGTCGCCGTTCGTGACGTGCAGGCGGAGCCCGCTGTCGCCCATCCGGCCATCGTAGTCGGCGCGACCGGATCCCGGAGATGTGTGAGCGATCAAGGAATCGGGAAGGGAGCGCCCATGAAGAACATCGCCAGGGGTTTCACGGTCGTCTTCGTCCCCGGGATCATCCTCCTCGCCATCGTGTTCGCGCTGGCCACGAACGACAGTTCCTCGGGCTCGAAGCCGGAGTCCACGACCGCCGCCGAGCCGGCGACGACGGCGCCGCCGACCTCGACCGCCGCCGAGCCGGCGTCGACCGAGCCGGGCGAGATCGTGAAGGCCCCGGCGTTCACCGCGAACGAGCTGGCCGCGCCCGCGACCGCCGACTGGATCACGAACGGCGGCTCCCTCGCGAACAACCGCTACTCGACGCTGGACGAGATCACCGACCAGAACATCAAGGGCCTCAAGGGCAAGTGGATGACGGCGCTCGAGGGCTCCGGCACGGCGACCAAGTACTCGGCCGAGGGCCAGCCGATCGTCTACAAGGGCACCATCTACCAGGCGACCGGCGCCGACGACGTGTTCGCCGTCGACGTGAAGACCGGCAAGATCCTCTGGAAGTACGAGGCGAAGCTCGACCAGACCATCGACACCGTCTGCTGCGGCTGGCTGAGCCGCGGCGTCGCGATCGGCGACGGCATGGTGTTCATCGGTCAGCTGGACGGCAACATGGTCGCCCTCGACCAGGCCACCGGCAAGGTCGTGTGGAAGACCGAGGTCGTCGACTGGAAGACGGGCAGCGGCATCACCGCCGCGCCGCTGTACTACGACGGGCTCATCTACACCGGCATCACGGGCGGCGAGTTCGGCGTCCGCGGCCGGCTCACGGCGCTCGACGCGAAGACCGGCAAGGAGGCGTGGCGGTTCTACACCATCCCCGGTCCCGGCGAGACCGGGCACGAGACGTGGCCGCAGACCGGCGACGCGTGGAAGCACGGCGGCGCGCCCGTCTGGCAGACGCCGTCGGTCGACCCGAAGCTCGGGATGGTCTACTTCACCACCGGCAACGCGTCGCCCGACGTGAACGGCTCGAAGCGCGAGGGCGACAACCTCTTCAGCTCCTCCTTCGTGGCGCTGGACGCGAAGACCGGCGCCTACAAGTGGCACTTCCAGCAGGTGCACCACGACATCTGGGACTTCGACGCCCCGAGCCCGACGGTCCTCTACGACGCGCAGGTGAACGGCAAGACCGTGCCGGCGATCGCCGAGGCGTCGAAGACCGGCTTCCTCTACGTGCTCGACCGCTCGACCGGCAAGCCCCTCATCCCGATCGAGGAGAAGCCGGTGCCGCAGAGCACGTACCAGAAGACGTCGCCGACGCAGCCCTTCCCGACCAACCCGCCGTTCGCGAACCAGGTGGTGACCGACGCGGCCTTCGACAACATCAAGAAGCAGATCGACACGCTGAACGAGAAGCGCGACAAGCCGCTCGCCGTGAAGCGCGGCTCGATCTTCACGCCGCAGGAGCACGACGAGGTCATGGTCACCGCGCCGGACGCGTCGGGCGGGACGAACTGGCAGCCGTCGAGCTACAACCCGAAGACGAACATGATCTACGTCTGCTCGCAGGACGGCGTCGCGGGCTACTCGGCCTCCGACATCCCCGGCTTCACCGAGGGCAAGCAGTTCATCGGCAGCATCATCGCGATCACGGGCTTCGGCCCGAACCCCGGTCACCTGACCGCGATCGACGGCACCACCGGCGAGATCAAGTGGCAGAAGGACTTCCCCGAGTCGTGCTACTCCGGCTCGGCCACGACGGCCGGCAACGTGACCTTCGTCGGCCGCAACGGCGGCGAGCTCGAGGCCTACAACGCCACCACCGGCGACCTGCTGTGGAGCTTCCAGACCGGAGCCGGCGCCAACAACGTGCCGACCATCTTCGAGCAGGACGGCCACGAGTACGTCGCGTTCTACGCCGGCGGCAACAGCCTGGCCGGCACGGCGCACGGCGACAGCCTCTGGCTGTTCTCGCTCGACGGCACCATGGGCCCGGTCGAGCCGGGCGCCTCCGCCGCCGCCGGCGAGCATGCGGGTGAGGAGCCGACGGCAACGACCGGCACGGACACCGCTCCCGCAGCCGGGGGCGATGCGGCGGCCGGCCAGCAGGTGTTCGCCGACAACTGCTCGGTCTGCCACGGCGCCAGCGGCACCGGCGGCAACGGCGGCCCCGACCTGACCTCGATCCCCGAGGCCGCGGACACCGCGAAGGTCGTCGCGCAGGTGACGAACGGCGGCGGCGGCATGCCGGCCTTCAAGGGCGTGCTGTCCGACTCCGACATCCAGAACGTCGCCGCGTACGTCACCACCGACATCACCGGCAAGTAGCCACGAGCCTTCGCCCGCAGGGCGACTCCCCGGCCCGCCGGCGACGGCTGCGATCCTCATCAGACGCCTCCCGTCGCCGGCGGTCCGCTCGATCGGCCGTAGAATCCCCGCGATGCACGGCGACCGGCTGGTGAGTCCTCGCAGGATCTGACGCCTGACCCGGCCGCTGCCGCGACGACGCGGCGGAACGTGCTGCTGCTCTGCCTCTCGTTCGCGGCGTTCGGCACCGTCTGGGGTGCGTTCCAGGCCGTGACGGCAGAGCTGCAGCTCGACTTCGGCTTCGACGAGTCGCGGCTCGGGCTCCTGCTGCTGCTGCCGCCGCTGTTCGGTGTGCCGGCCGCGCTCGCGGGGTCGCGGATCGTGGCGCGGTTCGGGTCGCAGATGTTGATCGCCGTCGGCGCCGCGGTCGTCACCGGGGGCCTGCTGCTGCTCGCCGCGGGAAGCGGTTCGGCCACGCCGTGGATCGCGATGGGCATCACCGGCGTCGGGGCGGGCATGGTCGACGTCGCGGTGCTGACGGCGGCGAGCCGCGTCCAGGCGGCCAGCGGCACGCCGGTGATGGGCCGCGTGCAGTCCGTGTTCTTCGCCGGACTGGTGGTGGGCGGCGGCATCGGCGTGGCCATCGTCGCGCTGGGCCTGAGCTACCGGTGGTCCTTCGTGATCACCGGGCTCCTGCTGCTCGCGGCCTGCGGCCTCGCCGCCCGCAGCCTGGTCATCCCCGCCATCGCGAACCCGGCGACCGGCCACCTGTCGCTGCGCGGCGTGCTGGCGATCGCGGGCATCCCGGTGCTGATCGCGCTGGCGTTCGGCGGGTTCTTCCTCGAGGGCGCGACGACCAGCTTCGCCGCCGTGCTGCTGCGCAACGCGATCGGCTCGACCGCGGTCATCGCCAGCACCGCGGCGTTCGTCGTCAGCGTCGGGCTCGCGATCGGCGCGTACGCGGCCGACGCCCTCGTCGCCCGGATCGGCGCCCGGCGCACCATGGCCGTCGGCGCCACCCTCGCAGCCCTGGGCGTGGCCGCCGCCGCGACGGCGACCGTCCCCGCCACGGCCGTCGTCGGCCTGGGCATCGCCTCGATCGGCTTCGGCGGCATCGGGCCCGCCGCCCTCACGCTGACGGTGCCGATCGACGCCGAGTACGGCGGCGGCGTGCTGCCGACCGTGACGGCCCTGTCGTACGTCGCGTTCCTCTTCGGTCCCGTGGCCGTCGGGCAGATGGGCGACCTGTTCGGGCTGCGGGCGGCGTTCGGTGTCGTCGCCGCAGCCGCCGCGGTGCTGGCGGTCGTCTCGCTCGTCGGGCTCCGTGACCACGCGCCGGCGACGTAGAGGCCCGGTAGGGTCCGGCGCCATGACGACCCGTACCGCCGAATGCAGCTGCGGCCAGCTCCGCCTCACCGTCGAGGGTGAGCCGGTCCGCCGCTCGATGTGCCACTGCCTCGCGTGCCAGCGCCGCACCGGGAGCGCGTTCGGCATCCAGGCGCGCTTCCCGCGCCGGCAGGTCCGCATCGAGGGACGCTCGACGGAGTACGTCCGCGTCTCCGATCACGGCGAGGAGCGGCGGTTCCACTTCTGCCCGGTCTGCGGCGCGACGGTGTACTACGACCTGCCCGCGCAGCCGGACGTGGTCGCGGTGCCGGTCGGCGCGTTCGCCGACCCGTCGTTCCCGCCGCCCGCGATCTCGGTGTACGAGTCGCGTCGCTACCCGTGGGTCGTGCCGCCGGAGCCGATCGAGCACCACGACGACTGACGCGTCAGAGCGTCGTCGACACCGTCACCCGGCCGCCGTCCGGGGCGACCACCGCGACGTCGATGCGGATCGGCGCGGTCAGCGGCACCAGCGCCGTGTAGGCCTGCATGCCGGCGGGCGCACCGTCGGGATCGCGCACGACCTGGATCGCCGCCCGCGGCGAGAACGGCGGCGTGCGGGTCGGGATCTCGTCGAGCGGGATCGACGCGCTCATCGACTGCCCGTGCACCGGCAGCAACAGGTCGTGCAGCGCGTCGTCCCGCACGATCCGCGCCTCGTCGAGCGGGTGGGCGACGGCCGGCTGCACCGGCTGCGGCAGCCGGAGCGCCGCCCCGAGCGGCGGGAACGGCCGTGGCCCCTTGACCGCGCGGATCTCCAGCACGTACGGCGGGTCGGCCGTCACCGGCGCATCGCACGCCAGCCGCAGCACCACGCCGCGGCCGGCGATCTTGAAGGCGTCGACCAGCGTCAGATCGATCGGCGGCGGCGGCACCCAGCCGGGAACGGTCAGCGTCTGCTCGACGACCCGGCCGAGCGGGTCCGCGACACGGAGCGTCACGGAGACCGGATCGGCAGCCACGGGCCGCGTGAACCACAGGGCGAGCGGGCTGCGGCCGGCGCTCCGCGCGCCGCGCTGCAGCACCTCGTCGGTCGCCGCAGCGGCGGGCGGCGTCGTCAGCGCGGCCTCCTGGATGGTGTCGAAGCCCGCCAGCGGCACGATCTCGGGGCCCGCCTCGGCACCCACCCTGGACGTGCCGAGCGACGTCGCCCACGGCGGTGCGCCGGTCGAGCTGCGGACGACGACGCCGCGATGGTCCCCGCCCCAGATCTCGGCCACCAGCGGCGCCAGGTCGGGCGGCCCGGGTGGCACCAGCAGCGACGTCACGTCCGACGCCTCGGAGAGCAGGCCGCGGACGCCCTGCACCGGCACGCTGTCGACCGGCACGGCCACGGCCCGCACCAGCCAGGCGTCCCACGCGGCCGGGAAGGTCCCGATCCACGTCCCGGTGTAGACCGGCTGACCGGTGAGCGCGTCGGTTGCCGTCGGCGTCATCGTCACGACCGCGGCCTGGTCGAACGGCGGCCCCATGCTGTCGCTCGATCGCGCGGCGATCTCGGACCTCGTCCGCAGCAGCCGGAAGTGCGACACCGGCACCGCGCTCGCGGCCTCGAGCGTGATCGTGACGGTGCCGTCGCCCGCCACCGAGGCGCGCGTCAGCGGCGGTGCCGGCCGGCGCAGGCGCGGCGCGATCACGGCCTGCAGGTGCTCGTGCGCGGCGCCGGGCCCGGCCGGCCACGGCGAGTCGACCCCCGACGTCGTCTGCGTCGTGACGACGAACAGGTGGATGTCGGTCGAGCCCTTCGGGAGCGTCACGTCGAGCTCGCGGACGGCGCCGTCGACCTCGCGCAGCCGCCGGAAGGCGTTGCGGCGATCGCCGGGCGAGAGCGCGTCGTACGCCGCCCACAGCGCCGCGAGCCGCACGCCGGGGGCATCGCCGGGCGGTGCCGGCGTCGGCAGGCCGCAGCGCTGGCGCAGCGCGGTCTCGGCCACCTCCCACACGACGCAGGTGCGCACGTCGGCGCCGCCGGGCACCGACCAGTGGACGCGCACGTGCGAGCACCCCTGGGCGTCGAGCGTGCTGCCGAGCGGGACGCCCGGCGGAGCGGGCGGCGGCAGCGGCACGACGGGAACCGGGCTGGCGGCGACCGCGATCGCGGGGTGCGCGGCGTCGGGCGACCACGCGCTCGGGCTGGCGCCGACCGCGAGGGTGCGGCGCGTCCACACCTGCACGCCCCAGCGCGGCGGTCGCCGCGAAGTCGAGCGAGACGTCGGCGGCAATGGCGTACCGGCGCCCGCCGTCGCCCTGGCCCGGGCCGGCGGGCATGGGCGTCTCGCCGTCGGGCCCGAGCGTGCGCACGGTGCAGCCGACGCCGGTCGGGTCGTCGCCGCTGAAGGTGAGCGCGAGGTCGCGCCGGAAGCAGCCCGCCGGCGTCGGGTTGCCGGGCGCCATCCCGGCCGGCGGTGCCGTGGTCGGGGTCGCCATCGGGAACGCCAGCGCCACGACCTCGATCGTGGTGGGCGTCCGCTCGAGCCACTCCGTCGACAGCTGCGCCGCCAGGCGTCCCGGGCACGTCGTCGAGCCGGCGTAGCTGGTCTCGAGCGTCAGCGACACCAGCCGCGGGGGCTGCGGACCTGGCTCGTCGCCGATGTACGCGACGTCGCGCCACGCCGACCAGACGCCGAAGATGTCGCTCACCGCGACGGCGTACCCGACCTGCCGGCCGCCGCTGCCGATCGGGATCTCCGCCGCTCCGTCGACGAACGCGACCCGATCCGACGACGCCGTCTCGGCGGTGATCGCGAACGGCCGGAACCCGCCGGCGGCCCGCGGCGGCAGCAGGCTCTCGGCTGGATCCGGCGATCCCGGGGCGAACCGGGCGACCGACGACTCGGTCATGCGGCCGAGGCCGGCCGTCACCGGGCGCCGGTCCCACGCGGCGCGCACCGACTCACGCCAGGCCGCGTCCCGCACCGACTGGCGGCACGAGCCCGTCCCGGCTGCTGACGAGGCCCGTCGGGTCGGGCACGACGACGTGCAGGCCGGGCGAGGGCGCGTACGCGGCCATCTCCGCGCCCCCGCTCCGCGGCGGCGCGAGCTCGGCGTACTCGGCGGTGACGAGGAAGTCGCTGTTGCCGACGGCGATCTGCCCCTCGGCGAGGCGCTCGACGACGTAGGCGGAGCCGAACCCCGTGGCCAGGTTGAGGAACGGATCGGTCAGCGCCGGCACCATCAGCAGCGGCCAGGGCCCGAGGTCGGCCGTCGTGTCGAGCGACGACGTCCGACCGTCCTGCTGCGGGCCCGGCACGACGTGCTGGTGCGTGATCAGCGCCTGCTCGAACTCCGGCGACCCGTCGTACAGCTCCGGGATCTGCGGCAGCAGGTCGGCGCGCACCTCCTGCACCAGCAGCTTGGGGTCGGGCGCCGTCCACGGCGGGGCGGCATGGCCGCTCTGCGTGAAGGGCCACCAGCCGACCGGCGGGCCGCCGCGCCGGAGCCGGTCGACCGCCGCCTCCACGGGCGGCAGCGGCGCCGTCAGCGGGCCCTGGTCGCGCGCGTCGTACGAGGTGCCCGACCAGGGCTGGTCGACGGGCAGGCCGACCAGCTCGACCGGCTTCCAGCCGTCGGCGTTGACGAGCACGTCGAGGGGCTCGATGCGCAGCGACGTCACGGAGCCGTTCACGAGCACCGCCCCGATCGCGCCCGACGTGCGCACGCGCAAGGTGACGGACGCGGCGGGCCCGGCCGGGACGGCCGCAGCCGCGACGGCGTCGTGCAGCGACGGCGACGTGCGCCACAAAAACAGCGCCACCGCGCGCGAGGGATCGTCGACGGTGCAGGTCACCTCGACGCACGCCGCCTCGCGACCGCCCCACCAGATCCCGGTGCCGCCGTCGGCCTGGAAGGGGAACGGCTCGACGCTCTCGAGCACCGGATCGGTCTTGGAGCGCGTCCAGACCGTGAACGGCCCGAGCGGCACGCCGAGCCCGGCCGCGCAGCCCCACGACAGGTGGATGTCGCCGGTGCGCGTGCGCAGCACCCGCGGGTCGACCGCGGCCTTGCCGGCGGCCGCGCCGATCTGGCGGCCCTTGGGCGTCTGGTGACCGGCGATCCGCGCCCAGTCGAGCCGCGCGGCCTCGGCCCGGAACAGGAAGCTGTCGGCGATCCGCGCCATCAGTCCTCGACCTCCCACGGGGCCCGCACCAGCGCGGCGCGCACGATCGTCACGGCCGTCTCGGGCGTGCCGGCCAGCGCGTCGGCGGCGACCACGAGGTCGATCCGCGCCTCGGTGCCGCGTGCGCCCGCGCCGAGCAGGACGATCGCGCGCGTGTCGCCCGGGCCGCGGACGATGCGGACGACGGGCGCCCGCGGCAGGTCGCCCGCGCCCGGAGCGGTCGTCGAGGAGCGCACGAACAGCCAGTCCGCCGGCCGCGCCGCCCACCACGTGTGCGTCGGATCGGACGCGTCGGGCGGCTGCGTGACGACCGTCGGCACCAGGCGCGCGCGCCAGAGCGGCTCGCTGCACTCCACGATCACGGCGATCGGCTGCGGCGTCGGATCGGGCGACCACACCACCTGCACGGCCGGATAGCCGGGCGCCTGCGGCGGCGTCAGCCCCGCGCCCTGGAAGGCCGTGTCGAGCTGGTCGCCGGTGGGCCGGTCGGGGAGCCCGGCGACGGTCTGCAGCGCGGCCGGGGTCAGTGCCACCTTGTGGCTCACGGCGGCCGGCTCCACGAACCGCGCCAGGTGGGCGACGTCGTCGAAGCGGGAGGTCGTGAAGCCGATCCGGTGCACGAGGCCGGTCGCGCCCGCCGGCGCGCCCTTCGGCACGGAGTGCACGTCGATCAGGTAGTCGGTGAGCGGCTCGAACGGGTAGGCCAGCGTCACCGTGACGGTCTCCGTCGACGTGCCCGAGCTGGAGATGCAGGGCAGCCGGTCGGCGATCTCCTGCGCCGCCTGGATGAACGGCGTCGTGACGTCGTACGGCGTCCCGAGGCTGGCGATGGCGCTGCCGAGCGCCTCCAGCGGCAGCACCACGTGGGGCCCGCCGCCCGGGGGCTCGGGATGCTTGCCCGACGCCGCAGCGGACGAGCACGCGCAGCTCGCGCCCGTAGGCGTCGAACAGCGCCGCGACCTTCTGGTGGGCGAGGGCGATACGCACCGGCTCGCGGCAGAACACGCCGATGTCCCCCATGCCGGGCGCGGTGGTGAGGATCCACGGCGCCAGATCCTGCGGCGCCTCCGCGGCCGGATCGGCCGTGAACTCGTACGACTGCGTCGTCGAGGGCGTGATCCACGTCGCGGCCGCCGTGGCATCGGGCTGGGCGTCCTGCTCCAGTGCCGCCGCCTGCCACGTGACCGCCACGGTGTAGGTCTCGCCGGGCACCAGCAGCGCGTGATCGTCGGCGACCTGCGTGAGCGCGTTGGACAGGGCCTCGCGATCCTTGGTCACGACCGTGTCGTCGTACTCCGCGCGCAGCCGCTCGCTGTGCACCAGGCCGCTCATCGCGATGACGTAGAACGGGCCGGGATCGATCTCGCGCAGGATGTTGCGGTCCCAGCCGATCACGACCTCGGAGATCGGCTCGGGCAGCTCGGGGTCGGTGACCAGGGCGAGCATCAGCGGCGTCCGCGCCGTTGCGGCGATCCGCGCGGCGATGCGGCCCGCCCGGTGCACCGGATCCGCCCACGGTCCGGCGGCGTCGAACCACTCGGCCGGAACCGGGTTCGAGCCGTTCACGATGTCGGCCGACGACAGGCGCAGCTCGCGCACGGTCGCGCCCGCCTCGTCGCGGAACTGCACCACGAGCGTCTCGCCGAAGGCCCGCTCGGGCACCAGCAGCAGCGCGGTGAACGCGTCGAGGCTGCCGGGCGCCCGCAGGCGGACGGCGTCGCCGAGCTCGTCCGGCTCGTAGCCGAGCTCCGACCAGACCAGCTTCACCCGCTGGCGGTCGTCGTCGGTGCCGCGCGGTGCCGGCTCCGGCTGGTCGCCGACCGGCGAGCGCAGCACCCGGCCGGCGCAGTCGAGCTTCGTCCCGTGCCCGATCGCACTCGCGGCGAGCGCCGGATCCCACGCCTGCTCCGGCGTACACGGCCGCCGCATCGCCGAGCCCCACCCCGCCCGCCAGGATCTCGGCCATGTCGGCGAACGCCTGGCCGCCCGGCGGCAGCGCGCCCGAGCTCCAGGCGCCGGGCTGCCCGGACAGCCAGTTCTTCAGCGGCGCCGTCCGGGGAGATGCCCGAGGTCTTGCAGGGCACGAGGTCGCCGACGACGACCGGCTGGATCGGTGCCCTGGACCGCGGTCGATCGCGACGTTGCCGCAGCGCCAGGGCTCGGTCACGTCGAGCCGCGCGTTGACCGCCGCCGTCCGCACCGTGCCGGGAGGATCGGGCCAGGCGATGCCGTGCAGGTTCCAGCCGGGCGGGCGCGGCCCGATCGCCTGGTGATCGAACGTCCAGAGGGCCGGTGCGGGCGGCGCCGGCGGGTCGCAGACGGTTCCCCAGCGATGGTCGACCTGCGTCGTCAGCGCCTCGCCGTACGGCACGGCCGCCGGGTGCGGCGTGGGCAGCCAGTCGAGCAGCGCCAGGGCCGGCCCATCGGCGGGGTCGGCCGGCGGTGCGCTCGACCACCACGTGGCGGGCGTCTTGCCTGCGGCCGGCTGGAGCGGCCCGGTGAGGCTCACGTCGAGCAGCTCGTACTTCCACCACCGGTCGCCGATGCGCGTCCACGGGTTCGCGCCGACGCCGGACTGCCCGAACGCGGCCGCACCCATCACGATCGGCCCGTCGCCCGTCGGCGCGGTGCGGAACAGCACGGCCGGGATCGCGTCGAGCGGCACGGACGGCAGCGGGTCGGTGCCGGTCGACGTCGTGTCGCGGGCGTCGGCGAGCTTGCCGTCGACCGACCGGTCGACGCCCGAGCCCTCGACCTTGGCCGGGCTGCGGCTGATCAGCGTCACGCCGGCGACCAGGTCGCGCGGGATGGGCGTCTTGTCCGGCTCCTCGCCGATGGTCAGCTCGAGGCAGCCCTCGATCTCGAAGAAGAACAGGTCGACGTGCCCGCAGACCTTGCCGTGCACGTACGGCGTCTCCACCTCGACGCCGTTCTCGATGCGCTTGCCGACCAGCACCGTCAGCTCGGCGCTGGCGCCGACCGAGACGATGAACAGCCGCAGCTCGCCGCTGACGTAGATCTTGCCGCCGAGGAAGAACGGATCGAGCCCGAGGATGGCGTCGAACCCGGCCGCGACCTCCAGGTACAGGCCGATCGACTTCGAGCCCATCAGCACGGCCTGGATGTGGAAGCCGGTCGCGACGGCGAGGCCCTGGGCGATGGGCGGCAGCCCGGGGATGCTGACGCCGTTGCCGTGCACCATCAGGTAGCCGCTGCCGGTGATGACGTCGAGGACGCTGACGGTGACGCGGTCGGTGTAGTTGCCGAGCTCGACGAGCCACTCCTCGGGCTCGTTCGCGTCGAAGAACGCCGTCACCGGCACGCGGATCTTCAGCAGCGACTCGATCGAGTACTCCGCAACGATTCCGATCGTGATCGTGCCGCGGCCGAAGTCGATGTCGAGGACGGCCAGGAAGGTGGCGGTCTGGTTGCTCTTCAGGGCGGGCGGCGCCGACAGCACGTCGGCCTTCATGACCAGCAGCAGGCGCGGTCCCGGCACCTCGATCAGCACGATGCCCTTGAGGTGGATGACGTAGCCGCCCTCGACGGTGCCGATCAGCACGCCGGCCGCGAACGCGTAGTGGCCGGGCGTCATCGACCAGCCGTCCGGGTCCATGACGCCGCCGGGCCGGGCGAACTGCTCCTGCAGCCACTTCAGCGCCGGCACCTGGACGGACAGGTCCTCGTTGCGCGCGTAGTTGACGCCGACGCCGCCGAGGATGCCGAACAGCCCGAGGCCCGAGTTGCCGAGCAGGATCGGCACCGGGAACTCGACCTCGATGCCGATCAGCACACCGATCACGCCGTCCTGGGACTCGACGGCGAGCGAGGCGGTGGCGCGCACGTTGAGCGGCGTGATCGTGAGGTCGAAGGCGCCCTTGAAGCCGAGCGGCGTGATCGCGATGTAGCCGCTGCCGTGCAGCGTTCCCGGCACGTCGAGCGTGGCGCCGAGCTTGGTCAGCTGCAGGTCGAGGGGCGGCCCGTCGAGGCGCGCGCGCACCCGCACGGTGTCGACCTTGATGATGCCGAGGTCGAGGCCCATGCCGACCTCGACCTCGAGGTACGTCGGGTTGTCGCGGCTCACCTTCATCCCGAGCACGCGGAGGATGCTGTCGAGCGGCGGGCTCGCCGTCAGCGACCCGGTCGGGATGTCGAGCGAGTAGCCGCGGCTCGGGTCGAACACCGGCAGCGGCACGTAGTCGAGCCCGCCGGACGTCGGCCTGGTGTCCCAGGTGGAGCGGACGCCGATCGCCTTGTACCGCGTCGTGATCGGATGCTGCGGGTCGACGCGGACGATCGTCAGGTCGAACGTGAACGCCACCTCGATGTCGAGCAGGACGCTGACCTGCGTGCCACGATCGTCGACCGTCGTCGTGCCGTCGGCGCCGACGATGCCGTCCGAGACGATCACCTCGGCGCCGCGCAGGATGAGCTTCTGCGTGTGCATCAGGTCGCTGGCGCCCAGCGCGACGGAGCCCAGCGCCACCAGCGCGCCGGCGGCGGGCGACAGCTCCGTCGCCGACGAGGTGAGGGGCGCCAGCACCGACAGCGCGCCGAGGATGTCGAGCGCGCCCTGGTTGGAGTGCGCCGAGTCCATCTGCGCCAGCCCGTCCAGGTCGCCCTCGGCGGCGCGGAACTCGGCCGAGACGCTCCACGAGTTGCGGTCCTCGGCGATGCGCAGCCGGGCGAGGAACAGGCAGACGCCGTCCATCGGGTTGCGCGGTCCCTGCCGGAGCGCGGGCTTGCCCTCGCGCCGCAGACCCGCCTCGGCGGCGGTCTCGATGTCGATCTCGCCGTACAGCTCGCCGCGGATGAAGGTGCCCCGCACGAGCTCGACCCGGACGCCGAGCTTGCGGAAGCAGTCCGGCGTGCCGGCGGCGGGCGGCCGGGGATCGACGGTGGCCGGCGCCGGCAGCGGTGGCCTCCTGACGCGTGCGGTCACGACCTCCGCGGTGGCGGGGACGGCCGTCCGGGCGCGGGCCCGCCACCAGCTCGCGTCGCCCGGCGGCGGCGCGGTCGATCCGTCGATCGCGAGGTGGTCGCGCGCGTCGACGTGCCCGTGGTGCGCCCCGGGCGTGACGGCCGTGAAGCCGGCGTCGCGCAGGATCGTCACCAGCGCGTCGCGCCGGCGGAGGCTGAGATCGTCGTTGTGGGCGATCGTGCCGGAGTCGTTCACGCCCTCGTACGACGCGTAGCCGTCGACCGTGATGGCCGTGCCGGCGCCGATGCTCGTCAGCCGCGCCGCGAGCGTCGGGATCAGCTCGCCGGCCGAGCCGGGGTCGCTCCGGCTCGCGGCCGCCCCGGTGTGCGTCCAGCGGGAGTTGAGGGCGTAGGCGGTTCCCTCCGACGGCGCCGGGTGGTCGAACAGGAAGAAGGCGTCGATGGTCTGCGCGGCGGGCGCCGGCAGCGTTGCCGTGACGGTGACGTCGCCACCGACACCCACGGGCACGTCGGCGGTCGTGGCCGTCACCGTCGTGGCGCCGAACGACCAGGTCGCCGAGGCCGGCGGCTCGAGGCGCAGCGTCGCGATGGTCGTGGTCTGCGAGTCGAGCACGATGCGGTGCGAACCGCCGGAGATGGGTGTCACCTTCACGGGCGTCCCCGGGCCGCCGCCGGTGACGGGCGCCGCGCGGCGCGAGACGGTGAAGGTGCGCGACGTGTCGTGGCTCGCGCCGTCCCGGGCGGTCACGGTGATGGTCTTCGTCCCGCTCGCCGGCGTCGTCAGTTCGACCCGGTCGGCGTTCGTGACCACCCCGTCGACCGAGATCGAGACGGCCACCGGCGCGATGCCGCCGGCGGCATCGACGTAGAGCGTCGTGTGCTCCGGCACGAGCGCCGTCCCCGTGCCGGGGTCGGCGATGTGCTCCCCGCTCGCGGTCGCGAAGCGGACCGTGATCGTCGGCGTCCCGCCCCGGTTGACGACCTCGGCCTCGAAGATGCCGGTCACGCCCGCGTTGGCGCCGATCCCGATCCACATCTCGCGCACGCCGGCGCTGACCGCGATCCCCTCCAGGCCCTTCGGCGCCACGAACAGGCGCGCCTCGGGCAGGTAGAGCCCCTGCCAGGAGCCCGGCATCGCGCGCGCCGTCGCGGGCACGCCGCTCGGACCGGCGGTGCCGGACAGGTCGAGCACCGCCGTCCGGAACGCGAAGCCGACGACGTCCTCGGGCCCGACCAGCGCGTACGGCGGCTCCATGCGGACGAACTCGTAGATCTGG
Source organism: uncultured Actinomycetes bacterium (assembly GCA_963732645.1). Lineage (GTDB taxonomy): Bacteria > Actinomycetota > Thermoleophilia > Gaiellales > F1-60-MAGs149 > VFJZ01. The sequence goes on from CAVTAC010000009.1 coordinate 1,318,590, forward strand.
TCGACGGGCGGCCCGCCCGTGCTGGCCGACAGCAGCTTCACGCCGACCGACCCGCCGGCGAGCTGCTGCACGCGCACGCGCAGCGCCGGCAGCGTGAACCGGACGTCGGGGTTCGCCGGATCGGCGCGGAGCTGGCCCTGGCCGTCCAGGAACGCGCCGCGCAGGAAGGGCGCCCGCAGGTTCGCGACCGGCGTCGAGACCGTCACGCGCCAGCCGCCGTCGAGCGTCCCGCCGGGCCCGGTCTCGTGCAGGCCGAGCGCCACCGAGACCTGCGGATCGGGGAACTCGATCGGCGTGCCGGTGCGGCCGGCGGTGGCCGAGAACGAGCCCGTCGACGGGTCGAGCGAGAGCGGCCCGGGCAGCGTCTGGGTCGCCGTCCACGTCCGCCACGTGCCGTCCGCGTCGGTCTCCTCGACCGGACCGGTGCCGTTGAGCCCGTCCAGGAGCGGGCGCAGGCCGTCGAGCTGGCCCGAGTCACGCGGGCCGGACGGGAGCTCATCCCAGAGTGACATTCGGCAGGTCCCGGGGGGAGCTGACCGGGCAGGGGCGCCCGCTCAGCCCGGCGGAAGGTACGCCTCGCCGACGGACGGTTCAATGCGAGCTTTGGTAAGGCTCGCGCCCGCGGCCGTCCGCCCTGCCGTCAGAACACGACGAGGTCGCGCAGGGCGTGGCCGGCCTCCATCGACGCGAACGCGTCGTCGATGTCCTCGAGGCCGATGCGGGAGCTGACCATCTCCTCGAGCAGCAGCCGGCCCGAGAGGTAGAGCTCGACGTAGCGCGGCATCGCGATGCGGAAGTGCTCCGCGCCCATGTACGCGCCCTGGATCCGGCGGTCGTCCAGCAGCAGCCGGCCCTGCACCGGGAAGGTGGTGCCGGCGGGCATCAGGCCCACGATCGTCGCCGTGCCTCCGACGCCGAGCGACTCGACCGCCGCCGTGGCGGTCGCGGGCGCCCCCACCGCCTCGATGCAGTGGTCGACGCCGCCATCCGTCAGCGCCCGGATCGCGGCGGCGACGTCGCCGGCGCCGGCGTCGACGAAGTCGGTCGCGCCGAGCCGGGCCGCGACGGCGTGCTTCTCGGCCTGGCGGTCGACCGCGATGATGCGGGCCGCCCCGGCCAGGCGCGCGCCCTGGATGGCGCTCAGGCCGATGCCGCCGCAGCCGATCACCGCGACGGTCTCGCCGGGGCGCACCATGGCCCGGTTGAACACCGCGCCGAGGCCCGTCGTGACGCCGCAGCCGAGCAGCGCGGCGAGGTCGAGCGGCATCTCCGGCGCGATCCGCACGGCCGCCGTCTCGTGCACGAGCAGCTGCTCCGCGAAGCTCGACACGTTCAGGAACTGGTGCACCTCGGTGCCGCCGCGGTGCAGCCGCGGCGGCTCGCCCGCCGCGCGCGGCGCGTGCGTCGCCGCGCACAGGTGCGCGCGGCCCCCCAGGCAGCGGTCGCAGCGGCCGCAGGGCGCCGTCAGGCAGGTGATGACGTGGTCGCCGGGCGCGAAGCCGTCGACCTCGCCGCCGACCTCGAGCACCACGCCGGCCGACTCGTGGCCGAGGATCGATCGGCCGCGGGATGTCGAACACGCCGCGCAGGTGGTAGAGGTCGCTGTGGCACAGGCCGGCGGCGGCGGTCGCGATCAGCAGCTCGTGCGGGCCGACCCGCCCGACGTCGACGTCCTCGACGCGCAGACGCTCGGCGCCCTCGTGCAGCACTGCAGCCTTCATCCGGTCCTGACCCCTCCGTCGTCGACAGCGCGCGCCGGTCGGCGCACGTTCACCCCTCGGCCTTCGTCTGGCGCACCTGGTGGATCCTGAGCGCGAGCTGCAGCGGGAACCACTCCTCGCTGTCGGACAGGTCGAGCCCGGTCAGCACCTCGATCCGCGCCAGCCGCTGCGCGAGCGTGTTGCGGTGCACGTAGAGCGCGCGCGCCGCGTCGTTGCGGCTCCGCAGGTCGAGGAACACCGCCAGCGTCTGGATCAGCGCGCCGCGCTTCACGCGGTCGTACTCCGCCAGCGTCTGGATCGCGACCGAGTAGCGGTCGCGCACGGTGGCGAGGTCGGCGGTGCGGCTCAGCAGCAGGTGGTGGCCGACGTCGTCGAGCGTGTACACCCCGCCCGCGGCGCCCATCGCCGGCGCCGACGGCGAGCGCCTCGCGCGCCTCGGTGAGCGCGCCGCGGAGCTCCTCGAGCGATGCCGTCGGCGGCGAGATGCCGAACGTGACGACGGCGCCGAGCCGCTCGCGCAGCGAGGCCGCGACGGCCGCCAGCTCCGCGCGCGTGCCTCCGCAGCGGCGGCTCGCCCGGGGCGGACGGCAGCAGGGCGATCACCTCGTTCGGCCCGGCGGTGCAGCGGGCGCCGGCGATCCGCTCGGCGAGGCCGTGCGCGATCTGGCGGAGCACGAGCGCCGAGCCCTCCCAGTCGGACTGCACGTCGGGGTCGAAGTCGACCGAGCCGACCACGACCGTGTAGCCGCGCGGCTTCAGCCCCAGCACCGCTGGCGCGCTCGCGCAGCTCGCCGGCGACGAGGCGGCCGGCGGCGACATCGCGCAGGAAGTGCCCGAGCTCGTTGTGCTGCAGGAGCTCCTCGGACAGCAGCGCGTTCTTCAGCGCCAGCGCCGCGTGCGCGGCGATCGTCGACAGCAGCGCGCGGTCGTCGGTCGTGAAGGCGCGGTCGGCGACGCGGTAGCAGCACAGCAGCCCGAGGTCCTCGCCGGCGACGCGCAGCGGTGCGGTCGCCGCGGCGCCGAACCACTGGCCGAGCCGCCGGCGGACGTCGTCGGCGGCGACGTGCCAGGTCATCCCGCGGCGGCGCACCTCCGCGTCGACCGCGAGCAGCTCGCGCCGGGCGCGCCTGCAGCCGTTCGCCGCCCTGCGCCGAGCTGCGAGCCGATGCTCTTGAGGATCAGCCGGTCGGCGCCCGAGGGGTCGGGCACGAGCATGACGGCCATGTCCGCCGCCTCCACCTCCCGCACGAACTCGGTGACCAGGTCGAGGACGCGCGACGTCGCGAGCCCCGAGGTCGTCATCGCCGACAGCTCGGCGAGCCGCTCGAGCACGTGGCGTGCGGCGGCTCACCGACGCGTGCAGCTGCGCGTTCTCGATCGCGCCGGCGACGACGACGGCGATCCACTCGGCGAGCTCGCGGTGCTCGGCCGTGAAGTGGTCGGCGGTGGACGACCAGACGCTGACGACGCCGATCAGCCGCTCGGAGCGCGCCACGATCGGCACGCAGATCATCGCGTCGTAGCGCTCCTCGCCGAGCCCGGCGTGCAGCACGAACCGCGGGTCGGCATGGAGGTCGCGCGCGATCACGTAGCTCTGCCGGGACGCCCCGACGAAGCCGGTGACGCCCTCGCCGAGCGGCACCCGCAGCCCGCCGACGTACGGCGCCGCCTCGCTCTCGGTGGCGGCGGACAGCACGAGCTCGTCCGTCTCCTCGTCGAACAGGAAGATGTACGAGTCGGTGCGGCCGGTCGCCTCGGCGATCACCTCGACGACCCGGTGCAGCACCGTCGCGAGATCGAGCGACGACCCGACGGTGAGGATGATGTTCCTGCAGCGCCGTCGTCGCCTCGCCGGCGAGCGTCGCCGGATGACGCGCGATCGCGTCCGGAGCGGACGGGCTGAGCGGCTGCAGCTCCGGCGGCATGTCGTGCACTACGCCAGACCCCTGCGACATGTGCAAGATGCACGCTGCACACACTTCGGTATGGCCCCGGTCTGCGCGACGTCCGGCGCACCGGCACGCGGGCCACGGCCCGACGCATGTGCGCCTCGCCCATACTTCCGTGGCAGCGCTTCCACGCGCGCCGACGCCGCGCGGTAGCCTCCGCACCATGTCCATCGGTCGAGCGAGGCGAGGAGCGCCGCCTGGAGGAGTTCGACTTCCACGGCAAGGCGCTCGACGACGTCTTCGGCGACTACCGGGCGATGCACGCCCGCTGTCCCGTCGGGCACAGCGACCTCTACGGCGGCTTCACGTTCCTCGCGAAGCTCGAGGACATCTTCGCCGCCGAGCAGAGCCCCGACGTGTTCGCGGTGGCGCCGTCGATGCTGCTGCCGGCGTTCGGCACCGACGTGCCGATGATCCCGATCGACATCGACCCGCCGATGCACGCGATCTACCGCAAGATCCTGCTGCCGCTGTTCACGACGCGGATGCTCGACGTGCTGACGCCCGGCATCCGGCAGACCGCGGACGAGCTGGCCGCCAGCGGTCGCCGCGGCCGAGGTCATCGACGCGTCCTCGCACTTCGCCCGCCCGGTCGTGACCATCGTGTTCAGCCGGCTGTGCGGCTTCCCGGAGAAGGACTGGCCGAAGTTCGACCGGTGGGTCGACGACATCATCTACGAGCGCGCCGAGGATCCGGAGCGCGCGTACGCGGCGGGCAACGCCGTGCGCGCGTACTTCGACGACCTGCTGCAGGAGCGCCGCGCGCGCGCCGAACGAGCAGGACGACCTGATCAACGTCCTGCTCAACGCGACGATCGAGGACGGCCGGCCCCTGACGCACGACGAGCTGATCTCGTACTGCTACCTGCTGTTCGTGGCCGGCCTCGACACGACGGCCTGGGCGATCCGCGCGGGCCTCTGGTACCTCGCCCGGACGCCCGAGGCGCAGCAGGAGCTGCGCGACCAGCCCGAGCTGATCCCGGCTGCGGCGGAGGAGTTCCTGCGGATGCTCGCGCCGGTGCAGGGAATGGCGCGGACGTGCCAGCGCGACACCGTCGTGCGCGGTCGCGAGATCAAGGCCGGCGAGCGGGTCGTGCTCGTGTTCGGCGCCGGCAACCGCGATCCCGACGCGTTCGACGATCCCGACACGATCCGCTTCGACCGGACGAAGAACCGGCACCTCGCGTTCGGCGGCGGCATCCACCGCTGCCTCGGCTCGAACCTCGGCCGCCGCGAGCTCGTGATCGCGCTGGAGGAGTTCCTCCGCATCGTGCCGACCGTTCACGGCCGAGAATCCCGACGAGTCGTGGCACGGCGTCGGGCCGCTGACGATCCGGATCGCGAAGGAGGCGGCGCCGTGAGAGTCGTCATCGACGCGAACCTCTGCCAGGGCCACGCCCGCTGCGCGGCGCTCGTGCCGGAGCGGTTCGACACGGACGAGGACGGCTACGGCATCGTGAAGCCCGGGCTGCGAGATCGCGCCCGACGGCGACCTCGACGTGCTGCTCGCGATCGACAACTGCCCGGAGCAGGCGATCACGACCGAGCCGGAGGCGTAGCGCGGCCCGAGGACCACCGGTGCGGCGCGCAAGCGAGCGCTCAGTCGCCCGGGCGCCCGCGCGGTGGTGCGGCGAGCCGAGCCACCGCCTCGGCGACCGGCGTCGGCCCGGAGGTCAGCTCGACGATCGCGCGGCGGAGCGCCGGTTCCCGCAGCGCGGCGACGATGAACGCGGCCACGTCGTCGCGTGGCACCGAGCCGTACTCGGCGGCGGCCGCCGCCGTCACGTGCCCGCTGCCGGGCGTGTCGAGGAGGTCGCCGGGCCGGAGGATGATCCAGTCCAGGTCGGTCGCGGCGAGGTACGCGTCGGCGAGCTTCTTGACCCGGATGTAGTGCTCGAAGCCGGCGCTCCGCTCGCGCTCCCGCCACGCCTCGGGGAACGCCGAGACGAGCACGAACCGCGCGACACCGGCGAGCGCCGCGGCATCGGCCGCCTTCTCGAGGCCCTTGCCGTCGATCGCGCTCGTCTGGTCGAGCCCGGTGCCGTGCGCCCCGGCCGAGAACACCACCGCGTCGTGGCCGCGCAGGTGCCCGGCCAGCGTCTCCACCGTGTCGGCGATCAGGTCGCCCTGCAGCGGCGTCGCGCCGGCCGCGCGCACCGCATCGGCCTGCGCCGGGTTGCGGTGCATGCCCGTCGCCTCGTCGCCGGCGTCCGCGAGCAGGCGGGCGACCCGGCGGCCGACACCGCCCGCCGCACCGATCTGGAACACCTTCATGCGCTGCGACCTCCCGTGACGCCCGGCCGGTGCCGGACCTGGATCGTCGCACGGCGGGCGCGGCTCACGGGCGCCGTCACGGTCAGGGATGCTCTGGGCCTGAGGCCAGTGTCCCACCGTGCCCACCGGCGCAGGCGTCGGCGACGAACCTGATCTCGTACGTGCCGGCCCGTTCGTAGTAGTTCGTCATGAGGTAGCTGGTGTCGACGTCGACGAGCTTGGCATCGGGCGCGCACGTGCCAGTCGGGGCTGCGGCCCTCCGAGCTGGTCTCGGTCCAGAACATCTGCAGTCCGAGCAGGTTGTCCGTGCCGGCCGTTGCCGGGTTGCCGTTCGGATCGGCGTGCTGCGGGACGCGACCGTGCAGGCTGACCCGGATGACGACGACGTGGGTCCCGAGCCCCTTGTCGGGGAGGGCGGCGGCCAGCTCGGCCTCGTTTGCCAGGCTCACCTCGAGGAACGGTGCCGAAGGCGTCGTTGAGACGGTGGAGTCCGGGCTGGCGCCATCGGACGGCGCGTCCCCGCAGGCAGCGACGGCAATCACGACCGCAGTGCAGGCGCCGGCGACGGTCGCCACACGCACCGCGGCGGCGCGACGTGCGCGGGATGCGGTGTGCTGTCTCCGGAAGAGGCCCATTTTTCGGAATCGTAGGGACACGACCGGCGCAGCGCCCACGGGTAGCAACGCGTCGCGGAATGATGGGCGGTACTGGGCTCGAACCAGTGACCCCTAGCTTGTCGAGCTAGTGCTCTACCAACTGAGCTAACCGCCCCGGGAGAGCGATGATAGCAGCGGCCCGAGAGCCGATCCGTCAGACCTTCTCGATCGGCGCGTACCGCACGTGCAGCGTTTTCTCACCCTGCTCGGGGAAGCGCACGACGACCTCCTCGGCCGAGCGGATGCCCGTCACGATGCCCTCCCCCCACTTCTTGTGGCGCACCGTGTCACCCGTCGCGAGCAGCGGGATATCGACGTCTTCCTTCGGGCGCACCGGCGGCGGCCGGGTGGCCGCCACGGAGGGCGTGAGCAGCCCGAAACCGCGCTGGCGCTCGCGCTCGTAGCCCGCCCGGCCGGGGCCGAACGACGACGTGGCGCGCGAGCCGACCGCGACCGGCGCCGGCCGCTGCCGCTGGTGGTCGACGACGTCGGACGGGATCTCGGCCAGGAAGATCGACGGCGAGTTGGAGTTGCGGCTGCCGAACAGCGTCCGGCTGCGGCAGTACACCAGCGTCAGCTGCTCGCGGGCGCGGGTCATGCCGACGTAGCAGAGGCGGCGCTCCTCCTCGAGGTTCGCCTCCTCGATCGCGCGCTGGTGCGGGAAGACGCCGTCCTCCATGCCCACCAGGTAGACGACCGGGAACTCGAGGCCCTTCGCCGTGTGCAGCGTCATCAGCGTCACCAGCGAGCGCACGGTGTGCTCGTCCTCGTCGGCGTCCGAGAACAGCGACAGCTCCTGCAGGAACGTCTCGAGGCCGGTCACGTCGTCGCGGGCGTCGAACTCGCGGGCCACGCCGACCAGCTCGTCGAGGTTCTCGAGCCGGCCGCGCGCCTCGATGGTGCGCTCCTCGCGCAGCACGTCGCGGAAGCCGGTGTCGTCGAGCACGCGCTCCAGCAGGTCGGCGACGCCGCGGCCCTCGACCAGCTCCTCGAGCCGGTCGAGCAGCTCGGAGAACGCGCGCACCGACTTGCGGGCGGCGGCGTTCGGCAGCGCGTCGTCGGCCTCGCGCAGCGCCTCGCGCAGCGTGATGCCGAACGCCTCGGCGTGCTGGATCAGCCGCGACACGGTGGTGTCGCCGATGCCGCGCCGCGGCGAGTTGATGACGCGCCGCAGCGAGATCGCGTCGTTGGGGTTGATCAGCACCTGCAGGTAGGCCAGCGCGTCCTTGACCTCGGCCCGGTCGTAGAACCGCAGGCCGCCGACGACCTGGTACGCCACGTCGTGGCGGCGGAGCAGATCCTCGATCACGCGGGACTGGGCGTTGGTGCGGTAGAAGATCGCGATCTCCGAGGCCGAGTGGCCCTCGTTCAGCAGGCCGCCGATCTGCGACACCACGAGGCGCGCCTCGCTGTGCTCGTCCTCGCACTCCCAGATCTTCACCTTGTCGCCCGGGCCGAGGTCCGACCAGAGGCGCTTCTCCTGCCGGTCGGTGTTGTGGCTGATCACGCCGTTCGCGGCGTCGAGGATGTTCTGCGTCGAGCGGTAGTTCTGCTCGAGCCGGATCGTCTGCGCGTCCGGGAAGTCCTTCTCGAAGTCGAGGATGTTGCGGATGTCGGCGCCGCGCCACGAGTAGATCGACTGGTCCGAGTCGCCGACCACGCAGACGTTGCCGTGCGACGCCGCCAGCGCGCGGACGAGGCGCCACTGCGCGTGGTTGGTGTCCTGGTACTCGTCGACCATCACGTACTTGAACTTGGCCTGCCACTTCTCGCGCACGTCGGGCACGTCCTCGAGCAGCTTCACGGCGTGCGCCAGCAGGTCGTCGAAGTCCATCGCGCCGGCCTGCGTGAGGCGCCGCTGGTAGCCGAAGTAGACGTCGGAGACCGTCTGGTCGAAGAAGCCCGACACCTCGGCCGCGAACTGCTCGGGGCCGATCAGCCGGTTCTTCGCGTCGGAGATGCGCGCCTGGATGCCGCGCGGCGGATAGCGCTTCGGATCCTTGTCGAGCTCGTCCTCGAGCACGTCCTTGACGACGCGGATCTGGTCGGCCTGGTCGTAGATCGTGAACCCCGGCCGGAACCCGATGCGCTCGGCCTCGGCGCGCAGGATGCGCGCGCAGGCGGCGTGGAACGTCATCACCCACATGCCGCGGCTGCGGGCGCCGAGCAGGTCGTCGACGCGCTCCAGCATCTCCTTCGCGGCCCGGTTCGTGAACGTGATCGCGAGGATCTCCCACGGCTTGACGCCGAAATCGCGCACCAGGTGCGCGATCCGGTGGGTGAGCACGCGCGTCTTGCCGGAGCCGGCCCCGGCCACGATCAACACGGCGCCCTGGACGGCCTCGACTGCTCTGCGCTGCTCGGGGTTCAGCTCGTCGAGGAGACCCTTCGGCATCGTTCTGCAGGGTACCAGCGAGGGCCCCTGCGCTCTCCCCTCAGCCCGGCCAGTCGGCGCGGTCGCGCAGCGCCGCCAGATCGGCGTCCTGCGCGGCCCACGTCGCGAGCGACGGATCGCCCGCGAGCGCCAGCCGCAGGTGCTCCATCGCCTCGTCGAGGCGGCCGTCGAGGGCCGTGTAGCAAGCCAGCTGGTAGTGCATCGTCGGGTGTCCCGGATGCTCCTCGAGGCCCGCGAGCACGATCTGCTCCGCCTCGGCGTAGCGGCCCTCGGTGTAGGCGGGCTCGGCCGCGAACCAGTGCTCGAACGGCGAAGTCGGCAGGCCCGCACCGGGCCTGCCGCCGATCACCACCACGGTCGTGCCGGGCTCGGTCGCGACGGCGCCCCGGCGGGTCTTCGGGTCGGGCACGAACACGAGGGTGCCGGCGGGCGCGGCGGTCTCGCGACCGTCGAGCTCGAAGGTGGCGGCGCCGGCGATCACGAGGTACAGCTCCTCGTGGACGCCGGCGCCGGCCCCGGTCTCGTCGTGCTCCTCGATGACCCGCTCGCCGGCATCGGCCGTGTAGCCGTTGATGCCGAAGGCGGTGATGCCCAGCGCGCGCCGGATGGGCCGGAAGTGCACGCCCGCCACGGCGATGTCGTCGAGCTGGTCGAGGTGCACCACCTGCGGCTCGCGGGATGCGGATGGGTCGACGGGCATCGTCATGCCGGCGAGCCTACCGCAGCCACACCTGCACCGCGGGCGACCGCACCTCGCCGGTGGTGGCGCGGAAGACGTACAGCCCCTTGCGCTTGAGCGTGATGCGCGTCGCGAACGTGCCGCGCGTGACGCGGAGCGTGCGGACGGCCCGCCAGCGGCCGGCGGCGTAGGCCTCGATGACGATGCCCGCCCTGGCCGGCAGCACCGTGCCCGAGAGGCGCACGACCTTCCGGACGCGCCGGGCGACGAGCGTGACGCCGCGGGCCTTCTTGACGACGATCTGCGCCCGGGCGCCGCCGCCCGTCGCGACCAGCGTGCCCTCGCGGCGGCCGTCGAGCACCAGGTCGGCGATGCCGCGCTCGTCGGTGACCGCGGAGCCGCCGCTGACGTTGCCCGGCCACGTGAACCGGATGCGCAGGCCGCGCTCGGCGGTCGCCGCGCGCAGCGCCCGCACCGTGATGCGCGTGGCGCCCGGCTTGACCGTGATCGACGGCGACCGAGAACCGCAGCACGAGCGGCGCCGGGGCGACCGGCGGCGCGGCCGGCGGTCGGCGGCGCGGCCGCGATCGCGAACGCCCACTCCCTCGTGGTGGTGTTGCCCGCGTTGTCGGTGACGTGCGCGACGACGGCGTGCCGGCCGGCGCCGAGCGGCGCCGGGCGCGGCGTAGCGGAAGACGCCGTCGGCGAAGCGACCGGCGGCGCCCACGTCGTGTCCGTCGAGGGCGATCGACAGCGCGCCGGGCCGCAGCCCGCTCTCGGCGTCGCGGGCGCCGAACGAGAAGCCGTCGGCGCCGCCGGTGAAGCCGTCGACGACGGGCGCCACGCGATCGGCGATCGTGACCGTCGCCGCCGCTCTCGGCGACGTTGCCCGCGGCGTCGGTGGCGTGGAAGCGCACGGCGTGCACCGCGTAGGACAGCGGCGTGACCGGGACGCCCTGCCAGCGTGCCGTCGGCGACCGGGCTCGAGCGAGACGGCGACGCCGCCGACCGTGGCCGAGAGCTCGACCAGCCCGCTGAGCGCGTCGGACGACCGCACGACGACCAGCGGCTGGCGGTCGGACGTGTCGGCGGCGACGCTGCCGGCGAGCGACGGCGGCGTGTTGTCGATGCGGATCGCCCGCGCCACCGGCACCGCGGCGTTGCCGCCGAAGGCCGGGCCGTCGGTGGCGCGGAAGCCGGCCGACAGGTAGCCGTCGTGCAGGCACGCGGCTGTCGATGCAGAGGTCGCCGCCGAAGGCCCGCGGCCGCGGCTGCAGCGTCGGGCCCGCCGGGGCGCCGACGCCGACCTTCTGGCCGTCGACGTCGAGGTAGAGGCCGTAGACGCCGAGGCCGCCGTCGGTGGCGTCGGCGCGGGCGCAGACGACGCCGCGGTGCCAGGCGCCGTCGGCGAACGGCCCAGCCGGCGCGCACGGTGAGCGTCGGCAGGCCGGAGTCGCGCAGCCAGACGCCGATGCGCAGCACCTCGAGCGTGTTGGAGTTCGGGCTGGCGATCCGACCCGCCGGCACCGCGGTGCGCGCGTACAGCGACGGCCCGAACTGCGCGACCCCGGGCGGGATCTGCGACGAGCGTGTCGGCGCCCGTGGCCGAGTCGGCCAGCGCCGTCGACGTCCAGACCGCGCCCGCGGCGTGGTACAGCAGCCGCGCGTGGATGCCGGGATCGGACGTGCGGTGGCGCATCGTGACGCTGCCGCCGAGGATGGTCGTGCCGGCCGGCGGCGTGAACACGAAGTCGGCGCCGTTGAAGGCCGGGATGGCGACGCCCTGCGCCGCGAACGCGCGTCAGCACGCCGCTCGCGCGGCAGGAGTTGCCGGCCGCGCCCGCGCCGCATGCCCCGAAGCCGGCGCCGACCGCCGCCCGCAGGCCCGTCTGGTCGGCCGACGGGTAGTACAGGTCGACGCGGTAGTCGACCGCGTGGGCAGGCGGCGCCAGCAGGGCCGCGAGGGCCCCGAGCACCGTGAGGGGGAGGATTCGTCGCATGTCCCGAGGCTCCCATGCGGGCCGTCGCGCAGGTCTGTGCCGGAATGTCACGAATCACGCGCGGACCGTGCCGTGACGGATACGCTGCCGCCGTGCGAGCCCTTGCCGCCTGGCTTCCCGCGATCGCGATCGCCGTGATGATCTTCACGCTCTCCGCGCAGCCGAACCTGCAGGTCACGGACGGCGCCGCCGACCTCGTGCTGCGCAAGCTCGCGCACATGGCCGTCTTCGGGCTGCTCGCCGCCGCCTGCGTCCGCGGCCTCGCGTTCCACGGCGTCACCGGACGCGCGGCGCTGATCGGCGCCGCCACGCTGGCGACGCTCTACGCGATCAGCGACGAGTTCCACCAGACCTTCGTCACCGGCCGCTCCGGCTCGCCGATCGACGTCGCCATCGACCTCGCCGGCATCCTCATCGCGCTGGCGCTCCTGGCCCGCAACCCCCGCCTCCGCGCCCGCATCCTGGCGCCCGCGTGACCGCCCTCTACGTCTCCGACGGCGCCTTCGCCGACGCCGACGCGGTGTTCGCGGCCGCCGTCACGCACCTGGCCGCCAAGTACGCCGCCATCCGGCCGCTCGCCGCCGCCGACGTGCCGGCCGACCGGGCCGCGGCCATGCCGGCGCTCGACGCGTGGGCCGGCGACGCCAGCTGGCGCACCGAGGTGGTGCGCTTCTACGAGGCCTCGGCGCCGGTGCTGCTGCGTCCCGATCCCGAGCTGAACGCCCTGCTGCGCCGCGCCCGCAAGGCCGGCCACGAGCTGACGATCGTCTCGCCGCTCCCCCGCGCCGCCGTCGAGCTCTACCTCTCGCAGCTCGGCGTCCGCCGCATGGCGGCAGGCGTGCTGGGCGAGGAGGACGCGCCGCCGCCGGCGACCGTCACCACGCGGGCCGAGCTGGTCGCCGCGCTCAGCTGAGCGCGATCCGCTCCAGCGCCTCGAACGTGGCCGGAACCCGCACCACGTCGGGGCTCGGCGCGACGGCGGTGTCGGGATCCTTGAGGCCGTGGCCGGTGAGCACGCAGACCACCCGCGCGCCCTCCTCCACCGTGCCCGCGGCGCGGCCCCGGGCCAGGCCCGGCGACGCTGGTCGCGCTCGACGGCTCGCAGAAGACGCCCTCCAGCTGCGCGATGCGCTGCCACCAGTCGAGGATCTCCGCGTCCGGCGCCGCGACGAAGCCGCCCTCCGACTCGCGCGCGGCGCGCGCGGCCTCGACCCGGCGCACCGGGCGAGCCGATGCGGATGGCCGTCGCGATCGTCTCGGGCTGCGCGATGTCGGTGTCCTGGAGCATCGCCGCCGAACCCGCCGCCTGGCAGCCCAGCAGGCGCGGCCGGTCGGTCGCGTCGCCGGCCGTGACGGCCTCGTTGAAGCCGCGCCAGTAGGCCGTGATGTTGCCCGCGTTGCCGACCGGCAGCACCAGCCAGTCGGGCACGCCGATCTCGTCGACGATCTCGAAGGCCGCGGTCTTCTGCCCCTCGAGCCGGTAGTCGTTGAGGTTGTTGACGAGCGTGATCGGGTGGCGGTCGCACAGCTCGCGGACGAGCCGCAGCCCGTCGTCGAACGAGCCCGTCGATGACGCAGACGGTGGCGCCGACGGCCTGCGCCTGGGCGAGCTTGCCGAGCGCCGTCTGCCCGCTCGGCACGACCACCAGGCACGGGATGCCGGCGCGCGCGGCGTAGGCGGCGGCCGAGGCCGACGTGTTGCCGGTCGACGCGCAGACGACCTTCTGCGCGCCGTCCTCGGCCGCCTTCGACAGCGCCATCGTCATGCCGCGGTCCTTGAACGAGCCGGTCGGGTTCATCCCCTCGAGCTTCAGGTACAGCTCGACGCCCAGCGCGGCGCCCAGCCGGTCGGCCCGCAGCAGCGGCGTCGACCCCTCGCCGAGCGAGATCACGGGCGTCGCGTCCGACACGGGAAGGCGGTCGCGATAGCGCTCGATCAGGCCGGTCGGGGCGATGCGATGCATGACTCCCCGAACGGTACCGAACGGGTACGCTCTGGTGCCGCATGAGCTCTCACACCGCAATCGGCCTTCTGGGCTACGGCACCGTCGGATCGGCCGTCGATCGGATGCTGCGCGACCGCGCGGAGGAGATCGCGCGCGTCGCCGGCGGCCCCGTCGAGGTGCGCCGCGCCCTCGTGCGCGACGCCTCCCGGCCGCGCGACACCGCCGCGCCCGACGGGCTGCTGACCACCGACTTCGCGGCCGTCCGCGACGATCCCGACATCCGCGTCGTGGCCGAGGTGATGGGCGGCGTCGAGCCGACGCGCCAGTACATGCTCGAGCTGTTCGCCGCCGGCAAGTCGGTCGTGTCGGCCAACAAGCAGCTGCTCGCGCGGCACGGCGGCGAGCTGTTCGCGGCGGCCGAGCGCCACGGCGTGCAGCTGCGCTTCGAGGCGTCGGTCTGCGCGGCGATCCCGGTCGTGAAGGTGCTGCGCGAGTCGATGATCGCCAACGACGTCTCGGCCGTGCTGGGCATCGTCAACGGCACCACGAACTTCATCCTCTCGGCCATGGCCGGCGGCCAGGACTACGCCTCCGCGCTGGCCCGCGCGCAGGAGCTCGGCTACGCCGAGGCCGACCCGACGGAGGACGTGAACGGCGCCGACGCGGCCGCCAAGATCGCCATCCTCGCGTCGATCGCGTTCCACACGCGCGTGACCATCGAGGACGTGCCGTTCGAGGGCATCGAGGCGCTGGAGGCGATCGACTCCGCCGTCGCGAAGGAGCTCGGCTACCGCATCAAGCTGATCGCCTCGGCCGAGCGGCTGGAGGGCGGCGTCACCGCCCGCGTGCACCCCACGCTCGTGCCCGACGGGCACCCGCTGGCGACCATCGAGGGCTCGTTCAACGCCGTCATGCTGCGCGGCTCGGCGATCCGCGAGATCACGCTCGCCGGCCCGGGCGCCGGCGGCGACGAGACGGCCTCGGCGGTGATCGGCGACGTGATGACCGTGCTCGGCACCACCGGCACCGGCTTCTTCACGCACGACGGCTACTTCCGGCAGGTGCCGATCGTGCCCGAGGCCGACGTCCCGAGCGCCTTCTACCTGCGCCTCGACGTGCTCGACGCGCCCGGCGTGCTGGCGCAGATCTCGCGCGTGCTGGCCGACCAGCAGGTGTCGATCGAGTCGGTCATCCAGCGCGCCTTCGACGGCCGCGCCCAGCTGGTCGTGACGACGCACCCGGCCCCCGAGGGCCGCTTCTTCTCGGCCGTGCACGGCATCCAGGCGCTCGGCGTCGTGGCCGGCGACCCGCACGTGCTGCGCGTGCTGCCCCGCACCTAGGAGCGTCCGCGTGCTGTTCATGGTGATCGAGACCTTCCGCAACGGCGACGCGCTGTCGGCGTACCGGCGGTTTCGCGACGACGGCCGAGGCGCTCCGGACGGCGTCGAGTACGTCGGGTCGTGGATCGAGGCGAGCCTCAACCGCTGCTTCCAGCTGATGGAGACCGACGACATCGGCCTCCTGCAGCAGTGGGTGGCGTTCTGGGCCGACCTCGTGGAGTTCGAGATCGTGCCGGTGGCGACCTCGAAAGAGGTCTACGCGGCGCTCGAGTCCAAGCTGTAGGCCGGTAGCGGCGCCGGCGCGGCCGGGCCGACGTAGCGGGCGCTGGGCCGGATGATGCGGTCGTCGGCGGCCTGTTCGAGGATGTGCGCGCACCAGCCGACGACCCGGCTGGCGGCGAAGGTCGGCGTGAACAGCTCGCGCGCGAGGCCGGACAGCTCCATCACGACGCCCGCGTAGAACTCGACGTTCGTGCGGATGCGCTGGTCGGGCTTCAGCTCGGCGAGCGTGTCGAGCGTGATCTGCTCGACCTGCTCCGGCGAATCCGACCAGCGGCCCGCCGATCTCCCTCGCGATCCGGCGCAGCAGCACCGATCGCGGGTCGTCGGTCTTGTAGACCGGGTGGCCGAAGCCCATGATCCGCTGCCCGTTCGCGACGGCGTCGCGGATCCAGCCTGCGGCCCGGTCGGGCGTGCCGATGGCGTCGAGCGTGTCGAGCGCGCGGCTCGGCGCGCCGCCGTGCAGCGGGCCCGACAGCGACCCGAGCGCGGCGACGACGGCCGAGCCGGCGTCGGCGCCGGTCGACGTCACGACGCGCGCCGTGAAGGTCGAGGCGTTGAAGCCGTGCTCGATGGTCGACGTCATGTACGCCTCGATCGCCCGCACCCGGGCCGGATCGGCCTCCTCGCCCGTGAGCATGTAGAGGTAGTTGGCGCAGTGGCCGAGGTCGGCGCGCGGCTCGACCGGCTCCTCGCCGCGGCCCAGGCGGTAGAGGGCGGCGTTGATGGTCGGCGTCACGGCGCTCATCCGCAGGCCGTCACGGCGAAGCTCGGCCGCGGTCGCGTCGAGGCTCGGCCGGAACTGCTCGGCGACCGCCAGCACCGACAGCGCGCTGCGCAGCGCCGCCAGCGATCCCGGCGCGCCGGCGCCGGCGATGACCGGCAGCACACGGCGGACGGCGTCGGGCAGCGTGCGCAGCGTCGGCCACCTCGGCCGCGAAGGCGCGCGCTGCGCCGGCGGTCGGCAGCTCGCCGTCGACGAGCAGGTGCCAGGCGTCCTCGAACGTCAGCCGCTCGGCGATCTCGACGGCGTCGTACTGGCGGTAGTGGTAGAAGCCCTCGAGGCCCCGGACATCGCCGATGGTGGTGTCGGCGACCTGCACGCCCTTGAGGCCGCGCGGCACCGGCGGCGGATCGATGACGGAGGTGGCTGGCATGGGTTCAGAGTGCCGCAGTCGCATCGTCGCTATCAACATTGATTCATGAATCAATGCTACGGTGTTCGGCATGTCGCGAGTGGTTCACCGCCGCCGAGGCGGCCGAGCGGCTGGGAATCCAGCTGCCCACGCTCTACGCGTACGTGAGCCGCGGGCTGCTGGTGAGCCACCCGATCCCCGGCGCGCACCGCGGCAGCCGCTACCGGAAGGCCGATATCGACCGCCTCGCCGGGCGATCCCGCGGCCGCGCGGCGGCGGGCGCCTTCACGGTCGTGGTCGACAGCGCGCTGACGCTGGTCGAGCCGGCGGGACGCCTGTACTACCGCGGCTGGGACGTGCCGACGGCGAGCCGCGAGGCGAGCTTCGAGCGGGTCGCGGAGTGGCTCTGGACGGGCATCGAGGCCGCTGAGCCGCCGCCCTGGGAGTCGGCGCTGGGGAGCGTCGACGCCGTCCGCCGGGCGACCCACGGGCTACCGCCCAGCGCGTCGCTCGTCGACCGCATGCGCATCGGCCTGGCCGTGATCGCCGCGACCGATCCGCTGCGCCACGACCGGCGTCCCGAGGCCGTGGCCGTCGTCGGCCGCACGCTCATCGCGACGCTGGTCGACAGCCTGCCGCCGATCGCTGACCGCGCGAGCACCGAGACGTCGATCGCCGCCCGCCTGTGGGGGAAGCTCTGCAGCCGACCGTGCCACACCGGCCGAGCTGGCGGCGCTGAACGCCGCGCTGGTGCTGCTCGCCGACCACGACCTGGCGGCATCCACGCTGGCGGCGCGCGTCGCGGCCAGCACCTGGGCCGACCCCTACCTCTGCGTCCAGGCCGGCCTGGCGGTGCTCGGCGGGCCGCTGCACGGCGCCGCCGCCGACAGCACGCGCGCCCTCTTCGACGACGTGCTGGCGGGACGGTCGGCCGAGGAGGTCGTCGGCGACCGCCTGCGCGACCCCGCCGGCGTCCCGGGTCTCGGGCACGCGGTGTACGAGGGCTCCGACCCGCGCGCAGCGCCGCTGCTCACGGCGATCGAGGCCGCGAGCCCGCCCGCAGCATCCTGGGAGGCCGTGCAGGCGATCGCGGCGGTGATCGAGGCGCGCTGCCGCTCTGCGTCTGCCTCGTCTGACCGGCTCGGGACTTCGCGTCCCTGACCGCTCGCCCGCATCGAGGAGTACCGCACCGCCTGCGTTCCGGCCGCGAACGGCGTACTTGAGTCCGCCCGTACACGGCTCGGACGTCACGCGACGGGGCCGGCGATCTACAGCGACGGTCGATCAGTCGATCGACCTCGGCCTGAGGGCTTCGTGCTCGCCGTAGGCACCGTTCGCCAGCGCTCCAGCAAAGGTCGGCGTAGCGGAGCGCTGCGAACCGGTCGCAGCTCTGCCACGGGAACGCCGTGGCGTGTCACGACGAGATGCTCGCCGGCGACGGCGCTACGATCACGTGATCCGCCCTACGCCGCAGCGTCGGTCGAGACGGTGTCCATTGTCGGAGTATCGCGTCGAAAGCTGGGGCGCGGTCTGTACCGCCGCACTTCGACCAGCCACGCCGCCGTGGCGACGAGGCTGACGGCGTTCGTGATCACGAGCGGCAGCAGGTCGATCGCGATGCCGTACGCGAGCCACAGACCGAAGCCGACGAGCAGCACCACGAGGTGGCCGCTCGAGACGCCGGCCGACGTTCCGGCCGAGCGGATGCGCCGGATCTGCAGGACCGGCGCGACGGACATGACGACGCCCCACGCCGTGGTCGCGACGCCGAGCAGGGTGGTTGATTCCACGAGACGATGCCTCCCGAAGAGGTCGTAGCCGACAGGGACGGAGACGTGCCCGCCCGGTCAGTCGTGGAGGTCGCCGCGCTCGCGATTCTGCCCGTAGAGGTACGGAGCGTCGAGCTGCGGCGTCATGCCGTCATCCTAGCGCCCGCCTCAGTCCTTGACGTACAGCTTCCGCTCGATGTTGCAGAAGCACTCCGCGCCCTGCGGCGTGACGCGGAACGTCTCGGACAGCTCGTAGCCCCAGTCGTCCATCCACATGCCGAGGATGATGTGGAACGTCATGTCGGCCTGCAGCTCCGACGTGTCGCCCGGGCGGAACGAGACCGTGTGCTCGCCCCAGTCGGGCGGGTAGTTGAGGCCGACGGAGTAGCCGATGCGCGACTCCTTCTCGAGGCCGTGCTTCGAGATGACCGCGCGCCAGGCGGCCTCGACCGACTCGGCGGTCACGCCCGGGCGGACGGCGTCGAGCGCGGCGGCGATGCCCTCGCTGACCACCTCGGCCGTGTCGGCCAGCTTCTGCGGCGGCGTGCCCAGGTAGACCGTGCGCGCCATCGGCACGTGGTAGCGGTGCCGGCAGGCGCCCAGCTCGAGGATCGTCGCCTCGCCGTTCGCGAACGGCGCGTCCGACCACGTCAGGTGCGGCGTCGAGGTCCCCACGCCGGTCGGCAGCATCGGCACGAACGACGTGTACTCGCCGCCGAACGCCCCCACTCCGCCCACCTGCGCGCCGTAGATGGCCGCGACCGCGTCGCACTGGCGCACGCCGGGCCTGACCACGTCGATGCCGGTGCGGATCACGTGCTCCATGATCTGGGCCGCCTCCTGCATGACCGCGATCTCGGCCGGCGACTTGATCACGCGCACCCAGTTGACCAGCTCGGCCGAGTCGACCAGCGTCGCGTCGCCGAGGCCGGCCTCGAGCGCGTGGTAGGCCCGCGGCGTGAAGTAGTAGGCGTCGCTCTCGACGCCGACCTTGCCGCGGCCGAGACCGCGCTTCTGCAGCTCGGCGGCCACCCAGTCGAGCGGATGCTTGTCGCGGGCCTGCACGTAGTGGTCGGGGAAGCCGAGGATCGCGTCGTCGTCGAGGTAGGTCGTGACCCGCGCCCCGTTGGCGTCCATCAGCCGCGTGAACAGCACCGGGTCGACGTCGAGGCTCAGCGCCACGCCCTGCGGCGTGTAGAACGACCAGCCGTCGTAGCCCGTCAGGTAGGCCATGTTCGCCGGATCGGACACGATCAGCACGTCGAGGCCCTGGTCGGACATGCGCTGCCGGACGCGGCGCAGGCGGTCGGCGTACTCGGATCGGTCGAAGGGCGGCATGTCAGACGGCTCCCTGAAGGACGCGGTGGGCGAGCAGCGCGTAGGTGCGCGCGGCGATGGGCAGGTCGGCGAGCGGCACCGACTCGTCGGGCTTGTGGGCCTCGGTGACGCTGCCGGGGCCGAACACGACGACCGGGATCCGGCCGTCGCGGTCGATGAACCCGGCATCGGTCGCGTAGGTGGCGCCGATCGGGTCGCCGGCGGGCGCGCCGGCCTCCTGCGCGGCAGCCGACAGCGCCTCGAGCAGCGGGTGGCCGGCCGGCGTCTCGAACGGCGGCATCTCCATCGACATCTCGACGCTGCACCTCGGCCTCGCGCGGCTCGATCGGCGCCGCGCCGAGCACGCGCTGCAGGTCGGCCAGCGCGCTGGCGCCGTCCTCGCCCGGCAGCGTGCGGCGATCGATGCGGATAGCGCAGTCGGGCGCGACGGCCGACACCAGCAGCCCGCCCTCGATCACGCCCACGCCGGTGCGCGGCGGGGTCAGCAGCGGGTGCGTACGGGTCTGCAGCTCGCGGTCGAGCGCGACGACGCGCTCCACCACCTGCGCCCCCGCGTGGATGGCGTTCACGCCCAGGTCGGGGTTGCCGGCGTGGGCCGACACGCCCGCGATCGTGACGTCGAGGTAGACGTTGCCGCGGGTGGCGCGCACGGCGCGCAGCTCGGTCGGCTCGCAGACCACCGCCCAGTCGCAGTCGAGGCCGTCGGCGATCGCGGCGCGCGTGCCGCGGCCGGCGTCCTCCTCGTCGATCACGAGCGTCAGCAGCAGCCGCGCCTGCGGGTTCGGCACGGCCCGCGCGCACGCCACGAACGCCGCCATCGCGCAGGCCACGCCGGCCTTCATGTCGGCCGATCCGCGGCCGTACAGGCGGCCGTCGGCGATCTCGGCGCCCCACGGGTCGCGCGTCCATCCGTCGCCGGCCGGCACCACGTCGTAGTGGCCGTTCAGCACCAGGCCGCGCGGGCCGGTGCCGATCGACGCGATCACGTTCGGCCGGCCGGGAGCGGCCTCGACGATCCGCGCGTCGACGCCGCGCTCCCGCAGCCAGCCGGCGGCGACCTCGGCCACCGCCTGCTCCTCGCCCGTGACACTGGGCGTGGAGACGAGCTGCCGGAGGAGCTCGGTGAGCTCCTCCGGCTCGATCAGGTCCGCGATCACGCGGAAAACGTTACGCCAGGTTGACGATCAGCGGGATCAGCAGGATCGCCACGATGTTGGCGATCTTGATCATCGGGTTGATGGCCGGGCCGGCGGTGTCCTTGTACGGGTCGCCGACGGTGTCGCCGGTGATGGCGGCCTGGTGGGCGATGGAGCCCTTGCCGCCGTGCGCGCCGTCCTCGATCAGCTTCTTCGCGTTGTCCCAGGCGCCGCCGCCGGACGTCATCGCGATGGCCAGGAACAGGCCGGTCACGATGGTGCCCATCAGCAGGCCGCCGAGGGCCTCCTTCGACAGGAGGGCGACGATCACCGGGATCACGATCGGGATCGCGGCCGGGACCATCATCTCGCGCAGGGCCGTCTTGGTGACGATGTCGACGCAGGTGCCGTACTCGGGCCGCTCGGTGCCCTCCATGATGCCGGGCTTCTCGCGGAACTGGCGGCGAACCTCCTCGACCACCGCGGCGCCGGCACGGCCGACGGCCTGCATGCAGAACGAGGCGAACAGGAACGGCATGGCGCCGCCGATCAGCAGGCCGACGACGACCCAGGCGTTGCCGAGGTCGAACGCCAGGACCGATGGTTTCCCGGCCTCGGCCAGCTTGATACTCAGCTCGTCGCGGTAGGAGGCGAACAGCACCAGCGCGGCGAGACCGGCCGAGCCGATCGCGTAGCCCTTGGTGACGGCCTTGGTGGTGTTGCCGACGGCGTCGAGCGGGTCGGTGACCTTGCTGCGCACCTCTTCGGGCATGTTCGCCATCTCGGCGATGCCGCCCGCGTTGTCCGTGACGGGGCCGAACGCGTCGAGCGCGATGATGACGCCGGCCATCGAGAGCATCGAGACGACGGCGAACGTGATGCCGGGCAGGCCGGCGAGCTTGTTGGCGATCAGGATGCCGGCGCCGATCACGACGACCGGGCCCGCGGTGGCCTGCATCGAGTAGCCGAGGCCCGCGATGATGTTGGTCGCGTGGCCGGTGGTCGACGCCTCGGCGGTGTCCTTCACGGGCTTGAAGCGGGTGCCGGTGTAGTACTCGGTGATCGCCATCAGCAGGGCCGTGACGACCAGGCCGACCAGGGCGCAGACGATGATGTCGCTGGTCGTGATGTCGGCGAACGCCTCGCCGGCCTCGTCGAAGCGCTTGCCGACCGAGGCGATGGCCGGCAGGAACAGCACGGCCGAGATGACGGCCGAGACGAGCACGCCGACGTAGAGCGCGTTGATGATCGAGCCGCCCTCGCGGACGCGCACCAGCAGCGTGCCGACGATCGAGGCGAGGCCCGACAGGCCGGCGAGCACCAGCGGCAGGCCGACGATGGCCTCCGAGCCGGGCGTGCCGGTCGTGAACTGGTCGAGCAGCAGCATGGCCGCGACGATGGTGACCGCGTAGGTCTCGAACAGGTCGGCCGCCATGCCGGCGTCGTCGCCGACGTTGTCGCCGACGTTGTCGGCGATCACGGCCGGGTTGCGCGGGTCGTCCTCGGGGATGCCGGCCTCGATCTTGCCGACCAGGTCGGCGCCGACGTCGGCGCCCTTCGTGAAGATGCCGCCGCCGACCCGGGCGAAGACCGAGATCAGCGAGCCGCCGAAGCCGAGGCCGATGAGGCCGCGGATGGCGTCGTTCTGGTCGACCCCGCCGGCGCGGAGGGCGCCGTAGTAGCCGGCCACGCCGAGCATGCCGAGCGAGATCACGAGGATGCCCGTGACGGTGCCGCCCTTGAACGCCACCGACATCGCCGGCGAGAGGCCGTTGCGGGCCGCCTCGGCGGTGCGCACGTTGGCGCGCACGGCGACGTTCATGCCGATGAAGCCGGCGGCCGCCGACAGCACCGCGCCGATCACGAAGCCGAGCGAGACGCGCCAGCCGCCCAGGTCGGGGATCAGCAGGATCGCCGTCAGCACGACCGCGACGATGGCGACGGTGGTGTACTGCCGCCGCAGGTACGCGGCGGCGCCCTCCTGGATCGCAGCCGCGATCGCCTTCATCTCGTCGTTGCCCTGGGGCTTGGCAAGGACCCAGCGGATGAGCGCGAGGCCGTAGATCAGCGTTGCGGCGCCGCAGACGAGCGCGATGAGCACCGCATGCTCTTGAAAGAGGGTATCCATCGAGTGAGTCGTTCGCTCCTGAAATGGGATGGGGCCGTTGGACGGCGAGCGATTGTAACAACGCGAACCGGACGGCTGTGCCGCTTGCCGGGCTCGATTGTGACGGATCCGCGCTTCCCCCGATCGGGGTACGTCATCCCCCGGACGGGTTGCCGATACCGGATGCAGGCAATGAACGTGAAAGGGACGTACTCCATGAATCGCCTGCTGAAGCGGCCGTCTGCGCCGATGGTCATCGCGACGCTTGCACTGGTCTTCGCAATGGCGGGCGTGGCGCCGGCCGCCAAGAAGCTGATCGTCGGCAAGGACATCGCCAGGAACGCGATCACGACGACCCACATCAAGGACCGGACGCTGAAGGCGGCCGACTTCGCGCCGGGCGTCCTCAAGTCGGGCTCCGGCCCGGCCGGCCCCGCCGGTCCCGCCGGCCCCAAGGGCGCGACCGGCCCGCAGGGCGCGCAGGGCGACTCCGGTACTCCCGGCGAGAACGGCCTCGACGGCCAGCCCGGCGCGCCCGGTGCCGCCGGTAACGACGGTGCGGACGGCGCCAACGGCCAGGGCCCGGTGTACTTCCACCACTTCACGGCGCTGGCGGTGCCGCAGTCGGCGGACGACGTCGCGGCGCTCGGTGCCACGACGGCGCTGGCGACGGGCGCGTACGCCGTCTTCGTCTCCGGCCAGATCTCCTCGGCCAACAACACCGAGGTGACCTGCTACCTCAAGGTCGGCGCCGGGCCGACGCTCCGCTCCGACGACTTCACCACGACCGTCAAGTCGGGTGGCAAGGCGACGATGGCGTTCAGCTGGGCCCGCATGATCGGCAGCGGCACGGTGACGCTGAACTGCGTCGGCGACGACGTCGCGCAGATCGACGAGCTGACCCTGACCGCCATCCAGGCGACGACGGCCACCAGCAACGCGTAGTAGGATCCGCCACGAGCGCGGGAGCCCCACGAACGGGGGCTGAGAGGCGGGCACGCGGCCCGCGATCGCGGAACCTGACCTGGTTCGCACCAGCGTAGGAAGCTCGTGGCAGATTCCCTCCTCCCCACCTCCGTCGAAGTCGCCGTCATCGGCGCGGGCGTCTGGGGGCTGACGGCGGCCTGGCGGCTGGCCGCGGGCGGGGCGACGGTGGCGCTCGTCGACGACGGCGGCGAGCCGACCGCGGCGGTCGCCGCGGGCATGCTCTGCCCCTGGTCGGAGCACGAGGACGACGGCGAGCGCGACTTCTACGCCGCGCTGCGACAGGCCGCCGCCGCGTGGCCGGCGTTCGCGGCCGAGGTCGAGGCGGCCGCCGGCCTGCCGAGCGGCTTCCACCGCTGCGGCTCGGTCTACGTCGCGGCCCGGCCGGAGCATCTCGGCGCCGTGCGCCGGGTGCGCGAGACGCTGGCGCGGAACGGCCGGCCGGAGGACTGGCAGGACGCCGACGCGCTGGCCGCGGTGGAGCCCGGGCTCGGGCCGGCCGTCAGCGGCGGCATCGCCCTCGACGACGAGCACCAGGCCGATCCGGCGGTGCTGGTGACGGCGCTGCGCGCCGCGTGCACGCGCTGCCGGCGTCGCGTTCGTGGACGGCACGGCCGAGATCGCGCCTGGCGGCATCCGCGTCGCCGGGTCGACGGTCGCCGCCGGCGTGGTCGTGAACGCCGCCGGCCACGCGGCCGGGCGTCTCTCGCGCCGCGTGCCGGTCCGGCCCGTGAAGGGCCAGATCCTGACGCTGGCGCCCCGCGCCGACCACCCCTCGCCGCTGCGCCGGATGGTGCGCACGCCCTCCTGCTACCTGGTGCCGCGGCCCGACGGGCGCGTCGTCGTCGGCGCGACGCAGGAGGAGCGCGGCGATCGCGACGTGACGGCGGCGGGCGTGTTCGACCTGCTGGAGGACGCGCTCCTCATCGCGCCCGAGCTGGCCGAGCTGCGGCTCGCGGCGACGCTGGCCGGGCTGCGCCCGGCGACCCCCGACCTGCGGCCGGCCATCGGCGCCGACGACGACGGCCTGGTGTGGGCGACCGGCGGGTTCCGGCACGGCGTGCTGCTGCTGCCGGTGGCGGGCGACGCGATCGCCGCCGCCGCGCGGGGCGAGGCGCTGCCCGATCTGGCGCGCGGGTTCGATCCGCGGAGATTCGCATGAAGGTGGTCCTGAACGGCGCGCGTGGCCGAGCTGGCCGACGGCGCGACGGTGCGCGACGCCGTCGTGGCCGCCGGCGCGGGCGCCGACGAGCGAGGCATCGCCGTGGCGCTGGACGGCACCGTCGTCCCGCGCTCGGCCTGGGACACGACGACGCTCCACGAGGACGCGCAGCTCGAGGTGCTGCGCGCGACGGCCGGAGGCTGACATGCACGACGACCCGTTCATCATCGCCGGCACGGAGATCCGCTCGCGGCTGCTGCTGGGCTCTGGCGGCTTCCACCGGCTCGACCGGTTCGAGGCGGCGCTGGCCGCCAGCGGCGCCGAGATCGTGACCGTCGCCCTGCGACGCGTCGAGCAGGCCCCGGGCGGCCTCTACGACGCCATCACGCGCGGTGGCGCCCGCGTGCTGCCGAACACCGCCGGGTGCTTCAGCGCCCGCGAGGCGGTCGCCACGGCGCAGCTGGCCCGCGAGGCGTTCGAGACGCCGTGGCTGAAGCTCGAGGTGATCGGCGACCGCCGCACCCTGCTGCCCGACGGCGTCGAGCTGCTGAAGGCGGCCCGCGAGCTGGTCGCCGACGGCTTCATCGTGCTGCCCTACACCACCGACGACCCGGTGCTGGCGCGGCGCCTGGAGGACGCCGGCTGCGCCGCGGTGATGCCGCTCGGCTCGCCGATCGGCAGCGGGCTCGGGCATCCGGAACGAGCACAACATCGCGCTCTGCCGCGAGGCCGTGTCGGTGCCGCTGATCCTCGACGCCGGCATCGGCACGGCCTCGGACGCCGCACTGGCGATGGAGCTCGGCTGCGACGCCGTGCTGGCCGCGACCGCGGTCTCCCGCGCGCGGGATCCCGAGGCGATGGCGACGCGCGCTGCGGCTGGCGGTGGACGCCGGGCGTCTCGCGAGCCGGGCCGGGCGGATCCCGCGCCTGCACCACGCGCAGGCCTCGACGGCCGACGCGGGCCTGCCCGACCTGGAGCCCGCGTGACGATCGACGAGGCGCGGATCTACGTGATCGCGCCGGCGCACGTGCGCGCCGGCCGCCTCGCCGACCTGATCGAGACGCTCGGCGCCGACATCGTGCAGCTGCGCGACCGCGAGCTCGCGCCCGACGCGCTGCTGGCCGAGGCTCGCGCCTGCGCGGCGGCGGCGCGGCGGGCCGGCTGCCTGTTCGTCGTCAACGACGACCCCGTGCTGGCCCGCGACGCCGGCGCCGACGGCGTGCACCTGGGGCAGGACGACGGCAGCATCGCCGCGGCCCGCGAGATCATGGGCGGCGGCATCGTCGGCCGCACCACGCGCGGCGGCGACGCGCTGGCCGCGGCCGCCGCCGAGGGCGCCGACTACGCCAGCGTCTCGCCCGTCTGGGAGACGGCCACGCATCCGACGCGCCCGGCCGTCGGTCTGGGAGCCGTCGCGGCCGCCCGCGCCGCGCGGTTGCCGTGGTTCGCCCTGGGCGGCATCGACGAGCGCCGCGCCTTCCGCGTCGCGGCGCTGGGTGCGCGCCGCATCGCCGTCGTCCGCGCCGTGACCGAGTCCGACGACCCGGCCGCGGTCGTGACGGCGCTCCGCGAGGCGCTCGATGCTCGCCCGCGCGTGCTGACGGTCGCCGGCTCCGACTCCGGCGGCGGCGCCGGGATCCAGGCCGACATCAAGGCGATCAGCCGCGCCGGCGGGTTCCCGCTCGTCGCCGTGACGGCGCTGACCGCGCAGACCACGACCGGCGTGCACGGCGTCGTCGGCACGCCGCCGGACTTCGTCCGCGACCAGATCCGGCTCGTGGCGGCCGACATCGGGCTCGACGCCGTCAAGACGGGCATGCTCGGCACGCCCGAGACCGTGGCGGCGGTCGCGGCGGAGCTGGCCGACCTGGACGCCGCCGACGAGATCCCCGTGGTGGTCGACCCGGTGATGCGCGCCGAGGCCGGCTCGTCGCTGCTCGCGCCCGGCGGCGACGACGCCTACCGCACGCTGCTGCTGGCCCGCGCGACCGTGATCACGCCGAACCTGTACGAGGCGCAGGCACTGGCCGACCTCGACGTGGACGACGCCGCGCGTCTCGCCCAGGTGCTGCACGAGCGCCACGGCTGCGCGGTGATCGTGACCGGCGGCCACGGCGCGACGGCGGACGACGTGCTGTGCGATCGCGACGGTCTGACGCGCATCGACGGCGTGCGCCTGGCGCGCCGCACGACGCACGGCGCGGGCTGCACGCACTCCTCCACGCTGGCCGCGCTGCTGGCCCGCGGGCTGCCGTTGAGGGAGGCGGCGGCGGGCGCCAAGGCCGCCGCCACCGAGGCCGTCCGGCACGGGTTGCCGTACGGCGCCGGCGCCGGGCCGGTTGACGTGTACGGCCGTGTGTAGGATGAGTCCGTGGCAGCCCAGACATCGCCGCCGGAGCGCGTTCCGGCGTCCGCCTCACCGATCCAGTCCGACCAGGTCGAGACGATCGCCCTCACCCTGTCCGTCCAGCTGCTGGCGCAGCCCAACGAGCGCGGCAATCTGCGGCTCGAGGCGCCGGCCGATCTGGTGCCGCAGGACGCGTTCTTCGCGCTCCGCTACTACGTGCACGGCCGCGCCCGGCGCGCCGTCGTCCAGGCCCTGCGGGTAGCCGCCGCCGGCGACGGCCGCGACATCGCGACGGTGCGCATCATCTCCGACACCGCCGTCCAGCAGCGCGAGGCGCAGCGCGCCAGCCTCGGCATCACGGCTCGCGCCCGCCGCGTCTCCGACGACCCGGTCGAGGCGGGCCGCGTGGTCGAGGTCGAGCTCGTCGACGCGTCCCGCACCGGCGTCGGCTTCGATAGCCGCGTGCCGTTCGCGCACGGCGACCGCCTGGTGCTCGACCTGGACATCGCCGGCGACGAGCCGTACCCGACCGAGGTCGAGATCGTCCGCTACGACGCGCAGCTGACCACGCCCTACGGCGCGCGCTTCGTCGACCGCGACCACGCCGGCCCGTTCTTCGCGCGCATCCTCGAGGCCGTGTGGACCGAGCCCGTCGCCCCGGGCGACGAGATGATCGGCGCACCGGCCACGGCCGTCGCCCCGGCGCCCTCCGCGCCGGGCATGCGCACCCGCCGCACCTCCGACTGAGCGGCGAGCCGCGCGCGTCAGGCGCGCGGAACGGACAAACCGGCGCGCGGACCTGTCACGCGATGGCCGATCCGTGCCAGGCACCCCAGAGGACACGGTCGGCGAAAGCCGCGGCGAGTCGAGTTGGCGGAGGGCTCAGCCGGCGGCGGGGAGCGCGGCGCGGCAGGGGTCGCCTGCCGGGGCGGCGCCGACCTGCGGGATGACCGCGAACAGCAGGTCGCGCACCCTCGCGAGGTTGTCGGCGAACACGGCCAGCACCGCGTCGTGCGAGACCGGCGCCGCGTCGTCGCCGGGCACGCCGACGTCGTAGTCGGTGATCAGCGAGACGTTGGCGTAGCAGAGGCCCAGCTCGCGGGCCAGCCACGCCTCGGGATACCCGGTCATGTTCACGACCTGCCAGCCCATCGAGGCGAACCAGGCCGACTCGGCGCGGGTCGAGAAGCGCGGGCCGGAGATGACCACCATCGTGCCGCCGTCGCGCACGTCGATGCCCTGCGCACGCCCGGTGCGCACGACCAGCTCGCGCAGCGACGGGCAGTACGGGTCGGCGGCGGTGACGTGGTGGACGTGCGGGCCCGTCGTAGAACGTGTCGGCGCGGCCGCTGGTGCGGTCGACGAACTGGTCGCAGACCACGAACGAGCCGGGCGGCACGTCACGGTCGAGCGAGCCGGCCGCGCACGGCCCGATCAGGCGCTGCACGCCGATCTCGCGCATCGCCCACACGTTCGCCCGGTACGGGATGGCGTGCGGCGGCAGGTGGTGATTGCGGCCGTGCCGCGGCAGGAACGCGACGCGGGTGCCGCCGACGTCGCCGATGAACAGCCGGTCGGACGGCGGGCCGTACGGCGTGTCGACCGCCACCTCCTCGACGTCGTCGAGGAACGAGTAGAAGCCCGGAGCCGCCGAACACCCCGACGGTCGCGAGGGCCGTCAAACGTTGCCCCGCGGCGTCCAGATGGGCGGGCGCTCGGGCTCGGGCGGCGGGGGCGGCGGCGGCGGCGGGCCGCCGCCGGCAGCGATCGTCGCCGGGCGGCCCGGCGTACGCCATCCGCAGGGACGCCAGCACGCTGCGCAGCTCGTTCGCGACGTCGGGCGGCATGCGCGGCCCGACGACGCGTCTCCAGCGCGGCGATCGCGTCGATGGCGATGCGCGCCTGCTCCCGGTCGACGGCGCGCCTCGATGCCCTCGACGAGGCCGAGGCGCATCAGCGTCACGTTCACGAGCGTCTGGATCGTGCCGACGAGCAGCTGCTCGACCGGGATCGAGGCGAGCTCGTCGAGCGCGGCGCGGACCTCGTCCTCGCTCATCGCGCCACCGGATCCTGCTCGACCGACGAGCGCATCAGCGCGACCTGCTCGGCGAAGATCTCACCGGTGTGCTCTCTCCGGCCTCGATGCGCCGCACGTACCGCGACGCGTTGTCACCTTCGGCGAGGATTCGCTCGAGCGGCGGCAGGTACGGCGCGAGGCCGAGCGCGTCGATCTCGGGCCCGCACAGCTCGATCAGCGCGCGCACCCGGTCGGGGGCCGGCACCGACCGCTGCGCCGCGAAGTCGATCAGCTCCCAGTCGAGGCCCCAGCGGATCGAGCGCCAGACGTTCTCCTCGAGGTAGCGATGCTCGTAGATCGGCAGCGGCTCGCCCTCGTCGTACATGCGGGCGAACCGCGCCGCGAGCGCGACCTGCAGCGCACACAGCGCGAGCGACTCGTTGACGTCGGGCAGCGCGTCGCAGGCCCGGATCTCGACCGTCCCGAACGACTGGTGCGGGCGGATCGTCCACCAGATCTCGGTGTGCTCGCGGATCGATCCGACGTCGATCAGGTACCGCACGAAGTCCTCGTACTCCGCCCAGCTCGCGAACGTGTCGGGGAGGCCGCAGCGCGGGAACATGCGCGTGAAGATCTGCGACCGCGTCGAGCGCAGGTGCGTGACGCGGTCCTCGAGCCACGGCGAGCTGGCCGAGGCGGCCGTCAGCTCGGGCACGACCGACCGCAGCGCGTTGCAGACCGCCATCGCGCGGTCGGCGTCGCGGATGCCGACGTGGACGTGGATCCCGAACGTGTTGTTGCGCCAGGCGACGTACTTCAGCTGGCCCTCGACGATCCGGTAGTGCGGCGTGTCGATGATCTCCTGGTCCTGCCAGCGCGCGAACGGGTGCGTGCCGTTGGCGCCCAGCCCGACACCGAGCTCGTCGGCGACGCCGAACAGCAGCCGGCGGCGCTCGCGGATCTGCGCGGCCGCCTCGGCGAAGGTCTCGCAGCGGCCCGTCTTGATCTCGATCTCCGACTTGATCAGCTCGCCCGCGACGCCGCCGGCGAGCGGCGAGGCGTCGGCCATGGCCCGCAGCTCCGGGTACTGCTGCGACAGCGAGAGCGTGTCGGGATCGAGGATCTGGAACTCCTCCTCGATCCCGATCGTGAAGTCGGTCGCCGAGGCGAAGTGCGCGCGTGCCTGCTCGAGCGCGTCGAGCGGATCTTCTTCGATGGACTCGCCCATTGGAGGGCCGGAAGATAGCAGCGGCGGTGACCGTCCCAAAGCAGCAACCCGAGCCGCGTTGCCGCCAGTCGGCCGGGCTCGGTTGGCTGCTGTCACACAGTCGGCCGATCGCGCGACCGCGATCGCGACGATTCGCGCGCTCCCTGCGGCGCGCTCGGCGGTATGCTGCACACGGCTGCCCATGAGCGCACGCGAACCCGTCCATCCCGAGGAGCTGCTCCTCCTCGACTACGTGATCGGCCAGCTCCCCGACGAGACGCGCGATCAGATCAAGCGCCACGTCGCGGGCTGCCGTGCCTGCCGCCGCACCATCGACGACCTGATCCTGACGGTCGACGAGCTCGATCGGCTGCCGACCATGGCCATCCCGCACGACTCGCCGGCCGAGCTGGCCGCGGCGCGCACCCGGCCTCGCTCGCGCATCCGGTTCTTCGTGCCGGCGCTCGCGATCGTGCTGTTCGCGCTGCTGGCGCTCGTCACGCTCGGTGGCAGCCGCGGCGGCACCGCCAAGCCGCCGCCGATGCAGACGTTCTCGCTCGACGTTCCCGGCGGACCAGATCGAGACGGTGCAGGCGCTGCTGCCGGTCGAGTCGGCGCCGTTCGTGTTCGCGCGCCGCCGGCGACTACGCCGTGCTGGCGCCCGAGGCGCTGATCCCGTCGATCGTCCAGGACCTGCGCAACGCGAGCGTGAGCTGCACCCGGGCCGGGCAACACGAAGATCTACGTCATCTCGACGGGCGACGAAGACATCCGCAACCCGTCGGCCAGCTGATCAGGCCAGATAGAAGTAGAGCGCGTAGAGCAGCTCGACGATCGGGCTCGACGTGTGCACCGTCACGTCGGCGGGCACCGTCAGCAGCGCGCCGGTGTAGTTGAAGATGATGCGCACGCCGTTGTCGACCAGGCGGTCGGCGATGCCCTGCGCCGCGCTGTCGGGCACGGCCAGCACGCCGACGATGATGTTGCGCTCGCGGATGGCCGTCTCGACGTCGTCGTAGGCCAGCACGTCGACATCGCCGTGCCGGCGCCCCACCTTCTCGGGATCGATGTCGAACAGCGCCGCGATGTTGAAGCCGTGGTCGGCGAACAGGTCGGAGCGCGCGATCGCCTCGCCCAGGGGCCCGGCGCCGAAGACGGCGATGTTGTGCTGGCCGGCGGCGCGCAGGATCTTGCGGATCTCGCCGATCAGCGCGTCGACGTTGTATCCCACGCCGCGCTTGCCGAACTTGCCGAACCCGCTCAGATCACGCCGGATCTGGGTGGCGTTGATGTGGGTGTACTCCGCGATCTCCTGTGAGGAAATCGCGTCGCGACCCATCTTCTTCGTCTGGGTCAGTACCTGCAGATAGCGGGACAGTCGAGCCGCGACGCCGACTGTCAGTCGCTCGGATGCCACAGTGGTTTCGCTCCCGTGAAGCCGACGATCTCGTAACAGCACAAGGCAGCGTACACCTGTCGATACCGTAAGGCGTCAGCGGCGCACAAGTGGCCGAGATTGTGCGCCGCCAAAGGGTGCGTCAGCGAGCCAGGGAGCGGGCCAGCCGCTCGCGCAGATCGTGCTCGTCGACGTAGAACTTGAAGGCGCGGCGCCCGTCGATCTCGATCACCGGCAACGACGCCCGATACGCCGCTTCGAGCGCGGCATCGCCCGTGATGTCGATCTCCTCCAGGGCCACGCCGAGGTCGGCGCAGACCGCGCGGGTCGTCACCTTGGCCGGCTCGCACAGATGGCAGCCCTGCGCCCAGTACAGCGCGACCGCGGTCATCGCACGCGGAGCGGCAGCGACGTCGAGACCTTGTTGCCGTCGCTGCCCGTGGCGCGCACGACGACGCGGTAGCGGCCGGCGGCGAGCGCCGTGCCGCCGGCACCGACGGGCCGGATCGCGAACGTGTAGCGGCCGGGCAGCAGGTCGCGCGTGGTGTACAGCACCGCGAGGCGCTTGTCGCCGCGGTACAGCTCCAGCGTCAGCTGCCGGACGGCGGCGAGCTGCACGCTGCCGTCGCCGGGCGCGGCGGCCGAGCCGAGGGCGAGCGAGAGGGTTCCCTTGGCGCCGGCGGCGAGCACGCCGGGCGCGAGCGTCGCGGTGCGGATCGGCGTCACCTTGGCGCCCGGCAGCGCAACGGCGAGCGGCACGCGCTGGGTGGGCCCGGCGTCGGGCGTGATGACGAGCCAGCCGCCGGCCACGCCGACGGCCGCAGCCGGGGTCGCGAGCCGCACGGACACGGGCAGCGTGGCGACGGCGTGCGGCGCGAGCACGAACCGCGCCGGGTCGATCGCGGCGGTGAGACCGGTGGCATCGCCCGCAGCGTCGCGCTGCAGGCCGAGCGAGAGCGTGCGGGCGGCGTCGGTGAGGTTCTCGACCGTCAGCTCGCCGCGCGCCACGCCGTCGGCGCCGGGCCGGCCCAGCGACAGGGTGGCGGGGCGCGTGCCGACCGTGACGACCGACGCCGTGGCGGTGTCGGGCCGGCCGCCGCCCTGGGCCTGCACGGGTGCGAGCGGCGCGTCGAGGCCGCGCACCAGCACGGCCGTCGAGATGAGGGCCGAGCGCAGGCGGGCGGCGCTCCAGTCGGTGTGCTGGGCGGCGAGCACGGCCACCAGGCCGGCAGCCTGGGCCGCGGCGACGCTGGTGCCCGAGACGGCCCCGTAGCCGCCGCCGGCCTCGGCGCCGATGATGGCGACGCCGGGAAGCACCACGTCGGGCTTCAGGCGGTCGTCCCAGCCGAGGCCCTCGGACGAGAACGGCGCGACGGCGTCGCGCCAGGCGTTCGGCGCGTACGTGGCGGCGCCGGCGGTGAAGGTGACCGGCTGGCCGGCGGCGACGGCCTGGGCGATGCGCAGGCCGAGCGCGCCGTCGATCTCGAGCGCCGGGATGCCGGTGCGGTCGTCGCCGCCGAGGGCGCCGGCGGGCAGGTCGGAGGCGCCGTAGAACAGCACGACCGAGGCGCCCTGGGCCGCGGCCTGGCGCACCTTGGCGCGCAGATCGCCGCCGTCGCGCGGCACCAGCACGGCCGCGCCGGCGACCAGCGTCGCGCCGTCGGGGCCCTGGTAGTCGGAGGCCAGCGCGCCGGCGGTGTGCGTCGTGCGGGCGGCGCCGGTGATGGCCTTCACGGGCAGCGCCTGGCCTGCCGGGGGCGCGAGGGCGCCGGCGAGGGCGGCTGCGCCGACGCGCTCGGCAACCGCGCCGCCGAAGGAGAGCGCGACCTGGGGCAGCGCCGGGCGGCCGTCGCTGGCGCCGACGGTGAGCGCATCGGCGGCGCTGCCGGGGCTGGAGAGGCTGCCGTAGCGGGCGCCGGTGGGGCCGTCGTTGCCGGCGGGCGCGACGACCACGGTGCCGAGCCGGTCGAGGGCGGCGATGGCACGCGCCTCGGGCGCGTCGTCGAACGCGGCGAACGGCGCCGCGACCGCGGCCACGGCCACGCGGGCGTGATCGGCGAGGTCGCCGTTGCCGTCGGGGTCTGCGACCTGCTCGAGGCCGGCCAGAAGATCGGCGGTGGTGCCGGCGAGGGCGCCGTCGGCAGCGGGCGCGAGCACCCGGATGGCGAGGATGCGGGCTGCCGGCGCGACGCCGTGCAGGCCGGCCGGGCCGGCTCCGCCGCTCGCCAGCGAGGCGATCGCCGTGCCGTGCTCGGCCGTCGCGTCGCTCGAGCCGGGGGCGGCGCCCACGGGATGGTCGACGCGGCCCTGCAGCGCCGGGTGGGTCTCGTCGATCGGCCCGTCGAGCACCGCGATCGTGACGCCGCCGCCGTCGCCGGGCAGGCCCGACGGCGATCGGCTTCACCGCATCGCCGAGCGCCGTCGCGACGGACTCCGCGACGGTGGCCGGCACCAGCTGGCGCACCGGATAGACGCCCAGCACCGTCTTCTCGCGCACGAGGCGCGCGCGCTGGTCGCCGCGCACCGTCGCGACCACGGCGTTGACCGTACGCGTGAACCGCTGCTCGATGGTGAGCTCGACGCCGCTGTGGGCGATCTGCGCGAGCGCACGATCCTGCGCCGCCTGCGCGGCCTTGGCGGCCGCGTCGGAGCCGACCGCGCCGGGCCGCGTCGCGGCGGGCTGGGCCCGCAGCACCACGATCACGCGCGCGTCCGCCTTGCGCGACGCGGGTGCTGGAGGTGATGTCCGACCACGCCCGCACGGCCTCGCGGCGGATCCCACCGGCCGCGTCGGCGACTGCGGCCGTGGCGATCAGCACCGCGATTGCGAGCACGGTCTGACGGGTGCGGGCGCGCCGCCTGGTCTGGATCCGCGTCTGCACCTACACCGATTGTGCCACGAGGTTGGCCCTCGCATGAGCGTCGATTTGCAGGTACTCCGGGAATGGGACCGGTTGGAGGTGCTCTGCGGCGGCCCCGATCATGGCCGCGTTGTCGCCGCAGTACACCAGCGGAGCGCACCGCAGCTCGATATCCGCGCTGCTCGCACTCCCGCTCGAGCGTCGCGCGGAGCAGCGAGTTCGCGGCGACGCCGCCGACGACGCCGAGACGTCGCGCGCCGCCCAGATCCAGCTGCCCGCAGCGTGCGGGAGACCAGGCTCGCGACGATCGCGGCCTGGTACGAGGCGGCCAGGTCGGCCAGATCGTGCCGCTCGTCGCGCAGACGCGTGCGCAGGGCCGTCTTCAGGCCCGAGAACGAGAGATCGAGCCCCTCCCGCCCCGCCATCGCCACCGGCAGCGCCACGGCCTCCGGATCGCCGCCGGCGGCCGCCTGCTCGATCGCCGGGCCGCCCGGGTAGCCGAGGCCGAGCAGGCGGGCGCCCTTGTCGAAGGCCTCGCCCGGCGGCGTCGTCGAGGCTGCGGCCGAGCACCGTCCAGCGGACGTGGTCGTGCACGTCGAGCAGCAGCGTGTGGCCGCCCGACGCCAGCAGGCACAGGAACGGCGGCTCCAGCGGCTGCGGCGCGATGAACAGCGAGGCGACGTGCCCGTGCAGGTGATCGACCGGGATCAGCGGCTTCTGCGCCGCGTAGGCGTACGCCTTCGCGGCGGAGACGCCCACCAGCAGCGCGCCGATCAGCCCCGGGCCGGCGGTGACGGCGATCGCGCGCAGGTCGGCGAACGACGCGCCGGCGTCCGCGAGCGCCTCCCGCACGACGGGACCGACCAGCTCGAGGTGCCGCCGCGACGCGATCTCGGGCACGACGCCGCCGAACCGCCCGTGCAGCGCGGCCTGCGAGGAGACGATGTTCGACCGCACCTCCGCCCGCTCCACCACGGCCGCGCACGTCTCGTCACACGACGTCTCGATCGCGAGGATCACAGGTCCTCGGGACCGTCCTTCCACATGATCAGGGCGTCCTCGCGGTTGTCGGTGTAGTACCCGCGCCGGATGCCCGTCGGCTGGAAGCCGATGCGCTCGTAGAGCCGGATCGCGCCGTGGTTGGAGACGCGCACCTCGAGCGTGTAGCCGCGCGTGCCGTCACCCGACGTGTCCGCGAACAGCTGCTCGAGCATGTGGTACGCCAGGCCGCGCCGGCGATAGGGCTCGTCGATGGCGACGTTCATGATGTGCCACGCGTCGACGTAGCGCGAGACGATCAGGTAGCCGGCCAGCCGGTCGGCGTCGAAGGCGCCGTAGCAGCGCGACGTCGGCTTCGCGATCTCGCCGGCGAACATGGTGCGCGACCACGGCGTGGAGTACGCGCGGCGCTCGACCTGCTCGATCGACGGGATGTCGGCGAGCTTGAGCTTGCGCAGCTCGATGCCGGTCATCATCACGCCACCGCCGAGGGTGTCGCGTCGGGCTCGCGCAGGTAGCGCGGCACCGGCCGCGTGCCGTCGAAGCGGGCCAGCACGGCGTGGGCGTCGGCGCGCACGCGGTGCAGCGCCTCGTCGGCGGCCACCACGGCGCCGGCCTCCGCGAGCAGGTCGGCGTAGCGCAGCGCGCCGTCGCCGACCACGACCGTCCCGGCGGGCAGCAGTGCCGCCAGCGCCGCCGGATCGTAGGCCGCAGCGGGCACGCCCGGGCCCTCGGCGAACACCTCGCGGCGACGCGCGTCGATCACCGCGACGGCACCGGCCGGAGCGTGGTGCAGCAGCGCGTGCAGCGTCGAGACACCGGCCACCGGCAGCCCGGCGCCGTCGGCGAGCGCCTCGCCGGTCGCGATGCCGATGCGCAGGCCCGTGAACGAGCCGGGGCCGGTGCCCACCGCGATGCCGTCGAGATCGGCCAGCGTCACGCCCGCCTCGCCCAGGATGCCGTGGATCAGCGCCAGCACGTCGCGCGCGGCGCTGCCGCGCGCATCGCCCCCGCGCTCCAGCGCGACGGCATCGGTCACCAGCGCCGCGGTGGCGCGATCCGTTGCCGTATCCAGGGCCAGCACGCGACGCATCGCGCGAATCGTATCTATCTATGCCGGTTCGATCGTGATCGACCGGCGCCCGTCTCCGAGGTCGTCGATCGCGACCGTGACCGTCGGCGGTGGCAGCACGCCGACGCCGGCCTCCGGCCACTCGACGAACACGATCGCGGCCTCGTCCAGGTACTCCTCGAGATCGGCCAGCTCCTCGACCGTGACGCCGCGCGAGCGGTACAGATCGAGGTGCGACACGACCTGGCCGTCACGCCCGGTGTAGCGGTGCGCGATCGAGAACGTCGGCGACGTGACCGCCTCCGTCACGCCCAGCGCCGCTGCCGCGTACCGCACGAAGGCCGTCTTGCCCGCGCCCAGCTCGCCCGTCAGGTGCACGATGTCGCCCGGCGCCAGCGTGGCCGCGAGCGCCGCGGCGATCCGGGCCGTGCCCGGCTCGTCCCGCACCTCCTCCACCATCAGAAGAGCCCGAGCTGCGGCGCGTCCTCGGGCGCCGGCTCGTCGACCGGCGCGGCCGGCTCCGGCGTCGGCGCCGGCGGCGCTACCGGCGCAGGTCCGCCCAGGTCCGCGGCCAGCAGCGGCGCCAGCGACGGCACCTCGGCCACGGCGTACGGATCGAGCACCGGCAGCAGGCGCGCCTCGTGGCCTCCGATCGTGACCGGGCGGGAGTGGCCGTGCGACGTCGACAGCGGCGGCGCGCCGGGCGCCAGCGACCGCAGCACCGGCCCGCCGAGCGCGATCACGGTCTCGGGCCGCTGCTCGGCCACCTGCTCCTCCAGGTAGGGCCGGCACGCGGCGATCTCGTCGTCCGTGGGCGTTCTCCCCGCCGGCGGCCGGCACTTCACGAGCGTCGTCGTGGCGACCGTCGCCATGTCGACGCCGGCCGCGACCAGCACCTCGCGCGCCTCGTCCGACAGCGACCGCCCGACCAGCTCGGCCGGAAACGAGGGCGCGGCGGCGATCAGCAGCACCGTGGCGCCGGCGGGGCAGTCGCCGGCGATCGCCCGCAGCCGCACGTGTGCGAGCCCGCAACGCTCGCAGGCCGCCACGCGGTCCGCGAGCGACTCCATCTCCGCCGCCTCTAGTGACAGCCGCAGCCGCCGCCGCAGCAGCCACCCGCCCGCGGCGCGGGTGCGGCGCCGGCGGTGACGGGCATGTCGCCGCCGACACGGGTGCGCTGGAACGTGGACAGCAGCTTCTGCAGGTCGGTCGACGTGCACTCGGGGCAGGCCACGACCATCGAACTGCTCAGAACGAGCTCCTCGAACTGGGTGTCGCAGGTCGCGCACTGATATTCGTAGACGGGCATGGCGAAAGGATAGTACGCTTCCCGCCGAGGACTCCATCCTTCGCGAGGGGTACCGCACCACCATGAACATCGTGCTCGTCGGACCCGGCCGTGCCGGACATGCCATTCGTGATCGCGCGACCGCCTACGGGCACGTCGCGCGGTTGGAGCGCGATCCCCGCGCGGCTGCCGACGCCGACGTCGTGCTGCTGACCGTGCCCGACCGGGCGATCGCCGAGGTCGCAGCCGGGCTGCCCGCCGGGCAGTGGGTCGGCCACGTCTCCGGCGCGACGCCGCTGGCGGCGCTCGGCGACGCGCGCCGGCGGTTCGTGCTGCATCCCGCCCAGAGCATGGAGCGCGACGGCGGCGCCGCCCAGCTGGACGGCGTGAGCGCCTTCACGACCGGCGCCGACGCCGCCGCCGACCGGTTCGCGGCCGACCTCGCCGGGTCGCTCGGGCTGCACGCCGTCCCGATTCCGGAGTCGGTGCGCCCGCTCCCCCATCTCGCCTGCGTGATGGGCGCCGCCTTCGTCGTGACCCTGTTCGCCACCGCCTGCCGGATGCTCGATCGCGACGACGCGGTCGAGATCCTGGCGCCGCTGGCCCGCCGCGCCCTGGACAACGCGATCGAGGCCGGCTCGGGCATGCAGCCGACTGGCCCCGTCGCTCGCGGGGATGCACCGACCATCGCCGCGCACCTCGCCACGCTGCAGCCGCTCGACCCGGCGCTGACCGACCTGTACCTGGCGCTGGCCCGCGCCACGCTGCCCCTCGTCGACCCCGCCGCCGCCGCGCGGGTGGAGGCCCTGCTGTGAGAACGCTGCGCACCATCCGCGAGGTCCGCGCCGCGCTGATGAGCGCCCGCCAGTCGGAGCAGCGCATCGGGCTCGTGCCGACCATGGGCGCCTTCCACGACGGCCACGTCTCGCTGATGCGCACGGCGCGCAGCGAGGCCGACGTGGTGGTCGTCTCGCTGTTCGTCAACCCCTCGCAGTTCGGCCCCGGCGAGGACCTGGCGCGCTACCCGCGCATGGAGTCGGACGACGCGGCGCGCGCCAGCGACGTCGGCGTCGACTTCCTGTTCGCGCCGGCGGTCGAGGAGATGTACCCGCCCGGCTTCGCGACGTCGATCGACCCCGGCCCGGTCGCACGCGGCCTCTGGGGATCGGCGCGGCCCGGCCACTTCGCCGGCGTCGCCACCGTGGTGGCGCGGCTGTTCGGCATCGTGGCGCCCGACATCGCCTACTTCGGCCTGAAGGACTTCCAGCAGGTCGCCGTGATCCGCCGGCTGGTGGCCGACCTGGCACTGCCGATCGAGATCCGCGCCCTGCCCACCATCCGCGAGCCCGACGGCCTCGCGATGAGCTCGCGCAACCGCTACCTGAGCGCGTCCGAGCGGCAGCAGGCGCGGGCGATCTTCGACGGACTGCGCGACGCCGCCGACCTGTACGCGGGCGGCGAACGCGACCGCCGCCGCCTCGTCGAGGTGGCGCGCGCCGCCATGGACGACGCCGGCATCGGCGTCGAGTTCGTCGAGCTGCGCGACGCCGAGACGCTCGGTCCCTACAGCCCCGACCGCGCCGCCGTGCTGGCCGTGTCCGCTCGCGTCGGCGACACCAACCTGATCGACAACCTCGTCCTCGCGCCGCAGATCACCGCGGCGCCCCGCAAGATCGAGTCCTGGAGCACCTGATGAGCACCCGACCCCGAGTTCCCGCCCCCGGCACGCCCGCGCCCGGCAAGCTGCCGCTGCCCGAGCTGGCCGCCATGAAGAAGGACGGTCGCCGGATCGTGATGGTGACGGCCTACGACTATCCGTCCGGCAAGGTCGCCAGCGAGGCCGGCGTGGAGCTGGTCCTGGTCGGCGACTCGGCCGCCATGACCGTGCTCGGCCACCCGTCGACGGTGCCGGTCACCATCGACGAGATGCTGATGCTGACCCGCGCCTCGGCCCGCGGATCCACGCACCCGCTGGTGATCGCCGACCTGCCGTTCATGTCGTACCAGGTCGACAACCGCGACGCGATCATGACCGCCGGCCGGTTCGTGAAGGAGGGCGGCGCCGACGCCGTGAAGATGGAGGGCGCCGGCCCGACGCTCGACCGCATCCTCGCCGTCACCCAGGCCGGTATCCCGGTGATGGGCCACCTCGGCCTGACTCCGCAGACCGCCACCGCGCTGGGCGGCTTCAAGGCACAGGGCCGGACGGCGGCCGCGGCGCTGGAGCTGGTCGACGACGCGCTCGCGATCGAGGCCGCCGGCGCCTTCTCCGTCGTGCTGGAGTGCGTGCCGGCCGCGGTCGCGCAGGCCGTCACGGAGCGCCTGAGCATCCCCACCATCGGCATCGGCGCCGGCGCGGGCTGCGACGGCCAGGTGCTGGTCTACCACGACCTGCTCGGCTACGGCGAGCCGCGCGCGCCGCGGTTCGTGAAGCGCTACGCCGACCTGCACGGCGCCGCGGTCGACGGCGTGCGCCGCTACGCCGCCGACGTGCGCTCGGGCGCCTTCCCGGCGCTCGAGCACACCTATGCGATGCCGGAGGACGAGCTGGCCGCCTTCGAGGACGCGCTGCAGCCCGCGAACCCGCTGTTCGACTGAGCGCGGCGCGGCTCAGACGTCGGCGAACACCGTCGACCAGTCGCGCTGCATGCTGATCACGGTCCAGGCGTCGGTGGCCGCCATCTCGAGCGCCTTGTCCGCGCCCGCCGTGTAGTCGGCCTCCCGTTCGGCGTCGTCGTGCAGCACGAGCAGGCGCAGCGCCGGCCGGCCGGGGCCGCCCGCGAAGCGCAGCATCGGGATGTCGCCGTTCGAGTTGCCCACCGCGACGATGGGACGGCGCCCGATGCGGCTCCAGATGCGTACCGGCTTGATCGGCCCGTCATCGAACACGTCGGGCTCGGCCACGTACACCAGCGAGCCGCCGTCGTCGTCGTCCTCGTAGCGGATGCCGTTGGAGCTGCCGATCACGCGCTCGGGCGGGATCTCGTAGATGTCCTCCGTGACGGCGCGCATGAAGTCGCGGTCGCCGCCCGACGCGATGTAGTTCGTGAAGCCCTTCGACTCCAGGAACCGCAGCAGCTCGACCATCGGCAGGTAGCCGCACTCGCGGAATCGGCGCCCGAAGGTCGGGTGCTTCCCCTCCTGCAGCATCGCGTCGGCCTCGCTCACGTAGCGCTCCACCGACCAGCCGGCAAATGCCTGCAGCAGCCCTCCCATCACGACGCGGACGTCGCTGTCGTCGCCCGCGTAGTGCTTCGTGATGGCGTTGCCGAGCCACGCGTAGTCCTTCTCGTACGCGGCCTTCCAGGGCTGACGCTCGCGGAGGTCGGGATCCTTCTCGGCCATCACCGCGAGGCGCTGCAGGATGAACACCAGCTCGATCGGCATGGGCTTCTCCGACCACAGCGTGCCGTCGTTGTCGAATACCGCGATCCGCTCGTTCGGCGGCACGAAGTCGGGCGAGCCCTTCCGCGCGACGCGATCGGCGAACTCGACGATCGCCCGCTTCGTCGGGCCGCCCTTCCAGGACGGAAGCAGGTCCGTCACCGTGTCAGTGCCCCGACGTGAGCGCCGCCTCGAGCTTCGCCAGGGCCTGGTCGATCGTGAAGCTCGCCGCCTTCTGGCGCGGCGGGAACTCGATGAACGTCTGCAGGAACTGCGCCATCAGGACCTGCGCCGCCAGGACCAGGTAGGCGTTGTCGACGTACCAGTCGAAGTAGGTGTTCGACGTGATGTCGGCCCGCTCGAACGGGTCGAGGCGGAGGTTGTACATCTTCGGGATCCGCAGCGGCACGAACGGGTCCATCCACACCTGCAGCGTCCCCACCGTCCGCTGCTCCATGAACACCATCTTCCAGTTGTCGAACCGCATGGCGAGCACGTCGCCGTCGTCCGAGAAGTAGACGAAGCCCTGGCGCGGGCTCCTGTCGACCTCGCCGGTCAGGTACGGCACCAGGTTGAAGCCGTCGATGTGCACCTTGTAGGTGGTGTCGTCGATGGTGTGGCCGGCCTTCAGGTCCTCGACGATGTCCGGCGCGCCGGCCGCGGCCAGGAAGGTGGGCAGCCAGTCGTGGTGCTGCACGATCTCGTTCGAGACCACGCCCGCCGGGATGCGCCCTGGCCAGCGGACGACCTTGGGGACGCGGAAGGCACCCTCCCAGTTGGTGTTCTTCTCGCCACGGAACGGCGTCATGCCGCCGTCCGGCCACGTGTTCATGTGCGGCCCGTTGTCGGTGCTGTAGAGGACGATCGTGTTCTCGGCGATGCCGAGCTCGTCGAGCTTGTCGAGGAGCGCTCCAACGACGTTGTCGTGGTCGATCATGGTGTCGTGGTACGGCGACTGCCACCGGCCGGCCTGCCCGACGCTCTCGGGCTTCGCGTGCGTCCGGAAGTGCATGTGCGTGCTGTTGAACCAGAGGAAGAACGGCGTGCCGTCGGCGTTCCGCTGGTCCATGAAGCCGAGCGCGTGCTCGAGGCACTCGTCGTCGATCGTCTGCATCCGCTTCTTCGTGAGCGGGCCGGTGTCCTCGATCCGCTGCTTGCCGACGCGGCCGAAGCGGCCTTCCTCCGTCGCGTCGTCCTCGTCGGTGGCCCACGAATGGATCACGCCGCGAGGGCCGAACCGGGCCTTGAAGTTCGGGAAGTCCGCCGCGGGCGGGTAGTTCGGCAGCTCGGGCTCCTCCTCCGCGTTCAGGTGGTAGAGGTTGCCGAAGAACTCGTCGAACCCGTGCACCGTCGGCAGGAACTCGTTCTTGTCGCCGAGGTGGTTCTTGCCGAACTGGCCGGTCGCGTAGCCGAGCGGCTTCAGCAGCTCGGCGATGGTCGGATCCTCCGGTTGGAGGCCGATGTCGGCACCCGGCAGGCCCACCTTGCTGAGTCCCGTCCGGTACACGCTCTGCCCGGTGATGAACGACGAGCGGCCCGCGGTGCAGCTCTGCTCGCCGTAGGAGTCGGTGAACCGCATGCCCTCGTCGGCGATCCGGTCGATGTTCGGCGTCCGGTAGCCCATCAGGCCGTCGCTGTAGCAGCTCAGGTTCGTGATCCCGATGTCGTCGCCCCAGATGACCAGGATGTTCGGGCGCTCGTTCTCGGGCATCGGTTG
This sequence comes from uncultured Actinomycetes bacterium, assembly GCA_963732645.1. Taxonomy (GTDB): domain Bacteria; phylum Actinomycetota; class Thermoleophilia; order Gaiellales; family F1-60-MAGs149; genus VFJZ01. The sequence continues at coordinate 1,361,750 of CAVTAC010000009.1, forward strand.
CTCCTCACGACGTGCGGGCAGGGGTGCCCGCGTGGTCGTCGGCAGTGTTACCTCATCGGCTTCGGGTTGCGTCACCCGTCGCGGGTGAGTCTCCTCCGGCGTCGCTCGGAGCTAGATGCCGTGCTCGATCAGCTCGATGCGATAGCCGTCGGGATCCCGCACGAAGCACAGCCGGGAGCCGCCCTCGCGGATCGAGTACGGCGGCTTCTCGGGCTGGATGCCCTTCTCGGCCAGCGTCGCCAGCGTACCGTCCATATCGTCGACGAAGAGGGCGATGTGGCCGTAGCCGGTGCCGATCTCGTACGGCTCGTCGCGGCCGAAGTTGTAGGTCAGCTCCAGTGGCTGGTCGGGCGAGCCCGGAGGCGTCAGGAAGACGTTGATCGCCTCCTCGCGGATCGGGATCCGCCGCTGCTCGGTGAAGCCGAGGCCGTTGGTGTAGAAGTCGACGGCCTTGTCGAGGTCGAAGACCCGGTAACAGGTGTGGGCGTACTTCATCGGAGGCTCCTTCAGGGCTGGCGCATGCCGTGGACGGGCCGGCCGAGCGCCTGCCACTGGAAGATCGACATGGCCGGCAGCACGTCGTCGTAGGCGAGGATCTTGGGGTTGCGGCCGATCTCCTTGCACTTCGCGGCGATCAGCAGCAGGTCGTCCTTGTCGGGCGCGACGATCACGAAGTGGGCCCCCGTGACCCACTCGAAGACGGCGCCGCAGGTGGGGCACGGCCACGGGTCGGTGCGGATCCCGTACCAGTCGCCCTCCGAGGTGTCGAGGCCCTCGAACTCCTCGATCTCGTCCTCGGACCAGATGACCTGATCCGACTCCCGCGGGAGTGTGATCGTTCCGGGGCGCACCTCTTCGGCCATTCGGGGATCATGCCGGACCATGGATGCAGCACGACAGGCCCTGCACGACGCGCTGCTCGGGCACCAGGCGGCCGACGACGCCGAGCGCCGCGACCGCGACGCCGTCGTGGCGCTGGTCGCCGGCACGCCGCGGTGCTTCGACCGCGGCTTCTACACGCCGGGCCACATCACCGGCAGCGCCTTCGTGGTCGACGCCGGCTCCGGCCGCGTGCTGCTGCACCACCACCGGCGCCTCGACCGCTGGCTGCAGCTCGGCGGCCACGACGAGGGCGAGCACGACCCGCTGCAGACCGCTCTGCGCGAGGCCCGCGAGGAGTCGGGCCTGCACGACCTGACGCCGCTGCAGACCGCGATCCTCGACATCGACGTGCACGAGATCCCCGCCGGCCGCAGCGAGCCCGCGCACCTGCACCACGACGTGCGCTACGCGCTGCAGACCTCGACGCCCGACGCGATCGCGCAGGACGAGGCGGAGTCGCTGGCGCTGCGGTGGTTCGAGCCGGCGGAGGCGGCGCGGCGCATGGCCGAGCCGGGCGCCGACCGGGCCTTGCGGCGGATCATCGAACTGACGGGCTAGATGACGAGCTGCGCGGTGGCCTTGACCTCGCGCGGGGCCTCGAGCAGCGGACGCAGGAACCGGCCGGTGTGCGACTCGGGCACGAGCACGATGTCCTCGGGCGGACCCGCCGCGATCACCTCGCCGCCGGCGTCGCCGCCCTCGGGACCGAGGTCGACCACCCAGTCGGCCTGCTTGATGACGTCGAGGTTGTGCTCGATCACGAGCACGGTGTTGCCGCTCTCGACCAGGCGGTGCAGCACCTCGAGCAGCTTCTCGATGTCGGCCAGGTGCAGGCCCGTGGTGGGCTCGTCCAGCACGTACAGGGTGCGGCCCGTGGCGATCTTCTGCAGCTCGGTGGCGAGCTTGACCCGCTGCGCCTCGCCGCCCGACAGCGTGGTGGCGGGCTGGCCCAGCCGCACGTAGTCGAGGCCGACGTCGTGCAGGGTCTGCAGGCGGCGGCGCAGCTTCGGGATCTTCGCGAAGAACTCGAGCGCCTCCTCGACCGGCATCTCGAGCACGTCGGCGATCGACTTGCCCTTGAAGCGCACCTCGAGCGTCTCGCGGTTGTAGCGCTTGCCCTTGCACACCTCGCACGGCACGTACACGTCGGGCAGGAAGTGCATCTCGATCTTGATGGTGCCGTCGCCGCGGCACGTCTCGCAGCGGCCGCCCTTGACGTTGAACGAGAACCGGCCGGGCTTGTAGCCGCGCACCTTGGAGTCGGGCGTCGAGGCGTACAGCTGCCGGATGTGGTCGAACAGCCCCGTGTACGTGGCCGGGTTCGACCGCGGCGTGCGGCCGATCGGCGACTGGTCGATGTCGATGACCTTGTCGAACATCTCGATGCCCTCGATGCGGCCGTGCATGCCCGACTTGAGGCGGGCGTTGTGGAGCCGGTTCTTGAGCGCCCGCAGGATCACGTCGTTGACGAGGGTCGACTTGCCGGAGCCCGACACGCCCGTGACCGCCACGAAGCGGCCGACCGGGATCTCGACGTCGATGTTCTTGAGGTTGTGCTGGCGCGCGCCCCGCACCAGCAGGGACTCGTCGCTGGGACCGCGCCGGACGGGCACCGGGATGCGCCGTCGGCCCGACAGGTAGGCGCCCGTGACCGATGCCCGCGTGCGGGCGACCTTGGCCGGCGTGCCCTCGGCGACGACCTCGCCGCCGTGCTCGCCGGCGCCCGGGCCCATGTCGATCACCCAGTCGGCCGCGCGCACCGTGTCCTCGTCGTGCTCGACCACGATCACGGTGTTGCCGATGTCGCGCAGCCGCGTCAGCGTGTCGATGAGGCGGTGGTTGTCGCGCTGGTGCAGGCCGATCGACGGCTCGTCCAGGATGTAGAGCACGCCCACGAGGTGCGAGCCGATCTGCGTCGCGAGCCGGATGCGCTGCGCCTCGCCGCCCGACAGCGTGCCGGCGGCGCGGTCGAGGCTCAGGTAGCCGACCCCGACGTCGACCAGGAAGCCGAGGCGCTCGCGCAGCTCGCGCACGATGCGCTCGGCGATCAGGGTCTCGTTGTCGCTCAGGCTGAGGCCGTCGACCCAGGTGCGCGCGGCAGCGACCGACAGGCTGGTGGCCGTGTGGATGTTGATGCTGGCGACCGTCACGGCGAGCGACTCGGGCTTCAGGCGCGCGCCGTTGCACGTCGGGCACGGCCGCAGCGTCATGTACTCCTCGATGCGCTCGCGCTGCAGCGACGACTCGGTCTCGCGGTAGCGCCGGTCGAGCCCCGCGATGATGCCCTCGAAGGCCATCATGTACTGGCGCTTGCGGCCCTGGCGGTTCTTGTACGTGACCAGCACCCGCTGGCCGTCGGTGCCGTACAGGAACAGCTTGCGCTGCTCGGTGGTCAGATCGCCCCACGCCGTCTCGAGCGGGACGTCGAAGTGGTCGGCGACGGCCAGGATCGCGCTCTCGTAGAAGCTCGAGCCGGACACGTTCCACGGCAGCAGCGCGCCGTTGGAGATCGACACCTCGGCGTCGGGCACGATCATGTCGGGATCGAGCTCGGGCGTGGCGCCGAGGCCGTGACAGGCCGGGCAGGCGCCGTGCGGCGAGTTGAACGAGAACACGCGCGGCGCCAGCTCGGGCAGCGACACGCCGTGCTCGGGGCAGGCGAACTTCTCGGAGTACGTGGTGGTCTCGCCGTCGACGACGGCGATGTCGATGAGGCCCTCGGCCAGCGCCAGCGCGGTCTCGACCGAGTCGGCCAGGCGCTTGCGCAGGTCGTCCTTCATCACCAGGCGGTCGACCACGACCGCGATGTCGTGCTTGAACTTCTTGTCGAGCTCGATGCCCTCCTCGAGCAGCCGCGTCTCGCCGTCGACCTTGACGCGCGTGAAGCCCTCGCCGCGGAGGCTCTCGAACAGGTCCTTGAACTCGCCCTTGCGGCCGCGCACGACCGGCGCGTCGACGGTGAACCGCGTGCCGGCGGGCAGCGCCATCACCTGGTCGACGATCTGCTCGGCCGACTGGCCGGCGATCGGGCGACCGCAGACGTGGCAGTGCGGGTGGCCGACCCGCGCGAACAGCAGGCGCAGGTAGTCGTAGATCTCGGTGACCGTGCCGACCGTCGAGCGCGGGTTGCGCGAGGTCGTCTTCTGGTCGATCGAGATGGCCGGCGAGAGGCCCTCGATGGAGTCGACGTCGGGCTTGTCCATCTGCCCGAGGAACTGCCGCGCGTAGGCGGACAGCGACTCGACGTAGCGCCGCTGGCCCTCGGCGTACAGCGTGTCGAAGGCGAGCGACGACTTGCCCGAACCGGACAATCCGGTGATCACGACGAGGCGCTCGCGCGGGATGCGAACGCTGACGTTGCGGAGGTTGTGCTCGCGGGCTCCGCGAATCTCGATCCAGTCGCTCGACATGCCTTCCCCGGACGGTAGCAACGTATCCCGATACGAACAACCGTTCGGGTCACCGAAGCCTAACGCACGACCTCCGCGCGGTCGTCAGCGGGCGCGCACGCCTACTCCCGCGCGGCGGCGAAGCGTGCCGCAATCTCCTCGAGATCGGCGTCGGTCATCACCGTCGACAGCGAGCAGAGGCCGTTCGTCGCGACCAGCACGCCGGCGTTGTAGAGGCGCCACCAGGCGTCGTAGTCGCCCAGGATGTCGAGCAGGCGGAACAGCGAGCCGGAGCCGGCGACGTTGTAGCCCATCGCCGCCACGGCCTCGCGCAGCCGGTCGCCGTGGGCGTTGATGCGGTCGATCGCGGCCTGGTCGAGCAGGTCGAGCGCGGCCAGTCCGGCGGCGCAGGTGACGGGGTTCGCCGAGAACGTGCCGGCGTGCGGCACGTTGCCGGCGCGGCGCGGATCGAGCACGCCCATCACGTCGGCGGGTCCGCCCCACGCGCCGACGGCGAATCCGCCGCCGATGATCTTGCCCATCGTCACCAGGTCGGGCGTGATGCCGTAGCGGCCGTGCAGACCGGACAGGCCGAGGCGCAGGGTGATGACCTCGTCGACGATCAGGAGGATGCCGCGACGCGTCGTCTCGGCCCGGACGAGGTCGGCGAAGGCCTGCGGCACCGGCCTCAGGCCGGCCCGGTTCGGCATCAGGTCGATGATCACGCAGGCCAGGCGGTCGCCGTGCTCGTCCAGCGCCCGCAGGAAGGCCGCCTCGTCGGCGACCGGCGTGTCGTACAGGTCGCCGTAGACGACGTCGGGGATGCCGGCCGCGCCCGCCGGCAGGGCGGCGTCGTAGATGCCGTGGTACGAGCCCTCGAAGCGCAGGATCCCGTCCCTGCCGGTCAGCGCGCGGGCCGTGCGGAAGGCCATCATGACGGCCTCCGAGCCCGAGTTCGTGAACCGCAGCCGCTCGACCACCGGCACGCGCTCCGAGATGCGTTCCGCCAGCGCCACGTCGTGGCGCGACGGCAGTCCGAAGCAGGTGCCGTCCTCCAGCGCCGCGGTCGCGGCAGCCATCACGACGGGATGCCGGTGGCCGTGCACGAGCGTCGTGTAGTTGGCCTGCAGGTCGAACGTCTCGTGGCCGTCCTCGTCCACCAGGCGGCAGCCGGTGCCACGGCGCGCGTACGGGGGCACGGGCGGGATGTACAGCGTGGAACGGGTGTTCCCGCCCGGCATCGCCTCGACGGCGCGCGCGAACAGCTCAGCGGACGTGGTCATGGCGGCCAGCATAGGTGCTGATCACCGCCGATACCTCTTCCGGCTGCGGCACGTACTTCAGCCGGCTGCCCTTGGTCGTTCCCGCCAGCTCGATGGTGCCGTAGCCGAGCAGCCGGCCGAGCAGCGAGCGCCGCACGCGCAGGCGCTGGATGGCCCGCATCGGCACGATCGACTCCGACCGGCGGAAGCCGCCGCGGCGGATCACGAGCTCGTCCTCCGAGACCAGCAGCATCGTCCGGTCCCACGCCCACACCTCGCGCACCAGCCGCACCAGCGCGAAGATCGCGAGGCCCGCCGTGATGGCGGCGGCGGCCTGGCCGGTGAGACCCGGCCGTCCGGTCCGCGCGAGGACCGCGACCGTGAACGCGAGGATCGCAACGGCTCCCAGCGCCGCCGCGATCGGGCGTGTCAGCGCGGCGGTGTGGGCACGCGTGTGCACGAGCGGGTGCTCCACGCCTGACCATTCTCCGGTGATCCGGAAACCCCTGCGCTACCGTGCGTCACATGAGCCCCCTTGTCCCCATGGTGATCGAGCAGACCGGCCGCGGTGAGCGGTCGTTCGATATCTACTCCCGGCTCCTCAACGAGCGCATCATCTTCCTCGGCACGCCGGTCTATCCCGAGATCGCCAATCTCATCGTCGCGCAGCTGATCCATCTCGAGTCGGACGACCCGGACAAGGACATCTCGCTGTACATCAACAGCCCGGGCGGCGACGTCTACGCGGGCATGGCGATCTACGACACGATGCAGTTCATCAAGCCCGACGTGCAGACGATCTGCTTCGGGATGGCGATGTCGATGGGCGCGATCCTGCTCGCCGGCGGCGCGAAGGGCAAGCGCCTCGCCCTGCAGAACGCGCGGATCATGATCCACCAGGGCACGTCCGGCTTCCAGGGCCAGGCGACCGACATCGAGATCCACGCCCGCGAGGTGCTGAACATCCGCCGCCGCATGGACGAGGTGCTCGCCGAGCACACCGGCAAGACGGTCGAGCAGATCCACACCGACACCGAGCGCGACTACTTCCTCGGGTCGGAAGAGGCGAAGGCGTACGGCATCATCGACAAGGTCGTCGAGGAGCGCTGATCCGCCGGTCGGCGCGCGAGAGCGAGCCGATCCACCGTACGCCGAACTTCGTGCCCGCGCGGTGACGCACGGAGCCCGCTTCCGCACGGACCCGTACAACGCGCGCGATCCGTGCGCCTTCCGCGCGGAAACGTTCTGGGGTCAGACCCCAGAACGGGCGTTTTCGGGGTCAGACCCCGCGCATGGAAGCCGCGCGGAAGGCGCGCGGGAGACGCACGGCGGACCCGTCAGCGCAGGCCGGCGGACTCGATCTGGGCGAGCTCGCGGCGGAGCTCCTTGATCTCGTCGCGCAGGCGGGCGGCGTACTCGAAGCGGAGCTCCTCGGCCGCGGCCAGCATCTCCTGCTCGAGATCGATGGCGAGCTTCGTCAGGTCGTCGCGGTTCATGCCGTCGACCTTGGCGGCGCCGCGGCGGCGCGACGACGGGACGTTCTTCGAGTCGAGCGACAGGAACTCGGTGATGTCGGTGACCGACTTCGAGATCGTCATCGGCGTGATGCCGTGCTCCTCGTTGTGCGCCTGCTGGATCGCGCGGCGGCGGCTGGTCTCGCGCACCGCGCCGCGGATCGCCTCGGTCTCCTTGTCGGCGTACATGAGCACGCGGCCGTTGATGTTGCGCGCGGCCCGGCCGATCGTCTGGATGAGCGCCGTCTGCCCGCGCAGGAAGCCCTCCTTGTCGGCGTCGAGGATCGCGACCAGCGACACCTCGGGCAGGTCGAGGCCCTCGCGCAGCAGGTTGACGCCGACCAGCACGTCGTACTCGCCGAGGCGCAGCGCGCGCACGATCTGGATGCGCTCGATGGTGTCGACCTCGGAGTGCAGGTAGCGCGTGCGGACGCCCGACTCGAGCAGGTAGTCGGTCAGGTCCTCGGCCATCTTCTTCGTCAGCGTCGTCACCAGCACGCGCTCGCCGGCGCGCTCGCGGGCGCGGATCTCGGTCAGCAGGTCGTCGATCTGGCCCTTCGTCGGGCGCAGCTCGACCTCGGGGTCGACGAGGCCGGTCGGGCGGATGATCTGCTCGACCACCTTCGTCGAGTTGCGCAGCTCGAAGGCGCCCGGCGTCGCCGAGACGAACACGACCTGGTCGACGCGCTGCACGAACTCGTCGAACCGCAGCGGCCGGTTGTCGATCGCCGACGGCAGGCGGAAGCCGTGCTCGATCAGCGCCGACTTGCGCGACCGGTCGCCCTCGTACATGCCGCCGATCTGCGGCACGGTGTTGTGCGACTCGTCGATGAACACGATGAAGTCGGACGGGAAGTAGTCGAGCAGGGTGAACGGCGGCTGGCCCTCGGTGCGGCCGTCGAGGATGCGCGAGTAGTTCTCGATGCCGTTGCAGTAGCCCATCTCGCGCATCATCTCGAGGTCGTACTCGGTGCGCTGGCGCAGGCGGTGCGCCTCGAGCAGCTTGTTCTGCTCCTCGTACAGCGCGACGCGCTCCTCCATCTCGGCGGCGATCTCCTCGACCGCGCGCTCCAGCGACGGCGGCGACGTCACGTAGTGCGTCGCCGGGTACAGCATCAGGTCGTCGATGCCGCTCGAGCACCTCGCCCGTGAGCGGGTCGAAGTGCGTGATCGACTCCACCTCGTCGCCGAACAGCGACACGCGGTACGCCGTCTCGGAGTACGCCGGCTGCACCTCGACCACGTCGCCGCGGGCGCGGAACCGGCCGCGGCCCAGCACGACGTCGTTGCGGCTGTACTGGATGCCGATCAGGTCGCGCAGCAGCTGCTCGCGGCCGAACTCGCCGCCGACGGTGAGCTGCACGAGCTGCTGCTCGTACTCCTTCGGCGAGCCGAGGCCGTAGATGCACGACACCGACGCGACGATGATCACGTCGCGGCGCGTCAGCAGCGACGACGTCGCGGCATGGCGCAGCCGGTCGATGTCGTCGTTGATCGCCGAGTCCTTCTCGATGTACGTGTCGGACGCGGCCAGGTAGGCCTCGGGCTGGTAGTAGTCGTAGTACGAGACGAAGTACTCGACCGCGTTGTCCGCGAAGAACTCGCGGAACTCGTTGCAGAGCTGCGCGGCCAGGGTCTTGTTGTGCGCGATGACGAGCGCCGGGCGCTGCGTCTGCTCGATCACCCACGCCATCGTCGCCGTCTTGCCGGTCGCGGTCGCGCCGAGCAGCGTCTGGAAGCGCTCGCCGGAGCGCAGCCCGTCGGACAGCGCCTCGATGGCGCCTGGCTGGTCGCCGGTCGGGTCGAACGTGCCCGTGAAGCGAAACGGCGGCATGGGCTTCCAGGGTAGCCGAGCGCGCGGACTCGCCGCGAGCCGCTAGGCGGGAGCCGTCAGCAGCCGCGCGAGCGCGTCGCGGCGGTAGTCGAAGATCCGCTGCAGGTCGCGCCCGATCAGGAGCCGGTGCGCGACCGCGCCGAGCACGCCGAACGGCATCCGGTAGTCGACGCGGTCGGCGATCAGCGTGCCGCCGGGGCGCTCCTCGAACGTGTGCGTGTGCTCCCAGCGGGCGAACGGGCCGCTCAGCTGCAGGTCGACGAACCGCCGCGACGGCTCCCAGCGCTCGATCCGCGTGCGCCAGGTGACGGGCACGCGATGCAGCGTCAGGCGGTAGTCGATCAGCGCGCCCTCCCGGACCTGCAGCGGCTGCGGCGTCAGGATCCGGAAGCGGAGCCAGGGCGGCGTGATCGCCTCCAGGTTGGCCGCGTCGGCGAAGAACGCGAACGCGTCGTCGATGCCGAGCGGGACGAGCTGCTCGCGCTCGATCAGCCCGTCGGTGCCGCGTGCGGGCCGTCAGATCAGCCCGAGGCCGCTGACGGCGTCGCGCTCCTCGGCCAGCTCCGCGATGGACGCGTCGACGCGGCCGCGCGAGAACTCGTCCAGGTCGAGCCCCTGCACGACGCTGAACCTGCCGCCCGAGGTGGTGACGGGCAGGCCGGCGATGAGGCCCTCCGGCACGCCGTAGGAGCCGTCGGACGGGATGCCCATCGAGACCCAGTCGCCGGCCGGCGTGCCGAGCACCCAGTCGTGCACGTGGTCGATGGCGGCGTTGGCGGCCGAGGCGGCGGACGATGCGCCGCGGGCCTCGATCACGGCCGCGCCGCGCTTCTGCACGGTCGGGATGAAGTCGTCGGTCAGCCAGGTGCGGTCGGAGACGACCTCGGCCGCGGGCCTGCCGTCGATCTCGGCGTGGAAGATGTCGGGGTACTGCGAGGCCGAGTGGTTGCCCCAGATCGTCATGCTGCGTGACGCTCGTGACCGGCACGCCGGCCTTCGCCGCCAGCTGCGACTTCGCGCGGTTGTGGTCGAGGCGCATCATCGCCGTGAACCGCTCGGCGGGCACGTCGGGCGCGTTGCGCTGCGCGATCAGGCAGTTCGTGTTGGCGGGGTTGCCGACCACCAGCACGCGCACGTCGTCGGCGGCGTGGTCGTTGATGGCCTTGCCCTGCACCGTGAAGATCGCGCCGTTGGCCTCGAGCAGGTCGCCGCGCTCCATGCCCTTCGTGCGGGGCCGCGCGCCGACCAGCAGGCAGATGTTGGCGCCGTCGAAGGCGACCGCGGGATCGTCGGTGGCGACGATGCCGGCGAGCGTCGGAAACGCGCAGTCGTCGAGCTCCATGCCGACGCCGGTGAGCGAGCCCACGGCCTGCGGGATCTCGAGCATCCGCAGCTCCACGGGCTGGTCCGGGCCCAGCATCGCGCCGCTCGCGATGCGGAACAGGAGGGCGTATCCGATCTGACCGGCGGCGCCGGTGACGGCGACCTTGATGGGCGACTTCGTGCTCACGTGCTGCCTCTCACGTCGGGAGTTCTCTCGCCGCGAATCTTCCGCGATCAGAGGTTGTAGGCCCGCCGGTAGAGGTCGCGCAGGTGCATCACGCGATCGATGTAGGCACGGGTCTCGGGGTACGGGATCTCGACCTGCTCGCCCTTCGGCGTGGCCTCGATCCACTTGTCGACGTTCGCCTGTCCCGCGTTGTACGCCGCCAGCGCCAGCCGCGTCGCGTCGCCGGAGTCGCGGTACTTCGCACGCAGGTGGCGCAGGTACCAGCACCCGTAGCGCACGTTGATGTCGGGGTCGGCGAGGTCGGCCTCGGTGTAGTTGCCGCCGCCCGTGCGGTCGGCGATGCCCTGCGCCGTGTCCGGCAGCAGCTGCATCAGGCCGACGGCGCCGGCGCTGGAGCGCGTCGCGGGGTCGAACTTGGACTCCGCGTAGATGACCGCCGCGACCAGGGCCGGGTCGAGGTCGTAGTTGTCGGCGTGCACGCGCACGATCTGCTCGAAGTGCAGCGGGTAGCGCGCGCGGACGTACCAGTCGGGCTCCTGCGACAGCCCGTAGGCAGCCGCCAGCCCGATCACGGCCATGAAGGCCGCGAACCAGAGGAAGAACCGCTTCATCGCGGTGCGATGCGGTCGAGGTAGGCGGCGATCGCGCGGTCGAGGGCCGCGACGTCGCCGTCGTTGACGATCACGTCGTCGGCGCGCTCCAGCTTGAGCGCCTCGGGCAGCAGCCGCGCCTCACGGGCCGCGAGCCCCTCGAGGCGCCCGCGGGCGACGAGGCGACCCCGGCGGATCTCGGCCGCGGCGGTCACCACGACGGTCCGGTCATAGGCATCGACCCGGTCACCCTCGAACAGCAGCTGCACCTCTTCGACGACGGCGCGCGGCGGCGGGTCGGCCGCCAGCGCGGCCTCGCGCCAGGCGACCGCCGCCTCATGCACGAGCGGGTGGATGAACTCCTCCAGCCAGGCACGCAACGGGTCATCGGCGAAGACGGCGCGGGCCACGGCAGAGCGGTCGATGGCGCCGTCCCGGCCCAGCACACCGGGGCCCAGGCGCGCGACGACGGCGTCGCGCACCCGGGCCGTCCGGTACAGGTCGTGCACCACGGCGTCCGCGTCGAGCACGGCGCACCCGTGCCGGGCGAACGCCGCGAGCGCCGTTGACTTGCCGGCACCGATGGTGCCGGTCAGGCCGATGACCGGCGGGCGCCTAGGCGTCCGCGCCGCTCTCGTCTCCACTCTCGGGGTTCGCCTCATCGGCAGCCGGCTCGGCGGCCTCCTCGACCTCGGCCGACGCCTCGGGCTCGGCAGCCTCGGTCTCCTCGGCCTCCGCCTCCTCGGCCTCGGGCACCTCGACCTCGGCCACCTCGGCCGAAGCCTGCGGCTCGTCGACCGGATCGGCCTCGACGTGGTGGTCGTCGCCGTCGTCGGCGGCGTCGTCGTCACGCGGCTCGACGAGCGGGTCGCCCGACACGTCGGCGGCGGCGCTGGACGCGTAGAACGCGAGCGCGGCCTCCTCCTCCGGGGTGACCTCGTCGGTGTAGGCGGCGTCGGACAGCGGCGCGCTGGGCAGCGGCACGCCCGACTCCTCGGCGGCGATCTCGTCGGCCAGGAACGGCTTGTCACCGGGCACCAGGGCGATCGGCGGCAGCAGCGGCTCGTGCTCGGAGACGCGCTTCATCGAGAGCGACAGGCGGCGCCGGTCGGCGTCGATGTCGATGATCTTGACGATCACGTGCTGGCCCGGAGCGACGACCTCGCGCGGGTTCTCGACGTGGTGCGCGGCGAGCTCGGAGATGTGGACGAGGCCCTCGACGCCCTGCAGGATCTCGACGAACGCGCCGAACGTGACGACCTTGGTGGCCCGGCCGTGGACGTTGTCGCCCTGCTGGTAGGACTCGAGCACCCGCTGCCACGGATCGGCCTGGGTCTGCTTGAGCCCGAGCGAGATGCGCTGGCGGTCGCGGTCGATGTCGAGCACCTTGACCTTGACGGTCTGGCCGATCTCGAGGATCTCCGACGGGTGGTTGACGTGCGTCCACGAGAGCTCGGAGATGTGGATCAGGCCGTCGATGCCCTCGAGGTCGACGAACGCGCCGAAGTCGACGATGTTCGAGATCACGCCCTCGACCACGGCGCCGGGCTCGAGGTCGTCGAGGATCCGCTGGCGCACCTCGCGGCGCTCCTCCTCGAGCACCGCGCGGCGGGACAGCACGACGTTGTTGCGCGAGCGGTTGAGCTCGATGACCTTGCAGCGCAGCGTCTCGCCGCGGAACTCCTCGAGGTCCTGCACGCGGCGGATGTCGACCAGCGAGGCGGGCAGGAAGCCACGCACGCCGAGGTCGATGATCAGGCCGCCCTTGACGACCTCGATGACCTGGCCGTCGACGGGCTCGCCGCTCTCGGCCGCCGCCTCGATCTTCTTCCACGCCTTCTCGAACCGCGCCCGCTTCTTCGACAGGATCAGGCGCCCGTCCGCGTCCTCCTTCTGGAGGACGAGCGCGTCGACCTCGTCGCCGAGCGAGACCTCGTCGGCGGGGTCGACGGAGCGCCGGATCGACAGCTCGTTGACCGGGATGACGCCCTCGGACTTGTAGCCGATGTCGACCAGGACCTCGTCCTTGTCGATACGGACGACGAGGCCGGTGACGACGTCACCCTCGTCGAAGTCGGAGAGCGTCGCGTCGTAGTTCGGGATCAGCTCGCCGTCGACCTCGATCCAGACATCGGGATCGGCGGCGGCGAGCTCGGCATTCGAGAGCGTGGACATCGGTAGGTTGGTCATCCTTCCAGGCATGGACGGCCGTGCGCAGGCACACGACCGAGCCGAACCTTAGCAGCGTGCCGAAGTCGCTCCCCGCCGGGTGCTACTTGGCTTCCAGCCAGTTGTCGCCGACGCCGACGTCGATCTCGAGCGGCGGGTCGAGCGGGTAGGCGCCGGTCATCTCCTCGCGCACCAGCGCCTCGACCTGGCTCAGCTCGCCGTCCGGCACCTCGAACAGCAGCTCGTCGTGGATCTGCAGCACGAGGCGGGCCTGCAGGCCCTCGTCGCGGAGCCGGCGGTGCACGCCGATCATCGCGACCTTGATGATGTCGGCGGCCGAGCCCTGGATGCACGAGTTGACGGCCAGGCGCTCGCCCAGCATGCGCACCTGGCGGTTCTGCGCGCGCAGCTCGGGGATCGGCCGGCGGCGGCCGAACAGCGTCTCGGCGTAGCCGCTCACCTTCGCCGCGGTGATCGTCCGCTCGATGAACTCGCTGACGCGCGGGTAGCGGCCCAGGTAGGTGTCGATGTAGCGCTGCGCCTCGTCCCGGTCGATGCCGAGCTGCTCGGACAGGCCGAACGACGAGATGCCGTAGATGATCCCGAAGTTGACCGCCTTGGCGCGGTCGCGCTCGTCGCGCGTGAGCTGGTCGGCGGGCTTGCCGAGCACCTCGGCGGCCGTCGCGCGGTGCACGTCCTCCCCGCGCTGGAACGCGCCCACGAGCCCCTCCTCGCCTGAGAGGTGCGCGAGGATGCGCAGCTCGACCTGCGAGTAGTCGGCGGCCAGCAGGCGCGAGCCGGGCTCCGGCCACGAAGGCGCCGCGGATCTCGCGCCCCAGCGGCGTCCGCACGGGGATGTTCTGCAGGTTCGGGTTCGTGCTCGAGAGCCGGCCGGTGGCGGCGGTGGTCTGCGAGAACGTCGTGTGGATGCGCCCGTCGTCCGCGATCGCGGCCGGCAGGGCGATCAGGTAGGTGGAGTGCAGCTTGGTCAGCTCGCGCCAGCGCTCGACGACGGCCACGATCGGGTGCAGGTCGCGGATCTTCGCGAGCACCCGCTGGTCGGTCGAGTAGCCGGTCTTGCCCTTGCGGTCGGCGGGCAGGCCGAGCCGCTCGAACAGCACCTCGCCGAGCTGCTTGGGCGAGCCGATCGTGAACGGGCTGCCGGCCAGCTCGTACGCCTTCTGCTCCAGCTCGGCCACCTCGTCGGCCACGCGCGCGGCGATCTCGGCCAGCAGGTACGGGTCGACGCGGACGCCGGCGTCCTCCATCGCCGCGAGCACGTTCACCAGCGGCAGCTCGACGTCGGCCAGCAGCCGCGTGCCGCCGCGCTCCTCCAGGCGGGGCGCCAGCCAGCCGCGCAGCACCAGCGCGCCGTACGCGCTGCGGATCAGCGCCGCCGTCTCCTCCTCGGCCTGCACCTCGGGCTCGATCGCGGCGTCGTCCAGCATCGCCTCGACCGTGTAGGCCGAGCGGTTCGGCTCGATCAGGTACGACGCCAGGAAGCGTGTCGAACACCACCGGCAGGCCGGCGCGCAGGTAGGCGTGCGGCAGCGCCTTGGCGTCGTGGGCGACGATCGCCGGGCCGTCGGCGAGCACCGCGGCGAGCTCGTCGGGCGTGCCCTCGGCCACGAGCACCTCGTCCTCGAGCGCCACGGCCGCGCGCTGCCCGTCGGCCGCGAGGCCGGCGATCGGCGCGGTCGCGAGCGCGGCGCGGAGCTCGTCCGGCGTCACCTGCCGCCAGTCGACCTCGGTGCCCGTCGCGTCGCGCGGCTGCGACGGCACGTGCTCCTCGAGCTCGTCCATGCGCGCCATCAGGCCGCGGAACTCCCAGCGGCGCAGCTGCTCCTTGAGCGCCGAGCGGTCGGGCGTGGCGGCGACCACGGCGGCCGGGTCGAGCGCGGCCAGCTCCGGCAGGTTGCGGCGGATGGTGCCGAGGTCCTTCGACTCGCGCACCTGGCGCCTCGAGCTCGATCAGCGACTGCCGCCGCTTCGGGCCGGCGACCTCGTCGATGTGCTCGTAGATGCCGTCGATCGAGCCGTACAGCTGCAGCAGCTCCGACGCGGTCTTGTCGCCGATGCCGGGCACGCCCTTGATGTCGTCGCCGGTGTCGCCCTTGAGGCCGATGTAGTCGGGCACGGCGGCCGGCGGGATGCCGAGCCGCGCGACCACGCGCTCGGGCGTGTAGACCTGCGGATCCTCGACCCCGCGCGGCGTCATCATCAGGCAGACGTTGTCGGACACGAGCTGGAAGGCGTCGCGGTCGGTCGACACCACGCAGGTCGGCACGCCGGCCTCGTCGGCGATGCGGGAGAGGGTGCCGATGACGTCGTCGGCCTCCCACCCCTCGACGCTGAAGTTCTCGTAGCCGAAGGCCTCCACGAGCGGCTTGAAGTGCGGCCGCTGCTCGCGCAGCAGGTCGGGCATCGGGCGCCGGCTGGCCTTGTAGTCGGGGTGCATCTCGAGCCGGTGCGTGGGCTTCTCGTCCCAGCAGACGAGCACGCCCTGCGGCCGGTACGTGGTCATCAGCTTGGCCAGCATGTTGGCGAAGCCGAGCAGCGCGTTGGTGGGCTCCCCCGCGCTCGTCGCGATCTCCTCCGGCAGCGCGTAGAAGGCGCGGTACATGAGGCCGTTGGCGTCGACCAGGAACAGCTTCGACGCCCGCGCGGGGGCGTCGTTCAGGTCGAGCTCGGACGGCTTGGCGGGCATCCGCGGAGGCTACAGCCTCCGGCGCGCGGGAGCCGACGGCAGCGGAGGGTGCGCCCGGCTACCGTTTGCACCCATGTCCCCGCTCATGCCGTCGGCCTCCTACTCGCTGACGATCCGCTGCCGGATCCCGCAGACCCCGGCTCGTTCGCGCGCGTCGCCGACGCGATCGGCGAGGAGGGCGGCATGCTCGGCGCCATCGACCTCGTCCGCGTCGACGACGGACAGCGTCGTCCGCGACGTCACCGTCGCAACCGTCGACGCCACCCACGGCGCCGCCATCGTCGAGGCCGTCCGCGCCCTGCCCGGCATCGAGGTGCTGAGCGTCTCGGACCGCACCTTCCTGCTGCACCGCGGCGGCAAGATCGAGGTCGCGCCCAAGGTGCCAGATCAAGACCCGCGACGACCTCTCGATGGCGTACACGCCGGGCGTCGCGCGCGTCTGCATGGCGATCCACGACGACCCCTCCGCGGCCTGGAACCTGACGATCAAGGGCAACACCGTGGCGGTCGTCACCGACGGCACCGCGGTGCTCGGCCTGGGCGACATCGGCCCCGAGGCGGCGATGCCGGTGATGGAGGGCAAGGCGATGCTGTTCAAGGAGTTCGGCGGCGTCGAGCGTGGCGGTGATGGAGGGCAAGGCGATGCTGTTCAAGGAGTTCGGCGGCGTCGACGCGTGGCCGATCTGCCTCGACACGAAGGACGTCGACGAGATCGTCGCCGATCGTCAAGGCCATCGCGCCCGGGCTTCGGCGGCATCAACCTCGAGGACATCGCCGCGCCGCGCTGCTTCGAGATCGAGCGCCGCCTGCAGGACGAGCTCGACATCCCGGTCTTCCACGACGACCAGCACGGCACCGCCGTCGTGGTGCTGGCCGCGCTCATCAACGCGCTGAAGCTGGTCGGGAAGCAGGCCTCCGACGTGCGCGTCGTGATGGTCGGCGTCGGCGCGGCGGGCATCGCCGTCGCCGACATGCTGGCGGCGCACGGCGTCACGCGACCTCATCGGCTGCGACCGCAAGGGCGCCGTCTACGCCGGCCGCGAGGGGCTCGACGAGGTGCGCCAGCGCGTTCGCCGAGCGCACCAACCCGCGCAGGTTCGCCGGCACGATCGCCGAGGCGCTCGCCGGCGCCGACGTCGCGATCGGGCTGTCCGGGCCCGGGCGCCATCTCCGCCGACGCGGTGCGCACGATGGCCGACCGCGCGATCGTGTTCGCGATGGCCAACCCGACGCCCGAGGTGCAGCCCGAGGACGTCGCGCGACGACGTCGCGGTCATCGCCACCGGCCGCTCCGACTACCCGAACCAGATCAACAACGTGCTCGCCTTCCCCGGCATCTTCCGCGGCGCGCTCGACGTGCGCGCGCGGACGATCAACGAGGAGATGAAGCTGGCCGCCGCCGAGGCGATCGCCTCCGTCATCGGCGAGGGCGAGCTGCACGCCGACTACGTCATCCCGAGCGTCTTCAACCGCCGGGTCACGACGCGGTCGCAGCTGCGTGGCCGAGGCCGCGGTCGAGACGGGCGTCGCCGCCCGGCTCGCGCCGGCCGGCCGAGGACGAGGCCTAGCGCCGCGGCTCGCGCCCGACCGAACGCGACGGCGTGCCGTATCCGGCCGATCGGACTGGCGCGTGGACTAGGCGGCGGAGGCGCGGATCTCGACCGTCGCGTCGTCCGGATCGACGACCAGCAGGTCGAGCGCCGTCGGCGGATCGAAGCCGGCGGCGACCGCGAGGGCCTCGCGGACGGCCGCGGCGGCGACGGCGGGCTCCGCCGCGCCGCGCACGGCCAGGACGACCCGCCAGCCGTCGCCCGTACGGTGCGCGTCCAGCACGATCGGCGGAGCCGATGCAGCCGTTTTCAGGTGTCCGTCACCCATCGGGTCCCAACATACCGGCGGCCCGCGAAGGCGTGCATCGAACCTGCGCAACACTACCGCCAGCTGTCTCGGCGGTAGGATCGCTGCATCGTCCGCCACTCCTTGCGGCGCTCGCTGGCCAGGCGCGGGTCGAGCGCGCGCCTCGAGCGCCCGCTGCTCGCGCAACGTGTGCTCGTAGGCGTCGAGGCGGTCGGGCGGGATGGCGCCGCGGACGGCGCAGCCCGGCTCCGTCCCGTGCGAGCAGTCGGAGAACCGGCAGCCGGCGGCCAGCTCCTCGACGTCGGCGAACGCCCGCGACACGTCGGCGGCAGTGCCCCAGAAGCCGGCCGTGCGCACGCCGGGCGTGTCGATCGCGACGCCGACGCCCTCCAGCACCACCAGCTGCCGGTGCGTGGTCGTGTGGCGGCCGGCGCCGCTGCGCTGCACCTCGCCGGTGGCGAGCAGCTCCTCGCCCGCGAGCCGGTTGACGAGCGTCGACTTGCCCGCGCCCGACTCGCCCAGCAGCACGAACGTGCGGCCGTCGATGAGGGTCGACGAGATCGTCGATGCCGTCGCCCGTGACGGCGCTGACGGCGAGCACCGAGATGCCCGGCGCGACGAGCTCGATCTCGTAGATGGCGCGCGCCACGTCGTCGTGGCAGTCGGCCTTCGTGAGCACGAACGCCACGTCCGCCCCGCTCGCGTAGGCGAGCGCGACGAGCTGCTGCACGCGGCCCGGCCGCACGGGCATGTCGAGCGCCCGCACGACCAGCACGACGTCGACGTTGGCGGCGACGACGCGGGCCTCCTCCGCCATCGCCGCGCGGGTCTGATCGCCCGCGTTGCGGACCAGCGCGGAGCGCCGCTCCAGGCGGGCCTGCACGGTGGTGCCGTCGAGGGCGATCCAGTCGCCGACGGCCAGGTCCTCCGCCGCCAGGCGGAGCTCGGCGTCGTCAGCCGTGGCAACGGTGACGGCGCCGCGATCGACCCGCGTCACGCGGGCCGGGACGAGATGGTTGCCGAGCTGTTCGAGCTCGGCGGTGCGCGCGACGTCGAAGCCGAGCGCGGAGAGCTGATCTTGCAAGGTAGGACTCCGGTTTCAGGGCACCGGCGCTTGCTCGATCAGGCTACGCGTACCGGTGCCTCATGGATGAGGGAAGACGGGTTGCGCGTGTACACAGTCATGCCTTCATCACCTCCTGAGATACCGGGTTTGCGCTCGCATTATACGTTCCCAGGCCCCGGAGCAGCTCGAGACCTGACCGAAAGGCCAGGGAGAGGCACTCGAGGTGGATCGACTCGTCGCTCGCGTGCACGCGCGAGTCGAGCGTGCCGAAGCCGGTCAGCACCGCCGGGATGCCGCGCGCGGCGAAGCCCGTCAGCACCGGCAGCGAGCCGCCCGCGGGCACCATCACGGGCGCCACGCCGGCCGCGCGCTCCAGCGCCTGCAGCGCGACCTGCGTGACCGGGTGCAGCGGATCGACGCGGGCCGGGTCGCAGGCGTTGTTGAGCGTGATCTGCACGTCGGCGCCCGCCGGCACGGCGGCGCGCAGCGTCCGCTCCAGCACCGGCCACAGCCGGGCGCTGGTCTGGCCGGGCGCGAGCCGCATCGACAGCATCGCGCGCGCGGTCGCCGGGAATCTGCGTGCGCACCTGGTAGGAGTCGCCCACCTCGATGCCGTGCACGTCGATCGCCGGCTCGTAGCCGATCCGACGGTAGCGGTCGTGCGACGGCGCCGGGATCGTGCGGGCGCGCCGCCGAGCCGTTCGATGTCGGTCGCCCCGCCGGGCAGCCGGCTCCAGCCCGCCCGCTCGATGTCACTCGGCTCGGCCCGGCCGGCCCGCAGCGCCTCCGGCAGCCGGCCGTGCTCGTCGGGCAGCACCGCCCCCAGCATCCGGTGCAGCACGTGCGCGGCGTTGAGCACCGTGTTGCCGGCGCCCGAGTGGAGGTCGTTGTCGGCCGACCGCACCTCGATGCGCAGGTGCATCGTGCCCCGCGCCGAGGTGACGAGGATCGGCGTCTGCGGGTCGGGCATGCGCGAGTCGAAGGCGATCGCCGCGTCGGCCGGGCCGTCGTCGGCCCGCAGCCAGTGCTCGGCGCTGGGGCCGCCGATCTCCTCCTCGCCGTCGATGAGGAAGCGCACGTTGACCGGCAGCTCGCCGGCCGCCGCCAGCTCGCGCGCCGCCCAGATCAGCGGCAGGATCTGGCCCTTGTCGTCGGTCGCGCCGCGCGCGTAGAGACGTCCGTCGCGCACCTCCGGCGCGTACGGCGGCGACGTCCACTCGTCGAGCGGCTCGGCCGACTGCACGTCGTAGTGGCCGTACAGGATCACCGTCGGCGCGCCGTCGTCGCGACGCGGCCAGCTCGCCCGTGACGAGCGGGTTGCGATCCGTCTCCAGCAGCCGGGCGGTGCCGCCGGCGGCGACGATCTGCGCCGCCACCCACTCCGCCGCCATCTGCAGCGCCGCCGCGTCGCCCCCGCCCGACGAGACCGACGGGATGCGCAGGAAGTCGAACAGGGCGGCGAGCAGCGGGTCGGGAGTCATTCGTCGGCAGCGGCGATGTCGGCGCGCATCTGCACGATCAGGTCGTCGAGGTTGTCGTAGCGCAGCTGGCCGCGGAGGAACCGGCGGAACTCGACGCGCACGTGCTGGCCGTACAGGTCCTCGTCGAAGTGCAGCAGGTGCGCCTCGACCCGCACCTCGCGCTCGCCGTCGAAGGTCGGGTTGGTGCCGACCGAGATCGCGCTGCGGAACGAGCGGCCGTCGGCCAGCACCACGTCGCCGGCATAGACGCCCTCCGCCGGCTGCACGTAGCGGCCCGACAGGCCGAGGTTGGCGGTGGGCACGCCGAGCTCGCGGCCCCGTCCGTCGCCGCGCACCACCTCGCCCTCCAGCTCGGGCGACCGGCCGAGGATGCGGGCGGCGTCCTCGACGTACTTGAGGCGGATCAGCTCGCGGATGCGCGACGACGAGACCGGCTCGCCGTCGAACTCGAACAGCGGCGCGACGGTGACCCCGAACCCGCGCTCCTCGCCCAGCTCGCGCAGCATGTCCACGTCGCCGGCCCGGCGGTGGCCGAACCGGAAGTTCTGCCCGACGACCACCTCGACGGCGCCCAGCTGGCCGACGAGGATCTCGTCGGCGAACTCGGCCGGCGTCCGCGCGGCCAGCTCGAGCGTGAAGTTGATCACCAGCACGTCGTCGACGCCGGCCTCGCGCAGCAGCTCCAGCCGCCGTGGCAGCGACGTCAGCGAGTCGGGTGCGCGCTCCGGCACGATCACCGACACCGGGCGCGGGTCGAAGGTCGCGACGGCCGATCGCACGCCCAGCGCCGCCGCACGGTCGATTGCCGTCTGGATCACGCGGCGGTGCCCCAGATGGACGCCGTCGAAGGTGCCGAGCGCGACCGAGCGCTTCATGCGAACACCGGCCCGGGCCGCAGGGTGTCGCCGTCGCGGGTGCCGATCGCGACCAGCCGCTCGCCGTCCAGCAGCACGATCGGGCCGGCCGGCTCGTCGTGCGCGTCGATGCGCCGCCCGTGGCCGATCGCCTCGACCTCGGCCGGCGTGACCTGGCGCCGCGGCAGGTGCGGCACGGCGTCGGCGGCCGGGCGCAGCGCGGCCGCGATGTCGCCGTCCTCGGCCACGGCGTCGTCGATCGAGAACGGGCCCACCTCGGTGCGGCGCAGCTCGCTGCAGTAGCCGCCCGCGCCGACGGCGTCGCCGAGGTCGCGGGCCAGCGCCCGGATGTAGGTGCCGGTCGAGCAGCGCACGTCGATCTGCGGCGGTCTGCGACGCGGCGTCGAACGCCAGCAGGTCGATGGCGTGGATGGTCACGGCCCGCTCGGGCATCTCGACCTCCTCCCCGCGCCGGAACCGCTTGTACGCACGCTCGCCGTCGATGTGCACGGCGCTCGCGGCGGGCGGCACCTGGCGTGATGGCGCCGCGGAAGCCGTCCAGCGACCGCCGCACGGCGTCCTCGTCGGTCGTCCCGTCGGTCGCCGTCAGGTCGCCCTCGGGGTCGTCGGTCGTCGAGGTGACGCCGAACCGCACGGCGGCGCGGTAGCGCTTGTCGAGGCCGGTGAGGAAGGTCGCGAGCCGCGTCGCGCGGCCGGCCAGCACGATCAGCAGGCCGGTCGCGAACGGGTCGAGCGTGCCGGCGTGGCCGAGCTTGCGGCCCAGCACCGGCCGCAGCGCGGCGATCGCGCCGAAGGAGCTGTGGCCGGCCGCCTTGTCGAGCAGCAGCACGCCGGTCTCCTCAGGCACCGCCGGCCCGTGCCTCGCGCTCGATCAGGTCGATCAGCGCGTCGCGGTCGAGGTCGCTGGAGAAGCCCGCCGCCCGCGTGTGGCCGCCGCCGCCCGAGGCGCGGGCGATCTGCGACACGTCGACCTCGCCGCCGGCCGACCGCATCGACACCTTGTGGCGCGGGCCGTCGGACGTCTCGCGGATGAAGGCGGCCACCTCGACGCCCTCGATCGCCCGGAGGCTGTCGATCACGCCGTCCGTCGCGGCCTCGTCGGCGCCCGTCTCGTCGATGTCGGCGCGCGTCAGCCACGTGATCGCGAGCCGGCCGTCGAGCCGCAGCTCGATGCGGCCGAGCGCGCGGGCGAGCAGCTGCAGCTTCGACGCCTGCACCGACTCGAAGACGTGCTGGAAGATCTCCTGCGGCCGGACGCCCAGGTCGACCAGCTCGGCCGCGACGCGGAACGCGCGGGCGTCGGTGTTCGAGTACTGGAACCGCCCCGTGTCGGTCACCAGGCCGACGTAGAGCGGCGTGGCGATGGCCGGCGTCAGCGTCACGCCGAGCCGCGCCAGCAGCTCGCGCACCATCATCGCCGCGCAGGCGGCGCCGTCGTCGACGATGTTGATGTCGCCGAAGCGCGTGTTGTCGTGGTGGTGGTCGAGGTCGATCACGAAGTCGGAGCCCTCGCGCACGCCGGCGGGCAGCGCGATGCGGGCGGAGGAGCCGCAGTCGACGGCCAGCAGCAGCCAGCCGGTGCCGTCGGGGACGGTGGTCGAGAGGCCGTCGTCGTCCAGCCAGCGGTACTCGCGCGGCAGATCGGCGGCGGCGCGGACGCCGACCGCGTCGAGGCCGGCGGCGCGCAGGCCGCGGACGGCGCCCACGAGCGAGCCGAGGGCGTCGCCGTCGGGGTTCTCGTGCGTCGCCACGACCACCCGCGGCGCAGCCCGCAGCGCAGCAGCCGCGGCGTCGTACGCCGCGTCGAGCAGTTCGCTCACCCGTCGTCGTCCTTGGCCTGCGGGTCGGCGGGAGGCGGGTCGACGGGCTTGTGCTCGGCCAGCAGCTGCTCGATGCGGATGCTGTGCTCGAGCGTCTCGTCGCGGCGGAACCGCAGCACCGGCGTCAGGCGCAGGTGCATCTCGTCGTTGATCTTGTGCTGGATCGACGGGCGCACGCGCTCCAGCGCGGCCAGGCCGCGCTCGCGCTTCGCGTCGTTGCCGGGCACCTGCACGTAGACGTCGGCGTACGCCGTGTCGGAGCTCGTCTCGACGCCCGTCACCACGATGCCCTCGAGGTGCCGGTCGCGGTTCGCGAGCAGCGCCTCGGAGATGATCTGGCGCAGCGTCTCGTCGACGCGCCGCAGCCGCTGGGTGCGCTTCTTGCGGGTCACGATGCGGTCCTGCGCGTCACGGGCGAAGGGTACTTCTCGCTCATGCGCGCGGCGGCAGGTGCACGGAGCGCCGCAGCCGCTCGAGCTCCTTGTGCCCGAGCGGGCGCCACTCGCCCGGCTCCAGGTCCTCGACGCCCAGGCCGGCGTAGGCGAGCCGGCGCCGGCCGTCGCGCAGCTGGGCCTGCGGGTGCTTCGGGTTGGCGATGCGCCGGGCCAGGTCGGGGTCGGACGACCAGCAGCTCGGCGCCGCGCTCGATCAGCCGCAGCGGCATCACGACGTGCAGCTCCGGCGGGTGCACGATGGTGGCCGGCGAGCCGTACGGCTTGTTGCAGCAGGATGGCGGCGCGCGGCGAGGCCCGCAGCACCTCGAAGTCGAGCTCGACGACGTCGCCGAAGTTGACCTTCTCGGCCAGATCGGTCGCGACGACGCCGTTCACCTGCACCCGACCCTGGCGGATCAGGCCCTCGACCTCGCGCCGCGTGCCGAGGCCGGCGGCGGCGATGTAGCGGTTCAGGCGGATCGGCAGCGGGGCGGGGCCCGCTACGCGCTCGCCTGACCCGGCTCGTCCACGATCGCCTGACCGCTCGCGCTGACCAGCGTCGGCCGCAGGCCGTGCTCGATCGTCTCGCGGTTGATCACGCACTTCGCCACGTCTCCCCTCGAGGGCAGCTCGAACATCACGTCGAGCAGTGCATTCTCGATGATCGAGCGCAGACCACGTGCACCAGTCTCCCGCTCGAGCGCCTTGTCGGCGATCGCCCACAGCGAGTCCTCGGTGAAGACGAGCTCGCAGGAGTCGAACGAGAAGAAGCGCTGGTACTGCTTCACGAGGGCGTTCTTGGGCTCCAGCAGGATCTGCACGAGGTCGTCGCGGCCGAGCGGGTGCACGGCCGAGATGACGGGCAGGCGGCCGATGAACTCGGGGATCAGGCCGAACTGGATCAGGTCCTCGGGCATCGTCCGCTGCAGCAGCTCGGCACCGCTGGTGCCGCTCTTCGAGCGGATCTCGGCCGCGAAGCCGACGGAGTTCTTGCCGACGCGCTTGGAGATGACCTTCTCGAGGTCGGCGAACGCGCCACCGCAGATGAACAGGATGTTCGTCGTGTCGATCGACAGGAACTCCTGGTGCGGGTGCTTGCGGCCGCCCTGCGGCGGCACGCTGGCGACGGTGCCCTCGAGGATCTTCAGCAGCGCCTGCTGCACGCCCTCGCCGGACACGTCGCGCGTGATCGACGGGTTGTCCGCCTTCCGCGCGATCTTGTCGACCTCGTCGATGTAGATGATCCCGGTCTCGGCCTTCTTGACGTCGAAGTCGGCCGCCTGGATCAGCTTCAGGAGGATGTTCTCGACGTCCTCGCCGACGTAGCCGGCCTCGGTGAGGGCGGTCGCGTCGGCGATCGCGAACGGGACGTTCAGGATCCGCGCCATCGTCTGCGCGAGCAGCGTCTTGCCGCAGCCGGTCGGGCCGAGCAGCAGGATGTTCGACTTCTGCAGCTCGACGTCGCCCTCGGCCTGGGCCATCTGGACGCGCTTGTAGTGGTTGTACACCGCGACGGAGAGCGTCCGCTTCGCCTCTTCCTGCCCGACCACGTAGTCGTTCAGGACGGCGTAGATCTCCTTCGGGCGGGGCAGGTTCTGCAGATCGAGCTGGGCCGGGGTCTGCAGCTCCTCATCGATGATCTCGTTGCAGAGGTCGATGCACTCGTCGCAGATGTAGACACCGGGGCCGGCGATCAGTTTCTTGACCTGCCGCTGGGACTTGCCACAGAACGAGCAGAGCAGCTGCTCGTTGGTTTCGGAAGCGCGCGCCATCTCTATCGATCTTAGCGGTGCGCGATGACCGCGTCGATGATGCCGTACTCCTTGGCCTCTTCCGCCGACATGAAGTAGTCGCGCTCCGTGTCCCGCGAGACCTTCTCGATCGGCTGCCCGGTGTGCTTCGCGTAGACCAGATCGAGGCGCGT
This sequence comes from uncultured Actinomycetes bacterium, assembly GCA_963732645.1. Classification (GTDB taxonomy): domain Bacteria; phylum Actinomycetota; class Thermoleophilia; order Gaiellales; family F1-60-MAGs149; genus VFJZ01. The sequence continues at coordinate 1,387,064 of CAVTAC010000009.1, forward strand.
CCGCATCTCGATGATCTCGCGCGCGTGGATCTCGATGTCGGTTGCCTGGCCCTGGAATCCGGCGGACACCTGGTGGATCAGGATCTTCGAGTTCGGCAGCGACATGCGCTTGCCGGGAGCGCCGCCGGCCAGCAGCAGCGCGCCCATGCTCATCGCGATCCCGACGCAGATCGTCTGCACGTCGGGCTTGATGAACTGCATCGTGTCGTAGATCGCCATGCCCGCGTACACCGACCCGCCGGGCGAGTTGATGTAGATCGAGATGTCCTTGTCCGGATCCTCGGACTCGAGGTGGATCAGCTGCGCCACGATCAGGTTCGCGATCTGATCGTCGACCGGGCTGCCGAGGAAGATGATCCGCTCGTTGAGCAGCCGCGAGTAGATGTCGAACGCGCGTTCACCACGCGATGTCTGTTCGACGACCATCGGGACTAGCGGCATCGGTTCTCCTCCAGCGGGTTCACGTCGGCGAGCCCGCTACTTCGGGTCGCCCGGGAGCCAGAGTCCCGGCGTGGCTGACTCGGCATCGGCATTCTCAGGGTCTTCCTCAACCGCTGCGGGCACCGGGATCGGCACCGGCTTGCAGACCTCGACCGCACGGTCGAGCGCCATCTTCAGCCGGAGCTCCTCACGGAGCGAGTCCCGTGCAGCGGGGGACTCCAGCACTTTTCGGGTCGTCTCGGCCGGATCCTGCTCGCCCTCGGCGGTGGCCTGCTCGAGCACGAACGCCTCGAGCTCCTCGTCGGTCGGCGTCACCTTCTCGCGGTCGGCGTAGGCCTTCAGCGCCAGCTCCTGGCGGGCCGAGGCCTCGGCGTCGGGGCGCAGGTCGGCGACGATCTCGTCGATCGACTGGCCGGTCATCTGCAGGTACTGCTCGAGGCGCATGCCGCGGCGCGCGAACGTGCGCGCGATCGTCTCGAGCCGGTCCTGGACGCGGCGCTCGACCATCACGGGCGGGATCTCGACCTCGGCCGCCTCGCCCAGCGCCGTCAGCACGGCGTTGCGGTACTCGCCCTGCACGGCCTCCTCGGCGCGCTCGCGGATCTGCCGCTCGATGTCGTCGGTCAGCTCCTGCAGCGTCTCGAACTCGGAGACGTCCTTGGCGAACGAGTCGTCGAGCTCGGGCAGGATGCGCCGCTTCAGCTCCTTCAGCGTGATCGTGAAGACCGCTTCCTTGCCGGCGAACTTCTTGTCGGCCTCGGCCGGCAGCACGGTGGTGGCCTCGCGCGTCTCGCCCTCCTGCATGCCGACGATGGCCTGCTCGAGGCCGTCCAGCAGGCGGCCCGTGCCGAGCTCGACCTGGTAGTCGGTGGCCGAGCCGTCGCGCACCTTCTTGCCGTTCACGGTCGACACGAAGTCGATCAGCGCGACCATGCCCATCTCGGCGCCGGCGTCGGTGACCGGCTCCAGCTGCACGGCGAGGTTGCGCATCCGCTCGAGGCGCTCCTCGATCGCGCCGGGCGGCAGCGTCACGTCGTGGCGCGGCGCCTCCAGCACGAGCTTCTTGGGGAGCGTGGCGCTCGGCGCCACGTCGACCTCGGCCGTGAAGATCCACGGCTCGCCCTCGACGGGCGGCCCGTCGTAGTCGATGGTCGGGCGGTCGACCGGCTCGACGCCGGCCTGGTCGAGCGCGCGCCCGTACCAGCGGCTGAGGTGGCCGTCGAGCGCCTCGGCGACGATCGCCTCGTTGCCGAGGCGGGCGCGCAGCGCGGTGGCCGGCGCCTTCCCGGGCCGGAAGCCCGGCACCCGCGTCGTCTTCGCGAGGTCGGAGATCGCATGCTCGAAGGCATGGTCGACATCGTGCGTGGAGACCTCGACCCGAATCCGGATGCGGTCGCCGTCGAGGCGTTCAAGGGTCGTCTGCATCAGGGGATAGCGTAGAGGTCCCGCGGGCCTGTACCGCCGTGTCTCCGAGGCTATCCCGATACGGGTTGCGGAAGGAGGCCGGGAAGGCGTCCGTCGACGGCTCGCAGTCGCGCAGGCGGTAGACCGTGACCTCGGTGCCCGGGCGCACGTACGCGTCGGGGTAGTAGTCGAACGACCAGTCGAAGTGCAGCGGCACGGAGGTACCGGCGCGGAACGGCGAGAAGGTGCGGACGCTGTCCGACTCGTCCTCCAGACGCCGGTAGTACGCATCGGACAGGGCCCGGTCTCGCGCCTCCATGCGCTCGCGGTAGGTGTTCTGCGAGACGACGTAGCAGGCGCCCAGCTCGCGGTAGGCGTCGACGTCGGCGGGCTTCGGCTGCACGTCGAAGCCGCGCGCCAGCACCGAGAACGGCTTGGCGCCGCGCACGCCGGTGGTGAGCCGCGACGGCAGCGTCGGCTCGATCACGATCCGGGTGCCGGGCGCGGTCTCCGCCAGCAGGTAGCGCCGAGCCTCGAGGCGCGTGTCGGTCTTCGCCAGCACGCGGTCGAGGTGCACGCTGGCCAGCAGGCCGGGGATGCAACGAGGACGCCGGCGATGGCGGCCATCAGGGCGGGCCGGCGCAGGCGGGCGGCGCCGCGCGCGACGGCGAGACCGGCCAGCGCCGCGACCAGCGGGTAGGCGGGCAGCGCCCAGCGGGCGAAGGCCCGGTCGAACAGCGAGATCGCGACCAGCAGCACCAGGGCCGGCACCGCGGCGGTGGCCAGCCGGCGGGGTCCCTCCCGCGCCGCCAGCACCAGGCCGGCGATGGCCAGCAGCGCCGCGGGCAGGCCGAGGCCCCAGGAGAACGAGTGGAGGTAGAACAGCGGCGCGGCCATCTCGCTGCCGCCCACCTTGGCGACCGACGAGCGCTCGCCCTGCGACCGCATGGCGTCGAAGATCCGCACCGGGTCGAGGACGAACCACGGGTTCAGCAGCACCGCGCCGGCCAGCGCCGCCAGCGCCGCCAGCAGCAGCGAGCGCAGCCGCGGCGCGCCGGCGATGATGACCGCCAGAAACGCGGCCCCGGCGGTGTACTTCGTGCCCGCCGCGAGCCCGGCCATCAGGCCCGCCAGCAGCAGGTCGCGGCGCCGGCCCTCGTCCAGGTGGCGCAGGGCGAACACGACGGCGAGCGTGGCCGGCAGCACGGCCGGCATGTCGTTGAGGGCCAGCTTGGAGTACCAGACGGGGATGAAGCCGACGGCCATCAGCCCGGCCGCGACCAGGCCGGCGCGGCGATCGTGCGCCAGCCGCGCGCCGAGCGCGTAGGTGGCGGCGACGACGGCGGTGCCGATCAGCGCCACCACCAGCCGGCCCGTCAGGTAGACGCCGCCGGGGTCGTTGTGGAACAGCGAGCGCACGTCGTCGCCGGCGTAGCGGACGGCGAACGCGACCCAGAGCAGGTAGGTCAGGCCGGGCGGGTTCTCGAAGTAGCCGGGGTCGAGGTCGCCGCCGCTGAAGAACCGCGCCGCCTTCGAGACGAAGTGCTGCTCCTCGTCGACGTTGAACACGAACGGCAGGCCGTGCCGGAGCGAGACGAGCCGGAGGCCGAGCGCGACGACGAGGATCGCCGCGAGCACGAGGTGAGGCCCTTGAACGCGCCGCAGCACCCGGCAAGCCTACCCGGCGGGCCGCCTGCCTCACCTCGGCGGTGAGGCACGGCGGAGCTGGGCTTACAGCGTGCGGCCGATGTCCGGGGGTACTATCGCAGTGTGTCGAGGCTCACCGCCCGCTACGGGTGGCCGGCGATCGAAGAGGCCTCTCCCGCCGTCGGGACGACCTCCTGCCGTTCGCCGACGCGAAGCTCGCGACGCCACGCCTGCGGAGCGGCCTGGTCGATCGGACGCGGCTCCTGCGGCTGTTCGACGCGCCGGGCGCCGGCCTGACGATCGTCGATGCACCGGTGGGGTACGGGAAGACGACCGCCGGGCTCACCTGGTGCGCGAGCCCGGAAGGCGCCGGTGATCTGGGTGACGCTGGACGCCCTCGACAACGATCCCGGCGCGCCTCTGGAGCTACGTGGCGGCGGCGCGGATCGCGTCCGCGAAGGACTCGGCAGGGCGGCGCTGGCACCGGCTGCGCACGGCGGCGAGTTCGGACGAGGGCACCGTCGACGTGCTCCTGAACGGGCTGGGCAGCTTCGGTGACGACCTCGTGGTGGTGCTCGACGACCTCCATACCGTGACCGACACGGAGTGCCTCGCGACGATCGACCGGGCGATCGAGGCGCTCCCGGCAAACGTCCGGCTGATACTGGTGTCGCGGACGGATCCTGCGCTCCGCCTGTCCCGGCACCGCGCAACGGGGATGCTCGCCGAGCTTCGTGCCGCGGATCTCGCGTTCACCGAGGCCGAGGCGGAGGAGCTCCTCGTGCAGCGCAACGGCCTCGACCTGAGCACGGACGAGATCGACCCTGCTGCACAAGCGGACGGAGGGCTGGCCCGCAGCGCTCATGCTCGCAGCCCTCTGGCTCCGGGCGTCCAGCGCGATCGCGCACCGGGCCGTGCAGCGCGTTCGGCGGCGATCAACGGTTCGTGGCCGACTACCTGACCGAGGAGGTGATCGCGGCACTCGACGAGGAGACGCGCACGTTCGTGCTCGCGACCGCCGTGCTCGGCCAGTTCGACGCCGAGCTGTGCGACCGGGTCCTGGGCCGCGCCGACTCGGCCGCGCGGATCGCCGAGCTCGAACGTTCGAACCTGTTCATCAGCCGGCTCGTACCGGGCTCCCTGTACCGGATGCACCCGCTGTTCGCCGACTTCGCCTCCTACCAGCTCGCCGCCCGCTCGCCCGACGCCGTGGCGTCGATCCACCGGGCCGCGGCCGCGGCACACCGGGCCGCCCGCCGGCCCATCGAGGCGGCCGAACATGCGGCCGCCGCGGGGGACTCCGCCATGGTCGGCGACGTGCTGGCCGAGCACCATCTGGCGCTGCTGCGGGCCGGCCGCTCGCGCACCCTGCTCAACTGGGCGCGGACCCTGCCCGACGACGATCCTCGTCGAGCGCCCCGCACTCGCCGCGGCCGCGGCCACGGCCGCCGCCACCGTCGGGCAGTCCACGCTCGTGCGGCGGCGCCTGCTCATCCTCGCCGAACGCGGAGCCGACGCGGGCGGCGGGACACAGGCGTACGCCCGCGCCACCGTGTCGATGGTCCGGGCCGCGACGATCGACGGCGGCGTCGGCGAGGCCGTCGCGTCGGGGCGGCTGGCGGTCGAGCTGGCGCATGAGCGAGGCGGCCGGCGATCCGGTCCTGGTCGCCGCGCAGGCAGCGCTGGCCCGTGCGCTCTACTTCGCGGGCGACGACGACGCGGCGTGGCGCTCCGCAATGGACGCCATCACGCATCCGGACGCCGAGCGCCGCGGGCCCGGGCATGCGCTGGCCCGGTCGACGCTGGCGCTGGTCGCCGTCGAGCGTGGCCGGCTGAGCTCGGCCCGCACCCACGCCGAGACGGCCCGGGAGCGTCCTCGGCGGCATGAGCATGGTCCGGACATGGCTCGGCGGCGGCGCCTCCGCCGCCCTCGGCTGCGTCCTGGCCGCCGAGGGCCGGCTGCCGGAGGCCGAGCGGGAACTGGCCCACGCGCACCATGCCTTCCAGGACGAGATCGCGACGGTGCACCTCGCATGGGTGCTGGTCGCTGCTGGCCCGGGTCCGGTGCCTCCGCGGCCGGCTGGACGAGGCGGAGACCGCGCTGCGGGAGGCGCGTACGGCAATCGACGAGATCGGCGACGTGGGCCGGGTGGCCGCGCTCGCCGACGAGCGCGGCGCGGCGCTCGACGACCGCCGCCGGCGCGCGGGCGGCCGGCGACGTCCTCGACATGCCGAGCGCGGCCGAGCTGGCGGTGCTCCGGTTGCTGGCGACGGACGCCTCGATCCGGCAGATCGGCGCGGAGCTGTTCATCTCGCTCAACACCGTCCGCTCGCACACCCGCGCGCTGTACCGCAAGCTCGGCGTCAGCCTGCGGGCCGACGCGGTCGCGCGCGGCGAGGCGCTCGGCCTGCTGAGCGAATCGCAATCACCCATGTGATCGTCGCGGCGACGCGGCCTGCCGGATGGGCGCGGCGCGCCATGCTCGCCGCAATGGAGAGCCGGCGCTACCGACTCGTCGTCAAGGGTGAGCTGAGCAACAGCCTCGGCCCTGCCTTCGTCGGCATGACGCTGGCGCGCAAGGGAGGGAACACCGAGCTCGTCGGGCCGGTGCGCGACCAGTCCGAGCTCCAGGGGCTGTTCCAGCGCCTGACCGACCTCGGGACTCACCCTCCTCAGCGCATCCGACATCCGACGACGAGCAGCACTGAGACCCGGAGGCAACGCATGGCGACCAAGGCATCAGTCGTATCGGGGCTCGACCCCGGCGCGTTCTGGCAGCAGTTCGACACACTGACGCGGATCCCGCGGCCGTCCCGTCTCGAGGAGCCGGTGATCGAGCACGTGCGCCAGTGGGCGAAGAGCCATGGCTTCGTTCTCCGCGCAGGACGCGGCGCGGAACCTCGTGGTCGAGGTGCCGGCGACCGCCGGCCGCGAGGCGGCGCCCCGCGTCGTGCTGCAGGGCCACCTCGACATGGTCTGCGAGCGCGACCCGAACAGCCCCAACGACCCGGCCGAGGGGCGGATCGAGCTCGTCCGCGACGGCGAGTGGCTGAAGGCGAACGGCACGACGCTCGGCGCCGACGACGGCGTCGCGATCGCGGCCATGATGGCGCTCGCCGAGGACGCCTCGCTCCCGCACGGTCCGCTCGACCTGCTGATGACCGTCGCCGAGGAGGTCGGCCTGGAGGGGGCGAACGCGCTCGACCCGGCGCTCGTGACCGGGTCGATCCTGATCAACCTCGACAGCGAGGAGGACGGCCGGCTGACCGTCGGCTGCGCCGGCAGCACCGACACGTGGCTCCGGATCGACGAGTCGCGCGAAGCGGTCCCGGCGGGGAGCGTGACGCTCGCCGTCAGCGCGACCGGCGGCCTGGGCGGCCACTCCGGAACCAACATCGAGGACGGGCGCGCCAACGCCATCAAGATGGTGGGACGCGCGCTGCGCGAGACCAACGCCGCCGCTCCCTTCCGGCTGGTGTCCCTCGCGGGCGGTAAGAGCCGCAACGCGATCCCGCGCGACGCGGTGGCGATCTGCTCGGTCGACCGTGACGGCGAGCGGGCGTTCCGCGACGCCCTCGCCGCCTCGGCGACGACGATCGCCGCCGCGTACGCGGTGTCCGACCCCGACGTCGCGGTCACGGTGACCACCGCTTCCGATGCCTCCGACGCGTGGTCGATGGCCGCGACGACCCGGCTGCTCGATGCAGTCGCCCTCGTGCCGTCCGGCCCGCTCGCGATGAGCCCGGCCATGCCGGGACTCGTCGAGACGAGCTCGTCGCTCGGCGAGGCGGCCACCGAGGGCGACACGCTGACGCTGCACAGCCTCTCCCGCTCGTCCAACGACGCGGCGATGCCGGAGGTGATCGCGACGCTGGCAGCAGCGGCGACCCTCGCGGGCGGCACCCTGGAGGTGAAGCAGAACTACCTGGGCTGGCAGCCGAACCTCGCCTCGCCGGCCCTGGCGGCGGCCAAGGGGGTCTACGCCGGGCTGTTCGGCGAGGAGCCCATCGTCACGGCCGTCCACGCCGGGCTCGAGAGCGCCGTCATCGGCGCGAAGCGACCGGGGATGGACATGCTCTCGTTCGGCCCGCAGATCGAGTCGCCGCACTCGCCCGACGAGCGCGTCAGCATCCCGACGGTCGAGCGCTTCTGGCGGCTCCTCGTCGGCGTCGTCGACGAGCTCTCGAAGCCGGGGAGCGACAAGTCATGAAGAACAGAGCAGCTGGTTGATCTGGGTGGCCGTTGCCGTCGGATTCGTCCTGCTCCTCGGCATCGGTGTCGCGATCGGCAACAGCGCCGACAACACCGGCGACACGGTGCGGGCGTCGAGCTGGGCCGATGACGTCTGCGGCACCGTCGGTGCCTGGGAGGGTCAGCTCGAGGCCATCGGCGACAGCGTGAACCTCAGCAACGTCGGCGCGCGCCGCTCCGACGGGGCCTCCGGCGATTCCGTCGAGGGCACGATCTACGTCCGTCAGGCCGTCGACCGTGCGATCCAGGCCACCAACGACACGCTGCAGGAGGGACTGCGGCGGGCCGGCATCCCCGAGGGGAACGGCGGCGTCCAGGCATCGGCGGCCCTCCTCGACTGGGCACAGGTGACCGAGAACGCCCTGATCGCCGCCGAGGCGTCGATGCGGGAGAAGCCGAACACCACGAGCGCGGCGTTCGCGTCGCTCGGCACGGCCGTCAAGGCGCTCGAGTCGTCGGCGGTTCTCGGCCGCGCCGCGTTCGTCACGGCCGCCGCCACCGATCCGGCCATCGCCGACGCACTGACCGGTAGCCGCAACTGCAGCAAGCTGATGGAGGACCAACCGTGAAGCGGATCCTGGCAATCGCGCTGGCGGGGGCCTTCCTGGCCTTCGCGGGCTACGTCGGCGTCACGGCGATCTCGTCGAGCCCGCCCGCCAGCGCTGCGACGGCGACCGCCGCCGCGAGCACCGGTGCGGCGTCGACCGGCGCCACGACGGTTGCGGCCGGCGAGACCACGGTCGCCGCCGACGAACCCGCGGTCGAGGAGACGACGAGCACCAGCGACTGGATCCTGATCGCGATCGAGGGCCTGCTGGTGATCGGCCTGATCGCCATGGGCGTCCGCTCCGGCGGCGTCGGCCTCGGCCTCTGGGGCGGCGTCGGCACGCTGATCCTGGTCTTCGTCTTCGGGCTGGAACCCGGCTCACCACCGGTCGACGCGATGCTGATCATCGTGGCGGTGATCTCAGCGGCCGCCGCCATGCAGGCCGCGGGCGGCACCGACTACATGGTCGTCGTCGCGAGCAAGGCGCTCCGCGCGCAACCGAAGCGGATCAACTTCGTCGCGCCCTTCGTCTCCTACGTGCTCTGCATCCTGACCGGCACGAGCAACACGTTCTACTCGATCATCCCGGTCATCAACGAGGTCGCGTACGCGAACAAGATCCGCCCGGAACGACCGCTGGCCGGATCGACCGTCGCGTCGGCCGCAGGCATCACGTCGAGCCCGGTGGCCGCCGCCATGGCGACCCTGCTGCCGCTCGTCGAGGCCTACAACTACGAGCTGATCGACGTCCTCCTGATCACCATCCCGGCCAGCATCATCGGCATCATCGCGATGTGCCTCGTGATGAGCCGGCACGGCCGCGACCTCGAGGACGACACGGAGTACAAGCGCCGTCTCGAGGCCGGCGAGATCCAGCCGCCGGCGCCCTCGAGCGAGATCGAGCTGATGCGGTACGCCAAGCGCAGCGTCGCGATCTTCCTCGGTGCCGTCGCCGTGATCTGCATCTTCGGCCTGTTCGAGGACCTGCGGCCGACGATCCTGACGGAGGACGGCGGCACCAAGCCCCTGTCGGTGACGCCGATCATCCAGATGGTCATGCTGACCGCGGCGGCGCTGATGCTGATCTTCTGCAACGTCAAGGCGGCCGACATCCCGAACATGTCGATCTTCAAGTCCGGCATGGTCGCGATGATCGCCCTCTTCGGCATCGCCTGGATGGCGGATACGTTCATCGCCAACAACGAGGAAGCGATCGTGTCGGCCCTGGGCGATCTCGCCAGCCGGTGGCCCTTCATGATCGCGGTCGCCATCTTCGCGGTCGCCGCGCTCACGACGAGCCAATCGGCAGCGACGAGAACCATGGTCCCGCTCGGGCTCACGCTCGGCATCGCCGCGCCGCAGATGATCGCCATGTGGACGGCGGTGATGGGCGTGCTGTTCCTGCCCGCCAACGGCACGCAGATCGCCGCGGCCGAGGCGGACACCACGGGCACGACGACGCTCGGCAAGCGCGTCGTCGACCACTCGTTCCAGCTGCCGCTGCAGGTGACGTGGATCGTCACCGCGCTCGCGGGCCTCGCCATCGCCACGGTCTTCAAGTGAGAGACGCCGGGGCCATGGCATGAGTGTCGGCGGGGTCGTCGAGGACCAGAAGGCGGGGATGGCCGTCCTGCTGGCGGCCTGCGTGTCGGCGTTCGTCGTGAACGCCAACACGTCGGCCGTCACCATCCTGCTCCCGACCATGAGCGAGGACGTCGGCGCCCCCGTCGACACGCTGCAGTGGGCGGTGACCGGCTACATGCTGGTCGGTGCCGCCGTGATCGTCACCTCCGGCGCGCTGGGCGACGTGCTCGGCCGCCGGAAGGTGTTCCTCGCCGGCCTCCTGCTGTTCGTCGCGTCCTGCGCGCTGATCGCGCTCTCGGACGGCAGCACGCGGCATCATCGCCGGGCGCATGATCCAGGGCGCCGCCGGCTCGACGATCCTGGCCTGCGGCATGAGCCTGCTCTCGGTCGCGTCCTCGGGCACGGGCGAGATGAAGGCGATCACGCTCTGGGGCGCGGCGTCGGCCGGCGGGCGCCGCGGCCGGGCCGCTCGTCGGCGGCCTGCTGGTCGAACTGAGCGGCTGGCAGGGCCTCTTCTGGATCGACGCGGTCATCGCCGGCCTCTGCATCCCGCTGACCCTGCTGAAGGTCGAGGAGTCGCGCGATCCGAACCGCTCGAAATCGATCGACTTCGCCGGCACGGTGCTGATCGCCGTCACGCTCGTGCCGCTCGTGCTCGCCCTCAGCGAGGGCAGCGACTGGGGCTGGACGTCGGCCGCGACGCTCGGCTGCCTCGCGATCAGCGTCGTCGGCGCGATCGCCTTCGTCGAGGTCGAGGGAAGGGTGCCGGCGCCGCTCGTCGACCTGGCGCTGCTCCGCAACGCGATCCTCGTCGGCGCGACCCTGGCCATCCTGATCGTGGCCGGCACCATCAACGCGCTGATGTACGTCCTGAGCCTGTACTTCCAGGATCCGGCCGGCTTCGGCATGAGCGCGCTCGAGGCGGGCGTGGCGACGCTGCCCGCCGCCGCCGCGATGATCCTGATCACGCCGCTGATCACGCCGGTCGCCGTCAAGATCGGCACCCGCCTGGCGATCGCCGGCGGGTTCGGACTGGCGGCGGTCGGGTTCGCCGCCCTCGCCTTCGTCGACGCGTCGTGGACGTACGCCGATGTTCGTGCTCCCGCTGGCGGTGCTGTCCGCCGGGCTCGGCCTCGCCAACGGGCCGGCGTCGTCGGCCTCGACGCAGGTCGTCGCGGAGGAACAGGTCGGCCAGGCCTCGGGCATCTCGAACATGGCCCGCTACGTCGGCGGATCGCTGTGGGTGGCCGCCATCGCCACGATCTACAACAGCGTCATCGCGGACCGCACCGCAGGCGGGCGCCTCGCCCGGCGACGCGCTCGCCGAGGGTCTGGCTCGCGGCTCGCTCTTCCTCGCCATCTGTGCCGGCGCCGGCATCGCGCTCGTGCTGCTGATGGCGCGCCACAAGCAGGGCCCGCCCCGACGCGATCGACCGGGCCGCCGCAGCCGCGGTGACCACCCACACCATCCCCACGCGGCCGCGGCCCGCCGCCTCGGTGCAGACCGCCGAGGCGGCCCCGCCCGGCGGGACGTAAGGCCGCGACCGGCACGCCTGACGGCGTCGCCGATCGCTTCGATGCGGGCGAGAGGACTCGAACCTCCACGGGTCGCCCCACCGGATCCTAAGTCCGGCGCGTCTACCAGTTCCGCCACGCCCGCGCGGAGCAGCCGATGCTACCAGCGGAGCCGCGGTATCGGCCTTACACTTGCCCCGTGGCGACCGCGATCCTCCACGCGCCGAAGCTCGCTCGACGCATCGCGCCGCTGACCGTCGGGCACGCCTCGGTCGACTTCACGCAGGGCGCGCTGCCGGTGCTGCTGCCGTACCTGCACCGCGAGTTCGGGCTCTCCTACCTGCAGGACGGCATCCTCTTCCTCGCGCTGACGGTGTCGTCGAGCATCACGCAGCCGCTCTTCGGGCAGCTGTCGGATCGACGCTCGCACCGGCTCCTGCTGCCGGGCGCGATCCTGATCTCGGCGGTGGGCCTCGCCGGCTGCGCGCTGGCGCCGAACTACCTGTTCGCGCTCGTGGCGATCTTCATCTCCGGCCTCGGCGTCGCGGCGTACCACCCCGAGGCGTCGCGGCTCGCGAGCGTGCTCGCCGGCGACGCAGCGCGGCACGGGCATGTCGCTGTTCTCGGTCGGCGGCAACCTCGGCTTCGCCGCCGGTGCCGCCCTCGGCGGCGTGATCGCAGCGACCTTCGGGCTCGGCGGCGGCTGGCTGCTCGTGATCCCGGGCGTGATCGGCGCGACGCTGATCTTCCTGCGCCTCCCCCACGCGCCCGCCCCGGTGCGCGTCGCCGGCGCCACGGTCGACCGCTCCCGCGACAACCGGCGCGCCCTCGTCACGCTGCTCGGCGGACTGTGCCTGCGCGGCTACGTCAACTTCGGCATGCTCGCGTTCATCCCGCTCTACGAGGAGCGCGTGCGCGGGCGATCGGACGGCTACGGCGCGATCCTGCTCGGCCTGCTGCTGCTGCTCGGCGCGATGATGACGCTCGTCGCCGGGCCGCTCGCCGACCGCATCGGGCCGCGCCGGACGATGATGCTGCTGACCGCGCCGGTCGGCCCGCTGACGCTGCTCTACGTGCTCGACGACTCGCTGCTCGGCGCCGCCGCGGTGATCGTCGCCGGGGCGCTCGTGATCGGCACGTTCTCGGTCTCGATCGTCCTCTCGCAGATCTACCTGCGCAGCTCGCCCGCGCTCGCGGCCGGCCTCTCGATCGGCCTGTCGATCGGCATCGGCGGCGCGTTCACGGTCGTCATCGGCGGCATCGGCGACGCGGTCGGCCTCGACTGGGCGCTCGCCACCGTCGCGGCGGTCGCCGTCGCGTCGGTCGGGGTGCTGATGATGCTGCCGCGCGACCGGACGACGGCCGAGACCTTCTCCTAGCGGCGCGCGCTACGAGCGGGCGGAGACGCCGGGCGGCGCCACGAGGCCCTGCTCGTCGCCGGCCTCGAGCATCTCGGCGGCGTTCATCGCGCCGCCGATCGCCGTCGGCGTGCCGACCGCGCGGCTGGCGTACACCACGGCCCACTCCAGGCAGGCCTGCGGCGAGGCACCGTGCAGGTCGGCCCAGATGTAGGCCGCCGCCAGCAGGTCGCCGGCGCCGGTGGTGTCGACGGCGTCGACCGGCTTCTTCACGGGCGCGAAGAAGCGCTCGCCGGCGTGGATGGCGATCGCGCCCTCGGCGCCGAGCGTGACGACGACGGTCTCGACCGCCTCGCCCAGGCGCACGGCGGCGCCCTCGACGGAGTGCAGGCCGGTCAGGCCGAGCGCCTCGCGCTGGTTGACGAACAGCACGGAGGCCCGCGCCAGCGAGGGCCGGCGGGCGGCCCGCGTAGGCGCGTGCGTCGTCGTCGCCGACCGTGACGTAGGCGGCGGCGCCCTCGGGGACGGCGTACAGCTGGTCGAGGCTCAGCGCGACCGCGCGCGGCGACAGCGCGGCGACGTCGGAGGCCGACGCCCGGACGCCGGGGTCGACGGTCACCATGGCGCGGTCGCCGTTCACCGGGCAGCACGACCGTCGTGGGCGTGCGGGCGCGACGAGCGCTCGACCATGCCCACGCCCTCGGCCTGCAGCACCTCGCGCACGGCGACGCCGGCCGGGTCACGGCCGAGCGGGGCGGCGATGGCGGCGCCGAGACCCAGGCGCGCCGCGGCGATGGCGGTGATCGCACCGCCGCCGGGCGTCTGCACCAGATCGGCGGCGAACCGCTCCTCGCCTGCCACCGGCAGCCCGTCGAGCCCCACGAACGTGAGGTCGAGGAAGACGGGAGTGGCGACGACGAGATCCATGATGAGCGGAGAGTTCGAAGGGTAGTCGGTCATGCGACGAGCGCCCGGACGGCATCGCCGGAGAGCTCGCCCTTGGGCACGAAGCCCCGGGCGGGCGAGTCGGCGACGAGCGTGCCCGAAGTCGGCGCCGTCCCGGCTCGACGTGAGGACGATAGCGCTCCGGCGAGCCCTGCTCGCGGAGCCGCGCGGCGACCTCGAAACCGTCGATATCGGGGAGGCTGACGTCGAGCAGCACGACGTCGGGAGACGAGCCGCAGGACCTCGACGATGGCCGACGCGCCGTCGGTGGCCTCGCCGAGCACGGCGAAGCCCTCGATCTCGAGCACGCGTCGAGCCGTTGCGCGGAACGACGGATGGTCGTCGACGATGAGGATCGTCTGCGTCATCCGTCGGCCGTCACACGCTCATCGTGGCAGGTGCAGGGGCATTGCGAGGTACGGCTAGCCTCACCTCGTCGTCACCGGCGAGCGAGCGGGCGCCGCCGAACGTGAGGCCCTCGCGAGCCAGGAAGACGAGGCCGAGACCGACGCCGAGGAGCGCCTCGACGACCTGCAGACCGACGCCGAAGGCGATCGCCGTCGACCCCGGCACGGCGCACAGCTGCACGAGCGGCGCGTACACGCCGAGCTGGAACATGCCGACGTTGCCGGGCCAGAAGGGGAACAGCTGGACGATCGTGGTGGCGACGAACACCAGCGCGGCGCCCTTGAGGCCGGCGTGGATGTCGAACGCCACCAGCGCGGCCCAGATGCCGGCGATCTGCGCGATCCACGAGGCCGTGCCGGCCGCCAGGGCCAGCGTCACGGCGCCGGGGCGGGTGAAGACCGCGTTCCCCTCGACGATGCCGTCGACGAAGGAGCGCAGACGGCCGCGGGCGCTGCGCGCCACGGCGTACAGGAGCACGCTGCCGACCGCGATGATCGCGATCAGCGCGAACGCCAGCCGGGTGGCGAGCGGCGGCAGGTCGCAGGTCACGAGCAGCACCAGCACGGTGATCGCCAGCGCGGCACCGACCAGCAGCTGCTCGGCGATGACGGTGCCGGTGATGGCCTTCTTGGTGAGCGGGCGATCCGCCAGGCGCGTGCGTCGCGCCAGCACGGCGATGCGCGCCACCTCGCCGACCCGGGCGAACAGCACGGTGTTCAGCAGGAAGCCGATGAACAGCGCCGGGACGACGTGGGCGTAGCGGGTGCGGCGGCCTTCCGGCAGCGCCTCGAGCGTGATCTTCCAGACGACGGCCTTGCCGAGGATCGACGCGAGGTTGAGCAGCAGCGACGCCGCGATCCAGCCCCAGGCGATCTGCGCCGCGGTCAGCGCGGAGAAGTCGATGCGCCGGCCCACCACGATCGCCCCGGCGAACAGGGCGGCGCCGCCGAGGGCGGTGCGGGCCCACGGACCGAACGAGATCGCTCGGCGGGTGGGCAGTGCGGGTGTGGCGATCGCAGACACACCTGCAGCATCGCGCCCGCCGGGTAGCCCAGCCGGAGCGGCGGGCAGGCGTCCTTCGGTGCGGCTATCCGCACCAAAGCGTCAGTCGGGTGGCAGCGGCACCACGGCGCGGATCGTCGTGCCGACGCCGGGCGAGCTGGAGACGACGAGCGAGCCGCCGAGCGCCTCGATGCGGTCGGCGAGGCCGCGCACGCCGGTGCCGCGGGCCGGATCGACCCCGCCGACGCCGTCGTCGCGGATCTCGATCGCCACCCGCTCGGCGTCGCGCTCCACGTGCACCACCACGCGCGACGCCTGCGGCGTGCTTGGCGACGTTGGCGATGGCCTCCGAGGCCGTGAAGTACAGCGCCGCCTCGTGCGGTGCCGGCAGACGCTCGTCGAAGCCGCAGACGATCTCGACCGGCGTCGTCGAGCGCTCGGCGATCGAGGTCAGCGCCGGCCGCAGGCCGCGGTCGGCGAGCACGGCCGGGTGGATGCCGCGGGCCAGCTCGCGCAGCTCCTGCAGGGCCAGCGCCAGGTCGGCGCTGCAGGCGTCGAGCGCCTGGGCCGTGGTGTCGGGGTCGGCCACGCCGGCGCGGGCCAGCCGGATGCCGAGCGCGACGCTGATCAGCCGCTGCTGCGCGCCGTCGTGGAGGTCGCGCTCGATGCGCCGCCGCGACTCGTCGGAGGCCTGCACGATGCGGGCCCGTGAGGCGACCAGCTCGCGCTGCGACTCGGTGTTGGCGATGGCCTGCGAGACGAGCTCGGCGAAGGCGTCGATGCGCTGCTCGGCATCGGCCGGCGGCGGCGGGTCGTCGTCGATCGTCGAGACGCTGACGCCGCCCCACAGCCGGCCGCCGACGCGGATCGGCGCGGCCACGGCGGCCTTGACGCCGATCAGCTCGCGCAGGCGGATCGCGTAGGCGCCCGTCAGCGCGGAGTAGTCGTCGACGCGGGCCGGCTGCCCCGTGCGCAGCACCAGCGCCAGCGCGGTGGGCGAGTCGAGGCGGATCTCGGCGCCGACCGGCACGAACCGGCCGGGGATGTCGCTCCAGCCGCCGACCACCTTCGCCACCGTGCCGCCGTCGAACCGCACCATGTTGGCCGTGCGGGCACCGAGCAGCCGCCCGACCTCCTCGGTGACGGCCGCGAAGATGGTGTCGGCCGGGCCCATCTGCGCGACCAGCGTGGCCACGCGCTGCAGCGCAGCCTGCTCGGAGAGCCGCGACTGCAGCTCGACCTGGAGCCGGGCGTTCTCGAGCGCCAGGGCGGCCGCGGCGACGACCGGGACGACCCGCTCGCGGTCGCTGACGCTGGACGGCGCGTGCATGAGCATCGCGACCGGGCCGGTGCCGCGCTCGATCACGCTGGCGCCGTCACCGCGCTCCGGCACCTCGATGCGGCGACCGCCGTCGTCGACCCAGACGGCGTGCGCGGGCAGCCAGTAGGCGATCTGCAGCTCGGGGTCGCCGAGCGCGCGGCCCAGCACGACGCGCAGCTCCTCGGAGGAGGTCGCCTCGTTGAGCGCCACGATCAGGTCGCCGATGTCCATCGACACGGGATGGTCGCAGGTCGGCTCACGACGCGCGAAAACGCCGGAGAGCGGCCCGCCGCGCTGGCGGACCGCTCCCCGGCGGGATCGGTGTTGGATCAACGGCCGGGCGCAGGCTCGAGCGCCGGCTGGCCGTGGCTGATGCGTCGGCAGCCACGAGAGCTTCCGCGGCAGGTACCAGTTGGCGTCGCCGAGCAGCGACATCGCGGCCGGCAGCAGCACCGCCCGGACGATCGTCGCGTCGATCAGGATGGCCGCGGACAGGCCGACGCCGAGCTGCTTCATGTCGAGGCCGGTGAGCGTCGCGAACACGCCGAACACGGCGATCATGACGAGGGCCGCGGAGGTGACGACGCCCGCCGTCTCCGTGATGCCCTGCTCGACGGCGGTGCGGGTCGGCGTGCCGCGATCCCACAGCTCGCGGATGCGGCTGACGATGAACACGTGGTAGTCCATCGAGAGGCCGAACAGCACCACGAACAGGAAGATCGGCAGCCACGACTCGATCGCGCCGTCGCTCTCGAAGCCGAGCAGGTCCTCGGCCCAGCTGTGCTGGAAGACCGCCACGAGGATGCCGTAGGCGGCACCGACGCTGAGCAGGTTGAGCACGATCGCCTTGATCGGCACGATCAGCGAGCGGAACGTCGCCATCAGCAGCAGGAAGCTGACGAGGAGCACGAATCCGATCACCAGCGGCGCGCGATCGCGCATCAGCGTGTTGAAGTCGTGCACGCCGGCCGCCTCGCCCGTGACGTTGGCGGTGATGCCGCTGTGGGCGGGGAACGCCGCCGGGACGATGCGGTCGCGCAGCTCCTGCATCGCGGCGACCGCGGCCGCGTCGTGACCGTCGCCCGCGATCGGGACGACGAGCGCCATGACCGTGTGGTCGTCGGAGACGCGCGTGGTGAACGGCGGCCGGGCCTGGCCGCTCGCGATGGCGGCCTGCTCGAAGCGGCGGACGGCGTCGTCGACCGCGGGGGCCGTGACGTCGTCGGCCTCGAGCACCACGACGGCCGGGCGACGGCGAGCCGGGGAAGGCCTTGTCGATCTGGGCCTTGGCCTGCATCACGGGCAGATCCTCGGACATGCCGTAGGTGGCCGGGGCGAGGCCGAGCGTGAGGCCGAGCGCCGGCAGCGCCAGGGCGACCAGCACGGCCGTGCTCGCCACCACCGAGATGACGGGATGCCGCAGCACGGGGCCGAGCACGCGCTGCCAGATCGTCCGCTCGCCCTTGGCGCGGCGCACCAGGCGCCCCAGGGCGCGCAGCGGCCACGTGATGACCGACCACACGGCGGCGATGCCGCGGCCGACGGCCCGGAACCCGCGGCCGACCATGGCCGCGCCCGGGATGCGGGCGAGGAAGCCGGGCGACTTCGGGGCGAGCAGCGCGGGCAGCACCGTCAGCGAGCCGATGACGGCGCAGAGCACGACCAGGATCGTGCCGACGGCGAGGCCGGCGAACAGGCTGTTGCCGCTCAGGAACATGCCGCTCATCGCGACGATCACGGTCAGGCCCGAGACGAGCACGGCGCGTCCGGACGTGGCCGCGGCGATCTCGATCGCGTCGATGGTCGTCTTGCCCTGGGCCCGTTCGCGGCGCTCGCGGGCGAGGTAGAAGATCGAGTAGTCGACACCGACCGCGAGGCCGATCAGGAGGATCACGGACTGCGTCACGTCGGTGACGGGCAGCAGGTGGCTGGTGAGGGCCGTGAGGCCGCCGGCGGCGCCGACCGCGCTCATCGCGAGCAGCACCGGGATGCCGGCCGCCACGAGGCCGCCGAACGCGAACACCAGGATCAGCAGCGTCAGCGGCAGCGACAGGGTCTCGGCCTTCTTGAAGTCCTCGCCCTGCGTCTCGTCGTAGACCTTGGCGAACGACGCCTCACCGGCCTGGCCGATGGTGAAGCCGGGATGGGCCGCGGCGGCGGCCGCGGTCGCGGCCAGTGCCGGTGCGACCTTGTCGCCGGCCGTGTTCTGCGTGCCGGGGATCTCGAAGCTGATCAGCGCGGAGTGACCGTCGGCCGAGATGGTGCGCTCGTCGTACGGGGAGCGCAGCTCCTCCACGTCCTGGGCCGCCGCGAGGCGTCCCATGACGTCGTCGACGACGGCGCGGAACTCCGGGTCGCCGGCCTTCAGCGACGCCGAGGTGACGATCACCTGCTCCGTCGGCTGCGTGCCGAAGCCCGCGCGGTCGAGGGTGCGCGACGCGACGCCGCTCTCCCCCGCGCCGGACTCCGCCGGCTTCAGCTCCTTCGTGCCGGCCATGCCGCCGATCACGATCGCCAGCACGACGAACGCGATCCAGCCGGCAATTGCCTTCCACGGGTTCCGGGCACTCCAGGTGCCGATGGTTCCCGTCAATCCTCGCTTGGCATTCATTACCTGCGTACTCCTTCACCGAGAAGAACGTGCATTGCTTGATGAAGGCCAGCGTCACAGCCGGGCGACGGCAGGGGTGTGCGGAGTCCCGGCGTCTGGAAGTGCGGAGAACCGCACCGGCCGGGTTCGGGTTCAGCGCTGCAGGGCGGCGCGCGTGC
Source organism: uncultured Actinomycetes bacterium (assembly GCA_963732645.1). Classification (GTDB taxonomy): domain Bacteria; phylum Actinomycetota; class Thermoleophilia; order Gaiellales; family F1-60-MAGs149; genus VFJZ01. The sequence continues at coordinate 1,406,257 of CAVTAC010000009.1, forward strand.
CGTCGACCAGCTGCGCGACGACCTCGGCCGCCGGCAGCGGCTCGCCGACGAGCGCTGCGGCCTGGCCGGCGAGCATCGGCATGAGGTCGACGGCGCCCTGGCGGGCGGCCTCACGGCGCAGATCGGCGATCAGCGCGCCCTGGCCGCCCCAGCCGAGCGTTCCCGCGTCGGCCGCGACGAGCGCCGCGACGATGCGGTTGTTGATCCACCGCGCCGGCCGGCCGGTGACGGCGTCGGTGACGACGGTGCCGTACCGCTCGGCGTCGGCGAGCGTCTGGCGGTAGACGTCGGAGGCGCCGCTCTCCCGCGTGCCGATGAAGCGGGTGCCGAGGGACACGCCGGACGCCCCGAGCACGAGGGCGGCGGCGATGCCGCGGCCGTCCATGATGCCGCCCGACGCGACCACCGGCACGGCGTCGCCGACGGCGTCGACCATCTGCGGCACCAGCGCCATCGTGCCGGTCTCGGGCGCGCTGCGGAGGCTGTCGGCGCCGCTGAAGACGCTGCGGTGCCCGCCCGACTCGGCCCCCTGCGCGATGACGCCGTCGGCACCGGCCTCGACCGCGCGCCGCGCGTCGGCGAGCGACGTGACCATCGCCAGCACGGGGACGCCGGCGGCGCGCGCGATCTCCATCAGCGGCGCGGGATCCTCGAACGTCGTGACGACGCGCGCGCCGGCCTCGATGCTGGCCGCGACCAGCTCGGCGGGTGCGCCCACCGGCGACGCCTGCGGCGGCTCGGGCGGCAGGCCCAGCTCGGCCCGGAACGGCGCCAGGACCGCGACGATCCGCTCGCGGTCGCCGGTCGGCTCGGTGCGCGCCGCGAGCTGCACGTTGACGCCGACCGGCGCGCCGCCGGCGAGCTCGATGGCGGTCCGGGTGGCCGTGACCGTCGCGTCGACCGTCGTGCCCGAGGCGGCGAGCACCCCCAGCCCGCCGGCGCGCGAGACGGCGCCGGCCAGCTCCGGCGTGCCCGGCCCGTTCGCCATGGCCGCGAGCAGGATCGCGTGGCGGATGCCGAGCAGGTCGCAGAGCGGTGTCCGGAGGGGATCGGTCACGACGGTCGGCCCCGGCGGCGGCTCAGTCGGAGGCGCGCAGGAACGTCAGCACCGCGAGGACGCGGCGGTGGTCCTCGACGGCGGAACCGAGGTCGAGCTTCTCGAAGATGTTCGTGATGTGCTTCTCGATGGCCCGCGGCGTCACGACCAGCCGCTCGGCGATGGCGCCGTTCGAGCGGCCCTCGGCCATCAGCGACAGCACCTCGCGCTCGCGCGCGGACAGCACCTCGAGCGGCGCCGCCCGCCGCTTGCGGGCCACCAGCAGCGACACGATGGACGAGTCGAGCGCCGAGCCGCCCTGCGCCACGCGCCGGACGGCGGACGAGAAGTCGTCGATCTCGGCGATGCGGTCCTTCAGCAGGTAGCCGACGCCGTCGGTGCCCTCGGCCAGCAGCTCCATCGCGTACTCCGGCTCGGCGTACTGCGACAGCACGATCACGCCCACGCCCGGGTGCGCCTGGCGGATGCGCAGCGCCGCGCGCACGCCCTCGTCGGTGTGGGTGGGCGGCATGCGGATGTCGACCACGACGACGTCGGGGTTGTGCGACGTGATGGCCGACATCAGCTCGACGGCGTTCGCGACCTGGGCGACGACCTCGAACCCGGCGTCGCCGAGCACGCGGGCGACGCCCTCGCGCATCAGGGCCGAGTCGTCGGCGATCGCAACCTTCAGAGCGGCCACAAGCGCGACGTTAGCAGCCCGGGCCTCGGCTGCCGACCCGGAACGGTTCGGATAACCGCACCTGCCGGGTTCGGGGCGCCCATCGGCTCGCCACCCGCGAGACACCAGCGCCCCGTACACGGCCGCTACCCCCGCGGCGCGATGCTTGACCTGTGCAGTCGGCCCGCCGACCGCCACCATCCAAGGAGCACATCATGACCCCCACCCCCCATACCTCGGCAGCGCTCCTCCTCCACCGCGAGCGCGTCCAGGATGCCATGCGATACGCCAGCTACGGCGCCCCCCGGCGCAAGCGTTTCGGCCGGATGAATCGCAGCCCGCTGCTGCGGCTCGCATAACCCCGCAACTCCCACCTCCCTCCCCTCCCTCCCCGCCGCAGGGCGCCCCATCCGGGGCGCCCTGCTTGCGTTCGGGGCACAGCCGCCACCGGCGGGTGCGGTTCACCCCACCCGCGGACGCCAGTTCTCCGTAGAAACGGCTCTTCGAGCGGCAGCGAAGCTTGAGGAGCGCGATCGGAAACGCCCGGTCGTCACCCCTCACACCGCCCCCTCAGGAGTCCCCCGAAATGTCCACCTTCACCAGCACGATCAATGCCGACGACCTGCGCAACCAGTTTCGCGGCGTGCTCGTCGAGCCGGGCGACTCCCGGTGGGACGCGTCCCGCCAGGCGTACAACCTGACGCTCGACCAGGACCCCCTCCTGATCGCGTACCCGGTCGACTCGGCCGACGTGCAGGTGCTCGTGTCGTACGCCGCCGAGCGCGACATCGAGGTTGCCGCGCAGCGCACCGGCCACAACGCCGCGCCGCTCGGCTCGCTGCGCGATGTGATCCTGGTGAAGACCGACGCCATGCGCGGCGTCGAGATCGACGAGCAGCGGCAGGTAGCCCGCGTGCTGTCGGGCACGAAGTGGGCCGACGTGGTGCCGGTGGCGTCCGACCTCGGCCTCGCCGCGATGCACGGCTCGACGCCGGACGTCAGCGTCGTCGGCTACTCGCTCGGCGGCGGCGTCGGCTGGTACGCCCGCAAGCACGGCATCTCCTCCTCGAGCGTGCTCGCGATCGAGCTCGTGACGGCCGACGGCCGGTTCCGGCGCGTCGACAAGGACCACGACGCGGAGCTGTTCTGGGCGCTGCGCGGCGGCGGCGGCAACTTCGGCATCGTCACCGCGATCGAGATCCAGCTGTACCCGATCGCCGAGGTGTACGCCGGCGTGCTGTTCTTCCCGTGGGAGCGCGCGAACGAGGTGCTGAACGCGTGGCACGCGTGGACGAAGACGGTGCCGGACGAGGTGACGTCGGTCGGGCGCATCCTCCAGGTGCCGCCGATCGAGGAGGTGCCGCCGTTCCTGCGCGGCCAGAACTTCGTCATCGTCGAGGCGGTCGTGATCGGCGACGAGGCGTTCGGCGCGGAGCTGCTGCGCCCGCTGCGCGAGCTCGGCCCGGCGATCGACACGTTCGCGATGATGCCCCCCGTCGGCATCTCCGAGCTGCACATGGATCCGCCCACCCCGATGCCGTACGCCGGCGGCGGCCACGTGCTGCTGTCCGACCTGTCGCCCGAGGTGATCGCCGACTTCGTGGCCGCGACCGGTCCGGGCTCCGGCTCGCCGCTCGTCTCGGCCGAGATCCGTCACAACGGCGGCGAGCTGTCCCGCGAGGCGGCCGGCAACGGCGCGTACGCGCTCCGTCCCCGGCGAGTACATGACGTTCGGCGTCGGCCTGGTGTTCGACCCGTCCAGCGGCGAGGCCGTGCGCGCCCAGCTGGCGATGATCGAGGAGGCGCTCGAGCCCGCCGACACGGGCCGCCGCTACCTCAACTTCACGGAGGAGACGACGAGCCCCGAGAAGTTCTTCACGCCGGCGGCCCACGCCCGCCTGCAGGCCGTGAAGGCCCGCGTCGACCCGACCGAGCTGATCCGGGCCAACCACCCGATCCGCCCGGCCATGACCGGCACCTGCTAACCCCGCATTCGAAGGCCGGCGCAGGCTCCTATCGAGCCCGCGCCGGCCTTTCGCGTTCGTGCGGCCGGGCATGACGATCGCGGGCCGAACGGCTCCTGCCGATCACCGTCTGCGGTGGCCGTTTTCGCACGCGGTGCGAGTCCGGCCACCGTTCGCGTCTTCCGTCACTCGATCCGTCAAACCGGACACGATCCGCGCGCGTTCCGTTCGCCCCCGCCGTGCTAGTCGGCCGCCGCCGGAGCGGCGCGCGACGGGAGCGCCACGCTCGCGGACAAGCCCGAACAGCGGCCCCTGGCGAACCAGAGACGACGTCGAGCGGTGGCCGGATTCGCACGCGGTGCGAAAGCGGCCACCGTTGCGCGTGGTCCGTGACGCGATACGTGCGAAACGGCGCAGTTCGCGCGTGGTCCGTATGCCCGGAACGTGGAGAGATGTCTCCCTCACCTCAGAGGAGCGCCTCTTGGCACGACGGGCACGGCGGCAAAGCAACTGTCGCCTCCACCACATCACGACGCGGGGCAACAACCGCCGGACGATCTTCGAGGATCGCCGACGACCGCGAGCAGTTCTACTCGCTCCTCGACGCCGCCGGATCTCCGCGTACGACGGTCGAGTGCCACCAGGACGTGCTGATGGGCAACCACGTCCACCTGCTTCTCGGCGGCGAGATCGACGGCGATGTCGGAGGTCATGTGGCTCGTCTGCCAGCGGTACGCGGTCGCCTACAACGCGCGGCACGGTCGCATCAACCACCTGCTCGGCCGGCGGTTCCACAGCTCGCGACGTGCCGGATGCGGCCGCGCGCCCGCGCGGTCTGCGTCTACCTCGCGATGAACCCCGTCCGCGCCGGCCTCTGCCGGCACCCCGGCGAGTGGGAGTACGGGTCGTTCCGCGCGCACGGTCGGCTGGAGCAAGCCCCGGCCGCATCTGACACCGGGCTACACCGACGCGCTCTTCGCCCGCGCGTCGCACGAACTTCGCGGACACGCACCGAGGCGGCGCTCGCGCTCGACCGCGGCGGCCGGCCGCGGCTCGCCGACATCCTGCCGAGCCCTGAGCGGCTCACCCTCGAGCACGTTCGGCACGCCCGCGAGGTGTACGGCTACACCGGCGAGGAGATCGCGCGGTACTACGAGCGGTCAGCGCGCGGACGCTGCGGCGCTGGCTCGCCGCCTGACGCGTCAGTCCGCTGCGGCGGCTGCGGCCTTGCCGACGCCCTGCTGGACGTTGTCGGCCGCTCGCTGGGCGCTCTGCTTGCTCGCGAAGGCCTCGCCGCCCGAGGCGACGATCTGGCCGTTCGACGACTTCGCGCGCCAGCGGTGGCTGCCGCCCTTGTCCTCGTAGACCTCGAACGTCGACTTCCGGCGTTCGCGCCGAACGACTCGGCGGCGCGCTTCGCGTTCGCGCGGCTCGCGAACGCCTCGCCGCTGGACGCGACCGTCTGGCCGTTGCCGGCCACCAGCCGCCAGCGTGCACCGCCGCCCGCATCCTCGTAGATCTCGAACCGCACGAGAACCCTCCCTTCGCTGACGGGCCCGGAGGGATTCGAACCCCCGACCGGCAGGTTCGAAGCCTGCTGCTCTATCCCCTGAGCTACGGACCCTGGCGAGGCGAGGATACCGCGTCCGCTAGGGTGCATGCCGGTGACCGGCTTCCAGGCGTTCGTCCTCGGCATCGTCCAGGGGATCACGGAGTTCCTGCCGATCTCCTCCTCCGGCCACCTGATCATCGTCCCGTGGCTGTTCGGCTGGGACGACGTCTCCGCCGACGAGCAGTTCAAGCACACGTTCGACGTGGCCACGAACATCGGCACGCTGCTCGCCGTCGTCAGCTACTTCTGGCGCGATCTGATCCGCCTGCTGCGCTCGTGGCTGGGGACGTTCGCGCGGCGCTCCATCAAGACGCACGACGAGCGCATCTCGTGGCTCGTCGTCGTCGCGTCGATTCCCGCCGCCGCCGCCGGCGCGATCGGCGAGAAGTTCTTCGAGTGGCAACTTCGGCCAGCCGTGGCAGATCGCCATCTTCTTCGCCGTGTTCGGCGTGCTGCTCGGGATCGCCGACCGCCGCCCCACGACGCACGAGATCGAGGACCTCTCGATGCGCCACGCGGTCGGCGTCGGCCTCGCCCAGTCGCTGGCGCTGATCCCGGGCGTCTCGCGCTCCGGCATCACGATCACCGCCGGCCGCTTCCTCGGGCTCGGCCGCGACGCGGCGGCGCGCTTCTCGTTCCTCATCTACACGCCGATCGTGCTCGGCGCGGTGCTCTACAAGGCCGCGAAGCTGCCCGGCGAGAACCTGCCGGACGGCTGGCAGCAGACGTTCCTGATCGGCATCGCCGGCGCCGCCCTGGCCGGCTTCGCAGCCATCTGGGGCCTGCTCGCGTACCTGCGGCACCACGACTACCGCCCGTTCGTGATCTGGCGCCTCGGCATGGCCGCGCTGATCATGCTGCTGATCCTCACGGGCGTTCGCGACGCCACGCTATAGCCAGCTCGTCGCGGGCCACCGCGACGAACCCGCACCGCTCGAGCACGCGCTGCGACGGCTCGTTGTCGGCGTCGGTCGCGGCCCGGACGACGCGGATCTCGGGCTGGGCCTCGAGGAACGTGACCAGCGCCGCCAGCGGCCTCGGTCGCGAGCCCGCGGCCGCGCACCTCGGGCGCGATGCCGTAGCCGATCTCGACGATGCCGTCGGCGGGTGCGCCGTGGCAGCCGATGCCGCCGATCGCGAGCCCGGTGGCGCGCTCCACCACCTGGAGCGTCCGCCCAGCGCGGGTCGACCGGCGCCGGCCAGCCGGCGGTCTCCACGTCGCCGGGCGTCGGATAGCCCGGCGACCAGGCGCGGCCGTCGCGCGCGCCGGCGAGGATGGCCTCGGCATCCGCGTCGGAGAGCGGGACGAGATCGAGCCGTGGCGTGCGGATCACGCGCGCGTCTCGGTGGCTGCGCGCCGCGCCTCGGCCTCGTAGCGGTTCTTCGAGTACCGCTCCCAGAGGTACGAGAACGGCATCCTGAACGGGTGGTGCTGCATCTGCCAGACGTGGCACAGCTCGTGCGTCACGAGCTCGTCCGACGCGCCGCCGGGGCCGGGCGGCTTGCGCAGCAGGATCGCCCAGTGCGTCGCGTACCCGTCGAAGCGGCGGAACGGCGGCAGCCGGAAGAACCACGGCGCGACGATCAGCCGCACGTGCCGCATCCGCACCGGGTGGCGGTAGTAGTCGAGGGTATCGAGACGGCGGCAGGCCCGCTCGAGCGCCGCGCGCGACTCGGCCGTCACGTGGCGGGAGCGTCGAGCACGAGCACCGGCGCGCCGTTCACGTCCTGCACCTTGTAGGAGTAGCGCGCGTTGCCGGTCAGCTGCTCGACGAGGTCGCGCTCGCGCCGACGCCGCGAGGCCGGTCGGGTTCGGCGCCGGCTCGGAAGGGTCTTCGTGATCGGCTGCCCGAGCTCGGCGCCGTAGTTCTGCTTCTTGAACAGCAGCGCCCACGAGGTCGTCGCGCCGACCGGCGGCGGCATGAACACGACCACCGCGTCGGTGTCGCCGACGTACTTGAAGGTGTAGAGCGCGATCTCGAGCGCCTCGCGGCGGAGCAGCCGGTCGCGGTCGGTCGACGGCTGGCCCGTGCTGATCGAGCAGTGCTCGCCCAGACCGCACATCTCGTAGGCGACCGTGTTCGCGCCGTTGATGATGTCGTACTGCTCCTGGCCGGGGACGGCGACGAACTGGATCTGCTGCGAGCCGACGCCGGCATCGCGTGCCGACACGACCACCATCTGCTGCTGGTCGTCGAGCTTGTAGCCCGGGCGCGACGTAGCTCGGCGATGGCCTGCGCCTTCTCGAGCCGGTCGCCGGTCGGCTTGAACGACGACCACTTGGCGGGCGCGCCGGGCCGGAAGCCCGGACACGGCCATCACGGTGCCGAGCGCGCCGATCACGAAGATCGCGGCCACGACGCCGTAGGCGCGCCGAGAACCGGCGCTGGACGCCGGCGCGACACGGTCGACGGCTTCGCCTGGTACGGCACCAGCTCGCCGGGCGTCTCGGCGACGATCAGCTCGGTGGGCTGCGCGCTCGGCCGGCTCGATCGCCGTGCCGCCGGACGGCGGCGTGGTGTCGACCGTCACCTCGACGTCGGTGATCGCCTCCTCGGCGCCGGGCTTCAGATCGTCGGCCACGACCGCTCCTGTGTGAGGTCGATCTCCGGCTCGACCAGTCCGACCTCGTCGAGCAGCTCGACGACCTCGTCGCCGTGCATCTCGCGCTTCTCGATCAGCACCTCGGCCACCTGCTTGACGCCGTCGCGGTTCGCGCGGACGAAGTTGAACGCGATCAGGTAGGCCTGGCCCAGGATCTGCGCGGCATTGGCGCGCTTCGTCGGGTCGGACAGCACCGATCCGAGCGTGTCGCCGGTCATCGGCCCGCCCTGGGCGCGGTTCATGATGCCGAGCCCGAGCTTCTCGAACCGCTTCATGATCTTCTCGCGCGCCTCGTCCTCCTCGGACTGGCGCGGGAACTTGCCGTCGAGGTCGACGCGCTCGGGCGCCATCGCGCACATGCCGACCATCCAGGCGCTGCGCATGGTGGCGCTCTGCACGTCGCCGCCGACGCCGGTGGAGTTCTCGCCGTAGAAGACGTGCTCCGCCGCCATGGCGCCGAGCGTCCAGATCAGCCGCCCCATCTCCTCGCTGCGCCAGGAGGAGAACCGCTCGTCCTTCTCCAGCGCCTGGTGATGGCCCAGCGACCCGCCGCGCTTGCGGATCGACAGGCGCGTCGACTCGGAGCGCTTCATGTAGACGTGCGCGGCCGTGGCGTGGCCCGCCTCGTGGATCGCGACGGCCCGCGTCTCGTCGGGGACGTAGTCGATGTTGACGGCGGTGCCCGACTCGACCGTCGTCATCGCGTCGACGATGTCGTCCCAGCCGAACGCCTCGCGCTGGTCGTCGTGCGCGACGGTGAGCGCCATCGAGCACACCTGCTCGATCATCGCCGGCGAGTAGCCGCTCGTGATGCGCGCCAGCTCGTCGCGGCGCTTCTCGAGGTCGAGGTCGGGCTCGTGGGCGACCTTGCGCAGGTACAGGTCGAAGATGTCCTTGCGGTCGTCCTTGGTGGGCGTGCGGAAGTAGATGTGGCGGCCCATGCGGCCGGCGCGCGTGAGCGCCGGATCGAGCGACGCGAGCGGGACGTTGCACGCGCCGATGAAGTAGATCTGCTCCTTGCGGAGCTTCGCCGGCGGCATGCGCAGCGAGAACTTGCCGATGCGGGTCGGGATGAAGAACATGCGCGTCGAGCAGCACGTTGACGCGGCCGAGCATCTTGCGCCCGAACGAGGGGTTGCCGATGCCGTCCATGACGACCAGCAGCTGGTTCAGCGCCAGGCCGCCGCCGCCGCCGAACATGCCGGGGACGATGTTCATGATGCCGTTGCGCCGGACCGGTGCGACGGGCTCGCGCTCGGTGAACAGGCGGTCGCGCCACGCGGCCGTCTCGAGCACCAGGTCGCCGCTCGACGGAGACCGAGCCGCTGGGGCCGTGGAAGGCGAAGGCCTCGAACGGCAGGACGCCGTTCACGACCTCGCTGCCGCCGATGCCGGAGTGGCCCGGCTGACCGGTGCCGAGGCTCTGAGCGCCGCATGCCGACGGCGTCGATCTCGTCGATGAAGACGATGCACTGGCCGCCCCACTTGCGCGCCAGCCGCTTGGCCTTGCGCGCCAGGAACCGGACGATGACCGCGTCCATGCCGATGAAGGTCTGCGCGAAGCCGGAGCCCGGGATCGTCACGAACGGGCAGTTGAAGCCCGTCGCGATCGCCTTCGCCAGCATCGTCTTGCCGGTGCCCGGTGCGCCGAGGAACAGCAGGCCGCGCTCGCGCTTGCCGCCCGCCTGCTCGAACCGCTCGCCCGACTGCCAGAGCGTCACGACGCGGCGGATCTCCTCCTTCGGCTCGGCCTGGCCGCGCACGTCGTCGAGCTTCACGCCCCACGTCGCGTCGCCCGGCTCGAACGACTGGATCTGCCCGATGCCCATCGCCATCAGGGGACCGAGGAAGATGACGAAGTTGATCACGAACAGCAGCAGGAGCTGCACGACCATCTGCACGCCCTGCGCCGGGTTCGAGAACAGCGACGTGAGCGACTCCTCGAGGGCCGAGCCCGGCTGGAAGCCGAACCAGCCGCCGACGGTGTCGAACACCCAGACGGCCCACTGCAGCCAGAGGTAGAAGAGGCCGCCGATGAGCCCGAACGCGGCCAGCCACAGGAGCGGCGACAGGAGGAACGCGCGGGCGAAGCGCAGCCGCGACGTCCAGAACCACGAGCGCCGGCGCGCCCGCGCGTCGCGATCCTGGTAGGCGGACACCTCGGCGCCGTACAGGTTCGGCCACGGGATCCAGCGGTGGAACAGCACGTCGAGCGCGCCGCGCGTGACGACCATCGCGCCCGTCGCGATCAGACCCGTGACGAAGAACGACAGGTCGGGCCAGCGCGAGTCGACGATCACGAAGGCGAGCGGCCAGATCGGCAGCACGGCCAGCGTTGCGATCGTCGTGAGCCGACCCCACTTGTCGGCAAGCTCGTTCACGGCGGCCGGCGCCTCTTCGGCTGTGCCTCTATGGAGCTCGGGTAGGCGCGGCTGCTGCTCTGCGATCGCCATGTTCCGTCCCAGTGTACCCCGCGTCGCGCGGGCGGTTTCGTTTACGTATCCACGAACATCTACGCGGCCGGGGGCGGCACGGATCGGCCACTGTACCGGTCGCGCATCGCTCCCGCCATCCCGGCCAGGAACGCCAGCAGGATCACCACGAACAGCACGTACGAGAGCAGCGCGATCGGGGCCTCGATGTCATCGACCATCAGGGCCACCGGGTACAGCACCACGAACGGCAGCACGGCGCCCACCATGCCCGGCTTGGCGCCGAACACGAGGCCGAGGACGATCGCCTCGACGAAGAACAGCAGCGCCAGCCCGTCGGCGCCGGTGCGCTGGATGGTCAGCACGAGGCCGACCTCGGCGATCGCGCCGGCAGAGGATCGCGAGCCCGTAGAGGCGGAGCCGGTCGCGGTCGATGCGCACGGACGGCAGACTAGCTGCCGCCACCGTCCAGGACCCGCGGCAGATCGGCCTCGGTGATCAGCACCTGGCGCGGCTTCGATCCCTCGTACCCGGAGATGACGCCGCGGCGCTCGAGCATGTCGATCAGACGGCCGGCGCGCGTGTAGCCGACGCGCAGCCGGCGCTGGATCAGCGACACCGATGCCGTCTCGTGGTTGATGACGAGGCGGATCGCGTCGTTGAGCAGCGGATCGGAGTCGGGGTCGAACTCGTCGCCGCCCCCGCCCTCGCCGCCGCCGGCGATGATCTCCGGCAGGTCGAGCAGCGACTCGGCGAACTCGGGCTCGCCCTGGTCGCGGCACTGGCCGACGACGAGGGCGATCTCCTCCTCGGTCACGTACGCGCCCTGCACGCGCTGGATCCGCGAGGTGCCGAGCGGCCGGTACAGCATGTCGCCCTGGCCGAGCAGCGCCTCGGCGCCGTTCGAGTCGAGGATGACGCGCGAGTCGGTCTGGCTGGACACCGCGAACGCGATGCGGCTCGGCACGTTGGCCTTGATCATGCCGGTGATGACGTCGACCGACGGGCGCTGCGTGGCGAGCACGAGGTGGATGCCGACGGCGCGCGACTTCTGCGCGAGGCGGATGATCGCGTCCTCGACCTCGGCCGGCGACACCATCATCAGGTCGGCCAGCTCGTCGATCACGACCAGCACGTACGGCAGCGTCTCGCGGCCCTGCTCGAGCATCGCGCGGTTGAACTCGACGATGTTGCGCGTCCGGGCGGTGCCGAGCCGCTCGTAGCGGCGCTCCATCTCGCCGACGATGTTCAGCAGCGCGGCGGCCGCCTGCTTGGGGTTCGTGACCACCGGCGTCAGCAGGTGCGGGATCGCCTCGTAGTGGTTCAGCTCGACCTTCTTCGGGTCGATCAGGATCATCCGCACCTGCTCGGGCGTGGCGTGCAGCAGGATCGACACCAGCATGGCGTTGACGCAGCCCGACTTGCCGGAGCCGGTCGTGCCCGCGATCAGGATGTGCGGCATCTTGGCCAGGTCGCAGTGCACGTTCTGGCCGGCGATGTCCTTGCCGAGCCAGACGGAGACGGGGCTGGCGCCGGGCGAGAAGTCGGCGTTGACGTCGCCCAGGGTGACGACGTTCGGGCTCAGGTTGGGCACCTCGACGCCGACCGCCTGCTTGCCCGGGATGGGCGCCAGGATGCGGATCTCGGTGGTCGCGAGCGCGTAGGCGAGGTCCTTCTGCAGGGCCTCGACCTTGCCGACCTTGGTGCCGGGCGCGAGCTGGATCTCGTACCGCGTCACGCGCGGGCCGGCGACCGTGCCGACCAGGCGGGCCTCGATGCCGTGGTGGCCGAGCGCCTCGAGCAGCTGCGTGGCGACGCGCTCCTCGCCGGTGGCCGAGCGCAGCTGCGGCGTCGAGATGACCAGCGACGACGCGTCGGGCAGGCGGTACGGCGTGTCGGGACGGGGCAGCGCGAGAGGCTCGTCGAACTCCTCGCTCGGCTCGTCGAAGGCGCCGGCCTCGGGCTCCGCCTCGGCGACCACCGGCTCCGGCACGGGAGCCGGCTCGACGACGATGGTCTCGGGAGCGTCGCGCTCGAAGAGGTCGGGGAACACGGTCTCGCCGTCGAACGGCGGCGTCTCGGAGGTGACGACGGCCTGCTCGGCCTTCGCGGCCGCGGCGCGGCGCGGCCGGGGTTGCGGCGCGCGGCGCCGGCAGGCGCGGCGCGGGAATCGAGCCGCGCTCCGGCATGACGGCACGCACGGCGCGGGCCGTCTCCACCACCTCGCTGTGCAGCCGGGCCGTGACGGCGGCGACCGAGGCGCCGGTGATCAGCAGGATGCCGCCGGCGAGGCCGAAGAAGCCGAGGATCAGCACGCCCGGCTCGCCCATGGCGGACGAGACGGCACCGTGCAGCGCCGCGCCGAGGACGCCGCCGTGGTCGCGGGCGACATCGACGTCGGTCTGGTCGTCGGACAGCAGGATCAGCATCGCGAGCGCGATCAGGCCCGCGCCGACCATCGCCGGGCGCAGCCGCGGACGGGAGCCGTGCGAGAACAGCAGCGCGGCGCCGAGCGCCGCCAGCGGCGGCACCAGGATCGCGACGCGTCCGACCAGGTCGCGGAGGACGCCGTCGATGAGGTTGCCGAGGAACGCGCCGTCCCAGCCGAACCACAGCACCAGCACGCCGAAGCAGGCCAGCGCGCCGAGCAGCAGGCCGCCGAGATCGGCCGCCTGCCGTGGCGTCATCAGCGGCTGCGCGGGCTTCTTGGCCGGCGCCCGCTTGCGCGGCGCGGGTTTGCGGGCCGGCGCCTTCTTGGCCGCGGGCGGGCGCTTCTGCGCAGGACGACGTGTGCGGGTCGAACTCGCCATACGTCGGGTTTCCCCCTCAGCCGGCGGAGTCCTCCAGCGGGCGAGCTAGGTGCGCGGCGGCTGCGCGGGCGAGCCCGGAGCGCCGCGAACGGCGGCGTCGCCGGGGCGTGCCGGCAGCAGCCGGCGCCGGCGCCGGAGCGGCCGCTGCGGGGCGCGGCGCGGCTCGCGGCGTGCGCGCGGTATCGGCCGCGCGGCCCAGCTTGAAGCCGCGCAGGTCGTCGGCGAGCACGGGCAGCCCCTGGCGGGCGGCGCGCGGTCGCAGCCGCACCAGCTCGGCCTTCAGCTCGTCGGAGATGGCGTTGTCGCGCTCGAACGTGTTGCGCTCGCCCTGCTCCTCGAGCACCGCCGCGTACGTGGTCAGCAGGTCGCGCACGACCTGGTTGGTGGCGTCGAGACGGTCGTTGGCGACGCTGCGGCGCAGCTCGATCAGCTGGCGCCGGTCGCGGTGCAGGTCGGGGTAGCGACCCTCGAACTGGGTCCGGCCGGCGGCATCGAGCGCCCGCTCGACCACCGTCCGCGCTTCCGCGTACACCTGCTTCGCATCCGATCCCATCGCCCGGCCATCGTACACCGGGTCCGGTTTCAGGCGGGGAACCGGCCGGCCCGGTGCAGCAGGCCGGGCAGCTCGTGGCCGAGCTCCCCCTCCAGCCACTCGCTGACGCGGATCAGCTCGTCCAGGTCGCAGCCGTGCTCGACGCCGAGCCCGTCCAGCAGGTAGACGAGGTCCTCCGTCGCGATGTTGCCGGTGGCGCGGGGCGCGAACGGGCAGCCCCCGAGACCGCCGATCGACGCGTCGAGCAGCGTCGCGCCCGCCTCGAGACCGGCGTACGCGTTGGCGTAGCCGGTGTTGCGGGTGTTGTGCAGGTGCAGGCCGACCGGCGTCGCGGGCGCTGCCGCGAGCGCGTCGGTGACGAGCCGCGTCGCCTGTCGCGGCGTGCCGGCGCCGATGGTGTCGGCCAGCAGGATCTCGTCCGCCCCGGCGGCCGCGCTGCGGCCCACGTGGTCGGCCACCAGCGCCGGATCGACGACGCCGTCGAACGGGCAGCCGAAGCAGCACGACAGCGTCACGGTCGCGCGCACGCCGGCGGCGTGGGCCGCGGCGATGATGCGCGCGGTCTCCTCGGCGGCTGCCTCGGGCGTCGTGTTCTGGTTGGCGCGGGCGAAGCCGGCCGTGACCGGATAGGCGGCGTGCACCTCACGCAGGCCCGTGGCGAGCGCGCGCTCCAGGCCGCGCTCGTTCAGCACCAGCCCGGACCAGGTGACGGCGGGTGCCTCGGGCAGCGCCGCCACGACGTCTTCCGCACCGGCCATCTGCGGCACGAGGCGCGGGTGCACGAAGCTCGCCACCTCGACCCGGCGCAGGCCGGCGGCGGCGAGGCGGCCGGCGAGCGCCGCCCGCCGGACGGGCTCGAGCATGACCGGATCGTTCTGCAGGCCGTCGCGCGGCCCTACGTCGCAGAGCCCGATCAACGCTTCTTGCGGGCCGCCCGGCGTCGGGCCGCAAACTTCCGGACGCGGCTCGGCTTCTTCGAACCGCTGCGGCCCTTCTTGTTCTTGTACATGCGTGGAGTCTACGGGGGATGCGCCCGACCCAAGCCGGGTGGCGGCTACAGTGCCGGTGCCGAGGGGCAGTATCCCCACCACGGGCATCGTCGTCAGTACGGCTCGAACCGAGCCCGGCGGTGCAGGCCACGCGATCTGCGTGGCGGGAGAGACCAGCGGCTGACCGGTCAACGATCAGCTGAAGGATCTTCGCCCATGGACATCGTCCTCGGACAGTGGGGCCTGCTCGTCGCAGCCCTCGTCGCACTCCTCGCCCTCGACCTCGTCGTGTTCCAGCGCGGCGCCGAGGAGATCTCCCTGCGCCGCGCCGCCTGGCTGTCGGCCTTCTGGCTCGTCGTCGGCCTCGGCTTCACCGGCGTCGTGGCGGCCACGGCCGGACCCGCGGCGGCCGGCGAGTACGTCGCCGGCTACCTGATCGAGCGCAGCCTGTCGGTCGACAACGTGTTCGTCTTCGCCCTGCTGTTCGCCGCCTTCGCGATCCCGTCGGCGCTGCAGATGCGGGTGCTCTTCTGGGGCGTGATCATGGCGATCGTGATGCGGGCGGCGTTCATCGCCGCCGGCGCCGCCCTGCTCGACGCCGCCCACTGGGTGATCTACCTGTTCGGCGCCTTCCTGGTCTACACGGCCGTGAAGCTGCTGCGGCACTCGGGCGTCGAGGTGCATCCGGAGCGCAACCCCGTGCTACGTCTGGTCGGCCGGCTGATACCGGTCACCGACGCGTTCCACGGGCGGCGCGTGTTCGTCCGCGTGGCCGGGCGGCGCCACGCGACGCCGCTGCTGGCGGCGCTGGTGGCGGTGGCGACGACCGACCTCGTCTTCGCGCTGGACTCGATCCCGGCCATCTTCGCCGTCACCGACGACGCGTACATCGTCTTCGCCTCGAACGCCTTCGCCGTGCTGGGCCTCGTGCCGCTCTACTTCCTGCTGCGGGGGTCGCTCGACCGCTTCCGCTACCTCGACACGGGGCTGGCGGCCGTGCTGGGCTTCGTCGGCGTGAAGATGCTGCTCTCCGACGTCTACCACGTCCCGATCGCGCTCTCCCTGGCCGTCATCGCGGCCGTCCTTGCGGTCGCGATCGGCGTCTCGCTGCACCACGACCGGCGCGACCGGGCGCGGGTCGCGGCCTAGGAGGCCTAGATCTCGACGACGACGGGCAGGATCAGCGGGCGCTTCGAGGCGCGCTTGTAGACCAGCGCGGCGACCTCGTCGTGCAGGTGCGCCTGGACGATCTTCGTCTCGCGCTCGGACAGGCTCGCGAGCGCCTGCGCGGCGCACAGCTGCACCTCGGCCAGCAGCTCGGCCGCCGCCTCGGCGCCACCGGTGGCGAAGCCGCGGGCGATCACCTCGGGCTCGGGGTGGTCCTCGTCCGGGTGCAGCTGGCAGACGATGATCAGCACGCCGTCGGCCGACAGCTGGCGCCGGTCGCGCAGCACGACGTCGGCGATGTCGCCGATGCCGAGCCCGTCGACGAACACCACGCCGGCCTCGACGTTGTCGCCGCGCGTGACGACGCCGGCCGACAGCTCCAGGCAGGCGCCGTTCTCGGTGATGAAGATGCCGTCGCGGGCGACGCCCATCTGCTCGGCCAGCTGCGCGTGCGCGACCAGGTGCCGCATCTCGCCGTGCACCGGCATGAAGTGCCGCGGCCGCACCAGCGACAGCACGGTCTTCAGCTCGTCGGCCGAGCCGTGGCCGGACACGTGCACGGGCGCGATGTCCTGGTGCAGCACGGTCGCGCCCTGGCGCCACAGCTGGTTCATGGTGTCGTGCACGGCGAGCTCGTTGCCGGGCACGGGCTTGGCGCTCATGATCACCGTGTCGCCGGTGCGGACGTGCACCGTCTTGTGGTCGTCGTAGGCGATGCGCGTCAGCGCCGACAGCGGCTCGCCCTGCGACCCGGTGCACATGATGACCAGCTCGTCCGGGTCGAACTCGTCCAGGTCGGCGGCCTTCACCAGCACGCCGTCGGGGACGCTCGGCGTAGCCGAGGTTGCGGGCGATGTTGAGGTTCTTCGTCATCGACCGCCCGACCACGCAGACCCGGCGGTCGCAGGCCACGGCGGCGTCGATGACCTCCTGCAGCCGGTGGATGTGCGAGGCGAACGACGTCACGATCACGCGGCCCGGCGCGTCGCGGACGATGCGCTTCAGGCTCTCGGCCACGACCGCCTCCGAGGGCGTCGTGCCGTCGCGCTCGGCGTTGGTGGAGTCGCCCAGCATCAGGGCCACCCCGGTCTCGCCGACCGCGCCGAAGCGGTGCAGCTCGGTGCGGCGGCCGTCGATCGGCGTGTGGTCGATCTTGATGTCGCCGGTGTGCACGATCGTGCCCTCGGCGGTGTGCAGCACGACCGCGACGGCATCGGGGATGGAGTGCGTGACGCGGATGAACTCGGCCCGGAACGGCCCCACCTGGACGATGCCCTTGGCCGGCTCGATCTCGCGCAGCTCGGACGCGCGGATGAGGCCGTGCTCGTCGAGCTTCGACTTGATCATGCCGAGCGTCAGGCGGGTCGCCCACACCTCGGGCACGCCCACCTCGCGGATCAGGTACGGCAGGCCGCCGACGTGGTCCTCGTGGCCGTGGGTGAGGATCACGGCGCGGATGCGACCTGCGTGCTCGCGCAGGTACGCGAAGTCGGGCAGCACCAGGTCGACGCCCAGCATCTCGTCGCGCGGGAAGGCGATGCCGGCGTCGATCACGACGATGCCCTCGGCCGACTCGACGACCGTCATGTTCTTGCCGATCTCGCCGATCCCGCCGAGCGGGATGACCCGCACGACGCCGGGCGCGGTCATACGGCGGCCAGCAGCCCGCGCCGTTCCAGCGCCGCGCGCACGACGGCGCGCTCGGCATCGGTGGCCGCGACCAGCGGCAGCCGCGGCTCGCCGACCGCGAAGCCGAGCAGCTCGACCGCGGCCTTGACCGGGATCGGGTTCACGGTCACGGAGAGGGCGTCGTACAGCGGCGACAGCTCGGCGTCGAGCGCCCGCGCCCGGTCCATGTCGCCGGCGTCGCAGGCCGCGACGAGCGCGAGCATGTCGTTGCCGGCCACGTGCGAGGCGACGCAGATGCCGCCGACGCCGCCGATCTCGCCGAACGGCACCAGCAGGTCGTCGTTGCCGGCGTACAGCGCCAGCCCGCCCTCGACGATGCGCTGCGCCTGGTCGATGTCGGTGGTGGCCTGCTTGACGGCGATCACGTTGTCGATCTCGCCGAGGCGCAGCAGCAGCTCGGGCGGCAGGTTGATGACCACCCGCTGCGGGATGTTGTAGACGACGATCGGCAGGTCGGCCGCGACGTCGGCGATCGCGCGGAAGTGGCGGTAGACGCCCTCGGCCGGCGGCTTGGAGTAGTACGGCGTGACGACCAGGAAGGCGTCGGCGCCGGCCGCGCGGGCCTCGCGCGTCAGGTGCACGGAGTGGCGCGTGTCGTAGGTGCCCGTGGTGGCGATCACGGACGCGCGATCGCCCACCTCGTCGACGACCGCCTCGATCAGCTGGACGCGCTCGACGTCGTTGACCGTGGGTCCCTCGCCCGTCGTCCCGGCCAGCACCAGCCCCTCGCTGCCGTTGGCGACGAGGTGGCGGGCCAGCGCGCGGGCGACGTCGAGGTCGAGGTCGCCGTCCTGTCCGAAGGGCGTGACCATGGCGGTGATGATCCGACCGAGGGGCGCTTCCATGCAGGCATATCTAGGCCTCTCGGCACCTGCGCGAGTCGCTCGATTTTGCTTTACTGGCCGCCTCGTGGGCGGGCGAACGTGGATCTCGCTCGGGGTGTGCACCCTCGGGCTGCTTCTCCCGGCCGTCGCTCAGGCGGCCGAGCGCGCGTGTGCGCGCGCTCAACGCGGGGCCGTCCGGGGCGGTCACGTTCCGGGTCGACGGCGTCGCGCGGGCGACCGGCCTCGGCGTCCGGAAGGAGTCGCCGCGGTTCTCGCTCCGCCCGGGCCGGCACACGTTCACGGCCGTCCGCGGCACGCGCACCGTCGCGCGTCGCAGCATCCTCCTCGGCAGCGGCGAGCGGGTCACGATCGCCTACGCCGTGAACCGCGGCCAGCCCGAGCTGCGCCTGCTGCGCGAGCCGCGCTGCGAGCAGCGGCGCGGCGCAGCTGCGGGTCGCCAACTACGCGCCGAGGGCGGGTGCGGTCGACGTCCGCGCCGGCGGGCTGGTGCTGGCGCGCGGCCTGCGGCTTCGGCGCGACGACGGTGGCGCGGCGGATCCCGCCGGGATTCTCCCCCACGGGCCTCGCGACGATCGCGGCGCGGACACGCCAGGGCGTCGACGTCGCGGGAACGCAGCCGCTGGTGCTGGCGACGCGGTCGGTGGGGATCTTCGTGCTCGTCCCGCGCGGCAGCGGCGCGCAGCTGCTGCGGCTCGCCTACGACGTCGCGCCGCCGACGCCGACGCGGCAGCCGGCGGTGACGGGCACGCGGCGCTTCGGCAACGCCGTGCGCTGCGAGCGCGACACGTGGACGCCGAAGAGCGCCGAGATCGAGCGCCAGTGGACGGTCGACGGCGCCGCCGCCGGCTCGAGCACCGCCCTGGCGCTGACGACCGCCGCGCACGCCGGCCACGCGATCGGCTGCACGGTGACGGCGACCGCGAGCGGCATGACGACGCGTCGTGCGCACGACGTTCGCGCTGCCGGCGGTGCCGAAGCTGGTCGTGCCAGCCGTTCGTCGAGTTCCCCGCGGGGGCGCTCGTGCCCGGCGACATCGCTGACCTGCAACACCGGCGACCTGGACGGTGCCGTCGCCGCGACGTTCGCGATCCGCTGGATCCGGATCGGCGCCGGCGCAGCGAGATCGGAACGGGCCCGACCTACACGCTGCAGCGTCCCCGCCGACAACGGCATGCGTCAACTCGCTGGGCTGCGCGGTGGTGGCGACCAGCGACGGCGGCGCGTCACCGCCGGTCCGGTCGTCGAACACGATCGCGCTCGGCATCGCCGCCGACGGTGGCGATCGTGCCCGGCAGCAAGCCGCGCAACCCGACCGAGTCGACGGACGCGTTCTTCCAGTGGACGATCGGCGGCGGCGGTGCGGACACGGTCGAGTGCAGCCGCGACGGCTTGCCGTTCGTCCCCTGCATCGGCCAGTTCGCGCAGACCTACCATCTGCCGTGCGCCCGGCCGCGGCCGGCGCCAGCCACACGTTCACGGTGCGTGTCACGAACGCCGGTCGACACGGCGACGCGACGGCCACGCGTGGACGATCGCACCCGCCGGCGCCGACGATCACGCTGACGACGGTGCCGGCCAATCCGACCGTCTCGACCAACGCGACCTTCGGCTGGACCATCGGCGGCGGCGGCGCGACGGGCATCGCGTGCGAGCTCGACGGCTGCCCCGGTCCTCTGCTCCGGCACGAGCGTGACGCTGAGCGCCCTCACCACGAGCGACGCCGGCGAGGCCGCACACGTTCACGATCCGACGCGACGAACGCCAATCCCGACGGGGCCGATCGTCACGCTACCCCTGGGTCGTCGCGGCACCTCGTTACGGGCGCTCACGGTTGACGCCGGGCGATCAGCAGCAGTCGGCACCGTTCACGCTGCACGTTCGCACTCACCGACCCGTCGGCACGCGGTGACCTGCGCGTTCCAGAGCGTCATCGTCGACCCGTGTTCGACCGGACAGACTTCGGTGACCCGGGTGCTCCGGGCACGTACGCGGTCGACGTGACGGCCGGAAACGCCACGGGCACGGAGACACGCACGATCACCTGGGACTTCGTCCCCTGATCCGCGTCTGCCCGATTCGCCGCCGGAGTTCGATGTCCGATTCGGCACGCGGTAGCGAATCGGACATCGCACGCCGTGATTCGTCACGGAGCTCTGACGGTTCCGGCGCGAACGTGCGCGTTCGGACACGCGTCGGCGCACCGGCCCCGCCGCGACGGCTGACGGCGAGTGCGATCGCGGACGCCGCGGCTCGCCGATGTCCGATTCGGCACGCGGTAGCGAATCGGACATCGCACGCGTGATTCGTCACGGAGCTCTGACGGTTCCGGCGCAATCGTGCGGTGTTCGGACACGCGTCGGCGCGCCGGCCCCGCCGCGACGGCCGACGGAGACGTGCGATCGCGGACGCCGCGGCTCGACGATGTCCGATTCGGCACGCGGTAGCGAATCGGACATCGCACGCGTGATTCGTCACGGAGCTCTGACGGTTGCGGCGCGAACGTGCGCCGATCGGACGCACCTCGCGACTACGGGGTGTCGGTGCGCCTGCCCGGCTCGATGTAGATCATCCGCGCCGCCGGCGTGGCCGCGCGGACGAGCGCCTCGGTGGCGTCGATCGACTCGCTCAGCTGCTCGAAGGTGAGGTCGGCATCGAACTGCACCTTGGCGGCGACCAGGATCTCGTCCGGGCCGATGTGCTGCGTCTTCAGGTGGACGATCTCGTGCACGCCCGGCCCGCTGGCGAGGGCGCCGGTGATCGCGGCCAGGTCGGCACCGCTCGCCGACTCGCCGACCAGGAGGCCCTTCATCTCGATCATCAGCACGATCGCGATCGCGATCAGGAGCACGCCGATCACCACCGAGCCCACGGCATCCCAGCGCGCGTCGCCGGTGACCTCGGCCAGCACGATCCCGCCGAGGGCGGCGAACAGGCCGAGCTCGGCGCCCGCGTCCTCCAGGAGCACCACCGGCAGCTCGGGCTGCTTCGACGTCCGGATGAACTTCCAGTAGCTGACGCCCTCGCCCTTGACGTGGTTCACCTCCCGGATCGCGGTGCGCAGGGAGAAGGTCTCGAGGCCGATCGCGATCACGAGGATCGCCACCGCGACCCAGACGCTGTCGAGCTCGTGCGGATGGCGGAACTTGTCGATGCCCTCGGTGAGCGCGAACAGGCCACCGATCGAGAACAGCACGAGCGACACGGCGAACGACCAGAAGTAGCGCTCGCGCCCGTAGCCGAACGGGTGCGTCGGGGTCGCCTCCTTCTGGGCCCTGCTGCCGCCGAGCAGCAGCAGCGCCTGGTTGCCCGTGTCGGCCAGCGAGTGGATCGCCTCGGCGAGCATGCTCGCGGACTGCGTGACGGCGTAGCCGGCGAGCTTGGCGACGGCGATGCCGAGGTTGGCGAACAGCGCCGCCAGGATCGCCCGCTTGCTGCCTTCGTGCATGCCGCCAGAGTTACAGAACGCGGGTTTACAGGACGGCGTCGAGCCCGACCGTCCGGCCCGGCGGCAGGTCGTGCAGACGGCGGATGGCGAGCAGCGCGCCGGGGACGAACGCCTCGCGGCTGGTCGTGTCGTGGCGGATCGTCAGGGTCTGGCCGAGGGCGCCCAGCACGACCTCCTGGTGGGCGACGAGGCCCGGCAGGCGGACCGAGTGGATCTCGGGGCGCGGGGCGCCTGCGGCCTCGATCAGGTCGGCCGTGTGGCGGGCGGTGCCGCTCGGGCGGTCGACCTTCGTCGCGTGGTGCTCCTCGATGATCGCGGCGTCGGGCATGTGCTCGGCCGCGGCGGCGGCGAACCGCATCATCAGCACGGCGCCGACGGCGAAGTTGGCGACCTGGAACAGGCGCGTGCCGTGCTCGGCCGCCAGCGCGCCGAGCGCCTCCCACTGCGCGTCGGAGAGACCCGTCGCGCCGGCCACGACGGCGATGCCGCGCTCCAGCGCGAGGCGGACGTTCTCCTCGACCGACTCCGGACCCGTCACCTCGACCACGACGTCGACCTGGCTCGTCGCGAGCGCCGCCTCGAGCGAGGCGTACTCGCCGTAGCCGCCGGCGCCGAGCGAGCGCGCCACGCGGGCGACGAGCGTCAGGTCCTCCGCGGCCTCGATGCCGGCGCAGATGGGCGCGCCGAGCCGGCCGGTGGCACCGACGACGGCGACGCGGGTCACACGGTCTCCGACAGCAGGGCGTCGAGCCCCGTGGAGAACACCGCCTCGTCCGTGCCGATGCAGGCGGCCGACAGGCGCGCCGGCGCGAACAGCTCGCCGGCCAGCAGCGCGATGTCGTCGACCGTGACGGCGTCGATGCGCGCCGCGATCTGATCCTCGTCGAGCAGCGGCTGGTCGTGCAGGATCGCGCGGCCGAGCCGGCCCATGCGGGCGGACGTGGACTCCAGCGACAGGGCCAGGCGGCCCTTCATGGCGTCCTTGGCGCGCTCCAGCTCGTCCGGATCGAAGTTGCCGGCCGCGACGGCGCCGATCTCGCGCCCGATCACGCTCAGGCACTCCTCGACGTTCTCGGCGCGGGTGCCGACGTAGACGCCGACGTGGCCCGTCTCGCGGTAGTGCGAGCCGAAGGTGTAGACGGCGTAGGCCATGCCGCGGCGCTCGCGGATCTCCTGGAACAGCCGCGACGACGCACCGCCGCCGAGCAGCTGGTCGAGCAGGCTGGTCGCGAACCGGCGGTCGTCGCCGCGCGAGACGCCGGGCGCGCCGAGGCAGAGGTGGAACTGCTCGGTGTCGCGCTCCAGGAAGGCGCGCCCGGGCGGCGACTCGCCGGTGACCGAGACGCGCGACGGCACGGCGCCGGCGGGCACCGAGCCGAGCTCGCGATCGACCAGGGCGACGAGCGCGTCGTGGTCGACCGAGCCGGCCGCGGAGACGACGATGTCGTTGCCGCAGTAGTAGGTCGCGTGGTGCGCGGCCACCTCGCCGGGCGTGAGGGCCGCGATGGTCTCGGCCGTGCCGATGACCGGCCGCCCCAGCGCGTCGCCGGGGAACACGACCTCGCCGATCAGGTCGTGCACGAGGTCGTCGGGCGCGTCGTCGTACATCGCGATCTCCTCGAGCACCACCTCGCGCTCGGCGTCGAGGTCGGCCCAGGTGGGCGCTCGCACCATGCCGCCGACGACGCTGAACGCGGCGTCGAGGTGCGAGTCGATGACGCGCGCGTAGATCTCGGTGAACTCGCGGGACGTGGCCGCGTTCAGCTCGGCGCCGAAGCGGTCGAAGATCTGCGCGATCTCGAGCGCCGAGTGGGCGTCCGAGCCGCGGAACAGCAGGTGCTCGATGAAGTGCGAGACGCCGCCGACGTTGGCGGCCTCATCGCGTGACCCGACGCCGACGAAGACGCCGAGCGCTGCCGAACGGAGCCCGGACATCGCCTCGGAGGCGACCCGGACGCCGTTCGGCAGCGTCGTGACGTGATGCTCCCGCAAGTACTAGGAGCGCGGGCCCCGGTCGCGGCCGCCGCGACCGCGCGGCCGCCGGTCGCCACGCTCGCCGTCCTCGCGGGGCGGGCGCTCGGAGCGCTCGCCCTCGGGGTACGCGAGCTTGTAGCGCTCGCCGACGTCCTGCGGGGTGAGGAGGTTGCCGTCCTCGTGCAGGCCGACCAGCTTGAGCGCGATCCGGCCGCGGTCGGAGTCGACCTCGACCACCTCGACGTCGACGATGGCGCCGCGCTCGAGGATCTGCTCCATGGTCGCGATCCGCACGCCCGGGGTGACCCGGGAGACGTGCAGGAGGCCGTCGGTGCCCTTGCGGAGCTCGACGAAGGCGCCGAAGTCGGAGACCTTGACGACCTTCCGCTCGCGGAGCACGTCGCCCACCTGCATCGGGCGCATCATCTGGTCGATGTGCTCCCGGGCCGACGAGGCGGAGTCGCCGGCGCCGTAGATGCGCACCGAGCCGTCCTCCTCCACGTCGATCTGGACGGTGAACTCCTCCTGGATGCCGCGGATGGTCTCGCCGCCCTTGCCGATGAGCAGGCCGATCTGGTCGGGCGAGATCTGCGTCTGCAGCACCTGCGGCGCGTGGGCCGCCATCTCGGAGCGGGGCTCGGAGATGGTCGCGTTCATGACCTCGAGGATGCGCAGCCGGGCGTCCTTGGCCTGGGCCAGCGCCGCCCGCATCGTCTCCTGGGTCACGCCCGTGATCTTGATGTCCATCTGCAGGGCGGTGATGCCGTCCGGCGTGCCGGCGACCTTGAAGTCCATGTCACCGAGATGATCCTCGGCGCCCTGGATGTCGGTCAGGATGACGAGGTCGTCGCCCTCCTTGATGAGGCCCATCGCGATGCCCGCGACGGCGCTCTTGATGCCGACGCCGGCGTCGAACAGGGCCAGCGAGGAGCCGCAGACCGACGCCATCGACGACGAGCCGTTGGACTCCAGGATCTCGGAGACCAGGCGCATCGTGTACGGGAACTCGTCCGTCTCCGGCACGACCGGCCAGGATGGCGCGCTCGGCGAGCGCACCGTGGCCGATGTCGCGCCGCTTCGGGCCCCGCATGAAGCCGGTCTCGCCGACCGAGAAGGGCGGGAAGTTGTAGTGGTGGATGTAGCGCTTCGTCGTCTGCAGCGACAGGTCGTCGATGCGCTGCTCCTCCTTCACCGTGCCGAGCGTGGCAAGCGTCAGCGCCTGCGTCTGCCCGCGGGTGAAGAGGGCCGAGCCGTGCGCGCGCGGGATCAGGCCCACGTCGCAGGTGATCGGGCGGATCTCGGTCTCGGAGCGGCCGTCGGGACGGCGCTTGTCGACCGCGATCTTGGTGCGGACGATCTGCTTGTAGACGGAGTCCACGGCGGCCTTGACCGCGCCCGACGTGGCGGCGTCGAGGCCGCCGTCGGCAGCGCCGCCCGGGAAGGGCAGCTTGATGCCGTGCAGCACCGACTCGATCAGCGCCGAGCGCTTCGCCGACTTGAGCTCCTTGGAGTCCTGCTCGGCGTCGGACAGCGCGCGGATGGCGTCGCCGAACTGCTCGGCGACGACCGGCTTGACGGCCGCGGCGCGGCGCTCGTCGGCGATGAAGCCGGAGGCCATGCGCACGTGGTTGCGGCGCACCATGACGTCCTCGCCGGCATCGGCGGACGACGCCGGGGAGCTCGGCGGCGACCATCGCGGCGACGGCCTCGGAGATGCCGGCCAGGCCGTTCTTGGCCAGGCCCGCGTCGAGCTGCGAGCTGTAGCGCGACTCGAGGTCGGCCTTGACGCTCGCGTCGTACCACTTCGGCTTGCCGGCCTTGGCCTGCAGCTCGACCTGGGCGGCGCAGATGCGCTTGATCGCCTCGTGGGCCATCGCCAGCGCCTCGAGGATGACGTCCTCGGCGATCTGCTTGGCGCCGGCCTCGACCATCGTGATCGCGTCCGGCGAGCCGCAGACGATCAGGTCGAGGCTCGAGGTCTCCATCTCGGGCAGCGTCGGGTTGAGCATCAGCTCGCCCTCGATGAGGCCGACGCGGACGGCTGCGACCGGGCCCAGGAAGGGCAGCGGCGACAGCATCAGCGCGGCGGAGGCGCCGTTGATCGCGAGCACGTCGTGCGCGGCGACGAAGTCGGCCGACAGCACCGTGCCGATGATCTGCACCTCGTTGCGGAATCCCTTGGGCCAGAGCGGCCGGATCGGCCGGTCGACCATGCGTGCGTTGAGGGTCGCGCGCTCGGACGCCTTGCCCTCGCGCTTGAAGAAGCCGCCGGGGATCTTGCCCGCGGCGTACATCTTCTCCTCGATGTCGACGGTGAGCGGGAAGAAGTCGATCCCTTCCCGCGCCTCCGTACGACCGACGGCGGTCGCGAGTACTCGCGTCTCGCCGCTCGAGACGAGGACCGCTCCGTCTGCCTGCTTGGCGAGGCGGCCGGTGGAGAACGAGATGTCGTTCTCGCCGACCGTCACGGTGACGGTCTGCTCGGTCTCGGTGGTGGTAGCCATGTAGTCCCTTTCTTGACCCGCGCCCCATTGCGCGGGCACCTCCGGAAAAACGAAGAGCCCGGGGCCGCCTATCGGCGGAGCCCGAGCTCCAGGATCAGCGCGCGGTACGACTCGAGGTTCGTGCGCTGGAGGTAGCGCAGGAGCCGTCGGCGCCGGCCGACCAACGTCAGCAGCCCACGGCGGCTGTGATGGTCGTGCTTGTGCACCCGCAGGTGCTCGGTGAGCTCGTTGATGCGGAAGGTCAGTAGCGCAACCTGCACCTCGGTCGAGCCCGTATTCGTGTCGGAGCCGCCGAACTTGGCGAACAGCTCCTTCTTACCCTCTTTGTCCAGGGGCATTGGCACTTCCTCCTGTTGGATCGTCACCGCGGTCGCAGCCTTCCTGCCAGAGGTCCTGCAGGACGCCGCACACCGGGTCTGACGGAAAGGCTATCAGGCGGGCCGCTTTCGCCCGTCGGGTGCCCCGCGCCCGCCGGACTACGAGTGCTGCGAGATGAGCGCGGCGATGGCCTTCGAGAAGGCCTTCGACGGCGACACGAAGGCGGCGCCGACCGTGCCCGCCGCCGACGGGGCGCGGCGGATCTCGAGCGAGAGCTCCTCGGCGATCTGGCCCGACGGGCCGATCACGCGCACCTTCACGACGTCGCCGACCTTGAGCGGCAGGTCGGTGGTGAAGGCGATGCCGCCGGCGCTGAGGTCGGTCGACGTCTCGGAGATCTCCGTGCCCTTGTCCACCGACCGCGACTTCTCGACGTGGCCGCGCACGCCGACCTTGACCGCGACGCGCTTGCCGCCGCGGCGGTTGGCGTGCTTCTCGGGCGAGTCGGCCAGGCCCAGGCGCAGCAGGCCGGCGTCGGCGTCGGCGCCCGTCTTGGACGCCACGACCTGGGTCTTCGCGGTGAGCCAGTCGTAGCGCGTGCACCACGCGACCTCGACCTCCTCGCCGTCCTTGATGGACGACGGGCGCGGCAGCTCGAGCACCAGCGCCGACTCCTCGTCGATCCGCCGCACGTCGATGGTGCGCACGCGGCCCGACGAGAGCCGCATCGCGACGTTGACCGTCGGGTGCTCGCCCTGCCAGGGCCGCAGCACGCCGACCTTGTAGCCGCCGGCGGCGGGCGGCGTGGCGCTCGCCGGTCGCCTCCGCGCCGCCCTCCGGCGCTGCGGCGGCGGCGCCGTCGGCGGCCGGAGCGCGCCGTCGCGCGCGTCGCTCGCCGCCCGGCGTCGCGCGCCGGCGGCGTGCCGACCGCGCGCTCGGGCCGCAGGCGCAGGCGCCCGGCCTCGGGGTGCGGCCGGAACCGCGGCGCCATCACGCGGGCGTCGGCGAGCACCCAGCGGCGGCCGGACTCCCACGAGATCGTCAGGTACTTGTCGACGCCGAGCGCGCTCGGGATGGTGCAGCGACAGCACGAACGCCCCGTCCTGGTCGATCGTCCGCAGCGGCACCGACACCAGGCGGTCATCGGTCAGCTGCAGCGTGATGGGGCTCCCCGGGGACGGGAGCTCACCCGTTTGCGTACCGGCCGGCCCACACATGCGTTGCTCATCGGCCACGCCGATCACGAACTTGAGGACGGCGAAGGGCGGCCCGCGGGCCGCCCTTCCTCCGGACGTTCGTCAGTCGGCCGCTCGGATCAGAACGACTCCATGTAGCGGTCGATCTCCCACTGGTGCACCTGCGCGCGGTACTCGCTCCACTCGGCCCACTTCTCGGTCAGGTAGGCCTCGAAGATGTGGTCGCCGAGCGCCTTGCGCAGCACCTCGTCGCCCGCGAACGCGTTCAGCGCGTCCTCGAGGTTGTGCGGCAGGCTCTCGATGCCGAGGCCCTGCTGCTCCTCGTCGCTGAGGTGGTAGATGTTCTTGTTCACGGCGGCCGGCGGCTTGAGGCCGCGCTTGATGCCGTCGAGCCCGGCGGCCAGCATCACGGCGAACGCCAGGTACGGGTTGGCCGACGGGTCGGGCGTCCGCAGCTCGGCCCGCGTCGAGCGGCCGCGCTTCGACGGGATGCGGATCGCCGCCGAGCGGTTGCCGGGCGACCAGGCGATGTAGACCGGCGCCTCGTAGCCGGGCACCAGGCGCTTGTACGAGTTGACGATCGGGTTCGCGACCGCGGTGATGGCCGGCAGGTGCTCCATCAGGCCGGCGATGTACGAGTACGCCGCGTCGGACAGCTCGAGGTCGCCCTTCGGGTCGAAGAACGCGTTCTCGCCGTCCTTCGAGAGCGACTGGTTGACGTGCATGCCCGAGCCGTTCTCGCCGAAGATCGGCTTCGGCATGAAGGTGGCGTGCATGCCGTGCTCGGCGGCGACGACGCGCACGACCCAGCGGAACGTGATCAGGTTGTCGGCGCAGGCGATCGGCGCCTCGTGGCGGAAGTCGATCTCGTGCTGGCCGATCGCGACCTCGTGGTGCGACGCCTCGAGGTGGAAGCCCATCTGGACGAGCGTGTCCTCGATGTCGCGGCGGCGTGTTCTCGCCCAGGTCGGACGGCGCCACGTCGAAGTACGACGCCTTGTCGTGCGTGTCGACGGTCGGGTTGCCGGCCGCGTCGCGCTTGAAGAGGAAGAACTCCGCCTCCGGGCCGCAGGCCATCGTGTAGCCGAGCTCCTTGGCCTCCGCCACGACGCGCTTCAGCGCCACGCGCGGGTCGCCGGCGAACGGCGCGCCGTCGGGGTCGGCGACGTCGCAGATGAGCCGCGCCGTCGCTCCCGACGGGCGCTCGTGCCAGGGCAGCACGGCGAAGGTCGAGGGGTCCGGATGGAAGTACATGTCGGACTGCTCGATCCGCTTGTACCCGCGAATCGACGAGCCGTCGAACATCAGCTCGTTGTCGAGCGCCTTCTCGAGCTCCTCGACGGGGATCGAGACGTTCTTGAGCTGCCCGTGCAGCTCCGAGAACTGCAGCCGCACGAACCGCACGTTGTGCTCGCGGCACTTGTCGATCAGATCCCGCTTGTCCACGTCCCGATCCTCCGAGGTCTCGTGCGTCCCCACCGAGGGCAGGGTCGCACGCCAGCGGGGACGCGGCGTTGCGTCAGCGCCGGCACGCCATTGCGCCGACACGAGAGAAACGGTAGCGGACCCCCTCCGTCGCCTCGCCGCTACGGCCAGTGGGTCGGCAGCCACACGGCGTTCAGCGCGAGCAGCCCCGCGCTGACCGCGACCATGGCCACGAACACGCCCTCGCGGCGCGCCCACAGCGCCAGCACCCAGAAGGCCGGGATCGCCATCAGCGCGTAGCGGCTGGTGCCGGCCATGGTGCCGGCCGAGACGGGGATCAGCAGCGCCAGCGCGCCCGCGACGATCCACGTCCACGGCAGCCGCTTGTAGGCCGCGACGGCCAGCAGCGCGCCGTAGCCGACGGTGCCGAGGGTGTCGCGGATCTCCCACGGCACGATCCCGTCGCGGGTCAGGTTCTGGTACGCCAGGCGCACCGCCACGACGACGCCGTTCGGCCCCGGCGAGGTGCGGTTGCGGAACGGCGAGTTGTCGGCCTGGGCGTGCGCGTACGCCAGCCAGTCGCCGGTCTGGAACGCCAGGTAGAGGCAGAACAGCGCCAGGCCCACCAGCGGCCCGGAGGCGGCCAGCAGCGCCAGGTTGCGGCGCGGAGACTTCAGCGCGATGCCGATCAGCGGGATCGCGAACACGAAGCCCTGCACGCGGGTGAGGCCGCAGCCGATGCCGAGCGCCAGCGCCAGCCAGGGCCGGCCGGCCAGCAGCGCCAGCGCCGCGCCGCAGCCGAGCGCGACCACGTACGGCTCCGTGTACGTCATGCCCAGCGTGACCGCGCCCGGCGCGAGCGCGAACAGCCACGCGACGCGGGCCGCGGCGTACCCCGGCACCAGTCGCGCCGTGAGGGCGGTGACGGTGGCGATGGCGGCCAGGCCCGCGAGGTTGGCGAGCACCAGCGCCGGCAGCAGGTGGTTGCCGAACACCGCGAACGTGCCGGGCACGAGCGGGAAGAAGCCGTGCAGCGTCGTCGGGTCGCCGTCCGGATAGCCGTTCTCGGCGATCGCCAGGTAGTAGCGGCCGTCCCACCACGTCAGCAGGTCGACGATGCCGCCGAAGTAGCGCGGGTGGTGCGACATCAGGCCGGCCTCGACCAGCATCGATCCGGACCAGGCGCCGGCGATCAGCACGAGGCGTGAGACGAGCCACGCGGCGAGCACGTGCCCGGCGAGGGGATGGCGGCGCAGGTGCTCCAACGGCAGTGCCCAGGGCGGGACTCGAACCCGCACGTCCTTTCGGACAGTGGTTTTTGAGACCACCGCGTCGACCAGTTGCGCCACCTGGGCGGGCAGGCGAACGTTACCTGCGGCGCAGGGCGTCAGCCCACCGTTCGAGCTCCGTCGCGGCGTAGCCGAGGTCGGCGGGCTCGATCAGGTGGTCCTCCAGGCTCAGGCACAGCAGGCCGGCGCCGATCTCCAGCCGGCCCGCCGGGCGGGTCGTCGAGGCAGCGCGAGATCATCGCCGGCGTGAAGAAGCGGCGGACGGCGAGGTCGTCGGTGCCGTCCGACACCCAGAGCGCGAACCGCTTCTCGAAGTCGACCGACTCGAGCTCCACCTCGCGCCACGACGAGAGCTTGCCGACGATGCCGTTGAACAGGCCGCTGCCGAACTCGCGCGGCCCGAGCGAGACCGACGCGGCGTCGCGCACCCCGATCGCCGTCCAGGCCAGCGTGTACGGGTGCTCCTGGCGGTCCTTGCCGCTGCCCGTGGTGTAGGTGTAGTGCCCGATGCCGCCCTCGGCACCGGCCAGCGGGCCGGCCAGGCCCGGGCCCATCTCGCCGTCGGTGGAGTCGATCCACCGCATGCGCTCGGGCAGCGGCGCCGGATCGACGACGGCGAGGCCGCGCTCGCCGCCCCACGCCTCCAGCGCCATCCGGATCGCCCGCGTGCAGGCGCCCTGCCACAGCAGCGCGAAGCCGCCGATGGCGCCCAGCAGCAGGCCGAAGATGGCGCCGCCGACCGACTGCGTGGCGAACGCGGCGCCGATGCCGAACATCAGCGCCGGGGCGATCACGGCCGCGCGCCCGCCCCAGCCGTCGAGCTGGGAGCGCAGCGCCTGCATGCGGTAGTGGCCGAGCGTGCTCACGCTCTGAGCATGCCGCAGAGCGCGCGCGCCGTGGCGGCGACGTTCGCTCTCGCGGTCGGCGAACGCCTCGTCCAGCGAGGCCGGGCCGCGGCCCGCGGCCAGCACGGCGGACGCGCCCAGCGCGTACAGCGCGTCGGCCGCGGCCGGGTCGACGGCGCCGCCGACGACGCCGACCGGCACGCCGCGCTCGCGGCAGGCGACGACCACGCGCGCGACGGTCTTGCCGGTGACGGTCTGGCGGTCGACGCTGCCCTCGCCGGTCAGGCAGCAGCCGGCGGTGGCGAGCACGTCGGCGAACCGCGTCTCCTCCATCACCAGGTCGGCGCCGTGGCGCGCCTCGGCGCCGAGCCAGGCGAGCGCCGCGCCGAGGCCGCCGGCGGCGCCCGCGCCCGGCACCGCGCGCGCGGTCGCCGTAGAGCGTCGCGAGCCGCGCCAGCCCCGCGTCGAGCGTGGCCACCTGCTCGGGCGTCGCGCCCTTCTGCGGCCCGAACACCACGGCCGCGCCGTCCGGTCCGGCGAGCGGGCTCATCACGTCGAGCGCCAGCAGCAGCGGCGTCGTGGCCAGCGCCGGAGGAAGCCCGGCGCGGTCGATCGACGCGATCGCGCGCGAGGTCGGCGCCCGAGCCCTCGAGCACGTTGCCGTCGGCGTCGCGCAGCCCGCAGCCCAGCGCGCGCAGCAGCCCGAGCCCGCCGTCCACCGTCCCCGAGCCGCCGAGGCCGATCACGATCCGCTTCGCACCGGCGTCGAGCGCGGCGCGCAGCAGCACGCCGGCGCCGGCGCTGGAGGCCGCCATGACGTCGCGCTCCGCCGACCGGCACGTGGCCGACCGCCGCCGCGATCTCGACGACGGCGGTGCCGTCGTCCAGCAGCGCGATCGCCGCCGGGCGCGTCCGGCCCAGCGCGTCGGGTGCCGGCACCTCGACGCGACGGCCGTTCCGCGCGCGCCGGATCAGCTCCATCGTCCCCTCGCCGCCGTCGGCGAGCGGGTGCGTGACGGCCTCGCAGCCGGCCGCGCGCGCGCCCTCGGCCAGCGCCTCGGCGGCCTCCTCCGTATCCAGCGAGCCCCGGAACTTGTCGGGGGCGCAGACGACGATCATCCGAGGAGGTAGAGCCGCGACAGCGTCACGTTGTCGACCGGCGCCGAGTCGACCGGCTCGCCGTCGAGCGTCACGGCGTGCGTGACGGGATCGACCCGGACGGCGCCCAGCCGGTCGTTGCGCACCATGTCGGCGACGCCGATGCGCCGGCAGCCGGACACCGCCGACAGGCGCTTGCGGGTCGGCAGCGCCTGCGCGTGGCCCGTGGCCAGCGAGGCCTTGGACACGAACGCGACCGACAGCTCGGCCGCGGCGCCGCCGAAGGCGCCGAACTGCGGCCCGATGAAGAGCGGCTCCGACGCCAGGGTGGCGGCGTTCGGATCGCCCACCGCACCCCAGGCCGGGAAGCCCGACTTCAGCACCAGCTCGGGCTTGACCGCGAACTGCGACGGCGCCCACAGCACGATGTCGGCCATGCGGCCGGGCGTCAGCGCACCCACCTCGTGCGACAGCCCGTGCGCGATCGCCGGGTTGATCGTGCACTTGGCGAGGTAGCGCAGCACGCGCTCGTTGTCGTCGGTCGAGTCGGGGTCGACCTCGGCGCGCATCTTCGCCGCCAGCTGGAACGTCTTGCGCACCGTCTCCCCCACGCGGCCCATGCCCTGCGAGTCGGACGACGTGATCGCGATCAGGCCGAGGTCGTGCAGCACGTCCTCGGCGCCCATCGTGCCGGCGCGCACGCGGTCGCGCGCGTTCTGGCGGTCGTCGGCGAAGTCGTCGCGCAGCGCGTGCACCGCGATCACCATGTTCTCGGCCTCGGCCAGCGTGTCGCGGCCGAACGGGATCGACGGGTTGGTCGACGAGGCGATGATGTTCGGCTCGCCCAGCAGCCGCAGCACGTCGGGCGCGTGGCCGCCGCCGCAGCCCTCGATGTGGAACGCGTGGATGGTGCGGCCGGCGAGCACCGACAGCGTGTCCTCCACCGACAGGCACTCGTTCAGGCCGTCGGTGTGGACGGCGACCTGCACGTCGAAGGCCTCGGCGACCGTGACGGCGGTGTCGAGCGCGGTCGCGTGGGCGCCCACGTCCTCGTGGATCTTGAGGCCGGCGGCGCCGGCGATGAGGCTGTCCTCGAGCGGCTCGGGCCGCGAGGAGGAGCCCCGCGCCAGCAGCGCGATGTTGAGCGGCCAGGAGTCCATCGCGGCGTGCATGCGGCGCAGCGCGAAGGCGGGGCTCGCGCCGAGGTTCCAGACCGGCCCGAAGTCCTGCGCCACCATCGTCGTGATGCCCGAGGCGAGCGCCTGGTCGACCACGCGCGGCGACAGCAGGTGCACGTGCGTGTCGATCGAGCCGGCCGTCGCGATCAGGCCCTCGCCCGAGTAGACCGCGGTGTTGACGCCGACGACCACGTCGATCGGGCCGTCCATGGTGTCGGGGTTGCCGGCCCGGCCGATCGCGGCGATGCGCCCGTCGCGGATGCCGATCGCCGCCTTGCGGACGCCGAGGATGGGGTCGACGATCACGACGTTCGGGATCACGAAGTCGCACGTGCCGGTGACGGCCTTCGCCATCAGGCCGTCGCGGCCGGTCTTGCCGAAGCCCAGCAGCAGCTCGTCGCCGGGCTGCGTCGCGTCGCTCTCGATGCGGATCTGCAGCCCCGAGTCGCCGAGGCGGATGCGGTCGCCGGTGGTGGCGCCGTAGGTGCGCGCGTACGCGTCTCGGTCGAGCATCAGGCCCCCTCGTAGCCGCAGGCGCGGGCCTTCGCGAGCGCCGCCTCGCGGGCGCCGGGCGCGTCCAGGGCGCCGTCGACGAGGCCCGCGAAGCCGATCGCGACGCGGTCGCCGCCGATGTCGACGAGCTCCACCGCCCGGGTCGTGGCGGGCTCGAAGCGCACGCTGGAGCCGGCCGGGATGTGCAGCCGGCGGCCGAACGCCGCCGCCCGGTCGAAGCGCAGCCGCGGGTTCGCCTCGAAGAAGTGCCAGTGGCTGGTGACGGCGATCGGCACGGGCGCGGTGTTGGTCACCTCGAGCGGCGTCACGGGCAGCTCGGGGTAGGCGATCGGCTCGGCCGCGGTCAGCACGGCGCCGGGCGCGTCGTCGCCGAGGCCGCCGCCGCCGATGGGGTCGTCGATCACCGCCAGCCGGGAGCCGTCGTCGAACAGCGCCTCGATCTCGATGCGGTACAGCACGTCGGACGTGCCCGGCAGCACGTCGTCGGGCCCGAGCGCGGCCCGTGCCGCAGCGGTCGCCTCCGCCAGCGTCGCGCCGTCGCGCGCCGCCTCGCAGAAGACGTCGCTGATCAGCGCGGCGGCCTCGGGCACGTTCAGCTGCAGACCGCGCTCGCGGCGCGTGCGGGCCAGCTGGGCCGCGAGGAAGATGGTGAGGCGGTCCTGCTCGCGAGGCGTGAGGCGCATGGCGGAAGCTTAGGGAAGAAGGTCAGACTCGGGCCGTGATCAGCACGACGCCGGTCAGCGCGAGCACCACGCCGGCCCGCTGCGCGCCGCCGAGGCGCTCGCCGAGACGCCGGTGCGCCAGGGCGACGGTGATGACCGGGAAGGTCGAGCCGATCACGGACACGATGCCGAGCAGGCCCATGGTGGTGGCCACCGCGAAGCAGGCGTTGGCGGCCGCGTCGAGCGCGCCGATGACGATCAGCCCGCGCGGCGCCGCCTGCCCGAAGGCCGGGCGCATGGCCAGGGCGGCGACGCCGAAGGCGGCGACGACCACGACGCGCGCGATCAGGATCGTCCACAGCGGGTCGTGCTCCGAGGCGATGCCGACGGAGACCAGCTGCACGCCGATGGCGAGCATCGCGCACACCGCGAGCACGATCGACAGCCGCCAGTGCTCGGCGTGGAGGCGCGCCGTCCCCTCCCGCGACGCGAGCGTGCAGCCGACGATCGCCACCACCATCCCGACCCACTGCAGGGCGGCCGGCCGCTCGCCCTCGATGACGCCGTACAGCACCGGGATGGCGGCGCTGGTGGCGGCGATCGGTGCCACCACGCTCATCGCGCCGAGGGCGAGCGCGCGATAGAAGCAGAGCACCGACACGACGCCGACGACGCCCACCACGAGCGCCGCCGCGAGCTCGCGGCCCTCCGGCGGCCCGATGCCGCGCAGCGCCACGAGCACGCCGATGCCGACCATGCCGACGGCCGACGAGAGCAGCACGACGACGACCACGGGCGTGCGCCGCGCGTGCGTGCCCGCGAGGAAGTCGGCCGTGCCCCAGCCGAACGAGGCTCCGAGTGCCCAGAGGATCGCCGTCACCGCCGGATCGTCGCAAGGGCCCTTGGCCCGTGCGACGGTCAGCGCGACGAGGCGTGCGAGGTACGGGCGCCGACGTACGCGTGGCCGTCGGCGAGGATGCGGACGACGCCACGGCGCTTCACCGGCACGGTGAGCGTGACCGTCCCCGGCCGGACGGCCTGGTTCGCGAGGACGCCACGACGCTGCTTCCCGGCCATCGCGCGCAGGGTGACGAGGCCGTAGCCCTTCACCTTCAAGGTCACTCTGAGGGTCTTCCCCGCGGCGCGGACGCGGGTGATCTTGAGCTTCGGCGCGATCTTGCACGAGCCGGCGCCGGCCGGTTCGATCAACGCCGGCACGGCCCCGGACGGCGGGCTCGTCCAGCGCGGTGTCGTGGCCGTCGCGACGACCTGCAGCGTGCCCTTCGCACACGGCGCGAACCGCTTCAGCGACAGCTCCGTCCCGGCGCCGGTCGCGACGGTGACGGGAGGCGAGCCCTTGACGCGGTGCACGACCCGGTAGCCGGTGATGGCCGGGCCGCCGCTGGCGAACCGCAGCGTCCAGCCGTCGAGCGCGAGCTCCGCCGGCGGGCCGTTCAGCTGCTGCGACGCCCTCTTCGCCGTCGGGCTCGCCGGCGCCGCCGTCGGTGGCGACGAAGCGCCGGCCGTCGAAGACGTCGCCGGCCGTGAAGGCGCGGATGCGGCCGCCGCCGGCGCCGGCACCCCGATCGCCGTCGTCCGACCAGCCGCCGTCGCCGCCCGTGGCCAGCAGCGAGCTGGCGGCGACCGACGCGCCGAACACGTCGATGCGGCCGCCGGCCCCACCGGTGCCGCCCACGCCCGAATCGACGTTGGCGCCGCTCGCGCCCGTGGCGGCGACGCCCGCGGGCACGGTCAGCGGCCCATCGCCGGCGTCGAGTACGACCGTGCCGCCGCGGCCGCCCGGGCGGCCGCCGCTGACGTCGGCGCGCACCACCGCGAGGCCGTGCAGCGAGCGCACGACGACGGTGCCGCCGGCCGCTCCCGCACCCACGTCGGACCACTCCCCGAAGGCCGAGATCTGGCCCACGGCGACGGTCGCGCCGCTGATGGCGGCCGACCCGCCGGCGCCGCCGGCGACGGCGTCGGGCCACGCGGACGAGCCCTGGACGAGCACGTCGGGCAGGTTCACCCCCGCGGTGCCGGTGACGACGACCGAGCCGCCGGCGCCGCCGGTCTCGCCGCCCTGCGCGACCAGATAGCCGGTCGCCACGTTGCGCCCCCCGATGCGGATGGCGCCGCCCGCCGCCCCGCGACCACCCCGCGCCTGCACCTGCGCCAGGTGCACGTCGCCCTTCGCCGTGACGGTGACGGCGGCCGCGGGCCGGCCGCCGCTCGCGCCGGTCGCGCCCTCCGTCCAGATCTGCCCCGCGACCTGCACCTCGCCGGTGGCGGTGACGCGCACCGGCGCGCTCGGGCCCGCCCCGAATCCCCCGCCGCCCTCACCACCCGACGCGTCGATCGTGCCGGTGAAGATGTTGCCGCCGCTGATGTCGACCGGTGCGCCGCTGCCGCCGGGCCGCGTGCCCTGGCCGTCGCTGCCGCCCGCCGCGACGTCGCCGGTGCGCACGTCGCCCCCGGTCGCGGTGACGCGCACCGGCGCCGCGCTGCGGTCGTCGCCCCACGTGCCGGCGCTGCGCAGCTCGCCCGCCTCGACGCGCGCGCCCCGCAGCGTGATGGCACCACCGCGCGTGTACACGTCGCGCACGACCACCGGCCCCGTCGCTGCGAGGTCGACCGTCCCCGAGGGCGCCGCGCCCTGGCCGTCGGTGCGCACGCCGTCGCCGAGCACGATCGAGGCCCCGGTGACGCGCAGGCTGCCGCCGGCCACGGCGGCGCCGAAGCCGCGCAGGTCGAGCGGCTGCGCGACGACGACCTCGCCCGTCGCGTTCAGCGTCAGCGAGCGCCCGGCGGTGCAGGCGTCCTC
Source organism: uncultured Actinomycetes bacterium (assembly GCA_963732645.1). GTDB lineage: Bacteria > Actinomycetota > Thermoleophilia > Gaiellales > F1-60-MAGs149 > VFJZ01. The sequence continues at coordinate 1,443,911 of CAVTAC010000009.1, forward strand.
GACGTCGCCCGGCCCCATGCAGGTGCGGATCCACGCGTTCGGGCCGATGTAGATCCGGGCCGCGTCGACCCGCGTGTTGCCGAGCAGCCGCAGCTCGGTGTCGACGTAGAACTCGCCGTACGCGTGCGCCCCGGTCAGCTCGACCGGCGGGTCGTCGGGCAGCGCGACGAGGTCCTCGGCCGCCTGGGCGGTGCCGGGGACGGCGAGCAGCGCGAGCGCGCAGGCGAGAGCAAGGCGGTGTCCCATGCACACTCGGTATCGGTACGATCACGCGCCATGCGCTACCCCGTCCGGAGGATCGACCACCTGCCGCTCGAGATGGACGACGGCGTCGTGCTGTCGGCGGCGGTGTTCCTCCCCGACGCCCCCGGCGAGTGGTCGGCGGTCATCGACGCCGTGCCGTACCGCAAGGACGACGACTTCCTCGGCGGCGACTGGGACGTGTACGGCTTCATCGCGTCGCGCGGGTTCGCGACGGTTCGGATCGACCTGCGCGGCTCGGGGTCGTCGACGGGGATCCTCGAGAACGAGTACCTGGCACGCGAGCAGGACGACCTGGTGCGCGGCGATCGCCCTGATCGCGCAGCAGCCCTGGTGCACCGGCCGGGTCGGCATGACGGGCGTCTCGTGGGGCGGCTTCAACGCCGTCCAGGTGGCGATGCGCCGGCCGCCCGAGCTGCACGCGATCGTGCCGATCCACTTCACGGCCGACCGCTACCACTCCGACGTCCACTACGTCTCGGGCACGCTCCAGGTGAACGAGTCGGCGGGCTGGCCGGGCGAGATGGTGGCCGAGATGGGGCTGCCGCCGCGGCCCGACATCGCCGGCGACGACTGGGTCGAGATCTGGCGCGACCGCCTCGAGCGGACGCCGCAGTGGCCGATCTCGAAGCTGCAGCACCCGCGCCGCGACGCCTACTGGAAGCACGGCTCGTGGTGCGAGGACTGGGCGGCGATCACGTGCCCGGTGCTCGCCATCGGCGGCTGGATCGACACGTACCAGGACGCGTGCCTGGAGCTGCTGGAGCACGCGCCCGCCTTCAGCAGGGCGATCATCGGGCCGTGGGCGCACACGCGGCCGCACAAGGGATGGCCCGCTCCGGCGATCGACCACCGCGAGGTGATGTGCCGATGGTTCGACCGCTTCCTCAACGACGTCGACAACGGCGTCGACCGCGAGCCGCGGCTGGTCGCCTTCCTACGCGACGGCGTCGCGCCCGAGCCGTTTCCCGACGTTGCGCCCGGCCGGTGGCGGGCGTTCACGTCGTGGCCGTCGGCGGCGCCGGCGGCGGTGCTGCACCTGGACGGCGAGCGGCTCTCGGCGTCGGCTCCCGCGGCCGCGCAGCCGCGCACGTGGAGCGGGCCGCAGTGGGTCGGCCACGGTGCGCCGTGGTGGGGCGCCGGCGGGCCACCGGTCGGGCAGTCGGCCGACATGACGGCCGACGACCGGCACTCGCTGTGCTTCGACACCGGCCCGCTCGACGCGCCGCTCGAGGTGCTCGGCGTGCCCGTGCTGGAGCTCGAGGTGTCGGCCGACCGGCCCGTGGCGCTGCGTGGCCGCCCGGCTGGAGCACGTCCACCCGGACGGCTTCTCCGCGCTCGTCTGCCGGGGCGGCCTCAACCTCACGCACCGCGACTCGCACGAGCATCCGGAGCCGCTCGAGCCGGGCACGCGCTACCGCGTGCGGGTGCCGCTGGTGTCGACCGGCACCGTGATCCCGGCCGGGCACACGCTGCGGCTGGCGCTGGCCGGCGCGCACTGGCCGATCCTCTGGCCGTCGCCCGAGCGATGCGAACTGACCGTGCACGGCGGCCGGCTCGTGCTGCCGGCGCCCGATCCCGCGGCCGAGGTGGCGGCGCCGGAGCTGCCCGCCGTGACCGAGGCGGCGCCGAGCCCGGTGCGATGGCTGGATGGCCCCGAGGAGGTGTGGACGCAGACGCGCGACCACACGGCGCGGCGCACCGAGAACCGGTTCACGCACGGCTGGGAGGCGGCGTGGGACGGCGGCCGGACCTTCGGCTCGGGCGACACCCGCTGCCTCGTCGACGATGACGATCCCGCCACCTGCCGCGTGGTGACGGAGAACGTCGCCGAGTGCGAGCACCCGGGCGTGCACGCGCGCTGCGAGGCGCGCCTCGAGCAGTGGTGCGACCGCGACCGGATCCACCTCGAGATCACGCAGCGCGTGTTCCGCGACGGCGAGCCGTTCTTCGAGCGGACGTGGCGCGAGTCGTTCGCGCGCGACCTGTACTAGCCCGCGGCCCGGATCGCCGTGACGGCGGCGGTGCCGGCGGCCTGCAGCATGCCGATCTCGGCCGAGTGGCTGACGAGGTCGACGTGCGGCGCCCAGCGCGCGGCCCCGTCGACGGTGTTCATCTGGACGGCCGACCAGATGCCCGCCGCCTTGCAGGCCGCGGCGACGCGCTCGATGGCGCCCTCGACCAGCGGGTGCGTCAGCTGGCCCGGGACGCCGAGCGCGATCGAGAGGTCGTTGGGGCCGACGAACAGCACGTCGACGCCGTCCAGCTGCGCGATCTGCTCGCAGGCCTCGAGCGACGACGCCGTCTCGATCTGGATCAGCACCAGGCGCTCGGCGTTCATGGCGGCCATCAGGGTGGAGACGTCGCCGCCGCGGAACATCGTGTGCCCGCGGCCCATCGCCGAGCCGCGCCGGCCCTGCGGCGGGTAGGTGGCGATCGCGGCCGCGTCGGCCGCATCCTCGATGCCGAGGATGCGCGGCACCATCACGCCCTGCGCGCCGGCGTCGAGCGCCTGCGCGATCGGGACGTACTCCGCCGCCGGGACGCGCACGATCGGCGTGACGCCGCACGCGACGGCCGCGCGGGCCAGGTCGGCGACCGTCTCCGGGCCGAACGGGCCGTGCTCGCCGTCGATGATGACGAAGTCGAACCCGGCGTTGGCGAGCAGCTGCATGACGGCGGGCTGACGGAACTCGGCCACCATGGTGCCGACGCCGCGTCCACCGGCTCCGAGCGTGGCACGGAGCCTGTTTGCGGGGATCTGAGAGTCGGCCATGGCGACGAGCGTAGCGTAGGCCGGGCAGGCCCCCGCCCGCCCACGGTGACCGCTTCGTGACACCTGCATGACATGCCTGTCACGAAGGTGACGGAAGTTTCATGAGAAGGCGTACGTTGGCTCCAGGTCCCCCGGCCCCAGCCCTCACCAACCGGAGTGCATCCCCGCCGGATTGGTGACGGCGTACGAGGTCCGCGAGCGCTGCCGCCCCCTCGGCAGGGCGCGGAGAGCCGGCGGGAGAGGGGCGTCCTCTCCCGCCGGACGCCGCCGCACGCGGCCGAAAAACAATGGGGTCTGACCCCGTTCTGGCCGAAATTGGGGTCTGACCCCAGAACGTTTCCGCGCCGAAGGCGCACCGGTCGCGCGACATGGAACGGGTCGGCACGGAGGTGGCACGAAGCGTGGCTGTTGGGTGCGCCTCGTTCGTGGTGAGCTGGTCCGGCGTGGACTACGCCGGGGCGATCGTCAGCTGCACCTCGGCGCCCTCGGCCGCCACCGAGACGCCGCCGTCGGCGGCTCCCGGCTCGAGGGCGACGGCCAGCACCTCGCCGGCGATGAACGAGCCGTGCGCGTCCAGCACCCGGCGGCCGCGCTCGTTGGCGACGTAGGTGACGCGGATCCGGTCCGTCACCGCCAGGCCGCCGTCGCGGCGCAGCGCCTGCAGGTGGTGGACGAGATCGCGCGCGATGCCCTCGTCGACGAGCGCGTCGTCGAGCACCGTGTCGACGCCGACGGCGATCGCGCCCTCGTGCTCGACGGTCAGGCCCTCGCGCGGGCTGACGCGCTCCTCGTAGTCGCCCTCGCCGAGCTCGTGGCCGCCGACCAGGATGCGGTCGCCGTCGCGCTCGTACGTGCCCTCGCGCAGCAGGCGCTGCACCTCGGGCACGTCCTTGCCGAGCCGCTTGCCGACGGCGCGGAAGTTCGGCACCAGCTCGATGGTGACGATCTCGGCCGCGTCCTCGACGACGCGCACGCGCTTCACGTTCAGCTCGGCGGCGATCTCGGCGGCGTGGTCCTCGAGCGCACGGCGCAGCGACGCGGGCGCAGCGACCACGGCCTCCGCCAGCGGCTGGCGGAACTTCGAGACCGGCGGACCGGCCTTCGCGCGCGCCGTCCGGCCGAGCCGGATCGCCGTCTGCGTCGCGGCGATCGCTGCCACCAGCGCCGGGTCGGCGATGGCGTCGACCGCCACCGGGAAGCCGGCCAGGTGCACCGAGGCCGGCGCGTCGGGGCAGTGGTCGCGGACGAGCGTCTGCCACAGCTCGTCGGCGAGGAACGGCATCACCGGCGCGATCAGGCGCGCGGTCTGGACGAGGCCGTACCAGAGCGTGCGGAACGCCGCCTGCTTGTCGGCGTCGTCCTCGCTCTTCCAGAAGCGGGCGCGCGAGCCGCGGATGTACCAGTTCGAGAGGTCGTCGACGAACGCCTCGACCTCGCGCGTGTAGGCGCGGCGTGGCGTAGTCGTCGAGCGCCGCGGTGGCCGCGCGACGTGACGGCCTGGGCGCGCGCCACGATCCAGCGGTCGAGCGGCGTCGCGGCCGGCGGGCCGGTCTCGAGGTCGGCGTAGGTCGGCACGAAGCCGTCGATCTCGGCGTACTGCACGAGGAAGCGGTACGAGTTCCAGAGCGTCAGCAGCCGGCGGCGCACCTCGGTGGCCGGGCCGTAGCCGAAGCTGATGTTCTGGGCCGGGTTCTGGCCGGCGAACAGCCAGCGCATGACGTCGGCGCCCATCTTGTCGACGGCGTCGTCGAACCAGATCGCGTTGCCCCACGACTTGTGCATCGGGCGCCCGGTCTCGTCGTGCACCTTCTCGTACCCGAGCACCTTCTTGTACGGCGCCTTGCCGACCAGCACGACGCTCATGAACAGCTGCGAGTAGAACCAGAGCCGGATCTGCTCGCGCATCTCCGACACCCAGTCGGCCGGGAACCACTTCTCCCAGTACTCGTGGTCGGGCAGGTCGGCGCGCGTCAGGCCGACGCCGGCGCCGCGCGCGTAGCCCTCCGGCTCGACGGTGTCGCGGCCCCAGCCGAGCGTCGAGAACGGCACGATGCCGGCGTCGAGCCAGCAGTCGCCGACCTCGGCGCACGCGCTCGGCGATCTCGCCGTCGTCGGTGCGGATCTGGACGGCGTCGATCCACGGGCGGTGCAGCTCCTTGAGGCCGTCGACCAGCGACGGGTCGACCGCGCGCTCGCGCAGCTCGGCCACCGATCCGACCACCGTCACCTTGCCGGACGGCGCCCGGTAGAACGGCAGCGGCAGGCCCCAGTAGCGCTTGCGGGAGATGCACCAGTCGCCCATGTTGCGCAGCCAGTCCTCCATCCGCTTGCCGTAGAAGTCGGGCGTCCACTCGACCTCGCGGTTGGCCTCGATCATGCGCTCGCGCACGCCGTCGGCCGAGATGAACCACTCGTCGACGACGCGGAAGATCAGCTCGGTGCCGCAGCGCCAGCAGGTCGGGTAGCGGTGGGTCAGCTCCTCGGCGCGCAGCAGCCGGCCGCGCTGGCCGAGGTCCTCGATGATCGGCTGCGCGGGCGTCGGCCGTGTGCTGGCCGTGCAGCCAGCCGTACTGCTCGTAGAACGCGCCGGAGTCGTCGACCGGCACGAGCACCGCCAGGCCGAGGTCGCGGCCGAGGTTGAAGTCCTCCTCGCCGCAGCCCGGGCGCGATGTGGACGATGCCGGTGCCCTCGTCGGCGCCGACCATGTCCCACGCGACGATGCGGTGCTCGACGCCCTCCTGCGCGGGCAGGTGGTCGAACGGGCCGACGTACGGGCGGCCGACCAGGTCGGCGCCCTTCGCCGCGCTTGACGACGCGCGCCGACTTGCCGAACACGGCCTCGACGCGGCCCTCCATCACCCAGGCCAGACCCGGGCCGGCGGCGACCGCGACGTAGTCGGCCTCGGGGTCGACCGCCGCGGCGACGTTGGCCGGCAGCGTCCACGGCGTCGTCGTCCACACCACGACCGCCTCGTCGGACGCGTCGGCCAGCGGCAGGTACACGTACAGCGACGGGTGCGTGAGGTCGCGGTAGCAGTCGGTGGCGGTCAGCTCGTGCTGCGAGAGCGACGTGCCGCAGCGCGGGCACCAGATCATCGGGCGGTGCCCGGTGTACAGCCAGCCCTCGCTCGTGCGCAGCGCTTCAGGAACAGCCAGATGTACTCGATGTTGGCGTCGGTCATCGTGAAGTACGACCGGTCCCAGTCCATCCACATGCCGAGCCGCTGCGACTGCCGCGTCTGGATCGCCGAGTACTCGGCGACGCGGTCCCGGCAGGCCGTCATGAACTTGTCGAGACCATAAGCCTCGATCTCACGCTTAGAGTTGAGGCCGAGCGCCTTCTCGACCTCGACCTCGACCCAAAGGCCCTGGCAGTCGAAGCCGTTCTGGAAGCGCTGGTCGCGGCCGCGCATCGCCTGGTACCGCTGGAACAGGTCCTTCAGCGACCGCCCCCACGCGTGGTGCACGCCCATCGAGTTGTTGGCCGTGATCGGCCCGTCGAAGAACGAGAACGGCTCGCCCCCGCGAATCTGCTCGCGCAGCTGCTCGAACGTGCTCTCGCGCTCCCACAGGTCGAGGATCGCGTGCTCGATGGCGGCGTGGTCGGGCTTCTCGGCGACGGGACGATAGGGCGGCATCTCCACCTCTGGACGGGGCCGTTAGCGTGCCACAGTCATGGAGTGGAGCCTGCCGGGTGCGAAGCGCGCTGAAACCTCGCTAAATCTACGGAATCTCCTCCATCACTGGTAGCGCTCGGATCCGAGGACACCACTAGCATGGGTGATAGGCACGAGGAAATCGGGCTGCCGTGGCGGGCAGCCGGTCGACTCGTGGCCGCAACCTATGCCCCGTCGAGCGATTTTTCTCAGCGTTCTCGCCTGCATCTGCATGGCGCCTGAAGCTGCGCTCGCGGCGCCGTTGACGAAGCGGGACGCCACTCCCAACGCCAACGGCAGCACAGGTCGATCCGTCCGTCGCCGTGCGCACCTGCGGGGCAGCGGCTGATCGCCGCGAGCGACATCGACGGGAGCGGAGACTCGACCGTCCACGTCTGGAAGGACGCGGCCGACGGCGATGTCCCCGCCAGCACGATCGTCCCCGATCCGGACGCCGGACAGCCCTCGATCGCGTGGGACGGCGTCGAACACGGCTGGGATCGCGACGACCGCGACGACCGGGTGCCCGACGGCCGACTGCGGTGAAGCTCTGGTCGTATGACAGGACGACGGAGCAGATCCCTCAGTTCACCGACGACCATGAGCACGCTCGCCGATCCGGACCCAGCCGCGCAAACCTGGCCGCGTCTCGTGCTCGCAGCGCCGCTCGACACGGCGCATGCCAGGATCGTGGTTGCCGACGAGGAGAACTGCACGACTGGCGATCATCAGGTCGTCGTCGCGTGGGGTTCGGCCGTCCGGCCGTTCGCTGACGAGCTGGACACCTTCCACGGTACGGCTCGGTATCCCGATGTCGCGGTTGTCGGCCCGGGCGCACCGAACGCGACGGACATCGTGGTCGTCTATCTCGGCGAGCTGAGCGGCGGCCAGCAGGAGGTGCGCGTCCGAAAGTGCACCGTCGAGCGGTGCGTTCACCCTCGTCTGCACGTCGCCCGCCGTCAAGGTCGACGAGATCACGCCGCCCGGCTCCGTCACCGCGGCAACAAGACGGTCGACGCGCTCGCCGCGCCGTCGATCGCCTGCGACGCCGGCACCTGCCACGTCGCCTGGACGGAGGCCGCCTCGAGCGGCAACCGCACCCGCGTTTTCTACAGCAGCTCGACCGACGCCGCATTGACGTCGTGGTCGACGCCGCACCCAGGTCGCGTCGTCCGCCACCTCGTCGCAGCTGATGCCGAGCGTCTCCGCGTCGCGGCACGCCGGGCGGACATCGTCTACCTCGACACGCGCCTCAGCTCGCCGTCGAAGTTCGATGCCATCCAGACCTCCATCGACGGCGCTGACGCGCGGCCGCGACATCTCGCTCGACGAACGGCCCGGGCTACGCGCCCGGCGCGAACCGCGCTCGCTCGGCGGAGCGCATCGCGTGCGGCGATTCGGCCCGGCGCGACGACCGGTGTCGTCGCGGTACTTCCCCGACGGCAACGGCGGCCTCGGCACGGTCTCCGAGGCGCGAGCTCGCGCACGGCACCACGTCGCCGACGCTGCCGGCGCAGGGCGCCGGCGCAGACGCTCGGCAAGAACACGACCTTCAACGCCTCGAGCCTGGCTGAGCTGGAGCGATCTCGACGGCGACCCGGTCACGCTCGACCGTCGACGACCCGGCGCACGGCAGCGTCGTCGGCGGCGTCTACACGCGCCGACCCGACGCTACGCCGGCACCGACACCGTCGTCGTTCGCGCAGCCAACGCCGGCAGGCGCGTCGACAACCGCCGACCACCCGATCACGATCACGAACCAGCAGCCGACGTTCGACGCGCCGGCGCCGGCGATCGTCGACGAGGGCGGCGCCACCGTCACGGTGCCGCTGCACGCCGAGGATCCCGACGCGCAACGACACGATCGTCTACAGCATCCTCAGTCCGGCAGCGACCCGCTGCTGACGTCGGCGCGGTCGCGCCACGATCGTCGGCTCCGCGCTGCAGCTCAAGATCCCGTCCGGCGTCCGCGCGCATGGCGACCGCTGCAGATCAAGCTGCGCGCCCGCGACACCACCACCGGCGCCGCGCCGCTGTACGAGGACCAGGAGCTGTCCGTGACGATCCGGCCCGACCTGCGGACGCCCGACCACGGTGCTGCCGGTGTCGGACTTCAACGTCACCGGCATCCGCGCGACGCTGACGGCCGAGGTCGCAGTGGGACGATCCCAGCAAGGCGTGCCTGACGTCCGTGCCCGCTCGGCTGCCACGTGCGCCGGGTCTGGGACTTCGGCGACGGCAGCGCGACCGTCACGACGACCGACGCGAAGTCCGTCGCGCACGACTACCCGCGGGCCGGCGCCTACACCGGCCAGGTCACGACCTGGGTGCTGTGGGGCTCCTCGCAGGTCGCGTCGGCGCCGAGGTCGTTCAACGTCGCCATCCGCGACGACGGCCGCGTGCTGTCAAGGTCACGCCGAGCGGTCATGCGCAAGTCGGCCGACGAGCCGCCAGGTCCAGCTCGTCGTGACCGCCCGCACCAGCGGCACGGTCCTGGGTCGCGCATCACCTACGCCGGCAAGAAGGGCGCGATCACGCCGACGCGCGGAAGCGTCACGCTCAAGGCCGGCCAGACCGACGAAGTTCTTCCTGAACGGGTCAGCCTCGAAGGCCTGAAGTCGCGCCGCGCCACCATCAAGATCTCCGGCTGGGGCGGGCTCGCCACCGGCATGCCTCAGCCGTCGACCGGTACTCCGCGCGATCATCCTGCGGTAGGCGTCGGCGGGCCGGGCTCGGCCCCGTAGCGGCGGAACTGGTCGCGGCACCACGCGTCGAACGCGGCGTGCCGGGCGAGATAGATCTCGAGCGTCCGGAAACCGGACGCGAACCAAGCGTCGAAGTCGTCCTCGTCGGCCAGCTCGGGGGCCGACAGATCGTTCCATTCCTGCCACTCCATGCGGACGAGTGGATTCTGCGCCGCGCGGCGCGTCCCTGCAAATGCCGTCAGATCGCGAGCCAGAGGCGCAGCGCCTCGGCCGTGTTCGCGAACGCGATCTCCTCGCGCGCCGGCAGCTCGTCCGGCCCGAACCAGCGCAGCTCGGCCACGTCGTCGGCGGCCGTCAGCACGGGATCGCCGACCAGCCGCGCCCGGAACACGCAGTTCAGCGTCGCGTCGCCGCCCTCGCCGTACGTGTCGGCGAGGTGGCCGAGGAACCCGGTCAGCTCGATGTCGGCGCCCGTCTCCTCGCGGAGCTCGCGGACGGCGCCCTCCTCCGGCGTCTCCCCCGGCTCGCAGAATCCGCCGGGCATGTCCCACAGGCCGGCGCCGGGATCGACCGCGCGGCGCGCGAGCAGCACCCGGCCGCGGTCCTCGACGAGCACGGCCGAGCACGGCGCGGCGTTGTGGTAGAACGGCCGGCCGCAGCCCGGGCACGCCTGCGCGGCGCCCACGACCGGCCCGAGCCGCGTGGCGCAGAACGGGCAGAAGACGCGCGGCTGCACGGGGCCTACGACCGCGACAGGGTGAGCGTGTAGCGGTCGGAGAACCCGCTCGTCCGGCGGGGCGTACACGTCGACGTAGACGCGGCGCGTGCCGCGCTTCAGCCTGATCGTCAGCGAGTCGGACGACGCGCCCGTCTGCTTCGAGCAGCCCAGCAGCGCCCGTTCCGAGACCGGATCATCGTCCGGCTGCACGGTCCGCACCTTCGACGACCACACGCAGACGTCGAGGTCGTCGGCGCGCCGGCCCGCCCCGCGGTGCCGGAGCGCCAGCTTCAGGCGCTTCGCCCCGCGCGGCACGTCCACGCGGTAGACGTCCTCGTAGTCCTCGGCGAAGTCGGCGGAGGCGGAGACGCGGGCGTGGCGCTGGCTCGCGCGCAGCACCGCGCGCTGGGCCTTGCCGAAGCCCGCCTTGCCGTTGATCATCGGGATGTCGCCGTTCGGCTCGAGCAGGTCGGCTGCCGGCGCCTTCGCCTGCAGCGACCGCGTCACGTCGAGCAGGCCGAACCCGAAGTGCGAGTCGTAGGCGCCGACCTGGCCGCGCCCGGGACGCGCACCGGCGCGCAGCACGTCGGCGAGCTGGAGCGCCGTCAGGCCACGTCGCGCCGACCAGACCCACGCGGCCGCGGCCGCCGTGATGGGCGTTGCGAAGCTCGTGCCGCTGACCTGGCACCAGCCCGGCTGCGCGATGCCGGGCAACGGGTCGCACGTCGGCGTGCGCCGCCGCCGGTGAAGTCGAAGCCCTTGGCGATGGCCGCGTAGACGCCGACGCCGGGCGCGGACACGTCGTTGGTCGCGTTGAAGTTCGAGAACGGCGCCCACGAGCCGGTCGGAGTCGGAGGCGGCGACGCTCAGCACGTGCTCGTAGCCGGCCGGGTACTCGAGCGGATTCGGGCCGAACGGATCCTGCGCCTCGTTGCCGGCGGCCGCGACGACGAGGATGCCGTGGGCGATCGCGCGCTCGACCGCCAGGTACTCCGCGTAGACGAACTCGGACGAGCCGAGCGACATCGAAACGATGTCGTAGTGGTGCGCGATCGCCCAGTCGAGGCCCGGCGATCATCTCGCGCACGTCGATGCAGCCGCCCGGGGCGCAGTCGCCCAGCGGATGCGCGCTGGCGTCCCACATCGCGATCGTGGCCGCCGGGATAGATGCCCTCGCCGCCCGTGCCGTTGACGGCGGCGCCGATGGTGGAGGCGACGGCCGTGCCGTGCCACTCGACGGTGCCGTCGACGCCGGTCACGTCCTGGCGGTTCGCGGCCACCGTGGTGCCGGCGGCCCGCGCGGCGATGTCGGGATGCGTCATGTCGAGGCCGGTGTCGATGATCAGGATGCGGCGCTTCGGCGCGGGCGCGGTCGGCGGCAGGCGGATGGTCGAGAACGCGTACTGCGCCGCGCGCAGCGGGTCGGCGGCGCGGGTCTGATGGCGCTCGTTGCGGTCGACGGCGACCAGGTCGCCGGTGGCTGCGCAGCTGCGTCGCGAGGCTCGCGCCCGCGGTGCCGGAGACGCGCCAGATGCCGGCGTCGGCCATCAGCTGCGTGGCGCCCGCGTCGCGCATCGTGGCCGCGGCCGAAGGGCGCACGGTGAACAGGTAGCCGTCGGGAGCGCCGAACGGCACGACCAGCCGGGCGCCGGATGAGCAGTACCGGCGAACGGGCCCGCGCGTCCGCCCCGGCGGGCGTCGGCATGCGCGACCGACGTGAGGGTCAAGAGCAGCGCCACCGCGAAGAACGTGACGCCCGACAGGCGGATTCGGGCGGGCTGCATCTCGTCACAGTGTAGTTCGCTCAGCGGGGAACGACCCCTCACGATTCTGCGAGAACCTGACGAATCCACGACTCTACTCTAGACTGCAGTGACGTGCGCAGAATCCTCCTCATCGCCGCCGCCGGCGCAGCGCTGCTCGCAGCCCCCGCCCATGCGGCCACCATCGGCATCGAGCTCGACGACACGACGGCCGTCACCCCGGGCGGCGTCACCACGGCGGGCGTGAAGCTCTACACCGCCCCGTTCGCGAACGCCGTCCTGCTGCGCGGCGCCGTGGTCGACGACAACGGCGTCGTCCCGCCCGCCGGGACGATCGTCCACCTCGGCACCATCACGCGCGCCGGCGAGCCGGTGCAGCCGCTGGCCGACGTCGTCACGCTCGCCGACGGCAGCTTCTCGCGGACGTTCGTGCCCGCGCACTCGTTCACCATCGTCGCCGACGTGGCGCGGCCGACCGACCCGGTCATCGCGGGCCTGTCCGCCGCCGACGCGATTCCGATCGTCCTCGGCATCGGCCCCAACATCGAGCTGACGACGAAGCTCGTGCAGCGCGGCCAGCCGTACCGCATCAAGGGCATCATCGACATCCCGAAGCCGCGCACCGCGGGCCGGATCCTGCTCAAGCGGCGCAGCCCGGGCAAGAAGAAGTACGTCACCATCGCCGCCCAGCGGACGAGGTCGAACGGCACCTTCTCGTTCGCCGTCGTGCACCGCAAGTCGGGCACGTACCGCTACCAGATGGTCTTCGTGCCGACCGACAAGGCGCTCTGGCTGCGCGCGACCCTCAAGCTGACGGTGAAGTTCAGCGAAGAAGTGACGATGGCGGCTCACGATGTCCGGCCACGCGCCGGCCGTGCAGCATCCATCCCGAGTACGTCCCGCGGTTGCACAGCAGCGCCGCCGCCACGCCGTGGGCGGGGTCGGCGAAGCAGAGCGTGCCCGAGGCGCCGAAGTGCGTGGCGGCGCGGTCCGACAGGGCCGGGCCCGTCCAGTGCCGCTCCTTGGCAGCGCGGAGCTCGAGGCCGATCGCCCAGTCGGCCACCGGCCACGTCATGAACGACTCCACGCCGCCCGGCAGCGGGCCGCCCTGGTTGGTGAACATCTCGGCGGCCGTCTCGGGCGCCAGGATCGGCGCGCCCTCGCGCAGCAGGCAGACGAGGAACCGCGCGTAGTCGTCGGCGGTCGACCACCCCGCCGACTGCGGCATCGGCGTGGCGCGGAACCAGTCGCTGTTGAACAGCTGGACGCCGGGCGAGAAGAGGCCGGCGTCGCGCACCCAGGCGCCCTCGGCACCCGCCGGCAGCCCGAGCGACGTGGAGGTCATGCCGAGCGGCTCCAGCACGGCCTCGCGCAGGTAGGTGTCGATGCCGATGCCGGTGGCGTGCTCGATCGCCGCGCCCGCCAGCGCGTAGGCGGGGTTGGAGTAGACACGGCGCTCGCCCGGCGCGAGGATCGGGCGCCGTCGCGGCGTAGAGGTCGCGCAGCTGCGGCCATGGCAGCGGGTCGACCGCCAGGCCCTCCGGCAGGCCGCCGTAGTGCGCCAGCAGCATCCGCGGCGTGACGTGGGCAGCGGCCTGCGGCACGTGCGCGGCCACCGGCTCGTCCAGGTCGAGCGAGCCCTCCTCCGCCGCCACCAGCGCTGCCGCGGCGACCAGCGGCTTCGTCAGCGAGGCGAGCGCGAAGCGCGTCGCGTCGTCGACGGCGACCGCCTTCTCGCGGTCGGCGTGGCCCGCGCTAGTGGCGGAACACCACGCCGCTCGCATCGGCCACCGCCAGCTGCGCGCCGGGCACCGTGCCGCGCTCGACGAGCGCGTCGACGAGGTCGGCGACGGCCCTCACGCGAGCGCGGAGCGGATGGCCGCGATCACGCGATCGGCCTCGGGCTCGGCCGGGACGCCGATGCGCACCCGGTCCGGCGCGCCGAACACGGCCGCGGGCCGCACGAGGATGCCGCGCTCCTCCAGGTGCGCCGCGAACGCGTCGGGATCGGGCGGCTTCGCGCAGACGAAGTTGGTGGCCGACGGCCAGCAGTCGACGCCGAGCTCGGCGAACAGCGCCTCCAGCCGGTCGCGCACCCGGGCGTTCTCGGCCACCCGGCCGGCGATCACGTCGGCGTCGTCCAGCGACGCCCTGGCCGCCATGAACGTCGCCGCCGAGACCTCGAAGGTGTCCTGCGCGGAGCGCGCGACGGCCTGCAGGGCGGGATCCATGATGGCGTAGCCGATGCGCGCGCCGGCGAGTCCCCAGGCCTTCGAGAACGTGCGCAGCACGACCACCTCGTGCCCGGCGTGGAACAGGTCGAGGCCCGTCACGCGCGGCGGCGCGTACTCGTGGTACGCCTCGTCCAGCAGCACCAGCGTGTCGGACTCGACCGCGGACACGAACTCCTCGAGCCCCTCGGTGACGACGCGGCCGGTCGGGTTGTTGGGCGTCGCGAGCACGACCACGGCCGCGTCGCGGGCGGCTGCCGCGAGCGCCTCGAGGTCGTCGGTGCCGTCGGCGTGCGTGGGCACCGGGCACGGGGATGGCGCCGCACCGCGACGCCGCCCAGCCGAACGTCGGGAAGCCCGGCCAGGAGTAGACGACCTTCCGGCCGGGGCCGGCGGCGAGCCGGATCAGCAGGCTCTGCAGCGAGTTCGATCCGGCCCCGAACAGCAGCGTCGAAGGGTCGACGCCGAGGCGCTCGGCCAGCGCGGCGCGCAGGCCGTGCCCGCCGATCGGGTCGGGGTACCGGTGCAGGTCGGGCGAGGCGGCCTCGAGCGCGGCTCGGGCCGACGGCGTCGGGCCGTACGCGCCCTCGTTCAGGTCGAGGCGCAGCATGCCGGACGGCGGCTCGCCGACGGCGAACACCGGCGCGTCGCGCAGCCAGGGATGGACGTGCCGAAGCGGGTCGCTCACGCCGTCAGTATGTCCCGAACCGGCCCCAGACACGCTCCGCATCGCCGCGGCGGCGTTCGGCGCGCTCCGGGTTGCGGGCCACGAGCGCGTTCGCGAGCACCTCGAGCAGGAAGACGCCCGGCACCGCGGTCGGGAACGGCCCGGGCGTGTCGTCGCTGCAGACCAGCACCTCGGTGGCGCGGGCCGCGGCCGGCGCCGTGCGCGAGTCGGTGACGACGACCACGGGCGCGCCGGCGTCGGCGAAGTAGTCGACCACCTCGGTCGTCGACCTTGGCGTAGCGCCGGAAGGTGACGGCGAGCAGGCGGTCCTCGGGCCCGATGTCGAGCAGGTGGTCGGCCAGCGCGCTCTCCCCCGCCTCCACGCGCAGCACGTTCGGGATGATCGGGTTGAGCAGGAAGTAGGCGTACTCGGCCACCGCCGCCGACGCGCGCTGCCCGAACACGTGCAGCCAGCCCTCGCCGCTGTCGAGGATCGCGGCCGCCCGGTCGATCGTCTCGGGCCCGGTCTCGGCCAGCGAGCGCTCGAGGTCGTCGATGACGGCCTGGTGCCAGCGGGCCGGCAGCGTGTCGGCGCCGCCGTCGTGCGGGTCGAGGCGCTTGCGGACGCCGGCCGCGGCCGCGTCCTGGAGCCCGCCGAAGCCGCCCAGGCCCGAGCCGCGCGCCGAACCGCACCACGGCCGCCTTCGAGACGCCGATCGCCGCCGCCAGGTCGTCGGCGGAGGCGAACGCGACGTCGTCCAGGTGCGCGAGCACGTGCTCGGCGATCCGCCGGTCGTTGGGCGAGAAGTCGGCGTCGTGCCGGGCGATGATGCCTGCGAGGTCCGCCATGCGGCCGAATGTAGCTCAAGCCGTCCCCCGCGGCGGCCGAGAACGGAGAGGAGTGCCTGCGCTCTCGCCCGTCCGCGGCACGCCGCCGCCGCCCGAGCCGCCGCGTCCGCGACGGGCGCCGCGCCTGCCGCCGATCAGCCTGCTGTGGCTCGGGCTGCTCGCGACCGTGATGCTGATGCGGCCTCGCGGCGATCGCCTGGTCGATCTACCCGCACGAGTCGGGCGGGCACCTGCGGGCGCCGGTGGCCCGCGCGCTCGACGGCGCCTGCGTCACGCAGCCGGCGCTCTGCCCCGGCCGCTGACAGTACGATCGCGCCATGGCGCGCGTTTTCTCGGGCATCCAGCCCACCGGTCAGAAGCACCTCGGCAACCTGCTCGGGGCGATCCGGCACTGGGTCACCGACCAGGACCAGCACGAGTGCCTCTACTGCATCGTCGACCTGCACTCGCTGACCGTGCCGTACGACCCCGACGACCTGCGCGAGTCGACCGTCCGGCTGGCCACGCTGCTGCTCGCCGCCGGCATCGATCCCGACCGCGCGATCCTGTTCGCCCAGTCGCACGTGCGCGAGCACTCGGAGCTGGCGTGGGTGCTGAGCGCCGTCGCGACGATGGGCGAGCTGGGCCGCATGGTGCAGTACAAGACGAAGTCGGAGGGCCGCGACTCGGTCTCGGTCGGGCTGTTCACGTACCCGGTGCTGCAGGCCGCCGACGTGCTGCTGTACCAGGGCGAGCGCGTGCCGGTCGGCGACGACCAGCGCCAGCACCTGGAGCTGATGCGCGACGTCGCGATCCGCTTCAACAGCCGCTTCGGCCCCACGTTCAAGGTGCCCGACGCGGCGATCGCACCCGCCGGCGCGCGGATCATGGACCTGCAGGCGCCGACGAACAAGATGTCGACCACCGGCGGCACCGAGCTCGGCACGATCCTGATCCTCGACCCGCCGTCGCGGCTCAAGAAGAAGATCATGTCGGCCGTCACCGACTCGGGCTCCGAGGTGCGTGCCGCGGCCGACAAGCCCGGCGTCACGGCGCTGCTCGAGATCCTCTCCAGCGTCACCGACACGCCGATCCCGGTGCTCGAGGAGCGCTACGCGGGCGCCGGCTACGGCACGTTCAAGAAGGACGTGCTGGACGCCGTCGTCGTCGTACCTGGAGCCGATCCAGGCGCGCTACGCCGAGCTCGAGGCCGACCCGGCGACGGTGCGCGAGGCGCTCGCCCGCGGCGCCGACCGGGCGCGCGAGCTGGCGGTGCCGACGATGGCCCGCGTCCGCGAGGTGATCGGGCTCCTGCCCGGAGCGCTAGAAGCCGATCCGCGGCCGACGTCCGCGGATGTCCGATTTCGCACGCGGTGCGAAAACGGCCACGGAATGCGTGTTCCGTGCGGGGTTTGGCGCGTTGCGGCACGGGTCGTGCGTGAACCGTGCGGATTTCCGCCGGCCGCCGGGTCGGGGCGGATCGCTCCGTCCACCTGCCCTGCGAGCGCGCCGCGGGCTCCTGCCGTGGCCGTTTTCGCACGCGGTGCGAAAACGGCCACGGAATGCGTGTTCTGTGCGCGGTTTGGTGTGATGCGGCACGGGTCGTGCGCGCTTCATGCGGGTTGCAGGGAGCGCTAGCTCTAGCCCGCTCGGGCGGCGAGCTTCGCGATCGTCTGCGGGGCGATCGCCTGGGCGATCTCCGCGAGGCGCCAGTACGGCGGCACGAAGATCTCGCGCTTGCGGTTCTCGAGGCCGCGGATGATGGCGTCGGCGCACGCGTCGTCGGTGATCACGAAGCGCCGCGCGATCGGGTGGGCGACGAGCTTCGTCTGCGGGAAGCCCGCCGTCGTCACGGGGCCCGGGTTGACGGTCAGCACCCGCACGCCCTCCGACGGCGCCACGGCCGCCAGCGCCCGCGACCAGGCCAGCGCGGCGTGCTTGGAGGCCGCGTACGGCGCCGAGCGGGCCAGCGGCACCGTGCCGGCGACGCTGCAGACGTTGACGACGCGGCCCTTCGCCCGCACCAGGCCGGGCCACAGCGCCCGCGTGAGGCCGACCATGCCGTGGTAGTTGATGTCCATCACCGACCGCGCGACGGCGGGATCGACGTCGAGCGCGCCGCTGCGGCCCGGGATGCCCGCGTTGCAGGCCAGCAGGTCGATGCGGCCCTCGCCCAGCTCGAGCAGCTCGGCCGCGAGCGTCTGCACGGCCGCCGCGTCGCCGACGTCGCAGACGTGGATCGAGGTCTCGACCGGCAGCGCGATGGCCGCCGCCTCCAGCCGCTCCACCCCGCGGGCCACGAGCGCGAGCCGCCACTGCCGCCGGGCCAGCCGGTGGGCGAGGGCGAGCCCGATGCCGGACGACCCGCCGGTGATCACCGCGAACGGTCGTGCTTCCATGAGAGCACAGCGTACGTCAGGCGGTTCACGTAGGGTTCGCGGCGTGGCCGAGCCCCGCGCCCAGGTCGAGCTCACGGTCTCCAACCGCACGCTGCTGCGATTGCTTGCCGTCAGCACGGCCTTCCTGCTGGTCGCGTGGCTGCTGTGGGAGATCCGCGACGTCCTGCAGATGCTGCTCGTGGCGGGCTTCCTGGCGCTCGCGCTGAACCCGGCCGTGACGTGGCTCCAGGTGCGCGGCTGGAAACGCGGCCGGGCCGTCGCCGTCGTGATCATCTCGACGCTGGTCGTGGTCGGCGCGATCCTGACGGTGGTGTTCGCGCCGCTGTACGAGGAGGTGCGCCGGTTCGCCGACGACATCCCCGGCTACATCGACGACCTGCGCCGCTCGCGGCTGCTGCGCGAGCTCGACGCGCGCTACGACATCCTCGAGAAGCTGCAGGAGCAGGCGACGACGCTGCCCGGAGCGGCTCCCGGGCACGGCCGGCGCCTTCCTCGGCTTCGCGGGCGCCATCTTCAACGCGATCTTCAAGGCGCTCACCGTGCTCTTCCTGACGGTGTTCCTGCTGCTCGAGCTGCCCGCGATCGGCCGCTCGATCCTGTCGCTGCTGGCGCCGCCGACCGCCGAGCGCACGCGGGTGCTGACGACGGACGTCAACGCCACGGTCGCCCGCTACGTCGCCGGCGCGCTGGTGATCGCCACCATGGCCGGCACCACGACGCTCGTCTCGGCGACGCTGCTCGGCGTGCCGTTTCCGGTCGTGATGGCGGTGCTCGTCGCGCTGTTCGACCTGATCCCGCTGGTCGGCGCCACCATCGGCGGCATCTGCGTCGTGGCAGTTGCGTTCACCGCGGGGATCGTTCCCGGCCTGGTGATGCTCGGCGTGCAGCTCGGCTACCAGCAGGTCGAGAACAACGTGCTGCAGCCGCTCGTCATGCGACGGTCGGTGAACGTGTCGGGCTTCACGGTGCTGCTCGCGGTGCTGATCGGCTCGTCGCTGCTGGGCGTGCTCGGCGCGCTGCTCGCGATCCCCGCCGCCGGCAGCGTCCAGATCGCGCTGCGCGAGGTGCTGGAGAGCCGCCGCGCGCAGGTCGGCTCGCTCCCGGTCGAGCCGGAAGCGCCACCCGCCGCCAGCTAGCGCTGGCCGGCGGCCGAGTCGCGCGTCCAGAAGCGCAGGCGCTGCGTCGGGTCCTCGTCCGCCGGCAGCTTCGAGCGGCTGTGCTCGCCGATCGCGGCCTCCTCGGCCGTGTGCAGCGACTGCTGGAGCATCTCGGCGAAGGCCGTCAGGTCGGCCTCCTTGCGGGCCAGCGTGCCCTCCATCGACCGCAGCCGCGACTCGAGCTCGCGCATCGAGTCCTCGCGCCGGTCGAGGTCGGCCTGCCGCGCCTCGAGCGAGGCCTGCTTGCGCCGGCGCCGGTCGAGCCACGCCTGCACGGGGCTGCCGTCGTCGTCGAACTCCACGTCGGAGTCGTCGTCGTGCGGCAGCTCGGCGCGGAGCATGGTCGAGCGCAGCTGCTCGACCTCCTCCTCGGCCTGGTCGATCTCGTCCTCGCGGCGCTTGACCTCGCCCGCGCGGCGCTCCAGGTCGGTGGAGCGGCGGTCGAGCTGACGCTCTCGCGTGCCGAGCGCCTCCTCGACCCGGCGCATCTCCTCGCGACGGCGGGCGAGCGACTCGGCGATGGTGGTCAGCTCCAGCTCGCGGCGCTCGAGCTCGGACGCCCGGCCGCCGTCGGCGCGGGTGGTGTCGGTCGCGCGCTCGTCCAGCCGGCGCTGCTGCTCGGCCATCTCGGCCACGGTCTTCTGCAGCTCGCGCTCGCGCTCGTCGACGCGGGCCTTCTCGGCCTCCAGCCCGTCCAGCAGCGCCCGCTGCTCGGCCACCAGGGTACGGAGCTCCTGGTCGCGGGCGTCGACCCGCGTCAGCTCGGCCTGGACCTGCGCCGTGCGCTCCTCGATCTCGCGCTCGCGACGGCTGATGTCGGAGATGGCGCCCATGCGGAGCGAGTCCTCGCCGCGCAGCGACTCCAGCTCGGCCCGCAGCGCGGTGATCTGCGCCTGGCCGGCCGACTCGCGCTCGGTCAGGAGGGCGATCCGGGCCTCAAGCGCCGCCGCCAGCTGGCGCGACTCCTCCGACTCGACCTCGGTGGCGCCGGCCGTGCGGGCCTCGACGATCTCGGTCTCCAGCTCGCGGATGCGCTCCTCGGCGCGGCGCGCGCGCTCCTCGAGCGACACCGCGCGCTCGCGCGCGTCGCTGCGCGCGGCCGACAGCTCGGCCTCGACCTGCGCCAGCTGCGCCGCCCGCCGCGTCGCGTCGCTGCGCGCGGACTCCCGCGACTCCATCGCCGCGGTCAGGTCGGCCTGCAGCGCCGTGATGCGCGCCGCCCGGCTCTCGGCCTCGGCGGCGGTCGCGGCCAGCGCGTCGTTGCGCGTCGTCGCGACGGCGAGCTCCTGGCGCGCGGCGCCGAGCGACCGCTCGACCTCGCCGAACCGCTCCTCGGCCTCCCGATGCGCCTTCTCGGCCTTCTCGGCCGAGCCGCGCAGCTCGCCTGCCTCGCGCTCCAGGTCGGTGACGCGCTTCTGGGCCGCGGCCGTGGTCGCGCGCAGGTCGGTGACGACGCGGTCGAGCTCGGCCGCGTGCTCGCGCAGCGGCTCGATCTCGTCCTGCGCGGCGCGCAGCTGCTCGACGGTCTCGACGTGGCGGGTGACGGCGTCGTCGCGGGCGGTCTCGGCCGTGGCGACGGCGGCGCGGGCCTCGTTCAGGTCGCGCTCCAGCACGGCCGCGCGGGCGGCGAAGTCGGCGTCGTGCGCCGCGAGGGCGCCCTCCAGCTCGGCGACGCGCGCGGCGGCGGCCGCGATCTCGCCCTCGAGGCGCGTCCGCACGGCCTCGGCCTCGGCGGGATCGATCCGGCGCGCGGCGTCGGCCCTGGCCGCTTCCAGCGACTGCTCCAGCTCGTGCGCCCGCGCGGTCGTCTCGGCGATCAGGCGATCGGCCTCGGCCCGGCTCGCCTCGACCTCGCGGCTGCGGGTCTCGGCCAGCGTCGTGAGGCGCTCGACCTCGGCCCGCGCCTCGTCGCGCTCGCGGGCGCGCTCGGTCTGCTCGCGCTCCCGCTCCTCGGCGTTCGCCCGCGCCCCCTGCAGCTGCGACTCCAGCGCCGCCGCCTCGTCGCGGGCGGCCCGCTCGGCCTGCTCGAGCGCGGTAATGCGCTCGCGTGCCAGCGCGCCGCGCTCGCGCTCCTCGGCCAGCGCGCGCTCGGACGTCTCGCGCTGCCCGGCCGCCTCCTCGGCTGCCGCGCGGGCGGCCTGCTCGGCCGCCTCCAGCGCCGCCGCGCGCTCGGCTGCGGCCTGTGCGGCGTCGCGCTCCGAGGCGATGGCCCCCTCCCGCTCCTCGATCTGCCGCAGCGCGTCCGTTACGGCGGCACGAGCTGCCTCCTCGGCCTGCTCCAGCGCCGCGATCCGCTCCTGCGCGGCGACGATCTGCGCGCGCTCGGAGGCCAGCGTGCGCTCGCCCTCGGCGACGCGCTCTGCGGCGTCCGCCGCGGCCTGCCGCGCAGCAGCCTCGGCCGCCTCCAGCGCCACCAGGCGCTCGCCGACCTCGCCGCCCCGCTCGCGCTCCTCGCCCAGCGCGCGCTCGGCCGTGTCGGCCCGCGTCAGCGCCTCGGCGTGGGCCGCCTGCAGCCGCTCGCCCTCGGCCCGCGCGGCGGCGATCTCGGCCTGCAGCTCGGCGCCGGCCGTCTCGGTCTCCGCGGTGCGGCGCTGCAGGTCGGCCGCGAGCTCCTCGGCCCGCGCGACGGCCTCGCGGCGGTCGTCCTCCAGGCGCTGCGCGGTGGCGCGCGCCTTCTCGACGTCGGCCTCGAGCTCGCCGATGCGCCCACGCAGGTCGTCGCGGGTCGTGTCCAGCGCGCGGGCCAGCGCCTCGGCCTGCGACTGGGCCTCCTCGCGCTCGGCCTGCACCCGCTCGAGCTGGCTGCGCGCGTCGGCGACGCGCTGCTCGGCCGCGGCGATCTGCGCGTGCGCCTGATCGGCGTCGATCCGGGTCTCCGCCTGGCGCAGCGCCTCGGCCGCCTCGGCGCGCGAGCGCTCCAGGTCGGCCTCCAGGGCGGCCGTGCGCTCGCGCCCGGCCTGCTCGGTGGCGGCCAGCTGCTGCTGCAGCTCCGACCGCACCTCCTCCACGCGCTGCTCGGCGGCGGCGACCTGCGCCTGAGCCTCGTCCGCGTCGACGCGGGTCTCGGCCTGGCGCAGCGCCTCGGCCGCGTCGGCCCGCGCCTGCGCGAGGTCGGCCTCGAGTGCGGCCGCTCGCTCGCGGCCGGCCTGCTCGGTCGCCGCCAGCTCCTGCGCCAGCTGCGCCCGCACCTCCTCGACCCGCATCTCGGCGGCGGCGATCTGCGCCTGCGCCTGGTCGGCGTCGATGCGGGACTCGGCCTCGCGCTGCGCGTCGATGGCGGCGGCGCGGGCGCTCTCCAGCTCGGCCTCCAGCGCGGTCGCGCGGTCGCGGGCGGCCTGCTCGGTCGCCGCCAGCTCCCCCTGCAGCTGCGACCGCACCTCCTCGACCCGCATCTCGGCGGCGGCGATCTGCGCCTGCGCCTCGTCGGGGTCGACGCGCGTCTCGGCCTGGCGGAGCGCCTCGGCCACCTCCGCGCGCGATCGCTCCAGCTCGGCCTCGAGCGTGGCGGCGCGCTCCCGCGCGGCCTCCTCGGTGGCGTGCAGGTCCTGCTCGAGCTGCGCCAGCCGGGTGCGGTCGGCGTCGGTCTCGGCCGCGACCCGGGCCAGCTCCGCACGCGCCTCGGCGGCCGCTGCCTCGGCGGCGGCCACGCGCTCCTGCACCTCGCCGGCATCGACGCGCGTGCGGGCGAGCTCGCGCTCGGCCGTGAGGGCCTGCTCCAGCTCGGCGAGGCGCAGCTCGGCGCGCTCGCGATGCTCGGCGAGATCGCGCTCCAGCGCCGCCGCGCGCTCGTCGGCGGCCGTGTGCTCCGCCCGGACGCGCTCCACCTCGGCGCGCGCCTCGGTGGCGCTGCGCTCCAGCTCTGCGACCTGCGCGGCGCCCTCGTCGACCGACGCCCGGCGCTCGTCGGCGGCCATGCGTGCCGCCTCCAGCTCCCCCTCGAGCGCCTGCAGTCGGGTCGCCAGCTGCTCGGCCTCGCCGCGCGCGGCGTCCCCCACCTGGCGCGCCGTCTCGATCTCGTCGCGCAACGCCGCCTGGTGCCGCTCGACCTCGGTCGGATCGAGCCGGCGCTCGGCCTCGGCCCGCGCCTCCTCGAGCGCCGCGGTGGCGGCCTGCAGCTCGGCGGCCAGATCGCCCGCGGCATCGGTCGCGCGGCGCAGCTCCTCGAGCTGGCCGGTCGCGGTCGCGGCGGCCGTGCGGGCCTCGTCCAGCTCCCGCTCCAGCGCCGCGACGCGCTCGGCGTCGCCCGCCGCGGCGGCGGCGTCGGCGGCCGGCCGCGTCTCCAGCTCCAGCTGCAGCTTGAACAGCGCCTCCTCGAGGATCGCGATGCGGCCCTCGGCCGTCTCGGGATCGAGGCGCTCCGGCGCGTCGGCCGCGGCCTGCTCGGCCTGCAGCACGGCGGCGCGGGCCTCGGCCAGCTCGCGCTCCAGCTCGAGCACCCGCTCCTCGTTGCCGGCGGCCGGCGTCTCGGCGGCTGCCTTCTCGAGCGCGGCGCGCAGGTCGACGACCTCGCGCTCCAGCGCCTCCCGGCCCGGGTCGGCCTGCGCCCCGCCGTCCTTGAGCGCGGCGACCTGCGCCTCCAGCTCGGCCGCGCGGCGCTCCAGCTCCTCCGCCTGCCGCGCCTGGTGCTCCAGCCCGGCCACGCGCGCCTTCATGTCCTCGGGGTCGATCTTGCGCGCCGCCTCGGCCCGCAGGTCGGCGAGCACGCGCTCCAGCTCGGTGCGGCGCTCGTCCGCGCTCGCCGCCGCATCGCGCAGCGCCGCGATCGACGCCTCCCGCTCCTGCACCTGCGACTGCAGGGCGTCCAGCTCGGCCTTCAGGTCGGCTGCCAGGTTGTCGTCGTGCGAGTCGCCGTACCCGCCGGCGTAGCTGAGCATCCCCTCCAGCTCGACCGCCCGGGCGCGCTCGCCCTCCACCGTCTGCTGCAGCTCGGCGACGCGCGCCTCGTGCTCGGCCAGCTGCGACTCGAGCTCGCCGACGCGGGCGATGGTCTCCGCGTTGATGGTCGACAGGTCGATGCCGGCCTCGTGCGCCGCCAGTGCCCGCTCGCGCGCCACGAGCTGGGCCTCGCGCTGGGCCAGGAGGTGCTCGGCCTGCTTCAGGAGCTTCTGCGACTCCTCGCGGATCCGGACCTGGACGACTTCCTCGTCCGCCTGCGATTGCCGGTCGTCGATGACGCCGCGCAGGCTCCGCTGCGGTCCAGCGGGCTGGGACAGCTTCTGCAGTCGGGAGTGGACATCTCGCTCGCTCACGTCCCTCTTCCCATCGGCGCAGGAGGCTGCCGAGTAAACGGGTCCGATGCCCGAAATGCCCGATCCCGGTGAAAACCCCTCTAGCGGGGGAGGCCGCCCGGTCCGTCGGAACGCGATCGAAAGAGCGGAACCTCAGGAAAACCCCTCTGGCGGGGGACGACGCGCCGGTGTGCCTGGCGTCGATCCTCCTCTTTAGCAAGCCCAGGGGGTTTATCCAACAATGGCTGAAGGACGTGACAGAGCGATGCGACGAACTGACCAGCGAGGCCAGAGCCTCGTGCTCGTCGTCATCTCGTTGACGGTACTGCTCGGGATGGCCGCGCTCGTGCTCGACCTCGGCCTCGGCTGGTACGCCAAGCGCCAGCTGCAGGCGTCGGTCGACGCCGCCGCGCTGGCCGGCGCCCAGGAGCTGCCCTCGAGCGCCAACGCCATCGCCCGGGCGCACGAGTACATCCTGAAGAACCCGACGCGCGGCGTCGACGGCGTCCAGGACACGACGATCACCAAGTGCATCGCGTCGGCCCCGGGCTGCGCGCCCGTGAACGCGGTGCAGGTCACGGCCAAGCGCCAACGCGGACACCGCCTTCGCGCGGGTGTTCGGCATCAACTCGATGACCATCGGCGCCAAGGCCACCGCCTGCCAGCCGTGCGGCGCGAAGCCGCTCGACATCCAGATCGTGCTCGACCGCACGGGCTCGATGACCGAGGGCGGCACGCCGAACAAGCTCGTCAACGCGCGCACCGGCATCATGACCTTCCTGAACTTCCTCGACGCGGGCACGGCCCTGGTCGGCCTGACGGTGCTGCCGCCGTCGAACACGGTCGCGAACCGCTGCGCACTCGGCGCAGGACAGCTGGTACGACTCGGCCTCGTCGGCCTGGACGGTCGTGCCGCTGTCGAGCAACTTCAAGGTGAACGGCGTCATCAACAACAGCTCGAACCTCGTCCAGACGCTGAACTGCCAGCAGCCGTCCGGCACGACGCACTACTCGCTGGCGATCCAGGCGGCCCAGGCCGAGCTGAACGCCCACGGCCGCGCCAACGCGCAGGACATCATCGTGTTCCTCACGGACGGCGCCGCCAACACCGGCCCGCACTACTTCGCCAACACGCACGCCGAGCGCACGCAGCCCTGCCAGTCGGGCGTCAACTCCGCCGCGGCGGCGAAGGCGGCGGGCACCTGGGTCTACACGATCGGCTACTCGATCGGCTCGGACGAGTGCCTGAAGGACCGGCGCACCTGGTCGAGCCCGACCATCGACGAGGCGCCGGCGATCACCCCGTCGAACGCGCTCCAGGCGATGGCCTCGAACCCCGGCAACTACTACGTCCGCCCCGACTCCGGCCAGCTGAACACGATCTTCACCCAGGTCGCGGCCGACATCTCGGCCGGTGCCTCCCGCCTGGTCGACGACGGCTGGAACTGATCCCTACGGCGCCGCCTGGATCTGCAGCTCGATCCGGTCGGTGAAGGCCGGCACGGCAATGCGACGACCGTCTCCCTGGAGCTCCAGGGGGGCGGTCGTTCCGCGTACGACGGCGCGGCTGGCGCCGAACGGCAGGATCAGCGTCTGCGAGGGCACCTTGCCCTTGCCGGTGAGCCGGACGACGTAGGCGTCCTCGCCCGGCTCGACGTCGACGGCGAGGCCGTAGCGAGCCGACCAGAAGCGTGCGAAGGTGGTCGCGTCGCCGGTCCAGACGTCGGGCGAGACGCCCGCCAGCAGGCGCTGCAGCGCGAACGTGGCGGTGGTGCCGCCGGCGGGTGAGATGCGCACCGTGGCGGGAGCGCCGCGTGGCGACGGCATGTGCGACGAGGGCGTCCAGCTCGGCGCCGCGCTGATCGACGCGGGACGCGCCGGGCGCGTCGTCGAACGCCACGGGCATCCGCAGCAGGGAGCGCTCCGTGGACGCATCGCCCGTGGTCGAGGGCCGGTACGGCAGCGAGCCGCCGACGGCGGCCGCGGCGACGGCCAGGTCGGCCTCGTAGCCGGCGGCCGCGGCCGCGTCCTCGAGGCCGTCGCCCAGGCCGGCGGCCGGCACCAGCTGCGGCGGGCCGAAGACGACGGGTGCGCGCTGCGTGAGCGAGCCCAGGATGTGGCGCGAGACGCGCGCCTCGCCCGCCAGCGTCGTGCCGCCGCGCTCGGCGGACGGCGCGTAGCCGGGATACGCCTCGGAGCCGCTGCCGGCCGGCGCCCGGTCGATCGCCTCGGGCGCCACCCCGGCGGCCGCGACGTCGAAGCCGCCGAGGACGAGCGCCTGCAGCATCGCGGCCTGCGTGCCGTCCAGCTGCGCGGTGCCGCCGGACGCGGCCGTGCGCGTGACGACGAGGAACGTCGCCCGCGTGCCGCGATCGCGCTCGATGGCCGCGATCGCCGGCACCGACGCGAACGCCTGCGGGCTGTCCACGACGTGGGCCAGCACCAGGGCCGTGGCATGGCCGTCGGGCGCCGAGCCGAGCACGACGCCGGTCGGCGTCAGCGCGTAGAGGGTGCGGGCGACCAGCGACAGCGTGTCGCGCACGTGCTGCGTGCCGGGCGCCAGGTCGGTCGGGCCGGCGAGCCCCGCGGCGGGCGCCGCGATGAGGCGCTCCAGCGGCGCGCCGAGCAGGACCACGAGGCCGGTGCCGACGCGGCGCACGGCGATCGCGGCGGTGCCGTCGGCGAAGCGCGCGAGCGCGCCGCCGTCCTTCGACCAGCCGGTGGTCGCACCGGACGGGAATCCGAGCGTCTCGGCCGGCACGCCGCCGCCGGCGAGGGTCGCCAGCCGGTCGCGCGTCGTCGCCACCGGCTCGCTGACGCCGGCCAGGGTCTCGGCCGGAGCCGACACGCCGTCGATGACCACCACGCCGCCGCCGTTCGCGAACGTCTGCAGGCGCGCCGTGTCCTCGGCCGTGGCGGCGCCCGACCACACCACCAGCGGGTGCGCCAGGGCGGCGTCGGCCGTCGGCGCGCTGGTGGCGGGCACGCCGGCGCCCGTCAGCCAGGCCAGCGCCGGCCCGGGGGCACCGTCGGCGGCGGCGTAGACGGCGGCGGCGGACGTGCCGCCGGTCAGGTAGGCGGGGGCCGCCGGGGCCGGGGCGCGCGAGGCGTCGGCGGGGCCGTAGGGGATCTTCGGGACGGCGGGTGCGGCGGAGTCGGCAGCCGCGCTCGGAGCGGTCGTGGCGACGTCGGGCAGCCAGGTCACGACCAGCGCGGCGGCGGCCGTCAGGGCGATGCCCGCGCCGATGAGGGCGGAGAAGGCGATCGTGCGACGGTCATTCATCCGCTTCCTATCGGCGTGCGAAAGAGGGAGCGTGAGCGGTAGGACCGACGTGGCGGACGACGTACGGAGCGCGAGCGAGGAGGTCGGGCTGCTGGCTGCCGTCGCGCAGGGCGACCGGCAGGCGTTCGCCGAGATCCACCGGCGCTACGCCGTGGCGATGTACGCCTACGTGCTGCGGCGCACCGGCGACCGGGCCGCCGCGGAGGACCTGGTGCAGGACGTGTTCGTGACCGTCTGGCGCTCCGCGCATGCGTACGATGCGCAGCGGGCGCCCGTCGGCGCCTGGATCACGATGATCGCGCGCAACCGCATGATCGACCGGCTCCGGCGCGCCTCGGCGCGGCCGCAGCTGGCGCTGGCCGAGGTCGGCGAGGACGGGCTCGGCACCGAGCCGTCGTTCGCCGGCCGCGTCACCGACCAGGTGGCCGTCGCCGATGCGCTCGCCGCGCTGCCCGAGCAGCACCGCACGGCCGTCGAGCTCGCCTTCTACGGCGGGCTCAGCTACGCCGAGATCGCCGAGCGCACCGGCACGCCGCTCGGCACGGTCAAGAGCCGCATGCTGGTCGCCTTCCGCCAGCTGGCCGAGGAGCTCGCATGAACGCCACCGGCCACGTCGACGAGCTGATCCCCGGCTACCTGGCGGGCGTCCTCGACGACGACGAGCGCCACGCCGTCGAGCAGCACCTGGCGGAGTGCGCGTCGTGCACGGCCCTGCTGCGGCAGCTGCGCCCGGCGGGCGACGCCCTGGTCGGCAGCTCGCTCGACCTGCCCGTCAACCTCGACATGATCTTCGCCCGGATCGACGCCGACGAGGCGCCCGCCGCCACGCCGGCGCCCGCCGACATCGCCCGCCGCCGCCGGCCGCACGGCCGTGCGATCGCGCTCGTCGGGGCGGCCGCCGCCGTCGCGCTGGTCGCGTTCGGCATCGGCCGGGCCACGGCTCCCGACGCCGGACCGCAGGGCGGCGCGCCGCTGGCCGACCTGACGGCGCTGGAGGGCGAGACCGGCGCGGGCAACGCCAGCCTCGCGTCCGACCGCGGCGTCCGCTACGTGCGCCTGCGGCTGAGCGACCTGCCGCAGATCTCGGCCGATGGCTTCTACGAGGCGTGGCTGGGCCGCGCGGACGGCGGCATGGTCGCGCTCGGCACCTTCCGGCCGCACGCCGACGGCAGCGCCGACCTGCTGCTGCCCCTGCCGGTGGACGCCGACAGCTTCGACTTCGTCGACATCTCGGCCGAGGACGGCGACGGCGATCCCGGGCACTCGGCGCGGTCGGTCGTGCGCGGCCCGATCCGCCACACCTGACCGCGATCATCCGTCTGCGCATCCGGCGCGTAAGGGCTCGGTGACGGCGACCGCCGTCACCGACCAGGAGGACCGGATGCACCGCAAGACACTCGTCACCATCGCGATCGCCGGATCGCTCGCCCTACCCTCGACCGCGCTCGCGGACGGCGCCGTCCGCGTGCTGCACGCCTCGCCCAACGCGCCCGCCGTCGACGTGTACGTCAACGGCGCCAAGGCCGTCTCCGACCTGCACCGCGGCGCCATCACGCCGTACCTCTCGCTCCCCGCGGGCCGCTACGGCTACGCGATCCGCGCGGCCGGCGCGCCGGCGACGTCGAAGGCCGTCGTGAAGGGCACGTTCCGCGTGCAGGACGGCAAGGCGCAGACGCTCGCCGCCCGCGGCTTCCTGCGTCACCTCAAGGTGCAGTCGCTGTTCGACACCGCCCGCGCCGGCTTCGGCGTCGCGCGGATCCGCGTCGTGCACCTGTCTCCCGACGCGCCGAAGGTCGACGTGTTCGTCAAGGGCGGCGGCAAGGTCGTCTCGAAGCTCGCCTACCGCGACCAGAGCGGCTACCTGGACGTGCCGGCCGGCAACTACACCTTCCTCGTCCGCCCGTCCCGCGGCAAGCAGCGGCCGGTCGTGATCCGGCTCGACGCCACGCTCGAGGCCGGCAAGGTCTACTCGGCCTGGGCGCTCGGCACGGTGAAGAAGCACCACGGCATGTCGCTGCGCGGCGTCGCCACCGAGGACGTGCTGCCCGACGCGTTCGCCCGCACCCAGGTGCGCGTGCTGCACGCCTCGCCCGACGCCCCCGCCGTCAACGTGTGGGTGAACGGCGCGAAGGCCATCCCGGGGCTCGCCTTCGGCCAGGCCGCGCCGGCGAACGGCTCGTACCTGCGCCTGCCGTCGGGCCCGACGCAGCTGCAGATCCGCACCGCGGACGACGCCACGATCGTGAAGACGGTCGACGTCACGCTGCCGAAGCAGGCCACGCTGACGGTGGCCGCGATCGGCACGCTGGCGACGACCGACGCGCGTCACTTCGAGCTCGGCATCTACGCCGACGACGTGACGCCGACGGCCGCCGGCAAGGCCCGCGTGAAGGTCGTGCACCTGTCGCCCGACGCGCCCGCCGTCGCGGTGTTCGCCGGTGCCACGGCGGTCATCCCGTCGCTCTCCTACCCGGACCAGTCCGGCGCGCTCGACGTGCCGGCCGGCCGGTACGCGTTCGACGTGAAGGTGGCGCCGGCCGGTGCCACCGTCGGCGCCGTCCACGCCAACCTCCGCAAGGGCACCAGCACGGTCGTCTACGCGATCGGCCTCGCCGGCGGCTCGCCCGCGCTCTCGTTCAAGGCGCTGGCGAACCCGCTCGGAGGCTGATCAGCCGAGCAGGAGCTCAACGGCACCGGGCGCCTTCAGCCCGTGGCCGGTGATGGCGCAGACCACGGTCTCGCCGGGCTCGATATCGCCGCCGTCGCGCAGCTCGATCAGCGCGGCGGCGGCGAGGGCCGCCGTCGGCTCGGCGAACACCCCGGCCCGGGCCAGCCGGTGCAGCGCGGGGCCGAGCACGTCGTCGCCGAGCGCCAGGAAGCGGCCGCCCGAGGCCCGCACCGCGGCGATCGCCTGGGCACCGCGGGGCGGCCGGGCGACCAGCACGCCCTCGGCCGCGGAGGGCTGCGGTGTCACCTCTGCCGGCACGTCGCCGGTGGCCGTGAACAGCGGCGCGCAGGCGGCGCTCTGCACGGCGTAGATCCGGGGCGGCCGCGGCAGGGCGGCGAGCAGCGGCCAGATGCCGAGCAGCAGCGTGCCCGATCCGGTCGGCAGCACGATCGCGTCGGGCGCGCCGCCCAGCTGGTCGAGCAGCTCGACGGCGAACGACGCGGTGCCGGCGAGAAAGTACGGCGACCAGGCGTGCGAGGCGTACACCGCGCCCTGCTCGACCGCCGCGGCGGCGGCGTCGGCGGCGGCCTGCCGCGGGCCGTCCACGCGGACGACGTCTGCCCCGTGGGCGCGGGCCTGCACCAGCTTGCCGGGCGCCGCCGCAGCGGGCACGTAGAGGTCGAGCGCGATGCCCGCACGGGCGCAGTGCGCGGCGATCGCGGCACCGGCGTTGCCGGAGGAGTCGGCCACGGCCCGCTCCACCCCGGCCTCCGCCAGGAAGCCGATCAGCGTGGCGGCGCCGCGGTCCTTGAACGAGCCGGTGGGCGAGATTCCCTCCAGCTTGAGGCGCACGTCGAGGTCGGGATCGCCCAGCCGCACGAGCGGCGTCGGCGACCGCGCCGAGGTCGACCGGCGCCACGCCGGCAGGGCCGTCGAGATCGACCACGCCGCCGCACGCGCACCGCACGCGCCGTGGATCGGGCGCGGTGCGCAGGCCGCAATCGCTGCAGACGAGCTCGGGCACGGCGGACACCCTACCGCGGCCGCCAGGTGGCCCTTGTGATCGAACGTATGTTCGATTAGCCTGGGTCGGTGATCGCCGCGCTGGCCATCCCCCGCTTCGCCTTCGCCGTGGTCGCCCGGCGGCTCGGGCTGCGGGATGCGGCCACCGCCGCGGCACTGGCGCCCGAGCCCGGCGGCCAGCCGCGCGTGGGCGAGCAGTCGGCCGCCGCCGA
Organism: uncultured Actinomycetes bacterium; assembly: GCA_963732645.1. Classification (GTDB taxonomy): domain Bacteria; phylum Actinomycetota; class Thermoleophilia; order Gaiellales; family F1-60-MAGs149; genus VFJZ01. The sequence continues at coordinate 1,475,487 of CAVTAC010000009.1, forward strand.
GGCCGCCGGCGTCCGCGCCGGCATGCGGCTGTCCGAGGCGCTCGCGCTCTGCCCGCAGCTGGCGCTGCTGCCGCCCGACCCGATCGCCGTCGAGGAGGCGAACGAGCTGCTCTACGCGCGGCTCGAGGATCTCGGACTGCCGCTCGAGCCCGCGGGCCCCGGCCGCGCGCTGCTCGCAACCGGCCCGGTCGAGCAGCTCTACGGCGGGCGCGCGGCGGTGCTGATGCGGCTGCAGGACGTCGCGCCCGGCTCGCGCATCGGCGCCGCGCCCGGCCGGTTCCCCGCGCTCGCCGCCACCCGCCGCGCCCGGTCGGGCCGGCCGGTGTCGGTGACGGCGCCGGCGGTGCGCGAGTTCCTGGCACCGCTCGCCATCGAGGCGCTGGTGGAGGACGGCGGCGTCGATCCCGCCCTGGTCGAGGCGCTGCGCCGGCTCGGCATCGACCGGCTGGGCCGGCTGGAGGCGATCGGCCGGCTGCAGGTGCGCGACCGGTTCGGGCCGGCCGGCGAGCACGCCTGGCGGCTCGCGAGCGGCGACGACCCGGCGCCGCTGCGTCCCCGCGCCGTGCCGGAGATGCTGCGCGAGACGCTCGTGCTGGCCGACGCGGCCGTCACCGAGGGCACGCTCGAGCACGCGCTGCGGGTGCTGGTCGAGCGCCTGCTGCAGCGGCCCGACCGCCTGGCCCGCGAGCCGCGCACGCTGCGCATCGGCGCCCGGCTGGTGGGCGGCGGCTCGTGGAGCACGACCGCGGCCCTGCGCGAGCCGACCGCCGACGCGGCCCGCATCCGGCTCGCCCTGCACGCGAAGCTGCGCGAGCTGCCCGCCCCGGCCGAGGAGCTGACGGTCGAGATCGTGGGGTTCGCGCCCGGCAACCTGCAGTCGCCGCTGTTCCGCGAGGAGGGCGAGGCGCGCGCCGCCCGGCTGGCCGGCGCGGTCGGCCAGGTGCGGGCGGCGCTGGGCGAGCACGCCGCGCTGCACGTGGTCGCGGTCGACGAGGCGAGCCGCCTGCCGGAGCGCCGCTTCGGGCTGGCGCCGCGATGAGCGGTGGCAGGCGGACGCTGCGGGCGCTGAACGCCCCGCAGCAGGTCAGCATCACGGTCGGCGACCACGGCCTGCCGGCCACCGTCGGCGGCCGGGCCGTCGAGGCGGTGCGCGAGGAGTGGCGCGTCGAGGAGGGCTGGTGGACCGACGCGCCGGTGCGCCGCCGCTACCTGGAGCTGGTGCTGGAGGGCGGCCGCATCGCGATGGTGTTCGAGGACCGCCGCCGGCCGGGCCACTGGTTCGTGCAGGCGGCCGGCGGCGGCTGAGCCTGGTCCGACGAGTAGGCTCCAGGCATGGGCCTCGTACAGAACACCCTCGTCGGCTTCCACCGTGGACTGATCCGGCTGTCGGGTGGACGGCTCGGCTCGCACATCCGGAAGAACCCCGTCCTGCTCCTCACCACACGCGGTCGCCGGTCGGGCAAGGTCTCGCTGCATCCCGCTGCTGTACTTCCCCGACGCCGGCGACTACGTGCTGATCGCGTCCAACGGCGGCGCCCAGCAGCACCCGGCCTGGTACTTCAACCTCCAGGCCGAGCCGACGGCCACGGTCGAGCTGGAAGGCGTGAAGCAGCAGGTCGTCGCCTCCGACGTGACCGATCCCGACGATCGCGCGCGCCTCTGGAAGCAGGCGAACGAGGGCTACGGCAGCTACGACGGCTACGCCACGAAGACCGACCGGACGATCCCGGTCGTGCGGCTGCATCCGGTCTGATCGTCAGTTGCGGGCGCCGAGATGGTCACGGCCAGTCGTCGCACATGGCGAGTGCCTGGTATCGGCGATCGATCGAACATCTGTTCGTATAGAATCGGTGGGTGGCACCCTACGCCGAGCTGCACTGCCACTCCGCCTTCTCGTTCCTCGACGGCGCGTCGCACCCCGAGGAGCTGGTCGATCGCGCCGTGCAGCACGGCTACCGCGCGCTGGCGCTGACCGACCACGACAACCTCTGCGGCGCGCTGGTGTTCGCCCAGGCCGCGGCGGCGGCGGGTCTGAAGCCGATCACCGGCTGCGAGCTGACCGTGCAGGTCGACGGCGAGCACCGCCACCTGACGCTGCTGGTCGAGCAGCATCGCGGCTACGAGCACCTCTGCGAGCTCATCACCCGCGCCCACGCCGGCACGCGCGACGGCACCGACCGCTCGCCCGACCAGCCGGTCGCCGAGCTGTCCGACGTGCTCGAGCTGGCTGAAGGATTGCTGTGCCTGACCGGCTGCGCGCGCCACGGGGTCGAGGACGAGGCGCCGGTGCGGCAGCTGGCCGAGGCCTTCGAGGGGCGGCTCTACGTCGAGCTGCAGCGCCCGTTCCAGCGCGGCGACCAGTCGCGCCTGCGCGCCCGGCGGGCGCTCGCCCGGCGGCTCGGGCTGCCGGTCGTGGCCACCAACGACGTGCACGTCCACAGCCGCCGCCGCGGGCCGCTGCAGGACGCGCTGGTGGCGATCCGCGTGCACGCCACGCTCGACGCCTGCGAGGCGCAGCGCCGCGGCAACCGCGAGCACGTGCTGAAGCGGCCGGCCGAGATGGCGGCGCTGTTTCACGACGTGCCCGAGGCGATCGCCGCCACCGCCGAGATCGCCGACCGGGTCGAGTTCGACCTGACGCGCGACCTCGGCTACCGGCCGCCCTCCACCGTCGCGGAGCCCGACCAGGAGCTGGCGCGGCTCACCCGGCACGTGTTCGACGAGCGCTACCCGGCGGGGTCGCTCGCACGCCGCCGAGGCGCGCGCCCGGCTGGACGAGGAGCTGGCGCTGATCCGCCACCACGCAGCTGTCGGGCTTCTTCCTGCTGCACCACGAGGTGCTCGAGCTGGCCCGCGAGGTGGCGCTCGAGGTGCGCGGCGCCGGCTCGCCGCGGATGCTGCTGCCGCCCGGCCGCGGCCGCGGCTCGAGCGTCGGCTCGATCGTCTGCTACCTGACCGGCCTCTCCCACGTCGACCCGGTCGAGTCGGGCCTGTCGCTGGGCCGGTTCCTGAACCGCGAGCTGGCCTCGGTGCCCGACATCGACCTCGACTTCCCGCGCGACATCCGCGCGGGCCTGATCCTGCGCGTCCACGAGCGCTACGGCGACGGGCAGGCGGCGCTGGTCGGCGCGCTCGCCACCTACCGGGCGCGCGGCGCGATCCGCGAGCTCGGCAAGGTGCTCGGCCTGCCGCCCGCCGACATCGCCCGCCTGGCCACCGCGTCCGACGGCTGGAGCGCCGCGAACGTCAGCGAGGAGCTGGCGCAGCTGCCCGGCATCGCCGAGCGCGCCGGCGACCGCCGCTTCCGCGCGCTGGCGTCGCTGGCGCGCGAGATCGCCGGGCTGCCGCGCCACCTCTCCCAGCACCCGGGCGGCATGATCATCTCCGACCGGCCCCTCTCCACCATGGTGCCGCTGCAGCCCGCCGCGATGGAGGGCCGCACGATCTGCCAGTGGGACAAGGACTCCTGCGGCGACGCCGGCTTCCTGAAGATCGACCTGCTCGGCCTCGGCATGCTGTCGGCCGTCGAGGAGTGCGTCGTGTCGCTGGCCGAGCAGGGCGAGAGCGTCGACCTGTCGCGCATCCCGCTCGACGACGCCGGCGTCTACGCCGAGATCCAGGCCGCCGACACGGTCGGCGTGTTCCAGATCGAGTCGCGCGCCCAGATGCAGATGCTGCTGCGCACGCAGCCGCAGAACCTCGACGACCTGGTGGTCGAGGTGGCGCTGGTGCGGCCCGGCCCGATCCAGGGCGGCGCCGTGCACCCCTACATCCAGCGGCGGCTCGCGCGGCGCGCCGATCCCGCGTTCCCGATCCCGTTCGACCACCCGCTGCTGGCCGAGGCGCTGGAGGAGACGCTCGGCGTGATCGTGTTCCAGGACCAGGTGCTGGCGGTGGCCGAGGCGCTCGCCGGCTTCTCGCCGGGCCAGGCCGAGGAGCTGCGCCGGGCGATGAGCCGGCGGCGCTCCGAGGCGGCGATGCGCGCGCAGTGGGACGCGTTCCGTGACGGAGCCGCGGCGAAGGACGTGCCGGAGCACACCGCGGCGCTGGTGTTCGAGAAGATCCTCGCCTTCTCGGCGTTCGGCTTCCCGAAGGCGCACTCGGCCGCCTTCGCGCTGCTGGCGTACCAGAGCGCGTGGCTGCGCCGCTACCACCCCGCCGCGTTCCTCTGCTCGCTGCTGAACGCGCAGCCGATGGGCTTCTACCCGCCCGCCTCGCTGATCCGCGACGGCCAGCGGCGCGGCGTCGCGGTGCTGCCGCCCGACGTGACGCGCTCGGGGGCGCTGTGCCGGCTCGAGCACGGCGCGGTGCGGGTCGGGCTCGGCTACGTCAGCGGCCTCGGCGAGGAGGGCGCCGCGGCGGTGGTCGCCGAGCGCGAGCAGCACGGCGACTTCACCGACGGCCGCGACCTCGCGACGCGGCTTCGCTCTGAAGACCGACGTGCTCGAGCGGCTCGTCGCCTCCGGGGCGTGCGACGCGCTGGGGCCGCGCCGGCAGCTGCTGTGGGAGCTCGGCCTCGCCGCCCGCCCGGTCTCCGTCCGCGGCGGCCATCGCCAGCTGGCGCTCGACCTCGGCCTCGGCACCGCCCCGGTGCTGCCCGAGCCGGGCGCGTGGGACCTGCTCGTCGCCGACTACGCCCACACCGGCCTGTCGCTGCGCGAGCACCCGATCGCCCACGTGCGGCGCGACCTGGAGGACGTCGTCTCGAGCGCCGACCTGAAGACGCTGCCCAACGGCCGGCGCATCACGATCCCGGGCCTCGCCATCGCCCGCCAGCGGCCGGCGAGCGCGAACGGCGTGGTGTTCCTGCTGCTCGAGGACGAGCACGGGCTCACGAACCTGATCCTGATGCCCGACGTCTACCAGCGGTTCCGGCTGCTGGCCCGCACCGAGCCGCTGCTGCTCGCGACCGGCACGCTCGAGCGCCGCGACCGCAACATCAACGTGCAGGTCGAGCTGCTCGAGCCGCTGGAGACGCCGGGCCGGCGCACGATCGGCGGCCGCGAGCGGGCCCGCGGCCGCACGCCGGCCGCCGCGGTGCAGGATCTGCGGGCGGTCGCGCCGCCGGCGATGCACTTCGCGCAGGGGCGCAGACGGGCCTAGATGCAGCGGTTTCCGGACGCCCGGCGGTCCCGACCGACCGACGTGAAATACTGCTGAAACGTGCTTCCAGATAACCACAACCACTACATCGCCTGGGGTGATCCCGACGCGATGGTCGAGGCGGCGGTCGCAGCAGGCGTGACGGAGCTCGTGTTCTCGGAGCACGTGCACCACATCGAGGAGGCGCGCGCCGCGTCGACCTACATCGCGACGCGGTTCGCCCCCGAGGGGCCGCCCGTCACGCACGGCGGCTACGTCGCGACCGTGCACGCCGCGGCCGAGCACGCGTCGATCCCCGTCCGCTGCGGCATCGAGCTCGACATCGCCGACGAGAACGCCGGGCTGGTGGCCGCCACGCAGGCGCTGCGCGACAGCTACTCCACCGAGTGGGACGTCGTGATCGGCTCCGTCCACGTGATCGGCGACGACACCGCGGTCGAGGGCGAGGCAGCGCGGCAGGAGACCGGCGCCGCCTGGGGCGACTACCTCGATCGCCTGGTCGCGGCTGCCGCCTCCGGCGCCTACGACGTCATCTCCCACCCGGTGCGGCTCGCGCAGTCGCAGCCCGACGCGCCGGCGTTCGTCGCCGCCCGCCTCGACGACCTGGCCGAGGCCGCCGCGCGCGCCGACGTCGCGCTCGAGGTGAACGGCACCGACCTGGAGCGCCGGCCCGACCTCGTGCAGCTGCTCGTCGACGCCTGCGCGCGGCACGCGACGCCCGTCAGCCTCGGCTCCGACGCGCACCGGCCGCAGAAGGCGGGCCGCGTCCGCGCCGCCGTGCCGCTGCTGCGTGCGGCCGGCATCGACCGCATCGTGGCGTTCGAGCGCCGCACGCGGATCGCCGTCCCGCTCCCCGCCTGACCGCGCCGCCCGACCGGGCGCCTTCAACCTTCGCGCACCGAACGCCGATACACGCGGCGTGAACAAGCGGCGGCCGAACGAGCGTGAGGCGGCGACCGGAGCCCCTGCGGGCGCGGCGCTGTGCGCGATCGCGCCCGACGGCACGATCCAGGGCGGCAACGGCGCGCTCGCCGTGCTGCTCGGCGTGCCGCTCGACGAGCTGACCGGCCAGCCGCTCGACGCGTTCCTGCCCGGCGTGACCGACCTCGCCGGCGAGGTGCCGCACGACGTGATCGGCCGCCGGGCCGACGGCGCGCGGCTGCCGCTGGTGGTGACCGTGGCGCCGCTCGTGCTCGGCGACGGGCCGGTCTACCGCGTGGTCGTGGTGCGCGACTTCGGCGCGGCCGCGGCCACCGCGCCGCGGCGCCGCGCCGAGCCCGTCGACGCGCTGCTGGCGGCGATCGGCGACCAGCTGTACGCGTACGCCATCGGCGCCGACGGCAGCATCCACACCACCTTCGGCGGGCCCGAACGGCGAGCGGATCCTGGGCGGCTCGCTGCCCGCCGGCGCCGACCTCGTCACCGCCTGGACGCGGGCCGTGCACCCCGACGACCGCCCGGCCTACGAGCGGCACCTGGTGCGGCTCTCGAACGGCGAGTCGACCGAGGACTCGGTGCGCATCATCGGCCTCGACGGCGCGACCCGCTGGGTGTCGTTCCGGGCCTGGCCGGCCAGCGCCGACGGCGGCATCGTCGTGCACGGCATCGCCGCCGACGTGACCGGCAAGATGGCGCTCGAGCGCGTGCTGAAGGCCACCGTCGGCGCCGCCCGGCGCGAGGCCGAGGCGCTCGAGGAGGCGCGCCGCGAGGCCGACCACCTGGCGCGCACCGACGCGCTGACCGGCGTGTTCAACCGGCGCCACCTGAACGAGGAGCTGGCCGCTTCGCTGGCCCGCGCCGCTGCCGGCAGCCGCCCGCCGGCGCTGCTGCTGCTCGACGTCGACCACTTCAAGCGCATCAACGACTCCTACGGCCACGCGGCCGGCGACGCCGTGCTGGTCGCCGTCGCGCGCCGCGTCGCCGGGTCGGTGCGCACCACCGACATCGCCGCGCGCTGGGGCGGCGAGGAGTTCTGCGTGCTGCTCGAGGGCGTCGACAACGACGACGCGCTGCGCGAGGTGGCCGAGGGCGTGCGGCTGCGCATCGAGGCCGCGCCGATCGAGGTGGAGGGCGTCGAGATCGCCGTCACCGTCTCCGTCGGCGCCGCACGCGCGACCGCCGGGCCTGGTCGGGCGCCGACGACCTGGTCGACGCCGCCGACCGGGCGCTCTACGCCGCCAAGCGGCGGGGGCGCAACCAGACGCGCCTCTACTCCGAGTGGCTGTTCGAGGACTTCGTGGCGGAGGATCCCGAGGCGGTCCGCATCGCCGAGGCGCTCGCGCTCACCGCGAGCCTGCGCGAGGGCACGTCGAGCCTCCACCCGATGCAGGTCGCCGACCTGTCGATGCGGACGGCCGAGCTGCTCGGCTCGCCCTCCCCCGTCGTGCTGCGCTGCCGCCTCGGCGGCTGGCTGCACGACGTCGGCAAGGTCGCGATCCCCGACGGCATCCTCGCGAAGCCCGGCCCGCTCGACGACGTCGAGCGCGAGGTGATGCAGCGCCACCCGGAGATCGGCGCCGAGATCATCCAGCGCGTCGCCGGCCTGAAGGAGGCGGTGCGCGCGGTGCGCCACCACCACGAGCGCTGGGACGGCAGCGGCTACCCGCACGGGCTGGCCGGCGAGGACATCCCGATCGAGGCGCGCATCGTCGCGGCCGCCGACGCCTACTCCGCGATGACGTCGGACCGCACCTACAAGCGCGCGCTCGAGCGCGCCGACGCGCTGCGCGAGCTGCGAGCGCCTGGCCGGGACGCAGCTCGACCCGGTGGTCGTGCCGGCGCTGGTGCGCGTGCTGACCGAGGACCGGATCCGGCTCGACTCGCGGTTCGGCCGCGGCGACACCGGCGCCGATCGCCGCGGCGACGAGCGCCGCGGCGAGGCCGCGTAGCCGCGCTACGGCGGCGTGCAGTCGCCGGCCGGGTCGTCGGGATCGGTGGCGCAGATGGCGACCGCGTGCGCCAGCGTGCCCTCCCGCTCCACCCCGCCCACGACGTAGCGCACGCGCAGGCCGCTCAGCACGTAGCGGCCCGGCCGGTCGGCGGCGAGGCCGACCAGCACCTCGGCGATGGGCCGTTCGTCGGCGGCCACCAGCGGCTCGAGCACCGTGCCGGCCACCGGCGCGCCCGGGTGCACCGGCGGGTAGCCGGGGCCGCTCACCGACGGGTTCGGGTCGCCCGTCGCGTCGCCGTCGGCGGCGAGGACGCGCACCTGCACGCCGACGACCTTCAAGCCGGGGTCGAGGGTTACCGGCTCGATCGAGGTCAGCGTCAGCGGCGCCGCGCCGCGGTTCAGCAGCACGACGCCGGCCCAGGTCGCGGGCGAGCCGGTGGCGACGCCGACCGCCTCCGCGGTGACGGCGCCGGACGCGAGCGGTGCGGGCGGCGTGCGAGCCGCCACCACAGGCGACGAGCAGCACCGCCATGATCGGCAGGAGCCGCCACATGGTCCCGGCGGATCGTATCGCTGCCAGAATCCGCCGCGATGCGGCCGCCCTCCAACCTGCGCGCCCACCTCGCGCTGGGCTGATGGTGGTGCTGTGGTCGGGCGCGTTCGTCGGCATCAAGGCGGCGCTCGACACGGGCATCGGCACGTCCGACCTGGTCGTCATCCGGTTCCTGATCGCCGCGCCGGCGTTCGCGATCGTCCTGCTCGTCCGACGGCCGCTCGGCATCACCCGCGCCGCCCTGCCGCGGCTGTTCGTGGGCGGCGCGCTCGGCGTCGCCGTGTACCAGCTGACGCTCAACGAGGGCGCCCTGCGCACGACCGCCGGCGTGACGAGCCTGATCATCGCGTCGTGCCCCGCGCTGACGCTGCTGATCGCCCGCATGACCGGCCTCGAGCGGCTCACGCCGACGAGGCTCGGCGGCATCGCGCTGGCGTTCGCGGGCATCGCGGTGGTCGCCATCTGGGCGCCCGGGCAGAGCCTCGAGCTCGACCAGCTGGCCGGGCCGCTGTGGGTGCTCGCCGCGTCGCTGTCGTGGGCGGTCTACACGATCGTCATGAAGCCGGCCCTGGCGACGCGGCGACAGCCTCGGCATCACGGCGGCGTCGACGCTGGCGGGCGCGGCGTGCACGCTGCCGTTCGTGCGGTCGTCGACGGTCGACACGATCGTCGCACCTGACGCTGCACCAGCTGCTGATCCTGCTGTGGCTCGCGCTCGCCGTGACGGTGGTCGGCTACCTGGCGTGGAACGAGGGCGTGCGCGGCCTCGCCCCGTCCCGGGCGTCGGTCTACCTCTACCCCATCACGCCCCTGTCGCTGCTGGCGGCGGTGGTGCTGCTGGACGAGCCGTGGAGCCCCGCCCTCGGCGTCTCCTGCGTGCTGGTGCTGGGCGGCGTCGCCCTCGCCCAGCGCGGCTGACCGTGTCCGCTGAGGTGCCTGGCACGGATCGGCCATCGCGGCACGCTTTCGCGCGCCGATGGCACACCTTCGGCGCAAGTTCGGCTCGGGTTCGCGCCGACCACGGCCCGCGCAGCGCCGCGGAGCGGATTTCGAGCGCCTCGCCGACCGTGAGCGTTTCGGTGCCTGGCACCCCAACGGTCATCGCGGCACACTCTCGCGCGCTGAATTCACACTTCCGGCACAGTGCGCGCGCGGTTGGCGCGCTTCTTCGGGCGCGATCAGGCGAAGAGGAGCGTGTCGAGACCGCGCACGAGGCCGGTGATCGACTGGACGCGCTGCGCGGCGAGCAGGGAGCCGTGCACGAAGATGGCGCCGTCCCCGTCGGCGTCGTGGCGCATCACCAGGCGCTCGCCGGGGAGGCCGAAGTGCACCTCGACGGCCGAGGCGTAGCCCGGCAGGCGGATGGAGTGGACACGGGCGCCGCCGAACTCGGCGCCGCGGGCCTCGGCCGGTCCGATCAGATCGCCGTCGGCCAGCTCGATCTCCGGCGCGCGCACGCGGCCGAGCAGCTCGGCCAGCTCGCGCGCCGTGCCGCTCGGCACGTCGGGCTTCGACGCCTTGTTGTACTCCACCACCTCCCAGTGCGGGACGTGCTGGGCGGCGATGCGCGCCAGGTGCTGCAGCAGCGCGGCGGTGATGGCGAAGTTGCCCGTCACGGCGCCGACGCCGGCCGCGCGGGCGGCCGCGTCGATGTGCTCGAAGTCGGCGTCGGCGAGACCCGTCGTGCCGATCACGACCGGGATGCGGCGCGCGAACGCGCAGTCCAGGTGGTGCCGGATCAGCGACGGGTGGGTGTAGTCGATCAGCACGTCGGGGCCGGCGTCGAGCGCCGCCTCGATGTCGTCGGTGACGGCCACGCCGAGCGGCGCGCCGCCCAGCGCCTCCCCCACGTCGCGGCCGACCTCGCGCCGCGCGACGGCCGAGCGCAGCGTGAACGCCGGATCGTCGCGGACGCCCTCGACCAGCCGCCGGCCGACGCCGCCGAGCGCGCCGGAGATGCAGACGGAGAGCGGTGCCGGGGCCACGGCTACTCGGTCGTCCGGCGGTTGTAGGCGATCACGGCGAGCGGCGCGCAGACGACGGTGATCGCGACGATCCAGATCAGCGTGTACTCGATCGGATGCTGCATCGGCCAGGGATGTCGCCGGTCGCATCCACGCCCGGGTTGCCGAACAGCTTGCGCAGCGACTCGGCCATCGTGCTGACCGGGTTCCACTCGGCCACGGTCTGCAGCACGCGGCGGGCAGCGTCTCGACCGGCACGAACGTGCTGGCGATGAACGTGATCGGGAAGATCACGGCGAACCCGACGCCCTGCACCGCCTCGGGCGACGGCAGGAGGCTGCCGAGCAGGATGCCGAGCCAGATGATCGCGAACGAGAACGCCACCATCAGCGCGTAGCCGGCGACCGCCTCCTCGACCGACGAGTGGATCCGCCAGCCGACGACGAGGCCCGAGATCGACATCAGGAAGATCGGGATGAAGCTGCGCACGAGGTGCGCGCCCGCGTGGCCGCCGAGCACGGCGCCGCGCGCCATCGGCAGCGACCGGAACCGGTCGATGGCGCCGTTGCGGCGATCGGACGCCAGCGACATCGCCACGCCGAACGCGCCGAACACCAGCGTCTGCGCGAAGATGCCGCCCATCAGGAACTCGCGGTAGCCGCCGCCGGGCACGTCGATGGCGCCGCCGAACACGTAGGCGAACAGCACCACGAAGATGACGGGCTGGATCGTCACGTCGGCGAGCGCCTCGGGCTCGCGGCGCATGTGCAGCAGGCCGCGCCGGGCGACGACCAGCACGTCGCCGACGAAGCTGCCGCGGCGATCGGCGACGTCGGGAAGCTGCACGCTGCTCGGCGCTCATCGCTTCGCCTCCGCGACGTCGGCCTCGATGTGGGCGCCGGTCAGCGTCAGGAACACGTCGTCGAGCGTCGGCTGGCGCAGGCCGAGGTCCTCGACCTCGATGCCGTCGTCGGCGAGCGCGTCGGCGAGGCGCGAGATGGCCCGCGCACCCCCGTCGGTCGGCGCGAGCACCGACCGGGCGCCGCGATCGATCTCGGGCGCGGCGCCGGCGATGCGCGCCACGTGGGCCGCGGCGGCGTCCAGGCCGTCGTCGGAGACGAGCGTCGCGAACAGCTGCGCGCCACCGACCTGCCGCTTCAGCTCGCGGGCGTCGCCGCGGGCGATCACCTTGCCGTGGTCGATGACGACGATGTCGTCGGCCAGGCGGTCGGCCTCCTCCAGGTACTGCGTCGTGAGCAGGATCGTGGCGCCCTCGCCGACCAGCACGTCGAGCACGTCCCACAGCTCGAGCCGGGCCCGCGGGTCGAGTCCCGTCGTCGGCTCGTCGAGGAACAGCACCTCCGGCCCGGCCACCAGCGTGGCCGCGAGGTCGAGCCGGCGGCGCATGCCGCCGGAGTACGTCTTCGCCAGGCGGTCGGCCGCCTCGACCAGCGAGAACTGCTCGAGCAGCTCGGCCGCGCGGGCCTGCGCGACCTTGCGCCCGAGGTGGTGCAGCTCGCCGATCATCACGAGGTTCTCGCGCCCGGTGAGGATCTCGTCGACCGTCGCCGACTGCCCGGCGAGGCCCAGCACGCGGCGCACCGACTGGGCCTCGGTGGCCACGTCGAAGCCCGCGACCACCGCCCGGCCGGCGTCGGGGATCGAGAGGCCGGCGAGGATCCGGACGGCCGTCGTCTTGCCGGCGCCGTTCGGGCCCGAGCAGGCCGCAGACGGTGCCGCGCGGCACCTCGAAGCTGACGTCGGCGAGCGCGGTGGTCTCGCCGAAGCGCTTCACCAGGCCCTCGACGGTGATGGCGTGGTCGGTCACGGCCGGTACCCTGACATGCCCGGCGGGCCCGGCCGCCGGCCGGGCCCGCCGTGCGTCACAACGATCAGGAGCAGCCCGACGTCTCGCCGCACGAGTCGCACTTCAGGCACGTGCCGTTGCGCGCCAGCGTGAACTGGCCGCAGTTCCAGCACGGGTCGCCCTCGTAGCCCCGCAGCCGGGCCTGGTCGCGCTCGGTCATCAGGAGCGGCGCGACGGGCGTGACCGCCCGGCCGGACACGGCGGCCGGCGCGACCGCGGTGGCGGCGACGGAGGCGCCGGCCGACGCGACCGGGGCCACCGGCACGACCGGGACGACCGGCGGCGCGGTGAACGGCGCGAGGTGCTCGGAGCGCGGGTTCTGCGAGCCGATGGTGTCGTGCCGCAGGTCTTCCGGCTTCACCTGCGCGAGGTCGTCGCGGCCCAGGTACGAGATCGCCAGCTCGCGGAAGATGTAGTCGATCACCGACGTCGACATCTTGATGTACGGGTTGCCGGTGACCATGCCGTTCGGCTCGAACCGCGTGAACACGAACGCGTCGACGTACTCCTCGAGCGGCACGCCGTGCTGGAGGCCGAGCGAGATGGCGATCGCGAAGCAGTTCATCAGGCTCCGGAAGGCGGCGCCCTCCTTGTGCATGTCGATGAACACCTCGCCGAGCGTGCCGTCGGCGTACTCGCCCGTGCGGACGTACACCTTGTGCCCGCCGACCGACGCCTTCTGCGTGTAGCCGGCCCGCCGCTCCGGCAGCCGCCGGCGCTCGCGCAGGTACTCGACGACGACCCGCGCCGCCACGTCCTCGCCGGACGGCAGCAGCTCGCGGGCCAGCTCGGCGGCCTCCTCGGCCTCGATCGCCGCCTCGTCGAACGCCAGCGCCTCGGCGGCCTGCGAGCTGAGCGGCTGCGAGAGCTTCGAGCCGTCGCGGTAGAGCGCGATGGCCTTCAGCATCTTCTGCCACGAGACGCGGTAGACCTCGGCCACGTCGGCGATCGTGGCGCCGTTCGGCATGTTGATGGTCTTCGAGATGGCGCCGGACAGGAACGGCTGGGCGGCCGCCATCATCTCGACGTGGGCGAGCGGGCGGATGGCCCGCGTGCCGAGCCTGCCGCACTTGTTGGCGCAGTCGAACACCGGCAGGTGCTCGGCCTTGCAGGTGCGGGGCACCCTCGACGGTCATCGTGCCGCAGACGAACAGGTTCGCCTCGTCGATCTCGGCCGGCGTGAAGCCGATCGCCGACAGCAGGTCGAAGCCGGGCCGCCGCAGGTCCTCGGGATCGATGCCGAGGTGCTCGATGCAGACCTCGTCGGTGACGGTGAACCGCGTGAACGCGAACCGCACGTCGAACGCCGCGCGCATCGCGTCGTCGAGGGCGGCGATGGAGTCTTCGGTGAAGCCGAGCTGGCGCAGCCTCTCGGGCGCCAGGTGCGGGCAGCCCTCGAGCGTGCCGGAGCCGACGCAGTACTGCACGATGTCGTCGACCTGCTGCGGCGTGTAGCCGAGGTTCGCGAGCGCCGGCGGCACCGACGCGTTGACCATCTTGAAGTAGCCGCCGCCGGCCAGCTTCTTGAACTTCACGAGCGCGAAGTCGGGCTCGATGCCGGTCGTGTCGCAGTCCATCACGAGGCCGATCGTGCCGGTCGGCGCGATCAGCGTCACCTGGGCGTTGCGGTAGCCGTGCTGCTCGCCGAGCGCGAGCGCGCGGTCGGCGTCCTCGCGGGCGGCGGCCAGCAGGCCGGGCTCGCAGATCGCGGCGTCGATGGGCACCGGCAGCACCGAGAGGTCCTCGTACGCCTCGGGGCCGGCCGCGTACACCGCGTTGCGGTGGTTGCGGACGACGCGCAGCATGGCCTCGGCGTTGCGCTCGTAGGCCGAGAACGGCCCCAGCTCGCCCGCCATCTCGGCGCTCGCGGCGAGCGACGAGAAGTGCATGATCGCGGTCAGCGCGCCGCACAGCGCGGTGGCCTCGGGCGAGTCGTACGGCAGGCCGCGGCGCATCGCGAGGGCGCCCATGTTGGCGTAGCCCAGGCCGAGCGTGCGGTAGGCGTAGCTGCCGCGCGCGATCTCCTTGGACGGGAACTGCGCCATCAGGACCGAGATCTCGAGCACGACCGTCCAGAGCCGCACGCCGTGGCGGAACAGCTCGACGTCGAAGCCGTCGGCGGTCTCGAACTGGAGCAGGTTCAGCGACGCCAGGTTGCAGGCGGTGTCGTCGAGGAAGACGTACTCGGCGCACGGGTTCGACGCGCGGATGTCGCCGTCGGCCGGGCACGTGTGCCACTCGTTGGTGGTGTCGTGGAACTGCAGGCCGGGGTCGGCGCACAGCCACGCGGTCTCGGCGATGTCGTCCCACAGCTCGCGGGCCGGCAGCGTCGCCGCCGGCTGCGGCGAGCGGCCCTCGACGAGCGCCTTGGCGCGCTCGGTGCGGTTGATCAGGTGCCACTCGTCGTCGCCCTCGACCGCGCGCATGAAGTCGGTCGTGACGCGCACGGAGTTGTTCGAGTTCTGGCCCGAGACGGTGTTGTACGCCTCGCCCTGCCAGTCGGTGTCGTACTCGTCGATGTGCAGCTCGGTGACGCCCTGCCGCGCGAGGTCGAGCGCGCGCTGGATGGAGACGTCGGGCACGCCGGCCTGGCGCGCGCCGCGCACGGCCTTCGCGAGGGCCGGGTTGGTCCGCGCGACGAACCGCTCGTCGCCCTCGACGTCGCCCTCGGTGGTCGCCGCGACGACGTTGTTCAGGTGCACGGAGAGCATCCGCGACCCCGCCACGAGCGCGGCCACCTTCGGTCTCCTCGACGGCCTTCCAGCGGACGTACCGCTGGATGTCGGGGTGGTCGAGGTCGAGCGTCACCATCTTCGCCGCGCGGCGCGTGGTGCCGCCCGACTTGATCGCGCCCGCCGCGCGGTCGCCGATCTTGAGGAAGCTCATCAGGCCGGACGAGCGGCCGCCGCCCGACAGGCGCTCGTTCTCGCCGCGGATGTCGGAGAAGTTGGAGCCGGTGCCGGAGCCGTACTTGAAGACGCGGGCCTCGCGCACCCACAGGTCCATGATGCCGCCCTCGTTGACGAGGTCGTCGGCCACGGCCTGGATGAAGCACGCGTGCGGGGCAGGGCGCTCGTAGGCGCTCGTGGAGAGCTTCAGCTCGCCGTCGGCGGGCTCGGCGTACCAGTGGCCCTGCGGCGGGCCGCGTGATGCCGTACGCCCAGTTCAGGCCCGGTGTTGAACCACTGCGGCGAGTTGGGCGCGGCGGCCTGGCGGGCGAGCATGGCCTGCAGCTCGTCGTAGAACGCGTGCGCGTCCTCCTCGCCGAAGTAGCCGTGCGTGAAGCCCCAGTAGGTCCAGCAGCCGGCGAGGCGGCGGAACACCTGGCGCGCGTCGGTCTCCCCCTCGACCGGCGATCCGGGCGCGGGCTCGGACCGCGCGAGCCACTCGGGCACGCCGTCCTCGGCGACCGGCACGAGCTCGGTCGCGACGCCCGCCTTGCGGCAGTACTTCTGCGCCAGGATGTCGACCGCGACCTGGGACCACTGCGGCCGGAGCCTGCAGCGTTGCCTCGAAGACGACGGAGCCGTCCGGATTGACGATGCTTCGAAGTTCGCTCTGCGAACTCGACGCCCGCGTACGGGTCGCCTCCGGGTTCGGTGTATCGCCTTTCGATCTGCACTACTGCCTCCTCGTCCCAGGCCCTTAAACGGGTCGCCGCATCGTCGGGGTAGACGCGGGCGGGTTGGGAACACTAGAGAGCCCGTCGGACGGAGTTCGGTCCCGCCTCCCGCCGGCTCTCTGCCACCTGCAGTTTATCGCGTCGGAGGGCATCCGCAGGGACCCCGCGGGGCCTTCGGAGCAACTATGCTCGCGCCGCAATGGACTACCGCGACGAGGTCTACTTCACCAGCGCCGTCGACCCCGAGCCGGCCTTCCCGGAGGCCGAGTACGCCGCCCGTCTGGAGCGCATCCGCGAGCGCCTCGCGCGGGACGGGATCGACTGCCTGTTCCTGACCACGCCCGGAGGCGATGAACTGGGTCAGCGGCTACCAGTGCGAGTGGTACCAGGCCCAGTCGCCGCGCCAGTGGCCGGCCGCGAGCGGCATCGCCGTCCACGTCGACCACGACCGCTACATCCTGTTCGACACCGAGCGCGAGGCGGCGCTCGGGCGCATCTTCACGGCCTCCACCGACACCCGCTACTTCCCGCGCACGAGCCTGCGCGGCGGCGCCGAGTTCGTGGTCGACGAGCTCGCCGCGCTCGGCTGGCTGGACGGCACGCTCGGCCTCGAGCTGTGGTCGTACCGGCCGAACGGGCCGCTGTCGGCGCGGTTCCAGGCGCTGGCCACCGGCACGCGGCGCGACGATCGTCGACGGCACCGACGTGGTGCGCGAGCTGCGCTGGGTGAAGTCGCCGCTGGAGCGCGCCGCGATGCGCGAGGCGGCGCGCGATCGCCGACGTCGGCATGCGGGCCGCGCGCGACGCGCTGGCGCCCGGCGTGACCGAGCTCGAGGTGTACGGCGAGATGGTCGCCGCGCTCGCCCGGGCGGGCGGCGAGAACACCGCGATCACGCAGCCGGTGCTGTTCGGCTCGAAGACGAACGCCGCGCACGCGCTCTCGACCCGCCGCGTGCTGCGAGCCGGCGAGCCGGTGATGATCGACCTCTCCGGCGTCCGCCACCGCTACCACGTGAACCTGGCGCGGATGTTCCACCTGCGGCGAGCCGGCGCCCGACGTGGCCGACGTCGCGGCCCGCGCGGCGGCCTCGATCGACGTCGTCAAGGGGCTGCTGCGCCCCGGCCTGCCGGTGCGCGAGCTGAACGAGGCGCTGGTGGCCTACTACCGCGAGCGAGGGCCTGTGGGAGTCGCGCGGCTGGATCGGCGGCTACGAGATGGGCATCGCCTTCTACGGCGACTGGGTCGGCAACGTGGTCTGGGACCCGCTCGCCGAGCTGCACGCCGACAAGGTGTTCGAGCCCGGCACGGCCGTGAACTGCGAGACGCAGATCTTCCTGCCCCGCCACGTCGGCCAGTTCTTCTCGATCGACACGCTGCTGTTCGACGACGACGAGGCCGTGGATCGCCTCCGAGCTGCCCGCGACGCTGACCGTGGTCTAGATCGGGCCGACGCTCGCGCCGCCTCGACCGGCATGCACGAGGTCGAGCCGGCGCGCCAGCCAGCCGGCCGTCGTCGCCTGCAGCAGCAGCGTGGCGATGATCGCCATCGCGACCATCGCGACCGCCAGCTCGGACCCCGGCACGCCCTGGCCGACCAGCAGGCTCGCCACCGCCGCCGGCACCACCCCCGTCTCGCGGCACCAGCAGAGGAAGATCACCTCCTGGCGCGTCCACCGCGCCCGGCGGTCGACCGAGAGGCAGACCAGCACCGCCAGCGGCCGGGCGACGAAGATGAACACGGCCATCACCACCAGGCCGCCCAGGAAGTGCTCGCGGAGGGCGTCGAGCGGCAGGTTGATGCCGAGCGTGACGAAGACGGCGATCACGGCGATCTCCGACAGCTGCGCGATGAACGTCTCGAACAGCGTGCATGCGCCGTGCGGCTCGTGGTCGATCCCGAACAGGTCGGCGTTGCCGACCATGAGGCCCATCACGAACGCCGCCAGGTACGCCGAGCCGCCGATCTCGTCGACCGCGAAGTACTCGAGCGCGACCAGCGCCAGGATGGCGGCGGCGGGCGACTCGCTCCAGATGCCGACCCGGTGCGACGACACCATCAGCGCCAGCAGCAGGCCGCCGGCGATGCCGCAGACGGCGCCGATCGCGAGGCTCTTCGAGAAGTCGACGACGGGGTCGGTGAACGAGACGCCACCCGCCGCCAGCGCGCTCGCCACCGTCAGCGCCAGCACCGTGCCGGTCGGGTCGTTGAACGCCGACTCGGCGATCACGGTCTGCGAGACCTTCGGCCGCAGCCGGATCCGGTCGAACAGCGGGATCAGGATCGCCGGATCGGTCGCGGCCAGCACGCTGCCGACCAGGAACGCGACGCCGATCGACACGCCGAAGACGGGCGACACCACCACGGCGACCACCGCGGCCGTCAGCACGACGCCCGGGATGACCAGCATCCCGAGCCCCAGGGCCGTCTCGCGGATCACGCGGAACGACACGCCGACGCCGCCGTGGAAGAGGATCAGCGACACGCCGAACGTGAAGATCAGCTCGGCACCGAGCTCGTCCAGCGGGTTGGAGACGAGGTCGAGCGCGGACGGGCCGACGAGCACGCCGGCCGCCACGAACACGATCATCACCGGCACCCGGAGCGCCAGCGCGACCGGCACGGACGACGAGGCCGCAGGCGAGGATCACGCCGCCGGTCGCGAGCACCTCACTGACATCCATCCCGGCCCGCCTCCTCCCGCGGCACTCTAGAGGACGCGGCGCCGCTACAGCCATTGAGCGCGGCGCATCACGAAGCACATGCCCGTCATCGGCGCCGACGATCAGGGCGAGCGCGTAGATCTCGCCGTACTTCCAGCCGAGGCCGAGCATGTGCTCGAAGTTCTGGCCGAACCAGCCGGTGATGATCGTCGGCACCAGCAGCACCGCCGCCCAGGCGGAGAGCTGCTTCGTGATCTCGTTCTGCCGGTAGGCGACCATCGCGAGGCGCGTGTCGGCCAGCGAGCTCATGCGGTCGTGCAGGATGTCGAGGTCCTCGTGCGCCCGGATCGCGTGGTCGAGCACGTCGCGCAGCTCGAGGTCGAGCTCGGGCGTGTGGACGGTGTTCAGCAGCTCGCGCCGCACGAACATGCCGATCACCTCGCGCAGGTGGCCGCTCGACCGCCGCACCTCGGCGATCGCCGATGCGCGCGCCTGCGCGGCTCGCCGCAGGGCCGGTCGCAGGATCGCCGTCCGCGTCGAGCGCTCCGGCCTCCTGCTTCAGGACCAGCTCCTCGAGCCCGTCGATGGTCTCCTCGTAGGCGTCCGTGACGCCGGCGAGGATCGATGTCACCGCGCCGGTGGCGCCGTGCGCCTCGAGGTCGCCGCGGGCCACGACGTCCCGGGCGAGCCGGTCGATCCACGGCGGACGGGACCTCGTGCAGGGTGACGAGCACGTGCTCGGACTGCACGATGTAGAGGTCGCACTCCGTCCCGTTCACCGAGTCGCGGCAGGCGCAGCACGGCGAAGAACTGTCCGGGGAACTGCTCGGCCTTCTGCCGCTGGTTGCCGTGCTCGAGATCCTCGCGGACCAGCGGGTGCCACTGGAACGCCTCGGCCAGCGCCGCGATCTCCTCCGGCTCCGGCGTCGGCGCGTCGATCCACAGCAGCGGCGCATCGCCGCGCGGCGGCGATCAGCGGCTCGATCGCGGCGGCCGTGATCGGACGGAAGGCGGCCTCACGATCGGGGCTGTACTCGAGAACGCGAAGCACGCGGGGCTATTCGCCCGCGGGCGCGCGCCGCTCCTGCCTCAGCGCTCAGGGCAGCACGGACTTGGCGAACGCGAACGACGGTCGCGTGCCAGCCGCTGTCCCACTCCTTGATCGTCACGCCCTGCGACGAGGAGTGGATCATCAGGCCGCCGCCGAGGTTGATGCCGGTGTGGCCGATCTCGGCCACCTTCGACGAGCGGCCGGACGAGCCGAACAGCAGGATGTCGCCGGGCCGGGTGCGGGCCCGCGTCAGGCGGCGCGACTTGATCGTCGTGCGCGCCATCTCGTACGTGGTGCGGCCGCCGACCCGCTTCAGCATCCCCTTCGGGCGCGGCCGGGATCGAGGATCAGCGCGCGCCAGACGAGGCCGGAGCAGTCGTAGCCGCCGTGCGCCTGGCCGATCGCCTTGTCGTTGGTGCCGCCCCAGACGTAGGGCATGCCGATCAGGCGGATGGCGCGCGTCAGCGCGTCGTGACGGGCCCGGTGGTGGCCGGCAGGCCGGCGAACTTCGCGACGACCGAGCGCGCGTAGTCGGCGTTCACGCCGGCCAGCACGCGCGCCGTGGTGTACGCGGCGTCGGCGCGGGTGGCGACCTCGGTGTCGGCTCGCTCCAGCCGGTCGGAGCCCGCCGGGTGGTTGTACCGCAGGCCCAGCAGCCGGGCCACGACCTCGGTGCCGGCGTCGCCGCGCGGGCGGTAGCGCAGCCGCGCCAGCTGGTCGCGGGCGGTCTTCGCGGTCGGCGCCAGGCCGAGGGCCGACACGAACACGGCATCCAGCTCGCCGATCGTGACCGGGGCGTCGGTGGTCGAGATCGCGACGCGGTCCATCGAGTCGGGCACGGCGCCCCAGACCAGCATCGCGAGCGTGCCGTGGTCGAGCGCGCGCGTCGGTCCGTAGGTCGCCGCCGTCTCGCCGGGCAGGATGCCGGCGCGGATGACCCGCGAGATCGACGCGTCGGCCCAGCTCTTGGCGCTGGCGACCGGCGTGGCGATCGAGCGAAACGAGAATGAAGGATCCGGTCAGGAAACGTCGGAGGGACACAAGGTGCCTATCGTCGGCCGGGGGCAACACCCTATACCCCCGAACGGAGGATGCGCCAGCCGAACTCCGTGATACGCCAAGAACCTTTACAACCGGCTTCAGCCGATGCGGGACAGCACGATCCGGTAGCTGCCATCCAGGCGCGCGCGCGATCCCGGCACCCTCGACGACGTCGCTCGAGACCTTGTGGACGGTGATCTTGCGCGAGATCGACCGGCCGCGCATGAGCGCCGACAGCGGCACCCGCAGGGTGACCCCGAACCGGGCCAGCATCGCCGTCGCGCCGGCCACGTCGTCGGTGCCGCCGCCCGCGTCCACGCTGGCCGGCTCGGTGCAGTCGCCCTCGATCGCGCCGGTGTAGCGACGGTCGACCGACCCGCCCATCCAGCCGAAGCCGACCGACGCGCGCGTCCCCTTGCGGCGCAGCGTCAGCCAGGCCCGCCCGGGCTTCTTCGCGAGCCGGTCGGTGAACGTCTGGCGGGCGGTGTCGCAGGCGATCTGGAAGCCGCTCTGCGTGGTGGCGAGGCGCGCCGTCGTGTTGCCCGACGGGAACAGCGCGATCGCACCGTTCTTGACGGTCACCGTGAGGCGCCGGTCCTGCACCGTGAACTTCGTCGCCGACTTCACGTGGCCGATCACGATGCCCTCGTCGAACTCGTCCGACGTGTAGGTGCCGGCGAAGCGGATCGTCGCCGTGTACTTGTACGACGCCTCCGCGGCGGCCGGCAGCACCAGCAGCAGCGCGAGCGCGAGCGGCCAAGTGCGAATCGTTGCCATGTCTGAGTGATCGGCGCCGTCGAGGCGCCGTCGGATCACCCGTCAGGCGGATTCGAGCGCGTGCGCGAGGTCCTCGATCAGATCGCCTGCGTCCTCGCAGCCGACCGCCAGCCGCAGCAGGCCGGCCGGTACGCCGGCTGCGGTCAGCTCGGCGTCGGTGAGCTGGCGGTGGCTGGTCGAGGCGGGGTGCGAGATGCCCGTGACGATGCCGCCGAGCGACGTCGAGCGCTCGATCAGCCGGGTGCCGTTCATGACCCCCTCGCCGCCGGCGCGGCCGCCCGCGACCTCGAACGCCAGCACGCCGCCGAAGCCGCCCTCGAGCAGGCGCCCGGCGAGCGCGTGCTGGGGGTGCGACGGCAGGCCCGGATAGGGCACCGCGACCACGTCGGCGCGGCTCTCGAGCCAGTCGGCGATCGCCAGCGCGTTGGCGCACTGGCGCTCGATCCGCAGCGCCAGCGTGCGCATGCCGCGCCGCAGCAGCCAGGCCGCGTCCGGCTCGGCCACGCCGCCGGTGTCGATCAGCAGGCTGCGGATCGTGCGCAGGTCGGCGGCGTCACCGCAGATGGCCCCGGCGAGCACGTCGTGATGGCCGTTCAGGAACTTCGTGGCGGAGTGCAGCACCACGTGCGCGCCGTGCGCGAGGGGCTGGCACAGGAGCGGCGTGGCGAGCGTGGAGTCGACGATCAGTCGCGCGCCCGCGCCACGGGCGATCAGGCCGAGGGCATCGAGGTCCGCGACCGTCGAGCCGGGGTTCGCGATCGTCTCGCAGTAGATGGCGCTGGCGGAGTCCGCACAGGCCGCTCCGACGGCGTCGAGATCGGTGATGTCGACGATGCGCACGTCGACGTCGAGCCGCGGGCCGACCAGGTCGCGGAACAGCGAGATCGAGTTGCCGTACGTCTGCAGCGCCACGACCAGGCGGCCGCCGTTCGGCACGAGCGCGACGATGGCGGCGTGCACGGCGGCCATGCCCGAGGCCGTCAGCTCGCACGCCTCCGCGCCCTCCAGCTCGGCGATCGCGGCCGCCGTCTCGCGCACGGTCGGGCTGCCGAGACGACCGTAGAGATAGCCCTCCTCCGACCCGTCCATGACGGCGCCGAAGCGCTCCGCCGTGTCGAACCGGGTGATGACCGAGCGCCGCAGCGGCGGCACGACGTCCTCGCCCGCCACGGCTCCCGCGTGGATCGAGCGGGTCGACGGACCCCGCGTTTCGTCAGCCATGACGGCAGTCTAGGAGGATGGAACGGCCGCGGCGGCGAGCGTCTCGGACAGCGAGATCGCGCCGCTCAGCAGGGCCCGGCCGACCACCACGCCGTCGGCGCCGGCGTCGCGGCACGCGACCACGTGCTCGACGGTGCCGACGCCGCCGGACGCCAGCACGATGCCGTCGGTGGCGGCCCGCACGGCCTCCAGCAGCCGCAGGTCGTGGCCGGCCAGCGTGCCGTCGCGCTCGATCGCGGTGACCAGGAAGGCGCCGACGCCGCGCGCCGACAGGTCGCGGATCGCGTCGACCACCCGCACGCCGGCGTCCTCGGCCCAGCCGGCCACGCGGACGGTGCCGTCGAGCGTGTCGGCCGTGACGCAGATGCGGATGCCGTGCCGGGCGACCATCCGGTCGAGCAGCGCCGGATCGCGGAAGGCGACGGTGCCGACGAGTACGCGGTCGACGCCGAGCGCGATCGCCTCGTCGACGGCCTCCTCGGTGCGGAAGCCGCCGCCGACCTGCAGCACGCCGCCGATGGGCCGCTCGGCCGCCAGGCGGTCGATCAGCGCCAGGTGCGCGGCGGGCCGCTCGCCGCTGCGGGCGGCGTCGAGGTCGATGACGTGCAGCGACCGGGCGCCGTCGCGCCAGAAGCGGTGGGCGACCTCGAGCGGCTCGCCGCCGAAGTCGGTGACCGCGTCGAAGCGGCCCTGGACGAGGCGCACGACCCGGCCGCCGGCGAGGTCGATTGCGGGAATCACATCGAAGGCCACCGCGGAAGTATCCTCTCGCCGTGACCATCGCCTTCCAGGACCTGCTCGATCCCGCGTCGACCTGCTTCGGGTGCGGCCCGGCCAACCCGCAGGGGTTCCGCCTCAAGTCGACGTGGTCGGACGACCGCTCCGCCGTGGTCGCGACGCACGTCGTCGAGCGGTTCCACGGCTCGGGCTTCCCCAACACGCTGCAGGGCGGCGCCGTCGCGACGCTGCTCGACTGCCACCTGTGCTGGGCCGTGATCGCGGCCGCCTACACCGCCGAGGGCCGCGAGGTCGGCGAGGGCGACCCGATCATCTACGTCACGGCCGAGCTGAACCTGCGCTACCTGCGCCCCACGCCGATCGACCGGCCGCTGCAGCTCACCAGCCGCGCCGAGGGGCCGGTGGGCCGGAAGATGCGCGCGGTCGGCGAGATGGGCGACGGCGAGACCGTGACGGCGACCGCCGAGGGGCTGTTCGTCCGCGTCACCTGAGGCGTTGCCATGCTGCTGTGTTAGCGTGCTAACATGGCAGCGCAATGGAACAGCTTCCCGACTCCTTCGACGAGCTCTGCGAGGCCCTCGCGTCGCTGCGCACGCGCGACGACACCGCCGCCTTCCTGCGTGACGCCTGCACCATCTCCGAGCTCGAGGCGATCGGCCACCGGCTCGCCGTCGCCCGGCTGCTGGACGCCGGCGGCATGACCGTACCTGGAGATCGCCCGCGCCGTGGGCACGTCCACCACCACCGTCACGCGCGTGGCGCACTGGCTGCGCCACGGCACCGGCGGCTACCGCATCGCGCTCGACCGCCTGCGCGGAGTCGCGCCTGATGCGGCCGCTGCGCATCGCCCTGCCGTCGAAGGGGCGCATGGCCGAGCCGGCCCAGCGGCTGCTGCGCGACGCCGGGTTCGAGTTCGAGCCCGACGGCCGCCGGCTGCGGGTGCCGCTGCCCGACCAGGACGCCGAGATCCTGTTCGCACGCGCGGACGACATCCCGGTCTGGGTCGAGGACCGCGCCGTCGACTGCGGCATCGCCGGCGCCAACCAGGTGGCCGAGTCGGGCGTGCAGCTCGACGAGCGCCTGCGCCTCGGCTTCGGGCGCTGCCGGCTGGTCGTCGCCGCGCCCGCGGGCTCGCAGATCAGCGGCGTCGGCGACCTCGCCGGCGTGCGCATCGCCACGTCCTACCCCGCCACCGTCGGCCGCTACCTCGCCAGCGCACGGCGTCACGGCGACCTGCATCCCGATCACGGGCTCGGTCGAGCTGGCGCCGTCGCTCGACGCCGCCGAGGCCATCGCCGACCTCGTCTCGAGCGGCGAGACGCTGCGCCAGAACGGGCTCGTCGCGCTCGACACCATCCTCGAGTCCGAGGCGGTGCTGCTCGCCCCCGTCGAGCTCGACCCGGCCACCGAGCAGCGCGTCGCCGAGCTGGTGCTGGTGCTCGACCTCGGTGCTCGCGGCGCGGCCGAAGCGGTACCTGATGCTGAACGCCCACGACGACCACCTGCGGGACATCGTCGGCCTCCTCCCCGGCCTCGACGCGCCGACGGTGCTGCCGCTGGCGCGCGACGGCATGCACGCCGTGCACGCTGTCGTCGATGCCGCCGAGGTCGTCCGCCTCCTCGCGCCGCTCAAGCAGGCCGGAGCCACCGGCATCCTCGTCCTCCCGATCGAGCACCTCATCCCATGACGCTCCCCGACATCCCCTTCGTCCGCCCCGAGCTGGCCCGGCCGGCTCCCTACCGGTGGCAGGACAACGTGCCGCCCGGCCCGGTCTCGCGGTTCGACATGAACACGCTGCCGCTGTCGCCGGCGGCCTGGCCCGAGATCGCCGCGCAGGTGGCCCGGCTGCCCGCGTCGTCGCTACCCCGAGGCCACCTACCGGCCGCTGCGCGAGGCGATCGGCCGCTACACCGGCTTCGACTGGACGCAGGTCGTGCCCGGCGCCGGCTGCGACGAGCTGCTGCTGATGTGCGGCGCGCTCGCGATGGGCCGCGGCGACCACGCCATCGTCTGCAAGCCCACGTACCAGATGTACGCGGTGTCGAGCGCGACGGCGGGCGCCCGGCTGGAGGCGCTGCCGCCCCGCGAGGGGCTCGCGCTCGACTACGAGGGCCTGCTGGAGCGCGCACCCGGGGCGCGGCTGGTGTGGATCTGCTCGCCGAACAACCCGACCGGCGAGGAGGTGTCGCGAGAGGTCCTGGGCGAGCTGTGCGCGTCGTGCCCCGGCCTCGTCGTGGTCGACCAGGCGTACCTGGAGTTCGGCGGCGACGACTTCTCCGACCTGATCGCCCGGCACGAGAACCTGATCGTCTGCCGCACCCTGTCCAAGGGCTGGGCGCTGGCGTCGCTGCGGGTGGGCTACGCGCTCGCCTCCCCGGCCATCGCCGGCGCCCTGGATGCGCTGCGGCCGCCGGGCTCGATCTCGCTGCAGTCGGCGACGGCGGCCGAGCTGGCCCTCGCGCACGCGGACGAGATGCGGCAGGACGCCGTGGCGTACGTGGCGGAGCGCGGGCGCCTGCGCCGCGGGCTGGAGGCGCTCGCAGATCGAGATCCTGGCCGAGGCCGGCGTGTTCGTGACCTTCCGGCTGCCGCTCGACTCCGACGAGGCGTTCCGCCGGCTGGGCGAGCGGGGCTGCGTGATGCGCACGTTCGGCCACGAGCCGCTGCTCGCCGGCGTCATCCGGGCGACCGTGCAGACGCCGCCCGAGACCGACCGGCTGCTGGCCGCGCTGGCCGAGCTGCTGGAGCGCGAGGCGCCGGAGACGGAGCCCGTGCCGGTCGAGCACGACTCCCTCTGGGGCCGGCGCTCGACCGTCGCGCGCACCACGCGCGAGACCGCCATCGACGCGCGACTCGTCATCGACGGCACCGGCCGCACGCAGATCGCGACCGGCATCGGCTTCCTCGACCACATGCTCCACGCGCTGGCGTTCCACGCCTGCATGGACCTCGACCTGCGCATCGACGGCGACCTCGAGGTGGACGAGCACCACACCGTCGAGGACGCCGGCATCGCGCTCGGCCAGGCGCTCGACCGGGCGCTCGGCGACCGCGCCGGCATCCGCCGCTTCGGCAACGCGCGCCGCGCCGCTGGACGAGGCGCTGGCGCTGTGCGTCGTCGACCTCGGCGGCCGCGGCGTCTCGGCCATCAACCTGGAGCTGAGCGGCCAGCCGGTCGGCGGCGTCACCGCCAGCCTGTGGCCGCACCTGCTCGACTCGTTCGCCCGCGCAGGGCGCGTCAACCTGCACCTGACGGGCGACGGCGACGACGACCACCACGTGGTCGAGGCGGGCTTCAAGGCGCTGGCGCTGGCGCTGCGCGCGGCCGTGCGCGCCCGATCCGCGCCGCGGCGGGCTGCCCGTCCACCAAGGGCGCGATAT
The DNA here is from genome assembly GCA_963732645.1 of uncultured Actinomycetes bacterium. Classification (GTDB taxonomy): domain Bacteria; phylum Actinomycetota; class Thermoleophilia; order Gaiellales; family F1-60-MAGs149; genus VFJZ01. The sequence goes on from CAVTAC010000009.1 coordinate 1,502,358, forward strand.
GACGGTGGTGCTCGTCGACTACGGCTCGGGCAACCTGCGCTCGCTGCGCGCGGCCATGGAGCGGGCCGGCTCGGACGTGGTCGTCTCGGACGATCCCGAGACGGTCGCGGGCGCGCGCCGGCTGATGGTGCCGGGCCAGGGCGCCGCCGGGCCGACCATGGCGACGCTGCGCCGGACGCGGGCTCGAGAAGGCGATCCGCGAGGCGATCGGCCAGGGCGCGTACCTGCTCGGCGTCTGCGTCGGCCTGCAGCTGCTGTTCGACAGCCTCGGCCGAGGACGACGCCGCCTGCCTCGGCCTGCTGCCGGGCCGGGTCGAGCGCCTGGAGGGCACCGCGCGGCTGCCGCACATGGGCTGGAACGACGTCGAGCCGGTCGGTCCGCCCCACCCGCTCGCCGCCGGCCTGCCCGCGTGCGCGTACTTCGCCCACAGCTACGCCGTGCGCGACGCCGGCCCGCGCCGCGGTGGCCGAGACCGAGGTCGACGGCGTGCGGTTCACCTCCGTCGTCGCGGCGGGTCGCGTCGCCGGCGCGCAGTTCCATCCCGAGCGCTCGTCCGACGCCGGCGCTGCAGATGCTGCGCGGCTTCCTGCGGTGGAGCGATGCTGCGTAGGCGCGTCATCCCGTGCCTCGACGTCTCGGGCGGCCGGGTCGTGAAGGGCGTCAACTTCGTCAACCTGCGCGACTGCGGCGACCCCGTGTCGGCCGCCGTGCGCTACGCCGAGCAGGGCGCCGACGAGATCTGCTGGCTCAACATCACGGCCGACGACGAGAGCTGGCGCGACCTGCTGGCGACGGTCGAGCGCGCCGCCGTCGAGGTCGACGTGCCGGTCACGGTCGGCGGCGGCGTCAAGGAGGAGCGCCACGTGCGCGACCTGCTCGCGGCCGGCGCCGACAAGGTCTCGATCAACTCCGCCGCGCTGCGCACCCCCGGCCTGGTCGACGAGTGCGCCGCCGCGCACGGCTCGCAGTGCATCGTCGTCGCCATCGACGCGAAGCGCGACGGCGCCTCGTGGCGCGCCTACGTGGCCGGCGGCCGCATCCCGACCGAGGTCGACGCCGTCGACTGGGCCGGCGACGCCGTCGCGCGCGGCGCCGGCGAGCTGCTCGTCACGTCGATGGACACCGACGGCACCAAGCAGGGCTACGCGCTCGACCTGATGGACGCGATCCTGCGAGCGCGTGCCGGTGCCGGTGATCGCGTCGGGCGGCGCCTCGGGGCCCGAGCACATCGCCGACGCGCTCGAGGCCGGCTGCTCGGCGGCGCTGGCCGCCTCCATCTTCCACGACGCCACGTACACCGTGCAGGAGGTGAAGGACACGTGCCGCAACCGGGGGCTGCCGATGCGCTGATCGCGCAGATCCGCTTCGACGCGCAGGGCCTCGTGCCGTGCGTCTGCCAGCACGCCGCGACCGGCGAGGTGCTGATGGTCGCGTGGGCGAACGCCGACGCCGTGCGCCAGACGGTCGAGGGCGGTCGCGCCACGTTCTGGAGCCGGTCGCGGGGCGAGCTGTGGCAGAAGGGCGCCACGAGCGGCAACACGCTCGCCGTCGACGCGGTGCGGGTCGACTGCGACGGCGACACGCTGCTGGTCGAGGTGGCGCCGGCCGGGCCGGCCTGCCACACCGGCAGCCGCTCGTGCTTCGGCGCCGACGGCGGCGGCGTGCTGGGCCGGCTGCGCGCCACGATCGCCGACCGGGGCGAGGCCGATCCCGCCGACGTCGTACACCGCGCGGCTGCTGCACGGTCCGCGCAGCTACGTGGCGCGCAAGGTCGGCGAGGAGGCGGCCGAGGTGCTGACCGAGGAGCCCGGATCCGACGCCCTGGTGGGCGAGGTGGCCGACCTCTGGTTCCACTCCCTGCTGCTGCTGGCGCGCGACGGCCGCGATCCGCTGGAGCCGCTCGAGGTGCTGCGGTCCCGTCATCTCGGCGAGCGCGGGTAGGGTTCGGGCATGGCGATCAGCGACGAGCTCCGCGACCTGCTCGGCGACCCGCGATCGGCGGCGATGCTCCGCGAGCGCGCCGAGCGCGTGCTGCGGACGCCGATCACGATCTTCAGCGAGGGCGACATCCTCGGCGCCTGGACGCCGGTGATCGGCCCCGAGCTGGCGCGCGAGCTGCTGAACACGCTGGCGTTCAGCGAGCGCCTCGACAAGGAGGAGTTCGCGCTCGTCGGCGAGCTGGCCCTGATCGCGGAGGACTGCTACCGCGCCTGGTCGGCCGAGGTCGACACCGACGGCGCCGAGTGGCGCCAGGTGCAGTGGTCGTACACCGAGCGCAACGACCACCGCTCGATGGTGCTCCACATCGGCCGCTGGGACGGCGAGCTGGTCGAGGTGCGCACGTCGGCCGAGGGGCTGTCGCGGCTCATCCGGCGGCTCTCCCAGGCGCAGGCCGAGTGGACGCGCAAGGGCGGCAAGATCGACAGCGGCGAGCTCGAGCGCGCCTCCACCCTGATCGACGAGGCACTCGAGATGCCGGAGCCCGACACCTCCGACTGATGGCCGTCCGCATCGAGCAGGAGCTCCCCGAGTCGGCCCGCACGGCCGCGGCGGAGCTCTACTGGGAGGCGTTCGGCCGGCTGCTGCGCCCCGCCCTCGGCCGCTCGGAGCACGGCATCGCAGTGCTGACCGACGGCCTCGAGCCGTCCCGGGCCATCGCCGCGCTGGACGGCGACGAGCTGGTCGGCCTCGTCGGCCTCCACTACGGCGGCCGCGCCTTCACGAAGCTCGGCGCGCGCTCGCTGCTGCGCCACCAGGGCATCCGCGGCGTGCCGCGGCTGGTGCCGCTCCTGCTGCTGGCGGCCCGCCCGCCCGCCGGCGAGCTGCGCATCGACGGCATCGCCGTGCGCGGCGACCGCCGCGGCGCCGGCATCGGCTCGCTGCTGCTGCGCGAGGCGGCCGGCCGCGCCCGCGCCGTCGGCGTCGAGGTGATCCGGCTCGAGGTGGTCGACACGAACCCGCGGGCGCGCTCCCTCTACGAGCGCGAGGGATATGTGGCCGTGCGCACCGAGAACACGCCGTACCTGCGCCGGGCCATGGGATTCAGCGCGGTCACGACCATGGAGCGCCGCGTGGGCTGATACAACGCCTCGATGGGATTCGCGCACATCGAGGAGGCGCCGCGCCACGCGGTGGAGACGCCGGGGGTCGAGTGCACGTGGACGAACCTCGGCGCGGCTGCAGACAGCGTCGGGATCGGACTGCGCCGCATCGAGATACCGCCGGGCAAGCGGCCGACGCCGCCGCACAACCACGCGGGGGAAGAGGAGATCTTCTACGTGCTCGGCGGCGACGGGCTGTCGTGGCTCGACGGCGTCACGCACGAGGTCGCAACCGGCGACTGCATCGTCCACGTGCCGGGCGCGCACGCGCACACGCTGCGCGCGGGGCCGGCCGGGCTCGACGTGCTGGTGCTGGGCGAGCGGCGGCCAACCGAGCTGTGCGAGCTGCCCCGCACCGGCTACGGCTGGCTGGGCCAGTCGTGGGTGCAGGTCGGCGACGGCGACTCGCCGTGGGAGCGCGACGCGGCCGAGGGCGAGCCGGAGTTCCCGGCGCCGTCACCGCGGCCCGACAACATCGTCAACGTCGCCGACGTGGCGCCCCAGCAGTGGGGTTCCGGCTCGGGCACGGTGTCGTCGCAGCGCCGCAACCTCGGCCACGCGGCCGGCTCGGTCGCGGTGGGACTCAAGCACGTGCGGGTCGATCCCGGGATGCTGTCGGCGCCGCCGCACTGCCACAGCGCCGAGGAGGAGATCTTCGTGGTCCTCGACGGCGACGGCGTGGCGCTGATCGGCGACGACGAGACGCCGGTGCGCGGCGGCCACGTGATCAGCCGGCCGGCGGGGTCGCAGGAGGCGCACGCGTTCCGGGCCGGCGACGACGGTCTGACGCTGCTCGCGTTCGGCACGCGCGTGCCGAACGACATGTGCTGGTACCCGCGCTCGCAGAAGGTGTTCTTCCGCGGTCTGGGCGTGATCGGACGCGTCGAGACGCTGGGCTACTGGGACGGTGAGGATTGAGAAGGTAGTTGCGGGTTCCCGGCTTTTGAGTAGTGTGAGTTTCAGCCCTCCCCGCCCGCCCCGGGCGTCGGGAACGCCACACGAGACGGAGCAGGGAGCGCGCGACGCATGGATCTCACCGCGAGGAACGACCGCCGTGATTTCCGGCTAGCCGCCTGCGCGACGCCGATCGCCGCACCGGGCGTCTCCGACTTCCAGACCATCGAGTCGGCGATCAACGTGGCGTTCCTCAACCCGCCGATGACGATCGGCACGGTGCTGGTCGAGGCGCCGCGGCGCGCGATCCGCCAGGGCGAGTACTTCATGGCGCGGTTTCTCGCGCACTCGGGCTGGAAGCGCGCGTCGTTTCTCGCGCTGACGGCGGTCGAGGCGCCCGCGATGCGCGACATCGTGACGCTGCGCATGCTGGCCGACCCGCAGGATGCGCCGCAACGAGCGCACCCGCGCGAGCGCATCGGCCTGAAGCTGACGACGCGCGTCAAGCAGGGCACGAGCCTGAGCCCCGACGTGGCGGTGCAGGTGACCGTCGTCGACGCGTCGCGCGGCGGCGTCTGCGTCGAGACCGCGGCACAGCTGGCCGTGGGCGACGTGCTGTACCTGGAGGGGCCGCAGCAGCCCGACGGCGGCGCCGACTTCGAGGTGCTGCGCGCCGATCCGATGGCCCGCAACCGCTACGGCGGCCGGTTCCTGGAAGAGGCCGCGGGCAACGCCCTGTTCGAGCAGCTGGTCGAGGCCGCCCGCTCCGAGCGAGCCGCCCGCCGCACGCGCGCCGAGCTGGAGACGGCCCCCGACGTCGCCGCCCAGGCGGACGACGAGCCGCCGGCGCGCGGCATGCACATCCGCTAGGTCAACTCTCGCGCGCTTTCGTGCGTCCTCACATGCGCGGGGTCTGACCCCATTTCGCGCCGTTCTGGGGTCTGACCCCAGAACGTTTCCGCGCGGAAGGAAGACCGATGGCGCGACGGCCGATCGATGTGTCTGTTCTGGTGCGAAGGGCGCGCGGCGCGTTGCACGAATCGCGGTAGCCTGCGCCATGGCCGGAGGCTGGCGCCGCGGCTCCTAGACCTCGCGCTGCAGCAGGTCGGCCGGCGTCTCGCGGCGCGTCACCTCGGTCGCCTCGCCGCCGTCCACGACCACCGCGGCCGGACGGCCGAAGGCGTTGTAGTTCGAGGCCATCGTCGCGTGGTAGGCGCCCGTCATCGGCACCGCCAGCAGGTCGCCCGGCGCCGGAGCGGGCAGCGGCACGTCCCACGCCAGCACGTCGCCCGACTCGCAGTGGCGGCCGGCGACCGCGAAGGTGCCGGTCGCGGGCACGTCCAGCCGGGTCGCGAGCAGCGGGTGGTACGCCGCGTCGTACAGCGCCACCCGCAGGTTGTCGGCCATGCCGCCGTCGACCGACACCCACGTCGTGCCCTCGCTCGTGCGCTTCACGACGCGCACCCGGTACAGCGTGACGCCCGACTGGGCGACGACCGAGCGACCGGGCTCGAGCAGCAGGCGCGGCGCCGGCAGGCCGACGGCGTCGAAGGCCGCGGGGACCGCGGCCGCCAGTGCCGACGCGTAGGCGCGCGGATCGGGGGCCGGCTCGCCCGGCGTGTACGCCACGCCGAGGCCGCCGCCGAGGTCGAGCACGTCGGGCGCGATGCCGCTGTCGGTGCAGAACCGTGCGCACCACGCCGCGGCGGAGCGCAGCGGGCCCGCATCGACCACCTGCGAGCCGAGGTGCACGTGCAGGCCGCGGCCGCGCAGGCCGTCGGGCAGGCCGGTCACCAGCGCGCGGGCCGCCGCCGGGTCGAGCCCGAACTTCGAGCCCGCGTGCCCGGTCTGGATCTTGCGGTGCGTGTCGACGGCGATGTCGGGCGTGACCCGCACCAGCACGTCCTGGACGACGCCGCGCGCCCGCGCCATCGCCGCGAGCGCCTCCGCCTCCTCCGGCGCGTCGAGGACCACCAGGCCGGCACCGGCGTCGAGCGCCGCCGCCAGGTCGTCCTCCCCCTTCGCGTTGCCGTGCACGACCAGGTCGGCGCCCGTGAAACCGGCGGCCAGCGCCAGCGCGATCTCGCCCGCCGACGCGACATCGGCGCCGAGCCCCGCCTCCCGCAGGATGCGCAGCACCCCGGGGGTGCCGTTGGCCTTCAGCGCGACCATCGCGCGGCCGCCGCCCGGGGCGAGCGGCTCGGCGTAGGCCGCGGCCCGGGCGCGCAGCGTGGCGGCGTCGTAGACGTAGAGCGGCGTGCCGAACGTCGCCGCCAGGTCGGTGGCCGGGACACCGCCCAGCACCAGCCTGCCGCTGACGACCGTCGCGGCGTCGGGGAGCAGCTGCGTGCTCACCGGCCCGCGTGGGCGCGCGAGGCGGCGATCAGCTCCTCGAGCGCCGCCAGCTGGTCGGGGTAGCGCGCCGGCATGCCGGCCGCGTCGCGGGCGGCGATCGCCGCCTCGGGGGTCGGGTCGGAGAACCGCTCGCCCGCGGCGATGCGCGTCGCGACCTCCTCGTGCGCCTGCCGGAACGGCGTGCCGCCGCGCACGAGCGCCTCGGCGACGTCGGTCGCGACCGTCAGCCCGTCGCCGGCCGCGGCCGCCATGCGCTCGCCGTCGAAGCGGATACCGGCGAACGCGAGGCCGAGCACGTCGAGGGAGCCGCCGACGCCGTCCACCTGCGCGAAGACGAGCTCCTTGTCCTCCTGCAGGTCGGAGTTGTACGACAGCGGCAGGCCCTTGATGACGCCGAGCAGCGCCGTCAGGCGCCCGATCGCGACGGCCGAACGGCCGCGCACGTGCTCCGCGATCTGCGGGTTCTTCTTCTGCGGCATCATGCTCGACCCCTGGGCGACGCCGTCGTCGAGCTCCGCGAAGCCGAACTCCTGCGACGTCCACAGCACGAGCTCCTCCGCGATGCGCGAGAGGTGCACGGCGCAGAGCGTGCAGGCGTAGGACAGGTCGACCGCGAAGTCGCGGTCCGAGATCGCGTCGACGGAGTTCTGGAACCGGGCGTCGAAGCCGAGGTCGTGGGCGACGCCGTCGGGATCGAGCGGCAGGCTGGATCCGGCCAGCGCGCCGGCGCCGAGCGGCGAGACGTCGGCCGCCGAACCGGCTGCGATCAGCCGGATGACGTCGCGCTGGAGCGCCCACGCGTGCGCGGCGAGGTGGTGGCCGAGCGGCAGCGGCTGCGCGCGCTGGAGGTGCGTGTAGCCCGGCATCACGAGCTCGCCGTCGACGCGGGCACGCGCCACCAGTACCGCCTGCAGGCCGGCCACCGAGCCGACCAGGTCGCGGGCAGCGTCACGGCAGAAGAGGCGGAACGCGGTCGCCACCTGGTCGTTGCGCGAGCGCCCGGCATGCACCCGCTTGCCCGTCTCGCCCAGGCGCGCGACCAGCTGGCGCTCGATCAGCGAGTGGACGTCCTCGTCGGTCGCGCCCTCGTCCAGCACCACCTGGTCGAGGGCCGCCTCGATGGCGGTGGCGTCGGCGGCGGGGATGATGCCCTGCCGCGCGAGCATGCGCACGTGCGCCTTCGAGGCGCGGACGTCGTACGGCAGCAGCCGCCCATCGACGGACAGCGACTGCGAGTAGGCGAGGACGCGCGGGTCGAGTCCGCCGGCGAGCCGGCCCGACCAGAGCGGTCCGTCGTCAGACATGGACCTCGCGATGCTGCAGCGAGCGGCACAGCGCCGCGATGTCGGTGCCGACCGCGGGCTCGCGCGCGATCAGCAGGATCGTGTCGTCGCCGCCGATCGTGCCGCACACCTCGGGCAGGTCGGCCTGGTCGAAGGCGCGCGCCACGGGCATCGCCTGTGCCGGCTTCGTCTTCAGGATGCAGAGGTTGTTCGACGACTCGATCGTCGTCACCGCGCCGAGCACCTGCCGGAGCAGCTCCTGCGGGTCGATCGGCTCGTCGCCCTCGGGCAGCGCGTAGACCATGTGGCCGTTGCGGCGCACGCGCACCGCGCCGAGGCGGTCGAGGTCGCGGGACACCGTCGCCTGCGTGACGGCGACGCCCTGCTCGGCGAGCAGCTCGACGAGCTGCTGCTGCGACGTCACCTCGCGGCGGTCGAGGATCACGGCGATCAATCGATGACGTTCATTCATCGCGCATGAGTATACGCAGAGCCGCATATCCATGCAAGCAAGCGGCGCCGGAGCCCGCGGCGCACGGCTAGCGTGTGGCCATGTCGAAGGTCCTCGTCTCCCTCCCCGTCGGCGATCGCGTCGGCATCGCCTTCTCCGGCGGGCTCGACACCTCGGTCGCGGTGGCGTGGATGCGCGAGCGCGGTGCGATCCCCTACGCGTACACCGCCGACCTCGGCCAGTACGACGAGGACGACATCGGCTCGATCCCGGGTCGCGCGCAGGACTACGGGGCCGAGCAGGGCCGCCTCGTCGACTGCAAGCAGGAGCTCGTCCACGAGGGGCTCGTCGCCCTGCAGTGCGGCGCCTTCCACATCGCGTCGGCCGGCCGCACCTACTTCAACACCACCCCGCTCGGCCGCGCCGTCACCGGCACGATGCTGGTGCAGGCCATGCGCGAGGACGGCGTCTCCATCTGGGGCGACGGCTCGACGTACAAGGGCAACGACATCGAGCGGTTCTACCGCTACGGACTGCTCGCCAACCCGATGCTGCGCATCTACAAGCCGTGGCTCGACCCCGACTTCGTCCACGAGCTGGGCGGGCGCCACGAGATGTCCGAGTGGCTGCGCGCGCGCGACCTGCCGTATCGCGCCTCGACCGAGAAGGCGTACTCCACCGACGCCAACATCTGGGGCGCGACGCACGAGGCCAAGAGGCTCGAGCAGCTGGACGAGTCGATGGACCTGGTCGAGCCCATCATGGGCGTCCGGTTCTGGGACGACGCCGTGCAGATCGCCACCGAGGAGGTCGTGCTCGCGTTCGAGGAGGGCTGGCCGGTCGCGATCAACGGGCAGCGCTTCGCCGACCACGTCGCGCTGGTGCAGGCGGCGAACGCGATCGGCGGCCGGCACGGGCTGGGCATGTCCGACCAGATCGAGAACCGCATCATCGAGGCCAAGAGCCGCGGCATCTACGAGGCGCCCGGGATGGCGCTGCTGCAGATCGGCTACGAGCGGCTCGTCAACGCGATCCACAACGAGGGCACCCTCGCCTCGTACCGCGAGGAGGGCCGCCGCCTCGGCCGCCTGCTGTACGAGGGCCGCTGGTTCGACCCGCAGGCGCTGATGCTGCGCGAGTCGCTGCAGCGCTGGGTCGGGCACGCGGTCAGCGGCGAGGTGCACGTGCGCCTGCGCCGCGGCGAGGACTACACCGTGCTGTCGACCGCCGGGCCGCACCTGACGTACCACCCGGAGCGCCTCTCGATGGAGCGCACCGAGGACGCGGCGTTCGGCCCGCTCGACCGCATCGGCCAGCTGACGATGCGCAACCTCGACATCGCCGACTCCCGCGCCAAGCTCGAGCTGTTCGCCCGCAGCGGGCTGATCGGCGCCAGCACCGGCTCGCTGCTCGGCCGGCTCGAGGCCGGCGGCGCCGAGCCGATCGCCGACATCGGCTCGCCCGACACGCAGGGCGGCGACCCCGGCGAGCGGGTCGCCACCGAAGAGGGCATGGACTAGCTCCGTCTGCGGCGCGTCACCGCGCCGGCCGGATCAGTTGTCGCGCAGGAAGCTCGGGACGTCGAGCATGTCGCCCGGGATCTCGAACGTGCCCGCGGGCCGCTCGAAGTCGCCGGTGCCGAGCGAGGGGTCGGACGGCTCGGTCGAGAGCTTCGCGGGCTCGACGGCCCGGGCCCGCTTCTCGAAGCCGGTCGCGATCACGGTCACGCGGATGTGATCGCCGAGCTGCTCGTCGACGACGGCGCCGAAGATGATGTTGGCGTTCTGGTCGGCGGCGCTGGCGACGATCTCGGCCGCGTCGTTGACCTCGAACAGGCCCAGGTCGCCGCCGCCCGTGATGTTCAGCAGGATGCCGGTGGCGCCCTCGACGCTCGACTCGAGCAGCGGGCTCGAGATCGCGGCGCGGGCGGCCTCGGCGGCGCGGTTCTCGCCCGCGGCCGTGCCGATGCCCATCAGCGCCGTGCCGGACTCGCGCATGATCGTGCGCACGTCGGCGAAGTCGAGGTTGATGACGCCCGGGACGGTGATCAGGTCGGTGATGCCCTGGACGCCCTGGCGGAGCACGTCGTCGGCCATGCGGAACGCCTCGATGATCGAGGTCCGCTTCTCGACCAGCGACAGCAGCCGGTCGTTCGGGATCACGACGAGCGTGTCGACCTTGGATGCCAGGTCCTCGATGCCGCGGTCGGCCTGGTCGGTGCGGCGCCGGCCCTCGAAGGCGAACGGCCGCGTGACGATGCCGACGGTCAGCGCGCCGAGCTCCTTCGCCAGCTCGGCGATGACGGGGGCCGCACCGGTGCCGGTGCCGCCGCCCTCGCCCGCCGTGACGAAGACCATGTCGGCGCCCTTGAGCGCCTCCTTCAGCTCGTCGCGGCTCTCGATCGCGGCCTCGCGGCCGACGTCGGGATTCGCGCCCGCGCCGAGTCCGCGGGTGACCTTGGCGCCGATGTGGAGCCGGACGTCGGCGTCCGTCATCTGCAGCGCCTGCGCGTCGGTGTTGACCGCGATGAACTCCACGCCGCGCAGGCCGGCATCGACCATGCGGTTGACGGCGTTCGAACCACCGCCGCCACAGCCGACGACCTTGATCACGGCAACGTAGGAACCACCAGCGTCGCGCATCACTCACGCACCTCTAACTCTCAAGCTCAACAAGAGCGTTGCCCTTCTAAAACAGCGAAGGCCCGGTGCGCAGGGCACGGGCCAGACGACAGCATACCCTCGACCGTCCGGAAGGTCAAGGACCAATTATCATGCTCAAGCAGAGGATGAGACACGACTCTCTCAACCTCCAGTCGAGAGTTGGGCTGGACGGAACAGCGCGGCGACGACGAGCGCCGTGTCGACCGGGACGCCGGAGTCCAGCGGGGCTGCCCAGATCGACCTCCTCGCCGTCCGCCGCGGTGCCGGAATCGGGCTGCTCGCCCCGCAGCACCGGATGGTCGGGCACCGACACGTCGAGGTACTTGAGCGGCAGCGGCTCGCCGTCCGTCCCCCTCGGGCGCTTGGCCAGCAGCGAGGCTGCCACGACCAGCTTGCGGTCGAGCACCGAGCCGTCGCCGAGGCGCAGCTCGGTGCCGCCCTGCAGGCGGGCCGAGAGGCCCGACTGGTCGTCGGCGATCAGCGTCACGCGCAGGCCGCTGTGATCGAGCAGCGCGGCGGCCAGCCGCACCTGGTCGCGGGTCGAGGGCGGCAGGGCCTGGCCCGGCTGCGGGAATCGCCGCGGCGCTGGCCGTCAGCTGCGGCAGCCGCGACGCCTTCGGCGCCTCCCCCATCACGCGACCGGACCGCGCGATCGTGTAACGGCTGGTGCCGGTCTCGATGATCGCGGCGGGGCGCTCGGCGACGACGCGGATGCGCAGCTCGTTCGGGAACGCGCGGTCGACCTGGACCGAGCGCACCAGCGGCAGGCCGGCGACGGCGTCGGCCACGGCCTGCGGGTCGACCGACAGCAGGCTCCGGGCACCGACGGCCGACTCGGCGCGGGCGCGGATCTGGGCGGCGGCGGAGCCCTTGGCACCGACCACGACCACCTTGTCGATGCCGAACACCGGCGAGTGCTGCAGCGCGACGTAGCCGCCCGCGAGCGAGGACCACGCCGGCGGCGGCGAGGAGGGCGAGGCGGAGTCGGGCGCGCAGGACAGGGGGCACGCGTCCGGGTTCGCCGCGGACCGGTCCGATCCTGCGGCTCAGCTCGCCTCTAGTCGGGAATCCGGATGTCGCCGAGCAGCTCGACCTCGTGCTCGAGCTCGATGCCGAACTGCGCGCGCGCCCGACGGCGGGCCTCGGCCATCAGCGCGACGACGTCGGCCGAGGTGGCGGTGCCGTCGTTCTCGATGAAGTTCGCGTGCCGCGGCGAGATGCGGGCGCCGCCGACCGCGAACCCCTTCAGCCCGCACGCCTCGAGCAGCTGGCCGCTGGTGCGGTCGCCCGGCGGGTTCTTGAACACCGACCCGAACGTCCGTGCCTTGCGCGGCTGGGCCGCCGTGCGCAGGTCCTGCATGCCGCGGATCGTGGCCCGGATCTCGAGCGGATCGGCCGGCGTCAGGCGCAGGACGGCGCGGGCGACGACCTCGTCGGAGGCGATGTCGGAGCCGCGGTAGCGCAGGCCGAGCTCGTCCGGGCCGCCGCTCCGCGTGCCGGCGGCGGAGACGACCACGGCCTCGACCAGCGGCTCGCGCATCTCGCGGCCGTAGGCGCCGGCGTTCATGCGCACCGCGCCGCCGACGGTGCCGGGGATGGCGCAGCCGAACTCGATGCCCGACAGGCCGGCGTCCCGGGTCTTCGCTGACGATCGGCGGCCAGCGACGCGCCGCCGCCGCAGCGCACCAGCGGCGGGTCGATCTCGATGGCCGCGAGCGCCCCGTCCAGCCGCAGCACCAGGCCGTCGAAGCCGGAGTCGGCCGGCAGCAGGTTCGAGCCGAGGCCCGACGACCCGCACGGCCAGCGCCTCGGCGACCGCCCACGCCAGGCAGTCGTGCAGCGTGCTCTCGTCGGCCGGCCGGGCGAAGAACCGCGCCGGGCCGCCCGTGCCGATGGTCGTCAGCCGCGCGAGCGGGAACTGCTCCTGCACGACCGCCGGCCGCGCCGTCATGCCAGCACCGCCCGGGCGACGGCGTCGACGGGCCCGGCACCGCAGCAGAGCACGAGATCGCCGGCGCGCACGAGCCCGCGCAGCGCCGACCGCCGCCTCGTCGTAGGTCGGCGCGAACACCACCTCGAGGCCGGGCGCCAGCGCGTGCAGCCGCTCGACGATCACGGCCGCCGACGCGTCGGGGTCGGGCCGCCCGCGGGCCACGTAGGTCTCGGACAGCACGACGACGTCGGCGCCCGCGAGCACCTCGGCGAACTCGCCGGCGAACTGGCGGGTGCGCCACGGCATGTGCGGCTGGAAGTAGACGACGAGCCGCGCCGCCGGCGCCTGCCCGCGCGCGGCGGCGAGCGTGGCCGCGAGCTCGGCCGGGTGGTGCGCGTAGTCGTCGATCACGCGGAAGCCGTCGCGCTCGCCGACCAGCTCGAAGCGCCGGCCGGCACCGGCGAAGGTCTGCAGCGCCGCGAAGGCGTCGGCCAGCGGCACGCCGAGCTCCTCGAGCACGAGCGCCGCGGCACAGGCGTTGCCGGCGTTGTGCGCGCCCGGCACGGCCAGCTGCACGCGATCCGGGCCGCGCGACGGCCGGAAGGCGACGCCCGCGGCCTCCGCGGTCACGTCGAGCGCCCGCAGCCCCTCCCCCTCGCCGAGCGCCGAACCGCAGCGTGCGCGGCGCCGGCAGGTCGACGCCGTCGCCGCAGACCAGCAGCCCGCCGGCCGGCAGCCGCGCCGTCCACGAGCCGAGCAGCTCGACGACGTCGGCCAGCGACCCGTAGTGGTCGAGATGGTCGAGGTCGACGTTCAGCACGAGCGCGATGTCGGCCGGCAGGCGCGCGACCGAGCGGTCGGACTCGTCGCCCTCGGCCACGCAGACGTCGCCGTCGCCGCCGGCCGCGTTGGTGCCGAGCTGCCGCACCTCGCCGCCGACCACGAAGCTGGGCGACCGCCCGAGCGACGTCAGCGCGACGGCGAGCATCGCGCTCGTCGTCGTCTTGCCGTGCGCCCCGGTCACCACGACCCGGCGCCGGTGGCCGGCGAGGATGCCGGCCAGCGCCTCGGAGCGGTGCCGGACGGCGAGGCCCAGCTCGCGGGCCCGCACCAGCTCGGGCTCGTCGGCGTCGACCGCGCTCGAGACGATCAGCTCGTCGACGCCGTCGAGGTGCGACGGGTCGTGCGGCGCCGCGCAGGGGATGCCGAGCGCGCGCAGCGCGTCGAGCACCGGCCCGTCGGCGCGGTCGCAGCCCGAGACCGCCTCGCCGCGGCCGTGCAGCACCCGCGCGATCCCGCTCATGCCGATGCCGCCGATGCCGAGCAGGTGCACCGTCACGCCGCTCGTGTCCCGGCCAGCGCCAGCAGCTCGTCGGCCACGTCGGACGCCGCGTCGGGCCGCGCCAGGTCGCGCATCGCCGCCGCCAGACCGGCGCCGGCGCGGCTCGTCGGCCAGCAGCGACGGCGACCTCGGACCGCAGCCGCGCGCCGTCCAGCTCGGCGTCGGGCACCACGACGGCGCCGGCCACGAAGTAGCGGGAGTTCGCCGTCTGGTGGTCGCCCGTGGCGCCCGACCAGGGCACGAGGATCGCCGGCACGCCGGCCGCGGCCACCTCCCACACCGATGCCGCCGGCGCGGCAGACGACGAGGTCGGCGGCGTGCAGCAGCTGCGGCATCGAGTCGCAGTACTCGAACACCCGCAGCCGGTCGTGCGGCTGGGTGCCCTCGAGCTTGCCGCGCCCGGTCACGTGCAGCACCAGCGGGGCGGCGGGGTCCTCCTCGCCGTAGGCCTCGGTCACGGCCGTGTTGAGCCGCCCGGCACCGAGCGAGCCGCCGAAGACGGCCACCACCTGCTCGTCGCCGGCGATGCCGTACGCCGCCCGGGCCTCGTCGCGGGTGACCGTGAAGAAGGCCGGATCGACCGGCCGGCCGACGACCCGGTAGCGGGCGCCCTCCAGGCCGGCGATCGGCACCGCCAGCAGCACGCGCCGCGCGAGCGGCCCGGCGAGGCGGTTCGCGAGGCCGACGCGGCCGTCGGTCTCGGTCAGCACCGTCGGGATCCGCAGCGCCGCTGCAGCCGCCACCATCGGGCCGGCGACGTACCCGCCGCCGCCCAGCACGACGTGCGGGCGGATGCGGCGGAGGATGCGCCCGCAGGCGGCGGGCGCGAGCGCCGCAATGCCGACCGAGCGCGCGAGCTGCGGCGACACACGGCGCTCGAAGCCGGTCACGCGGAACGTCTCGAGCGGGTAGCCGCGGGCGGGCACCATGCGTCCCTCGGCCCGGTCCGCGGTGCCCGCGAACACCACCTCGCAGCCGCGCTCGCGCAGCACGTCGGCGACCGCCAGCGCGGGCGCGACGTGCCCGGCGGTGCCACCGGCGGCGATCAGGACTCGGACGGCCATTCGGTGACGAGCGTACCGAAGCCCCCTTGCGGGACCGTCCGGTCTTGCTGCTAGTTTGAAAAAGCACTCCTCAGGGAGGGCCGATCTATGGCGAATACCGGATACGACATCACCCGCACCAAGATGCCCATGTTCATGGCGCATCTGCCCGTGCGTGGGCTCGTGTCCTACTGCGTCCCGGCGTAACACCGCCGCTCACGCAGTTCGTCCGGCCCGGATCCGCGCAAGGCGGAGATGAGGGGCGCTTCAGCGTCCTCGCGTAGCCGCCGCGTGACCTGACAGCGCACCCGTCCTTCCACCCCGAGCACAGAGGAGCACCACCCGTGTTGACCACGATGCAGAACGACGCAGCCATGATCGTCCACCGCGAGCGCATCGCCACCGCGATCGAACGTGGAAACGCTCGCGGCCAGCGACGTCACCGCGGCGTCCGGATCGTCATCGGCCGCCGGCCACGCGAGAGCGAACGCATAGTGATCGCTCTGGCACGACCGTCATAGTCCGACCCGTGTAAGACCTCGAGCTCGTCCGCACACGTTCCGACGCCCCCGTGGCGAACGAACTGGCGGACGAGCTCGAGTCCGATCAGGCGTCAGCGACGCGCGGTTGCGCGGCGCCGCCGGGGTACCTCGGCCGTCTGTGTGACGGCCTCCTCGGCGCGGCGATCGCCGCGGGCGGTGCGGCGGGAGACCTTCGACGCCGCCAGCTCCTCCGCCGTGTGACCCTCGCGGCAGACGGCCAGCACGACGCCGACCATCAGCAGCGTCGACAGCTTGGACGACGAGCCGTAGGACACCAGCGGCAGCGGGATGCCCGTCAGCGGCAGGATGCCGGTGACGGCGCCGACGTTGATCGCCGCCTGGCCCGCGATCAGCGCGGTCGTGCCGACGGCGACGAGCTGCGAGAACCGGTCGCGGGCGCGCAGCGCGATCGTGAACCCGGCCCACGCGAAGGCGGCGAAGCCGGCCAGGATCACCAGCGCCCCGGCGAGGCCGAGCTCCTCGCCGATGATGGCGAAGATCATGTCGGTGTGGGCCTCGGGCACGTAGTAGACCTTCTGGATCGACTCGCCCAGGCCGACGCCGCCGGCACCGCCGGACGCGAAGCCGATGATGCCCTGCAGCACCTGGTAGGAGCCGCCGCTGGCGTGGGCCTCGGGGTCGAGGAACGCGAACAGCCGCTCGCGGCGGTACGGCTCGAGCCAGATCGCGACGCCACCGAGCGCCAGGCCGATGCCCATGATGCCGCCCAGCAGCCGTCCGGGCACGCCGACGACGACCAGCATCGCGGCGACCATGACCGCGATCGCGATCGCCGAGCCGAGGTCGGGCTCGGCCAGCACCAGCGCGCAGACCAGGCCGGTCAGCAGGCCGATCGGCTTCATCAGCTCGCCGAACGTCTGCGGCGCGGTCTTCTTCGCGGCCAGCAGCGCCGCGACGGTGCCGAGCAGCGCGAACTTGGCGAGCTCCGACGGCTGCAGCGTGATCGGGCCGGCGGCGATCCACCGGCGGGCGCCGTTGATGTTCGCGCCGACGCCGGGGATCATCACGGCCACCAGCAGCACGAGGGAGACGACGAGGGCGAGCGGCGCCAGGGCCTTGAACAGCGCCACCGGCATGCGCATCACGAGCAGCATCAGGAGCACGCCGCCGAGGGTGAAGACGACGCCGTTCTTGACGAAGTAGAGCGGGTCGTTGCCGTACCGCGCCGTCGTCATCGCGACCGGGCTCGAGGCCGAGTACACCATCACCTGGCCGATGGCCGTCAGGCCGAGCGTGATCAGCAGCAGCAGCTGCCCCTCGACCGGCAGGTCGCGGCGCCGTCGCTTGCGGGGCTCCTCGGTGGGCGCGGCCGCGCCGTCGCTGGTTTGTTCGGCCACGTGTCGAGATTCCACGAGGAGGGCCGGACCCCTCCCCCTCGCCGCAGGTTCCGTCAGCCGGAAACGACGGCGCCACGCGCCGCCGCGAGCGATCGGAAGCGGTCGCCGCGCGCCTCGTAGCTCGTGAACTCGTCGAACGACGCGCACGCCGGCGCGAGCAGGATCGCCTCGCCCGGCTGCGCGTCGCGCAGTGCAGCGTCGAGGGCCGGCTCCAGCGTGTCGCACACCGTGGCCGCCACGACGGCGCCCACCAGCGGCGCCATCCGGCGGCCGGCCGGGCCGATCAGGTACGCCGCCCGCACCGCGCCCTTCAACCCGGCCACCAGCGGCGCGAAGTCGGCGCCCTTGTCGGAGCCGCCCAGGATGATGCGCAGCCCGGTGCCCGCGAAGGCCGTCAGCGCCTTCAGCGTGGCATCGACGTTGGTGGCCTTCGAGTCGTTCCACAGGCTGACGCCGCCGATGTCGCCGACGTGCTCGAGCCGGTGCGGGACGGGCCGGAACGCCATCACGGCGCGGGTGATCGCGTCGTCCGGCGCACCCATCGCCCGCGCCAGCGCCGCAGCCACCGCGACGTTCTCGCGGTTGTGGTCGCCGCGCAGCCTCGACCGGCCGAAACCGAGCGCCTCCGCCTCGCCCCCGCGCGTGCGCACCACGCGCGCCGCGCCGGGGACCTCGTCGAGGGCCGCCACCCACGGGTCGTCGTCGTTCAGCACGGCCGTATCCGCCGGCCGCTGGCGCTCGAAGATGCGCAGCTTGGCGCGCCCGTACTCCTGCATCGTTCCGTGCCGGTCGAGGTGGTCGGGCGTCAGGTTGATCAGCGCCGCCGCGTCGCAGCGCAGGCTGACGACGTCCTCGAGCTGGAACGACGACAGCTCGCACACCACGATGCCGTCGTCCGGCCACGTCGCCGGCGATGCCCGACAGCGCGACGCCGACGTTGCCGGCCACGATCGCCTTCGCCCCGGCCGCCTGCAGCATCGCGCCGACCAGCTCGGTGACCGTCGTCTTGCCGTTGGTGCCGGTGATGCCGACCAGCCGCGCACCGGCCGGCAGCAGCCGGTAGCCCACCTCGACCTCGCTCCAGACCGGGATGCCGGCGGCGCGGGCGGCCTGCACGACCGGCGCCTGCTCCGGCACGCCCGGCGACTTCACGAGCACGTCGGCGGCGCTGACGAGACCGGCCGGATCGTGGTCGCCGAGCGCCAGTCCGACTCCCTCGGCGACCTGCGGCCGGACGTCGTCGGACGCGTCGTGCAGCACGACCTCCACCCCGCGCCACACGAGCGCGCCCGCCACCGCCACGCCCGAGCGCGCGGCCCCGACCACGAGCGCGCGATCGGGCAGGTCGCCGCTCACCGGTACTGGTCGAACCGGAGGTAGAAGAGCACGAACGAGGCGCCGGCGCAGAGCGCGGCCAGGATCCAGAAGCGGACCATGATCTTCGTCTCCGACCACGCCTTCATCTCGAAGTGGTGGTGGATCGGCGCCATCAGGAAGACCCGCTTGCCCGATGCGTTTGAACCAGATCACCTGGATGATCACGGACAGCGCCTCGACCACGAACACGCCGCCGACGAGCGGCAGCAGCAGCTCGGTCTTCGTGAAGACGGCGAACGCGGCCACCGCGCCGCCGAGCGCCAGCGAGCCCGTATCGCCCATGAAGACGTCGGCCGGGAAGGCGTTGTACCAGAGGAAGCCGATGCAGGCACCGAGCAGCGCGGCGGCCAGGATGGCGAGGTCGAGCGACTGGTCGCGGAACTCGAGCCGCTCCTGGATCACCGACCGGCACTCGGGCAGCACGGAGTTGCGATCGATCGTCAGGCACGCCGTCACGCTGCGCTGGCCGGCCTGGTAGCCGACGACCGCCATGCCCGTGAAGACGAGCATCACGAGCGCCGTGATGCCGCTCGCCAGGCCGTCCAGTCCGTCGGTCAGGTTCACGGCGTTGGTGGCGCCGAGCACCATCAGGAACACGAGCGCGAACCACGCCGGGCCGAGGTCGACGTGGAAGTCGACGATCGGCACGAACACCTCGGTCGACACGTTCTCGTGGTGCGCGACGAGCGAGATGGCGCCCGCCACGGCCATCTGCCCGAGCAGCTTCCACCGGCCCTTGAGGCCGAGCGATCGCTTGCGGATCACCTTCAGCCAGTCGTCGGCGAAGCCGATCGCGGCGCAGCCGAGCAGCGCCGCGAGCACCGCGAGGCTCTTGGTGCTGAAGCTCGTGAACAGCAGGAACGCCAGCGACGAGGAGGCCACGATCAGCAGCCCGCCCATGGTCGGCGTGCCCTGCTTCGTCTTGTGGTGCTCGGGCCCGTCCTCGCGGATGTTCTGGCCGTAGCGCAGGCGGCGCAGCAGCAGGATGAAGCGCGGGCCCGCGAGCACGGAGATGACGGCCGCGAGCACGGCTGCTGCGAGGGCGCGGGTCACGTCGCGCTCCCGTTCGCCAGGCGCTCGGCGATGCCTGCCGCCACGGCCTCGAGGCCCACCGACCGCGACGCCTTCACGAGCACCCGGTCACCGGGCTGCAGGAGGCCGGCGACCAGCGACACGACCGCGGCGGAGTCGCCGGCCCAGTGGCCCTCGACCGCCGCGCCGGCGCCCTCCAGGTAGCCGCGGGCCGGCTCGCCGACCGCGACCAGCACGTCGTAGCCCAGCGACGCGGCCGTCTCGCCGACGCGCCGGTGCAGCTCGGCGGCGGCGGCGCCCAGCTCGGCCATCTCGCCCAGCACCGCGACCAGCCGGCCGTCGCCCTCGCGCTCGGCCAGGCTCGCCAGCGCCGCCTCCATCGAGGAGGGGTTGGCGTTGTACGCGTCGTTGACGACCACGCCGCCACCCGGCAGCGCGTGGTCCTCCGACCGCCAGCGCTGCAGCTGGATCTGGCCCGCGGCGCCCGCGCAGACGTCGAGGTCGAGGCCGAGCGCGCGGCACACGGCCATCGCGGCCGCGAGGTTGAAGGCGTTGTGCCGCCCGGTCAGGTTCGTGTCGACGGCGATCGTCCGCCCGTCGACGTCGAGCGACACCGTCATGCCGTCGCGCCGCACGGTGCGGCCGGCGATGCGCACGTCGGCGCCGGCCTCCTCGCCGAACGTGACGAGCATCGGCCGGTCGCGCAGGTGCGGCTCGAGCAGCGGCTCGCCGGCCGGCACGACGGCCACCTCGACGTGCGCCAGCAGCTCGGCCTTGGCGGCGGCGATGGCCTCGCGCGAGCCGAGCAGCTCGAGGTGCGCCTCCCCCACGTTCGTGATCACGCCGATCTCGGGCCGCGCGAGCACGGCCAGCTCGGCGATCTGGCCCGGACCGCGCATGGCCATCTCGCAGATCGCCACCTCGGTGTCGGCGGCGATGCGGGTGAGCGTGAAGGGCAGGCCGATCTCCGCGTTGTGGCTGGCCGCGGCGGCGATGGTGCGGCGCTCGGCGCCCACCAGCGCGGCCAGCACGTCCTTGGTCGAGGTCTTGCCGGACGAGCCGGTGACGCCCACGACGGTGGCGGCCGACGCAGCCCGGTTGGCGGCACCGATGCTCTGCAGGGCCGCGATCGTCTCGGGCGCGGCGAGGACCACGCCCTCGGTCTCACCGGCCTCGTGCGTCGTCGTCCACCAGCACCGCCGCGCAGCCCTGCGCGCGAGCGTCCGCCGTGTGGTCGTGGCCACCGCGGATGGCGACGAACAGGGCGCCGCGGCCGGCCAGCCGCGAGTCCATCTCGACCGACGTGACGGGCGTCGAGGCGGCACCGCGCACGACCCGGCAGCCGGGCAGCGCCCCCGCCGTGGTGGCGATCACGCCAGCGCCTCCAGCGCGACTAGCCGGTCGTCGAACGGCAGCTTCGATCCGGCCGTCTCCTGCCCCTGCTCGTGGCCCTTGCCGGCGATCACGACGACGTCGATCTCGGCCGGCCCGCGCCAGCGCCATCCGGATCGCGGTGCGGCGGTCGCGCTCGACCATCACCGGCCGCCCGACGCCGGCCAGGATCTCGGCGATGATCGCGTCGGGATCCTCCGACCGCGGGTTGTCGGACGTGACGACGACGTCGTCGGCGAGCCGCGCCGCCACCTCGCCCATCAGCGGCCGCTTGGCCCGGTCGCGGTCGCCACCGCACCCGAACACGACGATCAGCCGGCCGCGCGTGATGCCGCGCGCCGTCTGCAGCACCGTCTCGAGCGCGTCGGGCGTGTGCGCGTAGTCGACCAGCACCGTGAACGGCTGGCCGGCCTCGACCGGCTCCAGCCGGCCCGGGACGCCCGACACCGACCCGATGCCGTCGGCGATGGCCTGCAGCGGCACGTCCATGAGGTGCGCGATCGAGGCGGCCGCGAGCACGTTGGCGACGTTGAACGCCCCGCGCAGACGCGTCTGGACGGGTACCTCGCCGGCGGGCGTGACGAGCCTGAACCACGAGCCGCCGGGCTCGAGGCGCAGGTCGTCGGCGCGGACCTCGGCCCCGGGCGCGCCGTAGCGGATCGTGGCATCGAGCCGGCTGCCGTACGCGTCGGCCGCGTTCGTGGCGGTCGGGCAGCGGCCGTCGAACAGCCGCGCCTTCGCGGCGAAGTACTCCTCCATCGAGCCGTGGAAGTCGAGGTGGTCCTGCGAGAGGTTCGTGAAGGCCGCGGCGGCGAACCGCACGCCGTCGACGCGGTGCAGGTCGAGCGCGTGGGAGGAGACCTCCATCGCGCAGGCCCGGTCGCCGGCGTCGACCATCCGCCGGAAGGTGCGCTGCAGGTCGATCGCCTCCGGCGTCGTCCGCTCGACGGGCTCGGCGACGCCGCCGACGATCTGCTCGATCGTGCCGAGCAGGCCGCAGGGCGTGCCGGCGGCCGTCAGGATCGCGCGCGTCACGTACGCCGTCGTGGTCTTGCCGTTGGTGCCCGTGACGCCGGCGACGCGAAGCGCACGCGTCGGCTCGCCGAAGAAGCGGTCGGCGAGCGGCGCCATCGCGGCCCGCGCGTCGGCCACGATCGCCTGCGGCACCGCGACGTCCAGCGCCCGCTCGCACACCACCGCGACGGCTCCCGCGGCAACGGCCGCGGCGGCGTGATCGTGCCCGTCGGAGAGCGCTCCGGGCACGCAGACGAACAGGGACCCGGGCAGCACGCGACGCGAGTCATGCGCGAGGTCGGCGACCTCGACGCCGTCCCTCCCGTGCAGGACCGCGCGCACGTCGAGGGCGCCGAGCAGGTGGTCGAGCAGCACCGGCGGAGTGTAGGAACGTCGGGTTCGCCGCAGGCTCAGTGCGGCTTCGGCGTTTGAAACGAGCCGGTCGGCGTGACAACCTAGTACGCGACAAGCCGGTGGAGGTCATGCATGGCACGCATCGTGGTCGGGACGGATGGCACGGAGAGTGGCGACGAGGCGGTGCGATTTGCAGCGTCGGAGGCTGCGGCGGCGGGCGCCGTGCTCGAGATCGTCACGGTCTGGCCCGAGCCCGACACGGTGACGCTCGGCAAGATCGGCGCGCCGCAGTACGTGAACGCCGAGCCCGGTGCGGGGACCGCCGCACACCTCCTCCAGAGCGCCGCGGCGATCGCGACGGCCGTCGCGCCCGACATCACGGTCGACCCGGTGCCGATGTCCGGCGAGACGGCGCCGGTGCTGTGCGACGCGTCGGCCGATGCCGACCTGCTGGTGATCGGATCGCGCGGTCGCGGCGATCTGAAGTCGCTGGTGCGCGGATCCGTCTCGCACGACTGCCTGCAGCACGCCCGCTGCCCCGTTGCGGTCGTGCACCATCCGTCCACGGCAGGCGGCCACGTGGTCGTCGGCGCCGACGGCAGCGACGAGGGCGCCGCGGCCATCGCGTATGCCGCCCGGGCCGCCTCCCGCCGCGGCACGTTCCTGCACGTCGTCCACGCCTGGCACGTCGCGACGCCGGTCGCGCTGGGCCCGATGGCCGTCGCGTCCCCGTCGATCGTCGACTCCACGGCGGTGCACGAGGCCGCCGACGAGGTCGTCGACCGCGCTCGCGCCCTGGCCGGCGAGACCGAGCCGGGCCTCGAGGTGACGGGCTCCGCCGACGAGGGCATCGCCGCCGAGGTGCTCGAGGCGGCGTCCAAGGGCGCCTCGATGGTCGTGGTCGGGTCGCACCGCCGCGGTGATCTCTCGTCCCTGGTGATGGGATCGACAAGTCACTCCCTTATTCGCACAGCGGAGTGTCCCGTGGTCTGCGTCCCCGCCTGACCGAGTTTTCGGGCGAATCGCGCCCGGCCTGTCCGACCGAATCACTAGGGTCCCCCCTGTGCCTGAGGCATCGTCGGACCCTGCGCGCCTCCTCGCGGGGGTCTTCGGACATCCCGCCTTCCGACCCGGCCAGGAGGCCGCGGTCAGCGCCGCGCTGGCCGGACGCGACTGTCTGGTGGTGATGCCGACCGGCTCCGGCAAATCGCTCTGCTACCAGTTGCCGGCCCTCGGCGCCCTGCGCTTCACGATCGTGGTGTCGCCGCTGGTGGCGCTCATGCAGGACCAGGTCTCGTCCCTGCAGCGCCAGGGGCACGACGACGTCGCGGCACTGTCGTCGGCCAACGACGCCGAGCGGACGCGCGAGATCCTCGACCAGGTCCGCGACGGCGCGCTGCGGCTGCTCTACGTGGCACCGGAGCGGTTCGCGAACGCGCGGTTCATGCGGGCGATCGCCGACCTCCAGGTCGACCTGCTGGTCGTCGACGAGGCGCACTGCATGTCCGAGTGGGGTCATGACTTCCGGCCCGACTACGGCCGCCTCGCCGCCGTGCGGCACGCGCTCGGCGACCCGCCCACGATGGCGCTGACGGCCACCGCCACGCCGCGGGTCGCGCTCGACGTCGCGCGGCGCCTGCGGCTGCGCGACCCGGTCGAGGTGCGTACCGGGTTCGACCGGCCGAACGTGACCTTCGACGTCCTCCACACCTCGGGCGACCGAATGCGAGCCGAGGTGCTCGAGGCAGGGCTGGCAGAGGAGGGCGCCCGGCCCGCGATCATCTACGCCCGGTCGCGCCGGGCGGTCGACGAGATCGCCGAGCGGCTCGGGTGCCTCACGTACCACGCGGGCCTGTCGGCCGACGAGCGCCGGCGCGCGCAGGAGACGTTCATGGCCTCGTCCGACGGCGTGATCGCCTGCACCAACGCGTTCGGCATGGGCGTCGACAAGTCCGACGTGCGCTCGGTCTGGCACTGGAACCTGCCGGGCTCGGTCGAGGCGTACTACCAGGAGGCGGGCCGGGCCGGCCGCGACGGCGCGCCCGCCCGCGCCGTGCTGCTGTACGCCCCGTCCGACCGCGGCATCATCGGTCGCTTCATCAGCGAGGCGCGGTTCGGGCCCAACGACGTCGACGGGCTGCTCGACGCCCTCTCCGTGGTCGCCGACGCCGAGACGCGGCGCTTCCGCGCGGCGCCCGCCGACCTCGCGCAGGGCAACCCCGATGCGGCCCGCGCGTGGCTGGCTGCGGCCGAGGCGGTCGGGGCGGTCGAGCTCGAACCGGGCTCGGGCTCCGTCATCACCGGACGGCTCAACCTGCGCCGGCTGGGCAGCGAGCGACGCCTGGCGATCGAGCAGCGGGCCCGCGCGATCGAGCGCGTGCGCTGGGAGCAGCTGGAGGCGATCGAGCGCTACGCCGACGCCATATCGTGCCGTCGCGAGAGCCTGCTGCGGTACTTCGGCGACCGCGAGCCGCCGCACCCGACCGGCCGCTGCTGCGACGTGCACGAGCCGCCGCCCGGAGCACCGCGGCGCGGTCCGCGGCTCGAACCGGACGAGCTGATCGACGCCGTCGTCGAGATCGCCGCGACGGCCGAGCCCTCCGTCGGCCGGGCCGGCCTCGACGGCATCGCGCGCGGGCTCGACGCCTACCGCGACCGCTACGGCGAACACCACCTGTTCGGCGTCGCGAGCGGCCTGCGTCCACCCCAGGTGCGGGCCGCCATCGGCGCGGCCGTGGCGCGCGAGCGCCTCGCCTCGACCGAGGGCCGGTACCCGCTGCTGCTACCGCCGGGCCAGGGCCCGCGCCGCGCCGCCGACGGCCAGCCGGGCCGGACGCGCCGCAACCCGCGGCCGGCCGCGGCCACCGACATCGACATGGACCTGCTGGACGCGTTCCGCACGTGGCGACGGGCGGAGGCCGCGACCCGCGGCGTGCCCGCCTATGTCGTGGCCAACGACCGCGCCCTCGCCGACATCGCCACGCGGCGCCCCGTCGACGCCGCCGGCCTGCTCGAGTGCAGCGGCGTCGGCCGCACGTTCATCGAGCGCTACGGCGAGGCCGTGCTGCAGATGATCGCCGTGCGTCGCACGGCCCGCAGCCGCTGAGAGCTGGCGGCGGCGCTCCCGGTCCGATTCCAGACGACCGGGAGCGCCGCAACGGTTCACGAGCCGCGCGTGGGCGCGAGGCGTGCGATCCCGCCGGACTTGACCGGCGTCCAGCTGGCGGCTGTCGGCGTGCGACCGATCGCAGGGAGCACGAGTCGGATCGCACCGTGACTTCCAGCGCGGAACGAGAACGTGAAGCGCACGGCGCGAGCCTGCGTTCCGAACCGTCCGCGCTGCGCATCCCAGTACCGGACACGCGCGGTTCCGGTGGCGACCCCCTCGCCACCGTCTTGGACGGCCGCTTCGATGCGGCCGATGACCTGCAGGGCCCTCGGCGCCGAGAAGTTCAGCGCGCCGATGCCCTTCGAGTTCGTCTTCAGCGAGAACGACGTCTTCGCCGTCTTGCCGCTGCCGTGCACGGCCGCCATCGTCCTCTTCAGCTTGACGCGGGCGGTGGTGACCGCGGCGGCGCAGGAGCGCGAGCCGACGGCGGTGGCACGCACGGTGTAGGTGCCCGGCGCGACCCGGGTGCGGACGGCGACGACCGCGCGGCCGAGCTTGTCGCTGCGCGTCGTGCCGAGCGCGAAGGTGCCGCGCTTGTTCGTGATGGTGAACCGGACGAGCCGGTTGGCGTTGCAGCCGTGCAGGCCCTTCAGGTCGGCCGCGACGAGCGTCGTCTTGCCGGCCGGGATCAGCGACGGGCCGGCGTACCGGGCCGAGCTCGCGTACGGCACCCACCAGGCAGCCGACGCAGGCGTCGTGTCGCGGGCGCCGTTGGCGCTCGACGCGCGGGTCGCGAACAGGTGCGGGCCCTCGCCGACGGTGAACGCCTGGCCGCTCTTGCACGACTTCCAGGCGCCGCTGTCGATGCGGCACTCGAACCACGTCTTGCCGTTGGACAGGCGCGGCTCGCCGCCCTTGAACGTCGGCTTGACGGTGCGGGCGCCGTCCTTCGGCCGCGAGACCAGGGTCGTGTCCGGCCGCAGCGCGAGCGGGTCGGGCGGAGTCACGTCGGGGCCGGTGAACGAGAGGAACGTCGGGGTCGGCGGGTTCGAGGCGCAGTCGGGGCCGGTATCGGCCAGCCGGAGGAAGGCGTCGGTGGCCGCGCCGTCGCCACGGTCGGTGACGCCGTTCGAGCCGTCGGGTGCGCGGTGGCCGTTCGGCAGGAACAGCTCCGGGTGGTCGAACGGGCCGCACTGGCGCTCGACGCGCGGGTCGGTGAGCGCCTCCAGGAAGGCCACCAGGGCGTCCTCCTGCTGCGTCGTCAGGTTGAGCTCGTCCACGTCGGAGTCGAGGTTCGCCGCGTTCACCTCGGGGTAGTCGCCGCCGCGGTTGTAGAACTCGACGACCTGGCGCAGGGTCGCTGCGGCGCCGTTGTGGAAGTACGGCGCGGTCAGCGCGACGTTGCGCAGCTGCGGCGACTTGAAGGCGCCGTCGACGGCGTGGCGGCCGACCGCGCCGAGGAAGCCCGTGCTGGAGAGCGCGTTGCCCCACGGATCGCTGCCGCCGTTGCCGAGGTCCTCGTTGGCCGGGCGGACGGCGATGTTGTAGAAGCCGCTGTCGTACGAGGCGATCTGATCGTCGCCCATCGCCATCGTCTCGATGGCCTCCGTCTCGGTGTTGGCGACCGACGCCTCGGTCAGCTCGGCGCCGCCGTGGCAGCCGGCGCACTTGCCCTGCTCGCCCGCGAAGATGGCGAGCCCCTGCTGCTCGAGCGGCGTCAGCGCCGAGGTGTCACCGGCCAGGTAGCGATCGAGCGGCGTCTGGTCGGACACCAGCGTGCGCTCGTACTCCATCACGGCGAGGCCGAAGAAGAGCGAGAAGTTGTAGGCGCCGAGCTCGTACTCGTCGCCCGCGAGCGGCCGGTTGGGTCGATCGACCACCGTCGGGGTGCCGTCGGCCGCGACGCGGACGATCTTGTTCGAGTTCCACCACTCCGGCTTGAAGGCCTGGCGCAGCATCGCGTCGTAGGTCGTGGTCAGGCCGGGCGAGGCGCCGGCGTCGACCGCGAGCGGGCCGAGCACGCTGTCGTCGGCGTTGACCCGCTGGCGCGACAGCGGGATCAGCGACAGCATCTTCTTGCCGATGTCGCGGAACGAGCGGCCGGAGTGGGACATCTCGAAGTCGCTGCCGGGCGGGCCGACGGCCTGCGAGGCCAGCGACGCGCGCTGGATGCTGACGCGGAACGGCTCGAGGCCGGTCCCGGTGGCGCGCAGCACGAACGCGTCGGGATCGCGGTCGCCGAACGGGTTCACGCCGTTGAAGGTGGGCTGCGCGCGGCCGTCCCAGAACTGCCGGCCGTTGAACACGGCGTTGATGGCGGACGGGGCGTTGCGCGGCGGCACGCGGCGCGTCGAGATGCCGTCCTGCTCGAACCGCGAGTCGCCCGCGTTGGCGCCGGGCTCGATCGCGTTGCCGGGCTCGATGCCGCCGAACGGGACGTTGAACACGCCCTGCGAGGAGACGACGTCGGCCGAGTCGGAGATCAGCGCCGAGAGGCGGTCCTGCGGGTTGGCGAGCTTGTGGAACGGGAAGTCGTCAGCCGACAGCGACTGGTTGGCCGAGTGGCCGGGCGAGAACTCGCCGCCGCCGCCAACCGCGCGCAGGTCGGGGTTCAGCGAGTTCTGCGAGCGCGCGTCGGCGCCGGCTGCGAAGTGGCAGCTCGCGCACGCCTGGACGCCGTCGCTGCCCACCTGCATGTCCCAGAACAGCGCCTTGCCCAGCTGCACGACCGCGCCCTGGTCGGCGATGTACGGCGTCAGGTCGGACGGCGCCGGAACGGGCACCGAGGACAGGGGCGCGAGGCCAGCGACCCCGGGAGCGGCGGCGGAGACGGAGTCGGTGCTGCCGAGCGGGCCGATTCCGAGCATCAGGGAGGAGGTCGCCGCGAGAGGGGCGCCGGCCGCGAGCAACGTGCACCCGCGTCGGATCCATCTGCGGCCGGGGGACAGTCGGCCCATGTCCCGACCCTCTCACCACAACCTTTTAGGAACCTTTGGTCGGTATTTCGGCAGGTATCGGCAGGTTATGCGGAGCCGGATGCGACGTCGAAGCTCGTGATCGCGCCGTCGGAGGCCGACTGGACGGTGGCCGCGTACTTGGCGAAAACGCCGCGACGGTACCGCGGCTCGCGCGGCTTCCAGTCGCGCATCCGCTCGGCGATCTCCTCGGCGGAGACCTCCATGTTGAGCTCGCGGT
Organism: uncultured Actinomycetes bacterium; assembly: GCA_963732645.1. Lineage (GTDB taxonomy): Bacteria > Actinomycetota > Thermoleophilia > Gaiellales > F1-60-MAGs149 > VFJZ01. Next base: position 1,530,797 of record CAVTAC010000009.1, read on the forward strand.
TCTCGACGTCGAACACGATCATGTCGCCGTCGCGGATCGCCGCGATGGGACCGCCGTGCTGCGCCTCGGGCGTCACGTGCCCCGCCATGAAGCCGTAGGTCGCGCCGGAGAACCGCCCGTCGGTCAGCAGCGCGACGTGCTCGGACAGCCCCTCCCCCACGATCGCGGCGGTGACGTGCAGCATCTCGCGCATGCCGGGGCCGCCCGCGGGGCCCTCGTAGCGGATCACGATCACGTCGCCCTTCTCGATGGTGCCGGCCTTGACCGCCGCGAAGGTGTCCTCCTCGTTGTCGAACACGCGCGCGGGGCCGCGATGGTGGTTGCGGTTGTGGCCGGACAGCTTCAGCACGCAGCCCTCGGGCGAGACGTTGCCCCACAGCACGGCGAGGCCGCCGCGCGGCTTGAGCGGCTTGTCGATGGGCAGCACCACCGGCTGGCCGGGCGTCTCGACGACGGCGTCGGCGACCTCGCCGATGGTGCGGCCGTCGACGGTCATCTCGTCGGCGTGCAGGAGCCCGCCGCGCTTCAGCTCGCGCCCGACGAGCGCCGCGCCGCCGGCGTCGAACATGTCGGTGGCCACGAACCGCCCGCCCGGCTTCATGTCGGCGATCACCGGGGTGCGCGCGCAGATGTCGTCGAAGTCCTTCAGGTCGAACGGCACCCCGAGCTCGCGCGCGAGCGCGATCAGGTGCAGCGCGCCGTTGGTCGAGCCGCCGGCGGCCGAGACCGACATCGCGGCGTTCTCGATCGCCTTGCGGGTCATGATCTGCGACGGCAGGATGTTCTCGCGCACGAGGCGCATCACGGCCCGGCCCGCCTCCTCGGCCGCGGCGGCCTTGCCGCGGTTGAGGGCCGGGACGCCGTTCAGGCCGGCGGGCGAGATGCCGAGGAACTCGAGCGCCATCGACATCGTGTTGGCGGTGAACTGGCCCCCGCACGCCCCGGCGCCCGGCACGGCCACGCTCTCGATCTCGTGCAGGTCCTCGGCGCTGATCTGCTTCGCGTTGTAGGCGCCGATCGCCTCGAACACGTCCTGGACGGTGACGTCCTTGCCGCGGAACGTGCCGGGCTGGATCGAGCCGCTGTAGAAGGCGATCGACGGGATGTCCACGCGCGCGATCGCCATCGCCGCGCCGGGCATCGTCTTGTCGCAGCCGACGAGGCAGACCAGGCCGTCGAACATGTGCGAGATCGCGACCAGCTCGATCGAGTCGGCGATCACCTCGCGCGAGATCAGCGATCCGCGCATGCCCGTCGACCCCATCGTCACGCCGTCGGACACGGAGATGGTGTTGAACTCCATCGGCGTGCCGCCCGCGGCCCGGATCCCGGCCTTGACGTGCTGGGCCAGCTCGCGCTGGTTGAAGTTGCACGGCATCGTCTCGGTCCACGTGGTGGCGACCCCGACGATCGGTCTCGCGAGATCGTCGTCGGTGAACCCGATCGCCTTCAGCATCGACCGCGCACCGGCGCGGTCGGGGCCGTCGGTGATCGCCGAGGAGATGCGCTTGGCGGGATCGGAGGGACGATCGTACGGATTGGCCATCGTGGCCGGAGAGTCTACCGGCGAGCCCCGAGCGGGCCCTCCAGCCGTGCTCGAACGCGCCCGGCCGTGGAACGCATCTGACCAAACCCCGTACCGAACACGCCATCCGTGTCCGATTTCGCACCGCGTGCGAAATCGGACATCGGCCGAAAGGTGGAACGCGGAGCGCGCGAATCGTGCCCGAACGAGCGCAGGCGTGCGCGAGACCGTGCCGTGGCGACCGATTCGGTGCCAGGCACCGAATCTGCGCCCAGGGGACTGGTGCGTGCGGGGTATGGCCGGGACGCGTGCCTTCCGCGCGCGTCGAGTGCGACGTCGTGGCGCTCGCCGGCGTCCGTCAGATGGAGGGCGGGCCGCTGCCCCAGGTCGACTGGCCGCCGTCGATGGCGACCGTCGCGCCCGTGATCCACGACGCCGCGGGCGAGGCGAAGAAGGCGGCGGCGTGCGCGACGTCCTCGGCCCGGCCGAGGCGGCCCAGCGGGACGGTCTTCTCCCAGCCCTCGACGACCTCGGCGCCGTAGGCCTCGACCGCGCCGTCGGTGAGCACGTTGCCGACCTGCAGCTGCACCGTGCGGATGCCGTGCTGCGACCACTCGGCCGCCAGGCCCGCCGTCAGGTTGGCGATCGCCGCGCGGGCGGTCGTCGCATGCAGGTAGCCGGGCTGCACCACCGGCGAGAAGCCGATGAACAGCACGACGCCGGATCGCTGCGGGATCATGAACCGGGACGCGGCCTTGTGCGTGACGTCCCAGACGGCGTCGACGTTCAGCCGGTGCACCGCGCGGAACCCCTTCGAGGAGACCTTGTCGGCGGCGGCCAGGAACTGGCCGCCGGCGTTGTTGACGAGCACGTCGAGCCGGCCGTAGCGCTCGGCGACCGCGTCGATGACGGCGTCGACCTGCTCGGGCTCGCGCACGTCGCAGACGGTGGTCAGGCAGGAGCCGCCGGCCGCCTCGATGGCGGCGCGGGTCTCCTCCAGCGGCTCGGGCCGCCGGCCGCAGACGGCGATCTGCGCGCCCGATGCGGCCAGCGCCTCGACGATCGCGCGGCCGATCCCCGTCCCGCCACCGGTCACCAGCGCGACCGCGCCGGCATTGGCGTTCGGGACGAGGTAGCTCTGCATCGCGCCGGTGGAGCTCAGGCCGCTACAGCTCGGTGCGCTCGACGTACTGCGTCTCGTAGCACTCGATCACGTCGCCCTCGTGCTCGTCGTGGAACCCGGCGAGCAGGATGCCGCACTCGAAGCCCTCGCGGACCTCGCGCACGTCTTCCTTGAGGTGCTTGAGCGAGTCGATGGCGCCGTCCCAGACGACCGCTCCGTCGCGGAGCAGCCGCACCTTCGCGGAGCGCTGCATGACGCCCGTGGTGACCATGCAGCCGGCGATCGTGCCGAGCCGGGAGACCTTGAAGAGCGCGCGCACCTCGGCGGTGCCGAGCACCTTCTCGAGCTCCTTCGGCTTCAGCATGCCGACCAGCGCCTGCTCGATGTCCTCGGTCAGCTGGTAGATGACGCGGTACGTGCGGATGTCGACGCCCTCGCGCTCGGCGAGCGAGCGCGCCTCGGGGTTCGGCCGCACGTTGAAGCCGACCACGATCGCCTTCGAGGCCGCGGCGAGCATGATGTCGGACTCGCTGATGGCACCGATGCCGGTGTGGATGACGCGGACGGCGACCTCGTCGTGCTTGAGCTTCTGCAGCTCCTGCTGGGCCGCCTCGACCGAGCCGTTCACGTCGGCCTTGATGATCAGGTTGAGCTCGCGGATCGCGCCTTCCTGCATGCGATCGAACAGGTCCTCGAGCGACACCGACTTGGAGCGGCGCATGAAGCCCTCGGTGCGCAGCCGGGCGGCGCGCTTCTGGGCCAGCTGGCGCGCGGTGCGATCGGAGTCGACGACGCGGCAGATCTCGCCGGCCGGCGGTGGCTTGTCGAAGCCGAGGATCTCGACGGGCGTGGCGGGGCCGGCCTCCTTGAGGCGCTCGCCGTTCTCGTCGAGCATGGCGCGCACCTTGCCCCAGGCGTCGCCCGCGACGACGGCATCGCCGGCGTGCAGCGTGCCGCGCTGGACGAGCATGGTGGCGACCGGGCCGCGGCCGACGTCGAGCCGGGACTCGATGATCGGCCCCGATGCCTCGGCGTCGGGGTTGGCCTTCAGCTCGAGCACGTCGGACTGCAGGAGCAGCATCTCGAGCAGCGAGTCGAGGCCCTCCTTCTGCTTGGCGGAGACGTCGACGAACACCGTCTCGCCGCCCCACTCCTCGGGCTGCAGGCCGTGCACGACGAGCTCCTGGCGCACCTTCGCGGGGTTCGCGTCGGGCCGGTCGATCTTGTTGACGGCGACGACGATCGGGACGCCGGCGGCCTTGGCGTGGTCCATCGCCTCGATGGTCTGCGGCATGACGCCGTCGTCGGCCGCGACGACGAGGACCGCGACGTCGGTGACCTTCGCGCCGCGGGCGCGCAGGGCGGTGAACGCCTCATGGCCCGGGGTGTCGAGGAAGGTGACCTTGCGGTCGCCGATCTTCACCTGGTAGGCGCCGATGTGCTGCGTGATGCCGCCGGCCTCGCCGGTGGCGACCGAGGTCTCGCGGATCGCGTCGAGCAGCGTCGTCTTGCCGTGGTCGACGTGGCCCATGATCGTGACGATCGGGGCGCGCGTCTGGAGGTCCTCGGCGGCGTCCTCCGGGATGTCCTCGACCTCTTCCTCGGCGCGCTTGATGGTGATCTCGCGCTCCAGCTCGCCGCCGATCAGCTCGACTGCCTCGTCGGTGAGCGACTGCGTGATGGTGACCATCTCGCCCGAGGCGAACATCATCTTGATGATCTCGGCCGCGGACACGCCGAGCTTCTCGGCCAGCTCCTTGACCGTGACGCCGGACGGGACGGTGACGGGCCCGTCGGACGCGGCTGGACGACCTTCGGCTCGCGCTCGCGGCCCGCGATCGCGCCCGCGCTGCTGCTTCTCGCGCGGTCCGCGGGCAGCCTGCGAGTCGATCACGACGCGGCGGCGCTTGCCGGCCGGGACGCCGCGCTGCGGACGGGCGCGGCTGCCGGCGCCACCGGGCGCGGGCGGACCGCCGACGGGCGGACCGGCGGGGCCGCTGGGCCGCGCCCCGGGGGGAGCGGCACGCGGGCCGAGGCCGTCGGGCCGCGGCGCGCCGCGGCCGAGGCCGTCCTGGCGGGGCGCGCCGCGCGCGACCTCGGGCCGGGTGGTCGGGCGGGCGGAATCGGGGCGAGCGGGGCGAGCGGCGTCGGGGCGCGTGCCGGACGCGCCGGGCGCTCGGCCGGGGGCCGCGGCGGCGGCGGCGGGGCCATGGCCTGCGGGTGTGCGGGCGGTGCCGGCGGCGGCGGCGGGGGCTTGCGCGTGGCGGTGCGGACGGGTGCCGTCGCCTGCGCGGTCTTGGCGGCCGCGCCGGTGGGGCGCGAGCCGGCCAGCGCGCGGGCGGCGGCGGCCTCGTCGACGAGGTCGCCGCGCACGGCGACGCCCGCCTCGTGGAGACGCTGCGCGACCTCGTTCGGGTCGAGTCCGCGCTCGCGCGCGATATCGGTGATGCGGCGCTTGGCCATCAGCGGTGAATCCTACCAGTGGGGGTTTTTACGGCTTCCGGCACCAGCGTGGGCGGAACCGTGACGGGACGGCGCAGACGGCGCGCGAACACGCCGCGGCGAAGCGCTCGCTGCGCGCAGTCCTCGGACGGGCAGAGGTACGCGCCACGACCGGGACCGCGGCCGGCGACGAGCGTGCCGGCCGGGGCGGCGAAGCGCACCAGCTCGATCTGCGGACGCCGGGCACCGCAGCCGATGCAGCTGCGGACCGGGCCGGCCGGGCTCAGACCGGATCTCCGTCCAGGGCGACCGTGTCGTCGGGACCGACGTACCGCTCGGCGCGGCGCACGACGATGCCGTTGATCGAGATGCGCCCTTCCTTCAGCACGCCACGCAGCGCTCGCGCGTCGTAGCCGTGCTGCTCGAGGTAGCCGGCGACCGTGACGCCGCCGACGAAGTCCTCGTCGGTCTCCATGGCGAACTCGGTCTCCGACTTGATGTCGACGCGCCAGCCGGTCAGCTTCGCGGCGAGCCGGGCGTTCTGGCCGTCGCGGCCGATCGCGAGCGACAGCTGGTCGTCGGGCACGATCACCGTCGACTGCTGGTTCTCGTCGTCGACGACGACCTCCTTGACCCGGGCCGGCGCGAGCGCCTTCGCGACGAACCGGGCGGGCTCGTCGTTGTACGGGATGATGTCGATCTTCTCGCCGCGCAGCTCGGACACGACCATCCGGACGCGCGATCCGCGCGGGCCGACGCAGGCGCCGACCGGGTCGACGCCCTGGGCGCGCGACTCGACGGCGATCTTCGAGCGGTAGCCGGGCTCGCGGGCGACGGCGCGGATGACGACGAGGCCGTCGGCGATCTCGGGCACCTCGAGCTCGAACAGCTCGCGCAGCAGCTCCTCGGAGCGCCGCGACAGCACGATCTGCGGGCCCTTGGTGCCGCTCCGCACCTCGATGATCACGGCCTTGATGCGGGCGCCGTGCTCGTAGCGCTCGCCGGGCACCTGCTCGGAGCCGGGCAGGAGCGCCTCGACCTTGCCGAGATCGACCAGGCAGTACCGGTTGTCGGACTGCTGGACGATGCCGGTGACGACGTCGCCGACGCGGTCCTGGTACTCGTCGAACATCATCTCGCGCTCGGCCTCGCGGATGCGCTGCAGGATGACCTGCTTCGCGGTCTGCGCGGCGATGCGGCCGAAGTTGGACGGCGTCACGTCGACGACGTCGATGTCGGCCTCGGCCAGGCGGTCCCAGTCGAGCAGCGGCTCGGGCTCCTCGACGACGAGCTCCTCGAGCCGTACTGCGGCTGGGCCGGCGGCTCGTCGGACACCTCCTCCTCGGACGGCTCGGGCAGGTGCAGGAGGCCCTTCTCGATCAGGATCTCGTCGGGCACGCTGACCTGGAACACCTTCATCTCGCCGGTCTCGCGGTCGATCTCGACGCGCACGTGGCGCGCGGCCTCGGGCGTCTTCTTGTAGGCCGCCTTGAGGGCGTCCTCCAGCGCGACGAGGAGGACCTCGGCGTCGATCGACTTCTGTCGTTCCAGCTCGTAGACGGCTTCGAGGATGTCTTTGCTCATGGCGTCACCGGATTCCAGACGATGTTCGACTTCGCGACTTCCTCCCGCGGCACCTCGAGCTCGACGCCGTCGTCGAGCGAGAGGCGCAGCGATGTGTCGTCGGCTGCCGTGAGGCGGCCGCGGAGGTTGCGGCGCCCCTCTCGTGGTTTCTTGAGACGGATCTGCACCGTCTCGCCGAGCGCTCGCGTGTAGTGCGTCGTGCGGATCAGCGGTCGTTCGATCCCCGGCGAGGAGACCTCGAGGCCGCCGTGGTCGCGGACGTCGGAGAGCAGGTTCGCCACCTCGGCGCAGAGGTCGGCATCGACGCCGTCGGGGTGCTCGATCAGCACGCGGACGAGGTTCTCCCCCGCGACCACCTGGACGTCCCAGATCTCGACGTCCGGGCGGACGGCGGCGACGGTGCGGGTGATGGTCTGCAGGTCGGGAGAAGTCATGAGGTCATGAAAAAAGCGGGCACCATCGCCCACTTTCGGGGTGCGACCGGGCTTTCGACCCCCGGTGCCGGAGGCAATGTACCACGATTCACATGACGATCGTGACCGGCCCGTCTGTTCACCAGGGCCACCTGCATCGAGCCGTCCGAAGCGCCCCGTCGCGACCTCCAGGCCGAGCGTCGCGGAGCGCCTCGACGAACGCCTCGTAGAGCGGTTCGGCCACGCTCGGGCGGCGCCGCGGCCATGAACGACGGGCGGTTGCCCTTGCGCGTGTCGGCGAGCAGCGTGAACTGCGAGACGGCGAGCACCGCGCCGCCCGTGTCGAGCACGCGAGCGGTTCATGTGGCCCGGCGTCGTCCTCGAAGATCCGCAGCCGCGCGACCTTGCCGGCCAGGCCCGTGACCGCCGCCGCGTCGTCGTCGTGCGCGACGCCGAGCAGCACGAGCAGGCCCGGGCCGATCGCGCCGACCGTCTCGCCCGCCACCGTGACGCGCGCCTCCGAGACCCGCTGGACGACCGCCCGCACCGTCGTCGTCAGGCCGCCGGCAGGCGGTCGAGCGCGCGCCGGTACTCGTCGGAGCGCGGGTCGAGCCAGTGCGCCATCTTGTACGAGCCGCGGGCGAGCTCGAGGAAGCCGAGGCCCTGCTGCGCCCGGCCGAGCAGGTAGTAGCAGTACGCGTCGTTCGGCGCCAGGTCGAGCGCGACGGTCAGCTCCGCCTCGGCGTCGACCATGCGGGACGCGCGCAGGTAGGCGAGGCCCAGCGTCTCGCGGATCGACCCCTTCTCGGGATCGAGGTCGCGCGCCTGCTCGAGCCGCTCGATCGCCGCGCCGGTGTCGCCGGCGCGCAGCAGCTCCCGGCCGCGCACGAAGAGCTCGTAGACCGGCGCGTCATCGTCCACTCCCTCAAGGTACCACCCGGGCGCACCGGGACTCAGGGCAGCAGGGAGCGCAGGCGCACCGCACCGCGGGCGCGCTCGGTGCGGCCGAGCGACCTGCGCAGGCCGCGCTTCACGCGACCGCGCCTCGGTGCGCGCGCTGCGCGCGGCCTCGTCGGCCCGCGCGTCGTCGGGGCCGTACCGGGCCCGCGACTGCAGGCGCGCCCAGCCGGCCGCGTCGACGCCGAACTCGCGGCGCAGCATGCGGGCGAACTCGTCCGGCGTCAGCGTCACGACCGCATCGGGCACGCCCTGGTCGCGCACGAACGCCTCCAGGTCGCGCCGGACGGCGCCGGCGATGGCGTGCGGTCCCTTGCGGAGGTACGGGATCACCGAGCGCAGGCGCTTCGCCAGCACCAGCAGCACGACCACGCCGGCGGCGAGCAGCAGGAGCCACGAGACGAAGCCCGGGCGCCACTCCCTGCCGACGACCGTGCCGACGCTGAAGTCGCCCTCGCGCGGTCCGCGGCCGCCGCCGAGCTGGGCACCGGCGACGCGGCTCGGGGTGCCGGCCAGCTTCGCGAGCTGCTCGAGCCGGGCCGAGTCGAAGCCGGCGACGCCCGCCAGCGCCGACTGGGCGGCCTCGGAGAAGTCCTTCGACGTCGTCGAGTAGTTGAACGGCAGCTCGCGCGACGGGGTCGGCTCGAACGCCATCCAGCCGTACTTCGGGAACCACACCTCGACCCACGCGTGCGCGTCGCGGTCGGTGACGACGTACGTGCCGCGGCTGACGTTGCGCGTGCCCTCGGTGAAGCCCTCGCCGATGCGCGACGGGATGCCGAGCATGCGCAGGATCACCGTCATCGTGCCGGCGTACATCTGGCAGTAGCCGCGCTTGCCGTCGAGGAAGAACGACGGCAGCGGCCCGTCGGTGGCCTGCGAGTAGTCGGCCTTCTCGTCGTAGCGGTAGTTCGACTGGAAGTACGACTCGATCGCCGCGACCGCCTCGTACGGCGACTTCGCGTCCTTCGTCAGCGCGCGGGCCTGGTCGTACACCTCGCGCCAGCGCACCAGCTGCGGGTCGAAGAAGTTCTGGCTGATCAGGTCGTCGACCGCCGCCTCGCGGCCGGGCGTGCCCCAGACCGGGAACTGGACGCTCTCGTCGAGCAGCGACAGCGACGTCGACCTGCAGCTCCTCCGGGTAGTCGGCCGGCGACTCGGTGAGGTCCTTGATCGACGGCTGCGACGGCAGGTACTCCGCCGTCCAGCTGGAGTCGACCGGCACGTTCTTGTCGGTCGAGAAGACGCCGTCGGACGGTGCGGCTGATCAGGCCCGCGTCGCCGTCGACGCCCTTGATCGCGAGCACCTCGGCCGGCGCGACCAGGTTGGTGGTGGCGAGGTTGACGTTCTGGAACTTGACCGACTTCTGCTTCAGCGACAGCCCTGCGCGGACGGCGACAGCGCGTCACGCGGCACCACGGCGTCGGGCGGCGACGAGGTGTCGACCACGGTCGGCTCGCCCACCCACGCCAGGCCGTTGAAGTTCGCCAGCACGACCGCGCGCCAGTACGACGGGCTGTCGGCGGTGACCCGCAGCAGCGTCACGGGCTGCTTCGGGCGCTTCAGGCCGGCGTAGCTGTGGTTCCAGATGAAGCTGACGCTCTGCCGGTCTTCTCCGGCTTGCCCCACTGCTTCCAGTCGAGCATCGCGCTCTT
>CAVTAC010000010.1:0-270816 GCA_963732645.1 uncultured Actinomycetes bacterium
CACCGGTACCGGCGGTCAACGGGATCGCGGAAGTGGCCACGGCGATGCGCTGCAGGCGCGACGCAACTACGCCGGGCTCGGCGGTGGGTCGCCTCGACGCGTGTCGGCGAGAGCGAACCGATCAGGGCGATGACCGCAGCGAGGCGCCGATCACCGTCCACACCAGCATCGCCGCCGATCAGGCCGCCGACGACGAGTGACGTCGCCGGCCACGGCGGTATGATCGCGGCGCCGCCAAGCCGGCCGCGACCAACGTCACCGCGCCGACCAGGAACAGACCGATCCAGCCGTTTCCTGATCGGCTTCCACGGCTGCGAGCACGCCGCCGACGACGAGGAACAGCCGCACTTCGAGCGTCGTGCGTCTGGAAGATCGCGTCGCTGCGGACGGCATGCTTCTCTCCGCGTGGAATGCGCTGCCGATGCGGCGCTCGGTCGAGTAAGCCAGGCGGCGCGGACGCAGGTGAAGCGCGCGGGGCAGGCGCGATGAATCACGGCCACCGATTCGGGATGCGACGTGGACGCTGCTTCGCTCGCGTTGCCGGCTCGTGGCGCCGGGTAGCCGGCGACGTCCGGCGGCGGGGAGGGACGCTTTGTTCAGGTTGCGGACCGATGCCGGCAGTCGGAGGTCGGAAAGGGTGGAAGCAAGCGCGTGTGGCGCGGCCCCATGCGGCGAGCGATCATCGCGACGGCTGCGCTGTTTGTGGCGTTGACTGGCGCCGGCTATGCCGCCTTGAAGATTCCGTCGAATGGCGTCGGCGCGAAGCAGATGAAAGCGAATGCGGTGACGTCGGCGAAGGTGACGAACGGCTCACTCGAAGCTGCCGACTTCGTCCCGGGACGCTCCTGAAGGGCGCCACTGGTGCACAAGGGTGCGGCCGGCGCGCGGCCTGCAGGGCGCGGCGGGCGTTCGGGCACTGCCGGCGCTGCCGGAGCGGTCGGGCCGGTGGGGACCCGCGGGTGTCACGATGGGATTCGACGACGCGAACAGCGTCGCGACCATCGCCAACGTCAAGATCGACGCGCGACAGCGTCGAGGCGCGGCGGCCACCGGGACGACATGGAACGTCGACTTCGACTACTCGTGGCGCAGCTTCGGGTGCCCGATGCTCATCGTCCAGCTGCAGGTTCGCTTCGCCGATCAGAATCCGGTCGGCTGCGCGTTCGACCGGGTCGCGCCGTCAGACGGGTACCGGACCGTTCGTCGTGACCACGCCGAATGCTGCCGGCACGTACCATCTAGCGGTTCACGTGGCGACCGAGTTTTCTGCACCGGCACCTGCGGCGAGCGGCACGCCGAATGCGAGGGAGTACATCGGCGTCGCGACGGTCACCTAACTGGAGCCTGGCCGGCGGCGTGGCACGTTTCGGCGTCGTTCGTGGCGACGAACGGCTCGGCGCCCGCCAGGCGCTCGGCCGCTCCCGGACGACGCCTCGCGGCGCCGCGGAGGGCGCGCACGGCGATCTCAAGGTGGTCGCGCCACGGCTCCGCGTAACGGCGAAACGATGCGACGCGGCCAGTCGAGGCGGGAGTGGCGCAGCTCTGGGAGGAAGCAGGACGAAACGCGGGACCAAGCATCGCAAGCAGTTCGCGGTTCGCTTCCGCACCTGCGACCTCATTCGCGACCCTCGTCTGCACGGTAAGGCTGTGCGCCTGATACGCCAGCACCAGCGTTGAACGTCACGCCGGATGTGAAGCTCGGGTGCTCGCGGCCGGGATCCGTCAGAGCGACGACGACATCGCTCGCCGGAACGCGAAGGCATCGTCGACCACGTGGCCGTTGCCGAGGGTGTTCGTGGCGAACAACGAGCGTGGGACAACGACGCCACGGTACCAGCTCGCCCGCTCGGTGACCGCGTCTGGTGCAGCTACGCCGTGGGCCGGATGACGGTCGCACGGAACAGCCCTGCCATCGCTGAGAGCATCGGCGCCATCATCTCCGCCGCCGCCGGATTCTGCGTCGTCGCGTCGCGAGCCTCGGCCGACTCCCGATCGGCGATCTCGACCAGCACGTCCGGATCCCCGAGCGCCTCGTACAGCTCGGCGCCAACGAGTCCCGGCATGCCCCGCCCATACGTCTCCATGATCCCTTCGATCAGGCTCCTGAGCTCGTCTCGCCGCCCCGGCTTCGCGCGCAGTTCCACGATCACCCTGAATGGCAGTTAGCGGCCCCCTCGTTGTCTCGACGTCCGCCTGTCATCCCCACCAGACTGGCGCCTGGCACCGCGTTCGGTCGGTGGAGTTCAGGTGGGTGCGGCGCCAGGCTGCGCGATCGTACAGAAGCCGACAAGCCGAACGCCGCCGACGCCTGTGGATGGCGGAGCGATGTACCAGGGCGTACTGTTCGCCGATGCCGACCGCGGCCCACCGCCGCCTCAGATCCGCCGAAGCGGAAGCCCGTCACCGGCTCGCGAACGCCGACGACATCGCGCGCCGGAAGCGGGAGCGGATCACCGCCTACTTCCGCGAGCATTGGCACCTGCTCCCGCACCCCGACCGGGTCGACATGTTCGACCAGGCGCTGCTCGACGCGGCACCGGCCGTGATTCGGATGCAGGCGCAGATCCAGCTGTCCGACATCGCCGCCGAGCGAGCGACGCTGTGAGGCGCGCCGGAGATCACCTGCCCGCGCTGCGGCTACCCGCAGAACACCCGCAGCTGTCCTGCCTGCGGACTCAACAAGCGCCCCGCCCGCACCCAGCCCAAGCGCCGACGATCACGACCGGCCAACAGGATTGAACACCGCACCACTGGAGCGTACAATCAAGCGGCCTGGCCTGTGAACCCCGCGAGCCCCCGTCGAGGAGCCCTCAGGCCAGGCGTCCTCCATGATGCTGGACGTCAGGTCCTTGACTGACGAGATGCTTGACGCTGCCGAGTTCGAGGCGCGCACACGTCTGGATGGCGCTGAGACGATCGCGCGATCACGCGAAGCCGGGATCACCCCGGCATTACCGTCGCAGCCGACGCGAGATCCCGCAGAGCGTCCGCCACGACCAACTGGAATGGGAACTGTTGAACGCGACGCCGACGATGATCCGCGCCGAAGCACAGGTGCGGCTTGCGGAGATCGCCGCGGAACGCGCCCGCCGGAGCCGCTGGAGACTCGACGCACCGGGCAGTACGGGGCTTTTACGGGTCTACGCCACCGAGGTGGCCCCGCCGGTGCTGCCCACCACTCTACGCCTCGATCGAACAACCTGCACCGCGAACGCGCGGTACGGTCGAGATGAGCGCCGACCCCGACGTCGCTGGGGTCAGCGGCGGCGAGGTCGGCGACCGCCCTGTCGTGTCACGAGTCGTCTCGCGGGTGCGGCAGCTCCCTTCACGCGACGGGACGGGCTCGTTACGCCGGCTTCGGCGTGACGAGCGTCCTCCCCGTCACCGGCGTTTCGTGACCCTCGCGGCGGGAACGACATTGCGTCCGGCTCCGGGGGGAACGATGGACGCACAACGCCACGTGGTACGTCGCAGCGACGGCGTGTGGGAAGTGCGCGAACGATTCAACGCGCCCGCCCTGCTCGAGGCACACAGAGACGACGGCAGGCCGTCAACCGGGCACGCGACGTCCTGGCCATCCTCGGCGGCGGCGAGCTGGTGATCCACGACCGGGCTGGGCACGTCATCACCGGGACGCGATTCCCTCTGGCCACAATCCAGTCGCCGAGGGTTATCCGAACGCCCCAGGAGCATGACTATCAAGCTGCCGGACACGGCAGCACATAGCGCTCGTCGCACCAGCGGGCGCGTCCGTGCGCCGTCGGCGGCACCCCGACCCCTGGCCGCCGGCGGCCGCGGATCGGTCCGACGTTTGCGGGTTCGCCCGCGGGTAGGCGCCGCGAGTCGCCGTCTACGAGCCGTGCGGATGTGTAGAGTTGGCGGCGCACCGGGTCGGGCTACTCCCTGTGGCGAGACGCGTAAGCAACCCGCACCGTCCGGTGCCACCCAGGTTCAGTGCAGCGGCTATCGGGTGGGGCTAGCCGGCGCGAAGTAGATCAAGGTCGGCGGCCCCCACCCACTGCCCATCCGATACACGGCCACCGCATGCCCAGAGCTGGGCGTGCTCGCCCGCCGTCCGGATCACGTCGATGCGAGCGGTTGCGTCATCCTCGGGCAGCGCCTCACGCTCCCTCGGCGACCCGCGCGCGTCAACCTGCGATCCGATAGCGAACCATCCCAGGCATGAGCGCGACACGGTACGGCAACCGCGGCGCTGTGCTCCTACGCGCTGCCCTCGCTCAGCGCAGTGACCTCGGTCTTCTGCACGATCCGTTCGACCACGTCGCCGGCGATGTCCTGCTGGTCGCGGCGAGCTTCCTCACGTGCCTGGTTCACTTCGACCCGCGCGGCCTGCCACGCCGACCAGTGGCCGGAGACGAGCGCCAGAGCGAGAGCGCCGACACGTACGTGGTGAGCTGCACCCAGCCGGTCGCGAACGACACCGGGATCATCAGAAGCCAGAAGATCGTCAGCCAGCCGTTGATGCGGCGCATGAACACGGGATCGCCCTGCACGGGATTCCCGTCGGCACCTTCTTGACCATCCCCTACCTCTTCCTCGCCGGCGTCAACCCATGCGCGCGCCTTGTAAAGGGAAGGTAAATTCGCGCGGCGTGCCGGCAGTGGGAGAGCCGACAGGATTCACGGTCAACCACAGCGCACGGATGGTCAGGCCAGTTCGGAAGGATCCGCTCGCCAAACGCGGCGCGGCGGATGATGCGCAGCGGATTCGGCGACCAGGCCAATGCTCATCCAGCATTGCAGCGTTCCCGCCGCGGATGATCGCACGCAGGACCCAGCGCGACGATGATGGCGTCGTCTAGTTGGCCGGCGATCGGAATGAAGTCGGGGACGAGGTCGATCGGCATCGCGAGGTATCCGATCGCGACGGCGACCAACAGCTTTCGCCGCGAGACACACTCGGGTCGCGCAGTAGCCGTCCCATCAATACGATGCAGTCCGGTACGAACCGCGCGACGGCGCGGGCATCGCCACGCCGCCCAACGACGGCTAGCGCGAGGAACGCAGCCTGCGTAGACGACCGCGACGAGCGCAACCGAGATAGCCAGAGTCCGCGAGCCCGACCACCGATGGACGATACGCGGTGGCGCGCTGCTACCGTCCGCGACGCTTAACCGACCAAGCCAGCCAGGGGGAACGGCGAGTGGATTACGCGCTCCTGCACTATGTGAACGGGTTCGTCGTCGCGCATCCCCTGCTCGAAACGGCGGTGCGGTTGTTCGCGACGTGGATCGTGCCGCTCGTGGTCGCGGCGACCGTAATCCCGTGGCTGGCCAGCGGACGCGGCGTCGACGCGCGAAAGCGGGCGACCGCGGGGGCGCTTGCCGCGGCGAGCGTTCGCGATGCTCACCAACCAGCTGATCTCGCACCTGTGGGAACGCCCGCGACCGTACGCGGCGCACGCCGTCATCGTGCCGCTGGCCGGCATCTCGAGCGACCCATCATTCCCGTCTGATCACGTCGCTGCTGCGTTCGCGCTCGCCGTCGGCGCATGGTTCGCCAGCCGTCGCGCGGGGCGGGTCCTCCTCGTGCTGGCCAGCCTCGTCGCCGCCTCGCGGCTGCTCGGCGCAGCGCGCTCCAAGCGACGTTCTCGGCGGCGCCATCGTCGGCGCGGCGAGCGGCGTCGCGGTCGCGAAGCTCGAGGCGTGGTGGCTGCCGCTCGTACGGCTGGCGGCTAAGGCAACCGATCCAATCCGCCTCCGCCTGACCGCGATCCCGCCGATCGGACGAGCGGTCAGCGACGAGCGGCTCCGTGGCCGCGTGGTGCTGGTCCTCGGTGTCGCGATTGGACTCCGCATGGCGTATGGGATGGGCGCATCCTCGACGAGATGCCACTGGCGCTCCTCGCCGGGTGGGGCGTCGGCGTCATCTGGCTCGCTCGCGAAGCGAGCAGAACCGCACGCCGCAACTCGGTCTTGCGCACAACCCTCTCTCGGTAGCACCCGACCGCACGGCCCCGGCCGGCTGTTCGTTTCCTTCAGGTACTCGACGGCTCTCGCCACGACTCGGGAGGCTGAGATGGATCGAACGGCGGCAGACCAGCAGCGGCGCGCTGCGCGGCGTGCGGCGCTGCTTGCGTTTCTTTTCACCCTGACGGTCCGCTTCGCGGAACGCGCGACGCGCTACGTAGGGGACAAAGAATCTGCAGGTCGAGAGCTCCCGAACCCGTCGTTGGGGGCGTTGTGTACGACAGCAGCAGCGAGCCTGTTTTCGCGCCGATCCGCAGCCAGGCGCGATCGGAGCACTCAATCCGAGTTCGGGAGAGCAGCGTGCCGCCGAAGCTTTCCTGCGGTCGGCCGTAGACGCGTTCATTGTTCTTCGCGATCGCAGCGCCGATAGCGGGTCGAGAACGTGGTGTCCGGCGCTCATCGCGAACTTCTTCGCTGGCTTGGTCGCGAACCAGACAGATCGAATCGTCGACGCCTTCGACTTCCTGGGCGGCGGAGCTCGAGGGTTGATCGCCTGGTGGTGGGTCTTCCTTTAAGCGCAAGGTGGAGTCCTCGAGCGAGGCTCGCGCACGTCCGGGGCTCGCGACGATCCGGCCGAGCAGCACGCTTCGCCGGCTCACGATGATCAGGCGGCGCAGCACGCACCGGACGGTGTGGCGACCACGCCGTGGAGGGCACGAACGAGATGCGCTCCCGGCGAGCTCGTCGTGCGCCGTCGTTGGGCGCTTCGATCGGGGCCTGGTGGCATCCACGCGGGACATACCAGCAGTGTAGATGCGCCAGCGTTTCCAAAACCGTTTCCAGAAGCCCGAAAACGCAACCCGCTGGTGGCGCGATTCTGGCTCTGAAGCTAGTGGTGGAGCCGATGGGCGGTGAGGGCTTCGAACCCCCGACCCCCTGCTTGTAAAGCAGGTGCTCTAACCAGCTGAGCTAACCGCCCGGACGCGAGGAAACCCAGCACTGGAGCCACGCCGCCTCGCCCGGCGGAGACTACCACCGGGCCGGAGTCGCGAGCTTCGGCGGCGCGGCGGTGTCGCAGCGCGCACCCCCATGAAAAGACGGATGGCGGGCGTAGCCATCATGCGTGGTAGCGTCGAAACTATGCGTAGCTCCTCGATCCTCACGATGTTCGCCGCAGCCGCGGCCGTCTCCCTCGCGCTCGTTCCGAGTGGGACCGCCGCGACCGCCAGCGATCCGGCCGGCGACAACTGCATGACCGGGCTCGGCACCGCGTGCGGTATCGACTTCCGGACCGCCGGCGCGAGCATGACCGCCAACGGCACGCTGCACCTGACCGTCACCTTCACGGGCACCGAGTGCGTGAACGACTTCTTCGGACGTCCACCGTCACCCGGCCCTTCTTCATGATCTTCCCGGCCGGCACCACGGCGCCCGCGCAGGCCGCCGAGCGGGGCACGTGTGGGCCGTCTCGACCACCAGCCAGTACCTCTGGACGCCGGCCGGCGCCATCGACGAACACGAACCTCGCCAGCGCCATCGGGGCCACCTCGGTGGACGTCACGGTGCCGCCTGCGATCGCGAGCACGTTCGGCGGCACCTTCAAGTGGCTGGTGACCAACTCCTGCCGCAGCCATCCCACCGACCCGATCTACAGCGACGGCGACATCGCCCCTGACACCGGCCTGTACACCTTCACCGCCGACGTCTGCCCGAACCTGTCCGGCACCCAGTTCGTCGTGCCGGCCGGGATGATCCGGGTCGCCGGCGTCTGCGTCGGTTCGGCGGCCGCGAACCGGATCGTCGGCACCGGCGGCAACGACACGATCGACGCCGGCGCCGGCAACGACACCGTGCTGGGCGGCGCAGGCAACGACACGCTCCGCGGCGGCGCCGGCAAGGACAGCGTGGGCGGCGGCGCAGGCAACGACACCGCCTTCGGCGGCGCCGGCAACGACACCGTGAACGGCGACGCCGGCAACGACACGCTCCGCGGTGACGCCGGCAAGGACACCCTGGCCGGCGGCGCCGGCAAGGACAAGCTCTTCGGTGGCGCCGGCAAGGACACGATGCGCGGCGGCGCCGGCAACGACACGATCGACGCTCGCGACACGAAGGGCAGCTCCGGCCGCGACTCCATCACCTGCGGCGCCGGGCGCGACACCGTCAAGGCGAACGCCAACGACACCGTCGCGCGCGACTGCGAGGTCGTCACGCGCGTCGCCTGATCCTCGAACGCGGCGGGGCCGGTCGCTACGTGATCGGCCCCGCCGCGGTGAAGGCCGGGCGCGCCAGGTGCGCGTCGCGGAGCCTCGAGATCTTGGGGTAGGCCGACAGGTCGAGGCCGGTCTTCGTCGTGCGGAACAGCACCGGCGCGATCGCGCAGTCGGCGATCGTGAACTCGCCGAGCGCGTAGGGGCCGTCGGACAGGATCTGCTCCAGCAGCGCGATCTGCGGCGCGATGTCGCACGGCGATCTCGGCCGCCCGCTCCGGGTCGTTCGGCACCGCCGCCGAAGCCGATGCCGAACTTGAAGCCCATCGCCGCCGCCTCGTGCTTGAAGAACGCGGGGCGGATCGTGAGCGCGAACCGGTCGAGCAGCTCGTTCACGCGCGCGTGGCCGCGCGGCTCGGTCGGATAGAGATCCTCGCGGCCCTCGCGCAGCGCCAGGTAGCGCAGGATCGCGTTCGACTCGGTGACGACGAAGCCGTCGTCGTCGAGGGTCGGGATGCCCGCGAGCGGGTTCACCGCGACGTAGTCGGCGGGCCGCGGCCGCAGCATCGGCACCTCGTGCCGGTCGTAGTCGAGGCCGAGCTCGGCGAGCAGGAACCGGACCTTCAGGGCGTTCGACGAGACGCCATTGTCGTAGAGGAGCATGGGCGATACGGTAGCCTCCTCGGGTGGCAATCGATCGTCTCGCGGGACGCATCAAGGGCGAGACGCGGACCGACGCCGCCACCTTGCACGCGTACGCGACCGACGCCTCCGTGTACCGGATCGTCCCGCAGGCCGTCGTGATCGCCGCCGCGCTGGAGGACATCGCCGCGACGCTCGAGGCCTGCCGCACCGACGGCGTGCCGCTCACCATGCGCGGCGCGGGCACGAGCCTCGCCGGGCAGGCCATCGGCGCCGGCGTCGTGCTCGACGTCTCGAGACTCGACCAGATCGTGTCGATGGACGCCGACGCGCGGCTCGCCCGCGTGCAGCCCGGCGTCGTCCAGGCCGACCTCGACGCGGCCGCCCGCGAGCACGGCCTGTGCTTCGGGCCGGACACCGCGACGGCCAGCCGCGCGACCCTCGGCGGCATGGTCGGCAACGACTCCGCCGGCATGCGCTCCGCCGTCTACGGCCGCACGTCGCACCGCGTCCGTCGCCTGCATGTGTTGCTGGCCGACGGCACCGACGCTGTGGGTGGGCGAGACCGATCTCGCCGCGCTGGACGGGCCGTTCGCCGCGGCGCGCGCCGTGCGCGACTCGCTCGAGGCCGAGATCGAGAAGCGCTGGCCCCGCATCCTGCGCTGCGTCGACGGCTACAACCTGCCCGCGCTGGCGGGCGACCGGCCGCACCTGGCGCGGTTCCTGTGCGGCTCGGAGGGCACGCTGGCGCTGGTGCTCGAGGTCGAGGTCGAGCTCGATCCGGTGCCCGACCTGCGCGCCTGGACGATCATCCGCCTCGACTCGCTCGACGCGATCGGCGACGCCAACATGGCGGTGCTGCCGTCGTCGCCGTCCGCGGTCGAGATCGTCGACGCCGGCGCCATCGTCGGCAGCCCGGCGGCGCGCGACATCTCGGCCGGCGCCGACGCCGTGCTGCTCGTCGAGCACTCCGGCACCGTCGAGGAGGTGCAGGCCGCGCGCGACCTGATGGGCTCGGCCGACATTCCCGGCGCGGCCGGCGTCGTCGCGGTCGACGGCCCCGAGGCGAACGCGCGCATCATCAGCTTCCGGCGCGACCTGCAGGGCACCATCAACCGCTCCGTGCGCGGCGGCCGGCGGCCGACCACCGTGGTCGAGGACGGCGCCGTGCCCGTCGAGCGCCTCGGCGCCTACCTGTCGGGCCTGCGCCAGGCATTCCGCGACGAGGGAACGGTGTCGGTCATCTACGGCCACGCCTCCGTCGGCTGCGTGCACGTGCGGCCGCTGCTCGACCTGTCCGACGCCGAGGACCGGGCGCGCTTCCGCCGCCTGGCCGAGCGCGGCGCCGACCTGCTCGTCGCCAACGGCGGGTCGCTGTCGGGCGAGCACGGCGACGGCATCCTGCGCTCGGAGCTGCTGCCGCGGCTGTTCGGCGAGCCGCTGATGGACGGCTTCCGCACCATCAAGCGGGCCTTCGACCCGGCCGGCATCCTCAACCCCGGGCGCATCCTCGACGCGCCGCCGCTGGACGAGAACCTCCGCACGCAGCTGCGCGCACGGACGCCGGTCGAGCTCGAGGTGGCCGGCTGCATCGGCATCGGCTCGTGCCTGGAGCGCCGCGTCGGCACCATGTGCCCGCCGTACCGCGTGACCCGCGACGAGCGCCTGACCGTGCGCGGCCGTGCCGACCTGCTGCGCGAGGCGCTGTCGGGCGCGATCCCGATGAACGACCCCGGCCTGGCCGAGTCCCTCACCACGTGCATCGGCTGCAAGGCGTGCAAGACCGAGTGCCCGGCCGGCGTCGACCTGGCCTGGATCAAGGCGCAGCACCTCGATGCGCGGCACGCCGAGGACGGCGTCGGCGCGCGCGAGCGGGCGTTCGCCGACGCGCCGATCACGCTCGCCCGGCTGGCGCGCATGCCGCGCACCGCGAACCTGCTGGCGCGGTCGCCGCTCGGCATCCTGCAGCGCCGTCGCCTCGGCATCCACCGCAACCGGCGCCTGCCGCAGCTGTCGACCCGCACGTTCCGCGAGCTGACCGACGGGCGCTACGGGCCGCGCCGCGTCGACGTGGCGCTGTTCGTCGACACCTTCACGCAGTGGCTCGAACCCGACATCGGCCTCGCCGCGCTCGACTACCTCGACGCGGCCGGCGCGCATCCGGCCGTGGCGCCGAACGTGTGCTGCGGGCGCACCTACATCTCGGCCGGCATGCTCGACGAGGCGCGGCAGCTGGCGGTCGAGAACGTGCGCCGGCTGCTGCCGCTCGCGACCAGCGGCGTGCCGATCGTCGGCCTCGAGCCGTCGTGCATCCTGACGCTGCGCGACGAGCTGACGAAGCTGCTGCCCGGCGACGACGACGCGCGCACCGTCTCACGCCACGTGCTGCTGTTCGAGGAGGCGCTCGACCGCTGGGAGACGCCGCGGCTGAACCCGCTCGAGGCCGCGGTGATCGTGCACCCGCACTGCCACACCAAGGCGCTCGCGCGACCCGGTGCGACGGCCGAGGCGATGCGCCGCATCCCGGCCGCCCGCGTCGAGATGCTCGATGCCGGGTGCTGCGGGATGGCCGGGTCGTTCGGCTATCGCAGCGAGACCTACGACCTCTCGGTGGCCATGGCGAAGGACCGCCTGCTGCCGGCCGTGAGCGCCAACCCGGGCGCGATCGTGGTCGCCCAGGGCACGTCGTGCCGCAGCCAGATCGCCGACCTCGCAGCGCGCCGCGCCGTGCATCCGGCGCAGCTGCTGGCCGATCAGCTCGCCGGCTGAGCCTCCGCCGCGCGGATCAGCTGGCCGGCGAGCGCGCGCTCGGCGCTGTCCGACAGACCGGTGAACTGCAGCACCGAGCTCGTCTCGTCGATGCGCACGACGACGGCGCTCAGCACCAGCTCGGCACCGGGCAGGCCGAGCACCGTGCGGTAGGCCATGCCCTCCGTCAGCGGCACGTCGACGAGCGCGCCGCCGGCCGAGACGTTGAGCGTCTGGCCCGAGAACGGCATCGCGCGGCCGATCGGCTCGCCGCGCACCGCGAGGCCGACGCCGAGCCGCTCGTGGCCGCGTCGTTCCTCCAGCTCCGCCCGCGCGACGTCGACGTGCAGGGTCGTCACCGCGTGGTCGACGTCGAGCACCAGCACCGGCATCCGGACGAGGCCGCGCGCGGCGACGCCGTACAGCACGGCCGGCCCGGGCCGAAGCCCGTAGAGCTTCGCCGGCGCCTCGGCCAGCACGCGCCGGCGCGCGACGTCGGCATGCACGACCCGCAGGCCGTCGAACACCTCGCCGCCCTGGGACAGCACGGCGGACCGCAGGTCCTCGACCAGCTCCTCGGCCGTCGCGCGAACACCGGCGCGGCGGTCGAAACGGACGAACTCATCGGGCAGCGGTTCCGAATCTCCCATGTGTCTATCGTACGTCTGGTGCTCCAGTCCTGCCGGAACGTCCTCGCCTCTCGCGGCGGCTACATCCTGATCATGGCGCTGTGGATCCCGTCGGCCCTCTACGCCGACGCGACCCTCGACCGCTGGGCCCAGGACGTCGTCTCGCTGGTCACGTGGGCGCTGCTCGCCGCGGTGTTCATCGCCGTCGACGGGCACGAGCGCCGCCAGCTGGTCGTGGTGGTCGTGGTCGCGACGCTGTTCGAGATCACGTTCTCGATCATCTGGGGCCTCTACGTGTACCGCTTCGACAACCTGCCGCTGTACGTGCCGCCCGGGCACGGGCTGATCTACCTGCTGGCGCTGCGGCTGTCGCAGTATCCGTTCGTGCAGGCCAGCCGCCGCGTGACGTCGGGCGTCGTGACGGTCGTCGTCTGCACCTGGGTGGCCGGCGCGCTGGTGATTCCCGACAACCCCGATCTGGTCGGCCTCTGCCTGCTGCCCTCGCTGCTGTACTGCCTGTGGTTCGCGCGGCGCTGGCACGTGTATGCCGGCGCCTTCGTGGCGACGACCGTGCTCGAGATCGCCGGCACGCAGTTCGGCAACTGGCGGTGGGCGGAGACGGTTCCCGGCATCGGCCTGTCGCAGGGCAACCCGCCGTCCGCCATCGCCGCCGGGTACTGCCTGCTCGACGCGATCGTCCTGTTCCTGTCGAGCCGCATGTGGCTCGCGCGGATCCCGTTCGGCCGGCGTGTCGCCCGGCCCGAACCGGTCACCGACGCGGCCGGATAGGCGCTGCGGCGCGGGCACCTACGATTGCCCGCATGGATATCTCGGTTCGCCACGCCCCCTCGTTCGCCGTCGCCCGTGCCACGCTCACGCCGAACGAGACGATCCGGGTCGAGGCGGGAGCCATGCTGGCGACGTCGGGCGACGTGTCGTTCGAGTCGAAGATGCACGGTGGCTTCGTGGGCTCGCTGAAACGCGCCGCGCTGGGCGGCGAGTCGTTCTTCATGACGACGTTCACGGCCGGTCCGAACGGCGGCTGGGTCGACGTCGCCGCGAGCCTCCCCGGCGATGTCTTCGTGCGCACCGTCACGGAGACGGGGCTGAACATCTCACGCGGCTCCTACCTGTGTTCCGAGGGCAGCGTCGAGATCGACACCAAGTGGGGCGGCTTCAAGAACCTCGCCGGCTCGGAGGGCGGTTTCCTCCTCCACGCCTCGGGCGCCGGCGAGGTGGTCGTCGGGTGCTTCGGGGCGATCGAGAAGGTGACGCTCGCGCCGGGTGAGCGACTGGTGCTCGATACCGGCCACATGGTCGCCTACGAGCCGAGCGTGCAGATGACGCTGCGCAAGGCGACGACGGGCCTCGTCCAGACGATCAAGTCGGGCGAGGGCTTCGTCTTCGAGTTCACCGGCCCGGGCGATATCTGGACGCAGACGCGCAGCCCCTCGGCCCTCGTCCGCTGGCTGACGACCGCGCTGCCCTTCTCGCGCGCATGATCGAGCTGTTCCAGATCACGGGGTCGTGCTCGTTCGCTGCGCGCGCCGCGTTCGAGGAGATCGGCTGCGCGTACACGCCGGTCGACATCCATCCGCGGCGTCGCGACGAGATCCCCGACTTCGCCGAGGTGAACCCGCTGAAGCGGGTGCCGTCGTTGCGCGAGGGGCCGGTGAAGGTGTACGAGACCGGTGCCGTGCTCGCCTACCTCGGCGACCGCTTCGCGGAGGCCGGCGTCGCTCCGCAGGTGACCGACCCCGACCGCGGCGCGTACCTGCGGTGGCTGTTCTGGCTCTCCAACACGCTGCACGACGCGTGGTGGCCGGTCGCGAAGAAGGTCGAGGGCGCCGCCGACCAGATGCGGACGCACGAGGCGTACATCGAGCGGGAGCTCGGCGCCGGCGACTACTGCCTCGGCGACCGCTACTCGCTCGCGGACATCTACCTCTACATGCTGGTCGGCTGGCGCAGCTTCTACGGCGACGACCTGCTGCGCGGCGCCACGGTGCAGGCGCACTTCGAGCGCGTCGGCGCGCGGCCGGCGATCGTCCGGACGCGCGAGCTGGACGACCTCGATCCGCACTTCCAGCGCTACCACCCCGAGCTGCGCGCGGGCCTTCCGATCTGATCCGACCGGAGTAGGCTTGGTGTGAGGCGCGTCACGTCAGCGCCGGCACGACAGGGAGGAACCGTATGAACAACGCCATCGTTGCCTTGATCTACGTCGCGATCATCGTCTTCATGATCGCGAGCGTCTGGAAGGTCTTCGTGAAGGCCGGCCAGCCTGGCTGGGCCGCGATCGTCCCGATCTACAACACGCTCATCCAGCTGCGAATCATCGGCCGCCCGTGGTGGTGGATCCTGCTGCTGCTGGTGCCGGTCGTGAACATCGTGATCCTGTTCATGATGTCGATCGAGCTGGCGAAGAGCTTCGGCAAGGGCACCGGATTCGGTGTCGGCCTCGCTCTCTTGTCCGTCATCTTCTATCCGATCCTCGGCTTCGGCAGCGCGCAGTACCTCGGCCCCGACGGCAGCGGCGCAGCCGCCGCCGGCGAGCCAACCGCCGCCTGGTAGTCACGCGATCGCGGGCCGGCGGGGCAAGCGCCCCGCCGGCCCGCGTCGCAAGGCGTCACGGAACACGCGCGGCGCGAGCGTCTCGGCGTGCGGCACCGAAACGCGTCACCGGGACACGGTTTCGCGCGCGTTCTGGTACGCGGCGTTGACGGTCACGCGCCGCGGGCGAGCGTCTCGGCGTGCGGCACCGAAACGCTCACCGGGACACGGTTTCGCGCGCGTTCTGGTACGCGGTGTTGACGGTCCGCGCGTTCTAGCCGACGTCGAAGCGGACGCCCTGGGCCAGGGGGAGCTCCGTGGAGTAGTTGATCGTCGCGGTCTGGCGGCGCATGTACGCCTTCCAGGCGTCGGAGCCCGACTCGCGGCCGCCGCCCGTCTCCTTCTCGCCGCCGAAGGCACCGCCGATCTCGGCACCCGACGGGCCGATGTTGACGTTCGCGATGCCGCAGTCCGAGCCGAGCACCGACAGGAACCGCTCCGACTCGCGCAGGTCGTTCGTGAAGATGCACGACGAGAGGCCCTGCGGCACGCCGTTGTGCAGCGCGAGCGCGTCGTCCAGCTCGCGGTAGCGCATGGCGTACAGCAGCGGCGCGAACGTCTCGGTCTCGACCACGCCGGTCTGCCCCGGCATCCGCACCAGGGCCGGCTTCACGTAGTACGCGTCGGGATGCTCGTCGGCCAGCACGCGGTCGCCGCCGAACACCTCACCGCCGTCGCCGCGCGCCTGCTCGAGCGCGCCCTGCAGGCGGTCGTACGACTCGCGCGAGACGAGCGGCCCGAGCAGCGTGCCGTCGTCGCGGGGATCGCCCACCGGCACGGTCGCGTACGCCTTCTCCAGGCGCCCGATCAGCTCGTCGTAGACGTCCTCGTGCACGATCAGCCGGCGCAGCGTCGTGCAGCGCTGGCCGGCGGTGCCGACCGCCGCGAACGCGATCGCGCGGACGGCCAGCTCGAGGTCGGCGCTCGGCGTCACGATCATCGCGTTGTTGCCGCCCAGCTCCAGCAGGCTGCGGCCCAGCCGCGCGGCGACCCGCGGCGCCAGCGCCCGGCCCATGACCGTCGAGCCGGTCGCCGACACCAGCGGCACGCGCGGGTCGTCGGCCAGCTGCTCGGCGCGCTCGTTGCCGCCGACCACGACCTCGAGGAGGCCGTCGGGGATGCCGCCCATGCGCTCGCCGGCGCGGCGCAGCAGCGACTGGCAGGCGAGGGCGGTGAGCGGCGTGCGCGGCGACGGCTTCCAGATCACGGAGTCGCCGCAGACCAGCGCCAGCGCCGTGTTCCAGCTCCACACCGCGACCGGGAAGTTGAAGGCCGTGATGACCGCAACCGGGCCGAGCGGATGCCACGTCTCGAGCATCCGGTGCCCGGGCCGCTCGGACGCGATCGTGAGGCCGAACAGCTGGCGCGAGAGGCCGACGCCGAGGTCGCAGATGTCGATCATCTCCTGCACCTCGCCGAGGCCCTCGGACACGATCTTGCCGGTCTCGAGCGTCACCAGCGCGCCCAGGTCGTCCTTCGCCGCGCGCAGCTCCTCGCCCAGCAGGCGGACGAGCTCGCCGCGCCGGGGAGCCGGTACGTCGCGCCACTCCTCGAACGCCGCCTGCGCGCGGACGATCGCGGCGTCGGTGTCCGCGGCCGACGACGAGGCGATGCGGGCGATCACCTCGCCGGTGATCGGGGTGCGCACCTCGAGGTCGCCGGACTGCAGCGCAGCCGCGTCGAGCCCGAGCCGGGTGAAGATTGCGGCGGTATCCATGGCCGGGATCGTGCCACGGGCCGATGCACTACCGTCACGGACCGTGCGTGCGGCGCCGCTGATCTTCCTCGTGCTGTGGTCGGGCGGCTACGCCGCGGCGAAGGTCGCACTGCCCTACACCGGCCCGATGACGCTGCTGGCCCTGCGCTACGCCGTCGCCATCGCGCTGCTGGCGCCGGTGCTGTTCTTCATCAGGCAGCCGGGGTGGCCGCGGACGCGGGAGGCCTGGATGCACGTGCTGATCGTCGGCTTCGGCATCCAGGTCGCGTACTTCGGCTGCTCGTACATCGCCTTCGACCTCGGCATGTCGGCCGGCGCCGTCGCGCTGATCACCTCGATGCAGCCGATCCTGGTGGCACTGCTGGCCCCCACCTTCACGGGCGAGCTGGTGACGTCGGCGCGCTGGGTCGGCCTCGCGCTCGGCCTCTCGGGCGCCGTCATCGTGATCGCCGCGAAGGCGACCATCGAGGCCGAGTCGGCGATCGGCATCGTCGTCGCGTGCGGCGCGCTGGTGGCGATGAGCGGCGTGACGCTGTACGAGAAGCGCTTCGGCGGCGGCACGCACGCCGTCACCGCCAACGTGATCCAGTTCGGCCTCGGGCTGGTGGTGTTCGTGCCGGTGGCGATCCTGCTCGAGGGGTTCGCGTTCGAGGTCACGACCCGCTCGGTCGCGGCGCTCGGCTACCTGGCGATCGGCAACTCGCTGATCGCCATCACGCTGCTGCTGGCCATGATCCGCCGCGGCGAGGCCTCCCGCGTGTCGGCTCTGCTGTTCCTGGTGCCGCCCGGTGCGGCGCTGATCGCGTGGGTCGTGATCGGCGAGGAGATGCCGCTGCTCGCCTGGCCCGGGATGGCGCTAGCCGCCGCCGGTGTCTACATCGCCACGCGCCGCGGCATACCCCAGCCCGCGTAGCACGAACGCCGCCGCCTCCTCGGGCCCGCCCAGCCGCAGCCGGATGGTCTGGAGCGCCACGGCGGCCACCAGCTGCTGTGCGTAGGCGGGGTCGATCTCGACGAACTCGCCCGCCGCGATGCCCTGCTCGATCATGCGCTGCCGGGCCGAGTGCAGCCGGTCGCGGTCCTGGCGGAACCGCTCGAACGCCGGCTGCTCCAGCACGTCGCCGGCCACTGCGGCCGACAGGTCGTACGGCAGGCCGAGCGTGTAGTCGACGTCCCAGCGGATGTACTCGCCGAGGCGCGTCGCCGCCGGGCCCATCCCGCGCGCGAGGCGCTCGGCCACCGCGGCGGGCGCGGCGTAGGTGAGGTCGAGCAGCGCCTCCATGATCGCCTGCTTGGAGGCGAAGTGGTGAAACAGCGAGGGCTGCTTGATGCCGACGGCGTCGGCGATCTGGCGGGTCGACGTGCCGTCGTAGCCGCGCTCCCCGAACAGCCGCGAGGCCTCCGTGAGAATTCGGTCGCGCGTTGATGTTCCAGGTGCTAGCATCTGCCTATCGATCGATAGGATAGCAAGGGGAGCCCGATGTCCGACGTTACCACCGCCACGCCGCTCCGCACCCGCATCGAGGGTGGCGGCAGCCCCCGCCTCGACCACTGGGGCGCGACCAGCGAGTTCGGCGTCCTGCGCGACGTCCTCGTCGGCGACGCGAGCGCGTTCCGCTGGCTGGGCGAGGAGAACGCGCAGTACTCGGCGCTCGTGCGCGACACGCTGCGCAAGGGCTACGTCTTCGATCGCGACCTGGCCCTGCGCCAGCACGGCGAGTTCCTCGACGCCTACCGTGACGCCGGCGTCGCGATCCACATGCTGGAGGCGCGCGACGAGCTCGCCTACGGCGTGTACGCGCGCGACTCGAGCTTCATGACGCCGTTCGGCGCGGTCATCTGCCAGATGGCGAGCCCGCGACGGCGCGGCGAGTACGCGACGACGCTGCGGTTCTACCTCGAGAACGACATCCCGATCTACGACATGGTGTCCGCCGGCAACTTCGAGGGCGGCGACTTCAACATGATCGAGCCCGACACGGCGCTGATCGGCTACACCGGCGGCCGCGGCGAGGAGATCGCCGCCAAGCAGGTCGGCGGCTGGATGGAGCGCGAGGGCTTCGAGGTCAAGTACGCGCCGATCGACGAGTTCTACGTCCACATCGACCTGATGGTCTGCATGCTGGCGCCGAAGCTGGCGGCCGTCTGCCTCGACACCACCGATCCCGAGATCGTCTCGTGGCTGAAGTCGAAGCGCATCGAGATCGTGCCGGTGAGCTTCACCGACACCATGGCGCTCGGCTGCAACGTCGTCGCGCTCGGCAACGACCGCGTGCTGTCGGTGGCGTCGTCGAAGGACCTGAACGCGAAGCTGCGCGCCCTCGGCTTCACGGTGTACGACCCCGACATGAGCCAGTTCCTGCTCGCCGGCGGCGGCGTCCACTGCATGAGCCAGCAGCTGCGCCGCGACCCCGTGTAGGCAGTGCGCCCTCTGACGGGCCGGCGGGTCGTCTCCGTCGCGGTGAACCTCCCCGGTCCACTCGCGGCGCGGCGGCTCGCCGACCTGGGCGCGCACGTGCTCAAGATCGAGCCGCCCGCCGGCGACCCGCTCGCCACCTACGCGCCCGGCCTCTACGCCGAGCTGTCGGCCGGCATCGAGATCGTCGTGCGCGACCTCAAGGCCGCCCCGGCCGGCGGGCTGCTGGCCGAGGCCGACGTGCTGATCACGTCGTCGCGCGCGGCGTCGCTGGCGCGGCTCGGGCTCGACCCGGAGACGATCGCGGCGCACCCGCGGCTGTGCCACGTCGCGATCGTCGGCTACGCCGATGGAGACGCGTGCCGCCGGCCACGACCTCAACTACCAGGCCGCCGCCGGCCTCGTCCGCGCCCCGCAGCTGCCGGTGAGCCTCTACGCCGACATCGCCGGCGGCGAGCGGGCGGCGTTCGCGGCCCTCGCGCTGCTGGCGGAGCGCGACCGCACCGGCCGCGGCGGCACCACCGAGGTCGCGCTGTCCGACGCCGCGCTAGCGCTCGCCGCGCCGCTGCACGCCGGGCTGACGGCCGCCGGCGCGGTGCTCGGCGGCGCGAACCCGTTCTACGCCGTCTACGAGGCGAGCGAGGGCTTCGTCGCCGTCGGCTGCCTGGAGCCGCAGTTCGCCGACCGCCTCGCCGACGCGCTCGGCGCGCGCACGGCGGAGGAGCTCACGGCCGCCTTCGGCGAGCGCACGGCCGACGACTGGGAGCGGTGGGCGCGCGCCCACGACCTCCCGGTCAACGCCGTTAGGTAGCTACGCGCCGACCCCGGCCATGAACCGGGTGCGGCAGCCGTCGCAGCAGAAGTAGTGCGTCTCGCCGTCGTGCTCGGCCGAGATGGCGTCGGGCGTGACGACGACCTCCATGCCGCAGATCGGGTCGATCGCGATGGCGGGAGCCACCGGCGCCGCTGCGACGTCGGTCGCGAACGTGCGCGGCGACGGGTGCTGGCGGACGAGCTCGGCCAGGATCGAGAGGGCGACCTCGCCCGGGTGGCGGGCGCCGAGGTCGAGCCCGGCGGGGTTGTGGATCGCGGCGACGTCGTCGGCTGCGAGGCCCCCGGCGATCAGCGCCTCGCGCACCTCCTCGCCCCGGCGGCGGCTGGCGACGAGGGCGATGTACGGCGTTCGGGCGCGGACGGCGAGCTCCAGCGCGGGCTCGTCGTAGTGGCCCTGCGAGGCGACCACGACGCCCAGCGAGGCGCGCGCCTCGGGCGCCATCGCGAGCAGCCGCGCGCCGAGCTCCTCGACGCTGATCGCGCCGTCGACGTCGCGCAGCTCCTCCTGCGACACCGCGCGCACGACGCGGTACTCCAGCGTCGCAGCCAGCTGCGCGAGAGCGTCGGCGACCGGTGTCAGACCCACGATGGCGACCGTGCGCGCCTGCACGAACGGCTCGATGTACACGTCAACCGCCCCCTTCGAGCCGCAGGTCATCGGCACCACGACCTCGGCGCCGAACGTGCTCACATCGTCGTCGGGGCGGATCGAGACGAGGCGCGGCTCGCCCGCTGCGAGCGCCGCCAGCGCCTGCCGCCGCACGACCTCGCGCGAGCACGAGCCCGCCGACGAACCCCTCCATCACACCGTCGCCGAACACGATCGCCCGGTCGCCCATGTGGGACGACACCGGGCCGCGCCGTGACACCACGGTTGCGATCGAGAATGCGGCGCCCTCGCGGCGCAGCGCCGCAACTCGCTCGAAGAACTCGTCCACACCGGCCATGTGGTGAATGGTACGCGGTTCGCGTGTGGCAGCGGAGGCGAGTTCGCGTGCCAACTACCATCTCGCCCGTGCCGGTCGACGACACCCAGCTGGCGTTCGCGGCGGCCGCGGCGGACGACGGCATCGCGCTCGCGCCGGCGACGTTCGACTGGTTCTGCGAGCAGGGCCACATCGGCCTGGAGCGGGTCGCCAAGGCGCGCCGCGACCCGGCCATCGTCGCGCCGGTGATCGCGGCGCTGCAGGTGCTGGCCGCGATCTACGCGCGGCTGAAGGGCGACGTGTCGGTGCTGCACGCCGCGCGCGAGAACCTGCTGCTGCCGGTCGACCTGCTGCACGCCCCGACCGGGACGGTCATCGCCGTCGACGGGCCGCCGCACTTCACGTCGTTCCGGCGCACCACGCTCGACCTCTACCCGGCCGACGCGGCGGTGGCGTTCGACCTGGCGGAGTACCGCGCGCTCTGCGACGCGTGCTGCGCGGCCGGCGACCGGCTGTCACGCGGCCTGCCGGCCAAGGGCTTCGGCTTCGGCGGCGTGGGGCGCGAGCGCGCCTACCACGACGCGCTGCTCGACCTGGCGGCGCCCGCGATGGGCCACCCGCCGGTCGTGCGCATCGCCGCGCTCGACGGTGACGGCACCGCCGCCTACGCGCGCCACCGCGACGCGCTGCTGCCGCTAGCCGTGTCCTGACCCGCGCGGACGGCGCGGCTCCGACTCGTCGGTGATCGCGACGTTGACGGTCTTGCACCGGCCGCACTTCACGCGCACGCGCTTCGTCATGTACGCGGCGTCCATGGACGCCGCCAGCACGTTCCCGCACTGCACGCACACGTAGTCGTCGGGCCCGTTGCCGTGGAACACGGGCCGGTCCGGGTCGTCCTGCAGGGCCGTGCCGCCGTCGCGCGGCACCTCGCCGTCGCGGATCTGGCGCATCGCGATGGTGGCCATCCGGGGCCTCAGATCGCGCCGAGCTTGCCGCTGAAGTCGGTGATCAGCGCGTCCAGCACGCCCGTCACCACACCCTCGCCCATCGACGCCGCCTTGCCGCTGATCTGCGCGTTGGTGTGGATGGTGCCGCCGCCCTCGGTCAGCGCGAACGCGACGGTGGCGTTGGCGAACCCCTGGCCGCCGGCCTCGCGCGACTTCACCTGCAGCACGATCTTGTGCGCGTCGGCGTCCTGCTCGATCACCTCGACGGTGCCGGTGAACTTCATGGACATCGCGCCCATCTTCACCTTGATCTCGGCCTTCACCGTGTCGGGGCCGGTGCGCTCGAGCACCGATCGCGCCCTCGACGCACGGGACGACCCGCTCGAGGTCGAGGATGGTCGCGTAGCTGTCGTCGAGCGATCGGGCGGTCGTGAAGGGATTGTCCAGCTCAACGGCCATTGGCACACGTCCTCGTCACGAGATGGATGGATCGGTGAAAGCCCCGGCAGTATAGGATCTGCAGCGTGTCGATTCCGCCAGGGACGTACCGGCTCGGCCCCGCCGACGGCACGCTGTCCGTGCGCACCGGACGCACCGGCGCGGCGGCGAAGGCGGGGCACAACCTGCTGTTCCACGTCGACCGCGTGGGAGGCCACGCTGGTGGTCGCCGACGACCCCGCCGCGACGACGCTCGAGCTGACAGGCCGACGGCGGCTCGCTGCGCGTGATCGAGGGCACCGGCGGCATGCAGGCGCTCGGCGACGACGACAAGGTCGACATCCAGAAGACGATCGACGACGACGTGCTCGAAGAAGCAGGGCGTCACGTTCCGCTCGACCGCGGTGGCACCGTCCGCCGACGGCAGCGGGCTGAGCGTGCAGGGCGACCTGACGCTGCGCGGCAACGCGCACCCGCTCACGTTCGACGTCACGTTCGACGGTCGAGCGGCTCGGCGGCGCCGCCGTCATCAAGCAGTCCGACTGGAAGATCAAGCCGTACTCGGCGCTGTTCGGCGCGCTGAAGGTCGTCGACGAGGTCGAGGTCTCGATCGACGCGACGCTGCCCGCCGCTCAGTCCGTGTAGACGGCCTGCGCGTCCAGTCCGCCCTCGACGCCGGGCGGCAGCGCGCCGGTGCCGTGCGCGTAGAGCGCGATGTCGGCGACGGTGCGCACCTTGTCGGGGTCGGAGCCGTCGCCGCTCGTCCAGGCGCCGTTCGACCACGTGAGGGTCTCCGGGGCCGCCTCGAGCGCCATGCCCGCGAGCAGCTGGCCCTTCTCGCGGATCTTGGCCGTCGCGCGCGAGATCGCCGCGGTGGCGCCGTCCGACGGGGCCGTGTTGAAGCCGTGCCCGACGCCGAAGCGGTCGGTGTCGGCGGCGACGACCTTCACGTCGAGCGCGGGGACGCCGAGGTCGTCGGCGACCGTCTGCGCGTACTGGGACTCCCTGCCGTCGGCGTCGGTGGTCAGGCTCAGCACCATCTTGCCGGTCGGGTGCACGCGCAGAAACACCGCGCGGTAGGCCGCGTTCGCCACTACTGGTCCTCCTTCTTGTTGTCGGTCGCCGCCGCCAGGCGCTGGCGCTCCTGGTGGGCGGTGAGCGCGTTGTGCTCTTCGAGGTCGCAGAAGGCCGGCCGGGGGCCGCCCTGCGGGTGGGCGGGCGCGGCGGGACGTTCGCAGCCCGGGTAGATGCAGGTCTTGTCGTCGCTCATGCGTCCTCCTCGGTGACCCATCCCGGCGTGGTGTTGCCCTTGCTCGGGCCGTGGCCGCTCGGCATCGCCACCGAGCTGCCGGGCACCGGCGTCGCGCTCGCCCACGTCTCCTCCTCGGCCGGGCGTCGCCGCCACGGCCGCCGTCGGCGTCTGCTCGACGACGTCGGCGCCGATGGCGTCGACCACCTCGGCCAGCGCCGCGAAGCTGTGGCCGCTCACCAGCGCGTCGCAGTGCGGCAGCGCCGCGACCATGCCGCCGGCCCTGCGGCGAGAACGCGCTCGCGCTGACGCGCGGGTTGACCCAGACGATGCGGTGCGCGAGGCGCGCGAGGCGCTCCATCTCGCGGCCGACCAGCGCCGGGTCGCCGCGCTCCCAGCCGTCGGAGAGGATCACGACCACCGCGCCGCGCGCCATGCCGCGCCGGCCGTGCCGGTCGTTGAACGCCTTCAGCGCATCGCCGATGCGGGTGCCGCTCGACCAGTCGGGCGCGGCCGCCGCCGCGCGCTGGATCGCGCGCTCGGGCTGGCGCGAGGAGAGCGCGCGGGTGAGGCGCGTCAGCCGCGTGGCGAACACGAACGCCTCGGCGTTCGGGCCGCTGCCCGCGGCGCAGGTGAGGAACTGCAGGTAGGCGCGGGCGTACGGCTCCATCGAGCCGGAGATGTCGCACAGCATCACGAGGCGCCGCGGGACGATGCGGCGGTGGCGGCGGGCGAGGCGGATCGGGTCGCCGCCGGTGCGCAGGCTGCCGCGCAGCGTGCGGCGCATGTCGACGTGCTGGCCGTGGCGGCCCCGCTCGTAGCGCCGGGTGCGGCGCAGCGGCGTGGCCAGCTGCAGGCGCGACATCAGCCGGTACAGCTGCGCCAGCTCGTGCGGCTCCAGCCCGTCGAAGCTGCGCGTCGCGAGCACCTCGTCGTCGCTCGCCATCGCCAGCGGCACGTCGACCTCGGCGCCCTCGGAGTCGTCGTCGCCGGGCGGCGGGGACGAGATGCTGTCGCGCGCGTCGCGCTGCGCGGCGTCGCCGGACGACGTCTTGTGCTCGGCGGCCGGCCGGTCGTCGGCCGCCGTCACCACCGTCTGCGCATCGTCGGGCTCGAACGTCTCGTCCCGCTCGCGGTCGCCGAACACCGCGAAGAACACGGCGTCGAACGCCCTCACCTGCGCCGGGTCGGACACGAACACCGCGCGCGCCGTCCAGTACAGGCGGCGGCGCGAGACGGGCTTGACCAGCCCGAGGGCGCGGGCGAAGTCGGCCGAGCGCGCCGGCGTCACGGGCAGCCCGGCGTCGTGCAGCCGCGTGCTCAGCGCCGTCACGAGCGGCGGCAGATCGAGGTGGATGGTCTCCACCCCGAAGTCGGGCGTGGCGGCGCCCGCGTCAGTCACCGGCGCGGACGAGGTCGGAGAGGCCGGCGGCGCGGATGACGTCCTGGTCCTCGCCGTACTTGAGCACCGAGCCGAGCGTGCGGCTCGACGGCCGCCTCGTCCAGCTGCTCGATGCCGAGCAGGCTCAGCGCCCGCAGCCAGTCGATCGCCTCGGCGATGCCCGGCGGCTTCTGCACGTCGCTGGCGCGCATGCGCGAGACGGCGTTCGCGACCTGGACGGCGAGGGTCTGCGACGAGCCCGGCACGCGGCGGCGCACGATCTCGACCTCGCGCTGCGGCGTGGGATAGTCGATCCAGTGGTACAGGCAGCGGCGCTTGACGGCGTCGTGCAGGTCGCGCGTGCGGTTCGACGTCAGCACGATGATCGGCGGGTGCGTGGCCGTGATGGTGCCGATCTCGGGGATCGTCACGGTCGCCTCGGCCAGCAGCTCGAGCAGGAAGGCCTCGAAGTCGTCGTCGGCCCGGTCGATCTCGTCGATCAGCAGCACCGCCGGCCGCGGCCCGGGGTGCTCGAGCGCCCGCAGCAGCGGCCGCCGGATCAGGTACCGCGACCCGAACAGGTCCTCCTCGCTCAGCTTCTCGCCGGTCGAGTCGGCGAGGCGGATGCTGAGCAGCTGGCGCGGGTAGTTCCACTCGTAGAGCGCCTCGGCCGCGTCGATGCCCTCGTAGCACTGCAGGCGGATCAGCGGCGTGTCGAGCACCGTCGCGAGCGCCTTCGCGGCCTCGGTCTTGCCGACGCCGGCCTCGCCCTCCAGCAGCAGGGGCTGTGGCAGCCGCACGCTGAGGAACATCGACGTGGCGAGGCTCTCGTCGACGAGGTAGTCGGCATCGGCGAGACGCTGCGCCAGCGTCTCGATGTCGGGCGCGCGCTGCCGGACCTCGTCGGCAGCCTCGCCGGTGTCGCGAGAGCTCACAGCTCCATCACTGTGGCGGCTCGGGACGCCCCTGCATCGCGGCCCACACCCGCGCAGGCGTGCACGGCATGTCGATGTGGCTGACGCCGTGCGTCTCGTACAGCGCGTCGATGACCGCGTTGACGATGGCCGGCGGCGAGCCGACGTTCGGCGACTCGCCGACGCCCTTCGCGCCGAGCGGATGGTGCGGGCAGGGTGTGACCGTCTCGCCGAGCTCGAAGGTGGGACACTCGAGCGCCGTCGGGATCAGGTAGTCCATGAACGACGAGTTGAGGCAGTTGCCCTCCTCGTCGAAGCTGATCAGCTCCATCAGCGCGATGCCGATGCCCTCTGCCAGGCCGCCGTGGATCTGCCCGTCGACGATCATCGGGTTGATGCGCACGCCGCAGTCGTCGACCGCGATGAACCGGCGCATCGTCACCTGCGACGTGTCGGGGTCGATGTCGACCACCGCGATGTACGCGCCGTACGGGTAGGTGAGGTTCGGCGGGTCGTAGATGACCTGCGCGTCCAGCCCGCCCTCGAGGCCCTCGGGCATCGTCTCGCCGCTGTAGGCGCGCAGCGCGATGTCCTCGATCATGGCGCCCTTCTCGGGGTCGCCCTTCACGTACCAGCGGCCCTTCTCCCACGCCAGGTCCTCCGGCCGGGTCTCGAGCATGGTCGCCGCGATCAGCCGGGCCTTGTCGCGCACCTTGCGCGAGACGACGGCGACGGCCGCGCCCGAGACGGGCGTCGAGCGGCTGCCGTAGGTACCGAGGCCGTAGGGCGACTTGTCGGTGTCGCCGTGGCGCACCTCGATGTTCTCGGGCGGGATGCCGAGCTCCTCGGCCACGATCTGCGCGAAGGTCGTCTCGTGGCCCTGGCCCTGCGTCTGCGCGCTGATGCTGACGACGGCCTTGCCGGACGGATGCACGCGCAGGTCGGCGCCGTCGTTCATCGACAGGCCGAGGATGTCCATGTGCTTGCGCGGCCCGGCGCCGACGCCCTCCGTGAAGAAGGCGACGCCGATGCCCATCAGCTCGCCGCGCGCACGCTTCTCGGCCTGCTCGCGGCGCAGCTCGTCGTACCCGGCGATGTCCATCGCGACCTTCATGGTCTTGTGGTAATCGCCCGAGTCGTACGTCCAGCCGGTCGTGGTCTCGTACGGGAACTGGTCGGCGTTGATGAAGCTGCGCATGCGCAGGTCGATCGGGTCGACCTTCATCTCGAGCGCGAGCGCGTCGAC
This sequence comes from uncultured Actinomycetes bacterium, assembly GCA_963732645.1. Lineage (GTDB taxonomy): Bacteria > Actinomycetota > Thermoleophilia > Gaiellales > F1-60-MAGs149 > VFJZ01. The sequence goes on from CAVTAC010000010.1 coordinate 26,843, forward strand.
CATCCGCTCCACCAGGTACACGGCCTCGGTGATGCGGAACGAGCACCGGTACGCAACACCCCCGGGCGCCTTGTTGGTGTAGACCGCCTTGACCTTGACGTGTGACGCCTGCAGGTCGTAGGAGCCGCAGCAGATGTGGAAGAACCCGGCCGGGAACTTCGTCGGCTGCGCGGTGCTGTCGAACGCGCCGTGGTCGGCGATCACATCGACCCGCAGGCCGGTGATCTTGCCGTCCTTCGAGCACATCTCGCTGCGCATCAGATAGTCGCGCGCGAAGCCCGTCGAGACGAGGTTCTCGGTGCGGTTCTCGACCCACTTCACCGGCACGCCGGCGACGATCGAGCCGGCGATGGCGCAGACGTAGCCGGGATAGACCGGCACCTTGTTGCCGAAGCCGCCGCCGATGTCGTTGCAGCGGATGCGGATCATGTGCTCGGCCAGGCCGGCGACGTGCGCGTACACCGTGCGGTGCGCGTGCGGCGCCTGGTTGCCGTTGTAGATGTCGAGCTGCCCGGTCTTCGGGTTGAAGTCGGCGATGATCCCGCACGTCTCGAGCGGCGCCGGGTGGCAGCGCGGGTAGAGGATGTCGCGCGTGACGACGGTGTCGGCCTCGGCGAACGCCTTGTCGGTGGCGGCCTCGTCGCCGGCCTCCCACGTCGGGCTCGCGAGGTTGTCGCGCTGGCCGATCTTGTCGTCGCGGATCAGCGGCGCGTCGGCGTCGAGCGCCTTGCGCGCGTTGACGATCGCCGGCAGCGGCTCGTACTCGACGTCGATCAGCTGCAGCGCGTCGTTGGCCGAGTACTCGTCGACGGCGATGACGAACGCGACCTCCTGGCCCTGGAAGCGCACCTTGTCGCCCGCCAGCACGGCCTGGGTGTCGTACGAGATGGTGGGCATCCACGCCAGCCCGAGCGTCTCCAGGTCCTTGGCGGTGACGACCGCCGCGACCTTCGGGTGCGCGAGCGCCGCCGACGTGTCGATCGAGACGATCTTCGCGTGGGCGTACGGGCTGCGCAGGATCGCGCCGTAGACCATGCCGGGCAGCTTGATGTCGTCCAGGTAGTTGCCCTGGCCGCGGATGAAGCGCGCGTCCTCCTTGCGCTTCAGCCGGCCGAAGCCGATCGGTCGCTCGGTGGTGGCACTGGGCAGGTTCTCGGTGGCGGCCATGTCAGAACCTCTCGTTTCGCCGCGGCTTCATGCCCGGCGGCCCAGCGGACGGCGCTGACGATGTTCTGGTACCCGGTACAGCGGCAGATCGCGCCCGAGATCGCCGTGCGGATCTCGAGGTCGGTCGGGTCGGGGTTCTCGTCCAGCAGCGCGCGCGTCGTCATCAGCATGCCCGGCGTGCAGAAGCCGCACTGCAGGGCGTGCATCTCGTGGAAGCCCTGCTGGATCGGATCGAGCCGGCCGTCGACCTCGAGCGACTCGACCGTGCGGATCTCGTGCCCGTCGCACATGGCGGCGAGGATGGTGCACGACTTGACCGGCTGCCCGTCCATCAGCACCACGCAGGCGCCGCAGTTGGAGGTGTCGCAGCCCCAGTGGGTGCCCGTCAGGCCGGCGGTCTCGCGGATGTAGTGCACGAGCAGCTGGCGCGGCTCGACATCGTGCGTGACCTGCTCGCCGTTGAGCGTGATCGAGACGTTGATGGTCAGGCCTCCTGCTGCAGGGCGCGCGCCGTCGCACGGCGCAGTGCACGATGGGTGAGCACGCCGGCGAGATGGCGCTTGTAGTCGACCGGCCCGCGGCCGTCGGCACCGGGCGAGCAGTCGGCGGACGCGACCTCGGCGGCCTGCGCGAACAGCTCCTCCGACGGCATCTGGCCGAGCAGCAGCTCCTCGGCGCGGGTGAGGTGGATGGTGGTCAGGCCGACCGCGCTGAGGGCGATGCCCACGTCGTGGATCCGGCCGCCGACCAGGCAGACGGAGGCGGAGGCGGCGGCGATCGCCCAGTCGCCGGCGCGGCGCTCGACCTTCTCGTGCGCGCTGCCGCTGCCGGGCCGCACCTTGAGGCGCACCTCGGTCAGCATCTCGGCCGCGCCGACCGCGGTCATGTACGGGCCGACGTGGAACTTGTCCATGCCGACGACGCGCTCGCCGCCGGTGCCGCGGATGACGGCTTCGGCCTTCAGCGCCGTGCAGACCGCCGACAGGTCCTCGGCCGCGTCGGCCTGGCACAGCGAGCCGCCGATGGTGCCGCGGTTGCGCACCACCGGGTCGGCGATCACCGTCTCGGCGTCGCGGAAGATCGGGAAGACCCGGGCCAGCAGCTCGGACTTGAGCAGGTCGACGTGCCGGGTGAGCGCGCCGATCCTGATCTCGCCGTCCGGCTCGCGGATGTACGACAGCTCGGCCAGGTCGTTGATGTCGATGAGGTGCTCGGGGTTGGCGAGCCGCAGCTTCATCATCGGCAGCAGGCTGTGCCCGCCGGCGATGATGCGCGCCTCGGGACCGAGCCGCTCGAGGGACGCGATGGCGCCCTCCACGCTGGTCGCACGCTCGTACTCGAATGCCGCAGGTGTCTGCATACGTGCTCCTTTCGAGTCAGGACGCGGCGCGGTGCCGTGGACGGAGTAGCAGGGTAGCCGTCACGGGTTGCGCTGCGGCATTCGCTTGCGCGGGCGCGCCGATGTCCTCGCGCTGCTCGTACTGGACGGGGGCGTCGGTGCCGATCACGGGCGACCGGGGCAGGTGCTCCGGCCGGCTCTGCCGGACGTCGGGGTAGAGCGAGCGCGCGGCCAGGCTGCCGCCCTCGACGTTGCGCAGCACGGCGCCGCCGGCCGGGCTGGCGGCGGCGATCGGGGCCTCGCGGCCCAGCCGCGCCAGCGTCAGCGTGCCCTTGGTGTACACCTCGGCGATGCGCGGCGCCTTCGTCGTGGCGCTGTCCGGGAAGTTGCGGAAGCCCGCCGCGGCGGCGCCGGGGTAGAGGCCGTCGACGAGGCCGACGGCGTCGTCCAGGCCGGCCTTCTTCACCAGCAGGCCCTCGAGCAGGTCGACGCCCGCGTCGAGGTTCGCGTTGATGTCCTTGACCACGTCGTCCGACCGGCGCGGTCTTGGCGAGGATCTCGGTCACGTTGCCGATCACCTCGTCCAGCCCGGACGTGATCTTGCGGAGCTGGAAGATGGTCGAGACGAGGAAGTAGACGAGCGCCAGGACGAGGATCGCCACGACGACGATCGAGCCGGTCCCGGGACCGATGGCAGCGAGGATCATGGTGCACCTACTCCGCGTCGTCGAGGATCACGTCGAGCGAGCCGCCGTAGCCGGCGACCCCCGCGACCGTCTGCGCAACCTGGCTCTGCGTCGTCAGCAGCAGCGGCACGGCGTCGAGGTCCTTCGACCCCGCAGCCGTCGCGGCGGCGATCTGCTGCACGCTCGGGACGATGCTCCTCGCGGCGTTCAGCACGCCGTTCAGGAGGTACACCACGACGGGCGCCACGACCACGAGGAGGATGATGTTGCCGATCCACCAGAGCGTCATTTCGGCCGCCTCTCGGCCACGATCGCGGCCTTGCGCCCGATGCCCGGCAGCGCGCCGAGGATGATGTCGAACTGGGCGTTGATGGCCTTGACCGCGCCCTCCAGCGGGCGCAGGTGGTGCTCCTCGACGCCCTGCAGGGCGGAGCCGAGCGTGGCCAGGCCCTCGGAGATCTTCTCGAGGCGCTTGCGCACCTCGATCAGCGCGACGGCGAGCACCGCCATCACCACGACCGCGAGCACGACGGTGAGCGTTGCGAGCAGTTCCGTGTCGCTCATTGCCCACCGTACCCGTCGGTGAGGGCGTTCATGTAGCCGTCCTGGACGACGGCCTCCTGCACGATGAGTCCGAGCACGGGGGCGGTGGCCTCCAGTTGCGGGATGTTGGCGGTGTTGCCGGCGACCTGGGTGGCGACGACGAGCAGGCCGTCGACCGACTTCTGGATGCTGATGACCGTCTTGACGAGCACCGACAGCAGGAACGCCACGACGAGCGCGGCGACGAGGCCGATACCGAGGGCGAGCCACCAGTAGCCGTGGCTGCTCATTTGCCGACCGCCACCTTCCGCAGCGCGCGGGCGGCGTGCAGGATGCGCACGCCGGAGTCGTTGATCTGGCCGATGCCCGGCAGCTCGGCCGTCTGCTGTCGCAGCACCTCGACCGCACCCTCAGCGGTCTTGGCCTGCTGCGCGATTCGCTGCGCGAGCCTCACGATGATGATCACGATCGCGGCGGCGACCGCGATCACGACGATCCCGATCACGAGACCCAACTGCCATTGGGAGGTCTCCGACATCGAGAAGCGCCCCTTTCCTTCGTTCCAGGTTGCGTCGATCCTACGCGCTGCAACGAGCGGCGTAAAGGGAATGCGCCGCGCGGCGAAGCCCGATAGCCTGTCCGGCCATCCGCGTGCCGAAGCTCGGACTGATCGTCGAATCCGCTGGCCGGGGTCGGCGGGCGTCTCGCCCTCAAGGGCTCGGACGATCGCGCGCTCGTCGACGCCGGCGCTGGCGGCAGGCGAGGTGCCGGTCGCGGCCGACCGCACGCGGGTGGCGCTCGCCGCGCTGCAGCCGGCGGCGACCATCCTCGCGGCGGGCGGTGCGATGGGCGCCGACCTGGCCGGGACGGCGGTCACGGAGGCGCCGGCCGCGACGACGGCCGACGACACGCGCGCCGCGGCGCGTGGCGCTGGTCGAGGCGGGCGTCGACCTGCTGCTGTTCGCCGGCGGCGACGGCACCGCGGTCGACATCCTCGCACGCCGTCGGCGACCGCGTGCCGGTGATCGGCATCCCGGCCGGCGTGAAGATGCACTCGGCCGTGTTCGGCGTGACGCCGCGCCGCGCCGGCGAGCTGGCCGACGCGTTCCTCGCCGGCCGCGTGCGTGCGCACCGCGCCGGCCGAGGTGATGGACGTCGACGAGCGCGACCTGCGGGCCGGCACCGATCTCGCCGCGCCTGCACGGCTACCTGCGGGTGCCGGTCGCGCCGCGCGCTGGTGCAGGGCGGCAAGGCGCGCACCGCGCCCGGCGAGGCCGCGGCCCAGGCGAGCATCGCCGCGCACGTGGTGGAGCGGCTGCTCGGCGACGGGCCGGTGCTGGTCGGCCCGGGCACGACGACGGCGGCGATCATGGCGGCGCTCGGGCTGCGCAAGTCGGTGCTCGGCGTCGACGTCATCGACGGCGGCCGGCTGGTCGCTGCCCGACGCCGACGAGGAGGAGCTGCTGCGGCTCGCGACGCCCGCCGCGCGCATCGTCGTCACGCCGGTCGGCGGCCAGGGCTTCCTGCTCGGCCGCGGCAACCAGCAGCTGTCGCCGCGCGTGCTGCGGGCGATCGGCCTCGACCGGCTCGTCGTCGTCGCGACGGCGGCGAAGCTGGCGGCGCTCGGCGGCCGCCCGCTGCTGGTCGACACCGGCGACGCGCAGCTGGACGACGAGCTCGACGGGCTACCGGCGCGTGGTCACCGGCTACGGGCACGAGACGGTCTACCGGATCGCAGAACTGAACCATCCACGTCGAGGAGCAGCGATGAGCCTGACGCGAGCGCACCCGTACATCCCGAACTCCGCCCCGCGAGATCCGGCGGGCGATGCTGCGAGGAGATCGGCGTCGCCTCGACCGACGACCTCTACGCCGCGATCCCGGCGCGCCTGCGCCTCGACCGGCCGCTCGACCATCGAGCCGGCCGATCGCGCTCGGAGGTCGAGCTGCGGCGACGACCTCGACCGACCTGCTCGACCGCAACGTCTCGACGCAGGACCGCCTCAGCTTCCTCGGCGGCGGCTGCTGGCCGCACTACGTCCCGGCCGTCGTCGACGAGATCGTCGGGCGCGGCGAGTTCCTCACCGCCTACTACGGCGAGACCTACACCGACCACGGCAAGCTGCAGGCGTTCTTCGAGTACGCGAGCCTGGTCGGCGAGCTGGTCGAGCTGCGACGCGGTCTCGCCAGCCGACGTACGACTGGGGCACGGCGGCGGCCAGCGCGATCGCGATGGCCGGGCGGCTCACCGGCCGCGCGCGAGCGCTCGTGCCCGGCCACGCTCAGCCCGGAGCGGCGCTCGGTGATCGACGGGCTACTGCGGCGCGCGGATGACCATCGAGGCGGTGCCGTACGACGCGGCGACCGGCGCGCTCGACCTGGCGGCGCTCGACGCGGCTGCTCGGCGACGACGTCGCCTGCGTCTACCTCGAGAACCCCGGCTTCCTCGGCACGCTCGAGCCCGACGCCGCGGCCATCTGCGAGCGCGCGCACGCGGCCGGCGCGCTCGCCGTCGTCGGCGTCGACCCGGTCTCGCTCGGCGTGCTGGAGGCGCCGCCGCGGTACGGCGCGGACATCGTCTGCGGCGAGCTGCAGGGCCTCGGCATCCACATGCACTACGGCGGCGGCGTCGCCGGGTTCATCGCCACGCCGGACGACGAGCGGCTGGTCGCCGAGTACCCGACCTTCCTCGTCGGCGCGGCCCGCACCGAGCACGGCGAGTGGGGCTTCGGCGAGGTGCGCTGGGACCGCATGACGCTACGTGCAGCGCGGCGACGCGAACGAGTACGCGGGCACGACGCAGGGCTGTGGGCGATCGCGCGTGGCCGTGTACCTGTCGCTGCTCGGGCCGCACGGGATGCGCGAGCTCGGCCAGACCATCATGCAGCGCAGCCAGTACGCGGCGCAGCGGCTCGGCGCGATCCCGGGCGTGCGCGCGCCGGCGCTGACGGCGCCGTTCTTCAAGGAGTTCGTCGGTCGACCTGAACGGCACCGGGCGGACGGTCGCCGAGGTCAACCGGGCGCTCGCGGCGGCCGGCATCCACGGCCCGCTCGACCTCTCCGCCGGACTTCCCGGACGCTCGGCCAGTCCGCGCTCGTCTGCGTGACCGAGATCCACACCCAGGCCGACATCGACCGGCTCGCGGACGCCATCGCCGCGGCCGTGGCATAGGGAGGGGCAATGGACACCGACGACGCGCCTCCGTCCGTTCCACCAGGCGAGCTGGAACGAGCCGCTGATCATCGAGCAGTCGAGCCCCGGCGAGCGCGGCTTCGTCGCCGCCCGCCGCCGAGCGCCGGGATCGAGGCCGCGGTCGGCGACGGCGTCTCGGCGATCCCGCCGGGCCTGCGCCGCTCGGCGCCGCCCGCGCTGCCGGAGCTGTCGCAGCCCGCCGTGCTGCGCCACTACCTGCGCCTGTCGCAGGAGACCCTCGGGCAGGACGTCAACATCCACCTCGGGCTCGGCACCTGCACGATGAAGTACAGCCCGAAGGTGAACGAGGCGCTGGTCCGCTCGCACAAGGTCGCCGACCTGCACCCGTACCAGGACGACGACACCGTGCAGGGCATCCTCGAGGCGCTGCACCGCTTCGAGCAGATCCTGTGCGAGATCTCGCGGCATGGACCGGTTCACGTTCCAGCCGGGCGGCGGCTCGCAGGCCGTCTACGCGAACGCGCGGATGATCGCCGCCTGCCACGCGGCTCGCGGCGAGTCGCAGCGGGACGAGATCATCACGACGGTCTTCTCGCACCCGTGCGACGGCGCCGGCCCGGCCACGGCCGGCTTCCGGCTCGTCACGCTGCTACCCCGGCGACGACGGCCTGCCCGTCGATCGAGGCGCTGAAGGCGGCCATCTCGGAGCGCACGGCCGGCCTGATGATCACGAACCCCGAGGACACGGGCATCTTCAACCCGCAGATCGACCGAATGGTCGAGCTCGTGCACGACGCCGGCGGCATCTGCCACTACGACCAGGCGAACGCGAACGGCATCCTCGGCATCACCCGGGCGCGCGACGCCGGCTTCGACCTGTGCCAGTTCAACCTGCACAAGACGTTCTCGTCGCCGCACTGCCTCGATGGGCATGCCGGTCGGCGCGTCGGGCGTCACGGCCGAGCTCGCGCCGTTCCTGCCGGCGCCGACGGTGGAGTTCGACGGCGAGCCGGTACTTCCTCGACCACGACCGGCCCGCACTCGATCGGCAAGGTGCGCGCAGTTCCACGGCGTCCCGGCGACGCGTGGTGCGCTCGTACGCGTGGGTGCTCGCGCTCGGCGCCGAGGGGCTGCGCGAGGTGGCGGAGATCGCGGTGCTGAACAACAACTACCTGGCGAAGCGGCTGGAGGGCGTCCGCGGGCTCGAGGTGTCCGTACGCCGGCGGGCAACGACGCGCACCGGCTGGAGCAGATCCGCTACTCCTGGCGGCAGCTGGAGGAGGACACCGGGCTGACGACGCTCGACCTCGCGCGCCGCACGGGCGACTTCGGGGTCGTCGCAGTACTTCCCGAGCCACGAGCCGTGGCTGGTGCGAGGGCCGATGACGCTCGAGCCGGCCGAGACCGTCTCGCGCGCCGACCTCGACGCCTACGCGGAGATCATCGCCCGCGTCGCCCGCGAGGCGTACGAGGAGCCGGAGACCGTGCGCACGGCGCCGCACAGCTCGACCGTCCACTACCTGGACCCGGCCCCGATGGACGATCCGCAGCGGTGGGCGCTGACCTGGGCGGCGTGGCGCCGCAAGCACGGCGGCTGAGCCGTCCACGGGGTCGCCCCGTTCAGAGATTCGTCCTTGGAAACGGCGCCGGGCGTCGTACGATGGGTCCTGTGACCCGGAGCGCCCTCGCCCTCGCCGTGGCGCTCGTGACACTGCTCGTGGCGGTGCCGGCAGCCTCGGCCCACGCCATCCTCCTGCGCGCCGAGCCGGCCATCGGCGGCGTCACGCCGACGCCTCCCGACGAGCTGCTGCTGCAGTTCACGGAGCCGGTCGAGCCGCGGTTCTCGCAGATCGAGGTCACCGACCGCGACGGCGCGTCCGTCACCCGCGGGCCCGTCACGACCGCGCGACGACGCCGCCTCGCTCGTGGTCGCCCTGCAGCCCTCGCTCGGCGACGGCTGGTACCGGGTCGAGTGGCACGCGCTGTCCGTCGACGGGCACCGCATCCAGGGCGTCTTCCCGTTCGGCGTCGGCGACGCCGGCCCGGCGCCCGAGATCGGCGCGCTGGCCGGCGGCGGTGTCGGCGACGAGCTCGATCGTGCTCCGGTTCCTGATGCTGATCGCGCTGATCGGCGGCGTCGGGCTGGCCACGTTCCGGCTCCTGCTCGTGCGGCCGGCCGACGAGGTGCGGCCGCGGGCACTCTGGCGCATCGACGGGATCCTGCTCGGCCTGATCGTGCTCGCGCTGATCGCGACGCCGCTCTACATCGCGCACGAGACGGCGCTGTTCGGCGACCGGTCGCTGCTCGACGCCGGCTGGATCGTGGAGAACCTGCGCAACACGGCGTTCGGCCGCGGCTACACCGACCTGGTCGTCCTGATCGCGATCTTCGCGACCGTCACCGTCGTCGCGCTGCGGCTGCGCAGGCGCTGGCTGGGCATCACGGCGATCGCGGTCGGCGCCGGCGCGCTGCTGGTGCCCGGACTCGTCGGCCATCCCGGCCAGGGCTCGGTGCCGGCGCTCGCCGTGCCGCTCGACTGGCTGCACCTGTGCGCGGCGGCCACCTGGGCGGGCGGGCTGCTCGGGCTCTCGCTCGTCGGCCGCGACGCCGCCACGCGCATCGCGCCGCGCTTCTCGACCATCGCGCTGCTGTCGGTGATCGCCCTCGGCTGGACGGGCGTCATCGCGGCGCTCGAGAACGTGAAGTCGATCGACAACCTGACCGACACCGGGTACGGGCGCTCGCTGATCGTGAAGACCGTGCTGCTCGCCGCGATCATGCCGTTCGCCTTCACGAACCTGCGGACCTCGCGCGCGGGCCTGAAGCTGCGGCTGCCGTTCGTGCGCACCGAGCTGTCGCTGGTGACCGTGATCATCGTCGCCGCCGCCGTGCTGACGACGCTGCCGCCGCCGGGACGCGGTGCGACCACGCAGGTCGCCACCGGCGGCGACGCACCCGCCGCCACCCTGCCCGGCACGGTCACCGATCCCGACGGGCCCGAGCTGGGCGAGCCGACCCCGCCGCCGACGCTGAACGTCGGGCCGGGCCCGATCGACTCGGCGCTGCAGTCGGCGCCGCCGTACCTCGGCATCTTCTCGCTCGATCCGAACGTCGCCGGGCAGACGAACGACGTGAAGATGATCGTGTCGCGCTCCGACGAGCCCATCTCGGGTGCCACCGTGACGGCCACGTTCCGCCGCGTCGAGGCGGACGCCGCGACGCCGGTGCAGACGGTCCCGCTGGAGCAGACGGCCGTCGGCGTGTACGCGGCCAGCACCGACGCGCTGACGACGCCCGGAAACTGGGTCGTGACGATCAAGGTCGCCGGCGTCGGCGAGACCGTGCCGCGCCTCCGCTACCGCGTCGCGGTCGCGGCCCCTTGATGCGCGCGGCACAATCCAGGGCATGAAGCGTCTGGCCGCAGTCCTCGCGATCGCCGTGCTCGCGGTCGCGTGCGGCGACAGCGACGACCAGGCGGCGCCGACGACCGCGGCCGCTCCCGCCACGACGGCGGCGGCGCCGGCCACGACCGAGCAGGCGCCGGCCACGACGGCGGAGGCACCGCCCGTCTCGACCACGGGCACCGAGCCGGTGCCGCCCGAGCTGGCGAACGTGGTGCTGGCCTGGAGCGACGCGCTGAACCGCAACGACAACGAGGCGGCGGCGACCTACTTCGCGCCCGGGGCGGTCATCCGCCAGAGCCAGGAGTACCGGCTCATCGATGCCGAGGTCGCGACGGTCTGGAACGACGGGCTGCCGTGCGCCGGCAAGATCGTCGAGCTGCGCATGGTCGACATCGCCGTCGTGGCGATCTTCGTGCTCGGCGAGCGCCCCGGCCACCAGTGCGACGCCCCCGGCGCGCGCGCCGCCGCGGCGTTCGTGATCGAGGACGGGCTGATCACCCTGTGGCAGCAGGTGGCGGTGCCCGACGAGGCGACGCCGGCCACGCCGGCGCCGGACGAGACGGCGACCGAGACCGCACCCGTCGCGTGACGGCCCGGCGCGCCGTCCGGCTGTTCGCCGCCTACCGCGGACCGGTGGCGCTGGTCTGCGGCCTGATCATCGTCACCGCCGTGATCGGGATGGCGCCCGCCTTCCTGCTGCGCGACCTGCTCGACAACGTGCTGGCGCGGGGCGAGGACCTCGACGTCACGCGGCTCAACCTGCTGGTCGCCGGCATGGTCGCCGTCCCGATCGTGACCGGCGTCATGGGCGTCTGGCAGACGTGGCTCGCGAACCGCATCGGCCAGCAGGTCATGCACGACCTCCGCGTATCGGTGTACACGCACCTCCAGCGCCTGCCGCTCGCCTTCTTCACGCGCACCCGCACGGGCGAGGTGCAGTCGCGCATCGCGAACGACATCGGCGGCGTCCAGGCCGTCGTCACCTCGACCGCCACGTCGATCGCGCAGAACGTCACCATCGTCATCGCCACGACGGCCGCCATGCTCGTCCTGAACTGGCAGCTGACCGTCGCGTCGTTCATCCTCCTGCCGTTCTTCGCGCTCGCGACGCGGCGCGTCGGCGACCGGCGGCGGCGCGTCGCGAAGGAGAAGCAGGGCACGCTCGCCGACCTCTCGACGCTGGTGGAGGAGTCGCTGTCGGTGTCGGGCGTGCTGCTCGCGAAGACGATGGGGCAGGGCGGCGAGCTGACCGACCGGTTCCGCAACGAGTCGCGGCTGCTGTCCGACCTCGAGATCCGCCAGCGCATGACCGGCCGGTGGGTGATGTCGTCGATGCAGACGGCGTTCGCCGTCATGCCGGCGCTCGTCTACCTGATCGCCGGCCACGCGATCTCGTCCGGCTTCGCGACCGTCTCGATCGGCACGCTGGTGGCGTTCACGACGCTGCAGACCCGCCTGTTCTTCCCGGTCGGCAGCCTGCTCGGCGTGCAGGCCGACGTGCAGACGTCGCTCGCCCTGTTCGAGCGGATCTTCGAGTACCTCGACCAGCCGGTCGGCATCGCCGAGCCCGAGCACCCCGTGCCGCTGGCGCCGCCCCGGGGCGAGGTGACGTTCGACCACGTGTCGTTCTCCTACGAGGACGGCCAGCCGACGCTGGACGACGTCTCGTTCACCGCCGAGCCGGGCACCAAGGTCGCCGTCGTCGGCGAGACGGGCAGCGGCAAGACGACGCTCGGCTACCTGGTCGCGCGCCTGTACGACCCGCAGTCGGGCAGCGTGCAGATCGACGGCGTCGACGTGCGCGACCTGCTGCTCGCCGACCTGGCGAGCGCCGTCGGCGTCGTGTCGCAGGAGACGTACCTGTTCCACGGCAGCGTCCGCGAGAACCTGCGCTTCGCGCGTCCCGATGCGACCGACGCCGAGCTCGAGGATGCTGCCCGCGCGGCGCGCATCTACGACATGCTGGCGGGTCTGCCGGAGGGCTTCGACACCGTCGTCGGCGAGCGCGGCTACCGGTTCTCGGGCGGCGAGCGCCAGCGGCTCGCGATCGCGCGGACGATCCTGCGCAACCCGCCGGTGCTGGTGCTCGACGAGGCGACCAGCTCGCTCGACGTCGAGACCGAGCGCCAGGTGCAGGCGGCGCTCGACGCTCTCGCCGTCGGCCGCACGACGATCGTCATCGCCCACCGCCTGTCGACCGTGCGCGACGCCGACCAGATCATCGTGCTCGACCGGGGCCGCATCGCCGAGCGCGGCACGCACCACGAGCTGCTCGCCGCGGGCGGGCGCTACGCCGCGCTGGTGGCGCGCGACTCGGCCGTGCCCACCGGGTAGTCCCGCCACAGCGACCGCACGGCGAGCGCCATGCCGGCGGCGAACAGCAGCAGCGCCAGCGCCAGGAACACCGGCGCGCCGCGGACGCTCGCCTCGCGCAGCACCTGGATCTCGGCCGTGCCCCACGCGTTGCTCTCGACGCCGCCGTTGGCGATCACGAAGCGGTGCAGCAGCAGCAGGTTGGCGATCCCCGACCAGACCAGCGCGATCGGCGTGAGGAGCCACGGCAGCTGCGCGTAGCCGACGGCGACCAGCATGCCCGCGACGGGCAGCAGCGGGAACAGGTACCGGGCGTGCGCGTTGCCGCCGATCGACACGAACCCGACCACGGAGATGAACACGATCAGGCAGAAGACGCCCAGGCAGCCCCAGATGATCACGGTCTCGCGCGCCGGCCGCGCGCGCCGCTGCACGGCCCGGACGGCGGCGATGCCGAGGCCGACGACGGCGGGGATCTCGACCGCCGCGCCGACGTAGCCGGGCCATCGCGGCAGCCGGCTCGCGAACACCCACCCGTCCCACAGCCGGCCCATCATGTGGCGGTAGATGTGGAAGTCGACGAGCGCGTCGAGGTACGGGCGCTTGATGATCGGCTTGCCGCTCGGGCGCTCCAGGTAGCCGTTGCCGAGGTACGAGCCGTAGAGGTGCTTGTTGCGCAGGTAGAACCAGCCGCCGGCCAGCGCCGCCGTCGCGAACGTCGCCGCGCCGAGCAGCAGCGCGGGCTTCCAGCGGCGGATGCCGAACCCGGCCAGTGCGACCGCCGAGGGCAGCGCGAACAGGCTCGAGGAGCGCGCGAGGGCGGCGAACGCGGCGGCCGCGAGTAACAGCAGGACGAGGCGCCGGGTCGGCCCGCGCCGGAAGATCAGCATCCCCGCGACCAGCAGCCAGGTCGACCCGGCCATGCCGATCGCGTCGTTGTAGACGAGCGCCGTGGTGTGCGGCACGGTCGGCGTCAGCGCGGTCACGGCGGCGGCGATGACGGGCACGCTGTCGCGACCGGGGAGCACGAGGCCGGCCAGCATCGCGGCGCCGACCACGGCGGCGATGGCGAACAGGAAGCTCGTCATGCGGGCCGCGCGCAAGCCCAGCAACGGCCGGTGCGCGCGGACGCCGATCTCGAGCGGCACGGCGACGACGGCGTACAGCAGCGGCGGGTGGTTGGCCGTGAAGATCGGCAGCTTCGTGCGCATGTGCGGGATCACCCCGCGCACGTTGGGCTCGTCCAGCTTGGGCAGGTGCCCGTGCGCGACCCGCAGCGCGTAGGAGACGTGCGACGACTCGTCGCGCGGCAGCATCGGCGGCACCGTCCACACGTTCAGCAGGCCGAGCATCGTGAATGCCAGAAGGACGCCGATGACGCCCCGCCGTGCTCGCTGCGACATCACGGCCACGGGTGGATCATGCCGTAGCGCCGGCCCGGATCGGCCCGGCGCCCCCCGGCGCCGGGCCGTCCGGTCAGGCCGGCTCGGCCGTCGTGCGCCCGCGGCGCAGGCGCTGCCGCACCAGGGCCGCCCCCGCCGCGCCGAGCAGGAGCGCGACGGCACCGCCGACGAAGATCGCCGGCCACGGGTTGCTCTCGGCCGGCTTGTAGTCGAGCCGGCCGTCGATCGCGCCGGCGGTGCCGGCGACGGCGATCGGGACCGACCAGTCGAACACCTTCTGCGCCTGGCCGCCGTTGCGCTGCACCGCCGGCGGCGGCTCCGTGCCCATCCAGTGGATGCGGTGGTCGTGCCACTCGTAGGTCGACCCGACGGACACCTTCTTCCACTCCGGCTCGGCCTTGGGGTCGGCCGTCGCGGGGACGGTGACGTTGCCGAGCCGGTCATCGTTCAGGTAGGTCGCCGGCGAGCGCTCGTTCCGGAACACGCCGCCGTCGGCGAAGCGCAGGTAGGGCTCCTTCTCGTAGCCGAACACGATCACCTCGCCGGCGCCGGTCCGCGTCAGCTGCAGCCGGTCGTCCCGGTCGACGACGGTGACCGAGAAGCCGTCCGCGGGCGTGACGCGCTGGATCACCGACTGGTAGGTGGGACTCCCGCCGCCGTGGGCGGCGGCGGGAATCGCGTTGCAGAGCAGGAGTGCCAGGATCAGGAGCAGGCGCTTCACGTGGCGCGCGCCTTTCGCGCCGTCGCGAGGCCGAGGCCACCGGCGACGAGGCCGAGCAGACCGACGATCAGCGCGATGATCGCGATGGTCTTCGTGCTGTCGCCGTGATGGCCGGTCGTCGTCTCGGCCGCGGCACCGTGGCCGTGCCCGTCCTCGGCGGCCGCGGTGACGGACACCAGCGGCGCCGGGTGCTCCGGCTCGTCACCACCCTCCGGGGTCGGCTCGATCCACCGGACGACGTCGCCGTTCGAGTAGGTCTGGACGGCCTTGAACTCCAGCGTGTCGCCCTCCTTGCCGGGAATCTGGACGCTGATCCCGAAGTCCTGGAACCCCCCGGGCGGGATCAGGCCCGTCGTGCCGTCGCCGGTCCACGTGATCTCGCTGACCTGCTCGGTCACCTCGCCGTCGTCGGTCTGGATCGGCGTGGCGAGCGGCGTCTTCTTGACCTCCACCGTCCAGCCGGGGACCGGCTCGAACGAGGCGGACGCGAATCCGGCCGGCAGCTGGAGCTGGACCTTGGTGGTGCTGGCCGAGTCCTCCTCGTTGGGGACGCGGACGTCGAGGCGGACGAATCCGCCCGCCGGCGCCGTGCTCGGCTGGAGGGTGACGTGGGCGCTCGCCATCGGGGCGAGGGCAAGCGTCGCCGCCGTGGCGGTGAGGATGGTGCGGAGTTTCATGTCAGTTCGCTTTCACGGGAACGTCGATGGTGGCGTCGTACTGGTCGAAGTCGCCGACGCGCGCGCCGATCTTCAGGCGCCACAGGCCGGCGGCCGGAAGGTCGGCGGCGGTGGCGACGTAGTGCCCCGGGCCTGCCGGCCGGAGGTCGAGCTCGAGCGGGCCGAGGTCGGCGGCGGGCAACGTGGCGGAGGCGATCGTCTCGTCGGCCGTCGCCGGCTGGCCGGTCTTCGGATCGAGCAGGTACAGGTGGACGGCGTTGGCGCCCGGCCGGGCCGGGTCGACGACGACGTTCACCTCGAAGGGCCCGGCCTCGGTCGTGGCCGAGAAGGGGCCGGCGGCGAATGCGACGGCGACGCGTCCGGGCGGCTCGGCCACCAGGGCGGCCGTGGCCGCGAGGATGCAGACGACCAGCCCGAGCTCGGCCGAGGCGCGGCGAACGAACGTCCGTCGCTGCCCCGCCGTCGCCGCTCCGGAGCGGAGGGCCGGAGTCGAGCGGCGGTTGTTGAACGCCGCCAGGACGAGGACCGGAATCAGCAGCCCGACCTTGACGAGCACGAGCCGCCCGTAGGTGGTGTCGGTCAGTGCCGCGATCGACCGGGTCTGCAGGTAGGCGTTGATGGTGCCGGCGACGATCAGGCCGGCGACCGATACGACGGCGATCGCCGAGAACCGCGGTACGGCCACGGCGGCGAGCTCCCACCGCCGGTCGGCGGCGCGCCAGAGGGCGACCAGCAGCACGGCCAGGCAGCCGGCCCAGGCCGCCGCCCCGGCGACGTGGACGATGTCGACGGCCGACCACGACCGGCCCCTCGACGCGAGCGTGGCCGGCGAGCGCCGGCGTGGCCGTGAGCACGAGGGCGAGCGCTGCGGCGAGCCAGCGCAGCCGGTCGAAGCCGACCAGCAGCACGACGCCGATGGCGAGCGCGACCAGGGCCCGCAGCAGCCAGGCCTCGCCGAACGAGGTGCCGGCGACGGCCCGGAGGGCCGCCCCGTCGAGGGCGTCGCGCAGCCCCGTCCCACCGGCCTCCGCGGCCTGCAGCGGCAGGCCGGGAAGCGTCACCAGGGCGAGCAGTCCGGCGAGTCCGGCGAGACCACGCGACAAGCGGCGGCGCAGGTCGCCGAACGCCGCCGGGATCACCCAGCCGAGCGCGACGATACCGCCGACCACGAGGAGCATGAGCGTGAAGCCCGCGAACCGGGTGACGCCGAAGGCGGGATCGATCCACCCCGGCGTGCTCGATCCCGGCAGCGCCGCGAGCGCGATGCCGGGGTCGCCGGCCGACGCCTCGCCGACGTGGAACACGAACGCGCCGTGCACCGGGTGCGAGTCGGCCGAGATCGCCCGCCAGGCGACGGTGTACGTGCCGTTCGCCAGCCCGCCTCGGAGGTCGACCGCGATGTGGTCGCCGGAGATGTGGCGGACGTCCCCCACGTCGACGCGGTCGAGCCCCGCGTCGAACACCCGCACCGAGCCGAGCGCCGTCTCGACCTGCTCGCTGAAGCGCAGCTCGACGCTCGCCGGGGCGGTGGCGACGACCGAGCCGTTGGCCGGTGTCGTCTCCGTCAGGGTGGCGTGAGCCGACGCCGCCGGGGCGGCGCCGAGCGAGGTCACGACGGCGACGAGAACGGCCGCGAGTTGCCGGAGACGTGCGGTCACGGCTCGAGGCTCATGACGGTGGCGGCGCCTGCTCGGCAGGGCCTGCGGACCGCTGACGGCGGCCGCTGCGCAGGCTGGCCACGAGCGCACCGAGCGCGACGAGCAGGCCCGCGCCGGCGAGGGCGCGTGCGACGTCGTCGTCGCCACCGTCGCCTTCAGCGGCGGCCGGAGCCGGCGCCGGCTCGGCCGTGGTCACGACCGGCGCCGGCGTCGTCGGCGTCGGGCTCGTGGCCGGGGCGGCGACGCCCTCGCCACCGGCGTTCTGCTTCGGGGCGGCGGCGTCGATGCGCGTGACGGCAGCCGGGTTCTCCGATTCGGGACCGCCGATCCAGCGCACGACGGTGCCGTCGTCGTACGTCTGGAGGGCCTTCCACTGGACGTCGCCGGCTGCCTCGGGCGTCCCGGCGAGGAAGGAGAACTCGACGAACCCGTCGACCGCGAGCGTTCCGGTCCACACGATCCGGTCGATCGACCCGTCGCTCGCCGAGACGATCTCGCGCTTCCATCCGGGCACGTCCGCGAACGCGAACGGCAGCATGCCGGCCGGGTTCTGGAGCTCGATCCTGGTGGTCTGCTGCTCGCGCTCGTTGGGCACGAGGACCTTGAACTGGACGGCGTCGTCCGGGCGCTGCGAGCGTCGGTGTGACCTGGATGTGCGCGAACGCGGCCGGGCAGCATCCGACCGCGAGCGCGACGGCCGTCGCGAGGCCCAGCCGGAGGCGCATGGATCGACGCGAGTGCACGGCGCTAGAGGCTGACCTTGAAGATGTACCGGCCGGACTCCTTGTGGCCGTCTCCCGCCGTGATGGTCCACACGACCCGGTAGCGGCCCGTCTTGAGCTTGGCCGAGATCGAGGTCAGGAGGCGCTTGATGTTGCGCGGATCGCGGCCGCCCGTGCCCTTCGAGACCTTGACCCCGGTGCTGAGGCGGTAGACCTTGATCGTGCCGCGGCGGATCGGCCCGCTGAAGCGGATCGAGGCGGTCTTCGGCGATTTCGTGACCCGCCCGTCCCGGGCCGGACTGGCCGAGGAGATGGTCACGTGCGCCATCGCCGACGGCGCGAGCACCGCGGCGGCGATCGTGGTGCAGATGAGCGCCATGAGGCGCCTGAAGGTGGGTCGAGACATGTGCGTCACCAGAGGCTTTCTGGAGGGGGATCGGTCGGAGGAGGGGCCGGCTTGACCGCCGGCCCCTCCGGCCGACTCAGAGCAGCGTCGCCGTCTTCGTGACGGTGACGCCGCCGGAGACCACCTGGACGGTGACCTTCGAGGACGAGGTGCGCTTGGCGAGCTTCTTCAGGATCGCCTTGCTCGGAACCGGCGTCACCAGAGTCGAGCCCTGCGCGCCGATCGTGCGGGACGTGGTCGCGATGACCCGCGACGACAGCTTCAGCTTGGTGGCGACTGCCTGGCTGACGAGAATGCTGATCGTCGTCTTGGCCCCGACCTTGCCCGTGACCATCGCGGCCCCCTTGCCGGCGGAGAACCGGGAGGCGGCGAGGGTCAGAGTGAGCGGGCGGTTGGTGAGCGCGTTGACCTTGGCCTGGAGCGCGGTCTTGTCGGTCGTGAGGGCCGCGACCTGCGCCGTCAGCGCCGTCTTCTCGCCGGTCAGCGTCGTGACCTGCCTCGAGCGGGTCTTCTCGCCCGTGAGCGTGGTGATCTGCGCGTTCAGCGGGTCGGTCGCCGCCGTGACGAGCGTCGGCGACCTCGGTGCCGACCGGATCCGACGCGAGGTCGGCCGGGACGTAGGTGCCGCCGAGCGCCGCGCAGGCCGCGCTGAACTCGGCCACCGTCGACAGGGTCGACAGGTCGACGCCGCCGACGGGAGCGCCCGGGAGGCCGGTCGTGATCGTCTTGACGACGTCGATCCAGCCGCCGACGCCGGTGTTGCCGCCCTTGCCGGCTGGTTGTCACCGAGGCCGTGGAACGCGGCCGGCGTCTTCTGCCACGGGATGTAGTTGTAGAACGGGTCGTTCTGCCAGCTGTTGATGTTCGCCGTGTCGGACAGCGCCGCCACGCCCTGGCAGGTCGCGTGCGGCTGCACGCCCGTCTGCGTCGCGGCGAACTCCGACCACTGGATGAAGGTCATCGGCGCCCGGTAGGCCGCCGGGCGCGAACTTCAGGTTGAGCATGCCGCTGACCGCGAGGCCGTTCGTCTCGCGGTAGCCGAGCGCGAACCCGTCGTTCGCGATGATGTACTGGTTCTGGTCGACCATGTTCGAGACGGGCGCCGGGTAGACGACGTTCGCGCCGGCGCCCTGCGTGGTGGTCGCGGCGACCGCGGTGCCGGCGCCGCCGGTCAGGGCCGTCGCATCCGGGACGACCTGGTCGACGTTGAGGGCGGCCTTCGTTCCCTGGTAGGTGAGCGTGTACGGACCGCCGGCGGCGCCGGTGACGACCACGTTGGCGGTGCCGGCGGCGTCGACGCCGATCGCCGGGTCGGCGCCGAGCGCCGCCTGGACGGCGTACGGCTGGGCGTTGAACGCGACCGCGGTCGCCCCGGCCGACGGCTTGAACGTCCCGCCGGTCGCGTTGACGGTGATGGTCTGCACCTCGGGGGCGCGGGCGAGCTTCGCCGCGACGGTGTAGATGCCGGGATGCGCCGACACCGCGGCAGGCGTTGCGAGAACGGCGAGCGCCGCGAGGGCGCCAACTGCCGAACGGCTGGTGATGGACTTCATGGGGGACTCCAGATTCATGGTGTGGTCTTCGAGGAGCGACCCGCCGCCTTGATGGTGAAGGCGTGGGACGTGGTCCGCTCGGCGCGGTTGCCCGAGGGGATGAAGATGACCTCGTACCGGCCACGCCGCGGGTACCGGACCCGGAACGTGAACGAGCGCCGCGACGTCTTGAGCGTGAGGCTCGGGCGGTACTCGGTGGTGCGGATCAGGAGGAGCCGGCCCGGAAGGGCCGGCCGGACGACGCCGACGATGCGCGTGACGCCGTTCTTGCGACGGACGGAGTAGACGTGCACGGTGGATCGCACGGTCACGGTGAGGGTCTGCGAACCGATCCCCTCGTGCGACGGCGCGAAGCCGGGTGGTCTCGTTGATCGGCACCGTGATGGCGAAGGTGCCGTCCTTGGCGGTGACGACGGTGCGCGTGGTGCTGCGCAGCGCCTGTGAGGTGAGTGCCACCTCGACGCCGGCGCGGGCCGGAACGACGGTGCCCGTGACTCGCACGTTGCCGCCGCCGGTGATGCGGGCCGGAGCCTTGAGGCCGACGGCCGTCGTGGTCGTCGGCGGCGTGGCCGGGATCGCAGCCGCCGACGAGGTAGTCGGCGCCGACGCTCGGATCGGTCGGCAGCACCCCGCCCGGGGCGTGGTCGACCCACGTCGGGACGCCGCCGGTGATGCCGTCGTACGTGAGGACGAACAGCCCGGTGAGGCGGGCGCCCGCGACGGCGCCGGATACGGCCGGCACGTCGATCGTGACGGTGCCCGGTGAGGCGTGGAGCACCTCACCCGCCGTGGCGCCGGAGCTGACGAAGCCGCCGCCGGCGGTGTAGGTGCCGTAGTCGTAGGTGATCGGACCCTGGAGCGGCGGCGGGGCCGTGGCCCTGACGTAGTGGATCTGGCCGCCGGCCGTGAACAGGAGCGCGAATCCCGAGCCGTTGACGTCGGCGTCGTCGTGCTCCGGCGCCCAGGCGCCGACGCGGACTTCGATCACCGCCTGGACGTGGCCCGAGGTCTCCGACATCCAGGCGCGCAGCACGTCGCTGCTCGCGTGGTGGCCGTCGCCGCTGGCATCGGTGATCTGTGGCACGCCGCCACACGGGGCAGGCGCAACGCGGGGCGCGGCGCCGGCCACCGCCGGTGAGAGGACGGCGACGAGCCCGGCGATCAGGGCGACGATCGCGGCCACGCCGCGACGCCGACACGATCTCCGACGGGCGTCAGGCCCGCGGAGCCGCCCGAGGGGGTCTCCAAGCAAGAGGGGTACCTCCGATGCACCCGCAGCGCGGGTGGGTCCGGTTGTCGGGAGCAGGCGCGCGCAACCACGGCGCGGAGCTCCGCGCCGGTACTAGAGGCAGGCGCGCAGGCCGACGGGCGGGCCGCGGAACCGGAGTGCGTCGCCGCAGCGGATGCGGCGGGCGAGACGCGGGCTCGACGGAGCCGCGAAGGTGATACGGAGGGCGTGGGAAACGGCGATCGGCGGCCCGGCGCGGCGTCGTTCGACGACGCGCTCGATGGCGCGCGCGGTGCGCAGCAGCAGCGTTGCGATGAGGTAGGCGACGAGCCCGAACGGCAACTGCAGCAGCAGCCCGCGCCAGAACGTCGGCTCCTGCCAGACGTGCCACGGCGAGCCGTAGCCGACGCGCAGGCGCTCGGCGTGCTCCTGGAGCGCGAAGGCGATCGGTGGCAGCGCCAGGAACAGGCCCGGCCGCAGGCGGACGCGCTTCAGGGACGAGCCACCGCCGAGGATCAGCGCACCGAGCAGCAGCACGGCAAGGCTGCCGAGCGCACCGACGGCCATCGGCAGCCAGGCGGCGTAGGCGTGACCGGTCGCCGCGAGCAGCGTGCTGCGCGAGCCGGCGTCCGGGACCGCGATCAGGTAGGCCACCCAGTGGGCGGCGACCACTCCGAGCGCCATCAGGGGGACGGCGAGCGCTACGGCGGCGAAACGACGCACATCTACGTTGTACCTCGTCTGCGGCCGTTCTTGTCGACTCCGCGGGGTGTTCTTCGTCTACATCGTGGATGAACTACATGCTGCTGCTGTACGTCGAGGACCGTCCGCCGCGCGGCACGCCCGAGGCGGCGGCGGTGACGCGTGCCCTGATGGCGTATCGCGACGAGCTCGCGGCGCAGGGCGTGCTGGTCGCGGCCGATCCCCTGGCGCCGCCCCGGAGCGCGACGACGCTGCGCGAGCGGGCGGGGAGGCTGGTGACGACCGACGGCCCGTTCGCCGAGACCCGCGAGTGGCTCGGCGGCTACTTCATCGTCGACTGCGCCGATCTGGACGACGCCCTCCGTCTCGGCGCCCTCTGCCCGGTGGTCGCAACGGGCGCGGTCGAGGTCCGCCCGATCGTCCCCCTGCCCCGCCCCGCCACCGCGTGACACTTCCGCGCGGATGCGTGCGCCCTACGTTCCGGGGTCAGACCCCGAAAACGCGGATCTTGGGGTCTGACCCCAGAACGTTTCTGGACGGAAGGCGCACGGATCGCCCGACACGGCGCTTTTCGCGTTGCGCTTGTCACGGACTGCGCGTCGCTCGTGACCGAAGTCGCGCTAGACGTAGAGAGCCTCGCCGCTGGCGCTCGAACCACGTCTTCCCCGAGGGCCACGGTAACGTGGCCGGGTGGCCGACGGGGAACCGACCGACTGGGTCGACTGGCACGAGGCGTACCGGGATCCGGGCTCGGGACTGTCCGGTCGGCTCGCCGTGGTGCAGCGGCTGATCGTCGCAGGCGCTCGACCGCACCGCCGGCGACGTGCAGGTGATCAGCATCTGCGCCGGCGCCGGCAGGGATCTGCTCGGCGTGCTCGCCGGCCGCGACGATGCCGCCCGGGTCCGCGCACTGCTGGTGGAGGCCGATCCGCGGCTGGTCGAGCGGGCGCGCGCCGGCAGCCCGGAGGGCGTCCGCGTCGTCGTCGGCGACGCGGCGCTCCACCGACGCCTACACCGACGTCGCGCCCGCCGACATCGTGCTCGCGTGCGGGGTCTTCGGCAACGTCCCGGACGACGATGTCGAGCGGACGATCGGCGCACTGCCGCAGCTGTGCCGGGAGGGCGGCGCCGTTATCTGGACTCGCCATCGCCGGCACCCCGACCTGACGCCCGCCGTGCGCCGGTGGTTCGTCGCCGCCGGCTTCGAGGAGCTGGCATTCGAGTCTCCCGGCCCCGGCGAGTACAGCCGTCGGCATGCACGTCTCGACCCGCCCGCCCGAGCCGCTGCAGACGGGCCGGCGCCTCTTCACGTTCTTCCGCTAGCGCCTCTAGGCTGTACGGCCATGCCGACGATCCGCGTCTCCGACCTCGACATCGACTACCGCATCGACGGGGACGGCGCCGAGACGCTGGTGCTCGTCAACGGCCTCGCCGACACGAAGGAGAGCTGGGCCGCGCAGGTGCCGGCGTTCGCCGAGCGCTACCGCGTCGTCTCGTACGACAACCGCGGCGTCGGCGGCACGACCGTCACCGGCGGGCCGTACACGACGGCGCAGATGGCCGACGACCTGCACGGGCTCGCCGACGCGCTCGGCCTCGATCGGTTCCACCTGCTCGGCACGTCGATGGGCGGCATGATCGCCCAGGAGTACGCCATCCGGCACGCCGACCGCCTGCGCAGCGTGGCGCTCTGCAACACCTACGCGTGGCCCGGCCCGTACTGCCTGCGCATGTTCCAGCTGTGGCGCGAGCTCGTGCCGCACCTCGGCGTCGGCTTCACGCAGCGCGAGATCCTGCTGTGGGCGTTCACGCCGGAGTTCGTCGAGTCGCGGCCCGACGAGTGCGCCGAGGTCGAGGCCGAGCTGGCCGCGAACCCGCAGGGCGTCGAGCCGTACCTGGCCCAGCTGTCGTCGATCGAGACGCACGACACGCGCGGCCGGCTCGGCGCCGTCAGCTGCCCGACGCTGACGCTGGTGGGCGAGCAGGACCTGATCATCTACCCGGCGCTCTCGAGGCGGATGCACGACGAGCTGCCGCACTCCACGTGGGCCGAGGTGCCGGGCGGCCACGCCTGCCTGTGGGAGCTGCCCGACCCGTTCAACGCCGCCGTGCTCGAGTTCCTCGTGTCAGCATCGGCTTCCCGATGAGCGACGAGAACCCGTTCGGAGACCTCGCGCTGCGGTGCCCGCCGATCGACGTCGACGAGGCGGCCGTCATCGCGCGCGACCTGTTCGGCCGCGAGGGGACGGTGCGCGAGCTCGGGTCGAACCAGGACCGCAACTACCGCGTCGACGCGCCCGACGGCCGGTTCGTCCTCAAGATCGCGAACCCCGGCTGGGAGATCGTCGCGCTCGAGGCGCAGAACGCGGCGATGAGCCACCTGGCCGCGCGCGACCTGCCGTTCGCGGTGCCGAGCCCGGTCGCCTCGCCGGCCGGCAACCTGATGGAGCCGCTGACGCGCGACGGCGAGACGTTCCAGATCCGGCTCGTCACCTACGTCGAGGGCGCCCCGCTCGACACCACGCCCTACCGCTCGCCCGCGTCGCTGCGGGCCGTCGGCCGCATCGCCGCCCAGGCCGTCCAGGCGCTCGCCGACTTCGCGCACCCGGGCACCGACCGCACCATCCAGTGGGACCTGCAGCTCGCCCGCCCCGTCGTCGAGGCGCTCGACCACTGGGTGCAGGACGACGCCCGCCGCGCGCAGTCCCGCCGCCTGCTGGAGGCGGCCGAGGCGCTGCTGGCGCCGCTCAAGGCGTCGCTGCCGCAGCAGGTCGTGCACGCCGACGTCACCGACTACAACGTCATGGCGACGCGCGACCGCGCCGGCCGGATGGTGCCCACCGGCCTGATCGACTTCGGCGACCTGATGCACACGTGGCGCATCTCGGACATCGCCACCGCGGTGCAGTCGCTGGTGCTCGGCGACCCGACGCGCGCGCTGGAGATCGCCATCGAGGTGACCCGCGGCTACCACGAGGTCCTGCCGCTGACCGACGCCGAGATCGAGGCCGTCTGGCCGCTGGTGCTCGCGCGCGGCGCCGTCTGCGCGGTGTGCGAGGAGCAGCAGGCGATCCTCGAGCCCGACAACCCGTACGCCCAGGAGTTCGCCGGCGGCGGCTGGATCGTCGCCGACGGCCTCGAGGCCGTGCGCGCCGGAGCTGGCGCACGAGTCGCTGCGCGCCGCGCTCGGCGTCGGCGCCGTCCCGCCACGCCCGCGCCGCGGCCGAGCCGGCTGGCCGAGATCGGCGCGGTCGCCGTACCGCTGGTGCCGAACATTCCCGACGGCGCGCTCGACCTGTCGGTGCGCGGTGACGTGCTGCGCTTCGGCGACTGGGCCGAGCCGGCCGTCAGCCGGCGCGTGCTGGCCGCGGCCGGCGGCGGCATCGGCCGCTGGGGCGAGGGCCGCCTCGTGCACGCCCGCCCCGAGCAGTGGGATCGCGCCCGCCTCCGTGCACCTCGGCGCCGACGTGTTCGTCGCCGCCGGCACGCCGGTGTCGGCGCCCGTGGCGGCCACGGTCGTCCGCGTCGGCGCCTGGGACGTGACGCTCGACTGCGACGGCACCGGCATCCGCCTGGCCGGCATCGCACCCGCCGTCCAGCACGGCCAGCAGGTCGCCGCGGGCGAGACCGTCGGCACCGTGTCGGAGCCCGCGCCGCACGATCCGCTGCCCGCGCACCTGCACGTGCAGGCCGTCGCGAACCTCGACCTCGACGCGCCCGGCCTCGCCACCCCCGTCGCACGCCGCGGGCTGGCTGGCGCTGTCGCCCGACCCCTCGCCGCTGCTCGGCCGCGACTGCGCCGCGCCCCGCGACGACCCGGCCACGCTGGCCGGCCGCCGCGGCGCGGTGGTCGCCCGCGTGCAGGAGCACTACTTCGAGGAGCCGCCCGAGATCGAGCGCGGCTTCCGGCACCACCTGTACGACACCGACGGGCGCGTGTACCTCGACATGGTCAACAACGTCGCCGTCCTGGGGCACTCGCACCCGCACGTCGAGGCCGCGGTCTCGCGCCAGCTGCGCCTGCTGAACACCAACTCGCGCTTCCACTACGAGCTGATCGTCGACGCGTCGGAGCGCGTCGCCGCCCTCGCGCCGGAAGGGCTCGACGCCGTGTTCTGGGTGGCGTCCGGGTCGGAGGCGAACGACCTCGCGCTGCGCCTGATCCGCTGCGCGACCCGGCAGCGCGACGTGATCGCGATCCAGAGCGCGTACCACGGCTGGACGAACGCCACCGACGAGATCTCGACCGCCCTGTACGACAACCCGCTCGCGGCCGAGCGGCGGCCGGCGTGGATCCACCCGGTCGAGAGCCCGAACCTCTACCGCGGCGCCCATCGCGGCGCCGACGCCAAGGACCGCTACGTCGCCGACGTGACGCGCGTGCTGGCGGGCCTGGAGGCGGCGGGCACCGGCCTGGCCGGCTTCATCGCCGAGCCGGTCTACGGCAACGCGGGCGGCGTGTCGCTGCCCGACGGCTACCTGCAGGACGTGTACGCGGCGGTGCGCGCGGCCGGCGGGCTCTGCATCGCCGACGAGGTGCAGGTCGGCTACGGCCGGCTGGGCGAGCACTTCTGGGGGTTCGAGCAGCAGGGCGTCGTGCCCGACGTCATCACCATCGCGAAGGCGACCGGCAACGGCTTCCCGGTCGGCGCCGTCATCACCACGCGCGCGATCGCCGAGGCGTTCGCGCGGGAGGGCGCGTTCTTCGCCTCCACCGGCGGCAGCCCGGCCAGCTGCGCGGCGGCGGTCGCGGTGCTCGACGTGCTGGAGGGCGAGCAACTGCAGGAGAACGCCCGCCGCGTCGGCGACCACCTGCGGTCGCGCCTGGAGGCGCTGATCGACCGGCACCCGCTGTGCGGCGCGGTGCACGGCATGGGCCTCTACCTCGGCCTGGAGCTCGTCCGCGACCGCGAGACGCTCGAGCCGGCGGCCGAGGAGGCGTACGCCATCTGCGAGCGCATGCGCGAGCTGGGCGTGATCGTCCAGCCGACCTCCGACGGCATGAACGTGCTCAAGATCAAGCCGCCGCTCTGCCTGACCGAGTCGTCCGCCGACTACTTCGCCGACACGCTCGACCGCGTCCTGACGACCGGCTGGTAGGCGCTCAGTACGAGGCCCTCGCCGCGGGCGTACCGCGCGGCGCGCTCGGCGTTGTACGTGTCGGCGTCGAAGTCGTCGTCCCGCAGCGAGCGCAGGATCGCGCCCGCGCTGGGCAGCTCATCGCGGTCGATGTGCCGCTCCGGGTTCCACAGGTCGGAGCGGATGAACGCCTTCGAGCACTGCGTGTAGGCCTCGTCGATCTCGACCAGGATGCCGAGCTTCGGCACCTTGCCGTCCACCTCCGAGGCGGCGAGCAGCTCCGCGTCGTCGGTCAGCGTGGCGCGGCCGTTGACGCGGAACGAGTCGCCCACGCCGGGGATCACGAACAGCAGCCCCACGTGCGGGTTGACGAGGATGTTGCGCAGCGAGTCGGCGATGCGGTTGCCCGGGCGCTCCGGCAGCAGCAGCGTGCGCTCGTCGAGGATGCGCACGAACCCGGCCGGATCGCCGCGCGGGCTGACGTCGCAGCTGCCGTCGGGCGCCGAGGTGGCGAGGCAGACGAACGGCGACTGCTCGACGAACTGGCGCGTCAGGTCGTTCAGGCGGTCGGCGATCTTCGAGACCACGACCGGCTGCGGGTCGCCGCCGATGATCGCCCGCAGCGCCGCCTCGTCGGTGATGGCGTTTCGCACCGGCACGGCTCTCGATGATACCGCCGCCCCGGCGCGGCCCGGGGTTCGCGAAGCACGCTCGCGGGGATGCAGAGGCATGCGCTCCTTCGATCTCGTCGTCTGCGGTGGCGGCCCCGCCGGCCACGCCGCCGTCCGCGCCTACCGCGAGGCCGGCGGTGACGGCACCGTGCTGCTCGCGACGCGCGAGGACCGGCTGCCCTACGCCCGGCCGCCGCTGTCGAAGGACTACCTGCGCGGCGAGATGACGGCCGCCGACCTGCCGCTCGACGACGTCGCCTGGTACGCCGCGAAGGAGATCGTGACCGTCCTCGGCTCGCCGGTGCGCGGGCTCGACGCGGCCCACCGGCGCCTGCTGCTCGCGGGCGAGACGGTCGACTTCACGACCGTGGTCCTGGCGACCGGCGCCTCGGCGGCCGCTCTGCCCGTCCCCGGTGGTGACGACCCGGCCATCCTGCGCCTCCGCGACCCGCACGACAGCGATCGCATCCGCAGCGCCGGCGCCCGCGGCAGCATCGCGGTGATCGGCTCCGGCTTCATCGGCTGCGAGGTCGCGGCCTCGCTGGCGCTGACCGGCGCGCGCGTGCAGCTGGTGGGCGAGGAGGCGGTGCCGCAGGCCGCGCTGCTGGGCGCCGACGCCGGCCGGCGCATCGCCCGCTGGCTCACCGACGCCGGCGTCGAGCTGGTGCTCGGCAGCGCCGTGCAGCGCATCGAGGACGGCCGCCGGGTGGTTCCTCGAGAACGGGCGCGAGGTGCTCGCCGAGACGATCGTGACCGGCGCCGGCGTCGTGCCGAACACCGAGCTCGCGCGCACCGCGGGCATGGAGCTCGACAACGACCGCATCCCGTGCGACGCGTCGATGCAGACCGTCGCGCCGGGCGTCCTGGTGGCCGGCGACGCGGCCTTCGCCTGGAACGCCGCCGCCCGCCGGCGCCTGGTCGTGCAGCACTGGGGCGAGGCCGAGCGCATGGGCGAGATCGCGGGCCACATGGCCGCGGACCAGCACGATGCGTGGCAGCAGGTGCCCGGGTTCTGGTCGGGCATCGGCGACCACACCCTCAAGCACGTGGCGTGGGGCGACGGGCATGACGACACGCGGCTGCTCGCGGGTGGCGACGACGACACCTTCGCGGTCCTCTACGGGCGGCGCGGCACGCTCGTCGGCGTGCTGGCGAGCAACCTCGACGAGGTCTACGAGCAGGGCGGTGCGCTGGTCGAGTCCGGAGCGTCGTTCCACGAGGCCGCCGCGGCGCTCGGCGACGCGGCGCGCGTCGGCGATCCCGCTCCCTGAGCCGAACTCGAGGCAATCGAAAGGAACTTCGCGGTGCTGTCGATTCCGCGGGGTCCTCGTTCGTAGACGGGGTGAGAGAGCGGTACGGTGCCGCTCTCCGAGACAAGGAGACTTCCGATGACGCAGTACATGCTGTCCGTGCACATGGTCGAGGGCGAGCCGATGCCGGCCGACGACGTGATCGCCCAGATGTACGCCGACGTCGACGCCGTCAACGACGAGATCCGGAAGGCCGGCGCCTGGGTGTTCGGCGGCGGCCTCCACCCCGCCGACACGGCCACCGTCGTCAGCGTGCAAGGACGGCGACGTGATGACGACCGACGGCCCGTTCGCCGAGACCAAGGAGCAGCTCGGCGGCTTCTGGATCATCGAGGCCGCCGACCTCGACGCCGCGCTGGCGTGGGCCGCCAAGGCCACCGTCGCCTGCCGCGGCCCCGGTCGAGGTGCGGCCGTTCCAGGACGAGCCGGCGTAGCTGTCCGTGACCGGCGCGGCTGCCAGCCAGGTCGAGCAGGTCTTCCGCGAGGAGTCCGGCCGGGCGGTCGCCACCCTGATCCGCCTCTTCGGCGACATCGACATCGCCGAGGAGGCGGTCCAGGACGCGTTCCTGGTGGCGGCCGAGCGCTGGCCCGCCGCGGGCGTGCCGCCGAACCCGGGCGGGTGGATCGTGACGACCGCCCGCAACCGGGCCATCGACCGGCTCCGCCGCGAGTCGTCCCGCTACGACCGGTACGTGCAGGCCGCCCGGCTCGAGCCGGGCGACGAGGAAATCGAGGTCGATCCCGTGAGCGACGACCGGCTGCGCCTGATCTTCACCTGCTGCCACCCGGCGCTCGCGCCGACCGCGCAGGTCGCGCTCACGCTGCGCCTGCTCGGCGGCCTGCAGACGCCCGAGATCGCGCGGGCGTTCCTGGTGCCCGAGGCGACGATGGCGCAGCGCCTCGTCCGGGCCAAGAACAAGATCCGCGCCGCGAACATCCCGTACCGGATCCCCGACGACGCCGAGCTGACCGACCGCCTGCGCCCCGTGCTGGCGGTCGTCTACCTGATCTTCAACGAGGGCTACACGGCCTCGAGCGGCGACGCCCTGACGCGCGACGACCTGTGCGCCGAGGCCATCCGCCTGGCGCGGCTGCTGGTCGAGCTGATGCCCGACGAGGCCGAGGTGCGCGGGCTGCTGGCGCTGCTGCTGCTGACCGAGTCGCGCCGGCGGGCGCGGACGGCGGCCGACGGCTCGCTGGTGCTGCTGCCCGACCAGGACCGCGCGCTGTGGGATCGCGCGCTGATCGACGAGGGCCACGCGCTGGTGCGCGCGCTGCCTGCGCCGCAACCAGCCCGGTCCGTACCAGATCCAGGCCGCGATCAATGCCGTGCACGCCGACGCCGCCACCGCCGCCGACACCGACTGGCGCCAGATCGTGGCGCTCTACGACCAGCTGCTGCGCGTTCGCGCCGACGCCGGTCGTGCGGCTCAACCGCGCCGTCGCCGTGGCCGAGGTGGACGGAGCCGCGGCCGGGCCTCGGACAGCGTCGACGGCCTCGACCTCGACGACTACCACCTGTTCCACGCGACCCGGGCCGACCTGCTCGTCCGGGCCGGGCGCGCCGACGAGGCCGTCGCCGCCTACGACGCCGCGATCGGCCTGGCGACGAACGCGGCCGAGCGCGCCCATCTCGAGCGGCGCCGCGCCGCCCTCCGCTAGACGACCAGCGCCTCGATCCGCGCGATCGCCGCGTCGGGCGACGGCATCGCGTCGATCTCGTCGCGCAGCCGGCCGGCCGCGGCGCGCAGCGCGTCGTCGCCGAGCACGTCGACGAGCGCGCTTCGGATCGCGTCCGGATCGACCTCGCCGCGCAGCAGCGTGCGAGCCGCGCCGGCCGCTGTCAGCAGCGCGGCGTTCTCGAACTGGTCGGCGCCCTGCGGCAGCACGAGCTGCGGCAGGCCGTGTGCGAGACGCGCCGAGCATCGTGCCGCTGCCGCCGTGGCAGATGACCGCGTCGCAGAGCGGCAGGACCTGCGCCTGCGGGACGAACCGGTGGACCTGCACGTGCGGCGGCTGCGGGCCGAGCGCCGCCGGATCGCCGTTGACGCCGACGGTCATCACGAGGTTCACCGCGAGACCGCGAAGCGGCGGCGATGACGTCCTGGAAGAGGTCGAGCCGGCGGTTCCAGACCGTGCCGAAGCTGGCGTAGACCGTCGGCCGCCGCGGCAGCGCGGTCAGCCACGCCGGCGCGGCATCGCGGCCGGCCACGAGCGGCGTCAGCCGGGCCAGCTGCCGCTCGACCTCCACGCCGCCGGGGCGCTGGAGCGAGGGCGGGAACGGGTCGACGTAGAGGTGCCGGAACAGCCCGCCGTGCGGTGGTGGCTCGAGCCCGCGCGCCCGCCAGTGCGGAGCGGCCGCGGCTGCGCCCGCCTCGAGCAGGCGGGGCGGCAGCAGCGCGCCGTACCCCACCGTGACGTACGGGATGCCGGCCAGCGTGGCGGCGATCGGCCCGGCCAGCTCGGCCGCCTCCTGCAGCACGACGTCGGGCCGCCACTCCTCGATCACGCGCACCAGGTCGTCGAGGCGCGGCTCGAGCTCGATGCCGACGAACAGCTCGGCGAAGAACACCTCCCGGCGCTCCTCCGGATCGAGCCCCTCCACCTCCCGGGCGCGCGGGTCGAACGCCGCTCGCGTCTCGTAGCCGCGGCCCGCGGCGAAGGCCTGCAGCCCGCGCCTCGCGCAGCCTCGACACCACCGGCTCGCCGGTCGCGAACGCCACCTCGTGACCGCGGCTCGCAGCCGCCGCGGCGAGCGGACGCAGCGGCTGGACGTGGCCGGTGAGCGGCCGCGTCGTGAGGAGCATCCGCATCCGCAGAGGCTACATCGCGCGCCGGCGCGCGCGGTTCGACCCGGCGCCGGCCCCCGCCGGCACCGGGTCGCCGCCCCATCGCCTACGCGACCGCCGGCTCGCCGACGGCGACGGCGGGTGCGTTGCGCCCCGCGAGCACCCCGCCGTCGATCGGCATCGTCGTCCCGGTGATCCAGCTCGAGCCGCCCCCGGCGTAGAACAGGATCGCCTCGACGACGTCGGCCGGCACGCCGTGACGACCGAGCGGGTGGAAGGCGTTGACGGAGTCGAGCACCCCGCGAGCCTGCTCCGGCGTCATGAACCGCTCGTAGGCCGGCGTCTCGACGAAGGCGAGGGCGACGGTGTTGACGCGGATCCCGACCGGCGCGAGCTCGATCGCGAGGTTCTTCGTGAGGGCGTGACGGCCGGCCTGGGCGGCCGAGTACGCGCTCGTGGGTGTCGCGGTGATGGCGTCGATGGCCCACATCGAGCCGACGTTCACGATCGCGCCGCCGCCGCTCGTCTGCCATCACGCGGGCCGCGGCCTGGGACGTGTAGAAGGTCGGGCGGAGGATCGAGTCGAGGGCCTCCTCGAACTCGTCCTCGGTCTGGTCGAGGAACGGCACGACGCGGAAGATGCCGGTGCTGTTGACGAGCACGTCGACGCTGCCGAACCGGTCGACCGCGGTCTCGACCAGCTCCGCGGCGGCAGTCGGCGAGCTGACGTCGCCGGCGACGAGCGCCGACCGGGCGCCGGTCGGGTCGATGGCGCGCTGTGCGACGTCGAGCACCTCCTGGCGCCGGCTCGAGAGCACGACGTTGGCGCCCTCCTCGATGAACCGCGCGGCGGCCGCGCGGCCGATGCCTCCGCCGCCGCCGGTGATGAGGACGGTCTTGCCTTCGAAGTCGTTCGCGGACATGTCTTGCTCCTTCGGGGTTGTGGTCGGTTCAGGGGATGCGGATGCCGGCCGGCTCGGGCCGCAGCGAGATGACGCCCTGGCGCGCGAACCAGTCGGCGTAGTCGTCGAGGCCGCGGGCCAGGCCCCAGCGCGGGCGGTAGCCCAGGTCGCGGTCGGCGGCGCAGATGTCGATGGCGCCCTGGCGATCGAGGCCGGGCAGGTGGCCGGGCCCGACCGCGAGGCGGGCACCGGGGTGCAGGTCGCCGACGAGCCCGGCGATCTGGCGCAGCGTGTGCGTCTCGCCGCCGGTGACGTTGTAGACGAGCTGCTGCGGCTCGAGGGCGTCGAGCGCGCCCAGCACGGCGCGGCAGACGTCCTCGCCGTGCACGAGGTGGAAGGTCTGGTCGGCACCGGCCGGAAGATGCGCCGGCTCGCCGGCGGCGGCGGCGCCGATGAGCGTGCGGACGGCCTCGGGCATGCCCAGCCGGGGCCCGTAGACGTCGCCGAGCCGCAGTGTCACCACGTCGAGGCCGTGGAGATCGGCGTAGATGCCGCCGAGCTGCTCGATCGTCATCCGGATCCTGGCCTGCGAGGTGCGCGGCCACAGCGGCGCCGACTCGTCGATGGGACCGGCGTTGTCGCCGTAGACGACCTTCGACGAGAGCAGCACGATGCGACCGGCGACGCCCGCCAGGCGCGCGGCCTCGAGCAGGTGCAACGTCCCCTCGACGTCGCCGACGACGTCGGCGGCCATCTGCCCGGCGCCGTCGGGCCGAACCACGTCGCCCATGTGGATGATGCGGTCGACGCCGCGGTCCCGCACGACCTGCAGCAGCCGCGGCAGATCGAGCAGCTGGCCGAGCGCCGATCCGGGCTCCTCGTCGCGCCCGGCGCGAGGGCGGTCGTAGGTGACGATCTCCTCGCCGCGGGCGGTGAGCGCCGCGACGACACAGCTGCCGACCGGCGCGGCAGAGCCGATCACCAGCACGGCCCCTGCTCGGCTCGAGTCTCGATCGCGGTTGCTCGACGACATGGGCCGATGGTCGGCGCCGAGCGGGTGACCGCGCGTCACCCTCCGCGGCCGATCGCCCGGGTGATTTGGGTGACGACGCGCTCCCGTTCTAGTCTGGTCGGGTGGCAAGCGGGCCCCTGCTGCTGACGAAGATCGAGCCGCCGCGGATGCGGACGGGCCACGTCGCGCGGCCAGACCTGGTTGAACGGCTGCGCCGCGGGCTGCACCGCCGCCTGACGCTGATCGAGGCACCGGCCGGGTCGGGCAAGACGACGCTGCTGGTCGAGTGGCGCGTCGCCGAGGAGGGCCGCGTCCCGTTCGCGTGGCTGTCGCTCGACGACGCCGACAACGACCCGGTCCGGTTCTGGACGTACGTCTCGTCGTCGCTGCGCCACACCGGTCTCGACATTCCGCCGGCGTCGATGCGGCGCTCGCCGCGCCGGCCACCACGGCGCGCGAGGCGGGCCTGCCGGAGCTCGTCAACGCGCTCGCCGGCGCGGGCGCGGGCGTGGTGCTGGTGCTGGACGACTTCCACCTGATCCGCGAGCCGGCCATCCACGAGGACGTCGCGTACTTCCTCGAGCGCACGCCGCCCGGCGTGCACCTGGCGATCGCCTCGCGGGCCGCGCCGCCGGTCGGCGTCGCCCGGCTGCGCGTGCGCGGCGAGCTGGGCGAGGTGGCGGAGGAGGAGCTGCGGTTCGACCGCGCCGGCGTCGGGCAGCTGCTCAACGACGGCCTCGGTCTGACGCTCGCCGACGGCGACATCGACCTGCTGCTCGAGCGCACGGAGGGGTGGGCGGCCGGCCTCTATCTCGCCGGCCTCTCGCTGCAGACCCGGCGCGACGGCGCCGAGTTCATCGCCTCGTTCTCGGGCGCGCAGCGCCACCTGGCCGACTACCTGCTGGAGGAGGTGCTGGCCGGGCAGCCCGACGAGCTGCGCCGGTTCCTCGTGCAGACGTCGGTGCTCGACCGCCTCACCGCGCCGCTGTGCGACGCGCTGTTCGAGACCAGCGGCTCCCGCGAGCTCCTGGCGCGGATCGAGCGGTCGAACCTCTTCCTGATCCCGCTCGACTCCCACCGCGACTGGTTCCGCTACCACCACCTCTTCCAGGACCTGCTGCGCCTCGAGCTGGAGCGCGACGTGACGGCGGAGGAGATCCGAACGCTGCACGGCCGGGCGGCCACGTGGCTGGCGGCGAACGACCAGATCGGCGAGGCGATCCGGCACTACCTCGCGGCCGGGCAGGAGCGCGCCGCGGCCGACCTGATCGGCCAGAGCTGGAACCGGTTCCTCCAGCGGGGCGAGGTGGCATCGGCGACGCGCTGGCTCGACGCCCTGCCCGCAGAGGCGGTGCTCGCGAGCCCGCAGCTGGGCCTGGCGCGATCGTGGGTGTCGCTCGACGTCGGCGACCAGGGGCTGGCCGAGCGCTGGCTCGACGCTGCGACACGGGCCGCGGCCGATCCCGACAGCGCCGCTGGCCGAAGGCGGCAGCTCCGTCGCGTCGGGCCTGGCGATGCTGCGCGCCACGCTCTCCTACCAGCAGGGCGACCTCGCGACCGCGCAGCAGAGCGCCGCGACGGCCGCCGACCTGCGAGGGCGACAGCGGCTCGCCGTGGCTCGCGGTCGCGCTCACGAACCTGGGCAGCGCGCGGTACTGGCAGGGGGACGCGGAGGGCTCGCGTGCGGCCCTTGCCGGTGCTGTCCAGCTGGCGCAGGCCGGCGCGAACAACCTGGCCGTCCTGCGCGCGCTCAGCCTGCTGTCGGTGATCGCGGTCGACGCGGGCGACCTGGCGACGGCCGAGCGCTGGACCGATCAGGCAGCGGAGCTGATGCGCCGCCAGAACCTGACGGAGTACTGGATGGGCGCGCTGGCCCTGGCCGCGGCCGGGCGCCTGGCCGAGCGCGCGGGCGACCTCGAGCGCGCCCGTGACGGCCTGCGGCGGGCCGTCGTGCTGGCCCGGCGCGGCACCGCGCGCCCCGATCTCGTCTACGCGCTGATCGGCCTCGCGCCGGTGCTGGCGGCGACCGGCGACGTCGAGGCCGCTCGCGAGGCGTTGCGCGAGGCCCGCCAGACGCTCGCCGCCTCGCCGTCGCCCGGCGTGCTCGTCCACCTGGTCGCCGACGCCGACCGCCGCCTGCGCGGCCGGGCCGCGCCGAGCCCCGACCTCGTCGTCGACGACCTCTCGCAGCGCGAGCTCGCCGTGCTGCGACTGCTGCCCAGCGAGCTGTCGTTCCGCGAGATCGGCGCCACGCTCTACATCTCGCACAACACGGTGAAGACGCACGCGCAGCGCATCTACCGCAAGCTCGGCGCCGACACCCGCGCCGAGGCGATCACCCGGGCGCGCGAGCTGCGGCTGCTGTGGTCATTGACCTGCCCGCGGCCGGTGTGCGACGGTGACGCCGTGTTCCGCAACCGTCCGGACGGCCTGCCCGATGGCTCGATCGGCATCCTGGGCGCCTTCGTTGCGTGCGCGGCCGGCGCCACCCTGGCGGTGGAGGTCGGGTTCGATGTCGGCGCCTCGGCGCTGCTGGGCCTGGCGGCAGCGCTGCTGCTGTCGACGGCGATCAAGATCGCCGTCGACATGCGCACCGGGAAGATCCTGAAGGCGATCGCCGACGGCGACATGGAGGTCGACGACGCCCCGGACGCCATCCGGAGGCGGCTCTCCTCCCAGCACCACCGGGAGACGCTCTCCCGGACGCTGCGGAGGATCGCCGAGGATGCCAGCCGCTACCCACGACCGGGCGGCCGGCTGGCGGCGCCGCCCATGATCGTGCACCTCGAGCCCGAGACGCGGGAGCTGCTCGTGCACCTCGCCGACGTGCTGGAGGCGCCCACGCCCCTCGAGCCTCGCGGCGTGGCGATCGTGGAGGACCTCGTCACCAGCCCGGCGTCGCCGGTGTTCGGGCGATTCGACGAGGACATCAGCTCGAGGTCCGCCGCGCCCTGTTCATCCTCGGCGCCGACTGAGGACCGCGTCACACCCGCTGACCCGGGCTACCCGGGAAGAGCGTCACACCAAGCGGCGACCGAGCTCACATGACACCTTTGTCAGAAATCACGTCGACCCCCTGGCAGATCGGCGCCGGAGGTGGCAGAATCGCCCATCACTCCGAGAGCCCTGCCGTGCTCCCCAGAGCGGCCAGGGCGTGATTTCATCGATCAGGAGGTCAGAGGGGTATGCGAATCTCGCGAGCGAGTCTCGCGTTGATCGGGGCTGCGCTCGCGCTGCCCGGATCCGCGGCGGCCGCGACCTACAAGGTGTCTGCCGGCGCGCCGGCGAACGCGATCATGCCGGTGAGCTTCTCGCCGGCGGGCTGTACGACGCCGACGCCTTCTATCCCGGCAGCCACGCAACGCTGAAGATCCACAAGGGCGACACCCTCGCCTTCTCCGGCGGATTCCACACCGCCACGATCCTCGGCTCCACGCCCCGCGCCGCCCTGGAGTTCATCCAGCCCGGCCCGGCCGGCAGCACCTACGCGGCCGTCAACGACGAGTCGACGCCGACCCCGGCGCCCTTCTACTGGGCCGGTCTGCCCAAGTTCGTCTACAACGGCGGCACCCTGGCGCCGATCGGCTCGACCACCGTCAACTCGAAGACGGCGACGTACTCGACGGGCGGGCTGTTCGCGGCTCCGCCGGGTGGCTACAAGCTGAAGTTCAACAAGACGGGCACGTACACGCTCGTCTGCCTGTTGCATCCCGGCATGACCGGCAAGGTCCAGGTCCTCTCGAAGTCCAAGAAGGTGACGTCGGTCTCGAAGGTCGCGAAGCGGGCCCGCGCAGAGGTGCGCAAGGACATCGACACGGCCGCCACCATCGACCTGAACAAGTCGCGGGTCGACTTCGATCCGGTCAACGCCGTCGTGACGGTCGGCGCCGGGTCGAAGCGCACGTCGCTGTTCGCGTTCTACCCGTCGGCGCTCAGCGTCAAGGTCGGAACGACCGTGACGTTCCGCAGCGGCTCGGTCAACGAGCCGCACAACATCGGCATCGGCGACGTCAACTACCAGATCCCCCACCTGTCGCTGATCGACCTCGTCCCGAACGGGCCGGCCGATCCCAACCAGGTGAACCCGAACCTCTTCTACGGCAGTGACGCGCCCGATGGTCAGGGCGTGCGCACCTTCGCCGGCGCGGCGTCACACGGCAACGGCTACCTCGCCTCGAACGTCGTGTGGAAGAACGCGACGATCCCCGGCATCGCGTCGGAGACGAAGATCAAGTTCACGGCGCCGGGCACGTTCACCTACATGTGCCAGATCCACTTCAACATGATCGGGACGATCAACGTCCACCCCGTCGCTCCGTGAGCGGGACGGTGAACGTCCTCCCATGACCGCGCGCGCGCTGCGTCGGGTGGGGCGGTTCGCCCTTCCCGCCCTCGCCGCGCTCGGCGTGTTCGCACCGCACGCCACCGCCGCCACCCGGCACGTCTGGGTGGCGGCGGTGCCCGTGCAGTGGGACGTGGTTCCGAGCGGCACCGACCCGATGATGGGCACCACGTACCCGAAGTCGGCGACGCGTGACTGGACGGTCGTGTACCGGTTGTACGACCGCAACTGGCGCCATCTCAAGGCCGGCGCCTCGATACCGGGCCCGCTGATCCGGGCCCGGGTCGGTGACCGCATCCTCGTCCACTTCAAGAACCTCGACTTCCGCTTCAAGCACGCCCACTCGATGCACTTCCACGGCGTGCGGTACCCGTTCTCGTCCGACGGCTCCTACATCCCCGGCATCTCGGGGCGCGGCGCCGACGTGCGGCCCGGCCAGACGTTCACCTACTCGCTGCGCGCCGGCCCCGACTCGGCCGGCGCCTGGCCGTACCACGACCACTCGACCTCGATGGACGAGTCGATCGCCGGCGGCCTGTACGGCATGCTCTCGATCCTCGGCAAGAAGGAGCGGAAGCCCGACCGCGAGTTCACCGTGGCGCTGGCGTCGATGCGCGGGTTCATGGCCATCAACGGCCGCGCGTTCCTCGGCAACACGCCGGTGTTCCGCGCGAAGGTCGGGCAGCGGGTTCGCTGGAACGTGATGACGCTCGGCGACGACTTCCACACCTTCCACGTCCACGGCCATCGGTGGCTGCGAGACGGCGTGCCGGAGGACGTGCGCTCGCTCGGCCCGGCCGAGAGCTTCACGGTGTCGTGGACGGAACGGTCGCCGGGCGCGTGGTTCTACCACTGCCACGTCGAGGGGCACATGATGGCCGGGATGATGGGCCTCTACCTGGTGGGCCGCTGACGTGCGCGGCCGGCTCCCGACGACGGTCGTCGCCGTCCTCGCGGTCGGGCGCGTCGGCCGCCTCGGCCGCGACCACCGAGGTGATGATGCCGGGCACGGTGTTCACGCCGGCGACGGTGCGCGTGCTGGCCGGCGACTCGGTGCTGTGGATGAACCACGACACCCGCGCGCACACCGCCTCCGCCGACGACGGCTCGTTCGACACCGGCTCGATCCTGCCCCACGGCGAGGCGGCCGCGCCGTTTCCCGCCGTCGGCAGCTTCCCGTACTTCTGCCGCATCCACGCGTTCATGCGCGGCCGGGTCGACGTGGTCGCACTGCTGCTGCAGGGCCCGGCCGGGCAGCCGGCCAAGGGCGCCGCGGCGACGCTCACCGGCCGGGCGGGGGCGGGCATCTCGTCGGTGACGCTCGAGCGTGCCGACGGCGCGGCGTGGACCTCGGTCGCCACGACGGTGCCGAAGCGCCGGCGGCGCGTTCGCGTTCACGGTCAAGCTGACGGCCCCGGCGACGTTCCGCGTCCGCGCCGGCACGGCGACCTCCGACCCCGTCGTGCTGAAGCCGATCGACCTGCGCGTCGGGCTGCTCACCACCAAGCGCCGCGGCGCGACGTACACGCTGCGCGCCGGCATCGCACCGCGTGGCGGCGCGGTGACGGTCGTGTCGTTCCAGCGCTACGTGCCCGAGCTGTTCCGCTGGCGGACGATCGCCCGCCGCAAGCTCGACAGCGCGGGGCACGCGCGCCTGACGCTGCGGGCCGTGCGCCGCGTCCGCATCCGCGCGGTCGTGCGGACCGGCGGCACCGACGTCGCGTCGCGGGCGGTGCGCATCGGCCGCCTGCCGCCGTTCGGCTAGGAACCGGTCCGGCCGGCTGCGCCGAATGGGTCGCTGAAAGGAACGGCCGGTAGTCGAGCTTTCATCAGGTTTGCCGCCTCGACCTGCGGGGCATCTTCTGCTGTAGACCGGAACGGTTTCGGCGCGTCATCCGAAAGAGGCCATAGTGCGAACCCGTCCCAGGCGACCACTCCGTGAAGAACTGATCGCCGTGTACGCGCGGCGCGGCTGGCGCTGGCGCGAGGCCGGCGATCCGCCCGTGCTCGTCAGCGAGCTGTCCGGCCCGCTCGGGTCGTGGCTGATGTACGTGCAGGTGGTCGAGGATGCCGCGCTGCTGGTCGTCTACTCGGTGCTGCCGACCGCCGTCCCGCCGGGGCGCCGCGAAGCCGTCGCCGAGTTCGTCACCCGCGCGAACTACGGGCTCAGCCTCGGCAACCTCGAGATGGACTTCGACGACGGCGAGCTGCGCGCGAAGGTGGCGCTGGCCGTCGGCGAGCACGCGCCCGACGACGCGCTGGTCGAGCGGCTGATCCGGGTCAGCGGCCGCCTGGTCGAGCTGTACCTGCCGGGCATCGAGGCCGTGGTGGACGGGGCAGATCCCGCCGGCGCCCTCGAGGACGTGGCGGCCGGCGACCACGCCGGCATCCTGCCCTGACCGACCACCGCCGAACTGCCCCTATCCAGAAACGGGTGCAGGGTCGTAAGGTGGCGACCTCGTGCCCGTCCGCACGGCGACGACCGATGGGAGTTCCTGGCCTGACGCCTCGAGAGCAACATGCATCGCCGCGCGCCGAAGCCAGCCCGTTCCCGGGCTCACGGCGCGGGAACGCGACGTGCTCGGCCTCGTCGCCGAGGGCCTCACCAACCGTGAGATCGGCCGGCGCCTCTACCTGAGCCCGCACACCGTCAAGGAGTACCTCAGCGCCGCCATGCGCAAGCTCGGCGCGTCGACCCGCGCGAGCAGCCGCGCTGGTGGCAGCGGAGCGCGGCCTGATCTCGCGACCGGCCGACGCGGCAGGGGTCGCCGAACCGGGCGCCGTGGACGTCGAGGCCACGTTCGCCGAGTGCCTCAACCGGTCTCGCCGACAGCGACCTCAGCCTGCCGGCGTTCGAGCTCCGGCCCCGCTGACCGCCGCGCCGGTGCGTGTCACGCTGCAGTCGCCACGCGTACCAGGCGGCGCCGCGGCTGAGCCGGTCGGACCGGTACCACGAGGCTGATCGACGGCGACTCGTACCAGCCGGCGTGCCAGAAGCTCGCGAGCAGCGTCGATAGCGCCGCCACCGACCGCGGGCTGCGCGCGGTCGGTCAGCGCCCAGTAGCGCGCCGACGCGGCGATCTGGGCTCGCCGCCTGGAGTCGCTGCGACGACCACGAACCGGGCCCGGAGCGGACCGCGCTTCCAGCGCACCTCGCCCTGCGTCGAGCCGGGCCCCCGCCAGCGGCGACTCGGCGATGGGGACGCCGGCCCCCGGCACACGGTTCGGTTCGACGAGCGACAGCAGGACGGCGCGCCGGCGCCGAGCGGCGACGCGCCGGAACGCCGAGGTCGCCGCGTCCCGGCCGACAGCGGCCGCGACCAGCAGCAGGAGGACGCCGAGCGCGACCACGACCAGCGACCACGAGGTCGAGCCGGGTCGGTCACGTCGCTGCGCTGCCGGCGCTGCGGACTGATCGGGCCGGCTGCTCCTCGGTGACACCGCCCGGTGCCGGGAAGGTCCACCGGGAACGATGCGGTGCGGTGCTGCCGGAACGGGCACGGGGAGGCCGGTCGGCACGATGCCCGCGCGCCGGCGTGCCGAGCGGGTACTGCGACCAGAGGCCGCCCGGCCCGGTGGCCGTCGGGCCAGAACCGCCCGGCGACCGCGCCGGGCGCCCGGTGCGGCCCGACCTGGCCGCGTGGCGCCGGGGCCGGCCGGCGTGGTCACGCCCGGCGCCGGCGTGTTCAGGCGCCGTCCGGCGCAGGCCCCCCGGACGGGACGACCCGACCGGCGCGGGAACGCGGCGCGCGGCGTCGGTCGGCGCCGGATCGGGCGAGGTCGGCGCCGGGTTCGGTGTCGTCGGTGTCGGGTCGGGTGCCGTCGGCGTCGGTCGGGCGTGGTCGGTGCCGGGTCGGGCGCCGTCGGCGTCGGGTCGGGTGCCGTCAGCGTCGGGTCGGGCGTGGTCGGTGCGGGATCGGTGGGGACGGGCAGGGTCGGGAGGTCGACCGGCAGCGTCGGCAGGTCGAGCGGCAGGTCGGAGACACCGGCCGCGGCCGCGATGCCGACACTCGTCGTGACGCCCAGAAGGGCGGCGAGGAGGAGGCGGCGATGAGGGTGAGGTGTCGGTTCATGGCTACTCGATGCTGATCGGGGTGCCGATCACCAGGCGCTCGGCGAGGCGCAGGAGGTCGGCGTTGCGCAGGCGGATGCAGCCGTGCGAGACACGCGCCCGGGACGAGGTCCGGCCGGTTCGGTGCCGTGGATGCCGATGAAGCCGCCGGCCGGCCAGTCGGTGAGCGCGGGAGCGGGCGCTGGTGCCGAAGGCGACGGCCCGTAGAGCGGGCTGCGATAGCGGGTGAGGCGGTTGCGGACGTAGAACTCGCCGGCCGGCGTCGGCGTCTCGGGCGCGCCGACGCCGATCGGCACCACCAGCGCACCGTACCATGATCGAACAGCGTCGCGGTGCGCTTCGCCCGGTCGATCACGAGGCGCACGTGGACCGTGGTGTAGCCGCCGAGCGCCGCGCGCGGCACCAGCCCGTGCGGCTGTTCGGCAGGCTCGCGATGCGGACGCGCACCCACCCGGCCGCCGGCCGTGCGGCGATCGAGCACCGCGACGACGTTGCGGGTGTCCACGGGCGTCGTCGACCGCCACCGTCCCGACGACCCGGACGACGCCGACGGGCGGCGGTGGACGCGGCTTGCGCGGGCACCGGCGCCCAGGTGGCGCCGTCACCGGCCAGCGCCTGCGGCGCGGGGACGGCGAACGCCGCGGGCGGTGCCGCGAGGTGTCGCGGCGCACCAGCCGGGGGCGGACGCCGCGGCCGCTCGCGGTGGCGCGCCTCCCCCGGAGGAGCTGCCGAGGCTGCGCCGGCAGCGACCGCGACGGCCGAGCCGGCCACCGCGAGAGGGAGCAGCAGGAGGAGGCGCACGGCTATCCCGTGTACCTCGGCTTGCGCGAGGACGTGGTCTGCGGGCGCGACGACGATGAACCCGGTGTCGTTCACGATCTTCGTCGCCGCACTGCGGGAGAGCGGTTTGTCGAACGCGTCGGTGGCCGGTTGCGAACCGGCGAGGTAGCGGATCCAGGCCGCGTGACGCGCCTCGACGGAGTGGATCGAGATCGCGGCCGCCAGCACCTCGGGCGATGTGATCTGCGGCGCCTGCCCCTTGTATGCCGCGACGGCCAGGTCCTCGAACGCGACCGCGGTGCGCAGGAACGCGTCGGGGTCCTCGGTAGTGCCCTTGAAGTCGAAAAACGGCGCCTTGATCGCCTTGCTGCCGAGCACGTCACGCAGCGCCTTCACGTGCGCGCGCTCGACGGCGCCGATCACCTGCACGGCCTGCAGCGGCGCACCGGTCGAGCGCCTTGCGCTGCTCGGCCTCGCTGTAGAACGCGGCCTGGAGCTCCTCGAGCAGCAGCGCGTAGTTGAGGATCTCGATGTCGCCGGCCGTCGTCGCGGCGCCGGCCGGGCCGGCCAGCGCGCCGAGGGCCGCGATCGCGCCGGCCGAGCTGGCCAGGAAGCCACGGCGCGAGCCGAGGGCGGTCACGTGGTGTACCCGGCCTGCTGCAGGCTCGCGGTAACCTGCTCGGCGGTCATCGGTTCGTCGGTCGGATCATTGGCCGGCGGCTTGCCGACGATCGTGCGGATCCAGGCTGCGTGCCGGGCGTCGACCGACACCACCTCCGCGGCGGCCGCGAGGCTCTTCG
Source organism: uncultured Actinomycetes bacterium (assembly GCA_963732645.1). GTDB lineage: Bacteria > Actinomycetota > Thermoleophilia > Gaiellales > F1-60-MAGs149 > VFJZ01. Next base: position 70,277 of record CAVTAC010000010.1, read on the forward strand.
GCGTCAGGTTCGCCGCCTGCCCGTTGTACGCGGCGACGCCGAGGTCCTCCAGGGTCGCGGCGGCGGCGGCGAACGCCTCGTTGCTCGCGAATACGTCGCCGAACGTGAAGGTGGGCGCCGGCGTGGCGTTCGGCGCCGAGGGCGGTCTGCAGGTACTGCACGTGCTCGCCCTCGTGGCCCGCCACCACCGTCGCGAAGTCCCTCAGCTGCCCGTCGATTTCCGCGCTTGCGACGGCGCCGTCGTAGAAGGCCTTCTGCAGGTACTCGAGCTGCAGCGCGAAGTCGAGGATCTCGCGGTCGCGCCCGGGCGACGTCGCCGACCGGGCGATACCCGGCAGGCCGGCCACGACGACACCGCTGACGACGAGCGTGCCGCCGGCCGCCAGCGCCCGCACGAGCATCGTCTGCCGGGTGGTGCTGTCGGCCTCGACGCGGGCCGCGGGCGTCACTTCGACGTGGACGTGCTCCATGTCCATGAAGTAGCCGCGTCGCGCGTCGCGGAAACCCGAATCGCGCAAGACCCCCCGACCGGCGGGGTTCGACCGGCCTACCCGCCGGCGGGCAAGGTCGTTGCGCACCGGCAGGGCGGCGCGGCATCATGGTGGCGTGGCCCTCGTGGAACGTCGGCAGCTGCTCGAGCGCGCCGAGGCGCTGGAGCTGCTCGGCGCCGCGCTCACCTCGGCCGCCGGCCGGGGAGGGCCGCCTCGTGTTCGTCGCGGGCGAGAGCGGCGTCGGCAAGACCGCGGTCGTGCAGGCGTTCGCGCGGCGCCGTCGACCGCGCCGGTGCGGTGGGGCGCCTGCGATCCGCTCTCGACGCCCGTGCCGCTGGCGCCGTTCGTCGACGTCGCCGAGAGCTGCGGGCCGGCGCTGCGGTCCGTCGTCGGCGCCCCGTGCACCGCGCACGACGTGTTCGCGGCGCTGCGAGCCGATCTCGCCGACGAGCCGTCCGTGCTCGTCATCGAGGACGTGCACTGGGCCGACGAGGCGACGCTCGACGTCCTGCGGATCCTCGGCCGGCGCATCAGCACCATGCCGCTGCTCGCCGTCGTCACGCATCGCAGCGAGCGCGGCGCGCCGCGACGACGCCCTGCGGGTGGCGCTCGGCGACCTCGCCGTGCAGCGGCGTCGTCGCGCGATCTCGCTCGAGCCGCTGACGCCCGACCGCGGTGCGGCTGCTGGCCGCCGGCCACGGCGTCGACCCGGACGAGCTGCACCGCCGGACCGGCGGCAACCCGTTCTACGTCACCGAGGCGCTCGCGGCGGGCGACGACGTCGTCCCGGCGACCGTCCGCGACGCCGTCCTGGCGCGCGCTGGCGCGGCTCGATCCCGGCGCGCGCGACGTGCTCGACGTCATGGCGTCGCTCGCCGCAGCCCGTCGAGCCCTGGCTGCTCGACGCCGCTGCGCGGACTGCGCCGACGCGGTCGCCGACGAGGCGTGGCGGCCGGCATGCTCGTCGACCGGGACGGCGACGCGGTCGCGCTACCGGCACGAGATCGCCCGCGAGGCGGTCGCGGACGACTGCCGCGCCCGCGCCGGGCCGAGATCCACCGCGCTGCTCCTCGCGGCCTGGCCGCAGCGCCCGGCGAGGTCGACCCGGCCCGCCTCGCCCACCACGCCGAGCTGCGCCGGCGACGGCCCGGCGCGGTGCTCCGGCACGCGACCGACGCGGCCGGCCGTGCGGCCGCGGTCGGCGCGCATCGCGCAGGCGGCCGCGCAGTACGGCCGCGCGCTGCGGTACGCCGGCGACCGCGTCCGCCGTCGACCGCGCCGACCTGCTCGAGCGCCGCGCCGCCGCGCTACTACGCCGCCGACGAGCAGGTCGCGTCGATCGCCGACCTGCACGCCGCGATCGCCCTGCACCGCGAGGCGGGCGACGTCGGCCGCGAGGTGCGGGCCACCGCCTGCTCGTGCCGCGCCTGACCTGCCGGGGCCTGGTCGACGACGCGCGGCGGCCGCCGAGCGGCGAGCCGTCGAGCTGCTCGGCGACGCGCCGTGCCCGGAGCGCGCCTGCGCGCTCGCGTCAGCTCGCGCACCTGTACCTCGTCGATCGACCGGCTCGGCGACGCCATCGAGATCGGCGACGCGCGCTGTCGAGGCGGCGACCGCGCGTCGGCGACGAGCGAGGTCGCCGCCGACGCCGCGATCACGGTCGGCACCGCGCGGGCCTCCGTGACGGCCCGGCCGCGACGTCGCGTGCTCGAGGAGGCGCTCGAGCTCGGCCCGGGCGCGCGGTCGCGGGGCGCACGTCGCGCGGGCGCTCAACAACCTCGCGGTCGCCGCCGCCCTACTGGCGCGATCGGCGGGCGGCCGAGCGCTGGATCGCCGAGGGCCTCGCCTACGTCGACGGCCACGACCTCGACCTCTGGCGGCTGTCGATCGTCTCGACCCGCGCTGCGCGCTCGGAGCTCGACACCGGTCGCTGGGCCGAGGCGACGGCGACCGCGGCGGCGCTGCTCGGCGACGAGCGCGACTCGCCCGGGCCGCGCGCCGAGGCCGCTCGTGGTGCTCGGCGCTGGTGCGCGCCCGCCGCGGCGACCCCGCGCCGCCCGGCGCGCTCGTCGGACGCGGCGGCGCTGTCGGCCCGATCCGGCGTGGACGACCGAGGTCGCGCTGCGCCGAGGCCGAGGTCGCCTGGCTGGACGGCCGCGCTGGGCGACATCGGCCCGCTCACCGACGCGGCGTTCGCGCACGCCGCCGCGGGCGAGTCGCCATGGCCGCTCGCCGAGCTCGCGCTGTGGCGGCACCGCGCCGGGCTCGACGTCCCGCTCGACCGGGCGCTGCCGGAGCCGGTCGCGCTCGAGCTCGCGGGCCGGCAGGCCGAGGCCGCCGCGGCGCTGGGACGCGCTCGGCGCGCCCGTACGAGGCGGCCGTCGCCCTCTGCCTCGCCGACGACGTGGAGGCGATCACGCGACGCGCACGGGCGGCTGCGGGAGCTGGGCGCCGGCGGCCGCCGTGAAGATCGCCGCGCGGCGGCTGCGCGAGCGCGGCGTCCGCGGCGTCGCGCGCGGCCCGCGGCCGACGACGCGCAGCAACGCCGGCGCTGCTGACGACGCGCGAGCTGGCGGTGCTCGACCTCGTCGCCGACGGGCTCACGAACGCCGAGGTCGGCGAAGCGCCTGTTCGTCTCGCCGCGCACCGTCGACTACCACGTGTCGGCGATCCTGCGCAAGCTCGACGCCCGGTCGCGGGGCGAGGCGGTCGCCGCCGCGCTCCGCCTCGGCCTCGTCGAACCCCGGTAGGTCGTCCGGCCAATCCCGGTGGTTCCGCAGATCCGGCGGTCGCCGGCCCGCTCTACGGTCGAACGACACCGATCGAGGAGACGCCGTGGACACCTACGTGATCTTGCGCCGCAACGGCTGGCGCACCCCGGGCGACCTGCAGGAGGCCGCCGCCCGCTCGACCGCCGAGGGCGAGCGCATGCCCGCCGACATCCGCTGGATCCGCAGCTACGTGCTCGGCGAGCGCGACGGCACCGTCGGCACGGTCTGCATCTACCAGGCCTCGAGCCCCGAGGCGATCCGCTCGCACGCCGAGCGCGCCGGCCTGCCGGTCGACGAGATCATCGCCGTCGCCGACACGGTGATCGTCACCCCCGACCCCGCCCCCAGCGTCACCGCCTGAGCCGGAGAGGAGCCCCCATGCGCATGAGACACCTGCTCGCCCTCGTCGTCCCCGCCATCGTCCTGTCCTCGGGTGTCGCCGTCGCCGACGCCCACCGCTCGCATCACGGAAAGCACGGCCTGCGCGACGCCCGCAAGGCGACGAAGCAGTTCCGCCGGCTGGAGGTCGCGAAGGAGGCCGGCTACGGCCTCCTCACGGACGCCGCCGGCATCGCCTGCATCGACAACCCCGGCGTCGGCGGCATGGGCGTCCACTACGTGCAGGGCGACCTGGTCGGCGACGACGAGGTCGTGGCCACGAAGCCCGAGGCGCTCGTCTACGAGCCGCGGCCCGACGGCCGCATGCGCCTCGTCGCGCTCGAGTACGTCGTCTTCCAGGCGGCGTGGGACGCGCACCATCGCAAGCCGCCGCGGCTGTTCGGCAAGACGTTCGAGCTCGTCGGTGCGGACAACCGCTACGGCCTGCCGCCGTTCTACGAGCTGCACGCGTGGGTGTGGAAGCACAACCCGCGCGGCCTGTTCGACGACTGGAACCCGCGCGTCACCTGCCCACCCGCCTGACGCGCGTGAGGTGGGGCGCCGACCTTCCGGCGCCCCACCTCGCTGCGTCGGCTCACAGCGCGCCTCGACCGGCGTCGCCGCGTCTGGGATAGTCCAGCCGACGGACGAAGGAGGCGTGATGAGCCCGGACCGCGAGAGCGCCGATGAGGCTGATGTGCCGGAGAGCGAGCGCCTGACGTACGACGCGCTGCTCGACCGCGACGGCGTGCAGGTGTCGCGCAGCCCGTGGGGCCCCGAGGACGAGATCGGCCGCCTCAACTGGATCACGGCCGCATCGCAGAAGGCCATCCTCGAGGGACTCGACGGCTCGGCCGTGTTCGATCTCGGCATCGAATACTTCTTCGGGATGCCGTCGTGGACGGCGGCGCAGGATCCGAAGTACGAGATCTGGATGACGCACACGCCGCAGGGCTCGGTCGTCGACAACCTCTCCGGCGCCGGCTCGCACGTGCACGAGAAGTACAGCTACTGCGGCGACTCGATCCACATGTACATCCACACGGGCACGCACATCGACACGCTGAATCACCTCGGCTACTTCGGCATGTTCTGGAACGGGTGGACGGCGGACAAGGACCTCGGCAGCCGCGTCTGGCAGAAGGGCGGCGTCGAGAAGTACCCGCCGCTGATCGCCCGCGGCGTCGTGCTCGACATCGCCGGCCTGCACGGCGTCGACTGCCTGCCGGACGGCCACGTCATCACCGAGGCCGACATGAAGTCGGCGGCGAAGGAGCAGGGCACCGAGCTGCGGCCGAAGGACGTGGTGATGCTGCGCACCGGCCGGATGACGAAGTGGCCCGACCCCAAGACGTACATCCCCGACAACCCCGGGCTCGGCCTCGCCGGCGCGCGGTACCTGTGCGAGGACGTGGGCGCGATGTGCATCGGCACCGACGCGGTCAGCCTCGACGTGGCGCCGCACGAGGAGCCCGAGAGCTTCGTGCCGGTGCACTGCTACATGTTCGCGACGGCCGGTGCCCAGATCATCGAGGTGCTCGACCTCGAGGTGGTGGCGGCCGAGAAGGTGTACGAGTTCGCGATCGTCGCCCTGCCGCTCAAGCTGCGCGGGGCGACGGGCTCGCCGATCCGGCCGATCGCCGTCCCGCTGCGCTGATGGCGACGCTGCGCATCGGGCTCGCGCAGTTCGCCCCGGGCCTCGGCGACGGTGGACGCGAACCTCGCCCGCATGCTCGGGTTCCTGGACGAGGCGGTCGCCGGGTCGGCCGACCTCGTGTGCTACCCGGAGCTGTGCGTGAGCGGCTACCTGCTCGAGCCGGCCGCGTACGACGATGCGCTGCTCGACGCGGTGGAGCGGGCCGAGGCGACCCTCGCGGAGGCGGCCACGACGGCGGGCGTCGCGCTGGTGTACGGGGCGCCGGCCCGGCGTCCGCACGGCCTCGCGAACACCGTCGTCCACGTCGCGCCGGACGGCGGGCGCGACGGTCTACGACAAGACGCACATGGACGTGAAGGAGCGGGTCGTGTTCGCCCCGGGCGACGCGTTCGTCACCGCCGGCGACGGCCTCGGGCTCGCCTGCTGCTACGACCTGGCGTTCCCCGAGCCGACGCGCATGCTGGCGTTGCAGGGCGCTCGCGTGCTGCTCGTGCCGATGGCGTGGGAGGTGGCGCGCAGCTTCGTGCTCGACCGGGTGGCGGCGGCACGGGCGGTCGAGAACGTGGCGTACCTGGTGTGCGTGAACCAGTGCGGCACGGTCGGGCCGTTCCACTTCCGCGGTGCGAGCCGGGTGCTCGATCCGCTGGGCGAGACGGTGCTGCTGCTCGGCAACGAGGAGGAGCTGGCCGTCGCCGACATCGACCTGGGCCTCGTCGCCGGGCTGCGCGACCGCTCCGATGCGCGCACGTATCCGCTGCTCGACGACCGGCGGCCCGATCTGTACCCGGCGCCGTAGCCGGCCTCAGCCCTTTGCGACGCCCCAGATCTCGACCATCATCTCGGCGTCGTGCATGCCCGGCTGCGGCACGAGCGTGATCGGCGGCAGCACCCCGCCGCAGCAGGCGGTGACGAGCTCGGCGAACGCCCGCACCGACTCCTCGCTGCCGTCGGACGTGAAGTAGCAGACCAGCAGCGCCAGGTCGGACGTGGTGGCGTCGAAGGCGCGGAGGATGTCCTCGACGATCCGCATCGTGAAGAGCGTCTGGGGCAGCACCTCGCCGGCGAACACCGTGCGGCCGCGGTTGGCGTCGGGCTCGTACGGCACCTGGCCGCCCGTCCAGATCATGTCGCGCAGCCGGATGCCCTGGCGGTAGGGCAGCGGGATCGGCCAGTCCCAGACCTGCCTGGGCCACCGGTCCTCGCGCGGGATGTACTTGTCGAAGCCGTTCCAGTGGTCGCGCAGGCCGAGCACCTCGACCTTCGTGCGGGCGCCCTCGGGCCGGAGCACGTGGCAGGGCACGACGGTCGCGACGGGGCCCGGCTCGTGGAAGCGCCGTGCGCGGGCCTCGGCCAGCGGCGCCCACTCGTCGTAGGTCGAGCCGAAGTAGTAGCCCTCCATCTTGATGGCGTCCTGGAACCCGGCGCCGAGCTCGGCGAGCACGCGGCCGATGCGGTCCATCACGACGTCGGTCTGGCCGACGGCGTCGGTGGGAGCGTCGTCGACGACGCCCGGCGCCGTCCGCCCGGGGACGGCCAGGAACTCGCCGGCGCGAAGACCGGCGGTCAGCTTCGGGTTCGCGAAGGCGGCGCGGTGCGCGGCCGGCACGTCGTCCAGCACGGCGCGGGTATGCGGATGCTCGCGCCACCCCCGGCTCGCGATCGCCTGGATCTGCACCAGCTGGCCCGGCCACGGCTGCATCGGCACGGGGTTGGCGGTGATCGCGGGCGGCGGGTCGCCGCCGACGGCGTTGCTGATCGCTCCGAGCACGGCCCACTCGTCCGCCTGCCCGTCGCCGAGGTAGAACGCCTTCAGGCGGATGACGTCGGCGAGCGTGCAGCCCTCCGAGTCGAGCGCGGCGGCGATGTTGTCGATCGCGCCGGCGATCTGTCCCTCGAGGTCGCCGGACCGCCGGATGCGGCCCTGGGCGTCGAAGTCGCCGGCGCCGCCGACGAACAGGTACTCGCCGGCGCGGCCGACGATGCGGTGGGGTTGTTCGAGCGGAAGCTGCCAGGTCGCCATCAGGCGCGACAGCCTACCGGCGCAGGCGGGTTACCGGCCGGCGCGCGACGCCGAACCCGCGGCGGCCGCGGCGGATGCGACGAGATTGATCTGACCGTCGCCCAGCGCGGCGATCGGGGTGCGGTGCCCGAGGCTCGTGGCCGGCGCCCGCAGGAAGTCGCGGACGCGACCCGAGGTCAGCGGCTCGCCGAGCAGGCGGATCACGCCCACCACGGCCTCCAGCGTCTCACCGGCACGCGGCGTCTGCTCGGTCGTCAGCCAGCGGTGCGCGGTCTCGGGTTGGACACCGGTGATGGTGGCGATCTCCTCGTCGTCGAGACCGACGGAGTCGTGCAGGAACTGAGCGATCTCGGACGGATCGGACGGCAGATCGCGGGAGTGAAAATGAGAAGACATCGTCGAATGGCATTCCCGCAGCGCCGTTTCTGACACGTCGGCCACGTGACGATCAGCACTGGGGTCTGACCCCAAAAACGCGATTCTCGGGGTCAGACCCCAGAACGTTTCTCACACGGAAGGCGCGCGGATCGCGCGCTCCGTGAGGGTCCGTGCGGCTTCGGGCACGAATGGATACCTGACTTTAGTCAGACAAATCTGGCGCGCGGTGCTCAGACGGAGACGGCCGGCTGCACCGAATCGACGGCCTCGGTGAGGTCGTCGAACATGGTGAGCGTGACCATCGTCGCCTTCACCAGGCGACGCACGGCCGAGCCGCGGTTGCCGTTCAGCACGACCGGCATCTCGAGGCCGAGCTCGCGGCTCAGGCGGGCCGCGTCGGCGAACACGCTGAGGACGGCCGAGTCGAGCAGCGTCGCCCCGCGCAGGTCGATCACGCAGGGGCGGAACGCGCCGAGCTCCTGTTCGAGCGACGTCCGCAGCGCAGGTGCCGTGCAGAGGTCGTGGTCGCCGGTCAGCGTCACGATCGAGACGCCGCCGGTGTGCACGACCCGAATCGAGGTCGGCGGCAGGTGGCCGATCCGCTGGACGTCGTGCACGAGCTGCTGGCCGGTGTCGTGATCCATGCTCAGGAGTACCCCGAACACCCTCCGAGCCAAACGCGGGTGGCCTCCCAGCGCCCGCTCGTCGTATGGTGAACAATGCATGAAATTCGCGTCATGTTGCCGGCGAGGGGGCCTGCTTCCGTGAGCTGCCGAGGGGTGCGGTGAGTCCCGTGCAGGACGACGTGCGCGCCTTCTGGCTGCGCGAGCCCGGCCACGGCGAGATCCGGCCCGGTCGACCTGCCCGCGCCGGGCAGCGACGACGTGCGTGGTGCGCACCCTGCGATCCGGCGTCAGCCGCGGCACCGAGACGCTGGTGTTCCGCGGCGGCGTGCCGCCGAGCCAGTACGCCGCGATGCGCGCCCCGTTCCAGGAGGGCGACTTCCCGGCGCCGGTCAAGTACGGCTACCTCAACGTCGGGAGTCGTCGAGGAGGGGCCGGCGCAGCTGCGCGGCCGCACGATCTTCTGCCTGTACCCGCACCAGACCGCCTACGTCGTGCCGGCCGGTGCCGTCACCGTCGTCCCCGACGACGTGCCGCCCGCCCGCGCCGTGCTCGCGGGCACCGTCGAGACCGCCGTCAACGCCCTGTGGGACGCCGCGCCGCTGCTCGGCGACCGCGTCACCGTCGTCGGCGCCGGCATGGTCGGCTGCTGCGTCGCCCGGCTGCTCAGCCGCTATCCCGGCCGTCGAGGTCACGCTCGTCGACGTCGATCCCGCGCGGGCGGCGGTCGCCGACGCGCTGGGCGTCGGCTTCGCGCTGCCGGCCGACGCGGCCGACGGCCGCGACCTGGTCGTGCACACCAGCGCCACGTCGGCCGGGCTCCAGCAGTCGCTCGAGCTGCTCGCGCCCGAGGGCACCGTCCTCGACCTCAGCTGGTACGGCGACACCGAGGTGCGGCTGTCGCTGGGCGGCGCGTTCCACTCCCGCCGCCTCGGCATCCGCGCCAGCCAGGTCGGCACCGTGTCGCCGGCCCGCGGCGGTACGCCGCACGATGGCCGACCGCCTCGCGCTCGCGCTCGACCTGCTGCGCGACCCTGCCTTCGACGCGCTCGTCACCGGGCAGTCCCGCTTCGGCGAGCTGCCCGACGTGATGGCCCGGCTGGCCGCGGGGAGCCTGCCGGCGCTCTGTCACACCATCACCTACGGCGAGGGGTAGTCCGTGTTCAGCGTCACCGTCCGCGACCACATGATGATCGCCCACAGCTTCCGCGGCGACGTGTTCGGCCCCGCCCAGCGCCTGCACGGAGCGACCTACGTCGTCGACGCCACGTTCCGGCGCACGGACCTCGACGCCGACAACATCGTGGTCGACATCGGCCGGGCCTCCGAGGAGCTGCACGCCGTGCTGGCCGACCTCAGCTACCGCAACCTCGACGACGAGCCCGCCTTCGCCGGCATGAACACCTCCACCGAGGCGCTCGCCAGGGTGGTCGCGGACCGGCTCGCAGACCGCGTCGCACGCCGGCGCGCTCGGCGAGGCCGCACGCGGGCTCGAAGGGCTGGTCGTCACGCTGCACGAGTCGCACATCGCCTGGGCCAGCTACGAGCGGTCGCTGTGACGGCAGTGCACGTCGTGGTACCCGAGGGCATCGACGATCCGGCCCGGCCGAGCGGCGGCAACGCCTACGACCGCCACGTCTGCCGCGGGCTGGCCGCGACCGGCTGGACGGTGCACGAGCACGCCGTCGCCGGCAGCTGGCCGCGCCCCGACGAGGCTGCCTGCGCCGCTCCTCGGCGACGTGATGGCGGGCATCCCCGACGACGCCGTCGTGCTGCTCGACGGGCTGGTCGCGTCGGCGGCGCCCGACGTGCTGGTGCCGCAGGCGAGCCGGCTGCGCGCTGGTCGTGCTCGTGCACATGCCGTTCGGCGACGACACCGCGGACGACCCGGCCGACGACGCCGAGGCGCGCGAGCGCGAGGTCCTGCTGGGCGCCGCCGCGGTCGTCGCCACCAGCGCGTGGACGAGGCGCCGGCTGCTCGAGCTCTACCCGCTGCCGGCCGACCGGGTGCACGTCGCCGAGCCCGGCGTCGAGGCGGCCGACCTCGCGTCCGGGACGCCGGACGCCGGGGCCCTGCTCTGCGTCGCGGCGGTGATCGCCCGCAAGGGCCACGACGTGCTGATCGACGCGCTCGCGACCATGACCGACCTGACGTGGCGCTGCGTGTGCGTGGGCAGCCTCGACCGCGACCCGGCGTTCGTGCGACGAGCTGCGGCGCCGCGCAGACGACGCCGGTCTCGGCGACCGGATCTGGTTCGCGGGCCCGCTCACCGGGGCCGACCTCGACCACAGCTACGCCGCCGCCGACCTGCTGGTGGTGGCATCGCGGGCCGAGCCGTACGGCATGGTCGTGACCGAGGCCCTGGCCCGCGGCATGCCGGTCGTCGCAGCCGATGTCGGAGGCCTGCCGGAGGCGCTCGGGCACGGTGCCGACGACGTCCGGCCCGGGCTGCTCGTGCCGCCCGCCGACCCGACCGCGCTCGCCGCCGCGCTCCGCGCCTGGCTCGGCGACGCCGAGCTGCGGGCACGCTGGCGCCGCGCCGCCCGCGAGCGGCGCGCCTCGCTGGCCGGCTGGTCGGCCACCACGTCGGTGCTCGCGGACGTGCTCCGGGGCGCGGCGCGGTGAACGCCGAGGACCACCGGATCAGCTCGGACTGGCTCGCCCTGCGCGAGCCCGCCGACGCGGCGGCCCGCGCGCTCGACCTCGTCGAGCGCCTCGCGCAGCACCTCCCGGCCGGCCGCGCTGCTGATCCACGACCTCGGCGGCGGCACCGGCTCGATGGGCCGCTGGCTCGCGCCGCTGCTGCCCGGCCCGCAGCACTGGGTCGTGCACGACCGGGACACCGACCTGCTCGAGGTCGCCGCCGCGGAGAGCCCCGGCGCCGCCGCCGACGGATCGGCGGTCGCCGTCGAGGCGCGCGAGTCGGACATCAACCGGCTGCGACCCGACGACCTCGCCGGCGCGAGCCTCATCACCGCCTCGGCACTGCTCGACCTGCTCACCGAGCCGGAGCTGGACGGGCTGGTCGACGTCTGCGCGGCGGCGGCCTGCCCCGTGCTGCTGCCCCTGTCGGTGGTCGGTCGCGTCGAGCTGACGCCGGCCGATCCGCTCGACGCCCGCGTCACCGCGGCCTTCAACGCCCACCAGCGCCGCGCCACCGAGCGAGGCCCGCTGCTCGGACCCGACGCCGTCGCGGTCGCCGTCGAGGCGTTCGGCGAGCACGGCGGCGAGATGCTCGTGCGGCCCAGCCCCTGGCGGCTCGACGCCGGCCGGGACGCCCTGCTGGCGGCGTGGTTCGCCGGCTGGGTGGGTGCCGCGCGCGAGCAGGAGCCCGACCTCGCGCGCCGACATCGACGCCTACGCCGACCGCCGCCGGGCCCAGGCCGCAGCCGGGCAGCTCGCCGCCACCGTCAGCCACGCCGACCTGCTGGTCCTGCCGGCATGAGCGCCGTCCAGGCGATGAACCACGCCCCCGACTCGCGCGTACCCCGTTCGAGAGTCGGAAACCCCGTGGCAGCACCTCGAACACAGCAGGCAGCAAGATGACCCCGACAGCGTGGGCGTGGGCCCGCCTCGCCGGTGTCGCCGCGACGTTCGCCATCCTGTTCTGGCGCCTCGGGCACGGCGCCGTTCGTCGACGGCATCCAGGCGGTCGACGGCACGGCGCTGGCGGCGGCGGTGGGCCTCGGCCTGCTGGCCACCGTGTGCTGTGCCTGGCGGTGGAAGCTGGTCGCTCGCGGACTCGGCGTCGACCTGCCGCTGTCCGATCGCGGTCGCGGCGTACTACCGGTCGCAGTTCCTCAACGTCACGCTGCCCGGCGGCGTCGTGGGCGACGTCCACCGCGGCGTCAGCCACGGCCGCGACGTCAGCGACGTCGAGCCGCGGCCTGCGGGCCGTCGCGTGGGAGCGCTCCGCCGGGCAGGTCGTGCAGGCCGTCCTGACCGTCGCCGTGCTCCTGGCGCTGCCGTCGCCCGTGCGGTCGGCCATGCCGCTGGTCGCGCTGGCCGTCGTCGTGGCGGCGCTCGGGCTGGTGCTCGTGAGCCGGGTGCGGCCCGGCGCCGGGCAGTCGGCGTGGGCGCGGCTCCGGCGCGCGGTCGCCGGCGACGTCCGCGACGGCCTGCTCGCCCGGCGGGCCTGGCCGGGCATCGTCGCTCGCCTCGACGCTGGTCGTCGGCGGCCTCACCGCCACCTTCGTGATCGCCGCGCGCACCGCCGGCACCACCGCGTCGCTGTCTCGGATGGTGCCGCTGGCGCTGCTCGTGCTGCTGGCCATGGTGCTGCCCAACGTCGCCGGCTGGGGGCCGCGCGAGGGCGTCGACCGCGTGGGCGTTCGGCGCCGCCGGCCTGGGTGCGGCGCAGGGCGTCGCCACCGCCGTCGTGTACGGCGTGATGGTGTTCGTCGCCAGCCTGCCCGGCGCCGTCGTCCTCGTCGTGGCCTGGTCGCGCGCACGCGCCTGCCGGGGCGGCCACGAGCCGCGTGCCGGTCGCCGCGCCGCCGGACGGAGCCGCGCGATGCCTGACGCCCGTACACCCTGCTGAGCTGCGGCATGTCGATCGACGGCTACCTCGGCAGCGCCATGCCGCAGCGCCTCGCCCTGTCCAACGACGCCGACTTCGACCGGGTCGACGCCGTGCGCGCCTCGTGCGACGCGATCATGGTCGGCGCCGCCACCGTGCGCAACGACAACCCGCGGCTGCTGGTGCGCTCGCAGGCGCGCCGCGACGAGCGCATGGCCCGCGGGCTGGCGCCGTCGCCGATGAAGGTCACCGTGACCGAGCGCGTCGAGCTGGACGCGTGCGCGCAACTTCTTCACCACCGGCGACGCCGAGAAGCTCGTCTACTGCCCGAGCCCGCGCGTGGCCGACGCCCGCGTCGCGGCTCGGGCCGGTGGCGACCGTCGTCGACGGCGGCCGGCCGGTCGAGATGCGCCGGCTCAGCGAGGACCTCGGCGACCGCGGCGTGGAGCGGCTGATGGTCGAGGGCGGCGGCAAGGTGCACACCCAGTTCCTGACCGACGACCTCGTCGACGAGCTGCAGCTCGTCGTCGCGCCCTTCTTCGTCGGCGACTCCCGGGCCCCGCGGTTCGTCAGCGACGGCCGCTTCCCCTGGAACCCCGACCGGCGCGCGACGCTCGCCGAGGTGCGCCAGATCGGCGACGTGGTGCTGCTGCGCTACGCGCTCTCGCCCCGGTTCCGGACCGACTGACCGAGGAGACCGATGCCGCTGCCCCTGCCCAAGCGACGATCCGCACCCAGGTGTCGCTGCCGCTGCGGTTCGCCGACGGGTACAGCACGGCCGCCCGGGTGTTCACCTTCGACGGGCTCGTCGACGGCCAGGAGCACCTCGCCTTCGGGCTGGGCGACCGGGCCGCCGCGGTCACCTCGGGCGAGCGGGCGTGCCGCTGATCCGGCCGCACAGCGAGTGCCTGACCGGCGACGTGTTCGGCAGCGAGCGCTGCGACTGCGGCCCGCAGCTGCGCGAGGCCGTCGAGCGCATCGCCGACTCGGGCGGCTACCTGCTGTACCTGCGCCAGGAGGGTCGCGGCATCGGCCTGTACGCCAAGCTCGACGCCTACGCGCTGCAGGACACGGGCTGGACACCTACGAGGCCAACCTCGCGCTGGGCCACGGCGCCGACGAGCGCAGCTACCTGGTCGCGGCGCAGATGCTGCACGCGCTCGGCGTCTCGCGCGTCGCCGCTGCTGAGCAACAACCCGGACAAGGCCCAGCAGCTGAGCCGGTTCGGCGTCGCCGTGGAGGAGTGCGTGCCGACCGGCGTGCACCTGTCGGCCGCGAACGCGCGCTATCTCGCGACGAAGCAGCGGCGCGGCGCCCACACGCTCGAGCTGCCGTTCTCGCTCCCGGCCGGCTGAGCGCTCGCTACCGGGTCGCGCCGAACGCGTTGAGGAAGCGGTCGCGGAACTCGTCCATCGGCCACACCGGCGCCTGCGGATCGGGCTTCAGGCCGTCCTTCCAGCCCCAGTCCGAGATCTGATCGAGCACCGCCGGATCGTGCGCGATGATCGAGATCGGCACGTCGTGGCTGACGCCGCCGCTACCGGTGACGATCGTCGAGGGCTGGTGGTCGCCGAGGACCACGAGCACGAGATTCGGGTCGCCGTACTGCTGCACGTAGGAGACCAGCGTGTTCATCGAGTACTCGATCGACCGCCCGAACGCCGCCTTGACCGTGTCGTGGTCCTTCCAGTCGGCGGCGATGGGGTCGAGCGGGCTGCGGTTGAAGACCGAGCCGTCGCCGACGTCGTCCCAGTCGATCAGCTGAGGGATCTTCGTCCACGGCGTGTGGCTCGACACGAGGTCGACCTCCGCGAAGATCGGCTTGCGGTTCGCCTTGGAGAGCTCCAGGCGCTGCAGGGCGTGCATGGTGTACTGGTCGGGCATCGAGGCGTACGAGTAGCTCGGGCCGCGGTAGCCGACGTTGCGCCGGTCGTAGAGCTGGTCGTAGTGGTAGAACGCCTGCCCCTCGGGCCACGGCCGGTTGTTCGACGGCACGTCGCTGACGGTGCGCCACCCGGCCCGCTTGAACGCCTGGCTGAGCGTGAAGCGGTCGCTCGCGATCAGCTGGTCGTAGCGCCGCTGGCCGTCGACCCAGACCCCCGACTGCAGGGTCGAGTGCGCCAGCCAGCTGAGGCCGCCGAACGTCGACGAGGTGAGCCAGCCGGTGCGGGCGGAGAAGCCGGCGGACTGCAGTCCCGCGGTGCCCCGATCGAGCGCGGCGTTGACCTTCGGCGCGAAGGCGGAGCCCTCGACCGCGACCTTGCCGTAGCTCTCGACGAACACCAGCAGCACGTCCTTGCCGCGCAGGCCGGTGAGCAGCTTGTCGCCCGGCGTGAAGCGCAGGTCGTCGTTGGCGATCTCGCTGGCGAAGGCCGACTGGCTCGCGAGGCCGGCCCGCACCACGCGTCCCTCGTGGAAGGCGAGATCGGTGGCGCTGGTCGAGGCGACGGGCGCGCCGGAGACGATCTGCGCGCCGAACGCCCAGCAGAGCATCCAGGCGGCGGCGATCCCCGCGACGACCGGGACGGAGCGCCGGCGGTTGCCGGCCGTGACGCGCGTCAGGCGCAGCAGCGCCAGCGTCGGCAACACGAACACCGCGATGACGAGCACCACGATCGCCACGACGACCAGGTTGGCGCTGGTGCGGCCGATCGCCTCGCGCATCGTCTCGATGCCGATGCTGGCGTAGCTCCAGTCGTCGACGGGGTTGAACGGCCGGTCGAAGCCGAGGAAGAACCCCATGTCGAGGAACTTCACGAGCAGCAGCAGGCCGATGACCGGGCCGAGGATCCACGCCATGACGCGGCGGGCCGTCCGGGGTAGGACCAGCGCCAGCGCGAGGACGACGATCACCTCGAGCGGCAGGCGCGCGAACCGCTCCAGCGTGAGCTGTTCCGTGTGGTTCGGGGCGAGCAGCGCGAACCACAGGATCACCACGGCGAGGATCGTGAGCACCACCGCGAGCGCCGTTCGCACGGGGCCGCGGTGGACGGGAGCCGCGTCGGCGTCGGCAACCTCTGCCACCGGAGGCCGCACGGCCTCCCGACGCCGCCACAGCCACCACACGTCGCGGCCGAACGACTCCGCCAGCACGGCCAGCGCGCCGACCAGGACGAGCCGGTTCACCGGTCAGCGGCAGCACGTCGGCGGCGACGGCGGTCAGCGTGATGCCCTGCACCGCGGCGGCGACCTTGCGCCAGTAGCGCGGCGGCAGCGGCTGGCGCATCCACGGCGCCATCCACTCGCCGACCAGGTACAGGTAGCGCGCCGCGCCGATCAGGAGCACCCACCACCCGACCGAGGGCGCGACGTAGACGCAGAGGACCGCGATCAGGAACGCGTCCACCTCGCCGTCGAACCACGCGCCCAGCGCCGATGCCGTCCCGGTGCGCCGCGCGACGAAGCCGTCGAGGAGATCCAGGCAGAGGGCGACCGTGCTGAGCGTCACCAGCAGCGCGACCGGCGTGGACTGCGCGAAGGAGTCGGCGGTCAGCGCCGCGACGCCGACGGCGAGCGTGGCCCGCGTCAGGGTCAGCCAGACGGGCGGGCCGAGCGCCTCGTAGTGGAAGTGGGCGATCCCGCGCGCCAGGACGGCGTTCGTGACCACCGCGCAGGTGACGCCGACGACCCAGCCGGCAGTGCCGAGGCCGACCGTTCCCGCGAGCACGGCGAGCAGCAGCAGCTGGGCGACCAGCCCGGCCGCGGGGCCGGCGTGAACCGCCCGCGCCAGCCCGCCGTCATCGCGCGTGCGTCGGGGTAGTACCTTAGTGGCCACTGTGGCGGGGTACGGGTGACGCCGTGGTCTGGTTCATTCCGGCAGGCGGGCGTGAGGGAGGTGCGGAGGGCGATGGAACGTGACGAGCGCGCGCCGTACGATAAAGCCCTCCAGCGGGCCCGCGTGGCGGCGTACGCGCCGGGTGAGTTCGTCGGGCAGGAGAGCTTCATGCGCGCGCTCCGAGATCCGGGCGCTGGCGGTGCACGCCGGCATCGCTCCGGGGGTCTCCGTGCTCGACCTGTGCTGCGGCGTGGCGGGGCCCGGGCGGTTCATCACGCGCGAGCTGGGCTGCACCTATCTGGGCGTCGACGCGAGCCCGGCGGCCATCGAGATCGCACGGGAGCGGGCCGGCGACCTGCCGTGCCGGTTCGAGGTCGCGGAGATCCCGCCGCTGCCGGCCGGGCCGTTCGACGTGGTGCTGCTGCTCGAGACGATGCTGGCGTTCCCCGACAAGGAGCCGCTGCTGCGCGCGGTGGCCGGGGCGCTCGCGCCGGGCGGGCGGTTCGCGTTCACGCTGGAGGAGGGCCAGCCGCTGACGGCGGCCGAGTGCGACGCGATGCCGGACGCCGACACGGTCTGGCTGACGCCGCTCGACGAGATGCTCGCGCTGCTCGAGCGGGTCGGGCTCGGCGTCCGCTGGCAGGAGGAGCACAGCGAGTCGCACCGGGAGGTCGCCAATTCGCTGATCGACGCGTTCACCGCCGACGCGGCCGACATCACCGCGCAGGTCGGGCTCGACACGCTGGACGGGCTGCTGGACTCCCACCGGCTGTGGAGCGACTGGATGCGGGACGGGCGGGTGCGCAAGTTCGCGTTCGTTGCAGAGCGACTCGGGCGGGCGTAGGCTTGCGCGCGGCGCCACAGGTGCCGTTCGCCACAACGGGAAGAGGTTCAGATGCCGGCCATGGCAGTGCCGCTCGCAGCGGAGAAGCTCAGCGCGTGGGAAGCCTGGGTCGGCGAGCTCACAGGGCCGCGCAAGGCGGCGTTCGACGATATGAACGCCCGGCACGGCCTGTCCGAGCATCGGGCTTACCTGCAGCCGACGCCCGACGGGAACTTCATGACGCTGGTGATGATCGAGGGGCCCGGCGCGGACGGGTTCCTGCCGAGCGTCATGCAGTCCGACCACGAGTTCGACCAGTGGTTCAGCAGCAGCGTCGTCGGTCTGCACCAGATGGACATGAGCGGCCCGCCGCCACCGATGGCCGAGCGCCGGATCTAACGCCCACCGCGCCGTCGCGGGGCGCTCGTATCATCCGCGGCATGCACGTCGAACCGTTCGAAATCGCCATCCCGGACGACGTGCTGGACGATCTGCACGAGCGCATCCGCCGGACACGGTGGCCCGACGCGGCCCCCGGTGAACCGTGGACCCAGGGTGTGGACCTGAACTACCTGCGCGGCCTGCTGGCGTACTGGGCGGACGGGTTCGACTGGCGCTCGCGGGAGCGGGAGCTCAACCGCTTCGAGCACCGCATCGCCGAGTTGGATGGCGCCCGGCTGCACTTCGTCCACCATCACCGGCCCGGCAACCGGCTGGCGCTGGTCCTCACCCACGGCTGGCCGAGCTCGTTCGTCGAGCTGCTGCCGCTCGTCGAGCGACTGGGCGACCGCTTCGATCTCGTCGTCCCTTCGCTGCCCGGCTACGCGTTCTCGTCACGCCCCGAGCGCACCGGTGTGGACCGCGCGTTCGTCGCGGGCCTGTGGCACGAGTTGCTGCAGGGGTTGGGGTACGAGCGGTACGGGGCGCACGGCGGCGACTTCGGCGCGGGAGTCGCCACCCACATGGCGCTGTCGCAGCCCGACCGGATCGTGGGAATCCACCTCAGCACGCCGGAGATGTCGCCCACCCTGGGGCCCGACTCGCCGCCACTGTCGGCGGAGGAAGCAGGCGTACATCGCGCACGTGACCCGCTGGGACGAGACCGAGCGCGGGTACAGCGCGGTGCAGTCCACCAGGCCGCAGACCCTCGGCTACGGGCTCAACGACTCTCCGGCCGGTCTCGCCGCGTGGGTCCTGGACAAGTGGCGCTCCTGGTCGGACAGCGACGGCGATCTCGACGGCCGGTTCGGCCGGGACGCGCTGCTGACGATGCTGACGGTCTGGTGGGCGACGGGATCGATCACCTCGTCGATGCGCGACTACTACGACAACCGCTGGCACGGCACGACGCTCGGACCGGACGACCGCGTCCGAGTGCCGACCGCCATGGCGGTGTTCGCCAACGAGTTCGTGCCCGGAGGGCGAGGTGCCGCGGTCGTGGTACGAGCGGCTCTACGAGATCCGGCGCTGGACCGTGTTCGACCGTGGCGGGCACTTCGCCGCGGCCGAGGAGCCCGAGCTGCTGGCCGGCGACATCGCGGCGTTCTTCGCCGGGCTGGACTGACGAGCCCCGCGGACACGAGCTGTTCTCAGATCGACTTCTCGTAGAAGACGCTCGTCTCGATTGCTCGCGGGGACTTGCCGGCGTAGTCGCCAAAGGCATCGCATCGCTCGAAGCCGGCACGCACGTAGAACCCGTTGGCTTCGGCCTGATGGATGCCGGTCTCGAGCCGGAGAACCGAGTATCCGGCGCTTCGTGCTTCGACTTCCAGATGTCGGAGCACGGCCGCCGCGACCCCGAGCCGCCGGGCTGTCGGCCGCGTGAACATCCGCTTCACTTCGGCGAAGCCATCGTAGAAGGCGACACCGCCGCAGCCCACGGCAACGCCGTCGACGCGGGCGGCGAAGAACCTCACGTTGCTGTCGAAGAGCTGCTCGAACGGGAGGGCATGATGCTGCTCTGGCAGGTAGGGACCGGCGAGATCCCGATCCAGCTCGGACACGAGTTGCCGAATCTCGTCCGTTGCGACTGATACCCGCTCAATCGTCAAGTCCACCGTTCAGTCCCTCGTGTCGCGCACCGTCGTCAGGCTCAACAATGCGGTATCTGCACGGCGCCGACGGCGCGATATACCCCCAACGGGATTCGAACCCGTGTTACCGCCTTGAAAGGGCGGGGGCCTAGGCCACTAGCCGATGGGGGCCCCGCGCGGAGGATACCGGCGGGCGGCCGCTGCCTCCGGCAGGTGCACGGATCGGCGGTTTCGTCAGGGCGGCTGCACGGTAGAGTCGGTGCATGACGGAGCGCGCTCCGGATCTGGCCGGGCCCATCCTCGGCTGGCGCGTCTGGCGGATCGCCGTCGACGGCGAGCTCGTGTCCGCGTACACGCCGGCCGGCTGGCCCGCGCGGGCGCCGATCGTCGCCCGCTGCTACGAGCACCCGGGGCAGCACGAGGCACCCGACGAACAGTGCGTGTGCGGCGTCTACGCCTGCGACGACGCCAACGCGGCGCTGTTCTACGCGCACCGCTCGGGCTCCGCCGTCGTCGGCCGCACGAAGCTGTGGGGCCGCGTCGTCGAGCACGAGGCCGGCTGGCGCGCCGAGCGCTCCTACCCCGAGTCGGTGTACGTGCCGCGCGAGCACTTCGAGGAGACGGCCGACGACGTCGCAGCGCACCTCGCCCATCGCTACGGCGTCGCGGTCTACGTGGTGGAGGAGCTGCGCAGCGTGGTCGCGTCGCCCGCCGGCGAGCCCGTCGTGCCGCGCGATATCCCGATGCCGGCGCTGCCCGACTGGGTCGCCCGCCGGGTGCGGCCGCAGCCGCTCGCGGGCGAGCGCGACCCCGATCCGACCACGCCGGCGACGGTCGAGCCGGCGCCCGTCTCAGGCCGGGACGGGCTCCTGCGCCGGCTCGTCGGCCGGCGGCGCTGACGGCTGCTCGTCGGGCACCGGCGAAGGCACCGGATCCTCGACGGGCTCGACCACGATCACGCGCTGCGGCTCGCCGATCTCCACCCGCTCGATGCTACCACCGGGCAGCGGCTCCGTCCGGTGCGCTACCTACGCTGTCTTCCCGTGGCCGATCAACCTCTGACGGGTGGCCCGGAGGCGATGCTCGAGCAGTGCCGGCACTGCCCCTCGCAGCTCGCACACCCCTTGCGATGGCGACGCCTCGCGCTCGACGCGTGGGAG
Source organism: uncultured Actinomycetes bacterium (assembly GCA_963732645.1). Classification (GTDB taxonomy): domain Bacteria; phylum Actinomycetota; class Thermoleophilia; order Gaiellales; family F1-60-MAGs149; genus VFJZ01. Next base: position 90,906 of record CAVTAC010000010.1, read on the forward strand.
ATCGAGCTGCGCTGCCCCGACTGTCGCCAGGTCTGGTACGAGCGCGTGCCGACCGCGGCCGTCAAGCGCCTCGACAAGGTGCTGAAGCAGGCCCGCACCGAGCTCGAGAAGCACCTCGAGGAGATCGACCGGATCGACTTCCAGGCCCAGGCCGAGGACTTCATCTCGGCCCTGAACAGCGATGCGATCCTGCCGGAGGACTTCCGGCCTCCGCCCGAGACCTAGGCTACGTTCCGGCCGTGGAGATCGACGGCCGTTACCGGCTCGAGGACCGCATCGGCTCGGGTGGCACGGGCGAGGTGTGGCGTGCCGTCGACGAGCGACTCAACCGCGTGGTCGCCATCAAGCTGCTGCACCCGTGGGTCGCGCAGGCCGAGGTCGGGCGCGAGCGCTTCCGTCGCGAGGCGGCGGCGATGGGCCGGCTGCGGCACCCGCACATCGTCCAGGTGCTCGAGTTCAACGACACCGCCGAGCGCCCCTACCTCGTGCAGGAGTACTGCCCCGGCGGCATGCTCAGCGCGCTGCTGGGCGGCGGCCCGCTGCCGTGGGATCGCGTCCGCGCGCTGGCCAAGCCCATCGCCGAGGCGCTCGCGCACGCGCACGCCCAGGGCGTCATCCACCGCGACCTGAAGCCGTCGAACGTGCTGTTCGCCGAGGGCGGTCGCGTGGTCGTCGGCGACTTCGGCCTGGCGCGTCTGCTGGCCGCGTCCGACGGCACGCTGACCGCGACCGGCATGCGCATGGGCAGCCCGGAGTACTGGTCGCCCGAGCAGGCGGCCGGCGACGCCGTGTCGGAGCGCGCCGACGTGTACGCGCTCGGCTGCATCCTCTACCACCTCGTGTCCGGCCACCTCCCGTTCGGGGGCGAGGACCGTCTCGCCGCCGGCTACCGGCGCGTGCACGAGGACGCCGTGCCGCTGCCCGGCGAGGCCGGCGCGCTGATCGCCCGGCTGATGGAGCGCCAGCCCTCGCGGCGCCCGCGAGCCGAGGACACGGTCGCGCTGCTCGAAGGCCGCAGCACCGGCGAGGAGACGCACGTCGGCCCGCCGCCCGCCGCGCTCGAGGAGACCATCCAGCTGCTGGCGCCGACCATGCTCGCGGCCCCGCCCGTGAGCGCCACGCGTCCGGCGACCGCGCCGGTGCGCGAGCCGGAGCCCGTCGTGATCCCGTCCGGCAACGAGTCGGTGGCCCCGCGCCAGTACCCCGGCGTGCGCGTCGGTGGCGCCGTCGCCGCGGTGCTGGTCGGCGCTGCCGCCTTCGGCGTCGCGGCCGTGGCGGGCGAGGCCAGCAGCGCGGTCGACGTGGATCGCTCCGGCCTGCTGTTCCGGTCCGAACTGGCTTCCGACGACGCGATCGCGGCGCTCGTCATCCTCGGCGCCGCGGCCGTGCTGACGCTGACGCTCGTGCTGTTCGCGATCTGGGCGGCGCAGCAGTCGGGGCGAGCGCGGATGTCGTTCGTGCGCGGTCTGCTCGGGTTCATCGCGATCGTGGTCTCGTGCATGGCGGCCGGAGCCCTCGTGTGGACGGCCAACGCCGGCACCGCCGCGGGCATCGGCAATCTCATCACCGATGCCGGACTCTGATTTCCGCGAGCTGTTCGACGCCGTTGCAGCGGTCGGGCGGTCTGAAAGCGGATGGACGCGGCCGCCGTGGAGCGCGCCGTTGCGCGAGGCGGAGGAGGTCGTCATCGCGGCCGCGGCGCGCAGCGGGCTCGTCTCGTCGCACGACGCCGCGGGCAACCTCTGGCTGACCGACCCGGCGGCCGAGACCGGCCTCGTGGCGGCGGGCTCGCACCTCGACACGGTGCCCGACGGCGGCGCATTCGACGGCGCGCTCGGCGTCGTCTCGGCGGTGGTCGCGGTCGCGCGGTTGCGCGCCGCGGGCGTGGCCGGCAGCGAGCGGCTGGCCGTCGTCTCGTTCGCCGACGAGGAGGGCTGGCGGTTCGGCACGCCGATCTTCGGGTCGCGCGTGCTGACCGGCGTCTACGGGCCCGGAGGTGCTCGACCGCGTGGATGCCGACGGCGTGCGCCTCGGCGACGCGGCGCCGCCCGATCCGTTCGCCGCGCGCGGCGGCTACCGGCGGCTGGCGGCGTTCATCGAGGTGCACGTCGAGCAGGGCCGCGCGCTCGCTCCGGCGGGTGTCGCCCTCGGCGTCGCCACCTCCCTCGCCGCGCGGTCGCGGTTCGCGTTCGTCTGCGAGGGCGCGGCCAACCACGCCGGCACGACGCCCATGACCGAGCGCCACGACGCGCTGGTGGCCGCCGCCCGGCTGGTGCTCGCGGCCGATGCTGCCGCCCGGGCCGAGCCGGGCGCGGTCGCGACCGTGGGCCAGCTGGAGGTCGAGCCGGGCGGCTCGAACGTCATTCCCGGCCGCGTCACCGGCACGCTCGACGTGCGCGCGCCCGATCCCACGCGTCGCAACGCGGTGGTGGCGGCGATCGAGGCGGCGTGCCCGGGCGTGACGCTGACCGACCTCGCCGCCGACCCCGGCGTGGCCTTCGACCCGCAGATCCGCGCGGCCCTGCACGACGCCGCGCCGGACGCGATCGACCTCGCCTCGTACGCCGGCCACGACGCCGGCGTGCTCGCCGCAGCGGGCGTGCCGGCGGGCATGCTGTTCGTCCGCAGCCCGGACGGCGTCTCGCACGATCCGGCCGAGCACGCGGACGAGGCGGACTGCCTCGCGGGCGTCGCGGCGCTCGAGCGCGCGCTGCATGCGTGTCTCGCCGCGTTTCCCCCGAACGCGGGGTAAGCACGGCCGCCGAGAGCGGTCGATCCCTTCTTGCGAGAGGGGAGCGGGAACTTCGGGTCGAGCGCCTGGGGGGAGCCGACGCGAAGCGGGCCTTAGGGCCCCGACGACTCCGGAGACCGACGCCGCAAGGCACTCCCCCCAATTTCACCGACGGCCCGGCGGCCTGGCTGCCGGGCCGTCGCTACGCTGCGGCCCATGTCGGCGGATTCCAGCGCGATCCCCTCGCAGGGCTGGGGCGTCCTGCACCTCTACTACGGGATCCGCGGCGACCGCACCGAGGCGGTCGACGTGGCCGAGGCCGAGGCGCTGATCGAGGCGTTCGAGGCGCGCGACGACTACCAGGTGCTGCCGTTCTCGGTCATCGGCCAGCGCGCCGACCTCGGGCTGATGGTCGTGGGGCCGGACCTGGTCGAGCTGCAGCGGCTGCACCGCGCGCTCGAGGGCACGCCGCTGGGCGCCCGCCTGGAGCCGCGGCCGGAGCTGTCGTTCGTGTCGATCACCGAGGCCTCCGAGTATCTCGGCGACGACGGCTCCGAGCGCGTGCAGGCCATGCGCAACGCGCGCATGCATCCGCGCGATCTGCCGATGCGGCGCCTGATCTGCTTCTACCCGATGTCGAAACGTCGCGAGGCCGAGCACAACTGGTACACGCTCGAGTTCGAGGAGCGCAGCCGGCTGATGCACGGCCACGGCCACACCGGCCGCGCCTTCGCGGGGCGCATCACGCAGCTCATCACCGCCGCCACCGGCCTGTCCGACTGGGAGTGGGGCGTGACGCTGTTCGCCGACGACCCGAAGGCGATCAAGGACGTCGTCTACGAGATGCGGTACGACGAGGGCTCGGCGGTGTACGCCGACTTCGGCCCGTTCACGCTCGGCCTGCTGGCGCCGCTGCGGCGCGCGGTATCCGACGCGGGCATGGTCGTCGCGTGAGGCGCCTCGTCGCCCTGCTGGCCGTGGCGCTGCTCGTGGCGGCGTGCGGCGACAGCGGCGACGACGCGACGACGGCGGGCACGACCGCTCCGGTCGCGGCGACCACGGAGGCTCCCGCGACGTCCGAGGCCGCGACGTCGGCGCCGGAGACGACCGCGGCCGCTGGCTACGCCGACGGCCTACGCGGCGAAGCAGCTCGGGACGTTCGACCGGCCCGTCTGGGTCGGCTCGCCGCCGGACGACGACCGGATCTTCGTGGTCGAGCAGCACGCGGGCCGGATCATGGTGATCGGCTCCGACACGCCGTTCCTGACGCTGCCCGAGCCGGTGTCGACCGGCAACGAGCAGGGCCTGCTGGGCCTCGCGTTCCATCCCGACTTCGCCACGAACGGCCGCTACTTCGTCAACTTCACGAACGCCGACGGCAACACGCGCGTCGTCGAGTTCAAGTCGGGCGACGACGCGCCGGTGAAGACCTGGCTCGAGGTCGACCAGCCCTACGAGAACCACAACGGCGGCGACGTCGCGTTCGGGCCCGACGGCAAGCTGTACGTCGGCATGGGCGACGGCGGCTCCGGCGGCGATCCCGAGAACCGCGCGCAGGACCGCGGCACGATGCTCGGCAAGCTGCTGTCGATCGACGTCGACGGCGGCGACGCGGCGCCGCAGATCGCCGCGATCGGCCTGCGCAACCCGTGGCGCTTCTCGTTCTCGCCCGACGGCTCGGAGATCCTGATCGGCGACGTCGGCCAGAACGCGTGGGAGGAGATCGACCGCGCGCCGTTCCCGCTGCCCGACAACGCGAACTTCGGATGGCGCCTGCTCGAGGGCAACCACGAGTTCGCCGACGGCGGCGCCGAGCCGGAGGGCTACATCCCGCCGGTGTTCGAGTACTCGCACGACGACGGCGGCTGCTCGGTCACGGGCGGCGTCGAGATCGGCGGCGTGTACCTGTTCGGCGACTACTGCTCGAGCCAGTACTGGGTGCTGGTCGGCGACCAGACGACGCCGGTCGACGTGGACGTGCCCGTCGCCGGTCAGCTTCGGCCAGGACGGCGCCGGCAACCTCCTCGTCGCCAGCGGCGACGGCGGCGTCTACGCCCTCACGCCCAGCTGACGCCGTCACACTCCCGCGCGCTTTCGTGACGTCTTCCATGCGCGGGGTCTGACCCCAATTCGGGCCGTTCTGGGGTCTGACCCCAGAACGCTTCCGCGCGGGAGTGGGACGAAGGGCGCGCGTTGTACGGATCCGTGGCAGGCCGGGCACGAAGCGCCGCTCGCCCGTGACGATTCGCCTGGTAACGCTTTACGTGTGCAGCTCCACGGTTCGCTCGCCCGGCTCGAAGGCGTCGAACGACTGGCGCCACACCGACGACGGCCAGCGGTAGTCGATGCAGCGCTCCGCCGGGCGCATCACCGCCGTGTAGAGGGTGCCGAACGAGTGGTCGAAGTTGCGGTTGTAGGTCGGCGGTTCGAGGAAGGCGCGGATCGCCCGCTCCTCGTCGCCGTCCGCCTCCAGCACCGCCCGCATCGCCACCTCGCGGTCGCGGGAGTGCGAGAGCTTCGCGAACTGCTCGGTCGCCTGGTGCTCCTGGTGGTTCGTGACCACCAGCGGATCGACGTGCAGCGGCGGCCGGCCCGGGCCGATGAACGCCGTCGCCGCCGCGCCGGCCGCGTCGAGCACGGTCACGTTGTACGCCATGTGCACCGGCACGCGGTCGAGCACCGCGAGCGCCTGCGCCACCGTCGTGCACGTCTCGAGCAGGTAGCGCATCACGATCGAGATGCCGAAGCCGGTGCCCACCTCGCGCGACCCGCCGAACGTGAGCGTCGCCGCCAGGCCATCCTCGTTCAGGCCGTCGAGCAGGCCCCACACGCAGTCGCCGGTGCCGAGCACGCGCCGCCCGGCGTAGTCGGTCATGAGGATGGTCGCGTCGAAGCTGCGCACGTCGTAGTCGTAGTTGCGGACGAGGATCGGATCGCCGCGCCGCACCACCGCCTGCGTGCAGCCGGAGAGGTGCGGCGGCGGGCACCAGTGCGCGAGCACGCGCGACGCCGTGTCGCCGCCGCCGGCCAGCCGGCAGAGCCGCTCCCACGTCGGCACCAGCTCGGGCAGGTGCTCGCGCAGCGCCGTCCGCGCCGTCACGTACGACGGCCGCGCCGCGTCGCCGGCCTGCAGGAACCACGCCTGGTACGCCGGCCACACCGCCGCGAACCGCGTCGGCGAACGCGTCGTCCGCCGCGCCCTCCGAGACGGCGCGGAACGTGACCGGCAGCGTCGTCACGCCTTGAACTGCGCGGGCGGCTCGTAGGTCGGCTCGGGGTCGACCGCGACGCCGGTGAACGAGGCGCGCAGCGCGTTCACCCACCGCAGGCAGCGCGGCGTCAGCTCGAGGTCGTCGCCCTGCATGCGGCCGCGCGCCACGATCACGCCGAGGTCGGCGCCCTTGTAGCGGTAGTCGCCGGGCGCCGGCACGCGCAGGTAGAAGATCTCGTCCTCGCCGAGCAGGTTGTGCCAGTCGTTGGCGGGCCGCACGCGCACCATCCGCTCGCCCTCGAGCCGGTAGATGCCGGTCTCGGGCGTGGCGGTCAGCAGCTCGACGCGGTCGACGATCTCCTTGACGATCAGCTGCGACCACACGTCGTCGGCGCCGAGCCGCGCCCAGCGCGCGTTGATCTCGTCCACGTCGATCTCGTAGTCGACGTCGAGGTACTCGAGCAGGTGGAAGAGGAACAGCGGCGCGTCGGCGTACGCCCCGAGCGTCACGTGGGTGATCGGCGACAGTCCCGACACGCGCGGGTTGAGCTCGCCGAGGTAGATGCCGCCCGTGTCGCGATCGACGAGGAAGTCGACCTCGAAGAAGCCGCGGTACCCCTCCTTCGCGAGCCGGTCGCCGAGCCGCCGCACCATGCCGCTCGCATCCGCGCGCTGCTGCTCGTCGAGCACGTCGGGGAACAGGTCGTTGCCGCACCAGCCGCCCTTGTACGGCGTCAGCTCGGGGTGGCCGACGGTCGAGCCCACGTACGGCCCGACGATGGTGCCGTGCCGCGTGATGACGCCCTCGACGCACACCTCGAACGGGCGGATGCGCCGCATCACCTTCAGCTCCTGCGACACCAGGTCGTCGTGGTCCTTCGCGAAGTCGTCGGCGTTGCGGATGAAGAACGTCGTGCGCCCGGAGTCGCCGTACGGCGTCTGCACCACCAGGTCGTCGCCGATCCCGTGCGCCGCCGCCAGCGCCAGCAGCTGCTCGTAGGAGCCGGCGCGGCCGAGCACGTTCGGCACGCTCGGCACGCCCGCGTCGTTGCCGATCTGCGTGGTCACGATCTTCGAGTCGAGCCGCTTCCGCAGCGCCGCCGGCGGGTGGATGATCTCGAGCCCGACCTCGGCCGCGAGGCGCTCGGTCTCCTCGTCGAACATCACGAACGCCGCCTTGCCGCCCGGCCCCTGCTGCTCGAAGAAGGCGACCACCTCCTTGTGGCCGAGCAGGTAGTTGCAGATCTCCTCGGCCGAGTCGAACGCGCGGTACGGCCGCTCGTGCGGCACGAACACGCGCGGGTGGTGGTTCTGGAACGAGTCGTAGTAGTTGACGTAGTAGAGGCTCCGCACCCACCGGTCGAGGCCGAGCAGGTTGAACGCGGTCGGCCCGACGAAGTGGATCGGCGTCGGGTTCGTGCGGAAGAACGCGCGCACGTCGGCCATGCCGCGGAGGGTGGGGCGCGTCGCCATGCGCGGATCATCTCTCGCGGGGCCGGTCGCGCCGCAACCCGCGCCCCGGCGCGGCCGACGGCGCCCATCCCGGCGCGGGCCGATACCCTGACTCGCAGTGGCTGAATACGTGTACACGATGTACAAGGCGAACAAGTTCTTCGGGTCCGACAAGCAGGTCCTGAAGGACATCTCGCTGTCCTTCCTCCCGGGCGCCAAGATCGGCGTGCTGGGGCTCAACGGCGCGGGCAAGTCGACGCTGCTGCGCATCATGGCCGGCGTCGAAGAGGTCTCGAACGGCATCGCCGAGCCGGCGCCGAACCTGCGCATCGGCTACCTCCAGCAGGAGCCGGAGCTGGACGAGACCAAGGACGTCCGCGGCAACGTCGAGGACGGCGTCGGGCACATCCGCGACCTCATGAACCGCTTCACCGAGCTGTCCATGAAGTTCGCCGAGCCGATGTCGGACGACGAGATGAACACGCTGCTGGCCGAGCAGGGCGAGGTGCAGGACCAGATCGACCGGCTCGACGGCTGGAACCTCGACCGCATGCTCGACACGGCGATGGACGCGCTGCGCTGCCCGCCCGGCGACCAGGACGTCTCCACGCTGTCCGGCGGCGAGCGACGGCGCGTGGCGCTGGCGCGGCTGCTGCTGTCGCAGCCCGACATGCTGCTGCTGGACGAGCCCACCAACCACCTCGACGCCGAGTCGGTGGCCTGGCTGGAGCGCTTCCTGCACTCCTTCACCGGCACCGTCGTCGCGATCACCCATGATCGCTACTTCCTCGACAACGTCGCCGGCTGGATCCTCGAGCTCGACCGCGGCAAGGGCATCCCGTTCCAGGGCAACTACTCGAGCTGGCTCGAGCAGAAGGAGGCCCGCCTCGGCGTCGAGGAGAAGCAGTCGAGCGCCCGCCGCCGCACGCTGCAGCGCGAGCTGGAGTGGGTGCGCATGTCGCCGACCGCCCGCCACGCCAAGTCGAAGGCGCGCCTGACGGCGTACGAGAAGCTGCTCGCCGAGGAGCAGAGCCTGCGCCTCGACACCGTCGAGATCCACATCCCGGCCGGGCCGCGCCTGGGCTCGAAGGTGGTCGACGCCGACCACGTCCGCAAGGCGTTCGGCGACCGGCTGCTGGTCGAGGACCTCACGCTTCTCGCTGCCGCCGGGCGGCATCGTCGGCATCATCGGCGCCAACGGCGCGGGCAAGACGACGCTGTTCCGCATGATCGCCGGCCAGGAGACGCCCGACGCGGGCGACCTCGAGCTGGGCGAGAGCGTGCAGGTCGCCTACGTCGACCAGAGCCGCGCGGAGCTCGACCCGCAGAACACCGTCTGGAAGGAGATCTCCGGCGGCCGCGACCTGGTCGAGCTCGGCAAGAAGGAGATCAACTCGCGCGCGTACTGCTCGTGGTTCAACTTCCGCGGCTCCGACCAGCAGAAGCTCGTCGGCCAGCTGTCGGGCGGCGAGCGCAACCGCGTGCACCTCGCGAAGGTGATCAAGTCGGGCGGCAACCTGCTGCTGCTCGACGAGCCGACCAACGACCTCGATGTCGACACGCTCCGCGCGCTCGAGGACGCACTCCTCGACTTCGCCGGGTGCGCCGTGGTGATCTCACATGACCGGTGGTTCCTCGACCGCGTCGCGACGCACATCCTCGCGTTCGAGGGCGACTCGCAGGTGGTGTGGTTCGAGGGCGGCTACGAGGAGTACGAGGAGAGCCGGCACAAGCGCCTCGGCGCCGACGCCGACCAGCCGCACCGCATCCGGTACAAGCCCGTCGTCCGCTGATCCGCCGGGTCCTCCCGGCTGAGATACTTCGTTCGTGCGCGCCCGGATCCTCGCTCTCGCCCTGACCTGCCTCGTGCTCGCGGCCTGCGGTGACAGCGGCGACTCGGGCGGCGGCGCAACCACCTCGGCGGCGACGCCGACCGCCGCGGCGGCGTCGACCGTGCCGGCCGCCGCGACGCCGGCCACCGAGCCCGCGCCGTGGCCGGTGCCGGCCGATCCGATGGGCCTGTCGCAGGAGGCGGGCCTGGCGGGCGAGCCGGCCGAGCGCCTGCAGTACCACGTGCACGCCCACCTGGACGTGTTCGTGAACGGCACGCGCGTCGAGGTGCCGGCGGGCATCGGCATCGACACGACGAACCCGGCCGTCGCCAGCTTCCCGCTCGACAGCGGGCAGCAGGGGTGGGGCCTCAAGTCGGAGTGCGCATCGCCGTGCATCTCGCCGCTGCACACGCACGATCCGAGCGGGGTCATCCACACGGAGTCGGCATCGCCCGAGCCGCACGTGCTCGGCCAGTTCTTCACGCAGTGGGGCGTGACGCTCGACCCGAGCTGCGTCGGCGGGTACTGCAAGCCGGCGGACGCGATCTCGCTCTACGTCGACGGCGCCCCGGTGACGGGCGACCCGGATGCGATCGAGCTGGCCGACGGCCGCGAGATCGCGATCGTCATCGGCACGCCGCCGCCGATCATCCCGTCGACCTTCGACGCCTCCGCCGCCTGACGATGGCGGACGCCCCGGCAGCGGACGAGCGCCTGGCCGGGGTGATCGCCCGCCTCGACATCGCGCTGCTGCTGGACGAGGCCGGCGTCGACGTCCGCGCCTTCGCCCCGCACGAGCTGGACGAGCTGTCCCGGACGCTGGTGCGGCGGCGCCCCGCGCCGCTGCCGCCAACCGAGGAGTAGCGGGCCGCGAGCTGCGGGTATCCTCTCGCCGGGGTGGCAGCTCCCTGGTGGGGGATCCGGTCTTCAAAACCGGCAGGGCCGTGTAACCCACGGCTTGGTAGGTTCGATTCCTGCGCCGCCTCGTAGCGTCAGACTCCCTCACCGAGCTGCTCGAGCCACCCGCCCGCCTGCTCCAACGCGACCTCGTCGGGCACGGCCACCGAGATGTGCGCGTGGACGATTCGCCAGTCGCCGGCCTCCTGGCGGAGGATCGCCGTGAATCGGGCCGGCAGCCGATCGCCGCCGGGGAAGACGAACGCGATCCACGCGACCGCCCACCCGAACGCTCCCTCGCCGAAGGCGCGGATCTCGCCGGCATCGATCCGCAGGCCGAGCCCACCCGGGCCGACGAGGTTCTTGTCCACCAGCGCCCGGAAGTTGCCGACCCACTCGGCACGGTCGCCGACCCAGCGCTGGGTGCCGATGATGAAGGCCTCCTCGTCGGCCGAGATCGACGCGTCGAAGCCATCGAGGTCGCCGGCCCCGAACCGATGGATGAATCGCTCGACCGCATCGCGAACATCGACTGAACGCTCCACTGCCCCTCCCTCTCGGTGCGGCGACGATCTCACACTCGATCGCGCCGTGCAGCTCGGCGGTCGGCGGCGGCCAGGACTACGGCAGCGCCGCAACCACCTCGTCCGCCCCCGACACCCAGCCGAACTTCATCGCGAAGTTCCGCAACGTCGCCGCATGCAGGTCGGGCGCGAAGCTCGAGACGGCGTCCTCGACGATCGTCGTCGCATAGCCGTGGTGGAACGCCTCGCGCGCCGTCTCCTCGACGCAGATCTGCGTGACCGTGCCCGTCACGACCAGCGAGCGCACACCGCGCGCGCGCAGCTGCGCGTCGAGGTCGGTGCCGTGGAAGGAGCCGTAGCCGAGCTTGTCGACGACGGGCTCACCGGCGGCGGGCGCCAGCTCGTCGATCACGTCGGCGCACTGCCGCGAGCCTTCGATGTCGTCGTAGCCGCGCTCGTGATCCGGCCAGCACGCACGCGTCGCGGGATGGCACTGCGGCGACCAGCGCCAGAGCAGGTTGTCGTCCTCCAGCGAGAGGAAGCGCGTGTAGAGCACCGGCAGCCCGCGCTCGCGGAACGCCGCCAGCAGGCGCTGCGTGGCCGCGATCGTCGCCCGCGCGTCGGGCACCTCCAGCGGTGCGCCGGAGCGGACGAAATCGTTCTGCATGTCGACCACGACCAGCGCCGGCGCGACCAGCCGGTCGGCAAGCGGTACGTCGGCGGCGACCTGCGGTGCGGGAGGGGCGGCCATGGAGGCGATCGTAGCGTCCGGTAGACTCGTCAACCCATGTCGACCGCCGAGACGAGCTCCGCCCCGCCCCGCGACGTCGAGGACCTGGAGGAGCGGCTGTCGCGGCCGACGCCCGAGGTGATCGCCGACCTGGCCGCGGTCGACGGCGACCTCATGCTGCTCGGCGTCGGCGGGAAGATGGGGCCGACGCTGGCGCGGATGGCGCGCCGCGCCGCGCCCGAGAAGCGGATCCTCGCCGTCGCGCGGTTCAGCAACCCCGCCGTTGCGGACGCGCTCGAGGCGGAGGGCATCGAGCCGATCCGCGCCGACCTGCTCGACCGCGCGGCCATCGCGGGCCTGCCCTCCGTGCCGAACGTGATCCTGATGGCCGGGCACAAGTTCGGCACCAGCGACGCGCCGTCGCGCACGTGGGCGACGAACACGATCCTGCCGATGTTCGTCGCCGAGGCGATGCCGGAGAGCCGGATCGTCGCGTTCTCGACCGGCAACGTCTACCCGTTCCTGCCCGTCGACTCCGGCGGTGCGACCGAGGACGAGCCGCTGATGCCGGCGCCCGGCGACTACGCGGCGAGCTGCATCGGCCGCGAGCGCGTGCTGCGCTGGTACTCGGAGACCCGCGGCACGCCCGGCCTGATCTACCGGCTCAACTACGCGATCGACCTGCGCTACGGCGTGCTGCACGACGTCGCGCGGAAGGTGCGCGACGGCGAGCCGGTCGACGTGACGATGGGCCACGTCAACGTGATCTGGCAGGGCGACGCGAACGCCATCGCCCTGCGCTGCCTGCGGCACTGCACGACGCCGACCGAGCCGCTCAACGTGACCGGGCCCGAGACGACGTCGATCCGCGACGCTCGCCCACGCCTTCGCCGAGCAGTTCGGCACGACCGCGACGATCGTCGGCGAGGAGGCTCCGACCGCGCTGCTGAGCGATGCCAGCCGCGCCATCGCGCTGTTCGGGCCGCCGGCCGTGCCGGTCTCGACGCTCGTCGAGTGGCAGGCGGACTGGCTCGCGCGCGGCATGCCCACGCTCTCCAAGCCGACCGGCTTCGAGGTGCGGGATGGCTCCTTCTGATGCGCGCGACGCGCCGATCGACATCCTCGGGCCGGATGACCTCGACGGCGCGCTGGCCCTCTCCGCCGAGGCCGGCTGGAACCAGGTCGCCGCGGACTGGCGGCTCATGCTCCGCCTCGGCAGCGGCTTCGCCGTGCGTGACGCCGGGCGGGTCGTCGCGACGGCGATCGCCCTCCCCTACCCGCCCGCGTTCGGCTGGGTGAGCATGGTGCTCGTGCACACGCCGTACCGGCGGCTCGGCCTGGCCACGCGGCTGGTCGAGCGCGCCACTGCGGCGCTCACCGACGCCGGGCTGGTCGCGGTGCTCGACGCCACGCCGGCCGGCGCCGGCGGTGTACGGCCCGATGGGATTCCGGCCCGTCGCGAACCTGATGCGGTGGCGAGGACCGGGCCGGCGGCGGCTCGCCCGAGCCGGCCGCGGCGGCCGACCTCGACCTCGACCTCGAGGCGTTCGGCGCCGACCGCGGCGCGCTCCTCGCCGACCTCGCCGCTCGTCCGGCGCCGGTCGCACTCGCCGCGGCAGGCGACGGCTACCTGCTGTCTCGCGCCGGCCGCACCGGCTCGCAGATCGGCCCGCTGGTCGCCCGCGACGCCGGCACGGCGGTGACCCTCCTCGCTGCGGGTCTCGACAGCGTCACGGGAACCGCGGTCGTCGACGTACCGGAGCAGGCGACGGCCGTCGCCGCCCACCTCGCCGGCCGCGGCTTCACGCAGGAGCGGCCGTACATCCGCATGGCGCTCGGCCGCGACTCGATCGCCGGCGATCCGGCCCTCGTCCACGCCATCGCCGGGCCGGAGCTGGGCTGATGCGCTGGCAGGAGATCCCCGCCGACGCGCTCGCGACGTTCCGAGCCGGCACCGTCATCCCCGCGCACCCGCTCGCGCTCGACGCCGACCGCCGCCTCGACGAGCGCCGCCAGCGCGCGCTGACGCGCTACTACCTGGACGCCGGCGCGGGCGGGCTCGCCGTCGGCGTGCACACGACCCAGTTCGCGATCCGCGACGTCGGGCTCTACCGGCCCGTGCTCGAGCTCGCGGCCGAGACGGCGCGGGCCTGGACGACGCGGCCGCTGTTCCTCGTCGCCGGCGTCGCCGGGCGCACCGAGCAGGCCGTCGCCAGAGGCTCGCGTGGCCCGCGACCTCGGCTACCACGCCGTCCTCGTCAGCCTCGCGGCGTTCCGCGGCGCCGACGAGGAGACGATGCTCGCGCACTGCCGCGCCCTCGCCGACGAGCTGCCCGTGATCGGCTTCTACCTGCAGCCCGCCGTCGGCGGCGTGCTGCTGTCGCGCGCGTTCTGGCAGCAGTTCGCGGCGATCGAGAACGTCGTCGGGATCAAGGTCGCGCCGTTCGACCGCTACCGCACGCTCGACGTCGTGCACGGCGTCGCCGCGGCGGGCGCGCAGGACCGCATCTCGCTCTACACCGGCAACGACGACCACATCGTGCTCGACCTGACCGTGCCGTTTCGCACCGAGGCCGGCGAGCTGCGCTTCGTCGGCGGGCTGCTCGGCCACTGGTCGGTCTGGACGCGGACGGCGGTCGAGATCCTGGAGCGCTGCCACGCGGCGCGCGACCTCGCCGCCGTGCCCGCCGACCTGCTCGCGCTCGACAGCGCGGTCACCGACTGCAACGCCGCGTTCTTCGACGTCGCGAACGCCTTCCACGGCGTCATCGCCGGCTGCCACGAGGTGCTGCGGCGGCAGGGCCTGCTCGAGGGCCGCTGGTGCCTCGACCCGGCCGAGGACCTGAGCCCCGGCCAGGCGGCCGAGATCGACCGCGTCTACCGCCTCTACCCCGAGCTCGCCGACGACGACTTCGTGGCCGCGAACCTCGCGCGCTGGCTGGCCTGAGAGCGCCGCAGCCGCCGTGGCATACTCCCGCCCCGTGAACGCGCCCGGTCGCGACGAGATCGAGCAGCTGATGCGCGACCGCGGCGTCGAGCTGGTGCGCCTCGAGACCCCCGACCTGAACGGCGTCTCGCGCGGCAAGACCGTCACGGCCGACCACTTCTGGGGCTTCGTCGAGAACGGCCTGGCGCTGGTGAGCGACATCTACTGCTGGGACCACGAGTGCTGGGTCGCGACCGGCACGGGGTTCGGCGAGGACCTGACGTTCGCCGACCTCGTGATGCGGCCCGACCTCGCGACGTTCCGCGTGCTGCCGCACGTCGCCGGCCAGGCACGCGTGATCTGCGACATGGAGTACGCCGACGGCCGGCCGGTCGAGGCCAGCCCGCGGCGGGTGCTGCAACGCGTGGTCGATCGCGCGGCCGCCCAGGGCCTGACCGCGCTGATGCAGGCCGAGTACGAGTTCTTCCTGCTCGACGCCGTCACCCGGCTGCCGCCTTTTGGCGGCACCGACATCACGACCACGCTCACGAACCAGCGGCTGGGAGTGCTGCCCGAGATCGTCCGCCACCTGCAGGCGCTCGGCCTGCGCCCGCGGACGCTCAACCAGGAGTGGGGCCCGACGCAGTACGAGCTCACGTTCTCGCCGGTCGAGGGCCTCGCCGGCGGCGACGACAACTTCACGTACAAGACGTACGCGAAGGAGATCGCCGTCCAGCACGGCCTGCTCGCGAGCTTCATGACGAAGCCGTTCATCGACGCCAGCGGGTCGAGCAGCCACCTCCACATGAGCCTCTTCGAGGACGGCCGCAACATCTTCTGGGACGCCGCGCAGGGCGAGCTGACGCCCGAGTTCGGGTGGGCGATCGGCGGCCTGCTCGAGCACGCGGCGGCGCTGAACGCCTTCCTCGGGCCGACCGTCAACTGCGCCAAGCGCTACCGCAAGGGCACGTACGCGCCGGCCAGCGTCACGTGGGGCTTCGAGAACCGGTCGGTCGCGATCCGCGTCAAGGCCGGGCGCGGCGACGCGACGCACATCGAGGACCGGCTCGGCTCGGCGGCCTCGAACCCGTACCTCGCGCTGGCCGGGATGCTGGTCGCGATGCTCGACGGCATCGCCCGCCGGGTCGAGCCGCCGCCGCCGCTGCAGACGAACGCGTACCACCGCGACGATCTCGTCCCCCTGCCCCGCACGCTGGAGGACTCGCTGGCGGCGTTCGAGGCCGACGAGGCGCTGCTGAGCGCGCTCGACCCCGAGTTCGTGCGGGCGTTCGTCGCCCTGAAGCGCCACGAGATCGCGAAGGCCCGGGCCGCGAACCCCGGGTACGGCGGCGACGACTGGCACGACCAGGTGACCGAGTGGGAGCGCGGCCAGTTCCTGTTCCTCGCGTAGACGTCCTGATCGTCGGGGCGGGCGCGGCCGGCGGGGTGGTCGGGCGGCGGCTCGCGGAGGCCGGCATGGACGTGCTCTGCCTCGAGCAGGGCGAGTGGCCCGACGCGGCCGACTACCCGGGGCCGAAGCCCGACTGGGAGCTGCAGGCGATGAAGCAGTGGTCGCCCGACCCGAACGTCCGCGCGCGCCCGGCCGACTACCCGATCGACGTGTCGGCGTCCGACATCGTGCCGCTCATGTTCAACGGCGTCGGCGGCTCGACGGTGCTGTACGCCGGCGACTGGCCGCGCCTCACGCCGTCCGACTTCCGCGTCCGCTCGCTGGACGGCGTGGCCGACGACTGGCCCCTCACGTACGAGGACCTCGAGCCCGCCTACGACCGCATCGCGCGCGACGTCGGCGTCGCCGGCCTGGCGTCGGATCCGGCCTACCCGCCGGGCGCCGATCTGCCGCTGCCGCCGCTGCCGCTCGGGCGCGGCGTGATGGACGTGGTGCGCGCGCACGACCGGCTCGGCTGGCACTGGTGGCCCGCACCGAGCGCGGTGCTGTCGGCGCCGTACGCCGGCCGCCACCCGTGCGCGCAGTGGGGCTCGTGCATGCAGGGGTGCCCGGAGGGCGCGAAGGCGTCGACCGACGTCACGCACTGGCCGCAGGCGATCGCGCACGGCGCGCGCGTGCTCACCGGCGCGACGGCGACACGGCTGCTGCTCGGTCCGGGCGGGCTGCTGACCGGCGCCGAGTACGTGGACGCCGACGGTGCGACGCACCGCGTCGACGCCGACGTCGTGGTGCTGGCCGCGAACGCGATCGGCACCGCGCGGCTGCTGCTGCTGTCGGCGAGCGCCGCGTTCCCGGACGGCCTCGCCAACAGCAGCGGCCTGGTCGGGCGACGGCTGATGATGCACCCGTTCGCCGTCGCGACCGGCGTGTTCGACGACCCGCTCGAGACGTGGCGCGGCAACGTCGGCTCGCGCATCCACTCGCTGCAGTTCTACGAGTCGGACGAGCGCCGCGGCTTCGTCCGCGGCGCCAAGTGGAGCCTCGCGCCGTCCACCGGCGGGCCGATGAACGCCGCCATGCCCGCGCGCGCGGGCGCGGCCGTCTGGGGCGCAGAGCACCACGCGCGCGTGCGCGAGCGGTTCGGCCACTGTCTCAGCTGGGGCATCTTCGGCGAGGACCTGCCCGACCCCGACAACCGCGTCACGCTCGACCCGGTGCTCGTCGACGCGACGGGAACGCCGGCGCCACGGGTGACGTACCGCGCGTCGGACAACTCGCGGCGGCTGCTCGACTTCCACGTCGCGCGGGCGCGGGAGTCGCTGCTCGAGGCCGGCGCCACCAGCGTCGACACGCTGACCCTCATGCGCAGCGCCGGCTGGCACCTGCTCGGCACCGCCCGGATGGGCGCCGATCCGGCCACCTCGGTCGTCGACGAGTGGGGCCGCGCGCACGACGTGGAGAACCTCTACGTCGTCGACGGCAGCGTGTTCGTGACCGCCGGCGGCGTGAACCCGACGAACACCATCTGCTCGCTCGCCCTGCGCTTCGCCGACCGCCTGGTCGAGCGCCGCGCCCACCAGCGGGTGCCCGCGTGACCGCGTTCGACCAGGCACTGCGGGATCGCCTGACGCAGATCGCCGACGGCCTCATCCCGGCGACCGACGAGATGCCCGCGCCCGGCGAGATCGACATCGGCGGCCGCCAGCTGGACGTCGTGCTCGCCTCGCGGCCCGACCTCGCCGACGACCTCCGGCGCGCGCTCGAGACGCCCGGCGGCGACCCGCTCTCCCACCTCGAGCTGCTCGCGGCCGCCGACCCGCCGGCCCACGACGCGCTGGTCACGGCCGTGATCGCCGGCTACTACCTGCATCGCGACGTGCAGCGGCGCCTCGGCTATCCCGGCCAGATCGGCGAGGAGGTCCGCGTCGACACCTACCCCGACTACGCCCACGAGGGACAGCTCGAGCGCGTGCTCGAACGCGGCCCGATCTACCGGCCGACGCCGCCCGGCTGAGCGCCACCGGCGGTAGGCTGCCCGGATGTTTGTCAGAACCCTCTCCGAGGTCCGGGACTCCGGCCGCGAGATCGTGATCGCGGGCGGGTCGGCCCGCACCGCGCGGTTCCTCACCACCGCCGACGGCGTCGGCTTCGCCTTCTCCGACGTCGCGCAGCGCGCGGGCGAGGAGGCGCACCTCTGGTACAAGCACCACTGGGAGGCGAACTACATCCTCGAGGGCACCGGCGAGCTCGAGGAGGTCGCCACCGGACAGCGCTGGCGCCTCGAGCCCGGCACGATGTACGTCGTCGGCCCCGAGGACCGGCACGTCGTGCGAGCCGAGACCGACCTGCGCCTGATCAGCGTCTTCAACCCGCCGATCATGGGCGACGAGAACCACGACGCCGACGGCTCCTACCCGCCGACCGGCCCGATCCCGCCCGGCCCCGGCTGATCCGCCTCACCGGCGCCTTCCCGCTCGGCCTCCGCGAGCAGGTCGTGCAGGCGGTGGGGGCGGAGCCTGCGCCACGCCCACGAGGCAACGAGCAGGCCGACGCCGCCTGACACGAGCAGCAGGTACGGCTCGGCGCCGGACAGCGAAGGGAACAGCGCGAGCACGACGAGACCGGCCGAATCCACGAGGAAGGCCGCGAGCGCGCCGATGGCGGCGGCGATGGTCAGGACGACGACGGGGTGCTCGTGGCCGGGCCGCAACCGGGCAAGCCTACGGATGCGACGGCGGCGATGCTACCCCGTCGGTGCGGCGAACGGCCCGGCGGGCACCTGTTGTGTGATGCAGTGCGGTCCGCCGCCGCCGCAGTGAAACAGCACCTCCGCCCGGACGGTCGCCACGGTGCGATCCGGGTACTGGCGGCGGATCTGCTCGAGCGCCACCTCGTCGTCGGGCGTGCCGGCGATCGGCGCGACGACGCCGCCGTTGCAGACGTAGAGGTTGAGGTACGGGATGCCGTCCGCGGCGCGCCGGTGTCGAACGGCACGGCCTCGACGCCGGCCGCGCGCGATGCGCGCGAGGTTGTCCGCGCCCTTGCCGTGGTCGGGATGCGCGGGGTTCGACGGCGCGTGGACGAAGACCCGGCCAGGGCCGAGGAAGTGCGCGATGTCGTCGACGTGGCCGTCGGTGGCGTAGTCCTCGTAGTGGCCCTCGCCGAGCCACAGCACGCGGTCGATGCCGAGGTAGTCGGCGATGGTCGCCTCGATCTCCTCGCGCGACATGCTGCGGGTTGCGGTTCTCGTGCAGCAGGCACTGCTCGGTCGTCAGCAGCGTCCCGGCGCCGTCGGTGAAGAACGACCCGCCCTCGAGGATCATCGGCGCGACGTACCGCCGCACGCCGAGGTGGGAGGCGATCAGCTCCGGCACGCGCGCGTCGCGGGCGTACTCGTCCGTCAGCTCGCCCCAGCCGTTGAAGCCGAACTGCACGAGCGCGACCGAGCCGTCGGCGTGCCGCACGAAGGTCGGGCCGTTGTCGCGCATCCAGCAGTCGTCGAACTCGGCCGGCAGCAGCTCGACCTTCGCCGACACGCTGCGCCGTGCCTCGGCGAGGTGCTCCGGCCGCACGAGCATCAGCACCGGCTCGAACTCCACGACGGCGTTGGCGACCCCGGCGTGCTGCTCCTTCGCCGCCTCGAACGCGCCGGGGCGATAGCGGAGGTCGGGCCCCATGAACGTCTCGGCCCGGCACGGCCAGGCCATCAGCGTCAGCTGGTGCGGCTCCCACTCCGGCGGCATCGCGAACCCGTCCTGGCGAGGAGTCGTGCTGCTCATGCGTGGGAGTCTCCCAGACCCGGCGGCCACGACCCGAGCGGCTTGCCGACCTCCCAGTGGTGGCCGTACGGGATCGACGATCCGCCCGAGCCGCCAGCCGTGCGCGTCGGCCGCCGGGTACACCAGCGTCGGCGCCGGCGGCGACGGCCCGCTCGATGGCGGCATCGGGATCGTCGACCATCAGCAGCATGCGCACCGATCCGCCGCCGAGCGACTCCGGGCTGAAGTTGAGGTGCTCCGGCGACTCGTCCGCCACCCAGAAGGTCGCGTCGCCGACGGCGAGCTGGGCGACGACCTCCTCGAACCCGTCGACTAGCTAACCTAGATCCTATGCAGGTCAATGTCCACGAGGCGAAGTCGAACCTCTCGCGCCTGATCGAGGCCGCGGAGCGCGGCGAAGAGGTCGTGATCGCCCGGGCGGGCGAGCCCGCGGTGCGGCTCGTCGCGGCGTCGGGAGCTCGACGCGCCGGTCCTCGCCGAGCAGCCGGCGCCTGGAAAGGGCCGCGTTCGCATCGCGGCCGATTTCGACGCGCCGCTGCCGGCCGACATCGCCGAGCCGTTCGGCGCGCCGGCAACTGAGCCGTGCTCCTGCTCGACACGCACGCGCTGCTCTGGTGGCTCGACGATCAGTTGCCGCCCGGCGTGTCGCGCACGATTGCGAACGCCGATCCGGTGTTCGTGAGTGCCGCGTCGTTGTGGGAGATCGAGATCAAGCGCGCCCTCGGGAAGCTCTCCGCACCACTCGACCTGATCGAACAGGCCGAGGCCAGTCACTTCATCCTGCTGGGCATGAGCGCGGCCCACGCCGTCGCCGCGGGCCGGCTTCCCCCACACCACAGCGATCCGTTCGATCGCATGCTCGTCGCGCAGGCGCTCGACGAGCAACTCACGCTGGTGTCGAACGAGCGGCTGCTCGACGCCTACGGCGTGGCGCGCGTCTGGTCGTAGACGCCGACGCTGGGTCAGCTTCGCGCCGAGCTGCATCGACGCCGATCCGGGACGCCCCAGTGCTCGACGACCTTGCCGTCCACGACGCGGAGGACGTCGAAGACGTCGATGCGCATCGGCCGGCCCGTGGGCGGACGGCCCATGAACGAGCCGTCGTTCGTGCCGGTGGCGACGTTGCGCGTCCACACGACGTCGCCGGCGACGACGAGATCCTCGATCGTCAGCTCGAAGTCGGAGAAGGCGCGGCGGAGCGACGAGATGACGGCCTTGACGCCGTCCGCCCCGTCGGCGTGGTCTGGCCCGAAGTTCTGGTGCTCGAGCGACGTCGTCGCGCGACGAGCTCGTCGGCGACGTCGAGCCGGCCCTGCGAGAAGCCCTCGTCGATGAGCCGCCGGACGACGGTCTCGGCGGACGCTGGATGTTCGGATCTGGTCATCATTCCTCTTTTCGTCTGAGTATAACTGTATCGAACTTAGCAGTACTCTATCGAAATGACGGAGCCCGTCAAGCCCCGCCGCCCCTACCGGTCGGAACGCCGCCGCGAAGGCGCGGAGCAAACGCGCCAGCGGATCCTCGACGCGGCCCGGCAGCGCTTCGTGGAGCACGGCTACGCGGGCACGACGATCGCGGCCATCGCCGCCGACGCCGGCACCGCGGCCGAGACCGTCTACGCGACGTTCGGCTCCAAGGTCGCCCTGCTCGAGACGCTCGTCCGGGGCGCTGCGCGCGGGCCCGAGGACACGGCGATCCTCGGGCAGGCCGGGCCGATGCGCGGTCGCCGCGGCAACCGACCAGCGCGAGCAGATCCGCCTGTTCGTCAGCGACATCACCGACCGGCTGGAGCGCGTCGGGCCGCTCCTCGTCGTGCTCTCCGGCGCAGCGGCGGGCGAGCCGGCGCTGGCGGCGCTGTACGAGCGGGCGCACGCCAACCGTCACCAGAACCTGACCGTGCTCGCCGCTCAGATCGCGAGCAACGGCCCTCTGCGGATGGACGAGGACGCCGCCGCCGAGACGATCTGGGCGCTGGTGAGCCCCGAGCTCCACACCCTGCTCACGGGTGTCCGAGGCTGGACGCGCGAGCGCTACGAGGCGTGGCTGGCGGACGCGCTGACGACGCTGCTGCTCCCCGCGAAGTAGCCGATTATCTGACTTTGGTCAGACAAAAAATATCGCACCGAAGGCGCATTGTCCGGACCCGAACACGCACAAAGCGCGCAGATCGCGCGATCCGCGCGCCTTCCGCGCGTGTCCCGTGCGCCAGGCCTGTCCCCCGAAAACGCCGATATTGGGGTCAGACCCCAATATCGCCGTTTTCGGGGTCAGACCCCAGGATTTGCTCTCAGGCGTCCGCGTCCTGGGCCGCTAGCCAGGCCTTCGCGACCCGCTTCGGGGCGCGGCTCAGCCAGGCGTCGTCGACCAGGTCGCTCAGCTCCTCGCGGCTCAGATCGGCGAGGCGCGGGATCCGCAGGAGGATCGCCGGATAGCCACGGAAGTGCGGCGTCGTGAAGAAGACGCCGCGCGGGTCGTCCAGCAGGACCTCCTTCACCTCGAGCTCCAGCACGCGGATCAGCAGCACGTCGTCCATGCCGCTCGCCGGTGTCGGCGTCGACCGCATCCTTGCGCTGGCTGCGATGGCAGCAGAACATCTTGCCCGCCACCAGATACGACGGACGGCCGTCGTCCGAGACCTCCTTCGTCGTCTCCGGCAGCGCGAGCGCGAGCTCGTCCAGATCGGCCATCGTCGCCACGCCCGAACTCTCCACCGATGAGTCCTGCACCTCGACGGCGTCCTTCCTTAGACTCGACGATGCAAACGGAGGTGCGGGCGATGCCACGGATCGTGCTCATGGTCGGAACGCGCAAGGGGTGCTTCCTGCTCGAGAGCGACGAGGCGCGCCGCGACTGGGAGGTGCGCGGCCCGTTCTGCGAGGGCTGGCCGATCTACCACGCGGTGCACGACGCCGGCTCGGGCGACGATCTACGCCGCCGCCGCCAGCGAGTGGCACGGCGCCGGCGTCTGGCGCAGCGAGCGACCTCGGCGAGACGCTGGGAGCTGTCGAGCGAGGGCCTCGCGCTACGGCGCCGACGGCCTGAAGCTGTCGAAGATCTCCGGCCTCGCCGCGGCGCACGGGCGCGTGCTCGCGGGCGGCGAGGCGGCCGGCATCTTCGAGAGCCGCGACGGCGGCGCGACCTGGTCGCTGCTCAGCACGCTCGACGGCCAGCCGGGCCGCGACGACTGGAACGTCCCGTCGAACCAGCCGCCGGGCCACCTCGGCATGCCGGGCATCCTGACCGCACCCCGACGACCCCGCGCGGTTCTACGTCGTCGTCCAGGGCTTCGGCATCTTCGAGACGACCGACGACGGCGCCACGTGGACGCCGCGCAACCAGGGCCTGCGCGCCGACTGGCCGCGCGAGTACGCCGAGGTCGGCTTCTGCGTCCACAAGCTCGTGATGGCGCCGCGACCGCGAGCGCCTCTACCAGCAGAACCACTGCGGCATGCACCGCAGCGACGACGCCGGCCGCTCGTGGACGGAGATCACCGAGGGGCTGCCGACCGACTTCGGCTTCGCCGCCGCCGCGCACCCGCACGACCGCGACAGCTTCTACGTGATCCCGCTCGACCCCGGCCACGCGCCGCTGCATGCCCGACGGCCACGCCGCCGTGTGGCGCACGCAGCGACGCCGGCTCGACCTGGCAGCGGCTCGACCGCGGCCTGCCGCAGCGCGACGCGCACCTCGGCGTGCTGCGCGAGGGCATGGCGATCGACAGCCTCGACGTGCCGGGCCTCTACTTCGGCACCAGCACCGGCCAGGTGTTCGCGAGCGCCGACGAGGGCGAGAGCTGGAGCGAGATCGCGAGCTACCTGCCCGGCGTCGCGTCGGTCGAGGTGGCGGTGATCGCGTAGCCATGGCCGACCTCCACCTTCCCGCGACGCTGCCGCCGCTGTTCGACGACCTGCCGCGCCACGTCGACCGTCGAGGCCGCGACCGTGGCCGAGGCGATCGACCGCCTCGAGCGAGCGCTGGCCCGGCCTGCGCGACCGGCTCTGCGAGCCCGGGCCGACGCTGCGCCGCCACATCAACGTCTACGTCGACCGCGAGCGCGCCGACCTCGCGACGACGCTCGGACGCCGGCTCGCGGGTCGACGTGATCGCCGCCATCAGCGGCGGCTGACACACGGCTGGCGGGGAGGTCGCGACCCGTCACCCTCTGAGGGAGGTTTCAGCCGAAATGACGTCCAGAGCTGTAAGGAGTCTGTTAGGACCCCCACGCTGTTCGCGGCCGGTCGGCCATCCTGAGTGCGGGGGGATAGCCCAATTTTGCCCGGCTGTCCAGGAATCAACCCTGTTTATGGAGGTCCCTGGGAATGAAGAAAGTCACCATCCTGTTCGTTGGCGCGCTCGCTGCGCTGCTGTCGCTGGCGCCCGTCGCCGGCGCGAAGGGGAAGCACCACTCGCGCACGATGTCCGTCTGCGGCATCGTCGACGCGTCCAGCGTGCTTCCGACCACGCTCGTGCTCGCCACCGGCGGCACGCGGCTGGTCACGATCCAGAACACCAAGCCCGTCGCGCTGACGGCTGACATCGTTGCCGGCGCCGACGTCTGCGCCCGGGCCAAGCTGGTGCGCACCGCACCCGCCGTTCCGACCGCACGCCACAAGAGCAGCGTCGCCAAGACGAAGGTGCTCGTCTCCGTGAAGGTCCGCCCGGCTGCCGCCGTGCAGGCTCAGGGTCCCGTCACCCTCGGTGAGGGCTCCGTCACCGTCGCGACGCTCACGTTCGCCTTCCCGGCCGGCTTCACGCTGTCGCCGAAGGTGACCGCCGGCAAGGTCGTCAAGGCCACCGGCTTCGCCGCGCTGCCCGATGGCGTCATCACGCTGAAGAAGCGTCGCGCTCCGGCCAGCACGGCCACTCGCGGTTCCACGGCAGCTCGTCGAAGCGCGAGTCGGCTTAGATCTCCGGCCGCGTCTCCGCGCTGACCGCTGCGACCGCCACCGACGCCGGTTCGATCACGGTCGGCGGCATCACGCTCGCCGATCCCGGCCGGCAAGGTGCTCCGCTCGAAGGTCGCCGTCGGCGCCTTCGTCGACCGCCAGCGCCAAGGTCAAGGTCGGCGTCCTGACGCTGAAGAAGCGTCAAGGTCCAGAGCAAGGCCGTTACTCCGGCCGTCTAGCTCCGCACGCTCGTCTGATCGTTCGGGGGGTGGCTCCACGGAGCCGCCCCCCGACGTCGTCCTGAACCGGGTACAGTCTCCCGCCATGCAACGGGCGACGCATGCGGATTGGCTCACGCCACCCGCGAACCGGTGGTCCTTCCGGCACGTTCGCGAGCTGATCCCGACGGCCTGCATTCGCCGCGGCGCCGTCGTGCGAGAGCTCGCCGCCGCACCCGTCGACGGCCTCCTCGACCTGGAGTTCGCCGGCACCGACGGCGTCACGCGCACGCTCGGCGCCGTACCTGGACGAGAGCTTCACCGACGCGCTCGTCGTCCTGCACGACGGCGCTCTCGTCTGCGAGTGGCTGCGGCCGGGCGTCAGCGCCGACGAGACGCACATCGTCATGAGCATCTCGAAGTCGATCACCGCGCTGCTGGCGGGAGCGCTCGAGGGCGCCGGCCTGCTCGACACCGAGGCCCCGGTCGCCGCCTACCTGCCCGAGTCGGTGGGCTCGGCGTTCGGCGATGCGACCGTGCGGCACCTGCTCGACATGTCGACGGCGACGGCGTTCGTCGAGGACTACACACCGGGGCCCGACGTGCGCGCCTACCGGCAGTCGACCGGCTGGTACCCGTCGGAGGGCGTCAGCTCCGGCCTGCACGCCTACCTGTGCACCATCCAGAAGCGCGCGGCCCACGGCGAGAGGTTCCACTACGTCTCGCCGAACACCGACATGCTCGGCTGGGTATGCGAGCGGGCGAGCGGCCTGCCGTACGCCGAGGCGCTGTCGCGCCACGTGTGGGCACCGCTGGGCGCCGAGTCCGACGCCGACATCACCGTCGACCGGCTCGGGGCCATGCGCGCCGCGGGCGGCATCTGCGTCGTCCCGCGCGACCTCGCGCGGCTGGGCCAGCTCGATCGTCGAGGACGGCGCCGGCGTCGTGCCGGCCGCGTTCGTGCGCGACCTGTGCACGGGTGGCGACCCGGCGCAGTGGGCCGCCGGCGACTTCGCCGACTTCCTGCCCGGCGGCGCGTACCGCAGCTGCTTCTACCAGCCGCGCGTCGAGCCGGGCGTGGCCGTCGGCGTCGGCATCTTCGGCCAGCTGCTGTACGCCGATCCGGCCCGCCGCGTCGTCGTGGCCAAGCTGTCGTCGTGGCCGACGCCCGACCACGAGATCGCCGACGTGATCGCCATCGACGCCAGCCGCGCGATCGCGGCTGCGCTCGCCGGCTGAGGAGACCGCGAGGTCCTCGACCAGGGTCACGAGCAGCGGGTACGACGGCGTCGATGCGCGCGCCGGGCTGCTGCGGATCGATGGCGTCGCCGGGGATGCGCAGCGCCGCGGGCAGGGCCTGCACCTCGGCTCTCATGCCGCCCGCCAGCGCGAGCGTCGAGGTCGCTGGACATGCTGTCGTCGTGCTCGTTCATGACCACCACGACCCGCCGCGCCGCGGCCGGCTGCTTCCCGGCGTTCTCGATCAGCGACCGGCCGAAGTTGAACGTCTCCGCCACGGGGCGCGTCGCCAACCCGCCGTACGTGTGCGGCAGCTCCGTGCCGGCCGGGAACGAGATCGACGGCAGCCGCCCGAACAGGTTCGTCGCGCCGGTCGTCACGAAGCCCGGCAGCCGGCCGAACCCCAGCGCCGGCGACACCACCACGGCCACCTCGACGTCGGAGCGATGCTGGCCGATCCACGCGGCGACGTTCCCGCCGGCCGAGATGCCGAGCACCGACACCGGCAGCCCGAACCCGCGCGCGATGTCGACCGTGCGATCCCCGAACGCGCGGTACCGCTCCGCCGTCAGCCCGTTCAGCGATCCGCCGTCACCGCCGATCCGCCCGTGCTCGGGCAGCAGCGGCACGTAGACGATGTAGCCGTCGTCGGCCAGCACCGACGCCAGCGACGCCATCTGCGCCGGGCACGACCCGAGCCCGTGCAGGAGCACGATCACGCCCTTCGGATCGGTGGTCGGCTCGACCAGCCGCGAGTGGCACTGCGACTTGACGCCCTCCTCCGCCGCGACCTGCCCGGCGATCGCCGCACGGGCGGCATCGGGCGTCGTCAGCGGCGCCGGAGCCGACACGTCGAGGCCGCTGCGCGAGAGCGGGACGAACGCCGTCACGACCGCCGCGGCGAGCAGCAACGCCGAGCACGATGCCCAACCACCGCAGGACCCGTCTGACGCCGGCCATCGCAGGCGAGCCTACCCGGCCCTGACATGCGGGCCTGGGCGCCAGTACACTGGCCGCCGTGAACGACCTCGAAGCGCGATACCGCGCTCGCAGCCTGTGGCTCGACGGTCTCCCCGGCTCGCTCGAGCCGCGACCGCCGCTGCCGGGTGACGTCGCAGTGCGACGTCTGCGTCGTCGGCGCGGGGTTCACCGGCCTGTGGACGGCCTACTACCTGAAGACGCTGCAGCCCGACCTGCGCGTCGTGGTGGTCGAGCGCGAGATCGCGGGCTTCGGGCCGTCGGGGCGCAACGGCGGCTGGGTGTCGGCGTTCATCTCGGCCAAGCCCTCCGTCTACGCGCGCGAGAGCGGCGATGCCGCCGTGCTGGAGGCCGAGCGCGAGACGTTCCGGCACGGTGACCGAGATCGGCCGCGTCGCCGCGACGGAGGAGATCGACTGCGGCTTCGTGCACTCGGGCCAGCTGACGGTCGCCTTCTCGCTGCCGCAGCTCGAGCGTCTGCGCGGCAGCGTCGAGGGCAAGCGCGAGCGCGGGCCTGCGCGAGGACGACATCCGCCTGCTCGACCCGGACGAGCTGCGCCAGCGCGTGCGGCTGCAGGGGGCGCTCGGCGCGTCGTTCTCGCCCCACAACGCGCGGATCGACCCGGCCCGCCTCGTGCGCGGCCTGGCCGACGCCTGCGAGCGCCACGGCGTGGTCCTCTACGAGCGCACGCCAGCGGTCGAGATCGGGCCCGCGCCGCGTCGTCACCACGCACGGCACCGTCACCGCCGACACGGTGGTGCGCGCGACCGAGGCGTACACCACCGAGCAGCCCGGCGAGGGGCGCCGGTTCCTGCCGCTGTACTCGCTGATGGTCGCGACCGAGCCGCTCAGCCCCGACGTGTGGGAGGAGCTCGGCTGGTCGGGACGCGAGACCATCTCCGACCAGCACCACCTGTTCTTCTACGCGCAGCGCACGATCGACGACCGCATCGCCATCGGCGGCCGCGGCGCGCCGTACAAGCTGGGCTCGCCGATCCGCGAGGACTACGAGCGCCGCGACGAGGTGCGCGCGCGGCTGACGTCGTCGATCCATCGCCACTTCGGCCCGGCGGGACGCGCCGCCATCACGCACCACTGGGGCGGGCCGCTCGGCGTGCCGCGCGACTGGTGCACGTCGGTGGTGCACGACCGCGCGTCCGGGCTCGCGTGGGCGGGCGGCTACGCCGGCCACGGCGTCGTGGCGGCCAACGTCGTCGGGCCGCACGCTCGCCGACCTGATCCTGGAGCGCCCCAGCGAGCTGACGAAGCTGCCGTGGGTCGGGCACGTGGGACGCAGGTGGGAGCCCGAGCCGCTCCGCTTCATCGCCAGCCGCATGATCGTCGGCATCCTCGGCTCGGCCGACCGGCACGAGGACCGCACCGGGCCGCCGCGCCCGGCGGACGCTGCTGGTCAAGCCGTTCGTCCTCGGACGGTAGCCGCGGGCGCTCCCGCCGCCGTGCCTGTCGCGGCACGGCAACCGCTCGCTGCTAGGATCGGGACATGGCTACCGTCTCGACCGATATCGACGTCATCACCCAGGCGAAGATCGACCTCGCCGCCGCCTTCCGCGCGGCCGCGATGCACGGCTACAACGAGGGCATCGACAACCACTTCTCCCTCGCGGTGCCCGGTCGTGACGACCGCTTCCTGCTGAACCGCTACGGCCCGCACTGGTCCGAGCTGCGCGCGTCCGACATCCTCACCATCGACCTCGACGGCAACGTCGTCGACGGCGAGGGCGAGTGGGAGACGACGCGCGTTCATGATCCACCGCGGCGTCCACCAGTCACGCGCGTCGGCCCGCTGCGTGCTGCACACGCACATGCCGTACGCGACCGCCATCTCGCTCACCACCGGCGGCTTCGACACGCGCATCTCGCAGAACGCGATGTACTTCCACGGCCACGTCGTCAGCCTCGAGTACGGCGGCCTGGCCGACGCGGCCGAGGAGGGCCTGCGCATCGGCAACGCCGTCGGCGACGACATCAACATCGTGATCATGGAGAACCACGGCGTGCTCGTGATCGGCCGCGACGTGGCCGACGCCTGGCACAAGCTCTACTTCCTGGAGCGCGCCGCCGAGCAGCAGGTGCTCGCGCAGTCCACGGGGCAGAACCTGATCCGCGTCCCCGAGGACGTCGCGACGATCACCGCCCGGCAGTGGGCGAAGGAGTCGGACAACGCGTGCCACCTGTTCGACGCCGTGAAGCGCCGCCTCGACCGCGAGAACCCGGGCTACGCCGACTAGCGCAGCCTCGAGCGTTACGGGGTGGGCGTCTCCTTGTGCCCGCCGAACCCGGCCCGCATCGCCGACAGCACCTTCTCCGCGAAGGTGTGATCCTGCCGTGAGCGGAAGCGCGTGTAGAGCGACGCGGTGAGCACGTCGGCCGGCACCGACTCCTCGATCGCGGCGATGACCGTCCAGCGGCCCTCGCCGGAGTCCTGCACGTAGCCGGTGTAGCCGTCGAGCTGCGGATCCTCCGCCAGCGCGATCGCGGTCAGGTCGAGCAGCCACGAGGAGACGACCGACCCGCGGCGCCACAGCTCGGCGATGTCGTCCAGCGCGAGGTCGTACCGCATGTTCGCGGGCAGTGCCTCGGAGCTCGCGTTGCGGAAGATGTCGAAGCCCTCGGCGTACGCCTGCATGAGGCCGTACTCGATGCCGTTGTGGATCATCTTCACGAAGTGCCCCGCGCCCGACGGGCCGCAGTGCAGGTAGCCGTTCTCCGCGGTGCCGGTCCGGTTCTCGCGACCGCGCGTGGCCTCGATGTCGCCGCGGCCGGGAGCCAGCGACGCGAAGATCGAGTCCATCCGCTGCACGGTGTCCTTCGGGCCGCCGATCATCAGGCAGTAGCCGCGCTCGAGGCCCCAGATGCCGCCCGAGGTGCCGACGTCGAGGTAGCCGATGCCCTTCTCGGTCAGCAGCTCCGACCGGCGGACGTCGTCCTTGTAGTAGGAGTTGCCGCCGTCGATGATGCAGTCGCCGGGGGAGAGCAGGCCGCCCAGCTCGGTCACCGTCGACTCGGTCGCCCCGCCGGCGGGCACCATCACCCAGACGTGCCGCGGCGCGGCGAGCTTCGAGACGAGGTCGGCGAGCGACTCCGAGCCGATCGCGCCGTGCTCGACGAGCGCCTGCACGGGACCGGGGCTGCGGTTGTACACGACGCACTCGTGACCGTCGCCCATTACGCGGCGCACCATGTTCGCGCCCATCCGACCGAGGCCGACCATACCGAGTTGCATGCACCGCAGTTCGCCGCCTGCCGCCCGTATCCTTGCGTCCGTGCGTCGGTCCGAGATCCGTCTCGCCGCCCTCATCGCGACGCTTGCGTTCTTCGACCTCGCGATGTGGCTGACGGCCATTCCGCTGATCCCCGTCTGGGAGAGCGAGCTCGGTCTCACGCACACCCAGTCGGGCCTCGTGCTCGGCTCCTACGGCGTGGCCGTGCTGTTCCTGTCGCTGCCCGCCGGGCACCTGGCCGACCGCATCGGCGCCCGCCGGCTGACCATCGGCGCGACGCTGCTGTTCGCGGCGACGGCGCCCCTGTACGCCTTCGCGTCGTCGTTCGAGGAGCTGCTCGCGCTGCGCCTGGTGAACGGCCTCTTCTCCGCGGTGTCGTGGACGGCCGGGCTCGCGTGGCTGGTCGCGTCGGTGCCCGGCACCTACCGCGGCCGCACGCTGGCGATCGTCAACGCGACGGCCACGGCCGCGTCGCTGGTCGGGCCGCTGATCGGCGGGCCGGTCGTCACGGCGTTCGGCCTGAAGCCGACCATGCTGGCGTTCGGCGGCTGTCGTCCTGCTGCTCGGCATCTGGGCGCTGTTCGAGCCCAACCGCGGCGGCCACACCGGCATCGAGCACACGTCGGTCGTGACGGCGCTGCGCATCGGCCTGCGCGAGCCGGGGCTGCTGCACGCGTTCGCCGGCATCGCGTTCGCCGCCTCGGCGATGGGCGCGCAGCAGGTGCTCGCGCCCATCCACCTGTCCGACCTCGGGCTGTCGTCGGCGGGCATCGGGTGGATCTGGACGGCCGGCGCCGCGGTGTCGTTGTTCGTCGCCGCCTTCGTCGGCCGCCGCCTCGACCAGATCGACAAGCGGGCCAACGCGCGCGCCGGCGTGCTGATCGTGGCCGTGCTGGCGGTGTACCTCGCGCTCGGCCTCGACACGGTGCCGTACACCCTCGGCGTGATCGCGATGCTCGGCTTCGGCACGCTGATCTGGACGACGGTCTACCCGCTGTGCTCGGAGGCCGCCGACCGGGCCGGAATCGGGCAGGGCGTGGCCATGGGCGCGCTCAACAGCGTGTGGGCGCTGGCGAGCGTCGTTGCTCCGATCATGGCCGGCGTCCTGGCCGAGCAGGACGTCGCCGCGGCCGGCTACCTGGCGATCTCCGCGTTCGGCGTCGGCTGCCTCTGGGTCCTGCGCCAACGCGCCCTCGCGCCATCTCCCGGCATTACGTAGACTCGCCGTCATGACGAGCTTCCACGAACTGCCCGACGGCGTCCAGCTGGCCTACGACGACAAGGGCTCGGGCCGCGACGTGCTGCTGATCCACGGCATGTGCATGACGCGCCGCTACTTCGACCGCAACTTCGACGCCCTGGCCGAGCGCTTCCGCGTCGTGCGCGTCGACCTGCGCAGCCACGGCGACTCGCCGGCGTCGGAGGGCAACAACACCGTCGCCCAGTACGCCAGGGACGTCAAGCACCTCGTCGACACGCTGGGCCTCGACAAGCCCGTGCTCGCGGGCTGGTCGATGGGCACGCTGACCATCTGGGAGCTGATCCGCCAGTTCGGGTCGGACTGGATGGGCGGGCACGTCAACATCTCGCAGGGCCCGTCCGACCTGGTGCGCGACGACTTCCCCATCGGCGCGTTCACGATGGACGACCTGCACGGGCTCCTGGCCGGCGCGCAGGCCGACTTCCGCGGCACGATGGAGCACCTGATCCCGCTGATGGTCAAGCACAAGCCGAACGAGGCCGACATGGCCTTCCTGCTCGAGGAGGTGTGCAAGATCGGCCCGAACTGCGGCACGCTCTGCGTCCTCGACCAGTCGGTGCAGGACTACCGCGACCTGATCGGCACCTACGAGCTGCCGACGCTGCAGACGTGGGGTGCCGACGAGCAGCTCATCTCGATCGCCGTCGGCGAGTGGCTGAAGGAGCGCCAGAACGGCGCGGAGATGGTGATCTTCGAGGAGTCCGGCCACTGCCCGATGTGGGAGGAGCCGGAGAAGTTCAACCAGGTGGTCGGCGACTGGATCGCGGCCCTCTGACGAGCCACTCCAGCGCCGGGAGGTGGCGCGCGCCGAGCGCGGGCAGCCCGGCGTGCTCGACCTCGTAGGTGATCGCGGGCAGCCCGCGATCGCTGCACCAGTCGCGCAGCGCGCCGGGCGTCCGGCTGCCGAGCTCCATCGTGATCGGCAGCCGCGCCCGGCGCGCGAGCTCCTCCACCGTCTCCATCGGCGCGTCGGCCGTCGGCAGCACCAGCTCGAGCGGCGCGTGCAGGTCGAGGATCAGCCCGGGCTGCAGGCGCTCGATCAGGTCGAGCACCGCCCGCGTCTCCGGCTCGGAGCCCGGTGTCGCGCCGGGCCCGGACCGCGACGTGCGGTTCTCACGATTCCGCGCCTCCCACGCCGTGCCCGGCGGGTAGGTGTACGAGTCTTCGGGCAGCCAGCTGGCCGACGGGTAGTTGCGGTTCAGGTCGACGCCCGCGGCGTTCTGGCGGATCGAGTCGGCCATGCCGTCGGGGTTGGCGCAGGTGACGATCGCCATCGTCGCGTCGCCGGCGTCGACGCGCTCCAGCAGCCGGCGGGCGAGCCACACGGTCTCCGGCTCCTCGCCGTGCACGCCCGCCACCAGCAGCGTCTCGGGCCGGGATGGCAGGAAGACGCGAATCGGCGCCCCGCGGTGCGAGCGTCCGATCTCCTCCTCGCGCCAGCGCTCCATCAGGGGCCGTAGGCTACCCGGATGGACGACGCCGCGATCCGCCGCGAGGCGACGGAGCTCACCGCCGATCTGATCCGCATCGACACGGGCAATCCCCCGGGCAACGAGGCTCCGGCCGCGCACCTGCTGATGAGCTACCTGGAGGCGGCGGGCATCGAGTGCGAGCTCGCCGTCGCGGATGGTCGACCGCCCGAACCTGATCGCGCGCATCCGCGGCACCGGCGACGGCCCGTCGCTGGCGCTGTGCGGCCACACCGACGTGGTGCCGGCGGACGAGCCGAACTGGACGCACCCGCCGTTCGCCGGCCACGTCGACGACGAGGGCTGGCTGTGGGGACGCGGCGCGGTCGACATGAAGAACCAGACGGCGACGCGCGCCGTGGCGATGGCGGCCCTGGCCCGCTCGGGCTTCCGGCCGAAGGGCGACCTGCTGTTCATCGCGCAGGCCGACGAGGAGGACGGCGTCGAGAACGTCGGCATGCGCTGGCTGGTCGACGCCCGCCCCGACCTGCGCGTCGACTACGCCATCGACGAGGGCGGCGGCGACCGGCTGGTGCTCGCCGACGGCCGCATCGTGGTGCCGATCGAGTGCGGCCAGAAGGCGACGCTGCCGGTCGGCGTCACGGCGCTCGGCATCGCGGGCCACGCCTCGCGGCCGCGGTCGGGCGCCAACGCCGTGCCGCGGCTGGCCGAGCTGGTGCGCCGGGTCGCCGCCTACGAGCCGCAGCGCCACGTGCTGCCGACGACGGCGCGGATGCTCGACGTGCTGGTCGGGCCCGACGGCGACCTCGACGAGCGCATCGCCCGCGCCTCGACGCTGCACGAGTCGATCCGCGAGACGCTCGAGCCGCTGTTCTCCACCACCATGGCACCGACCCGCCTGCAGGGCTCGAGCGCGCGCAACGTCATGCCCGCGCGCGCGACGTGCGAGGTCGACTGCCGGGTGCTGCCGGGCACCACCGAGGCCGACCTGGAGCGCGAGCTGCGCGAGGCCCTCGGCGACGACCTGCCGTACGAGCTGCAGTGGCTCGACGCGCTCACCGGCGGCGCCTCGTCCGAGATCGACACGCCGCTCTACAGGGCCTGCCAGGGGTTCCTCGACGACGCCGATCCGGGCGCGATCCTGCTGCCGATCATCTCCTCCGGCTTCGCCGACTCCAACTACCTGCGCGAGGCGTGGGGCACCGTCGCCTACGGGTTCTGGCCGTACCGCACGACGCCGGTCGACGTGCACGAGAACGGCTTCCACAACGTCGACGAGCGGATCCACACCGACGACCTGGGCTACGCCACGCTGGCGACCCTGCACATCGTGCGCTCGATCGTGGGTTAGTCGGCTCAGTCGGCGAGCACGAGCGTGCGCCGGCGCGTCAGCCAGATGCCGACGACGACGATCAGGCCGCCGGCGATCTGCAGCCAGGTGACGGTCTCGCCGAGCAGCACGAACGCGAACAGCGCGCCGAGGAACGGCTGGATCGGCAGCACCGCCGTGGCGCGTGCCGCTCCGCCCGCCTGGATGGCGCCGAACCACAGCATGTTGGTGATCACGAGCGAGAAGAAGACGCTGAAGAGGAGCGCGCCCCAGCCGCCGAGCGTGACCGAGCCGTAGTCCTGCTTCAGCACCTGCGGCAGGCTCACCACCGCGAGCATCGGCAGCGCCGCGCACACCACGACGGTCGAGATGCGGTTCGGCGAGTAGCGGTCGAGCAGCGGCCGGACGAGCGCCGAGTAGACGCCCCACGAGGCCGCGGCGAGCAGCGCCAGCACGTCGCCGCGCACGCTGGTGATGTCGAGCTCGCCCGGGCCCGCCTGCAGCACCAGCGCGGTGCCGACCGCGGCGACGCCGATGCCCAGCCAGTGCCGGCCGCCGATGCGCTCGTGGCCGAGCACCGAGGCGGTGATGGCGGCGAAGGCCGGGATCGTCGCGAGGATCAGCGAGATCGTCGTCGCCGTCGCGTAGGTGGCCGCGTACATGAAGCCGATCTGGTTGATGACGATGCCGACCAGCGCCGAGAAGAGGATCAGCGGCACGTCGCGCCGCCCGACCATGATCGACCCCTCGCGCGCGCGGACGAACACCGCGAGCAGCGCCGCGCCGATGGTGAGCCGGATGAACGAGTACGCCAGCGGATCCCACTGGCCGCTCGTGCCCACCGCCCACTTCACCACGATCACGTTCAGCGCCCAGAAGGCGACCGTCGCCAGCAGGGCGACGAGGACCCGGTCGATCTTCGGCCGGCGTGACGTCAGGAACAGAAATGCGGCGACCTCGGCAGCGGTCTGCTCGTAGGCGTCCCAGTACAGCATGTGGCTCGAGTCGATCACGGTCTCGGAGAAGCGGTCGCCGAGGTCGCCGCTCAGCCACTCGCGCGTCGAGTCGGTCACGTACGGCGCCTGCGCGGCGGTGACCAGGTGCAGGCGTCCCTCCCACTCCCGCAGGTCGACGACGGGGCCGGCCATCTCGCTCCACGCGGTGACGGCGGCGCTGGCCAGGTAGCGGAACCGGTAGCGCCCGTCCTCGCCCTGCTGCGCGTGGTCGTCGACGTCCTGATCCGAGCCCGGGTAGCCGGCCGGCGGTGCGCTGCTCGCGGCGCGCGGCCTTGGCCTCGTCGATCGACGCCCACGACGGCGGGTTGCGCGAGTCCTCGGCCGCCTCGAGCGCCATCTGCGCGTCGATCTCGATGGCCGGGTCGAGCAGCACGACGCGGCCGACGTGCTCGCCGATCGCCGACGCGAGATGCGTCGCGACGAGCCCGCCGAACGAGTGGCCGACGACGTCGACCGTCTCGACGCCCTCGGCCTCGAGCACGTCGATGAGGTCGCCGATGTGCTGCTCGGCCGTCCACGGCGGCGTCCACAGCGAGCGGCCGTGGCCGCGCAGGTCGGGCGCCAGCACGCGGCGGTGGCTCAGGCAGTCGGTGGCCAGGCGCGTGAACCGCTGGCCGTGGCCCGTGACGCCGTGCAGGCAGAGGGTCGCCGGGCCGTCTTCGGGCCCCCATCGGTGGACATTCAGCATTGCGGTAGGGTGCCGCATGGCGGTCATCGAGGCGGAGGCGCTGGCAAAGCGGTTCGGCGAGGTGGAGGCCGTCCAGGGCATCTCGTTCGCCCTCGAGGCGGGCGAGCGGCTCGCGTACATCGGCCCGAACGGCGCCGGCAAGTCGACCTCGATCAAGATGCTGACCGGCATCCTGCACCCGACCGGCGGCACCGCGCAGGTGCTCGGCCTGGTGCCGTGGAAGCAGCGGCGGCAGCTCGCGATGCGCATCGGCACGCTGTTCGGGCAGCGCTCGCAGCTGTGGTTCCAGCTGTCGCCGCGCGAGACCCTGACGCTGCTCGGCCGCATCTACCGCCTCTCCCGCGCCGAGACCACGGCGCGGATCGCGATGCTGGCCGACCTGCTCGACGCCGCCGACCTGCTCGACCGGCCGGTGCGCACCCTCTCGCTGGGCGAGCGGATGCGCTGCGAGCTGGCCGCGAGCGTGCTGCACGAGCCCGAGATCCTGTTCCTCGACGAGCCGACCATCGGCCTCGATCTGATCGCCAAGTCGCGCTTCCGCGACCTCGTGCTGCGGCTCAACGAGGAGCGCTCGACGACGATCTTCCTCACCTCGCACGACGTGTCCGACATCGAGCAGGTGGCGCGGCGCGTGATCGTGATCAACCACGGGCAGCTGATCTACGACGACCGCGTCTCGCGCATGCGCCGCGAGCTGCTGCGCACGCGGCTGATCGACGTGCGGTTCGAGACGCCGCCCGCGTCGATCGACATCGAGGGCGCGCGGCTGGTGAAGCTGTCGGGCCCCGGCGCGAAGCTCGAGGTCGACACCGAGGTGCGGTCGATCCGCGCGGTGCTCGACGACCTGCTCGACCGGTACGAGGTGGCCGACATCTCCGTCACCGAACCGCCGCTCGAAGACGTCATCACGCACATCTACGGCCAGGCGCCGGTATGAGCCGCGGCGGCGCGGCCATGCCGTACGCCGCAGCCCTCACGAGCGGCGTCCGGCGTGGCATCTCGAGCCCGGCCGACGTGCTCGTCCGGGTCGGCTTCTACGCGATCATCCTCGTCGTCACCGGGGCGCTGTGGCGCGCCGCGCTCGACGCGAACGGCGGCGAGCTGGCCGGCTACGACGAGGTCGCGATGCTCTGGTACATCGCCGCCGCCCAGGCCGCGCACCTCGGGCCGCGCACGCGCACGATCGAGGAGGTCGGCGACGAGATCGGCTCCGGCACCGTCGCGGTGCAGATGCTGCGTCCCGTCAACGTGGTCGGCCTGCGGATGTCGTCCGAGCTGGGCGAGTCTCTGGTGCGGGTCGCGGCGGCGGCGGTGCTGGCCGTGCCGGTGCTGCTGCTGACGGTCGGCGCGCCGCACTCCACCGCCGCGGCGGTGGTGGCACTGCCGGCGGCGCTGCTGGGCTGCACGGTGTCGATCGCCGCCCAGCACGCGTTCGGCGGCATCGCGTTCTGGCTGCTCGACGCGAGGTCGACGTGGTTCCTGTGGTCGAAGCTGGTGTTCATCGCGGGCGGGCTGCTGCTGCCGCTGGAGCTGCTGCCGTCCGGCTTCGCCGACGTGGCACGCGTGCTGCCGTGGGCGGCGATGGCCTACGTGCCGGGGCGCATCGCGTCGGGCGACCTCGACCCGTGGCTGATCGCCGGCCAGCTGGCCTGGCTGGCCGTGTCGCTCGTGCTGGCGGTCGGCGTGTTCGCGCTCGGCGAGCGCCGGCTGCAGGTCGTGGGAGGGTGAGGATCGCGCGCGTCATGCGCGCGGCCTTCGCCGATGCGCTCGCCAACCGGCGCTCGTTCTGGGTGCAGGTGCTCGTGATGGCGATCAACGACGTGACCTGGGTGATCTTCTGGGCGCTGTTCTTCAACGCCGTCGGCAACGTGCGGGGCTGGAACCGCGACGACGTGCTGATGCTGTTCGCGATCCTGCTGACCGCGTCGGGCATCGCGCTCGGGCTCGTGGGCAACGCGCGCAAGCTCGGCCAGCTGGTCGCCGACGGCGAGATCGACGCGGCGCTCGCCCTGCCGCTCGACCCGCTGTCCTACCTGCTCGCACGACGGGTCGACACGGTGCTGCTCGGCGACCTGGTGATGGGGCCGCTGCTGTTCCTCTACGCCAGCGACCGGTCGCTCGAGAGCATCGCGGTGTACATCGGCGCGGCGCTGTGCGGCAGCGTCGTGCTGATCGGCTTCCTGGTCTCGATCAGCTCGCTGACGCTGTTCGTCGGCGGCCGCGGCGAGCAGGCCGACCTCGGCTTCCAGGCGATCCTGATCATGGCCTCGTACCCGCTCGACATCTTCGGCGGCGCCACGAAGGTGGTGCTGTTCACGCTCATCCCGGCGGCCTTCGTGACCGGCCTGCCCGCCTCGCTGCTGCGCGACTTCGATGCCGGCACGGCGCTGGCGCTGGCCGCCGCCGCGGCGTTCTTCCCGCTGCTCGGCATCGTGCTGTTCCGGCTCGGGCTGCGCCGGTACGCTTCGGGCGCCGTATGGACCCGCGCGTAGCAGCCGACATCGAGACGTTCGCCCGCGGGGTCCTCGCACGCGAGGAGATCCCGCACGCGGTCGTGGCGATCGCGCACGGCGGCGACGTCCACGCGTTCGCCCACGGCGAGGCGCGGGTCGACGAGCGGCTGCCGATCGCGTCGATCGCGAAGAGCTTCACGGCACTCGTGATCGCCGGTTGCGGCGTCGATCTGGACGACACCGTGCAGCAGCACGTGCCGTTGTTCCCCTTCGCCGAGCCGACCATCCGCAGCGTGCTCGCGCACGAGTCGGGGCTGGTCATGGGCCTCGATGCCGCCCCGTCGCCGCTGGGCGGCATGGTGCTGCTGCGCGAGACCGAGCTGGCCGCGTCGGGCGTGTTCCGGCGGTCGAACATCGGCTACGAGGCGCTCGGCCTGGTGGCGGAGCGCGTCACGGGCGAGACGTACGAGACGCTCGTCGAGCGCCACGTGCTGCAGCCGCTCGGGCTGTGCGACTCGAGCGGCGTCACGATCGAGGCTGACCGGCCGGCGTGGGCTTCGCACGCGATCTGGGTGCCCACCTCGAGCGGGGCCGGTTCCGCGATGTGCACGATCGGCGACCTCGTGCGGTTCGCGGCCGCGATGCCCGCGCTAACGCCGCCGCACGCGCTGGACGACGACGACGAAGAGGGCTTCGCGCGCGTCGGCCTCTCCGGCGACTGCCCCGGCTTCGGGTCGCACGCCTACGCGTGTCGCGAGACCGGCGCCGCCGTTGCCGTGCTGTGGGCGGACACCGCCGGCACGACGTGGCCGATCGTCCAGCACGCGCTGGCGGCGCTGCGCGGCGAGGAGGTGGCGGAGTACTACACGTGGGCAGCCGCCGCCGGAACCCGCAGGCGTGCGGTACGGCTCGCACAACCCGTGGTGCCCGTGGGTCGGCAGTCGATCTCGAGGCGGCCGTCATCGCGTTCCCGTGGGGGCCCGAGGACCTGATCCCGCTGCCCGACGGCCGCTTCCGCATCGGCTCGCCCGACGCACCCGAGACGCTCGACCTGCGCGATCCCCTGGACGGCGTCGCCGTCACCGCGGTCGTCGCGGGAGCACACTTCCACCGGATGGAGCTATGAAGGTCTCGCGCACCGAACTGACCCCCGTCGACTTCCTGCGCCGGGCGGCGTACGTGTACGGCCCCAAGGTCGGGCTGGTGCACGCCGACGACGGCCGCCGGTACACGTGGGCCGAGATCGCCGACCGCTCGTGGCGGCTCGCGAACGCGCTGCGCGGCCTCGGGCTCGCGAAGGACGACCGCGTCGCGGTGCTGTCGCCGAACGCGCCGATGATCCTCGAGGCGCACTTCGCCGTGCCCGCCGCCGGTCTGCAGCTGGTCGCCATCAACACGCGCCTCGCGAGCGACGAGATCGGCTACATCCTGCGCCACTCGGGCGCACGCGTGCTGCTGGTCGACCACGAGCTCGTGGCGCTGGTCGCACCCGGCGATGTCGCCGATCTGGTCGTCGTGCGGTGCGACGACACCGGCGCCGACGGCTGCCCCTACGAGGCGTTCCTCGCCGCGTCGGCGCCCGACGATCCGGAGTCGTGGCTCGCCGACGAGGAGGAGCCGATCTCGATCAACTACACCTCGGGCACCACCGGCCGGCCGAAGGGCGTGCAGTACACGCATCGCGGCGCGTACCTGAACGCGCTGTCCGAGGTGCGTCGTGGCCGGGCTCTCGCCCGAGTCGGCGTACCTCTGGACGCTGCCGATGTTCCACTGCAACGGCTGGTGCTTCCCGTGGGCGGTGACGGCGGTCGGCGCCACCCACGTGACGATGCGCAAGGTCGATCCCGGCGAGGTGTGGCGACTGATCGACGACGAGGGCGTGACGCACTACTGCGGCGCGCCGACCGTGCAGCTCGTCGGTCGTCGACCACCCGTCGCGCGCACCGCGTCGAGCCGGCCGTGACGGCGCTCGTGGCCGCAGCGCCGCCGTCGCCGACGCTGTTCGCGCGCATGGCCGAGCTCAACTTCCGCGCCGTCCACGTCTACGGCCTGACCGAGACCTACGGGCCGATCACGGTCGCGCACGTGGCTGCCCGACTGGGACGACGAGCCGCC
This sequence comes from uncultured Actinomycetes bacterium, assembly GCA_963732645.1. Taxonomy (GTDB): domain Bacteria; phylum Actinomycetota; class Thermoleophilia; order Gaiellales; family F1-60-MAGs149; genus VFJZ01. The sequence goes on from CAVTAC010000010.1 coordinate 131,257, forward strand.
GGCCGAGCGGGCGCGGCTGCGCGCCCGGCAGGGCCAGGGCTACCCGACGGCCGACCTGGTGCGCGTGGTCGACGCCGACGATGAACGACGTGCCGCGCGACGGCGAGACGATGGGCGAGGTGGTGATGCGCGGCAACAACGTCATGCGCGGCTACTTCGCCGACGACGAGGCGACCGACGCAGGCGTTCCGCGGCGGCTGGTTCCACTCCGGCGACCTCGCGGTGTGGCACCCCGACGGCAACATCGAGCTGCGCGACCGCGCCAAGGACATCATCATCTCCGGCGGCGAGAACATCTCGACGATCGAGGTCGAGCAGGCCGTCGTGTCGCACCCGGCGGTGCTCGAGTGCGCGGTCGTCGCCATCCCGCACGAGCAGTGGGGCGAGCGCCCGAAGGCGTTCGTCGACGCTGCGCGACGGCGCCGACGGCGACCGGCCGCCGAGCTGATCGCCTACTGCCGCGAGCGCCTCGCGCACTTCAAGTGCCCCGACGCGGTCGAGTTCGGCGCCGCTGCCGAAGACGTCGACCGGCAAGGTGCAGAAGTTCGTCCTGCGCGACCGCGAGTGGGGCGCGGCACGAAGCGCATCAACTAGTGCGTCACCCGACGGTGATGGAGCCGGACGTCTGCGCCGGCGGGACGCCCAGGAAATGCCGCCGCAAGGGCTCGAGCCGTGCCGCGAGCTCCCCGGCGGCATCCTGCGTCGGCTCGACGTCGACCGGCATCACCAGGGCGTCGAGCGCTCACCCGTCACGGCGTGCGCAGGAGCGAGATGTGTCCAGGCGATACCGCCGCTCGTCGCCACGCGCGGCACGGAACCGGAGCGGCACGTCTCGCCGCCGCGTCGAAGGCCGTCGCCGGTCGCTCGCACGTGCCATGGCCGTTCGGTGCCTGGCACCGATCGGTCATCGCGGCACAGTTCTGCGCGCCTCTCGACACCGAGCCGGCACAGAGCGCGCGGGATTCGTGCGCGGTTAGCGGGACTCGAGCTTCGCGAGCGTGGCGCCGTCGGCGCTCACCGACGTCGTCGACGCGACCAGCGGGTGGTTGGCGAGCTCCTCGCGCACCGCCTTGCGGACGGCGCCGGTGCCGCGGCCGTGGACGATCGCGACCTCGTCGCGGCCCGACAGGTGGGCCTGGTCGACGTAGCGGCGCACCTCCTCGCGCGCCTCGTCGGCGGTGCGGCCGCGGAGGTCGATCTGGAACTCGACCGGCTCGCCGCGCGCGACCTTGACCTGCACCTGCCGCTCCTGCTCGTCGCGGGTGACGCCGCCGCGCGGGTCGGGCTGCAGGCGGGCCAGCGGCACCTTGATGCGGAGCTTGCCGCCGTGCACCTCGGCCTCGTCGCCGCTGATCTCGGTGATCGTGCCGCGCACGCCGAGCGCCGGCGCGATCACCGGGTCGCCGACGGCGAGCGGCCGCGTGGTCGGCACGGCGGCTCGGTCAGCGCCGCCTCGAGCGCGTCGTGCGCGGTGCGCGTGCGCCGCGACGCGCGGTCGAGGCTGCGGTCGCGCCGCGCGGAGCGCCTCGTCGGCCGCCTCGGACGTCGCGCGGCCGCGCTCGCGCTCCTGGCGGCGGGCCTCGCGGATCTCGGCGCGCAGCTCGTCGAGCTCGCGGCGGTAGTCGCCGAGCTGCGCGCTCCGCCTCGGCCCGCGCCCGCTCGCGCTCGGCCTGCGCGCCGGCGCGGACGGCCTCCAGCGCGTCGCGCAACTCGCGCTCGCGCCGCTGCGCGTCGGCCAGCGCCTCCTCCGCCTGCTGCCCCGCCGCCCGCGCGCCGCGCAGCACCTCGGCCGCGTCGCGCTCGGCGCCGGCCGCCTCGGCCAGCAGCTCCGACACGTGCAGGCGCTCCGGCGCCATCCGCGCCCGGGCGCGCTCCGGCACGCCGTCGCCGAGCCCGAGCCGCTCGGCGATCTGCAGCGCGTGCGACGCGCCCGGCCGGCCGAGCGTGACGCGGTAGGTCGGCGCGAGCGTCTCCGGATCGAAGCCCGACGGCGGCGTTGACGACGCCGTCGGTCGCGCTCGCCCACTCCTTCAGCTCGGGGTAGTGCGTCGTCGCGATCACCAGCGCGCCGCGCTCGACGAGCCGCTCGAGCAGGGCCCGCGCCAGCGCCGCGCCCTCGTGCGGATCGGTGCCGGCGGCGACCTCGTCGAGCAGCACCAGCGAGCGCTCGCCGCGAGCGCGCGAGGATCTGCGTGAGGTTGCGGATGTGCCCGGAGAAGGTGGAGAGGCTCATCGCGATCGACTGCTCGTCGCCGATGTCGGCCAGCACCTCGTCGAACACCGGCAGGCTCGCCTTCACCGCCGGCGGCCGCAGCCCGCACTGGTGCATCAGCGCCGCCAGGCCGAGCGTCTTCATGCCGACCGTCTTGCCGCCCGTGTTCGGGCCGGACACGACGACGCCGCGGATGCCGCGCAGGTCGAGGTCGATCGGCACCGCGATCGGCCCGGTCGAGCAGCGGATGCCGCGCCTCGACCAGCCACGACGTCGTCGGTGATCTCGACCGGGCAGCCGCCGAGCCGCCGCGCCAGGCGCGCCCGCGGCCAGCGCCAGGTCGATGTGCGCGAGCGCGTCGACGCACGCGGTCACGTCGGGCGCCGCGACGCGCACGAGCCCGGACAGCTCCGCGAGGATGCGGTCGACCTCCTCGCGCTCCGCCGCCGCGAGCTCGCGGATCGCGTTCTGCGCCTCGACGATCGCGAACGGCTCGACGAACAGCGTCTGGCCCGAGCCCGACGTGTCGTGGACGATGCCCGGCACGGCCGACGCGGCTCGTGGCCTTGACCGCGAGCACCGGCCGGCCGCCGCGCTCGGTGACGAAGTCCTCCTGCAGGTGCGACTTCAGCTGCGTCGCGAGCTGGCGCAGCTTGTCGGTCGCGCGCCCGCGCGCCTGCGAGATCTCGCGCCGCAGGCCGCGCAGCCGCGGCGAGGCGCTGTCGCGCAGCCGGCTGCCGTCGGGCTCGACCGCCGCCTCGAGCCGTGACGCGAGCCCCTCCAGCGAGGGCGCCACCGCGCCCGCGATCGGCCGTCAGCCGCGGCACGTCGTCGCGCGCGGCGAGCACGCGGCGGACGTCGAGACCCGCGCGCACCGTGTCGGCGATGGCCGCCAGCTGGTCGGGCTGCAGCACGGCCGAGCGCACGGCCGCGGTGGCCGCCGGTCGCACGTCGTGCGCGCCCGCCAGCCGGGGCGCGCCGCCGTCGATGAGCAGCACCGCCTCGGCCGTCTCGGCCTGCCGGCGGGCGACCACGGTGGCGTCGGTGGACGGCGCGAGCGCCACCGCCAGGTCGTGGCCGCCGGCGAACGACGTCTCGTCGGCGAGCAGCGCCCGGATCGCATCGAGCTCGAGGACCTGCAGGCTATGCTCGTCCACGGACGGATTCTAGTTGCGCCGATCGATCATCCTCGTGCCCCTGATCCTGCTCATCGCCGGCTGTGGCGACTCCAAGAAGCCGTCGCCGGACGAGCAGGTCACGCGTGCCGCGTACGCGCAGCAGGCCGATGCCGTGTGCCAGAAGGCGGAGGACGCGCTCGACGGCGCTCGGCCAGCCCGACGGACTGAACGACCTGCCGGCCTACGCGAAGCAGGCCGCCGCCATCGTCTCGCAGGAGCGCGACGACCTGAAGGCGCTGCAGGCGCCGCCCGGCGACGAGGACCGCGTCGAGGAGCTGAACGAGACGCTCGATGCCGTGGTGCGGGTGGCGAAGGGCCTCGAGAAGGTGGCGGCGTCCGGCGACCCGGCCGCGATCGACGACTTCGTGAAGCAGAACGGCGCCGTCGACCAGAAGGCGAAGAAGCTCGCGCAGCGACCTCGGCATGCAGGTGTGCGGGGCGTCGCAGTGACGCCGACTCGTCTGCCTCGTGCTCGCGGCCGCGCGTGCTGGCCGGCTGCGGCAGCTACGGCGGGTCCACCACCGGCAGCGGCGGCCGCCTGACGAAGGTCGAGTGGATCTCGGCGGCCGACGACATCTGCTCGCCGGTCGAAGGACGAGGCCAGCGACCTGCCGACGCCGGAGTCGACCTCGGCCCTCGTCACGCAGCTCGACTCGCTGATCGACATCTTCCGGCGCGAGGTGGAGGACCTGAAGACGCTCACGCCGGTCGAGTCGGAGCAGGCGAAGACCGCGGCGGTGGTCGAGGCCGCAACGCTGCAGCTGACGCTCGCGCAGGAGCTGCAGACGATCGCGCGCACGGGTGACACCGCCGCCATCCAGGCGTTCACGACGGCGAACCAGCCGAAGGTGCAGGAGGCGCAGCGGGTCGCGGGCGCCTACGGCCTGAAGGTCTGCGGCAGCGGCCGCGCCGGCCTAGTTGACGGTCAGCGTGATCGGCACCGCCAGCGCCTGCGACACGGGGCACCCTTCCTTGGCCGCCTCGGCCGCCTTCTTGAAGCCGTCGGCGTCGAGGCCGTCGACCTGGCCGGACACGGTGAGCGCGACGCCGGTGACGCCGGTGCCGGCCACGAAGGTCACCTTCGCGGTCACGTCCAGCTGCTTCGGCGTGCCGCCGGCGCCGGCGATCTCGTGCGAGAGGGCCATCGAGTAGCAGGCGGCATGCGCGGCGCCGATCAGCTCCTCGGGGCTGGTCCTGCCGTTGGCCGCCTCGGTGCGGCTGGCCCAGGAGACGGGCAGCGGACCGGCCGCGCCGCTCGCGAGCGAGACGGTGCCGGAGCCGTCGACGAGGCCGCCCTGCCAGACGGCGTTTGCGGTGGAGACGAGTTCAGACATCGTTGGAGTGTACGAGGGTCGGGCGGTCGCGGAAGGGCAAGGTGGTCGACCCCGTCAGGAACCGGTCGACCGCGCGCGCGCACTCACGGCCGTCGGCGATGGCCGAGACGATCAGGTCGGCGCCACGCACGCAGTCGCCGGCCGCGAACACGCCCGGCAGCGTGGTGGCGAACGTGTCGTCGACCTGCATGGTCGAGCGCGGCGTCAGCTCGACGCCGAGATCGGCCTCGACGCCGGTGAAGCCGACGGCGATCAGCACCAGGTCGACCTCGATCTCGGCGCCCGGCGGCGTCGCGCAGTCCGGTGACGCGACCGTCGCGGCCGAGGAACTCGACCGTCTCGTAGGCGTAGCGGCGCTCGCCGCCCTCCAGATGCGCGGCGTAGGAGCGACGCAGGCGCGGCCAGCGCGGCCAGGTCTGCATCGGCGACCGCTCGGTCGGCGGCTCGACGCCGTGCGCGATCTCGACCACCGACGCGCAGCCCTCGCGATGCGCCGAGCCGAGGCAGTCGGCGCTCGTGTCGCCGCCGCCCAGGATGGCGACGCGCAGGCCGGTCGCCACGACCGGCCCCGCATCGAGGCCCGCGCAGCGGCGGTTCGACGAGATCAGATAGGGCATGGCCAGCTCGATGCCGGTAAGGTCGCGGCCGGGCAGCGCCAGGTCGCGGTGCCGCTGCGCGCCGGTGGCGAGCACGACCGCGTCGTATGCACCGCGCAGCGCGTCGAGGTCGTCGATCGCCTCGTTGCAGCGGAACTCGATGCCCTCCGCCACCAGCTGCTCGATGCGCCGGTCGACCATGGCCTTGGCGAGCTTGAAGTCGGGGATGCCGTAACGCAGCAGTCCACCGGGACGGTCGTCGCGCTCGAACACCGTGACGGCGTGCCCGGCGCGGCGCAGCTGCTGGGCGGCGGCGAGGCCGGCCGGGCCCGAGCCGACGACGGCGACGCTGCGGCCGCTCTCGCGTCGCGGGCGGCCGCGGCACGACCCAGCCCTCGGCGAACGACCGGTCGGAGATCGCCATCTCGACCTGCTTGATGGTCACCGGGTCGTCGTTGAGCGTCAGCACGCACGCCTCCTCGCAGGGCGCGGGGCAGAGCTTGCCGGTGAACTCGGGGAAGTTGTTCGTGGCGTCGAGCTGGTCGTGCGCCTCGCGCCAGCGGCCACGCTCCACGAGGTCGTTCCAGTCGGGGATCAGGTTGCCGAGCGGGCAGCCGGTGTGGCAGAACGGCACGCCGCAGTCCATGCACCGGCGCGCCTGCTCGCGCACGAGACCCTCGTCGGCGGGGCCGTTCACGTCGCCCCAGTCGGCGCGGCGCTCGCTCGACCGGCCGGTAGGGCGCCACACGGCGCTGGATCTGGAGGAAGCCGCGCGGATCGGTCACGCCGTCACCACCGCCTCCTCCTGCGCCAGCCGGCGGGCGCGGCGCAGGTCGTGCGGCAGCACCTGGACGAACGCCTCGGCCAGGTCGGCCGGGCGGGCCAGCAGGCGCGCCGCCACGGCGCTGCCGGTGAGCCGCTCGTGGCGCTCCAGCAGCGCGGCCAGCGCGTCGACATCCTCGACGTCGACGAGCGCCACCGAGTCGTCGTTGATCAGGTCGGTGCGCAACCCGTCGCGCAGCAGGTACGCCGTGCCGCCCGACATGCCGGCCGCGAAGTTGCGCCCGATGCGGCCCAGCACGACCACGACGCCGCCGGTCATGTACTCGCAGCCGTGGTCGCCAACGCCCTCGACGACGGCCGTCGCGCCCGAGTTGCGCACGCAGAAGCGCTCGCCCGCGAGGCCGCGGAAGAACGCCTCGCCCGAGGTGGCGCCGTACAGGGCGACGTTGCCGCAGACGACGTTCTCCTCGGCCACGTAGGCGGCGTCGGCGGCGGGCGCCACGATCAGCCGGCCGCCCGGAGAGGCCCTTGCCGCAGTAGTCGTTCACCACGCCGGACAGCGCGAGGGTCATGCCGCGCACGGCGAAGGCGCCGAAGCTCTGGCCGCCCGTGCCGTCCAGCCGGAGGGAGACCGCGTCGTCCGAGAGCTCGTAGGCCGACCAGCTCGCCGGCCAGCATGGCGCCCACCGAGCGGTCGGTGTTGCGCACGACGTCGGAGATCTCGACCGCCTCGCCCCGCTCGGCAGCGCCGACGGCGACCAGCCAGCGGTGGTCGGCGGCCACGTCGAGGCCGTGGTCCTGCGCCTCGGTGCGCGTGCGCGGGCCGGGCGCGCCGGGGCGATGCAGCAGCGGCTCGAGATCGAGGTCCTTCAGCCACGGCCAGCGGTCGGCGCTGGCGGGCCGCAGCAGGTCGGTGCGCCCGACGAGGTCCTCGAACCGCCGCACGCCGAGGGAGGCCATCAGCTCGCGCACGCCCTCGGCGACGAACAGCAGGTAGCGCACCACGTGATCGGGCATCCCCGTGAACCGGCGGCGCAGCTCGGGATCCTGCGTGGCGATGCCGACCGGGCAGGTGTTGAGGTGGCAGACGCGCATCATCACGCAGCCGAGCGCGATCAGCGGCGCGGTCGAGAAGGCGAACTCCTCGGCGCCCAGCAGCGCGCCGATCAGCACGTCGCGGCCGGTGCGCAGGCCGCCGTCGACCTGCAGCCGCACGCGGCCGCGCAGCCCGTTCATGACCAGCACCTGCTGCGTCTCGGCCAGCCCGAGCTCCCACGGCAGCCCGGCGTGCTTGAGCGACGACAGCGGCGAGGCGCCGGTGCCGCCGTCGTGGCCGGCGATCACGATGTGCTCGGCCTTCGCCTTGGCGACGCCGGCGGCGATGGTGCCGACGCCCGCCTCGGCCACCAGCTTGACCGAGATCTCGGCCGCCGGGTTGACCGACTTCAGGTCGTGGATCAGCTGCGCCAGGTCCTCGATGGAGTAGATGTCGTGGTGCGGCGGCGGCGAGATCAGCCCGACGCCCGGCGTCGAGTGGCGCAGCCGGGCGATCAGCGCGTCGACCTTGTGCCCGGGCAGCTGGCCGCCCTCGCCGGGCTTCGCGCCCTGCGCCACCTTGATCTGCAACTGGTCCGCGTCACGGAGGTACTTCGCGGTCACGCCGAAGCGTCCTGATGCCACCTGCTTGATGGCAGATCGACGCAGATCGCCGTTCTCGTCCGGCACCGAACGCGCCAGGTCCTCGCCGCCCTCGCCGGTGTTCGACCGGCCGCCGAGACGGTTCATGGCGATGCCGAGCGTCTCGTGCGCCTCGGGCGAGATCGAGCCGAGGCTCATCGCGCCGGTGGCGAACCGCTTCACGATGTCGGCCGACGACTCGACCTCCTCGAGGGGGATCGGCTGCGCGGCGGGCACGATCTCGAACAGCCCGCGCAGGGTCTGCAGCCGGGTCGAGGCGTCGAGCGCCTCGGCGTACTCGCGGAACGTGGCGTACGAGTCGTCGCGCACCGCCCGCTGCAGCGTCACGATCGTGTCGGGGTTCCACGCGTGGTGCTCGCCGCGACGGCGCTGCTGGTACTCGCCGCCCGGGTCGAGCTCGGGCGTCGCCGCCTGCGGATCGTCGGAGAAGGCGGCCGCGTGGCGCTCGGCGATCTCGTCGTGCAGGTCGGGCAGCTCGAGGCCGCCGACGCGGGAGACGGTGCCCGTGAAGTAGCGGTCGACCATGCGCCGCCCGAGCCCGATGGCCTCGAAGATCTGCGCGCCGCGATAGCTCTGCACGGTCGAGATGCCCATCTTGGAGCAGACCTTGAGCAGCGACTTGCCGACGCCGGCGATGTACCGCTCGCGCGCCACGCCGAGCGTCAGGTCGCCCAGCTCGCCCTCGCCGTGCAGCGCGCGCAGCGACTCGAGCGCCAGGTACGGGTTCACGGCCGCGGCGCCGTAGCCGAGCAGCAGCGCGAAGTGCATCGCCTCGCGCGGCTCGCCCGACTCGACCACCAGCCCGCACATCGTCCGCGCGCCCTCGCGCACCAGGTGCGCGTGCACCGCGGCCGTCGCCAGCAGCGGCGAGATCGGGGCCATCGTGTCGGACACGCCGCGGTCGGACAGGATCAGGATCGCCGTGCCGTCCCACACCAGCCGCGACGCCTCGCGGCACAGCGCGTCGACGGCGCGCTCCAGCCCGGCCGGGCCGTCGGCGATCGCGTACAGCGTCGACAGCGTGGCGGTGGGGAACCGCTCGCGGTCGAGCGTGCGCAGCTTCGCCAGCTCGCCGTTCTGCAGCACCGGCGTCGGCATCGCGACGCGGCGGCAGTGCTCGGGCGTCTCGTCGAGCAGGTTGCCGATCGCGCCCACCGTGGTGCGCAGGCTCATCACGAGCGCCTCGCGCTGCGGGTCGATGGGCGGGTTCGTGACCTGGGCGAAGTGCTGCTTGAAGTAGGCGGCGAGCAGCTTCGGGCGCTCCGAGAGGGCCGCCAGCGGCGTGTCGTCCCCCATTGAACCAACTGGTTCAGCGCCGTCGCGCGCCATGGGACCGATCAGCAGGCGGAGGTCTTCCTGCGTGTAGCCGAAGGCGCATTGCAGGCGATGCAGCTCGTCGGTCGACATCGCCTCGACCTGCCGCGGGCGCTGGTCGGCGAGGAACAGCTTCTCGTCGTCCAGCCACTGCCGGTACGGCTGGCGGGCGGCCAGCGAGCGCTTCACCTCGCCGTCGCGGATGAGGCGGCCCGACAGCGTGTCGACGACGAGCATGCGGCCCGGCTCGAGCCGGCCGGCCTCGACGATCTCGGCCGGCGGGATGTCGAGCACGCCGACCTCGGAGGCGATCACGACCAGCCCGTCGCGGGTGCGGACGAAGCGGCAGGGCCGCAGCCCGTTGCGGTCGAGCGTCGCCACCACCTGCACGCCGTCGGAGGCCAGGATCGCGGCCGGCCCGTCCCACGGCTCGACCAGCGACGCGTGGTACTCGTGGAACGCGCGCACGTCGTCGTCCAGGTCGAGCGTCGGGTCGGTCCAGGCGGGCGGGATCAGCATCGCCAGCGCGTGCGGCAGCGAGCGGCCGCCGAGGATCAGCAGGTCGAGCATCGCGTCGAGCTTCGCGGAGTCGGACCAGCGCTCCTCGGCGATCGGGAACAGCTTCTGCAGGTCGCCGCCGAACACGTCGCTGCGCAGCTGGGGCTCGCGCGCGGTCAGCCAGGCGCCGTTGCCGCGCACCGTGTTGATCTCGCCGTTGTGGCAGAGGAGGTTGAACGGATGCGCCAGATCCCAGGTGCCAAGCGTGTTCGTCGAGAACCGCGAGTGGACGAGCACGAGCGCCGAGGCGATGTCGGGCGCCGCCAGGTCGGAGTAGTACTCGTCCAGCTGCCGGGCGCGCAGCAGGCCCTTGTAGACGATGGTGCGCGACGACAGCGAGACGACCGAGAAGTCGGCCATCTCGACGCCGCCGGCGCCCGCCTCCTTCTCCACGCGCCGGCGGATCACCGCCAGCTTGCGCTCGAACGCCTCGTCGTCGCCGCCGCGGCGCTCGACGAACAGCTGCCGCACGACGGGCTCCGACAGCCGCGCCAGCTCGCCGATGCGATCGGACCGGACGGGCACGTCGCGCCAGCCGAGCGCGCGGTGGCCCTCCTCGGCGCAGATGCGCACGAACAGCTCCTCGCACCGCAGCCGCAGGCCCGGCTCGCGCGGCAGGAAGGCCATGCCGACGGCGTACTGGCCGGGCAGCGGCAGCTCGAGTTGGAGCTCCTCGCGCACGACCCGGCGGAAGAACGCGTCGGGCACCTGCAGCAGGATCCCGGCGCCGTCGCCGGTCTCGGGATCGGACCCGCTGGCACCGCGGTGGTCCATGTTCCGGAGCGCCTCGACGCCGGCGGCGACCACCTCGTGGGTGCGCACGCCGTCGAGCCGGACCACGGCCGCGAGGCCGCACGCGTCATGCTCGAACCGCGGATCGTAGAGGCCTCCCACAGATCAGAATCTACCAGAACTGATCCGTGCGATTCACCACACTAGAGCGAATGAACCAATCGAGTCAAACGCCGGTGACTCGGGCGATCAGAAGTAGAACCGCCGCCACGCCGTCCACCAGTCGTCGGCGCGGGAGATGATGCGGCGCGGGCCGCCCAGCTCGACGCCGTCGCGGTGGAGGTAGCGCTCCACGTCGTCCGGAAGCGCGAAGTCGACCTCGATCGAGCACGGGTGGCCGGGGTCGTACGGCGACACCCGGGCCGGGCCCATCAGCGCCGCGTGCACCGCGTGCTCGATGCGCTCGCGCACCAGCGACGGCGGCTGCATGCGGGCCGAGTAGCGCCCCAGGCCGACCTTGGTGTCGACCACCGCGAGGCCGTCGCCCAGCAGCGCACGGGCCTCCTCGCACGTCGCCCGGTCGCCCGAGACGAGCACGATCGGCGTGCCGAAGTGCCCGCACAGCGCCGCGTTGATGCCGGTCTCGCCGACCGAGACGCCGTTGAACCGCAGGTCCTGCCAGTCGCGGGCGAACACCGTGTGCGAGAGGACGCCATCGGGCGTCCCGGCCTTGGCGTGCATGCCGATCAGGATCGCGGCGTCGCAGCCGGCGGCGAGCGCACCGGTGTACTCCGTCCACTCGTTCTGCACCACCCACTCGCAGCGCGGGTCGAGCTCCTCCGGCAGCAGCGAGTTGAACGACAGGTCGCCGCCCGCGCCGTGGCAGTCCATCACCACGACCTCGAGCGCGCCGGCGTTGAACGCGCCGCGGACGGCGGCGTTGATCTCCTGGGTGTAGAGGCGACGGCCCTCCTGGTAGAGAGCGCCGTCGTGGCTGACCTGCGCCCACCGGCAGATACCGGCGACGCCTTCCATATCGCAGAGCACGTGGACGCGCATCGGCGAGAGCGTATACGCTCACCGGCCATGGCCGACGTCACGATCTTCCACAACCCCTACTGACACGCCTCCAACGCTGCTCTGCAGATCGCGGAGGAGCTGGGCGTCGAGTTCGACGTCGTGCTGTACCTGAAGGACAAGCCGACCCGCGAGACGCTCGAGCGCATCGTCGCCATCCTGGAAGATCCCGTGGCCGACCTCGTGCGCAAGGACTCGCAGTTCAAGAAGCTCGGCCTGGACGAGGCCGACTACGTCGAGGCCGGGCCCGTGATCGACCTGCTGGTCGCGAAGCCGCGGCTGCTGCAGCGCCCGATCGTGGTGCGCGGCGACAAGGCGATCGTGGGCCGCCCGAAGGACCGCATCCGCACGCTGCTCAGCTGACGGATTCCGACCCGGAGTAGTCGGCGAACTTCGGCAGGGCCGTCGTCAGATCCTCGTAGTCGCCGGCGTGGGCGACGAAGATGTGACGCGTCGTGGTGATGCCGGTCGGCGGCTCGATCGCGCCGGCGCTGATCGACACGTGCCCGAACGACGGCCGCCGCCAGAACAGCTGCGAGCCGCATTCGCCGCAGAACGAGTAGGTCGCCTCGGCCACCTCGTAGTGGCGCAGCGTCTCGGCCGAGTCCATGTGGAGGTCGTCGATCGCGCAGGCCGTGTAGGTCGCCGGTCCGCCGTGCGTGCGCCGGCAGACCGAGCAGTGGCAGACCGCCACGTCGCGCAGCGGCCCCTCGACGCGGAAGCGCACGGCACCGCACTGGCACTGGCCCTTGTTCATCGGTTGAGCGTAACGCGCCTGATCGAGTCCTTGCCGATCAGCAGCCACGATCCGAAGTTGCCCGGCGTGGACATGATCCTCCAGCCGCGCGGAACGGTGGCAACCGACCGCGCGCTGGCCGCGCCGTTGTCCGTGACCCAGATGAGATCGCCGACCACGGCCACCACTCCGGGAACGGTGCCGAGTTCCAGATGGACGCCGAAGTTGCTTCTCGCCTGGAGCACCAGCGTCTGCCAGGTTGCGCCCAGATCGTTCGAGTGGGAGAAGGTCGTCGGCGGGAAGCCCGGGCTGGGATCGAACGCGTTCGCACCGTACAGCCGGCCGCCACCGAACGTGTCCGCGGCGAAGACTCGTCCCACCGCCTGCGATCCCTCCTGCCAGGTCGCCCCGCCGTCGAGCGAGCGATAGGCGGTCATCACTGCCGAACCGCGACTGCCGTCCCGCTCCCGGTAGAGCACGAGACGCAGTGGATCGCTGAACGCCGCGAAGTCCGGAACGCTCTCACCGAAGACCTGCTCCGGGTCCCAGGAGAAGGCCGGCGCGGTCGGCGTCCACCCGTACAGGCCGGGCGTCTGGAAGATCAGAGCGTTGAGATCGGACACGGCCCGGTAGGCAGTGCCGTTCGCGACGACCGTCTTCGGATCGCGCTTCAGTACGTCGTGGCATGGCTTGGTGTACCGCTTGAAGGTCCGCCCCTGGTCGACCGACTGGAACGGACAGGCGTCGATCACGCCCGTGCTCAGGACCGTCGGCGGCCGGTCGGTGGTCGCCGCGACGCGCCAATGCTTTCCCGCGAGCCGCCAGATTCGGACGTGCGCGCGCGGCTCCGGGCCGACGAGGCGCCAGATCAGCGTCGCCTTCGTCGTCACGAGTCCGTCGAAGTCGCGAGTTGACTTCGGCAGCTTCGGCAGCGAGGTCGTGGTCGCAGTCGGGATCGCATCGGCGACCGCCGGGACCGCCAGCAATACGACCGCCGAGCAGGCAAACAGTGATCTGCGCATGTGGGCGATGCTACCCGACGCCCGCTAGCTTGTCGTGCCCTCCAGGATCTGCAGCGTCTTCAGGTCGCTGTAGAAGTCGAGCGCGTAGTCGCCGCCCTCGCGGCCGATGCCGCTGATGCCGACGCCGCCGAACGGCGCCGTCAGGTCGCGGATCAGGAACGTGTTCGCCCAGACGGTGCCGGCGCGGACGAGGCGGCCGACGCGGTTCGCGCGCTCCTCGCTCGACGTGTAGATGATCCCCGACAGGCCGTACGCCGTGGAGTTCGCGAGCTGCACGGCATCGGCCTCGTCGCGGAACGTCTGGAACGTCAGCACCGGGCCGAACACCTCCTGCTGCACGATCTCGGAGTCGTTCGACTTCGGCTCGACCAGCGTCGGCTCGTACCAGAGCCCGCCCTCGCGCCACACCTTGCCGCCGCGCACGATGCGGTCGCCGTTCGCCCGCGCGCGCTCGACGAAGCCCGCCACGCGCGCCAGGTGGTCGGGGTGGATCAGCGGCGACACCGTGGTCGTGTCCTCGCGCGGATCGCCCAGCACGTGCTCGTCGGTGAAGCGGTGGAAGCGCTCCAGGAACGCGTCGCGCACCGACTCCTCGACCAGCAGCCGCGTGCCCGCCAGGCACACCTGGCCGGCGTCGTCGTACTGGCCGGCGGCCTTCTTCGCGGCCGCGTCGAGGTCGGCAGTCGGCGAACACGATCAGCGGGTTCTTGCCGCCCAGCTCGGCCGTGAACGGGACGATGTGCTGCGCCGCCGCGACGCCGATGTGGCGGGCGGCCTCGGGCGAGCCGGTGAAGCTGATGCGCCGCACGCGCTGGTCGGCAGTCAGGGCCGCGCCGATCTCCTCGCCGATGCCCTGCACGATGTTGAACACGCCGGGCGGGAAGCCCGCCTCGGCCACCAGGTCGGCCAGCATCGAGCAGGCGTGCGGCGACCACTCGGCCGGCTTCAGCACGACCGTCGAGCCGGCCGCCAGCGCAGGCGCCGTCTTCCAGGTCGAGAGCATGAACGGCGCGTTCCACGGCGTGATCACGACGGCCGGGCCCGACGGCATGCGCAGCACGCGGTTGCGGGTGCCGTTCGACTCCCAGACGCGCTCCGAGTACGCCTCGGCCAGGTCGGCGTACGCGCGGAAGTTGCGCGCTCCGCGACCGATCACGCGCGCCTTCAGCGACCGCAGCAGCATCGCCATGTCGCGGCACTCGGCCTCGGCCAGCGGCTCGATGTTGGCGTCGACCAGGTCGGCCAGCCGGCGCAGGTAGACCGCGCGCCCGGCCGGGCCGAGATCGGCCCACTCCGGGAACGCGCGCACCGCCGCCGACACCGCGAGGTCGGCGGTCGCGCGGTCGCCGCGCGCGACCTCGGCGATCAGCGACCAGTCGATCGGCGACCGGTCCTCGAACGTGCCCGGGCTGCCGACGCGCTCGCCGTCGATGAAGTGCTGGATGGTCGTCATGTCGCGTCCCAGAGCAGGCCGACGTTGACCGAGTCGCCGCCGCCGTCGATCGGGATGGCCGCGCCGTTGATGTAGGCGCCGTCGGGGCCGGCCAGGAACAGCACGGTGCCGGCCACCTCGTCCAGCGTGGCCGGCCGCTTGGCCGGGATGAGCCGGTTCGCCCACGTGTAGGCGGCCTCGCGGTCGATGCCCTTCTGCTCGCCCAGCTCGTCCATCATCGCGTCGCCCATGTCGGTGCGCACCCAGGCCGGGCAGACGCTGTTCGAGCGGATGCCGGTGTGCGCGAAGTCGATCGCGATCGTCTTCATGAGCATCGAGACCGCGGCCTTCGACGTGGAGTACGCGGCCGAGTGCGGCCCGGCCGTCAGCGCCGATGCCGACGAGACGGCGATCAGGGAACCCTTGCGGTCGATCACGTGCGGCAGCGCCGCGCGGGCGACCAGGAACGGCGCGATCGTGTTCGTGCGCAGCACCCGCTCGAAGCTCTCGGGCGTCTGCTCCAGCACCGATCCGGAGTGCGAGATGCCGGCGTTCAGGACGGCGCAGTCGAGCCCGCCCAGCGCCGCCACGGTCTCGGCCACGACGCGCTCGGCGGTCGCGGCATCGCTGATGTCGCCCGCGATCGCGACACCGCCGATGATCGGCGGCGACGGCCGCGATCGGCTCGGGCCGGCGGCCGTTCACCGCCACCCGCCAGCCGTCGGCGGCGAACCGGCGGGCGATCGCCTCGCCGATGCCGCCGCCGCCACCCGTGACGAGCACCGACGCGCTCCGTCATCGGATGTCCCGGATCGTCTCGAGGTCGTCGACCGTGTAGGCGAAGGTGAAGCGGAAGCCCTTGCCCATGCGCACCGGCTGGAAGGCGAGGTGCTCCTCGTTCGGCGCCCCGGACAGCTCGAGCGTCGCGGAGCCCTCCCAGATCGGCGAGATCGCGCGGTTGTTCGAGCGCGCGCCGACCAGCTCGTGCACGGCCGGCGTGTCGTGCAGGCCGGCCGCCAGCTGCGGGAAGTGCCGGACGTTCACGAGCCGCGGGTCGTTGTGGGTCGGGCCCGAGTCGGACACGCGCTCCAGCGTGACGGTGCCCTCCGCGAGCCGCCGGTCGTTGGCCGCCAGCGTGCCGCCGAACGTCGCGCCCGGCTGCACGCCGGGGTCGGCCAGGCAGTCGAGGCCGAACGTGCGCGTGATCCACACCGAGCCGAGCTTCTTCGGGAAGCCCTGGATCCACCCGCGCACCAGCGCGAAGTCGCGGTCGACCCAGATCGCCGGGCACGTCGTGACGTGCTGGCCGTCGAGGGTCGCGTTCAGGATCAGGAAGAACTCCTTGTACTGGCTGCGCGCCGGGTCGATCAGCTCGTTGCGGTCGGTGACGCAGCTCTGCCAGTCGACGAACAGCGCCGCGGCGCGGCCCGGATCCTCGGCGAACGGCTCGAGACCGGGCGGCAGCGAGGCGGCCACGGCGTCGGGATCGCACCAGAACTCGATCACCAGGAAGTCGCCGACGTAGTGCCACGGCGGCGTGGGCACCAGCGAGCTGCGGCCCTCCGCGGTGCGCGGCAGCGAGAAGCCCTTGAGGTCAGACACTGAGGCCGTACTCCTTCCATTCCCAATCGGTGACGGCGCGGCCGAAGCGTTCCAGCTCGCGTCGTTTCAGAGCGTCGAGGGCGTCGGCGATGTCGCCGCCGAGAGCCTCGCGAACCACGGAGTCGCCGGCCAGCGCATCCAGCGCGGCGCCCAGCGACGTGGGCAGCAGCGGAAACTCCGCCGGCACCTCGAGCTCGCGCTCGATGCCGTCCAGCCCGGCCGAGATGACCGCCGCGTAGACGAGGTACGGGTTCGACGACGCGTCGGGCAGCCGCACCTCGAGGCGCGCCGCCGGACCGCCCTCACCCGGCACGCGCAGGGTCGTCCAGCGGTCGTCGGCGCCGAGGTTCGCGGTCTTCGGCGCCATGCCCTCGGCACCGAGCCGCTTGTAGGAGTTGATCGTCGGGTTGCACACGGCCGCGAGCGCGTCGGCGTGCGCGATGACGCCGGCCGCGAACTGCCGCAGCAGCCCGGCGTCGGTCGCGAAGGCGTTCGCACCGTCGCGCCACAGCGACAGGTGGACGTGGTGGCTCGAGCCCTCCTCGGCCTCGAACGGCTTCGCCATGAACACCACGTCGAGGCCCTCGTGCGCGGCGATCTCGCGCAGGCCCTCCTTCAGCAGGAAGGCCGTGTCGGCCGCGTCGAGCGCGGGTCCGTGCACGACGTTGACCTCGAACTGGCCGGGCGAGAACTCGCGCAGCACGGTCGACACGGGCAGCCCGAGACCGTCCAGGCCCTCGAGCATGCGGCGCACGGCGCCGTCGGGATCGGACCGGCGGCCGGTCGTGTACGCCATGCCGTGGCGGCTCGAGTACGGCGCGCCGTCGCGCAGGACGTAGAACTCGATCTCCGACGCGCAGACGGCCTCGAACCCGGCCGTCGCCAGCCGGTCGATCGTGCGCCGCAGCGCGCCGCGGCTGCACAGCCCGGTCTCGATCAGGTCGGCCAGCACCCACGCCCGGTCGGGCTCCCACGGCGGGATGCGCGCGGTGCTGAGATCGGGCACCGCGAACGCGTCGGGGAAGCTCGGGCCGCCCATGAACGACGGCCCCTCGATGAACGGGATGCCGTCGAGCCCCTCGGCGAGACTCGCGGCGCAGTAGCCGATCGACGCCGGCAGGCGCCCGACGGGCACCTCCTTCGAGCGCGCGTTGCCGTACACGTCGGGGTGCAGCACGCGGACGTACCGCACCCCGCGTCCGGCCAGGTCAGTCATGCAGGAACTGTTCCACGAGTGACTCGGCGAAGGACTTGTCGGCGATCTTGTACGCGAGCCCGGTCATGCGGTAGGAGTCCGAGAGGTAGAACCGCTCGTACAGCTCCGACCGCGAGCCGAGCTCCGACCCGATGTAGTCCCACGCCAGGCGGAACAGGCGGATGCGCCGCTCGGCGTCGCCGCCCGCGGCCTGGTAGTAGGTGTCGATCAGGTCGCGCAGCGGGCCGTTCATGTCGGCCTCGCGACGGCGTGCACATGAAGCCGCCGCCGCCGATCAGCTGCAGCAGCTCGTGGCAGCGCGGCAGCCACTTCGGCATCTCGCCGCGCAGGGCCAGGAACGGCCGGTCGTCGGGATAGAAGACGCCGTGCTCGTCGATCGCCGCGCCGGCCTCGGCCGAGACGATGGCCGAGCGCGTCAGCTCGGCCATGTTCCACATCTGGCCGAGCTTCTCCTGGACGTGGTCGAACCGCACGACGCCGGTCATGGTCGCGATCAGGTGGCCGAGGCCGAGCGCGAACGACAGCTTCACGTACGCGCGCGTGAAGGCCTGGTGCATGATGTGGCCGCGCCAGCCGGTGTCGGAGATGACCTCCGAGTAGCCGACCGTGTCGCCGTCCAGGAACACGCGGTCCTTCGGCACCTCGACGTCGTCGAAGATCACGACGCAGTCCATCTCGTCGAACCGCGACGACAGCGGGTAGTCGAAGTGCGACCGCTGGCGGGCGTACGAGTCGCGGCAGATCAGCTTCAGGCCGGGCGTGGCCATCGGCACCGCGAAGCCGAGCGCGTAGTTGCCGTCCTGCGGGCGGATGTCGGAGCCCGGGTAGATGTTCAGGTCGTCGGCGAAGGGGCCGAGCGTGGCCAGCATGCGCGCGCCGCGCACGACGATGTGCGTGTCGGTCTCGCCGATCTTGTGCAGCGCCACCTCGCCGGCGGCCTGGTCGGCCTCGGGCTTCGAGCGGTCGACCTGCGGGTTCATGATCGAGTGCGTCGTCGACAGGTCGCAGTCGCGCATCAGCTCGTGGTAGGCGACGAGGTTCGCGGCGCCCTGCTCGTTGCCGCGCCGCGCCCAGACGCTCGGACGCGCCCGGCGAAGCACGCGAACGTGACGTTCAGGTAGTCGGGCGTGCGGCCCATCATGCCGCCGGTCGACGAGGCGATCAGCTCGAACGCGCGCCGGCGGCGCTGCAGGTCCTCCAGCGACTTGCGGGATGATGTGCGAGACGTTGACGGGCTGGCCGGTCTTCGCGCGACGGGTACAGCATCTCGTCGGCGTGCTCGTGCTGCAGGTCGAAGACGCGCGCGATCGAGCGCGCCGCGGCCTCCAGCGCCGGGTGCTCGAGCGGGTGCGAGATGCGCTCGCCGTTCATCCAGATCTCGCGCGCGTCGCCGCGCGAGCCCGTCCAGGAACTGCTGGCCGGTGCGGGCGCCGGTGGTGGGGATGGTCGTCGCCAAGGGTCAGGCCTCCTGCAGGGGTGGGAGCGGGATGCCGCGGGTCTCGCGGCTCTCGCGTTCGGACTCGATGGCAGCGGCGTCGAAGCGGAAGTACGAGCGGGGCGGCAAGGGCCCCCAGGTGTTGGACGAGAAGCGGTCGTCGGGCCAGTGCGCGCGGCTCGTGCTCGTCCTCGAGCTGCTCCATGTCGACGTAGCACTCGACGATGCAGCGGCTCCTCGGTGATGCGCACGTAGCCGCAGATGTTCTGGCGCGATGCCGTGGCGCACCGGCCCCCACGACGAGCCAGCGGCCGTGCTGCGCGAGGTTGTCGAACAGCGCCGCGCAGCGTGCCGAAGTCGTAGTAGTCGAACGCGATGTGGTGGAAGTGCGCGTAGCCGGCGTCGACGAGCGCCATCTGGTGGTGCTCGGGCGTTGCAGTGGAACCACGTGCCGGCGTCGCCGAGCCAGTCGGCCAGCTCCATGCCCGAGCACGTCGGTGTAGAACGCCGTCGCGGCCGCCATGTCGCCGGTCAGGCGGTTGATGTGCCCGAGCTTGCGCGGCCGCAGGCCCGGCAGCGTCGTCGTCTGGCGTGCGATCGCCGGGCGCCGGTCGTCCTCGTGCGCGGAACGCGCACCAGCTGGTGCTCGAAGCCCTCGGGGTCGCGCGACCACGAGCAGGTCGCCGCGGTCGTCCGCAGTCGGCGACCGACCGCGCGCAGGTGGGCGCGGGCATCGTCCAGCGAGCACCGAGCGCCGCAGCTGCCACGCGCAGTGCGCGAAGCCGAGCTTCGCGTCGTCGTCGGCTCGCGCACGAGCTCCAGCGAGTACGGCTCGTAGTCGCACGCGCAGGGTCGCGCGGTCCGCGGCCTGCTCGCGCACGGTGAGGCCGAACTGCAGCGAGTAGCGCCGGGTCGCGTCGGCGACGTCGGCGACGTTGAGGCACACGTGGTCGATCTTGCGCAGGCGGATCACGGCACGCGCCCTTCCGCGACCATCCGGGCCGCCTCGTCCTCGTCGATGGCGAGCGCGACGTGGATCGTGTTCGGCGAGACCTCGAGCTGGTCGCCCGGGCCGCTCAGGTCGACGTCCCAGTCGACGACGGTGTTCTCGAGCCGGCCGAGGCCGCTGATCTCGACCGCCACGACGTCGCCCGGCTGCATCGGCCGGCTGTTGGCCGGCGTGCCCGTGAGGATCGACGTCGCCCGGCTCGAGCGTGATCGTGCGGCACAGGTCGGCGAGCTGGTAGCGGTAGTCCCAGATCAGGTCGTCCTGGTCGGCCTCCTGCACCACCTCGCCGTTCAGGTACGTGCGCAGGGTGTAGCCGCCGTCGGGCGTCCACTCGTCGGCCGTCACCACGGCGGGGCCGATCGGCAGGAAGCCGTCCTGGCCCTTGACGCGCAGCATCGAGCCGCGGTCGGCGTGGCGGAAGTCGTGCAGGCCGACGTCGTTGGCCGGCGCGAAGCCGTACACGTAGTCGAGCACGTCGTCGGGTCCGACGCCCTTCATCTGCGCGCCGACGACCACGGCCAGCTCGCCCTCGTAGTTGAGGAACCGCGCGCCGCGCGGCCGGCGCAGCTCGCCGAGGTGGCCGTTCAGCGTCGACGGCGGCTTCATGAAGTACGACGGCTCGGCCGGCATGCGCTTGACGGCGTACTCGACGAGCCGCGAGCGGTAGGTGAGGTGGACGGCGATGATCTTCGACGGCGCGACCGGCGCGAGCCAGGACACCCCGCGCGGCCGGCAGGCGCTCGCCGGAGTCGAGGACGACCTCGTCGCCCTGGAGAGCGCCCCAGGCGGACGCACCTTCGTGGAGAACGCGGACCCTTCGCATGATTGGATACATTATCCCGTCGTCATTCGCGGTGCAACACGCGCGGTGGCTAGCCTACACTCGGCGGCATGGACCGTCACCGTTCTCACGCCCGAGGCGCTCGCCGCGGCGGTGGCCGATCTGGACGGCTGGGAGGTCGCCGACGGCTGCCTGCGCCGCGAGGTGAAGCTGGCCGACTTCCGCGACGCCTTCGCCTTCATGACGCGGGTCGCGTTCGACGCCGAGGAGCTGAACCACCACCCCGACTGGTCGAACGTCTGGAACCGCGTCACGATCAACCTCTCCACCCACGACGCGGGCGGCATCACCGAGCTCGATCTGGAGCTCGCGCGACGGATCTCCTCGCACGTCGCCTAGCGGCGCGTACCATCCCGGCCACGATGAGCACGACCAACCGCCGGACGCGACTGCCGAGCGAGGTCTTCGACCTTCCAATCGCGAAGATCCGCGACGGGTACTACTCCGACGCGTACTTCAACTACACGAAGCGCGTCCTCGAGCGGGACGGCCACAACCCGTCGGTGCTGCTGCAGGTGTTCCAGCGCAAGCACGCCGGTGCTCGGCGGCATGGACGAGGCGATCGCGATCCTGCGCGAGTGCTCGGGCCGCGAGGGCGCCGGACGGCGCGTGGGTCGACGGCTGGGACGCGCTCGACGTGCGCGCCCTCCACGACGGCGACGAGATCGCGCCGTGGGAGACCGTGATGACGATCGAGGGCGACTACGGCCTGTTCTGCCACCTCGAGACGGCGTTCCTCGGCGGCCTGGCGCGGCGCACGCTGATCGCGACGAACGTGCGCGAGGTCGTGAACGCGGCCGGCGGCAAGCCGATCCTCTACTTCCCGGCGCGCCACGACCACTACCGCGTGCAGACCGGCGACGGCTACGCCGCCCACATCGCCGGCGCCATCGGCGTGTCGACCGACGCGCAGGCCTCGTGGTGGGGCGGGCGCGGGCTCGGCACGGTGCCGCACGGGCTGATCGCGGCCTACGGCGGCGACACCGTGGCCGCGGCCGAGGCCTTCGCGCGCATGAGCGACGGCGAGATGAACATCGTCGTGCTGGTCGACTACGACAACGACAGCGTCCGCACCGCGCTCGACGTGGCGCGCGGCCCTCGGGCCGCGGCTCTGGGGCGTGCGGCTCGACACGTCGAACACCATGGTCGACCGCTCGCTGTGGCCGCAGATGGGCCGCTTCGATCCGCGCGGCGTCAACCCGCAGCTGGTGTGGAACGTGCGCAACGCGCTCGACGCGGCCGGCTACGACGTCGTCAAGATCGTCGCCTCGGGCGGCTTCACGTCGGAGAAGATCCGCGCCTTCGAGGCCGCCGGCGTGCCCGTCGACTCCTACGGCGTCGGCTCGGCGCTGATCCGCGGCGAGAACGACTTCACCGCCGACGTGGTCGCTGCGTGGACGGCGAGGAGCGCGGCAAGGCCGGCCGCGCGCACGCTGCCCACCGACCGCGTCTCGAGCGTCGTCAGCTGACGACACGCCTCGCCGTCAGGCAGCGCGGGCCTGCCGGGACGCGCCTACGTTCCGTTCAAGCTCGGCGAGGTTCCTGCCGACAAAGAGAGCGTGCTGACGGCGAACATTGCGAGCGGCCCTCGCCGACCTGCTCGATCATATCCGTGCGGTCGCTTCACCCGAGCCGGGGTAGGCTGGTCGGGTGCTGATCGACATCCTCCACGGGCTGCGGGCAGCGCTGATCGTCTGGCTGCCGATCGTCGCTGCTGGTGGCGCTCCTGTACTTCATGTGGCGCGCCGTCGCGATGATGCCGCGCACGAAGCCGAAGGCGATCAAGCCCGACGCCGGCACCGGTGTCGCGTGGGACGACGTCGCGGGCGTCGACGAGGCCAAGGAGGAGCTCGCGCGAGGTCGTCGAGTTCCTGCGCGACCCCGAGCGCTTCGCGAAGCTCGGCGCACGCGTGCCGAAGGGCATCCTGCTGCACGGCCCGCCCGGCACCGGCAAGACGCTGCTGGCCAAGGCCGTCGCGCACGAGTCGGGCGCCGCGTTCTTCTCCCAATCGGCGTCGTCGTTCGTCGAGATGTTCGCCGGCCTCGGCGCCGGCCGCATCCGCAAGCTGTTCGACACGGCGCGCAAGCACGCGCCCGCCATCGTCTTCATCGACGAGCTCGACGCGGTCGGCACCGCCCGCAGCGGCGGCAGCCTGAACCGCGAGCAGGACCAGACGCTCAACCAGCTGCTCGTCGAGATGGACGGCTTCGGCAACGACCCCGGCGTGATCGTGATCGCCGCCTCGAACCGCCTCGACAAGCTCGACCCGGCGCTGCTGCGCCCCGGCCGCTTCGACCGCCAGGTGCTCGTCTCGCGCGCCCGACCTCTCCGGGCGGCGCCAGATCCTCAGCGTCCACACCCGCGACAAGCCGCTCGCGCCCGACGTCGACCTCGACGTCGTCGCGCGGCGCACCGCCGGGCTCGGCGGCGCCGACCTCGAGAACATCTGCAACGAGGCCGCGATCCGCGCCGGCCGCGCCGGCCGCGGCACGCTGACGGCCGACGACTTCGACTGGGCGCTCGAGCGCGTCGTCGCCGGCCTGCAGACCAGCCGCGTGATCACCGAGAAGGAGAAGCGCGTCGTCGCCTACCACGAGGCCGGCCACGCGCTCGTCGCGCACCTGCTGGGCGACGCGAACCCGATCCAGAAGGTCTCGATCGTCCCGCGCGGCACGGCGCTCGGCTACACGCTGAACCTGCCCGAGGAGGACCGCTACATCCGCACGCGCGACGAGCTGATCGACGAGATCACGATGCTGCTCGCGCGGCCGCGCCGCCGAGCAGGTCGTGTTCGGCGCGCATCACGACCGGCGCCGCGAACGACCTCGAGCGCGTCACCGCGATCGCCCGCGCGATGGTGTTCGAGTACGGCATGGGCGAGAGCGTCACGTCACGCACGATGCGCGCCGACAACTACGCGCTGTCGGAGGAGACGAAGCGCCTGCGCGACGCCGAGCAGGCGCGCATCGCCGACGAGGCCTACATCGATGCGATCGCGCCTCTGCGAGGAGTGGCGCGACGCGCTCGAGCGTCTCGCGACCGCCTTGCTGGATCGCGAGACGCTCGATCGAATCGAGGTCAAGCGGCTGTTGTTCGACGTGCCGACCCGCTCGAACTCCGGCACGACGGTCGGCGTGGCGCAGATGCGACCCGCGCCACCACCGTTCAAGCCGTAACTACGTCGTTGCGGCCGGAGTCTCGGCCTCGGCCGCGGCCGCGGCCGCTGCCTCGTCCTCGCCGAGCGCCGTCGATCTCGGCCTGCTTGGCGTCGACCGCGGCCTTGGCGTCGCGGACGGCCTGCGCCTCGGGCGCGAGGGCGTCGGCCGACAGCGCGCCGGCCTCGCCGGCCTCGAACGACTTCCGCCCGTGGGCGGCGTACGCGTCCTCGAGCTGCGCCTCGAGCTTCTTCAGCTCCAGCTTCAGCTGCTGCGCCTTGGCGAGCTCCTGGCCCTTCTCGAGGCCGTCGGTCGCGAGCTCCTTGCCCTTCTCGAGCCCGTCTTTCACCCTGTCGAGGAATCCCATTCAGGGCCTCCCTTCGTTGTAGTTCCGCGGCATTGTCGCATCCTCGCGCGATCGCTGCCGCCTATCATGACCAGCCGTGACGGGCACCCTCGGGATCCACCATGTCGGGATCGCCGTCCGCGACCTCGAAGGCCGCCGTCGAGCGGTACGCCGTCCTGGTCGGCGGCGAGGTCGACCACGAGGCCGTCGTGCCCGAGCAGGGAGTCCACGCGATCGCGCTGCGCGTCGGCGACGGGCCGCTGCTGGAGCTGCTCGCAGCCGACCGGCGCCGACACGCCCGTCGGGCGGTTCCTCGAGCGCCGCGGCGAGGGCATGCACCACGTCGCGTACGAGGTGCGCGGCATCCAGTCGCACCTCGACCGCCTGCGCGCCGCGGGCGTGCAGCTGATCGACGAGACACCGCGCACCGGGCTGTTCGGGCTGCAGGTCGCGTTCATCCATCCCGAGGCCGCCATGGGCTGCCTCGTCGAGCTCGTGGAACCGAAGGAGCAGGCAGTTGTCTGAGAACCAGAACCACCGTTTCGACCTCGGCTTCATCGGCGGCGGCAGCATCTCCGCCACCGTCTCGCAGGCCGAGTGGGATCGCCTCAAGGCGTCGTTCGACTCGGGCGAGGACGCCGTCATCGAGGTGTCCGAGCAGGCGGCGACGGTCTGGCTGCGCGCCTCGCAGATCGCCTGGGCGCGGCTCCACACGCGCGAGTCGCGCATCGGGTTCTGAGCCGGCCCTCGACGGCGACATCCTGCACGCCGTCGCGCGGCTGCGCCGGCCGTGGCTCGACCGCGCCGTCGCGGGCTACTCGCGGCTCGGCAACAGCGGCGAGCTGTGGGTCGCGCTCGGCTGCGTGGTCGCCTTGCAGCGCAGATCGCCGCGACCGGCCGTCGTGACCGCGGCCACGGTGTGGGGCACGCTCGCGACCAACTACGCGATCAAGCGCGTCGTCCGCCGGGCGCGACCCGAGGGCGAGCACCTGCCGGAGGCGCTCATCGACGCTCCCGCGAGCACGTCGTTCCCGTCGTCGCACGCCGCCATGTCGGCCGCCGCGGCGATGGTGCTGCCGCCGATCGTGGCGCCCGCGGCCGCCGTGATGGCGGCGAGCCGCGTGTACCTCGGCGTCCACTACCCGTCCGACGTGGCAGCCGGCGTGCTGGTCGGCGTCGTCTGCGGCGCGGCGGGCGCTACACTCGGCGCCCGATGACGATGATCCACATTCCCGCCCGCGAGGGCCGCGGTTTCCGCGTCAGCGCCGGCCAGGAGTTCCGCGTGATCGACCCGGAGGGCGAGCAGGTCGCCGACCTGTTCTGCTTCGTGGCCGACGACCCCACCGAGTTCCTCTCGGCCGAGCACACGCGGGTCACCATCGGCCGCCTCTGGCCGCAGATCGGCGAGTCGTTCACGACCAACCTGCGGCGCCCGATCCTGACCTGGGTGGCCGACGACTCGCCCGGCGTGCACGACATGCTCTGCGCCGCCTGCAGCCCGTCGCGCTACCAGCTGCTCGGCGCCGAGGGCCATCACGCGTCGTGCGAGGAGAACCTCCAGATCGCGATGAGCGAGTTCGGGCACGAGGACATCGAGATCCCGCAGCCGGTCAACATCTTCGAGGCGAACCCGATCCTGCCGAACGGCGACATCGGCATCGAGACGGCCCCGACGAAGGCCGGCGACTCGGTCACGCTGCGCGCCGAGATCGACGCGATCGTCGTCGTCACGGCCTGCCCGCAGGACATGACGCCGCTCTGCGGCGGCACGCCCAGCTCGATCGATATCGAGCTGCTCTAGCCGTCGTCACGGGTGCGGACGCCGTCCGCTGACGGTCGGTCAGACGGGGAACCAGAGCGCGTCGTCGCCGACGTCGACGCGGCGCGCCTTCCCCTCGAACGCCAGGCCGACCAGCTTGCGCAGCGTCTCCTCGCGATTGGTCTCGCGCAGGTTCGCGGTGCACGCGACGGCGACCTCCTGGGTCGTCAGGCCGTGCGGGAAGTGCGGCAGCAGGTCCTCGGGCTCGGGCGTCTCGCGACGCTCGAGCTCGGGGTCCAGGTTGGCGACCATCGCGTCGTAGACCGCGAACGACTGCCAGCCGCCCGCGACGAGCCGCTGCCCGTCGCGCTCGAACACGCACGCTGGGGGCCGTGTAGCGGTCGGCTCCGTCGGTGTCGGCGTGCTTGTCCTGGAGGATCATCGGCCGGCCGGTGACGCGCGGCGTTCCGCGTCTCGGCCCAGTCGGACTGGTAGGCCTGCTCGACCGCGTCGGACTTCAGGTCGGTCATCAGGCGGTCGACGTCGAGGCCCGGCCACGGTCTCGGCCTGCGTCCGGATCGCGTCCTCGGTGTCCATCACGAGCGGGGTGGCGAAGTAGCCGAACCGCAGCGCGCGCAGCAGGGCCTCGGCGAGGTCGTCGTCCTGCAGCTCGGCCGCCTTCACGGCGCGGCACGGCAGGCCGGTGCCGAGGTTGCGTGACCGCGCCTCGAACCGGAACGGCATCCCGAACCGGCGGGCGAACGACGTGCGCGAGCGGGCGGAGTTCTCGGGCCGGTAGCCGCGCGCGTCGTACTGCTCGTGCGTCTCGGCCAGGCCGATCATCACGCGACGCCAGCGCAGGCCGGTGCCGTAGCGGTAGCGCAACGCGTTCAGGTCGGGCTCCGCGGAGTACGCCCACGGGCAGGCCGGGTCGGTGAAGTGGATGACGTCGACGGACATTCAGACCCCAGTCTCGGAAGCGATCGCCTGCCAGGCGGCGCGCGGCAGGATCGCCGTGGCCCAAGAGGAGTAACGCTCGAGCCCCACGAGAGAATTTCCGCTCGCAACTATCCGGTGCAGGTAGGGCGCCGCCGCGACGTCGGCGAGCGTGAACCGGCCGAGGCACGCGTAGCCCGCCGGATCGAGCAGCGACGCGAACGCGCGCAGCGTCGGCGCCGCCTCGGCCAGCGCCGCCGCACCGCCGTCGGTGGCCGGAGGCTCGGCGCCGATGCCGCGGCGGCGCCGCCAGCCGAAGGCCGCCGCGTCGAACGGCCGCGTCACCTCGCGCACCGTCGTCGCGATGCCGTCGAGCAGCCAGTCGACCCGCGCCCGCTCGGCGAGGACGTCCGGATACAGGTCGGTGCGTCCCTCTCGCGTCGCGAGGTAGCGCAGGATCGCGTGCGACTCGGCCAGGTGCAGGTCGCCGTCGACGAGCGCGGGGATGCCGCCGAGCGGGTTGACGGCCAGGTGCCAGGCCGGGCGCTCGGCGCCGAACGGCACCTCGCGGATCTCGGCCACGAGCCCGAGCTCGCCGAGCAGGAACCGCACCTTCTGCGCGTTCGACGACCGTGCGTTGGCGTGGAGGATGAGCGTCACCTCCGGGACGGTACCGGCAAGCTTCCGGCTCGTGTCGATCGAGGCCCCCCTGCTCGCCGCGGCGTTCGTCGTCGGCCTCCTGCTGCAGCGCCACCGGCGGCACGCCGACCTGCAGCGCTGGACCTGGGAGGCCTTCTTCTGGACGATCGCGCCCGCTGCCGCCATCTACGCCTACACCACCGTCGACATCGACCGCACGCTGATCGAGTCGCTGATCGTGGTCGCGGTCTCGTCCTGGCTCGTGCTCGGCATCGCCATCGGCGCCTCACGCCTCGTCAGCCACGACGACGCCGAGCGCGGCGCGCTGGTGCTGGCGTCGGGCTGGGGCAACACGGTCGCGCTCGGGTATCCGATCGCCAACTTCGCGTACGGCGCCGAGGGCCTCGCGCTGCAGGTGCTCTACGCGCAGTTCTACTACGGGGTGCCGGGCATCGCGATCTCGATGAGCGTCGCGCGGCTGCACAGCGCCGAGCGGCCGAGCCGGATGAGCGGCCTGCGCGCCGCGCTGCGCACCGCCCTGAACCCGCCGCTCGTGGCCGCCGTCGGTGCGATCGGTCTGCGCATCGCGGGCGTCGACCTGACCGGCATCGCGCAGTCGCTCGGCCATGCGGCGGGTGCCGCGTCCGGCCCGGTCGGGCTGCTGCAGCTCGGGCTCGCGCTGCCGCTGCAGCGCGTCTCGCACGGCCTGCGCGACCTGCGGCTCGCCGCGGTCGCGCTCGGCATCCGGCACGCCGTGGCGCCGCTGATGGTGTTCGCGATGGCGCGCGGCACGGGCGTCGACGTGCCGTCGGTGTTCATCCTCGCGGCCGCCGCGCCGGTCGCGTTCCACATCATCACGCTGTCGCGCGTGTTCGGCCTGCGCTCCGACCTCGTGCGGCTGCTGATCGTCGTCTCGACCGTGGTCGGTGGCGCGGCGCTGCTGGCCGGGATCGCGCTGACGCGCTGACCCTAGACGGGGTCGGGGACGAGGCGGTACTCGACGACGCACGCGGCCGCTCGCCAGCGGCACGTCGACGACCATCGTCCGCGTCGTGCGCGGCGCCGACCGCGCCGGCCGGGCGTTGACGACGCGCACCTGCGAGCCCGCGGGCAGCGGGTGCGTGAAGAGGACGGTGTAGCCGCGGCCGCTGTTGAGCTTGACGTGCAGCGTCTGCCCCGCCGGCAGGCCGGTGGGCGGGATCGGCAGCTCGGGGCCGAAGTCGCCGCGCGACAGGAAGGCGGCCGCGCCGTAGGCCGGGAACCGCAGCGTCGCGGTGGCCCGGGCGGCGCCGAGGACCGTGTGCCGCACGCGGATGCCGTCGGCCTCGAAGGCGTGGTCGACGCGCACCTTGACGGCACCGATGCCGTCCACCGTCGCGTTGCTGCGCAGCGTCGTGAACCGGCCGCCGCCGGCGGGCACGGCGGCCCGCAGCTTGGCGGCGTGCGCGGGCCAGGCGCGGCCCGGCTGCGTCTCGGCCAGCACCCGGTTGCCGCGCGCGACGCGCAGGCCGAAGGCCGTCAGCGACGGCCCGCTGCCGCCGGTGCCCGAGACCGGCTGGCCGGTGGAGTCGTAGAGGCGCGAGAGCTCGGCGCCGCCGTTGCCGACCAGCGTCGAGGGCGCCACGATCGCGGCCGAGTAGCGGCGCGTCGAGACGGCCAGGCGGCTGACGTCGGGGTCGTAGCCGTAGACGGCCGGGGCCGACGGGCGTGGCGGCGGCCGCACCGAGGCCGGCGGTCGCCGCGCGGGCGGCGATGGCGGCGAACCGGGCCGGCACGAGGCGCTGGTCGCCGACCGGGTCGGATGCCGTCGACAGCACGCCGAACGACGTCGAGAGGCTGCCGGACGAGGGGTCGGAGCGGAACCGCAGGTACAGCCGCAGCGCCGCATCCAGCGTCTGCTTGGCCTGGCCGGAGACGGTCGGCGAGGCGCGCAGCCGGCGCGCCGTGGCGATGGTGATCAGCCCCTCGGCGGCCCAGCCCCAGTAGCGGCGCAGGTGCCAGCGCTCGAACCCGAGGCCGGTGTCCCAGTTGAGGTAGCCGGCGTGCGTCCAGTCGCCGTACAGCACGCGCGTCTGCCAGCGCCGGGCGACGTTGACGAGCGATCCCGGCAGCGGCCGCATGCCGTGCGCCACGGCCGTGTCGTACGAGCCGAGGACGGTCAGCAGGATGTTGCCGTACTCCGACGGCGGCGTCTGGTTCGCGGTCGCGACGCCGGCTGCGCTGCGGCAGGTAGTGCAGGCCGAGCCCGGCGTTCAGGTTCGTGCTGCCCTTCGGCCCGGTGCGCGTGCGGGCGTGGACGAGGAACCAGCGTGAGCCACTTCCGGTAGGCGCCGCGCAGCAGGTCCGAGCCGCCGCCGACGCGCTCGCAGGCGGCGTACGTGTCGGCCATCCAGTTCACCTGGTTCAGGCGCGGCTGTGCGAAGAAGCGCGACCGCGCGACCGCGCAGACGCGGCTCCGGATCAGGCTGCGCGTGCCGGCGTCGAGCGCCAGCTGCGGTGCCGACTCGTAGGCGGCTGCCAGCGCCTCGACCACCCGCGCGTCGGTCGACACGTGCTGCGACGAGGCGGTGTTGACGAGGTCGGCGCGCCAGCCCGGCGCGTGGCCCTGCGCGGCCCGGCCCTTGCGCGCCGCCCGGAACGCCGGCGAGCGCACGAGCCGCGAGATGATGCGCACGGCGCGCTCGTCGTGGCGCGCCTCGCCCACGTGGTTCGCCCGCGCCGCGAGCGCGTAGGTGAGCAGCATCGCGACGTTGATGTGGGTGCTGAGCCCGCGCGAGCGACTCCCGGAACGCACCGGCGCCCTCGTCCCAGCTCGGGTCGAGATCGGCGGCCAGCGTGTCGGCTGCGGCCCAGTAGTCGGCGGCCTGCATCGGCGGCGGCGGATCGGCCGCGTGCGCGCGGAGCGCGGCGCGGCACGAGGAGGGCAGCGCGACCTGACGCCGCCGGCGACCAGGAGGCGCGCGGGATGCAGCAGCGGCCCGTCCGATCGCGGCGGCGCCGGAAGCCGCGGCAGGCTAGAGGTTGGGCGGCACGCTGCCGCCCGAGACCATGAGGAGCGTCGTCGGCGAGGCGAGCGCGACGGCGCTGCGCCGCACGCGTGCCGCGACCGCGACGACCTCGCCGGCCCCGATCTCGACGTCCTCGCCGTCACACGTGAAGCGCGCGCGCCCCTCGATGACGACGTACAGCTCCTCCTGCCCGCCGAACTCCAGCTCGTCGTGCGGCACGACCAGCATGCCGCCGGCGTCCTGCGTCACGGCGTTGGCTCCGAAGCCGGACAGACCGAAGTGCTCGCGCACCCCGTGCCAGCCCGCGACGTAGGCGGCGGGGTCGGGCGCGAAGCCCTCCCACGAGCCGGGATCGGCGCCCGGTCCCACGGCGGGGATCGAGCGGAGGTCGGCGCTCTGCCAGTCAGCCATGTGTCGAAGGCTACCCGCCAGCCGAAAAAAGTCCTGCAAACAAGGTTGCCACGGAGCCTGGCGAACCGTGCGGCCCGGGCTGCGTATGCTGCCCGCCATGAGCGTGACGCGCACCGACGCCCCACCCCTCGCCGAGCTCGACGAGATCCAGCGCCGCGTGCTCTGGCTGGCGACGCGGATGATCGACTTCGCCAACCGCGAGCGGCCCTCCGAGGACAGCCTCAAGGTCGGCGGCCACCAGGCCTCGTCGGCGTCGCTCGTGACCGTCATGACGGCCCTCTACTTCCACTGGCTGCGCGCCGGTGACCGCGTGTCGGTGAAGCCGCACGCCTCGCCCGTGCTGCACGCCGTCAACTACCTGCTGGGCCGGCTCGACCGCTCGCAGCTCGGGCGGCTGCGCGACTTCGGCGGCCTGCAGGCGTACCCGAGCCGCACGAAGGATCCCGACCCGATCGACTTCTCGACCGGGTCGGTCGGTCTCGGCGCCGCGGCGCCGCTGTTCGCCGGCGTCGTCGACCGCTACGTGCGCTCGCACTTCGGCACGCGCGAGGACCGGCGGTTCGTGGCGCTGATCGGCGACGCCGAGCTGGACGAGGGCAACGTGTGGGAGGCGATCGCCGACCCGTCGTGCCGCGACCTGGGCAACGTCACGTGGATCGTCGACTTCAACCGCCAGTCGCTCGACCGCGTCATCCCGGGCGTGCGCTCGGGCGAGTTCACGAACGTGTTCCGCGAGCACGGCTGGCACGTCGAGATCCTCAAGTACGGCCCCAAGCTGCGGGCCGCGTACGAGCTGCCCGGCGGCGACACGCTGCGCCGGCGCATCGACGACATGCCGAACCCGGAGTACCAGAGCCTGCTGCGGCGGCCGGCGAGCCAGCTGCGCTCGCTGGTGGTGGACGGTGCGCCGCGGGGCGATCGCGGGGCGCTGGAGCGCGTGCTCGCGCACTACTCCGACGAGGCGCTGCCCGACCTGATCGGCAACCTGGCCGGCCACGACCTCGGCGACGTGCTCGACGCGCTCGACCGCTGCGACGCCGAGCGCCAGCGCCCGAGCGTCATCTTCGCGTTCACCGTCAAGGGCTTCGGGCTGCCCATCGCCGGCCACCCGATGAACCACTCCGCCGTCCTCTCCGGCGACCAGATCGACGATCTGCGCCTGGCGCTCGCCGACCCCGCCGACGAGTGGGCCGGGTTCGACCCGGCGACGCGCGCGGGCGCCGTCTGCGCCGCGGCGAGGACGCGCCTGACCGAGCCGGAGAACCGTCCGCGCGTGACGCTCGACGGCGCCGCGGTGCCGGTCGAGTTCGGCCCGACGCCGACCCGCGACACGACCTCGCAGGAGGCGTTCGCGCGTGCGCTCGTCGACCTCTCCCGCTACGACGACGTCGCCCGGCACCTGGTGACGACGTCGCCCGACGTGTCGATCTCGACCGGCCTCGGCGGCTGGATCAACAAGCGCGGCGTGTTCGCCCCGACGGCCGAGGAGGTGTACGAGACCGACGAGGCGTCGCCGCTGCGGTGGACACCGGGCCCCGACGGCCAGCACATCGAGCTCGGCATCTCCGAGATGAACCTGTTCCTGCTGCTCGGCCAGCTGGGCCTCGCGTCCGAGCTGCACGACACGCAGCTGCTGCCGGTCGGCACGGTCTACGACCCGTTCGTGTGCCGCGGCCTGGACGCGCTCATCTACGGCACGTACTCCGGCTCGAAGTTCGTGTTCGCCGGCACGCCGTCGGGCGTGTCGCTGTCCCGCGAGGGCGGCGCGCACCAGTCGGCCATCACGCCGTCGATCGGCGCCGAGCTGCCCGGCCTGCGCTTCTACGAGCCGTGCTTCGCGCTCGAGACCGAGTGGATCCTGCTCGACGCGATCCGCAACACGTGCGACCGCGAGCACGGCGAGTCCGCCTATCTGCGGCTCTCCACGACGCCGGTCAGCCAGCAGCCGTTCGCCGAGCTGCTCGAGCGGCAGGACCGGGCCGCGGTGCGGGCCGGCGTGCTGTCGGGCGCGTACCGCCTGGCGGAGGCGCCCGAGGGCCTCGACCGCTGGCGCTGCGTGATCGCGAGCTGCGGCGCGCTGCTGCCCGAGGCGCTGCGCGCACGCGACCTGCTGGCCGACGAGGGCATCGGTGCCGCCGTCGTGAACGTGACGTCGTCCGACCTGGTGTTCCGCCACTTCCGGGCGCGGACGCTGCCGCCGATCGTGACGCCGGCCGAGGTCGGCCGGCCGCTGATCACGGCCCACGACGCCGCGCCGCAGCACCTCGCGTTCCTGGCCGCGGCGCTGGGGATGGCGCTGGTGCCGCTCGGCGTCGACCGGTTCGGCCAGTGCGGCTCGCAGCCCGCCGTGTACGGCTGGCTCGGCATCTCGGGCGAGGCGATCGCGGAGTCGGCGATCGGCGCCTTCGCCCGCTAGCGCGCCGTACGCTGCTCGGCCTATGGCCTCGCTCGAGATCGGCATCGTCGGCCTTCCCAACGTCGGCAAGACCTCCGTGTTCAACGCGCTCACGAACGCGGGCGCGGAGGTGACGGCGTACGCCGCCACGCAGTCGTCGGCCAACATCGGCGTGGCGCCGGTGCCCGACGCGCGGCTCGACGCCCTGGCCGAGGTGGCGGAGTCGCGCGAGACCATCTACGCGACCATCCAGCTGTCCGACGTGTCGGGCCTCGTGCGCGGCGGCGCCAAGGGCGGCTCGCTGGGCGGCGAGTTCCTCGGCCACCTGCGCGCCACCGACGCGATCCTCCACGTCGTCCGCACGTTTCCCGACGCCGACGTCTTCCACGTCGACGGCCGCGTCGACCCCGTCGCCGACGCCGAGGCGGTCGACCTGGAGCTGATCCTGGCCGACCACGCGATCGTCGAGCGCCGCATCGAGCGCCTCGCGAAGGCGGCTCGCACGGGCGACAAGGTGGCCGCAGCCGAGGCCGACGTGCTCGGCCGGCTGCTCACGCACCTCGACGGCGGCCAGCCCGCGCGCCTGTTCGCCGAGCCGCTGCCGGACGGCGTCGACCTGCTGACCGTGAAGCCGCTCGTGTACGTCGCGAACACCTCCGAGGAGGGCGACGCCGAGGCGGTCGCCGCGCTGCGGGCCTACGCCGGCGACGCCGACGTGGTGCCGGTCGCCGCGCGCTTCGAGGCCGACCTGGCCGAGATGGACGACCCCGAGGACCGCGCCGCGTTCCTGGCCGAGATCGGGCAGGAGGAGGCCGGCATGCCGCGCGTCGCGCGCGCCGCCTTCCGCCTGCTCGAGCTGATCACGTTCTTCACGGTCGGCCCGAAAGAGGCCCGCGCGTGGCCGCTGCGACGCGGCTCGAGCGCGGTCGAGGCCGCCGGCAAGATCCACTCGGACATCGCCCGCGGATTCATCCGCGCCGAGGTCATCACGACCGAGGACATGCTGCAGACGAAGACGCACGCCGAGGCGCTGAAGCGCGGCGTGATGCGCGTCGAAGGTCGCGATTACACGGTTGCCGACGGTGACGTCATCAACGTGCGCTTCAACGTCTGAACCCGACGCGGGTGGTCACGATCCGTGCGCCGCGGTCGTTCTGCGACGCGGAACACGCATCGCCTTCACGGCTTTACCATGCCGAAGGTTATCCAAAGGTTAGGAAACTAGGTTGGTCCTCTAGAACCGCTACGGAGGGCCCCCCTTGCAGTACACCCGCCGCGAAGCGTTCAAGGTCGGATTGTTCGGGTCTGCCGCACTCGCGCTACCCCTGCAACGAGCCGCGAGCGCCAAGTCCGTGCTCGACGACCGGATGCCGTCGAGCCTTCTCCCCAAGCCTTTCACGCTTCCGTTCAAGATCCCGCCCGTTGCGACACCGGTCTCGGTGCACGACAACGAGGACTGCTACCGCATCTACATCAAGGAAGCCAAGGCGGAGATCCTGCCCGGCTACCAGACCACGATCTGGGCGTACAACGGCACGTTCCCCGGCCCCACCATCAAGGT
Organism: uncultured Actinomycetes bacterium; assembly: GCA_963732645.1. Lineage (GTDB taxonomy): Bacteria > Actinomycetota > Thermoleophilia > Gaiellales > F1-60-MAGs149 > VFJZ01. The sequence continues at coordinate 166,243 of CAVTAC010000010.1, forward strand.
GAACCAGGGCACGAAGGCCAAGGTGCGGTACATCAACCAGCTGCCGCTGAAGCACCCGAAGCTCAAGTACACGCCCTGGACGTCCGTCCACCTGCACGGGTCGGCGTCGCTGCCGCAGTTCGACGGCTACGCGAGCGACATCTGCTACCCGGGCGAGTACAAGGACTACAACTACCCGAACTTCCAGCCGGCGCGCACGCTCTGGTACCACGATCACGGCGTCCACCACACGGCCGAGAACGTGAGCATGGGCCAGGCCGCGATGTACCAGATGCACGACCCGCGCGAGCAGGCCCTGCCGCTCCCGAAGGGCGAGTTCGACGTGCCGCTGATCATCTCCGACGCGATGTTCACGAAGACCGGCGAGTTCCTCTTCGACAACAACGACGAGTCGGGCATGTACGGCGACGTCATCCTCGTGAACGGCGTGCCGTGGCCGGCCATGAAGGTGAAGCGCCGCAAGTACCGGTTCCGGATCCTGAACGCGTCGGTGTCGCGGTCGTACGAGTACGGCCTGTCGACGGGCGACGCCTTCCACGTGATCGGCACCGACGGCGGCCTGATGCCGTACCCGCAGTCGGTCAAGAAGATGCGCCACATCATGGCCGAGCGCTACGAGATCGTGATCGACTTCTCGAAGTACGCGCCGGGCACCCGCGTGACGCTCAAGAACACGAACCCGAAGAACAACACCAACTTCACCAACATCGACAAGATCATGGCGTTCGATGTCGTCGCGCGACGCGTTCGACCCGTCCAACAACGAGGTGCCGGCGGTGCTCTACCCGGACAACCCGGTGATGAACCTGCAGCCGAGCCAGTCGGTCGCCACGCGGCGGATCGAACTGAAGCGCAAGCACGGCATGTGGACGATCAACGGGCACACCTGGGACGACGTCGTCGCGAGCAACTTCACGCTCGTCGAGGGCAAGCCGACGAAGGACACGGTCGAGATCTGGGAGCTCGATCAACGGGTCGGGCGGCTGGCAGCACCCGCTGCACATCCACCTCGTCGACTTCAAGATCCTCGACCGAAACGGCAAGCCGCCGTTCGCCTACGAGAAGGGCCCGAAGGACGTCGCCTACCTCGGCGAGAACGAGACGGTCCGCGTGATCATGCGCTTCGACGGGCTGCGGCAAGTACATGATGCACTGCCACAACCTCGTGCACGAGGACCACGACATGATGAGCCAGTACGAGGTCGTCGATCGATCTGTCGCCCGGTGACGACCCGCTCGGCTGGCGCGGCAAGAACGGCTCGCATGGAGCCGGACGACCCGCTGTGAGCAGCGTCTCCGCCGGACGGCTCGACCACGGCGGTCACGACCAAGCCGGCGGTGATCCCCGCGAACCGGCTCGCGGCGATCACGCTGGCGTCGGTCGCGGCCGGCGTGCACGCGGTGCTGATCGCCCAGCAGGGCCAGATCTGGTGGGGATACGGCGCCCTGATCGCCGCGATCGCGATCGCCGGCGCGGCGATCGCGATCGCGCTGGCCCTGCGCCCGACGACCGACCGTGCTGTACGCGGCGATCGCCGGGACGGTGACGAGCACGCTGCTCTACGTCATCAGCCGCACCGTCGGGTTCCCGTTCGGGCCCGGACCGTCCCCGGCACTCCGCTTCACCGACCCGCTGCACGGCCCCGGCCATCCGGTCTACGCCGCGCTCAACGGCCGCGCCGAATCGGTCGGGCTGCTCGATCTCGGCTGCCTCGTCGCGGAGATCTCGCTCGTCATTCTGCTCGTCAGCATGCTGCCGGAAGGCCGGCGGCGGTCCGTCACGAACGTCCTCTGCGCCGTAGGTGCGGCACTCTGGGTGTTCAGATGGACCGGAGTCCTCGCCTGATCCGACGCATCCTGCTGCCAGTGGCGCTCGTCGCCCTGGTCGCCGGCGTCCTGTTCGCGCTCCAGCCGATCCGCGTTCACGCGGACAGCATGAAGCCGACCCTCGAGTCGGGCGACGAGATCATCATCGATCGGCTGTCGCTCGTCCTGCGCGATCCGCACCGCGGCGAGATGGTGGTCGCGAACAGCCCGAGCGGCGGTCTCGTCGTGAAGCGCGTCGCGGCCATCGGCGGTGACACCGTCGGCATCGAGGACGGCGTGCTGGTGGTGAACGGCAAGCCGGAGCGCGAGGGCTACGTCGACTACGGCAGCGTCGACGGCTTCTACTTCGGGCCGATCGACGTCCCGCCCGGCGAGGTCTTCCTGCTCGGCGACAACCGCGCCAACTCCGAGGACTCCCGCGACTTCGGCCCGGTCCGCGAGGACGAGGTGGTGGGCCGGGTGCTGCTGCGGGTGTGGCCGGTCACGCGCTGACCGCGCGCGCTCCGCGCCGCGACACGCCGATCCACGCGCAGAACGGTGCCGCGATGGCCGATTCGGTGCCAGGCACCGCCAGACGGACATCGGTCCGGCGCCACGAGCGTTCGCCGGACATCGGTGTCCGGCGGGCGCTGTAGCTTGGCTGCGTGCGCTCACCCTTCTCGCGCCGCACCGACTACGCGATCCGCGCGGCCGTCGAGATCGCGCGGCACGACGGCGAGCGGGTGAAGCGCCACCCGATCGCGACGGCCATCGACGCGCCCGCGACCGTCGTCGCCCAGGCGCTCGCCGACCTCGTCCGCGGCGGCATCGTGACCGCGTTCGCCGGCCGCACCGGCGGGTACGTGCTGTCGCGACCCGCCCACCAGCTGAGCGTGGCCGACGTGGTCGCGGCAGTCGAGGTCGAGCCCGAGCCTCGCTGCGTGCTCGAGGAGCGCGGTTGCGCCGACGCGGCCCCGTGCGCGCTGCACGCCACGCTGTACGAGGCGCACGACGCGTTCACCGGCCGGCTTCGGGAGCAGTCGCTCGCGAGCCTCGCCGGCCTCGCCGCGTCGCAGCCCCGACCGGCCCGGACGCCGCGTACCACCGCCCCGCGCCAGCCGGCCGCAGCCGAGGCCGGGCCGCGGCCGAGCCTCGGCGGCTGGCTCGACTGACCGTCAGCCGCCGGCGGGCAGCGCCGTGCGCAGCGCCACCCGGCCCTGCGCCAGGTCGTTGGCCAGTGCCGTCTCGGCGGCGACCGGATCGCCGCTCGTGAGGGCGTCGGCGAGCAGGCGGTGCGCGTCGATCATCGTCTGCACGGTGTAGAGCGGCCGGATGCGCGTGACGAAGAACAGCAGCTCGCCCTGCAGCGCCGCGTAGGCGGCCGACAGCCGCCGGCTCCCCGCCGCATCGACGACCGCGGCGTGGATGGCGTCGTGGACGAGGGCGACGCGGTCCCACGGCTCGTCGCGCGGGCATCTGCTCGAGCACGGCGAGCGGCTCGCGAACGGCGACGAACGACGCGCCGTCGGCGAGCGCGACGCGCAGCGCGCCCAGCTCGAGCGCAGCGCGATGGCGGTACAGGTCCTCGCTCTCGGCCGCGGTCGGCACCGGCACGCGCACGCCGCGGTTCGGCTCGTGCACCAGCAGGCCGTCGCGCGACAGCTCGCGGAACGCGGCCCGCAGCGAGTGACGGCCGACGCCGTAGGCACCCGCCAGCTCGACCTCGCTCAGGTGCGCGCCGGGCGGCAGGTCGCCCGTGAGGATGCGCGATCGGAGCGCGCCGACCAGCGCATCGACGGTCGAGACGCGCGACAGCGGCATCGGTTCGGCCATGACTGTCGCATTGTGTCACAATCTGCGGATGGACACCGGCGAGCCGCAGCTGACCGAGCGCCGCGCCATGGGCGAGGTGCTCGTCGCCGCCGTGATGTTCGGCACGACGGGGACGGCCCGCGCGCTCGGCGCCGCCAGCGCCAGCCCGCTCGGCGTCGGCGCGGCCCGGCTCGCGATCGGCGGCGCGGTGCTGATCGGGATCGCGCGCCACGCCGGCCAGCGCATTCCGGCGAGCATCCCGCGCGGCCTGCTCGTCGTCGCCGGCGTGCTGACCGGCATCTACCAGCTGGCCTTCTTCGCCGGGCTCGACAAGGCCGGCGTCGCCGTCGGCACCGTCGTCACGATCGGCTCCTGCCCGCCGCTGGCCGGCCTGATCGCGATGCTCGTCGGCCAGGGCCGCCCGACCGCGCGCTGGGGCGTCGCCACCGCGTCGGCCGTCTGCGGCGTCGTGCTGCTGGCCGGGCCCACCGGCGGCGTCGACCCCGTCGGCATCGCCCTCGCGCTGCTGTCCGCCCTCGGGTACGCCGGCTACACGGTCACCGTCAAGAACCTCATCGACCGCGGCGCGCCGGGCGGCGCCGCGATCGCGTGGGCGTTCGGCATCGGCGGGCTCCTGCTGCTCCCGGCGCTGCTGCTGACCTCGCCCGGCTGGGCCGTCACGCCCGCCGGCGCCCTCACGGCGCTCTACCTCGGCGTCGTCCCGACCGCGCTCGCGTACGTGCTGTTCGTGCGCGGCCTCGGCCGGCTGTCGGCCGCCACCGTCACGACGCTCGTGCTCGCAGAGCCGCTCGTCGCGACGCTGCTGGGCGTGCTCGTGCTCGACGAGCGCCTCGCGGCGAGCGCCGTGATCGGCTGCGGGCTGGTGCTGGCAGGGCTCGTCGTGCTCGCGACCGGCGCTCAGGCCCCGAGGGCGACGGCGTCGGGCCCCTTGCGCTCGCGCGTGCGCTCGTAGGCGGCGATCTCGTCCTCGCGGTTGAACGTCAGGGCGATGTCGTCCCAGCCGTTCAGCAGGTTCTCGCGCGTGTGCGGATCGACCTCGAACGACGCCTCGCGACCCGACGGCAGGGTCACGACCTGACGCTCCAGGTCGACGGTCGCGGCGGCGGGGGCGGCGGCCAGCAGCTCGGCCACGTCGTCGTCGCCCAGCACGACGCAGAGCAGCCCGACCTTGGCGCAGTTGGAGCGGAAGATGTCGGCGTACGACGGCGCGATGATGGCCCGGTAGCCCCAGTCCTGCAGCGCCCAGGGCGCGTGCTCGCGCGAGGAGCCGGAGCCGAAGTTGGCGCCGGCGACGAGGATCTCCGCGTGCCGGAACTCGGGCCGGGCGAGCACGAAGTCGGGATCGCTGTTGCGCCAGTCGAAGAACAGGAACTCGCCGAAGCCGGAGCGCTCGATGCGCTTCAGGAACTGCTTCGGGATGATCTGGTCGGTGTCGACGTTGGCGCGGTCGAGGGGCGCGGTCGCACCCGTCAGCTTGACGAACGGCTCCATCAGCTCCAGCTCCTCACGTCGACCAGATGCCCGGAGATGGCAGCGGCGGCGGCCATCTCCGGCGAGACCAGGTGGGTGCGGCCGCCACGGCCCTGGCGCCCCTCGAAGTTGCGGTTCGAGGTGGACGCGCAGCGCTCGCCGGGCTGCAGGATGTCGGGGTTCATGCCGAGGCACATCGAGCAGCCGGCGCTGCGCCACTCGAAGCCGGCCGCGGTGAAGACCCGATCGAGGCCCTCCTTCTCGGCCAGCAGCTTCACGGCCATCGAGCCGGGGACGACCATCGCCGAGACGCTCTTCGCGACCGTCTTGCCCTCGATCACGCGGGCCGCGGCGCGCAGGTCCTCGAGCCGGCCGTTGGTGCACGAGCCGATGAAGACGCGGTCGATCGCGACGTCCTCCATCGCGGTGCCCGACTCGAGCGCCATGTAGGAGAGCGCGCGCTCCTCGTCGGGCGTGGTCGCCTCCGGGACGCGCGCCGTGACGGGGATCGCCTGGCCCGGGTTCGTGCCCCACGTGACCATCGGCGCCAGCGCGGCGACGTCGACCACGACCTCGCGGTCGTAGGTCGCGCCGGGCTCCGACACGTAGCGCTGCCAGTGCTCGAGGTCGCCGTCGCGCACGCCGGGGCGGCCCTCGAGATACCGGAAGGTCGTCTCGTCGGGCGAGACGTAACCCGCCCGCGCGCCGCCCTCGATCGACATGTTGCAGACCGTCATGCGGCCCTCCATGGAGAGCGCGCGGATGGCCTCGCCGGTGTACTCGGCGACGTGCCCGGTCATGCCGGCGGTGCCCTCCTGGCCGATCAGGCCGAGGATCAGGTCCTTCGCCACGACCCCGCGGCCGGGCAGGCCCTCGAACCGCACCTGCAGCGTCTGCGGCCGGCGCTGCGGCAGCGTCTGGGTGGCGAGCACGTGCTCGACCTCGCTGGTGCCGATGCCGAACGCCAGCGCGCCGAACGCGCCGTGCGTGGAGGTGTGCGAGTCGCCGCAGACGATCGTCATGCCGGGCTGCGTGACGCCCAGCTCGGGGCCGATCACGTGGACGATGCCCTGGCGGCGGTGGCCGAGGTTGTAACAGGTGACGCCGAACTCCTCGCAGTTGCGCGCGAGGGTCTCGAGCTGCACGCGGGAGAGGTCGTCCTCGATGCCGCGCTCGAGGCCGATCGTCGGCACGTTGTGGTCGGCGGTGGCGAGCGTGCGGTCGGGCCGGCGCACGCGGCGGCCGGCGAGCCGGAGCCCCTCGAACGCCTGCGGGCTCGTCACCTCGTGGACGAGGTGGAGGTCGACGAACAACAGGTCGTCGCCGATCACGTGGTCGTCCCAGATCTTCTCGAACGTGGACTTGGCCACTAGCTCCTCCTCAGGCCTGCGGTCACGACGGACAGGATGGCGGCCGGCTTCGCGCCGGCCCGGAAACGGTGGGCGAGGTCGGCGTCGAAGATGACGCTGTCGCCGGTCTCGAGGTCGTGCTCGGAGCCGTCCAGCTCGAGCGTCACGGGACCGCGCTCGACCAGCGCGAACTCGCGCGAGCCGGCGCGGTGCATGGGCGCCCCGCCGGTGGCGCCGCCCGGGTCGAGCTCGTGCCGGGACACGGCCACGCGCTGGCCGGGGTGCTCGGGCGTGAGCAGCTCCCAGCGGTGGGCAGGCTCGGCGCCGCCGGTGCGCTGGCCGGCGCGCAGGATCTCGAACGGCGGCGCCTCGTCCAGGCGCAGCAGCTGCGACAGCGTCAGGCCGAGGCCGTCGGCGATCTTCTCGGCCACCGCCAGCGTGGGCGACGTGGTGCCGCGCTCCACCTGCGAGAGCATGGGCGCCGATACGCTCGACCGCTGCGCCAGCTCGCGCAGCGAGATGCCCTGATCCTCGCGCAGGGAGCGCACCCGGGTGCCCACGACGACCGTCATGAGTTGTACGTTATCACGTACGAACGTATGATGGAACGACGGGCGATATCCTGCCGTCGTGTCGCAGAAGCAACCGCCCCGACTCGTCCTCTGGTGGGAGTCCCTGGAGGGCGGCAAGCAGGCCGCGATCGCGCTGCCGGTGCTGTCGGTGGTGCTGTTCTTCGCCCACCTCGGCCCGCTGCACCAGCCGGTCGGACGGGCCATCGGCTACGGCATCTTCTGGGCCATCCCGGCCACGTGGGCCGTCGTCACGGCCTCGCAGCACGAGCGTCGCAAGCGCGCGAGACGCGATGAGGGCGACCCTGTTTGACAGGTTAGTGAGTATTCACTAACCTGCGTCGCTTGGCCAGTTCCCCTCCTGCTCGGATGACCGGCGACGAGCGCCGCGACAACATCCTCGACGCCGCCCGCACCGTGTTCGGCCGCCGCGGCTACCACGCCGCGTCGACGTCGGAGATCGCGGCCGCCGCCGGCTGCTCCGAGCCCACGCTGTACAAGCACTTCGGTTCGAAGCAGGACCTGTTCGTCGCGGCCCTGCAGCACACCGGCCAGGCGGTGAAGGCGCGAGTGGTCGCCGCCGTCAGCGGCGCCGAGCATCCGATGGCGGCGCTGGCCGAGGTGTCGGCCGAGCTGCTGACCGACCCGAAGTGGGCCGAGCTGATGCGCATGCGCGCGCTCGCCATCTCGATGGCCGAAGACCCCGCCATCGGGGCCGCCCTGCGCACCTCGATGCTCCATCACAGCGCCACGACCGCCGGCGTGATGCGCGAGGCGCAGCAGAAGGGGGACGTCCGCACCGACGTCGATCCCGAGATGATCGGCTGGATCAGCGTGGCGATCAGCCTGCTCGCGGCCTACCGAAGTGCACTCGAGGGTGACGAGGGCATGCGCGATACCGCGCGTGTCATGCGCGCCCTTCTGACCCTCGTATCCGTGGAGGTGAAGCGCCCATGACAGAACGCGCCAATCACAAGTGGTGGACGCTGTTCGCGATGTGCTTCGCGCTGTTCATGATCATGCTCGACAACACGATCGTGAACGTCGCGCTGCCGACCATCCAGCGCGAGCTCGACGCGTCGCCCGCCAACCTCGAGTGGATCGTGAACGGCTACGTCGTGACGTTCGCCGCGCTGATCCTGCTCGGCGGCAAGCTCGGCGACCGGTTCGGCCGCAAGCGGATGTTCATCGTCGGCGTCGCCCTCTTCACGATCTTCTCGGCGCTCTGCGCCGTGGCCGACTCCGACACGCAGCTGATCATCGCCCGCTGCCTGCAGGGCACCGGCGCCGCGCTGATGAACCCGCTGTCGCTGTCGATCCTCGTCAGCGCCTTCCCGCGCGACCAGATCCCGATGGCGATCGGCGTCTGGGCCGGCATCTCCGGCCTCGGCATCGCGATCGGCCCGGTCGTCGGCGGCGTGCTGGTCGAGAACTTCGGCTGGGCGTCGGTGTTCTGGGTCAACGTCCCGATCGGCGTGATCGCGATCGCGGTCTGCCTGTGGGCGGTGGTGGAGTCGAGAGACCCGAGTGCGACGAGGCTCGACATCGTCGGCACCGTCCTGGTGACGACCAGCCTGCTGGCGCTCACGTTCGGCCTCATCAAGACCAACGAGCACTCGTGGACGTCGGCGTACATCATCACGCTGCTGGGCGGCGCGGTCGTGCTGCTGGCGATCTGGATCTGGTGGGAGCTCCGTGTGGAGGAGCCGATGGTGCCGCTGTCGTTCTTCCGGATCCGCCAGTTCACGGCGGCGAACGCGGTCGCCGTGCTGGTCGGCGTGTCGCTGTTCGGCTCGCTGTACTTCGTGACGCTCTACTTCCAGAACATCAAGGGCTACTCGGCGCTCGAAGCGGGCGTCCGGTCGATGCCGATGACCCTGATCATCCTGTTCGTGGCACCCCTCGCCGGGCGCCTCAACGGCAAGATCGGGCCGCGGCCGCTGATGACCACCGGCATGCTGCTCGCAGCCGTCGGCATGGCCGGCCTCGCGCAGCTCACGGAATCATCCAGCTACAACGCGATGTGGCCGTTCTTCGTCCTGCTCGGCGCCGGCATCTCGCTGACCATGCCCGCGCTGTCGGGCGCGGCCATGAGCTCCGTCGACCCGACCAAGTCGGGCATCGCCTCGGGCGTGCTCAACTCGGCCCGGCAGATCGGCGGCGCCGTCGGCATCGCCCTGATGGGCTCGGTCGTCGCGAAGCTGGCGGCCGACGAGTTCGGCGACGCGCCGAAGGAGCTCCAGCAGCTGGTCGTCGGCGGGCAGACGCGGCTCGTCGGCCAGCTGGCCGGGGCCGACGCCCAGGCCCGCGCGGCCGACGCGTTCGTGGTCGGCATGCACGGCGCCATGTGGGCGGGCGCCGCGCTGACGCTGCTCGCCGCAGCGGTCTCGTTCTTCGGCCTGCGCTCCGGCTCGGCCCAGTCGCACGGGCACCAGCCGGTCGCCGTCGAGGCCTGACGCAGCCGCCTCGCGTCGTCCTCAGGGGCGGCGCGAGGCCAGCCGTGCGCGGATGCCGCCGGCCGCGGGCCAGGCCGCCACGAGGCGTCCCTCGCCCGCGAGCACGACCTGGCCGGTCGCGCCGCGCGCGGCCAGCACCCGCTTGCCCGACCACGCGCCGGCGCCGCTGCGGCGGCTGAAGGAGAGGACGCGCCCACGAGCGCGCACCGCGAGCACGACCTCGCCGCCGGCGAGACGCCCGAGCCCGGGCGCGCCGGCTCCGGCGAGGCCGATCGCGGGCAGCGCGTGCCAGGCCTTCGCCGTGACACGGCGCCGAGAGCTGCGCACCTGGCCACTGCGCGACCACGCCGCCACCAGGTCGCCGCGGGCGTCCTGCGCCAGCGCCGCGCGCGTGATCGCCGCGCCGGCGAAGGCGTCGAGCGTGGCACCGGTGTAGACCGCGCCGCGGCCGACCGCGACGCGCAGCCGGTTGCCCAGGCGATACAGCGCGGCCAGGCGTCCGTCCTTCAGCGCCGCGAGGTCTCCCTCGGCGCCGATGCCCGGCCCGGTCTCGGCCAGCGTCACCGGCGTCCACGCACCGCCGCCGAGCGGCTGGCTACCGAGGTACTCGGCGGCCGAGTCGCTCGAAACGCCGTACAGCAGGTGCGCGGCACCGCGCGAGATGACGAGATCGTGCAGCGCGGTCTGGCCGCTGCCGACGTCGACGAAGACCGGCGCCGACCAGGTCGACCCGGTGCGGGTGGCCGACCGGATCGACACGGTCGTGCCGTTCGACGGCTCGTACCAGACGACCACGACATGGCCGGCGTCGTCGGCCGCGACCCGCGCGGCGAGCGCGTCGGTGGTGCCCGGCACGAGGCCCGGCGCACCGGCACCGGCGACGACGAGCCCGTCCGCCCGGCGCACCAGCACGGCGGTCCGGCCGTGCGGGGTCGCCGCCAGATCGGTCAGCGTGCTGCCGGCGACGGTGACCGCCGGCTGCCAGGTGGTCGCGGTGCGGCTGCGGATGCGCACGCCGGCCGGGCTCTGCCACGCGACGACGGCCGCGCCGCCGGTGGACGCGCCGGCTCGCACGCTGGCGGCGCTCTCGCCGAGGTTCTGGACCGGGTCCCAGCGCACGGCCGCGACGGCCGGTGACGGCGCCAGCACGAGCAGGACCGCGAGGGCCCGGCCGAGCATCAGTACAGCGCCGCAGCCAGGCGCCGGCGGTACCGCTGCACCAGCGGATCCTCGTTGCCGCGCTCGCCGAAGATGCCGATCATGACGCGGCGCAGGCGGTCGCGGCGGTCGGGATCCGCGCCCGTGATGGCGTCGATGAGGCGCTCCAGCGTGCCCTCCGGGTCGTCGTCGAGCGACGCGATCGCAGCCGCCGCCTCGGGGTCGACGGCCGGGTTCGAGACCAGCTCGGCGCGGGCCAGCAGCCCCGCTCCGACCGCGTCGTGCTCGGCCTCCCGCAGCACCTCGACGGCGTCGGCGGCCGCACCGCGGCGCAGCAGCGTGCGCCCGAGGGCGAGGCGTGCCTCGAGGTGCCGGGGCTCGTCGACCAGCGCCGCGCGCAGCGCCTCCTCGTCGCCCGAGGCGGCCGCGAGATCGGCCGCGCTGGGGATGAGGTCGTCGAGGAACCGGTCGATCTGCGCGCGCGGGATGACGCCCGTGAACTCGTCCACCAGGCGCCCGTCGCGGAACGCCTTGACGTTGGGGATGCCGCGCACGCCGAACTGCGCGGCCAGGTTCTGGTTGGCGTCGGTGTCGACCTTGACGAGGCGCACCGCGCCGTCGCGGGCGTTGACCGCCTCCTCCAGCACGGGCGTCAGCGTGCGGCACGGCCCGCACCACTCGGCCCAGAAGTCGACCAGCACGGGCGCATCGAAGGAGGCGTCGAGGACCTTCTGCTGGAAGTCGGCCTCGGTGGCATCGGAGACGAACACGATCGCATCTTACGGCGGCACGCAAGCGATGGGTCAGGTTAGAATTGCACGCGTGTTCAGATAACTGAACGATTGTTCGAAAGCGGATCCCGGAATGACCAACCTCCTCGACCTCACCGACGAGCAGCAGGCACTCATCGAGGTGTGCCACGACTTCGCCGAGCGCGAGCTGCGGCCCGTCGCGCGCTCCTTCGACGACGACCACCACCATCCCGACCCGACGCCGCTGCTGTACCGCGCGGCCGAGCTCGGGCTGCCGAGCTTCTCGCTGCCCGCCGAGTACGGCGGCGGCGGCATCGAGGACGTGTTCACCGCGTGCCTGGTGTCGGAGGAGCTGTCGTGGGGCGACGACGCACTGGCCAGCCTGCTGTGCTCGGGCGGCTTCTTCGCGCACACCATCATCGCGCTCGGCGACGACGCGCAGAAGCGCCGCTGGGTGCCGCCGCTGTGCGGCGCGAAGCCGGTGTTCGCGGCGCTCGCCACCACCGAGCCGGCCGCCGGATCGGACGCCGCGTCCATCACCACGCACGCCCGCCGGGTCGACGGCGGGTACGTGCTGAACGGCCAGAAGACGTGGATCTCGAACGCGCCGATCGCCGAGTACTTCATCGTCTTCGCGACGGTCGCACCGGGCACCCGCTCGCGCGGCGTGACCGCGTTCGTGGTCGAGAAGGGCGCCGAGGGCTTCGCGGTCGGGCCGCCGATGGCCAAGCTCGGCCAGCGCGCGATCCCCACCGCCGAGCTGTTCCTGAACGACTGCTTCGTGGCCGAGGACCAGCGCATCGGCGAGGAGGGCCAGGGCTTCTACGGGCTGATGGAGACGTTCGACGCCTCGCGCATCACGCTGGCCGCGAGCGCCGTCGGCGCCGGCCGCGCCGCCGTCGAGTACGCCATCGGCTACGCCAAGGAGCGGCAGGCGTTCGGCAAGCGCATCGCCGACTTCCAGGCCGTGTCGTTCCGCATCGCCGACGCCGCCATGAAGGTCGACCAGGCCCGGCTGATCACGCACCACGCGGCGCACCTGTTCGACGCCGGCCGCCCGGCCGCCAAGGAGGCCGCGATGGCCAAGCTGGCCGCGTCGGAGGCCGCCGTGTTCGCCGCCGACGCGTGCGTCAAGACCCTCGGCGGGTACGGCTACTCGCCCGAGTATCCCGCGGAGAAGTGGCTCCGCGACTCCAAGCTGCACGAGCTCTGGGAGGGGACGAGCGACATCATGCGCCTGATCGTCGCCCGCGAGCTCCTCAAGGACTGAGGGAGACCATGGACATCACGCTCACCGACCGCCACCGCGAGATCTCGGCGAAGGCGCGGCACTACTGCGACACCTACCTGCTGCCGCTCGAGATCGCGTGCGACGAGCGCGACGGCCTCGAGGCCGCCGACCTCGTCGAGGCCCGCCGCGCCGTCGTCGAGATGGAGCTGAACGGCATCAACATGCCCCGCGAGTGGGGCGGGCAGGCCTACTCGTCGTTCGAGCAGATGCTCGCCCACGAGCAGCTCGGCCGCGCCACCAACGCGCTCTGGGACGTGCCGTGGCGCCCGTCGAACGTGCTGCGCTACGCGACGCCCGACCAGGTCGAGGAGTACGTCCGGCCCGAGATCGCGGGCCGGCGCCGCCACGCCTACGCGATCACCGAGGAGCACGCCGGGTCCGACCCGTCCGTGCTGCAGACGAAGGCCGTGCGCGACGGCGCCGGCTGGCGCATCACCGGCGAGAAGTGGTTCGTCACGACCGGCGACATCGCCGACTACTTCATCGTCGTCGCCGACGCCGAGGGGCACGGGCTGACCAGCTTCCTGGTCGACAAGGACCTCGCGGGCGTGGCCGAGTCGCGCCGCCCGCGGTTCATGCACGCGTTCGTCTTCGAGCATCCCGAGTTCACCTTCGACAACGTCTACGTCGACGACTCGAAGATCCTCGGCGGGCTCGGCGGCGGGCTCGAGCTGACGAAGGAGTGGTTCATGGACGAGCGGCTGCTGATCGCGGCCCGCTCGCTGGGCGGCGCCGAGCGCTGCCTCGACGTGGCCTTCGACTACGCCATGGAGCGCCGCCAGTTCGGCAGCCGGATCTTCGACTACCAGGCGGTCTCGTTCCCGCTCGCCGACTGCGCCGTCGAGCTGCAGGCGGCCCGCGCGATGACGTACCAGATCGCCTGGGAGATCGACCGCAAGGAGATCGACGCCAAGACCCTCCACGCCAAGTCGGCGTCGGTGAAGCTGTTCGCGTCGCAGATGGCGAACCGCGTCGCCGACCGCTGCGTGCAGGTGCTCGGCGGCCGCGGCTACATGCGCGAGAACCCGGTCGAGCGGCTGTACCGCGACCTGCGCGTCGACCGCATCTGGGAGGGCACGGACGAGATCCAGAAGCTGATCGTCGCCAACGAGCTGGCCAAGCGCGGCCGCGGCGGCGTGTGCGCCTGGCCGGGGTCGGCGCCGCTCGGCTGATGTCGCGCATCTCGCTCGAGACGCTCCGCCGCGAGCAGCTGCTCGACGCCGCCATCGGCCTCGTCGCCTCCAAGGGCTACGAGGCGACGACGGTGCGGGACATCGCGGCCGCGGCGGACGTCGCGACGGGCACGATCGCCTACTGGTTCGCGAGCCGCGACGACCTGCTGCGGGCGGCGCTGGTCGAGGCCGCACGCCGCTTCGGCCGGCGGCTCGACGACGCCCTCGCGACGGCGACGACGCCGCTCGAGGAGCTGATCGCGCACGCCGAGGTGGCGACGCCCCGGACCGAGGCGGAGATCGCCGCGCAGGTGGTGTGGGTCGAGTTCTGGCGCCAGGCGCAGCGCGACCCCGAGCTGCGCGCGCTGCACGAGCGGATGTACGACTCGTGGCGCACGCGCATCGCCGGCAGCGTGCGGGCGGGCGTCGAGGCCGGCGCCTTCCGCGACGTCGACGCCGACGAGTGGGCGCGCCGGTTCGTGGCGCTGGCCGACGGCCTGGCCCTGCACGTGCTCCTGCACCCCGGCTCGGTCACCGCCGACGACATGGAGCGCATCGCGCGCGAGCAGATCGCCGCCACACTGCTCCCGTGACGGGCACGGGGCGCTTCGCGACGCTGCCGCTGCACCTGGGCGGCTTCATCGGGCCGTTCGGCGGTGCGGTGCTGGCCGTGCTGGTGCCGGAGCTGCGCGAGGCGTTCGGCGCCACCACGAGCCAGATCGCGCTGGCGGTGCCCGCCTACCTGGTGCCGTTCGCCCTGCTGCAGGTGTTCAGCGGCACGCTCGGCGAGCGGCTCGGACGGCGCCGCACCGTGCAGGTGGCGTACTTCGCCTACGCCGTCGCCTCGGTGGCGACCGCGCTCGCGCCGACGATCGGCATCTTCCTGGTCGGCCGGGCCGGCCAGGGCATCGCCAACGCGTTCACCACGCCGCTCGTGATGGCGGCGCTCGCCGACGTCGTCCCGCGCGAGCGGCTGGGTCGCTCGATCGGCACCTTCGCCGGCGTGCAGGCGGCGGGCATCTCGTTCGCGCCGCTGCTCGGCGGCCTGGCGGCCGAGGTGAACTGGCGGCTCGCGTTCCTCGCTCCGGCCGTGGTCTCGCTCGGGCTGATGCTGATGCCGCCGCGCGATCCCCTGCCGACCGGCGGCGAGGCGCCGTCGCTGCGCTCGCTGCTGAACCGGCGCATGGCGTATCTGACGATCGCGGCCTGCGCCGGCTATCTCGGGTTCACCGGCCTGCCGTTCCTCGTCTCGCTGCGCATCGACGACGCGTTCGACCTCGCCTCGTCCCCGCGCGGGCTGATCCTCGCCGCCTACGGGGCGGCGGGCTTCGTGCTCGGCAACGCGGCCGGGCGGCTGGTCGACCGCATCGGCGCGCACCGCGGCGCGGTGATCGGATCGGTGGTCGGCGCGGCGTTCGTGCTGGCCCTCGGGTTCGCCGACACGCCGCTGGTGCTGGCGCTGGCCTGGACCGCCGGCGGCGCGGCCTCGGCCCTGCTGTGGGCCGGGCTCAACACCCTCGCCGTGAACTTCTCCGACACCAACCGGGCCGGTGTCGTGTCGGCCTACCAGGCGTCGAAGTTCGTCGGCGCCGCGGCGGCGCCCGTGGCGTGGCTGCCGCTGTATCACGCCTCGACGCCGCTGGTGTTCGCGTGCGCCGCGGCGGTGACGCTGGCGGTGATCCCGTTCACCCCGCGCGACGGCACGACGCTGGACGCGTCCCCGGCCCGCGTTTGACGCGCGATGAACCGTGCCCGTACGCTCGCGGGCATGGCCCGTGACCCGCGGCACGACATCCTCTTCGAACCCCTCCAGATCGGGCCGAAGACCCTGCGCAATCGCTTCTACCAGGTGCCGCACTGCACCGGCTTCGGCAACGTCAAGCCGTTCTCGCAGGCACACCATCGCGCGATCAAGGCGGAGGGCGGCTGGGCCGCCGTCTGCACCGAGTACGCCGCCGTCTCGCCCGACGCCGACGAGGCGCCCTTCGCGCACGTGCGCGTGTGGGACGACGGCGACATGGCGCACATCGGCGTGACGGCGCAGCAGGCGCACGCCGCCGGCGCGCTGGCCGGCATCGAGCTGTTCCACAGCGGCGTGCACGGCCACAACGCCGACTCGCGGCTGCCGCTCGATCGGGCCGTCGCAGATCGCCGGCGACTACAACGGGCTTCATCCCGCGCGCGATGACGAAGGCCGACATCCGCCGCGTCCAGGCCGACTGGGTGAAGGCCGCCGAGCGGTCCCGCGACGCCGGCTTCGACATCGTCTACGCCTACGGCGCGCACACGTACCTGCCGGGCCAGTTCCTCTCGCCGTTCTACAACCAGCGCACCGACGAGTACGGCGGCTCGCTGGTCAACCGGGCGCGGTTCTGGGTCGAGCTGCTCGAGCAGCTGCGACGACGCCGTCGGACGCGACTGCGCGATCGTCGGCGCGCATCGCCGTCGACCCGGGCGGCGCGGCGGCGGGCGTGCCGCTGGAGGAGAGCCTCGAGTTCATCCGCCTCGCCGACCGGCACGTGCACCTGTGGGACGTCAACATCGGCTCGATCTCGGAGTGGTCGGTCGACTCGGGCGTCTCGCGGTTCTTCCAGGCGGGCTGGCAGCTCGAGTGGACGGGCCAGGTGCGCGCGCGCGACCGAGCGGCCGATCGTCGGCGTCGGGCGCCTCACGAACGCCGACCAGATGGCCGAGATCGTCCGCTCGGGCGTGTGGGACATCATCGGCGCGGCCCGGCCGTCGATCGCCGACCCGTTCCTGCCGCAGAAGATCGACGAGGGCCGGCTGGACGAGATCCGCGAGTGCATCGGCTGCAACCAGTGCATCGTCAAGGGCGACTCGAACGGCGCACATCGGCTGCACGCAGAACGCCACCGCGGGCGAGGAGTACCGCCGCGGCTGGCATCCGGAGCGGTTCGAGCGCGCGGCGAACGCGGCCAAGGACGTGCTCGTGGTCGGCGCCGGGCCGGCCGGCCTGGAGTGCGCGATCGTGCTCGCCAAGCGCGGCTTCGGGCGCGTCCACGTCGTCACCGCCGACGCGGAGATCGGCGGGATCATGCGCTGGGTGCCGCGCCTGCCGGGCCTGGGCGAGTGGGGCCGCGTGCTCGACTGGCGGCGGATCCAGCTCGCAGAAGCTGCGGCGCCAGGTCGAGCTGATCACCGGCGAGCGCCTGACGGCGGCCGACGTGCGCGACTACGGCGCCGAGCTGGTCGTGATCGCGACCGGCTCGCACTGGTCGCCGGTCGGCCTGAACGGCGTCACGCGCGGGCCGATCGACGGCGCCGACGCGTCGCAGCCGCACTGCCTGACGCCGGAGCAGATCATGCTCGAGGGCAAGCGGCCGCCCGGGTCGCGCGTCGTCGTCTACGACTGCGACGGCTACTACGCGGCGCCCGGTCTGGCCGAGCTGCTGCGCGCCGAGGGCTGCGAGGTGACGATCGTGACGCCGCTCGAGAAGGTGGCGGAGGCGTCGGATGCCGCGCTCGAGGGGCCGCTGCTGCGCCAGCACCTGCACGACCTCGGCATCGGGCTCGTCCCCGACCACACGGTCGAGCGAGATCACGGCGACGGGCGTGCGCGGCGAGGACGTCTACGGCGACGCCGTTCGAGATCGCCTGCGACGGCGTGGTGCTGACGACGCAGCGGCTCTCCGACGACGCGCTGTTCCGCGAGCTCGGCGGACGACCCCGGCGATCTCGAGGGCGTGTACGCGATCGGCGACTGCGTCGCGCCGCGCGTGATCGCCGACGCGATCTGGGACGGGCACCGGCTGGCGCGCGAGATCGACACGGCCGACCCGGCCACTCCGCTGCCCTGGAAGCGCGAGCGGACCGCGCTCACGTGACGCGCTCGCTGCTGGCTGGCCGAGGCGCTCGGCGACGTCCCCCGCCGGCCGCAGCTGGCCGGCGACGTGCGCTGCGACGTGTGCATCGTCGGCGGTGGGTTCACGGGGCTGTGGACGGCGCTCCAGATCCGCGAGCTCGAGCCGTCGGCCGACGTCGTCGTGCTCGAGGCCGACGTCTGCGGCGGCGGCGCGAGCGGCCGCAACGGCGGCTTCGCGATGACGATGTGGTCGAAGTTCGGGTCGCTGAAGAAGCTCGGGCCGACGGCCGAGGCGGTGTGGCTGGCGCAGCAGGCGGCGGAGTCCGTCTCCGCCATCGGCCGCTTCTGCGACGACCACGGCATCGACGCCGCGTACCGCCGCAACGGCTGGGTGTGGGCGGCGACCAGCGAGGCGCAGCTCGGCGCCTGGGACGCGACGATGCAGGCGCTCGCCGCCGCGGGCATCGGCGAGGCGCTCGAGCCGCTGACGCCGGAGGAGGTGGCGCGGCGCTCCGGCTCGCCCGAGCACCTCGCGGGCGTGTTCGATCCCGACGTCGCGCACCTGCAGCCGGCGATGCTGGCGCGCGGGCTGGCGCGGGTGGCCGAGGCGCGCGGCATCCGCATCCACGAGGGCACCGAGATGACGGAGCTCGGCCGCACGTCGCCGCCGACGGTGTCGACGGCGCGCGGCACGGTGCACGCCGGCGCGGTGGTGCTGGCGGTGAACGCGTGGGCGGCGCGGCTGCCCGAGGTGCGGCGCTCGCTGGTCGTGACGTCGTCCGACGTGATCGCGACGCCGCCCGTCCCCGCCGTGCTGGACGAGATCGGCTGGACGTGGCAGGACGGCCCGTGCGTGTCCGACTCGCGGCGGCTCGTGAACTACTACCGCCCGACGCGCGACGGCCGCGTCGTGTTCGGCAAGGGCGGCGGCCTGCTGGCGCTGGCGGGGCGGATCGGCCCGAAGTTCGATGCGCCGTCGGGCCGCGCCGACGTCGTGCTGCACCACCTGCACCGCAACTATCCGCGGCTGGCCGAGACGCCGGCGGCGGAGAGCTGGTGCGGCCCGATCGACTACGCGCTCGACGGCCTGCCGTTCCTGCACCGCCTGCCGAACGCGCCCGAGGTGATCGTCGCCGCGGGCTTCTCGGGCAACGGCGTCGGCCCCGCCCACACGGCGGGCCGGGCGCTGGCGTCGATGGCGCTGCGTCGCGACGACGACTGGTCGCGGACGCTGCTGGCCCGCGCCCCGGCGGGCAAGCTCCCGCCGGAGCCCGGCACGTGGCTGGGCGGCCAGGTGGTGAAGCGAGCCCTCAAGCGCAAGGAGGACGCGGAGGACCGGAGGCACGCGAACGGATCCGGTGACGCTCCGCCTGGCAGCCCTCGACCCGACCAGCTTCGTCGACCGCGGCTAGCCTGCACTCCGTCCAGCACGCCCGCCCCGAGCCAGCAGAAATATCGGGGGTCTGACCCCAAAAACGGCCGTCGCTGGGGTCTGACCCCAGAACATTTCAGTGCCGGAGGCCGCGCGGATTGGACGCGATTGGCACGGTCCGTTGCGAAGTGTGGCGAATGCGGCACGACTGGGACACGTGGAATCGTGGTTCGCTGGCGAGGCTGGCTGGACGGACGCGGGGACTCCGCTCGCTCGCTTACGCTTCGCGCCGCATGCACGTCATCGTCATCGGCGGCGGCCTGATGGGCCTCGCGACTGCGTACCACCTCGCGCGCGACGGGCGACAGGTGACCGTCCTCGAGGCGCGCGCCGTCGGCCACGACCGCGGCTCGTCGCACGGGCCGTCGCGCATCATCCGCCTCACCTACCAGTCGGCCGACTACATCGACCTCGCCCGCGAGTCGTACCGGCTCTGGGCCGAGCTCGCCGACGACCTCGGCGAGGCGCTGATCGTGCCCACCGGCGGCCTCGACTTCGGGCCGCCCGACGCGAAGTACCTGGCCGAGATGCGCGCCTCGATGCAGCTCGCCGGCGTGCCGTACGACGACGTCGACGCCGCCGAGATCCGCCGCCGCTTCCCGCAGCTGAACCCCACCGACGACGCGGTCGGCTTCTACCAGCACGACTTCGCGATGCTGCGCGCCGCGCGCTGCATCGCCGGACTCGCCGCACAGGCGCGCGCCGCCGGCGCCGACGTGCGCGAGGGCGTGACCGTGACCGGCGTCGCGCCCGACGGCGACGGCGTGCTCGTCTCGACCGACGCCGGCGAGGTCGCGGGCGACGCCTGCGTGATCGCCAACGGCGCCTGGATCGGGCCGCTGCTCACGCCGGCCTCGGCCTGACGCCGCTCGCTGACCATCCTCAAGGAGCAGCTCGCGTTCTTCGAGCCGGTCGACCCGGCGGAGTTCATGCCCGGCCGCTTCCCGCTCTTCATCGCGCGGCTGCCCGGCACGACGACGCTCGTGCTCGGGCTTCCCGATCGAGGGCGAGCCGGTCGGCGTCAAGTGCATGGTCGACCGCATCGGCCCGGCCGTCGATCCGGCCGACGAGGACCGCTCGATCCTGCCCGGCATCCGCCGCCAGCTCGACGCCTTCGTCGCGCAGACGATCGTCGGTCTCACCGGCCGCGTCGTCGCCGACGTGTCGTGCCGCTACACCATGACCCCGGACGAGGACTTCATCCTCGACCGCCACCCGGCGCACCCGCAGATCGTGATCGGCTCGGCGTGCTCCGGCCACGGCTTCAAGTTCGGCGTCGTGATCGGGCGCATCCTGGCGGACCTCGCCACGCACGGCGCGACGCCGCACGACATCGGCCGGTTCCGGCTCGATCGTCCCGCCCTCACCGGCAGATGGGAGAACAGCTATGCCTGACGGCCGTCTGAGCGGCAAGGTCGCGATCGTCACCGGCGGCGCGGGCGGCATCGGCCGCGCGATCGCCGAGCGCTACGCCGCCGAGGGCGCGAGCGTCGTCATCGCCGACGTCGACGCCGAGGCCGCCGAGGCCGTCGCCGCGCCGCTCGATGCGGCGCTGGCCGTGCGCTGCGACGTCACCTCGCGCGACGACTGCGACCGCCTCTTCGCGGCCACGCTGGAGCGGTTCTCGAAGCTCGACATCCTCGTCAACAACGCCGCCCTGACCGCCACCGAGCGCCACTTCCTGGAGGCCGACGACGCCTGGTGGGACTCCATCATCGGCGTCAACCTGACCGGCTCGTACAACACCGCCGTGCGGGCCGCGAAGCTGATGTGCGCGCAGCGCTCCGGCGTCATGATCAACCTCTCGTCCGGCGGCGCCTCGAAGGCGCACCGCGGCAACGCGGCGTACGACGCGGCCAAGGGCGGCATCGAGGCGCTCACCCGCGCGCTGGCTCTCGACCTCGGCCCGTACGGCGTGCGCGTCTGCACGCTGGTGCCGGGCTCGATCGACACCAAGGGCCTGCCGGAGGAGGAGCGCCGCAAGCGCGGCTCCAACGTGCCGCTGGCGCGCATCGGCTCGCCGGAGGACATGGCGGGACCGGCGGTCTTCCTCGCCTCCGACGACGCGCAGTACGTGACCGGGTCGATCGTCTTCTCCGACGGCGGCATGCTCGCGCAGCAGCGTTCCGCGACGGTCGACATCTTCGGGCTCGAGAAGTTCCCCGGCCTCTGATGCGGCGGGTCGGGGCGGACATCGGCGGCACGTTCACGGACCTGATCCTCGTGGACGACGACACCGGCGCGTTCACGGTCGCGAAGTCGCTGACGACGCCCGACGACCCCTCCCTCGCGGTCGAGACCGTGCTCGTCGACGCCGCCGCCCGGCACGGCGTCGAGCCGTCCGCGATCGACCAGGTGATCCACGGCACGACGCTCGTCACGAACGCGATCATCGAGCGCAAGGGCGCCCGCACGGCGCTGCTGGCGACGGCCGGGTTCCGCGACGCGATCGAGATCGGCCGCGAGATCCGCTTCGAGCTGTACGACATCGACCTGGAGCTGCCCGACCCGATCGTGCCGCGCTACCTGCGCTTCGACGTGCCGCAGCGCACGCTCGCCGACGGCACGACGCTCGAGGCCCTCGACATCGCTTACGTGGAGCGCCTCGCGCGCGAGCTGGCCGAGGCCGGGGTCGACGCGATGGCGATCGCCTTCCTGCACTCCTACATCAACGACGCCGACGAGCTGGCCGCGCGCGAGGCGGTGCTGCGCGTCGCGCCGCGGCATGCGCATCTCGATCTCGTCCGAGGTCGTGCCCGAGCTGCGCGAGTTCGAGCGCACCTCGACGACGATCGTGAACGTCTACGTGCAGGGCCGCACGGAGGAGTACCTGCGCGAGCTGCAGCAGCGCCTCGCCCGGGTCGGCTTCGCCGGCGTCTTCCGGCTGATGCTGTCGGCCGGCGGCATCGCGACGCCCGAGACGGCGATGCGGTTCCCGGTGCGGCTGCTGGAGTCGGGCCCGGCCGCCGGCGCCCTCGCCGCCGCGCACCACGGTGCCGCCGCCGGCGTGTCCGACCTGCTGTCGTTCGACCTCGGCGGCACGACGGCCAAGTTCGCGGTGATCATCGACGGCGAGCCGCTGACCGCGAGCGAGTTCGAGGTCGACCGCCGCTACCGCTTCAAGAAGGGCTCGGGCCTGCCGGTCAAGATCGGCGTCATCGAGATGATCGAGATCGGCGCCGGCGGCGGCTCGATCGCGCGCGTCGACTCGCTCGGCCTGCTGCGCGTCGGCCCCGACTCCGCGGGCGCCGATCCCGGGCCGGTCTGCTACGGCCTCGGCGGCACCGAGCCGACGGTCACCGACGCCGACCTGGTGCTCGGCTACCTCGACCCGGCGTACTTTCTCGGCGGCCGGATGGAGCTCGACCTGGAGGGAGCCCGCCAGGCGATCGCCGACCGCGTCGCGGCCCCGCTCGGCCTGACGATCGAGGAGGCCGCCTGGGGCATCCACCAGAGCGTCAACGAGTCGATGGCCAACGCCGCGCGCGTGCACGTGCTGGAGCGCGGGCGCGACCCGCGCGGCCTGCCGGTGTTCGTGTTCGGCGGCGCCGGGCCGGTGCACGGCTTCCGGGTCGCCCGCGCCCTCGGCGCGCCGACGCTGATCGCGCCGTTCGGCGCCGGCGTGATGTCGACCGTCGGCTTCCTGGTCGCGCCGCTGGCGTTCGACTTCGTGCGCTCGTGGCCGGCGCCGCTCGACACGCTGGACTGGGACCGCGCCGAGGCGCTGCTGGCCGAGATGGAGCGCGAGGGCGTCGACGTGCTGGAGTCGTCCGGCGTCGCGCCCGGCCAGATCACGCACACGCGGGAGGCCGACATGCGGTACGCCGGGCAGGGCCACGAGATCCGCGTCGCGTGGCCCGCGGAGCGTGACGCCGCCGACGTGCGCGCCGCGTTCGAGGCGGAGTACGAGCGGCTCTACGGCCGCCTCGGCCCCGAGGGCGTCGCGCTGGAGACGATCTCCTGGCGCGTGCAGTCGTCGGGCCCCCGGCCGACCGTGGCGCTGGCCGTCGCGGGCGAGTCGGGCCCGGCGCTGAAGGGCGAGCGCGCAGGCCTGGCAGCCCGAGCTCGGCGGCCTCACCGCGACCCCGGTCTACGACCGCTACCGGCTCGCGCCCGGCGCCCGCGTCGAGGGGCCGGCGATCGTCGAGGAACGCGAGTCGACCCTCGTCATCGGCCCCGGCGGCAGCGGCGTCGTCGACGACCGCTGGAACCTCGTGGTGACGGTGGCGTGATGGACGTCCTGCGCCTCGAGGTGCTCTGGAACCGCCTGCTCTCGGTCGTCAACGAGCAGCAGGTGACGCTGATGCGCACCGCCTTCTCGACCGTCGTCCGCGAGTCGCAGGACCTCGCCTGCGGCGTGTTCGACCGCAACGCGAACATGATGGCCCAGTCGCTCACCGGCACGCCCGGCCACATCAACACGATGGCCACCGGCATGCGGCACTTCATGGCCGCCCACCCGCCCGACACGCTCGAGCCCGGCGACGTGCTGATCACCAACGACCCGTGGCAGACGGCCGGCCAGATCAACGACATGACGGTCGTCACGCCGGTCTTCCACCGCGGCCGCGTGGTCGCCTTCTTCGCCTCGTGCTGCCACTCGCCCGACGTCGGCGGCCGCGTCTACGGCGGCGGCGCCAACGAGATCTACGAGGAGGGCATCCGGATCCCGATCATGCACCTCATGCGCCGCGGCGAGCCGAACGAGACGCTCGTCCGGATGGTGCGCGCGAACGTGCGGGTGCCGGACGAGACGATCGGCGACCTGTGGGCGCAGATGGCGTGCAACGACGTCGGCGCCCGCGACCTGGTGCACTTCCTGGAGGAGTTCGACCTGCCCGACTGCGAGGAGCTGTCGGCCGAGATCATCCGCCGCTCCGAGCAGGCGCTGCGCGAGGCCATCCGCGCGCTGCCGGACGGGACGTACACGAACGACGCCTGGTCGGACGGCTTCGACGACGTCCCGGTGCACATCGTCGTGGCCGTGACCGTCGACGGCGACTCGGTGCGCATCGACTACACCGGCTCGTCCGGCCAGAGCCCGTCGGGCATCAACGTGGTGCTCAACTACACGCAGGCCTACTCGTCGTTCGCCATCAAGGCGGCGCTGAACCCCGAGGTGCCGCACAACGAGGGCGCCTTCCGGCCGGTCACGACGACGGCGCCGCTGGGCTCGATCCTGAACTGCCAGGAGCCGGCGGCGGTCGCCGCCCGGCACCTGATCGGCCACATGCTGCCGTGCACCATCTTCGGGGCGCTGGCCAAGGCGATGCCGGGCAAGCTGATGGCCGGCGGCGCGGAGTCGTCCTGGCTGACCGTCTGGCGCGGCACGTGGCCGGGCCGCGACGACCTGTTCACCTTCACGCTCTTCCAGTCCGGGGGCGCGGGCGCGCGCGCGACGAAGGACGGGCTGCAGACGAACGGCTTCCCGAGCGGCGTGGCCGGCGTGCCGGCCGAGGTGTACGAGACGCGCACGCCGCTCGTGATGCATCGCAAGGAACTGCTCGCCGACTCCGGCGGCGCCGGTCGCTGGCGCGGCGGGCTCGGCATGCAGACCGAGTCGAGCTACCGCGGCGAGGGCCACTGGGGCGTGTCGACGATCATCGACCGGCTCAAGTTCGCCGGCCGCGGCGTCGGCGGCGGCAAGCCCGGCTCGATCGGCGAGTACGTGCTCGGCACCGGCGAGCACCCGCCCGCCAAGACGCTGGTGCCGCTGGCGCTGGACGCGCACGTGCACCTGCGCCTGCCGGGCGGCGCCGGCTACGGCGAGCCGCTCTCGCGGCCGCCGGAGGAGGTGCTGCGCGACGTCGTGCTCGGCTTCGTGACCGTCGAGGCGGCCGAGCGCGAGTACGGCGTCGGCGATCCGCTACACGGGCGGCGACGATCGCCTCGTCCGCCTGCCGGAGCACTACGCGATCGACGCCGACGCGACCGCCCGGCTGCGCGCTACCTGAGGTCGATCTCGACGCCGCCCGCGCCGGCCACGTAGGCGGCGCGCGCCATGCCGAGGAACAGGCCGTGCTCGACCACGCCCGGGATCGAGCGGATCGCGGTCGCCAGCGCCTCGGGCTCGTCGAGCGGCCCGAACCGGCAGTCGAGGATGACGTTGCCCTCGTCGGTGACGACGCCCTCGCGCAGCACCGGCTCGCAGCCGAGCGCGGCCAGCGCCCGGGCGCAGACCGCGGCGCCGAACGGGATCACCTCGACCGGCACCGGCGCCTTCTCGCCGAGGCGCGCGACGCGCTTGGAGTCGTCGGCGACGACCACGAAGCGGTCGGCCGCAGACGCGACGATCTTCTCGCGCAGCAGCGCGCCGCCGAGGCCCTTCACGAGCCCGAGGTCGGGGCTGATCTCGTCCGCCCCGTCGATGCACACCGCCAGGTGCGGCTGCTCGGCGAGCGTCGCCAGCGGCACGCCGTGCTCGCGCGCCAGTGCGGCCGTGGCCTCCGAGGTCGGCACCGCCACGATGCCGTCGAGCTCGCCCGCCGCCAGCAGCCGGCCGACCGCGATCGTGACGAAGCGGGCCGTCGAGCCGGTGCCGAGACCGACCGCCATGCCGCTGCGCACCTCGGCCGCGACGGCGGCCTCGGCGGCCGCGCGCTTGGCGTCGGCTCCCGTCATGGCCGGTACTGCGCCGCGAAGTGGTGGGCGGTGCGCGGCGACGGGCCGGCGCCGGTGCGGCAGTAGCGCAGCGCGGCGACGTCGGCGCCCTCGGGCACCCGTCCGAGCCGGGCCCGGATCAGCCGCAGCGCGATCTCGAGGTACCAGTCCTCGCCGCGCAGGTCGAACCGCACGCGCCGGCCGAACCGGTTGGCGAGCGCCATCTTCTCGCCCCGCGCCTCGACCTCGTCGATCTCGTCGGCGCGCTCGGAGTGCGTCATGTGGGTCATGTTGAGGCGGTTGGAGGTCGCCCAGACGAGCACGTTGCGCGGCCGCGCGACGACGCCGCCCTCGAGCGCGGCCCGCAGCGCCCGGTCGGCGCGCGACGCGTCGTCGAACACGAGGTCGTCCAGGAACAGCAGGCACCACGGGCCGGCGCCGGAGACGGCCTCGAACACGGCGTCGATGTGCTCGAGCTCGTCGTGCGCGACCTGGATCAGCCGCAGCCCGCGGTCGGCGAAGGCGGCGGCGCAGGCGCGCACCGTGGCCGACTTGCCGGTGCCCGGCGGGCCGTACAGCAGCGCGTCGTTGGCCGGCTCGCCGGTCGTGAACGCGCGCCAGGTCGGCGAGCAGGTCGGCCCGCAGCTCCTCGCGCCCGACCAGGTCGGCGAGGCCGATCGGGTCGGCGTGGACGATGCCGTGCAGCCCGGCCTCGTCGACGCGCAGCACGCGGTTGACGGCCAGCGCGCCGACGCCCTCGCGCTCGTGGAACGCGGCGAGGCGGCGGCGTGCCGGCCCCAGCCCGCCTCGGCCGCGAGCAGGCCGGCCAGCCCGGTGGCGTCGGCCTCGCCGCCCACCCGCAGCTGCAGTCCGTGCGCCGCGGCGCCGAGCTGCTCGAGCTCGGCGGCCGCGATCTGCAGCCGCGCGTCGTCGGCCAGCCCGGCCCGGGCGGCGCGGGCGAACGGCCCGGCCGAGCCGAGCACCCGCCGCGCGACGGCGCCCGCGAGCCCGCCCGGCTCCGCGAAGATCGCCCGCTCGGCGCCGGCGACGTCGCCGGCCAGCGCCGCGCGCACGAGCGGATCGTCGGCCAGGTCGGCGTAGGCGACGAGCTCCGTCACGAGCGCTCGGGGCGCGCCGGCTTGCCGCTGCGGCGCAGCGCCATGCCGGAGAGCGTCTCGTAGACGACGCGGTGGCCGGCCATGGCGGTGATGCCCGTCGGGTCGTACGGCGGCGACACCTCGACGAGGTCCATCGCGCACAGGTCGACCTCGCTGGCGATGGTGCGCGCCGCATACAGCAGCTCGCGCGTCATCAGCCCGCCCGGCTCGGCGGTGCCGGTGCCCGGCGCGAAGGCCGGGTCGAGCACGTCGATGTCGATCGTCAGGTAGGTGCGGGGCGCCCGGGACGTCGCGAAGTCGATCGCCTCGCGCACGACGGCCGCGATGCCGAGCTCGATCACCTCGGTGATCGTCCGCCAGCGGAAGCCCTGCTCGCGCATCCAGTCGAACTCGTGCGGGAACGGCCAGTTGCCGCGCAGGCCGATCTGCATGATGTTCGAGCCGCGCAGGTGGCCCTCGGTGACGGCCCGCGAGAACGGGATGCCGTGCGGCGCCTCCGACATCTCGAGGCCGGTGTCGGCGTGCGTGTCGAAGTGGATCACGGAGTAGCCGTCGGCCCCGTACTGGTCGGCGAGCGCCCGCAGCACCGGGGTGGAGAGCGAGTGGTCGCCGCCCAGCACGACCGCCGACGCGCCGGCGGCGAGCACGTCGGAGACGCCCTTCTGCAGCGCCGTGTGCGAGGCGGTGAGGTTGGCCGGGCTGGACGTCGACGTCGCCGCCGTCGATGACCTTCAGGACGCTGTACGGGTCGACGCCGAGCTCCATGTTCGGGCGCTCGGCCGGAGCGCCGACATCCTCGGCCTGGCGGATCGCGCGCGGGCCGAAGCGCGTGCCCGGGCGGTACGAGACGCCCTCGTCGAACGGGGCGCCGAGGATCACGACGTCGGCGCCCGCGTATCCCGCCGGGTCGAGCTCGAGCGGCAGGCGGGCGTACGTCAGGCCGACTCCGGCGAAGCCGGCCTCGTAGGGGCGGTTCGGCTGCATGGCGCGGATGCTACAGCGGCCGCACGAACAGCGTGGCGGGGTTCTCCGGTCCCCAGATGTCGAGCTCGATCAGCTCGGTGAAGCCCCGCGCGCGATAGAACGCGCGGGTGCTGTCGTACGGCTCGTAGTCGCATGCCGCCGACAGCGTCTTCACGGTCAGGTACCGCGCCGGCGCGATGGTCGTGGCGAGCTGCTCGATCAGCCGCGATCCGACGCCGCGGCCGCGCTGGCCGGCGTGCACCGCGAGCCACGTGATCTCGGCCGATCCGGGGTGGTGCTGCTTCCAGGTCAGGAAGCCGGCCACCTCGCCGTCGACGACCTCGACCAGCCCGGGCTGCGAGCGCACGGCGGCGGCGCACTCGGCGATGCCCTGGTCGTTGCCGAACCAGTCGGGCAGCGACCGGACGATCGCGTCGCAGCGCTCGACATCGGCCGGCACGAGCGCGCGGATCATCGCTCGGTGATCTCCCAGCGCACGTCGATCTCGGCGGTCGTGCCGGCCGAGATGAAGCAGTCGCGCTCCGCCTTCGGCGTCAGCTCGAGCGCCGCGTCGGCCTGCCCGGGGCCGACCACGACCCGCGGCGACAGCACGACCTGCACGAAGGCGTAGCGGCCGTCCGACTTGCGGCGGGTGATGGTGCCCGACACCTCCGCGGTGTACGAGTCGACGTCGATCTCGCCGTTCGCCGCGTGCGCCAGGAACGCCAGCAGCGTGCAGGACGACAGGGACGCGAGAAACAGATGCTCGGGGCTCCAGGAGGCCGCATCACCGAACGGGAAGTCCTCCGGCGGCGCGACACGGATCGGAGGTCGTTCGCCGGCGGTGGCGGTCGAGGCGCGGCCGCCGTCCCAGGTGAGCCCGACGTCGTACGTGAACGTGCGAGAAGCAGGCATGGTCGGGCGAATGTACCGGTAATTGGCTGGAGGGGTCTCGGCGGGCCGACGAAAGGGCGGAGTGTGACGACGGTCCTCCGACTCGTCGTCGCCGGGGTACTCCTGGCGGCGGCGATTACCAAAGCTGCGCGATCGCAAGGCCGTCGTGCGCCGGCTCGGCGCGCGTCCCGACGGTCGCACTGATCGCCGTCGAGGCTGGCCCTGGCGGTCTGGCTCGCCAGCGGGGTCGCGCACCAGCTCGCCGGCGCCGCTGCAGCGCTGCTGATGCTCGCGTTCGCGGCGCACCTCGCCGCTGGCGCGCGCCCGCGGCGCCCGCGCCCTGCCCTGCAACTGCTTCGGCGCGGGCCGCGACCGGCCGGCCTGGCTGCTGATCTCCCGCGCCCTCGGCCTCGCCGCGCTGGCCGCGATCGTCGCGATCGACCCGCCCACGCCGTCCCGCGACGTCCTGCTGGTGACGCGCGATCGTCGTGCTCGCCGTCGCCGTCGCCGCGCCTGGCCGTGCTGGTGCTGGCGCTCTACCGCCAGGTCGGCGTGCTGGCGCTGCGCATCGCGCCGCGGCACGCGCTGGAGCTGGCGGAGGAGGGCCCCGAGCTCGGCGTCGAGGCACCCGAGCTGGACGGCATCGAGCGCTCGGGCGAGGAGCTCGTCGCCTTCCTGGGCGCCGGCTGCCGCGTCTGCCACGACCTGGAGCCGTCGCTGCGCGCGCTGGCCCGCGAGGGCCTCGCCGTGCGGCTCGTCTACGACGTGGAGGACGACGTCGCGATGCGAGCGAATGGAACGTGCCCGGCACGCCCTTCGTGGTCGCGCTCGGCGACGGCATCGCCGTCGCCAAGGGCACGGTCAACACCCTGGAGGAGATCGAGGGGCTGCTCGCCCTCGGACGGGCGAGGCTGGCGCATGCGACGGCCTGACCCGGCCGACCTCGCGGCGCGCCTCGCGGGCGCGGGCACGCGACGGTCGTTCCTGGCCCGCGTCGGCGCCGCGGCGTTCGCCGTCACCGGCGGCCGCATGGTCGCCGCCGCCGTCGAGCCGGAGGAGGCGCAGTCGTTCCACTTCTGCGGCCACACGTTCACGACCGGCTCCTGCCCGCATCCCGGCCGCCACCCCCGCATCGACCGCCAGGGCAAGCCGCTGCGGACGAGCGACGGCAAGCCGATCGACAACCTCGGCCGCCTGATCGACCGCAACGGCTACCCGGTCAACGCCGCCGGCAAGCGCCTGCGCGGGCCGGACGGATCGCTGCTCCCCCGCGCCCCGCGCACGCGCATCTGCGAGGACTGGGTGCGCGAGCGCTACCACCTCGACGCCCGCATGCAGGGCTCGTGGTTCCGCTGCTGCGGCGGCCAGATCCGCAAGCTCATGGACTGCTGCGCGAACCATCCCAAGCGCGTCAACGGCGATGCGGCGCTGCACGGCTACTGCTACGGCCGTCGCAACGTCTTCTGCGTCACCTACTACGACACCGGCCTGCCGTGCTGACCGTCTTCGCGCTCTGCACGGCCGGCCTGATCGCGGGCGTCTCCGGCGCCTGGAGCCCCTGAGGAGTCTCGATGGTCGAGACCATCTCTCCCGCCGTGTGCGGGACACGCCGCCGCACCGCCCTCGCCCTGACCCTCTTCGCCGCCGGCTCGATCGGCGTCGCGGCGGTGGTCGGGCTGCTGCTCGGCCTGCTCGGCTCGGCGCGCGCTCGTTCCGGTCGCGATCGCGCTCGCCGCTCGCCGGCGTGCTGCGCGAGTCGGGCCTCGTCCGCCTGCCCGTGCCGCAGTCGCGGCGCCAGGTGCCGGAGCGCTGGCACCACGAGCTGCCGCTGCCCGTCTGGTCGCTCGGCTACGGCGCGGGCCTCGGCGTCGGGCGTCCTCACCTACCAGCCCGTCGCGACGTTCCTCGTCGTCGCCGTCGCCGCCGCCGCCTCCGGCCCGACGGCCGCGGTGCTGGCGCTGTCCGCGTTCGGCATCGGCCGCGTCGCCGGCGCCGTCGCTGCCCGCGGCCTTCATCGATCGGATGGCGATGCTCTACCGCCCGATGCGCCGCGTCAACGCCCTCGCGCTGGCCGCACTCGCGCTGGCGCTGTTCGTCGCGCCGGCCGGCGCCGCGACGCTCGCCCTCGGCCCCGGCAGCCAGCTCGACCCCGCCGTCGCCGACGACGGCACGCTCGCCTACACGCAGCGCGCCGACGACGGCACCACGGCCGTGGTCGTGCGCCCGCCGGCCGGCGCGCCGCTGACGATTCCCGGCGCCTCCGAGCCGTCGATCCGCGGCGACTACCTCGCGTACCACGAGCCCACCGGCGTCACCGTCGTGAAGTGGCGCACCCGAGCACCGGTGACGCACCTGGCCGGCGGCTGGTCGAAGCCGGCCGTCAGCTGGCCGTTCCTCGTCGCGGTCCTCGAGCAGGGCACGCGCAAGCGCGTCATCAGCATCGACCTGCGCGATCCGGCAAGCGGAGGTTCCTCGACGTGATCGGAAGCGCCGACGACCTCGGCCGCCCGTCGATCGACCGCTCGCTGGTCGTGTGGCACAAGACGAGCCGTACCAGCTCGCGGATCCTGATCGGCAACGTGCGCACCGGCCGCGTCAGCACCGTGCGCGCGTCCCGGCGGATGCTGGTGTCGAACCCCTCGCTGCGCGGCGGCGTGATCGATGTGGATCGAGCAGTACCTCGGCGTCTCCCGCGTGCAGCGAGCGACGGATCAGCGCCGGCCACCGGACCCGGACGCGGCTGACGCGTCAGCACCCCGCGCCTGTTCTGGACGACGGCGATCGCCGCCAGCGGCGTCTACGTCACGCGGTGGAACACGAAC
Organism: uncultured Actinomycetes bacterium; assembly: GCA_963732645.1. Taxonomy (GTDB): domain Bacteria; phylum Actinomycetota; class Thermoleophilia; order Gaiellales; family F1-60-MAGs149; genus VFJZ01. Next base: position 197,751 of record CAVTAC010000010.1, read on the forward strand.
GACAGCCACGCGTTCATCCAGCGCGTCGCGCGATGACGATCGACGAGGTCATCCGCGGCCGCCGCACGCTGAAGGGCTTCAAGCCCGAGCCGATCGACCCGGCCGTCATCGACGAGCTGCTCGACCTCGCCGTGTACGCGCCCAACCACCACACGACGGAGCCGTGGCGGTTCGTGGTGATCGGCCCCGCCACGATCGCGCAGCTGGTGGCGGCGACCGACGACGGCAAGCTGACGCGGTCGCCCACGGCGATCGTCGTGACGCAGGTCGTCGACGCCGACGACGACACGGCGCGCGAGGACTACGCCGCGTGCGCGTGCGCGATCCAGAACGTGATGCTGGCGGCCAGGGCGCGTGAGATCGCGTCGTACTGGCGGACGCCGAAGCTCGCTGCTGAAGCCGGCCGGCGCGCAGGATCCTCGGTCTGGACGAGCGCGAGCTGGTGATCGGCATCGTGCACATCGGCTGGCCGACCGACGGCTTCCCGACGCCGCCGCGCCGCGCCGCTGGCACTCGTGCTCGCCGGCTGGCGTAAACTCCTGTCAGGAAACCCCCTCCTCCGAGGAGCCGGTATGGAAGCGTCCACGACCGCAACGACCGCCAGCGTCTACATCTGCAAGAACGGCCACCGCACCATCTCGCTGTGGTCGGTGCCCGCCACGTGCCGCCACGTCCGCGTGCGCGCCCTCGGCCCGTGCGGCCTGCCCGTCGTTGCGCTCAACGACGCGCCGCCGGACGCCAAGGAGAAGATGCTGAACCCGCTGAAGGCCTCCAAGAAGGCAGCGAAGAAGAAGTGAGCACCGCGACGCGCGAGTTCGGCTGGCTCGACGTCCTCGACGACGGCGAGCGCGCGGGTGTCGTCTTCTCCGATCCCCGCCGAGGCGCTCGACGACGGCGACTGGTACCTCGACGCCACCTCGCCGAAGCGCGGCCCGGTGATGGCGATGGAGGGCGAGATCGTGCCCGCGGCGGCGTCTACATCCGCAAGAGCAAGGTGCCCGAGGCCCTCTGGGGCCGGCTCCAGCTCGCCGCCAGCGGCAAGCTCTAGAAGGCGTGCGCGGCGCGGCGGCAGCGCTGTTCGCTGCCATCGCGCTCGCTGGCTGCGGCTCGGGCGGCGACCAACGCGAGCCCGGGCCGGCCAGTACGGCGGCCGCCACCGAGCGGGTCGCACCGCCCGGAGCGCCGTACTCGTTCGTCGCTCCGCCCGGCTTCGCGCCGGCGGAGTTCCCGCTCGACACGCTGAAGGCCGGCTCGCGCTTCGACTTCGTGTCGTTCTACCGGACGGCGGCCGCCGAAGGCACCGCGACCGTCAGCGTGATGGCGGTCGATGCGGGCGAGGCCCTGGACGGCGAGCCGACCGCCCTCGCCGCGCGCGTGTGGCGCGAGCTCGGCCCCAACGCCGCCGACGAGCCGCCGGTGACGCCGGTCGCGCTCGGCCGGCAGGCCGGGTTCGAGCTGGTCGCCGACACGACGACGGCGGAGGCCTCGGGCCGCACGATCTACCGCGGCACGGCCGTCGGCAGGTGGCTGGTGCTCGTGCTCTGCACCTCGGTCGGCGATGCCGCGGCAGACACCATCGGGCCGACCTGCGACGCGGTCGCGCGCACCGTGCAGCTCGCCGACGCGCCGGCGGCGGCCGTGGCCGGCCCGCCTGCCGTCGCGGACGGCGCCCCGTATACCTTCACGACGCCGGACGGCTTCAGGTCGGCCGATCCGGCCGTCATCGCGGCGCAGCTCGGCGGCGTCCCCGGATCGCTGGTCGCCCGGTCGTGGGAGAACCGCGTGATGGTGTTCTCGTCCGACACGGGACACCGGGTGGCGGCGATCGATACGGCGGCGTTCTGCCGCATCGTCGAGAAGGTCCTGCCGCGCTCGACCTCGCAGCCGGGTGACGGCCGCACGATCGCGGGGCTGTCCGCCGTACGGTGCGGCGCGACCGCGTTCACGGACACCGCGGGCCGGTCGATTCCCGACCTGGAGGTCGACGCGTACGGCCTCGTCCACGACACGTACCTGACCGTGGTGCTCTGCTACTCCACGGCGGCCCAACGAGCCGCGGCCGCCGAGGGCTGCGAGGGCGTGCTGGGCACCCTGGCGCTCACGGCGGCGAGGACCTCGATCTCGAGCTAGCACCCGAACCCGCGCAGATGCGCCGAGACCGTCCCGGAGATGTGACCGAACACGGACCTCGTGTCCGATTCGCTGCCGCACCAGGAATCGGACATCGCCGCGCGTTCTCGCCTAGATTTCCGCCGTGCCGCTGACACCGCAGGAGATCGATCGCGCCGCCGCCATCCTCGAGGAGGCGCGGCTCGCCGTGACGACGATTCCCGGCCTGCCGGAGGACGTCCGCCCGCGCGACCTGCGCGACGCGTACGCGATCTGCGAGCGGCTCGACGAGCGGCTCGGCTGGGACGTCGCCGGCTGGTACCTCGGTGCGACCAACGTCGAGATCCAGCGGCTGCTCGGGCCTCGACGGACCCTACATGGCGCGCGTCTACGAGCGCCTGCTGCACCCGAGCCCGGCCACGCTCGACCCCGCGCACTACCCGCCGATGGTGATCGAGTGCGAGTTCGCCTTCCGGCTCGCGCACGACCTGCCCGCCCGCGACGAGCCGTACACGCCGCGAGGAGGTGGCCGCCGCGGTCGGCTCCGTCCACGCCGCCATCGAGGTGGTGGCCGGGCACATCGACGACTGGATCCACCACGACGTCTGGTCGGTGATCGCCGACAACGGCACCGACGGCGCCGTGATCGTCGGCGAAGGGACAACCGACTGGCGCGACATCGACCTGCCGACGGTCGACGTGACGCTGCGAGCGCAACGGCGAGCTGGTGCGCGAGGGCACCGGCGCGAACATCCTCGGCGATCCGATGACGGCGTTCACCTGGCTCGCCAACGCCCGCCGCGCGGCCGGCGACGGCCTCACCGGCGGCATGACCTGCAACACCGGCACGGCGACCTCCATCTGCCCGGCCGAGCCCGGCGACGTGCTGGTCGCGGCGTTCGGTCCGCTCGGCAGCGCCGCGCTCACGGTCGCGCCGCGCAGCTGAGCGCTACGGCCGCGAGCGCGGCAGCAGGCGGATGCGGCGCTGCTCGATCAGCGTCTGCCAGTCGATCTGCGTCGCCAGCACCAGCGGCGTCAGCGCGATCAGCACGCCGGCGATCAGCGGCAGCGGCGAGGCGTTCTCGCGCAGCACGCGCTCCAGCGACTCCACCGCCTTGCCGGCCGTCCACACGGCCCAGCCGAACACGACCGCCCGCCCGACCGCGTAGCAGGCGACGATCGGCGTCAGCCGCAGCCGCAGCGCGCCCGCCGTCGCGAAGATCGCGAGCGCCGGGTTGACGGGCGCCATCGCGAGCAGGGCCAGGAACCGCGTGGCGTGCCGCTTCCGCGCGACGTAGGCGCGCAGGTAGGCCATGTTGCCGGCCAGGCGCCCGTGGATCAGGCGCCCCGCGCCGTGCCGGATCGAGTGCGCGAACAGCACGCGGCCCGTCGCGGCACCCGCGACGCCGACCACCACGGCCTGCACGTCGTCGACGCCGTCGAACGCAGCGCGAACACGGTCACGACGGCCGTCGTCGCCACCAGCGACGGGATCGTGTTCAGCACGACGCAGATCGCGAACAGCGCCAGCAGCGGCATCACCACCGGCCGAACGCTAGCGCGGGAAGGAATGCCGCGCGGCGTGCGTTACCATCCTCGCTAGCAGTTTCTAAAGGAAAGCTGATTCATGTCTGATACCAGATCTCTCCCGCTGATCCCCCTCGAGGACGCCATCGTCCTCCCCGGCATGGCCTTCGTCTACGAGCTCGTCTCCTCCGACGCCAACGTGGCGGTCGACGAGGCGGGGCCCGACGGCCAGGTCGTGCTCGTCCCGAAGGTCGACGGCCGCTTCGCACGCATCGGCGTCGTCGCCGATCGTCGAGGGCGAGCCCGTGATGCTGCCGGGCGGGCACCGCGGCGTGACGCTGCGCGTGCTGCACCGCGCCGAGCTCGGCCGTGCCGACGCCTCGGGCGGCGCGCTGCGCATCGACGTCACCGAGCGTCCCGACCCGACCGAGATCACCGAGCCGATCGGCGAGCAGATGCGCGCCTACCGCGCCGTCATCGAGTCGATCCTCGAGGCCCGCGACCGCGGCCGCGTGATCGCGTTCCTGCGCTCCGTCGAGGAGCCGGGCGCGCTGGCCGACACGGCCGGCTTCTCGCCCGACCTGTCCTTCCGCCAGAAGCTCGAGCTGCTCGAGACGCTCGACGTCGGCGAGCGCCTCGAGAAGGCGACCGCCTGGGCGCGCGACGTGCTCGGCGAGATCGAGCTGAAGCGGCGCATCCGCGACGACGTCACCGACGGCATGGAGAAGAGCCAGCGCGAGTTCGTCCTGCGCCGCCAGCTCGACGCCATCCGCAAGGAGCTCGGCGAGGACGGCGAGACCGACGAGATCGCCCGCTACCGCGAGCGCATCGCCGAGACGCCGCTGCCCGAGGAGGCCCGCAAGGAGGCCGAGCGCGAGCTGTCGCGCCTCGAGACCGGCGCCGCCGGGCCCCGAGGGCTCGACCATCCGCACCTACCTCGACTGGCTCCTGAGCGTGCCGTGGGGCGAGACCAGCGACGAGCGCAACGACGTCAACGCGGCGCGCGAGATCCTCGAGGCCGACCACGCCGGCATGAAGGACGTCAAGGAGCGCATCCTCGAGTACCTGGCCGTCCGCAAGTTCCGCCGCGAGCGCGAGATCGAGGACGAGCAGCAGGGCGTCATCCTGGCGCTCGTCGGCCCGCCCGGCGTCGGCAAGACGTCGCTCGGCGAGTCGATCGCCCGCGCCCTCGATCGCAAGTTCGTCCGCATGTCGCTCGGCGGCGTGCGCGACGAGGCCGAGATCCGCGGCCACCGGCGCACCTACGTCGGCGCGCTGCCGGGCCGGCTCGTGCGCGCCCTGCGCGACGCCGGCACGATGAACCCGGTGATCCTGCTGGACGAGATCGACAAGCTCGGCTCCGACTGGCGGGGCGACCCGTCGAGCGCGCTGCTCGAGGTGCTCGACCCGGCCCAGAACTCGACCTTCCGCGACCACTACCTCGACGTCCAGATGGACCTGTCGCAGGTGCTGTTCATCGCCACGGCGAACATGGCCGACCAGATCCCGGCGGCGCTCTACGACCGCCTCGAGGTGATCACCCTCGACGGGTACACCGAGGAGGAGAAGGTCGCGATCGCCGAGGGCTTCCTGATCCCGCGCCAGCAGACCCGCAACGGCCTGCTGCCCGACGAGGTCGCGATCGAGACCGACGCCGTCCGGCGCGTGATCGGCGACTACACCCGCGAGGCGGGCGTCCGGTCGCTGGAGCGCAACGTCGGAACGCTGCTGCGCAAGGCCGCCACGAAGCTCGCCAGCGGCGAGTCGACGGCGCCCATCACCGTCGGCACCGACGACGTGCGGGAGATGCTCGGCCGCGAGAAGTTCTTCAACGAGGCAGCCGAGCGGACCGCCGTCCCCGGCGTCGCAACCGGCCTCGCCGTCACCGGCGCGGGCGGCGACATGCTCTTCATCGAGGCCTCGGCCTCGCCCGGCAAGGGCAACCTCACGCTGACCGGCCAGCTCGGCGACGTGATGAAGGAGTCGGCGTCGATCGCCCTCTCCCACGTCCGCAGCCACGCGGCCGAGTTCGACATCGATCCCGACGTGTTCGCCGACCCGCGACTTCCACGTCCACGTCCCCGCGGGCGCCGTCCCGAAGGACGGGCCGAGTGCCGGCATCACGATGACCGTCGCGCTCGTCTCGCTGCTGACCGGGCGGGCCGTCCGTCACGATGTCGGCATGACGGGCGAGGTGACGCTGCGCGGCCGGGTGCTGCCGATCGGCGGCCTCAAGCAGAAGGTGCTCGCGGCCCATCGGGCCGGGCTCACCGACGTCATCCTCCCGGCGCGCAACGCCGGCGACCTCGACGACGTGCCGGAGACGGTGCGCGAGCAGATGCGCTTCCACCCGGTGCACACCGTCGAGGAGGCACTCGCCGTCGCGCTCGAGAAGGCTCCCGTCCCGGCGCTATGAGCCCGGAGCAGGATCCCTGCGCCATCGGACCGGTCTGCGGCCGCTACCACGCGGCCGCAGACCTGCTCTGCAAGCGCTGGTCGGTCAGCGTCGTGGCCGTGCTCGTCGAGCACGACCCGGTGCGGTTCAACCAGCTGCGCGACGCCGTGCCCGGCATCACGCCGAAGCTGCTCTCCGAGCGGCTCCGCGAGCTGGAGGCCGCCGGCGTGATCGAGCGCCGCGTGACGGCGTCGGTGCCGGTGCTCGTCGAGTACCGGATGACGGCCAAGGGACTCGCCCTGCGCGAGCTCGTCGGTGCGTTGCAGCACTGGGCGGATGCCTGGGCGTGAGATAGTCTTCCGGAACCGTCCGGAGGAGCGGGTGAGCGAAGAAAAGATCGAGGTCGAAGGCGAGGTCCAGGAGGCCCTGCCGAACACGATGTTCCGGGTGAAGCTCGACAACGGGCACGACGTGCTCGGGCACATCTCGGGCCGCATGCGGCGGCACTACATCAGGATCCTGCCCGGCGACCGGGTCAAGGTCGAGCTGTCGCCCTACGACCTGACCCGCGGGCGCATCACCTACCGCTACAAGTAGGCGGGCAGCTCGGCGATCGAGCCGAGCACGACCACCGGCTGCGGTCCCTGCCACGCGGCCGCATCCGCGGCGCTCGCCGAGCCCGTCAGCACGAGCGCGGCGTCGATGCCCGCGGCGTGCGGCGCCGGCCACGTCGGCGTCGAGCCGGTCGCCGACCATCAGGTAGCGGCCCTCGCCCAGCAGCCGCTGCGCCTCGTGGAACATGCCGGTCTCCGGCTTGCCCGCGCACCGGGCGCGGGTGCCGGTGGCGTACTCGACGGCGGCGATCAGCGCGCCCGCGCCGGGCGACGGCCCGTCGGCGGTGGGAAACGTCGCGTCGCGGTTCGAGCCGTAGAAGGCCGCGCCGCCGAGGATCGCGCGGATGGCGGTCTCGAGCTCCCGGTAGCCGAACGTCCAGTCGCCGCCCAGCGCCAGCACGTCGGCCTCGCGGTAGTCGTCGACGAGCGTCAGGCCGGCCAGCTCGTGCTCGGTCGAGCCACGCGCCGGAGCCGAGCGCCAGCACCCGCGCGCCCGGGTGCTCCTCGGCTACCAGCTGGGCCGTCGCCCACGCGCACGTGACGAGCTCGTCGGTGGCGACCGTGATGCCGATCGCGCCGAGCCGCTCGGTGTAGTCGCTGCGGGCCGACACCGGGTCGTTGGTCACGAACGCGAGCCGGATGCCGCGTGCGCGCAGCTCGGCGATGGCGTCGGCGGCGCCGGGGACGGCGCCGTGCCCGAGGTAGACCGTCCCGTCCAGGTCGAGCAGGACCCGGTCGTAGCTCACTCGGCGGGCTCCGCCTTCGGGCGGCGCGGGCGGCGTGGCTTCGCGGCTGCGGGCTCGGGGTCGGCGGCCGGCGGCGCGGCCCGTGCTCGGCGGAGGCTTCGAGCGCGACGGCCTTCGGGCGGCGCGTGCGCTTCGGCTTGTCGACGGCCGGACGGAGCGTCGGCGACGACGCTCGGCGCGGGCGCGCCCTTGGGCTTGCGCGTGCGCTTCGGCCGGTCGTCGGCCGGCGCCTGCTCCTCGACGGCTGCGCCTCGGCGCCGGCGCGTCGGCGACGGCCTCGACGGCCGCCTCCGGTTGCGGCGCGCCGGCTCCCTGGCCACCGCCGCGACGGCGGCGGCGACGGCGCTTGCGCTTCTTCGGCTCGCCCTCCGCCGGGCTGCCATCGGTCGCGGCCGGCGGCGCCGTCGCCGTCTCGGTCTGCTCGACCTCGACGGCAGCGGCCTCGCGCGCCGGGCGCTGCTGGGCCGGGCGCTTGGCGGCTGCTGCGGCCGGCGCGGGGCGCGCGGCAGCGGGATGTTCGCGCCGAGGGCCGCGGCGAGCATGGCCGCGTCGCCGGACAGCCGGTCGCGGGCGTCCTCGAGGATGCGGCTGGCGCCGAGATCGGTGGTCTGCACGACCGCGAGCAGCGCGGCGCCGAGGTCGAGCGGCGAGGCCAGCGCCATCGCGGCGATGCCCTTCGCGGCGCGGACGACGTCGTCGCCGCTCTTGCCGGCGAGGGCGCGGGCGACGTCGCGGCCGCTCTCGTGCGCCGCGGTGAGGTGCCGGAACTGCGCGTCGCGCGAGGCCCGCGCGAGCCGCCAGGCCCACGCGACCATCTGGTGGTCGGAGGCCTCGACGCGGCGGTCGCCGAGCGCGAGCAGCAGCGTGCGCGAGCCCTGCGCGCGGTCGAGGCGCCAGGTCGGCGCGGCCTCGACCAGGCGCACGGCCCGCTCGAACACGTTCGCCGTCGGGCCGGTTCTGCGCCAGGTCGCCGAGCGCGATCAGGCGCAGCTGGCGGTGCTTGTTCTCGGCCGCGCAGGTGGCGAAGAACAGCATCCGCGTCTCGTCGGAGACCGACGTCAGCACCTTGGCGAGCTTCTGCAGGTCCTTCTGGCCGACGCGCGCGGCCGGCGTTCTCGGCCCACATGCCCTGCTCGTCGACCGGCAGCCGGTCGATCGCGATCTGCTTCCAGTCGCGGAGGATGATCTCGCGGCGCTTGAGCGGGTCGGCGGTGACCGGGACGAGCCAGCCGGCCTCGCGGACGAGCGGCTTCGCGAGCCGGCGCCAGCGCTGCCGGCGGCGCGGCGAGCGCGGCGTGACCAGCGCGCCCGGGTGGTAGACGTCGACGCCGAGCAGCGAGTGCACCGTGACCGTGCGGTCGGAGTGCGGCGCGGTCGCCTCGGTGAAGTCGACGACGACGCCGGCCTCCTTGCGGCGGTGCAGGCGCATGATGCGGCCGATGCGCTGCTGGTAGACGCGCTTCGAGGCCGTCGGCGCGAGGTGCATGCAGACCGTCGCGCGCGGCGCGTTCCAGCCCTCGGCGAGCAGCTGCGCGTTGACCAGCACGTTGATCTCGCCGCGCTCGTAGGCCGCGAGCGTGAACGCCAGCTCGCGCGGCGGCGTGCGGCCCGACACGGCGGCGGCCTTCAGGCCGACGACGCGCATGGCGGCGGCGACGCGCTCGGCGTGGTCGACGCCGGCGCTGTAGACGATGCCCGGCTTGTTGCCGAACATGTGCTGGTAGTACATCGCGGCCGCCATGTTCAGCGCGTCGTGGTCGAGCGCCTGCGGCCAGCTCCTGCTGGTCGAAGTCGCCGCCGACGATGCGCACGCGGCGCAGCGAGGCGCCCGGGCCGGCACGCGCACGGCGCGCAGCGGCGCGACGACGCCCGCCTTGACGGCGTCGGCGAGCGGGAAGTCGGCGACCTCGGCCGGGAAGACGTCGCCGACGTGCTTCTGCAGCAGCTGGTCGGTGGCCGTCATGCCGATGTAGGTCGGCGAGTCGAGCGCGCGGATGGCGGCGGCGGTCTTCTCGCCGAGCGCGGTGTGCGCCTCGTCGCAGAGCACCACGCCGTAGACGTCGCGGTTCAGCAGCTCGGCGTTGCGGATGAACCACGCGTACGTCTCGATCGTGACCGGCGGCGTCGTCGGGCCGCGCTTGCCGCCGAGGATCGCCTCGCGGATGCGCCCGCCGTAGCCGTGCTGCGTCAGGTCGCGCTTGAACTGGTCGACGAGCAGGCGGCGGTGGGTGAGGATCAGGACGCCGGTGATGGTCGCGGCGTCGACGAAGCCCGGCGGCGGCGACCGTCTTGCCCGATGCGGTCGGATGCTTGAACCGGTAGCGGCGGACGGCGCCCGGGTCGTGGAGCGGCTCGGCCTCGGCCTCGCCGTTCTCCTCGCCGTTGTCGTCGGGCTCGTCGCCGTCGTCGGCGTCGGCTCGTCCTCGTCGTCGTCGTCCTCGTCGCCGTCGTCGGCCTCGTCGTCGTCGTCGAGCTCGAAGTCGAGCGTCAGCGTCAGCGGCGCGCCGGCGCTCGCCGCCTCGCCGGAGTCGTCGGCCAGCGGCGGCGGCGCATCGTCGTCGTCGCCGTTGCCGTTGCCGTTGCCGTTCTCGGCCGCCGCGCCGCCTGGGTCGTCCTCCCAGTTGCGCTGGGCGTCGCCGAGCAGGGCGCGCGAGCATGCCGGCGAGCGCGTCGACCTGGTGCGCGCGCAGCTCGAGGCCGTCGGCCAGGTGCGGCTTGTCCTCGGACAGGATCCGCTGCAGGCCCAGCACGAGCGCGAACCGGCGCCGCCACGTCGGGCGAGGGCGATGCGAGACCGGCGTCGATCTCGAGCAGCGCCTCGTCGTAGGCCGTGCGGAACGCGGTGCCGGGCGCCAGCGCCACGACCGGGTCGTCGCCCACCGGGACGAGGCGATCGCCAGCCCACCGCTCGACTCGCTCGAGCTGGGCCGGCTCAACGCTCGGATCCTTCGTTGCCTGGGCGGAGACCTCTTCGGGCAACCGCGCACCTCTGTATGAAGATCGGCCGCGTGCCTACGGGAACGCCCTGAGGGGCGAGTACACGGCGCTTTGACGGACGCTTGGCGGGGGTCCCATCCCCCGCACGACTGCTCATGGGCCGAGCTGTCGTCGGTCCGAACACTAGCAAGGTGGGCGGATGCAGGAGGAAGTCAGCAGCGAGGGGTGGCCAGTGATGGCCGCGATCGCCTCGTCCGGATCGTCCGTGACGGTCAGCAGCGCCAGGTCGGATTCGCTCGAGCCGGCCCTCGGCCAGCGCCTCGCCGTGCAGCCAGTCGAGCAGGCCCTGCCACGTCGCCGATCCCATCAGCACGATCGGGAACCGGTCGATCTTCCCGGTCTGGATCAGGGTCAGCGCCTCGAACAGCTCGTCCAGCGTCCCGAAGCCGCCCGGGAGCACGATGAACCCCTCGGCGTACTTGACGAACATCGTCTTGCGCACGAAGAAGTACCGGAAGTCGATCATCAGGTCGAGGTACGCGTTGGCGTCCTGCTCGTGGGGCAGCTCGATGTTGCAGCCGACCGAGAACCCGCCGGCCTCCTTGGCGCCGCGGTTGGCGGCCTCCATCAGGCCCGGCCCGCCGCCGGTGATGACCGTCAGGCCCGCCTTCGCCGCCCGCTCGCCGACCGCGCGCGCCAGGGCGTACTGCGGGTGCGATTCGCCCAGCCGCGCGCTGCCGAAGATCGACACGGCGCGACCGCAGCGGGCGAGCGCATCGAACCCCTCGACGAACTCCGAGAGGATGCGCAGAGCCCGCCACGGGTCCGTGTGAAGGAATGCCGGATCACTACTGCCCTGCAGCAGACCATGGTCGGCATAGCCGAGTCGCTCGCGCGCGCCGCGGCTCGATGCCACCACGCGTCCGGCTCTGAAGTTACGGTCGGGAAACACCCTGAGTGCTAGCCTCTCTGCCATGGAATTCGCCTTCCACGGCACCGTCCCTCCGGAGCTCGCGGCCTTCCGCGTGGGCCTCGAGGCTGCGCTGATCCGCCGCGGCTACGAAATGCTCGAAACGCCGGACGACGCCACCCTGGTCTGCAACTTCGTCGACGCAGCCGACGCGCGGCCGTACCGGCGGACGAACAAGTGGACGTTCGTCGCCTCGTTCTGGCACGCCATGACGCCGCCCGACGATTTCGTGCGCACCGGGTACCCCGTGCTGCTGAAGGCGCTCTCGAACCTCTCCGTCTGTGTCGTCCCCGATGTGATGGCGCGCTTCCTGACGCTCGAGCAGGGCAACTACGAGGTGCGCGTCGCGCGACGGCCCCGACTCGTTCTACGACCGCGTGGTCGAGCGCCTGGCGCCGCTCGCGGAGTCCAACCTCGTGATCGAGAACATCTGGACGCCCGACCTGGAGCCCGAGCTGTGGGACGGCGACGAGATCACCGCGTCGCTGACCGCCGCCGGCGAGCAGCTCGAGAAGCTGAACCTGCTGCCCGCGCCGTGGCCGATCGACGAGATCCTGTCGCCCCGCGACCTCGCCCACGTGAAGCGCCTGTACTCCATCGGCGGCCTCTCGTACGGCAACCTCTCGGCCCGCAAGGACCCGAACCGGTTCTGGATGAGCGCGTCTGGCGTCGACAAGTCGAACCTGCGCGAGATCGGCCGCGACATCCTGATGGTCACCGGCTACGTGCCGGAGGAGCGCGCGATGGTGCTGTCGGTGCCGCCGGGCATCGAGCCGCGCCGCGTCTCGGTCGACGCGATCGAGCACTGGAAGATCTACCTCGAGCATCCCGAGGTGGGCGCGATCATGCACGTCCACGCATGGGTCGACGGCATCGCGGCGACCGAGATCAACTTCCCGTGCGGCACGGCCGAGCTGGCCGACGCCGTGGCGGAGCTGGTGCGCGCCGCGCCCGACCCGGGCCGCGCGATCGTGGGGCTGAAGAACCACGGGCTGACGATCACGGGGCCGAGCCTCGAGGAGATCTTCGAGCGCGTGGGGCCGCACATCCAGCGGCAAGTCCCGATGAGCTGAGCTCGTCGCGCCGCTAGGGCGCGACCATCGTCGCGTCGAGGCGGTTGCCGCCGACCGTGCCGCGCAGCTGCGCGATGCCGTGCGGCTGCGCGAGCGACCAGCTGAACCGGATCCGGCCCGGCAGGCCGCCCGGCCCGCGCGTCAGCACGCTGCCGGTGATGCGCCCGGTGTCGAGGTTCCAGGTGGCGTGGCCGGTGACCCTGCACATCGGTGACGAAGCGGGCGGAGTCGAACTCGAACCGCGTCTTGCGGTCGCCGGAGTAGCTCCAGCGCCCGCCGCGCAGGCCGCGGCTGACGGCCGAGAAGTTGACCTGCCAGCGCTGCACCGCGTCGGCCACGGTCATCGCGGCGGCGGCCGCCACCTGGCGCGCGCGCACCGAGGCCTCGGTTGCCGGCGCGCGGCGTGGCGGGCGTGACGTCGGCGTACGACTTCGGGAACTCGATGATCGTGCGCACCTCGGGCACGCGCGTGCGGCAGCTCGTGTCGCCCGCCTGCAGGGTGCGGACGAACGTGTACATGATCTGCGACGCGCAGTTGTCGCGGTCGCCGAGCGCCGTCACGTGCACCGAGTTGTGGATCTCGACGTAGGTGGCGTTCGGGAACCGCGCGGCGGCGGCCTGGGCCTCGTCGGTGGTGGTGACGATGTCGAGGTCGCCGTTCAGCACCAGCACGGGCACCGTCGGGTACGGCGTGCCGGGCACGATCGGCGGGTCGTCGCGGGGCGGCGCCGGCCACTCGAGGCAGGCGTCGAGGCCCTCGATCGGCAGCGTCGTCCACTCCACCGTCGTGAACGGGGCGAACGTGTCGGGCGGCAGCGCGGCGCGCGAGGCCTCCCACTGGGCGCGGCGCACGGCGAACGACGCGTTGACGTCCCAGGCCTGCGGGTAGTCGTGGCACGTGACCGCGAGGTAGAGGCCCTCGGAGTAGTCGCGCACGTCGCCGCCGACGATGTCGGGATCGCCGAGCGTCTCGGCCGCCAGGCGCCCGAACGGACGGCGGTCGCCGGCCAGCCACGAACGGGCGGCGCCGATGATGTCGCGCCAGGAGACGGTCACGTAGCCGGCGCCGAACACCGTCTGCACGACGGTCTGCGCGTCGACCCTGACGCGGCGCAGGATGCCGTCGCCGTCGGGAGCCGACACGGTGCGCGGGTTGGCGCGCACGTCGGCGACCAGCTGCCCGAGCACGCCGACCGGGTCGATGCCGCGCGGCCGTGCAGGCCGGGCTGCGCTGGCAGATCAGCTGGAGCGCGCGCCGGAAGGCCGGGCCGTACTCCGGGTAGAGCGGGTCGAGGCCCTCGACGGCGTAGGCGGCGTCGAGCACGACGGAGCGCACGCGGTCGGGGTGCCGGACCGCGAACGTCTGCGCGAGGAACGTGCCGTAGGAGTCGCCGTACAGGTCGATCTTGCCGACGCCGAGCGCGTCGAGCACGTCGGCGATGTCGTCGGACGCCGGACCGGAGCCGTACAGGTGCGCCGCCTTCGCCGAGCTGGCGGCCGCAGGCGCCGCCGGCCTTGATGTAGTCGCCGACGTAGTTCTGCAGCCGCGGGCAGTCGATCGGCGACGAGCGGCCGACGCCGCGCAGGTCGACGAGCAGCATGTCGCGCCGGTCGAGCAGCGGCCCGTGGGACGAGAGGCGCAGGGCCCGGCCGGACGTGGTCGAGTAGCCGGGGCCGCCCTCGACCGACACGATCGTGCCGAGCCGCGGCCGGCTTGCGATCGGTGCGGCGGTACAGCTCGAAGCCGACCGTGATCTTGCCGAGCGCCGCGTTGCTGCGGTCGAGGGGCACCTTGATCGAGCCGCACAGCGCGCCGGGGCCGTCGGGCGTGTCGGTGCAGGGCTTGAGACGCACCGCGGCCGCCGCAGGAGCGGCGGCCGCGAGCATCGAGAACACGATGGCGATCAGACAGAGGCGGCGCACTGCCGCCGATCCTACTTCCCCTGCGGCGCGAGCGCCAGCCGCCGGGTCGTCACTCGTACTGCAGTGCGGACAGCACGTCCAGCCGCGAGGCCCGCCGGGCGGGCAGGATCGCCGCCAGGATGCCGGCGATGATCGCCACGATGAAGAACGCGATGATCTGCCCGGTCGGGAAGGCGAACGGGATCTCGTCGATGCGGTAGATCACCATGCCGCCGAACACGACGCCGACCACGACCCCGAGCGTGGCGCCGATGACCGACGTGATGACGCTCTCGTAGCGCACCATCCGCCGCACCTGGCGGCGCGTCGTGCCGACCGCCCGCAGGAGGCCGATCTCGCGTGTCCGCTCGAACACCGACAGCAGCAGGGTGTTGATGATGCCGACGATCGAGATCACCACGATCACCGCGAGCAGCGCGTACAGCGGGATGACGACGGAGTTGATCTGGCCCGAGATGTCGTCGATCACCTCCTGGTTCGACTGCACGTTCGCGAGCGGGTTCGATGCCTCGGCCACCTTCTGCACCGCGGCCTGCACGGTGTCGACGTTCGCCGTCGGGTCGGTGACCACGAACATGAACGCGATGCCCTGGTTGTCGGCCAGGGGCGCGAGGCCCTCGGGCGACGTCAGGAGCCCGGTCACGAGGTTCGATTTCTCCACGATGCCGGCGACGTCGTACGTCTCCTTCGTGCCGTTGCGGCTCTCGACCGTCGACGGTCGAGCCGACGGTGGCCTTGAGGTCCTTGGCGGTGTCCTCGTCGAGGATGCCCTGGTCGGGCTGGAGGTTGCGGATGACGTCGTCGGAGCCGACGACCCAGCGCAGCCGGTAGGCGTCGGCGAACTCGGGCGAGGCCGACGACACCGGGAGGTCCGTGCCCGACGGCACGACCTTCACCGAGACGAAGCTGGTCGGGGCGACGGCCGCCACGCCGGGGACGGCCGCGATCTGCTGCGGCGAGCTCCGGGCTGCAGCGGCGCGATGCCGCCGCCGCCGACCGAGTTGGAGACGAACAGCTGCGCCTTCAGGTCGGTCGACAGCACGTCGCTGATGCTCTTCTTCAGGCCGGCCGCGAAGACCGCGACGAAGCTGACCAGGAAGATGCCGATCATCAGCGCCGCGGCCGTGACGGCCGTGCGCGGACGGGTTCCGCTCGGCGTTCTCGCGGGCGATGCGGCCGGGAATGCCGCCCCACTTCACGCCGGGGTAGCCGATCGTGCGGGCCAGGACCGGCACCACGTACGGCGCCGTCAGGGCGACCCCGAGCAGGAGCAGCAGGGCGCCGGCACCCGAGCGAGATCAGCACCGGTGCCGTCCCGTCGACGACGAACAGGCCGATGGCGACGATGGCGAGACCGAGGATCGCGACGATGGGCGCGATGAACTTGCCCTTGCGCGCGAGCCAGCCGGGCGGCAGCTGCGCGCCCTCGCGGATGGCGGCCACGGGCGGGATCTTGGTGGAGCGCAGCGCCGGGACGAACGAGGCGATCAGCGTCACGCCGATGCCGATCGCGAGCGCCACGATGATGGTGCCGACGCCCAGGCTGAGGCTGCCGACGCGGCAGGCCGAATCCGATCGCCTCGAACAGCAGCGCGATCAGCTTCGCGACGCCGAGCCCGGCGAAGATGCCGACCACCGACGCGATCACGCCGACCAGCAGCGCCTCGGCCATCACGCTCGTCAGCAGCTGGCGCCGGGACGCGCCCAGCGTGCGCAACAGGCCGAGCTCCTTGATGCGCTGGCCGACCGTGATCCAGAACGTGTTGAAGATGATGAACGCGCCGGCGAGCGTCGAGACGACGCCGATCGCGATCAGGATGTAGCCGAGGATGTCGACGAAGCCGCCGATGATCGGCCGGACTCCTGCTTGGCCTGTTCGACGCCGGTGTCGCACGGTGTACCCGGGCAACGCCTGGGCGACGTTGTCACGCAGCTCTGCCTCCGACACGCCCGCGGCCGCCTCGACGTCGATCTCGTCCACCTGGCCCGTCGCGTTCGAACCACTGCTGGCCGTCCTGGAACGTGACGAACACCTGCGTGGCACCGCCGACGGAGCCGGCGAACTTGAAGATGCCGACGACGGTGACCGGGTGCACGCCGGTCGATGTCGCGAGCGCGATCTGCTGGCCGACCTTGATGTCGCCCTTGTCGGCCGTGCGTTCCTCGAGCGACACCTCGTTCGGCGCGCTCGGCTGCTTGCCCTCGACGATGGTCGTCGGATCGAACGGCGCCGGCGACGACCGAGTTGCCGAGCGGCGGGCGCGCCGCCGCTCGGCTTGATCGGGTCGGGCTTGCCGTCCTTGAGGATGATCGGGACGGTCGAGACGGAGCCGACGGAGCCGACCGCCTGCTGCGACGCCGGGGACGGCCTGCACCTTGGCGACCAGATTCTCGTCGAACGGGACGGTGCGTCGCGCCCTGGTCGTCCGTGAACGTCGCCTTCTTGGTGACGACCACGTCCGTGCCCTTGCGGGCCTGCGAGGAAGATGCCGTCGAATGCGCCGCGGATCTGGTTGGTCAGGACGGCGGAGCCGACGATCATGGCGACGCCGAGGATGATCGCGAGCGCCGTCAGGATCGAGCGGAGCTTGCGGCCGAGGAAGCCGCGGACGATGACCTGTCGCACGCTGCTACTCGAGGCCCTTCATGACGTCGAGGATCGCGTCCGAGCTCATGCGCGGCTCGTCGCGGACGA
Organism: uncultured Actinomycetes bacterium; assembly: GCA_963732645.1. GTDB lineage: Bacteria > Actinomycetota > Thermoleophilia > Gaiellales > F1-60-MAGs149 > VFJZ01. The sequence goes on from CAVTAC010000010.1 coordinate 214,740, forward strand.
TCAGCCCGTCCTGCAGGAACACGATCCGGTCCGCGTAGCTGGCGGCGCGCGGGTCGTGGGTGACGATCGCGACCGTCTGGCCGAACTCGTCCACGGAGTGCCGCAGCAGCGCCATCACCTCGGCGCTGGTCTTGGAGTCGAGGTTGCCGGTCGGCTCGTCGCCGAAGATGATCGCCGGGCGCGTCAGCAGCGCGCGGCCGACGGCGACGCGCTGCTGCTGGCCGCCGGACAGCTCGGACGGCTTGTGGTGCAGGCGGTCGCCGAGGCGGATGGCCGTGACGAGCTCCTGCTTCCAGGCCTCGTCCACGTCCGTGCCGGCGAGGCGCAGGGGCAGCTCCATGTTCTCCTCGGCCGTGAGCATCGGCAGGAGGTTGAAGAACTGGAAGATGAAGCCGACCTTGCCGCGGCGGATCAGGGTCAGCTCGGCGTCGGACGCCTTCGTGATGTCGTTGCCCTCGATCAGGACCTCGCCGCTGGTGGGCGTGTCGAGCCCCGCGAGGCAGTGCATCATGGTCGACTTGCCCGAGCCCGACGGCCCCATGACGGCGGTGAACTGGCCGCGCGGGAACGAGATCGAAACGCCGTCCAGCGCGCGCACCTCGGCGTCACCCGAGCCGTAGATCTTGGTCAGGTTGCGGCCTTCGACGACGATCTCGGTGGACGTGAAAACGGGGGGCGGGGGGACAACGGACATGCGAGCGCTCCTGGAGACGAATCGGGAAAGTCCGGGACAGCCTACCGGCCCGCGACTAGCACCCGAGCATGATCCGCATCCGCCGCAGGACGGATATCCGTGGCCCTGCGGGAATCTCACGGCTGTCGTTTCCGTGCCAGGCACCGATCCGCCAGAAAGGTGCAACGCGGGTCGCGCGGACGGTGCCGGAACGCACGTAACCCCGCGCAGGACCGTGCCGCGGCGACAATTCCGGTGCCAGGCACCCGAATTGCACGGATCGCGTGGTCCGTGACGGGTTACGTGCGAGTTGGCATGGATCGCGCGCCGGGCGTGCGCTTTGCCTAGCGGTACACGTACACGGTCTCGCCCACCGGCGACTGGCGGTAGAGCCAGTCGGCGGCCCACATCGGAATGCGCGCGCAGCCGTGGCTGGCGGCGTACGACGGCACCGGGGCGAAGCCGTGGATGGCGTACTCGTTGCCCTTGAACGTCATCGTCCGGTAGAGGATCGCGGAGCCCAGCCACGTGGTCGAGGACGGGGCCTTCCAGCGGATCTTCCACTTGCCCTCCGGCGTGTTGCCGGTGGCGCCGGTCGAGGTCGGCAGGATGTGGAGGACGCGGCCGTTCTTCACGACCAGCAGGATCTGACGCGTCTTGTCGATCTCGATGTGCAGCTTCGGGCCCTTGAACCGCGGGCGGATCCGGCGTGCGTTCATGAGCTTGCGCCAGTCGTCGCCGTCGAACACGTAGGTCCGCGGCAGCCGGTAGGCCTTCTGGAAGGCGACGATCGAGTCGGTGGCCTGGCGGGACAGGGTCGAGGAGAGGCCCGGCGTCTTGAAGCCGAGCTTCGCGAGACCGCGCAGCACCACGCGCACGTCGGCGCCCGAGTCGCCCGCGGCGAGGCGCCGGCCGGAGGCCTTGAAGCTGCGCTTGGAGGTCGCGGCCGCGTAGGCCGCCTTCGCCGGCACCTCGACCACGACCCGCATCCGGCCCAGGGCCGGCGCCGGGATCACGACGCGCGCCTTGCCCTTGCGGATGGTCACGCGACGCGAGCCGACGCGCTTGTCGCCGACCTCGGTGCGCGCGAGCACGCGGCCCTTCCACGTCGACGGCTGCACGCGGATGTCGATGGTCGCGCCGCGGAACGCGACGGCCTTGCGGATGCGGATCGAGACGAGCGGGCTGACGGCGAGAGCAACGGGCGCACTGGCGGAGGCCGCGGTGGCGAGCCGCGCGACGACCGCTCCGCCGCGCGTGGCGGAGAACGGCACCGCGAAGTGGCCGGCCGCGTCGGTGGTGGCCGTCGCGACGTCGGCGCCGGCGACCGCGATCACGACCGCGAGGCCCGGCGTCGGCGGCGTGACGTCGCCCGAGGCCTGCACCGGCGTGTGCCAGACGGCGGCCGGATGGTCGAGCGCGAGCGTCAGTGTCTCGCCGGCCGCCTGGGCGGACGCGGGCAGGACGAGCAGGAGCAGGGGGAGAACGATCAGCCGTCGCATGGGGGAGCATCCGTTTCGGTCGCCGCAGGCCGACTCCTGCTAGCTTCGCCGCATGGATGAAACAGTAGGTCTGATCGGCCTCGGAATGTTGGGCGAGATCTTCGCCGGGCACCTCGCCGCCGGCGGTGGCCGCGTGGTCGCCTACGACGCCGATCCGGCACGCAGCCACCCTGCCGTCGAGCGCCTCGAAAGCGCCGCGGCCGTCGCCGCCGAGGCGGGCGTGATCGTGCTCTCGCTCCCGTCGCCGGCCGCGGTCGACGACACGATGGCGGGCATCCTCGAGACGGCCCGGCCGGGCACGGTGGTCGTGGACACGAGCACGGTCGATCCCGGCACGAACCGCCGCTGGCACGAGGCGGCCCGCGCGCAGGGCGTCGGCTACCTCGACGCGCCGCTGTCGGGCGGCGAGCCGATGGAGGGCGGCACCGACGGCGCCCGCGCGGCGTCGGTGACGTTCATGGTCGGCGGCGACGCCGATGACCTGGCGCGCGCCGAGCCGGTCATGCGCCGCCTCGGCCACCACGTCTTCCACCTCGGCGACAGCGGCGCCGGCTCCGAGGTGAAGCTGATCTCGAACATGTGCTCCGGCGCCTACGTGCTCGTGGTCGCCGAGGCGTTCGCCGCGGGCACCGCGCTGGGCATCGCGCCCGAGCGGCTGGTCGAGGTCTTCCGCCACACCGACGCGAAGTGCTACTTCATGACCGACTACCTGCTGCCGCGCCTCGCTGGCCGAGCGGTTCGACGACGGCTTCGCGGTCCGGCTGCAACTGAAGGACCACCGGCTGTTCGCCGACCTGGCGGAGCGCCTCGGCATCGCCACGCCGGTGAACGACCTCGCGCGCGCGACCTACGAGACGGCGATGGAGGAGGACGCGAACCGCGAGATCACCACGGTCGTCGCCCGCGCCGTCACTGCTGCTGCGAAGGCGGGTCCAGATCGGCCGGGGTGACGTCGGTCGAGACGCTCTGCGCCAGCGCGGTGACGCCGGCGGCGGAGATCTGCGTGATGAAGCCGGATCGGCTCACGCAGAGGCGGCCACCCTGGCTCGACGCGACGCACGAGACGGGCACGCCGGCCTGGTTGTCGTTGCCGACGAACACGCCCGTGGTCTGCGCGGTCATCGGCGCGAACACGTTGGTGACGAAGTCGTTGCCGAGCACGCGGGAGATGCGCTCGGCGGCGCGTGCACCCTCGCCGTCGGGGTCGCCGTCCCGGCACGACGGCACCTGGCCGGTCGGCGCCACGCAGGTGTAGGTGACGGCGTTCGTGCCGAGATCGAGGCCGATCCACGTCTCGCCGTCCAACTGCGTCTGGTGGATGCGGGCGCGGGAATCGTCGCTCGCGATCTGCACCGTGTACGACACGCCCGGCGTCGTGTCGCTGCCGACGACGTCCACCTGGTAGGTGGAGACACCGGCCGGCCGCTGCCCGGCCAGGGCCAGCACCTCGCTCGCCGTGGTCGCCGGGAACGTCAGCTCCGGCCGGTCCTCGGTCGTGGCAGGAGCCTGCCCGGTGACCGCCGCCGTCGAGGCTGGAGGTTCGGGCGCGGTCACCGTCGGAGCCGCGGCGTTCCCACCTCCGCAACCGACGGCGACGAGGGCGATCAGGACGGCCCACGTTCGCATCGGCCGAATCCTACTTTCCGGGGAACCTGCTGCCGGTAGTGTTCGAAGAGCGTGAGCGCGACCGTCTCCGACCTCACGGCCGACCTGGCCGCGCTTCGGCCCCGCCCAGACCTGGGGGCGACGCTCTGGCGCCACCCCGCGCTCGTGCTGCGCTTCTACCAGCCGGCCGTGGCGTTCGCGCTGCGGGCCACCGAGGGCCGGCGCCGCGTGCTGGACGTCGGCTGCGGCTACGGCACCGTCGCGCTGGAGCTGGCCCGCGCCGGTCACGAGGTGACCGCGCTCGACGTCTCCGAGGAGGCCTGCACCGTCGCGCGCCGCACGCTCGCGGGCGTGTCGGCGAGCGTCATCCAGGCGTCGTTCGGCGCCGACGAGCTGCACGACGGCTCGTTCGACGCGATCCGCTTCGGCCGCTCGCTGCACCACATGGAGGACGTCGGCGCCGCCGCCGAGCGCGCCGCGCTGCTGCTGGCCCCGGGCGGCGTGGTCGTGATCGACGAGTTCTGCGCCGAGCGCATCGACCGGGCGACCGCCACCTGGCTGGCGTCGATCACCGGCTCGCTCACGCAGGCGAACGTCGTGCCGGCGGGCACCGGCCTCACCGATGCCGACGAGATCGTGCGCGTCTGGACGGAGAAGCGGCAGCAGCACCGGCTGATCACCGGCGAGCAGATGTGGCGCGCGCTCGAGGCGCGGTTCGTCCTCGACGAGCCGCGCTGGTACCCGTACCTGTGGAAGGAGCCGGCCAAGCACGTCGAGGACGCGCAACGGGCCGCGCTGGTGGCGCATCAGGTGGAGGCCGCGGAGGCCGCCCTGATCGCGTCGGAGACCATCCCCGGCGTGGCGTTCCGCACGTCGGGCACCGTGCGCTGAGGCACGCGCGGCGTCAGTCGTCCTTGCGGCGGAAGATCGAGCCCAGGACCGCGCCCATTCCCGGCGTCTCGGCCCGCACCGTCTCGCCGGTCTGCAGCGTGGCCTCGAGCGCCTTCGCCATCTCGCCGATCATGCGGGTCGCGACGTTCTCCATGATGCCGCGCCCCATCTGCGCGACGCGGCCGGAGACGAGGATGTCGCTCGACATCTTCACGCGGCTGCCCTCGCCGTCGGGCTCCACGGCCATCGACATCAGCGCCTGCGCCGTGCCCTGGCCCTTCTGGTCGGCGCCCTTGGCCTTCAGCACCGCCGTGCGCGCGACCGGATCGGACTCCGTGATCTCGGCCGTCCCCTTGTAGGTGAGCGACATCGGGCCCATCTTCACGGTCGCCTTGGCGTCGTAGGTGCCGTCCTCCCGACGGCCGAGCACCTCGGCGCCCGGGATGGTCGGAGCGACGCGCTCGACGTCGATCAGCAGCCCGTAGACCTCATCCGGCGCGGCGGCGACGGTGAACTCGTTCTCGATGACGATGCCCATCGGGGCATCCTACTGCGGGAGCGCGAAGCGCGGGATGAGCGCGCAAGCCGCGAGCTCCTCGCCCGGCGCAGCCAGGCCGATCGACGCGGCCAGCTCGCCCACCACCTGCTCTGCCGTCCGGCCCGCGGCGCGCAGCGACTGCAGCGTCTCGTCGCCGTGGCGCTTCGCCAGTCGCTCGCCGGTGGCGGCGCGCATCAGCGGCACGTGCGCGTACACCGGCGCCGGCAGGCCGAGCAGCCGCTGCAGCAGCAGCTGGCGCGGCGTCGACGACAGCAGGTCGTCGCCGCGCAGCACGTGGGTGACGTCGATGGCGCCGTCGTCGACGACCACGGCCAGCTGGTAGGCGTGCAGGCCGTCGGCGCGACGCACCACGAAGTCGCCGCCCTCCGCGACGTCGCGCTCGCAGCGGCCGTGGACGAGGTCGTCGAACACGACCACCTCGGCCTCGACGCGCAGGCGCAGGGCGGCGCGCCGGCCGGCCGCCCGGCGCGCCTCGCGCTCCGCCTCCGACAGCTCGCGGCAGGTGCCCGGGTAGACCGGTTCAGGCCCGTGCGGCGCCGACGCCGCCCGCACCTCGGCCCGGGTGCAGAAGCACTCGTAGACGACGCCCGCCGCGCCCAGCCGGTCGAGCGCCTCGTCGTAGACCGCGCTCGCGCTCCGACTGCCGCTGCTGCTCCAGGTCCCAGTCCAGCCCGAGCCAGGCCAGGTCGTCGCGCAGCGGCGCCTCCCACTCCGGCCGGCAGCGGTCGCGGTCGAGGTCCTCGATGCGCAGCGCGATGCGGCCGCCCGCGGCCCGCGCCTGCAGCCACGCGAGCAGCGCGGTGCGGGCGTTGCCGAGGTGCATGTGGCCCGAGGGCGAGGGTGCGTACCTGCCGAGCATTACCATCCGTATCGTGTCGAACAGCCGACCTGTCTACTCCACCGAGGGCGGCGACCTGCGCCGCTCTCCCGGCGAGCGGCGCCTGCCGCCGGCCGCGCCCGCGGGCGACGGCATCGTCCGCATCTTCCGCGAGAAGGGCGGCCGCGGCGGCAAGGTCGTCACCGTCGTGCGCGGCCTCGACCCCGCGCTGCTGAAGCCGGTCGCGAGCGACCTGAAGAAGCTGTGCGGCTCGGGCGGCGCCGTGAAGGGCGACGCCGTCGAGATCCAGGGCGACCACCGCGAGAAGGTCGCCGACCGCCTGCGCGCCCAGGGCCACACGGTCAAGCTCGCCGGCGGCTGATGCCTCAAACGATCCGGTCGAGCAGGCCCGAGAGGGCGGCCGGGTCGGGGCCGGGCTCGCCGCACGATCCCAGCACCCGGCCGTACTCCTCGAGCGCCGGGCCGTGATAGTCGGAGCCGCCCGTGGCCAGCAGCCCGTGCTGCGCCGCGAGCGCCGCGTACGCCGCCTGCTCGTCGACCGGCGTGTCGCCGCGGTAGGCCTCGATGGCGTCGAGGCCGCACGGCACCAGCGACGCGACCAATGCGGCCAGCTCGGCGGCGTCGAGCAGCAGCGTGCCCGGGTGGGCGATCGACGCCGCGCCGCCGGCAGCCTTGACGAGCCGCACCGACTCCTCCGGCCCGATCGCGCCGGCGGCCACGTAGGCCGGCGCCTCGGCGCCGAGGTAGCGATCGAACGCGTCGCCGATGTCGGCGCAGTAGCCGGCGGCGACGAGGGCCCGCGCGATGTGCGGCCGGCCGACGCGCCCGGTGGCGCGGGCGCGGACGTCGGCCTCCTCCACCGGCGCGCCGAGGGCGGCGAGGCGCGCCAGGATCTGCGCGTTGCGGCGCTCCCGCGAGCCGGCGATCTCGTCCATGCGGGCCATCAGCGCCGGCGGTGCGGGCTCCCGGAAGTAGCCGAGCAGGTGGAACGTGCCGCGGTCGACCCGCACCGACAGCTCGATGCCCGGCACGACGGCGACGCCGAGCCTCTCGCCCGCGGCCATCGCCTCCGGGCAGCCCTGCACGGTGTCGTGGTCGGTGAGCGCCAGCGTGGTGACGCCGACGGCTGCCGCGCGGGCGACCAGATCGGCGGGATCGAGCACGCCGTCGGATGCCGTCGAGTGCGCGTGGAGCTCGATCACGAGCGGACACCGTACCGCGCGGGTCGGCGTACGATACGGCCCGTGACGGAGCAGCGGACAGGGACGATCTTGCGGCTGCCGGGGGACGCGCGACCCGCGTTCGACGTGTACGTGAACGGCGTCGCCCAGGTCGAGGGCACCGACTTCTCCTACCGCGACGGGGCGATCCACTTCACGAAGCCGCTCGACGCGGGCCGCCGCGAGGGCCTGTGGCAGAAGCTCGTGATGTCGACCGCCGGCGTCGGGTACTACGGCCGCGGCGACTCGATCGACGTGCACTACCGACGCGAGGACGGCAGCACCGGCGTCGTCAGCGGCAAGCGGGTCGAGCCCGCCGCATGAGCTTCGAGCCGCTGGTCGACCTCCCGGCCGCGCACGAGCCGGACGCGCTGGCGTTCGCCTTCAGCGGCGACCGCATGCTGGCCCGCGACGGCGCGCCGCTGACGGCCGCCGAACTGGACGGCAGCGAGCCGCTGCCGCTCGGCCGGCTGGACGGCCGGCTGTGCCTGGCGTACGAGCTGCCCGACGACTACGAGCCCGGCCCCGGCCTCGAGCTCGAGCACCTGCGGGCGCTGTGGGGCCGGCTCGACGATCCGCTGTGGACGCTCGCCGGCCGGGCGCTGCAGACCGTCGCCTGGTACCGCGACCACGCGTTCTGCGGACGCTGCGGCACGGCCACGGAGCGCCTCGCCGGCGAGCGAGCGCGCGGCTGTCCGAGCTGCGGGCTGGCGGCGTACCCGCGCCTCGCACCGGCCGTGATCGTGCTGATCGAGCGCGACGGCGCGGCGCTGCTCTGCCACGGCGTGCGGTTTCCCGGCAAGATGTACTCGTGCCTCGCGGGCTTCGTCGAGCCGGGCGAGTCGCTCGAGGAGTGCGTGCACCGCGAGATCGGCGAGGAGGCCGGCATCACGGTCACCGACCTGCGCTACTCGGCGTCGCAGCCGTGGCCGTTCCCGCACTCGCTGATGGTCGGGTTCTTCGCCACGCTACGCCGGCGGCGAGCTGCAGCTCGACCCGTCGGAGATCGTCGACGGCGGCTGGTTCTCGCCCGACGACCTGCCCGCGCTGCCGCCCTATCCGTCGATCGCCCGCCGGCTGATCGACGAGTGGCTGGAGCGGTCCGGCGTCAGCCCCACGTGAGCTCGACGGCGGCCAGCACCTCGTCGCCGTCGTCGCTCTCCACCGGCGCGATCACGCGCAGCGCCGTCGATCCGCGGCGCACCTGGATGTCCTTCTCCGCCGCCTCGGGCGCGACCACCGACACCGTCGGCACCTGACCCGCCGAGGCGGCGCAGGCCGAGGGCGTCGGAGCGCGCGCCCTCGATGATGTAGAAGCACGCCAGCGCGAGGGCGATCAGGTACGGGTTGTCGCGGTCGTCGCCGTAGGCCAGGCGGCCCCGCGCGCGCTGCGTGACGTCGACCAGGAACGGCAGCAGCGACGGATCGATGCGGCCCGAGCGGTGCGTCGGCTGCACCTCGGGATCGGCGACGCGCTCGAACAGCACCGCCACCGGCGCGGCGGACAGCACGTAGTGCCCGCGCGTCTCGTGCGGCTCGATCGCGAACGCCAGGCGCGCCGCCAGCCGGGCGGTCTCCTCCGCGAGCTGGTCGGCGAGCTCCTCTTCGGACTCGGGCACGGCCCCAGTATCGGCGGCCGACGGGCCGCGAGCGCCGCACGTGCCATGCCGCGGATCGCGAGCGGGCTACAGTGACTCCCATGGCAGCGAACGAGCCGAGGCTTCGCGTCCGCCGCCCGGTCACGGAGCGCGAGCCCAATCCGCCCTGGCGGGTGGAGGGCGAGCGCGAGCCGCAACCGCAGAAGGACGGCGAGAAGCCGAAGCGCCGGCAGTTCTTCACGTGGCGCATCGCCGCCATCTTCGGCGTGCTGCTGGTGATCAACTACTGGATCGGGTCGACCGTGCCCGACCGCGATCCACGCCTGGCGCGCGTCGTACACGCTGTTCGTGAACCAGGTGCAGGCCGGCAACGTCAGCGAGCTGACGGCGCGCGCCGACACCATCCAGGGCGACTTCAAGAAGCCGGTGCCCGACCCGAAGACGAAGGCCGGCGACAACCCGAAGACGTTCGAGCGGTTCGAGACCGTGATCCCCACGTTCGCGAACACCGACGACCTGTCCGACCTGCTGACCGAGAAGAAGGTCGTGCTGAACGCGAAGCCGCTGGACGAGAAGCGGAACACGATCTTCACGCTGCTCATCTCGTTCGGCCCGACGCTGCTGCTGATCGCGATCTTCATCTTCATCATGCGGCGCGCGTCCAGCGCGGCGGGTGGCATCGGCGGCATCGGCAAGTCGAAGGCGGTGCGCTACGAGGCGACCACCCAGCGCACGACGTTCGAGGACGTCGCCGGCATCGACGAGGCCGAGGAGGAGCTGGCCGAGATCGTCGACTTCCTCAAGAACCCGACCCGGTACACGCGGCTCGGCGGCGCGATCCCGAAGGGCGTGCTGCTGGCCGGGCAGCCGGGCACCGGCAAGACGCTGCTGGCCCGCGCGGTGGCCGGCGAGGCGAACGTGCCGTTCTACTCGCTGAGCGCCTCCGAGTTCGTCGAGATGATCGTGGGCGTCGGTGCGAGCCGCGTCCGCGACCTGTTCGACCAGGCGAAGAAGACGGCGCCGTCGATCATCTTCATCGACGAGCTCGACGCCATCGGCCGCCAGCGCGGCGGCGGTGCGTCGCTGGGCGGGCACGACGAGCGCGAGCAGACGCTGAACCAGATCCTCACCGAGATGGACGGCTTCACCGGCTCGGAGGGCGTGATCGTGCTGGCCGCGACCAACCGGCCCGAGATCCTCGACTCCGCGCTGCTGCGCCCCGGCCGCTTCGATCGCCGCGTGTTCGTGAACGCGCCCGACGCCGCGGGCCGCGAGAAGATCCTCGAGGTGCACACGCGGCGCGTGCCGCTGGCGGCCGACGTCGACCTGCAGTCGCTCGCGTCGAGCACGTCCGGCATGGTCGGCGCCGATCTCAAGAACCTCGTCAACGAGGCGGCGCTGACGGCGGCGCGGCGCAACCACGAGAAGGTCGAGCTGGCCGACTTCACCGACTCGCTGGAGCGCATCATCCTCGGCGCCGAGCGCCGGATCCTGATCTCGCCGCACGAGCGCGAGCGGACCGCGTACCACGAGTCGGGCCACGCGCTGATCGGCATGCTGCGACCCGGCGCCGACCCGGTGCGCAAGGTCTCGATCGTGCCGCGCGGCCGCGCGCTGGGCGTCACGTTCCAGTCGCCCGACGCCGACCGGTACGGCTACGACGTCGCCTACCTGCGGGGCCGCATCGTCGGCGCGCTGGGCGGCCGGGCGGCCGAGGAGGTCGTCTACGGCGACTTCACGACCGGCGCCGAATCCGATATCGAGCAGGTCACGCGCATCGCGCGGATGATGGTCGGCCGCTGGGGCATGTCGGAGAAGGTCGGCATGGTCTCCGTGCTGCCGGGGCCGCAGGACGAGCCGCTGCTGTTCCCCGGCCAGGGCCCGGGCGGGCCGTCGGAGGAGACGCGGCAGCTGATCGACTCCGAGGTGCGCCAGATCGTCGAGGAGTGCTACGCCGAGGCGAAGGCCACGATCATCGAGGAGCGCGACAAGCTCGAGTCGCTGACGAAGGCGCTGCTCGAGCGCGAGACCCTCGACGAGGCCGACGCGTACGCCGCCGCCGGCGTCCCCCGCGGCCTCAATCCGCTGGCCGAAGACCCCACCGCGCCGCTCTAGCACCTCGTCGGTCGGTCTCCGGCGCGCTTCCCGTGCCCCCTCGCGCGCGGTCCGCACGGTCGCGTCACCGTCGCGCGACCTTTGCGCGACCCGGGCGTCTTACGTTCTGGGGTCAGACCCCGGGAACGGCCGAATCGGGGTCAGACCCCGCGCTCCGAAGGCGCACGAGAACGCGCGGAACTCGTCCGGCCGATCAGAGGACGCGGGCCGGGACCTCGCCCAGGTGGTAGCAGGCCATGCGCCAGTCGGGGTCGTCGATGAGGACGATGTCGGCGGCGAAGCCCGGGGCCAGCTGGCCGACCTCGCCGGCGAGGCCCAGCACCGCGGCGGGCGCCACCGTGGCGGCGTGCAGCGCCTCGGCGCACGACAGGTGCAGCTGGGTGCAGGCCAGGTTCATGGCCGCAAGCAGCGACTCCGCCGGCGCCGAGCCGGGGTTGAAGTCGGTCGCGAGCACCACCCGCGCGCCGGCGTCGGCGAGCGCCCGGGCCGGCGGCATCGGCAGGTCGAGGTACAGCGCGCAGAGCGGCAGGCAGACGGCGGCGACGCCCGACTCGGCCAGCAGCCGAACGCCCTCGGCGCCCGTCTGCTCGAGGTGGTCGACCGAAGCGGCGCCCAGCTCGACGGCCAGCGGGATCGCGCCGCACTCCGAGAACTGGTCGCCGTGGATGCGCAGCGCCAGCCCGCGGTCGCGGGCGGCGACCAGGTACGGCCGGCACTCGTCGGCCGAGAACGCGCCGCGCTCCAGGAAGCAGTCGGCTGCGGTCGCGAGGCCCTCGCAGGCCGGCAGGATCTCGTCGATCGCGAGGCGCACGAACTCCTCCGCCGAGGCGGCCTCGGGCGGCAGCGCGTGCAGCGCCAGGCAGGTGCCGGTCACCCGCACGCCCGCGGCGGCGCCGGCGGCGTGCGCGGCGCGCAGCATGGCCGCCTCGCTGGCGGGGTCGAGCCCGTAGCCCGATTTGACCTCGGCCGTGGTCGTGCCGAGCGCGCGCATGCGCTGCAGCCGGCGCGTGGCGGCGGCCGTGAGCTCGGCCTCCGAGGCGGCGCGCACGGCGGCGACGGTCGACTTGATGCCGCCGCCCGCCGCGGCGATCTGCTCGTAGGGCTGGCCCTGCGCGCGGCGGTCGAACTCGTCGACGCGCGACCCCGCCCAGACGGCGTGCGTGTGGCAGTCGACGAGGCCCGGAATCGCGCTCTTGCCACGGCCGTCGATGACGGTCGTCCCGGCCGCGGGCTCGGCGGTCCGCAGCACCTCGTCGCGCGGGCCGGCGGCCACGATGCGGCCGTCGCGCACCACGATCGCCGCATCGCGGTGGACGACGGTCGGCGTCGCGATGCTCGCGAGGTTGTCGATCACGAGGTCGCCGGCGTGCATCGGCCGAGTATGCCCGTCCGGAGCGCCGAGCGCCTCCGAGCCGTGCACTAACCTGCGGGGCGTGAACGTCACGGAGCTGATCGCCTCCTCCCGTCCGTGCTTCTCGTTCGAGTTCTTCCCGCCCCGCGACGACGCCGGCGTGGAGCAGCTGCTCGAGACGATGCGACTGCTCCGCACCCTCGACCCTGCCTTCGTGTCGGTCACGTTCGGCGCCGGCGGCTCCACCCGCGCGCGCACCGCCGACCTCGTGGTGCGCCTGCGCGAGGAGGTCGGCATCGAGGCGATGGCGCACTTCTCGTGCGTCGGATCGACCCGCGACGAGCTGCGCGAGGCCCTGCAGCGCATGCGCGAGTCGGGCATCTCGTCGGTGCTCGCCCTGCGCGGCGACGCGCCCCGCGACCAGACCGACTGGACGCCGGCGCCCGGTGGCCTCTCCCACGCCAGCGACCTGGTGACGCTGCTGCGCGAGGAGTTCGACTTCGCGGTGGGCGCGGCGTGCCACCCGGAGAAGCACCCCGAGGCGCCCGACCCCGCCACCGACCTGGCCTACCTGCGGCGCAAGGTCGACGCGGGCGCCGAGTTCCTGATCACGCAGCTGTTCTTCGACAACACGAGCTACTTCACGTTCGTCCAGCGCGCCCGCGAGGCGGGGATCATGGTGCCGATCGTGCCGGGCATCATGCCGATCACGAACGTCGAGCAGATCGAGCGCTTCACCAAGCTGTGCGGCGCGGTCATCCCGGCCGCGCTCCAGGAGGCGCTCGAGATGCGCCGCGGCAACGAGCGGGCAGTCCAGGACTTCGGCGTCGCCTACGCCACGCTGCAGTGCGCCGAGCTGCTGCGCAAGGGTGCGCCGGGCATCCACTTCTACACGCTCAACCGCTCGACCGCGACGGCCTCGATCCTGCGGGCGCTGCGCCTGCACGAGCCGTGGCGCACGACGTGAACCGGCTCGCGCACGAGACCTCGCCCTACCTGCTGCAGCACGCGTCGAACCCGGTCGACTGGTACGCGTGGGGTGAGGAGGCGTTCGCCGCCGCGCGCGGCCGCGACGTGCCGATCATGCTCTCGATCGGGTACAGCGCCTGTCACTGGTGCCACGTCATGGAGCACGAGTCGTTCGCCGACGACGCCGTCGCCGAGGTGATGAACCGGCTGTTCGTCTGCATCAAGGTCGACCGCGAGGAACGCCCCGACGTCGACGCCGTCTACATGGACGCGGTCGTGTCGCTCACCGGCAGCGGCGGCTGGCCCATGACCGTCTTCCTGACGCCCGACGGCCGCCCGTTCTGGGGCGGCACGTACTTCCCGCCCGAGCCGCGACACGGGCTGCCGTCGTTCCGCCAGGTGCTGGAGGGCGTGGACGAGGCCTACCGCGCGCGACGCAAGGAGGTCGACGCGCAGGCCGACCAGCTGACCAAGACCATCGGCAGCCTGGTCACGGCCTCGCAGACCGACGCCCTGCAGCCGGGGCTGACCGACGCCGCCGTCGCCGCCCTCGCGCGGTCATTCGACGGGGTGAACGGCGGCTTCGGCGGCGCGCCGAAGTTCCCGCCGTCGGCGCTGCTGCCGTTCCTGCTCGGCCACGGCGATCCGGCGCGGGCGATGGCGGTCGCCACCCTCGACGCGATGGCCGACGGCGGCATCCACGACCAGCTCGGCGGCGGCTTCCACCGCTACGCGGTCGACGGCCGCTGGCTGGTGCCGCACTTCGAGAAGATGCTCTACGACAACGCGCTCCTGGCCCGCGCGTACGCGATCGCCGCGGTGGCGACCGGCGAGGAGCGGTACGCGGCCGTGGCGCGCGACGTGCTCGACTACCTCGACCGCGAGATGGTGCTCGACGGCGGCGGCGTGGCCAGCGCGCAGGACGCCGACACCGAGGGCGAGGAGGGCCTGACGTTCGTCTGGACGCCGGCCGAGGTGGCCGCGACGCTCGGCGACGACGCCCTGGCGACGCGCGGTCTGCGACTGGTACGGCATCACCGGGCCGGGCAACTTCGAGGGCTCCAACGTTCTCTCGGTGGTCGGCACCGGGCAGCCGCCGGCAGGGCTCGACGAGGCCCGCGCGACGCTGCTCGCCGCGCGCGAGGCCCGCCCGCAGCCGGGCCGCGACGACAAGGCGCTGGCGGCGTGGAACGGCATGGCGCTCGCCGCCTACGCCGATGCCGGCCGCCTGCTGGGCGAGCCCGCCTACCTGGATCGCGCCCGCGACATCGCCACCTTCCTGCTCGGCGCGCTGTCGGACGACGGCCGGCTGCTGCGCACCTGGCGCGACGGCAAGGCGAAGATCACCGGCTTCTCCGAGGACTACGGCGCCGTCGCCGACGGGCTGATCGCGCTGCACCGCGCGACCGGTGAGCTGGTGTGGCTGGACGAGGCGCGGCGTCTGATGCTGGTCGCCGTCGACCTGTTCGGCGACGCCGGCGGCCCGTTCGCGCAGACACCCCGCGACGGCGAGCGCCTGGTCGCGCGCCGTCCCGACCTCGATGACAACCCGGCCCCGAGCGGCAACTCGCTGCTGGCCGGTGCGCTGCTCGCGCTGTCCCGGGTCTACGGCGAGGCGGAGTGGGAGGACCGCGCGATCGAGGCCGTCAGCGCCGTGGCCGAGATCGTCGACCGCGCACCCCAGGCGTTCGGGCACGCGCTGGGCGTGATCGCCCAGGCCACCGCCACGCCGCGCGAGATCGCCATCGTCGGCGACCTCGCCGACCCGCGCACCGCCGCGCTGCGCGCCGTGGTCGACGCGCGCTACGCCCCGCACGAGGCGGTGGTCGTGGCGAACCCCGCCGACCCGCTGTTCGAGACGGTGCCGCTGCTGCAGGGCCGCACGACGGTCGACGGCGTTCCGGCGGCCTACGTGTGCGAGCGGTTCGCCTGCCGGCGTCCCGTCACGGACCCGGCCGAGCTCGCGATCGTCCTCGCCGAGTAGGTCACGGTCCGCGCGCCCGGCGTGACGCGCACCGGTGGCACGCTCGCTGCATGGCCTACCGCATCGCACGCGACTCCCTGGTCGACTTCGTCGACCGCCAGATCCGGCTCATCGAATCGACGCCCCTGCCGCCCGACCTGCGGGCGATCATCCCGGCCGGCAACGTCGGCGACGAGGATCTCTCGGGCGTCTGGCTCGGCGCCGGGCTCGCGACGCAGCTCGGCCTCGCGATCGTCGACCGGCCCGAGGTGTTCGTGGAGCGCGCCTAGTGGGACGAGCGCAGCTGCTCGATGGCAGCGCTCCAGCGCTCGGTCAGCCGGCGGGCCTTCCAGCGGTCCTCGAGCTCGGCCAGGTCGTCGTCCTGCAGCGCCTCGCCGAACACGCAGACGAACTTCGGCAGCCGCGGCGGAAACAGCCGCGCCTTGTCGGTGCCGAGCACGGCGACGGGGATCATCGGCACGTCGGCCGACACCTTCATGCGCGCCGCGCCCGACATCGGCTTCGCCTTGCCGTCGCGGTTGCGCGTGCCCTCGGGGAACACGCACACCAGCTCGCCGTTGCGGGCGAACTCGATGGCCAGCTCGACCGCCTGGATGTCCGACTTGCCGCGCTCCACCTTGAACGCGCCCGACGACCGCAGCAGCCACGCGAACGGCCGGAGCTTGTACAGCTCGGCCTTCGCCATGAAGCGCAGGTGCCGGTCGAGCGCCACGCCGACGACGACCGAGTCGAAGTTCGACCGATGGGTCGGCGCGACGATCGCGCCGCCCGTGGCCGGCACGTGCTCCTGGCCGCGCACCTCGAGCCGGAACACGCCGCGCACGGGGATCCAGCACGCGTACTTGACCAGCGCGTAGCACCAGCCCTTGAAGTCGCCGCGACGGTCGATCGCGTCGCGAGCGCTGCGATCAGGCGTAGACGCCATCGGTGACGGTGGCCGGATCGGGCCAGGGCGAGGCGTCGGCGCGCTGCGTCGCGTCGTCGACGTCGGCCTGCACCGCGGCGGTCAGCGCCGCAGCCTCCTCGTCGGTCCAGCCGGCCTGGGCGCGCAGCCAGGCCTCGAACCGGGCGATCGGGTCCTTCAGCTCCCACGCGGCGTGCAGCTCGGACGGCACGTAGCTCGCGTCGTCGTGGATCGCGTGGCCGTCCATGCGCAGCGTGACGAGCTCGAGCATGGTCGGCCCGCCGCCGTTGCGCGCGCGGTTCAGCGCGGTCTGCGCCTCGCGGTAGACGGCGAGGATGTCGGTGCCGTCGACCACGACGCCCTCGAAGCCGTAGCTCTCGGCCCGGTCGGCCAGGTGCTCGCAGGCGTAGTTGAGGTTCGTCGGCGTCGAGTAGGCGTACTGGTTGTTGTCGCAGATGAAGACCATGGGCAGCCGCCGGACGGCCGCGAAGTTCATGCACTCGTGCACGTCGCCGCGGGCCGAGGCGCCGTCGCCGAACCAGCCGAGCGCGACGTTCGGGGCGTTCGTGATGCGGAACGCGAGCGCCACGCCGAGGGCGGTCGGCAGGATGCCGGGCAGGTGCGAGACGCCGGCGATGAGGCCCTTCTCGAGATCCTGCGAGCGCAGGTTCGAGTCGCGGCCGCGGGTCGCGCCGCCGTCGCGGCCCATGTACTGGCACAGCAGGCGCCACGGCTCGGCGCCGCGGGCCACGTGCACGCCCATGTTGCGGTGCAGCGGCGCGCCGACGTCGCCGGGGCCCATCGCGCTCGCGACGCCCACCGACGCCGCCTCGTTGCCGCGGCCGGTGTAGAACGAGCCGGGCAGCTTGCCCTGCTTGAACAGCGCCGTGCCGCGGTCCTCGAGACCACGGGTGAGCAGCATGTCGCGGTACATCTTCACGAGCGCCGCGCGGTCGAGACCGATCGCGTCGGTCTCCTCCACGGACTGCACGGGCACCGATTCGCGGACGGCCATCGCCCGCATTGTACGAGCGGCTACCGGCCGATGAGCGTCACCAGCACGGCCGCGGCCGTGTGGAGCCGGTTCTCCGCCTGGTCGAACACCACCGACTGCGGGCCCTCGAGCACCGCGTCGGTGACCTCTTCGCCGCGGTGCGCGGGCAGGCAGTGCATGAACACGGCGTCCGGGCGGGCGCGCGCCATCAGCGTCTCGTCGACCTGGTAGCGGCCGAGCACGGCGAGCTTGGCCTCGCGCTCGTCCTCCTCGCCCATCGACACGAACACGTCGGTGTAGACGGCGTGGGCGCCCGCGACGGCCTCGGCGGGATCGTCGAGCACGCGCACCGAGCCGCCGGTCTCGGCGGCCACGGCGGTCGCCCAGGCGATCACGTCGGCGTTCGGGCGGAAGCCCTCCGGGCAGGCGAGCCGCACGTGCGCGCCGGCCAGCACGCAGGCCTCGATCAGCGAGTGCGCGACGTTGTTGCCGTCGCCCACGTACGCCACCTCGAGCCCGGCCAGCGAGCCGAAGTGCTCGTGCAGGGTCAGCAGGTCGGCGAGCGCCTGGCAGGGGTGGTGCGTGTCGGTCAGCGCGTTCACGACCGGAACCGACGACCACCAGGCGAACTCCTCGACGTCCGCGTGCGCATGCGTGCGGATCACGATCGCGGCGCAGTAGCGCGAGATGACGCGCGCCGTGTCGGCGATCGGCTCGCCGCGGCCGAGCTGCAACTGATCGGGGCCGGCGAAGATCGGGTGCCCACCGAGGCGCACGACGGCGGCCTCGAACGAGACGCGCGTGCGCGTGGACGGCTTGGTGAAGTGCAGGAGAACCGAACGCCCGCCGAGCACTCCCGCGTGGACGGTGGGATCGGCCTTCAGCTCGGCCGCGAGCGCGATCAGCGACTCGAGACCGGCCGGGTCGAGCCCACTGAGCGACAGCAGGTGGTCCGGGGCGTTGGCAATCATCTGCATGAGTATACACAGACGGTGCATACTCATGCGTTCGCCGTCGAGGTCGCAGTTCCTACCGGAAGCGCCGCAGCAGCAGCGAGTTGCCGACGACGAACAGGCTCGAGCAGGCCATCGCGGCGCCGGCCACCATCGGCTCCAGCAGGCCGGCGGCGGCCAGGGGGATCGCCGCGACGTTGTACGCGAAGGCCCAGAACAGGTTGCCGCGGATCGTGCCGAGCACCGCGCGGGCCAGGCGGATCGCGCGCGCAACGTCACGCAGGTCGCCACCGGTGAGCGTGATGTCGGCCGTCTCGATGGCGACGTCGGTGCCGCCGCCCATCGCGATGCCCAGCTCGGCTCGCGCCAGGGCCGGCGCGTCGTTGGTGCCGTCGCCGACCATGGCGACGACGCGGCGCTCGCCGTGCAGCCGGCTGACGATGCGCTCCTTGTCGGCGGGCAGCACCTCGGAGATGACCTCGCGGATGCCGACCGTGTCGGCCACCGCGCTCGCGGTGCGGCGGTTGTCGCCCGTCAGCAGCAGCGTGCGGAGCCCGAGCGCGCGCAGCTCGGCCACCGCCGCGCGGCTGGTCGGGCGGACCGTGTCGGCCACGACCACGACGGCACACGCCTGGCCGTCGACCGCGATCGCGATCGCGGTCCGGCCGTTCGCCTCGGCCCGGGCCGCCGACTCGGCCAGCTCCACGGGCAGCTCGATGCCGGTCCGCTGGAGCAGCATCTGCCGGCCGACGATGACGTGGCGTCCCTCGACCGTGCCCTCGGCCCCCAGCCCCGTGTGGGCGACGAACCCGGAGACCGGCGCGGGCTCCTCGACGGTCGCGGCGAGCGCCCGCGCGATCGGGTGCTCGGAGGCATGCTCGACCGCCGCCGCGAGGCGCACGGCGTCGCGGTCGCCGTGCACGTCGGTGACGGCGAGGGCGCCGGTGGTGACGGTGCCGGTCTTGTCGAGCACGACGGTGTTGATGCGCCGCGCCGACTCCAGCACCTCGGGCCCGCGGATCAGGATGCCCAGCTGCGCGCCGCGCCCGGTGCCGACCAGCAGCGCCATCGGCGTCGCCAGGCCGAGCGCACACGGGCAGGCGATGATCAGCACGGCGACGGCGTTCGCGAACGCGACGTCGGCCGCCGCTCCGCTGACGAGCCAGCCGACGAGGGTCGCCAGCGAGAGGACGATCACGACCGGCACGAACACGGCGGCGATGCGGTCGGCGAGGCGCTGGGAGGCGGCCTTGCCGGACTGCGCCTCCTCGACCAGGCGGGCGATGCGCGCGACGGCGGTGTCGGCGCCGACCCGGGTCGCCTCGACCACCAGACGGCCACCGGCGTTCAGCGTCGCGCCCGTGACGGGCTGCCCGGGTGCGACCTCGACGGGCACGCTCTCGCCGGTCAGCAGCGAGCGGTCGACGGCCGAGAAGCCCTCGCGGACGATGCCGTCGGTCGCGATCAGCTCGCCCGGCCGCACCACGAAGCGGTCGCCGGCACGGAGCTCGACGAGCGGCACGCGGCGCTCGACGCCCGCCTCGAGCACCGCGACATCCTTGACACCCGTATCGGCCAGGTCGCGAAGCGCGCGGCCCGCCTGACGCTTCGCGTGCTGCTCGAGGTAGCGGCCGAGCAGGATGAAGAGCGTCACGCCGGCCGCGACCTCGAGGTACAGGTGCTCGGTCACGCCGGGCGCCACCAGCGCCACGATCGACCAGCCGACCGCCGCCGTGACGCCGAGCGTGATCAGCGTGTCCATGGTGACGCCGCGGTGGCGCAGGTTGCGCAGCGTCGCGCGGTGGATGGGCCAGCCGCCCCACAGCACGGCGGGCAGGGTCAGCGCGAGCGCGATCCAGTCGCGGCCCGTGGTCTGCAGGCCCGACGCCATCGAGTACGCGATCACGGGCACGGCGAGCACGCGCCGTGACGATCACCCGCAGGCCGAGGCGGTCGTCGACCGGCGCGGCGACCGGCTCGCCGGGCGCGTGCGCGACGTAGCCGGCCGCCTCCACCGCCGCGACGAGATCGCCGGGCGAGACGCGGTCCGGGTCGTAGTCCACGGCCGCGCGCTCCAGCGCCAGGTTGACCGACGCCTCGACGCCCTCGATGCCGTTCAGCCGCCGCTCGACGCGCGACGCACAGCCCGCGCACGTCATGCCGTCCACCGGCAGGTCGACGTGCACGCGCAGGGCCTGGCTCATAGCGCGAATCCTACCATACCCCCCTAGGGTATCTGTGGTAGATTGCCGTCCGTGAGCACCGATACCCGCGGCTACAGCGCCTCGCGCGACGAACTCACGGCCCGGCTCCGAAAGATCGAGGGCCAGGTCCGCGGCGTCGAGCGGATGATCGACGACGACCGGTACTGCATCGACGTGCTGACGCAGATCGCGGCGGTGCAGGCCGCCCTCGACAAGGTCGCCCTCGGCCTGCTCGACGGGCACGTCTCCCACTGCGTCGTCGGCGGCCACGGGCCCGGCACCGAGGAGCAGCGCACGACCGAGCTGATGTCCGCCGTCGGTCGCCTGCTGCGACGGTGAGCCCGGCCTCGCTGGCGCCCAGCGCGCTCGTCGCCGCGGCCGGCACGCTGCTGGAGCGGGCGATCGCGGGTGATGCCGGCACGCTCGCCGCGACGTTCGCGCAGACCACCCTGGTGGTCGGATCGGCCCAGACCGAGGCCTCCATCAACCGCCGCGCCTGCGAGGCCGACGGCATCCCGGTGATCCGGCGCGGGTCGGGCGGGGGCGCGGTGCTGTGCGATCCCGGCCTGCTCGAGGTCGACGTCGCGCTGCCCGCCGGCCACCCGCTGCTGGACGACGACGTGACGGAGTCCTACCGCTTCCTCGGCCAGGCGTGGATCGACGCGCTGGCCGCCATCGGCATCGAGGGCCGGCTGGTGACGGTGGCGGAGGCGCGGGCGCTGTCCGACGACCGCCGCGCCGCGGCCCGCGTGGCCTGCTACGCCGGCCTGTCGCCGTACGAGGTGGTCGATCCCGACGGCGGCAAGCTGGTCGGGCTCTGCCAGCGCCGGCGGCGCGGCGCCGCCCTGTTCCAGTGCAGCCTCGCGTGCGGCCAGGACCCGGCCGACGGTGGCGCGCTACGTGCACGTCGACGCGGCGCAGCTGGCCGCGACGCGTGCGGTCGACCGCACGCCCGGCGCCGTCTGGGCCGCGCTGGAGCCGCTACTCCGCGTCTGAGATCTTGGCGCGCGCCTCGCGCGCCTTGGCGCGCACGCGGGCTCGCGAGGCGGCGACCTCGTCGACGTCCTCGGCCACGCCCTCGGCGACCGACGCGTCGGCGTTCGACGCCTCGACGTCGCCGGCGCTCTCGGCCAGCCGCGCCCGCAGCGACATCCGCAGGTCGTCGGTCTCGCCCTGCGGCTCCGTCTCGAGCTCGACCTCGGCGAACTCGTGCTCGGCGATCTCGGTCTCGTAGTGGTGCCGGTCGGACACCCTGCCGGTCGCACGGCGGAGCCACTCGTAGGTTCCCGGCGAGGCGACGAGGGCCGCCGCGGCGCCCGCCGCACCGGTGGTCAGGATGATGATCGAACGGATACGCACCACGGACGCTCCTTGCGGGGAATTGGTCGAGTGTAGCGGCGCGTCCGCCCGCGCGATACTGGTACATTCAGACGGCTGCGGCCGCCCTCGGCCGCTTTCGAGTGCCCTCGAGGAGCGTACGTACCTTGCAGTCCTACGAAGCCCTGATCCTGATCGAGCCCGACGCCGAGGAAGAGCGCCAGGACGAGATCATCGCCCGCGTCCGTGAGATCGTCCTCGGTGGAGGCGGCTCCTGGGACGCAGCTCGATCCGTGGGGTCGCAAGAAGCTCTCCTACGAGATCCAGAAGCACACGGAGGCGCATCACTGGATGGTGCAGTTCTCCAGCGAGCCCGACCGCGCTCGCCGAGGTCGATCGCGTGCTGCGCATCACCGACGGCGTCGCTGCGGCACAAGACGCTGCGGCGCTCTGCCGCCGTCGCCTAGATTTGACAACGTCCGACCCGTCACCTACCTTTCCCCGAACAGATGTTCGGGAAGGAGCCTTGCTATGGCCAGTATCAATCGTGTGGTGCTCGTCGGAAACCTGACGCGCGACCCGGAACTGAAGTCGCTTCCGAGCGGCATGGCCGTCTGCGACCTGGGCCTCGCGGTCAACAACCGGCCGCAAGAACCAGCAGACCGGTGAGTGGGTCGAGGAGCCGAACTACTTCCGCGTCTCGGTCTTCGGCGCCCAGGCCGAGAACTGCGCGCGATTCCTGACCAAGGGCCGCGCAGGTGGCCATCGACGGCCGGCTGCGCTGGCGCCAGTGGGATGCTCCCGACGGCACCAAGCGCGAGGCAGTCGAGATCGTCGCCGAGACGGTGCAGTTCATCGGCCCGCGCGACGGCGACGGCGGCAGGCGGCGGCGGCGGCGACGGGATCGCTCATCGCGCCCGGCCGACGCGCCCGCTCCCGTGGCCGCGCCCGCCGAGGCGGCGCCCTGGGCCGGCGCGCGACAGCAACGTCGACGACGACATTCCCTTCTGATCTCTCAAAGGAACACGGCTCTCTCATGACCAAGACCGGTAGCGTCAAGGCGATTCTCCTCGTCGATGTCGAGCACCTCGGGCACCGCGGCGATGTCGTCTCGGTCGCTCGCGGCTACCTGCGCAACTACCTCCAGCCCCGGCACCTCGCCGAGCAGGCGTCCGAGGCGCGCATCGCCGAGGTCGATCGCGTGCGCTCGCAGCGCTCCCGGCAGGAGGCCAAGAGCGTCGACGAGGCGCGCGAGATCGCGAAGGTCGTCGATCGCACCGTCCTGAAGATCCCGGCCCGCGCCGGCGCCGACGGCCGCCTCTACGGCTCGGTCACCTCGGCCGACCTGGCCGACGAGATCTGGCGCACGCGCAAGATCCGCATCGACCGCCGCAAGGTGCGGCTCGACGAGCCGATCAAGTCGCTCGGCGACTACCTGGTCGAGATCGACCTGTTCCCCGAGGTGCGCGCCAGCCTGCGCGTCTCGTGGCGCAGGCCGAGGGCTTCGACGCGACGGCGACGGCGGTCGACGCCGAGCCCGCCGCGCCTGCGCCGCTGCGCCGCCGTCGAGTCAGAGTAGGCCGCCTCGTGAGCGCCGTGAGCGCTGCCGGGCCAACCCTGCCGCCGCAGGATCTCGACGCCGAGCAGTCCGTGCTCGGCGCGATGATGCTGAACGAGAGCGCGGTCGACGTCGTCACCGAGATCGTGCGGCCGAACGACTTCTACCGCGAGTCGCACGCGGTCGTCTACACGGCGATCCAGAGCCTCTACGGCAAGAACTCGCCGGTCGACGCCATCACCGTCGGCGACGAGCTGGCCACGCTCGGCAAGCTCGACGACGTCGGCGGCACGCCGTTCATCCACGCGCTGATCGACGCCATCGCAGGCGGTCGCGAACGTCCGCCGCTACGCCGAGATCGTCCACGACCTGGCCGTCATCCGCCGCCTGATCGGCGCGGGCATGGAGATCGCGCAGCTGGGATACGAGCGGCCGGGCACGGCCGGCGAGCTGGTCGACACAGGCCGAGACGATCGTCGTTCGACGTCGCGCAGGGCCGCACGCAGGAGGGCCTGACGCCGATCAAGGGCCTCCTGCGTCGAGGAGTTCGCGCGAATCGAGAAGCTGGCCGAGTCGCGGCACGCGACGTCACGGGCGTGCCGAGCGGCCTGCAAGGGCCTCGACCGCGATCCTGTCGCGGCTTCCAGCCGTCGAACCTGCTCATCCTCGCCGCCCGGCCCGGCATGGGCAAGACGTCGCTGGCGCTCGGCATCGCGCGGCACGTCGGCGTCGAGGCGAACGCTGCCGGTCGCGATCTTCTCGCTCGAGATGAGCGCGCCACGAGGTGACGCAGCGCCTGATGTGCGCCGAGGCGCTCGTCGACTCGCAGAGCCTGCGCAACGCGGCACGATGCGGCAGGAGGACTGGGGCCGCCTCGTCGCGCGCGCTGCGACCGGCTGTCGCGCGCGCCGATCTACATCGACGACACGGCCGGCATCAACGTGATGGAGATCCGGTCGAAGGCGCGCCGGCTGAAGACCGTCGAGCCGAAGGGCCTGTCGCTGATCGTCGTCGACTACCTGCAGCTGATGCAGGGCGACGACCGCGTCCGAGAACCGCGTCCAGGAGATCTCGCACATCTCGCGCTCGCTGAAGCTGCTGGCGCGCGACCTCGACGTGCCGGTGATCGCGCTGTCGCAGCTCTCGCGCGCGTCGAGAGCCGCACGGACAAGGGCCCGATCCTCTCCGACCTGCGCGAGTCGGGCTCGATCGAGCAGGACGCCGACGTCGTCATGTTCATCTACCGCGACGAGTACTACAACAAGGATTCCGAGACCGAACAAGGGCATCGCCGAGCTGATCGTCGCCAAGCACCGATCCGGCGCGACCGACTAAGGTCAAGCTCGCGTTCCGCCAGAAGTACACCCTGTTCTCCGACCTCGCTCGCGGGGAGGCCTGAAGTGTCCGGCACCGTCATCGTCGGCGCCCAGTGGGGCGACGAGGGCAAGGGGAAGATCGTCGACCTGCTTGCCGACCGGTTCGAGATCGTCGCCCGCTACCAGGGCGGGTCAAACGCCGGCCACACCGTCGTCGTCGGCGACGAGACGTTCAAGTTCCGGCTGCTGCCGTCCGGCATCCTCGACCCCGGCAAGCTCTGCGTGCTCGGCAACGGCGTCGTGATCGACCCGGCCACGCTGTGCGAGGAGCTGGACGAGCTCGAGAGCCGCGGCCGCTCCACGTCGGGCCTGCGCATCTCCGGCAACGCGCACCTCGTCATGCCGTGGCACCGCATCCTCGACGCGCAGTCCGAGGTGCGCCTCGGGCCGCTGCAGATCGGCACCACGAAGCGCGGCATCGGCCCCGCCTACGCCGACAAGGCGTCGCGCATCGGCATCCGCGTGCAGGACCTGCTCGACCGCGAACATCCTGGCCGAGAAGGTCGCCGCCGCGCTCGGCGCTCAAGAACGAGCAGCTGGAGCGCATCTACGGCCTCGAGCCGCTCGACGGCGCCGAGCTGGTCGCCGACCTCGACCGCTTCGCGCACCGCCTCGAGCCGTACATCGCCGACACCGCGAAGCTGCTCGACGACGCGCTCCGCGCCGGCCAGGCCGGTGCTGTTCGAGGGCGCCCAGGGCACCATGCTCGACCTCGACCACGGCACCTACCCGTTCGTCACGTCGTCCAACCCGGTCGCCGGCGGCGCCTGCACCGGCAGCGGCATCGGGCCGACGCATGATCACGTCGGTCGTCGGCGTCGCCAAGGCGTACCTGACCCGCGTCGGATCGGGCCCGTTCCCGAGCGAGGCCGATCCCGAGCGCGGCGTGCGCCTGCGCGACATCGGCGCCGAGTTCGGCACCGTCACGGGTCGCGAGCGGCGCTGCGGCTGGCTCGACCTCGTCGGCCTGCGCTACGCCGCCCGCGTCAACGGCATGACCGAGCTGGTCCTCACCAAGCTCGACGTGCTGTCGTCGTTCGAGACCGATCCCCGTCTGCACCGGCTACCGGCTGCGCGACGGCTCGGTCACCGCCGACTTCCCGCCCCACCAGTCCGACTTCCACCACGCCACCGGCGTGTTCGAGGAGCTGCCCGGCTGGGGCGCCGACATCTCGCGCGTCACCTCCTACGGCGACCTGCCCGCCGCCGCCCGCGACTACGTCGCGTGGGTGGAGGAGCGCCTCGAGCTGCCCGTCACGCTGGTCGGCGTCGGGCCGCGTCGCGACCAGATCCTGTCGCCCGACAGCGTGGGCGTCGCGTGATCGTCCTGGTCGTCGGCTCCGGCGGCCGCGAGCACGCGCTCGTCGCCGCCCTCGCCGCCTCGCCGTCGGTGACCGAGGTGCACGCCGCGCCCGGCAACCCCGGCATCGCCCGCATCGCCGCCTGCCATCCCGTGAACGCGCTCGACCTCGAGGGCATCGCCGCGCTGGCGCGCTCGCTCGACGCCGGCCTCGTCGTCGTCGGCCCCGAGGCGCCGCTGGTGGCCGGCCTCGCCGACGTGCTGCGCCACACGGGCATCCCGGTGTTCGGCCCCGGCGCGCCCGCCGCGCGGCTGGAGGGATCGAAGGCGTTCGCCAAGGAGGTCATGCAGGCGGCGGGCGTGCCCGCCGCGGCCTCGTACAACGCCACCACCATGACCGAGGTGCGCGCGGCGCTCGCCGCGCTCGACGGCCCCGCGGTCGTGAAGGCCGACGGCCTGGCGGCCGGCAAGGGCGTCGTGGTCTGCGACGACGCGGCCGAGGCCGAGGCGGCCGCCGCCGAGATGCTCGTCGGCGGTTCGCTCGGCGACGCGGGCCGCACGCTCGTGATCGAGGAGCGCCTGACCGGCCCCGAGGTGTCGCTGCTGGCGCTGTGCGACGGCGAGACCGCCGTGCCGCTGGCCGCCGCGCAGGACTTCAAGCGCATCGGCGACGGCGACGAGGGGCCCAACACCGGCGGCATGGGCGCGTTCTCGCCCATCCCCGGCATCGGCGCCGTCGGCGCGGCCGAGATCTGCGACGTCGTGCACGTGCCGGTGCTGCGCGAGCTCGGCCGCCGCGGCATCCACTTCAACGGCTGCCTCTACGCCGGCCTGATGCTGACGCCGACGGGCGCCAAGGTGCTGGAGTTCAACGTCCGCTTCGGCGACCCCGAGACGCAGGCGCTGGTGCCGCGCATCGAGGGCGACTTCGCGCAGCGGCTGCTCGACGCCGCCTGCGGACGCCTGACGCGCGACGCGATCCGCTTCCGCCCCGGCGCCTGCGTGCACGTCGCGATGGCGTCGCGCGGCTATCCGGCTACCAGCGAGAGCGGCGTCGAGATCACCGGCTGCGACGCGGCCGAGGCGTCCGACCCCGAGGGGCGCGTGCAGGTGTTCCACGCCGGCACCGCGCTGCGCGGCGACCGGCTCGTCACGGCCGGCGGTCGCGTGCTCGGCGTCAGCGCCCTGGGCGACGACCTCGCCGACGCCCGCGCCCGCGCCTACGCCGCCGTCGACCTGATCGCGTTCGACGGCATGCAGCGCCGCACGGACATCGCCGCCGCGGCCGCCGCGCACGTCGAGGTCTGACCGCCGCACCGGCCGCGCGGCCGTATCCCGACACGTGACCGGAAGCGCCGCCGACGGAGGGGCCAGCCGGTAGCCTACGGAGACGTGATCGCCCGCTACACACGCCCTGAGATCGGGGCCGTCTGGACGGACGAGCGACGCCTGGAACGCTGGCTCGACGTGGAGCTGGCGGCCCTCGACGGCTGGGTGGCGCTCGGCGTCGTGCCGGCCGACGCCGTCGCCGACATCCGCGCCGGCGCGCGCATCGACGTCGAGCGCGCGAAGGAGATCGAGCGCCGCACGAACCACGACGTGATCGCGTTCACCGAGTCGATCGCCGAGCAGGTCGGGCCGTCGTCGCGCTGGTTCCACTACGGGCTGACGTCGTCCGACGTCGTCGACACCGGCCTCGCGCTGCAGCTGCGCGACGCGGGCGCGATCATCCTGCAGTCGCTCGACCGGGCCATCGCGGCGGTCGAGGCGCGGGCGATCGAGCACCGCGACACGCCGTGCATCGGCCGCACCCACGGCGTCCACGCCGAGCCGACCACCTTCGGGCTGAAGCTGCTCGGCTGGGCCTGCGACCTGCACCGCAACCGGGTGCGTCTGCGCAGCGCGCTCGACGGCGTCAGCGTCGCCAAGCTGTCGGGCGCCGTCGGCGCCTACGGCAACCTCGACCCGCGCGTCGAGGAGCACGTCGCGCGCACGCTCGACCTCGAGGTCGAGACGGCCGCGACGCAGGTCATCGCCCGCGACCGGCACGCCACGCTGCTCTGCGCGCTGGCGGTGCTGGGCTCGTCGCTCGACCGGTTCGCGACCGAGATCCGCCACCTGCAGCGCACCGAGGTGCGCGAGGCGGAGGAGCCGTTCGGCCGCGGCCAGAAGGGCTCGTCGGCGATGCCGCACAAGCGCAACCCGATCACGTGCGAGCGCATCTCCGGCCTGGCGCGGGTGCTGCGCGGCAACGCGGTCGTGGCGCTCGAGAACGTCGCGCTGTGGCACGAGCGCGACATCTCGCACTCCTCGGCCGAGCGCGTCATCCTGGCCGACTCGACCATCCTGGCCGACTACATCCTCGACCGGTTCTCCTTCGTGATGGAGGGGCTCGTCGTCCGGCCGGAGCGGATGCTGCAGAACCTCGAACGCGTCGCACGGCCTGCCGTTCTCCGGCCGCGTGCTGCTGAAGCTGGTCGAGGCGGGGCTGTCGCGCGAGGCCGCCTACGACATCGTGCAGCGCAACGCGATGCGCGCGTGGGAGACCGACGAGCAGCTGCGCGACCTGATCGCCGCCGACCCCGACGCGGCCGCGGTGCCGGCGTCGGTCCTGGACGAGGCCTTCGACCTCGCCGACTTCCTGCGCCACGTGCGCGTCCCCTTCGAACGCGCGCTGACCATGCGCGAGGAGCCGATCGATGTCCACGCTTGACGACCTTCTCGTCGCCTCCGGCAAGGTGCGCGAGATCTACGACATGGGCGACGACACGCTGCTGCTGGTGGCGTCCGACCGCATCTCCGCCTTCGACGTGATCCTGCCGACGCCGATCCCCGACAAGGGCCGCGTGCTGACCGGCATGACCCGGTTCTGGCTCGACCGCACGCAGCACATCGTCGCCAACCACATGCTCGGCACGGCGCCCGACGAGCTGCCCGAGCTGGCCCGCACGCCCGAGCTGGCCGGGCGCTCGATGCACGTCAAGAAGCTCGAGATGCTGCCGCTCGAGTGCGTGGTGCGCGGCTACCTGGTCGGCTCCGGCTGGAAGGACTACCAGCGCACCGGCACCGTCTGCGGGCACCGCGCTGCCGACGGGCCTCGAGCAGGCCGAGCGCCTGCCGCAGCCGCTGTTCACGCCGTCCACCAAGGCCGAGCTGGGCGAGCACGACGAGAACATCACCGAGACGCAGGGCATCGCGCTCGTCGGCGGCCCGCGGTACCGCGAGCTGGAGCGCGCCTCGATCGCGCTGTACGAGGTCGCGGCCAAGCACGCGCGCGGCGCGCGGCATCATCCTCGCCGACACGAAGTTCGAGTTCGGGGTCGACTCCGCCGGCACGCTGGTGCTGGCCGACGAGGTGCTGACGCCCGACTCCTCGCGCTACTGGCCGGCCGACTCGTACCACACCGGCATGAGCCCGCCGAGCTTCGACAAGCAGTACGTGCGCGACTACCTCGAGACGCTCGACTGGGACAAGACCGCGCCCGGCCCCGAGCTGCCCGACGACGTGCGCGACGGCACGGCGGCGAAGCTACCGCGACGCGTACGAGCGCATCACCGGCGCGAGCTTCGAGCGCCTACCTCGACGAGATGGGAGTGTCCGCATGAAGGTGACGGTGCTCGTGCGGCCCCGCGACGGGATCCTCGATCCGCAGGGACAGGCGATCGACCGCTCGCTGCCAGGGCCTCGGCTACGCCAGCCGCGGCGTGCGCGCCGGCAAGGTGTTCGACCTCGAGCTCGACGTCGCCGACGGCGGCGCGGCCGAGTCGCAGGCCCGCGAGCTCGCGGAGCGGGTGCTCACCAACCCGCTGATCGAGCAGTTCGAGGTCGTCGTGCATGGCTAGGCGCATCGGCGTCGTCACCTTCCCCGGCACCTGCGACGACCGCGACGCGCTGCGCGCCGTCGAGGTCGTGCGGCGGCGAGCCGGTCTCGCTCTGGCACAAGGACGACGACCTGCGCGGCGTCGACGGCGTGTTCCTGCCGGGCGGCTTCTCGTTCGGCGACTACCTGCGCTGCGGCGCCATCGCCTCGCTGTCGCCGGTGATGGCCGCGGTCGCGCGCTTCGCCGCCGACGGCGGCCCGGTGCTCGGCGTCTGCAACGGGTTCCAGATGCTCTGCGAGACGGGCCTCCTGCCCGGCGTGCTGCGCGGCAACCACCACGGCCGCTTCAACTGCCTCGAGGCCGAGCTCGTGATCGAGCGGCCGTCGCCGTGGACGGGCAACCGCCCGGCCGGCGAGACGCTGACGATCCCGATCAAGCACGGCGAGGGCGCCTGGTACGTGCTCGACGACGAGGCCGAGCGCCTCGCGGCGAACGGCCAGGTGCTGCTGCGCTACGCCGCCGACGTCAACGGCGCCACCGGCCCTGGTGGCCGGCGTCTGCAACGAGGCCGGCAACGTCGTTCGGCCTGATGCCGCACCCCGAGCACGCGGTCGACGCGCTGATCGGCTCGACCGACGGCCGCGCCGTGGTCGGCGGCCTGCTCGAGATCGCGCCGCCGTCCCCGCCTGACGTTCAAGCCGGCACGGTCGGCCGGCCGATGCCGGAGAGGTGACGGATCACGCCCATCTGCGCCTCGTGCCGGACCGCTCGGCCGAGGACATCGCCCGCGCGGTCGCGCTCGATCGCCGGCGTCCGGGAGGGCCATCCGCCCGCCCACGTCGAGCGCGTGGCCGAGCTGGCCGCCGCGATCGCGGCGCACGCCGGGCTGGACGACGCGACGACCTCGCGCTGCGTCGTCGGCGGCGTGGCTGCACGACGTCGGCATGGTGGCGCTGCCCGACTCGGTCCTGGCGCCGGCCGACCCGGCCGGCTACGTCGACTCGCCGCTCGTGCGCGCCCACGTGACGCTCGGCGCCGACTCGTGACCGCGTCGCCGAGCTCGCCCCCGCCGCCGAGCGATCCGCCACCACCACGAGCGGTACGACGGCATCGGGCTATCCCCGACGGCCTCGCCGGCGAGGAGATCCCGCTCGCGGCCCGCGTCGTGGCGGCGGCCGAGCTGGTCGCCTACCTGCTGCCCTCCGCGAACGCCGACGCCCGCGCCCGCAAGGCCGCCGCCCGCCGGCTGCACGAGCTGGCCGGCCCTCGCTCGATCCCGCGCTGGTCGCGGCGCGCTCGACGTGCTGGCCGCCGAGGCGCAGGCGGCGGGCGAGTATCTGCCCCGCACCGCGTAAAGTGCAGCCGTGCTCTGGGAGTCCCGGCCGGCACTCCGGTCACCCGTTCTGATCGCGGCGTTCCACGGCTGGAACGACGGCGGCAGCGCGGCCACGCTGGCCGCGTCGTTCGTGCGCACGTCGCTCGACGCCACGCGCTTCGCGACCATCGACCCCGACGAGTACGTCGACTTCCAGCAGTCGCGGCCGCGCGTGTCGCTCGACGAGGGCCTGACGCGCGAGATCACCTGGCCGGAGACCGAGTTCTTCCAGGCCGCGCTGCCCGGCGCGAACCGCGACATCGTGATCTGCATCGGCACCGAGCCGAACCTGCGCTGGAAGGCGTTCAGCGAACGAGATCGCCGACCTGGCCACCGGCCTCGGCGTCGACCTCGCGCTGACGCTCGGCGGGCTGCTGGCCGACACGCCGCACACGCGGCCCGTGCCCGTCACCGGCACGCGCCCACGACGGCGAGCTGGCCGCGCCGGCTCGGCCTGCGCCGCTCGCGCTACGAGGGCCCGACCGGCATCGCCGGCGTCCTGCACGACACGTTCGCCCGCCGCAACGTGCCGTCGGCCAGCCTGTGGGCCGCGGTGCCGCACTACATCGCCGCGAACACCAACCCGGCGGCGGCCCTGGCCCTGGTGCGCCAGCTCGAGGGCATCCTCGAGGTGCAGCTGCATCCGGACGAGCTGGAGTCGGCGTCCGAGGTGTTCCTGCGCCAGATCGCGCAGGTGCTGGAGTCGGACGAGGAGACCGCCGCCTACGTCAGCGAGCTGGAGCGCCGCGACGGCGAGGACGACGAGGACGACGAGCCGATCCCGACCGGCGACGAGCTGGCCGAGGAGCTGCAGCGGTTCCTGCGCGAGCGCCGCGAGCGCCCCGACGACGCCTCCTAGCGCCGGTCGCTGAGGTCTCCCGCAGGTCGAGCCCTGCTCTCGTCCCAGCGCGCGGTCAGCGCGTACAGCACGATGATGCTCAGTCGCGACCATCGTCAGCGACCAGACGGGGTACTGGCGTGTCGCCGAGGAACCCGAGCTGGCCGATGGAGTTGAGGCTGACGAGCACGATCGGCGAACCAGCGCGCCGACGTCTTCGCGGCGAGCGAGCGCGATGGCCGCGACGATGAGCGATGGCGCCCTCGAGATCAGCATCGCCCAGGCCCAGCCCGTGATGTCGAGCGACGAGAAAGCCCGACTGGGTGGGGATGGAGTACTCGTCCTCACCCAGGGCGATCGAAGCCCTCGAACATGGCGATCCCGCCCGCGATCAGCATCAGGATGCCGGCGAAGGCGATCCAGCCTGACATGGCTCTTGGGGTTCATCTCCAACCTTCCGATCGCGGTACGACTGTCGGACTCGCCCGACAAGAATCGCACCGTGCCGCCGGGATGCAATGCCTCCCACCGAGCCTCGCCATGAGCTGCAACCGGCCCAGGACAGGAAGAGGCCGGGGCCCCCCGGCGCCGGCCTCTTCCTGATTGCGTCCTTGAAGCAGCGAGTCCCCCGACATCGCCGCGCATCCCCCAGGCCGCACGGATGATGGAGATGCGACGCGCTCCCGAACGCTGGCGGCAGAATAGTCGTACTTCTACACGAGAAGTATTACTTCGTGATCTTCACGGCCCGGCCCTCGCGCAGCAGGGCGGCCAGCTCGGCCGGCGTGGCGCTCATCGGGCCGCGCAGCATGCGCCCGTCGCGGCGGTAGCCGAGGCGGACGAGCGGCCCCTCGGCGGTGTCGAGGCGCTGCAGGACCAGCTCCTCGCCGGCCCGTCCCTCGGCCGCCACGGCGACCTCGGCAACGACCCGCGCGGGACCCAGCGGGCTGGCAACGGTCTTCGGTTTGGGCGACGTCTTCTCCATGTCCCGATCGAAGCACGAGGGTCGTGCGCGGGCGTTGTGCGCGGTCCGTCGAGAAAGCCGCCGGGACCGAACGGGAACCGTGACGGCGTCGCGTAGGATGCAGGCATCGTGCAGCCCGTTGCCGACCTTCCGCTGCATCGCCGTCTCGGTCTCACGGATGGCGAGCTCGAGCGGATCACCGCCGACCTCGGACGCGATCCGAACGCCTTCGAGCTGGCCGTCTACTCGCTGCTCTGGTCGGAGCACTGCGGCTACAAGCACTCCGCGCTGCTGCTGCGCCGCCTGCCCACCGAGGGCCCGCGCGTGCTGCAGGGCCCGGGCGAGAACGCCGGCGTGATCGACGTCGGCGACGGCCTCGCCGTCGCCTTCAAGGTCGAGAGCCACAACCACCCGTCGGCCGTCGAGCCCTTCCAGGGCGCCGCCACCGGCGTCGGCGGCATCCTGCGCGACATCTTCGCGATGGGCGCGCGGCCGATCGCGGTGCTCGACTCGCTGCGCTTCGGCTCGCTCGGCAGCGAGCGCTCCGCGGCGCCTGTTCGACGGCTGCGTGCGCGGCATCGGCCACTACGGCAACTGCGTCGGCGTCCCCAACGTCGGCGGCGAGGTCGTGTTCGAGCCCGGCTACGAGTCGAACTGCCTCGTCAACGCGATGTGCGTCGGCCTGCTCGAGGCCGCGTCGCTGCAGCGCGCGAGCGCCGCCGGCGCGGGCAACCTGGTCGTGCTGTTCGGCGCGCTCACCGGGCGCGACGGCATCGGCGGCGCCTCGGTGCTGGCCTCGCAGGACCTGGACGAGGGCGACGACTCCAAGCGGCCCAGCGTGCAGATCGGCGACCCGTTCACCGAGAAGAAGCTGATCGAGTGCTCGCTCGAGCTGGTCGAGCTCGAGCTGCTGGTCTCGCTGCAGGACCTCGGCGCCGCCGGCCTCGCCTCCTCCACCTCCGAGATGGCGTCGAAGGGCGGCGTCGGGCTCGAGCTCGACCTCGACCGCGGTGCCGGTGCGCGAGGAGGGCATGGAGCCGTTCGAGATCATGATCTCGGAGTCGCAGGAGCGCATGGCGGCCGTCGTCGAGCCCGCGCAGCTGCGCGGCGGTCGAGGCGGTCTGCGCCAAGTGGGACCTGCCCTGCACCGTGATCGGCGCAGGTCGTCGACGGCGACGCCATGGTCTGCCGCTTCGACGGCGAGGTCGTCGGCGAGCTCGCCGGTCGCCTCGCTGGTCGACAACTGCCCGCGCTACGCGATCACGCCCGTGCGGCCCGACCGGCTGGCGACCGACCCGGTCGACCCCGGCCGCCTACCCGGCGCCCGACGATCCCGGCGCCACGCTGCTGACGCTGCTGGCGGCTCCCAACATCGCCTCGAAGGCGTGGGTGTACGGCCAGTACGACCAGTACGTCGGCTCGGGCTCGATCGTCCGGCCCGGGCGCCGACGCCGGCGTCGTGCGGCTCACCCCGTCCGACCGCGCGATCGCGATGTCGCTCGACGGCAACGGCCGCCGCGTCTGGCTCGATCCGCGCCGCGGCGGCGCCGAGGCCGTCTGCGAGGCGGCGCTCAACGTGGCCTGCACCGGCGGCACCCCGGCCGCGATCACGAACTGCCTCAACTTCGGCAACCCCGAGCGCGGCGAGACGCCGTACATGCTGGTCGAGGCCATCGAGGGCATCGCCGAGGCGTGCGAGGCGTTCGGCATCCCGGTCGTCTCCGGCAACGTGTCGCTCTACAACGAGACGTCCGAGACGCCCATCCCGCCGACGCCCGACCGTCGGCTGCCTGGGCGTGCTCGACTCCGCGTCGCACGCCGTCGGCGGCCGCTTCCGAGCGCCGGCGACGTCGTGCTGCTGCTGACGGCCGGCGTGCCGACGCTGGACGGCTCCGAGTACCAGCGCACCGTGCACGGCCGGGTCGAGGGACGCATCGCCGACCGCAACCCGGTCGCCACCGCCGCGCTCTGCACCGCGCTCGCCGACGGCGCCCGCCGCGGCATCCTGCGCTCCGCCCACGACGTCTCCGACGGCGGCCTCGCGGTCACCATCGCCGAGTCGGCGTTCGGGCTCGGCTGCGACATCCAGCTGCCCGACCTGGCCGGCCGCGCCGACGTGACCCTGTTCGGCGAGGGCGTGTCGGCCGCGGTCGTCTCGTGCGCGCCCGCCGACGAGGCCGCGGTGACCGCCCTGGGCGGCGTCCGGATCGGCACCGTCACCGGCCAGGGCCGCATCGCAGATCGCCTGCGCCGACGCGCGCATCGACGTCGCCTCGGCCGCCGCCGAGGCCGCCCACGCCGCCACCATCCCGCAGGCGATGGCCCGCTGATGTGCGGCGTCTTCGGCATCTACGCGCCCGACCGCGACGTCGCCCGCCTGACGTACTTCGCGCTCTACGCGCTGCAGCACCGCGGCCAGGAGTCGGCCGGCATCGCGATCGGCGACGGCCGCCGCATCACCGCGCAGAAGGAGCTCGGCCTCGTCCCGCAGGTGTTCGACGAGACCAGCCTCGAGGCGCTCTCCGGCGGCCTCAGCGCGATCGGCCACACGCGCTACTCGACCACCGGATCGTCGCGCTGGCCGAACACGCAGCCGATCATGCGGCACCGCCAGGGCCGCACCGTGGCGCTCGGGCACAACGGCAACCTCACCAACACCGCCGAGCTGCGCACCGAGCTGGCCGAGCGCGGCGTGCGGCTCGAGACGACCTCCGACACCGAGGTGATCGCGGCGCTCATCTGCGAGCACCCCGGCTCGCTGGCCGAGGCCGTGCGCGACGCGATGGGCCGCATCAACGGCGCCTTCTCCGCGGTCGTCACCGACGGCGCCCAGGTGATCGCCTTCCGCGATCCCGACGGCATCCGGCCGCTGGTGCTGGGCGACCTCGACGGCGCCCCCGTGGTCGCCTCCGAGACGTGCGCGCTCGACATCGTCGGCGCCACCTTCGTCTGCGACATCCAGCCCGGCCAGCTGGTGATCCTCGACGAGCGCGGCGCGCGCATCGCCCAGGCCCAGCCCGCGCGCCAGGGCGGCGGCGCGGCGCTCTGCATCTTCGAGTTCATCTACTTCGCCCGCCCCGACTCGCGCATGGACGGCATCGGCCTGCACGCCGCGCGGGTGCGCATGGGCGAGCAGCTCGCGGGCGAGGCGCCGGTCGACGCCGACATCGTGATCGCCGGTGCCCGACTCGGGCACGCCCGCCGCGCAGGGCTACGCGCGGGCGAGCGGCATCCCGTTCGCCGACGGCCTGGTCAAGAACCGCTACGTGCACCGCACGTTCATCCAGCCCGAGCAGGGGCTGCGCGAGCACGGCATCAAGCTGAAGTTCAACCCGATCCCCGACGTGCATCGCCGGGCAAGCGCGTCGTCGTCGTCGACGACTCGATCGTCCGCGGCTCGACCACGCGCAAGATCGTCAAGATGCTGTTCGAGGCCGGCGCCGCCGAGGTGCACCTGCGCATCTCGTCGCCGCCGATCGTGTCGCCCTGCTACTACGGCATCGACATGGCCGGCTCCGACGAGCTGATCGCGGCGCAGGGCAGCGTCGAGGAGATCGCGCGAGTCGCTCGGCGCCGACCTCGCTCGCCTACCTCTCGCTCGACGGGCCTGCAGGCTGCGACGACCGCTCCCGGCGAACCGCTTCTGCCGCGCCTGCCTGACGAGGAGCTACCCGACGACGATTCCCGACGAGCTGCGCGAGGGCGGCCGGTTCCGCTTCGAGGCCGCGCCCGTCGCGATGACGGAGCACACGTACGCCGCCGCCGGCGTCTCGCTCGACGCCGCCGAGGCGATCGTCGGGCGGCTGGCCGCGGCGGTGCGCTCGACGCGCCGGCCCGGCGTGGTGGAGTCGCACGGAGGGTTCGCGGGGCTGTTCGACCTCGGCGACCGGCTGCTGGTGGCCGGCACCGACGGCGTCGGCACGAAGCTGGTGCTGCACCAGCGCTGCGGCACGCTGCACGCGGCCGGCGTCGACTGCGTCGCGATGTGCGTCAACGACGTGCTCTGCACCGGCGCGCGAGCCGCTGTTCTTCCTCGACTACATCGCGGTCGGCCGCATCGATCCCGGAGCGCGTCGCGACGCTGGTCGAGGGCGTCGCCGACGGCTGCCGCCAGGCCGGCGCGCGCTGCTGGGCGGCGAGACGGCCGAGCACCCCGGCGTGATGGCCGACGACGACCTCGACATCGCCGGCTTCTGCGTCGGCGAGGTGGCGAAGGAGAAGCTGGTCGACGGCCGCGCGGGTCGAGAGCGGCGACGTGATCGTCGGCCTCGCCGCCAGCGGGCCGCACTCCAACGGCTTCTCGCTGATCCGCCGCGTGCTCGGCGACGACCCGCCCGAGGCCGACCTGCTGGTGCCGACCCGCATCTACGCGCCCGAGGTGGCGGCGCTGCTCGACGCCGTCGACGTGCGCGCCATGTGCCACGTGACGGGCGGCGGCATCGAGGGCAACCTGCCGCGCGTGCTGCCCGCCGGTCGCGGCGCGCGCATCGACGAGGAGCGCTGGCCCGAGCCCGCCTGGCTGCAGCGGCTCGCCGCCGCGGGCGTCGCCCGCGACGAGCTGCGCCGGGTGTTCAACTGCGGCGTCGGCTACCTCGTCGTCGTCCCGCCCGGCGACGCCGAGGAGGCGATCGCGACCGCCGAGTGCGCTCGGCACGCCGGCGTGGGCGATCGGCGAGGTCGGCCCGGCACCCGGCGTCCGGTACGCCTAGGCGACCGGTGCTGCGCAGCGCGACGCCCGCCGACCCGCTGCGGCTCGGCGTGCTCGTCTCCGGCACCGGCACGCAACCTGCAGGTGCTGCTCGACACCTTCAACGCCGGCGCGCGCGAGGCCCGCGTGGTCGCCGTCGCGTCGACGCGGCCGGGCGTGCGCGCGCTGGAGCGCGCGGCCGCGGCCGGCGTGCCGCACGACGTGTTCGCCCGCTCCGACGACCGCGACGCGCGCCTCGCCGACTGGCTCGACGCCCACGGTGTCGAGCTCGTGGTCTGCGCCGGCTGGATGGGGATCCTGACGCCGGGCTTCCTCGCGCGGCACGTCGCGATCAACCTCCACCCCGCGCTGCTGCCCTCGTTTCCGGGCGCCCACGCGATCGCGCGACGCCCTCGACCACGGCGTCCGCATCACCGGCGTGACGGTGCACTTCGTGGACGGCGGGGTGGACTCCGGGCCCATCATCCTGCAAGCTGCGGTGCCGGTTCACTACGATGACGACTCGGAGACGCTGGGAAGGCGTCTGCACGAGGCGGAGCATCGGCTCCTCCCGCAGGCGATCTCCCTCTCGCCGCCGGGAAGGTCGAGCTCGCCGGGCGTATCGCGCGCGTGATGGACGTGGAGGATTCGTGAACCAGATCCGCAGGGCACTCATCTCGGTCTCGGACAAGACCGGTCTCGTGCCGTTCGTGAACGCCCTGGCCGCGCGCGGCGTGGAGATCGTGTCGACCTCCGGCACGGCGGCGGCCCTGCGCGAGGGCGGCGTCGAGGTGACGCTGGTCGAGGACCTGACCGGGCGCCGCCGAGATGCTGGGCGGGCGCGTGAAGACGCTGCACCCCGCCGTCCACGGCGGCATCCTGGCGCGCCGGCACGAGGACTCCGACATGGAGTCGCTGCGCTCCAACGCCATCCAGCCGATCGACCTCGTGATCGTGAACCTCTACCCGTTCCAGCGCCTCGCCGCGCGCCGCGACGTGGACGAGGGCGAGCTGGTCGAGAACATCGACATCGGCGGGCCGGCGATGCTGCGGGCCGCCGCGAAGAACTTCCGCGACGTGGCGGTCGTGTGCGATCCCGAGCGCTACGGCTTCGTGCTGTCCGAGCTCGACGACAACGGGCTGACGCTCTCGCTGCCCACCCGCCGCGAGCTGGCGGCCGAGGCCTTCGCGCACACGGCCGGCTACGACGCGACGATCGCCAACTGGTTCACCGAGGCGGTCGACTTCCCGGAGCGCCTGTTCGTCGAGATGGTCAAGCACACCGAGCTGCCGTACGGCGAGAACCCGCACCAGCGCGCCGCGTACTACTCGGAGCGCGGCGCCCGGCGGCACGTGCTGTCGATGGTGCACCAGCACGGCGGCCGCGGCGTGACGTTCAACAACATCGCCGACATCTCGGCCGGGCGCGACATCGCGCGCGAGTTCACGCTGCCGGCGTGCGTGATCATCAAGCACACCAACCCGTGCGGCGTGGCCATGGGCGCGCGCATCGAGGACGCCTTCGCGAGCGCCTTCGCGTGCGATCCGCAGTCGTCGTTCGGCGGCGTGATCATCCTCAACCGCCCGGTCAGCGTCGCGCTGGCCGAGACGCTGGCCGAGAACTTCGTCGAGGTCGTGTTCGCGCCCGCCTACGACGACGGCGCGGTCGACGTGCTGGCGAAGAAGCCGAACCTGCGCATCCTCGAGAGCCGCGAGCGGCGCCGGTCGAACCCGGGCGAGCGCGACCTGCGGCGCGTGCTCGGCGGCATGCTGGTGCAGGACTACGACTCCGAGTCCGAGGACCGCGACATGATGACCGTCGTCACGCAGCGGACGCCGAGCGAGCGCGAGTGGGGCGACCTCACCTTCGCCTGGCGCGTCGCGAAGCACGTCGGCTCGAACGCGATCGTGATCGCCAGGGACCTCGCCACGGTCGGCATCGGCGCCGGCCAGATGAGCCGCGTCGACGCCGTGCGCATCGCGCTGTCGAAGGCGCAGCAGTCGGTCGAGGGCGCCGTCGCTGGCGTCGGACGCGTTCTTCCCGTTCGACGACGGCCCGAAGCTGGCGCTCGAGGCGGGCGTGCAGCTCGTTCATCCAGCCGGGCGGCGCGAAGCGCGACGACGACGTCATCACGGCGGTCGACCGTCAGGCGGCCTCGATGGTCTTCACCGGGCGCCGGCACTTCCACCATTGATCCGCCCGGCCGAGAGCGACGCCGACATCGACCGCTGGCTCGCGGTCCGCAACGAGGTCTTCCCGACGATCGCCATCTCCCGGGCGGTGCTGGACGTGCAGGACCGCCACGGGCCCGAGGGCCGCGTGAAGCTGCTCGCCGACGACGCCGGCTTCGCGATCGTGACGCCCGGGCACCCCGACGACCCGCACGCGTGGCTGACGGTCGGCGTGCTGGAGCACGCCCGCGGCCAGGGCCTCGGCGCGCGCGCTCTGGCAGGCGGGCGCCGAGCACCTGACCGAACTGGGTGTGACGACGACGCGCAGCCTCTCCATCGACGGCGTCGCGGCGGGCGCGCGGTTCCTCGAGCAGCGTGGCTTCGCCGTGGTCGGTCGCGAGACGGCGCTGGAGCGAGACCTGCGCGACCTGCCGCCCGCGCCGCCGCTGCCGGTCGGCATCGAGCTCGTGCGCGTCGCGCGCGACAGCCCGCTGTTCCACGACGTCTACCTGCTGGAGCTGGAGACGGCGCACGACATCCCGGGTGAGGAGAACGTGCGGCTGCCGCGAGTTCGACGCGTGGCAGGAGGAGCTCGACGCGGAGGGCGAGGCGGTCGTGCTGGGCCTGCTCGACGGCGGCGAGCTGGTGGGCATGGCGATCCTCTCGTTCCCGCACCACGAGCCGGGCGTGGTCTGGCACTGGATGACGGCGGTGCGCGCGGGCTACCGGCGGCGCGGCCTCGGACTCGCCATCAAGCACGCGGCGCTGCAGGCCGCCGCAGAGCGCGGCGCCACCACGTCGCGCACCTTCAACGAGGCGCGCAACGTCGGCATGCGCCGCATCAACGAGAAGTTCGGCTACCTGTCGCGCCCCGACCTGCTGAAGTGGGAGGGCCCGTGCTCGAGCTGAGCCCGCAGGCGGCGCGGCGCATCGCGGTCGACCGCCAGGGGTTCGCCGCCCGCACGCGCACGGCGACGGTGGCCGAGGTCGAGAAGGCGATCGAGCGGCTCGGGATGGTGCAGATCGACTCGGTCACCGCGGTCGACCGCGCGCACCGGCTGACGCTGGCCGCGCGGCTCGGCCGCCTGCCCGACGACGGCATCAACAAGCTGCGCCGGCAGGGCCGGGTGTTCGAGTACTGGGCGCACGAGGCGTGCCTGCTGCCGGTGTCGGAGTGGCGCTACTTCGCGCACGTGCGGCGGCGCCGCGAGCATCCGTGGTGGGGCGGCGTCCTGAAGGAGCACCCCGACCTGGTCGCGGCGATCATGGCCGCCATCGACGAGCGCGGCCCGCTGTCGGCGCGCTCGTTCGGCGGCGCCGGCAAGGGCTACTGGGAGTGGACGCCGGCGAAGCGCGTGTTCGAGGCGCTGTGGACGGCGGGCGACCTGGCGGTCTACGAGCGGCGCGGGTTCGAGCGCATGTACGACCTGACCGAGCGCGTCATACCGGCCGAGCACCGCGCCACCGAGCCCGACGACGCCGAGACGCTGCGGCACTTCATGCGGCGCACGCTGCGGTCGCGCGGCGTGGTCACCCGCCAGCGCCTGGCCGACTACTACCGCACGCCCGGCGGCATGAAGCGGCTGGCCGAGCCGGTCGCCGATCTGGTCGCGGCCGGCGAGGCGATCGAGTGCCGGGTCGGCGAGTGGGACGCGCTCTGCGATCCCGCCGCGGCCGAGCTGGCGGAGTCGCCGCCGGCGCCCGACGATGCCGGTGCTGCTGTGCCCGTTCGACAATCTGATCTGGGATCGGGAGGAGACGCGCCGGCTGTTCGGCTTCTCCCATGCGCTCGAGATCTACAAGCCGAAGCCGGACCGCGTGTGGGGCTACTACGTGCTGCCGCTGCTGGCCGGCGACCGCATCGTCGGGCGCGTCGACCTGAAGTCGGACCGCAAGGCCGGGCTGCTGCGCCCGCTCGCCGTGCACTGGGAGGGACGCCCGGCGCCGGCGCAGCTGGCCCGCGCGATGGCGCGGCTGTCGCACGCGCTGGGGCTTCAGCCGAGCAGCGAGGAGAACGCCTCGAGGTAGTTGCGCACCATGCGCCCCTCGCTGAAGTGCGTCTCGACGTAGTCGCGGCAGCTGGCCGGATCGATCTGGTCGGCCTGCGCGACCGCGCCGGGGAGATCCTCGTAGCGGTCGACGATCAGCCCCGACTCGCCCGGTGAGATGACCTCGGGCACGGCGCCGCGGCGGGTGGCGACGACGGGCGTGCCGCACGCCATCGACTCGAGCATGACGAGGCCGAACGGCTCCTCC
Organism: uncultured Actinomycetes bacterium; assembly: GCA_963732645.1. Taxonomy (GTDB): domain Bacteria; phylum Actinomycetota; class Thermoleophilia; order Gaiellales; family F1-60-MAGs149; genus VFJZ01. Next base: position 256,765 of record CAVTAC010000010.1, read on the forward strand.
CAGTCGATCGGGAACAGCGTGCAGCGGGCGCGCTGCAGCAGCCGCACCTTCTCCTCGTGCGAGACCTCGCCGAGGTACTCGATCCGGTCCGACAGGTGCGGCGCCACCTCGCGGGCGAAGTACGCGCGCTCGTCGGCCTCGTGCATCTTGCCGGCGAGCTTGAGCGGCAGGCCCATCTCCTGCGCGACGGCGATCGCGCGGCCGGCGCCCTTCTGCGGGCTCATGCGGCCGATGAACAGCAGGTACTCGCCGCGGCGGTCAGAGAACGGGTACGCGTCCAGGTCGAGCGCGCTCGGGCAGTTCGCGATCCACGGCAGGTCCTCGGCCGGCTCGCGCTGCTTGAGCGACGTGGAGATGAACCGCAGGCGCGGGTTGAGCTCGGCGATCAGCCGGTAGATGCGGCCCGGCTCGTCGTTGAGCGGGCTGTGCACGGTGTGCACGACGGGCGCCGCGGCGAGGTCGGCCATGGCCGCCGCGGCCAGCCCGGAGTGGTCGGAGATGATGTCGAACCGCGACGCGTCACGGAACGAGAGCAGGGCGTGCTCGAGCTCCGGCACCAGGTCTCCGAAGCGCGCGATCTTGCCCTCTTCCGAGGTCGTGACGAGCCGCGCCTGGGTGATCGAACCGCCGCACGCGTACAGCGTCACGTCGTGCCCGAGCTCGGCCAGACGGTCGGCCAGCAGCGACACGACCCACTCGACGCCGCCGTACCGCTCGGGCGGTACCGGCAGCCACGGCGGGGCGATGATCGCGATCTTCAGATGTTTGGAAACCATGTCCTCAAGAGGGAACGCCGGAATTCCGAAGAATTGACCACCGGCCCGGAACCCGGCGTAACACGACAGCGTCTACGGCGATAGGAAAGGCATGAACATGGAGTCGAAGCCGCTGATCGTCTGCCCCGGATGCGAGTCGCTGCTGATCTACCCGGTCGCCATCGAGCGGCACCCGGACGGTATCCGCATCGCGATCGAGCGTTGCTGCCCGGAGTGCGAGCATAACGACAGCGTCATCTGCGACCCGCTCGAGGCCGAGCTGTGGAAGCGCCGCGAGCGGCGCATCCGTCTGCAGATGGTGCGCTCGGTGCTCGAGATGGAACTCGAGGACATCCTCGGCGTTCCGACTCCCGGCTGAGTACCGGCGCCGCGCTACGGGCGCGAACCGCCGCGATTCGTCGCCGGCCGGCCGCAAACGTGCGAAAATCGCACCGGGCTACGTCTGGCCCCCAACGATGGAGGCCCCCGTGATCGTCGCCGCGTACCCGCTGCTGAACATCTTCTACTCGATGATGTTCTTCTTCCTCTGGGTCTCGTGGATCATGATCCTGTTCCGCGTCCTCGGCGACCTCTTCCGCAGAAGCGACATGAGCGGCCTCGCGAAGGGCTCGTGGGTGCTCCTCGTGGTCCTGGCGCCGTTCCTCGGGGTGCTGATCTACATGGTGTCGCAGGGCGGCTCGCGCGCCGTCGGCTCGCGCTCCTGATCCGGCCTACGCGACCGTGACGCTCTTCGCGAGGTTGCGCGGCTGATCGACGTCGCGCCCGAGCGAGATCGCGGCGTGGTACGCGAGCAGCTGGAGCGGGATCGTGAGCAGGATCGGCGCCAGCTCGGGGGCGCACGTGGGGATGCGGATGACGTCGTCGAGCAGCGGCTCGCCGGCCTCGATCGACGCGTCGTTGGCGGCGGCGCCGCGGTCCTGGACGACACCGATGACGGGGCCGCTGCGGGCGCGGATCTGGTGGATGGTGGAGATGTTCTTCTCGACCAGGTCGTCGTCCGGCACCAGCACGACGCTCGGGAAGTCGGGCGCGATCAGCGCCAGCGGCCCGTGCTTGAGCTCGCTCGCCGGGTACGCCTCGGCGTGGATGTAGGAGATCTCCTTGAGCTTCTGCGCGCCTTCGAGCGCGATCGGGTAGCCGCGGTGGCGCCCGATGAAGAACAGCGACGCGGCCGACGCGTGGCGCTCGGCGATGGCCTTGATCTGGTCCTCGCCGGCGATGATCGACTCGATCGCGTCGGGCAGCGCGCGCAGCCCCTCGATCAGGTGCGCGGCGCGGCCGGGGCCGAGGTCGCGGACGCGGCCGAGGTGCAGCGCGAGCAGCGACAGCGCCGCCAGCATCGAGGTGAACGCCTTGGTCGAGGCGACCGAGATCTCGGGGCCGGAGTGCAGGTAGATGCCGTCGCACTCGCGCGCGATGGTCGACCCGACGACGTTCACGAGCGCGATCACGCGGCCGCCGCGGCGCTTGATCTCCTGCACCGCCTCGAGCGTGTCGGCGGTCTCGCCCGACTGGCTGAGCGCGATGTAGAGCGCGTCGCGCTCGATCACCGGGTTGCGGTAGCCGAACTCGGCGGCCGGCTCGGCCGTCGCCGGGATGCGCGAGATGTCCTCGATCAGCTGCGCGCCGGCCATGCCCGCGTAGTAGGCGGTGCCGCAGCCGAGCAGCACGACGCGGCGGATGGCGAGCGCGGTGCGCGCGTCGAGGTCGATGCCGCCGAGCTTGGCGGTCGAGTGGCGCTCGTCGATGCGGCCGAGCAGGGCGCGCGAGATGGCGGCGGGCTGCTCGGCGATCTCCTTGTGCATGAAGTGCGGGTGGCCGTCGAGCGTGAAGTCGGACGGATCCCAGTCGACGGTGAACGGGCGCTGCTGCGTGGGCGTGCCCTCGAGCGCGAAGGTGCGGTAGCCGTCGGCGTTGAGCACGGCCATCTCGCCGTCGGCGAGGGCGACGACCTGGCGCGTCGAGCGCACGAGCGCGGCGATGTCGGACGCGACCAGCATCTCGCGGTCGCCGATGCCGATCACGATCGGCGAGCCGCGGCGGGCGACGACGATGCGGTCGGGCTGGTCGGCGTCGATGACGAGCAGGCCGTAGGTGCCCTCGATGCCGCCGAGCACCTGGCGCACGGCGTCCTCGAGCGGCGTGTCGGGCGTGAGCGCGGCGGCGATCAGGTGCGCGAAGCACTCGGAGTCGGTCTCGCTGGCGAACACGACGCCGTCGGCCTCGAGGCCGCGGCGCAGCTCGGCGGCGTTCTCGATGATGCCGTTGTGGACGATCGCGATGCGGCCGGACGCGTCGACGTGCGGGTGCGCGTTGATGTCGGTCGGCGCGCCGTGGGTGGCCCAGCGGGTGTGGCCGATGCCGACGCGGCCGGCGAGGCGCTTCGGCAGCGAGTCGGCGAGGGTCGCGAGCTTGCCGGCGCGGCGGTGCACCTTGACGGCACCGGTCGGCGTGATCACGGCGATGCCCGCGGAGTCATAGCCGCGGTACTCGACCTGGCCGAGTCCTCCCATGAGAATCGGAACGCACGCCTGACGGCCGATGTAGCCAACGATCCCACACATAAAACCGAGCTCCTATCCGTAGATCATGCGGCGTAGCTGCCGGGTGCTGAGCGGAGCCGCCCGGAAACGCCATGCTTCGACTTCGATCGCGATGCGCGCGAAGATCTCGTCGTTCGCGAGCCCGGTGCGCTGCAGCTCGCGGTGCCGGCGCTGGACGAGCTCCTCGACGGTCTCCGAGAACCAGCTGGTCACGTCTTCCGCCACCCGTCGCGCCTGCGCCGGGTCCAGCGGTGCGGATCGCGTGAGCTGGGCGATCCCCTCTGCAAAGACGTCAAGCTCAGCGCCGTCCACTCACGGATGATCGGCGATTCCGGCCACGAACTCAAATCGTTTGCCCGATTTCGGGCAGGTACGCGGATGGGGGAGGCCGTTCGGCCTATTCCGTGGCTGTAGCCGGCGTAATGGCCGAGCGGCGCGAACTCGTAGACTCCGTCCGGGCCGGTAGCTCGAAGGTCGAGCAGGGGACTTTTAATCCTCCGGTCAGGGTTCGATTCCCTGTCGGCCCATCGGCTTGGTTAAGCCAACTGAGTCGCTTGCGCTACTTGGATGTGGGCAGGGTGTCACGCAAAGTGTCACGTTCAACGGCGAAGCGCAGTTCGGGCGGGATCGCCGCCCGAAGCCGGTCATTCGCTACGCGGCCAGCGAAGGCGCTCGCGCTAAGCGCCAGCTGTCACGTGTTGATCGACTGATCGGCGCGGCCGTTCGCGACGACAAACGAACCATCCTTCGAGATCGGTAGCGCGGGAAGCGGGCTAAGGTCCCTGCAACGCCGCGGGCGAGGGGAGTTGGCGGTGTCTCCACTCGCCCGATGCCGGAGACCGCTGCGCACGGTGTAGGCCAAACGGCTCGCAGAGGCCCACGTCGTCACGACAGCGCCGGGCGTCGTCGTTAGGCTTCGTCACGGTGACTCTCCGGAGGGGCGGGCTTCGCGTACCTGAATCGGGCGACCGGATCTCAGTTCGCGGACGACGCGCTCGGCGGCGGCTTGGCTCCGGATCTCGCGCGGGCGCCTCGAGGGGCGTAGCGGGCGTACCAGTGTTCCGGCAGGTCATCCGAGCGCCTGCAGAACGAGTGGCTGCAGCCCCTAGGCGGCATGGACGTCGGCGCAGTCAGCGACCCCGGCCTTCTCGGAGGCGGCGACAAGCTCGACCTGCGTTGACCCGAGCGTGGAGGTTGCCGAGGCGAAGGCGGCTGTATCGCCTTCGCCCGCCGCGGTGATCTGATCGTTGTTCAACTGGTCGATCTTCTTGACGGTGGCGAGCACGGCGTTCCATTCCGCCTGTGCGGTCGGTGGTGTGCCGAGCGCTTGCAGGCCGCTCAACCACGTGTGGAAGGTGGGGGCGACCTGCTTAGTGAGCCAGGCCGAGACCTGGGGGAACTTCGACGCGTCGGGGTCGGATGGATCGAAGTCGGCCACGGGGAAGGGCTGCCAGTCGTGCTTGTCTTTGAGCGCCGCCGCACAGACCGCGAGGGCCTTGCTCGCGAACTCGTCCCCGACCGCAGTGGTTCGCCTGTCCGAGTTGCCGCCGCAGCCGGCGAGAAGCAGGAGGCCGAGAGACGCCGCGGTGAGGACGCGGATCCACGCACCCGCACGCGCTCTCACACCGATCCCAGCACTGTCTCTATCACTACTCATCATGTCCCTCCTGATCGCCGGTTTCGACAGGCTCGACGCCGCGCGCGGCGCACGGAGTCGAGTGCTGGATGGACGCCCGCATCGAGCTAACGCGGTGTGCGCCACATCGCGACGCTGACGGCCAGTACCCAGATCAGCATCGCCGGGATCGCCACCATTCCGACGAGTGCCGCCGCCGCGACGACGATCACGAGCGCGGCCGCGGTGCCGAGCCACGCCAGCCAGCGGCCGAACACCGCCGTCCGCACGATCAGCCACGACGTCGTCGCCATCGCGACGGCGGCGGCGAGCAGGCCGCCGATGCCGAGCGCGGCGTAGCCGGTCTGCGGCAGGTAACGGAGCGTGTCGGCTCCCGGGAGCGACTCGTTGTCGCCCGGCGACTTGATGGCGAAGCCGATCACTCCGCGCGACGCGGCGGCGACGAGCAGCATCGCGACGAAGATCGCCCCGCTGGCGACGACGAGCGAGGTCAGCTCGCCGGTGCCGCCCTCCGCCGCGAGCAGGCGCGACCGGAGCTTCGCCAGGAAGAGGAGAAAGCAGAGCCCGGCGACGACGAAGAGGTACATCGAGACGATCGCCGTCGTCTGATTCCCGCTGTCGGCCCACCACGCGACGAGCTTCGCGTCACTCGCGCCGCGCGGGATGTTCAGCGTCGCCGTCCCCATGAAGAAGAGGAACGCGAACGCGAGGCCTGCGAGCGCACCGAGCCGCCCGCCGGCAGTCCTCGTCGTGGTTGTGGCCTGAGCTCCGACCGCCGCTGTTGCTGACACCTCGTCCTCCTTGTCGAGCGCGGGTTTGCGCTGGCTCAGAAGCTACGACCGGATCCGCCCGAAGTCGTCGTGACGGGCACTGAGATGCGCCTCGGTGCCAGCACCGGAGTTCAGCGTGCGGAGGCGCGCAGGTACGTCAGCACGGCGAGCACGCGGCGGTGGTCGTCGCCGCCCGCCGGCAGGCCGAGCTTGCCGAGGATCGAGCGGACGTGCGTCTCGACGGTGCGCTCGGTCAGCCAGAGCCGCTTCGCGATCGCCGCGTTCGTACGTCCCTCGGCCATGAGCGCGAGCACCTCGTGCTCGCGCGGGGTCAGCTCGCCGAGCGGGTCGTCGCGGCTCTGCGGCGAGAGGAGCGTCGCGACGACCTCCGGATCGAGCGCCGAGCCGCCGTCGCACACCCGCCGCGCCGCGTCGAGGAAGTCGTTCACGTCGAGCACGCGCTCCTTGAGCAGGTACCCGAAGCCGCCTCCGGTCGCGACCAGCTCGAGCGCGTAGCGGGTCTCGACGTGCTGTGAGAGGACGAGCACTGCGGTCTGCGGGTAGTCGCGGCGGATCTCGGCGGCGGCGCGCATCCCTTCGTGGTCGTAGTCGGGCGGCATGCGCACGTCGACGACGGCGAGGTCGGGCTCGTGCTCGGCGACGACGGCGAGAAGCGCGTCGGCGTCGCCGACCCGCGCGACGACCTCGTGGCCGGCGTCCTCGAGCAGGCCCGCGAGGCCTTCGCGCAGGAGGACCGTGTCCTCGGCGATCACGATCCGCATGGAATCTCCGCCTCGAGCCGCGTGCCGGCGCCGGGCGGGCTGTCGATCAGGAGCGTCCCGCCCTGGGCCTCGACGCGGTCGGCGAGGCCGGTCAGCCCGGTGCCGCCGGCAGCGGCCGCGCCGCCGATGCCGTCGTCGGCGACCACCAGCCGTAGGGCTCCTTCGACGACGGTCGCCTCGATCCGCACGTGCGACGCCGCCGCGTGCTTGACGGCGTTCGTGACCGCCTCGCACGCAACGAAGTAGGCGGCCGCCTCGACCTGCGGCGCGAAGCCGCTCGTGGGTCGCCTCCAGCTCGACGGGAACGGGCGTCCCCCGTGCGAGGTCGGCGAGAGCAGCGGCGAGGCCCTCGTCGAGGCGTGGCGGCCGGACGCCCGCGGCGATCGTGCGCAGGTCCTCGATCGCGCTCCCGACCTCGTCGACCGCCGAGTCGAGCGCCGGTCCGAGGATCCGGGCCTCGCGCGGGAGCGAGAGCTGCAGCCGCCGCAGGACGATCCCGAGCGTCACGAGCCGTTGCTGTGCCCCGTCGTGCAGGTCGCGCTCGAGCCGCCGGCGCTCCTCGTACCCGGCCTGGACGACGCGCGATCGCGACTCCTCGACCTCGGCGAGCTGGACGCGCACCTCGACTCGCAGGCGCGCGATCTCGATCGCCAGGCTCGCGGCGGCGAGAACGCTGCGGAGCAGGTCGGGGCGGTCGAGCAGCGAGGGCGCGTGCAGGAGGACGGCGATCTCCTGGCCGCGGTGCTCGACCTTCGTCACGGCGCGCCCGTCGGCGGGAGGGTCGCCGACGACGCTCGAGGCGCCGCCGGCATAGGCCTCGCTCGCCGGGAGCCGGTAGAGCAGCTCGGCGCCGGGATCCCGCAGCGCCGCGGCGAGCACGGCGCCGACATCCTCCGGCTCGCGCCTCCCCTCGCGGACGTCGTCGACAAACGCGTTCACGCGCTGCAGCCCGTCGTAGCGCGGCCGGTCGAAGCGCCAGTCGACCGCGGCCTGCGCCCGCCGGCGCAGCGGCCCGAATGCGCAGGCGACGAGGACGGCGGCGAGCGCCGCGACCCAGGTCGAGCCGCGGCCGACGGCGACACCCGCGAGCAGCGAGACGGCGGCATACAGGAGCCCGAGCGACGCGGTCACGGCCGCGTAGACGAGCGTCCGGTTGATCAGCCGGTCGATCTCGTAGAGCCGGTAGCGGGTCACCGCGACGCCGACCGCGAGCGCGACGGCAGCCTGCGACGCGAGCAGCACGGCGAGCACCGCGTCGCCGGGCTCGCCGAGCACGAAGCCCCAGACGAGGAAGCAGACGACGCCGAGCGGCACGAGCAGCGCCGCGTACGCCAGCCAGAGCATCTGCAGCCGCTCGATCCCGGTCGAGCGCCGGTACCGCGTTCGCACCGCGGCCGCGCCGACGAAGAGGCTCGCGAAGACCGCGAGCCATGCCGGGCCTCTCAGGAAGCCGAGCGCGTCGGGCCAGCGGGCGGGAAACGGATTCGCCACGTCCTCGAACGGGCTCTCGAGCTTCTCCGACATCACGAGCAACACGACCAGGAGCGTCATCGAGCCGACGGCGAAGATCGCGTACGGCCGCCACCGCCGCGACGGCAGCCGGCCGTCGGGGAACACGAACGTGATCGCCAGCGGCCACGCGAAGAAGACCGGCCACAGCGAGGAGACGAGCGCCGCCCACGACCCGCCGGGGAGCGAGCCCGGATGCGCCTCCAGCGCCACCCACGCGTACGGCTCCGCGGCCAGCACCGCCACGAGCGACAGCGCGCCGACGACGAGGATCCAGCCGATCGGGTTGCGGGGCCGCCGCGCAACGATCAGCGCGCCGACCGCGGCCGGCGTACAGATCGCCGCGAGGAGGAACGGGTACAGCCACCACGCGCCGGACCCGGACACGTCCTCCGCGGCGGCGACGCGATCGAGCACAAGCCCCGCGGCGGTCAGGACGAAGGCCGTCAGGGCAAGGCCGCAGGCGATCAGGCGCGACGCCATCTGCACGCGGCCATTCTCTCTCGCACGGGCGCCGATAGCCACAGTGCTGCCACCGAAGTGCGCTACGGCACTTGGTCGTCGGCACCACTCCCGCTCGAAACGCGAACACCTCGCGGCTACTCGGGTCGACCAGCGCGACGAGGGAGTCGTACTAGCCGTCGGGCAGGTTCGCCGTCGACAAGCCGTTCCAGGACGCCTCGGGACGGCGCATGGCGACCCTCACGTGCGTTGAGACCTTCGGCGACAACCCGCGAAGGAGTTCGCGCTCAACGCCAGCCATCACGCGAGATCGTCGCCTTCAACACAGCCGGCAAGCCCGACTTCCATCGCCTCGGGTTCGGCAGAGGCAGCAAGGCGTCGGTCGCGTTCGTCGCGTTCGACGTGCTCTACCTCGACGACGAGCTGCTGATTGATCAGCCGTATTCGGATCGTCGGCCCGTGCGCCGAGACGGCGAGCTACGAATCGATCAGGGTTACGGTGACGAGCGTCAGGCCGAGGCTCACGAGCCGCCCGAACAGCGTGACCATCTCAGATTGATCGCCGATCTGGATGAGGGTCGCGTGCGCCCCATCGGAAGCCTCGATCTCCACGCCGTCGAAAACGGCTGCATCGAGGCGGCGGGTATCGCCTCTGACGACCAAGCGGTAGCGATTCACAGCTTGCGGCTCCGGAGGGCGGCCCGACTTGCCGCCGTTTGGGTGTCTCTGAGGGTGTCTCACCTGTCGCGGGCTTCTTCGTTGGCGCAGTGCTCGCCAGCAGCCCTTATTTCGCATTTGACAGCGAACCGGCCGATCGCGACCATACCGCCGCGCCGCCCAGATGACCTGGATCGCCTGCGCGAGGCCCTGGGCCTTCTGGGCCGATCGCGATCTTCCATGTGATCCTGGGTCTCCGGAAGGGGAAACTCCACCGTCGGCGCACCCTACGAACGAGGCGACCCCGACTCGCGCGCTGCTTGCGGTGCCGTTCAGACCGAGCCGGTCTTGTGAATCGTCTCGTCGTAGGCCGACAGAACCTCCAGCACCGGACCATTCCCGGGACCCGCTGAGAGAGGCTTCGGTAGCTCGGCCGAGTCGCAGAACTCGGCCCACTGGCCCTTCCCCCACGTCTCGAACTCGCCGGTGTGCTCCTCCCAGAGGTCGAGCGCTTTCGTCATGTCGTCGCCGTCCATGTACAGCACGATGTAGTCGCCGTCCGGGCCGTGCCACAAGAAGAACACCTCGCGCGCGATCCCGAGCTCTCGCTCCGACGCCCGCGAGTGCGTGCGCGTGCTCGTCGCCTCCTACATCCCGGCGATGCCGGTCGAGCAGGTGCTGCGACACGGCATCACCGTCGAGCAGACCCGGCCGATCTTCGACGCCTTCGCGAGCGGTGACGTCGAGCGCGCGATCGAGCTCACGACGCCCGACCTCGTCGAGAAGCTGTCGTTCCAGGTGAACGGCGCAGCGCCTGTCGGAGCTCTTCACTACTCTAAATAGTTTAGAGTACGCGCATGACGAGCGTTGCCGTCGCTGAAGCCATTGGCCGAGTCGTCGCGGACAGGGGTACCGCCCTGCTCGCGCTGTTCGAGGACCAATGGTTCGACCGTAAGAGCGGCCGGATCAGCTCCCGCGACCTCGCGAACAGCCTGATCGGGTTCGCGAACGCTGACGGCGGGACGCTCGTCGTCGGCCTCCATGGAGGACTGGTGGAGGGGATCGATCGCCAGGGCACGGGTCGTCGCAACGAACTCCAGCAGGCACCGCTCGACCTCTGCGTTCCTCCGCTTCGCGTCCGATCAAAGCTTCTCCGATGCGCGCGGCCGGACGGGCCGGAAGACCATCTCCTCGTCTTCGACGTCGAGCCGACCGGCCTGGTGCATGCGAACACGAGGGACGACGTTTACCTTCGAGTCGGCGACGAGAATCGTCGCCTCAACTACAGACAACGCCACGAGTTGGAGTACGACAAGGGCCAGGCCTGGTACGAGGCTTCGCCGATCGTCGACGCTGACTGGAGCGAGATTGACGACGCCGTCCTCGACAGCTACGCGACGGCCGTGCAGGCGCGCGATCCACGCCGCCTTCTCCAGGCGCGAGGCCTCGTCACGCCACGCGGCGTGCTCACCGTCGGTGCGATCCTCCTCTTCGGACGCGAGCCCCAAGCACGCTTCCCGCAGGCTCTCGTGCGGGTCGTGCGGTACCGCGGTGCCGAGCGCGGCACCGGGTCGCGCCAGGAGTTGCTCGCCGACGTCCGCTGTGACGGACCGATTCCGGAGCAGCTGAACATCGCGCAGCAGGTCGTGTTCGAGCACATCCCGGCACGGCAAGCGCTGGGGGGTGACGGTCGTTTTGGGCCAGTCGGGCTGGTGCCGCGCGATGCCTGGCTGGAGGGACTCGTGAACGCCGTCGTCCATCGCTCCTACAGCCTGGCCGGCGACCACATCCGGATCGAGATCTTCGATGACCGCGTCGAGATCGAGAGCCCCGGCAGGTTCCCGGGGCTCGTCGACCTGACCGATCCGGCGCGGGTCACGCGGTTCGCCCGCAACCCGCGGATCGCCCGGGTCTGCGCCGACCTCCGCTTCGGCGTCGAACGCGGCGAGGGTGTCCGGCGGATCTACGAGGAGATGCGGCTGGCCGGACTGGCCGACCCCGAGTACTTCCAGACCTCGGGGAGCGTCCGCCTGACGCTCACGACAACGCCCGTCGACCGGGAACTGGAGGCGCGGCTCCCGCCCGCCGCCCGCGACCTCGTCCGCGCGATCCGGGACATCGACCGGCCGAGTACCGGTGATCTCGTCGACGCAAGCGGTGTGTCCCGTCCGGTGGTGCTCCGGCGGCTGCGCGAGCTTGTCGACCTCGGGCTGATCGAGTGGATCGGCACGAGCAAACGCGATCCGCGGGCCTACTGGCGCATCGCTCAGGCAAGGCTCTAAAGGATCAAATCCCTGCGGCGGAGCGACCTCAGCCTATGCTCTAAACGCAACTCTAAACGCCGAACCGGGGCCAGCGATCAGGGGGCTCGAGCCGGCCACTGGGCGACGAGCAGTACGCCAGGCCGGTCAGCGAGAGGTAAGCGAGACGGGCCGAGATCACCCGAACCGTCAGAGACTCGTGCGCCCATCGAACCACCGAACTACCAGGCCATTCCTGACTCCGCAGAGACGATCCGAGACCGCGCCGCAAGACTCTTAATCCTCCGGTCAGGGTTCGATTCCCTGTCGGCCCATCGGCTTGGTTAATGGGCCGAGGAAGTTCGAGTCTGCGGCAAGCGCGTCGCTATCATGACAACTCTCGGCTGCAGTCGTGTTCGCGTCCGCACGCTCGACGAGTACGACCCTACGGAAGCCTTTCGTGCCGACCGGCTCGTCGGCTCCCGAGGCCCACCACAGGGGCTCATCCTCCGGAGGCCACCATCCGAACATCCCGACCTGCCAGCGCAATCGCCCTGATCGCCGTCGTTATCGCCGCGGGCTGCGGCTCGAGTGACGGTGGCACCACGACGACCGCCGCGGAATCCACGGTCGCCGCCACGACGCCGGCCGCCGAACCCACCGCCGCCGGCACGACGGCGGCCGAAACCACGTCCGTCGGCACGGCGGCCACCGACGCCCCTGACGCTCGGGCCGATTGGGCGAACAGCGTCTGCGGCACCCTCGCGACCTGGAAGTCCGATCTGGCCGCGGTCGGCGCGTCGCTGGCAAGCGAGCAGGACCTGTCGCAGGCGGCGCTGCAGGGCGCCGCCGACGAGCTCAAGACGGCGACGAACACGATGACGAGCAGCCTGAAGGACGTCGGGGCGCCGCCCACACCCGACGGGGAGCAGGCGAAGCAGGCGGTCGACCAGCTCAGCGACGATCTGAATTCCGGCGTCGACCAGATCAAGAGCGCCACCGCGAACGTCACCGGCGCCGCGGGGTTCGCCACGGCCGCCGCGGCGGTGGCGGCGACGGCTCGGACGATGGCGGCGCAGATCACGTCGACGGTGTCGCAGCTCCGGGCGCTCGACGCGAACGGCGACTGGGAGAAGGCCTTCTCGCAGACGGCGTCGTGCGACTCGCTCACCGCCCCCTGACCCGGCACGTCAGGAGTACAGGGCGACGGCCTCGTCGATCAGCGGGATGACGTCTGCCGGCGCGACGCGGCCTGGTCGAAGACGCCCCAGACCCGCCAGCCGCGATCGACCTGAAGCCAGGAACATGGGTCAAGTGGTCGACGTCTGGTGAACAAGCGGTGAATCTCTCGTCCGACGGTCGTCGTGAGGCGTATCCTCGGCGCATGGGAACCCGCCTCAGATACCTGCACGCCAGCGGCGAGCTGGACGTCCTGGTCGAGGGTCAGTGGTACTCGGTCGAAGGTTCCTTCGTGGAGTCCGTGGAGTACCGCGTTGTCGAGACCGAAGGCTCGTCGACAGCGACCGTCGACGAGCCGGGGACGTGGCAGGGCACGATCACGCTCCCCTCAGACGCCGCCGACAAGGTGTCGGCAGGGATGGAGATCTACCTTCGCAACGCGGAGCGGGCCGGCACAGCGTTGCTGGTCGCTCAGCCGACGCACGGGAGGGTCGAGCTTCTCGGCAGCGGACCCCTGGTGCGCCGCACGCCGAGCTGAGTGGTCTCACCTCCGCACCGCCGCGGCTACGCGCCGTCCAGCCACTCCTGCATCGTCCCGTCGAACGGCCAGTCGCCGGTGGTGTACCGCGCGGCGATCGTCGAGATGCCCGACCAGGCACCACGCACGACCTGATCGGGATAGCCCATCGTGCGGGCGTGATCGTGGAACTGGGCCTCGTCCTCGATCTCGACGTCGCCGTCGGTGACTTCGAAGTCCAGGTCGAGGTCGACCCAGACGATCTCGTCGTCACTCGCGCGGCGTCTCGAACGGAGCGGCGGCGTGGACCTTGTAGCCGGTGAGCGAGTGGGCAGCGTCCGTGTGAGCCGCAGAGCACCCACCACTCGCCGGGCACCGCGACCCACAACTCGTCGCTCCCGACCACCTCGATCGCGCCTGCGCCGGTGCGTTCCGGGCGTTCCCGGTGGCTGCCGGCGCGGACGAGCCAGGCCGAGGCGTCGCCGGGAACCGTCAGCGGGTACGCGGGGTTCACCGCCGAGACGGTGCCGTCCCACTTCCGCTTCACCACCCGCACGGTCGTCATGGCTGATCGGGCGCCGACGGTGCGGGGCGGGAGTGCCCGAACGCTGCTTCAGCCACACGCGCAGAATGCCCGATCACGGCGCGGGCCGCCGCGCGATGCAACCACCAGCGCCTGGTCCGCCTGATCCCGCGGCGAACCATCGCTCCTCGGCCGTAACTCGACGGAGACGTCCGCGTACTCTCTGCCGATGGACGCTGGACGCATTCGACACACCGTGACCTTCGCGCTCGCTCATCCCGCGGGCTCCGACGCCGAGCGGGACTTCCTCGAGGCGGCCGAGCGGCTCGCAACGATTCCCGGCGTCGAGGCGTTCGAGCTCCTGGCCGAGGTCAGCGCGAACGCGTTCCGCTTCGGGATCTCGATGGAGTTCGTCGACCGGGCCGCCTACGACGGCTACAGCAACCACCCCGATCACG
>CAVTAC010000011.1:0-140953 GCA_963732645.1 uncultured Actinomycetes bacterium
TCCGAAGCTCAATAATCCGCGCAATGAAGGTCCCGAGCTGCAAGCGCCTGTCCGCTCGACACTTCTTTAACAGCTTGAGCATACCCGGCTTAAGGCATTGCCAAATTATGATATTTTCTGGTCCGGCGTTATTGTTTTGGCCGGGTTCTCTTCGAAGAGCGTCACAAGTTCATGAATATGCGGTGTTTTTCTGCGTTGACCACGTTGGTAATCAAGCACTGCCCGCCCCTCGCGACGAGAGCAAATCGACGCTAGTGTACAACAGTCAAGAGACAGCCGTTATCTGTGGCTAGATTTTCGCCAACGGGTTGGGGATAAACGCTAAAGTGCTGCCTGACATCGCGCAGCGTTGGCGTGGCTTTTGGGAAAAACTCACGAGTGGTCGCCGCCGGCGAACTCGCGGACAAGGAGAACGGACGACATGGGTTACAGAGGTGAGGATCTCGACCTGCGCACGCCGCAGACCGATCTTGCCGGGGTCAACGAAGCGAAGTCCGCCCCCAACGGTCCGAGAGGCGCGTATCGCAACGCGACTACGCGCAGCGCACCGCCGCCACCGGCATCTGGGGCGGCATCCGATGACGCGCGTGCAGTACGTGACGCTGGCGACGGCGCTCGGCAGCGGCCTCTCGGCCGGCGTCTTCTTCGCCTTCTCGAGCTTCGTGATGGGCGGCCTGAAGCGCCTGCCACCCGCCCAGGGCATCGCCGCGATGCAGTCGATCAACCGGGTCGCCGTCACGCCGGCGTTCATGACCGCGCTGTTCGGGACGGCGGTCTCGTGCACCTACCTCGGCGTCCACGCCGTGCGGCACTGGGACGAGCGGCCGTCGCCGTATCTGCTCGCCGGCAGCGCGTTGTTCCTGGTCGGCGCGATCGGCCTCACCGTCGTGCACCACGTCCCGCTCAACGACGCGCTCGACGCCGTGTCGCCCGGCCGGGCCGACGCGGCCGAGCGGTGGAGCGACTACCTGGACAGCTGGACGACCTGGAACCACGTGCGCGCCGTGACCGCCCTCGCCGCGGCCGGGAGCCTCACGCTGGCGCTCCGCTCGAGCTGAGCGCGTAAGCGTGTGTACGATCACACTATGGGGTCGTGGAGGAGGAGTGGCTGGCTGCTGGGCGCGTTCGTCGCAGCCGCGGTCGTCTGCGTCGCGCCGGCATCGGCCGCGCCGTGGACGACCGGCACGCCGCACGGCCTCTCCGCGGCCGTCATCACCGACCAGGGCTCGCCCGGCAACGTCTACCTGCTCGGCAACGGCGGAGCGGTCTACGCCAGCGCCGACCGTGGCCTGCACTGGAGCCGGCGCGTGCTTCCGACGGGGCCCGACGTGCGCGATCTCGTCGCGTTCGCCGGGCCGCCGTCGCTGCTCGTGGCCATCGGTCTCGAGGGCGACGTGTTCCGCTCCACCAACCAGGGACGCGACGTGGACGCGCACCGGCTGCTGTGCGACCGACGTCGATCCGGGCGACCCGGCGCGGCTGCTCGGTCGCGACGACGAGGGCGCACTGGCGCGCTCCACCGACGGCGGCGCGACGTGGCAGGCGATCACGCCGCTGACCGGCCCGCTCACCTTCAATCCCACGTTCACGTTCGACGGGCCGCGCGTGTGGGCGTCGTCGTCCAACGGCGCCGTCTCGTTCAGCGACGACTTCGGCACGACCTGGCACGTCGCCGCGGGCATCCCGGAGGGAGAGATGGTCGCCACGACCGGCGTGCCGGGGACGCTCTGGATCGGAGGGCTGCGCAGCACCGACTTCGGGGCGAACTGGCTGCCCGCCGGGCCGGTGACCGACCCGACGTGCGTCGAGCCTGCGCCCGTCGCCGGCCAGCCGCTGATCACCTGGGCGCTCGACTGCGGCGCCGTCGATCGCACCACCGACGGCGGCGCGACGTGGAGCGAGGTGGTCGGCTCGGTCGGCTGGGCGTACTCGCTCGGCGTGCTCGACGCCGGCGCGTCGGCGATCGCGATCGGCCTGGACGGGCCGTGGCTGGTCACGCCGGGCCAGCCGCCCAGCTACCGCGGCGACGAGCCTGCCGGGCGCGACGCTGTACGGGCTGGTCGGCCGACCCGCTCATCGCCGGCCGCGCCTACAGCGGCACCTTCACCACCACCGACGGCGGCCGGACGTGGTCGCCGAGGCCCGAGCAGCCCGAGGCCTTCGTGCGCGTCGGCGGCCGGGTGCTGAAGGGGTTCTTCGGCGTCGCCTCGCAGCCGCGTCGCGGCGGTGCGCCGACGCGGATCACCGACGAGCTGACGGGGCTGATCGGCGAGCCCCGCGGCCGGCGGGCGTGGCTGCTGACGCGCGACCGGCTCCTCACCACGGCCGACGGCGTCCGCTTCACGGCGCTGCCGGCGCGCGGGCTGCCGCGGCGGCTCCAGTTCGAGGGCGACAACATCGGCCTCACCGCCGCCGGCGGCCGCGGCCGGACGGTCGCGATCGAGGTCAACAACTTCGGCAACGACCGGCTGGCGGTGTCGCACGACGGCGGCCGCACGTTCTACCGGACGCGGCTGCAGTTCGGGTTCTTCCAGTTCCAGATCGACGCCGTCGACGGCAGGCTGATGCTCGGCGTCGACGCCAACGAGCGGCTCTACCGCTCGCGCGACGGCGGCCGCACGTTCCGGCCGATCCGCGGCAAGGTCGTCGCGGTCGCGGTCGATCCGCGCCGGCGCGGCGTCTGGTACGCCGCCCGGCAGCGCCGCCTCTACATGACGCGCGACGCCGGCCGCACGTGGCAGCGGATGACCGATCCGCCGGGCGGCCGGATCAGGCAGCTCGACACCGGCGCCGGACGCCTGTGGGCGCTGACCGAGTCGGGCATCTCCTCGCAGCCGCTGCCGCGGGTGGCCCCGTGACGCGGCGGATCCTCGCGCTGGCGCTGCTGGCGCTCGGCCGTCCAGCCGGCGCTCGCGAGCGCCGCCTGGGTCGGCGGCGACGCGCCGCGGAACATCGCGCGTGGGCGAGCTCGTGGCCGAGGCCGACGGCACGCTCGTGGCGCTGGACGGGCTCAACGTGTCCGCCTCGGTCGGCGGGTCGGCGCTCGTGCGGCAGCCGGCTCGCGGCCTGCCTGCCGACTCCCTGCTGCTCGACCTGCAGGTCGTCGCCGGGGGCATCGTGCAGACGGTCGGCAGCGAGCTGTTCGCGTCGACCGACCACGGCGCCAGCTGGACGAGGAAGGGCGACCTCGGCGACGTGTTCGGCAACGAGAGCTCGCAGTCCGAGATCGTGAGCTGGGCGATCGACCCCGAGCAGCCCGACCACCTCGTGCGCATCCACCGCGACGGCGCCATCCAGCGCTCGCTCGACGGCGGCGCGACGTGGCTGTCGGCGTTCCCGCTCGGCCGGGTCGACGGGTCGCCGATCGCCGACGGCTCGGTCGTCTTCTCGGCCGGCGCGATCTACGCCGTGCTGGACGGCAAGGGCTGGCGCTCCGACGACCTGGCGACCACCTGGCAGCCGCTGGCCGACGCGCCGGACGGTCAGCTCGTGGCGATCCCGGGCGCGGCGGGCAAGCTGTGGCTCGTGACCGAGGCCGGCGTCTCGCGCACCGACGACGGCGGCGCGACGTGGCACGCCCGCGCCGCGGGGCCCGGGACGATCGTGCCCTCGCTCGTCGACCCGGCCGTGGCGTGGCTGGTGAGCCCGACCGCGTCCTGTTGACGCGCGACGCCGGCGTCACCTGGCGCGCCGTCACCGGGCTGCCGCCGTCGCCGGGGCCGGGCGTGTTCGGCTTCCTGCCGCCGATCGTGCTGGCCGCGATGCCGGGTGGTGCCGCCTCCGCGTGCGTGGCCGAGTCGCTGGCCATCTGGTGCAGCCAGAACGGCGGCCCGTTCGCGCTGGATCTCGCCCGCGTCGGCGCCTCGCGCTCGTCGATCGACCGGTTCCAGGTCGACCCGCTGGTGCCGCGACGCGCCGTCGCCATCGTCGGCAGCCTCGTCTGGGAGACCACCGACGGATCGGTCAGCTGGCATCTGCTGCCGGCGCCGCTCGACGTCTACAGCTCGCTCGCCATCACCCCGGCCGGCACCTTCCTGGCCGGTCGCCGCCACGTCATTCAGCTGCCCCGTGCCGGTGGCAGCTGGCGCGTCCGCTCCGGCCCTCGGGCAGCCGCGCTCGTCGCCGATCCGGTCGCCGGCACGGTCTACGCGGGAACGCCCGGGCATCTCTGGCGGGCGTCGGCCGACGGCCGCTTCCGCCGCGTCCGCGGGGCCGGGCTGCAGGGCGGGTTCCTGCCGTGAGCGTCGGCGGTCGCGGCCGGACGGTGCTCGCCGTCCACGACGACCGGTGGGTGGTCAGCACCGACCGCGGCCGGACCTTCCGCAAGATGACGCGGCCGCGCGGGTTCATCTACGCGTTCGCCGCCCCGCACGCACGAGGGCACCTGATCGCGTCGACGCAGAAGGGCCTCCAGGTCTCGCGCGACGCCGGCGCGACCTGGCGGCCCGCGACGAACGTGGCCACGATCGCGTTGGCCGCCGACCCCGGGCGCGCCGGACGGTGGTTCTCCCTCTGGCACCGGCACCTGCAGGTGAGCACCGACGACGGTGCGACCTGGCGTCCGTTCCGCGTCGCCGCGCCCACGCATCCGGGCAGCATCGTCTGCTGCGTGCTGGCCGCGTCGCCGGGCCGGCTGTGGTGGCTGTCCGTGCCGAGTCTCTTCTTCGACCAGCCGGCGCCGGTCGCGATCTACTCGCGCCGCCTCGGCTAGCGGCTGAGCAACGGCGCGATGTCACCTCGCGGAGCTTCTGGCCTATAGTCGCCCTCATGGCACGCGAGTCGACCCTCTCGCCGCTGTACTGGGTGTTCGCGGCCTCGCAGCAGGCCAGGCAGCTGCTCGGGAACGCGCTCGACGGGGCGCCGCTCGACGCCAACGAGTACGCGCTCTACAGCGCCATCCTCGACCTCGAGCCCGTGACGCCGACGGCGCTCTCGCGGCGGCTCGGGATGCCGGTCTCGACGACGCTCGACGCCATTCGCGCACGTCGAGACGGCGCGGGCACATCGAGCGATCGCGCAACCCGCGCGACGGGCGCTCGTACCTGCTGGCGCTCACCGCCGCCGGCCGGGCGGCGCACGACGCGACGCACGACTACTTCAGCGTCGTCGACGAGCGGCTGTCGGCCCAACTCGGCGACCGGCGGGCCGACATCATCGCGGCGCTGCAGGAGCTGGTCGACGGCCGGCCAGGCGGCGCAGGAGGCCGCCGAGCCCGAGCGGATGGATCTCGCCGGGTAGCACGAACTCGTGGTAACTAGCACGAAACCGTGCTAGTTTCGCCTCGTGATCCGCGCGCTCCTCGTCTGCGCCGCCCTGCTGCTGACCGCCTGCGGCGAGCAGCACCGCACCGCGACCACGGCACCGCCGGCCACCACCGCGAGCCCCGCCTCGCCCGCCGAGGCCGCCTGGACAGCCGACATGGCCGCCTTCGCCGAGGGCGTCCGGCGCATCCACCCCAACCCGTTCTGGCGCGAGCCGGAGGCCGACTTCGACCGTCGAGCTCGCCGCCGCCCCGGCCCGCCTGGCCCGGATGTCGGCCGACGACGCCCGCGTCGAGGTGATGCGCCTCGCCGCGCTCATCGACGGGCACAGCGGCGTGTACCCGTTCGAGGCCGGGTTCCACCTGTACACGATGCGCCTGTACCTGTTCGCCGACGGCATCCACGTGTCCGCGACCGACGACCCCTCGCTGCTCGGCGCGCGGGTGGTGCGCATCGGCTCGACGCCGATCGACGAGGCGATGCGGCTCGTGGCGCCCTACGGCGCGCGCGACAACGACTCGACGCTCAACGTCGTCGTCCCGATGCTGCTGATGACGCCGGAGATCCTCGTCGCGACCGGCATCGCCACCGACGGGGCGAAGCCGCGGTTCGTCGTCCAGCCGCGCGACGGCGCCGAGCGCACCGTCGACCCGGAGGTCGTCGACTGGGGCACCTTCATCAGCCGCACCGGCACCAACCCCGTCGGGCTGCCGAAGACCGACCGCCTCCTCGCGCTCGCCCGCCGCGACGAGCCGTTCTGGTGGACGACGCTCGACCACGGCCGCGCGCTCTACCTGCAGTACAACGAGGTCGTCTCGAAGAGCGGCGAGACGACGCTGGCCGAGGTCGCCGACCAGTTGCGGGCGAAGCTCGACGCCGGCCCTGCCCGCCGCCTCGTCATCGACCTGCGCAACAACGCCGGCGGCGACAACCACACCTACCGGCCGCTGCTCGACTTCCTGAAGTCCGACCCGCGCATCAACAGGCCCGGCGGCCTCGCGGTGATCATCGGCCCGCAGACGTTCTCCGCCGCGACCAACTTCGCGACCCTGGTCGACCGCGACACGGCCGCGGTCTTCGTCGGCGAGCCGACCGGCGGCAGGCCGAACCTGTACGCCGACGTGCAGCCCGTCGTGCTGCCGAACAGCGGCATCACGGTCCAGGTCTCGTCCCGGTACTGGGAGTTCGGCGGGCCGGACGACGACCGGCCGTGGATTGCGCCGGACATCGCCGTCAAGCTCGCGGCCGGCGACCTGGTGCGCGGCCGCGACCCGGTGCTCGCGGCCGCATTGCGCTGACATGTCCTTTCGTCCAGGTTCCGAACCGCCCCAGGGAGGCCTGCGTACCCCGACACAGGTGCTCGGACAGAGCACCGTTGCTCGTAATCGGGGGACATCCAGTGAACAGACGCTTCATCACGCATCGCCGCGCTCGGCCTGGCGGCGCTCGCGCTCGCCGCGTGCGGCGGCTCGGACGACGACGCCACGACGGCCGACACGGCTGCCGCGCCCGCCGCCTCGGACACCGCCGCGGCTCCGGCCGCTTCCGACACCGCCGCGGCTCCGGCCGACACGGCCGCCACCGACACGGCGGCCGCCGGCGGGCAGACGCTCACCGGCACCGTCGGGCCCGACTTCACGATCACGCATGGATCAGACCAGCGTCCCGGCCGGCACCTACACGCTCGAGGTCGACGACAAGTCTGCCGAGCACAACTTCCACCTCACCGGCGAGGGCGTCGACGTGACGACCACGGTGCCCGAGATCGCGAAGCAGAGCTTCGAGGTCACGCTGGTCGCCGGCACGTACGCGTTCGTGTGCGATCCGCACGCGCAGGGCATGAAGGGCGAGCTGACCGTCACGTAGTCCAGCCGCTCTGCAAGGTGTTCCCGCGGGGAGACTTCTCGCCAGGTCTCCCCGCGGGGGCTGCACCGCTCGCCGGCTACGCCGTCGCGAGGCGCACGTCGAGCTGCACCGGGTTCGTCAGCGAGTGGCCCACGGGCGACGTCCCCACGACGTGCTCGTGCACCTCCCGCAGCGTCGCCTCGTCGGCATCGGAGTCGATGCGCACGTCGACGTCGAGCTTCGAGAAGCCGGCGTGGCCCTGGGCGAGGCCGAGGAACGTGCGCAGGTCGAGATCGCCGGAGACCGCGATGTCGAGCTCGCGCACCTCGATGCCACGGCCCGTCAGCGCCGCCACGTAGCCGACCGCCAGGCAGTTGCCGAGCGCGGCTGCGACCTGCTCCACCGGGTTCGGGGCGCTGTCGGTGCCGCCCAGGCCGGCGGGCTCGTCCGACTCGATCGGCGCGAAGTCGCGGATCGTCGCCGTCGACTTGAAGCCCTGCTCCCAGTGCACGTCGGCCTTCCAGACCGTCTGGCCCTGTTCCGGATCGGCGTCGACCGCTCCGACCAGCGCCACGACGGCGTCGAAGTCGACCGCGTTCAGGTTTGTCGTCTGGGACATCGTGCCCTCCTCGGTGATGCTCCTGCGAACGAGCGGCCGAGCATAGCACTAACTTATGCGTCCCATGTGGAACACTTATTTTGTCAGGCAGGCGGGTCGGGAACTGCGCGCAGCTGGGCGAACAGATCGCCCTGCGCCTCGTCGCAGCCCAGCTCGCGCAGCCGGTCGAGCTGCGCCGGCTTCTCGACGCCCTCGCCGATCGACCGCAGCCCGAGCTGTGCCGCGAGGCCGATCACGGCCGCCAGCACCTGCTCGCCGCCGGGGTCGTTGCTGGTCGCGCGCACCAGCTTCCGGTCGATCTTCACGTAGCTCAGCGGCAGGCTCCGCACGCGCACCAGCGACACGTGGCCGGTGCCGAAGTCGTCCAGCCCGAGCTGCACGCCGAGCGCCCGGAGCTGCTCCAGCTGCGCGACCATCTCGGGTGGCACATCGGCGACGGTCGCCTCGGTCAGCTCGAGGTGCAGACGTCTCGGGTCGAGACCGGTGCGCTCCAGCGTGTCGCGCACGAAGGTCGGCAGATCGCCGTCCCGGAACTGCCTCGCGCTGAGATTGACGGCCACGCTCGGGCCGTGCTCGGCCGAGCCGCCGCGCTGCCACGTGCACGCGTCGGCGCACGCCAGACCGGCCAGTTGCCGGGCCAGCGAGACCACCAGGCTCGAGTCGTCGCCGGCCGGCAGGAACCGTGACGGCGGCAGGATCGAACCGTCGGTGTCGGCGACCCTCGGCAGCGCCTCGTAGCCCACCACGGCGCCGGTGCCGACGCTGACGATGGGCTGGTAGTGGGCGACGACGCGGCGATCGTCGAGGGCGGCCTGGAGCACCTGCCGCGCGATCCACCGCTGCTGCACGCGCAGCCACAGGGCATCGTCGAACACCTCGGCGCGCGCCCCGCCGAGCGCGTGAGCGCGTTGCATCGCCGCTCTCCGCCTCAGTCAGCAGCTCCTCGCCCGTGCCGCGTCCGTCCATCGACACCGACAGCCCGATGCTGGCGGCGACGCCGTCGCCGTCCGGGCCGTGCCGCGGGCGACGCGCGAGCTCCGACACCAGCCGGGCGCTCAGGTCGACGGCGTGGATGGGGCTCTCGACGCTCGGCGTCAGCACGGCGAACTCGCCGGCGCCGATGCGGCCGACGGTGTCCATCGTGCGCAGCGCACCGACGAGCTGCGAGGAGACGCGCCGCAGCAGGGCGTCGGCCTCCGCCTGGCCCTGCTGCTCCTCGAGCAGCGCGAACCGGTCGAGATCGACCGCACAGCACGGCGGTGCACCCGCCCCTGCGCGCGTCGTGCGCGAGCGCCCGGTCGATGCAGTCGACCAGCATCGCGCGGTTCGGCAGCCCGTGTCACCGCGTCCCGCGACGCGAGGCGAATCCGGCGGCGGCGTCCACACCGGCGGCGGGCCGTCGCCTCGCTCGGGCTCGCCTTGGGGGCTCACCAAATGTCTCGGATCCTCTCATCGGGAGGCGTCGGGCCTGTCGTGGGGCGACGGGGATCCGTCGAACGCACCCAAACGAGGCGTCTCTCGAGACTGCTTCGGCGGCCCGGGCGGGCCGCGTCGTCCAACCGTACCAGAACCCTTCGGTCGTGCGATCGGAATCACTCGCCCGATGCGCAGCGGCTTCGACTCCGCGCACGCGCGCGAGGCATCTAGCGCTTCGCCGGCGATTGACCCGCCGACGAGATGCACGGAATGTGATCGCAGCGTCGTAATAGCATGGCGCACAGCGCTCCCAGGAGGACGCCATGACGCTTAGCCGGCGCCGCTCGGCGGTGATCGCGCTGCCGACGCGCGCCGATCGCCGCTACGCCCACCAGCGCTCGGAGCGCCGACATGCCGTCCCCCGGATGCTGTAGTCCCGGTCGCGCGATCCCCGCATCGTAGTACGCGCTCCACGTGCGGCGGCATCGCGCGTACGACCGCCGTCAGCACCGACGCGCGGCGGACGCTCGACCCGCCGGCAGGCGACCATCGACCGGCCGCACCGCGACCAGCGCCGAAGAGCGCCGCCGCGAGCATCGCCGCCGACGACCGCGAACGATGAAGGCCTGCTCGGCGTCGTCCAGTGCCGGACCTGCATCACCGAGAACGTCGGTTCGCCGTGGCGCAGCGATGGAAACCCCGCCGAGGCGCGAGCGAGCCCGCGGCGTAGGACATCGGCGTCGCGTCGACTGCAGCGTGGCGACTGATCTGCTCCACCACCTGCTGGTCGGGGTCGTACTTCGCGAGCTCGCTCGCGGAGGTGCGCCCACGTGGCGTCCGAGCGGTCGTACGGGCGGTACTCGGCCACTCGCTCGCCCAGCGCTCGGCGTTCGGGATGCCCGCGGCCTCGAACGCCGCGGTCAGCTCATCAACGCTGGCGTCGTTGGCGGACACCTTGCCGGCGACGACCGCCGTGGCGCGTCGGCGCCGGCTACGTCGGTCGAGGCGACACGTGGCGGCGGGCGTCGTCGTGTCGGTGGTCGAGTCGCCAGCTCGATCCACAGCCGACAGCGACGACCGCGATGGCGAGAAGGCCGGCGAGGCGGCTGGAGGCTCCGACGAGAGCGTCATCGCCGCATGGTACGAGGCTCGCGTAAGAGCGACGTGAGGGCGAGGGGTACAGTCACGCCATGCGGATGGGTGACTGGGGCATCGAGGTCGTCTCGACGCGCGAGCAGCTCGTGCGAGCTCGCAGCGCTGGCGACGGCCCTCGCGCCCGAGCGGCCGTACACCGCCGACGAGCTCGAGCACGCCGAGCGCGCGTACCCGGGCGCAGTGCGTCTGCTCGTCCGGTCCGGCGACGCCGCCATCGGGTACGGGACGGTGGGTCGCATCTACGTGTTCGCGGCCGACTTCGACGGGGCGTGGGCCGAGATCGGCGTCGTCGACGACCACCGCCGACGGGGCATCGGCAGCGAGCTGTACCGTCGCCTGTCCGGGCACGCCGCCGGCGATCGGGAAGGCGGCGCTGCACGTCCCCACCTGCGAGTCGCGGCCCGACGGGATCACCTGGCTGGAGCGCCGCGGGTTCGCCGAGTACGAGCGCTCGCGCGCCGTCGCACTCGACGTGCCGTCGGCCGAGGTGCGTGCCGTCGACGCGCCGGCCGGCATCGAGATCACGACGCTGGCCGAGCGGCCCGACCTGCTCCGGGCGCTGCACGCCGTCGCCGACGCGACGGCGCACGACATCCCCGGCACCGGACGAGCCGCACACGGCCGGCACGTTCGAGGAGTGGGTCGCCTACGACATCGAGGGGCCGCATGACGCGTCGCGACGCGATCTTCATCGCGCTGGCCGGCGACGAGATCGCCGGGTACGCGAGCCTCGGCTTCCCCGGCGCGTATCCAACGACGGCCTGGCACGACATGACGGGTGTGATGCCCGCCTACCGCGGGCGCGGCATCGCCGGTGCGCTCAAGCGCGCGACGGTCGCGTGGGCGGCCGCCAACGGCGTCGTCACGCTGGAGACCGAGAACAACGTCGAGAACGCGCCGATGCGCGCCATCAACCTGGCGCTGGGCTACCAGCCGCAGCCCGACCAGGTCGTCATGCGCGGGCCTCTGTCGCTCGGAGTGACGAGACGTGTGTGGGGCGCCGGTGAGCCCGGCGCCCCACACCACACCTCCGTTCGAGTTACGCCCGTGCGGTTGAGGCCGACTGGCCGCCGATCGCCGGCAGCCGATGCAGGCTGCGCGGCATGTACCAGTTCCAGCGGCCCAGGAGCCGCATGGACGCGGGCAGTACGACGCCGCGGATCAGCGTCGCGTCGATCAGCACGGCGGCGGCCAGGCCGACGCCGAACTGCTGGAGGTCGATCAGGGAGAGGGTCGCGAAGATCGAGAACACCGCGACCATCACCACGGCGGCGGCGGTGACGACGCCGGCCGAGCTGCGGATGCCGTGCTCGACGGCGGCCGCGTTGGTCATGCCCTTGTCCCAGCCCTCCTTGATGCGGCTGAGGATGAACACGTGGTAGTCCATCGAGAGGCCGAACAGGATCACGAACAGGAACATGGGCAGCCAGGTGACGACGCCGTCGGTCTGCGGCAGTCCGATGATCTCGCCCCAGCCGTGCTGGAAGACCAGCGTCAGCACGCCGTACGCGGCCGCGACCGACATCAGGTTGAGGATGATCGCCTTGATCGGGATCACGATCGACCGGAACGTGACGAGCAGCAGCAGGAACGCCATCGCCAGCACCGCGCCGAACACGAGCGGCGCGTGGGCCGTCAGGTTGGCGCTGTCGTCGACCGTCTCCGCCGTGCGGCCGCCGACCGTGACGGTGGCGTCGGGCACCGCCGCGAACGCGTCGGGCACGACCTGCTTGCGCAGCGTGGTCGAGCGCGGCGCGCGAGGTGGCGTCGGATCCGTCGCCGGCCAGCGGCAGGCTGCACGATCGCGACGGTGCCGTCCTTCGACAGCTCCGTCGTGGTCGGGCGCGGTGATGGTGCCGTCGGCCAGCGCGCTGCTCTCGAGCTGCGGCGATGGCGGCCTTCACGACCGGATCGCGACGCGTCGGGCGCCTTGACGACGGCGATCGGCGTTCGGCTCCTCCGCGGGGAAGGCCGTGTCGATGCGGTCGTACGTCTTCAGCACGGGGAACGCGTCGCGGGGCAGGTCGTTGATACCCGTCACCTTGGTGTGCATGCCGAGCGCCGGGATGGCCAGCATCGCGAGCACGAACACGCCGGAGATGAGGGCGACCAGCGGACGGCGCATCACGTGGCCGAGGACCCAGCCCCAGACGCGGGAGTCGCGCTGCTCGCGCCGCATGCGCGACAGCAGCGGCAGGCGGCTGCGGTGCACGCGGTCGCCGAGCTTCGCGAGCACGGCGGGCAGCACGGTCAGCGAGCCGAGCACGGCGACCGCGACGACCAGGATCGAGCCGACGGCCATCGCGGCCGAGTCGGCGTCGCCCATGAAGAACAGGCCGCCGAGCGACGCGACGACGGTGATGCCGGAGACGAGCACGGCGTGGCCGCTCGTCGCCGAGGCAGCCTCGAGCGCGGCCAGCTTGCCGGCGCCGCGGGCACGCTCCTCGCGCTCCCGCTTCAGGTAGAACAGCGAGTAGTCGACGCCGACCGCCATGCCGATCAGCATCATCAGGATCGGCGCGCTCTCCGAGCTCGGGATGATGGCGGACGTGATGGCGACGAGGCCCGATCGCCGAGAAGACGGCGGTCAGGCCGAGCAGCACCGGGATGCCGGCGGCCAGCAGCGCGCCGAACGCGACGATCAGGATGATCAGCGTGATCGGGATGGAGAGGAACTCGGCCCGCTGGAAGTCGGCGGCGAGCTGGTCGTCGAGCGCCTTGTCGACGGATGCCTCGCCGAACTGGTCGACGCGCAGGTCGGGGTGCGCCTTCGGCGATGGTGGCGGTCGCGGCCTGCATGGGCGCGACCTTGGTCGCCGCGTCCTCGGCGTCGCCGCGGATCTCGAACTCGATCATGGCCGAGCGGCCGTCGGCGGAGCGCTCGCGGCGCGCTGACGGCGGCGACGTCGGGGAGCTTGCCGAGCGTCGACTTCACGTCGGTGGCGACGGCGGCCAGGGCCTCGTCGGTGAGCGGGCCGCTGCGGGTCTGGACGAACACCATCTCGGTGCCGGGCCGGTCGTTGAAGCCGGCGGCGTCGATGGTGCGCGCGGCGCGGCCGGAGTCGCCGGTGCCGCGCTGGGAGTCGTCGATCTGGGTGGTGCCGACGGCGTTGCCGGCGACGAAGCAGATCGCGACGAACGCGATCCAGCCGAGGATCGCCCGCCACGGGTGCAGGCCGCTCCAGCGGCCCATGCGGTGGGCGAGGTTGGACGGTTTCGAGCGCGAGCTTTGCATCACAGGGGCCTTTGTGGTGGGGGCAGATAGCGGAGGCGGCGGGAGCACCGCGCTCCTCCTGTGATGAAGCTACGGCCGGGCCGCGAGCGGCTCGTCGCTCTCGCGGTGGATCCCGGTCACCCCTGCGACGGAAGCGCTGTCGACCTTCCGGCAGGCGCGGCTATGCCGCTGGACGGCGGCGACGATGGCGGCGGCCTGCCGGTCGACGTGGTGGGCGTAGCGCTCGATCGCCGCTGAACAGCCCGGGCAGCCAGTCGGCTCGCAGCCAGTCGGGGCGCGGTTCGAGGCCGAGCGTGGCGCGGTGCGACGACCAGGCGAAGTCGCGCGGGTCGTCGACGAGGCCGGCGGCGACGGGGTTGTTGGCGATGTACATCGCGACGCGGGTGACGTCGGCGTGGCTGTGCAGCGCGGTCGATCCGAACCGGCCCGCGGTGGCGTGGCCGAACCGCTCGCGGCGCTGGTTGAGGCGCATCGCCTGGCACGTGCCGAGCAGGTGCATGCCGCGCACGAGCGCGTCGTGCGGCGCCTCGACGAGGACGTGGTGGTGCGTCTTCATCAGGCAGTGGGCGTGGATCTTCCAGCCGTGCCGGCCGGCGGCGCGGCCGTACAGCGTGTACTGCGCCTGGTGGTCGGCGTCGTCCTCGAACAGCACCAGCCCGCCGGTGCCGCGCGAGTACACGTGGTAGAAGCCGTTGCTGGAGATCTCGCGTGGTTGTCGTGCCATGCGGCGGACCGTACACCGCCCCGGTGTGCCCGAACCGCGCGCCACGCGCCACCTCCGAACCGTTCTCGCACACGTCGCGCGATCCGCGCGGCTTCCGCGCGGAAACGTTCTGGGGTCAGACCCCAGAACGGCCCGAAATGGGGTCAGACCCCAATCGTTAGACCGTCACGCTTCGTCACGGAAGTGACGCGCTGGCGGGGCGGGCGTCGACGGGCGGGCGCTTCGGACGGGCTTGCTGCTCGCTGGCCCGCGACTATCGAGGCGCCTACCAGCACGGCGCCGGCTAGCTGGAGGGGCGTCAGGGACTGGCCCAGCGTTGCCCAGCCCAGGGCTGTGGCGACGATCGGGCTGAGGAGGCTCAGGAACGAGACCGACGACGCCGGGAGGGACGTCATGCCTCGGAACCACACCGCGTAGGCGAGCGCCGTGCCGACCAGGCCGATGATCGCGAAGCCGAGCAGGTTGCGCGGCGTGGGCACCGGCGGCACGCCCTCCGTGGCGAGGGCGAGCGGGGCGACGAGCGCGCCGCCGACCAGCAGCTGCCACGACGTGAACGCGAGCAGCGGCATGGGCGGGCGGCCCCAGCGGCGGGCGAGCACGATGCCGATCGCCATCGACGCCGTCGCGGCGGCTGCCGCCCCGAAGCCGATCGGGTCGACCGACGTGGACGGATCGAGCACCAGCGCACCGACCCCGACGACGCCGACGGCGCCGGACGCCAGGCCGACGACGGTCGGGCGCAACCCGAGGACCGGCCACCCGACCAGCAGCACGACGATGGGGCCGATCGCGGCGGACGTCGCGGCGACGCCGCCGGGCACGCGCTCGGCGGCGGTGAACAGCAGCACGAAGAAGAGGCCGATGTTGAGCACGCCGAGCGTCGCCACCCGCAGGCGCCAGCCGGCGGGCGGGATGCGCCGCGTCACCAGCGCGAGCGCGAGCCCGGCCGGCAGCGCGCGGCCGGCCGCCGCGAACAGCGGCCGGTCGGCCGGGAGCAGCTCCGTCGCGACCCAGTACGAGGTGCCCCAGACGAGCGGAGCGACGGCGGTCTGCAGGATGGTGAGAAGTCGCAGGTAGTTCGTCATGGAACTACTATATTCGACGTCGAACTATATTGCTAGTCTTCGGCGATGGAACACGACCAGGTCGACGGGATCCTCGCGGCGTGGGCGCGCGAGCGCCCCGACCTCGACTCGAGCCCGATGGGCGTCATCGGCCGCATCACGCGCGCCTCCCGCATCCTCGACCGCGAGCTCGCCGTCATCTTCCAGGCGCACGGCCTGGACGCTCCCAGCTTCGACGTGCTGGCGACGCTCCGCCGCAGCGGCGCGCCGTACCTGCTGTCGGCGTCGGCGCTCGCCGACGCGACGATGGTCGCCCGCAGCTCGACGACCAGCCGCATCGACCGGCTCGAGGCGGACGGCCTGGTGGAGCGCGTGCCCGACGAGCGCGACGGCCGCGGCGTCGGCGTGCGTCTGACAGCCGAGGGCCTGACGGTCATCGATCGCGCGGTGGCGGCGCACGTCGCCAACGAGACGCGGCTCCTGGCGGGCCTTCCGCCCGGGACGGCCGACCGCCTGGCCGGCGACCTGCGGCACCTCATGTGCGCGCTCGAGGTGCCGCCGGCCTGACGCCGGCGATCCTCGCGACGGTGCTCTACTCGCCCCAGACGCGGTTGGGTCGCTCGGTGTCCACGCGGTAGTCGGTGCCCCGCGCGTCCGCCAGCCGCGCGCCGACGTCGGCGGCGAGAAGGCGGGAGTTGCCGTCGACGCGCGGGCTCGACGTGAATGCGACGACGCGTAGCGGCTGCACCAGTGCGGGAACGGTACCGTTTGCGGCCATGCGCGCGTCGCCGCTGATCACGCTCTGCACCGATTTCGGCCTCGGCGACCCCGGCGTCGCGGCGATGAAGGGCGTCATCCTCGGCATCGCGCCCGCGGCCACCATCGTCGACGTCACCCACGGCGTCCCGGCCTACGACGTGCGCCGTGGCGCGCTCGAGCTGACGCGTGCGCTGTCGTGGTTCCCGCCCGCGGTCCACGTCGCGGTCGTCGACCCCGGCGTCGGCGGCGCCCGCCGCTGCATCGCCATCGAGGTCGGTCGCGGTGACGTCCTGATCGGCCCGGACAACGGCCTGTTCGAGCCCGTCGCGGCCCTGCTCGGCGGTGTCGAGCGCGCGTTCGAGCTGACCGATCCGGCCTACCGGCTGCCCGACACGACCGCGGTCTTCCACGGCCGCGACGTGTTCGCGCCCGCGGCCGCCCACGTGCTGCTCGGCGTCGAGCCGTCGCGCCTGGGACCCGAGATTCCGATCGGCGAGCTGGCGGTCCTCGGCCTGCCCCAGGCCGTGCGCATGGACGACGAGCTGGCGACGGCCGTGCTGTACGTCGACAGCTTCGGCAGCGTGAAGCTCGCCGGCACCGCGGACGACCTGTTCGCCGTGATCGGCGAAGACCCCGGCCGGCTCGAGGTCGGCATGGGCGAGCGCACCGTCCAGCTGCCGTGGGCCACCACGTTCGGCGACGTCGCCGTCGGCGAACCGTTGCTGTTCGACGACGAGGACGGCCGCCTCTGCCTGGCCTGCAACCAGGCCGACGCCTCGGCGGTGCTGGGCCTCGCGCCCGACGACCCCGTCGTCATCCGCCGCGCTCCCTAGGTAGGCACCGCCGGGAAGATGGGTAGTCGCCGCCGATGTTGCGCGGCCGGGGCCCGCGTACCTTCGTCGAAGTCGTGCGATGACGCGCGACCAAATCAGGAGATCCCCCCCGAAATGAATGCAGTGAAGACCCCGGCCCCGACCCCCGATCTCGGAGCCGTCAAGCAGCGCCAGCAGGCAGCCTGGTCGAGCGGCGACTTCTCCGTCGTCGCAGCACGCATCGTGCTGACCGCCGAGCAGCTCTGCGACACCGCCGACCTGCGCGCCGGCTGGCGCGTGCTCGACGTCGCGACCGGCAGCGGCAACGCCGCCATCGCGGCGGCCCGCCACGGCTGCACCGCCGTCGGCGTCGACTACGTGCCGTCGCTCCTCGAGCGCGGTCGCAAGCGCGCCGCGGCCGAAGGCCTCGCCGTCGAGCTCGTCGAAGGTGACGCCGAGGCGCTGCCGTTCCCCGACGAGTCGTTCGATGCCGTCACGTCGATCTTCGGCACCATGTTCGCCCCCGACCACCAGAAGACCGCCGACGAGGTGCTGCGCGTGTGCAGGCCCGGCGGCACCATCGCGCTCGGCAGCTGGACGCCCGAGGGCTTCATCGGCGAGCTGTTCCGCACCATCTCGCGACACGTCCCGCCGCCCGCCGGCGTGCAGTCGCCGATGCTGTGGGGCACCGAGGCGCACCTGCGCGAGCTGTTCGGAGAGGACATCAGCTCGCTCGAGGTGACGGAGCGGACGTTCACGTTCCGGTTCCCGTCGGCCGACCACTTCGTGTCGTTCTTCCGCCTCTGGTACGGCCCGACGCTGAAGGCGTTCGACGCCCTCGAGGGCGCCGCGCGCGACGCGCTCGAGCGTGACCTCGTGTCGCTGGCCGAGCGGTTCGACCGCCTCGGCACCGGCGACGCGATCGCCATCCCCGCGACCTACATCGAAGCGGTCGCGATCAAGCGCTAGTCCCCCTGGCTTGCGAGGGGCCGGTCCGCGGCCCCTCGCGCGTCAGGTCTGCCCGATCAGTTGCAGCTCGGAGGCGCGCCGCGCGACATCACGTCGCGTCGGCGCGTCGAGCTTTTGCAGCACGGCGGCAACGTGATGCTCGACGGTTCGCGGCGAGACGACGAGACGCTCGGCGATCTCGGCGTTCGTGAGGCCCTCGACCAGCAGCGCCACGACCTCGAGCTGCCGCGTGGTGAGTCCCGCCGGATTCGCGCGCGTCGCCTCGCGCGGCCCCTGCGGCACGCGGAACCCCAGCTCGCGCATCCGGCCGGTGACGCGCCCGATCAGCGGCTCGGCACCGAGGCCGCGCGCGATCTCGAGCGACTCGGTCAGCGCCTCCTCGTCGTCGAGCAGCGACAGCATCAGCGCCCGGTCGTGCGTCCAGCCGACGTCGCCGAACGCGTCGGCCGCGGCCTGCCAGTCGTGCCGGAGCATCGCCGCGTGCGGCGCCGACAGCGGCTGGTCGACGTCGACGTCGATGTCGAACACCGCCGCCCAGGCCGCCACCCGGATCGCACCCCACCCGGTCAGGTGCGCGCGCGTGCGCACCTCCTTCAGCCCCTGCGCGAAGCGCCCGCTCGGCATCGGGGCGCCCGTGGTCAGCGACCACTCGAACACCAGCTCGAGGAGCGGCGCCATCCGCTGCAGCTCGCCGGCGCGGTCGGCCTGGATGGCGACGTCCTCCAGCCGGGCGGGCGCGTCGGCATCACCACGGCGCACGGCCAGCTCGGCCAGCACGGTCTTCGCGAGCAACTGGGCCACGGTGATGCCCCGCTCGATCTCGCGCTGCGCGTCACGCTCGGCCTCTTCCCAGGCGCCGGCGCGCAGCCGCAGCCACGCGATCGTGGCGCCGATGTACGACGCGAACGCGTGCACCTCGTGGCGCTCGGCGTAGGCGAGCGCCTGCCGCGCGTACCGCATCGCCTCGGCCGGCCGCACCCAGCACATCAGGGTGTACGACAGGTTGATGAGCGCGCGCGTCCCCTCGTGGCGGTCGCCCGCGCGATCGGCGATGTGGTGCGCCTCGAGCAGCTGCGCGCGGGGCCTCGCCGTAGCCCATCTGCATGCGCACGGAGCCGATGTTGACCAGCGCGTGCGCGCGCACGCTGTCGTCGCCGAGGCGCACCGCGAGCTCGAGCGCCTGCTTGCCCCACCGGATCGTCGCGTCGACGTCCTCGGCCAGCATCGCCATCTGCGAGAGCCCGCTGTAGGCCTGTGCCAGCTCGACCGACTCGCCCAGCGGTTCGAGCAGCTCGACCGCCTCCAGCCCGATCCGGCGGGCCTGCGTCGCCGTTGCCGGCGTACCAGTGCAGCCGCGACAGGATCCGCTTGCAACGACCCACCGACGGCCGCGTCGCCGAGCTCGACGTTGATCGCCATCGCCCGTTCGATGGCCGGAATCGAGTGGTCGACCCGCCCTGCGAGATACGCGGCGACCGCGAGCTCCTCGAGGACGATCGCCTGCTCGGGCAGGGGGCGCCGGTCGGCGAAGTCACCCGCCCGCAGGTAGTGGGAGTGCGCCTCGGCGTTCGATCCCATCGCCGCCGCCCGCCGCGCCGCGACGAGCGCGTGGGAGGCCACGACGTCGTCCGCGCCCGCGGCCTCGGCGTGGTGGACGATGTCGGCCGGGTCGGCATCGGTGGCGAGGAGGGCCTCGACGATCTCGGCGTGCAGCCGCCGGCGGGCGGCGATGGGGACGCTCGAGCGGATGGCGTGACGCGCGAGCTCGTGCCGGAACCGCACGTAGGACGACTCGAGCTGCAGCAGCTGCCGGCGCTCCGGCTCGATGGCCGCCGCCGTCCAGCCCGGCATGACGGCGTCCAGCAGCGACGTGCGGGTGCGCGAAGGCACCACCGACACCAGCTCGACCAGCCGCCGCGACGCGTCGTCCAGGCGCGAGGCGCGTCCGACCACGGCGTTGGCGATCGACGCGGGCAGCTCGTCGGCAGAGCGCGAGGCCAGCATCTCGGTGACGTAGAACGGGTTGCCGCCCGACGCGGCGTAGACGCCGGACGCGTCGTCGCCGGCCAGCGACGCGACGGCGCCCTCCGACAGCGGCACCAGGTCGACGATCACCGAGTGGTCGGCGCGGATGGCGCCCACGACCGAGTGCAGCCGGTGGCCGGGTGGGGCCTCGCCGCCGCGGAAGGTGAGCACCAGCAGCGCCGGCAGCGAGCCGATGCGGCGGCCGACCACCGTGATGGCGTCGAACGTCGCGTCATCCGCCCAGTGCACGTCCTCGAGCACGAGCACCGTGGGGCGCGATCCGGCCTCCAGCTCCGCGATCAGCAGGTCGTGGACATCGTGCGGCGCGGCGCCGGCGGAGAGCGCGGCGCCGAGCGCCGGCGACACCCCGCCGGCGAGGTCGCGAATCGGTCCCAGCGGCCGCGGGATCGAGAGGTCGTCGCACGTGCCGGCCAGCACGCGCGCGTCGTCGCCGAGATCGCGGAGGAAGCGGCCGACGAGCGAGGTCTTGCCGATGCCCGGCTCGCCGGTGACGAACACGACGCGGCCTTCACCGCCCGCAGCGGTCTCGTGCGCGGCGACCAGCGTCGCCAGTGCCCCGTCTCGTTCCAGGAGCTCCACACGGCAACGATAACCGCCCGCGAGGTAGTTGTCTGACAACACGCGCAGCGAGGGACGCACCATCGCTAACCAGAGGCGCGCAAGAGGCGGCAGATACGCTAGATCAGCGTCATCACGACGAACAGGACCGCGGCGTCGAGCAGGGTGGCTGCGCCCAGCCGCACGAGGAACGACCGCTTGCGCGTCTTGTGCCGGAACACGACGACGCCGAGCCAGGCCCCGATCGTCCCGCAGACCGCGCCGGACAGGATCAACGTGCGCTCGGAGATGCGCCAGGCGCCGCGGCCGGCCTTCCACTTGTCGATGCCGAACAGCGCGAACGACACGACGTTGAGCACGCCGAGGAGGAGTAGAAGCGCCGTCACGCCGCGCTAGCCCGGGGCAGCGACGGAGCGCTCGGCAGTGACGCCCTCGCGCTGCACCTGCCGGCGCAACAGCTCGAGCCCCAGCACGGCCGTGGCGCCGATGACGACCACCGCCAGCGGATTGCGGGTGGCCGGCACCGGGCCCCACGCGATCAGTGCCAGGATCACCAGCGCGAGCCCGCCGTACGCGTACCGCGGGTCGGCGATCCACGGCCCGACGAAGGCCCTGACGCGCGTCGCGCGGGCACCGTCACCGCCCAGCCACGAGGCGACCGCGGTCAGCAGGCCGAGCACGAAGATGGTCAGGATGGCGTCGCCGAGCGGCTCCGAGACGATCTCCCAGGCGGCGCGGACGACGCCCTCGCCCTCGGTCGTCTCGGCGATGGTGCCCGGGAGGTACCCGCCGAGCCCGGCGCGCGCCACGGCCAGCACGATCGCTGCCACGATCAGCCCGGCACCCACCCAGAGCAGCTGCCGCCGGCGGTTGGCCGCCAGCAGGATCGCCGCCGCGTAGAGCAGGAAGCAAATGAGTGCGAGCCACGTGGCCGTGACCTCGAGAAGCCGGGCGACCTTCCGGACGGTGTCGAGCCGGTCGCCGGGCAGGATCGTGATCTTGCCCGCATCGGGCGGCAGCGCGGCCAGGCGCTCCGCCGGCAGGCCGACCTCGGCTGCCGTCTCGGCGATGAGTGGTGCGAGGTCGATCGTGACGCTGCCGTCGGGCTGCGATGCGGCGAGGTCTTCCTCGATGACGGCGATCGCCTCGCGGTGCGCGCCGCTCATGATGTTCGACCAGATGGCCTCCGTCCGCGGTGTCACAAGCACGCGCTCGGCGGTGCGCTGCACGACGTCGTCCACGGCGGCGGCGATGGTCGGAGCGAGCGGGGCGGCGCGGGGCGGCAGGGCCGCAGCGACCTGCTCCTCGACCTGCAGCCGCGCGTCGACCTGGTTCGCGATGAAGACGCTGAGCGGCGTGGTGATGGCCGGGTCGGTCAGCAGCTTCGTGCTCGTGTTCGTCCACGTGGACGTATCGAGCGCCACCCGGTCGACCCAGACCGCGAGCGCCGCGACGATCAGAAGTACCGTGGCGACGACCACCAGGACGCCGGCGCCGACTCCCTTCAGACGACCGCCGCGGCGGGCAGAGGGCGTGGGCTGGTCGAGCGGCACGGTGGACACCGCGCAAGCATAGGACGCGAGCTCATCGAGTGAGCGGCACACCCGCCCGCGCCAGCAGCACGCGAGCGGCCGCGATGCGCTGCACGGCGCGACGCGCGATCAGCAGCGAGAACACGGCCAGGGGCAGCTCGACGAACACCGCGCACGCCACCGCGATCGTGATCTCGGTGCGCCCGTTCGCGGTCATGGTGTCGAACCAGCCGTCGCAGACCAGGATGGCGGCGTCGGCGGCAAGCGCGGCGATCGCGACCGGCGAGCGCAGGCGCGCCGCCAGCGCGGTGACGACGAACGCCACCGCCATCAGGATGTCGAAGCCGACCCAGGCCGTCGTCCAGTTGGTCGCCAGCGCCTCGGACGGATGCCGCGTCACGGCCACCAGCGACAGCAGCGCGGCGGCGGCGGCGAGCAGGTAGACGCGCACCACCCACGGCGCGACGAGTTGCGGCTCGTCGACCGTGCCGGCCGGAGCCTGCGCGCCCGCCGCTGCGGCGACGCGCTCGGCGACCGCGTCACCGGCCGCCGGCGCGCGGTAGCGGACGTAGCCGGTGTCGCGCCAGCCGAGCCCGGCGCGCGCCATCAGATCGCGGCCGGCGGACAGGCGGCGGACCACGGCCACGGTGGCAACCAGGCAGAGCACACCGAGCGGCACCTTGAGGAGCAGCACCCGCGCGGCGGGAGCACCGAAGTCGGTCGGCACCTGGCGCGTCATGAGGTCGAACCACGCGTCGACGAACACGACCACACCGGTCGCCGACGCTGCCACCACGGTCCACGGTGAGTTGCGCACGATGCAGGCGGCCGTCGCGATCAGGCCGACCGCGACGAAGACGGCGAAGCCTCCCCAGGCCAGGTTCCAGTGACCGACGACCGTGCGATCCGGGAGCGTCGCGGCGAGCAGCGCGATCTGCGGGATCAACGCCACCGCGAGCAGGACGTACGAGCGGACGACCCACCGTGAGACGACGGGCTCGCCCGGCAGGATCGGCGCGTCTGCCACGCCGCCATCGTCGCACGCCGGTGGGCGCGACCCTGCTGTACGCTCTGCGCGCATGAGCAGCACCGAACCCCGTGCGGTATCGGCCGATGGTCGCACCGTCGATCCTGGAGGCGCCGCTCGGCACCGCGCTCGAGCCCGGCGGCTTCGCCGTGGTCGCAACCGATCCGCCGTTGCTCGTCCAGGTGACGGATACCGAGATCGACGTGCGGATGATCGACGGTCGCCGGACCGCCGTCCTCGCGGGCACGGCCACCGCGCTCGGCGGCACCCCGGGGGGCTTCGGCGAGACGCCGGTCGCGCCGGCGACGCCCGACCAGATCGGGGCGTGGGCCGACGACCGTCTCAGCGCCGACGGTCTCGACATCGGCGCGCTCGTCCACGCGCCCGACGTCCGCGCCCGGCTCGATGCGCGCGGCCTCGCCCGGCACACGTTCCTCTGCGGCCAGTCGGGCTCCGGCAAGACGTACACCAACGGCGTGCTGCTGGAGCAGATCGTGCGACGCACGGGACTCCGGCTGATCGTGATCGACCCGAACTCGGATCACGTCGGGCTGCGCGAGACGCTCGCCGGCACCGACGCCGACCTCGCAGCGTCGCATCAGGCGGCGGCCGCGAACCTGCAGATCGTGCGCGCCGAGGCCGACCTGCCGTTCGCGACCGCGGCGATCCGCCTCCGGTTCTCGAACTTCGACGCCTCCGCCGAGGCGCTGGCGCTGCGCCTCGACCCGGTCGCCGACGCCGAGGAGCTCGAGGCCCTGTTCGACATCACGGCCTCGCTCCCGAAGCCGTTCGATCCCGGCACGGTGGCCGCCGCAGCGGTGGTGGCCGACACGCCGGCGTCGCGACGGCTCGCGATTCGCATTCGCACGCTCGGCATCGCCGACTGGCCGGTCTGGGAGAACGACCCGGACCGGCCGGTGATCGGCGATCTGCTGCGCACCGATGCCGGGCTGGTCGTCGACACGGGCAGCATCGGCGATCCCGAGGTGCGGTCGGCGATCGCGGCCGGCGTGCTGCTCGGCGTGTGGGCCCGCCGCGCGGAGCGGGTGCCGACGCTGGTGGTGCTCGACGAGGCGCACCACATCTGCCCGGCGGAGCCGGTCGACCCGATCCAGGCGCTCGCGACCGAGCTCGCGGTGCTGATCGCCGGTGAGGGCCGCAAGTACGGCATCTTCCTGCTGGTGGCGACGCAGCGGCCGCAGAAGGTGCACCCGAGCGTCGTCGCCGGCTGCGAGAGCCTCGTGCTGCTGCGCATGAACTCGCTGCGCGACGTCGGCGAGCTGGAGGCGTCGTTCTCGCACGTGCCTGAAGGCCTGCTGCGGCTGGCGCCGGGCTTCGTGCGCGGTGAGGCACTCGTGGCCGGGCCGCTGGTGCCGGCGCCGCTGCACCTGCGCGTCGGCGGGCGCATCACGCCCGAGGGCGGCGGCGACGTGCCGTCGACCTGGGCCCGCCGCTGACCGTCAGGCGACCGGCAGGTCGACCAGTCGCGCCGCGGCCAGGGCGAGCACGACCATCGCCCCCGCGACCAGCACGACCCGGGCCGAGCGCGAGCCGAACGACGACGCCACGCCGGCGAAGAACAGCGCCGACGCCATCAGCAGCGTCGTGAGGATGTAGTCGTCGCCGGTCTCGGCCGCCTCCGAGCTGCGGGCGGTCGCCGCCTCGGCCTTCGCCTCGGCGGCGCGGTACGGGTCGAACTGCGCGTCCATGTACGCCTTGTTGTCGAGCAGGTTGCCGAACGTCGTCTGACCCGCGGAGGCCTTGGCATCCCACTCGTCGATCAGCGGCTGGAACTCCTTGCGGGCCAGCGAGTCGCGGATCAGCTTCTTCAGCGCGGTGTTCCCATCCTGGTAGGCCGTCGCGTACTGCGAGGCGATCGACGAGTCGTAGGCGACCTTCTGCGTGCCGAGGGCGAACAGCCGGGACGCCTCGACCCGGTAGTCCGTGGCGGTGCGCGCCTGCCGGCTCTCCTCGCCGTTCCACGCCGACGCCTGGTAGCCGCACCAGGCCGAGCCGATGGTGGCGATGCCGAGCAGGACGACCGCGAGCATCTCGAACCAGTAGTCGCGATTCTGCTTGCCGTCGGCGTCCTGCGTCCTCGACGGAATGCGGCTCACGTCTGCGGCGGTTCCGTCGAGGGATCACCGTCCGCGGCCTCGACCGGCGTGACCGCGGCGCGTCCCGCCAGACAGCGAGGGGAGCATCCCGTGTCCCGTCCCACTTGTCGACCGCCTCGCGCCACAGCTCGATCTGGCGGTAGCGCAGGACGGCCTCGTCCAGGCCCTCGGCGATCTCGGCGTTGGCGGCGGCGTCGTTGCGGACGCGGGCGCGGCGGACGGCGCCTGCCGCCTCCTCGCGCTCCAGCTCGGCGCGGCGGCGGCTCGCGTCCTGGAGCATCTCGCCGACCTGGCCGAGGTCGACGTCGCGGAGCGTGAACAGCACGACGTCGAAGCCCTCGGCCAGCAGGGCCGACCTGACGGCATCGGTGAGCCGCGACTGCAGCGCGATGCGGCGCTCGGCGAACGTGTCGAGGTAGTCGAGGTCGGCGCTCGCGAACGTGTCGATGATGGCCTGCCGGCTGCGGTCGCGGACGGCGCTCCGGATGCCCTCCGGCCCGAGCCGGTCGTGGATCGACGACAGATCGTCCTTGCGGATCCGGAACCGGATCGAGTAGCGCACCGTCGCCGCCGTGCGATCGGCGAAGTGCAGCGCCAGCGGCGGGTCGGCGAAATCGATCGGGTCCATCGACTCGTCGTCCAGCGTCAGGTAGGTCATCTCGCGGAGCGGGTAGCGCTGCACGAGCTGCTGTCGGTACGGCCAGATGTAGTGCACGCCGGGCTCGAGCGCGCGCTCGGTGGTCGCGCCGCGCGCGATCACCAGCCCGATCGTCCCCGACTCGACGCGCACCCGCGCCTCGTTCAGCACCTGCCAGGCGACGAAGGCGAGCGCGCCGACGACCAGCAGCACGAGCACGATGACGGCGAAGGTGCTCACGGGCTGCCGAGCCTAGCAAACAGCGGCAGAGAGCACACGGATCGTGGTTCGACGCCCCGGGGTGGGCGTGTGCAATGCTTGGCGCCGATGTTCGTCGCCCTGCTGATTCGCCTGGCCATCACCGGTGCCGCCTTCGCGGTCGCCGCATGGCTGCTCGAGGGCATGGACATCACCGGCGGGTTCTTCGCCTACCTCTGGATCGCGATCCTGTTCGGCATCGTGAACGCGATCGTCGGGACGATCCTCCGCATCCTCACGCTCCCGCTCACCTTGCTGACGCTCGGGCTGTTCTCGATCATCGTCAACGCGATCCTGCTCGAGCTCACCGACGCGCTGACGGGCGACCTCGAGATCGACGCCTTCTTCTGGACGGCCATCGGCGCCGCGCTGATCATCTCGATCAGCGCGACCGTGATCGACCTGATCATCGTGCTGCTGGTTCCGAAGCAGGCCAAGAACTAGCGATCAGCCGGTCGGCGGCGCGTCGGCGCCGAGGTCGGTGTGCAGCAGCAGCTCCGCCTCGGCCTCCGCGAGCGACAGCTTGCTCGACGCGAAGTGCAGCACCGGCCAGCCCTGCGCCTCGGCCTCGCGCTTCAGCGCCTTGTCGGGGTTCACCGCGTACGGGTGGCCCACCGCCTGCAGCAGCTGGATGTCGGACCGCGAGTCGGTGTACGCGCTCGACGCGGCCAGCTCGATGCCGTTGGCCTCGGCGTACTGCCGCACGGCGTCGGCCTTGGCCTGGCCGTGCAGGAAGGTCTCGACCTCACCGGTGTAGCGACCGTCGCGGATCGTCGCACGCGAGCCGATGGCCGCATCCAGGCCGAGCCGATCCGCGAGCGGCTGGACGAGGTCGATGAGCGAGGCGGAAACGACGATCGCCGGCTCGCCGCGGGCCTGGTGGGCGCGCATGCGCTGGATCGCGTCGGGGAAGGCGAGCGCTGCGAGCGGCTCGATCTGCTCGGCGATCAGGGCGCGGAACTCGTCGACCGGCCAGTCGCGCATGAGGCGGAACGTCTGGCCCGCCACGTCGGACAGCTCCTTCGAGCTGACACCGCGCACGAGGTAGACCGCGTGCCAGGCCGTCGCGCGGGCCAGCGACCGCCAGCCGATCAGCCCGTTCCGCCGGAGCGTCGGCGCCATCGCCAGCATCGACGAGCGCCGGATGAGCGTCCGGTCGAGGTCGAAGAACGCGGCCCCGCGGGCGCCGTCGGAGGTGGGACGCGGTTCGCCGGCCGGCACCGCTAGGCCGGTTCCGCGGCGTCGGTCAGCTCGGGCGCGTCCGTCGACGGCTCGTGCGCCGGGTCGTCCAGCACGCGCAGCACGAGCACCGTGGCGTCGTCGTCGAGGGGTGTCTCGTGCAGCCCCGAGACGTGGCTGACGATGTGCGTGAGCAGCGACGCCGCCGAGGGATCCGCGACCTGGCCGACGTGCTCGAGGAAGCCCGCGACGCCCAGCCGGCCCGTCAGCGTCCGGCGCTCCACCACCCCGTCGGAGAAGAACACCAGGCGGTCGCCGACCTGGAGCTCGGTGCGCGCCGACGCGAGACGGGATGGGTCGCCGATGCCGAGCGGCGGGAACGCGAACGCCTCGATCTCGCGCGGAGGGCCGTCGGCCGGCACGAGGCACGGCAGCGGATGGCCGCACGCCACCCAGTCGATCGACCTGCTCTCCCAGCGCCAGCGCGCGACGAGCGCCGTGATGAACATCGCCGGGTCGCCGAAGCCGGCCACCGCCCGGTCCATCAGCGTCACCGCGTCGACCAGTGACGCGCCGGCCTGGCGCGCGGCGCGGAACGCCGCCAGCGAGAGCGCCGAGGCGGCCGACGCACGACCGCCCTTGCCCGCGGCATCGGCGAGCGCCAGCCACGCGCCGTCGCGGGTCGGCGGCGTGGTCGAACCAGTCGCCGCCGACGTCGTAGGCAGGGAGCACCGTCCCCGCCAGCTCGGCCCCGCGGACGCCCGTGATGCGCGGCGGCAGCAGCAGCTGCTGGAGCTCGGCTCCGGCCGTCGCGCGCTGGCGGTGACGCGCGGCGCTGACCCGGTCGGAGTAGCGCAGCGACAGCTCGAGGGCCGCGGCCGCGCGGCCGGCCAGCACGTCGAGCGGGCCGTCGGAGGTGCCGTCGACGAGGAAGACGGCGATCGCCCGGTGCCGCAGCCACAGCGGCACGACCTGGCCGATGCCGCGCTCCGGCAGCGATCGCTCCAGCGCGACGAGGTGACCGGTCGGGATCTCCGGGCCGGCCATCTGCGGGATCGGAAGCTCCTCGGGCAGTGCGGCGCCGCCGGCGAGCCGCAGCAGCGCGACGCCCTCCAGGTCGACGACGTAGATGCCGACGGCGCAGCCGGCCACGCGCTCGGCGATCTCGACGACGCGCTCGGGCAGCGTGTCGATCGGCAGCTCGAGCAGCTCCTCGGTGGTCGGGAGGGTCTCGATCGTCATGCGCCTGGTGCGGCGGCCGTCCAGCGCGCAACCTCGGCCGCGTAGTCCAGGCGCTCGGCGGCCTCGAGCGCGCGATTCGCGGCCTCGCCCGTCTCCCAGCCGAGCGTCCCGCGCCACGCCCAACGGCGCGCGAGCGCGGCGATGCGCACGCGGCCGCGCAACGGCTGTGGCGGCTTCTTGGGGTCGAGGTAGAGCGCCACGGCGAGCGCCTGCACGAGTTCGGGGTCGGCGGGTTGACCGGTCGCCTGCTCGATGCCGTGCTCGACCAGGGCCGCGACGACCTGCACCTCCCGAACGCCGCGCCGTACGGTCATTCCCGCGGACAGCGCCGTCGTCGCGACGACGACGGACGGCACGCGGGCGAACCGGCCGGTGCGCTTCGCGAGCCGGACGAGCGGCACGGCGGCGAGCGCGATCTTCTGCATCTGATCGGACAGCACCTCGGGGTGGTCGCCGGACGCGAGCAGCGCTCGACCCTGCGCCGCGGAGGTGACGCGCACCGCGGGCGCGAGCGCGCGGCGCACCCCACTGCGGTAGGTACGGGCCGCCAGGTCGGCCGAGGCCCTGCGCGCGGCCGCGGCTCGGCTGGCCACATCGAGCTCGAGGTGGGGGAGCCGCGCTCGCAGGGCCTGCCGGCGCTTGTCGAGGTCGCTGTCGGTTCGCTTCTTCGACGTCATGTCACAGGGTGCGCGACGACCACAGGATCGCGGCGAGCACGACGCTCACCAGCGACACCGTGAGGCCGACGATCCAGAAGGCGACGTCCTGGGTACCGAGGATCGCCGCGAGCGCGACGCAGATGCCGACGATGCCGCTCGTCGCCACGAGGCGGACGAACACCGACTCGATGCCCCGGCGGTTGCCGCCACGCGGGCCGATGAAGGTCTTCGACCCGGCCGGCGGCGGCTCGGCCGGGTTGCCCGGGACCGGCTCCGGGTCGGGCTCGGGCACCGCCGGGACGACCAGGTCGGTCGACGTCTCGCCGACGGGCGTCAGGGGATCGTGGACGCTCTCGGCTCCAGGGCTCGGGGCGTCGTCGGGACCGCGCGCCACGCTCACACCCGTCCCGTCCGAGCCGGACGGGAGTGGGAAGGTTCGCGCGGGAAGAGCGGGGGAGCGGAAACGGACAGCATCGGATACCACCTTCGGGTTCACCTCTGGTATTCCCGATCGGGGCAGACTCAACCCCCTCGCGGCCGATGTCAGGCAGTCGCGGCCCGGTACCGCCGCCACGTCTCGCGATCCACGTCGACGTACCGGGACGTGCGGCGGCCCAGCCGGTAGGCGTCGACGCGCATGACGGGCCGCCCCACGAAGCCGGCCGCGCCGAATGCCCGCAGCGACGCGCGGTTCTCGACGTCGATCACCGCGAGCCCGTGGCGATAGCCCCGGAGGCCGAGCTCCACGGCCGACGCCCGCAGCATCGAGGCGGCGACGCCGCGACCGCGGAAGGCGGGGAACACGAAGACGCCCTCGGTCAGCGCCTCTCCGGCCCGAAGCGGTGCGTAGAGCCGCGGCGCGATGCGTTCGAGCCGCTCCTGGTGCGCGGCGGTATGGATGAAGTGCAGGCCCGCGAGCTCGGACACCGGCGCGCGCGACGACCAGCTCGCCGGCCCCCTCGGCGCGGGTCCGCTCCAGCGCCGCGAGCGAGAGCCGGTCCTCGCCGCGCGCGTCGTCCAGCATCGACGTCAGGTCGGGAAAGGTCGAGGGATGCACGAACGACACGTCGAGCTTGGGCCCGTTCGCCCGGGACGCCGGGGGGTGCTCGAGATCGCCGACGACGAGCACGCTCCGCCGCGTCGACCAGAGGCGCGCCAGCACCTTGCCGACCAGCAGCCTCGGCGACAGCGCCAGGAACGTGCGGCCGTCCGGGACGGTGTCGAACACGCCAGGCGT
Organism: uncultured Actinomycetes bacterium; assembly: GCA_963732645.1. Taxonomy (GTDB): domain Bacteria; phylum Actinomycetota; class Thermoleophilia; order Gaiellales; family F1-60-MAGs149; genus VFJZ01. The sequence goes on from CAVTAC010000011.1 coordinate 30,352, forward strand.
CGGCTCGTCTGTGGGCTTGTCTGCGGTCACGTCGTCTCCACTCCAGCACCGGCGGGGCGGCCGGTTGCAGGTGCTTCTCTCTCGAGAGCCTTCCCGCGCGGCGGGGGATTGCAACATCGGCGCGCCGCGTGCGGTGCCGCCGGGCGGCGAGCGGGCATGCTTCCGTCATGCCGATCGCGACGCCCGGGATCCGGGCCTGACCGCTCCGTGCTGAAGGCCGCGCCGGGCTCGCACTTCGTTCCGCCACGGGTGCGCGGCAACGCCGCCGTCCGCTCGGTCGTGCTCGTGCTCGGCCTGTTCGTCTTCTCGGCGGGCATCGTCAGCATCTACGAGTCGGAGCTCGGGCTGTCGCCGTGGGACGTGCTCAACCAGGGCATCGCCGAGCACACGCGGCTCTCGTTCGGCACCGCGAACATCGTGGTCGCCCTGATCATCCTGGTCGTCGCCGGCAGGCTCGACGTGCACGTGCGGGTCGGCACCGTGGCGAACGCGATCGGCATCGGCGCGTTCGTCGACCTGCTGCTGCGCATCGACGCGGTCGACCAGCTGTCGGACTCCGCGCTGGCGGTGCGCATCGTGCTGCTCGTCGGCGGCATCGCGATCGGCGGTGTCGGAACGGCCCTCTACATCAGCGCCGGCATGGGTGCCGGCCCGCGCGACTCGCTGATGCTCGGCATCACCCGGCGCGTGCGGCACCGGGTCGGCGTGGTGCGCACCGCACTCGAGGCGTCGGCGACGGTCGTCGGGTTCGCCCTCGGCGGCACGGTCGGCATCGGCACGCTCGCCTTCGCGCTCGGGATCGGGCCGGCGATGGAGGCGTCGTTCGCGCTGCTGGCGCGGTCGCCGCTGACCGAGCCGACCTAGTCGTGGCCGCGCCTCAGAGGATCCGGGCAGCCGATCGACATGCCGCCGTCGACGACCACGGCGGCGCCCGTCATGAAGCTGGCCTCGTCCGATGCGAGGAAGACCACGACCTCGGCCACCTCCTCCGGCCGGGCGATCCGGCCCATCGCGTGCTGCGCACCGGCCGCACGCCGGGACGCGGCGCCTTCGTCACCCTCGCCGAAGAACGGCGCGGTCATGCCGGTCTCCATGTAGCCCGGGCAGACGCAGTTGACGCGGATCCCGTCGCGGGCGTAGTCGAGCGCCAGCGCCCGGGTGAGGCCGAGCACGCCGCCCTTGGATGCGCAGTACGCCGCGAGGTCCGGCTCGACGAAGAACGCGTTGACGGAGGCGGTGTTGACGATGGCCGCCGGCGCGTTGCGGGCACGCGCCCGGCCGATCAGGCTCCGGCACCCGTTCCAGACGCCGCCCAGGTTGACGTCCAGCGTGCGTCGCCAGACGTCGGTCGCCGTCGCCGGGGCGTCGCCCGGCAGCGCGATGCCGGCGTTGCAGCACAGCGCGTCGATGGGTCCGAGCGCCGCCTCGGCGACGTCGAGCGCCCGGTCGACCGCGGCGGCGTCGGTGACGTCGCAGGCCATCGCGACGCGCCGTCCCGCCGGCGCGCGCGGATGGCGTCTGCCGCTCGTTCCGCGGCGTCGCCGTCGACGTCGCACAGGCCGACGCTCGCACCCTCGCGCACCATCGCCAGCGCCGTCGCCCGGCCCAGGCCGCTGCCGGCGCCGGTGACGAACGCCCGCCGCCCCGCCATGCGTCCCGCCGCCGCGCTCACGCCACCGCTCCGATCGTCATCCCGCCGTCGACCACGACGGCGGCCCCGGTCATGAAGCTCGCGGCGTCCGAGGCGAGGAACGCCACCACCCGCCCGATCTCCTCCGGCGCGCCGACCCGGTTCATGGCATGCATGCTCTCGGCCGCCCGCCGCGCCGCCGCCGGGTCGTCCTGCTTGTCGAGGAAGCGCGGCCAGCAGCGGCGTGTCGACGTAGCCCGGGCAGACGCAGTTCACGCGGATGCCCTCGCCGGCATGGTCGATCGCCATCGCGCGGGTGAGCGCGAGGACCGCGCCCTTCGACGCGCAGTACGCCGGGATGTCACGGTCGGCGTAGAACGCGTTGATCGACGCGATGTTCACGATCGCACCGGCTCCGCCCACGTCGCGGAGCCGGCGAACGAACTCGCGGCTGGTGTGGAAGGTGCCGCCCGCGTTGGTGTCGATCGTGCGCTCCCAGTCGTCCGGGCCCATCGCCAGCAGGTCGAGCTCCACCTCGATGCCGGCGCAGTTCGCGAGGGCGTCGACGACACCGCCGAGCGCCTCCTCGGCCTCGGCGAAGAGCGCGGCCACGCGCGCCTCGTCCCGGACGTCGCATCGGGCGGCGACGGCCGTCACCCCCGAGGCAGCGCAGCGGGCAGCCGTCTGCTCGGCCGACACCAGGTCGAGATCGGCCACGACCACCGAGGCGCCCTGGCCGGCCATCACCTCTGCCGTCGCCCGGCCGATACCGCTCGCGGCCCCCGTCACGATCGCTCTCCTGCCTTCCAGCCTTCGCATCGTCGTCACCCTCCCGCCGTCGTCGTCCTGTGAACCGCTCATCCGGAGACCTCCAGCGCGGCGCCGATCCGTCCCGAGGCGACGCTCTGCCGGCAGCGCCCGAAGTACTCCCCCGCCCATGCCTGGTAGTCCCAGTCGAGCTCGAGGACGGGCTCGGCGACGAGCGCCCAGGTGGCCTCGCGGAGGGCCGACATGAACATCATCAGCTCGACCCGGGACTCGTGGACGGGGTCGTCGCTCGCGAAGTAGGCGGCAGCCAGCGGCGCACCTCGTCCCGGTCGAGCTCGGCGTTCACCGCGGTGGCGCCGAGGTCGAAGTACGGGTTGCCCATGCCGGCCCACTCCCAGTCGAGCACCACCATCGTGGCGGCCGGTGATGATGAAGTTCGGCAGCTGCAGGTCGTTGTGGCAGAGCCGGTCGGGGGTTTGCGCGCGGGCCAGGGAAGCCTCGATGTCGGCCGCGACGCGGTTCAGCGTCGTCGATGTCGGGCGGGAGGTTGAGACCCTCCGCCCGCGACATCGCCGTGTACCGGCGCTGGTGGTCGAAGATCGAGAACCGCCCGCGAATCTCGCCGCGCGCCGTGGAACGCCTGCGAGCGTCCGGCCGATCCGCTCCAGCATGCCGGGCGAGCGGATCGAGTCGCCGTCGAGGACCGGCCCGTCGATGAAGTCGGTCAGCATGTGGCCGGCCGGCAGCGTCACGGCGCGGATCGGCGGGGCGAGGCCGGCGGCGGCTGCGGCCCCGTGGGCGGCGACGCCGTCCCAGCGCGAGTAGCCGAGCCGCTCGCCGGTGCGCGACGCGATGCGCAGCACGCGCCGGCTGCCGTCCGCGGCGGTGAGCAGGTAGTTCGCGTTGCTCGCGCCGCCGGCGAGGATCGAGACGTCGGCCGAGAGCGGCTCGCCCAGGTCGAACCCGTCGAGGACGCGCAGGATCAGCTCCCGTGCGCCGGCGGCGATGTCGTCGGCGAACGCGAGGCCGGTGCCGTCAGCCATCCGCCGCGCCCTCCTCGCCGGGCAGCGCGGCGCGAGCGCCGCGACGCTCGCGGTCGAACGCGGCGACGGTCTGATCGACGTCGGCGTCCGTGTGGGCGGCGGACACGAACATCAGCCCGCGCTCGTGGACGAGGACGCCCTCCGCCAGCAGGAGGCCCGTCAGGCGCGCCACGGGCGTCTGATCGCAGGTGCGCGCGTCGGCGTAGTCGCGGAGCGGGCGGCGCGGCCGCCAGAGCAGCTGGATGACGCCGCCGATCTGACTCGCGTAGAGCGGCAGGCCGGAGCGTCGTCGCGGCGCTCGTTGACCTGGTCGGCGAGGCGGCGGCCGAGCAGATCGACGCGGTCGTAGATCTCCGGCGTGGTCGCGCAGGTGGGCGAGCGTCGCGATCGCCGCCGCCGCCGGCGGGCCCCGCGCCGTTGTAGGTACCGCCGATGAACACCGGGCCGTCGACCGCGCGGCGCCATCGCCTCGGCCGTGCCGGCGACGGCGGCGATCGTGAACCCGGAGCCGATCGCCTTCGCGAACACGGCCATGTCGGGCGTCACGCCGAGCAGCTCCTGCGCGCCGCCGAGCGCGAGCCGGAATCCGGTCACGACCTCGTCGAAGATCAGGACGACCCCGTGCCGCCGGCAGAGGTCGCGGCAGGCCTCGAGGTAGCCGGGTGCCGGCAGGAACGTGCCGAAGTTGCACGGCACCGGCTCCATGATCACGCAGGCGATCTCGTCACCGAAGCGCGTCAGCATCGCCTCGAGCGCGGCGACGTCGTTCCAGGGGCAGACGATCACCTCGCCCGGCACACCGGCCGCGGCGACCGACGGCACCAGCTCGAGCGGCGGCGGCCCGGCGACGGGGACGGTGCCGAGCGCGTTGACGTTCACCGGCTCCATCCAGCCGTGGTAGTGCCCGTCGAACTTCAGCACGGTGCGGCGGCGGGTCTTCGCGCGCGCGATCCGGATGGCGACCTGCACCGCCTCGCTGCCGGTGGTCGAGAGGACGACCCGCTCCGCGCACGGCACGGTCTCGACGATCAGGCGCGCCAGCTCGGCCTCGAGCGCGTGCGGGCCGCCCGCGATGATCGCGTCGCCGGCGAGATGGGCCATCACCGCATCGAGCACGGGCTGCGGCCGGTGGCCGAGGAACAGCGGCCCGAACGCGAGGAAGTAGTCGATGTACGTGTTGCCGTCGAGGTCGGTGCAGCGGGCGCCCCGACCCGACGCGAGGACCGGCGTCTCGTCGAGGTGACGGAGGCGACCGGCCGAGCCGGTGCCGCGCGCGAGCACCGACGCGGGCGTCGTCGAGGTAGGCGGACGACCGCGGCAGGTGCACCGGCGCGCGGACGCGGCTCATGCGCTCGCGTCGCCGTCGGCGGCCGGCCCGATGGTCGCCATCTGGGTGATCATCCCGCCGTCGGCCACCACCGTCGTGCCGGTCATGAAGGAGGCGCCCTCGCCGAGCAGGAACGCGATCACCGACGCGAGCTCCGCGGGACGCGCCGCCCGGCGCTGCATGTTGAAGCCGACCGGCGCGTCGAGCAGCCCCGCCTCGGCGAAGAACGGCTCGGCCATCGGCGTCATCACCCAGCCGGGCGCCACGCAGTTGACGCGGATCCCGGCCGGCGCCAGCTCGAGCGCGGCGTACATGGTGAAGTTGACGAGCCCGGCCTTCGCAACGCCGTACGGAGCCATCACCGGCTCCGCCTGCAGCGCGTTGACGGAGGAGACGATCACGACCGCGCCGCGGCTGTCGCGGAGGGCCGGAGTCGCCGCCTTCGTGAAGTGGATCGGACCCATCAGGTTGATGCCGAGCACCTCGGTCCACTCGGCCGGCGTCAGCTCGGTGATGGGCTTGAACGACCCGATCACGCCCGCGGCGCAGACGAGCCCGTCGAGGCGTCCGAATCGATCGATCGCGGCGCCGATCGCCTCGTCGGCTGCGCCCTCGTCCCCCACGTCGCAGGCGTGCCAGGCGACCCGGTCCGGGCCGAGGTCGCGCGCGGTCTCCTCGAGCCGGTCGGCGCCTCGCGCGCAGATCAGCACGCGGTAGCCGAGGTCGACCAGATGCTCGGCCGTGGCCCGGCCGATGCCGCTCGATCCGCCGGTGACGACTGCAACTGGACCCTCTGCCATCGATGCCTACCTTCCGCTTCCCGGGTGGACGACGTACGCCGAGTCGAGCGCGGCGACCGCCTCGGCGACCACCGCCGGGAGGTCGAGCGCCGCCAGCCACTCGACGGCCGGCTCGCCCGATCGGCCGTCGAGCAGCGGCAGCGGCGTGACGGCGATGCGGCCGGCGAGCACCGCGGTGAAGTCGACGTCGGCATCCGTCTCGTACCACGGCGACTCCTCGGAGAGCCCCGCGTAGGGCTGGAACCGCAGCACCCCGCCCGCCCCGCGCTGCTCGTACGGCGTCAGCCAGCCCGGCGGGTACGAACGCCGACCGAGCCGGGCGACCTGCACCGGCATCGCCGGATCGAGGCGGGACGGCAGGTTGACGCTGAGGATCGACCCGTCGCGACCGGGCCGCTCGGCCGCCCGGCGGGCGATCGCGGCGGCGACCGGTGCCAGGGGAAACGAGTGCCCGCCGCGCTCGAGCAGACCGATCTGATGATCGTCGCTCTGCTGCGAGAAGGCGATGCCGCACCGCCCCAGGTGCGCGGCCTCGGTCGCCGCGCCGACCGTTCCCGAGTAGGCCGTGTCGTCGCCGAGGTTGATGCCGTGGTTGATGCCCGCCACGACGAGGGCGACGTCGGGCGCCACGTCGGAGAGCAGGCCGATCCGGACGCAGTCGACCGGCGTCCCCGTGCACGCGAAGACCGGGTGGTGGCCGCCCTCGAGCGGACGCAGCTCCACGTCGCGATGCACCGTGACCGCGCCGGAGACGCCGCTCATGTTCGCGGCGGGGGCGATCGTGGTGACGTCGAGCCCGGCGACGATCAGGCTGTCGCGGAAGGCGCGCAGGCCCGGGCGGTCGACCCCATCGTCGTTCGTGAGCAGGACACGCGGCACGCCGCTTGCGACTCCTTCGTCCTAACGACCGTTCGTTTGGGCGCCGAATCTACCACACGGCCGGCCGTGTCGCAACGCGGGCATCAGGCCACCAGCGCCTCGACCAGCTCCCACGCCGCACCGACTACGGCGTCCTCGTCGGGCACCGTCTCGACCGCCGGACCCCACGACGCCCGCGCGGTCGCAGAGGCACGCGATCGCGTCGGCGCGCAGGCGCGGATTCGGGTCGCCCGGGCGGAGGCTCGCGACGAGCGACTGGAGAGCAGCACGTGGTACAGCTCGCGCCGGGCGGTGAGCGCGTCCCGGCGCTGCTCGTCGACGTTGCCCGCGACGGCCTCGATCTCCCACAGCACGTCCCACGAGCCGGCCACGTGCGGCGAGCCCAGCTGCCAGCGGACGTGCTGCCCCACCACCCGGCGGAGCTGTTCGCGCGGCTCGCCGCCGGGGATCGTGGCGTCGAGGATGAAGGAGTGGAACTGGTAGAGAACGTCATCGAGGGCGTCGGCGAGGATCTGCTGCTTGGACCCGAAGTGCGAGTAGATGCTGGCCGGCTGGATGCCCACGGCCGCCGCGATCTCGCGCATCGACGTGCCCGCGTAGCCGCGCCGGGCGAACAGCTGGATCGACTCGACGAGGATGCGGGCGTCGGTGTCGTCACCGGCGCGCACCGGGCGCTGGCGCACGCTCAGCGCCAGGTCGAGGAGGGCGCCGTCAAGACTCCGTGTGGTCGCCACCGGGACTACGATACACGCCGGTGACGATGGTGAGCACCCGACGCAGCCTTGACTTCCCGGAGCGGCGACATCTACGCTAACGATCGTTCGTAAGCTCTGGAGGCATTCGTGGCTGACGCACGGCGGATTCGGACGTCGGAACGGCGAACCGGGATCGCATGACGGCACCGCGCGCGGACGTCGTCGTGATCGGCGCCGGCGTCGCCGGCCTCGCGACGGCCGCCGCGCTCGTCGAGCTCGGCGTCCGCCGCGTCCGGGTGCTCGAGGCGGACAACGTCGCCACCGGATCGTCGGGGCTGTCGGCCGGCGTCTTCAACCGTCAGACGCCGAACCCGGTCGACCAGGCGCTGCGGTGCTTCACCGTCGACGTCCTCGGCCAGATGGAGCAGGCCGGCGAGCTGCCGCTGGAGCGCATCGGCTACGTCCGGGTCGCGCAGAGCGAGGCGGACGTCGCACGGTTTCACGAGGCCGCGGCCCGCGGTCGCGAGCTGGGCGTCCACGATGCGCGGGTGATCGATGCCGACGAGCTCGCGAGGGTCGTGCCGGGCATGCGCGTCGACGACCTCGCCGGCGGGCTGCACTGCCCGAGCGACGGCCATCTCGACGGGCACCTGCTGTGCGCGGCCTACCTCGCCCGGGCACGTGCCGGCGGGGCGGAGCTGGTGGTCGGTGCGCGCGTCGAGGCGGTCGAGCTCGACGCCGGCCACGCCACCGTGACGACCTCCCGCGGACGGCTCGAGTGCGACGTGGTCGTCAACGCCGCGGGCGCCTGGGCGAGGCACGTCGCCGGCCTCGCGGGCGTCGAGCTCGCGCTCGTCAACCAGCGTCACGAGATCGCGCTCGTCCACCTCGCCGAGCCGATGGACCCGCCCATCCCGATGGTCAACACCTACGTGCCCGGCTCGGCGCAGGAGGGGCTGTACTTCCGGTCGGAGGGCGCTCGGATGCTGGTCGCCGGAGCCCATTCCTACGAGATCCGAGCGGAGCACACCGTGGCCGACCCGGACGCCTACCCGCGGCAGGTGAGCTTCGAGTTCCTCGAGCGCATCGCCGAGGGGCTGTCGACGCGTCTGCCGGCCTGGCCGGATCTTCGCTTGGAGCCAGGCTGGACCGGTCTGTACCCGACGAGCCCGGACACCCTGCCGCAGGTCGGCCCGCACCGGAGCGCGCCGCGGCTCGTGTCGGTCGCCGGCCTGAACGGCATCGGGCTCACCATCTCGGCTGCCGTCGCGCGGCTGGCCGCCGAGTGGATCGTCCACGACGAGGGTCGCACGTTCGACTTCGCCGAGGCGCTGCTGCCCGACCGGCCGTCGCCGGCCGGGTCGACGGCTGGGACCACCTGATGGCGCCGGCTCGAGATTCCGCCGCTGGTGGCACTCGCGCGGCACCCGTACCAGGTGGGCATCGTCGTGCCCGATCTGGAAGCCGCGATGCACGCGTACGGCCCGCCGCGCGGCGCCGGCGACGTCTGGCGGCTGTGGACGTACGGCGAGCGACTGAGCGAGCGGCGGTTCCGCGGCTCCGCGGGCACCTTCGCGATGCTCATCGCCCTCGGCGGAACCGACCCGCAGCTGGAGTTCATCCAGCCGCTCGAGGGCCCGAGCATCTACCACGAGCACCTCGAGGCGGGTGGGAGCGGCCTGCACCATCTGGCGTTCAGCGTGACCGACGTCAGGGCGATGACGGCCGAGATGGAGCGGGCCGGCTTCGGTGTGCTGCAGTCCGGCTACGGGTTCGGCGCAGACGGCTCCGGCGGCTTCGCCTACTACGACACGGTGGCGGCGATCGGGTACATCGCCGAGGCGGTCGAGCCGCCGCGCGTCCGCCGGGAACCCGAGCGCACGTTCAGCGCGCGGAGCTGACGACCGAGCATTCGCCGCGGAACCGACTGCCTCAGTGCGACCGGCCGCTGATGGTGTCGGCGACGCGTGCGAGCGGGTGCGTCGCCGGCCGATCCGCCTCGAGGTGATCGGCCAGTCGGTAGCCGCCCCAGAGCGCCCGGGCTCCGAGCCAGCGGAGCGCCTCCGGTTCCCACCCGCGGCTCGTTCGGCCGACCCAGGGCAGGGTCGTGAGGGGCGTCGCCTGGCCCAGGATCAGGTCACGCAACGTCCGCGCTGCGAGGTTGGCGCCGGCGACCCCGTGCCCGACGTAGCCGCCGGCGCTCGCGAGCCCGCTCGCGCGGTCGAACCGGACGGCGCCGCACCAGTCGCGGGGGACGCCGAGGATGCCGGTCCAGCTGCGCTCGATCAGGCAGCCGCGGGTCGCCGGGATCATCGCGCCGAGCTTCGCTGCGAGCTCGTCGACGGCGCGGCGGGCCATGCGGCCGTCGCGGTCATACGAGGTCCCGTAGTTGTAGGGAACCCCGCGTCCGCCGATCGCGATCCGCCCGTCGGCGGTCCGCTGGCAGTAGACGTAGCTGTGCGCGTGGTCGGCGAGCAGCTCCTCGCCGGCCCAGCCGATCTCGGCCCAGGTGGCCTCGTCGAGCGGCTCGGTGACGACCATGCCGCTGTTCAGCGGCAGGAGCGCCCGCTCGAGACCCGGCAGCGCGTGGGAGTACCCCTCGACGGCCCGCACGACGACGTCCGCGCGGATGGTTCCGACGGGTGTCTCCACCCTGTGTGCGTCGATGCGGACGGCCGGGGTGTTCTCGAACACCCGCACTCCGAGCGCCTCGACCGCCGTCGCGAGGCCGCGCACGAGCTTCGCGGGCTGGACGCGTGCTCCGTGGGGCGTGAAGGCTCCGCCCATCGCACCGAGCACGTCGACGCGCGCAGTGACGTCGCGCGGAGACAGCTCGAACAGATCGTCCGGCGCCCAGCCATGGTGCCGGGCGGCGGCGACGTGTGCGCGGAGCCGCGAGAGCTGCGCGCGGTTGGTCGCCACGTGGAGCAGGCCGCTCTTGCGGATGTCGGCGTCGATCCCGTGGCGCTTCGTGACCGCGACGACCTCGTCGATGGTCGCCATCACCTCGCGCTGGAGCGCGATCGCCGCGTCGGGGCCATGGCTCGCCGCGTAGCGCCGGAACTGGCCGGGCATCTCGCCGCTCAGCCAACCGCCGTTGCGGCCGCTCGCGCCGAAGCCGCAGAAGTTCGCGTCGATCACGCCGATCGTGAGGTGCGGCGCCGCCTCGGCGAGATAGAGGGCCGTCCAGAGCCCGGTGTACCCGCCGCCGACGATGGCCACGTCGAGGCTGAGATCGCCGGGGAGCGGCGGGCGCGCCTCGTCGCGGTCGACCTGCTGCATCCAGTGCGAGACGCCGCCGTTGGCGTAGGTCGGGGCGAGCCTCGCTCCGAGCCCCTTCTCGCTGTTCTGCGCGCCGTCAGCCATGGACCACGAGCAGGTCGCGCGGGTACTCCGACAGCAGCTCCGCGCCGTCGGCGGTGACGAGCAGGTTGTCGAGCAGGCGAACGCCGAGGCGCTCCGACTGCAGGAAGATCGGCGGCTCGATCGTCATCACCATGCCCTCCCGCAGCTCGGCCGGGCTGTACGGGTAGCCGCTGTGGAAGTGGATGCTCTCGCCGTAGGAGGGCGGGAACCCGGGCGCGATGCCGTACCCCGAGGTGTGCGTGCGCCCGGCCTCCAGGCCCGCCTCGACGATGACCTGCTTCGCCGCCAGGTGCGGGATCTCGGACGAGATGCCCGGCCGCACGGCCGCGATCAGCGCGTCGCACGCCGCCCGGTTGATGTCGTGCAGCTCCTGGTGACGGCGCGACGGCTCGCCCAGCGAGAGGTTGCGGCCGATCGTCGACGTGTAGCGATGGTAGGCCGCGCCGTACTCGAGGTGCATCGGGTCGCCGCGGCGGATGCGGCGCTCGGTCGCCGCGCCGTGCCCGTAGGCGGTGCGCTCGCCCGACATGAAATTGACCGGGCTGGCCGGCAGGTCGCTGCCGTTCGACAGCAGCGAGTGGTACAGCGCGGCGGCGACGTCGAACTCGGACGCGCCCTCGCGGATCGCCAGCACCGCGGCGTGCATGCCACGGTCGGCGATACCGGCCGCGCGGCGAATCAGTGCCAGCTCGGCGGGCGACTTGACCAGCTTCAGCGGCTCCACCAGCGACGTGGCGTCGAGCGCGTACGCGTCGCCCAGCAGCGCCACGATCTTCGCGTGGTCCTGCGCCGAGAGGTAGTAGTACGGGCACTCGACGCCCACCCGGCGGCCCAGGTCGCCCCGCGCACGAAGCACGTCGGCGAGCACGTCGACCGGATCCTCGGGCTCCTGCCCCGACCAGCCGCGCACCTCGTCGGCGAGCGTCAGATCGGTCAGCTCCGCCACCTCCGCCTTCCGGCAGAGGATCGTCAGCGGCTCGTCCTCCAGCGGGAAGACGAGGCACTGGAACTCCTGGTAGCTCTTCGCGCGGAACCCGATCAGCCAGTTCAGGTTCTTCGGATCGACCACCAGGAGCACGTCGATGCCGGCCGCCGCCATCGCGGCGCGGACGCGCGCCTGCCGCTCGGCGTACTCCTCGGGCGCGAAGTCGAGCCGCTCCCACTCGGGACGTCCGCTGAAGCGCTCGCGCCACTGGTCGACCCTGGTCGTCATGCTCGCTCCCTGCTGTCGGGTTCTGGTCGGAGATCTGCGCCGAGGTACGCGATCGCGGCTGCCCGCACGTCCACCGCGACGTCGACCGTCGTCCCGCTACGCATCCCGGGCCTCGGGCATCGACCGGGGGATGACGACGGCGTACTCCGGGTCGTCGGGCTCGGTGTCCAGGTAGACGGCTCGGAACGGCCGGGCGCGGTAGGCCGGATACCGGTCGCGGTAGTAGGCGAAGTGGGCGTCCATGGCCGCCATCGCCGCGACCGAGTCGCGGGCCCGCAGCGCGTCGAGGATCGGCACGTGGAGGTCGGTCCGGAGCTCGTCGAGATCGGCGGTCGGGCTCCCACCGGTGGCGACGATCACCCCGTGCAGCGGCCGTACGAACGTCTGCAGCGCGGGCAGGTCGATGGAGTCGAGGATGGTGCGATGAAAGCCGCTGTGCGCCTCCTGGGCGCGCGCCTCGTCCCGCTCCGTCACGGCGGCGCCGAGCGCGTGCAGCAGCCCGTCGAGACGTTCCAGAGACGCCGACGTGATCAGCGGCGCGACGATGCCGACCAGCGCCGTCTCGATCGCGCCGCGCGCGTCGAACACGTCGCCGGTCGAATGGCCCGACCGCGCGAGCAGCGTTACCAGCGCCCGCTCGAACTCGGCCTCGTTCGGCACCTCGACGATCGTCCCGCGCCCCTGCCGGACGCTGACGAGCCCGCGCGTCGAGAGGGCGCGCATCGCATCGCGCATGACCGTCATGCTGACGCCGAACGCCTCTGCGAGAACGTTCTCCGGCGCGAGCAGTTCGCCCGGCGCGAGCTCTCCCGCGATGATGGCGCGCTCGATGCGCGCCGCGACCCGGTCCGACTTGAGGCGCGCGTTGAGGCGCAGGACGGCGCGGTCGCCGACCGGGCCGGAGGGGGAACGAGGGGGCGTCACGCGAGCACCATAGGTGGTACCTACTATCAATTTCCCGCGTGCTGCGGAGCCAGCAGGCCCGCCTCGATCGCGTGGACGAGCGCCACGTTCATGGCGGTGCGGAGGGCGAAGCTCGCCACCTCGGCGTACTCCTCCGGCGTGTGGTCGCGGCCGCCGATCGGACCGAGCCCGTCGATCGTCGGGATGCCGATCCCGGCCGTCCACGCCGCGTCGGACGTGCCGCCGGTGGTCGCTTCCGCGGTCGGCGTCCCGAGGGCGGTGCCGATGCTGCAGGCGGCGCGCGCGAGGGCGCGCACCGCGGGCGTTCGCTCCATCGTCGGCGTCCGGGCGATGTCCGTACGGTCGATGGTGACCCCGTCGACGGGATGGGGGTCGGCCTCGGCGGACGCCCAGGCGAGATCCGCCTCGGTGACGGCACGCACGTCGACGACCAGCTCGGCCTCGGCCGGCACGGTGTTGATGCTCCCGCCGCCGCACAGGCGGGTCACCTGCGCGGTCAGCCCGGGCCGGGCGCGATGGAGCGCCTGGAGGCGGAGCGCCTCGGATGCGAGGGCGACGACGGCGTTGCGGCCCGCGTCCGGCTCGGTGCCCGCGTGGGCGGCTCGACCATGCGCGACGAGGCGGACCCAGATGCCGCCCTTGCGCTCGCTCACGACGCTCCCGTCCTCGCGGCCGCACTCCATGCAGAGCGCGGCGTCGAAGCCGACCAGCCGGTCGATGGTCTCGGGCGGCCCGTCGCGCTCTTCCTCGTCGGGGACGGACACGAGCTCGACGAGGCCGAACGCCGCGGGCCTGCTGCGCAGGGCCTCCATCGCGCGCAGCGCGACGACGATCCCGCCCTTCATGTCGCAGACGCCCGGTCCGGTCACGCGATCGGCATCGCTCGCGAACGACCAGCCGTCCGTCGTGCCGACGGGGAAGACGGTGTCGTGATGGCAGAGGAAGGCGACCCGTGCCGAGCCCGCTCCCCGCAGCTGCGCGTGCACGTGCAGCCCGTTCTGTCCGGGGACGAGCTCGGCCACCGCACCGACGGCTCGCGCCCGGTCGGCGATCCAGTGCGCGGCGCGATCGCAGCCGTCGAGCTCGTACGTGGGGCTCTCGATCTCGACGAGGGCGCGCAGGTCGTCGAGCATCGCCGGCGTGTCGGCGGTCGCCTCGGCGTGGACCGCACGCGCGAGTGCGAGGTCGGCCTCGATCATCGGCGCAGCACCAGCAGCTGCTCGATGCTCATCTCGCGCATCGCATACCGTGGCCCCTCGCGCGTGTTGCCCGAGTCCCGCAGACCGCCGTACGGCATGTTGTCGACGCGGAAGCCTGGCGCCTCGTTGATCGTCACGGCAGCGAACGACAGCGCGTCGCTCGCCCGCAACGCGGCGGCGTAGTCGGCGGTGAACACGCCCGCCTGCATGCCGAACTCGGTCGCATTGGCGAGCTGGATGCCGGTCTCGAGCGAGTCGATGCGGGCGAGGCCGACGACCGGGCCGAAGACCTCGTCGGTCATGACCTGCGTTCCCTGCGCACAGTCCGTGAGCACCGTAGGCGGGAGGATCCCGTCGGCGCGCGCGGCGCCGCCCGCAACGAGCTGCGCACCGCCGGCCCGAGCGTTCTCGATGACGCCGACCACGCGATCGCGTGCCTCGGGAGTGATCAGCGGCCCGACGCGAGTGTCCTCGTCCAGCGGGTCGCCGACGCCGAGCGCCCCGGTGGCGTCGAGGAGGGCCTCCAGGAACCGGTCGTGGACGGCGTCCTGCACGTAGATCCGCTGCACGGAGATGCAGCTCTGACCCGCGAAGTTGAACGCGAACGGCGCGAGCGCACTCGCAGCAGACTCGATGTCGGCATCGTCGAGGACGATCGCCGGGGTGGCACTCCCGAGCTCGAGGAGCACGCGGCAGCGCGGCGCCGCGATCCGCTCGATCTCACGGCCGACGGCGACCGAGCCGGTGAAGGAGACGACCGCGACTCGCTCGTCGGCGACCAGCCGCCGCACGACCGTGTCGGGCGGCCCGAGCACGACGCTCAACTGGCCCTCCGCGAGCCCGGCCTCCGCGAGCACCTCGGCAAGAGCGAACGCGGTCAGCGGGGCGCGGTCGGCAGGCTTCAGGATCACGGGGCATCCCGTCGCGATCGCCGGCGCGACCTTGTGCGCGGCCAGGACGAGCGGGAAGTTGAAGGGCGTGATCGCCACGACGACTCCCGCGGGCAGGCGCCGTGTGAAGCCGATGTGGTGCGCGCCCGCCGGGTGGGCGTCGAATGCGATCGACTCGCCGGCGTACGTCCGGAGCTCGCTGGCGGCGAACGCGAACGTCTCCGCGGCCCGCTCGACCTCGGCTCGCCCGAGCGCGACCGGCTTCCCGATCTCACGCGCCATCGTGTCGGCGAGCTCGTGCTGCCGCGCGCGCAGGAGCTCCGCCGCCCGCTCGAGCACGCGGGCTCGCGCATGCGCCGACCGCTGGTCGCCCAGCGCCGCGTGCGCGACCTCGAGCGCACGGGCGGCATGGCCTTCATCGCCGTACCCGACGCGCGCGACGACCTCGCCGTCGTACGGGGACGTGACGATCAGCTCGCCGTCGGTCCCGACGGCACGGCCGCCGATCAGGAGCGGCTGACAGGTGTCGGCGGTGCTCACCGGGATCGGCTCGCGAGTCGCTCTGCGCTTCTGCTCATAGCTAATAGATAGCATGTTTGACGCGGGCGATGCAAGTACGATCTGCGCACCTGAGATGGGGGTTCGAGATGAGCGCGGGCACGGAGCAGCGGGTGCTGGATGCGATCGAAGCCGGCCGCGACGAGCTCGTCGCCCTGGTCACGCGTCTCGTCGCCTTCGACACGACGGCACGCGACGAGGAGGACCCGCCGCGCGACGAGGCCGCGCTGCAGCGGTTCCTGGGCGACCGGCTGGCGGCGGCCGGCGCTGCGGTCGACATCTGGGAGCCGGACCCGGCTGCCGTTGCTGCTGTTGGGCCGATCCCGCCCGGGCTGGACTTCGTCGGCCGGCCCCAGCTCGCCGCGACCTTCCCGGGCGCCGGCAGCGGGCGGTCGCTCATCCTCAACGGCCACATCGACGTCGTCACGCCCGAGCCGATCGACCGTTGGACGAGCGACCCGTGGCAGGCCGAGGTTCGGGACGGGATCCTCTACGGCCGCGGCGTCTTCGACATGAAGGGCGGCGTGGCGGCGATGACGTACGCGGCGGAGACGCTGGCGCGCCTCGGAATCCGCCTCGACGGCGACCTGATCGTCAACACCAACACCGACGAGGAGTCCTCCGGTGCGGGCTCGCTCGCCTGCGTGGAGCACGGCATCCGCGCCGACGCCGGCATCTGCACCGAACCGACCAGGGGCGAGGTCTGGGTGTGCACGCGCGGCTCGCAGTCGGTGACCATCACGGTGGAGGGGCGAGCCGGGCACGCCGAGGTGCCGCACCCGCCGTGGCGCGACGGCGGGGCCGTGAGCGCGATCGACGCCGCCGACCCGATCCTCGAGGCGATCCGCCGGCTCCGCGCCGACTGGCTGACCCGCACCGATCGCGCCCACCGCTACCTCTCGCCCGGGACGATCCTCACCACCATGATCGCGGGCGGCGAGTGGTTCGTGTCCTACCCCGCCTCGTGCCGCCTGAGCGTGAACATCCTCTACCTGCCGGCCTCCGTCGACGAGGAGGGGCGCGGCGCGAACATCCGGCGCGAGGTGGAGGACTGGGTGCTCGCGGCCGCCGCGACCGACCCCTGGCTCGTCGAGCATCCGCCGACGTTCGAGTGGGGTCCCGACCTCGGGCCGTTCGACATCGGCGACGACCATCCGATCGTCGAGACCGTCCGCGACGCCGCGCGTGCGACGGGCCGCGAGCTGACGCTCGGCGGGCTCGACTCCTGGTTCGACGCCGCCTCGTTCAACCAGTCGGGCGCGGCGACGATGGTCGGCTACGGGCCGAGCACGCCGGGCTTCGCCGGCAACGCCCATGCCGTCGACGAGTGCGTGGCCGTCGACGACCTGGTCGCGTGCGCCCAGACGCTCGCGATCGCCGCGATGCGCTGGTGCGGCGTGTCCGGGCGGTGATTGCCCACGGGGTGGGACCGACGCGCGAGCGTCCTCGAGGATCGGCTACCGCGCGGCCCGGACGATGACGACGCCGAGACTCACCCGCACGTGTTCCCGGTGCGAGATCGGCATCACCTCGAGACGCTCGCGCAGGTGCTCGAGCTGCTCACGGGTCATGACGTCCCGCGAGCGATCTCGAGCACGCGTCGACGCTCCGGCTCGCTGAGAGATCCGGCGAACGGCGACGACTGGCGCAAATCGGTCATCTGCTCGTCGTCGGCGACCATCGCGCGACGGATTTCCTCGAGCGGCTGGTCGAGCAACCGCGACCACCCGACCGCCCATCGCGGATCGATGCGGCCGTCACGCTCCCAACGCAGCAGCCGCCGCTTCGCATCGCTGACGGTCCGCCGGTCGAGGCGCCGCGCGACGGCACGGTGGTAGACGAGCGACTGGAACTCCGCGCGCCCGTGCCCAGCCGTCGCCTGACTGCGCGCCAGCAGCGCCGGCGTCAACCGGGCGGCGCGCGCGCGGCGGACGTCGAGCACCGCAGCCACCGGATGGCGGGCGTGCGGATGCTGACGCTGGTCGACCGCGATCGAGACAACCTCGCCGAGCGGAATTTCGTGCCGGCGTTCGGGCGTCTCGACAACAGCAATCGACTGGGCGGCAACGTGCCGGTCGAGGGCGGTCTGACTCACGCCCAGAACCCGCGCAGCCACCGCACGGCTGACGGTTGGACCGATCAGTCGCTCGAGATCCTCCTGCACGTCGGCGACGGAGTCGTCGCCGCCCGCGAGCACGGAGAGACGCAGCGCGATGACGTTGCGCAGAAGTCGCTCCTCATCCACCTTCACGGGCATATCAGGAGTCTATCTGATGTTGAGTAAAATGACACTATTTTTCAACATCCCACGTCGACGAGTGCGCGGCCATCGACGATCTGGTCGACTGCGCGCCCCGTCGCGTAACGCACCGAGGTCGGAAGACGCCGCGCGGCGGCGACGTTCTCGTACCCGTGACGGTGCACCGCAGTGTGAACTCGCCCCAGGCGCACTTCGCGGTCTTCCTCACGCCCGACGGCTACCACGAGTCGGGCTGGAAGCTCGGCGAGCACGACGCGCTCCAGTCCGTCACCATCGAGAGCTTCGCGCGCACCACGGCCCTCGCCGAGCGCGGCCTGCTCGACGCGGTGTTCCTCGCCGACCGGCCGGTGCTGCCGGTATTCCGGGCCGCGTTCTTCCCGCAGGTCTGGTACGACCCGATCGTCATCCTCACGGCGCTCGGGATGACGAGTCGCCGGATCGGGCTGGTCGGCACCGCGACGACGACGTACAACGCTCCGTACGACCTCGCCCGGCGCCTCTCGACCGCCGACCACGCCACCGGTGGGCGGATCGGCTGGAACGTCGTCACGACGCACGACCGCGACGCGGCCCGCAACTTCGGGCTGGACGAGCATCCCGAGCACGACGATCGCTACGCGCGGGCATCCGAGTTCGTCGATGTCGCCCGCCGCCTGTGGGACAGCTGGGACGACGACGCGATCGTGGCCGACCGCGGCAGCGGTGTCTGGGCCGACCTCGACCGGATCCACCCGGCCGAGTTCCACGGTCGCTACTACGACGTCGCCGGCGCGCTGCCGGTACCGCGATCGCCGCAGGGCCATCCGGTGCTGGCGCAGGCCGGGTCCTCGCCCGCCGGCATCGCCCTCGCCGGGCGCATCGCCGACATGATCTTCACGCCGCAGCAGAGCATCGAGGCCGCGCTCGCGTTCCGGGAGCGCATCGGCGCCGTCGCCGTCGAGCACGGCCGTCGGCCGGACGAGATCCGGATCCTTCCCGGCCTGGCGTTCGAGCTGGGCCGGACCGAGCAGGAGGCGGCGGAGCGGCGCGGCCGGCTGGAGGAATCCGCCGACCCGGAGCTCCGCTGGCGCAACCTGGCCCATAACGCCGGCCTCGATCCCGACCGCATCGACCCGGCGAAGCCGCTTAAGGCCGACGTGGCGGCGACCGCCGAGGGCTCGACGTTCGCGCAGTTCATCGTCGGCCAGGCGCTCGAGACGCAGCTGCCGTTTCGGCAGCTCGCACAGACGCTCACCGGCCTGCCGGGCGGCCTGGAGTTCACGGGCACGTCCGAGCAGCTCGCCGACCTGATCGAGGCCTGGGTGCGGAGCGGCGCCTGCGACGGGTTCACGCTGCAGCCGGCGACCCTGCCGTGGTCGCTGCAGCTGTTCGTCGACGAAGTCGTACCGATCCTCCAGCGCCGCGGACTGCATCGGCGCGAGTACACCGGCGTGACGCTCCGCGACCACCTCGGGCTGGCGCGGCCGAATCTCTGAGCGGCCGCCCGCGCCGCCCGCTCGACTCATTCGACGTTCGCGGGTCGCAAGCTCCGCGAAACCGGCGTAGCCTTCCGGCAGGAGGTTCCGATGACCCACCGTGAGGCGCTGCCCCAGCTCGGTGACGGCCTGTTCCTGACCGACGCCGGCGTCGAGACGGTACTGATCTTCGAGCACGGCTTCGATCTGCCCTGCTTCGCGACCTTCCCATTGCTCGAGTCCGAATCCGGCGCCGCCGCCATCCGCAGCTACCTCCAGCCCTACCTCGATCTGGCCCGTGAGAGCGACTCGGGGTTCATGCTCGACACGATGACGTGGCGCGCGAACCGCGACTGGGGTGCGCGGATCGGCTACGACGAGCCCGCCCTCGACGCGGCCAACCGCCGGAGCGTGGCCTTCATGGAAGAGGTCCGCGAAGCGGCCCAGCCATCGTCTCGGCCGCTCGTGATCAACGCGCTGATCGGACCCCGCGACGACGCCTACGCGCCCGCCAGCATCATGTCCGCTGACGAGGCGACCGTCTACCACAGTACCCAACTGCGGACACTCGCCGACACCGCAGCAGACCTCGCGACCGCCATGACCCTGACGTACGCGGCCGAGGCGATCGGGATCGTCCGCGCCGCTGACCGGGCCGGACTGCCGAGTGCGATCTCCTTCACGGTGGAGACCGACGGGCGCCTGCCCAGCGGCCAAACGCTCCGGGCGGCGATCGAGCAGGTCGACGACGAGACCGACGGGGTCTGCTCCTACTACATGATCAACTGCGCCCACCCAACCCACGTCGCACCAGCCCTCGGTGACGACGGCCCGTGGCTTGCGCGGATCCGGGGGCTTCGCCCCAACGCCTCAACCCTCAGCCACGCCGAACTCAACGACGCGACCGACATCGACGCCGGCGACCCGGCGGATCTCGCCACTCGCACCGCGGCGCTCCGTCCGAAGCTACCGAACCTGACGATCGCCGGCGGCTGCTGCGGAACAGATATCCGCCACGTTCGAGCGATCAGCCAGGCGTGGCTCACGTAGCCGCGCTCGACTCGACGAACGCGAGGCCCACCGCGTTGGGCAGACGGCATCGGCAGTTCGCCGCCCGCGGCCGAGCTAGTCGCTGTTGAGTTCGCGGTCCAGGCCGAGGCGATCGAAGAGTTCAGGATCCCGGGGGAACCCGGTGATGCTTGCGATCCTGTCGCCCTCGATTGCGAACACCATCACGCCGTAGGCTCGGCGGACACCCTCACCTTGTTCGTCGGCGTAGGCCGCGAGAGCCGGCTGGCCGTTGGCGCGAGCGGCGACGAGCGGGATCTGATCGAGGCGCCCGTCGAGCGGGACGCTCGCGAAGAACGCGCCGATGGCGTGGCTGCCGGTGAACCTGAGCGCCTCGGGTGGCATCGTCAGCAGCGCATCGTCGGCGAGCAGCGCGACGATCCCGTCGATGTCCACCGCCGCCCAGGCATCCTGGAACTGGCGCATGACGCGTGACTCCGTGGCGCGGTCGGCCGGATCGTTGACCCGCGCGAGCGTCGGGTCGGCGCGCTCCCGCTCAAGGGTCGCGCGTCCCCGCTGAAGGGCGCTGTTGACGGCGGGAACGCTGGTCTCGAGCAGCTCGGCCACGTCGCGCGCCGACCACTCGAGGACGTCGCGCAGCACGACCACGACTCGTTGCCGCGGCGGGAGGAGCTGGATCGCGGCGACGAACGCGAGCCCGACGCTCTCGCGCTCCTCCGCTGCGACATCCGGTCCCTGCGCCCGCGCAGGTATCTGATCCAGCAGGCCGTCCGGGTACGGCTCCAGATGAGCATCGGGCGCCGCCGCCGGCTCGCGTCGCCGCTGCTCGAGCTGACGCAGGCAGACGTTGGTCGCGATCCGGTAGAACCAGGGGGACAGCGACCCCCGCGGCTCGAACCGGGCTATCCCGCGCCACGCGCGCAGCATGGTCTCCTGCAGCGCGTCGTCTGCATCGTGGAGCGAGCCCAGCAGGCGGTAGCAGTGACGGTGCAGCGGCTGCCGGAGCGGGCCGGTCAGCTGCACGAACGCCTGCTCGTCACCGCCCCGTGCGGCGACGAGCACGGCGTCAGGACGCGCGCTGCTCGTCACGCGTCACCCATCGCTCGCCGGCACGGGCCATGGCCCGCCGATCTCCGTCCACGCCGAGGCCCTGAACGCCCCCGGCACCCCGCCCAGCGCGACGAATTGGATCCCGTCATCACCCGGGGCGATCCGCCGTCGCTGCTCGGGCCCGACGCGCGCCATCATCCCCGGACGCAGTTCGAACACGTCGTCGTCCGCGTACAGGAGCCCGGATCCGGCGAGCGGGATGTAGACCTCCTCCTGGTTTGCGTCGTCCACCGAAGCGTCATGCCGGTGGTTCGGATACCCGTCCCAGTTGGCCGGCAGCGACATCACCTGCATCCCCCACGAGGTGACGCCGAGCGACGCCCGCGCTCGCCGCGCGATACCGTCGTAGATCGGCTCCATCTCGTCGAACGCCAGCACCGTCACGTCGCTCATCATGCCTCCTCCAGTACGCGGCCCCAACGAGGCCGACACACACATCAATCCGCGGCGAACCTCGAACTCATCGGTTGCTCGCAACACCGGGCCGGATCGGGCATCCTCCGATTCGACCTGGGAGGCCAAGGGTGGCGTTCGACGATGAGCTGGCAGGGCGGGTGCGCCGAGTCCTCGCCGAAGAACCCGTCGTGGTGGAGAAGCGGATGTTCGGCGGGCTCGCATTCATGGTGGACGGCCACATGGCGTGCGGGATCGTCGGCGACCAGTTGATGATCCGGCTCGGAAACGATGGCGTCGAGCGGGCGCTGAAGGAGCCCCACGTGCGCCCGATGGATTTCACCGGCCGCCCGCTGCACAGCATGGCCTTCGTGTCCGCAGAGGGAGTTCGCGACGACGCCGCACTCGCCGCCTGGGTCGACCGGACGATCGCGTTCATCCGAACGCTGCCGCCGAAACCCTGACGCGGCGCCGCGCCCCTTCACCGACGCCGGACTCGACGCCGCGTACCCGTGAGCACCTTCGACTTCACCGCCAAACTGCGGATCCACAGCGAGATGCCAGGCGCCTGGTACTTCGTGACGCTCCCCCTCTCCGCTGCCGACGAGATCCGCGCGTTCAACGAACGGCGCGGCTTCGGCTCCGTCCGCGTCCGCGCCACGATCGGTGCCTCGACCTGGGACACCAGCGTCTTCCCCGACACCACGACCGGGTCCTTCCTGTTGCCCGTCAAGGCCGCCATCCGCGACCAGCAGAACATCGACGACGGCGACCTCGTCGCCGTGACGATCACCACGCGGTAGCTCGGGCAGAGGCAGGTGAAAAGCACCGCCACCCGTCACCCAAGCTTCTGCGCTATATTAACTTAGATGTTTAGAAGATTGAAAGATCGCTAAGTAGTCCGATGCCCCATCGAGCAGGTCCGCTGTACGCCGCGAAGTCCGAGTTCTTCCGGACGCTCGGGCACCCCGCGAGGGTGCGAATCCTCGAGCTGCTGCGCGACGGCGAGCGCTCTGTCGGTGCCCTCCAGGCGGAGCTCGACCTCGATTCCGGCGGCACGTCGCAACAGCTCGCCGCACTGCGCCGGATCGGCCTTGTCGAGGGGCGCCGCGACGGCACCACCGTCTACTACCGCGTCACCGACGCCGAGGTGTTCGCCCTGCTCGAGGTCGCCCGGGGGATCCTCGGCCGCGGCGCCGAGGCGCGCCGCGCGTTGCTCGACGAGCTGACAGGCGAGTGATCGGCGGCCTCGCGATCGCCGGGCTTCTCGCCCTGGTCGCCGGTGCCGCGATTCCCGTCGCGAGCAGCCGCGTCCGGACGGGATTGCTGGTTCAGGCGCTGGGCGCGACGGTGCTCGGCGCGGTTGGCGGCCTGGTGCTGTGGAGCGGCGACCCGGTGGGCGCGTCGTTCAGCAGTGAGATCAGCCCCGCCTTCGGCATCGATCCGCTGAGCGCGGCCTTCCTCCTGATGCTGGGGATCGCGAGCGGTCCGGTCCTGGTCTTCGCCGCCGGCTATCTCGACTCGACACCGCGCGGGCGAGCGGTGGCCTCACTCACCGGCGTGTTCGTCGTGATGCTGCTCGGCCTGCTGTGCGCGCGCGACGTCGTCACCTTCCTGCTCGCGTGGGAGGTGATGACCCTCGTCCCGGCCGCGATCATCCTGATCTGGCGCGCCGACGACGAGGCGCGCCGGAGCGTGTTCGTCTACGCGGCGATCACCCACCTGGCCGGGGCCGGCGCCTGGGTCGCGCTGCTGGTGCTCGCAGACCACGGAGCGCTCGGCGGGCCCGCGCTCGACGCGTCGTCGACGACCGGGGCGCTGGTCGCGATCGCGGCCCTGATCGGGTTCGGCGCGAAGGCCGGCGTGATGCCGTTGCACGTCTGGCTGCCGCGGACACATCCGCTGGCGCCCGCTCACGTGTCGGCCCTGATGAGCGGCGTGATGGTCAAGGTCGCGATCTACGGCCTGATGCGGGTCCTGCTGCAATGGCTCGACGCGCCACCGCTCTGGGTCGGCGCGACGGTGGTCGCGCTCGGTGCGGTGTCCGCCCTGGCGGGTGTGGTCTATGCCCTTCTCCAGCACGAGCTCAAGCGCCTGCTCGCGCTGTCGTCGATCGAGAACGTCGGGATCATTCTGCTCGGCCTCGGCGCCGCGCTCGTCCTCCGGGCCGAAGGCGCGACGGGGTGGGCCGGGCTCGCACTGGCCGCAGCGCTCCTGCACACCCTCAACCACGCCGTCTTCAAGGCGCTCCTGTTCCTCTGCGCCGGCGCGTTCGACCGTGCCGTGCACGGGCTCGACCTCGATGCGCTCGGCGGCCTGCTCCGCCGCATGCCATGGACCGGCTGGTCGTTCCTCGTCGGCGGTGCGGCCATCGCCGGAGTCGTCCCGCTGAACGGCTTCGTGTCCGAGTGGCTCACCTTCCAGGCGCTCATCGGGATCGTCTTCGGCGGCGGCATCACGTCCGGCCTGACCGCCGCGCTGGCGATCGGCGCGCTGGCGCTCACCGCCGCTCTGGCGGTGTACTGCTTCGTCCGGGTCGTCGGCCTGGTCCTGCTCGGACCGCCACGCCGCCGCGCCGTCGCCGAGGCCGTCGAGGCGCCGTGGGAGATGCGCGCCGGTATGGTCGCCCTGGCGGCCTGGTGCGTCGTCCTCGGGATGAGCCCCGGCGCGCTCGTGCCCCGCTTCACCGCCATCGTGCCCGGCGCCGCCGGCGTCGGTGACCCGCTCGGGATCCCGCTGCCCGGCACCGGCGGCCTGCCGACGCTGGCGCTGCTGGTGTCGGTCGTCGTGGCGGTCGGTCGGGCTGCGACTACTGCGGGGCCGGCGAACCGCCGCTCCCGCACCGACATGGGCCTGCGGCCAGCGCTTGGAGCCGGCTCTCAACTGGTCCAGCGCCGGCTTCACGAAGCCGGTGCGGCTGGTGCTGGAGGCGGTTCTCCGGCCCGAGCGGGAGCTCACGACGCTGACCAACCACGGCGTCGTCCAGTCGGTCGCCTACCGCGGGCGGGTTCCGGCGCTGGTCGAGGAGCGTATCTACGCCCCGCTCGCGGACGCCGCGCTGCGGGGCGCCGCGGTGGCCCGCAAGCTCCAGTCCGGCCGGCTCAGCATCTACGCCGTCTACCTCACCGGCCTGCTCGTCGGCCTCCTCGCCTGCGCCCGGCTGGGACTGCTCGGATGACCGCCCAAACCGTCGTAGCCTTCCTTCTGCAGATCGTCGCCGTCACGGTCGCCGCGCCCTTGCTGCCGGGCGTGACGCAGTGGGCCAAGGCGCGGCTGCAGGGGCGCCGGGGCGCCTCGCCCGTGCAGCCGTACCGCGAGCTGGCGCGGCTCTGGCGCAAGTCGGTGGTCGACCCGGAGGGCACGGGGCCGATCTACCGGGCCGGGCCGGCCGTCGTCGCCGGCATGCTGGTTCTGGCCGGGCTTCTGGTGCCGATCGCCGGGCTTGCGCCCGCGTCGCCGATCGGACACGACGCGCTGCTGCTGGTGGGGCTGCTCGCCCTCGCCCGCTTCGCGCTCGCGTCGACGGCGTGGGACACGTCCAACGGCTTCTCGCTGCAGGGTGCGAGCCGTGATCTCGCGATGAGCGTCTGCGCCGAGGCCGCACTGGTACTGGCGCTGGTTGCGGCCGCGGTCGCCGGGGCGACCACCGACCTGCGCGGCATGGCGACCTCGAGCGCCGGCACCGATGCGTGGACCGATCCGGCGCAGGCCCTGGCGCTGGTCGCGTTCCTGATCGTCGCGGTCGCCGAGACCGGCCGGCAGCCGATCGACAACCCGGACACGCACCTCGAGCTGACGATGATCCACGAGGGACCGCTCCTCGAGTACGCGGGCCGCGACCTGGCCCTCCTGCAGTGGGCCGCGGCACTCCGCCACTGGCTCGTGCTGGGCCTCGCCGCGGCGATCTTCCTCCCGCACCCCTCCGGCTTCGTGGCGGCCGTCGCGTTGCTGCCGCTGACGCTCGTCGCGCTCGCACTCGCACTCGCGCTGCTCGAGACGATGGTCGCGAAGATGCGGATCCTGCTCGCGCCGCGGCTGCTGGCAGTGGGCGCCGGCGTGGCATTGCTGGCCGTGCTGACGCGCCTGGTCGAGGTGCACCCGTGAGCGGGGCCGTCGTGTGGGCCGTGGTGGCACTCGGCCTCGGGGTGCCGACGATCCGGCGCCGGTCGATCGCCGTCGCGCTCGTCACCGCACAGGCCCTGCTCCTCGCCGGCGCGGCGGCCGTGGACGCGGGCGACGTCCACGAGCTCACCGCCGCCGCCGCGCTGCTCGCGCGCGCCGTGCTCCTCGGCGCGCTGCTGCTGGTCGTGGTGCGGCGTACGCGGGAGCAGCGGCCGGTTCGATCGGATGCCGGCCCGCTGGCGCGCGGTGCCGCCGCCGTCGGGCTCGCGCTGCTGCTCGCAGTGCTCGTCCCGAGCCTCGGACTCGGCGACCGCAACGCCGAGTACGCGGTGCTGTCCCTGAT
Organism: uncultured Actinomycetes bacterium; assembly: GCA_963732645.1. Taxonomy (GTDB): domain Bacteria; phylum Actinomycetota; class Thermoleophilia; order Gaiellales; family F1-60-MAGs149; genus VFJZ01. The sequence goes on from CAVTAC010000011.1 coordinate 56,355, forward strand.
GGCCTTCGGACTCGTCACGATCATCACGCGCCGCGCCACGGTGCTGCAGATCGTCGCGCTCGTCCAGATCGAGAACGCCCTGGCCGTCGCGGCCCTGGCGGCCGCGGGCGGTCTGACGACGCTGATCGAGCTGGGCGTCGCGGCCGACCTGATCGTCGTCGTGCTCGTCGCCTCGCTGCTGCACGCGCGCATCTACGCGGAGTTCGGCAGCGGCGACACCAGCCACCTGGGGCAGCTCCGTGACTAGCCGCGAGTTGCTGGCCGGCGCCGTACCGGCCGTGCCGCTGGTCGCCGCCGCACTGGTGGCCGTGCTTCCCAGCGAGCGCGCCGGCCAGCGCCTCGCGCTCGCCGCCGGTGCGCTCACCGGCGTGCTGGCCGCCATCACGAGCGCCTGGGCTCTGGTGCTGGCCGACCAGCCGCTGCTCGGCGACTGGCTCGCCCTCGATGCCGCGGGAGCGGTCCTCGTCGGCGTCATCGCCGTCGTCGGCACGGCCAGCGTGGCGATCTCGCCGGCCTATCTGGCCACCACCGCCCACGGCGCATCGGGGCCGCGTGGACCCCGAGCCCACTACTACGCCGCGCTGCTGATCTTCTGGGCCGCGCTGCTCGCCGTTCCGATGGCCGCGAATCTCGGTGCCGCCTGGCTGCTCGTCGAGGCCACCACCGCCGCGTCCGCGCTGCTGGTCGCCTTCTCGGGCAAGCCGCGTGCACTGGAGGCCGCCTGGAAGTATCTCGTGCTCACATCACTCGGACTCGCCATGGCGCTGCTCGGCGTCGTCGTCCTGCAGGTCGCACAGCACCAGGCTGGCGGGCCGACCGGCCTCACGTACACCAGCATCCACGACGCGGCGGCGGGCCTCGACCCCGAGGTCACGCTCGTCGCCTACCTGCTGCTCCTCGCCGGCCTCGCCGCGAAGATCGGCTGGGCGCCCGTCCACAACTGGCTCCCGGACGCCCACTCGGAGGCACCGCCTCCCGTCTCGGCGCTGCTGTCTGCGGCGCTGCTCCCGGCCGTTCTCCTCGTTGCCTGGCGGGTACAGCAGGCGCTCGCGGACAGCGTCGGCGATGCCGCGAGCCGCCAGGTGTTCATCCTGTTCGGCCTGGCGTCGCTCGCGGTGGCCGTGCCGTTCCTCTGGCGCCCGCAGGCCTGGAAACGGCTGCTCGCGTACTCGAGCCTCGAGCACATGGGCGTGATCGCGCTCGGCATCGGCTTCGGCCACCCGCTCGCTCTGGCCGGCGTCGTCGTACACATCGCCGGTCACGCGATCGCCAAGGCGGTCGGCTTCTACGTGTCGATTCCCCTCCTCGTCGTCCAGCCCTCGACCGCGACCCGTGCGCCGCGGGGCGTCGCCCGCCGCGACGGCTGGGTGGGGGGCGTCGTGGCGGGCTCGCTGGGCGCGCTGGCCGGGCTCCCGCCGTCTCCCCTCTTCGTCTCGGAGCTGCTGATCGGTCTCGGTGGCATTCAGTCGGGGCACACGGGTGCGGTCGCGGCCGCCGTCGTCCTGCTCGCACTCGGCTTCCTCGGGCTGGCGCACACCCTCGTCGAGGCCGTCGCCGGCCGGAACGGCAGTCGGCCACGCCCCTCGCCCGCACCGAGCCGGACGCTCACTCGCGCCCTCGCCGGGTGCGGCGCCGTGCTGCTGCTGGCGGTCGCCTTCGCAGCGCTTGCGCTCCCGGATTCGGCGATCGTCCAGGCCCTCACCCGAGGACTCGCGTGAGCTACTACGCCTCTGCCGGTGATCACTACCGCGACGCCATCGCCGACGCTCTCGGCGCGGGCGCCAGGCTCGCGAGCCTCTACGCCAGTACCGACGACGGCCAGGCCGTGGTGCGCGCGGTGCTGCTGCGACCCGGATGGGCCGCTGCGGGTCGAGACCGTCCAGGTCCACAACGGCGGCGTGCCGAGCATCGTCGACCTCACGCGCGCAGCAGGGTGGCCGGAGCGAGAGGCCCACGACCTCCACGGCGTCCGCTTCGACGGCCATGCGCCGCTGCGCCCTCTCGTCGATCACCCTGCGGATCCGTCCACGTGGACGGTGCCGGTCCGGGGTGCCGACGTCTACCAGATCGTCGTCGGGCCGATCCACGCAAGCGTGATCGAGTCGGGTCACTTTCGCTTCAGCGTCGTCGGCGACCGCGTGCTGCACCTCGACATCCAGCTGTTCTACAAGCACCGCGGCCTCGAACAGGCAGCCGTCGGCGTGCCGCTCGACGACGCCATCGCCTACGCGGCCCGCGCCTGCGGCGCCTGCGCGGTCACCAACCGGGTGGCGTACGCCCACGCCGTCGAGCAGCTCCGTGGCCTGCGCCCCGGCGACCACGTGGCCCGTGCCCGGACGGTGCTGCTCGAGCTCGAGCGGCTCTGGAGCCACCTCAACGACATCGCTGCGATCTGCGCCGGCGTCGGTCTCGCGGCCGGCAACCACCGGTTCGCGGCGCTCTGCGAGGATGCCCGGCGGCTGAACGCCGCGATCACCGGCCACCGGCTGCTGTTCGACGCCGTCCACGTCGGAGGCAATCGCATCACCCTCGACGACGCGCAGTGCAGCGCCGCGCGTGACACCCTGGCGAAGCTCCGCTCCGAGACGGCATCAGCCTGGCGGGAGCTGGTCTTCAACGCGTCGTTCCAGGACCGCCTCATCGATGTCGGCGTCCTCACGACCGCGGACGCGGTCGATCTCGGTGCGGTCGGCCCGGTCGCCCGGGCCTCGGGCGTCGCCGAGGACGCTCGAACCGGTCAGGCCGGATGGCTGCGGTACGAGGGCCTCAGCCCGGCCATCGGAGAACGGCCGCTGGGCGACGTCCGCGCGCGCCTCGAGCAGCGCGAGGTGGAGCTCGCGCAGACCTTCGGGCTGCTGGACGACCTCCTCGGCACTCCGCTGGCCGCAGCGGCCTGCGAGATCGACGGCCCGACGAAGACGCGCGGCATCGCGCGCGTCGAAAGCCCGCGCGGAGCGACCGTGTGCGCCGTCGAGCGCGCCGGCGAACACGTCGGCCGGCTCCACCTGCACACCGGCTCCTACGCAAACTGGCCGGTGCTCCAGCACGTCGTACCGGGCAACCTGCTGCCCGACTTCCCGCTCATCAACAAGAGCTTCGAGCTCTGCTACGCCTGCGCGGACCGCTGAGAGATGTTCACGCTGCTCCGCGACCTCCGCAACCTCCGCCGCCGGATCGACCTGCCCGCCGCCGACCGCGGCCGCTCGCTCGCGATCCGCCACGTCGACGCCGGCTCCTGCAACGGCTGCGAGCACGAGCTGACGCTCACGACGAGCCCGTACTACGACCTCCAGCGCTACGGCCTCAGTGTCGTCGCCTCACCCCGGCACGCCGACCTCCTGCTCGTCACCGGCGCGGTCACCACACGCATGCGCGACGCGCTCGTGATCGCCTACCACGCGATGCCCGAACCGCGACGGGTCGCGGCGCTCGGCGACTGCGCTCTCGGTTGCAACGTCCTCGCCCGCGCCGGGACCGTCGTCGGCGGCGTCGAGGACATCCTGCCGGTGGACCTGCGCATCCCGGGGTGCCCGCCGACCCCGACCGCGATCGCCGAATGCCTGCTCCGCCTCCTCGATACCCAACAGGAACCGCCCGCGACTTCCCGCGCGGGAGCCCCAGCCACGAGCGAGGGAAGCCGACGGGGAGACTCGAACTCCCGACCCCATCATTACGAGTGATGTGCTCTACCAGCTGAGCTACGTCGGCGCGGACAGGCGCATTTTACGTGCAACCGGGACCCGGCGCCGCATGCGGCGGACGGCGCGCATCATGCCCGCGTGCTGATCGAGCCCGTCCGGTGCGGCGACGTCGTCGTCCAGCTCGCGCGTCCCGAGCCGGTCGATCTGGCCGTGCTGCTGGAGGCCGCCGTCGAGGAGGCGCCCTACTGGGCCGAGCTGTGGCCGTCGGCCCGGGCGCTGGCCGAGGCCGTCGCCGTGCGGGACGTGCGCGGCCTGCGGGTGCTGGAGGTGGGAGCGGGCCTCGGCCTGCCCGCACTCGTCGCGGCCGCCCACGGCGCCGACGCGACCGCGTCGGACGTCGACCCCGCCGCGCTCGGCTACGTGCTCGAGAGCGCGCGGGCGAGCGGCCTCGAGGTCGCCGTCGCCGAGCTCGACTTCGCCGATCCGTCGCCGGCGATGACCGGCTTCGATCTCGTGCTGGCGGCCGACGTGCTGTACGTCGACGCGTCGGCCGCGCACCTGGCCGGCTCGCTCGCGCACCTGCTCGCGCCGCACGGTCGCGCGCTGCTGACGTGCCCGTGGCGAGGCCAGGCCGACCGCCTCGCGGCGTCGCTGCCCGCCGGCATCCGCGTCGCCGACCGCAGCTCGGTGCCGGCCGTGTCGTTTCGCGGGCAGCCGATGGACATCGACCTGGTCGAGCTCGCGCGCGGCTGATCAGGTCGTCGCGGCGGGGGCGCGGTGGTGCGTCGTCGTCGTCATCGTGATCGCCGCCGCTGCCCTTGCCGGACGAGTCGTCGTCCGAGTCGCCCTCGTCCGAGCCGCCCCTGCCGGACGAGTCCTCGTCGGAGCCGCGCTCGCCGGAGCCCTTCGAGGAGCCGGAGGAGTCGCCGTCATCGCGGTCGGAGCCGCCGCCGCCCTTGCCGCCGCCGTGCTTGCCGTGATGGCCGGAACCGCTGTGGTCGCCCTCGCCGTCCCTGTCGGAGCCCTTGCCGGAACCCGAGCCGTGGTGGCCGTCCGACTCGCCCTTGCCACCCGAGCCGGAGCCCGAACCGCCGGAGCCCGAGTGACCGTCGCCGCTCTTGTGCTTGCCGCCGGCGCCCGACGCCGGCTCGGACCGTGCCTCTCCGTCGCCGAACGATGCCTGCTGGCCCGAGGCCGAGGCCGTCGCGCCCGCCGCGGGACGCTCCCGCGCCGGCGTCGCCCCGTCACCGCGCATGTCGTCACCGGCCGACGTGGCCCGAGACGGCTGCGTCGCCGCCTCGACCGGCTCGTCGGCCCGCGCCTTCTGCGGCGCCGTCGGCACGACGACCGCGGCCGCCTGGGCGGGCTGCGCGCCGCCGTCGATGGTCGCCGACTCGATCGCGACACCGCCGCCGACCGCCGCGACGGTCGCCGCCACCGCAGCCGCACCCTTGAGCGCGGCCGGGCCTGCCGTCAGCTTCGCGACCATGGCCGCGAGGCTGCCGCCGCCGACCGCGGCCGAGCCGGCCACCGCGCCGCCGCTTGCTCCGGCGGCGAACCCCGGCAGCGCGTCGCCGAGCCGATCCGCGAGCGCGGCCGACGGGATCAGCGAACGGGCCACCACGAGCTGCGGCCGCAGCGCGCGCCGCACGGCGCGGCACGACCGGCAGCGCACCAGGTGCGCGCGGGTGGCGCGGTCGATGGAGCCGTCGGCGAGCGCCTCGCAGGTGCGGACGCATCCCGCCGCCCCCGTCTCCTCCGCTCCGCCGAGTACCCGGATCAGCTCGCGGCGCGCCCGGTTGAGCAGCGCGTCGACCGCCGACACCGACGTGCCGAGCGAGATGGCGACCTCGGCGGTGGACAGTCCGAGCCACTCCCGCAGCACGTACGCCTCGCGCTGCGACGTGGGCAGCCGGCCGAGCGCCTGGCGGGCCGCCTGCAGATCGGAGCGCAGCTCGACCGTGCGCGGCACCGAGGGAGCCGGCGCCGACACCTCGCCGACGCGCTCGTCGTCGAGCGACGCCGACAGCGGCCGCCGCATGCCGGCGGCGATGCGGGCGAGGCACTCGTTGCGCGCGATCTTGAGCACCCACGCCTGCGGCTCGCGCACCGGCGTCGAGCCCGTCAGGGCGGTGTGCACCGAGAGGAAGGTCGCCTGCGTGGCGTCTTCCGCGTCCTCCCGCGAGCCCAGCATGTGCCACGCGTAGCGGTACACCGTCGCGCCGTGGCGGCGGTACAGGACCGCCGTCGCGCGGGACGGATCGGCGGGTAACGACGAGCGCACCTCCCCCTGGATGGCAGGGGGAGGTGCGGAGTCGCTTGCTGGGTCGCGTACTGCGGCCATCAGGTTCTAGATTCGATCGTGCCCTAGGTCGGGGGACGTGACAAGTCCAGGATCAGTCGTCGTTGTCCTCAGACTTGATGCGAGTCAGGTTCATGACCTGGCCCGCCGGAGCGTTGACGACGTCGAAGTGGACCTCGACGAAATCGCCGGTCTTGAGGCCCATCAGGCTGACGCCGTTGATGTTCAGCGTGAAGGCGCCGCCGGCGGTCGGGGCGACCGTGATCGTGGTGCCGTCGGCGTTCACCGTCAGCGTGCCCTTGACCTCGTCGATGCCGGCATCCTCGTCGGCGTCGTCGTCGTCCTCGGCCTTGATCTTGCGGAGCACGTTGACGCCGTCGACGACGTCGAACTCGACCTCGACGAACATGCCGTTGAAGGCCATGACCGCGGCGGGATCGACACCGGCCGGGATCGTGATGTCGACGACCGCGCCGTCGACCGTCAGGTGCACGCCGGCCGCATCGACGGTGGCGATGCCCTTGATCTCGGCCTCGTCGACGTCGTCGTCGTCGCGGCTCGAGGTCTCGACGACCACGCCGTTCTTGAACTTGACCGTCATGTTGAGCGCGTCGCCGGCGCCATGGTGGCGGCGCGGCTTGACGGAGACGGAGGTCTTGTTGCCGGACAGCACGACGCGCGAGGCGGTGTTGCCGCGGACGACGCCGCTGATGTGCGCGCGGGTGGCGCGGCCGACGACCTTCACGGACTTGCCGTCGACGCGCAGCTGCGTGCCGAGCCGCAGCTTCTTCGACGTCTTGACCGTCTTGAGGGTGCCGGACTTGGTCGCCACGACGACCGAGCGGTTGCCCTTCTTCACGACGGTGCCGCGGAACGCCTTGGCGTTGGCGGCGGGCGCGACGAGCAGCAGTGCTGCGACTGCGCCGAGGACGATCTTCTTCACGGGGACCCCTTTGGGAAATGCCAGCGCAGCGACTTCAGCCACGTGCTGCTCCCTCCAAGTACACCGTGGGGCAGCCTAGGAGTGTTCCAGCGGAAGGTTTTGGTTGTCTAAAATCTCGCCCAGCGTGACCAGCTCGTCGTCCTCGCCACCTTCGAGGCGAACCATGACGCCGTCGAGCGGCACCTTGTAGGAGCGGACGACGCCGGTGCCCCGTGCGGTCTTGACCGTGCGGCCCACGGCCGGGGCCCGGTCACGGAACGAGCGGTAGATCGGATGCTCGAACGCGAGGCAGCAGCGCAGGCGTCCGCAGAGGCCCGTGATGCGCCCCGGGTTCATCGGCAGGTCCTGGTCCTTCGCCATCCGCAGCGTGATCGGGTTCTCGTGCGACGGGAACCGCGTCGAGCACAGCTTGTCGCCGCACATGCCGCCGCCGCCGACCTGCCGGGCGCCCTCGCGCGGCCCCACCTGGCGCAGCTCGAGCCGGAAGCCGAGCTCGCGCGACAGCTCGTGCCCGAGATCGCGCAGGTCGGTCTTCTCCTCGGCCCCGAAGGTCAGCACCACACGGCCGCCGTCGAACGTCATCTCGGCCGCGAACGGCTTCGCGGTGATGCCGCGCTCGCGCGTGACGCGCTTGAACAGCGCCATCGCCGTGCGCGACTGCTCGCGCTGCAGGCGGCGCGTCTCCTCGTCCTGGGCCGAGACGCGGCGCAGCACCTTCTTCAGCGGCCCGAACACCGACTCGGCCGCCACCTCGTGGTTCGGCTGGACGACGCGGCCGTACTCGCGGCCACGCGGCGTGTTGCAGACGACGCGCTCGTTCCAGGCCAGCTCGAGGCCGTCCGGATCGAACGGATACACCTGGCCGCCCTGCGAGAAGACGACACCGACGACGACGGGCATGGGGTCCTAGAGGATGAGAGTGCCGCGCACGCCGAGCGCCACGGAGTGGAACAGGCGCTCGAGCGCGAGGCTCGGGGTCACGGGAAGCTCGAGCGACCGGCGCACCTCGCGTGCATGCTCGAGGACGACACCGGCACCCTCCTCGCCGAAACGCTCTGCAAGCAGGGCGATTTCGGGGAGGCGGTCGGAGGATACCACCGCCTCGGGAGCCCCCACTGCGGCGACCAGGACGTCGCGCCAGTAGCCGGTGACGGCGTCGACCACGACGCGCACCTCGTCGGTCTCGCTGCGGCGACGGCGCCGCTTCGCGAGCGTCTCGCCCGCCTTCTTGACGCGGTTGCGCTCGCGCGTCGCCTCCCGCCCGCCGCCGACCAGTTCCAGCGCCGCCGCCGTCTCGGCCTCGACCTGCGCCTCGGCGGTCGCACCGGCCTCGCGGGCGGCGGCCATCACCTCGGCCGCGGCGGCGGCGGCGTCGAAGGTGTCGTCGATGGCGGCGTCGCGGGCCAGGTCGAACGCACGCTCGAACCGCTGCCGGGCGGCGCTGTCGGCATGCAGCCGGCGCGCCACCTCGAGGTCGCCGCGCGCGATGCGCGCGAGGTGCTCGGCATCCGCGCCGCCGCCGAGCGCCTCGGCGATGGCGGCCGTCGACGGCGTGCGGAAGCGGATGTGCTGGCAGCGGCTGTCGATGGTCGGCAGCATCCGCGCGCGGTCGTGGCAGACGAGCACGAACACCGCGTACTCCGGCGGCTCCTCGAGCGACTTCAGCAGCGCGTTGGCGGCGTCGCGCCCCATCGTCTCGGCCTCGCGGATCAGGTACGCCCGGCGGGGCGCCTCGAACGGCCGCAGGTGCAGGTCGCCGCGCAGCTCGCGGATCTGGTCGATCAGGATCGCCTCGCCCTCGGGCTCGACGACGTACAGGTCGGGGTGCTGCTCGGTGTCGACGCGGTGCTGGTCCGAGCCGAGCACCGCGGCGATGAACGCGTGCGCCGCGTCGTCCTTGCCCGAGCCGCGCGGGCCGTACAGCAGGTAGGCGTGGCTCGGATCGGCCGCCGCCAGCGCGAGCAGGCGACCGGCCTCCGGCTGGCCGTAGGGCTCACGCACCGAGCGCCGCCCAGACCCGCTCGGCCACGGTCGCCACGTCGGCGTCGGCGTCGATGGCGACGACGCGCTCGGGCTCGTCCGCGGCGATGGCGGCGAAGGCGTCGGACACCGCGGCGCGGAAGTCGTCGGGCTCGCTCTCGATGCGGTCGGCCTCCGCGGTCTCGCGCGGCGTCGTCACCAGCACGACCGTGCGATCGGGCAGCAGGCCGCCGGTGGCGAACAGGCTGACCGCGCGCACGAGGTCGCGGCCGAGCCCGCGGCCGCCGCCCTGGAACGCGACGGACGAGTCGATGTAGCGGTCGCAGATCACCCAGGCGCCGCGGGCGCGGGCCGGCGCGATCACGTCGGCCACCAGCTGCGCGCGGCTGGCCGCGAACAGCAGCGCCTCGGCGCGCGGGCTGACGTCCCAGTCGCCGTGGTCGAGCACCAGCGAGCGCACGTGCTCGCCCAGCGGCGTCCCGCCCGGCTCGCGGCACTCCACCACCTCGTGCCCGGCCGCGCGCAGACGCTCCGCCAGGAGGCGGGCCTGCGTCGACTTGCCGACACCATCGAGACCCTCGAGCGAGACGAACATTCGCAAGAAGGCTAAAGGGGCTCGGGGCAACCTGCCGAATCAGCTTCTGGTGTCGCACCCCGACCACGTCATCCGGCTCGATACGGGAGCCTTCCGCGTCGCCCGCACGGCCCGCGTCGCGCGCGGTCTCGCGTACTGGATCGTCCTCGCGATCGCGGCCGCCGGCAGTCGCCGTCGGCATCGCCGTCCTGGCGACCACGCTGGGCCACGAGCCGACCGTCCTCGAAGGCCACCGCCGCGGAGATCGACGTCGCCGGCGCACCCGCCCCCGCGACGACCGCGGTGGCCATGTGGAACGCCTCGCCGGTCGACGGCGCCGCGAACCGGCTCAAGATCCGCCTCGCGAAGCTCGGCTACCCGGCCGAGGCCGCGAAGTCGCACGGGCTGCCGAAGGGCGGCCTGAAGGGCACCTGGATCTTCTACGCGCCGGGCAACGCCGCCGCCGCCAAGGGCGTGGCCGCGAACCTCAAGGTGAACGCCGCCCTGCGCGTGCGGCCGCTCGACGGCATCAGCGCCCGAGGAGCTGGCGCCCGCCGTCGTGCTCGTCGTGGTCGGACACTGATGCGGGCGATCGTCACCGGCGGCGCGGGCTTCATCGGCTCGCACCTGGTCGACGCGCTCGCCGCCCGCGGCGACGACGTGCTCGCCATCGACGACCTCTCCAAGGGCAAGCGCGACCGGGTCGAGGCGCCGTTCGCCGCCGTCGACATCCGCGACGCCGCGGCCCTCGAGGCCACCTTCGCCGAGCACCGGCCCGACGTGGTCTGGCACCTCGCCGCCCAGGCCGACGTGCGCCTGTCGGTGACCGACCCGGCCGCCGACGCCGCGGTCAACGTGACGGGCACCATCAACGTGCTGCAGGCCGCGCTCGACGTCGGCGCGCGGGTGGTGTTCGCCTCCACCGGCGGCGCCATCTACGGCGCGGACGCCGCGCGGCCGACGCCCGAGACCGCCGCCTGCGAGCCGGAGGCGCCGTACGGCACCGCCAAGCTGTGCGCCGAGGAGTACGTGCGCCTGTTCAACCGGCTGCACGCGACGCAGCACGCGATCCTGCGCCTCGGCAACGTCTACGGCCCGCGCCAGGACCCGAGCGGCGAGGCGGGCGTCGTCTCGATCTTCGCCGGCCGCGTCGTGCGCAACGAGGCGCCGACGGTGTTCGGCGACGGCCTGCAGACGCGCGACTACGTGTACGTCGGCGACGTCGTGCGGGCGTTCGTGGCCGCGGGCGACGCCGGGATCGCGGGCCTGTGGAACGTCGGCACCGGCCGCGAGGTGAGCGTCATCGACCTGATCGACGGCCTGGCCGAGATCAGCGGCGCCACCGATCGACGCCGCAGTTCGCGCCGCCCCGGCAGGGCGAGCTGCAGGCCTCGAGCCTCGATCCGAGCGCCGGCGAGCGCGCGCTCGGCGTGTCTGCATCGACGCCGATCGGCGACGGCCTGCGGGCCGTCTACGACTGGGTGCTTGCGGGCGAGCCGGTTCGCGGCACCCTGTAGGGGTGCGCGCCGCCGTCATCCCGCTGCTCGCGGTCGCCCTGGCGATCTCGCTCCTGGCCGGGCACGGCGGCCTGGACGCGCGCAGCGCCGCGATCGCCGAGGCCGGCGTCGCGGCCGCGTTCGCGCTCGCGGTCGTCTCGGCCTGGCGCCGCGGCAGCGTCGCGATCCCGCACCCCGCGGTGCTGACCGCAGCGGCGGCGCTCGCCTCCTACGCGCTGCTCGCGATGGCGTCGGAGGACTGGTCGCTGTCGCCGCTCGCCTCGCGCCAGGAGGCGCTGCGGGTCGCGTCCTACGCGCTGGCCGTGCTGGCCGGCGCCGCGATCGCCGCCACCCGGCCGCAGCCCGTGCGCGCCGTGCTGGCGGTGCTCGGCGGGCTGGCCGGCGCGGAGTGCGCGTGGGCGATCGTCGCGCGGTCGTTCGCGGCGGAGTCGTTCGGCCTCACCGGCCGGCTGCAGGGCACGCTCGGCAACGCCAACAGCCTCGGGATGCTGGGCGCCGTGGCGGCCATCGCCGGTCTCGCGCTCGCCTCGCGGGCCCGGGTTCTCGGTCTCGCGCTCGCCTCGCTGGGCGCCTTCACGGCGTTCGCCACGTCGTCGCGCGCTGCCGCGGCGGCGACGCTGGTGGCGGCGGTCGTGCTCGCGCTCACCACCGACGGCCGGCCGCTGCGCCGCCTCGCGGTGCCGGCCGCGCTGCTGCCCGCGATCGTGCTCGGCACCTGGGCCTCGGGCTTCGCCGTCTTCGACGAGGTGGCCGGCGTCATCGAGCCGGCCGGCGTGGGACTGCTGCTGCTGGCGATCGCCGCGATGGTGGCCGGGCCGGTCGCGCTGGGCCTCGTGGCGGGCGCGACGATGCTGGTGCCGCGCGAGCGGCGAGCGTGGACCGAGCGGGTGCTGGTCGGCGGCGGGGCGGCGGCGCTGCTGCGTGCTGGTGGCCGTCATCGCGGCGCGCAACGAGCGCGGCGCCCCGGCCATCGCCGGCATCGGCCACCTGTTCTCGTCCAGCTCCAACTTCCGCACCAACTGGTGGGAGAACGGCCTCGACGCCTTCCGCGACGCACCGTGGCGCGGCACCGGCGCGGGCACGTTCCGCACCGTCGAGACGCTGGCCCGCGACCCGGCGCACGCCACGCTGTCGCCGCACAACGCGATCGTCGCCGCGCTGCAGGGAACCGGCGTGCTGGGCGGCATCGCGGTGGTGATCGCCGGGGTCGCGATCGTGCTCGCGCTGGTCGTCGGCGCCCGGCGCTCGCAGGAGCGCACCGCGGCCGTGGCGCTCGCCCTCGCGGCCGGCGTCCTGCTGCTGCACGGCCTCGTCGACGTGACGTGGGAGACGCCGGTGCTGGGCGTGATGATCTGCCTCGCCGCCGGGAGTGCTGCCGCCGGCGCGGCCGATGCGCGCGCTGGCGCCCGCCATGCGGTACGGCCTGGCCGCCGTCGGTGTGGCGATCGCGGCGCTCGTGGTGGTGTCGACGACGCGGTCTGCGGTGGGTGCCAGCGGCGCCACCGCGGCGGCCTCTGCCGCGACGCCGGTGGAGTCACTCGCACAGGCCCGCGACGCACTGCAACTCGAGCCGCGGGCGGCCGATGCGCACGTGGTGGCGGCGACGGCCCGGGCCGACCTCGGCGATCCCGTCGGCGCCCTCTCCGACCTCGTCGCGGCGCTGCGGCTGGAGCCGGACAACTACAACGCGTGGCTCGGCGCTGCTCGGCTCCAGGCCAGCGCCTTCGGCGATCGAGCCGGCGCGATCACGACGCTGAGACGGGCGTATCTGGCGTCGGGTCAGCGGCGTCAGGTACGCATCGAACTGAACGCCGCAGAGCGCGACCTGGGGCTCCCTGTGACCCCCTGAACGGCTCTACGGCGGTACACTGGCGCCCTGATGACCTGGTTCACCAAGTCAATTCGCACCCTTCTGATCACCGCCTGCGTGCTGCTCGTCGCACCGGCAGCGGCCCTTGCCGACTGCGGTACGAACGTCATTGACGACTACCTCAAGGACGGCACGATCAGTGGCAGCTACTCGCAGGCCTGTTACAAGAGCGCGCTGCAGCAGATCCCCACGGACATGGACATCTACACCGATGTCCGCGGGTCGATCAACGCCGCCATGAACAGCGGCGGCTCGGGCTCCGGTGGCACGCCGGCCGCGTCGAACGACAGCCGGGCACGACCACCGAGAAGAAGCCGAAGCCGACGACCACCGACGCGGCACGACCACCGAGGAGGGCACGACCACCGACAGCCTCCTCCCGGTCGCGCCCGGCACCACCGACGGCGGGCTGGTCGGGCAGGCGCTGAACGACATCGGCCCGAAGAAGGCCGACGAGGTGCCGATGCCGGTGATCGTGCTCGGCGGTCTCGCCGTGCTGCTGATCCTGGCCGGCGCCGGCGGGCTGATCGCCCAGCGTCGCAGCCGCCGCGGGCTGGAGGACGACATGCCGTCGTCCGACGCGCCCGGCGCCGAGACGGCCAGCTAGCCGCTCTCGCGCGAAGGTAGCGAGATGAGCACCATCGCCATCACCGGGGCGACGGGGTTCGTCGGCTCGCACCTGCGCCCCGCGCTGGAAGCCGCGGGCCACGACGTCCGTCCGCTGTCCGTGCGCTCCGGCATCGCGCCGGCCGACGTGTCCGGGGCCGCCGCCGTCATCCACCTCGCCGGCGAGTCGGTGAGCGGTCGCTGGACGGCCGCGAAGCGCACCGCGATCCTCGAGAGCCGCCGCACCGGCACCCGCGCCGTGGTCGACGCCATCGCCGCCGCCGCCGAGCCGCCGCCCGTGCTGCTGAGCGCCAGCGCCGTCGGGTTCTACGGCGATCGCGGCGACACCGAGCTGACCGAGGACCTGCCCGCCGGCGACGGGTTCCTGAGCGAGGTCTGCAAGGTGTGGGAGGCCGAGGCCGCGCGCGCGACCGAGCACGGGACGCGGGTGGCGAGCCTGCGGTTCGGCATCATCTTCGCGCGCGACTCCGAGGCGTTCCGCCGGCTCGCGCAGCCCGCCCGGCTCGGCCTCGGCGGCCCGATGGGCTCGGGCCGGCAGTGGTGGCCGTGGGTGCACATCGACGACATCGTCGGCATCGCGCTGGCCGCGCTGGCCGACGAGCGGTACACGGGGCCGGTCAACGTCACCGCGCCGGCGCCCGAGCGGCAGCGCGACGTATCCCGCACGCTGGGCCGCGTCCTGCACCGGCCGGCGTTCCTGCCGGCGCCGCGGTTCGCGCTCAAGCTGCTGCTCGGCGGCTTCGAGGCCGAGCTGATCGGATCGCGGCGCGCCCTGCCCGCCAAGGCGTCGTCGCTCGGCTACACGTTCGCGCATCCGGCGCTCGAGCCGGCCCTGCAAGACCTGACGCGGTAAGCGGCTGCGAGACTGCGCGGGTGCGCGACGAGCTCGCCCGCCTCCTGCGCCACTCCGCGATCTACGGCCTCGCCGGTCTGGCGAGCCGCATCGCGTCGGTCCTGCTGCTGCCCTTCCTGACGCGCGAGCTGGGGCCGTCGAGCTACGGGCGCATCGAGACGATGGTGGCGCTGATCGCGGTGCTCGTGCCGCTGCTGCGGGCCGGCGTGGCGACGGCGTTCTTCCGCTTCTACTACGAGCGCGAGCTGGCGCCCGACCGCGACCTGGTGGTGCGGACGTCGTTCTGGTTCACGATGCTCGGCGCCGGCGTGGGCCTCGTCGTCGGCGTGGTGGCGGCACCGGCGATCGCCTCGTTCGCGGTCGGGGACGACGCGTACGCGAACCTCGTCCGGGTCGCCTTCGTGATGCTGGCCGTGCAGCTGCTGTACGAGCAGCTGACCGCGCTGTATCGCGTCGAGGAGCGCTCCGTGGCGTTCACGGTGGCGAGCCTGGCGAACCTCGTGATCACCGTCGTGGCGACGATCGTGGCGGTGTTCGTGCTCGACGACGGCGCCACCGGCGCGCTGGCCGGCAACGCGATCGGCACCGCGGTGGTGCTCGCGGTGCTGATCTGGCAGCGCCGCGCCTCGCTGCGGCCCGCGTTCGACCGCGACCTCGTCCGGCGGATGAACCGGTTCGGGCTGCCGCTGCTGCCGGCAGGGCTCGCGATCTGGGTCGTCGACTTCGCCGACCGGCTGTTCCTGGGCCGCATCGTCGACCAGCACGAGGTCGGCCTGTACGCGGTCGGCGTCAAGATCGCGAGCGCGATGGTGCTGGTGCAGCTCGCGTTCCGCACCGCGTGGCCGGCGTTCGCGTACTCGCTCGAGGAGGGCTCCGAGGCGCGGCGGACGTTCGCCTACGTGCTGACGTACACGTCGCTGCTCGGCTGCTGGATGTCGCTCGGCCTCGGGCTGCTGGCACCGTGGCTGGTCGACTGGCTCGCCGCACCCGAGTTCGCCTCGGCCGAGCGGGTGGTGGCGCCGCTGGCGTTCGCCGGTGCGCTGCTGGTGGCGTACACGACGCTGTCCATCGCCGCCTCGCGCGCGAACCAGACGCAGCGCTACTGGCAGGTCGCCGTCGCCGGCGCCGCGGTCAACGTCGGCCTGAACCTGCTGCTGATCCCGGCGTACGGCATGGAGGGCGCCGCGGCAGCGACGGTCGCCGCCTACCTGGTGCTCGCCGGCGGCATGGGGTGGCTGGCCCAGCGGTTGTATCCCGTGCCGTACGAGTGGCGCCGGCTGGCGGTCGCAGTAGGGGTGGGCATCGTGCTGTACGCGGCCGGGCGGCTGGCCGACGCGCCGCTGGCCGGGGCACTCGTGCTGGCCCTGTCGTACCCCGTCGTGCTGGGGCTGCTCGGGTTCTTCCAGCCGGCCGAGCGGCGTCGCTTCGCCACCCTGGCCGCCAGAATGCGACCGAGATGACTCTCGACCTCCACGCACACGTGCTGGCGGGCGTCGACGACGGGCCCGACACGGTCGAGGACGCGCTGGAGCTGCTGCGCGCCCTCCAGGACGAGGGCGTGACGTCGGTCGCGGCCACGCCCCACGTGCACCCTGCGTACCCGACGACGGTGCAGACCCGCGACGAGCGGCTGGCCGAGGTGCGGGAGGCCGCGGCGTCCGCCGGGCTGACGATCGTGATCGTGCCGGGCGGCGAGCTCGACCTCGAGTACGCGGCGTCGTACGACGACGACCAGATCCGCGCGTGGGCGCTCGGCGGCGGCCCGGCGGTGCTGGTCGAGTTCCCGTGGGGGCCGACGTGGCCGCTGGCGCTGGCACCGACCTGCCGCGACCTGCGGCTGCGCGGGTTCCTGCCCGTCGTCGCGCATCCGGAGCGCGCGCGTCCCGTCCAGCAGCGGCCGGAGCGCCTCGACGACGTGATCGCGAGCGGCGCCGTCTGCCAGATCACGAACGGCTCGCTGGCCGGCCGCTTCGGCGAGACGGCGCAGCGCACCGCGTTCGATCTCCTCCGCGAGCGCCGCGGCCACCTGATGGCGTCCGACGCGCACGGCGCCACCTCGCGCCGTCCGTCGTTCGCCGGCGCCCGGGCGGCGCTGACCGCCGAGCTGGGCGCCGAGTACGCCGACGCCCTGGAACGAGCCGCGCCGACGGTCTACGAGGGCCGAGTCCCGCAGCTCCCGCATCCGGCGGAGCCGAAGCGGCGGGGGCTGTTCCGCCGCTAGCCGGAGGGCGTGCCGGCCTCCGCGGCCTCTCGCGCCTCCGGGCCGGGGTCTGACCCCAATCGGAGGTTTTCTGGGGTCAGACCCCGTGTACAGGACACGCGCGGAAGGCGCGCGGATCGCGCGACCTGTGCGGTTTGCGCGTGTTCCGTTGCGGACAATGCGTGTTCGGCGCGCCGCGGATTGTCTGACTAAAGTCAGACAATCCGCCCCCCTTACAGCAGCGAGGTGTCCCGCTCCACCACCGCCGGAGGCTTCGAGGTCAGGCCCTCGGCGCCCTGGGTGCGGAAGGCGGACTCCTCCGAGTAGATCAGCTGGATGGCCTCGCCGAGGCGATCCGTGGGACGGTCGACCGGCGTCGCGGGAGCGGCGGGCGAGGCCGGGGCGCCGGCGTCGACCGACGGTGCCGACGACGCCGCGGCGGCCTGCTCCTCGTCGGGCAGGAACGACGGCTTCAGCACCAGCGAGCCGAGCTCGAAGCCCGGCGGCAGGCAGACGGGGATGAGGATGTCCTCCGACGCCGGGCCCTTCACCTGCAGGCCGTAGCCCGTCGGCAGGGGCATGCCGGGAACCTGCGGGCTGAGCGCCAGGTCCTCGACGACGTCCTCGACCAGCCCGACGCGATCATCGACATGGCCCACCTTGCGATGAATCAGACCGCCGAACACGAAGGCGCCGCCAAGCAGCAGCCGGTCGATTGCATTTCCCATCTCGCCACTCTCCACAGGGGGGTCTCCGGTGTTTCGAATCGGCATCGCGGAGAGGCGTCCCCATCCCCCGTCCGGCGTACCATCCCGGCATGGAGTTCGCCGCAGGACCGCTCGCCCAGGCCCTCGCAGACCTCGAGCCGTTCCTCGTCGACGAGGAGTTCGTGCTGCTCGGCTACCCCCGCGGCTCCGCGCCGCCGATGCCCGACGCAGCCGCCGCAGAGGCGTACGCGGTGCGCATCGACGACCCGTTCCAGACGACGTTCGTGCTGCGCGACGCGCTCGCCGACGAGCTGCCGCCCGCGGCCGTCCGCGTCGCTCCGCTGCGCGCGATCGTGCTGGCGAACGAGCTGCCGTCCGACCTGACCGGCTTCATGTCGGTGATCGCCGGCGCCTTCGCCGAGCGCAACATCGCGATCGTGCCGATCGGCGCCGCGTCGCGCGACCACCTGCTCGTGCCCGCCGCGCACTGGCCCGAGGCGCTCGCGATCCTGCGCGGCCTGCGCGACGCGTCGCGGCAGCTGCAGCAGAGCGACTGATGGAGGCGCTCGCGGCCGCGCTCGCCGACCCCGGCGCCTTCCACCGCCTGACGCTGGTGCGCCGGCCGGCCGACGGCGGCTGGTCGCGCGTCGTCGGCACGCCGGTGACGCTGCGCGAGGGCGTCGGCGTGAAGCTCGTCGCGACCGTCGGCACCCGGCACGAGACGGAGACCGTGCGGCCGGAGGAGTGGGCCGAGCGCCGCGCGGCGCTGCTGGCCGAGCCGTTCGACCAGGCCCACGTCCAGTCGCCCGCCGGCGACGTGCACGCGCGCCGCACGAAGAAGGGGCGGCTGCTGGTCTCGCAGGGCAAGCCGTCGCGGCCGGAGGACGTCGCCGTGGCGGCGCACGACCGGCCGCGTGGCCGCGCGCTCGACCTGGACGATCCCGAGGTCGTGCGCCTGTTCATCGCCACCGGCCTCGCCGGCGACTCCGGCCGCATCCGCGCGCCGCACGCCGACAAGGAGCGGCAGCTGCAGCACTACCTCGAGCTGCTGCGCCCGCTCGCCGCGCTGCAGGGCGACGGGCCGCTGACGATCCTCGACGCCGGCTGCGGCAAGGCGTACATGAGCCTCGCGCTCGTGCTGTACGCGCGGCAGCTCGGCCGCACGCCCTCGCTGACCGGCCTCGACACCAACGCCGACGTGGTCGAGACGGTGCGAGCGATCGCCGAGGAGCTCGACTACGACGCCACCTTCGCCGCCACCTCGATCGCCGACTGGACGGCCGCGAACTCCGACGCGGACGTCGACCTGCTGGTGTCGCTGCACGCCTGCGACACGGCCACCGACGAGGCGCTGGCCGCCGGCGTCCAGCTGGGCGCTCGCGCGATCATCCTCGCCCCGTGCTGCCACCACGAGCTGTCGACGCTGCTGGTGGAGGAGGCCGCGCCGAGCGGCATCGTGCGACATGGCCTGCTGCGCAGCCGCTACTGCGACGTCGCCACCGACGCCCTCCGGGCCGCCCTGCTCGAGCTGCACGGCTACCGCACCGAGGTGATCGAGTTCGTGTCGGCCGAGCACACCGCACGCAACGTGATGATCCGCGCGCAGCGCCGCGACCGCGCCGACGCCCGGGCGACCGCCGCCGCGCGCCAGGCGTACGACGAGCTGCGCGCCCTCTGGCGCTCGCCGGGAGCGGCGGAGCGGCTGCTCGGCGCGCCGTAGACTCAGGCGCGTGTTGCGGCTCCAGCGCATCGTCGGCGCGTTGCTCGTCGTCGGCCTCCTGGTCGGGTCGGGCGTTGCCTTCGCGGTCGCGCAGTCGCTCAAGTCGGAGCCGCCGCGCGTCGTCAGCGCCGACTTCACGCAGGCCAAGGCGTTCTCGCCCGGCTGCGACTGCGACGCGGCCATCGCGCGCTTCTCGCTCACCCTCTCGCGCGCGGCCGACCTGTCCGTGCGCGTCACGACGCGCCGCGGCCGCCTGGTGCGGACGCTGCTCGACCAGGAGCGCCGCGAGGGCGTCGTCGCGCTGACGTGGGACGGCCGGGACGCCACCGGTGCGCAGGTGACCGACCGCAGCTACCAGGTGCAGGTGCGCTTCGCCCGCGGCCGCTGGCGCGCGGCCCCCAACGCCGTGATCCGGGTCGACACGAAGCCGCCGACCATCACCGCCGACCTGCCCACCGGCCGCACCATCGCCTTCGGCGCGGACGGCGACAACGGCGTGTACCGCTACACGGTCACCAGCAACGAGGCCGCGAGCGCCTGGCCGACGGTGTTCTCCGTCTCGGCCGACGGCACCGTGGACGAGGTGTGGCGGCCGGAGGAGCCGGTCGCGCTCGCCGTCGGCAAGGCCACCGAGCTGAGCTGGCCGGCCGCGAACCGCACGCCCGACCGCCCGGCGGCCGACGGCACGTACCTGGCGGGCTACGAGGTGCGCGACGCCGCCGGCAACATCGTGCGCAGCCCCGCCTCGTTCACGCCCGGCGAGACCGGCACCGCGGCCGCCGTGCGCGTGCAGGCGCTGGAGATCACGCCCTCGCGCCGCATCCTCACGTTCGACGCGCAGGTGCAGGTGGCGCAGCAGCAGCTCACCGACGGGCTGCCCGGCGTGCAGGTCGGCGAGCGCACCGGGCCGCCGGCCGTCGCCGTGCCGCGCGCGCCGACGCGGGCCGGGCTGTACGGCCTGCGCGTCTCGGGCTCGCGGACGACGACGTGGGGCTACCAGCCCGTGGCCGGCAAGGCGGTCACCCTGGTCGTCCTGCCGACCTACTCGTGGCAGTACGACAACCCGTACGACGCCGCCGCCGACGGCTTCCCCGACGTCGCGCCCGCCGCGCAGGGTCTCGACCGCCCGCTGGGCGACGGCGCGCGGATCGGGCTCGAGGAGCTGCTGCGGCTGGCCGGCCCCTCGATGGCCGCGGCGGGCCGCAGCGGCGCGATCACCGACCAGCGCATCGAGGAGGAGGGCGTCCCGCAGGCGACGCGGCTGCTGCTCGTGCCCGCGCATGCGCGTCTGGACGCCGGGCCTGCGCGACCGGCTGCGCACGTTCATCGCCCGCGGCGGGCGCGTCTCGCTGATCTCGTCGCCGCTCGACCGGCGCGGCGCTGCGCGACGGCGACGCGATCACCGTGGCCGACGGGACCGACCGCGCCGAGCTGGCGGGCGTCACCCGCGGCGCCGACGCCGCGGTCAAGACCGCGCAGCGGGTCAGGCGAGCCCGGGCAGCGCTCGCAGGGTGAGCACGAGGCCGAGGATCGTGATGATCGCCGCGCTCGCCACCGGCAGGCCGCGGATCGCACGACCCGACGACGGGATGCGCGTGAACAGCCGCCGCGCGTAGAGCACCGCGAGGCCGATGCCCGAGACGACGCCGGCGAGTCCGAGCGAGAACGCGCAGACGAGCACGACGCCGAACGCCGTGCGGTCGAGCGCGATGGCCCCGAGCAGCAGCACCAGCGCGCTCGGGCACGGGATCATGCCGCCCGACACGCCGAGCGCGAGCAGCGAGCGCCACGACAGCTGATCGGGCGGCGCATGCGAGTGCCCGTGCTCGCCGTGGTCGTGCGCGTGGCCATGGTCGTGGGAGTGCCCGTGGTCGTGGGAGTGCCCGTGGTCGTGCGACGGGCCGCGGCACGCACGCCCGCCCGGCCGGCCAGGTAGCCGCGCAGCCGCTGGCGGATCGCCGTCAGGCCGAGCGCCAGCACCAGCACGCCCGAGACGAGGTTCAGCCAGGGGTAGAGCTGCTCCGGCAGGATGAACTCCGACAGCGTCAGCGTCACGAACCCGAGGGCGAACACCGTCGCCGTGTGCGCGATCGTGACGGTCGCGCCGAGCGCGAAGGCGTGCCGGGCGGTGCCGCGCGAGCCGGCCAGGTAGGCCGCCACCATCGTCTTGCCGTGGCCCGGCGTGAGCGCGTGCAGCGCGCCCCATCCCATCGCCGCCAGCAGGGCGACGAGCACGAAGCCGACCGTCAGCGGCCGGCTGGGGTCGACCAGCGACTCGAGCCGGCCGGTGTGGTCGCGGCCGGCCTCGGCGGCGGCGACGTTGCCGGCGGTCTGCACGGCGCCGACGTCGAGGCCGCCGTCGCCGAGGCGCGCGTCGACCGTCGCGGCCAGCTGCGAGGCGGGCGAGGCGAGCACGTCCTCCGGGTACGAGCGCAGCGCCGTTCGTGCGGTCGACCGTCGCGGCGGTGGTGGCGGTCACGGCCGCGCCGGAGCGCCCGGGCGACGACGACCTCCTTCCAGCCGACGCGGTCGGACGCGTACGTCGACGTGTAGGCGATCTGCTGCCGGCGTGCCCGAGAGCTCGACGCCCTCGGCGCGCAGGTCGAGGTCGAGCCGCGTCGTCGAGAGCCCGCCCTGGCCCGGCGGGAAGCGCGAGCGTGGCCTTCTCGGCGACCAGCCGGGCCGGCCGGCCGTCGACGGTCAGCGAGATGGCGCCGGTGATGTCGCGCACCAGCGCGTCGCGGGCCGCTGCGAGCTCGGCGCCGTCGATCTTGCCGGAGCCGTCGGCGTCACGCGCCTGGATCAGCTGCAGCGTCGGGATCTCGGCCTGGTCGAGCACGAAGTGCACCCGCACGGCCGTCGGCTCGACCTGGATGCGCGCGTACTGGTTGACCGTGAAGTTGCCCAGCGGATGGGCGCCGGCGGCGGGCACGACGACGAGGCGCGAGCAGCGAGCGCGAGCCAGCAGGCGCCTCATGCCACCGGCTCCCCGAGCTTCGCCAGCAGGCGCACCGCGTCCGGCCCGTAGAGCGGATGGAACCGCGGGTTGCGAGCCCTGCGCGCGCCGCAGCGCGACGACCGCCTCGGTGCGCTCGCCGGCACAGGCCGCGATCGCGCCGAGGTGGTAGGCGAGCAGCGGATCGGCGCTCTGCATCCTGTTGGCGGCGCGCGCCTCGGGCAGCGCGGCCTGGCAGTCGCCGGACCGGAAGAGCGCCCAGCCGAGCGCGTCGTGGGCGTACACCGACGGGCGCTCCTGCACCGCGATGCGGCCCAGGCGGACGGCCTCGGCCCGGTCGCCGTGATCGGCCTCGAACAGCGCCAGCTCGAGGTCGGCGTTGCCGCCGGCGGCGCGGAAGAGGTCCTGCTCGGCGCTCACCAGCGCGTAGCTGTTCTTCGCCGCGGCCGTCTCGCCGCGCGCGGTCTGCACGTCGCCCAGCGCGACCAGGATCTCGGCCAGCGGCAGGTGCCCGGCGGCCTGCCGGTACCAGCGCTCGGCGGTGGCGAGGTCGCCGCGGGCGACGGCGACGGCGCCGAGACCGGCCTCGGCCCGCGCGTAGGCGGGCAGCGCGGCCAGCGCGTGCTGCAGCTCGACCTCGGCCTCGTCCAGGCGGCCCAGCTTGATCAGCAGCGCGGCGTGCTGCACGCGCGTCCACTGCGTGCCCTCGCCGCCGCCGGCGCCGCCGGCGACCGCGTCGGCCATCAGGTCGGCCGCGCCCGGCAGGTCGCCCTGCAGCTCCAGGGCGTACGACTGGCGCGCGTAGGAGACGAGCGACGGCCGCTGCTCGCCCAGCTCGTCGATGGTCCGGAACGCCTGCGGGTACCTGCCGAGCTCGATCTGCGCGTCGCCGACGATCGCCTTCGCAGCCGGCGAGAAGCCGCCGGTGAGGCCGACCGCCTCCTGGCCGAGCTGCAGCGCCTGCGCGAAGTCGTGGCGCGACAGGGCGAGCGAGCCGAGCCCGACGACGGCGTCGAGGCTGGTCGGCTCCAGCGTGCGGGCGCGGCGCAGCAGCTCGTCGGCGCGGGGGTAGTAGCTCGGGTCGCCCGTCTCGCGGGCCCGCTGCAGGTAGGCGAGCCCCAGCCGCGCGACCAGGCCCGGGTCGTCGGGGCGGGTCTTCACCGCCGCCTGCAGCTCGGTCACCTGGCCGGCCGAGCCGATCACGCTCGTGAGCGGATCGACGTTCGCCCGCACCACGGCGCCGGCCGGGGCCGGAGCCGGCGGCCTTGCCGTCGCCCCGCACCGCGAACAGGCCGCCGGCGACGAGGCAGGCGGCAGCGCCGACGGCGGCGGCAGTGCGGGTGACGAGGCGGCTCATGGGGTCGTGGGCTCCTGGCGGTGGTGGGAGAAATCGGATCCCGCCGGCCGGCATCGCTGCCGGCCGGCGGGGTGGTCAGTCGATCAGGGGTTGCCGGAGTTCGGCAGAGCCGCGTACGGGAACGTGTTCGTGAACGGCTTGTCGTTGTTCAGCACGCCGTCCGCTCCCTGGCGCAGCAGCTGGAGGCCTGCGTTCGAGGAGTCCTTGCCGAGGCCCATCGCGAGCAGGCCGTAGGGGCGCTGGATCGCAGTGCGGGATCAGCCCGTCGATCGGGAGGCCGGCGATGGCCGCGACCTGGATGTCGGTCACGTCGTCGACGAGCCGGCGACCGTTCGGGTAGCCGTCGAACTGGGCCGGGCTGCACGGCGGGATGTCGAGGTCGTGCAGCGTCGGGCCGAGCGGGCCGGTGGTCGGGGTCTGGAAGTTGCAGAGCAGACCACGGCGATCGGCCGTCAGGGACGAGGTGCCGACCGGCTGCGTCTTCGTGTTGAGGCGCAGCTCGTCGACCGGCGTCTTGTCCGATCCGGTCTTGCCGAACGTCAGGTCAACCGCACCGGGGCCGAAGTCGAAGCCGCGGAGCAGGATCGCCGACAGGTCGGCGCGGCCCGTCGTCTGGGCGACGGGGCAGGCGGTGCCGCAGCCGAGGGCTGCGTCGAGCACCGGTCCGAACACCCGGGCGTTCAGGGCCGCGGCGAGTCCGGGAGCCGTGTAGTACTTCTCGAACTGCTTGTCCTTGTCGGGCGTCTGGGTGTTCCAGTAGTCCTTGAGCGTCCGCGGGATCAGCACCTCGTTGACGAGGGGCTGGCCGAGGCGCTCGACCTGCTTCCACTGCTTCACGCGGACGCGGACCTTCTTGCCGTGCCGCTTGCGCGTGACGGTGCGGACGACCTGGCGGTCGGTCGCGGCGTACACGCCGATCACGGGCTGCGACGAGGACCGGCGCAGCATCGAGGCGGGAACCTCGATCGCGATCGTGTGGACGTTGACGCCCTTCAGGTTGTCGGTGCCGGGGCCGCCGACGCTCAGGAAGTCGAAGATCCGGCCGACGTCGATCGCGAACGGATCCTCACGCGGGCCGACGAACACCTTGACGCTGTTGGCCTTGCCGAGGGCGTTGCCGCTCTTGACGGCCGACGCGGCGAGCGCGGCGTAGTTGGGCATCGAGGTCTTGCCGACGTTGTTGGGCGCCGTGTCGCCGCGGGCGACGACGTGTGCGGCGCCCTTGCCCTTGGCGATCGTCAGCTCCCAGCGCTGCTTGACCGCCAGGTTCGGCGAGTTGAGCGACGTGACGGGGCCGGTGTTGTACAGGAACGTCCCGTCCGCGTAGCGGGTCTTCGTCCGCAGCGCGAAGTGGATGTCGCCCTTGCCGTCGCCGTTGTTGTCGACCTCGATGCGGTAGCGCACCGTGTCGTCGAGGTTGTAGTAGTTGGGACCCTCTGCGGGGATCTCGATCGGGATCACGTTCGCCATCAGGGTGACCATGTCGGTCTTCCCGGGGCTCATGAACGCGTACAGATCGGTCAGATCCGCCGTGGGGTCGTTCGAGATGAGCGGCGCCTCTCGGTGGCTCGACGCCTTCGCCTTCTTCGCGGCGTTGGGCGTGAGCGCGGCTGCGCCGATCGCGAACGCGGCAACCCCCGTGATCGCCGCCGCGGTTACGGCCGTTCTTCGCATCTTCTGCCTTCCTCCTCTGTCTGGCCGGCGACCGCTCTTCTCTGCGGTCACATCCGTTCCAGGCGGGAGTTCGGTTCACTCGCAGCGGCCAGTTCACATCTCGCGAACCGTTCGCAACAGGAGGCGGAGGGTGGCGCTTCCCGGGTGCCTGTACATTCTCCGGCATGACCTCTAGCCCGCTCGTCGGGATCGTGATGGGCAGCGATTCCGACCTCAAGGTGATGCGCCAGGCAGCCGACGCCCTGCAGGAGTTCGGCGTCAGCTGCGAGGTGCGCGCCCTCTCCGCCCACCGCACGCCCGACGAGACCATCGCCTGGGCCCGCGGCGCCGTCGACCGCGGCCTGCGCGTGCTCATCGCCGGCGCCGGCGCGGCCGCGCACCTGCCCGGCGTCGTGGCCGCGGTGACGCCGCTGCCGGTGATCGGCGTGCCCATCGACGCCACCTCGCTCGGCGGCCTCGACGCGCTGCTGTCGATCGCCCAGATGCCGTCCGGCGTGCCGGTCGCGACCGTCGCCGTCGGCGGCGCCCGCAACGCCGGGCTGCTCGCGGCGCGGATCCTCGGTGCGGGAGACGACGCGATGCGCGAGCAGGTCGTCGCGTTCCAGGCGCGTCTGGCCGACTCCGTGCGCGAACGCGACGCCCGCGTGCAGGCCGAGCTGGCCGCGACCTAGTGTCCGTGGCGCGCGTCGCCGTCCTGATCGTCAGCATGGACACGCGGGACGACGTGCTCGCGTGCCTGGAGTCGCTGCAGGGCGAGGCCGACGCCGAGATCGCCGTGCTCGACAACGTCTCGGGCGACGGCACGGTCGAGGCGATCCGCGCCGCGTACCCCGGCGTGCGCGTGATCGAGGGCGAGCGGCGGCTCGGGTTCGGGGCCAACAACAACGTCCTGATCCGGGCCACGACGGCGCCGTACGTCTACCTGCTGAACCCCGACACGGTCTCCGAGCCGGGGTCGGTCGCGCGGCTGGCCGACGTGCTCGACGCGCGAGCCCGACGTCGCCGCGGTCGGCGCCGCGCGTGGTGTTCGGCGACGGTCGCGTGCAGGACAACGCGTGGCGGTTCCCGTCGCCCGCCACGTGCCGTCCGCGCCGCCCTGACGCTCGGCCGCGGCGGCATCACGCAGTCGGGCGGCGACGCACCGCGACGGGTCGACTGGGCGATGGCCTGCGCGCTCATGCTGCGGCGCAGCGCGCTGGACTCGGTCGGCCTCTTCGACGAGGGCTTCTTCATGTACAGCGAGGAGACCGACCTCGAGCGGCGCCTCGCCGACGCGGGGCACGCGGTGGTGTGGACGCCGGCCGTGACCGTCGTGCACCACCAGGGCCGGTCGACGGCGGCCGTGCCCGAGCGGCGCGTCAACGAGGAGTGGCGCGGCCGGCACCGGTACTGGGTCAAGCACCACTCGCCGACCGGCCGTCGCATCGCGGCCCTCGCGCTCGGCGTGCAGTACGGGCTCCTGACGCTGATCGGCGCGGTGCTGCTGCGGCTGCCGGCCCGGCTGCGGCCCGTGCCGGTCGCGCCGGCCGATCCGGCCATCTGGCGGCTGAGCGCGCGCAACGCGGTGCTCGGCGTGCGCGGGCCCGGCGCTCGAGGAGCTCGCCGCGGCGTTCAACAGCCGTCGCGCGGCTGCAGGCCCGGACGCGTCAGGAGCGTGACCGGACCGAAGCGCTGCTCGTCGTAGCCCGCGCCGATCTGCCTGGGGTACGTGACCGAGGCGGCCGTGCGGCGGTCGACGACGACGGCGTCGGGCGCGGCGTCGTCAGAGCTCTGGGTGAGCGTCGTGCCCGGGCAGACGTACCCGGCGAGGCTGGTCGGCGCGCCCGCCACGTAGACGACGCGGGCCGACGTCCTCTGCAGCGCGTCGCCCGCCAGCGCGTAGTCGGCGCGCTCCAGCGTCGCGATGCCGAACAGCGAGATGGCGCCCGCGCCGAGCAGGATCGCGGTCGCCGGCAGGGCGCGCAGCCGCGTCGCGCCGATCCCCGCGAGCAGCGTCAGCGTCGGCGCCCAGGTGTAGCCGTAGTGCTCGAAGAAGCGGCCGTGCGTG
Source organism: uncultured Actinomycetes bacterium (assembly GCA_963732645.1). Taxonomy (GTDB): domain Bacteria; phylum Actinomycetota; class Thermoleophilia; order Gaiellales; family F1-60-MAGs149; genus VFJZ01. The sequence continues at coordinate 83,323 of CAVTAC010000011.1, forward strand.
GTCACGGCGAGCATCGGCAGCACCGTCGCGACCGCCAGGGCGAGGGCGGCGCGGCGCTCGATCCGCAGGAAGCCGAGCACGGCGAGCACCAGCGTCGCGACGAGCACGAGCGGCCCGGCCTCCCACGCGAACCACGCCGCCGACCACCACGGCGGGTGCTGGTAGACGTCGCCCGCGACCTCGAGCGGGAAGCCGATGCGCGACAGCGTGCGCTGCTCCGTCCACATGAAGCGGATCGCGTCGATCGGGTTCGTGCGCAGCGGCAGGTAGGTCGCGAGGAACACCACCGGCGCCACCGCGACGGCGAGCAGGAGCGTCCGCCAGCGCGGCCAGAGCAGCACCGCGACGGGTATGACGGCCAGCATGCCGGTCGCCTTCGACGCGGCCGCGCAGCCGAGCGCGACGCCCAGCAGCACCACCTCCCAGCGCACCGGTTTGTCGCGGATGCGCAGGGCCAGCCAGAGCGCGACGGTGGCGAAGGCGGCGGCGAACGTGTCGAGCAGGCCGAGGCGGTCGACGCGCAGGTCGGGCCACGGGTGCGGCAGCACGACCCACAGCACGAACACGATCAGCGCCGCCGGCTCGCCCGCGAGGCGGCGGGCGATCAGCGCCAGCATGATCCCGGTCAGCAGCGCCGCGGCGACGGCCGGCAGGCGCGCGGACGTGGTCGAGAAGCCGAACAGGTGCTCCGACACGCCCATCAGCAGCTTGCCGAGCGGCGGGTGCTCGAGGTTCACCGGCGTCCCGCCGCTGACCGCGCGGTAGCCCGCGTTGGCGTAGGCCCACTCGTCGCGGTGCCAGGACGGCACGCCGAGTCGCCAGAGATAGGTGAACGCGGCGAGCGCGCCCGCGGCGGCCCAGGCCATGCGCATCGGCCCGTAGGATAGATGGGTGCCCCGGGCCCGCCGCGCCGCCGACCTCCTGCTGCTTGCGGTGCTCGTGACCGCAACGTGGCACCGCGTGGCCTGGCAGCCGTTCGGCCGGGTCACCCTCGCCGACCTGCTGGCGCCGCTGTTCATCGCAGCCGTGGCGCTCACCCGGCCGCGGATCCCGCGCGAGGCGCGGACGCTGATGCTGATCGGCGCCGGGCTGCTGGCCGTGTACCTGGCGGGAGCGGTGTTCACGGCCGACCGGGGGCAGCTGGCGAAGGGGCTCGTGATCTGGGCGCTGTGGTTCGCGGTCGCGATCGCCGCGGTCGTGCACCTGTCGGGGCGCGGCCCGGCCTTCTACCGGCGCGCGCTGGCGGCGTTCATCGCCGGGTTCTGCGTCGAACGCGCTGTACGGCGTCGTGCAGTACGTGCTCGGCACGCGCTTCGACGTGAACCTCGACCGCTACCTGATCGACCCGTTCTTCCCCGGCTCGGCGTCGTCCGGCCTGAACCTCTACGCCACGGTGGCCGTGACGCAGCCGGACGGCACCGTGATCCGCGAGCCGGTCTACCGCATCACGGCGCTGACGAACGACCCGAACCACATCGGCGTGATGCTCGCGATCCCGATCGTGATCGTGCTGGCGCTCGCCACCGAGGCGGTGCGCAAGCGGGCGCTGGCGCTGGCCTGCCTCGCGGTCGGCCTGACCGGGGTGCTGGCGCTGTCGCAGTCGCGGTCGGGCCTCGTCGGGCTGGCGGCAGGGCTGCTGTTCCTCGCCGCCACGCTGCGCACGCGGCTCGTGCGCGGGCCGCTCGCCTGGCCGGCGCTGGCGGCGCTGGTGGTGGGCGCCGTGGTGATCCTGACGCGGCTCGACTACTGGCGCGGGGTGCTCTCGAAGCGCCTCAACCCCGACACGCCGGGCTCGTCCATCCACACGAAGATCTACGACACGATCCCCGACGTGCTGGGCGACCACCCGCTGTTCGGCCTCGGCCTGAACACGTTCGCGCGGTACTACGAGGGGGTCTCGGGCCGGGTCGGGTTCGGGCCGCACTCGCTGTACGTGCAGGCGCTGACCGAGACGGGGCTGCTCGGAGCGGCCGGCGTCGCTGATCCTGCTCGTGTTCGTCGGGCGCTGCCTGTACCGCGCCTGGGTGGCCGGCGAGAAGGCGATCGCGGCCGGGCTGGGCGCTGCCATCGTCGCGACGCTGGCCGCGAACGTCTTCTACCTGACGACGATCTACCCGAGCTGGTACGCGCTGCTGGCGCTGGGGATCGCCGCCTCGTCCACGAAGACCGCCTCGTCGTAGCGCAGCATCACGAGGCCCTCGCGCCAGTCGTCGGTGACGGTCGACGGCCGGCCGAGCAGCTCCTCGATCGTCCAGTCGGGCAGCCGCGCGCCGGCCTCGTAGGCGAGCGGGAAGCCGCCGCCGTAGCGGGCGTTGACCTCGATCACGCGCAGCTCGTCGCCGTCGGCGAAGACCTGGACGTTGAGCACGCCGTACGCGCCGGGCAGCGCCTCGGCGATGGCGCGGGCGAGCGCCTGCAGCGGCTCGTGGCGGACGGTGACGCCCTTCGAGACCTCGCCGGCTCGCACCTCGAGGCGCCGCCGCGGCACGGCGACGCGGCAGCGTCCGTCGCGCAGCACGAGCACGTCGACGGTGTGCTCGGCGCCGGGCGCGAGCTCCTGCACGACGACGTCCCCCTCCGGCAGGTCGGACACCGACGCGCAGTGCACGACGCCGATGCCGGCCGAGCCGGAGCGCGGCTTCGCGATCAGCGGCCACTGCCACGAGGCGGCCGCGGCGAGCACGTCGGACACGGTGCCCTGGCGGACGGTCGGGAAGCCGTGCTCCGGTCAGCCACGCGTGCGTCTGCGCCTTGTCGCGGCCGATCGCGATCGTCTCGGGCGCCGAGATCGAGACGGTGGCGCCGACCGCCGCGAACCGGTCGCGCGCAGCCGCGAGCAGCGGCAGCTCGCCGTCGTGCGTCGGCACGACGAGCCGCACCCGGTCGCGCTCGCAGATCTCGAGCAGCGCGTCGACGAAGCCCGGATCGGACTGCGGCGGCACCACGATGCCGCGGTCGGCGAGGTGGAAGGCGGCCGCGTAGCCGGACACGTCGGTCGCGATGATCGGCCCGGTGAGCCCCAGGTTCGCGAGCGACCGCCGCAGGATCGCCACGAGCGCCCCGCGCCGTCCGGCGCTGGAGACGAGGATCGGAAACGGCGTCATCGGAGAGGATCTTAGGGCCCGAGCCCACCCGGTCCGAGTCCACCGACCATGAGTGGACCATCGCCGCGTGCCGTACCCCGCGCCTCTCGTGTCCTTCCGCACGCGGATGTGCCGAAGCGCGCGATTCGCTGCGCACTTCCGCGCGCCTTACGTGTTGGGGTCAGACCCCAAAACTCGCCGTTATCGGGGTCTGACCCCGATGCTTCTGGCGTGGGCTCGGGCGTATGGTTCTTGCCGTGCCGCGACCGCGTTCGACGCCTTGTGAAGCACGTGCTGGATCGGGTCGCTTGCGCTCGCTGCGCTCGTCGTCCTGTCGCCACTGATCCTGCTCATCGCCTGGCGGATCCGGCGGGAGGATGGCGGGCCCGTCTTCTTCCGCCAGCCCCGCGCCGGGTACCGGGGCCGGCCGTTCCTCGTCTGGAAGTTCCGGTCGATGATGGTCGGCGCCGACAAGGTCGGGCTCGGGCTCAACATCGCCGAGGGTGACGAGCGGATCACGCAGCACCGGGCACCTGCTGCGCAACTGGTCGCTCGACGAGCTGCCGCAGCTGATCAACGTCGCGCGCGGAGAGATGTCGCTGGTCGGGCCGCGGCCCGGGCTCGTCGACCAGGCCGAGCGCTACGACGACGTGCAGCGGCGGCGCCTCGACATGCGGCCGGGGCTGACCGGCTGGGCCCAGGTGAACGGGCGCAACAGCCTCAGCTGGGAGGAGCGCATCGTGCTCGACGTCTGGTACGTCGAGCACTGGTCGCTCGCGCTCGACCTGCAGATCCTGCGCCGGACGCTCGGCGTCGTGATCCGCCGCGAGGGGCTGTTCGGCGACGGCGGCGTGAACGCCGACCTCGGCGGCAGCACCGGCGCCAAGCAGTAGCCGTCAGCCCTCGAGCAGCCCGGCCTTCGCCAGCGCGTCCTGCAGCGCGCCCGGGCGCACCCAGAGCGTGTTGTTCGAGCCCTGCTCCTCGCGCTTCACGATCCGCGACCCCGGTGCCTTCGCGATGACCTGATCCGACGACAGGCGGTTCAGGAACAGGTCGGCGCAGGTCGGCTCGCCCGGCTGTGCGAACCGCCAGCCGTCGACGCGGTACCGGTAGCTCGTCGCCGAGAACACGTCCACCGTGTGGCGGTCGAAGGCGACGCAGCGCTGAGCGGCGGGCACCACCGCCTCGATCTGGCGCAGCGTCGAGGCGATCTGCTGCTCGTCGGCGCGGTCGCGCGACCCCGTGCGGAAGAGGCCCGCGTCGATGCCGAGGCTGAACACCGACAGCCAGAGGCAGAGGCCGATCAGCGCCAGCCTCGGCCCGCCGCCGCGCGACGAGCACCAGCACGACCGCAGCGATGCCGTGGACGAGGGCGATGCTGACGGGCTGGACGCCGTCGCCCAGCGCCACCACGGGGGCGACGCCGAGGATGTTGAAGTTGACCGGCTCGTTGGCGCGCAGCGCCGAGTCCCAGACCAGCTGCGGAACGATCCACAGCACCGCGATCGGCACCAGCATCACGGCGATGCGACGGCGGGTGAGCGGCGCGGTCACCAGCGCGACGACGCCGGCGACGAGGATCGGCGCGAGCGTCGCCTCGTTGTAGCGGCCGTAGATGATCTGGTCGCTGCGGAACGGGTCGTACCAGTAGATGCCCGCCACCAGCAGCATCCCGGCGGCGGCGGCCAGCGCCGCCAGCGCGACGGCGCCGCGCTCGGAGCGCACGCCCTCGCGCCGCACCAGGCAGACCAGCGCGTAGACGCCGAGCGGCGCCAGTCCGTACGTCGCGGCTGCGAGATAGAACAGCCTGCCCGGCGATCGACGCCGCCAGGTGCGGCAGGTCCCGACAGCGCGCGCCGGAGCAGCACCTCGCGCCGGAAGTCGTTCGAGTCGGTCGCCCAGCGCGCGATCGCGGGGGTGGCGATCGTCAGCGCCACGGCCGGAACGAGCATCAGGCCGGCCCGCAGCAGCCGGCCGGCCGGTGCCAGCACGACCAGCCCGACGACGACCGCAGCGCCGGTCATCGCCAGCCCGCGCGGGTGTGTCAGGTAGGCCGCGCCCGCCAGCACGCCGTACGCCAGCGCGACCCACGCCGGAGCGCCGCGGGCGAGCCGTCCCGCGAGCAGCACCAGCGCGATGCCGATCGGGACGATCAGGTTCTCCGACCACGTCAGGTCGGTGTACAGCAGCCACGACGGGTAGACGGCGACGGCGAGGGTCGCGAGCAGGCGGACCCGGCGCGAGAGCTCCGGCGCCAGCACCCGGACGAGCTGCCAGACGAGCAGCGTCGTGAGCGCGCCGAGCAGGCCGTTGATCACCAGCAGCGACACGTGGTAGGCCGCGTCCGACGAGGGCGTGACGAGGAACGCCGGGATCAGCGCGAACGCGTAGCCGGGGAAGTAGCGCAGGTGCGTGGCCTGCCCCTCGCCGGCCAGGCGCCGCGCCGTCGCGAAGTAGCCGTACTCGTCGTACATCACGATCGGCACCCGCATCACGAGCGCCAGGGCGGCGTGGACGAGGTAGCCCGCGACGAACACCACGAGCCCCTCGCGACGCAACGTCATCCCGTGACCAGGCTGTAGACGACCTCGTGGCGCTCGGCCGACCGGTCCCACGACAGCTCGCCGGCGGCAGCGGCCGCCGCGTTCGCCGCCAGGCTCGCCCGCAGCTCGTCGTCGAGCAGCAGCGCCGAGATGGTGGCGGCCAGCACCGCCGGGTCGCGCGGCGGCACCAGCAGGCCGGCGTCGGTGTCGGCCAGCGTCTCGCCGAACCCGCCCACGTCGGTCGCGATCACGGGGCGGCCCAGCGCGATCGCCGTGGCGAGCACGCCCGACTGGTCGATGGAGCGATACGGCAGCACGACGACGTCGGCGCGCAGCATGGCGCCCGCCCACTCGCCCGGCTCGGCGTAGCGCAGGTCGGCGACCACGCCCTCGGACGAGGCGGCGCGCGCGGCATCGGCATCGCCGCCGAGCGAACGGCCGAGCACGTGCAGGATCGCGCCCGGCACGCGCTGCCGCACCGCCGGCCACGCGTCGAGCAGGTCGGCGAGCCCCTTGTAGGGCCGGATCAGCCCGGCGAACAGCGCCACCGGCACGCCGTCGGGCAGCGCCGGCGGCACCGGCTCGACGTCGGCGTAGCCGGCCAGCGCGGCATGCGGGATGCGCGTGATGCGCTGCACCGGCACGCCCGAGCCGCACCAGCGCCGCCTCGCCCGCGTGCGAGTGCACGACGATGCGCTGGAACGGCGCGCAGTCGGCGCGCACCTGGTCGGCGCTGCCGACGCCGTCCTTGACGATGGCGTTGTGCGCGGTGTGCACGAGCGGCGTGCGGGTGAGCAGCCGCGCGACGCGCCAGAACACGCGGTCGGCCGAGCCGAGCGGCAGCCACATGACGTGGACGACGTCGGCCGAGCGGACCAGCGGCAGCAGCGCGATCAGGTCGGCGACGTGCTCGCAGCCGCGGCCCAGGCGGCGGAACCGGTCGGGCAGCCGGTCGGCCAGGCGGTAGAACCGCTCCTGCACGGCGACGCCGGGCGCCGGCGGCAGCGAGCCGTGGCGGAAGGCGCAGGTCGCGAGCCGGACGTCGTGCCCGCGCGCGGCGAGAGCGGCGCCGAGACCATGGTCGTACGGCCGCGAGTCACCGCGCGGGTCGACGAGGACGATGCGCACCGGGCAACGGTAGCGAGCGGCCTCGCCGTGGCGATCGCGATCGGAGCTAGGCGGCCTTGAGCGACGAGCCCTCGAGGAACTCGGCGCGGATCTCCGACTCCAGGGCGCCGATCGAGTGCTGGTCGATCTGGAACTCGGTGCGCGAGATCTCCTCGGGCCACTCCGGCCCACCGGGCGAGACGAGGCCGATGCCCATGCGGTTCGCCACCCAGTCGGCGCAGTGGATCGAGCGCGCCAGGGCGGGATCGACCACGGCGCCCTCGGGGTGGTGGTGGTAGCGCAGCGCCTCGCAGAGGGCGGGCGGGAACTTCCACTCGGCGGCGATCAGCGAGCCGAGCTCGGCGTGCTCGAAGCCGCACACGTCGAGCTCGACCTCGTCGAACGAGCGGTTCTCGCTCTCGGCGACGCGCATCAGCTCGCCGAACAGCGGCTTGCGGTAGCAGACGAGCACGATCAGGCCGAGGTCGTGCAGCAGGCCGGCGACGAAGGCCTTCTCGCCCGAGATGCGCTTCGCGCGGCCCAGGATGCGGGCGCCGACGGCGGTCGCGAGCGAGTGGTCGAACAGGTCGGAGCGGATGCCCGCGTACTCGTCGCGGTCGGAGGTCAGGAGGCGGGTGATCGACGCGGTGATGGCGAGGTTCTTGACGGAGGCGAAGCCGAGCAGGACGACGGCGTCGGGCAGCGACTCGATCTTGCGCGCGTACCCGTAGTAGGCGGAGTTGGCGAGCTTCAGCACCATCGCGGCGAGTGCCTGGTCGCCCGCCATGATGCGGGCGAGGCTCGAGACCGACGCGTCGGCGTTGTCGCACTCCGAGATCACCTGCGCGAGCACGGCCGACACTGTCAGGGGCAGGTCACGCACCTCGTCGACCAGCTCCATGAGTGTCACGTTCTCCATCGGATGGGCCTCCTACAGCTCCGTCTTCATCGCCTGCCCCCCTATCGGCAGCAGCGGCGCGGGCATTGAGAGCGGATCCGCACGACGCCTCCCGCGGATGGGCTAGGGACACGTAAAGGTTGTGTTCGGACCGGGAGTCCTCGTCCGAGGGCGACCTACAATGAGGCCCATGCCGACCTCCGTCGTCACCGGCGGCGCGGGCTTCCTCGGGTCGCACCTGTGCGAGCACCTGCTCGCCGAGGGGCACCGGGTGATCTGCGTCGACAACCTCGATACCGGGTCTCTGACGAACATCGAGCACATCCGCGACGACGCGTTCACGTTCCTGAACCAGGACGTGACCACGCATATCCAGCTGGACGAGGCCGTGGACTTCATCTTCCACTTCGCCTCCCCGGCCAGCCCGATCGACTACCTGCGGCTGCCGTTGCACACGCTGAAGGTCGGCGCGTACGGCACCCACAACGCGCTCGGGCTCGCGAAGTTCAAGCGCGCCCGCTTCGTGCTCGCCTCGACCAGCGAGGTCTACGGCGACCCGCTGCTGCACCCGCAACCCGAGAGCTACTGGGGGAACGTCAACCCGATCGGGCCGCGCGGCGTGTACGACGAGGCGAAGCGGTACGCCGAGGCCCTGACGATGGCCTACCACCGTCAGCAGGGCGTCGACACGGCGATCGTCCGGATCTTCAACACCTACGGCCCGCGGATGCGCGCATTCGACGGCCGGGCGATCCCCACGTTTCTCCGGCAAGCCCTTCTGGGCCAGCCGTTGACGGTTTTCGGCGAAGGGTCGCAGACCCGCTCGTTCTGCTACGTCGACGACCTGATCGCGGGAATCTGGCGGCTCGCGATCTCTGGTGAACACGAACCCGTCAACATCGGCAACCCGGAGGAGTTCACGCTCCTCCAGCTCGCCGCGCAGGTGATCGCCGCGACCGGCTCCGACAGCCGGATCGTGTTCGAGTCGCTGCCCGAGAACGACCCGGCGCAGCGGCGCCCCGATATCACCCGCGCCAAACATCTTCTCGGCTGGGAACCGGCTATCACGCTCGAGGAGGGCCTTCGCCTGGTCCTCGAGCGGTCGGCCCGGCACGAGCTGATCGGAAGGACTACCTGAGTATGAAGAGACGCTACATGGCCGCGATCGCCGCGGCCGCGATTTCCTGCGGGCTGATGCCCGCAGCTGCCTCCGCGAAGCTGAAGATCGGCGTCACCGACGCCACGATGCAGAACCGCGATCCCGTGCAGTTCTGGGACAACGTGAACGCTCTGCACCTGAACGTGATCCGCTCGCAGATCGGCTGGCACACGATCGCGGCCAAGAAGCCGAAGAACCCCGAGGATCCGAACGACCCCGCCTACAACTGGAAGCTGCTCGACAAGAACGTCAAGGACGGGGCCGCCTGGGCCGAGACGGTCAACGGCAAGGGCACGGTCATCTACAACGTCTGGGGCACGGCGAAGTGGGCCCACATGTACAAGGGCAAGGTCGCCTACGTGCCGGTGCCGAAGACGGCCGACTTCCGGCACTTCATGCGCGCGCTCGCGAAGCGCTACAACGGCACGTTCATCCCGAAGGGCGCGCCGGCCGGCACCCTGCCGCTGCCGCGCATCACGCACTGGGAGATCTGGAACGAGCCCAACAACGCGCTCGGGCTCGCGAAGCCGAACTCGAAGAAGAAGGCCGGCATCCCGGCCGGCGCCAAGGCCTACCGCACGATCCTCAGCACGGCGTACAACGCCATCCACGCCGAGGACCGGGCCGGTAAGCCGAAGGCCGTCGTCATCGGCGGCGCGGTCGGCGGCCGCACGGGCATCGACCACGTCACCTTCTACAAGCAGCTGAAGAGCCTGAAGGCTCCGATGGACGCCATCTCGGTGCACCCGTACTCGATCGTCCCGGCCTGGGGCCCGTCCGACGGCTCGCCCGGCAAGGGCTACCTGCAGCCGTTCTACCGGCTCGGCAACTTCAACCGCTTCATCTCGTTCGTGAAGGGCTGGAAGGGATCGAAGTTCCCGATCTGGGTGACCGAGATCGGCTGGCAGGTCAACCCGCCCGAGAAGCGGCTCGGCGTGTCGTCGTCGAAGCAGACGCTGTTCTACCAGCAGACCGTCGCCAAGCTGAAGAAGTACCCGCAGGTGCAGGGCATGACCTGGTACCTGCTGCGCGACGAGTCCGACCTCGCCGGCTGGCAGTCGGGCTTCCTCGACCTACCCGAAGAGCCACAAGTCGAAGAAGCGCCAGATCTGGTTCGCGGTGCGCGACACTCAAGAAGTAATCGCGGCCTCGTAGGCGGCGATCATCTCTTCGCACGATCACGTCCCACGAGTAGCGCGCCTCCGCACGACGGCGCGCCTCCAGTCCCATCGTCGCCGCGGCGGCCGGATCGGCAAGCAGCCGACCGGCCGCCGCTGCTACGGCGGCCGGGTCGTCGGGCTGCACCACGAGCCCGTCGACCCCGTCCCGCACCCGGGCGGCCATGTCGCCCACCGGCGTGCACACGACCGGCCGGGCCGTGGCCATCGCCTCCAGGCAGGCGAGCGAGAACGAGTCGCGGCGTGACGGCACGACGACCGCCGCGGCGGCCGCGTACAGCCCGCCGATCTCGTCCGGGCGCACGCGCCCGAGCGCCCGCACGCCGTCGCCGTGCACCAGGTCGGCCAGCGGCCCGTCACCGACGACGTCGAGCGTCGCGTGCGGCACGGCGGCGCGGATGGCCGGCCAGGCCGACATCAGCGTGTCGACGCCCTTGACGTCGACCAGGCGGCCGACGAACAGCAGCCGGCCCGGGATCGCCTGCGCATACGGGCGGGCGGGCAGCTCGACGCCGCCCGGCGGCACGACCCGGATGTCGGCGCGCGGCGCGATCGACTCCAGCTCGCGGCGCATCTCCTCGCTGACGGCGATCGCCACGTTCGAGCCGAGCGTCGCGCGCACGAGCGTGGGCACGCGCCGCGCCAGCACGAGATCGGAGCCGTGCACGGTGGTCACGACCGGCTTGCGCGACGAGATCCGCGCGATCATGCCGGCCGGCAGCCAGTGGCCGTGCACGACGTCGGCATGCCGGGCGTGCCGGGCGGCAGCGGCGGCGAACGCGACCCCGAACTGCGGCAGCAGCGCGAGGCGACGGCGGTCGGCCGAGAGGTTGTAGACCATGCCCGCGCCGTAGGCCAGCAGCTCGAACCGGCTGGGCGCGTAGCGGAAGAAGTGCGAGCGCACACCATCCTCCACGCGGCTCGCAGCACCGCTCGCATGTGGCGCCACGACGTCCACCTGGTGCCCGGCTGCGACCAGCCGGGCGGCCAGACGGTGCACGAACGGCCCCGACGGCACACCCGAGGCCGGCGGATAGCTCGTGGTCAACATCAGAATCCGCAAGGGGCGTGCGCCCGCCATCGCTCGGTACGATGTCAGAGATGTCCTCGCTCCTGCGGCGTCGCCCGCTCTCGCGACGCGCCATCGACGAGCTCGATCCTGCGCTCGTCGGACGCGACGTGCGGGCCCTGGCGACGCCGGTCCCGCACGTCCGCGCCCTCGGACGCCTCCTCCGCGCCGCCGCGCGGGTGCTGGCGCTCGGGGCGATCGACGTCGGATCGATCGCGGTGGCCCTCTACACGGGCCTCGCGGTGAAGGACCAGGTCGACCGCTCGCAGGTCCTCTGGGGCCTCGTCTGGCGGGCCGAGGCGGAGCTGCTGCCGTTCGTCTCGCTGGTGCTGCTGCTGCGTGTTCGCGCGCGCCGGCCTGTACCGCCGCGGCGGCCACCGGCCCGGCGACGGCGCGGTCGTCTCGAGCCTGTTCCTGACGATGCTGATCATCGCGGGCTTCGCGTACGCCACCGGGCACAAGTCGGGCACGTACGCCATCTGGCTGTGGACGCTCGTCGTCTCGATGCTGCTGATCATCGTGCTGCGGCGCTCGTTCGACAGCGTCTCGTGGCTCGCCCAGCGCTCGACGGGCCACGTGCACCGCGTCGTCATCTGCGGCGCCGGGCCCGAGGCGGCCAGCGTGTCGGCCGCGCTGATCGACGACGAGCGCTCGACGCCGATCGAGATCGTCGACCAGGTGGTCGACGTCGCGGCGCTGGAGCGCGCGATCGTCGCCGCGAACGCCGACGACGTGGTGCTCACCCGGCTGCCCGACGACGACGCGCTGCTGGAGGCGCTCGACATCTGCACGCGCCACAGCGTGCGGCTGCGCGTCGTGCCCACCGCGGCGCGCCTGCTCGCCCGCGAGGCCGTCTACGTGCCCGGCCAGTCCGTGCCGCTGTTCGAGATCGTGCCGCCCACCCTGGCCGGCTTCGACTTCCTGGTGAAGCGGGCGTTCGACGTGGTGGTGTCGGCGGTCGCGATGCTGCTGCTCTCGCCCGTCCTGCTGCTGATCGCGGTCGCGATCAAGGCTCAGCTCGCGCGGCCCGGCCATCTACCGCGACCAGCGCATCGGCATGGCCGAGCGCCCGTTCGAGATGCTGAAGTTCCGGTCGATGCGGGACGGCGCCGCGGCCGAGCAGGCCGGCCTCGAGGATGCCAACGAGGCGGACGGCGCGCTGTTCAAGATCCGCCACGACCCGCGCATCACCGCCGTCGGGCGCATCATCCGCCGCTTCTCGCTGGACGAGCTGCCGCAGCTGTGGAACGTGCTGCGCGGCGACATGAGCCTGGTCGGCCCGCGGCCGCTGCCGATGCGCGACTACGCGCGGCTGGCCGACTGGCACCGCAAGCGCTACCTCGTGCTGCCCGGCATGACCGGCCTCTGGCAGATCTCGGGCCGCTCCGACCTGGGCTTCGACGCGATGGTGCGGCTCGACTTCTACTACCTCGAGCACTGGTCGGTCTGGATGGACATCTCGGTGCTCCTGCGGACGCCGCTCGCCGTCGTGACGGCGCGAGGGGCTCGTTGACGGCGATCGACGACGTGACGGCCGACAAGACCGGCGACCTGGGCGTGCCCCGCAAGTCGAGCCTGCGCGGCGCGGCGACGCTGTCGGCCGCGCAGGGCCTGTTCGTCATCGCCGGGTACATCCTCAACGTCGTCCTGGCGCGGTTCCTCGGCCCCGGCCCGTACGGCGCCTACGGCGTCGTCATCAGCCTGCTGACGATCGTCAACCTGATGCAGACCCAGGGCGTCCCGCAGGCGCTGTCGCGGTCGATCGCCGGCGGCAGCGACGAGGTCGGCGCGTGGCGCGCCGCCCTGCGGGTGCAGGCCGTCGCGTCGACGGGCGGGCTGGTGCTGCTGGCGCTGTCGGCGCCCATCCTCGCGTCGGTGCTCGACGACGACCGGCTGGTCGCCGGCCTGATGATCGCCGCGCTGGCGGTGCCCAGCTACGCGCTGTTCGCGACCATCGGCGGCGTGCTGAACGGCCGCCGCGACTTCGTGCGGCAGGCGAAGATGAACGCGATCTACGCCGGCGCGCGCGTCGTCTGCGTGCTGGGCCTCGCCGTCGCCTTCAAGTTCAGCGGCGCCATCGCCGGCTACGCCATCGCACCGCTGATCGCCTTCGCCTTCGTGATCTCGGCCCGGCCGCGCGGCCCGGAGAAGGCCGGCTTCGACTGGCGGCCGCTGGTGCGGTTCGCGCTGCCCAACATCGGGCTGGCGCTGGCGCTGACGGCCATCATGAGCATCGACCTGCTGTTCGTGAAGGGGATCATCCCCGACGACGAGATCGCCGGCATCTACGCGGCCGCGCAGAACGCCGCCCGGCTGACGTACTTCATCATCATCCCGGCCGGCATCGTGCTGTTCCCGGCCATGGCCGAGGCGATGGCGTCGGGCGACAAGGTCCGCCAGCGCATCCTCGCCGGCGACGGCATCGAGGGTGCCGTGGCGGTCGTGCTGGTGATCGTCGCGGTCATGGCAGGCGCGCGGGTGCCGCTGCTCGACCTGGCCTTCGGCGACGCCTACGAGGGCGCCGCGACGGCGTTCGAGCTGCTCGCCCCGGCCCTCGGCTGCCTGGCGCTGTCGTACACGCTGGCGTCGCTGCTGACCGGCTCCGGCCATCCGCAGCCGCCCATGAAGATCGCCGCCTCGGCGCTGCTGGTGCAGGTGATCGTCGAGTACCCGCTCACGAAGTCCTACGGCATGACCGGCGCCGCGCTGGGCACGCTGATCGCCGCCTCGGGGTGCCTGGCCGGGCTGGTGGTGATGGTGCGCCGGCGCCTCGGCACCGTCGGCGACCCGAGCCGCCTGCTGCGCTTGCTGCTGGCCGCGGCCGGAGCGTTCGCCGTCGCCTCGCAGGCGTCGTCGAAGACCGACGTGATCCCGGTCTGCGCCGCGGCGACGGTCGCCTACGTCGTGCTGGTCATCGCGCTGCGGGTGGTTCCGCGGCGGCTGCTGCGGGCACATCGGCCGACCGCGGCCGGACCCGACGCGCCATGACCAGGTAGCCCTCGCCGAGGTCGCGGTCCAGGAATGCCCGCTGCAGCAGGTTGAAGGGCGCCATCGTCGTCGTGTTGACGACCGCGCTGACGACGCGCTTCAGCGGGACGATGTGCCCGCTGCGCGTGCTCCGCTGACGCAGGTCGTCGGCGCTGGCCGCCGACTGCGACGGGGTGACCAGCCGGCGGATCGCCATCAGGATGTTGGCCAGCGGGTAGCCGTAGCACCAGAACGTCTCGACCGCGAACCCGGTGTCACGGAGCAGGTCCTCGAGCTCGCGCCGGTCGTAGCGGCGGAAGTGGCCCGCCATCTCGTCGACGCGGGAGAACCGCTTGCGGTGCGCGGGCACCGAGAGCAGCAGGGCGCCGTCCTCGCCGAGGAAGTCGTGGATCTCGGTCAGCAGCCCGCGATCGTCCTCGACGTGCTCGAGCACCTCGAACAGCAGGACCGAGCCGGCCTTGCCGTGCAGGTCGTCCAGCGCCTCGAACCCGCCGACGCGGATCTCCGGCCGGCGATCGGCCGGCAGCGCGGCCAGCCGGGAGCGGGCGATGGCCGCAGCCGAGGCCGAGAAGTCGGAGCCGACGGCGACGAACCCGCTGCGCGCGACCTCCTCGAGCACGGCGCCGGACCCGTAGCCGAGCTCGACGACCGGACGCGACCGGTCGAGCCGCGGCAGCAGGTCGTTGCGCAGCAGGTCGAAGCGCAGCAACCAGCGCGGCGGGCGCACCCACCGGGTCGGAGGCGTCTCGGCGAGCAACGCGACCAGCTCGCCGCCGATGGCCTTGGGCGAGAAGCTGCGGTCGAAGCGGCGACCGGCCGCGACGCCCAGTGCCGCGACCCGTTCGTGGTCGGCCGACAGGCGCAGCAGCGCGGCCGCAAGCGCCTCGCCGTCGCCGGCGGGCACGTACTCGGCGGCGTCACCGAACGCCGCCCGCATGGTCGGCGTGTCGGCGGTCACCACCGCTCGGCCGACGGAGGACGCCTGGTACGCCTTGTTCGGCACCACGCGCTGCGCCTTGCCCGACGTGCCGAACACGCCCAGCGCGACGTCGTGCTCGGCGACGAGGCGACCGAGCTCGTCGTAGGGCACCCAGTCGCGCACGTCCAGCCCGGGCCGGGGCTTGACGATCCGGTCGAACGCGGGCCGGTCCTGGCCCGTGCCGACGATGGTGAAATCGATCGGCGCGTCGGCCAGCCGGGTGATCGCGTCGGCCACGACACCCGTGCCCTGCAGCGGCACGAAGGTGCCGACGAACAGCACGCGCAGCCGCCCGCGCCGGGTTGGGTGCGACGCGCGGGAACGCCGCGGTATCGGCGCTGACCGGCACGACGGCGAGGCGCTCGCGCGGAATGCGCAGCTCGTCGGCCATGAAGTTGATCTGCTCCGCGGTGTCGACCAGCGCGGTCCGGCAGGACCGGGCGGCGAGGCGGTCGAGCATGCGGGCGAGGCGCGCGCGGGCGCTGCCCGGGTGCAGCTCGCGCCGGTCGAGCACGACCGTGTCGTAGATCGACAGCATCATGTCGAGCACGACGCGGTCGCGGCCGGCCAGCAGTCGCGCGAGCAGGACGTCGAGGTGGCCGAAGTAGCCGACCAGAACCACGTCGTGCTCGGGCGCCCGGCGATACGCGCGGGCGAGCCGCCACCACGCATGGCCGAGACGCCAGAGGGTGCGCGGGGCGAGCGGGTTGCGCGCCAGCGCGACCTTCTCCTCGGTGCGCCCGGGCCAGGCCGACTCCTGCACCTCGAACACCTCGGCACCGGCCGACCGGAGCGCGGCTTCGAGGTTCGCGATGCGCGGGTGCAGCTCGCGATCGTAGGTGCCGAAGAGACAGACGCGAAGTGCGGGGACGTCCGCCGTCGGGTCGGTTGCCACGGGTGGATTCTACGGTCCGCACCCGAACGGGCGGGGCACACCGCCCGCCGACGCCGTCCGGCCGCCGGGGTGCGTCCAGCATTTATGCTGGGCGCTGCGCGTGGAGAGAGTCACCGAACCCGACGACGACGCCCCGCTCGAGGAGTGGCTCGTCTACCTGCTCCACGTCGCCACGTACCGGTGGGCCGAGCCGTACGCGCGCGGGCAGCGCGTGCTCGATCTCGGGTGCGGCACCGGGTACGGGATCGCGTCGCTGGCGGGCGTCGCGACGCAGGCGGTCGGGGTCGACGTCGCCGCCGAGGCGATCGACTTCGCGACGCGCACGTACGGCTCCGACGGCGCCGAGTACCACCTGGTCGCCGATCCGAGCCGGGTCCAGCTCCCCTTCGCGGCCGGGTCGTTCGACGTCGTGCTCTCCTTCCAGGTCATCGAGCACCTCGAACGACGGGCCGCGTACCTCGCCGAGGCGGCGCGGGTGCTCGCACCGGGCGGGGTGCTGCTGCTGGCGACGCCCGACCGCGCCACGCGGCTGTACGGCCGGCAGCGCCCGTGGAACCGGTTTCACCTCGCCGAGTACGACGAGGCCGGCCTGCGCGCCGACCTCGCCGGCAGCTTCGCGAGCAGCGAGATCGCGGGGATGACGCTGGCCCCCGGCCTCGTCGAGCACGAGATGGCCCGGATGCGGCAGGCGCAGGTCATCACCCTGCCGTTCACGTTTCCGGGCGCCCCGGAGCGATGGCGGCAGGCCGGCCTCGGCCTGCTCGCACGGGCGGCCGAGTACCGCGCCGGGCGGCGACCGCCGCCGGCCGGTGCGCGAACGCCCGACGGTCGATGCCGTCGAGATCAGTGACGGCGCGACGCCCCGGATCTGCCTGATGGCGATCGCCCGCACGCCCGGCCCGGCCGACGGCGGCGCGCACCGCGCGCCGTGACGACCGACGCCGTGCCCGCATCGTCGCGGCGGCTGTGGCCGACGCCGGGGCTGCCGCTGCTGGCCGCCGTGCTGGTCGGAGCGTGGCACCTGCTGCTCGCCTCGCGCATGACGGCGCCGATCATCATGGCCGACGAGTACGGCTACCTCGGCGCGGCCCGTCGCATCGTCGGCGACGTGGGTCAGACGCACGTGCCGTACCACGCCGGCGCCGGCCTGCTGTACGTGCCGGCGGCGCTGCTGGGCGACGGGCCGCTCGGGGTCTATCGCGGCGCCCTCGCCACCAATGCCGTGCTGGCGGCGCTGCTGGCCCTGGCCGCGTGGTGGGCGGCCGGGCTGTTCGAGCCGCTGCGGCGCCCGCCGGTGCGATTCGCGGCCACGCTCGCGGTCGGGCTGTACACCTCGTTCGTGGGCTACTCCGGCCTGGGCGCGCCGGAGGTGGCGTTCGCGGCGCTGGAACTGGCGCTGCTGGGCGTGTTCGCCCGCGCACTGCGGGGCGGGCGGGCGGCGTGGTGGGCGCTCGCGAGCACGGGCTGCGCCGCGGCGTGGCTGCTGCACCCGCGCGGCGCGGGCGTGATCGCCGCCGGCCTGGTCGTCGCCTTCGTGGCGCTGCGGCCGTCGCGGCTGCACGGGAGCGAGATCACCGCGTTCCTGTCGCCGCTCGTCGTCGGGCTGCCGCTGATCACGTGGCTCGACGACTGGGTGTCCGGGACGGTGGTCGACCCGGAGCAGTACGACTCGGGCGCGATCTTCTCCGACCTCGCCACCGCGCACGGCGTCAAGATGGTGGTGATCACGGCCTTCGGCCAGTTCTTCTACCTGAACGCCGCCACGCTCGGTCTGGTGACGCTGGGCGGGCTGGCCCTCTGGCGACGGCTGCGGTCGACGGCTGACGACCGGCTGGTGGCGCTCTACCCGCTGGCCGCGATGGCCTTCGTGTTCGCCATCTCGGTCGCGACCAACGCACGCTCGACGCGGGCCGACCACCTGCTGTACGGCCGCTACAACGAGGGCGCGATCGCGCCGCTGCTGCTGGCCGGGTGCGCGGTGCTGGCGGCAGCGAGGCCGTCGCGCTGCGGCGGCTGTACGTCGCCGTGGCGGGCGGCGTCACCCTGGCGTCGGCCGCGATCTTCTACGGCCTCGCGGGCAGCGGCCGGCTGCACGGCCTCTACTTCCTGGTGACGGTGCTCGGCATCGATCCGATCAGGCGCCGCATCGGCTGGCCCGACCCGCTGCTGATCGCGGCCGCCGTGTTCGTGCTGATCTGCCTCGTGGCGGCCGTGCGGCGGTTCGGGCGCGTCGCGCCGATCGCGCTGGCCACCCTCGTGTTCGTCGTGTTCGGCGTCAAGAACACGCGCGACTTCTTCCAGCCCGAGTCGCGCAACCGCGCGCAGGAGCACGTGCTGGCCGACGTCCTGAACGGCCTCCGCGCACAGCAGCCGCTCGGCTGCGTCGCCTACGACAAGACGACCGAGAGCTTCTTCCACCGCTGGAACTACGAGTACCTGGCGCCGTCCCGCTACGTGGTGTTCGTGCCCGGGAGGACGCCGCCGTGCGGCGATCTGGTGATCTCGGCCGCCGCGTTCGGCGCCGCGAATCCCGGTGCCCGGGCGCTCGCCACCGAGACGCGTGCAGCGCAGGTGCTGTGGGTGCTGCCCGGCGCGCGGCAGGACCGCCTGGCCGCAGCCGGGGCGTTCCCGGCCGGCTGAACGTCGCGCTCCCGGCGGCGGGCGAGCCGTGCGCCGGTCGTAGAATGGCCCCCGATGGTCGCCTCGGATCACCGCAGCGAAGCCGTGCGGCCGCGTTGATCGCCACCCTTGCGATCGTCCTCCTGGCCTGGGCCGCATGTCTCCTGCCCGGTCTGCCCGCCGCCTATCTGGCCGCCGGTCGCGACCGGCCGCTGCCGGTGCTGGTGGTGCAGGCCGGGTTGTACGGCGCGGCCTGGTACACGAGCCTCACGCTGCTCCTCGCCGCGACCGGTCACTTCGGCCTCGGCCCGCTGTTCCTGCTGACGGCGGTCGCCGTGGCGGTGCTCGCCGGGCTGGTCCTGCGACGAGGCCGGCCCGAGCTGCGATGGCCGCGGATGGACCTTGTCGCGCTCGGTCTCGTGGCGGTGCTCGTGGTCGGCCTGATCGCGCGTTCGACGAACGTCGTGGACGCACTGCTGTGGATCGGCGACCCCGGCGCGTACACCAACTACGCGTGGCGCGGTGCCGTCACGGGGCGGCTGACCAGCCCCCTGACCGCGGTGCCGTCGGCCGTGATGATGCCCTTCGTCGCCGCGTTCGGCATCGACAGCGCCGCCGCCGCGATGGCGTTCCTGGCCTCGCTCACCCTGACGGCCGTGCCGGCCGCCGCCTGGGGGCTCGGCGTGAGCCGGCGCGCCGCCCTGGTCGTGACGGCCGCGGCAGCCGTCTGCGTGACGCCGGTCTGGTACGCACGGATCGCGTCGGCCGAGACCCCGTACGTGACGTTTCTGGCACTGTCCTGCTCGAGCTCGCGCTGCTGCACCGGTCGCAGCGGGCGATCGGCGTCTTGCTGGCGACGACCGCCGGAGCGGCGCTGATGCAGGCCACGCGGGCCGACAGCATGCGCCTGGTGGCCGCGTGCCTGGCGTTCGCGGCGATCCGCGGGCTGGTGGCGCCGACGCGCGCGGGACGGCGCGAGGCGGGCTGGGCGGCCGCGGTCGTGGCCGGCACGGGGCTCGGCTACGCCTTCGACGCGTGGCAGTCGAACGCGTACCTGACCCGCCAGTTCGACGCCGTGGCATCGCTGACGAACCGGATCCGCGACGCCGGCCTGCTCGAGGTCTCGGTGCAGCTCGTGCTCGCCGTCGTGGCCCTGGCGGCGATCACGTATGCGATCGGCGCCGGAGCAGCGCACTGGAGCACCGCCGAGGGCCGGCCGCGCGCCGGCCGGGTGACGGCGGTCCTGACGGCGATCGCCGCGCTGGTCGGCCTGTACGGCGCCACCGTCTCGCGCAGCTACCTGCTCGACGCCGGCGGCCGCTTCGGGATCCTGCTGATCGTGCTCGCCGTGACGGGCTTCGTGATCGGCTTCGGCCGGCCCGACGCGACGGGCGCCGTGACGGTCGCCTGCTCGCTGTTCGCGCTCATCGGCGCGCTGCAGGCCGGGCACCAGTTCTACGGGCTCTCGACCAACCACGCGTGGTTCCTGTACTGGGACCGCTACCTGTTCTCGGGAGCCTTCCTGCCCTTTCTCCTGCTGTCGGTGATCGGGGCCGACCGGCTCCTGCAGATCCGATTCGTCGTCCGGCACCCGGCCGTCGGATGGGTCGCGGCGGCTGCCGGAATCGCGCTGCTGGTGCCGACGACGGTCAAGGCATCCCGCGACACCCTCGTCGGCCGCAGTGCCGACCAGCTGCAGCAGCTCGAGCGCCTCACCGCCCCCGCGCCGATCGTGTGGTCGGTCCTGCACCCGTTCGAGGGGTCGTTCTATCCCAACACCGTCGATCCGTGGACGAACAGCCTGAGGGTCGGGTTCGACCATCCGGTCCTGAACCCGCCGGCGACGGCCTTCGCACCCGATACCGCGGTCACGTTCGAAGCCGCGACGGCGCTGGCGGCGAAGGCCGGCGCGCGCCAGGTCGCGGTCGTCGAGGCGACGACCCCGGACGCACCGCCGGCCCACCCGCCGCAGGGCTCGACCGGAGAGTGGCGGTGGACCTACGCCGGGCGGTCCGACGCCGAGATCCCGGTACTGCCGAAGCGCGACCACCAGGCGGAGAGCTGGCGGACGTTCGACGCCGTCTTCGACGTCTGGCAGCTCGAGCGCACCGCCTGACCCCCGGAGCGGCGGTGCTCAGGCGCCGATCGAGACCCGTTCGACCGCGACGCCCGGCCCGACGGTCAGCGGCGGGCGCACGACCTCGAACGCGACGCTGACCGGCGCGGACGGCGCTGCGGGCAGCGTGAACGTCCGCTCGGTGACGGCCGCGTCCAGCACCAGCCTGCCGACCTCGATCCCGTCGGCCCGCACGACGACGGTGGCGCCGGGCTCGTCGGGCGCGCCCATCTTGATGCGGAGCGTCGTGCCCGTCCCGGGGCCGACGAGGACCGCACCCGAGAGTCCCGTCGAACGCGTCGAGCCCTTGATGCGGCCGAACCCGGTGACGAGCTCCGGCGCCGCCTCGGCGAGCAACAGCGTGTCGGGAGCAGACGCGGCGCTCTCCGCGGCGGGCAGCACCCGGAACACGCCGAGCAGCGCGGGGACGAGGTGCGACCGGTGCGGCATCGCGTTGTCGGGCTGGTCGAACTCGGTGATCGCGAAGCGCGACGAGCCCACGGGCTCGACCCGCACCCGCGTCAGGTCGAGCGCCGGCAGCACCTCGTCGCCCACCAGCAACCGCACGTCGGATCGACCGGCGATGTCGGCCAGCCAGTCGGCGGGCGGGCCCGTGTCGAGCCGGCCGACGATACCGAGCAGCGGTTCGCTGTGCCAGATGACGAGGCCGATCCCGACGCGGTTCCGGACGATCTCGCCCGGGCCCGCGAGAATGGTGTCGGCGCCACGGAGCAGGGCATCGGCGCGCTCGAGTCCGGTCGCGCTGCCCGAGAACTCCACGTGCCGGTAGACCGGCCGCAGGTCGTCGACCTGGTGCACGACCGAGATCGCGAGGACGACCGCCAGCGCACCGACCGCGGGCACGCGCAACCGGCCGCGCATGGCCAGGGCCGCCGACAGCAGACAGCCCGTGAGGATCGCGAAGGCGGGGATCGGAACCGCGATGAATCGCCGGATGCCCCAGAACTGGTCGGGGAAGATCAGCGGGCTGCGGCCGAAGTACGCCGTCAGCATCGCGGTCAGCACCACCAGCGGCGCGACGCGCAGGAGCCGGTCGTAGCGCAGGCCCTGGGCGACCAGGACGATCATCCCGGCGCCCGCCGCGACCACCGCAGCGGACGAGAGGTACATCCGCAGCCAGCGCACGCCGAGGAAGTCCTGCTGGTAGGCCACCACGGCGTAGCCGATCACGGCGACGGCGACGGCGACGGCCACCACCCGGCCGAGCACCACCGCGTTGCGCTCGATCGCCCGGCCGGCGAGGGCGCGGATCGCCAGGCCCGCGCCGATGGCGATGACGCCGAGTGCCAGGACGCCGGCGAGCCAGAACAGGAGGGAGCGATCGGTGTGGAACGCCGCGGCGACGATGTCGCCGACGTAGCGCCGGCCGCGCAACGCGGTGTAGCCGATCGCGAGCAGCATCATCCCGGCGAAGGCGCCGGCGAACGACCAGACGCGGCGGTTGGTCCGGCCGACGACGATCAGCCAGACGATCACCACCACGGCGCCGGCGGCGATCAGGAACGCATCGGGCCGGGTGAAGAGGCTGGCGCCGGCCAACAACCCGCCGAGCACCGCCGCGCCCGTCGACTCCTCGTCGTGCGCGACGACCCAGAGCCAGACGCCACCCAGGACGAGGGTCGTGTTGAGCGTCTCGGTCATCGGCATCCGCGCGTACCAGAACCAGGCCACGTCGGTCAGCAGGAGGAGCGCCACTACCGCACCGGCGAACGAGCGTCGCTCCCGCGCGAGCCGCATCGCCAGGAGCGCGGCCGCCAGGAGGCCGAGCGCGGAGATGACGACGATCATCCACAGCCCGGCGTCGCCCGAGACGGCACCGGCCGGCGCCAGCAGCGCCGGCATCAGATGGAAGCCCTGGGGCGTGGCCCAGTTCGAGGCCGGGTCGTCGAGGTAGAAGCCGGGAGCGATGTCGTTGGCCGTGACCGCCGCCCGCGCGGATGGCGGAACCGACTCCAGGGGCGGCCAGAGGAAGTGCAGCGACCCGTGGTCGCGGATCACCTCGCCCGTCGCCGTGTACGTGCCGTAGTCCCGCCCGCCGACCAGTGCCGGGAACGCAGGCAGGGCAAGGACGAACAGGACCACCACTGCTCCGACGACGACCAGGTCGCCCCACAGGCCCGCGATCGCCGCGGGTTCCGGCGGACGGCGGCGCGCGAGGACCTCCAGTGCCGCCCACGCGGCCAGCAGGATGCCGCCCAGCAGCCACGCATTCCACACGCCCGCCACGGCAAGGGCAAGGGAGACCAACGCGACGATGGCCAGCCCCGCCAGCAGTGCGACGCCGAGGCGCTCGAGTCGCCGCAGGGCCGCTGGACGCAGCGGGAGCGTCGCCACCGTGCCCAGACGGGTCGTCGCGACCGATGCCAGCACGGGCAGGAGCACCGATCCGAGCACGCGCCCATACTAGTTGGGGCGAAGCGGGACGACGCCGCCTCGCGGGCGTGCAGCGCCTAGAGGTCGGCGCGCTTCAGGGCCCGCGTGCTGCCGGCCAGCAGCAGGGCCGAGCCGGCCAGCAGCACGGCGATCGCCGTGGCCGACGAGACCGCGGGCACGTTCAGCGGCGGCGCGACGTCGAAGCCGCGGTGGGCGATCACCTTGGCGTAGGCCGCGATCGAGAGCCGCGAGGCGGAGGCCGCGAAGCTCGCGATCGACCCCTCCCAGAGCAGCACGTAGAGCACGCCGGCGAGGATGCCGTGCCGGATCGACAGCGACAGCAGCACCGACAGCGCCGCATACGCCGCCGCCGCGAGCACCACCGCGAGCAGGGTCGAGACGACGCCCTTGGCGCCGACCGCGCCGGGGACGATCGTGACCGCGAGCGCCGACGGCAGGATCAGCAGTACCGAGACCGCGGTGGTCGCCGATCCACGCGGCCACCACGATCTTGAACCGCGCCAGCGGCGTGGCGACGATGTAGAGGATCGTCCCGTCCTCGCGGCCCTCGCCGATCGCGCTCGCACCGAGCACGACGGTCACCAGCGCGAGGATGACGGGCAGCAGCAGTCGTTCCACGATGCGGGCCGTGAACCGGTCCGGGTTGTCGACCGTGTCGAGCGCGGTCGCGACGATCACGACGAGGCCCGGCATCAGCGCCAGCGCCAGCAGCGCGAGCACGCGCCGGCGGCCGGCCAGCGAGCGCGCGAACAGCACCGCCAGCGGAATCACCGCGCGGCTCCCCGGGCCCGGGCGTGCAGGTACGCGTAGACGCTCTCCAGGTCGTCGCCGACCGGCTCGACGCGCGAGACCGTGATCGACCGCTCGCGGGCGATGTGCGGCAGCTGTCGCGCCAGCGCGTCGGGGTCGGGCGTCTCGAGCAGCGCGCCGCCGTCCTGCAGGCGCACGGCGTCGGCCAGGCCGGCGCCGACCAGCGCCTGGGCCAGCTCGCGCGTGCCCGTGCCGGCCTCGACGCGCACGCTGCGCGGCCGGTCGGCGATCAGCGCGCGGATGCTCGCCGTCTCGCCCTCGGCCACCAGGCGGCCGTTCACCAGCACGACGACGCGCGGCGCCATGCGCTCCACCTCGTGCAGCACGTGGGAGGAGACGATCACGGTCTTGCCCTCGTCGCCGAGGCGCTGGACGAGCTCGACGAACGCGCGGCGGCGGGCCGGGTCGAGGCCGTTCAGCGGCTCGTCCAGCAGCAGCACGTCGGGGTCGTGCGCCAGCGCCTGCGCCAGCTTGACGCCCTGCCGCATGCCCTTCGAGAAGCCGGCCAGCTTGCGGTCGGCGACCTCGTCGAGCCCGACGGTCTGCAGCGCCCGGTGCGCGGCGGCGTCGGGGTCGGCCACGCCGCGCAGCCGGGCCAGCAGCGACACGGCGCCGTGCGCCGTCAGGAAGGGCCACAGCCCGTCGCCGTCGGGCACCAGGCCGACGCGGCGGAACACCTCGGGCTCGCGGCGCGGGTCGGAGCCGAGAATGCGGACGCTGCCGCGGCTCGGCGACGTGAAGCCCGCCAGCAGCCGCAGGACGGTCGTCTTGCCGGCGCCGTTGTGCCCGAGCAGGCCCGTCACGCCCGGCCCGGCCGCGAACGACACGTCGGCCACCGCCACGCGGTCGCGGAACCAGCGCGAGACGCCGTCGACCACCACCGCGTCGGTCATCCGTCGGCCCGCCGGTAGCGCAGCAGCAGCACGAGCAGCGAGACGCCGCAGACCACGAGGTACGCCGCCAGCCAGCCGGCCGTCGACAGCTGCTGCGCGCCGTCCTCGACGTCGGGGAACATGCGCTGCGCGAGGATCACCGGGATCACGGGCAGCGCCAGCACCAGCACGTTGTCCGACGCGCCCGAGCCCCGCCAGCACCGCGCTGGTGGCGCTCGAGGCCACCAGCAGCGCGACGGCGCCGCCCATCGCGAACGCGCGCCGCGACGTGAGCGACGAGACGGCCAGCCCGACCAGCGCGAAGTAGCTCGCGATGACGAACCCGGCCGCGACGATGCGCGGCAGGTCCTTCCAGTGGTCCTGCAGGTAGCCGAGCGGGTGCACGGCGAACAGCACGTTGCCGGCGAACAGGAACAGCACGGGCGCCAGCGTGGTCAGCAGCAGCGGCACCAGCGCGGCGCGCGAACTTGGCGGCCAGGTACTCGCGCGGCGACACGGCCGTCGAGTAGTAGAGGTCGAGCACGCGATCGCGGCGGTCGGGACACAGCAGCTCGGGCGTGACCATGCCGGCGAGGGCCAGGATGACGATCGCGACCGTCGTGTAGTAGTCGGAGTAGGGCGCGAGCTCGGAGATGTCCTGGGTCACCCGCGAGGCGAACAGGGCGCGCACGCCGAGCACGATCAGGGCCGGCGTGAAGGCGAAGAAGATGAGGCCGAACGGGATCAGCTTGCCGCGCCAGCCGCGGCCGGCGCCGAGCGCGTGCAGCGCGCCCTGGCGCGCGAACGAGGCCAGGCACGCGAGGCGGCCGCGGCGGGCGCCGTCGTACCGCGTGTAGCGCAGGTCCTCGACGCGGCTGCCGCCCTGCACGCGCTCGGCCATCACACGTCCTCCATGGCGCCGACGAGGATGTCCTCGACGGTCGGGCACGGCCGGGACGAGCTCGCGCAGGCCGGCGCCGGCATCGGCGGCGGCGTCGCGGATGGCGTCGAGCACGTCGGCTGCCGGCGCCCTGGACGACGAGCCGGTCGCCCGACTCCTCCGCCGCGAGGCCGCGCGCTCGCGAGCGCCGCCCGGAACGCCGTCGACGTCGCCGCTGACGCGCACGGCGATGGCCGTCGCGTCGGCGCCGCGCAGCTCGTCCAGCAGGCCCGGACGTGACGACGTGGCCGTCGCGCAGCACGACGACGGCGTCGCAGGTGCGGGCGACGTCCTCGAGCACGTGCGACGAGAGCAGCACGCGCACGCCGAGGTCGAGCGAGAGCCGCCGCACGAGCTGCAGCATCTCCTCGCGGCCGGCCGGATCGAGGCCGGCGGTCGGCTCGTCGAGCACGACCAGCTCCGGCCCGTGCACGAGCGCCTGCGCGAGCTTGACGCGCTGGCGCATGCCGGTCGAGAAGGTGCCGATCGGGCGCGAGCGCTCCTCCTCCAGGCCGACCTGGAACAGCACCTCGCTGGCGCGCAGCACGGCGGCGCGCCGCGGCAGGCCGCGCAGCTCGGCCAGGTGGACGACGAAGACGTGCGCCGACGGATCGCGCGGCAGGCACTCGCCCTCCGGCATGTAGCCGACGCGGCGCCGGATGTCGCGGCTGTCGCGGGCGGCGTCGAGGCCGAGGATCTGCAGCGTGCCGGCGTCGGGCCGCACGAGGCCGAGCAGCGCCCGCATCAGCGTCGACTTGCCGGCGCCGTTGGCGCCCAGCAGCCCGGTCGCGAGACCGTCGATGGCGACCGTGACGTCGTTCAGCGCCTCGACCGAGCCGTAGCGCTTCGAGACGCCGGTCGCGGAGATGGCGGCGAGCCCCGTCCATCGCGTCAGGGTATCCGGACAGGCTGGAAGCTCAGACGCGCGCCGTCGCGGAGAGGCGGGCGATGTCGGCGTCGACCATCATCTCGACCAGCTCGTCGAAGGTCGTCTGCGGCTTCCAGCCGAGCTCCGCGCGCGGCCTTCGCCGGGTTGCCGATCAGCTGGTCGACCTCGGCCGGGCGCATGAACGCCTGGTCGATGACGACGTACCGGTCGGCCTCCAGCCCGGCGTGCGCGAAGGCGGCCTCGACGAAGTCGCGCACGGAGTGCGTCTCGCCCGTGGCGATCACGTAGTCGTTCGGGGTCTCCTGCTGCAGCATCAGCCACATCGCCTCGACGTAGTCGCCGGCGAAGCCCCAGTCGCGCTCGGCGTCGAGGTTGCCGAGCCGCAGCTCGCTCGCCAGGCCGAGCTTGATGCGCGCCACGCCGTCGGTGATCTTGCGCGTCACGAACTCCAGGCCGCGGCGCGGCGACTCGTGGTTGAAGAGGATGCCCGACACCGCGTACAGCCCGTAGGACTCGCGGTAGTTGACCGTGATGAAGTGGCCGTAGACCTTGGCGACGCCGTAGGGCGAGCGCGGGTAGAAGGGCGTCGCCTCGCTCTGCGGCACCTCGAGCACCTTGCCGAACATCTCCGACGACGACGCCTGGTAGAAGCGGATGCCCGGATCGACCGCGCGGATCGGCCTCGAGCATGCGCGTGACGCCGGTGCCCGTGAACTCGGCGGTCAGCACCGGCTGCGACCACGACGTGGGCACGAAGCTCTGCGCGGCGAGGTTGTAGACCTCGTGCGGCTGGGCCTCCTGCAGGGCCGTCATCAGCGATGCCTGGTCGAGCAGGTCGGCCTGGATCAGGTTGATCCGGCCACGCAGGTGGTCGATGCGATCGGAGCTCTCGGTCGACGAGCGGCGGACGGTGCCGTGGACCTCGTAGCCCTTGTCGAGGAGCAGCTCGGCGAGGTAGGAGCCGTCCTGGCCCGTGACCCCGGTGATCAGCGCGCGGCGTACGGTCATCGCCGTGGAGTGTCGCCGATCACGGAGCGCCGTGCCGCCTCCAGCAGGTCGGCGAGCGTCTCGGACAGCTCGTAGCGCGGCTCTCCAGCCGGTCGCCGCGCGCAGCCTGGTCGCGTCGCCGCAGAGCAGCGGCGTATCGACCGGCGCGCATGCGCGCCGGGTCGCGCGCGACGCTGATCGGAGCGCTGGCGGCGCCCACCAGCAGGGCCAGCACGTCGGCCAGCGGCACCGCCTCGCCGCGGGCGACGTTGTAGGTGCCGGCGGGCACGGCGGGATCGAGCAGCGCCAGGTAGGCGGCCACCACGTCGCGCACGTCGAGCAGGTCGCGCTGCACGGTGAGGTCGCCGACCTTCATCTCGCCGCCGCCCTCGCGCTCCAGCTCGGCGATCTGCTCGGCCCACGAGGGCAGGGCGAACCGCCGGTCGTGGCCCGGGCCCGGTGTGCGTGAACGGCCGCGCGACGACGACGTCGAGCCCGTGGGCGCGCGCCACCTGCTCGGCCGCCAGCTCGGCGGCGGCCTTCGAGGCCGCGTACGGCGAGCGGGGCGCCAGTGGCCGCGACTCGTCGGCCGGCGTCTCGCCCGTGTCGCCGTAGACCTCGCCGGACGAGACGACGAGCAGCCGCGCCTCGGGCGCCACGCGGCGCACCACCTCGGCCAGGTTGACCGTGCCGACGGTGTTCACGGCCCAGGTCGCGCCCGGGTCGGCGATCGAGTCGGTGACGCTCGAGATGGCCGCCAGGTGCACGACCGCGGTCGGTGCCGCGGCCTCGACCTCGGCCAGCAGCGCGGCCGGGTCGGTGACGTCGGCGACCGACGGCACGGCGTCGGCGCCGAGGGCCGCGCAGAGATACCCGCCGACGAACCCGGGCGCCCCGGTGACGAGGACGCGCCGCTCGCTCAGAACAGCCAGCTGGGCCAGGCGTCGCGCCCGCCGGCGACCGCGTTGATGTCGTCGCGAGCGAGGAGCCAGAACAGGACCGCGAACCCGCAGCAGAAGATGCCGGCGATCGCGACCTTGACGGGCCGGCCCTGGATGGACCCCTGGACGAAGCCGACGGCCGCACAGCACGATGCCGACGAGGCCGATCACGAAGGCCGCCGGAGCGAGCTTGATGGTGGCCTCGAACACGACGGCGATGATGCCGAAGGCGAAGCCGAGGTTCGCGAGGAACGGCGCGGAGCCGGTCTCCTCGGCTGCGTCCCCGTGGGCGGCGTGCTCGTGCATGGGGGCATCCTACAGCGGGCAGTCGACGGTCGCTGCGCTACCATCGCCCGGTGGCCGCAACGGCAGCGACGAGGCGCTTCCTCCCCGAATCACTGGGGTGGCTGACCTCTCACCGGGAGCTCCTCCTGACGCTCCTGCGCCGCGAGTTGCGGGCGCGGTACAAGTCGTCGGTCTTCGGCGTGCTGTGGTCGTACATGCAGCCGATGCTGATGATGATCGTCTACTGGCTCGTGTTCAGCGTGCTGCTGCGCGCGACGGGCGGCATCCACAACTACCCGCAGTTCGTGCTCACGGGCCTCGCGGTGTGGACGTTCTTCCAGGGCGGCGTCGTGTACGGCACCGCCAGCCTGGTCGCCAACGGCGAGCTGATGAAGAAGGTCTGGTTCCCCCGGCCGGTGATCCCGACCGCCGTGGTGCTGGCCCAGGTGACGACGTCGCTGGTGATGTTCGCGGTGATCGTGCCGGCCAACCTGATCACGCTCCCGCGCGACGGCTGCGCACGTGCCTGCTGGCGATCCCGATGCTGTTCGGCCTGCTGATGCTGACGCTCGGCCTGGCCTGGGCGTTCGCGACGCTGAACGTCTTCTACCGCGACATCGAGCACCTGCTGACCGTGCTGTTCCTGCCGTGGTTCTTCCTGACGCCCGATCTTCTACAGCCTGGAGAGCATCCCGGCCGCCGCCGACACGCAGTCGGTCGTCACCATCCTGCGCTACGCGAACCCGGTGACGCCGTACGTCGAGGGCATCCGCGGCGTGCTGTGGAACGGCGTCGTCGTCGGGCCGGCCGAGCTGATCTACATGGCCGTCGTCGGGCCGTCGGCGGCGGCCTTCGGGCTGTGGGTGCTGCGCCGGTACGAGGATCGCCTTGCCGTCGAGCTCTGAGCCCACCTCCAACCTGCGCGGATCGATTCGCGGCCGCGGCCTGAGCCGGCACTTCGAGCTGCGCGACCAGACCGCGCGCTCGCTGAAGGAGGTGCTGATCACGCGCCGCCGCGTGGCGCGCCGCGAGCTGTGGGCGCTCCGCGACGTCGACATCGACGTGCTGCCCGGCGAGTCGTTCGGCATCATCGGCCAGAACGGCAGCGGCAAGTCGACGCTGCTGAAGCTGATCGCCGGCATCTACCCGCCCACCGAGGGCGAGCTGCACATCGAGGGCCGCATCGGCTCGCTGCTCGAGGTCGGCGCGGGCTTCCACCCCGACTTCTCCGGCCGCGAGAACGTCTACCTGAACGCCGCCGTGTTCGGCATCTCGCGCGACTACATCGACGAGAACCTGGACGACATCATCGCCTTCGCCGAGCTCGAGGAGTTCGCCGACCAGGCCGTCAAGACCTACTCGTCCGGCATGTACCTGCGCCTCGGCTTCTCGGTCGCGATGCACATCAACCCCGACATCCTGCTGCTCGACGAGGTGCTCGCGGTCGGCGACGAGGCGTTCCAGCAGAAGTGCCAGGGCCGCATCTGGGACTTCAAGCGCGCCGGCGGCACGATCGTGTTCGTCTCGCACGACGCGACCTCGGTCGAGCGCCTGTGCGACCGCGCGATGCTGCTCGAGAAGGGCCGCATGGTCGAGTGCGGCACGCCCGAGGAGGTGCTGCGCACGTACCACCGCCACCTCGCGTCGCGCGTCGCCGGTCACGATCGACCGCCCCGAGACGGCGGCGCCGCCCGGCGCGGTGCAGATCATCGGCCTGCGGGCGATCTCGGGCGACGGCACGATCCGCACGCGCTTCATCGAGGGTGAGCCGGTCGTGCTCGAGACCACGGTGCTGGCCGAGACGGGCGCCGAGAGCGTGCAGTTCTCGCTCGCGTTCCGCGACGCCGCCGGCCAGCTGGTCGCGGCGCGCACGCACCCCGCCGTGGCGCTGCGCGCCGGCATCCCCGAGGCGCTGCGCCTGCACCTCGAGGCGCTGCCGTTCCGCGACGGCGTCTACCGCATCGACCTGAGCGTGGTCAGCCACGACGGCGACAAGATCCTGGCCGAGGAGGAGCGCGCGCTCGAGCTGTCGATCTTCTCCAACGAGCCCGGCGCCGCGGGGCCGATCCGACTCGCCGGCGGCCTGGGAAGTGCCGGTCAGCGCGCCCCGGTCGAACACTGAGCAGCGCCTCGAGCCAGGCCCGGCGGACGGCCTCCCAGCCGCCCGTGCCCGCCACGTAGCGCTGCCCCTGCGCGCCCAGCACGGCCGCGAGCGGCGGGTTGTCCAGCAGCAGGGCCAGCGTGGCGTGGAACTCGTGGGCGTCGTCGTACCAGAGGCCGCCGCCCGATCGCCGCGACTGGCCGACCAGCACCGCGCTGGCGCCGTTCGCGAGCGTGGGCCGCGCGTGGCTCCAGGCCTCGAGCGCGACGATCGAGAGGCTCTCGTAGGCCGACGGCAGCAGCACGACGGCGGCGCCGGCCAGCGCGTCGTGCTTGGTCTGGTCGTCCACGTAACCCGTCACCACGACGCCGTCCAGGTCGGATGGCAGCGTCATGTGCGGGCGCCCGACCAGCACCAGGCGCAGGTCGGGGCGGCGCCGGCGCAGCTCGGCGAACCGGGCCAGCACGACGTCCGACCCCTTCGCCGGCTCGATGCGCCCGAGCGAGAGCAGGTACGGCCCGTCGATGCCGAACTGCGCCCGGAACCGCTCCGGATCGGCCGGCGGCGGGTCGTCGACCGTCAGCGGGATGGTGAACCGGGGCCGGTCGTCGACGCCGAAGCGCTGCTCCACCACCGCGCGTTCCTCCGGCGTGTTGAACACCAGCACGCCGGGCCGCGCGAACATCTCGTCGAAGATCTGCAGCCGCAGCGGCGGCTCGTCGTGCGCGAGCGGCACGAGCACCGCCCGGTCGCCGGCGATCTCGATCGCCTCGGGCGCCGTCGCGTAGAGGTACGGCAGCACGCAGACGGCGTCGTAGGCGTCGCCCTCCGTGCGCAGGTGCTCGGCGATGCCCGGCACCACGGGGCCCTGCGCCTGCATCCAGCGACGGCCGAGCTCGAGGTCGCGGGCCGGGCGTACGCCTCGGGCGACAGGGCGTCGAAGGCCGCCAGGTCGCGCGGCGCGGCTACACGGAAGCGCAGCACGCGGACGCCGCCGACCTGCTCCTCGCCGGGCGGGTAGTGGTCGGCCCAGGTGCGGTAGTCGAGCGCGCACGACGTCAGCACGGTCACGTCGAGGTCGGCCGCGAGCAGCTCGGCGAGGCGCCGGCACTCCTCCTCGGCGCCACCGCCGATCTCGGCGCCGTAGCGGGGGACGACGAACGCGACGCGCTTCACGGCAGGCCGCCGACGAGCTCGAGCAGCCGGGCGCCCACGACCTCGGGCGCCAGCGCCGCGAGGCGCTCGGCGCGGCCGGCGGCCATGGCCGCGCCCAGCGCCGGATCGGTGACGGCGAGGTGCAGCAGCTCGGCCAGCTCGGCGGCGTTCGCCTCCTCCGGCGCCGCGATGCCGGCAGCCGCCGAGCGTCTCGGGCACGGCCCCGAACGCCCGCGCCACGATGGGCAGGTCGTGGCGCATCGCCTCGACCAGCGGCACGCAGAAGCCCTCGTGCTCCGAGCAGACCAGGTACGCCGAGGCGCGCGCCAGCAGCTCCTGCTTGGCGGCCTCGTCGACCGAGCCGAGGAACGGGTCGTGGATGCGCAGCGCCGACGCCAGCCGGCGGCAGGCCTTGCCGTACGCCTCGAAGCCCTCGTCGCCGCCCACGATCGCGAGGCGCGAGCCGGGCGCGCAGGTGCGCTCGTAGCAGGCGAAGGTGCGCAGCACCTCGTCGATGCGCTTGTTCGGCACCAGCCGCCCGACGGTCACGATCAGGGCCTCGTCGGGGCGGGACGGGATCGTGCCGGTCTCGCGCTCGAGCAGGATCGGCAGCACCTCGCGCGGGCCGATGCCGGCGTCGGCCAGGTCGAGGGCGTTGAAGCTCGAGTCGGCCAGCGCCAGCGCGGTGTGCGGCGCCAGCTCCGGCAGCCGGGCGCGCGCCACGCGGCACAGGCTCGCGACCATCTCGTTGACGCCCTCGAACCAGTGGGCCGGCGTGACGTTGTGGTAGCGCAGGATCAGCGGCACGCCGGCGGCCAGCGCGCGGTCGGCCGCGGCCGACCAGATGGAGTAGTGGAACAGCAGCAGGTCGCCGGGCTGCACGGACAGCGCCGCCAGCGGCTCGGCCTCGTCGCGCACCGCGTCGTGGATGTTCTCCGCGTAGATCGACGACGTCGTAGCCCGGCGGCGCGCAGGACGTCGCGCATGGCGCGCGTCTCGTTCGAGACCGCGTCGAACGGCGCCAGGGTGGCGACGAGCTGGTGGATCGTCCTCACGCCGCATCCTCCAGGGCGGTCAGCAGGCCGGCGGCGGTCGCGTCCCAGGTGAGCGTCGCGGCGTGGGCGCGGCCGCGGGACTGCAGGTCGGCGCGCAGCGTCTCGTCCTCCACCAGGCGGGCGAGGGCGGCGGCCAGCGCCTCGGCGTCGCGGGCACCGAAGCGCAGCGCGGCGTCGCCCGCGGCCTCGTCCAGCGACGGGATCGTCGGAGCACGCCACCGGCACACCGGCGGCCTGGGCCTCGACGACGGGGATGCCGAAGCCCTCGAACAGCGCCGGCCAGCAGAAGGCGCGCGCGCCGGCCAGCACGCCCGGCACCGCGGCGTCGTCGAGGTAGCCGGTGATCAGCACGTCGTCGGCCAGGTCGAGGCGCTCGCACCGCATCGGCCGCGGCGCCGCCGTCCCAGCCGGCCGAGCCGACCAGCACCAGCGCCAGCTCCGGGTGCTGCGCGCGCAGCAGGGCGAAGGCCTCGACCAGCGTCACGAGGTTCTTGCGCGGCTCGTGGGTGCAGAGGCTCGCGACGTACGGCCGACCGGCGAGGGCGGCCGGCGGCACCGGCGCCGCGTCGCGGAAGCGGTCGCCCACGCCCGGCCGCGCGACGCGCACGCGGGCCGCGTCGATGCCGAGGTACGTGCGCACGTCGCCGGCGGTGGCCTCGCTGATGCAGACCACGACGTCGCAGCGCTTCACGTCGGCCAGCTTGCGGCCGTGCAGCGCGGCGGTCTCGGGCGTCGTCCACTCGGGAAAGCGCAGCGGCACCAGGTCGTAGACGATCGCGCCGCGCACGCCGGAGCGCTGCCGCGGGTACAGCCACTCCGAGCCCACGAACGCGCCGGCGCGGCCGGCGATCGGCTCCAGCAGCGGCACCGGCGAGGCGTTGACGAGGCGGCGCAGCACGAACGAGCCGCGCACCCGCCGGTGCCGCCGCACCACGCCCGGCGGCGAGTCGAGGTGCTCGGCCAGGCCGGCGGTCTCACTCCGGCCGCCCATCGACAGCGCGACGATCTCGTGCCCGCGCGGCGTGCGTCCGCAGGCGGCGATGGTGTCGCGCAGGTAGGTGCCGATGCCGGTCGGCGGCAGCGCCAGCGGCGTGGCGTCGATCACGACGCGCATGCGAGCTCCTCCACCGCCGAGCGGAACCGCGCGCGCACCGCGTCCCAGCTGAAGCGCTCGAGCACGTAGGACGCGGCCCGCATCGCCGAAGCGCTCGCGCGCGCCGGGCTCGAGCAGCGTCTGCAGCGCCGGCCGCGAACGAGCCGGCGCCGCGGTAGACGAGCCCGCCGCCGGCCTCGCGCGTGTGCTCGGCCATCGGCCCGCAGGCGGCGTCGGACAGCGTCGGCGTGCCCTCGCTCCAGGCCTCGAGCAGCACCAGCGAGAAGCTCTCCATGCGCGACGCCGACGCCGAGGCGACGGCACCGGCCACGACGGCGCGCTTGGCCTCGTCGTCGAGGAAGCCGATGCGCTTCACCCAGCCCGGCGGGCGGTACGGGCCCGAGCCGGCCAGCACGAGGTCGAGGTCGCCGTGGCGGCGCCGGTAGCTCGCCATCAGGTCGACGAGCGCGTCGACGCGCTTGCCCTCCTCGACGCGGCCGACCGAGACGACGTAGGGCCGCTCGAGGCCCAGCGACGCGCGGATCTCGGCCGCGCGGGCGGGATCGAGCGGCGGTGCGACATCGACGCCGACGCCGACCACGCGGCTCGCGCGCACGGCCGCCAGGCGGCGGGCGAGGCCCTCCTCGGCGCGCGAGAGGAAGATGCAGCCGCAGACCCGGCCGAGCAGGGCCCGCATCGGCGCCGTACGGGCCTCGGGCTCGTCGTGCAGGCACGGGCACGAGCAGCGCCCGGCGCCGGCTGCGCGGCGGCCGACCAGAACGTCGTGCCGAACAGGTACGGCGCGAGCAGGATCGCGTCGAAGCGATGCGCCTCCGCGAGCAGGAAGCGCTGCATCGGCTCGGACCAGACCGACGCCGACAGCGCCCGCACCTGGCCGAGGTAGCTCGAGCCGACGTGCCCCGGTGTGTGGCCGCCGCGCTGGGTGACCTCGAAGCGGCGCACCGTGACGCCATCCTCCTGCTCGACGCCCGCGGGCAGCTCGTTGCGCCAGGTGTGGTGGTCGACGGCGCAGGTGGTCGCGACCTCGACGTCGTAGCCGTCGCAGCAGCGCGTCGCGAACCCGCGCATGGCGCGCTCCGCCCCGCCCGCCACCTCGCCCCACCGCGGCGTGACGAAGAGCAGCCTCACCGGTCCTCGAGCGCCCGGAGCCGGCTCTCGAGCTCGTGCACGCGGCGCTCGAGATCCTCGATCTGCTCGTCGGCGCCGCGCAGCGTCGCGACCAGCTCGAAGTGGAACGCGTTGATCTGCAGCAGCAGGTCCTCGAGAAACGGCGCGACCGCCTTCACCGACGCGCGGCGCGCGACGGTCACGGCCGGGCCGATCCTCGGCGCGGACGAGACCAGCGCCTCGCGGCGCCCGCCGATCGGCGCCAGGCGCGCGAGGCGCTCCAGCGACTCCTCGAACACCAGCTCGACGTCGGCCGGGTCGTCGTCGTAGAGGCCCGACGCGCGCTTCGCCGCGACCCGCTCGCGGACGTCGGCCATCAGCCGGTCGACGTCGATGACGTGATCAGGGTCCACCGGCCGCGATCCTACCTTCTACAGTCGGCGGGGTGCTCCGTGTCGCGCTCGACCTCGCGCACGCCCGCCAGTCTGCTGCGGGCACCGCACGGGTCGCACGATCGCTGGCCCGGGCGCTGGCCGCGCGCGACGACGTGACCGTGGTGCCGATCGGCGACGGAGCGATGCTGGCGCGCGACGATCCGCGCCGCCGGGCGCTCGCGCTGTACCAGGATCTGGCGTGGTATCCGGTGCTCGGCCGCCGCGCCGCGCGGCGGGCGCACGCCGACGTGCACCACCTGTCGCTGGCCCGCGGCCCGCTGCGGCGCGGCCGGCCGCCCGTCTCGGTGACCGTCCACGACCTGGTGCCGCAGCAGCTGCCCGAGACGATGAGCGGCTGGAACCGGCGCTACTCGCGGGCCACGCACGACCGGCTGCTGGCGGCGGCCGACCTGGTCGTGACGTCGTCGGAGATGGTCGCGGCGCAGCTCGCGGCGCGGCGGATCGCGGTCGTGCCGCTGGGCGTGGCCGACGAGCTGCGCGGGCCGGCGCCGTCGACGCCCGGCCGGCGGGCGAGGGCTACGTGCTGTTCGTCGGCACGCCGGAGCCCCGCAAGAACCTGACGCGGCTGGCCGACGCGGCCGGTCGCGCGGGGCTGCGGCTGGTCGTGGCCGGCGCGGGCGGCTGGGGCGACGACCGGCCCTCGACCGGCGTCGAGTGGCTCGGGCGCGTCGACGACGCCACGCTGCACGCGCTCTACGCCGGCGCCGCGTGCCTGGCGATCCCGTCGCTGGACGAGGGGTTCGGGCTGCCGGCGGTGGAGGCGATGGCGGTCGGCTGCCCCGTGGTGGCCGCCCGCGCCGGGGCGCTGCCCGAGATCTGCGGCGATGCCGCCGTGCTGGTCGATCCGCTCGACACCGACGCCATCGCGGCGGGCCTGCTCGAGGCGGTCGGCGCGGGCGGACGAGCTGCGCGAGCTGGGCCGCGCGCGGGCGGCGCTCTACACCTGGGAGCGCTCGGCCGAGCTGCTCGTCAGCGCCTGGCAGTCGCTGACATGACGTCGGTGTAGACGCCGGCCAGCACCTCGGCCGACCGCGTCCACGACAGCTTCGCGGCGCGCGCCAGGCCGAGCTCGCGCAGGCGCGCGCGCTCCGTCTCGTCGGCCAGCAGGCGCGTGATGGCGTCGGCGATGGCGGTGGGCGCGAGCGGGTCGACCAGCAGCGCCGCGCCCGCGGCCGTCTCCGGCAGCGACGTGGTGTCCGAGCAGATCACGGGGCAGCCCGACGCCATCGCCTCGACCACCGGCAGGCCGAAGCCCTCGTACAGGCTCGGGAACACGAGGCAGCGCGCGCCGGCCAGCAGCACCGGCAGGTCGTCGTCGGCGACGTACCCGAGCCAGCGAACGCGGTCGGCGATGCCCAGCTGCTCGGCCAGCGCCGCGTACGTGCCGGCCTCCTGCTTCGGCCGGCCGGCGATCGCCAGCACGGCGTCGCCGGCGTCGCCGCGGGCCTGCACGGTCGCCCACGCCTCGAGCAGGCGGGCGAGGTTCTTGCGCGGCTGGACGGCGCCCGAGGCAGACGACGTAGGACTCGCGGGAGGCCGAAGCGCTCGCGATCCGGCGGCATCGGGCCGGAACCGCGCGTCGACGGCCAGCGGCAGCACGGTGATGCGCGCCGGATCGAGCCAGTCGAACAGGTCGAGCAGGTCGGCGCGGGCGTGCTCCGAGATGGTCGTGATGTGCGCGGCGCGCTTCGCCGACCAGGGCACGAAGCGCTGGAAGGCGAGGCGGTCGGCGACCGGCATCGACTCGCCGAGGCGCGCCCAGGAGGCGTCGGAGACGGTCAGCACCGCGGGGCACGGAGGCCGCGGCGGCAGCACGTAGTTGCCGTGGTGCAGCGCCGGCCGGTCGCGCCGCAGCTGCCGCGGCAGCGCGACGGCGACGCGCGCGTAGTTCGACCCCACGGGCACCGCCACGGGCTGGACGCGGCCGCGCGCCTCGAACGCGGCGGCATCGCGCATGTAGGCGAGGACGCGGAACGGCAGATCGATCGACGCGAGCCCGTCGAGCAGCCCGCGCACCATCGTCTCCTCGCCGCCCCGGTTGCGGCCGAGCACGTCCGCGTCGAAGGTGACCGTGGGCTCCGGCTCCGCCATGCCGGGTATCATCGCCCGCCGTGGGCAGCGTCGCCGTCATCACCGGCTCGGCCGGCCTGATCGGCTCCGAGGCGGCGCGGTGGTTCGCGGGTCGGGGCCTCGACGTCATCGGGATCGACAACGACCTGCGCGCGTACTTCTTCGGCGCCGACGGCACGACGCTGCCGGTGCGCGAGCAGCTCGAGCGCGAGCTGACCTGCGTACCGCCACGTCGACCTCGACATCCGCGACCGCGACGGCGTGCTGGGGCTGTTCCGCAAGCGCGGCACCGAGATCGCGCTCGTCATCCACTGCGCCGGCCAGCCGTCGCACGACTGGGCGGCGACCGAGCCGTTCACCGACTTCGACGTCAACGCCGGCGGCACGCTGAACCTGCTCGAGGCGACGCGGCTGCACGCGCCCGACGCGACGTTCATCTTCATGTCGACGAACAAGGTGTACGGCGACGCGCCGAACGCGCTGCCGCTGCACGAGCTGGAGACGCGGTTCGAGATCGACGCCGGTCACCGGTACGCCGACGGCATCGGCGAGGACCTGTCGATCGACGCCTGCCTGCACTCGGTGTTCGGCGCCTCGAAGGTCGCCGCCGACGTGATGGTGCAGGAGTACGGGCGCTACTTCGGCCTGCGCACCGCGTGCTTCCGCGGCGGCACGATCACCGGGCCGCAGCACGCCGCGGCCGAGCTGCACGGCTTCCTCGGCTACGTGATGCGCTGCGCGCTGGAGGGCCGCGAGTACACGATCTTCGGCTACCAGGGCAAGCAGGTGCGCGACGCGATCCACTGCCACGACCTGGTGCAGGCGTTCGACTGCGTGTTCCGCGCGCCGCGCGTCGCCGAGGTCTACAACATCGGCGGCGGGCGGCACTCGAACACCTCGGTGCTCGAGGCGATCGCGCAGGCGTCGGAGATCACCGGCCGCGAGCTCGCCTGGCGGTACGACGAGCGCAACCGGATCGGCGACCACATCTGGTGGATCGGGTCGAACGCGCGGTTCGCCGGCCACTACCCGGAGTGGCGCCAGGAGTACGACGTGCGGCGCATCCTCGACCGAGCTGCACGAGGCGAACACGGAGCGCTGGCACGCGTGATCGACGCCGGCAAGCGGCTCCTCCTCGGCGTGCGGCTCGACGCCGTCGACTACGACGGGCGCGCTGAGCCGGATCCTCGCCGCCGCCCGCGCCGGTCAGCCGCTCGGCGTGTCGGCCCTCGCGGTGCACGGCGTCATGACCGGCGTGTTCGACGCGCGAGCAGCGCTGGCGCATCAACCACCTCGACCTGGTCACGCCCGACGGCCAGCCGGTGCGCTGGGGGCTGAACCTGCTGCACAGGTACGGCCCTGCCCGACCAGGTGCACGGCGCGGTGCTGACCGCGCAAGCTGCTGCCGCACCTCGAGGACGAGCGCATCGCCGTCTACTGGTACGGCACGACGCCCGAGACGCTGGCGCTGCTGCGCGAGGAGCTCGCGCGCCGTCATCCGGGTCTCGTGATCGCCGGCATGGAGCCGTCGCGCTTCGGCACGGCGACGCCGGCCGAGCTGGACGCCATCGCCGCGCGCATCCGCGCCTGCGGCGCGCAGATCTGCTTCGTCGGCCTCGGCTGCCCGCGCCAGGAGACGTTCGTCTCGGCGATGCGCGACCGCCTCGGCATGCCGGCGCTGGCCGTCGGCGCGGCGTTCACGTACCTGTCGGGCGAGCTGAAGGAGCCGCCGGCGTTCATGCGCCGCCACGGCCTGGAGTGGCTGTGGCGCCTGGTGCACGAGCCGCGCCGCCTGTGGCGCCGCTACGTGCTGCTCAACCCCGCCTACCTGGCGCTGCTGGCCGTGCAGCGCGTGACGAGGTGGACGGTGAGCCCGAAGGGCAAAGAGCCGTCCGCCGGACGCCCGCATCCCGGCGTAGCCCGCGGCGTCTTCCGCGCGAATTCGTGCGCCTTCCATGTTGGGGTCTGACCCCGAAAATCGCCGCGTACTGGGGTCAGACCCCAACATGGACACGCGCGGAAGGCGCGCGGATCGCGCGACCGGGCACGGGTCCGTCAGGGAGATGGCACGAAGCGTGACCTCGGGGGCACGCGGATCGGCGTAGCGTCAGATGTGGATCGTGCCCGCGACGTCGGCGACGAGGTTGCCGACGTGCTTCTTCGCCACGAACGCCTCCTGGGCCTCGCGAAGACGTTCGAGGGGATAGACGCCGGCGACCAGCGGGCGCAGGGCGCCCGCTCGATCAACCGCACCAGCCGCTCGAACAGCCCCGCGGCGGCACCGGTGGCGCCGTACAGCGTCAGGTCGTGCAGGTAGAGCGTCCGCAGGTCGAGCTGCGACGAGCGGGCCGCCGATCGCGCCGGCGCACGTGTAGCGGCCGCCGGGTCTCAGCACGTCCAGGAGGCTCCCGAACGCCTCGCCGCCGACCACGTCGGCCACGACGTCGACGGCCGGGACGCCGAGCGCGGCGAGCGCCGCGCCCGGGTCGGCGCCGCGGTCGATGGCGTGCTCCGCTCCCGCGGCGAGGACGGCATCGCGCTTGGCCGTCTGGCAGACGCCGATCGGGATCGCACCGAGCGCCCGCGCGAGCTGCACCAGGGCCGTGCCGACACCACCCGAGGCGCCGGTCACGAGCACGGTCTCACCCGCGCGCAGCCCGGCGCGCTCGAGCATGTTGAGCGCGGTCATGGACGAGGTCGGGAAGGTCGCCAGCTCGACGTCGGTGAGCGGCGAGTCGACCGCGACCGCGTTGGCCGCAGGCGCGACCGCCAGCTCGGCGAACCCACCGTCGTGCTCCGAGCCGAAGTACGTGGCGCGCGCGATGTCGTCCGGCGCATCCGGGTCGCGGAACCACGGGTCGATCAGCACCCGCCGGCCGACGAGATCCGGCGTCAGGCCTGGACCACAGCGACGACCCGGCCGCAGACGTCGGCGCCCTGGATGCGCGGGAACGGCCCGCCCCCGTCCACGACGCCGCCGCCCCCTCCTCCTTCGCGTACCACCCGACGCGGGTGTTGATGTCGGTGTTGTTCAGGCCGCAGGCGCCGACGGCGACGAGCACCTCACCGGTTCCGGGCTCGGGGATCCGGCCAGTCGACGCGGTAGGAGAGCCGCTCGAGCCCGCCGTGCCCGGTGGTGACGACCGCGCGCACGTCAAACCGAACACGGCACTCGGCGGCGGCGCTGGGTCTCGCTCGAGCTGGCGTTTGTGGTCGGACTGAGCGGCCATATCGCTGCTCACGATCGTGAGGCGTCCTCGGCATGTCACCGCCGCGCTGCGCGGTTCGTCGCGCATCAACGGCGTTGTCACGCGGGCCAGACCGCGTGCGGCCCGCGCGATCGCCTGGCTGACCAT
Organism: uncultured Actinomycetes bacterium; assembly: GCA_963732645.1. Taxonomy (GTDB): domain Bacteria; phylum Actinomycetota; class Thermoleophilia; order Gaiellales; family F1-60-MAGs149; genus VFJZ01. Next base: position 124,509 of record CAVTAC010000011.1, read on the forward strand.
GCTCGTCGCCGTTGCGCTCCTGGCCATCCCGGTGCTGGCCGTCCTGGCCGTGAACGCCCTGTCGGGGATGCGCTGACTGAGTGCGATCCCCGCCGCGGCCTAGCCGGCGATGACGCCCGGCACCGGCTTCGCGCCGAACCACTTGCGCCACTCGTCGGCCAGCGCGCCGCTCGCAATCGCCCTCGCGATGCCGTCGTCCAGCAGGGCCACCGTCGCGGCGTCGCCGCAGAGCCGGCACGCCGCGCCCCAGGCGTTCTGCGTCTCGGCCACGTGGGCGATGCGGAACTCGCCGCTGTCCAGCTGCGCGCCGAAGGCCGGCTCGTCGTCGACCATCGCGTCGACGGCGCCCGACTCGACCGCCGCGACCATCTCGGCGAAGACGTCGTCGGAGGAGCCGTCGAAGCCGACCAGCTCGGCGGCGCCGAACGACTCGGCCAGGCGCATGTTGGTCGACGCGACGATCGCGCCCACCCGCCGGCCGCGCAGGTCCGGCCAGATCGTGGATGTCGGAGTCGGCGCGCACCAGCACCGCCTCGTCGATCGCGCCGTACGGCCGCGAGTAGGAGAACACCTTGCGGCGCTCGTCCGTGATCGCGGAGCCGCACCAGATCGCGTCGACCTCGCCGTCGGCGAGGGCGCCCGCGAACCGGTCCCAGCGCCGGAACTCCCACACCAGCTCGAGGCCGAGCGCGGCCGCCACGCAGGCGGCGGCACCGGGCTCGTAGCCGTCGCGGCTGCCGTCGGCGGCGCGTCCAGAACAGCGGCCGCGCGTCCATGTCGGCGCAGCAGAGCGTCAGGCGCCCCTCGGTGACGGTCACGCCAGCGCGGCGGGCGCGTAGTCGCGGTCGATGTACGGCGTGCGGTAGCCGTCCTCGCGCGACATGATCGGATAGAACGCCTCGTCCATGTCCAGCTCGCCGGGCCGCATGTAGCGGCTGTAGAGCGGGTGGCGGTTCGTCTCGTGCCAGCGCGTGTCGGTGGTGACCATGTGCGAGATGATCGAGCGGCGCTCGCGATCCATGCGCTCGTTGGGCGGCGAGCCGTGCCAGCACCAGCCGTCGTGGAACGCGCAGCCGCCGGCCGGAACCTCGATCGGCACCCACTCGACGGCGTCGGCGTACTCGGCCGGCACCACGCTGCGCATGTAGCCCGTCCAGTCGTCGGGCGCGTGGAACTGCCCGCCCGGCGCCGACCGCGGCCAGTGGTTCGAGCCGCGGGCGTAGTAGATCGTGCCGGTGTCGGCGTGCGTCTCGTCGAGCGCGATCCAGCAGGTCGTCATGTTCTGCGGCACGATGAACGTCTCGTAGGCGGCGTCCTGGTGGGCCAGCAGCGCCTTCGATCCCGGCGGCTTCCAGATCATGTTGTCCTGCAGCAGCCGCATGCCCGGGGCCTGCGCCAGCTGCGCGCCCCAGCGGCCGTTGCGCTCCGACAGGGTCGTGGCGGCGAGCACCTTGTCGGCCTTCCAGACGTTGCACATCTGCCGTGCGACGTCGGGCGGCGTCACGCCGGGCGTGTAGTTGACCTCGTCCGGCTGCAGGCCGGTGGGCCACTCGTGGTTGAAGACGGCGTGGAAGTGCTCGCGCACGCGCTCGAGCTCGTCGGCGCCCATGTACTCCTCGACGACCAGGAAACCGTCGCGCTGATAGGAGTCGATCTGCTCCTGCGTGGGCCCGTTCACCTCTACGCTCCTTGTCGTCGCCACTCGGCGTCAGTTATACATCTAATCACTAGAAGTTTCAAGCCGATGGACGTCACCGCCCGCCACAGCGTGTTCGCGCCGCTCCAGGTGGAGGGAGCCGTGGAGGCCATCGTCCGCCGCATCGGCGAGGCGATCGGCTCCGGCGTGCTCGAGCCCGGCGAGCGGCTGCCGAGCGAGGGCGAGCTCGCGGCCCGGCTGGCGGTGGCCCCGATGACGCTGCGCCAGGCGCTCGCGATCCTGCGCGACGCGGGCTTCGTCGAGACCCGGCGCGGCCGCGGCGGCGGCTCGTTCGTGGCGCAGGACGCCCGGCACGCGCTGCAGCCGTCGGCGACGGCGCCCGGGCGAGGCGGCGCTGCGCGAGCTGACCGACTGGCGCTGCGCGATCTCGGGCGAGGCGGCGGCGCTGGCCGCGCAGCGCAGCTCGCCGGCCGAGAGCGCCGGGCCTGCGGCGGGCGGCCGACGCCGTCGAGGCGGCGGTGGGCACGTTCGCGGGCTTCCGCCGGGCCGACGCGCGGTTCCACATCGCCCTCGCCGAGGCCAGCGGCAACGCACGGCTGGTGCGGGCCGAGACCGCGATCCAGGCCGAGATCGGCGAGATCCTGCGGCTCGTGCCCGGGCCGGAGCTCGCACGGCGGGCGTCGGGCGCCGGCCACGCGCCGGTGCTGGACGCCGTCGAGGCGGGCGACGCGGCGCAGGCGCGGGCCGCGATCGAGCGCCACGTCGAGGCGACCTACGACTGGATCGCCGGCCTCCGCCTCGGCCTCAGCTGAGCGGTCAGGCGGCCTCGCCCTCCAGCACGAGCCGGAGCCCGCGCGGGTGGGCGACAGAGGATGCGCCGTCGAGTCGTTCGAGGACGGCGATCACGTCGTAGGCCCGGTCGACGAGGTCGATGCGCTGACCCTCGTCCTCCGTGCCGGCAAGGACCGCGATGAGGCGGCCGAGTTCGTTGTGGAGGCGCGTCCGGGGGGAGATCAGGTCGGGAGCGCAGTCGTCGCAGGGGGCCATCGCAACGCGGAGTGTCGGCAGGACGAGGCCCGACCCTTAGGTTCGCGATGCGTACGCGGCGAAGTGCAAATCAACCCACGCGGCCGCCGCGCACCGGACCGGACGGCGCGTCCGACTCCGGTGCCCCCCGCTCGCCCAGCTCGGCGCGGGCGAACTCGAGGAACGCCTGCGTCGTCCGGGACGACGGGCGGTGCGCCAGACGCACGGCGAACAGCGTGCGCTGCGTCTTCAGTCCGTCGACCGTGGCTGCCGCCACGAGCCCGTCGGCGACCTCCCGCTCCATCGACAGGCGGCTCATGAACGAGACGCCGATGCCCGCCTCGACGGCCGCCTTGGTCGACTCGGTCAGCCCCAGCTCGGCGACGATGTTGAGGTCGCGCGGCCGCACGCCGACGCGCCGCAGCTCGCGCTCGATCACCGCCCGCACGCCGGAGCCCTCCTGCTGCACGACCAGCGGCGCGGCGCGCAGCTCGTCCAGCGACACGACGCGGTCGGCGAACGGGTGGCCGGCCGGCACGCACAGGACGACCTCGTCGCGCAGGAACGGCTCGAACAGCAGCGAGCGGTGCGGCCGCTCGGCGCCGACGATGCCGAGCTCGATCTGGCGGTCGACCACCAGCGCGATCACCGAGTCGGTGTCGTCCACGCGCAGCGCGACGTTGACCTCGGGGTGCTGCTCGCGGAAGCGGCCGAGGATGGCCGGCAGCAGCCGCTCGGCCGGGCCGGCGGACGAGCCCAGCGACAGCTGCCCGGCGACGTCGGTCGAGCCCTCGTCGAGCGCGCGGAAGAGGTCCTCCTCCGCGCCGAGGATGCGCTGCGCGTGCCGGTACGCCGCGCGGCCCACCTCGGTCGGCTGCACGGTGCGGCCCGAGCGGTCGAGCAGGGTCGCGCCGAGGCGCTTCTCGAGCGCGCGGATGGCGAGCGAGACCGCGGGCTGCGTGACGCCGAGCTGCTCGGCGGCCTGGGAGAACGACGCGCGGTCGACGACGGCGACGAGGGCGGCGAGCTGGCGGGTGTCCATCAGCCGCCCACGGTCTCGCGGTCGCGCCCGGGCATCGCCCGCACCGGGTTGCGGACCGTCTCGTGCACGGCCGCGACGAGCCCGTCGGCGTCGCCGGCCAGCACCCGCGCCTCGAGCACCGCGAGGCGCTCGCTGAGCCAGTGCACGTCGATCTGCCCACGCCGCGCGACCTGCAGCTTCTCGTGCCGCGTGCGCTCGACCGCCTCGTCGCCCTCGAACAGCTCCTCGTCCAGCTTCTCGCCCGGCCGGATGCCCGTGACGCGGATCTCGACCTGCTTGCCCGACAGCCGCACCATGTCCTGCGCGAGCTGCATGATCGACACCGGCTCGCCCATGTCGAGCACGAAGATGTCGCCCGACTCGCCCACACCGCCGGCCTCGATCACCAGCTGCGCGGCCTCGGGGATCGTCATGAAGTAGCGCGTCATCCGCTCGTCGGTGACCGTCACCGGGCCGCCGGCCGCGATCTGCTCGCGGAAGATCGGGATCACGGAGCCGGACGACGCCAGCACGTTGCCGAACCGCACCGCGATGAACCGCGTGTCCGACTCGGCCTGCGCCGCCGCCTCGACGACCCACTCGCACAGCGCCTTCGAGGCGCCCATGACGGTCTGCGGGTTGACGGCCTTGTCGGTCGAGATGAGCACGAACCGCTCGACGCCGGCCTCGCGCACGATCGCTCGCCAGGTCGCGGGTGGCGAGCGTGTTGTTGCGGATCGCCTCGAGCGGGTTCTGCTCCATCACCGGCACGTGCTTGTAGGCCGCGGCGTGGAAGACGACCTGCGGCGCGTGCGTCTCGAGCAGCGCGCGCATGCCGGTGCGAGTCCTTCACGTCGGCGAGCACCGGGATCACGTTCGCGACGCCGCGGTCGGCCAGCTCGCGCTCGATCGTGAAGAGGTTCGTCTCGGAGTTGTCGATCAGCACCAGCGACGTCGGTCCGAGGCGGCCGATCTGCCGCACCAGCTCCGACCCGATCGAGCCGCCGGCGCCCGTCACCAGCACCCTGCGATCGGCCACGTACGCGCCGATCTCGGCCAGGTCGAGCCGCACCGGCTGGCGCCCGAGCAGGTCCTCGACCTGCACGTCGCGCAGACGTGTGACGAGCGAGTCGGCGCCGAGCAGCTCCTTGGGCCCGGGCAGCGTGCGCACGGGCACGGCGTGCGCCCGGCAGACCTCGACGACCTTCTGGCGCCGCGAGCCGGACGCCGACGGCATCGCGATCACGACCTCGTCGAGACGCGTCTCCTTGAGGATCCGGTCGAGGCTGTCGATCGTGCCGCGCACCTTCACGTTGTGCAGCCGCAGGCCCTGCATGCCCGGGTCGTCGTCGAGGATGCCGATCGGCGAGTAGCCGGAGCGCGGCTTCACCATCTCGCGCACGATCAGCTCGCCGGCGTTGCCGCCGCCGATGACGAGCACCTCCTTGCCGCGGACGAACGGGCCGGAGCGCTCGAACACGATGCGCGCCGCGGCGCGGGCCGTGACCAGCAGCAGCCCGGCCAGCACCAGGTCGAGCACGACGACGCCGCGCGGCAGCGGGTCGTTGCCGCCGCGGTCGATGGGCGGCAGCAGCCACATCGAGGCGTAGGCGACGATGACGCCGAGCAGCAGCGCCTGACCGAGCGCCAGCACGTCGCGCAGCGACGTGTAGCGCCACTGCCGCAGGTAGACGCGCATCGCGATCAGCACGAGCACCTGCACGAGCACGAACCGCCAGCTGCCGGCGTCGCGCAGACGCTCCCAGTACGGCGAGATCACGTCGAACCGGAAGAAGAACGCCGCGTACCAGGCGGCGAACAGCAGGACGACGTCGATCGCGACGTTGCCGAGCCGGTGCCGCGTCAGCAGGCCCATAAGGCGCGATTATAGGCCCGCTAGGCCAGCGCCAGGGCCACCAGGTCCGCCGGGTCGCGGCGGATCCGGGGCGCCTGCGCCGACGGCTTGCGCTCGATGCGGACGTCGGTGGCGCGCTGCAGCTGGCGCATCCGCCCGTCGCGGAGCAGCTGCTCGTCGACGCCGCCGAGGCGCCCGGCGAAGGTGGTGTAGACCGGCGTGCCCAGCACCACGGCCTCGCGGTTCATCGTGCCGCCGGCCGAGACGACCAGGTCGGCGCCGGCCACGAGGCTCTGCCCGTCCAGCGCGCGATCGGGCACGACCACGCCGCGGAGGTCGCGGGCGCGGATCTCGTCGCCCTGTGCTGCGGTGCGCGGCAGCACCACCGTGACCACGCCCTCGGTCTCCGACAGCCGCTGCAGCACGCCCGCGAACACGTCGTTCGAGAACCGGTGGTAGAGCGCCAGCTCCGGCGGCGGCCGCAGCACGGCGAGCAGCTCGCCGGCGGGTGCGAACTCCTGCGCGACCGCCGGGTCGGGCTCGAAGCCGGCCAGCGCGTACTCCTCCTTCAGCCCCGGGTAGCGGGCGAGCCGCTTCCCGTGCGCGCCGTAGCGCGCGAGGCGGCCCGGCGGGATCGCCTCGGGCACCAGCGTGCGGCGCGCCAGCCGGCAGTTGAGCGAGTGCTGCAGGACGGCGTACTCGTAGTCGAACATCGTCGTCGCCGGGACGCGCAGGGCGCGCGCGACGATCGGCTGGTCGGTCGAGCCGTGCGCCAGCGCCGCATCGAAGCCCCGGCCGTGCGCCCAGCGGTGGAGCGCCGTCACCCGGCCGCCGGCAGCCCGCGCCTTGCCGGCCCGGCCGCCGCCGCCGTGGTGGCCGACGATCAGCGGGTCGAGGCCGTTCAGGCGCGCGATGTCGACCGTCTGGCCGTAGTCGCGGGCGGTCACCTCGACCGTGTCGCCGCGGGCCTCCATGGCGCGGATGAGCGGCGCCAGCACGACCGCGTGCGGCGCGTTCGTGAGGTCGACCCAGACCTTCACGCGGTCGCGCGCGCTGACGCGACGGCGGCCACGACCTCCCGCTGCTGGTCCTCGGTCAGCGTCGGGAACATCGGCAGCGCGAGGCCCTCGCGGGCGCAGGTCTCGGTCATCGGCAGGTCGCGCTGCGGCAGGTCGGCGAACACCGGCTGCCGATGCAGCGGCCGCTGGTAGTAGACGCCGCACCCGACGCCGGCGGCCTTGCACGCCTCGACGACGCGCTCGCGCTCGGCCACGCGGGCCATGTACAGGTGGTAGACGCCGCCGTCGGGCGGCAGGGTCGCGTGCTCGTCCAGGCCCAGGTCGCGGTACCGCGCGGCCGCCGCCTGGCGGGCCGCGTTCCAGCCGCCGAGGCCGCCGAGGAACACGCGCAGGACGGCCGCGTGCAGCTCGTCGAGGCGCGAGTTGTAGCCGATCTGCGTGAAGGTCTGCTTGTCCTTCGAGCCGTGGAAGCGCAGCGTGCGGCAGGTGTCGGCCACGTCGTCGCGCGGCGTCGTGATGAGCCCGCCGTCGCCGAACGTCGACAGGTTCTTCGTGGGGAAGAACGAGAACGTCGCCACGTCGCCGACCTGCGCGACGCCGCCGGCGGCGCCGAACGCCTGCGCGGCGTCCTCGACCAGGGCGATGCCGTGCCGGTCGCAGAGCGCGCGCAGCGCCGGCGAGGTCGGCCGGATGGCCGAACAGGTGCACCGCGACGACGGCCCGGGTGCGCGGCGTGACGGCCGCGTCGACCGCTGCCGGGTCGAGGTTGTAGTCGGCGCCGATGTCGGCGAACACCGGCACGGCGCCGACCGCGGCGATCGCCTCGGCCGTGGCGTAGAAGGTGTACGACGGGCAGATCACCTCGTCGCCGCGCTCCACGCCGACGGCGCGCAGCGCGAGGGCGAGGGCGTCGGTGCCGTTCGCCACGCCGATGCCGTGCGCCACGCCGAGCGCGGCGGCCGCCTCCTCCTCGAAGGCCTGCACCTGCGGGCCGAGGATGTAGCGACCGGAGTCGACGACGTCGATCAGTGCCTGCTTGGCGCGCGGGAGGAGCTCCGCCCACTGGCCCTGCAGCTCCATCAAGGGGACAGCCATAGGACCGGCAGGATACTGCGCGCCTCGAGACTCAAGCGCGCCACGCCTTTGGGCGATACAGAGGACCATGGTTTCCGGCGCTGACCAGTTCGCCGCGCTGTCCCGCATCGCGGGCCTCGTCGACGCGCCGGGGACGTTCGAGCTGATCGCCCCCGTCGCCGCCACCGCGACCCGGGCGCTGGTGGCCGCGGACGGCGCCTGGCTGTGCGTCCGCCGCCGCCGTCACGCCGACCTGGTCCTGCGCCACACCGACGGCATCGAGCCGCGCCAGCCGCACTCCGGCGACATCCCGATCGCCGCCGACGCGCTGATCGAGACGGCCGCGCTGCACGGCGGCACGCTTGCGCATCGACGACTACGAGTCGCACGAGGCGTCCGACCCGCACCTGCGCTCCCAGGGCGTCCGCGCCGTGCTGGCGGCGCCGCTCGTCGCGGGCACGCTCGACCAGGGCGTGCTGATCGCGTTCCGGCGCGAGGGCGCATTCGCTCCCGGCGCCGACACCCTCCTCTCGCAGGCCGCCCAGACGCTGGCGCTGGTGCTCGCCACGCACGACGCGCGCCGCGCGCACGGCCAGGCGCTGGCCCGCGAGCAGCTGCTCGCCCGCGCCGCCACCGAGACGGCGGCCGCCGCCGACATCGAGGACGCGATGCGCCACACGGCCGAGGGCGCGGCCGGCGTGGCCGACGCGGTGTTCGCCGCCGTGCTGCTGGCCGACGGCCCGCGCACCCGCCTCGTCGCCGCCACCGGCGACCTGCTCGGCAGCCCGCGCAGCGGCCTCGCGCCGCTGCCGACGGCCCTCAACCGCGGCCGGCCGCAGCTGTACATGGACGCGGTCGGCCTGATCGCGCAGCTCGGCATCACGCTGCGGCCGAACAGCGAGGCGCGCGGCCGGCTGTGCGTGCTGGAGCCGATCGCCGACGGCCACGACGTGTTCGGCGCCGTGCTGGTGCTGCTCGCCGCCGATGCGCCCGACCCCTCCGTCTTCGGCTCGCTCGAGACCCTGGCCGGCAACGCCGGCGGCGTGCTGCGCCGCGCGCGCCTGCACACCGAGATCGAGGGCGCCTACCTGTCGACCGTGACGGCGCTCGCGAACGCGCTCGAGGCCAAGGACCTGCAGACCCAGGAGCACGCCAGCGCCACCTCGCGCCTCGCCGTCGCCGTCGGTCGCGAGCTCGGCCTCGCAGGCGACCAGCTGCGCGACCTGGAGTTCGCGGCCGTGCTGCACGACGTCGGCAAGATCGCGATCCCCGACGAGATCCTCTCCCGGCGCGGTCCGCTGAGCGACGAGGAGTGGGCCTTCGTCCGCGACCACACGATCGTCGGCGAGCGCATCCTGCGCGGCATCCCCTTCCTGCAATCCGCCGCCTCGGCCGTGCGCTCGGCGCACGAGCGCTGGGACGGCGCCGGGTACCCGGACGGCCTCGCGGGCGTTGAGATCCCCCTGCTGTCGCGCATCGTCTTCTCGTGCGACACGTGGGACGTGATGACGTCCGACCGGCCGTACCGCGAGGCGCTGACCCGCGCCGAGGCCGAGCGCCGGCTGGAGGCGGAGGCCGGTCACCAGCTGGATCCGCAGGTCGTCTCGGCGCTGCTCGCGGTGGTCGGCCGGCGCGACGTGCGCGCACGCGTCGCGGCCTGAGCGCGGCTCTCGGTTACGCTCCAAGGCGTGGATCGACTGGTCACGGACGCCGCCGGCGTCGATGAGATCGCCGCGCTGGCGCGGGCGAACGGCCGCTGCGCGATCGACACCGAGTTCTTCTGGGAGCGCACGTACGCCCCGGTGCTGTGCTTCGTGCAGATCGCCGTCGAGGGCCAGGTCGTGCTCGTCGACCCGCTCGCGGGCGCGCCGCTCGAGCCGATCGCCGAGCTGATCGCCGACCCCGCGGTCGAGATCCTCATGCACGCGCCGGCCGCCGACGTCCTGGCGTTCGGACTGCACTACGGCACCCGCCCGACGCGCATCCGCGACACCCAGGTGGCCGCGGGGTTCGTCGGGCTGACGGCCTCGGCCAGCCTGGAGCGCCTGCTCAACGACGCGCTCAAGGTGTCGCCCGACCACCACGAGTCGTTCTCCGACTGGAAGCGCCGGCCGCTGTCGGCCTCGCAGCTCGAGTACGCCGGCGACGACGTGCGCTGGCTGGAGGCGCTCTGGGACGAGCTCAGGAACCGCCTCGAGAAGGCCGGCCGCCTGGACTGGGCGCTGGCGGAGGTGGCGCGGCGCTCGCCCGACGGCGGCGATCCGACGCCCGACCCGCGCGAGGCCTGGCGCAAGGTGCAGCGCCGCGGCCGGCTGTCGCCGCGCCAGCTGGCCGTGCTGCGCGAGCTCGCCGCCTGGCGCGAGGTGGAGGCCCGGCGCCGCGATCTGCCGGCCTCGTGGGTCGTCAAGGACCCGACGCTGGTCGAGGTGGCCCGCGTCGGCCCCACGACCGGCGACGCGCTGGGCCGCATCCGCGGCGCCGCGACGGGGCTGAAGCCGCGCGATATCGAGGCCATCCTCGCCGCCGTCGCGGCGGCGGCCGAGGCCGACCCGATCCGCGTCGAGTCGCCCGCACCGCCCGCCGTGCAGCGCCGCGCCGACGCCGCCGCCGGCCTCGCCGGCACCCTGCTGAAGGTGCGCTGCACCGACGCCGGCATCGCGCCCGAGCTGGTCGCCACCCGCAGCGAGCTGGAGCGCTTCATGGAGGCCGTCGTGCTCGGCGACCTCGACGGCCTGCCGCTCGGGCTGGACTGGCGCCGCGCGCTGGTCGGCGACGAGCTGATCGCCCTGGTCGAGGGCCGCGTCTCGCTGGCGCTGCGCGACAAGCCGCCGTACATCGCCGTCGAGGCGATCTAAGGCTCATCACAACGATACGGTAGTTTCCCGCAGCTTCATGTCAGCGCTCCCCGGGCTCGCCAGCGAGGTCGAAACGGGCTTAGCGTCGCGGTGACGCCGGATCGCGTGCTCCGCGGTTCCGGCGAACTGTCCCGAGTCTGGAGAGCGAAAAGAGGAAACCCATGGACGCATTCCAACGCGTCGGCTTCGCGCTGCTCGCGCGTGCCGCCGCGCCGCTGATCGCGATCGGCCTGGTGCTCGCGGCCGTCGCGCTCTGGACATCGCCGCCGGCCCAGTCGGCGGCGCTCCGACAAGCCCGACCGACGAGTCGAAGGTTCCCCACTACTTCGGCCCGTACTCGAACTGGGCGAACAGCCCCCAGGTCCTGGCGAACGCCATCGTCACGCTCAGCGCGGCGGCGGCGGCACCGGCGCGGAGGCGACCGCCACCGTGACCCCGAAGACCGGCGCGATCAGCGCCATCACCGTCACCGCGCCGGGGAGCGGCTACACCGCCGCCCCGACCGTGACGATCACGTCGCCGGGCGTGACGCCGACGACGCCGGCAGCGCGCGACCGCGGCGATCTCGCCGGGCGTCGTCTCGAGCATCGCGGTGGCCGAGACGGGGTTCGGCTTCACGACTCCCACCGTCACGCTCACGGGCGGCAACCCGACTGCCGGGTTCGAGGCGACCGCGGTCGCCAGCGGCGGCGTCGACGACGTCGTCCTGACGAGCGGCGGCTCGGGGTACGAGATCCAGCCGATCGTCGACGTTCTCGCTCCCGAACCTGCCCGGCGGCACGCAGGCGACCGGCTCGGCGACGATGGACGCCAACGGCGTCGTCGACGTGCGGTCGACGGTCGTCGATGCGGGCTCCGGCTACACCTCTGCCCCGACCGTCGACGATCTGCGATGGGCCAGCGCCGCAACCTGGCAGCTCCGGCCGTCGCCGCGGCGACCATCGGCATCGGCCAGATCGACGTCACCTCGGGCGGGCAGGGCTACGACTCCGCGCCGGTCGTGACGATCACCGACAGCGTCGCGCCGCGTCGACAAGGGTGCGAGCGCCACGCGACGGTCGCCGTGCGGGGCGCCGTCACCGGCATCACCGTCACCACTCCCGGCGCCGGCTACCTCACGCCGGGCCTGCAGAAGTTCGTCGACACGCTGGCCGGGCTCGGCCCCGACGGCGGCGAACGACCTCGGCCAGTACATCCCGGTCGCCGTGCCGGACACCACCACCTATCCGGGCACGGACTACTACGAGATCGCGGTCGTGCAGTACCGGATGAAGTTCCACCGCGACCTGCCGGCGACGCTGCTGCGCGGCTACGTGCAGCTGTCGACCGGCGTGGTGCCCGGGAAGCAGGTTGCGTTGAGCAACGCGAACGTCGACCCGGCGCGTCGCCGACACCCCGATCGTCGGGCTACACCGGCGTCGACACTCCGCACTACCTCGGGCCGACGATCGTCGCCACGAAGGACAGGCCGGTGCGGATCCTGTTCCGCAACCTGCTGCCGACCGGGCGTCGACGGCGACCTGTTCCTGCCGGTCGACACGTCGCTGATGGGCTCCGGCATGGGCCCGAACATGATGCAGCTCGACGCGAACGGCGTGCCGATGGACATGGCGCCGACGACGGCACCGTCCTCGACGGCGTGCGCAACCCGATGTGCGGCGAGACGCCCAAGCCGACGCACGTGCTACTCGGAGAACCGGGCGACGCTGCACCTGCACGGCGGCATCACGCCGTGGATCAGCGACGGCACGCCGCACCAGTGGATCACGCCCGGCCGGCGAGGACACCGCCTACCCGAGGGTGTCAGCGTCAGCAACGTGCCCGACATGCCCGATCCGGGCCCGGGCGCGCAGACGTTCTTCTACACCAACCAGCAGAGCGCGCGGCTGATGTTCTACCACGACCACGCGTGGGGCATCACCCGCCTGAACGTGTACGCCGGCGAGGCTGCCGGGTACCTGCTGACCGACCCGATGGAGCAGAGCCTGATCGCTCCGACCGGGGCCCTCGCCGGCCTCGGCGTCGGCACCCCGCTGGTCGTCCAGGACAAGACGTTCGTGCCGAGCGAAGCATCGCACGCGACCGACCCGACCTGGGAGTCGGCGCAAGTGGGGCGGCGAAGGCAGCCTGTGGACGCCGCACGTCTACATGCCGGCACAGAACCCGGGCGATCCCTCCGGGATGAGCGCGTTCGGGCGCTGGATGTACGGCCCGTGGTTCTGGCCGCCGGCGAAGGACGCGAAGTTCCCGCCGATCGCCAACCCCTACTTCGACCCCGCCTGTGACCCGAACGTCGCAGCCGTTCTGCGAGCCGGCGCAGATCCCGTCGACGCCGAACATCTCGGTCGGCATGGAGGCGTTCAACGACACGCCGATCGTCAACGGCACGGCCTACCCGACCACCACGGTCGACCCGAAGGCCTACCGCTACCGGATCCTGAACGCGGCCAACGACCGCTTCTGGAACCTGTCGTGGTACGTCGCCGACCCGCGCACGGGCACCCTCAGCGAGGTCGCCCTGAACCCGGCCGAGCTCGCGGCCGCGCAGACCGACCCGGTCGTCTTCCCGACGCCGGACACGGCGTTCAGCCCGAAGGGCCCGAACTGGATCCAGATCGGCACCGAGGGCGGCTTCCTGCCGAGCCCGGTGGTCGTGCCGGCGCAGCCGACCACCTGGATCACCGACCCGACCCGGTTCGACGTCGGCAACGTCGACCAGCACTCGCTGCTGCTGGCACCGGCCGAGCGGGCCGACGTCGATCGTCGACTTCTCGCAGTTCCGCGGCAAGACGCTGATCCTCTACAACGACGCCCCGGCCGCGTTCCCGGCCCGCGTCCCCGGCTACGACTACTACACCGGCGGTCCCGACCTGACGCCGTCCGGCGCTCCCACCACCCTGCCCGGCTTCGGCCCGAACACCCGCACCGATCATGCAGGTGAAGGTGTCCAGCGCCGCGCCGGCGGTGGCATTCGACCGGCCGAACACCACCGCCGACCGGATGGGCGCGCTGAAGACCGCGTTCGCCCACCACGCGCGACGGCTCCGGCGTGTTCGAGTCCGGCTCGGACCCGATCATCGTCGGCCAGGCCGCCTACAACACCGCCTACGGCACGAACTTCGCCGCCAGCGGCTGGTGCAACAGCCCGACCAACCCGACCGCCAAGTGCGACGGGTTCGCCCGCATCCAGGAGCAGGGAGCAGCACCAGGAGATCCGAACCCGTTCAGGTTCAAGTTCGACACCCTGCAGCGGCCCGCAGCTGTCGCATCCCGCTGCAGCCGAAGGGCATGCACGACGAGATGAACTCCGCGAACTTCGACGAGTGGGGGCGGATGACCGCCAACCTCGGCCTCGAGGCTCCCGGCGCCACCCCGCTGCTGCAGAACATCATCCTCTACCCGTACGTCAACCCGGCGACCGAGATCCTCGACTCGACCGGGATGCCGAGCAGCCTCGACGTCACACCGATCTCCTCCGCCGCGGACGGAACGCAGATCTGGAAGATCACCCACAACGGCGTCGACACCCATCCGATCCACTTCCACCTCTACGACGTCCAGGTCCTCAACCGCGTCACCTGGGACAACATCATCATCCCGCCCGAGCCGACCGAGCTGGGCTGGAAGGACACCGTCCGCGTCAGCCCGCTCGAGGACACCATCGTCGCGCTCCGCCCGATCGTGCCGACGCTCCCGTTCGGCGGTGCCCGACAGCCACCGTCCCCTCAACCCGATGATGCCGATCGGCGCCCGCGGCACCGTGAACGGCCCGAACGGCACCGAGGCCGGCTTCAACAACACCGACGCCAGCGGCAACCCGATCACGCCGATCATCAACACCGTCGCGAACTTCGAGTGGGAGTACGTCTTCCACTGCCACATCCTCAGCCACGAGGAGATGGACATGATGCGGCCGGTCACGGTGCACGTCGGCTCGGACAGTGCCCGACGCACCGGTACTGACGTTCGCCCGCGGCAGCGTCATCCTGACCTGGACGGACGCAACGCCCGTCAACTACCTCGACCCGACCACCTGGAGCAACCCGAAGAACGAGATCGGATTCCGGATCGAACGGGCCGTCGTCACCGCAGGTATCGCCGGCGCGTTCACGCCGATCGCGACGGCGATCGCAAACACCACCACCTACACGGACCTCCCGTCCGACCCGACCCTGACCTACGACTACCGCGTCACCGCCTTCAACAAGGCAGGCGGAGGCAGCATCGAACACGGTCCGCGTCGAAGGCCTGCCAGCCGCCCCCACCGGGCTGACAGCCGTCGTGCAGCCGAACAGCGCCCTGCCGGCCGGCTCGAAGTCGCGCTGAACTGGACGAACACCGCCACCAACGCCACCAGCGTCGTCGTGGAACGCGCCATCGGCGCCGGAGCGTTCAGCGAGCTCGCCGTGCTGGCGGCGACCGACACCAGCTACATCGACCAGGCCGTCTTCCCGGGCGACTACAGCTACCGGGTGCACGCGGTCAACCTCGTCGGCGCATCGGCAAACGCAGGGCCGGTCACCGTCACCGTCCCAAAGCCCGCCTCGGCAACCGTCGTGGTGAGCAACCTCAACCCGTCCGCCGTCGGACAGGCGGTGACGTTCACCGCCACGGTCAGCCCGGTCCTGGCAACCGCGATCCCGACCGGGGTGGTCAGCTTCGACATCAACGGCGTCACGACCGCCGCACCGCTCGACGCGGCCGGCGTCGCGAACGTCACCAGCACCACGCTGCCGGCCGGCACGTTCACGATCACCGCCAACTACGGCGGGGATGCCGTCTTCCAGCCGAGCTCCGGCACGGTCTCCCAGACGGTCGACAAGACCGCCACCACGACCGTCGTGGTCAGCAACCTGAACCCCTCGACGGTCGGCCAGAACGTGACCTTCACCGCAACGGTGAGCCCATCCACCGCCACCGGAACGGTCGACTTCAGCGTTGACGGCACCCTCACCAACGTGGCGCTCGTCGGTGGCCAGGCCACGCTCACGACGAACACGCTGGCGGTCGGCGGGCACGTGATCGGCGCTAGCTACGGCGGCGACACGAGCTACCTCGGCAGCACCAGCACCACCTTCACCCAGACCGTCGGGACCGCCCTCCGGGCGACCACCACCGTGGTCACCAGCAACCGCAACCCGGCGGCGAACGTCGGCCAGAGCGTGACCTTCACGGCCACCGTCAGGCCGGTCACCGGTACCGGCATTCCCGGCGGCACCGTCCAGTTCAACATCGACGGCGTCAACGTCGGCGGGCTCGGGCACTGAACGCGCAGGGTAGGGCGACCTTCACCACCAACACCCTCGCGGCCGGCAACCACAACATCATCGCCACCTACAACGGCTCGGCGATCTTCGCCGGGAGCAGCAGCACGACCTTCGTCCAGGCCGTCAACCAGGCCGCATCAACGACGACGCTGACCCGCAACCGCACCACGTCCGTGTACGGCCAGAGCGTCACCTTCACCGCCCGCGTGCAGCCACTGGCAGCGGCGACGGCGAACACCGTGACGTTCACCGTCGACGGCGTCGCCGGCAGCCCGGTCGCACTCGACGCAACCGGCCGCGCCCGGCTGGTCACCACCACCCTGGCAGTCGGGACCCACACCGTCTCGGCCGCCTACGGCGGGTCGGCGAACTACCGGCCGAGCACCAGCACCACGCTCACCAACACGGTGAACAAGGCGACAAGCCGCGCGATCGTCACCACCAGCGGCACCCCTGCAGCAGCGGGCACGACCGTCGTGTTCACCACCACCGTCACCGCCGTGGCACCCGGAGTCGGACTGCCCACGGGCACCGTCCAGTTCCGGATCGACGGCGCCGACGTCGGCGCGCCGGTAGCCCTCAACTCGAGCGGCCAGGCGGCGTACGCCACCAGCACCATGACGGTCGGCCTCCACGTCGTGACCGCGGTCTACAGCGGTGACGGCAACTTC
>CAVTAC010000012.1:0-455459 GCA_963732645.1 uncultured Actinomycetes bacterium
ACGAGGTCGGCGTCGACGATCGCCTCCTCCACCGCGTGGCGGTTCGAGATGGAGAGCGTGATGCGGCCGCCGAGCATCGTGTCGAGCTCGCGCATGCGGTCGACCGAGCGCTCGAGCACCCACACGTCGGCCTGCATGCCGACCGCGATCAGCGCCGCGTTGTAGCCGACGATGCCGCCGCCCAGCACGACCACCTTCGCCGGCGGCACGCCGGGCACGCCGCCGAGCAGGATGCCGCGGCCGCCCTTGGGCTTCTCGAGGCTCATCGCGCCCATCTGCGGCGCCAGCCGGCCCGCCACCTCGCTCATCGGCGCCAGCAGCGGCAGCTTGTGGTCGTCGGTCTCGACCGTCTCGTAGGCGATGCAGGTCGCGCCGGACGCCATCAGCGCCCGCGTCAGCTCGGGCGCGGGAGCCAGGTGCAGGTACGTGAACAGCGTCTGCCCGGCGCGGATGCGCGGGAACTCGGCGGCGAGCGGCTCCTTGACCTTCAGCAGCAGCTCGGCCTCGGCCCAGACCTCCTCGCACGACCGCAGGCGCGCACCGGCGGCCTCGTAGTCGGCGTCGGCGAAGGCGCTGCCCGTGCCGGCGCCGCGCTCGACCAGCACCTCGTGCCCGTGCAGCGCCAGCTCGCGCGCACCGGCCGGCGTCAGGGCGACGCGGTACTCGTCGGTCTTGATCTCGGTGACGACACCGACCTTCATCGATCTCCTGCTTCCGTGTTAGGAGGCTCGCGCCGCGGCGACGAGCTCGACCGTGATATCGGACAGCCGATCGACGTCCGCGGCGAGGATGCGCTCGCCCGGCCCGTGGATCCGCTCCATGCCGCTCGTCAGCACCACGCACTCGAGTCCGTGGCCGTTGAAGATGTGGGCGTCGGCGCCGCCGCCGACCTCCTCGTCGCGGGCGGTGATCCCGGCCGCCTCGAGCGCCTGGCGGGCGAGCCGCACGGCCAGGTCGCCGCGACGGAACCGGTAGGCGACGTACTCCTCGCGCACCGACGTCTCGAGGCTGCAGCCCTCGTCGGCGGCGGCCGTGGCGGCCACCTCGAGCAGGTAGGCGGTCTCCTCGGCCAGGCGATCCATGTCGCGGCTGCGCACCTCGGCGTCGAGGGTGCAGCCGGCCGGGACGACGTTGCGCGCGACGCCGCCGTGGATGGTGCCGACGTTGGCGGTGGTCTCGTGCGTCGATGCGACCGAGCCGGAACATCGAGATGGCGTTCGCCGCCGCGATGATGGCGCTGCGGCCCTCCTCCGGGGCGATGCCGGCGTGCGCCGCCTGGCCGCGGAACTCGAGCGAGATGGTGTTCTGGCCGGGCGCCGCCATGACGATGCCGCCGAGCGGGCCGGCGTGGTCGTAGACGAAGCCCACCCGCGATCTGCAGCAGCGTGTGGTCGAACTGCTTGGCGCCCTGCAGGCCGACCTCCTCCTGCGGCGTCAGCACGATCTCGATGCCGGCGTGCGGCAGGCCGTCGGCGATCACGCGGCGGACGCCGTCGAGCATGCCCGCGATGGTGGCCTTGTTGTCGGCGCCGAGGATGGTGTCGTTGGCGTTCACGACGTAGTCGCCCTCGATCCGCGGGTCGATCGACGTCGACGCCGGCACCGTGTCGGTATGCGCGCAGAGGAAGATCGGCGTGCGCCTCGACCGTCGCCGCGAGGCGCGCGTAGAGGTTGCCCGTATCGCCGTTCAGACGTGAGCCCGCGTCGTCCTCCGTGACCTCGAGCCCGAGGTCGCGCAGGTAGGCCGCGCAGCGGTCGGCCGTCGCCCGCTCGCGGCCCGAGGGCGTGACGAGTGCGGCGAGCTCCAGGAAGAACGCGAGCGCTGCGGGCGCGGTGGTGGTCGTCATCCGGTGGATGCCGTGGCGGCGGCGCTGCCGGCACGGGAGTGGAGCCGCTCGACCGCTGCGCCCACGAAGTCGCGGAACAGCGGTGCCGGCCGCGTCGGGCGCGACTTGAACTCGGGGTGGAACTGGCTGGCCACGTAGAACGGGTGGTCGGCCAGCTCGATGACCTCGACCAGGTCGCGCCGGGCGAACACGCCGGAGATCACGAGGCCGGCCGCCTCGAGCTTCGGACGCAGCGCGTTCGAGACCTCGTAGCGGTGGCGGTGGCGCTCGTGGATCAGCTCGGCACCGTAGGCCGCGCGGGCCTTGGTGTCGGGCCGCAGCTGCACGGGCTCGGCGCCGAGGCGCATGGTGCCGCCCTTGTCGACGAGCTCCTTCTGCTCGGGCAGCAGGTCGACGATCGCGTACGGCGTCTCGAGGTCGAACTCGGCCGAGTTGGCGCCGTCCATGCCGCAGACGTGGCGGGCGTACTCGATGACCGCCACCTGCATGCCGAGGCAGACGCCGAGGAACGGCACCTTCTGCTCGCGGGCGAACTGCGCCGCCATGATCTTGCCCTCGATGCCGCGCACGCCGAAGCCGCCGGGGATGAGCACGCCGTGGGCCTGGATGAGGCGATCGCGCACCTCGGCCCGGGACAGCGCCTCGGCGTCGACGAAGTCGAGATCGATGGCGTAGCCGTGGTGGATGCCGCCGTGGCGCGAGCGCCTCGACGACCGACTTGTAGGCGTCCTGCAGCTGCACGTACTTGCCGACGACCGCGATGCGGACCGGCCCCTCGAGCGCGTCGACGCGATCGGCGAGCGCGATCCACTCCTCGAGGTCGGGCGGCTGCGACTCGATGCCGAACCGGCGCAGGACGAAGTCGTCGAAGCCCTGCGCGTGCAGCGCGAGCGGCACGCGGTAGATGTTGGACGCGTCCTGCGCGGCGACGACGGCCTCGGTGTCGAGGTCGGCGAACAGGGCGATCTTGGAGCGCAGCTCGCGCGACAGCGGCTGGGCCGACCTGCAGACCACGACGTCGGGCGTGATACCGATGCGCCGCAGCTCGTTGACCGAGTGCTGCGTGGGCTTCGTCTTCAGCTCGCCGGCCGCCTCGATCATCGGCACGAGCGTCACGTGCACGTACACGACGTTGTCGCGGCCGACCTGGTTGCGCAGCTGGCGGATGGCCTCGAGGAACGGCAGCGACTCGATGTCGCCGACCGTGCCGCCGATCTCGACCAGGACGATGTCGACGTCGGACGCCTCGGAGACGCGCAGGATGCGGCGCTTGATCTCGTCGGTGATGTGCGGGATGACCTGCACCGTCGAGCCGAGGTAGTCGCCGCGGCGCTCCTTGCGGATCACGTGGTCGTAGATCGCGCCGGCCGTCGCGTTCGACAGCCGGGACGTGTTCTCGTCGATGAAGCGCTCGTAGTGGCCGAGGTCGAGATCGGTCTCGGCCCCGTCCTCGGTCACGAACACCTCGCCGTGCTGGAACGGGCTCATGGTGCCCGGGTCCACGTTGATGTACGGGTCGAGTTTCACGACCGCCACCTTCATGCCCCGGCACTTCAGGAGCCTTCCTAACGACGCAGCGGTGACGCCCTTTCCAAGGGACGACACCACACCACCGGTGATGAACACGTACCGGGTCCGCGACTCCATCAGACGCTACCTCCCGCGTGGGCTGCCACGGGTCCAGGATGGTATCGGTCCGGGCTACGGGACGAGGGCGATCACCCTCGCGGGAGCTCCGGAAGCGGCCTCGATCCGGGCCGCTCCGACCACGATCCAGGCACCGGTGGGCGGCAGCTCGTCGAGAGCGACAAGCCCCTCCAGGTGCCACATCCCGGCCGGCAGCGTGATCTGGTGGACCGGGAAGGTGTCCTCGTTTCCGGGGTCGATGCCGAGCGTGTCGATGCCGATGCCGGCGACCCTGCGGTCGACCAGCAGCTCGGCCGCGTCGGTGGCGAGGCCGGGGAAGCGCAGGTCGGTCAGGTACCGGGCGTCGTCGCCGCGGAGCCTGTCCCAGCCGGTCAGCACGAGTACCGCCGTCCCCGGCTGGATGGTGCCGTGCTCGGCCTCGAAGGCCTCGAAGGTCGCCGCCGGGATGTGCAGGTCGGGGTCGGCCGCGGCCGCCTCGCGCACGTCGACCACGACGGCCGGCCGCACGAGCTGGTCGACCGGGATGGCGTCGACGCGGATGCCGTCGCGCGCGAAGTGCGCGGGCGCGTCGATGTGCGTGCCGAGGTGCTCGTCGAACGTGAGGCGGCGATGGTAGCGCCGTGCCGCCGGTCTCGAACGACTCGCCCACCTCGGCCTCGAGCGGGCGGCCTCCGGGCCACGGCGGTGTCGCCGGCCCGACCGGCTGGGTGAGATCGATGATCCGGACGCCCGTCAGCATCGGCGCAGGATACGGGAGCCGGGCGGTCGGGATCCCGGGGCCGACAAATTCGGTGCCTGGCACCGGATTTGTCGCCGCGGCACGGTCTGGTGCGTGGTTTGGCCGGATGCGTGCGGTCCGCGCGCCTTCGGTGCGCCCGTACGCGTCACGGAAGGCTGCGTGGAACGTGTCCGAAGCGGCGCACGGCGACGCGCATCGCGCCGCCCTCGGCGCGGCTTGACGCACGTCTGCGCGCCTTCGATGCGGAGCCGCGCGGGTTACGTGCGGAGTGCGCGGGCCAGCTGGAGGGCCTCCTCGGAGTCCTCCTCACCGCCCAGCATGCGGGCCAGCTCGACGTCGACGGCGTCGCCCTCGAGCTTCTCGACGCGGGTGACCGTCGGGTCGCCCGGCTCCTTCACGACGCGGAAGTGGTGGTCGGCGAGCGCCGCCACCTGCGCGAGGTGCGTGATGCAGATGACCTGGGCGGTCTGCGACAGCGCCGCGAGCTTCTCGCCCACCGCGCGCGCCGTGCGGCCGCCGACGCCGGCGTCGACCTCGTCGAACACGAGCATCGGCACGCCGCTGCGCTCCTGCGCGGCGACGCGGATGGCGAGCGAGATGCGCGACAGCTCGCCGCCCGACGCCGTCTCGGCGACGCTCCCCCACGTGCCGCCGGGGTTGGGCGCGACCAGCAGGCGCACCTCGTCGGCGCCGTTGGGGCCGGGCTCGCGCGCCTCGACGCGCACGTCGACCCGCGCCTCGGCCATGCCGAGGTCGGCCAGCTGGCGCTCGATCGCCCGCGCGAACTTCGCGCCGGCCGTCGCCGCGCCGTCGACAGGTCGTCGGCCGCCTTGCGGACGACGCCGGCGGCCGCGGTCTCGGCCTCGCGCAGGCGCACCAGCTCGGTGTCGCGGTTGCCGAGCCGCTCGAGGCGGTCGCGGGCCTCGTCGGCGGCCTGCAGCGCGCCCTCGACCGAGCCGTGGCGGCGCGCCAGGTCGTCGAGCAGCTCCAGCCGGCCCTCGAGCTGCTCCAGGCGCGCCGGATCGGACTCGACGCCCGCGGCATAGCCGTGCAGCGAGCGCGCGACCTCCTCCAGCCGCACCAGCGCATCGCGCAGCTCGCCGCCGATGGTGGCGAGCTCGGGATCGAAGCCCTCGGCCGCGGCCAGCGCGCGCTCGGCCAGGCCGACGCTGGTGACGGCGCCGTCGCCGTCGGTGGGCTCCAGCAGGTGCGCGGCGCCGCCGGCGGCCTGCAGCAGGGCGTCGGCGTGGCGCAGGCGCTCGCGCTCGGCGCGCAGGCGCTCGCTCTCACCCGGCTCGGGCGCGACGGCGTCGACGCGGCGCACCAGGTCGCCCAGGTCGTCGATCAGGCGGTCGGCGCCGGCGGCGTCCGACTCGGCGGCGGCCAGCGCGCGGCGCGCCTCGGCCAGGCCGTGCCAGGCGTCGGCCATGGCGTGCAGGCGGTCGACCTGCTTCGGGCCGGCGAACCCGTCGAGCAGCGTCCGCTGCACGGCCGGGCGCGTCAGCGCGCGGGCCTCGTGCTGCGAGACGACCGACACCAGCTCCTCGCCCGCGGCGGCCAGCGCGGCGCGGGTGGTGGCGCGGCCGCAGGCCAGCGCGCGACCGCGGCCGTCGGCGGTGACCCGGCGGGCCAGGATCAGCGGCTCGTCCTCCTCGCCGGCCAGCTCGCGGACGCCGTCGAAGGCCTCGCGGGCGAGCATGCCGGGCGGCAGCGCGAACGCCGCCTCCACGTACGCCTCGGGGCCGTTCGGGCCGACCAGCGAGCTGTCGGTGCGGCCGCCGAGCGCCAGGTCGAGCGCGCCGGTGACGATCGTCTTGCCCGCGCCGGTCTCGCCCGTCAGCACCGTCAGCCCCGGGCCGAGCTGCAGGTCGGCGTCGCGGATCACGACCAGGTTGGAGACGACGAGACGCTCGAGCATCAGCGGGCGAAGGTGGCGCGGTAGCGGGCCAGGAACGGGCGGTCGTGCAGCATCGCGAGCGTCGCGGTCGACAGCCC
Organism: uncultured Actinomycetes bacterium; assembly: GCA_963732645.1. Classification (GTDB taxonomy): domain Bacteria; phylum Actinomycetota; class Thermoleophilia; order Gaiellales; family F1-60-MAGs149; genus VFJZ01. The sequence continues at coordinate 6,229 of CAVTAC010000012.1, forward strand.
GAGCCGGATCTCGGCCACGCCGCCCTCCTCCAGCGAGCCGACGACGTGCCCGTCGACCACGACGCGCGACGAGAACCCGATCGAGTGCGACGTGATGCGGATCTTGTGGCCGTGCGAGAGCACCAGCGGGCGCGCGTCGAGCGCGTGCGGCGCGACGAAGGTGAGCACCATCGCGTCGACGCCCCAGCCCATGATCGGGCCGCCGGCCGAGAGGTTGTAGCCGGTCGAGCCGACCGCGGTGGCGACCACGACGCCGTCGCAGCCGCGCTCGCCCATGTCGACGCCGTTGATCTCCCAGCCGAGCGTGGCCATGCGCCCGTGGGTCGAGCTCGAGACCAGCACGTCGTTGATGGCCGTGTGCCGCCGCCCCTGGTGGACGAGCTCGATGGTCGGCAGGCCGACGGTCTCGAACCGGCCCTCGAGCACCTCGGGCAGGCGCTCGGCGAGCTCGTCGGCGGTCAGCGACGTGAGGAACCCGACGCGGCCGAAGTTGACGCCCATCACCGGCACCCGCGTGTCGAGGAACCGCTGCAGGGCGCGCAGCATCGTGCCGTCGCCGCCCAGCACCAGCACCAGATCGCACGCGCCCGACTCGTCCCACGGGTCGGCGTTCGCGGCGATGCCGGGGTGCTTGTTGCGCTCGTCGGCCGGCATCAGCAGCGTGCCGCCCGTGGCGCGCACCAGCTCGAGCACCGTGCCGAGCGCCTCGCGCGTCCGCTCCGAGTCGCCGTGCGTGATGACGGCGCAGCGCCGGATCGGCCGCGTCTCAGGCTCCGGCGGCGTCACGGGCGAGGGCGGCTGGGTCGGGGGCGGGTCGCTGGAGGGCGTCGACATGGTCGGGTGAGACGATCGCGAGCAGGTACTCGTGGTTGCCGGCGGGACCCGGATGGCCGGAGTCGACGGCGCCGAGTGGCACCCCGCCAAGTTCGCAAGCGTAGCGGGCGACCCGCTCGACAGCGGCCGCGCGCACGGCGGGATCCCGCACCACGCCGCCCTTCGGCACGTGGTCGCGACCCGCCTCGAACTGCGGCTTGACCAGCACCAGCGCCCGCCACGGCGCCTGCGCGGCGGCGAGCGCCGGGCCGAGCACGAGGGTGAGCGAGATGAACGACACGTCGGCCACGACCAGGTCGGGGCGGTACGGCAACGACGCCGGGCTCGAGATCGCGCGCGTTGGTGCGCTCCAGCACGGTCACGCGCGGATCGGTGCGCACCCGCTCGTGCAGCTGCCCGTAGCCCACGTCGAGCGCGATCACCGCGGCCGCGCCGCGCTGCAGCAGGCAGTCGGTGAAGCCGCCGGTCGACGCGCCGACGTCGAGCGCGTGCGCGCCCGCGACGTCCCAGCCGAAGGCGTCGAGCCCGGTGGCGAGCTTCGCCCCGGCGCGCGAGACGTACGGCGCCTGCTCGGCCACCTCCACCGCGGCGTCGTCGGCCACTCGCGTGCCGGCCTTGGTCACCACCACGCCGTCGACGCGGACGTGGCCGCCCATCACGAGGCCCTGCGCCCGGCCGCGCGTCTCGACGAGCCCGCGGGCGACGAGCACGACGTCGAGTCGCTCGCTCAGCTCTCGACCCTCGGGCGCGGCGTTCGCATGGCGGCTACAGGGTACGCCGTGGATGCGTGGCGGGTTCCACGCGGTCAGTGACGCGCATGGCACGGACGCACCGTTCAGCGATCGCGCGCATACACGCGCTCGGCCAGCCCCGCGAGGGACTCCGGCCGGCCCGGCAGCGCGGCGAGCAGCTCCGCGCAGCGGCGCTCGGAGTCGTCGGCCAGCTCGCGCGCCCGCTCGATGCCGAGCACCGTCACGAACGTGCGCTTGTCGTGCGCGACGTCGGAGCCGGCGGGCTTGCCGAGCTGCTCGTCGGTGCCCGTCGCGTCGAGCACGTCGTCGACCATCTGGAAGCCCGCGCCGAGCTCCTCCGCGAACGCCAGGTAGGCGTCCTCGGTGGCCGCCGGCGGCGCCACCAGCGCCAGCCCGCAGGCGACCGAGGCGCGGATCAGGCGCCCCGTCTTCAGCCCCGACATGCGGCGCAGCCACGCCTCGTCGGGCGCGGACGGCGGGCGGACGTCGAGGTACTGGCCCGCGATCATCCCGTCGACGCCGGCGAACAGCGCGGAGAGCACCGCCGCCCGACGCGAGGCCGGGCAGCGCAGCCGCTCGAGCACGAGGCCGTAGGCGCCGTTCAGCAGCGAGTCGCCGACCAGCACCGCAACGTCCTCGCCGTAGCGGATGTGCGTGGTCGGGCGGCCCCGGCGCAGGTCGTCGTCGTCGAGCGCCGGCAGGTCGTCGTGCACCAGCGAGAAGGTGTGCACCCACTCCAGCGCCGCGGCCACCGGCAGCGCCGCGTGCGTGTCGCCGCCGAGCGCCTCGACCGTGGCCAGGCACAGCAGCGGCCGCAGTCGCTTGCCGCCGGCCACCAGCGGGTACCAGAGCGCGTCCTCGAACGGCTCCAGATCCAGCGCCAGCGCGCCCCGGCGCTCGCGCGCCAGCAGGCCGAGGTAGTCGTCGAACACCGTCGCCAGGCGCGTCGGGAACGTCGCGATCACAGGAGCCCGAGCTGGGCCTCGTCGCCCTCGTCGTCGGCGACGGCGCGGCGCTGGCGCTCGACCTCGGCCGAGACCTCCTGCGCGACGTCGTTCAGCTCGCCCAGCACGTCCGCGGCGGTGGCCGCGTCGGGCGCCGCCTCCAGGCGCGCCCGCGCCTCCTCGAGGCGGTCGAGCAGCGACTTCAGGTGGTCGATGCGGTCGTCCACGGCTACAGGCTACCGGCCCACGCCGAGCGCTCGCGCTACGCCCCCGAGAATGCCGTTCACGAACGACGCCGCCTCGGGCGACGCGTACCGCTTGGTGAGGCGCACGGCCTCGTCGATGGCGACGGACGCGGGGATGTCGGGCTTCTCCGCCAGCTCCAGCACGGCGATGCGCAGCGCCGCGCGCTCGATGGCGGCGATGCGGTCGACCGTCCAGCCGGTGGCGTGCTCGGCGATCAGCAGATCGAGCCGGCCCGGATCCTCCAGCACCGACTCCACCAGCTCCTGCGCGTAGGGCGGCACCGGCGAGCGCGCGTCGACCTCGTACGCGGCGTACAGCTCGGCCAGGTCGTGCCCGGTGACGTCGTGCTGGTACAGCAGCACCAGCGCGACGCGGCGCGCCTGGCGGCGGGAGGCGCTCATCGCAGCACCGCGACGACCTCGACGTCGACGCCGCCGACCTCGAGACCGGTGAGCGTCGCCAGCGTCGCCGAGACCTGGCGCTGCACCTCGCGCGCGGCGGCCGGCAGCACGACGCCGTACCTGCAGGCGACCTCGATGCGCGCCCGCACCAGGTCGCCGTCGACCTCCACGTGCGCCCCGCGGCCGCGCGGACGGGCGAACCGCTTGTGCGCCACCTCGACGCCCTCGACCAGTCGCCGCAGCCGCCTCGGCGGCCGCATCGAGCGCCTCCTGCGTGATCGCGTAGGAGAGCTGTCCCTCGACGCGGCGGTACGGGTGCTCGCTCATGCCGAGCCCAGGTGCGGCAGGTCGGCGGCGGCCTCTTCGATGTACGACGTCGTGTACAGGCCGCTGCGGAACCGCGCCTCCTGCAGCACGTCGAGGTGCAGGTCGCGCGTCGTCTTGATGCCCTCGACCCCGGTCTCGCCCAGGGCGCGGATCGACCGCATGATGCAGGCCTCGCGGTCCTCGGCGTGCACGATCACCTTCGCCAGCAGCGAGTCGTAGGTGGGCGGCATCCGGTAGCCCGAGAACGCGTGCGTGTCGACGCGGACGCCCGGCCCGAGCGGCGGATCGAACCGCGTCACGAGGCCGGCGCTGGGCAGGAAGCCCTTCGACGGATCCTCGGCGTTGAGGCGGAACTCGATCGCGTGGCCGCGCATCTCGGCCCGGCCCGTGCGCGACAGGCGCTCGCCCGAGGCGACGCGCAGCTGCTCGCGCACCAGGTCGATGCCGGTGACGGCCTCGGTCACGGGGTGCTCGACCTGCAGGCGCGTGTTCATCTCCATGAAGTAGAACTGGCGGTCGGCGCCGACCAGGAACTCGATCGTGCCGGCGTTCAGGTAGGAGATGTGGCGACACGCCTTCTCCGCCGCCTCGGCCATCGCCGTGCGGGTGGCGTCGTCGAGGAAGGGCGAGGGCGCCTCCTCGAGCAGCTTCTGGTGGCGGCGCTGGATCGAGCACTCGCGCTCGCCGCAGATGAGCACGCCGCCGAACGCGTCGCAGATCACCTGGATCTCGACGTGGTGCGCCGCGACGACGGCCTTCTCGAGGTACATGCCGCCGTCACCGAAGGCGGCCTGCGCCTCCTGCGACGCGGCGCGGAACAGGTCGCCGAGATCCTCCGGCCGGTCGACCAGGCGCATGCCGCGCCCGCCGCCGCCCGCGGCCGCCTTGAGCAGCACCGGGTAGCCCGCCGCCTCGGCGATCGGCTCGGCCTCCTCGGGCGAGGCGAGCCGGCCCGGCGAGCCCGGCACCAGCGGCAGCCCGGCCTCGCGCATCGCCTGCTTGGCCGACGCCTTGTCGCCCATGATCTCCATCACGTGCGACGACGGGCCGACGAAGATCAGGTCGTTGTCGGCGCACGCCGCCACGAACTCGGTGTTCTCCGACAGGAAGCCGTAGCCCGGGTGGATCGCGTCGCAGCCGGTGGTGGTGGCCGCCGCGATCACGTTCGGGATGACGAGGTAGCTCTGCGCCGCCGGCGGCGGGCCGATGCAGATGGCCCGGTCGGCGAGCCGCACGGCGAGCGAGTCGCGGTCGGCCGTGGAGTAGACGGCGACGGCCTCGATGCCGAGCTCGTGGCAGGCGCGGATCACCCGGACGGCGATCTCGCCCCTGTTCGCGACGAGGACCCGCCGGATCACGGCTCCAGCTCGAACAGCGGCTGGCCGAACTCGACCGCCGTCCCATCTTCGACCAGGACCTTGGAGATCACGCCGGCGTGTTCCGACTTCAGCTCGTTGAACAGCTTCATCGCCTCGAGCAGGCAGAGCGGCTGGCCGACCTCGATGCGGTCGCCGACGGCCACGAACGGCTCCTCGCCGGGAGCGGGCGCGCGGTAGAAGTTGCCGACGATCGGGCTCTCGATGACCACGCCGGCCGGCGCTGCGGGCGGCGGCGCGACCGAGTTGGTGGGCGCCGCGGCGACCGCGACGGGCACCAGCGCCTGGTCCTCCTGCTTGCGCACCGTGATGCGCGTGCCGCCGTCCTCGACCGTCAGCTCGCCGGCGCCGGAGTCCTCGAGGATCTCGACCAGCCGGCGCACGCGCTCGGCCTCGCCGGCGTCGGCGGTGCGGGCGATGGCGGCGTTGGGGAAGTCGCGGCCGCGGACGCGCTCGATCAGCGCGCGGGCGTCGTCGCCGAACAGCGCGACCAGGCACAGCTCCTCCTCGGAGCTGGCGATGCCGTCGGCCTGGGCGCGGGCGGCGTCCAGCCCGGGCACCTCGATCTCGTCGCGGGCCGGCTCCTGGCGCGCGGGCGGCGGTGATGGCCTCCTCGGAGATGGTGCCGGGCGTCTGGCCCCACTCGCCGAGCACGAGCTGGCGCATCTCCTCGGTCATCGACGTCCAGCGCTGGCCGGACAGCACGTGGTCGACGGCCTGGCGCACGATCAGCGTGCCGACGGGCGACGCGGTCGGCGGGAAGCCGATCTCGGCCCGGACGACGTGGAACTCCTCCAGCACCTCGTTCAGCCGGTCGGACGCGTCGAGGTGCGTGAGCCGGCGCTCGAGGTTCGCGATCAGGCCCGAGTTGACGCGGTTCAGCGCCGCCAGCAGCGACACGTGCGGCGACACGCGGGGCACGGCCGAGCCGGCGCCGAGGTGCTCGTCGATGCTCGACGCGATCTCCCACGCCCGGTCGAGGTCGAGGCCGGGATCGCCGCCGACGCCCGCGAGCGCCTGCGAGAACAGCTCGGCGCTGGCGCGGTAGGCGCCGATCGCGACCGGGTAGGCGGCCGTCGCGACCGGGTCGGCGCCCGCGCGGGCGGCCTCCAGCGAGACGGCGAGCGCGGTGCCGCCGGGGCCCTGGCAGTAGAGGCCGACGGGCACGCCGGCGGCCTCGTGCAGGCGCTTCACGAGCGTCGACGCCGCGGCGGGCTCGAGCCGGCCGGCGGGGTCGTGGAGCATGATCCGGTCGGCGCCCAGCTCGCGCAGGCGGCGGGCGCGCTCGACCAGGAAGTCGTCGCCGCCCGGCGCGTCGGCGTAGACGAGGCCCGCGTACAGCCGGCCGCCGGCCTCGCGGATGGCCTCGGCCGGCACGGCCAGGTCGTTGGCGTCGTTGAGCGGGTCGTGCAGCCGGAAGATGTCGATGCCCGACTCGGCGGCGCAGAGGATGAAGCGCCGCACCAGGTCGTCCTTGGCGGGCCGCGCGCCGACCAGGAAGGTGCCGCGCAGCGCCATCACGAGCGGCGTGCGCGTGGCGCGCTGGCGGTACAGGCGGATCCGCTCCCACGGGCTCTCGACGCCGCGCACGACGGCCTCGCGGAAGCACCCGCCGCCCGACACCTCGAGCGCGTGGTACCCGACCTCGTCCAGCTCGGAGCACAGGTCGAGCAGGCGCCCGGTCGGGATGCGCCCGGCGAGCGGCTCCTGCCCCAGCAGGCGGAGCGTCGTGTCGATGAGTCGGGTCACGGAGTCACGTCAGGCGCGCGAGATGTAGCGGCCTTCGCGCGTATCGACCTTCACGCGATCGCCGACGTTCACGAACAGCGGCACCTGCACGTTCGCGCCCGTCTCGAGCGTGGCGGCCTTGGTGACGTTCGAGACCGTGTCGCCCTTGACGCCGGGCTCGGTGTCGGTGACCTCGAGCTCGACGGAGGCGGGCAGCTGCACCGTGGCGGGCGTGCCGTCGACCGACACCAGCTGCACGGTGTCGCCGACCTTCATCCACGGCAGCTCCTCGGCCACCTTCGCCTTGGCGAGGCGTCACCTGGTCGTAGGTGGCGACGTCCATCAGCACGACGTCGTCGCCGTCCTCGTACAGGTACTGCACGTCCTCGTAGCTCGTGATGATGCGCTGGAACTTCTCGCCGGCCCGGAACGTGCGCTCGATGACGGCGCCCGACGTGAACGCCTTCAGCTTGGTGCGCACGAACGCGCCGCCCTTGCCCGGCTTCACGTGCTGGAACTCGACGATGCGGTAGACGGTCCCCTCCACGTCGACGTGCATGCCGTTCTTGAACTGGTTGGTGGAAACCATCTCGGCCATTCGGTCACTCAGCCTATCGTGGAGCCTTCGCGGGTGAGCCATTCGATCGCCTGGCGGTAGCCGTCGGGGCCCTCGCCCTTGATGCGGTGCGAGACGATGCCCTCGAGCACCGAGTGGCGGCGAAACTCCTCGCGGGCCTCGATGTCGGACAGGTGCACCTCGACGACCTCGACGCCCTGCTGGACGACGTACTCGATGGCGTCGCGGATGGCGTAGGAGTAGTGCGTCCAGGCGCCCGGGTTGACGGCCATGCCGTGCGTGGCCCAGCCGACCGCCTCGTGCAGGTTGTCGACGAACGCACCCTCGTGGTTCGTCTGGAAGCAGCGCGCGGTCGTACCGCTCTCGCGCGACCACTTGTAGATCTTCGATTCGAGGTTGGAGAGCGTCAGCGAACCGTAGAGCTCGGGGTCGCGTCGCCCCAGCAGGTTCAGATTGACGCCGTTCAGGACGGCGATCACAGGGCTGATGCTACAGCCCGCATCAGCGGGTCGTCCCCAGGGTCGATGCCGAACACCGGCGATCCGACCGCATCGAGCAGCACCAGCCGGGGACGACCGCCGGTCCGCTTCTTGTCGCCGCGCATGGCCGCCTGCACGTCGGCCGCCGTCAGACCGGTCGCCCGCATGGGCAGTCCGGCGCGCTCCAGGATCTGCTCCGTCTCGCGCAGGACCGCCTCGTCCAGGCCGCGCAGCTCGACCGACAGGCGCAGCGCGGCGAGCAGCCCGATCGCGACCGCCTCGCCGTGCAGCAGCTCGCCGTAGCCCGCCGCCGCCTCGACGCCGTGGCCGATGGTGTGGCCCAGGTTCAGCACCGCGCGCAGGCCCTGCTCGGTCGGGTCCTCGCCCACCACGCGCGCCTTGTAGGCGGCGGTGAGGCGCACCAGCTCGGTGCGCGCCTCGACCTCCCCCACGCCCGGCTGCCAGGCGCGGACGAGCTCCCACAGGCGGCCGCCGGCCAGCAGCGCGGTCTTGACGACCTCGGCGAAGCCGGCCGCCCACTCGCGCTCGGGCAGCGTCTCGAGCACCACCGGGATCGGCGATCACGACCTCGGGCAGGTGGAAGGCGCCGACGTCGTTCTTCGCCGCCACGTCGATCGCCGTCTTGCCGCCGATGGCCGCGTCGACCTGGCCGACGAGCGTCGTCGGCACGGCGATCCACTGCAGGCCGCGCCGGAACGTGGCGGCCGCGAAGCCGGCGACGTCGGTGACGGCGCCGCCGCCGATGGCGACCACGACGTCGCGGCGCTCCAGCTCGGCCGCCGCCAGGCCGCGCCACAGCTCGTCCAGCTGCCGGATCGACTTCGCGCGCTCGCCGCCGGGCACGACGATGGTCGGCACGCCGGCCGGCGCCAGGTGCGCCACGGCGTCGTCGACGATCACGGCGGCGCGGCGGTCGCCGATCGCGGCCTCCAGCGTGGCGACCGCGCCGGGGCGGCAGCGCGGCGCGACCACGATCGACGCCGCCACCACCTCGGGCGCCGGCGAGGCGTCGACCTGCACGTCGCAGGCCGCGGCGTAGCCGGCGCGGCGCTCGGCGTGCAGCGCGCGGAAGGCGCCCTCGTCGCGGGCCAGCGGGCCGGTGCGCGCTCTCCGGCTCGACCCGCTGCCAGGCGACGTCGGCCGAGACGTCGAGCCACACCAGCGTGGCGCGCTCGCGCAGCAGGTCGACCGTCGCGCCGCGCAGCGCGCCGCCGCCGAGGGCGAGCACGCCCGCGTCGCCGTCCAGCAGCCGCGCGATGGCGGCCGCCTCGATCTCGCGGAACGCCGGCTCGCCGTCGCGCTCGAAGATGTCGGGGATCGTCCGGCCCGTCGCGCGCTCGATCTCGTCGTCGGCGTCGGCGAACGGCACGCCGAGGCGCTCCGGCCAGCAGCCGGCCGACGGTCGACTTGCCGGAGCCCATGAACCCGACGAGGACGAGCCGCGACGCTCACGGCATCCAGGGGATGCGCGCCAGGTACGCGCGGTGTGCGGCGAGCAGGTCGCCGACGGAGTCGCCGCCGAACTTCTCGCGCACGCAGCGGGCGACCTCGAAGGCCAGCACCGCCTCGGCCACGACGGCGGCGGCCGCGATCGCGGTGGTGTCGGAGCGCTCGACCAGCGCCGTCGCGTCCTCGAACGTGTCGATGGTGGCCGTCCGCAGCGGCTTCATCAGCGTCGGCAGCGGCTTCATCGCGATGCGCACGACGATCGGCTCGCCGTTCGACATGCCGCCCTCGAGGCCGCCGGCGCGGTTGGTGCGGCGGCGGAACGACGAGTCGTCGAACTCCAGCTCGTCGTGCACCTGCGAGCCGCGCAGGGCGGCGTTCGCGAACCCGTCGCCGATCTCGACGCCCTTCATGGCCTGGATCGCGAGCGCGGCGGCGCCGAGGCGCGCGTCGAGGCGCAGCCGCGGCTCGGTGTGCGAGCCGAGGCCGGGCGGGCAGCCGAAGATGCGCACCTCGACGATGCCGCCGAGCGTGTCCTGGTCGCGCTTGGCGTCGTCGATCGCGGCCAGCATCTTCTGCTCGGCGGCGGGATCGAGGCACTCCAGCTGCGAGTCGGCGCGGCGCTCGAAGTCGGCCGCGGTCAGGTCGGGCTGCGGGTCGGCCGCGACGTCGCCCACCTGCACGACGTGGCCCAGCACCTCGATGCCGAGCAGCGTCAGCAGGTCCTTCGCGATCGCGCCCACGGCCACGCGCGCGCAGGTCTCACGCGCCGACGCGCGCTCCAGCACGTTGCGCACGTCGTCGAGCTCGTACTTCATGACGCCCGACAGGTCGGCGTGGCCGGGCCGCGGCACGTTCACCTTGCGCCAGCGGCGCGTGGCGACGGCCTCGAGCTCCTCCTGCGAGACCTCCCAGGCGCTCATCGCCGCGCCCCAGTTGACGTGGTCGCGGTTGGCGACCATCAGCGAGATCGGCCCGCCCAGCGTCTTGCCGTGCCGCATGCCGCCGAGGATGTCGGCCGTGTCCTGCTCGATCTTCTGGCGCGGCGAGCGGCCGTAGCCCGCCTGCCGCCGCGCGAGGTCGCGCTGCATGCGGTCGCGGTCGACGACCAGCCCGGCGGGCATGCCGGAGACGATCGCGACGATGCCGGGGCCGTGCGACTGGCCGCTGGTGACGAGCTGCAGATCCATGCTCCACCCACGGTATCCCAAGGCGCCGCACGCGCGATGCAGCGAACGGAAGGGTGAACGCGGCCGCCCGCAGCCGTAACGATGCGGTCGCACGCGATACCTTGAGGACGTGGACTCCGATCGCGGCATCCCGCTCGGCCGAGCCGCCTTCCTCGGCACCGTCGTGGCGGGCATCGGCGGCATCGCCCTCACGTCGCGGTTCTCGAGCGCCGTCTCGGACGCGATGTCGGGCGTGGCCGGCGCGATCCCGGTGGTCAACGAGATCGCGCCCACGTCGGGCTGGCGCATCTACTCGGTCAACCCGCCGATGCCGGTGTTCGACGCCACGACGTACCGCCTCAAGATCGGCGGCGAGGTGGCGAAGCCGGTCGAGCTGACCTACGACGAGCTGCTCGGCCCTGCCCGCCGTCGAGCAGGTGTCCGACTTCCACTGCGTGACCGGCTGGTCGGTGCCGAACGTGAAGTGGCGCGGCGTGCAGCCGCAGACGCTGATCGACCTCGTGCAGCCCAAGGCGGGCCTGCGGCAGGTGACGTTCGCCTCGCTGGAGGATCCCTACGTCGACGGCCTCACGCCCGACCAGTTCACGCCTGCCCGACACGCTGATCGCGACCCACATGGACGGCCTGCCGCTGAGCCGCGCGCACGGCGCGCCGGTGCGCGTCGTGGTCCCGCAGATGTACGGCTACAAGGGCGTCAAGTGGCTGTCCGACATCCGCTTCGACGCGACCGAGTCGACCGGCTACTGGGAGCAGCGCGGCTACGACGTCGACGCCTGGATCGGACGCTCGAATGGACTCGGGTAACGGCGACCATCCACCGCTTCGGCTGGACGGAGCGCGCCGCGCACTGGTGGCTGGCCGGCACGACCGGCCTGATGACGCTGACGGGCGCCTTCCTCTACTTCCCCGCGCTCGCCCTGTACCTCGACCGGCCGACCGCCAAGATGGTGCACCTGTGGGCGGCGATCGCGCTGCCCGTGGGCTGGCTGGTGCTGACCATCCTCGGCGACCACCGCGCGCTCGGCCGGACGCTGAAGCAGGCCGACCGCTTCGACCGCGACGACATCCGCTGGCTGAAGGGCGGCCCGCGGCGGCTGTTCAACCGCGAGGGCGAGCCGCCGCAGGGGCGCTTCAACGCCGGGCAGAAGCTCAACCTCGCCGTCACGCTCGGGCTGATGATCGTGCTCGGCGTCTCCGGCGTGCTGCTGTGGCTGGGCGAGCGCGACACCGCCTACCGGTACGCGGGCAGCGTGCACGTGCACGACCTGGCCACGCTCGCGATCACGTTCCTGATCTGCGGCCACCTGTACCTCGCACTGCTGCACCCGGCCACCAGCGCCGCGCTGTCGGGCATGACCAACGGGTCGGTCGACCGCGAGTGGGCGCGGCGGCACCACGGCAAGTGGGTGGCGGCCGAAGAGGCCGCCGAGGCAGCGTCAGGCGCGGCCGAAGAGGCGGCGGACGCCGCCCTGCCGGCGCCCCTCGGCGAGCAGCTGACGGAGCGGTAGCTCGTCGGCTGCCTCCTCCGCCGCGGCCTCCTCGCGCAGGCGGCAGCGGTTGCAGAGGCGGTCGAGCCGCAGCTGGTCGATCTCGCCGATCGCCATGATGCGGCCGGCGTAGCGGGTGCGGCCGTAGACGGCGCGCTCGGCGCGCAGCACCTGGATGCGGCAGCGGATCGCGGCGCCGGCCTCGTCCTCGAAGTGCAGGTCGAGGTTCTCGCCGGGCGCGAAGCGCCGGTCGGACACGAAGGCCACGCCCGAGCGCGAGACGTCGGCGATGCGCGCCTGCGCCGCTCGCGCGTCGCTGGCCGGTGCGAACGTCTCGGCCGGCGTGAGCCGGGCCGCCGCGTCGAAGTCGTGACGCGGGTCGCGGCGCTCGTCGCCGCGATCAGCCGTCTCGATCAGCCGCAGCAGGCCGTCGGCGCGGCCGCCGCCCGTGGGCTCGATGTCCTCGACGGCGAACACCAGGGTCTGGACGACCTCCCCGTCGTGCACGCGTCCGGAGACGCGGGCACCACGCCGCAGCCGGTCGTGGATGGCCGACGCGACGAAGGCGTCGCCCGAGGCGACCTTGACGTGCAGCTCGATGCAGACACCGCGGTCGTCGGCGACCGTGCACGTCGCCCCTGGCCGGGCGTAGACGTGCACGAGCTCCGCTCCGGAAAGCGGCTCCTGCTCGGGGGGAGAGGCGGGATCCTGATCCAACATGAAGAAGGTCTTGCAGGTCGTTCATGTTGGGTATCGGGCGGTTCTGCAGCAGATCATGAGGAAAACTCTGCAAACTTGCTGCAAATGCGTCTCACGGCCCTCCCCGGGCGGGGGAGGAGGCGGCATCGCGAGAGGTCCCCGGAAAAGTTTGAGGCGGGCCCTTCGGAGGAGAAGGGCCCGCCTCGAGAATCACGGCGGGGTGAGGGTGGAGGAGGAGGGAGTCCGCCGTTTTTCGGGTGTGAGCAAACCGTATCCGCGCGCCGTGTCGATCCGTTGAATTCCAGATCACGATTCCGTCACAAAAACCTGGCCGCACGCGGCGCGTTCTGGCTTCGCTACCGTGACCGGTCGTGCTGATCGGTGGCCCCTCCTTCTGGTTCGGCGAGCTCGGCGGAACGCCCGCGCGGCGGCCGGCGCTGCCCGGCCCGCTCGACTGCGACGTCGCGATCGTCGGCGCCGGCTACACCGGGCTGTGGACGGCGTACTACCTGAAGCAGCGCCGATCCCGGTCTGCGCGTCGTGGTGCTCGAGCGCGAGTTCGCGGGCTACGGCGCGTCGGGGCGCAACGGCGGCTGGGTCGCGGGCGCCGGTCTCGGGCGTGCACGACGACGCGACGGTCGCGGCGATCACGGCCACCGTCGACGAGGTCGGCCGGGCGGCCGCGGCCGAGGGCATCGAGTGCGCCTTCCACAAGGGCGGCGCGCTGGCCGTCGCGACCGGCCCGACGCAGCTCGAGCGGCTGCGCGACCATCCGCTCGCGCACGGCGAGTGGCTGGAGCCCGACGCGCTGGCCGAGCGCGTGCGCATCGCCGGCGCGCTCGGGCGCGGTGTTCGACCCGAACGTCGCCCGCATGCAGCCCGCCGCGCTGGTGCGCGGCCTCGCCGACGCGGTCGAGCGGCTCGGCGTGCACGATCTACGAGGGCACCGCCGTGACCGCGATCGAGCCGCGGCGTGGCGCGGACGGCGCAGGGCGACGTGCGCGCGGCGTGGGTCGTGCGCGCGACCGAGGGCTACACGCCGGGCCTGCCGGGGCTCGCGCGCCAGATCATCCCGCTGCGGTCGACGATCGTCGTCACCGAGCCGCTGCCGGCCGCGGTCTGGGACGAGATCGGCTGGCAGAACGCGGAGACGATCGCCGACGCCGCGCTGTCGTACGCGTACATCCAGCGCACGGCCGACGGCCGCATCGCGATCGGCGGGCGCGGGCGCCCGTACTACTGGCGCTCCGGCTTCGACCGCTACGGCGAGGTCGAGAACTGGGCCGTGCGCCGCCTGACCGAGAAGCTGCACGACCTGTGGCCGGCCACGCGCGACGTCGCGATCGTGCACGCCTGGTCGGGCGTGTTCGGCGCGCAGCGCGACTGGATGCCGACGCGTCGCGGCCGACCCTGCGACCGGCCTCGCGTGGGCGGGCGGCTGGGTCGGCGAGGGCGTGGCCGCGGCCAACCTCGGCGGCCGGATCCTGACCGACCTGATCCGCGGCGAGCGGACCGACCTGACGGCGCTGCCGTGGGTGAACCGGCCCGACCCGCGCCGGTGGGAGCCGGAGCCGCTGCGCTTCGTCGGCACCCACGGCGTCTACTGGCTGATCGACCTGGCCGACCGCCGCGAGGGGCGCACGGGCGCGAAGGCGCGGCTGTACGACCTGGCGAAGCTGGTCTCGGGCCGCGAGAGCGAGTAGCCGCAGCCGTCAGTGGGTGTGCAGGTACCAGCGGATCAGCTGGTCGCCCCAGAGCAGGCCCACGAACGCGCCGGCCGCCATGAACGGGCCGAACGGGATGCCCACCTTGCCGCCCGTCGCGGCCGTACTTGAGCAGGATCACCATCGACGGCACGGCCGAGATGACGAAGCCGATGAACAGGCCGGGCGCGACCGCGCGTGCCGAGGAACGCGCCCAGCATCAGCGCCAGCTTGACGTCGCCGAGGCCCATGCCGGCCGGGTAGACGATCGCCATCACGAGGAACACGACGCAGGCGATGACGGCCGCCAGCCCGTGCTCCTTCAGGCTGCCCGGGTCGATCAGCGCCCAGGCGACCAGCGCGGCGGCGGTGCCGGGGAACACGAGGCGGTCGGGGATGACGCGGTGCTCGATGTCGATGAACGTGATCGGCACCAGCAGCGCGATCAGCAGCAGCGCCGGCACCAGCGGCCCGACCAGGCCGAGGCGCCAGCCGGCGGCGGCGCCGAGCACGGCGCCGACGATCTCCATGGTCGGCGGCCGCCGCAGCGCGCGCGTCCAGGCCGGCTGCTCGAGGGCGTCGTCGATGCCCGCGGGCAGGCGCCGCACGAGCGGCTCGGCGGCCAGGCCGGCCGCGACCCCGGCGAGCGCGCCGACGGCGACGGCCGCGGCGCTCACCGAGCTAGCTCCGGACAGCGCGGCGCATGACGTCCAGATCGGGCTCGACGCCCGTCCAGATCGCGAACGAGCGGGCGCCCTGCCGCACCAGCACCTCGAGGCCGTCGACGACGGCGATGCCGCGCGCGGCGGCGTCGCCGCAGAGGACGGTCGGCGCCGCGTCGGGGCGGTAGGCGAGGTCGCAGACGGCTTGGACATCGGAAAGAGAATCGGCTTCCAGCGGCGACTCCGTGAGCGCCTTCGCTCCGCCGAGCGGCGTGCAGTTGACGATCACCGGCGGCAGCGGCGACGGCAGGCGGTCGTGCGCGGCGACGCCGAGCGCGGTCGCGAGCATCTGCGCCGCCTCGGGCCGACGCGACCAGACGCCCACGTCGGCGCCCGCCGCGGACAGGGCCGCGACCACCGCGCGGGCCGAGCCGCCGGCGCCGAGCACGAGCACGCGGCTCGCGCAGCACGTCGTCGCCGGCCGCGGCGGCGAGGGCGCCCGTGACGGCGCCGCCGTCGGTGGAGTCGCCCAGCAGCGAGCCGTCGCGGCGCACCACGATGGTGTTGACGCTGCCGGCCGCGCGCGCCACGTCGGTGGTCTCGTCGACCAGCGCCGCGACGCCCTCCTTGTGCGGGATCGTGACGTTGGCGCCGGCGAACGACAGGCCCGCGAGGCCGCGCAGCGCCTCGCCCAGGCGCTCGGGCGCGACGCGCAGCGGCACGTACGCCCAGTCCAGGCCGGCCGCCTGCGAACGCGGCGTTCTGCATGCGGGGCGACAGCGAGTGCGAGACGGGATCGCCGATCACGCCGACGAGCGTCGTCGCCGCCGAGATCACGCCGGATGGTCCTTCTGGTACTGCAGGAACTCGTCGAACGAGTTCGTGAAGAAGTGCTTGCGGTCGGGGTCGCCGGGGATCGCGACGTAGTACAGGTAGTCGACGTTCGCCGGGTTGGCGGCGGCCTTCATCGCGGCCAGGCCGGGCGCCGCGATCGGCGTCGGCGGCAGGCCCTTCACCTTGCGCGAGTTGAACGGCGAGTCGATCTCGAGATCCTTGGCCGTGAGCGGCTCCCACGAGCCGACCGCGTACTGGATGGTGGCGTCGATGCCGAGCGTCATCTTGGCCTTGAGCCGGTTGTAGATGACGGCCGAGATCTTGCGGCGGTCGCCCGCGAAGGCCGCCTCTCGCTCGATCAGCGACGCGATCTTGAGCACGTCGTAGTTCGTCAGGTTCTTCTTCTTCGCCTTCGCCATGTCGACCTGCGCGAAGTTCTCCTCGAAGGCCGTCAGCTGCTGGTCGACCAGCTCGGTGCCCGACGGCGGCTGCCCCACGTCGTACGTGGCGGGGAACAGGAACCCCTCGATCGTCTCGGCCTTCTCGTCCTTGGCGAGGAACCCGGCCGGCGGCTTGGCGGCCTTGGCGGCGGCCTCGTAGTCGTCGCCGGCGAGCCCGATCTTCGGGGTCAGCTCGGCCACGTCGCGCGCGGCGAGGCCCTCGGGGATCAGCAGCTGCTTGGTCGGCCTGATCGGCGGGCCGGCCTTCAGCGCCTCGATCGCACGGTCGTACCCGTCGTTCACGTGCAGCACGTACGTGCCGGCCTGCAGGCCCGTCTCGCTGAACGCCTCGAGCTCGAACCGCGAGGCCGAGTCGACCACGCCGGCCTTCTCGAGGATGGTGCCGATCGCGGCCGTGCCGGAGCCCTTCGGGATCGTCACGGTCACCTCGGCGCCGGGCGAGCTGCCGCCGCCGAACACGCGCGACTCGGCCTCCTTCAGGCCGTAGACGACCAGCCCGAGCAGGCCCAGCAGGACGACGACGCCGAGGGTGCGGCGGATCAGCATCGGCCCGCGCGGCGGTCCAGCACGCCTTGGAGCAGCACCGCCGCCGCCCGCGCGTCCAGGCCGGTCTGACGCCGAGCGGCTCGTGCGCTGTGCGATCGTCGTCGTGTATCGCTCGTCCTCCAGCTCGACCGGAACCTCGACGCGGGCCCGCAGACGGCCCGCGAAGGCGACCGAGGCGCCGGCCTGGCTCCCCCGCTCGCCCGACGGCGTGCGCGGCAGACCGACCACGATCAGCCCGGGTCGCTCGGCCTCCACGATAGCGAGCAGGGCCTCCATACCCGCCGCGCTGCCGACCCGCTCGATGGTCTGCAGCGGCGTCGCGAGCGTGCCGGTCTCGTCCGAGACCGCGACCCCGGTGCGCGCCGATCCGTAGTCGAGCGCGAGGACCTTCACCCGAGGCGGGAGGCGAGGAACGAGCGCGCCGCGGCGAGCGCCTCGTCGATGTGCGACGGGTCCTTGCCGCCGGCGCGCGCCATGGTCGGGCGACCGCCTCCGCCACCGCCGACGAGCGGCGAGATCTCGCGGATCACGGCGGCGGCGTCGCCGCCCTTGCTCGACGGCCTCGGGCGTGGCCGACGCGACCAGGTGCGCGCGGCCGCCGGCGCTCGAGGCGAGCACGACGACCGACGGGCCGAGCGCGCCGCGCAGGCGGTCGGCCAGCTCGAGCAGGTCGTCGGGCGGCGTGTCGCCCTGCGACACGCGCGAGCACCGCGATGCCGCCGTGCCTGGCGGCCTGGCCGACCAGCGCGGCCAGGTCGACGCCGCCGCCGGCGGCGCCGGCGCCCTTCGACTTCTCCAGCTCGCGCACGCGCTCGCGCAGCTTGGCGACGGCCTCTGCGCACGCGCTCGGGATCGGTCTTCAGGTCGCGCGCCAGCTCGACCGCGGCGCGCTCGCGCTCGCGCAGCAGCGCCAGCGCGGCGCCGCTGGTGACGGCCTCGATGCGCCGCACGCCCTGGCCGACCGACGACTCCGACAGGATCTTGAACGGGCCCACCTCGGCGGTCGACCGCACGTGCGTGCCGCCGCACAGCTCGGTCGAGAACCCGACGATGTCGACGACGCGCACGACGTCGCCGTACTTCTCGCCGAACAGCATGGTCGCGCCGAGCTTGCGCGCCTCGTCCTGCGTCGTCTCGAAGATGTGCAGCGGGTAGTTGTGCGACGACGGCGTCGTTGACGCGGTCCTCCACCTCGGCCAGCTGCTCGGGCGTCATCGGGCCGGTGTGCGAGAAGTCGAAGCGCAGCTTGTCGGGGCGCACGGCCGAGCCGCGCTGGTGCGCGTGATCGCCCAGCACCTCGCGCAGCGCGCGGTGCAGCAGGTGGGTGCCGGTGTGGTTCGCGACGGTCGGCCGGCGGTGGTTGGGGTCGACGTCGGCGCGCACCGTCTCGCCGGCGGCGATCGTGCCGTGCTCGAGCACGACGGCGAGCGCCTGGTCGCCGTCGAAGCGGTACGCCTCGACCACGGCGGCGCGGCCGGCGGGGCCCTCGATCGACGCCGCGGTCCGACACCTGGCCGCCGCCCTCGGGATAGAACGGCGAGCGGCGCAGCTTCACGAGCAGGCGGCCGTCGCCGAGCTCCTGCACGGCCTCGGCGGTGGTCTCGACGTCGAGGTCGTCGTAGCCGGTGAACTCGGTGCGGAACCCGGCCTCGCGGGCGAACGCCGCGGCGACCTCGCGCTCCTTGCCGCCCTTGGCGGCCTCGCGGGCGCGGCGGCGCTGCGCGTCCATCTGCGCGGCGAAGCCGGCCTCGTCGATGGCGAGGCCGTGCTCGGCGGCGATCTCGGCCGTGACCTCGATCGGGAAGCCGTAGGTGTCGTGCAGCTGGAACGCGTCGGCGGCGGGGATCTCGATGCCGCCCGCGGCCTTCGTCGTGGCGATCACGTCGTCGAGGATCGCGGTGCCGGTCTCGAGCGTGCGCGTGAAGCGCTCCTCCTCGCCGGACAGGATCTCGGCCACCTGGTCGCGGTGCTGGACGAGGTCGGGATACGCCTCGCCGAACTGGTCGACGATGACGCCGTGCAGCTTCGTCAGGAACGGCGACGGCAGGCCGATGCGGTGGCCGTGCGAGACGGCGCGGCGGATGATGCGGCGCAGGATGTAGCCGCGCTGCTCGTTCGACGGGATGACGCCGTCGGTGGCCAGGAACGCCATGCCGCGGCCGTGGTCGGCCAGCACGCGCAGCGCGCGCATCGAGGCGCCGCCGTCGGTGTACGTCGCGCCCGACCACGACTCGCAGCGCCGAGATGACCTCCTGGAAGCCGTCGGTCTCGTAGACGGAGTGCACGCCCTGCAGCAGCGCCGAGATGCGCTCGACGCCGGCGCCGGTGTCGATCGACGGCTTCGGCAGCGGCGTCAGGCCGTCGTCGCTGCGGTCGAACTGCATGAAGACGAGGTTCCAGTACTCGAGCACGCGGTCGCAGTCGCACTGCGGGCCGCACTGGTCGGGGCCGCCGCCGAGCGGCCGGCCGCAGCCGTGCTCGGGGCCGCGGTCGTAGAACAGCTCGGAGCACGGGCCGCACGGACCGGTCGGCCCGGCCTTCCAGAAGTTGTCCTCGCCGAGCGCGACGATGCGCTCCGCCGGCTGGCCGATGGCGCGCCACAGGTCGATCGCCTCGTCGTCGCGCGGCACGCCGTCGCCGCCCTCGTAGACGGTCACCCAGAGGCGCTCGGGATCCATCTGCCAGCCCTCGAGCGACAGCTCCCAGGCCTGCGCGATGGCGCCTCCTTGAAGTAGTCGCCGAACGAGAAGTTGCCCATCATCTCGAAGAAGGTGAGGTGGCGGGCGGTCTGGCCGACGACCTCGATGTCGGTCGTGCGGAAGCACTTCTGGATCGAGGTGACGCGCGGGCCGGGCGGCGTCTCCTGGCCGAGGAAGTACGGCTTGAACGGCTGCATGCCGGCGGTGGTGAGCAGCACCGTCGGGTCGAGCGAGGGCGGCACGAGCGACGCCGACGGCACGACGACGTGGTCGCGCGCCGCGAAGTAGTCGCGAAACGAGGTGCGGATCTCATGCGAGCGCATCGGCTCGAAGGATAGGCGGCGCGGGCGCGGCGCCGAGCAGGTCGGCGCGAGCACGGGGCGGTACAGTTCGATGGGTGTACGGCGACGACGACACCCTGCGACGCATGGAGCGCGCCTCGGCACCCGACGTGCAGATCGAGCCGCTCGACGACTGGCTGACGATCTCCCCCGCCTCCGACGAGCACGAGACGCGGACCGGGCTGATCATCCCGTCCGCCGGCGAGGTGCCCGTGAAGAGCGGCATCGTGCTCGCGATCGGCGACGAGGTGCAGGGCGTGGCGCCCGGCGACAAGGTGCTGTTTCCGCGCGGCGCGGCCATGGAGGTTCGCCTCGGCGGCGAGCCGGTGCTGATCGTGCGCCGCCGCGACGTCGTCGCCCGCGTCGGCTGACCTCGATGTCTAGTTGACGGTTAGACAGCGGGGCTAGTGCCCGGCGTCGAAGGCGACCGGGAGCACGATCGGGCCCGTGTTGCCCGAGTCGGGCAGGAACGTCGCCTCGCCGTCGTACCGGATGTTCGGCATCCGCCGCGCGAGCAGGGCGAGCGCCTCCCCCATGTCGCCGCGCGCGATGAAGTGGCCGATGCAGAAGTGGCGGCCGCCGCCGAACCCGAAGTGGCGCGGCCGGCCCTCCGCCGTGATGTCGAACCCGGGATCGCCGGTGACCACCAGCGGATCGGTGCCCGACGACTCCGAGAACAGGTGGATCGTCGTGCCTCTCGCGATCGGGATGCCGTCGAACTCGAAGTCCTCGATCGCCTCGCGCGTCGTCCACGTCACCGTCGGGCGGACGCGCATGATCTCCTCGACGGCCTTCGACGCGAGCTCCGGCTGCTCGGCCAGCAGCCGCCACTGCTCCGGATGGCGGATGAACAGGTCGATCGCCAGGCCGAGCTGGTTCCTGGTCGTGTCGATGCCGCCGAAGATGAGCAGGACGATGTTGTCGCGCAGCTCCTGGTCGGACAGACGGTCGTTGTCCTCGCTGGCCTGCGACGAGGCTCGTGACGAAGTCGTCCTGCGGCCGCGCCCGCCGGTCGGCGATCACCGCGTCGGCATACCCGAACATGCCGGCGAGGCCCTCCTCCATCTCGGCGACGTGCTCGCGGGCGGTCACGGCCAGGCCCAGGCCCAGCTTCTCCGACCAGGTCGGCGAGCGTGCGCCACTCCTCCTCGGGGATGCCGAGCAGCCACGCGGCGACACGCGTGGCGTAGGGCTCTGCGAACTCGCGCATGAACTCGCAGCGGCCGCGGTCGGCGAACTCGTCGATGAGCTCGTTCGCGAGCGCCTGGAAGCGCGGCACGAGCGGCAATCAGCCAGCTTGTTCGAGAAGGCGGGGTTCATCAGCCGCCGCAGCCGGGCATGGTCGTCGCCCTCGCGGTTGAGGATGCCGCGCTTCCACCACTCCGCCCACGGCCCGCCGACGCCGACGTGCTCCGGCCAGGCGGCGCTGCCCTGGCTCAGCCGGCGGTCCTTGATGATGCGGCTGACCTCGTCGTACCGCAGGACCGCGAGGCCGTACGACGTGCGGGCGTAGGCGCCCTGGTCGCGGGCCGCGCGGACCGCTCCGGACCGCACGCTGAAGTCGGGGTCGGCGACGTCCAGGAAGGGCAGCGCGCTCATCCGTCGGCCCGGAACGGGAACTCGAGCGGCCGCAGCCACCGGTTCCAGGCCGCTGCCAGCGCGCCGTCGCCGATCGCCGCTGCCAGCGCGGCGTCGAGCTCGCGCCGCAGGTCGGGCCGGTCCTTGGCGACCGCCATGCCCCACGCGTTGCGGGTCGGCACCGTGAAGGCGATCTCCAGCCCGGGCTCGGCCGCGGCCGGCAGCAGCGCCACGTCGTCGTCGACGAGCGCATCGACCTCGCCGGAGCGCACGGCCTCGATCATCACGCCGAGCACGTCGTCCGACGTCCCGTCGAAGGCCACGGTGACCGCCCCGTCGAACGTCTCGGCCAGCGCCATGTTGGTGGAGTTGGCGAGCGCCCCGACCCGGCGGCCGCGTAGGTCGCCGGGCCCGGTGATCGCGCCCCCGGCGCGGACGAGCACCGACTCGTCGAAGACGGCGTACGGGTTCGTGAAGTCGACGACCCGGCGGCGCTCGGCCGTGATCGCCTGGCCGCAGAGGATGGCGTCGCCCTCGCCGGCGACGAGCGCCGGGATCATCTCGGGCCACGGCAGCATCACCCAGCGCAGCTCGCGCCCGAGCCGCTCCGCGACCAGCGCCGCCACGTCGGGCTCGTAGCCCGGCCGCACGCCGCCCGCCGCCTTCGAGAACAGCGGCGGCGCGTCGGCGTCGACGCAGATGACGCGGAGCTGCGCCGTCATCGCGTCACGGCAGCACGTTCAGGTAGGTGTCCATCTGCCAGTCGGTGACGGCGCCGCACGAGCGCTGCCACTCGTCCGTCTTCAGGCGGAAGAACGTGTCGTAGAGGTCGTCGGGCAGGGCCTCGCGGATCACGTCGTCGGCGGCCAGCGCCTCGAGCGCGTCGCCGAGCGTGCGCGGCAGCACCTCGAACGGCGTGTCGGACGCCTGCGGCTCCGCCTCCTCGTTCGTGTACTGCGGCGCCGGGATCGATCTTGTTGGCGATCCCGTCGCGAATCGACGCCAGCAGGACCGCGTGCGTGAGGTACGGGTTGCAGGCCGAGTCGGGCGCGCGGTACTCGGCGCGGTTGCCGAGCACGCGGACGATGCACGCGCGGTTGTCGACGCCCCAGACCGGCACCGTCGGGCGCGTACTGGCCGGGATCCCAGTAGCGGCAGTACGAGTTGACGGTCGGCGAGCAGACCGCGCTCATCGCGCGCGCATGCTTGAGCATGCCGCCGATCGCCCACCGGCCGAGGTCGGTCATGCCCTCCGGCCCGCCGTCGCCGAACGCCGGCTCCTCGCCGCGCCACAGGCTGACGTGGTGGTGGCAGCCGTTGCCCATGATCCCCGCGATCGGCTTCGGCATGAACGTCGCGAACAGGCCGAGCTCGTTCGCGACCTGCATGCAGATCTGGCGGTACGTGACCAGCCGGTCGGCCGTCTCGATCGCCGGGCCGAACTGGAAGTTCATCTCGATCTGGCCGGGGTCCTCGTAGTCGGCCTGGATCATGTCGAGGTCCATCGCCTGCCCGTAGCGCGGTGACGCGCTTCAGGATCTCGCGGACGCTCTCGAGATGGCCGATGTGGTACGGCGTGCCGACGTTGCGCGGGCAGCATCGACTGCGCCGGTCGAGATCTGATCGCGGCTCGGGGAACCAGCTCATCTCCGGCTCGCAGCCGGTGCGCAGCTCGAGGCCGAACTCGGCCTTGAAGTCGTCGTGCAGCCGCGTCAGGTTCGCGCGCCCGTCGCCCGTCGCGACCTCGCCGGGGCGGGTGTGGGCGTCGGGCTTGTTGTAGTGGTCGCAGATCACGCGGCCCATGTCGGTGTCCCACGGCAGCACCTGGAACGTCGTCAGGTCGGGGATCAGCAGGCCCTCGGAGCAGGCGACGGCGTCGGGGCCGATGATGCTGCCGTCGAGCGCGATCGTGAAGCCGCCGGCGGAGACCGTCGCGAACGGGATCCCCTTCCGCGCGAACCGGTGGAAGTGCCGCGCGGGCACGACCTTGCCCATCACGCGCCCCGGCACCGACGTGTACTGCAGGTACACGTGCTTCACGTCGGCCTCGGTGATGCGCGCCTCGATCTCGCGGATGAGCACCTCGCGACGCTCGTCGGCGAGCGTCTCCTCCAGCGTCGCGTTGGCCATCCTGCCGCTCTCCTCCTGAGGTTCGACTGCGAGCGGCGACTCTACCAATCCGGCGAATCGCGCGGCCGGGGAGATCCGCTGACGATGACGGACGAGCGCGTGCCGTACCGCGCGCGCTCCGTGCCAACTCCGACCGAACAGTGCCGTGTCGCGCGACCCCGCGCCTTCCGTGTCGAGAAACGTTTTGGGGTCAGACCCCAAAAACGGCCGAAACGGGGTCAGACCCCGATCATGGGACCGTCACGCAACGTGACGGAACGCGCAGGCGGGCCGGGGCGGCGGAGCGCCCCGGCCGGTCGCCTCACGTGGCTGCGGGTGCCGTCGCCGGCGGCGCGGTGCCGCCGGACGGTGGCGCCTGAGCCGGTCGGCGGTGCGTGGCCGCCCGGGCCCGAGCCGAAGCCGTCCTCGGTCGCCGTGACCTTGAAGCTCGAATCGAACTTCAGCGTCACCTGCGTGCCGTCGGCCTTCTGCATGTGGGCCTCGTACGCGGCGCCGCCCGCGTCGGTCTCGACCCGGATCACGGTCGCCCCGGGCAGTGCGGCCTTCGCCGCCGCCGTGACCTTGGCGGCCGTGTCGCCGGTCAGGAGCGTCTCGCCCGGCCCCTGCTTCATGGTCGACGGGTCGGGCGCGGTGCCGCTCGGTGCGGCCGGGGTCGTCGCCGTCGCCGCGGCCGGCGTGGTCGTCGTCGACCCGTCGGTCGCGGCTCCGGCGAGGCCCGCGACGCCGACCGAGACGCCGAGCGCGGCGGCGGCCGTCACGATCCACGTGCGGACGCTGGATGGTCTGCGCATGCTGTGCTCCTTCGGTTGTCGTTCGCCCTGATCACCAGGACGACCGGAGGATCTGCAGCGCGCCGAAGAACGCCGTGAGAGACGCGTAAGGGTCTCGGACTAGCGCAGCTCGTCGAGCTCGGTGTCGAGCATGCGGCGGCGCTCCTGCGCCGCCGCCTTGCCGTCGCCGATCGCGAGGCGGGCGTCCTCGCGCACCGTCTCGAGCTCGAGGCGCACCAGCTCGCCGAACGTGATGCCGCGCTTGCGGGCGTACAGGACGCCGGCCACCGTGGCGGCGCCGGCGGCGAACCCGAGCAGGCGCAGGAAGCCCCTCACGGCTCGTCGGTGTGGCGCTCGGAGCGCCGCGTGCGGAACGACGATGCGGCGCCGCTGACGAACGCGCCGGCCTCGGCGACGGCGCCGAGCGGCTTCGAGACGACGCCCGCGGTCTTGCGGACGACGTCCTCGGTCGCCTGCGCGCCCGTGACGGCCGTGTCGAGGATCGTGTCGACCTTGCCGAGCGAGCCCGACGCCTGGTCGAGCAGCGTGTTGACCTTCGCGATCGCCGGCAGCGCCTCGCGGTCGACGTTGCGCAGCAGGTCGGTGGCGGCCGAGAGCCACGCGGCGGCGCGGGTGCCGAGCCAGGCGATCACCAGCGCGGCGACGATGAGGAAGAAGGCGAGCGCCAGGTATGCCAGGTCGCCGAGGTCCATGCGACGAAGCCTAGTGGAACGGGCCGCTGGCTACCGGGAGGTCAGGCGATCGTGCCGCAGCCGACGACCGCGTCGCCGTCGTACAGCGCGGCCGTCTGGCCCGGGGCGACCGCGAACAGGTCGCGCGCGAGCGCCAGCGTGCGGTCGCTGCCGTCGCCGTCCAGCGACGCGGCCACCGCGGGCGAGCGGTAGCGGAGCTTCGCGTCGACGTGGCGGCGCTCGACGTGCATGACGACGTCGCGGAGCGGCACGGTGCGCGTCCCCAGGCGGCGCAGCGGCGCGACGACGACGGCGCTGCGGGCGGGCTCGGTGCGCAGCACGTAGAGCGGCTCGGGCGCCGAGACGCCGATGCCGCGGCGCTGGCCCGGCGTGAAGCCGCCGACGCCGGCGTGGCGGCCCAGCTCGTGGCCGGCCTCGTCCTCGATCGGGCCGTCGGCCGCCGGCGAGCCGTAGCGGTCGAGGAACGTGCGGTAGTCGCCGCCGCCCAGGAAGCACACCTCCTGGCTCTCCTTCGCGCGCGCCGCCGCGAGGCCCAGCTCGGCCGCGCGCTCGCGCACCTCGGGCTTCGTGCGCTCGCCGAGCGGGAAGTCGAGGCGCGCCAGCACGTCGGTGGGCACGCGGGCGAGCATGTAGCTCTGGTCCTTCGACGGGTCGACGCCGCGGGCGACCAGCGGCACGCCGTCGCGCTCGACGATGCGCGCGTAGTGGCCGGTGCGCACGCGCGCCGCGCCCAGCCGCGCGGCCGCGTCGACGAGCTCGCGCAGGCGGAAGTCGCCGTTGCAGGCCGTGCACGGGTTCGGCGTCTCCCCCGCCTCGTACCCGGCGATGAAGCCGGCGACGATGGTGTCGCGGAAGGTGTCGCGAAGGTCGAGCGACAGGTGCGGAAGCCCGCGCTGGTGGCAGAGATCGCGCGCCCGGCGCACGCTGCCCGGCGCGCAGCAGGCGCGGTCGGTGTCGGGTGCGTGCGGGTCGATCCAGAGCTGCAGCGTGATGCCGAACGCCTCGTCGGGCGCCTCGGCCAGCGCGACGGCGGAGTCGACGCCGCCCGACATCGCGACGGCCACGCGGCCGTTGCCCGGCACGGTCGCGCCGCGCACGACGGCGTCGCCGAGCGCGGCGTGGAACGCGTCGACCGCGACCTCGACGCACGACCGGCGCGCGCCCGCCACGCCGCAGGCGCCGTGCGCCGCGACGGCTCCGAGGCGCGCCGCATCGAGCAGGCTCGCCCCCTCGGCCGACGCCGCCAGCCAGGCGGCCGCGGCGGTGGTGGTCGGGCACGCGTCGGCGCCGAACCGCACGGCCGCCAGGCGCCCGCGCTCGAGCGCGATCGTGAACCGGACGCGGTCGTCGCAGGCGCCGCCGCCGGCCCGGCCCTCGCCGTCGGGCCGCTCGATGCGCGCCGGCGCGCGAGAGGTCGATCACGCGACGCTCTCGACGGCGCGCAGCAGTCCGGCGCGGGCGGGCACGAAGGCGGCGATGAACGCGTCCACCTCGCCCGCCGTGCTCTCCGGGCCGAGCGTCACGCGGACGGCGCCGCGCGCCGTGGCCGGGTCGATGCCCATCGCGGCGAGCACGTACGACGGCTCGGCGCTGCCCGCCGCACAGGCGGAGCCGGCCGCGACGCAGATGCCGTCGCCGTCCAGCTGGTGCACGACCAGGTCGCCGCGCACGCCCGCGAGCAGCAGCGCGTGGCCGGGCAGCCGCGGTGCGCCCGCGGCGGCAACCGGCAGGCCGAGCTCGCGCTCCAGCCGGTCGCGCAGCGCGGCGCGCGCCGGCTCGCTCCTCGCGCGCGCCGGGCCCCTGCCGCTCGGCCAGCGCGGCGGCGAGCGCGGCAGCGCCGGCGACGTTCTCCGTCCCCGGCCGCAGCCCGTGCTCCTGGCCGCCGCCGCGGACGACCGCCGGCAGCGTCGCGACGCCCGGACCCGGCCAGCACGCCGACGCCCTTCGGCCCGCCCAGCTTGTGCGCCGCGATGGCGATCGTCGACGGCGCCCGGCAGCGCGCGGACGTCGGCCCCCGAGGCGGCCTGCACCGCGTCGACGTGCAGCGGCACGCCGCGCTCGGCGCACAGCGCCGCGATCTCGTCCACCGGCTGCAGCGCGCCGGTCACGTTGTTCGCGGCCATCACGCAGCAGAGCGCGTCGCCGGGACGCACCAGCGCCGACAGCGCGTCCAGGTCGACCACGCCGTCCGCGCGTGACCGGCGCCCAGGCCACCTCGCCGCCGTACGCCAGCAGCGGCTCGCGCACCGCGGGGTGCTCGATCGCGCTCGCGACCACGCGTCCGCCCGCGGCCAGCCGGCCGAGGACGGCCAGGTTGTCGGCCTCCGACCCGCCGCCGGTGAAGACGACCTCGGACGGCGCGCAGCCCAGCGTCGCGGCCACCGACTCGCGGGCCGCGTCGAGCCCGGCGCGGGCCGCGCGGCCGGCCGCGTGCGGCTCGGACGGGTTGCCGAAGTGCTCCCGCAGGTACGGCTCCATCGCCCGCCAGGCAGCGGGCGAGAGCGGCGTGGTGGCGGCATGGTCGAGATAGATCACCGCGGTCCCTCCGGCGAAAAGGTGGATCCACCCCGTCGTGGCTCCGTACCCCGTTGAACCTGCATAGCAGGTGGGCCTCCTGTCCACCCTGCACCTCTTCTCGAGGCTGGGGGCAGAACTGCCGGAGTCCCATAGGAGTGATACGGCCCAACCGCAGTGTATGGCCCACGATCGGGGTCGACCCAGACGCACTCTAGCGGCGACGTGCGGAGGTCGTGGCCTACCCTCCCCCCATGCCCGCGCCGATCCGCCTCGGTACCTGCTCCTGGGCCGACCAGGGCCTGATCGAGACCTGGTACCCGTCCACCGCCCGCAGCTCCGAGGCCCGGCTGCGGTACTACGCGGAGCGCTACGACACGGTCGAGGTGAACTCGTCGTACTACGCGATCCCCGAGGCACGGACCGCGACGAACTGGGCCGATCGCACGCCCGACGGGTTCGTCTTCCACGTGAAGGCGTTCGGGATGATGACGGGGCACCGCGTGACGCCCGAGCAGCTGCCCGCCGACCTGCGGCCGCTGGTCTCGCAGATGACGTCGCGCGGCCACGTCGACCCGTCGCAGGCGCTGCTCGAGCGCGTGTTCCGGCGCTTCAAGCAGGCGCTCGACCCGCTCGCCGCGGCCGACCGGATGGGCGGGGTGCTGATGCAGTACGGCCCGGGCCTGACGCCATCGGACGGCTCGCGCGCGTTCATCGAGATGGGCGCCGAGCTGCTCGCGCCCTACCCCGTGCTGGTCGAGTTCCGCCAGCGCGACTGGCTGTCGGAGCAGAACGTCGAGTCGACGCTCGACTTCCTGCGCGCCCGCAACCTCTCGCACGTGATCGTCGACGCGCCGCACGTCTCGACGCCCAACGTCGCGCAGACCGTCATCGCCGCCACGACCGACACCGCGTACGTGCGGTACCACGGCCGCAACTCGGCCACCTGGAACGTCAGCGGCGGCGTCGCGTCGGACCGCTTCGACCACTTCTACACCGCGCAGGAGCTGTCCGGCTGGGTCGCGCCGCTGGCCGACCTGGCGGGCGCCGTCGACCACATCTACGCGATGTTCAACACCAACAACGCCGACCAGGGACCGGTCAACGCCGACCTGCTGCGCGACCTGCTGCGCGCCGCGGAGGTGCCGGTCGCGGAGCCTCCCGGGCCGGCCCAGGCTAGCCTCTTCTAGGTGCACCGGTGATCGGCGTGTTCGACTCGGGGATCGGCGGGCTCACCGTGCTCGTCGACCTCGTCGCAGAGCTGCCCGACGAGCAGCTCGTCTACGTCGCCGACCAGGCGCACTGCCCGTACGGCGGGCGGCCGGCCGAGGAGATCGTGGCGCGCACGTTCGCGATCGCCGACGGCGCTGGTCGCCGAGGGCGCGAAGATGCTGATCGTCGCCTGCAACACGGCCACGATCGCGGCCATCGCGCCGCTGCGCGAGCGCCACGCGGTGCCGGTGGTGGGCATCGAGCCGGCCGTCAAGCCCGCCGTGGCGCGGTCGCGGTCGCACATCGTCGGCGTGCTGGCCACGGAGGGATCGCTCGGCGGCGAGAAGTTCCGCGGCCTGGTGGCCGAGCACCGCGGCGACGCCGAGGTGCTGACGCAGCCGTGCCCCGGGCCTGGTCGACCGCATCGAGTCGGGCGACCTCGACGGGCCCGAGACGCGGGCGCTGGTCGAGCGCTACACCGCGCCGCTGATCGCCGCCGGCGCCGACGTGCTCGTGCTCGGCTGCACCCACTACCCGCTGGTGCGCGACCTGATCGCCGAGGTGGTCGGCCCCGACGTCGAGCTGATCGACCCGGGCGCCGCGATCGCGCAGCGCGCGCGGACGCTGCTGACCGACGCCGGCGCGCTCTCCGGCGGCCCCGGCAGCGTCGAGCTGCGGTCGACCGCCGGCATCGACCTGTGGCCGCTCTACCGGTCCTTGAGCCGGTAGACGATCCGCAGGCCCGACCAGGTCTCGTCCACCGCGCAGACCTTGTTGTCGACCAGGCCGAGCGGCAGCGCGACGTCACGGACCGTGTCCTCCGTGACATCGGTTGCGACGCCCGACGCGCGCTTCGGCCAGCACACCCAGAGGCCGCCGGCGCGATCCATCTTCGCGGCCAGTTCGGGCAGCCTGCGGGCGAGGACGCGGCGCTCCGTGACGAACAGCAGCACGACGTCGTACGGCGGTCGCGCCTGGCGCAGCAGGGTCACGCCCGGCGGCAGATCGCCGAGCAGCGCCTCGACGTGATCGGGCGCCGCGACGAGCACGACGCGGTGCCCCTCCTTGATGCCGAGCTTCTTCGGCAGGGGCGTCCCGGAGTAGCCGGACATGGGGCGAATGGTAGGGTGAGTCGGTGCTTCGGAGGCTCGCGACCACCCTCGCGCTCGTGCTCGCGGTCGCGGCTCCGTCCGCGTCGGCGGCCACCAGCCTGGGCGATTTCCAGCTGACGTACTACTGGTTCGCGGCCGAGTCGGGCTTCGTCGGCAAGAAGCTCGCGGCGCCCGGCATCGCGGGCACCTACCGCGAGGACTTCCTCTACTCGGCCCGCGGCGTGCCGATGCAGGGCACCGGCACGGCCGACAGCAGGCGCGCACGTCCACTACGCCGGCACGCACGGCGGCTACTGGGTGACCAAGGCCGGCAAGAAGACCGTGCCGAATGCCGGCGGCTGGTCGGCCGGCGCGCCGTACTGGCGCGAGGGCGGCTGGCGCACCGCGGCCGGCGCGGTCACGTTCCAGCGCGCCGACGGCACGTGGGTGAACGGGACCGGCGTCACGAAGCTGCCGTACCACGACCTGTTCGACACGGGGGTCGGCACCAACGTGACGGAGTGGAAGTCGATCGCCACCGATCTCCGCGTCATCCCGCGCGGCACGAACGTCTACGTGCCGCAGCTCGCGGGCTCGCCCGCCCGCGGCTGCTTCCGCGCCGATGACACCGGCGGCGCCATCATCGGCACGCACATCGACGTGTTCATCCCGCAGATCCACGCTCGGCGGGCTGCCGGTGCGGGGCGAGGTGCTGACCCTCGCAGCGGGCGAGGCCTGTCCGCCGCTGACCGCGCCGCGGCCCGCCGCCGGCGTCGCCCTGCGCTACGTGAGGGAGGCGCGGGAGCGCGACTTCCGCGGCTCGACGATCGTCATACCCGGCATGCAGAAGCGCGCCCGCGCCGACTTCCTGTTCGGCTCCAAGGGCGTCGCCATGCGGGGTGGCGGCCTGCTGCCGCGCGGCGTGCGCATCGTGCTCGTCGACCGCAGCGGCTACTGGGTCAACAAGCAGGGCAAGCGCACCGACAAGCGCTCGAACGGCACGTGGACGCACGGCAATCCGGTGTGGCGCGACGGCGGCTGGCGCAACCGCAAGGGCGCGCCGACCTACCGGCGGCCGAACGGCACGTGGTCGAACGGCAAGGGCGTGAAACTGCGCGCGTATCGCGACCGGTTCCGTCTCGCCCGCGACGACGAGCGCGTGCCGTGGCAGGCGGTCGCGGCGCCGGCCGCGCTGGCTCCGCGCGGCGCGCGGATCGCCGTCGACGGGCTCGTCTCGACCGGCTGCCTGTTCGTCGACCGGGTGCTGCGCCATGCGGCGAACACGATCGAGATCCTGGTGCCGCACGGCTCCGTGCTGGCCGGGCTGCCGGCCCGCTCGAACGTGACGGTGCTTCCATCCGACACGCCCTGTGTCCAGTAACCGTAGGATTTCCGCGATGCGCATCCTCGCCATGCAGCACGACGACGACTCCGGCCTCGACGCGCTCGAGGCCCCGCTCCGCGCCGCCGGCGCCGACATCGAGGTCTGGTACGCCAGCCGGACGGCCGCGCCGGAGCATCCGCTCGAGGCGTACGACGGCCTGATCGTGCTCGGCGGCATCGTGAACCCCGACGAGGACGCGCAGCATCCGTGGCTCGGGCTCGAGCGGTCGATGCTCGAGGATGCGCTGCGCCGCGAGGTGCCGGTGCTCGGCATCTGCCTCGGTGGCCAGCTGCTCGCGCAGGCCACCGGCGGCGAGGCGTTCCGCGCTCCCGACGGCCCGGGCATCGGCTGGCTCCCCATCTCGGCCACCGAGGACCAGGCCGAGGACGAGCTGTTCGGCGACCTGCCCGAGTCGTTCTACGCGTTCGAGTGGCACCACTTCTGCTTCACGCCGCCCGAGGACGCGACGCTGATCTACAACTCGCCGCGCTTCAACCAGGCGTTCCGGTACGGCCGCAACGCGTGGGGCACGCAGTTCCACTTCGAGGCCGAGCCCGCGACCGTCTACGAGTGGATCGACACGGCCCGCGACGAGGCCATCACGCACGGCGTCGACATCGAGCACCTGCGCTCCACCACCGCGCAGTACGGGCCGACGCAGGTCGAGCTCTGCCACCGCGTGGCGCTGCGGTTCGTGGCGGTCGTGGGCCGCTACGCCGGCGCCAGGTAGCGCCGCAGCCCCTCGCGCACGTCGGTCATGTCCTCGAACGGCACGTAGGCGACGCCCTCGTCCGCGAGGTGCTGCGCGAGCGAGGCGCGGGCGAACACGAGGTCGGCGGCCTTCGCCGCGCAGCGATCCGACCAGCCGTCGCCCACGTAGGCGATCTGCCGGCCGCCCGACAGGCGCTCGAGCTCCGTCCGCTTGCACTGCTCGCCGCAGACGGGGCAGGTGGGGCGCTCGAGGAACGCGACGGTGGTGCCGGCGGTCGAGAAGGTGGCGGAGTGCGCGACGACCGGCAGGCGCACGCCGCCCCATGCCAGCACCGGCTCGATCAGCTCGTGGAAGCCCGACGAGATGACGACCGGGTCGATGAACCGCTCGCGGCAGAAGGTGATCAGCTCGGGCAGCCCGGGCCGCAGGGCGATGCGCGACCGCAGCGTCGCGAGCGCGTCGTCCAGCGTCGAGTGCACGTGCTCGAACTCGAAGGCGATCACCTCGTAGAGCGTCATCGTGCCCGACGTCAGCCCCTGCTCGGCCTCGGCCCAGATGGCGGGCGCGTGCTCGGCCACCAGCAGGTCGAGCGTGTCGGTGTCGGTCAGCGTGCCGTCGAAGTCGAGGAGCAGGAGCATCGGCTCGAACGTAGCAGGAGCGCCGAGCCGAGCCTCCGGGCGGCCAAAAGACCTGGGGTCTGACCCCAATTTCGCCGTTCTTGGGGTCTGACCCCAGAACGTTTCTCACACGGAAGCGCGCGAATCGCCCGACCGGATGCGGTCCGTTGCGAAGTCGGCACGGTGCGGCGCTGTTCGGGCACGCGTCGTTGTGGTGCGATGGTCCTCGACCTGTCGAACGGCGGGACTAGACCTGGGCGCGCAGGCGGTCTCGGCCGACGTCGAGATCCGGGCGGTCGCACGCCGCCGCGACGTAGGCGCCGAGGCGCGCCACGTGCAGCGCGACCTTGCGCGACCCCTCCGGGTCGTCGGCCAGGCCGCTCGACGCATGCCACGCGACGAACGACTCCAGGTCGGCCGGCACCAGCGTCGCCAGGTCGTCCGACGCCGACCGGCCGGTCTGCTCCAGCCAGAACGCCAGCATCCGCAGCGTCCGCTCGTAGGCGAACCGCGGCGTCACCGCCTGGCCGGCCACCCACCCCTGCTCGAACCCGGCGATCGCCTCGGCGATCGTCACGCGGCGCGCTCGGCGTGCCGCGCGATGGCGCGCAGCAACGAGCCGCGAACGATGTCGGAGCCCGGCCGCACGATCAGCCAGTACCGGTCGAACGGCTTGCGCGCGACCGGCCCGCACTGGATCCGCGTCTCGGTGATCAGCAGCGTCCCGTACGAGGCGATGGTCGCGCGCACCGACATGCCGACCTTCACGCAGTCGTTCGGCTCGAGCGCGCGCCACTCGTCGGCGCTCGAGATGCATGGCGTCGCCGCCCGGCCAGGGCCGCCCCGCGAAGCCGACCACGATCTCCGCCGACGACGAGCCGACCGGCACGAAGCCGGTCGCGCCGTCGCCCATGTCGGCGATCGCGATGCGCTCGCGCCGCCACGAGCGGCCCAGCGTGCGCACCGCCATCAGCGTGCGCGCGAGCTTGGCGTCCTCGAGCGGCGTCTCGCGGATCGCCGCGATGACCGTTTCCAGCGGGTGCCCGGACGGGGCGGCCCTGCATCGTCCGGTGGTCGTACCGCGGCAGCAGCGTGTCGAGCAGGGTCGGCGAGACCGGAGGGGTCGTGACGGCCTGGCGGATGACTTCCGGTGCGTTCACGAAGGGCATCGTATGCCAGAATCGTGGCGATGACCGAGCCGACGATCCGCGACGTCGATGCCCTGATCGGCCCCGCGACGCCGCACTTCGCCTACCAGATCCGTCAGCGCGTCACGAATCTCGTGGCCGACCTGGACGAGTCGCACCCGGTGCGCGTCCACGCCCGGGAGCGACTGGCGCTGCTCGACGGCCTGGGCTGGACGACGTCGAAGGGCGAGTGGGGCGACCCATCGAGTCCCCGGTGACGCTGGCGCTC
Source organism: uncultured Actinomycetes bacterium (assembly GCA_963732645.1). GTDB lineage: Bacteria > Actinomycetota > Thermoleophilia > Gaiellales > F1-60-MAGs149 > VFJZ01. The sequence continues at coordinate 40,119 of CAVTAC010000012.1, forward strand.
AAGGAGTGGCACGTCGTGGTCGAGGCGATCGCCCGCGGCGACCAGGTGGTGACCCTCCGGAAGGGCGGCATCGCGCGAGAAGTCGTTCGCCGTCGCCGGCTCGACGTTCTGGCTGTATCCCAACTGGGAGCACCAGCAGGCGAGCGAGGTGAAGCGGCAGTGGCACGGCGAGCTGGCGCGGTCGAACCGCGAGCGACCCACCGACGGCACCATCCCGATCCGGTGCCGGTGCACGGTCGAGGCCGCCTGGGAGCTCACCGACGCCGACGGGCTGCTGGCGCTGGACGGCTGGCACCTGTGGACACCGGCCTATGCCGAGTCGCGCCTCAAGTGGCGGCCGACGAAGCCGCTGACGGTGCTGCTGCTGCGTGCCGCGTCGCTGATCGAGCCGTTCCCGCTGCAGCCGGACGAGGCGTACGGCGGCTGCAAGTCGTGGATCGAGCTGCTCGAGGAGCCGCCCGCGGACGACCTCATCCCGGCGCTCACCGACACCGCGTTCGACATGCGGTCGGTGGCCGTCCACGAGGCGCTCGGCGCGTCGGCCGGAGTCGGCGCGTGACGCTCGACGGGCGCCTCGCCCTCATCACCGGCGGGTCGCGCGGCATCGGGCGCACCATCGCGGTCGACCTCGCTCGGCGCGGCGCCGACGTGGCGTTCTCGTACCTGCGCAACGAGGACGCGGCGAAGGAGACGGTCGCGCTGGTCGAGGCCGAGGGCCGGCGCGGCTTCGCGATCCGGTCGCGCATCGACAGCGCCGAACACTGCGTCGCGCTGGTCGACAAGGCAGCTGCGGCGCTGGGCGGGCTCGATCTGCTGGTCTCGAACGCCGCGTCGGGCGTCATCCGCCCGGCGATGGACGTGACCGAGAAGCACTGGGACTGGACGCTCAACACCAACGCCCGCGCGATCGTGTTCCTGGCGCAGGCGGCCGTGCCGCACATGGAGGCGCGCGGCGGCGGCGCGATCGTCGGCATGTCGTCGCTGGGCTCGTTCCGCGTGATCGAGAACTACACGCTCGTCGGCGTGTCGAAGGCCGCGCTCGAGGCGGCGATCCGCTACCTCGCGGTCGAACTGGCGCCGCTCGGCATCCGCGTCAACGGCGTGTCGGGAGCGGTGGTCGAGACCGGCGCGCTCGAGCACTTCCCGAACCGCGACGAGATGCTGAGCAGCGGCCGCGACCGCACGCCCGCGGGCCGGATGCTGGTGCCGCAGGACCTCGCCAACGCGGTGGCGTGGCTGGCGAGCCCGGAGTCGTCGATGGTGATCGGCCAGACGCTGATCGTCGACGGCGGCTTCTCGCTGCCGGCGTAGCTACGCGAACGGCAGCGGCTGCAGGCCGGCGCCGGCGAGACGGCCGGCCCACGCGTGCACGGCGGGCGAGCCGCCGAGGTGCATCAGCAGCACGTGCTGGTCCGGGGTGAACCGGCCGGCGCGGATCAGGTCGATCAGGCCGCGGACCGCGCGTCCCTCGTAGACCGGATCGGCGATCAGCCCCTCCGTGCGGGCGAGCAGGCGGATCGCGTCGAACGTCTCCTCGCTCGCCGCGCCGTACGGCTGGTGGTCGGCGATCACGACCTCGACGTCCTCGGCCGCGACGCGCTCCGGCAGCTCCAGCGTCTCGAGCGTGGCGTTCGCCAGCTGCAGGACGCGCCGGCACTTGTCCTCGCGCTCGTCGTCGTCGGCGACGCCGATCACGCGCGTCGGGCTGCCCAGGGCGGCGAGTCCGGCGAGCAGCCCCGACTGCGTGCTGCTGCTGCCCGTGCAGTGCACGATCGCGTCGAACCGGACGCCCAGCGCCGCGGCCTGCGCCTCGATCTCGGCCGCGCACGACGCGTAGCCATGGCCGCCCAGCGGGTGCTCGGAGGCGCCGCCGGGGATCAGATACGGCCGGCGGCCCTCGCCCCGCAACCACTCGACCAGCTCGGCGATGCGGCCGGGATCGTCGATGTGGCGCGGCGTGTCGTCGGCGTACAGCTCGGCGCCGAGCACGTCGCTCAGCAGCACGTTGCCGACGTCGCGGTAGGCCGGCCCGGGCTCGGGCGCCCAGCCGTTGTGCAGCAGCACGCAACGGAGCCCGGCGCGCACGGCGGCCGCGGCCGTCTGGCGCGTGTGGTTCGACTGCACCGCGCCGACCGTGACCAGCGTATCGGCGCCCGCGCGCAGCGCGTCGGCGACCACGAACTCGAGCTTGCGGGTCTTGTTGCCCCCGCCGGGGAGGCCGGTCAGGTCGTCGCGCTTGATCCACAGCTGCGGGCCGGCGAGGTGCGCGGTCAGGCGCGGCAGCGGGTGCAGCGGCGTCGGCAGCTGCGCGAAGCGCAGCCGGGGCGCGCGATCGAGGGCCTCGAGCAGCATCGGCTAGTGCAGCGCGGAGCGCGGCTCGACGAACGCGCGATCGAGCGCGAACGGGTTCTCGCTGCGCGCGCCGGTGACGATCTCGAGCAGGTGGCGTCCACCGCCGATGCTGCACATGACGCCGTGGCCGCTGTAGCCGGTGTTGACGTAGAGGCCGGCGACCGGCGACTCGTCGATCAGCGGCCGGAAGTCGGGCGTGACGGTGTAGAGCCCGCACTGCGAGGCCCACGCGGCGCGGCCGTCCTCCCACACCTCGCGCCAGAACGACGTCGTGCGGGCCAGCGATGTGGGGCTCGCCGGATCGAGGAGCTTGTACGGGAATGCCGGGTCGACGAGCGGGTCGTCGGTCGCGTCGACGTCGGTGTTGTCGGGCTCGGACAGCAGCGCGTAGGCGCCGCGGAACGCCGGCCGCCAGTGCGCGCCGGTGTCGTCGTCGTACACCAGCGGCGCGTCCTGCGGCACCTGCGGCACGTCGGGCAGCACCAGGCGATGGCGGCGCAGCGTGCGGATCGGCAGCTCGACGCCGGCCGTGGCGGCGACGACGCCCGACAGCGGGCCGGCGGCGATCACGCAGCGCGCGCGTCGCGACGCGTGCCGCGCGTCGTACGGACGGCCGACCAGCTCGCCGCCGGCGAGGTCGAAGCCGAGTACGCGGCACCGGTTGACCACCGGCGCACGCGAGCCCGCAAGCAGGCCGAGCGCGAGCAGCTTCGGGTTCATCACCCCGTCGTCGGCGCGGTAGCGGATCTGCCGCACGGCGGGCGTGAGCCACGGGAAACGCCGGCGCGCCTCGTCGCCGTCGAGCAGCTCGACGCCGTCGACGCCGAGCGAGGCGTGGTGCGCGGCCGTCTCGCGTTGCGCGGCGGCGCCCTCCTCCGTCGTCGTCACGACGACGCGGCCGTTGGCGACGCACCCGGCGTCGTAGCGGCTCTGGCCCGTGTAGCCGGCGAAGTCGCGCATCGCCGCGACCGTCTCGCGCACCAGCACGAGCTCGTCCGGGTCGTCCTGCTGCAGCCGGTAGGCGCCGGTCGCGACCGACGTGGTGGCGCTGGCGAGCATGGGCTTCGCCTCGAGCACGAGCGGCTCGAGGCCCGCCCGCCGGGCCGCGTGCGCCGTCGCGGCGCCGATCACGCCGCCGCCGACGATGACGAGCTCGGCGGTGGCCGGGAGGGCGTCCGCAAAGGTGATGGCGCCTGTCGGCATGCGAGTACGATTGCACGTCCGATGACTCCACTGACCCTTGACTACCTGCTGACTCTCAAGATCTGGAAGGACGGCGAGGTGGTCGATCCGGCCGGTGCCGTCGTCTCGGTCTGGGACCACGGATTGCTGTACGGCGACGGCGTCTTCGAGGGCATCCGGCTGCGCAGCGGCCGCCTCTACCGGCCGTACGACCACCTCAATCGCCTGCACGGATCGGCGCGCGCGGTGGCGCTCGAGATCCCCTACGACGACGACGCGCTGCTGACCGCGGTCGCCGATACCGCGGCGGCCAACGACATCGACGAGGCGCACGTGCGCATCGTCGTCTCGCGCGGCCCGGGCCTCCCCGGCATCGACCCGGCTCGCTGCCCGGTGGCGACCACGCTGGTGCTGGTCTACCCGTTCCCGCCGCTGCTCGGATCGGACCCGGTGACGCTCATCACGTCGAGCATCGCCCGCAAGGCGCCGCGGTCGGTGCCGGCGCGCGTGAAGTCGCTCAGCTACCTCGACAGCGTGCTCGCGAAGGTGCAGGCGAACAACGCCGGCGCCGGCGACGCGCTGATGCTCGACGGCGGCGGCCTGGTCGCAGAGGCGACGGGCGCGAACGTCTTCATCGTCACCAAGAGCGTGCTGCGGACGCCGCCGACGACGGCGTCGCTGGCCGGCATCACGCGCGGCACGATCCTCGATCTGGCGGCGGCGTCGGGCCTCGAGACGTCGGTCGAGCCGCTCGAGCCAGGCGACCTCTACACCGCGGACGAGGCGTTCCTGACCGGCACCGGCGCGGGCATCGTGCCGGTCGCGGCGTTCGACGGACGGCCGCTGCTCGACGACGCCCGGGCCGCACACGACGGCGCTCACCGAGGCGTACCGGGCGACCTGGTCCGACCCCGCGTACAGCATCCTGCTGAGCGACTTCGCGACGAGATGAGCGCCGTCACGATCGACATCAACGTCGACGCGGGCGAGTCGTACGGCGCGTGGACGATGGGCGACGACGCGGCGCTGTTCGCCGAGGTGTCGAGCGCGAACCTGGCCTGCGGCTTCCACGCCGGCGACCCGGGCACGATCCGCCGCAGCCTCGACGCGGCGCTGGCAGCGGGCGTCGCGATCGGCGCGCATCCGGGTCTCGCCGACCTGCCGGGGTTCGGCCGGCGGGGGATGGCGCTGAGCCCGCAGGAGGTGCGCGACGACACGCTGTACCAGGTGGGCGCGCTGGCGGCGTTCGTGCGCGCGGCGGGCACGACGCTCGCACCACGTGAAGCCGCACGGCGCGCTCAACACGGCCGTCGCGGAGACCTCGGACGAGCACGCGGCGGCGATCGCCGAGGCCGTTGCGGAGTTCGACGCGACGATCCCGGTCGTCGCGGTCGCGGGCTCGCGCCTGCACCGCGCCTGCGTGCGGCTGGGTCACCCGGTGGTCGCGGAGGGGTTCCCGGATCGCGCCTACGCTGCCGACGGCTCCCTCGTGCGGCGCGGGACTCCGGGCGCGCTGATCCACGATCCCGAGCTGGCCGCCAAGCGCGCCGTGCGCATGGCGCTGCATCGCTCGGCCATCGCCATCGACGGCACCGAGATCGAGGTCGACGTGGGCACGCTCTGCATCCACGGCGACAACCCCGGCAGCGTCGCGACCGCGCGGGCGGTGCGGGCGGCGCTGCTGCACGCGGACGTCGCCATCGCCGCCTTCTGAGCAGCGGCACGCACTAGGCCGCGCCCAGGTCGATCGCGAGCTGGTCGACCTGCCAGCGCGACGGGCGCGCCGGGCCGTCGGGCAGCAGCGTCAGGGCGCCGCGCGCCGAGGCCGACGAGGCCATCGCGCCGCCGTACTGGTCGGCGAGCTGCTGCACGTGGGCGGCGATGCGCGCGTGGTGCTCGTGCGCGTAGCCCGCGCGGCGGTGGTAGAGGCGCTCGTAGCGCTCGACCAGGTCGGGCCGCACGCCCTCGAGCCACGGCATGAACAGCTCGCGCACGCCGGGCCGCAGGTGCAGCACGATCGGCGTGACCGACGACGCGCCGGCCTCGAACGCCGCCTTGACGACGGCGTCGAGCTGGTCGAGGTCGTCGGAGATGCCCGGCAGGATCGGCGCGACCAGCACGCTGCAGGGGATGCCCGCGTCGACCAGCTTCGCGAGCGCCTCGAGGCGTCGCGCCGGCGCGCGGCGTGCCCGGCTCGGACATGCGCCAGACGTCCTCGTCGAGCGTGCCGACCGAGAACGCCGCGCGGAACAGGCCGCGACCGGCCGCGTCTGCGAGGACGTCTCGATCGCGCACGATCATGGTCGACTTGGTGAGGATGGAGAACGGGTTGCCGGCCTCGGTGAGCGTCTCGGCGATGCCGCGCGTGAGCCGGTAGCGACCCTCGCACGGCTGGTACGGATCGGTGTTGGTTCCGAGCGCGATCGTGTCGCCGGCCCACTTCGGATCGGCGAGCTCGGCGCGCAGCCGTTCGACCGCGTTGATCTTGACGACGATGCGCTCCTCGAAGTCCTTGCCGCCGTCGAGGCCGAGGTACTCGTGCGTGGGCCGCGCGAAGCAGTACGTGCACGCGTGGCTGCAGCCGCGGTACGGGTTGATCGTGAAGCGGAACGGCACGCGGGCGCCGTCGGGGACGCGGCTGATGATGCGCTGCGCGCGCACGTGGAGGTACTCGACGGCAGGGAGGTCACGACGCCGGGGACGCTCTCGCCGAACAGCGCAGGCTGCCCGCCGTCGTCGTCTGCGAGCCGCCAGCGGATGGGTGTCCGGGTTGCCATGGGGAGGACTATACACGAACATATGTTCGTATCCGAGGCCGACGTTAGGCTGCCTCCATGCGGACGTTCGACGTGGTCGTCGTGGGTGGTGGCGTGGTGGGCTGCGCGGTCGCGCGCAGGCTCTCGCTGACGCGCGCGACGGTGGCCGTGGTCGAGGCCGCGAGCGACGTCGGCGAGGGCGCGTCGAAGGGCAACTCGGGCATCGCCACGTGCGGTGCCGAGACCACGCCGGGCACCCGCGAGTCCGAGCTCATCCGCGCGTCGGCCGATGCCTGGGAGGCGCTCTGCGCGTCGCTCGACACGCCGTTCGAGCGCATCGGCACGCTCAGCCTGGCGCTCACGCCCGAGGAGGAGGAGCGCCTGCCGCACATGCTCGCCGAGACGCGGGCGAACGGCGTCACGGGCGAGATCGTCTCGGGCGCCGCGGCGCGGCGGCTCGAGCCGCTGATCACGCCTGAGACGCGCGCCGCGCTGCACGTGCCGGGCGACGGCATCATCGACCCGATCCGGCTCACGATCGGCTACGCCGAGCTGGCTGCCCGCAACGGCGCGACCATCCTGCGCGCGACCCGCGTCACCGGGTTCCGCCGCGAGGGCGACCGGCTGACGGTGGTCGAGACGACGGGCGAGACGCTCGGCGCGCGGTTCGTCGTCAATGCCGCGGGCGTCGACGCGGAACAGGTCTCGGAGCTCGCCGGCGGCGAGCCGCTCGACGGCTGGCCGCGGCTCGGTCAGGCCTGGCTGCTCGACCGCGAGCTCGGCCGGCAGTTCCAGAAGATCGTCGGCGGCATCCCCGACGAGGTCACGCGCGGCGTCTACGTCACGCCCACGACGAACCGCTCGGTGCTGGTCGGCCCGACGGCCGTCAACCACGACGACCGCGACAACCGGCGCACCGACGCCGAGACCCTCGACTGGATCATGGAGCGCGGCCGGCGCCTCGTGCCGTCCATCTCGCCCGACGAACGCGATCAAGGTGTTCGCCGCCAACCGGCCGGCGGGCGATCCGGTCTATCGCGTGGAGCGCGACGAACGCGTCGACGAACCTCGTGCAGGCCGTGGCGATCCGCTCGACCGGCGTGTCGTCCTCGCCGGCGGTGGCAGAGCTCGTGCGCGATCTGCTGGCCGAGGCCGGCGCGCCGGTGGGCGACGACCGCCGCGACGCGATCCGCGCGATCGAGCCCGTCCCGCGCCTGCTCGGCCACGCCCGGCCCGAGGAGCTGGTGGCGCTCGATCCCCGCTACGGCCAGGTGATCTGCGCGTGCGAGCAGGTGACGGCGGCCGAGATCGCCGCGGCGTTCGCGATGCGCGTCGCCCCGCGCACCGTCGATGCCGTGCGCAAGCGCACGCGCGCGACCGGCGGCCGCTGCCAGGGCGCGTACTGCATGGCCGGCGTCTCGTTCCTGTGCTCCGCGTACGGCGGCCTGCGGCCCGCGGAGGTGTGGCCGTGACCGTCGCCATCGTCGGTGCCGGCGTGACCGGCCTGGCGTGCGCCGCCGCCATCGGCCGGTCGGCCGTCGTGGTCGATCGCATCCCGGTCTGCGGCGGCGTCCTCGGCTTCGACCACGCCCACACGCGGCGGCTGGAGGCCGCCGCGCGGGCTGCCGGCGCGGTGCTGCACCTCGGCGAGACGGCGATCACGTGGGACGGCGCCGAGCTCGTCGACGATGGGCCAGGACGGCGTCCGGCGCATCCGCGCCGGCTGCGCTGGTGATCGCGTCGGGCGCGCGGCCGCGCAACCGCGCCGAGCTGCGCATCGACGGCGACCGCACGCACGGCGTCGTGTCGGCGACGGTCGCCTGCCACCTGGCCGAGACGGGCGTCGTCGTCGGCCGCCGCCCGGCCATCGTCGGCGACGGCGACTGGGCGGAGCGCGCCGAGCACGAGCTGCGCCACGCCGGCGCCGAGCCCGTGCGCGTGACCGGCCGCGCGATCGCGATCCGCGGCCGCGACCGCGTCGCCGAGCTGGTCTGCGACGACGGCACCGTCGCCTGCGACGCCGTCGTGCTGGCCGACGGGCTCGTGCCGCTGCGCAACGTCGACGGCGCGGTGGTCGACGGCGTCCGCACCGTCTACGCGCAGCCGTGCGACGACCGCGGCTCGATCGCCGGCGCCGAGGAGGCCGGCCGTCGCGCGGCCCGGGCCGCGCTTGAGATGATGGCGGGCGCATGAGGGTGCGCTCCCCCATCGGCGACCTGCCGTTCCGCGTCACGGGCATCCGCCGCGACGGCCGCGAGCTGGTCATCCAGGGCGAGCTCGGAGCCTGGCGCAGCGAGGTGCGCGTCGGCCCCGGCGATGTCAAGGAAATCGCGCGGCTTGCGTTCGACGGCGCGCGCAACCGCCTGCGCCGGTAACGCGATGATCCTGATCGGCGTCGACCAGGGCACGACCGGCACGCGCACGGTCGCCTTCGACGAGCGTCTCGAGCCCGTGGCCGAGGCATACCGCCGCGTCGCCGTCACGCATCCGCAGCCGGGCTGGATCTCGAAGGACGCGCGCGAGGTGGTCCGCTCGGTCGAGGAGACGGTGGCCGAGGTGGTGGCCGCGGTCGGCGGCGCGGAACGCGTCGACGCGATCGGCCTCGACAACGAGGGCGAGACGGTCGTGGCGTGGGATCCGGCGACCGGCGAGCCGCTCGCCGACGCCGTGGTGTGGGGCTGCCGGCGGTCGCAGCCGATCGTCGAGCGCCTGGCCGCGCACGGCGACCTGGTGGAGCGCCGCAGCGGCCTGCCGCTCGATCCGTACTTCACGTCGACGAAGATCCGCTGGCTGATCGAGAACGTCGCCGGGGTCGACGGCCGGCACGCGGTTCGGCACGCTCGACGCCTACGTGACGCTGCGCCTGGGCGACGGCGCACGCACCGATCCGTCGACCGCCGCGCGCACCCAGCTGCAGGCGCTCGCCGCCCCCGGCGGCTGGGATGACGAGCTGTGCGGCATCTTCGGCGTCGATCCGGCCTCGCTGCCGGCGATCGGCCCGTCGACGGGCGATCTCGGGACGCTGTGCGGGCTGCCGCTGCGGGCCGCGCTGGTCGACCAGACCGCCGCGCTCGCGGGCCACGGCTGCCTCGAGCCGGGCACCGTCAAGGCGACCTACGGGACGGGCATCTTCGTGCTCCAGAACGCGGGCACGTCGCCGCCGCGCGACCTCGCCGGCGTGCTGCCGGTGGTCGCGTGGGAGCACGACGGTGCAACCACGTACGCGCTCGACGGCGGCGTCTTCTCGGCCGGCACGGTGATCGAGTGGCTGGGCGAGGACGGGCTCGGCCTGTTCGCCGACCCGGCCGAGACGGAGGCGCTCGCGAACTCGGTCGCCGACACGGCGGGCGTCGCCTTCCTCCCCGCGCTGGCGGGCCTCGGCGCGCCGTGGTGGCGCTCCGACGCGCGCGGGGTGTTCGCCGGCCTGACGGCGGGCGCGACGCGGGCGCACCTCGTGCGCGCGGCGCTCGACGCGCTGTGCTTCCGCGTCCGCGACGTCGTCGAGGCGATGTCGGCGACGGCCGGCCGGCCTACGGCGCTGCGCGTCGACGGCGGCCTGACGGCGAACGGCTACCTGCTGCAGCGCCAGGCGGACGTGCTCGGCATCCCGGTCGGTCGTCTCCCGGCTTGCCGAGACGACCGCGATGGGCGCGGCGGCGATGGCCGGAGTCGGCGCCGGTCTGCTGTCGTTCGCCGACGTCGCGCGCGCGGCGGGCGGCGGCCGCGTGGTCGAGCCGGTCGCCGATGCGACCGACGACTACGAGCGCTGGCACGCGTTCGCCGAGCGCGCGGCCGAGCTGACGACGTAGCTTGACTTCAAGCGAACGCCGCGGCCCACCTCGTCCGCCGCGAGATCTGGCGCCTGCACGGCGACCGCGTCGAATACTTCTCGTACCCGAAGACCCTGTGGGGCCGAGTTGATGGATGCCGGCCGGATCGTGCCGCACTCGGTCTTCCCCGGTGCCCAGGGGCCAGCCGCGCGCTCGACCGCCGGCGAGGGCGGCGTGGTCGACGTGATTGCGCTGCTGCGCCTGAACGACGACCGGGAGATCGCGCGCCGGGGCCTCCCCGCCAACGCGTAGCGGAAGCGGCACGCACCGCTCACATCGCTCTGCGCCGTGCCTGGCGCGAAAGCGCGCACGACCGTGACTTTGTGGCCGTTCTCGTGCCAGGCACCAGAACGGCCAGAAATTGACGCTTCCGTGCGCGGGCGTTCGAGGTCCGCGCGATCGCGTTCAGACACGGCACGGCCGCGCACCGCGGGGCGTGTGCAGGAAGCGTCACAGGCGTGTCGGAACGCGCGTCGAAACGCGCAGACGCGTCACGTTGTGGCCGGATTGGAGCCTGGCACGAAGAGGGCCACGGCGACGTGCTACAGCGCCGGGCTCTCGTCCTCGCGCCGTCGTGAAGCCGAGCAGGCTCAGGATGGCCGACGCGACGTCGGTGAAGGGGTCGAAGTCGGCCGGTCCGAGGCAGATCGCGACGGCGCGCAGCGGGTCGTAGTGGTGCTTCACCTGCGCCCTCGGCTACGTAGCGAACATCCCGCGCGGCAGCCAGCCGCCGCCGTCCAGCGTGATGGTCGAGCCAGTGATGTAGCTCGAGTCGTCCGAGAGCAGGAACCGCGTCGCCGCCACGACGTCGTCGAGCGTGCCGAGGCGACCGGCCGGGATCTTCGACGCGATCGACTGCTGGATCTCCTCCGTCGGGAACAGGTGCGCGGTCGCACCCGGCGTCAGGATCGGGCCCGGCGCGATCGAGTTGCAGCGGATGCCGAACTCGGCCCACTCCACCGCGAGCGTCATCATCAGGTTCTGCACGCCCGCCTTCGCGGCCGCCGAGTGGGCCGTGCCGGCGTTCCCCGTCCACGCATAGGTGGCGATCACCGACACGATCGACCCACGCTCCCGGCCGGCGTCGCGATAGCGCGTCGCGAAAGCCTTCGAGCAGTAGAAGCTGCCATTCAGCACGATGTTGATGACGGCGTTCCAGCCGTTCGGCGACAGCTCGATCGCCGGGGCGATGAAATTGCCGGCGGCGTTGTTGACGAGCAGGTCGGCCGCGCCGAACCGCTCGCCGCAGGCGTCGAAGAACGCCTCCACCTGGGCCGGGTCGCGCACGTCGCACGTCACCGCGAGCGCCTCACCCCCGGCCGCCTCGATCAACTCGACCGTCTCGGCGATCGGCTCGGGCCGCCGCCCGCAGACCGCGACCTTCGCGCCGCGCGCCGCAAGATCGATGGCGAACGACCGCCCCATGCCGCCGCCACCACCCGTGATGGCCGCAATGCGGCCGTCGAAGCGCGTCTCGCTCATCGTCCCTCCAGATCGATCACGTAGTTGTCGAGCACGTCCTCGCCGAACGCCTGGGCGGCCGCCATGCCGCCCTCTACCGCCTCGCGGAACCGGTCCGGCGCCCCGTCGCGCGCCAGGATGCGGACGGCGGCCCAGAGCGACTCCGCCAGCGCCTCGCCCGACTCGCCGGGCGTGCCCGAGAGCTTCGCCGACACGCCGTAGGCGACGTCCTTCAGGTAGTCGAACCGGTCGCCGACCATGGCGGCCGTGACGGCGACGCGGTCGAGGTAGCCGGGCTCGGCGACGCGGACGCCCGCCTCCGTCTGCAGCAGCGGTGCGATCGCCTCGCGCATGGCCCGCACGGCGACCGCGACCGTCTCGTCGTCGCCGGCCAGCCCGAGCGCCGTCTGCAGCAGGCCGTCGGCCTCGGCTGCCGCCAGCATCGCACCCGATTCCTCCGCCGTCTCGCAGATCGCGATCGTCTCGGCGACCGACCGGATCTCCGCCGGCAGATCGAGCGGCTCGCCCGCCTCGTCGAGCACGACCCAGGCCAGCGCGTCCTCTGGCCGCTGCAACGCGCAGGCGAAGCGGACGACCCCTGCGGTGGTGCGCATCGGGAGCACGGCGGCGACCGGGCCACCATGCCGCGCGGCCTGCTCGGCCGCGGCGACGATGCGCTCCTCCTCCATCCCGGCGAGGGTAGCCGAGGGCCGATACGCCGGTCGCAGCCGCGCCATGGGCTACACTCGGTGTGTGACTCAGACCAAGCAGCGCACGCGACCAGACGTGCTCGAGGAGGTCGTCGCATGGCGGCGGGAACAGCTCGAGCGAGGTGGCTACGAGGCCGAACTCGCGGACCAGATCGCCCGGTCCGACGCTGACCTGCACCAGGCGGTGCGCCTGCTCAAGCAAGGCTGCACGCCCGAGATCGCCGCGCAGATCCTTCTCTAGGCACGAATCCTTGGCCTCGCCAGAGCGTCCGGTCCCGACGCGCCATGGCGACCGTGACGTCTACTCCGTCGCGTCCTTCAACCAGGGACTCTCCAGCTGGATCGGCCGTCTCCCGCACGTCTGGGTCGAGGGCGAGGTCACCGAGCTGCGCCGCCAGGCCGGCTGGGCGTTCGTCTTCTGGACGCTGAAGGATCTCGAGGGCGGCGCGGCCGTGAAGGTGCGCGATGCCGCGCACCCAGTACGACCGCATCGAGCCGCCGCTGCAGGACGGCGATCGCGTGCACGTGCACGGCCGGCCCGAGCTGTTCACGCGCACCGGCGAGCTGTCGCTGCGCGTCCACGCCGTCGCGCGCCTCGGCCTCGGCGACCTGCTCGCGCGGCTCGAGCGGCTCAAGACCGCGCTCGCCGCCGAGGGCCTGTTCGCCGCCGACCGCAAGCAGCCCCTCCCCCGCTTCCCGCGCCTCATCGGCCTCGTCTGCGGCCGTGACGCCGCGGCCAAGCACGACGTCGTCGAGAACGCCCGGCGGCGGTTTCCCTCGGCCCGGTTCGAGATCGTGGAGTGCGCCGTGCAGGGCGGCCGCTGCACCGCGCGAGCTGGTGCGCGGCGTCGGGCGGCTCGACCGGCACGCCGAGGTCGACGTGATCGTGCTGGCGCGCGGCGGCGGATCGCTCGAGGATCTCGCGGCCGTTCTCCGACGAGGCGCTCTGCCGCGCCATCGCCGCGTGCGCGACGCCGGTCGTCTCCGCGATCGGCCACGAGCAGGACACGCCGCTCTCCGACCTGGTCGCCGACGTGCGCGCATCGACGCCCACGCATGCCGCGCGGCTGATCGTGCCCGACGCCGAGGCGCTCGGCCGCGACGCCGCCGGGCTGCTCGACCGCGCGCGCCGCGCCATCGAGGGCCGGCTGGCACGCGAGCGCGCCGCGCTGGTCGCGATCGGCAACCGGCCCGTGCTGCAGCGGCCCGAGGGGTTCCTCGACGTCCGCCGCGCCTCGCTCGCCACGACCCGCGACCGGCTGTCGACCACGCCAGGACCGGCGGCTCGAGCGAGAGCGCGCGCGCATCGACGCCGCCGCCCGCCAGCTGCGCACGCTCGGCCCCGGCGCGACGCTCGACCGCGGCTACGCCATCGCCACCGACGCCGCCGGCCACGTGCTGCGCAGCGCGTCGGCCACGCACGCCGGCGAGCTCGTCGAGGTGCGCCTCGCGGCCGGCAAGCTGACGACCCGCGTCGAGGAGACGAGCGAATGACCGATCCCGGCGAGCTGCCGTTCGAGCAGGCCCGAGCCGAGCTGGACGAGGTCGTGCGGCGCCTCGAGGACGGCTCGACGACGCTCGAGGACGCCCTCGCGCTGTGGGAGCGCGGCGAGGCGCTGCACCGCCGCTGCGCGGAGATCCTGGGCGCCGCCGAGGACCGCCTGCAGGCGCTGCGTCCCGACGCCGACCCCGCCTCCGGCTAGACCTCCGTGCGCGGCGTGGCCGACCCAGCGTCGTCCTCGCCGCGGGCGACACCGAGCAGCCGCGTGTAGAGGAACGCGCCGACGAGGAGCAGCCCTCCGATGGCGAGGAACAGCCCGGCGCGCTGGCCGAGCGAGAGACGAGCGGTGTCGTAGACGAGCACCTTCGCCGACGGCGAGGCCGAGCAGCGGGATGCCGGTGCGACGGGCCGCCGAGGCCAGATCGCCGCGCCAGACGAGACCGATCGCGATCAGCGCGATCGCCGTCACGGCCCACGCGACCGACAGGCCGAGCTGGGCGCCGCGGTCGACCGTCCCGACGTCGGGCGTCAGCAGCGTCACGACGGCGATCGACTCGGCCCAGACCCCGGCCGTGATGGCGCCGATCACGAGCGCATGCCGGGCGGCATCCGGTCCCTCGTGCCGCAGCGCCGTCGCGATCGCGAGCAGCGCGGCGACGGCAAGCGCGACGGTACCCCGCACCGCATCGGTGCTGCCGTCGACAACGGCAGTCAGGCCCGGCGACGGCGATGCCGCCGGCCGCCAGTGCGACGATGGCCGGAAGCCCTTCGGGGCCCGTGGCCGGTACGCGCGCGACGACCCGCCGCAGCGGCCAGATGGCGGCGACGACGAACGCCGCAGCCGACAGTGCGAGGCTCGGGCCGTGGACGCCCAGCGCGATCGCGTCGATCAGGACCGCCTTCGCCGCGACGAGCGCGCCGAACACGACCGGCGCGAACGGCCACGGCGCCCGCCAGGACGCCAGCCCTCTGAAGCCACGCGGCGGCCATCCACCAGCCGACCAGCAGCACCGTCGCGACGACCTGCGCTCGCTGGTCGACCGGATAGCTGCCGGCGTCCGGGGTCAGGAGCGTGAGGCGCCGTGACGGCCGAGAACGCGGCTCCGGTGAGGAGGAGCAGACCGGCCGAGATAGAGCCGCGACCGCTCCTCCACCCGGAGATGTCCCGCACGGGTACGCGGCGCCCGAGACCGGGCTGGGCCGCAGTCGCGACGAGCGCCGCGAGGACGGCGCTCCAGAGACCGAGCGATGCGACCAGATGCGGCGTGCCGACGGCGAGCGCGTCCGGCTCCAGGTACGCCAGCAGCGCCGCGCCCGCTGCGACGGCCGCCGGCAACGCCGCGGCAGGCCGCTCGAGCTCGTCCAGCAGCGCCGAGCCGGCCGGGGGCGTCTCCCCCACGACCGCCGGCGAGCCCGATCGCGATCAGGCCGGCGACGAGCAGCGGCACGCCGACCGCGACGGCGGTCGTGCCGGTGCCGAGCAGCGAGGACGTCGAGCCAGACGACCTTCGCGGCGAGCAGCGCCGCGAGCGCGAACGCGGCGCCGTGCCGCGGGCGATGCGCGGGCGAGCAGGCCGAGCAGCAGCACGGCGACGCCGGCGAGCGCGATCAGCGCACCGGTGGCGGCGACTGCGCGGTCTGGTCGATCACATCGCCGCCGGGCGCCGGCGCGACGAGCGAGACGGTCAGCGCCTGGATCGTCCAGGCCGCGCCCGCGAACGCTCCGGACGAGCCACGGCCACGCCGGGCGCGGCCGCCGCCCGATCCGGCTCCCGGCCGCGAGCGCGCCGGTCGAGCGCAACGCCCGCCAGCAAGCATGCGGCCGGTGCCGCCGGCTCCGTACAGGAGCACGTCCGGCGGGATCAGGACCAGGAACTGCACGATCGCGGCCACGTACGCGGCGACGGCGATGATCAGCGTCTGCAGGTCTCGCTCGCGGCGGGAGAGGCCGAGCAGCGCCGCCGCCCTCGATGCTCCAGAACACCACCTGGCCCGCCTCGCCGAAGATCGTCGACGCCGTGCAGCGCGGTGATCGCACCGGCCAGGGCGAGCACGAGCAGCGCGGCCGGCCGGGCGCTGCGCCAGAGGGCGACGGCGGCGACGAGGTGGAGCGCGACGAGCGTGAGGCCGAGCATCCTGCACCGAGCCCAGCTCTCCGGGTGCTCGTCGGCGCGCCAGCACCGCGCTGCCGATCAAGCGTCGCGGCGGCGCTGGCGGAGACGATCGACGCTGGCCGGCGGCACGCGCCAGCCTCCGCGCCGCTCGGTCGGCCAGCGCGGGCGCGGTGACGAGCAGCCACCAGACCGGCGACGGCGGCGATCACGCCGAGGGCGAGCGACGTGGATGCCGTCTCCTCCACGAACGCCGACCGCTGGTCGAGCAGCCACGCAGGCGAGCTGCCATACGGTGAGCCACAGGCCCGCGTGGGCCAGCCACGGCCACGCGCAGCGCACGGTCACCAGACCGGCGACGACGAGGGCGACGGCGACGAACGCCGCGCTCGCGAGGCTCGCCGCACGCGTCCACGAGCGGCGGCGCGATGAGCGCCGTGGTGATGCCGAGGGCCGCCGTCGCCTGGGCCCGCCAGCGCCAGGCGCAGAAGACCATGTAGCCGCCGGCGACGCCGGTGCCGGCGAGCGCCGAGCCAGCGTCGGGCACGACCTGCTCGTCGTACAGGCGGGCGCCCGCGACGAGGCCGAGCACGACGACGCCGGACCCGGCCGCGGCGAGCGACTGGCCGAGCAGGTCGCGCGCCCGCTCCGCGCGAGTCGTGCAGCCGCAGTGCGAGGAGCGCGAGCGCGCTGCCGCCGACGACGGCTCAGCATCACCTGCCGCATCGGGCGTCAGCCAGCCGTTCGAGATCGCGACGGTGACGAAGAAGACCGCGCCGAGCAGCACGAAGGCCGCGCCGGCGATGGCGAGCAGATGCGTGCCGATCCAGCGCTCCCAGTCCGCCCGCGCGCGGACGCGGCGGACGCGGCGTCGGCGTCGCCGCGGCGCGCGGCGGCGCAGCGGGCGGCGGCGCAGCGGCCGGCCCGGCTGCGTGCCGGCGGCCCAGGTCGCGATCGGCGACCGGCCCGGGCGCCGGCTGCCGCCGTCGGCACCGGTGCGGACCGGCGCGACCGGGGCGCGGGCTGCACGCGGTGGCGCAGCGGCGCCGGCCGCGGGCGCCGGCACCGCGGTGCCGCGCAGCCGCCGCCGTCCGGCCTGGAGCCAGCGCCGACCTGCCTCTTCGAGGGTCGGCGACGTCCTGCTTCGAGACCGCTGATCGTGGCCCACCGCACGAGGGTGACGGTGATCCAGATCGAGCGACGAGCACGACCAGGATGCCTTCCATGTCGTCCATCATCGCCACGATGCGTGCTCGGATCCCGGTTCGGCGTCGCCGAGACGGCGCTTCCGAGCCGGTGAGCGGCAGTCGCGCAGGCTCCGCTCACCCGAACAGGGGCTGCGGTCGAAGCGTTGCGGCGACGACGATTGGGACGATGCTCGACGGCTCCCGCACCGCACTAGAGGCCCGGTCCAGCGATGGCCCACAAGCCTCGCGTCGCCGTCCGCGATCCGTTCCCCGGCCTGTCCGGAGCCCGGCTCGCGCGTCGGCGGCTGCTCGCGCTCGCCGGGCACCTGATCGATGACCTGATCGTCGTCACGACGAGCGAGCGGGAGCTTCAGGTCGCCGCCGCCCGCGCGCGGCGCCACGGCATCGACGTGCTCGTGCACGCGCCCGGGCTCGACAGCGTCGCGGCCGCGCGGCTCGCCGCCGCGGCGGGCGCCGCCGGCGCCGTGCTGCCGGCCGGCGACGTCGCCGGCGTCGCAGCGGCACTCGACCACGGCCGCGTGATGGTCGAGGCGACCGGGCCGGAGCTGGCCGGCGTCGCGCACCTGGATCCCCGCGCCGAGCTGATCTGGCGCCCGTGCGCGCCGCGCCTGCCCCGGCACGCGCCGTCGGCCGTCGCCGCCGTCGCCGGCCGCCCGGCGCTGGTCGAGCTGGCACCCGCCGGCTGGTCGGTCACGCCGTGCGCCAGCGCCTGGCACCTGCACGCCGCCGGCGCGGCCGGCATCGTCGCGCAGCCGCCGCGCTCACCCGACGCGGCCGCGATCTGGCTCGACGCGCTGCTGGACGGCGATCGAGCGGGCGCGATCCGCCGCGCCCTCGCCGGCCGCTGCTCGGCCGACGCCGCCACCTGCGTGGCGTCGCTCGCCGACGGCGGTCCCGAGCTCGACGCCGCCTGCCGGTCGTTCGAGCGCGGCGACGGCCGGCCGCTGGCCCGCCTGCTCGACGCCTGGAGCCGGGCCGCCGACGAGGTCGCGCGCCTCGAGGATCGCCGGCTCGCCCGCGCGCTCGCACCGTCCGCGTCGGTGCTCTACGCCATCGGCCAGGCCGGCCGCTTCGCGCTGGAGGGCGACCACCGCGCCGCCTGGGACGTGTACCACGCGGGCATCGACGAGCACGACGAGCTGGGCAGCGCCGCCAGCCGCCTGCTGGCCTGCGTCACCGCCTGAGGCCGGCGGCGCGGCATGATCCGGGCGATGCTCCGCGCGTACGCCCACGACCGCTTCACGTTCCCCGTGCCGGAGGGCCACCGCTTCCCGCTCGGCAAGTACGCGCTGGTGCGGCGGCTGGTCGACCAGAACCCCGACGTCAGCGTGCGCGAGGGGCCGCCGGCGACGTGGGCCGAGATCGGACGCGCGCACCATCCGGAGTGGGTGCGGCGCGTGCGGTTCGGGCTGCTCGACCGGCGCGAGCTGGCCGGGCTCGGGCTGCCGTGGTCGCCGGCGCTGGTGGCCCGGGCGCTGCACGCCTGCGGCTCGACGACCGCCGCCGCCCGCGACGCGCTCACCGACGGCATCGCGGCCGCGCTCGGCGGCGGCATGCACCACGCGAGCCACCGCCTGGGCCGCGGCTACTGCACGTTCAACGACGTCGCGATCGCCCTCGCCGCCCTGCGCGCCGACGGCCTGGCGCGCGCGCGTGCTGATCCTCGACCTCGACGTGCACCAGGGCGACGGCAACGCGGAGTTCTACGCCGACGACCCCGACACCGTCGTCGTCTCCATCCACGGCGCCCGCAACTACCCGTTCACGCGGCCGCCGTCGGATCTCGACATCGACCTGCCCGACGGCACCGGCGACGAGGGCTACCTCGAGGCGCTGGACGAGGCGCTGGCGTTCGCGCACGCGCACGGGCCGTACGACCTGGCGATGCTGATCGCCGGCGCCGACCCCTACGCGGGCGATGCGCTCGGCCGGCTCGCGCTCAGCTTCGAGGGGCTCGCGGAACGTGACCGGCGGGCGCTGGAGTCGCTGCGCGGCGCCGGCATCCCGGTCTGCGTGACGCTGGCAGGCGGCTACGGCACGTCGCTCGACGCGACGGCGGCCATCCACGCCGCCACGATCGCGGCCGCCGCTACTTGCCGATGAAGCGCGGCGGGCGCTTCTCGGTGAAGGCCTGCAGGCCCTCCTTCGCGTTCCTCGGTCGAGAAGAGGATCGCGAACAGGTCGACCTCGTGCACGAAGTTCGCGCCGAGGTCGCCGTGGAGCGCGCGGTTGGTCGCCTCCTTGGCGTAGGCGACCGAGACGGGGCTCTTCGCGGCGATGTCGGCGGCCATCTCGAGCGCCTTCGGGACGAGGTCCTCCTGCGGGTGGATGGCCTGCACCAGGCCGCGCTGGAACGCCTCCTCGGCGGGCACCATGCGCCCGGTCAGCACGATCTCCTTGGCGAAGCCGAGCGACGTGGTGCGCGCGAGCCGCTGGGTGCCGCCCCAGCCCGGCATGATCCCGAGGTTGACCTCGGGCTGGCCGAAGACGGCGTTCTCGGAGCAGAGCCGGATGTCGCAGGCCAGCGCCATCTCGCAGCCGCCGCCCAGCGCGTAGCCGTTGACGGCCGCGATGGTCGGCTTGCGCATGGTCTCGAGGCGGTGCGCGATGTCCTGGCCGAGCTCGCCGTAGGCGCGCGCCTCGAGCGGCGTCTTCGTGGCCAGCTCGGCGATGTCGGCGCCGGCGATGAACGCCTTGTCGCCCGCGCCGGTCAGCACGATCGCGCCGACCGAGTTGTCGCGCGCGAGGTCGGTGACCTCGGAGTAGAGCTCCTCGAGGATCTCGGTCGACAGCGCGTTCAGCACCTCGGGCCGGTTGATCGTCAGGAGGGCGACGCGGCCGTCGCGCCGGACGTCGATCGACATCAGACGCCCGAGCCCACGTGCGCCCGGAGGTAGTCGACGATCGCGGTCGTCGACGTGCCCGGCGTGAAGATCTCGGCCACGCCCTGGCGCCGCAGCTCGTCGGCGTCCTCGCCCGGAA
Organism: uncultured Actinomycetes bacterium; assembly: GCA_963732645.1. Classification (GTDB taxonomy): domain Bacteria; phylum Actinomycetota; class Thermoleophilia; order Gaiellales; family F1-60-MAGs149; genus VFJZ01. The sequence continues at coordinate 60,212 of CAVTAC010000012.1, forward strand.
TCGTGCCGCCGACGATGACCAGCACGTCGGCGAGGTCGGCCGCCTTGAGCCCGTCGAGGATGCGCGGCACGAGCGTCATGTGCGCGCCCGACAGGATCGAGATGCCGACGGCGTCGGCGTCCTCCTGGATGGCCGTCTCGACGATCTGCTCCGGCGTCTGGTGCAGCCCGGTGTAGATGACCTCCATGCCGGCGTCGCGCAGCGCGCGGGCGATCACCTTGGCGCCACGGTCGTGCCCGTCGAGCCCGGGCTTGGCGATGACCACGCGGATCCTCGTCTCCATACGGGCTCAAGCATACGTGGAACCGTGCCGGATACCATCCCGGCGATGCGTGTCCGCGCCCTGCTCGTCGTCCTCGTCGGCCTCGTACTCGCGGCCTGTGGTGGACCTGGCGACTCGATCACCTACACGAGCCCCGATGCGAGCTTCACCTTCTCGTACCCGCGCGACTTCATCGCCGGGTTCGACGGCCGCCTCGCGCGAGATCAAGGACCGGCCGCCGAAGTTCTCCACCACCGTCGGCATGGACGAGTCGAACCTGCTCGTGATGTCCGAGTACAACATCAAGCGCCCGTACGAGTCGTACAAGCCGGACGAGTTCACGCCGTTCGTCGACGCCACCGTGCGGGCCATCGCGCGCGCGTCCGATCTCAAGATCACCGACTCCAGCCGCGAGAAGATGGGGCCGCTCGACGCCTACAAGCTACGAGCTCGAGGGCGCCCGACGGCAGCGGCTCGACGATGACGCTCGGCTTCAAGGGCAAGGTGCAGTACTTCCTGCGCTGCAACTGGGCGGCCGGCGAGGGCGCCGACCGCATCCCGCCCGCCTGCGACCAGGCGCGCAAGAGCTTCAAGATCGTCTCCTAGCGCGGCTCCCAGGACACACAAAACCCGGCGCTGGGCCGGGTTCTGCGTGGGAAGGAGTATGGGAGGAGAGGAGGGTTAGCTCATCTCTGTATGTTGTCGCCCTGCTTGTAACAAGGTCTGTCACAAGCGGTGAACGACTTGGCTCCAATATAGGGCTTGGCCCCGCACAAGGCAAGTTGCAAGGTCATGGTGCTTGTGCGAAGGACGTGTTAACGCCGAGGCCTCAAGCGGGCCGTGAAGCGCCCGGCTGCCAGAGCGGTTCGGAGCCCGGCGGGTTGGCCGCGCGGGCGAGGATGAACAGCAGGTCGGAGAGACGGTTGGCGTACGCCGTCGCCTCGGCGTTGACGGGCTCGTGCGCGGCGAGCGCGACGATCTCCCGCTCCGCGCGCCGGCAGACCGTGCGGCAGACGTGCAGCTGGGCGGCGGCGGGCGTGCCGCCGGGGAGGATGAACGACGTCAGCGGCGGCAGCGCGTCGTTGACCTCGTCGCAGCGGGCCTCCAGCCACGCGACCTGGCTGGCGTCGACGCGCAGGCGCGTGCGCTCCCGCTCCGACGAGCGATCGGGCCGCTCCTCCTCCGGCACGCAGAGGTCGGCGCCGAGATCGAACAGCTCGTTCTGGATCCGCGCCAGCCACGCGTCCCAGCCGGCGGGCAGCTCGAGCGTCCGCAGCACGCCGAGGTGGGCGTTCAGCTCGTCGACGGTGCCGTAGGCGGCGATGCGCGCGCTGGCCTTGGAGACGCGGCGTGCCGTCGCCGAGGCTGGTGTCTCCGGCGTCGCCGCCGCGGGTGTAGATGCGGGTGAGGTTGACCACCTCCGGAGTATGCCGCGCGGCACCCGGGCGCTGTCGATTCCGCGCCGTGCCGTTCGTCAGTACGCTGACGACGACGAAGGAGGATCTCCGTGCAGTACCTGCTCCTGATCTACGGCCCCGAGTCCCGCTGGGCGACCCTGAGCGAGGCCGAGAGCGGTGCGCTGATCGGCGAGTACCAGGCGTTCGGCGACTCGATCAGGGCGCAGGGCATCATGCAGGGCGGTGCGCCGCTGAAGCCGGTCGCGACGGCGAAGACCGTGCGCGTGCGCGAGGGCCGGATGACGGTCAGCGACGGGCCGTTCGCCGAGACCCGCGAGCAGCTCGCCGGCTACTACCTGGTCGACTGCGAGACCGAGCAGGAGGCCATCGACGCCGCCGCCCGGATCCCGGACGCGCGGTTCGGCTCCGTCGAGGTGCGCCCGCTGATGCCGTTCCCGCCGCGCGACCCGTGAGCCGCGACGAGGTCGCCGACCGCATCGCCGAGATCCACCGCGCGTGGTTCGGGCGGGCGGTCGGCGTCCTCGTCCGCACGTTCCGCGACCTCGACCTGGCGGAGGAGTCGGTGCAGGACGCGTTCGCGACGGCCCTCGTGCGGTGGCCGCGCGACGGCATCCCCGACGAGCCGGGCGCGTGGATCGTCCGCACCGCGCACAACCGCGCGATCGACGTCATCCGGCGCCAGCGCGTCGGCGTCGACCGCGAGCGGTCGGCGGTCGAGTCGGGCCGGCGCGCCGGTCGTCCCGCTCCGGACGAGCTCGGCGACGAGCGCCTCGACCTGCTGTTCGGCTGCTGCCACCCGGCGCTGGCCGAGGAGGCCCGCGTCGCGCTCACGCTGCGCATCGTCGCGGGGCTGACCGTGGAGGAGATCGCCCGCGCCTACCTGATCGCCCCCGCCGCGGTCGCCCAGCGGCTGGTGCGGGCGAAGCGCCGGGTGCGCGAGGCCGGCATCCCGCTGCGCGTGCCTCCGCCGGAGCTGCTGCCGGAGCGCCTCGACGGCGTGCTCGGGACGGTCTACCTGCTCTACAACGAGGGCTACGTCGCGACCGCCGGGCCCGATCCGATGCGCGGCGAGCTGTGCGACGAGGCGATCCGCCTGGCGCGGTTGCTGGTGCGGCTGATGCCGGACGAGCCCGAGGCGCGCGGCCTGCTGGCGCTGCTGCTCTGCACCGACGCGCGGCGGGCGGCGCGGTACGACGGCGACCGGCTGGTGCCGCTCGACGAGCACGACCGGTCGCGCTACGACCAGGCGCTGCTGCGCGAGGGGCAGGCGCTGGTCGGTGGAGGCGCTGCGGCGCGAGCCCGGTCCGTACGGCGTGCAGGCGGCGATCGCGGCGCTGCACTCGGCGGCGCCGACCGCGGCGGAGACCGACTGGCCGCAGATCGTGGGGCTGTACGACGTGCTGGCGCAGATGGTGCCGACGCCGGTGGTGGCGCTCAACCGCGCGGTCGCGATCAGCTTCGCCGACGATCCGGAGGTCGCGCTCGGCGCTGCTCGACGAGCTGGCGGGCGACCTGCCGGGCTTCGGGCCGCTGCATGCGGCGCGAGCGGACGTGCTGCGGCGCCTGGACCGCCCGGCGGAGGCGGCAGAGGCGTATCGCGAGGCGCTCGCGGTGACGACGAACCCGGGCGAGGCGGCGTTCCTGGCGGCCCGCCTGGCGGCGCTGACGGCCGATCCGCGTAGCGCGTAGCGCCGCGCCGGCACGCCCGACCGCAACGTTTCGCGCCGATCGCGTGACGTCGGGTGAGGCGTTTCGGCGCTTGCGAAAGGTGACCTCTGCGTAAGAGCTGCACGTCTCGGCACCTGCCTCGAGTGCGCGGAACGGGCGCTCCGACCCGCGAGTCAGCCGCAGGCCGAAGGGCCAGCCGTCGAGGATCGCTGACATAGGCATGCGCGGGTGCAGGCGCGACGGAGTGCAGCGAGCCGTCGGATGCCGTCAAGAGACGCAAGCGCTGAGGCGACAGGGGGACTCTCGAATTTCGCAGGTGATGACCACAGTCCACAAGAGACAAGGCACATCGCAGACCCGGATGGCGGTGTCGCATCGACGCAGCCCACCGGCGCAGGGTCTCCACGCCTCGGCGGGGCCGCTCTGAGTGCGCGGAACGGAGCGCATCCGGCCACTCAGCCGTGGGGGCTAGAAGACGAAGCCGTCTCGGACGCGTGCGATACGCTGGCATGCGGCGGAGGCGCCGCACGCCGCCGGGCATGCCGCGCGTGCGCTGGAACGGGCGCGCCGAACGAGCGGTCATGCGCTGAGGTCGACAGGTGACTGAGCCGTTGCCGACCGCTGACGTCTAAGCGTGCGCGGAGTTGCAGCGACAGCGGAGTGTAGCCCGTGTCGGAAGTAGTCACGTGGATGCTGGATGGAGTATTAGGCCATAGGTGGTACTCGGCGGTGCTTCTGTAGCACGAATACGTGCACGAGGTCGGCGCTCGTATCGTAGACGACGCACCGAGCGCGCGCGCATCGCACGTTTCGCGCCGATCGCGTCAAGTTTCACGCCAACCGTGGCCGTTTTCGGCACCGCGTGCGAAAACGGTCATCGCCGAGCCTGGCAGCGCCACCGTGCGCGTCTGGGAACCTGGTCGCGAAACGCGCAGCGCCGGGCGCGTCTGCGATTGGCGATGTCCCGGTTGTGGATGGAGCATTAGGCCACAGGTCGCGTCGGGTGAGGCGTTTCAGAGCTTGCGATAGGTGACCTCTGCGTAGGAGCTCATACCGCCTCCAAGGGTGACGAGGGCACGGCCGCGTTGACCGTGTCCCGCTCGGCGCCGCGGTCGACCACAGCCGCTCGATCAGGGAGCCGGGACCTCGATCACCATCGCGTCGCCCTGGCCGCCGCCGCTGCAGATGGCTGCGCAGCCGATGCCGCCGCCGTTGCGGCGGAGCTCGTGGATGAGCGTGACGATGAGCCTCGCGCCCGACGCGCCCACCGGATGGCCGAGGGCGACGGCGCCGCCGTTCACGTTCACGCGGTCCTCCGAGATGCCCAGCATCCGCGTCGAGTTGAACGCGACCGACGCGAACGCCTCGTTGATCTCCAGCCGGTCGACGTCGGCGACCGTCAGGCCCGCCTTCTCGAGCGCGATCTGCGCCGCCAGCGCCGGCACGCGCGCCAGCGAGTCGTGGCGGTTCGCCGTCGCACCCGTCGAGCGGATGATGGCCTGCGGCTTCAGGCCGCGGCGCTCCGCCTCGGCCTCCGACGCCACGACCACCGCGGCCGCGCCGTCGTTGACGCCCGGCGAGTTGCCCGCCGTGTGCGATCCGCCCGCCACCAGCGGCTTCAGCGCCTGCAGCGCCTCGAGCGACGTGTCGCGGCGCGGGCCCTCGTCGGTGTCGACGACGGTGTCGCCCTTCCGACCCGGGATCACCACGGGCACGATCTCCTCCGCGAACCGGCCGCTGTCGATGGCCGCGATCGCGCGGGCCTGCGAGCGCGGCCGACCAGGCGTCGAGATCGGCGCGGTCGATGCCCAGCTCGGTGCCGACGGCCGACGCCTGCTCGAACATCTGCAGGCCGCTCCACGGGTCGCGCAGCGCGTCCCAGATCATCGAGTCGGTCAGCGTCGCATCGCCGAAGCGGTAGCCCTTGCGCGCGCCCTGCGCCAGGTACGGCGCGTTCGTCATCGACTCCATGCCGCCGGCCAGCACCGTGTCGTACTCGCCGAGCCGGATCAGCGCGTCGGCGAGCGCGATCGCGCGCATGCCCGACGCGCACACCTTGTTGACCGTGTCGGAGCCGACGTCCTCGCGCAGGCCCGACGCGAGCGAGACCTGCCGCGACGGGATGTGGCCCTGCCCGGCCTGGATGACGGTGCCGAACACGCAGTAGGAGATCTCGTCCGCGGGAACCCCTGCGCGGTCGATCGCGCCACGGGCGGCGACGGTGCCGAGTTCGACGGCGGAGAGGGGGGCGAGTCCTCCGAGGAGGCGGCCGAACGGCGTCCGCGCGGCGCCGAGGATGACGGTGCGATGCACGGCCCGACACTACCATGCGACTCGTGTCCCTCGGCCCGCCCCCGGCCCGGTCCCGCATCCTCGCGTTCGCGATCGACGTGGCCCTGGTGGGCGGGGCGGCGGTCGTCGCCGGCCTCGCGGGCGGGCGCTGGTTCGCGCTGGCGGTCGCCATCGTCGGGCTGCCCGTCGTGTCGGCGATCTTCCTCGCGATCGCGGGCACCACGCCGGGGAAGAGCGCGACGGGCCTGCGCGTCGTCGGCGCCGACGGCCGGCGACCCCCGCTGCGCGCGATCCTGCGGCGCGAGCTGTGGGGCCGGCTCTTCCTGGAACACGGGCTGCTGTTCGCCGGCGGCGCCGGAGCGGTCGGCTACGGCGCCGGCTTCACCGGCCCGCGCCGGCCCTGGCACGACACCGTCGCCGGCACCCGCGTCGTCTCGCGCACCAGCGTCGCCACGGCCCGGCCACTGGCGCCGCCGTACGCACCGACGGAACGCCTCGGCCCCGGCGGCCTCGAGCTGGCACCGCTGCTGCCCCGGCTGGCCGCGTACCTGATCGACTTCGGCCTCGTCCTGACCGTCTGGAGCCTGCTGTTCCTGCCGCTGGCGATCTTCACCGGCCAGATCGACACCGACGGCGAGGACCAGCAGGTGTCGGGAGCGTTCGGCGTGTCGGCCCTCGCCACGGCCGTGCTGCTCGCCGGGCTGTACGCCGCCGTCGCCCTGTACCTGCGCGAGACGACCGTCGGCAAGCACGCCGTCGGGCTCGCCGTGCGGCGCGTCGACGGCAGCCGCATCTCCTTCGGCCGCGCCGTGCTGCGCGAGGTGGTGGCGCGCCAGCTGCTGTTCGTCGCGGGCGGCGCGTTCGTGGGCGGGCTGCCGATGCTGCTCGACCTGCTGTTCCCGCTCTGGGACGACAAGGCGCAGTCGCTGCACGACAAGATCGCCGGCACCATCGTCGTCCGCGCGGAGGGCCGCCGCCGCCCCCGTCTTGACACCGCGGCCGCGCGGCCCGACACTGACGCTTGATGAGTGTCCGCGTTTCCGCATGGTGGTGGTGCTCCGACGGGTGAGATGTCGGCCGCCTTCCGCTGCCCCAGACGTCCCATCCGGCCTCCCCACGTGGAGGCTTTTTTATTGCCCTCGCATACCCTGAATCGACCCCTATGAGCCTCCGTCCACGACCCTCCATCCGCGAGCTTCCCGGCGACCTGCTGACGCCGGTCGGCGCCTACCTGCGCATCCGCGACCTCGGCCCCGGCTTCCTGCTGGAGTCGATCGAGCGCGGCCAGCAGGTCGGGTCGCTACTCGTTTCTCGGCGCCGGCTGCGAGGTCGTGACGCTCGACCACGGCGCGGACGATCCGTTCGCGCCGCTGCGGGAGTTCCTGGCCCGGCACGCCGACACCGGCACCGCCGGCCTGCCGCCGTTCGCGGGCGGCGTCGTCGGGCACCTCGCCTACGACGCCGTGCACCGGTTCGAGCCGACCGTGCCGCTGCCCGATCCGCGTCCGGACGACGTGCCGGGGCCGTCGCGCTTCCTGCTCGTGCCCGTCGTCGTCGCGTTCGACCACGTGCGCCAGCGGGTGCAGGTGATCGCCCAGCCGGGCCACGAGGCGATCGCCGACGAGATCACCGAGCGCCTCACCGGCCCCACTCCGGCCGCGGCCTTCGCCGTGCCGCCGCTGGCCGAGAGCGGCGCGCTGCACGCCGAGGTGACGCGCGAGCAGTACCTCGACATGGTCGTGCGCGCCAAGGAGCACATCACCGCCGGCGACGCGTTCCAGGTCGTGCCCTCGCAGCGCCACCTGCGGCAGACGGCGCGCACGCCGGCCGCGCATCTATCGCGCGCTGCGCGCCGTCAACCCGTCGCCGTACATGTTCTTCCTCGAGACCGACGGCCTGGCGGTCGTCGGCGCCTCGCCCGAGACGCACGTCTCGCTGACGGCCGACGGCACCGCGGCGCTGCGGCCCATCGCCGGCACCCGGCCGCGCGGCGACGACGGCCGCGGCCGACGACGCCCTCGCCGCCGAGCTGGCCGCCGACGAGAAGGAGCGCGCCGAGCACATGATGCTGGTCGACCTGGCCCGCAACGACCTGGCGCGCGTCTGCGAGCCCGGCACGGTGCGGCCGTCGCGGCTGCTCGAGGTGGAGCGCTACTCGCACGTCATGCACCTGGTGTCCGACGTGCAGGGCCGCCTGCGCGACACCGAGGACGCCTTCTCGCTGCTGCGCGACACGTTCCCGGCCGGCACCGTCTCGGGTGCGCCGAAGGTGCGCGCGATGCAGATCATCTCGGAGCTCGAGCCCCACCGCCGCGGCATCTACGCGGGCGCCGTCGGCTACATCGGCTTCGGCGGCGCGATGGACACGTGCATCGCCCTGCGCACGATCGTGATCCGCGACGGCGTCGTGCGGCTGCAGGCCGGCGGCGGCGTGGTGGCCGACTCGGTGCCGGAGTCGGAGCACGACGGAGTGCATCAACAAGATGGCCGCCCTGCAGCGCGCGGTCGACCTGGCCGAGACGGGGGCGTACGGACGATGACCGCGCGCGTGCTGCTGATCGACAACTACGACTCGTTCACGTACAACCTCGCCCACGGCATGGCCGAGCAGGGCGCCCACGTCGACGTGTTCCGGCACGACGAGCTGACCGCGGACGAGGCCGTCGCGCACGCAGCCGACGCACCTCGTCATCTCCCCCGGCCCCGGCCGGCCGTCGGAGACCGGCATCTCGGCCGACCTGATCGAGCGGCTGCACGGGCCGCGTGCCGATCCTCGGCGTCTGCCTGGGCCACCAGCTGCTGGCCGAGATGCACGGCGGCACCGTCACGCACGCGCAGCGGCTCGTGCACGGCAAGTCCGGGCTGGTGCAGGTCGTGGCCGACGACCCGCTGCTCGCGGGCCTGGGCGAGCGAGTTCGAGGCCGGCCGCTACCACTCGCTGGCCGCCATCGAGCCGCTGCCGGCCGACTTCCTGCTCACCGCCCGCGCCGCCGACGGCGAGGTGATGGCGATGCGCCACCGCACCGCGCCCACGCACGGCGTGCAGTTTCACCCCGAGTCGATCCTGACGCCCCTCGGACCGCGACTCCTGCGAAACTTCCTGGAGCTGACGGCATGAAGCGCTACCTCGAGCAACTCGTCGGCCGCGAGGATCTCGGCTTCGACGGCGCCCACGAGGCGATGGGCATCATCATGCGCGGCGACGCGAACGCCTCCGAGGTCGCGGGCTTCCTGGTCGCGCTGCGCACCAAGGGCGAGACGCCGGCCGAGATCGCGGGCTGCGTCACGGCGCTGCGCGAGCACGTCGTGCCGGTGCGGCCGCAGCGCACCGACCTGACCGACGTGGTCGGCACCGGCGGCGACGGCGCCGACACCTTCAACATCTCGACCGCCGCGGCCATCCTGGTCGCCGCCTGCGGGCACGGCGTCGCCAAGCACGGCAACCGCGCGCTGTCGTCGAAGGCCGGCTCGGCCGACGTGCTGGAGGCCCTCGGCGTCGCCATCGACCTGCCGCCCGAGCGCCGTCGCGACGCTGATCGACGAGGTCGGCTTCGGCTTCATGTTCGCGCCGAACCACCACCCGGCCATGCGCTTCGCGGGCCCGGTGCGCCGCGAGCTCGGCATCCGCACCGTCATGAACCTGCTCGGCCCGCTGACCAACCCGGCGGCGGTGCCGACGCAGGTGATCGGCGTGCCCCGCCCCGACCTGGTCGACACCTTCGCGCAGGTGGCGGCGGCCCTCGGCACCGAGCGCACCGTCGTCGTGCACGGCGCCGGCGGCATCGACGAGCTGTCGCCCGCGGGCGTGTCGATGATGGCGATCGTCGAGGGCGAGACCATCCGCAAGCAGCCCGTCTCACCGGCCACGCTGGGCTTCGCGAAGTCGCAGGCCGAGGAGCTGCGCGGCGGCAACGCCGTCGACAACGCGGCCACCATCCGTGCCATCTACGCCGGCGCGCGCGGTCCGAAGCGCGACGCCGTCGTCCTCAACGCCGCCGCGGGCCTCGTCGCCTGCGGCAGGGCCGCCGACCTGGCGGCCGGCATCGCCGAGGCCGGTGCGGCGCTCGATGCCGGCACCGCCGAGGCGACGCTGAACCACCTGATCATCCGCAGCCGCGAGCTGGCGGGACTGGAGACCTGATGGGCTATCTGGAGGACATCGGCAGCTGGACTGCCAGCGAGGTCGCGAAGCGCCGCGACACCCGCCACTTCGCGGGCGCGCTGCGCCGGCGACGGGCTCTCGATCATCGCCGAGGTCAAGCGCGCATCGCCCTCCCAGGGCGCAGATCGCGCGCGAGGCGAACCCGGTCGCCGTGGCCAAGGCCTACGAGGCCGCCGGCGCCGCCGCCATCTCGGTGCTGACGTCGGAGCGCGACTTCGGCGGCTCGCTGGCCGACCTCGAGGCGGTGCGCCGCGCCGTCGACGTGCCGCTGCTGGCGAAGGACTTCTACGTCGACCCGTGGCAGGTGATCGAGGCCCGCACGCACGGCGCCGACGCGATCCTCGTGATCATGGCGATGGTCGAGGACAGCCTCGCGCAGGAGCTGTCGCTGCAGGCCGAGGACCTCGACATGGACGTGCTCTGCGAGGTGCACACCGAGGAGGAGCTGCGCCGCGCGCTGCACCTCGGGTTCCCGCTGATCGGCGTCAACGCGCGCAACCTGAACACGATGGAGATCGAGCCGGCCGTGCAGCAGCGCCTGCTGCGGGCCGTGCCGAAGGGCTTCCTGACGGTCGCCGAGTCGGGCATCTCGTCGCGCGAGGACGCGATCGCGATCAAGGGCACCGGCTGCCACGCGGCGCTGGTCGGCACCGCGCTGATGCGCGACCCCGGACTGATCCAGGAGCTCGTCGGGCTATGACGTTGGTCAAGGTCTGCGGCGTCAACCGGCCCGACGACCTCGCGGTCGCCGTCGAGGCCGGCGCGGACCTGATCGGCTTCATCCTCGTCGACTGGTCGCCGCGCGCGATCACGCGTGCCGCCGCGGCCGAGCTCGCCGCCCAGGTGCCCGACGGCATCGAGCGCGTGGGCGTGTTCGTCGACGACGGATCCGGCCACGGTCGCGGCGATCGCCGACGAGCTCGATCTCGACTACGTGCAGCTGCACGGCAAGGAGCCGGAGGCGGTCGTCGAGTCGTTCGGCGCGCGCGCCATCAAGGCGCACCGCCTGCCGAAGGACGGCGAGCTGTACGGCGCCACCATCCTGCTCGACCGCCACTTCGACGCCGCACCGACGCCCGCGGAGCTGCGGGAGCACTGGGCGCTGGCCCGCGAGCTCGGCGCCGACCGGCGCGTGCTGCTGGCCGGCGCGCTCGACGCGTCCAACGTCGCCGACGCCATCCACGCCGCCCGGCCCTGGGCCGTCGACGGCGTGCGCGGCACCGAGTCGGCGCCCGGCGTCAAGGACCACGACCGCATCAGGGCCTTCGTGAAGGCCGCCAAGGAGGCAGCGCGATGATCGGCACCCACCTGCCCGACAGCCTCGGGCGCTTCGGCGAGTTCGGCGGGCGCTTCGTGCCCGAGACGGTGATGGCGGCGCTCGACGAGCTCGAGGCCGCCGTCAACGACGCGTTCGCCGACCCGGCGTTCCACGAGGAGCGCGACGCGCTGGCCCGCGACTTCGTCGGCCGCCCGACGCCGGTCTACCTGGCCGAGCGGCTCACCGCCGACGTCGGCGGCGCGCAGATCTGGCTGAAGCGCGAGGACCTCAACCACACCGGCGCGCACAAGATCAACAACGCCGTCGGCCAGGCGCTGCTCGCGCGACGGCTCGGCAAGAAGCGCATCGTGGCCGAGACGGGCGCCGGCCAGCACGGCGTCGCCGCCGCCACCGTCTGCGCGCGCTTCGGGCTCGACGCGGTCGTCTACATGGGCGCCGAGGACATCCGCCGGCAGCGGCCCAACGTCGTGCGGATGGGCATGCTCGGCGCCGAGCTGGTGTCGGTCACGGCCGGCGCCGGCACGCTCAAGGACGCCATGAACGAGGCGATCCGCGACTGGATCGCGACCGTCGAGACGACCCACTACATGATCGGCTCGGCCGCCGGCCCGCACCCGTACCCGTACCTCGTCCGCGAGCTGCAGGCCGTGATCGGGCAGGAGGCGCGCGCGCAGCTGCTCGACCGCACCGGCCGGCTGCCCGACGCCGTCGTGGCGTGCGTCGGCGGCGGCTCGAACGCGATCGGGCTGTTCCACCCGTTCCGCGACGACGACGTGCGCATCGTCGGCGTCGAGGCGGGCGGCGACGGTGCCGCGCTGCACGCGGCGTCGCTGGGCAGCGGCCGCGTGTCGATCCTGCACGGCTCGCGCTCCTACGTGCTCGCCGACGAGCACGGCCAGGTGAAGGAGACGCACTCCATCTCGGCCGGCCTCGACTACCCGGGCGTCGGGCCCGAGCTGTCGCACCTCAAGCAGACCGGCCGCGCCGAGTTCCTGCCCGAGACCGACGAGGACGCGCTGAAGGCGTTCCACCGCCTCTGCCGGCTGGAGGGCATCATCCCGGCGCTCGAGTCGTCGCACGCGCTGGCCCGGGCCGAGCGGATCGCCCGCGAGCTGGGGCCGGACGGCCTCGTGCTGGTCGGGCTGTCGGGCCGCGGCGACAAGGACGTCGACACGATCATGGAGCGGGAGGCCGGCCAGTGAAGATCGTCACCCCGGCGCTGGTCGTCTACCTGATGGTGGCCGACGACACGCCCGAACTGGTCGAGGCCGCCGTCCGCGGCGGCGCGACGGCGATCGAGATCGGCATCCCCTACTCCGACCCGCTCGCCGACGGGCCGACCATCCAGCGGGCCGGCCAGCGCTCGCTCGACGCGGGCATGACGCCGCCGCGGGCGCTCGAGATCCTGGCGGAGATCGACCGCCGCGTCGACGTGCCGCTGATCCCGATGACGTACGGCGCGATCATCGAGTCGTACGGCCGCGAGCGGTTCTGCGCCGCGGCCGCCGCGGCCGGCGCCGAGGGCCTGATCGCGGTCGACATACCGCCGGAGGAGTCGGGCGAGCTGCGCGATGCCGCGGCGGCGGCCGGCATCGACCTCGTGCACCTCGTCGCGCCCACGTCGCGCACCGAGCGCCTGCACGCCGCCGCGAGCGCCAGCCGCGGCTTCGTCTACCTGGTCGCCGCGATGGGCACGACCGGCGCCCGCGAGCAGCTCGACGACCGCCTGGCCGGGATGATCGGCATCGTCAAGGAGGCGGCCGGCGACACGCCCGTCCTGACCGGGTTCGGCATCTCGCAGCCCGCGCACGTGGCGGCGGTGCTCGCCGCCGGCGCCGACGGCGTGGTCGTCGGCTCGGCGGCCGTCGACGCCGCCGATCGCGGCGGCGCGGCAGAGCTGGAGGCGTTCGTCCACTCGCTTGCGACGGCCCTGCGATGACCGAGATCGCGCTCGTCGACGCCTTCGCGACGCGTCCGTTCGAGGGCAACCAGGCCGCGGTGATCCTGCTCGACGAGCCCGCCGACGCGGGCTGGATGCAGTCGCTGGCGGCCGAGCTGGGCTACGGCGCCACGTGCTTCCTGCACGGCCGCGACCTGCGGTGGTTCGCTCCCGCCGTCGAGCTGACGTTCTGCGGCCACGGCACCCTGGCCACCGCGCACCTGCTGTGGGAGCGCGGCGCGACCGAGGACGAGCTGCAGTTCGCAACCGCCTCGGGAGTGCTCATCGCGCATCGCCGAGGCGCCGCAGATCGAGATCGACCTGCCGGTGCAGACCACCGAGCCGGCCATCGTCCCGGGGCTGGCCGAGGCGCTCGGCGCGGAGCCGGTCGCGGTCGGCCGCGCGCCGCTCGACCTGGTCGCCGAGCTGGCCTCCGCGGATGTCGTGCGCAACCTCGCGCCCGACCTGGCCGCCGTGGCCCGCATCGACGCGCGCGGCGTGATCGTGACGGCCGCCGGTGACGACGGCGAGCACGCCATCGTGTCGCGCTTCTTCGGGCCCGCGATGGGCATCCCGGAGGACTCCGCGACGGGCTCGGCGCACTGCGCGCTGGCCTCGTGGTGGGCGCCGCGCCTCGGTGACACGTTCCGCGCCCGCCAGGTCTCGGCCCGCGGCGCGACGATCGACGTCGAGCTCGCCGGCGACCGCGTGCGCCTGCGCGCCGGCGCCGTGACGGTGCTGCGGGGCGAGGTGTGACGGCGCCGTTCCCCAAGATCGAGCTGCACGTCCACATCGAGGGGACGGTGCGGCCCGAGCGCCTGCTCGAGATCGCGCGGCGCAACGACTACCCGCTGCCGTTCGACACCGCCGAGGAGCTGGCCGACCTGTACCGGTTCCGCGACTTCGGGCACTTCATCCAGACGTGGATCCTGGTCACCAACGCGCTGCGGCGGCCCGACGACTTCCGCGAGATCCTGGTCGACTACGCGGCCGAGGCCGCCTCGTACGGCGCCGTCTACCTGGAGGCCATCTTCTCGCCGGCCGAGCGCGTGCGCCGCGGCGCCACCTGGGACGAGGTCTTCAGCGGCTTCTGCGACGGCGTCGACGAGGCTCGCGAGCAGCACGGCGTCGAGATTCGCCTGACGCCCGACATCACGCGCGGCTTCACGCAGGAGGAGGCGATCGAGACGGTGCGCACCGCCGCGCGCTACCGCGATCGCGGCGTGCTCGGCGTCGGCCTCGGCGGGCTGGAGGCCGAGTACCCGCCCGAGCTGTACGTCGACGCCTTCGCGCTCGCCCGCGACCTGGGCCTCGCGAGCGTGCCGCACGCCGGCGAGGTGGCCGGCGCGGCCAGCGTGCAGGGCGCCATCGAGTCGCTGCACGCCGACCGCATCCGGCACGGCATCCGCGCCGTCGAGGACGCGGGCCTGGTGCGCGAGATCGCCGGCCGCGGCCTGGTGCTCGACGTCTGCCCGCTGTCCAACCTGCGCACCGGCGCCGTCGCCACGCTGGCCGACCACCCGCTGCCGACCCTGCTCGACGCCGGCGTGCGGTGCTCGATCTCGACCGACGACCCCGCCATGTTCGACACCGATCTCGGGCGCGACTACGAGGCGGCGTGCACGTGGGGCCACTCGCCGAAGCTGTTCTACGACGCCGGCGTGGCGGGCGCCCTCTGCGACGAGGCGACCCGCGCGCGGCTGCAGGCGATCGGCGACGCCTACCCGTGGGACGACGCCGGATAATGCCGTCATGGCCACCGTCCAGCGCGACCTCCACCTCGACCCCGACACGCTGCCCTGGGTCGAGCAGACCCCTGGCGTGTGGTTCAAGCTGCTGCGCGCCTCGCCGTCCGAGGAGCGCTACACCAACCTGCTGAAGGTCGCGCCCGGCGGCCTGCTGGCGCGCCACCGGCACCCCGGCCCGGTCGAGGCGTGGGTGATCGCCGGCAGCTGGCGCTACCTCGAGCACGACTGGGTGGCGGGCCCGGGCGACTACATCTACGAGCCGATCGGCGACGTCCACACGCTCGTCGTCGACCCGGCGGAGGAGATGATCACGCTGTTCCAGGTCACGGGCGGCGTGGTGTACCTGGACGAGCACGACGAGGTCGTCCGCATCGACACGGCGCAGTCGAAGCTCGACCTGCTACCTCGAGCACTGCCGGGCGCACGGGCTCGAGCCCGCGAATATCGCTTTCTAGTCCTTACAACCGCTTACAACTGCCCTGTACGATGGGTGGATGCGACGCGCCCTGACCCTCGCCGTGGCGCTCGTCGCCGCTCAGCGCGGTCCCCGCCCAGGCCCACGACTCCCTCACCGCGGCGCGCCTGGGCGCCGAGGTGCAGGTTGCGCTGCGGAAGGCGGGAATCCAGCCCGCCTCGCCGGCAGTTCCGCGCGGATTCGGGCCGCGGACGCTGAAGCTCGCGATCATGCCGATCCAGCTGCCAGTCGCCGACGCGTGGTTCCGAGCCCGGCCCAGCTGACGCAGGCGGTAGCCGATCTGAACGCGCTGTACGCGAGCGCCACCGGCGCGAAGCTGAAGGTGACCGCGGTGATCGCGCCGACCTACGTCGCGACCGCCGACATCGACCCGCACCGACAGCAAGACGCAGCTGGAGCAGGCGGTCGCCAACGCCGTCGCCCACGGCGTGAAGCTCAGCAACGCGACGCCCGTGTTCATCGCCGCGTCGGAAGCACTCCTGTCAAGCGTACGGCGGTCCGGCGCTGGGAGCGCTGCTGTTCGGCCCGCACTGGAAGATGCCATCGGTGTGGGCGCACGAGATCGGGCACTGGCAGGGCCTCCGCCACGGCCGCTCGCCCAGGTGCCCGACGCCCGGGGTCGCTCGTCGGCTGTGACGAGCGGGACGGCGTCGCCAACGAGTACGGCGACTTCTTCGACATCATGGGGTCGGGCGCCGACCGCTTCGGCCTGTTCCAACTGCGCGTACTCGGTCTCTACACCCCGCCCGATGCCGCCCCCGGTCTGGCGGCGACCGTCAGGAGCATCGCGCTCCCCGGCAAGCCGGGCGCGGCCGGGCTGCGGATCCGCGCCGCGAGCCGCGACTGGTACGTCGAGGCCCGTGCGGAGTCGCACCGTGACGTCTTCACCGCCAACGGCGCCGGCTTCGACCGATTCGATGTCGCCCAGACGCTGCCCGTCGGCGGCGTGGTCGTCTCGCGAGCCAGCGCAGCTACGCGACGGACAAGTTCGGCTACTTCCCGAACCCGTACCGCTACTCGCCGGCCGTCGGAACCGCATGCACGGGCTTCTTCAATCCGTGCGGCGCAACCGAGGTGTTCTCGCCCGGCGCATCCCTGACCGTGCCGGGCGCCTTCCGCCTCGACGTCCTCGGCCCGTCGCCCACCGGGGCCTCGCAGGTGAAGACCACCTGGCTGGACAGGAAGGCGCCCGCGATCACGAGCATCAAGGGTCGCATCGAGAAGCCCTGGGGTGCGTCGCGCAGCACGATGGTCATCGACCTCGTCGGGAAGGCCGACGGCGCCGGCATCGCCACCGTGGAGGTGAAGGCCGGGGCGAAGACCACGCGGATCGACGCCGACACGCTCACCGACCTGATCGCGGGCAAGGGCAAGGCCAGCGTGCGCATCAAGGCGCCGCGGTCGGGCATCGTCCGGACGACGCTCGTGGACGCCGCCGGCAACCGCTCGGTGGTGAAGGGCCTGAAGGTCTCAAAGCTCAAGACGACGCGGACGAACGCGCTCACGTACGCGCCGCGCGGCGGCTCCGGCTACTACGCCGCCGTCGCCGTCCCCGCCGGGACGCGCGTCACGGGTGAGCGTGCGGATGGATCCGAAGCTGGCGGGCTTCCCGATCGAGGTGGGCTACTTCGAGCCGAATGACCGCTTCGACGTCGAGGCAGGCGACGCTGTCGCGCAACGGTCGCGCCTCCGTCACCCTGGCGCTGCCGGCCGCGGTCCGCATCGAGGTCGTCGTGCAGGTGCCGCGCAGGAAGGGCAACCGCATCACGTTGGTACAGCAGCCCTCCGTCTACTACACCGTCGGCTGAGGCCTACGGCAACCAGCGGTCGCCGGCGGGCGTGACCACCAGCTCGTGGGTCAGGCCGCGCACCTCCTGCGAGGCGAGATAGCGCACGGCGGCCGCGACGTCGGACTCGCGAATCAGCGCGCGGGCCGGCATGGCGGCGGCGCGCTCGGCCGTCTTCGGCGACTCGATGGTGGCGTCGACGATCAGCAGCGCCACGTGGATGTCCTCCTCGCGCAGCTCCTGGGCGGCCGCGTGCACGAGCGCGCGGGTGGCGGCGGCACCGGCGGCCCAGGCGCCGCGGCCCGGCATCGCCCGGCGGGCCGAGCCGCCCGTCACCTGCACGATCGTGCCGCCGCCGCTCGCGCGCAGGGAGCGCGCGGCCAGCTGCAGGAAGATCGCGCACTGCTCCGCGACCGGCGTGCACCACTGCCGGATGCCCTCGATGCCGGCGTCCGTCACCGGCCCGCCGCCCCACGGGCCGCCGGTCGAGCGGCTGGCCGAGACGGCGTTCACGAACAGCGAGGGCGCTCCGTTGGCGACCGTCGCGGCCTGCAGCGCCTGCGCCAGGTCGTCCGGATCGGTGGCGTCGGCCGCCAGCGGCGTGGCGCCGAGCGCGCGCACGCGATCGAGCGACTCCGCCGAACGGGCCACCGACGCGACGCGCCAGCCGTGCTCGATCAGATCGCCGGCGATGCTGCCGCCGAGGTTGCGCGCGCCGAGCACGAGCGCGCTGCGAGGTTCGGTCATGTCCGCGAGCGTAGCCGAGCCCGGACGGCAACGGCCGGGCGCGATACGATGTCCGCATGCCGAGTTGGTGGGAAGAGCTCGTCGTCGGGTGGATCCTCATGTTCATCGGTCCCGAAGCTCGTGATCGTGCCCATCTTCGGTGGCATGTGGAAGGCGATGAAGAAGACCGACGAGCAGGACGAGATCGACGCCGTCTGGCTGGCCGAGTACGAGGCCCAGCGCAGGGGCGGCGGCGGCGGTAACGACCCCGTGCCGGCGTTCCACCGGCGTCGTCCGCCGCGTCCGCGCACGCCCGGCGGCGGCGGCCGCCGCGCCGGCGGCGCCCGCAAGACCCCCACCGCGCCCTGACCGCGCTCGACGCGCTGGTCGACCGGGTGGCCGCGCTGCGCTGGCAGGCCTGCGCGAACCCGTACGCCGACGAGCACCCCGACCTCGACCGGCCCGGCGGCGCGGCCATCCGCCGCGCGAACCTGCGCCACTACCTGGACGAGCGCGCCGGCGCCCGGCTGCTGCTGGTGGGCGAGGCGATCGGCTACCGCGGCGGGCGCTTCTCGGGCATGGCGTTCACCAGCGAGCGGCTGATCGCGAGCTGGGGACCGCCCTACGCCCCGTCGTCCACGCACGCCGCGGGCTGGGCCGAGCCGTCGTCGACCATCATCCACGGCGCCCTCGCCGACCACGACGCCGAGCGCGACGCCGTGCTGTGGAACGTCGTGCCCGCGCATCCGCACCGGCCCGGCACGCCGCTCTCCAACCGCGCACCGACCGTCGCCGAGGTGACGCAGGGCGCACCGGTGCTCGACGCCGTGATCGCCTGGCTGCAGCCGCAGACGGTGGTCGCGGTGGGCCGCATCGCCGAGCGGCTGCTGGGCGAGCGCGCCCACGCGGCCGTGCGCCACCCCGCCCAGGGCGGTGCCACCGCCTGCCGCGAGGGGCTCGCGCGCGTGCTCGGCCGGTAGGATCTCCGGCGATGGCCCGCATCGTCTCTCGCGTCGTCGCCTCGGATTCCGCCTTCCGGGAGAACGCCGACGCCGTCGGCGCCCTCTGCGACGACCTGGGCGAGCGCATCGCGCGCGTGCAGGCCGGCGGTGGCGAGCGCGCCGTCGCGCGGCACCGGGAGCGCGGCAAGCTGCTGGCCCGCGAGCGCATCGACGGCCTGGTCGACCCCGGCTCGGCCTTCCTCGAGCTGTCGCCGCTCGCCGCCGACGGCGTCTACGACGGCGCGACCCCCTCGGCGGGCATCGTCACCGGCGTCGGCCAGGTGGCCGGACGCACCTGCATGATCGTCGCCAACGACGCCACGGTGAAGGGCGGCACGTACTACCCGCTGACCGTCAAGAAGCACCTGCGGGCGCAGGAGATCGCACAGCAGAACCACCTGCCGTGCATCTACCTGGTCGACTCCGGCGGCGCCTTCCTGCCGCTGCAGGCCGAGGTGTTCCCCGATCGCGACCACTTCGGGCGCATCTTCTACAACCAGGCCCAGATGAGCAGCGAGGGCATCGCCCAGCTGGCCGCCGTGATGGGCTCCTGCACGGCGGGCGGCGCCTACGTGCCGGCGATGGCCGACGAGTCGGTGATCGTGCGCGGCACCGGCACGATCTTCCTCGGCGGGCCGCCCCTCGTGAAGGCGGCGACCGGTGAGGAGGTGACCGCCGAGGAGCTCGGCGGCGGCGACGTGCACGCGCGCATCTCGGGCGTGGCCGACCAGCTGGCCGTCTCCGACGAGCATGCGCTGGCGCTGCTGCGCGACTCGGCGGCCCGGCTGCGGCCCGACCGCGCGCCCGACTGGGAGCTGACCGACCCGGTCGACCCGCTCGAGGACGCGGAGGAGCTGCTCGGCATCGTGCCGCCCGAGCCGCGGCGCGGCTACGACATCCGCGAGGTGATCGCGCGCCTGGTCGACGGCTCCGACCTGCACGAGTTCAAGCCGCTGTACGGCGAGACGCTGGTGTGCGGCTTCGCGCGCATCCTCGGCCATCCGGTGGCGATCCTGGCCAACAACGGCATCCTCTTCTCGGAGTCGGCCCGCAAGGGGGCGCACTTCATCGAGCTGGCCTGCCAGCGCGGCATCCCGCTGCTGTTCCTGCAGAACATCACCGGCTTCATGGTCGGCAAGGCCTACGAGCACGGCGGCATCGCGCGCGACGGCGCCAAGCTGGTGACGGCCGTCGCCTGCGCCTCGGTGCCGAAGCTGACGGTGATCGTGGGCGGCTCCTACGGGGCCGGCAACTACGGCATGTGCGGGCGGGCGTACGCGCCGCGGTTCCTGTTCTCGTGGCCCACGTCGCGCATCAGCGTGATGGGCGGCGAGCAGGCCGCGACCGTGCTGTCGACCGTCGGCGACACCGATCCCGACGCCATCCGCGCCACCTACGAGCGCGAGGGGTCGCCGTACTTCGCGTCCGCGCGGCTGTGGGACGACGGCGTGCTCGACCCGCGCGAGACGCGCGCCGCGCTCGGCCTCTGCCTGCACGCGTCCGCCCAGGTGCCCGCCGTCCCGACGCGCTTCGGCGTGTTCCGCATGTAGCGTTCCGCCCGTGTCCGAGCCGCTCGCGATCACGCAGGACGGACCGGTCGTCCGGGTGCGCATGACCCGGCCCGACCGGCGCAACGCGTTCGACGCCGCGCTGATCGCGGCGCTGACGGAGGCGTTCACGTCGGCTCCGAGCAGGGCCGGCGCCCGCGTCGTGGTGCTGGAGGGCGAGGGCGCGTCGTTCTCGGCCGGCGCCGACCTGGAGTGGATGCGCGGCTCGCTCGAGCTGTCGGAGGCCGCCAACGAGGCCGACGCCCTGCGCCTGGTGGCGATGCTCGACGCGATCGCCGGCTGCCCGCTGCCGGTCGTGGCGCGGGCGCACGGGCACGCGCTGGGCGGCGGCGCCGGGCTGGTCTGCGCGGCCGACATCGCCGTCGCCGCCGACACGCTGCAAGATCGGCTTCACCGAGGTGCGGCTGGGCATCATCCCGGCCGCCATCTCGCCGTTCGTGGTGCGCCGCATCGGCGCCGGCCACGCCCGCGCGCTGTTCCTGCGCGGCTGCGCCATCGGCGCCGACGAGGCGTTCCGGATCGGCCTCGTGCACGCCGTCGCGCCGGTGGACGACCTGGATGCCGCCGTCGACGCCGTGATCGCCGACCTGCTGGCGGGCGGCCCCGGAGCGCTGGCCGAGACCAAGCTGCTGCTGGACGAGGTGTCGGCGCCCGCCGCCCCCGGCGCCGGCCCCGAGACGGCGCGGCGCATCGCCCGGGTGCGCGTGCGCGACGAGGCGCAGGCGGGCATCCGCGCTTTCCTGGAGCGCGGGACGCCGCCGTGGCGCTGAAGCGCGTCCTGATCGCCAACCGCGGCGAGATCGGCCTGCGGCTGGTGCGCGGCTGCCACGCCGCCAGCGTCGAGGCGATCGCCGCGCACGTGGCCGGCGAGGCCGACGCGCCGTACGTGGAGGCCGCCGACGGCGCGGTCGAGGTCGACGACCTTCCTCGATGCCGGCGTGCTCGTGGCGGCCGCTCGCGCCGCGGGCTGCGACGCGCTGCATCCGGGCTACGGCTTCCTGTCGGAGCGGCCCGAGCTGGCCGAGGCCTGCGCGGCCGCCGGCATCGTCTTCGTCGGCCCTTCGCCCGACGCCCTGCGGCGCCTGGGCGACAAGGTCGCGGCGCGCGAGCTGGCCGTCGCGGCCGGCTTCACGCTGGTGCCCGGCGGCTCGGATCCGGCGACGATCGGCTTCCCGGTGCTGGTCAAGGCCGCGGCCGGTGGCGGCGGGCGCGGCATGCGCGTCGTGCGCAGCGCCGACGAGCTGGAGGCCGCGATGGCCTCGGCCGCCCGCGAGGCGGAGGCCGCGTTCGGCGACCCGACGCTGTACGCCGAGCGCTACCTGGAGGGTGCGCGGCACGTCGAGGTGCAGGCGTTCGGCGACGGCCAGGGCGGCGCGCTGCACCTGGGGCTGCGCGACTGCTCGCTGCAGCGCCGCCACCAGAAGGTGATCGAGGAGGCGCCCGCGCCCGGCGTGCCCGAGGCCGAGGCCGCGGCGCTGGGCGAGGCGGCGTGCGCGCTGCTGCGGTCGGTCGACTATGCCGGCGCTGCGACCATCGAGCTGCTGCGCGAGCCCGACGGGACCGCGTACTTCCTCGAGGTGAACGCGCGCCTGCAGGTGGAGCACCCGGTCACCGAGCTGGTCACGGGCGTCAACCTGGTGCGCCTGCAGCTGCGCATCGCGGGCGGCGAGCGGCTGCCCGAGAACCTGCGAGTGGCGACCGCAGGGCCACGCGGTCGAGGCGCGGCTGGTGGCGGAGGATCCCGACCACGGCTTCCTGCCCACGGCCGGCACGCTGCTGCGCTTCGACCTGCCGACGGGCGTGCGCGTCGACGCCGGCTATCGCGCCGGATCCGAGGTGCCGACGACGTTCGACGGCCTGCTCGCGAAGGTGATCGCGCACGGAGCCGACCGGGCCGAGGCGTTCGACCGGCTCGCGGCCGCGCTCGACCAGACGGTCGTGCTCGGGCTGCAGACCAACCTGCCGCTGCTGCGGGCGCTGGTGGCCGACCCCGAGGTTCGCGCCGGCAGGCTCGACACGACGCTGCTCGAGCGCACGCACGCCCCCGTCGCGACGACCGCCTCGCCCGCCGCGGTCCGCGCCGCCCGCGCGCTGCAGGCGCGGGCCGGGCGCTTCCGCGTCGGCCTCGTGACGGCGCCCGACCTGCCCACGGCCGTCGCGGCCGACGGCACGGTGCACGTGCTGGACGACGGCCGCGACCGGCAGTTCGCGCCCGATCGTCGCGCCCGACGTGGCCGAGACCGCCGCGCGTCCCACCTCGGCCGGTGGCGGCGGCGTCTCCTCCCCCATGCCCGGCCGCGTGCTCGCCGTCGCCTGCGCCGAGGGCGACCACGTCGCGGCCGGCACGGTGCTGGCGGTGCTCGAGGCGATGAAGATGGAGCACCCCGTGACGGCGCCGTTCGACGCGACCGTGGTCGCCGTGCGCTGTGCGGCGGGCGATCAGATCACCGCCGGCGCCGAGCTGTTCTTCCTCGAGGCCCGCCCGACCTGACCCGATCGGGGGATGGGCGCGGCGCGGGCGGGGGTCGATCACCTGAAGGTGTCGCTCACCCCGGATACCGTCCACGCGCTGGTCGGCCAGGTCTACGCCGGCTACGAGGCCGCGAACGCCCTCGCGGGCGGTCTCGCGGGCTGCAGGGTGAGCGTGCGCGGGGCAACGGGCGAGGAGCGCGCCTGGCTCGAGGTCGCGCTCGTGGCCTGCGCCGCCGAGATCGTCGACGGCGACGCCGAGGTGACGGTGACCGGGTCGCTCGCGACGCGCCGCGACCGGCGCTCGTCGCTCTCGATCGGCGACGTCGAGGCGATCTGGACGGTGCTCGGCTCGCTGAGCGGCCACGCGATCGCGCCGGCGCCGGGCGAGACGCAGCTGCTCCGCGCGGCCTGATCTGCCGATACAGGGGAGATGGCCGAGAGCCACCTCGATCTGATCGCCCGCATCCACGCGGGGTTCGACGCGCAGGAGCGGCTCGCGCACAGCCTCGACGGCCGCACCGTCGCGGTGCGCGGCGTGCCGGACGACGAGCTCGACGCGACGGCGTCCGACCTGGCGCGCTGCGGGGCGACGACGGTCGAGACGATGGCCGCCGCCGAGGCGCTGGTGGCCGGCACCGAGGTGACCCGGAGCGAGGTGCACGAGGCGGCCGAGCAGCGGCTCGCGATCCTGCGCTCGGCCGACGTGAAGGTGATCGCCGGCACGCGCCGGCGCCTGGAGCAGCGCACGGAGCTGGCCTACCGCGAGGCCGTCGGCCGCGCGCTGGCCGACGCCCGGCGACTGGTCGCGCAGCGCGACCGCCGGGTCGCAGCCGGCGTCCCCGACGAGGCCGGCGCCGGGTCGCGGAATGCACATCCGGCGGCACAAGCGACGGCTCCGCCTGACGTTTGGGCGATGATGCCGGGCGGTGAGCGCCCATGACGAGCTTCAGCACTGCTACCGACACCCGGACCGCGAGACGGCCCTGTCGTGCTCGAACTGCGGCCGCCCCATCTGCCCGGAGTGCATGACGGCGACGCCCGTCGGGCAGCGCTGCCCGGAGTGCATCGGCACGGAGCGGACGCAGGTGCGCCGGCCGTCGTCGATGGCCTACGCGACGCCGTTCGTGACGTACGCGCTGATCGCGGCCTGCGTGCTGATGTTCATCGGCCCGCAGAAGGGCCTCTCCGGCGGCCTCGGATTCGGCAGCGGCATCAGCCAGCAGTCGCTGATCGACTTCGCCCTCGCCGGCCCGCCGGTCGCGGACGGCGACTGGTGGCGGATGGTCACCTCGATGTTCCTGCACGGCTCGATCATCCACCTCGGCTTCAACATGTACGCGCTGTGGATCTTCGGGCCGGCGATCGAGCGGCGCTACGGCCCCGCGCGCTACCTCGGCCTGTACCTGGCGGCCGGCCTATGGGGCAGCGCGGGCGCGCTGATCCTGTCGCCGAACGGCTACACGGTGGGCGCGTCGGGTGCCATCTTCGGCCTGATGGGCGCGTTCGTCGCCATCGCGCGGGTGCAGGGCTCGCGTGACCTCGGCGGCGTCGGCGCGCTGATCGGCATCAACCTCGTGTTCACGTTCGCCATCCCGGGCATCTCGATCGGCGGGCACCTCGGCGGGCTCATCGGCGGCGTCGTCTGCGGCACGGCGTACGAGCTGATCGCACGTCGCACGCGGGGCACCACGACGCAGGTGCTCGGGCTGCTGGCCGCCCTCGGCCTGGCCGCGGTCGGGCTCGCCGTCGGCGTCACGGTGGTCTCCTAGAGCGCGGCTGTTGCCTGCTGCCCGCAAGGGCGGCTACGCTCGCATCCGTGAGCGGCACCCACAAGAGCGGCACGCGCCTGAGCGTGCTCGACCACAAGTACGGCTCCGGCGCACCGCTGACGATGGGCGTCGAGGAGGAGTACATGCTCCTCGATGCGAAGACGCTCGAGCTCGGCGGCAGCATCGACGACGTGCTGGCGGCCCTGCCCGACCAGCCGTGGGCGTCGTGCGTGACGCCCGAGCTGTTCGAGTCGACCGCCGAGGTGGCGACCGGCATCTGCAGCGACATCGACGACGCCCGCCGCGACCTGACCGCCATCCGGCGCGGCCTGGCGAACGCGCTCGACCCGCTCGGCCTGCGCATCGGCAGCTCGTCGACGCACCCGTTCTCGCTGTCCGAGAACCAGCGCATCACGCCGCGCGACCGGTACCGCAACCTGCTCGAGCAGCTGCAGTACGTGGCGCGGCGCGAGCTGGTGTTCGGCATGCACGTGCACGTCGCGGTGCCCGATCCCGACACCTGCATGAAGGTCATGGAGGGCGTGCTGATCGAGCTGCCCGTGCTGCTCGCGCTCTCGGCCAACTCGCCGTTCTGGCGCGGCGGCCTGACGGGCCTCGCGAGCACGCGCACCGCGGTGTTCGCGTCGTTTCCGCGCTCGGGCCTGCCGCCGAAGTTCGACTCGTACGACGACTACTGCGACACCATCGGCTGGATGGAGTCGACCGGCGCGATCGGCGACTACACCCACATCTGGTGGGACGTCCGGCCCCATCCCCGCCTCGGCACGCTCGAGCTGCGGGTCATGGACGTGCAGTTCGACCTCGACTCCACGCTCGCCCTCGCCGCGTACGTGCAGGCGCTCGTCGCGGCGCTGATCGACGACGTCGGAGCGCGGCGGCCCGACGCCCTCCTACCACCGGCAGCTGATCGCCGAGAACAAGTGGAACGCCGCCCGCTACGGGCTCGACGCGCCGCTGATGGACCTCGCCGCCGGCCGCCGCACCCGCGTCGTCGCATCCACGCTCGCGCGGCGGCGGATGAAGCAGCTGAAGCCGTTCGCGAAGGAGCTCGGCTGCTGGGACGCACTGTCGCAGGGCATCGAGTCGATCCTCGAGGTCGGCACCGGCGCCAGCCGCCAGATCCGCGTGTGGAACGCGAACGAGGATCTGCACGAGATGCTGTCAGAACTCGCCGACAAGACGGAGCTACGCACGTAGATGAACTACGACCTCTCCGACGAGCACCGCGCCCTGCGCGAGACGGTGCGCGAGTTCGCCGAGGGCGTCATCGCCCCGGTGGCCGAGGAGCTCGACCGCGAGTCGCGGTTCCCGGTCGACATCGTGCGCCAGCTGGGCGAGATGGGCCTGATGGGCGTGCCGTTCGACGCCGAGCTGGGCGGCGGCGGCGCCGACACCCTCGCCTACGCGATCACGATCGAGGAGCTGACGCGGATCGACTCGTCGGTCGGCGTCACCGTCGCCGCGCACACGTCGCTCGGCACCTCGCCGATCGCCCTGTTCGGCAACGAGGAGCAGAAGGCCCGCTACCTGCCCGACCTGTGCTCCGGCCGCAAGCTCGCGGCGTTCGGCCTGACCGAGCCGGGCGGCGGCTCCGACGCCGGCGCCACCCGCACCCGCGCGGTCGAGCAGCCCGACGGCTCGTGGGTCGTCGACGGCGAGAAGATGTTCATCACCAACGCCGGCACCGAGCTGTCCGGCGTCGTCTCGATCACGGCCCTCACGGGCGACGGCGAGATCTCGAACCTGATCGTCGACAACGGCACGCCGGGCTACGAGATCTCGGCGCCGCTGCACAAGATGGGCTGGCACGCCTCCGACACGCGGGCGCTGTCGTTCCAGGGCTGCCGCGTCGGCCCCGAGGCGCTGCTCGGCGTGCGCGGCGCCGGGCTGAAGCAGTTCCTGCAGATCCTCGACGGCGGCCGCATCTCGATCGCCGCGATGGGCCTCGGCCTCGCGCAGGGCGCGTTCGAGCAGTCGCTGCAGTACGCCAAGGAGCGCAACGCCTTCGGCCGTCCGATCGCGAAGTTCCAGGCGATCCAGTTCAAGCTCGCCGACATGGAGACCGAGATCGCCGCCGCGCGGCACCTGGTCTACCACGCCGCGTGGCTGAAGGACCAGGGCCGGCCGTTCGCGCACGCCGCCTCGCTCGCGAAGCTGTACACGGGCGAGCTGTCGCACCGGGCCGCCAACGAGGGCGTGCAGATCCACGGCGGCTACGGCTACATGGACGAGTTCCCGATCAGCCGCTTCTACCGCGACCAGAAGATCCTCGAGATCGGCGAGGGCACCAACGAGGTGCAGCGCCTCGTGATCGCGCGCGGCCTCGGGATCTAGCGCCGGCTAGCGGACGCGCTCGGTCGCGAAGCCGCGGCGCTCCAGCAGCGCCATCACCTCGCGGCCGTGCGCGGCGTCGCGCGCCTCGACCGTCAGCTCGACCTCGGTGTCGGTCACGAACACGTCGAGGCCCTCGCGGTGGTGCACGATGTCGACGATGTTCACGCGGTTCTCCGCCAGCACCTGCAGCAGCTGCAGCAGCGCGCCGGGCCGGTCGGGGATGCGCGTCGACAGCACGACGTAGCGGCCCGACACGGTCAGCCCGCGGCGGACGACGGCCTGGATCAGCGGCAGGTCGATGTTGCCGCCCGACAGCACGACGGCGACCGACTTGCCCGCCAGCCCGTCGATGTGGCCGCCGACGATGGCGGCTGCGGCTGCGGCGCCGGCGCCCTCGACCAGCAGCTTGTGGCGCTCCAGCAGCAGGTTGATCGTCTCGACGATCTCCTCGTCGGCGACCGCGACGAGCTCGTCGACCGTGTCGCGCACGATCGGGAACGTGATCGCGCCGGGCCGCTTCACGGCGATGCCGTCGGCGATCGTCTCGACGCGCGTGACCGGCTCGATGTGGCCCTGCCGGACGCTGTCGACCATCGGGCTGCAGCCGGCGGCCTGCACGCCGATGATGCGCACGCCGGGCCGCAGCGCGCGCAGCGCGATCGCGATGCCCGACAGGAGGCCGCCGCCGCCGCACGGCACGATCGCGACGTCGAGGTCGCCGACCTGCTCGTCCAGCTCCAGGCCGACCGTTCCCTGGCCGGCGATGACCAGCTCGTCGTCGAAGGCCGACACGAACGTCGAGCCGTCGCGCGCCGCCCGCTCGCGCGCCGCCGCGGCCGACTCGTCGTAGGTCTCGCCGCTCAGCTCGACCGCCGCGCCGTAGCCGTGCGTGGCCTCGATCTTGGCGATCGACGCGTCGACCGGCATGAAGATCGTGGCCGGCACGTGCAGCAGCCGGGCGGCGAGCGCGACGCCCTGCGCGTGGTTGCCGGCGCTGGCCGCCACCACGCCGCGCCGGCGCTCGTCGTCGCTCAGCGCGGAGATGCGGTTGTAGGCGCCGCGGATCTTGAACGAGCCGGTGCGCTGCAGGTTCTCGGCCTTCAGGTGCACCGTGCCGCCGGTGCGGGCGCCCAGGTGGCGCGAGCCGAGCACCGGCGTGCGGACGGCGACGTCGTAGACGACGTCCGCGGCGCGCCGGATATCGTCGAGCGTGGTCACACCGACTGGCGCGCGTCCTCGAAG
The DNA here is from genome assembly GCA_963732645.1 of uncultured Actinomycetes bacterium. Lineage (GTDB taxonomy): Bacteria > Actinomycetota > Thermoleophilia > Gaiellales > F1-60-MAGs149 > VFJZ01. The sequence continues at coordinate 88,375 of CAVTAC010000012.1, forward strand.
GCGGCCGCGAACAGCTCGCCGACGGCGGCCAGGGGATCGACGTCGCGCGCCTCGAGCCTGCGCACCAGGTCGGTCGCGCGCTCGTGCAGCGTCCGCTCGATGACCGCGGCGGCGCGCGCCACGGCGACGGTGCGCAGCTCGCGCTCCAGGCTCGCGCGACGACGGGCCTCGAGGCCCGCTTCGCCGAGCAGCGCGCGGCGTTCCTCGACGGCGGCCCACAGCTCGGCGATGCCCTCGCCGCTGCGGGCGTCGGTCTCGACCACGGTCGGCCGCACGCCCGCGGGCGTCAGCGACAGCGCGTGCCGCAGCTCCGACCGCATCGCCTTCGCCTCGGGGTGGTCCTTCTTGTTGATGCAGATGATGTCGGGGATCTCCATCACGCCGGCCTTCAGCGCCTGCACGGAGTCGCCCGAGCCGGGCTGCAGCACGAGCACGACGATGTCGACGACGCTCGCCACCTCGATCTCGGACTGCCCCACGCCCACCGTCTCGATCAGCACCACGTCCCGGCCGGCCGCGTCGAGCACGCGCAGCGCCAGGAACGTGGCCTCGGCCAGGCCGCCGAGGTGCCCGCGGCTGGCCATCGAGCGGATGTAGACGCCCGGGTCGAGGAAGTGCTCCGACAGGCGGATGCGGTCGCCCAGCAGCGCGCCGCTGGTGAACGGGCTGGACGGGTCGACCGAGATGACGCCGATGGTGCGGTCGGCGGCGCGCAGGTGCGCGACCAGCGCCGAGGCGAGCGTCGACTTGCCGACGCCGGGCGGTCCCGTCAGGCCCGCGCTGATCGCGCGGCCGGTGTGCGGCCAGAGGTCGCGGATCACCGGCGCCGCGTCGGCGGCGCCGTCCTCGAGCAGCGAGATGGCCCGCGCGACGGCGCGACGGTCGCCGGCGAGCACGCCCGCGACGATCTCGGGCGGCGTGCGGGGACGGCGCGGCGGGTCGACGCTCACGGCCGTGAGCGTACCGCCGGAGGTGTCAGGAGCGGCGCACCGCGCCGATCGCGGCACCGCCGAGCAGCACGACGCCGCCCGCTCCGGTGGCGATCAGCGAGCCGCACAGCAGCCCGAGGCCGGTCACGGCGAGGCCGCCGAGGCCCACGCGCGGGCCGAACAGCGGCCGCTGCAGACCGCGCCGCCGGGCGATCATCGTGGCCACGACCACGCCGGCGACGCCGGTGACGATGGCCAGCCACGCGCGCCACGGGGCGACGAGCGCCTCGGCCTCGCCGCCGGGCACCGAGATGTGGACGATGACGAGCGAGATCGCCATCGCGGCGCCGAGGGCGAGCGCGAAGAAGACGACGAGCCCGGCGTAGACCGTCAGGCGCGCGCGCTCCGCGCTCTCCACCGTCTGCTCGGCCCGGTCGCGCTTGAAGCGCTCGAAGTGCGAGATCGGGACGGGATTGGGGAGCGCCTCCCAGGCGGTGTCCTCGGCCGCGGGGGCCTCCGCGACGGGAGCCGGCGGGTCGACGAGGTCGTGGTCGGCCAGCAGCGCGGCGACCGGGATCGGCTCGAAGGCCTGGACCGGCTCCGGCTCGGGCTCGGGCTCGGGCTCGTACTCCGGCTCGGCGGCTCGGGGTCGGGCTCGTAGGCGAGCTCGGGCTCGGGCTCGTACTCCGGCTCGGGCTCGGGCTCGTACTCGGGCTCGGGCTCGGGCTCGGGCGCGGGCACCAGCACGAGCTCCGGCTGAGGCTCGGGCTCCGGCTCGGGTTCCGGCTCGATCTCGGGTTCCGGCTCCGGCTCGGGCTCGGCGATCGCCTCGATCTCGGGCTCCGGCTCCGGCTCTGGCTCTGGCTCGATCTCCGGCTCGGGCTCCGGCTCGGGCTCGATGACCGCCTCGATCTCGGGCTCCGGCTCAGCTCCGGCTCCGGAACGGGCGTCAGCTCGGGCGCGAGCACGACCGGCAGCGCGCCCTGGGGGCCGTTCGCGATCGCGAACTCCAGCTCGATCACGGCTCGGGCGGCGGGCAGCTGCAGCTCGAGCAGGCCCAGCGACGAGCGCTCGGCCAGGAACTTGTCGGCATCGACCTCGGCGCCCGCTGCGGCGCGCACGCCGGCGTACCGCCACCAGGCGTTCAGGAGCGAGCGAACCTTCTTCGGATCGTCCGCGCCATCGACGCTGCGGATGATCTCGTCGACGAGCGCGCCGTCGTCCTCGGAGCGTTGAGAGGGAAGCCCCATCGAGGCCCTATCGGCACCTCGCGCGCAGGGGCTTAGCCCCAAGAGGGTACGATCAGCGCCACGCCTGTGGACGACCTGCCGCTGTTTCCGATCGCGATCGTCCTGCTCCCGCAGGAAGACATCCCGCTCCACATCTTCGAACCGCGCTACCGCGAGCTGGCCGCCCGTTGCCTGGAGGGCGACGAGCCGTTCGCGATCGTGTTCGAAGACGACTCGGGACAGCGGTCCGTGGGCTGCACGGCGCGCATCATCGAGGTGCTCGAGAAGTTCGACGACGGGCGCTCCAACATCCTCGTCCGCGGCGTCGAGCCGGTGGCGATCGAGGAGGTGCACGACGACCGCAGCTACTCGACCGCGACGGCGACACCGCTGACCGACACCGTCGATCGCGCGTCGGAGGAGGCCGAGGCCGAGGCGCTCGCCGCCTTCGCCGAGCTGCAGCGCGCGATCGGCGACGACGCGGCGCCGCCCACGCCCGGCCTGGGACTCTCCTACGCGCTGGCGGGCCGGGTCGACTGGCCGGCCGCGACGAAGCAGAGCCTGCTCGAGGAGCGAGACGAGAGCACCCGCCTGCGCCGCGTCACGTTGCTGCTGCAGGCCGCCTCCCGCGGCCTGGCCCTGGCCGACGCCGCCCAGGAGCGAGCAAGGCGCAACGGCCGCGTCCGAACAGCGGACGAGCTAGCCGCCGAGCTCGGCATCGACGACCCGAAGCCCTGACGCCGGTCTCCCGCTCTGACAAATTCGCTGCCTGGCAGCCAATTTGTCGTCCTGGCGCGGTCCTGTACGGGTTTTTGCGCGTTCCGTGCGTTCCGCGCGTGTTCGGGCACAGGTTTCTCGCGCGTCGCGGTGCGCGCCTGGGTGCCGCGCGGAGAAACGCGCAGCCGGTGGCCCGCTCGAATCACGCGCTTTTGCGCGCGAGAGCGTCACGTTGTGGCCGTTCTGGTGCCTGGCACGAAATGGCCACAACGTCACGCTTTCGCGCGGGAACGTCGCGGGACGGCACGAAGCGTTGTGCGCTGTCGCGCCGCGTCGCGCTAGGTATCGCTGAGGCGCTGGAAGAGCACGTGGTCTCGCCACTCGCCGCCGATGTGGAGATAGCGGCGGGCCAGGCCGAACTGCTCGAAGCCCGCCTTCTGTCAGGACGCGCTGGGAGCCGACGTTGTCGAGGAGCGTGCCGGCCTCCACCCGGTGCAGGCCGACCGTCGAGAAGGCCTCGTCCACGACCTGCTCCACCGCCGAGGTCGCCAGGCCGCGGCCGTTGTGCTGGCGGGCCACGAAGTAGCCGATGTTGGCCGACTGGAACGGGCCGCGGATCACGTTCGACAGCGAGATCATGCCCGCCACGATGCCCTCGTCGAGGATCAGCCACGAGTAGCCGGCGCCCATGCGCCGCCGCTCGGCGATCTCGGTCAGCCGCACCCGCTGGGTCACCTCGGTGAAGAACGACTCGGCCCGCACCGGCTCGAACGGCGCCAGGAAGTCGCGCTGCGCCCGGTACAGCGCGCTCAGCGCCGCCGCGTCGCCCGGCACCACCGGCCGGATCACCGCCGCCGTCACGACTGCACCACCACCGCGTCACCCCCACGCCGCGGGTCACCGGCAGCTGCGAGAACGCCCGCGCGCTGCGTCGCCACCTGCGCGCCACCGAAGTAGATGTTGCGGTCCGGCCACGCGATCACGTGCTCGCCCATCCGCTCCAGCTCGCGCAGCGTCTCGGGCGGGAAGCCGTGCTCGCAGTCGAGACCGGCCGGCGTCACGTGGATGCGCGGCAGGTCGACGGCCTCGCGCGGCTCCAGCCCGTGCTCGATCATCGCCGCCCAGCACCCGGTGCATGGCCGAGCGGATCCGGGCCGAGCCGCTCGATCCCGCCACCAGGACGGAGCCGTCGGGCCCCTCGGCGATGGTCGGCGACATCATCGACGTCAGCCGCTCGCCGGGCCGCGGCGAGCCGTGGCCGGTCAGGTCCTCCTCGCCCAGCATGTTGTTGAGGTGCAGGCCGGTCGAGCCGGCGAACACGCCCGAGCCGCAGCCGGTCGAGCTCGTCATCGCCACCGCGTTGCCCGCCCCGTCCACGACCGAGACGTGGCTCGTGCCGCGCGGCGCCGCCAGCCCCGCCACGGGCTGCGGCCCCAGCCGCAGGTCGTCCAGCAGCCGGGCCCGGCCGCGCTCGACCGACGGGTCGCCGAGCAGCCGTCGCGCGCCGCTGCGGGACAGCGCCCGCGCGAGCTCGGGCCCGCGCCGCGCCTCCACCTCGCGCAGGATGGCCGCGAGCGACCGCACCGCCGGCGCGCCGAGCGGGTCGTCCGCGACGGCGAGGCGGTCGTGCAGCGCCAGGCCGTACGCCAGCAGCAGGCCGCCGGACGACGGCGGCGCGTTGGTGCGGATGCGGTACCCGCGGAACATCACCTCGACCGGCCGGCGGCGGATCACGCGGTACGAGGCCAGGTCGCGCGCCGTCAGCGCCGCGCCCGTCGCGTCGGAGAACGACGACCAGCGCGTCGGCCAGGCGCCCGGTGTAGAGGTCGTCGGCGCCGGTCTCGGCGAGGTGGTCGAGCGTGTCGGCGAGCGCGGGCAGGTGCATCGTCTCGCCCTCCGTCAGCACGTGCCCGCCGGGCGCCCAGATCGCGCGCGACTCGGGCGTCAACGTCACGACCGGGAGGAGGATCTCGTTCAGCCGCGCGTGCGCCGTCGTCTGGACGACGCCCGCGCGGGCCAGCGCCGCGGCCGGCGCGACCAGCTCGGCCCACGGCAACGATCCGAACCGCCGGTGCGCGTCGCCCAGCCCTGCGGCCGTCCCCGGCACGGCCACCGAGCCGGCGCCGATGTGGAACCGCTGCACGGCCGTGCCGAACTGCACCTCGAAGCTCTCCATCGGCTGCACGGGCCGTTCCAGCCCCAGCCCGGGAGCCGCGGCGAAGAAGTCGAGCAGATCGACGCGCCCCGCGGCGCCGCGGTGCAGCAGGAACCCGCCGCCGCACGGGCCACTGACGGTCGGCTCGCACACCCACGACGTCAGCACGGCCGCCACCAGCGCGTCGCACGCGTTGCCGCCGCGCGCGAGCACCTCGGCGCCGGCCCGGGCCGACAGCGGATGCCCGGCGGCGACGGCGCCACCGGCAGACTCGCGCGTGGTGGTCACGCGCCCAGGCTACTACAGCGTCTGGATCGGGCTAACGCAGGAAGTCGGGCAGCTCGAAGTCGCCCGATGCGTCCAGCTGGAAGCGCGGGCTCTCGTCGGCCACGAACGGATCGGCGGCGACCTCGGGCGAGCGGTTCTCGACGTTGGCCTCGCTGGCGATGCGGTCGCGGTCGAACCCGGTCGCGATCACCGTCACCCAGACCTGGTCGCCGAGGCGCTCGTCGACCGTGGCGCCGAAGATGATGTTCGCGTCGTGATGCGCGGCCTCGCGGACGATCTCGGCGATCTCCATGGCCTCGTGCAGGCCGAGCGAGTCGCCACCGACGACCGAGAGCAGGATGCCGGTCGCGCCCTGGATGCCGTGGCCGACGAGCGGCGACGTGACGGCGCGGCGCGCAGCCTCGCGACCGCGGCTCGGGCCGCTGGCCATGCCGATGCCCATCAGCGCCGACCCCGCGTCGCTCATGATCGTGCGCACGTCGGCGAAGTCGAGGTTGATCAGGCCGGGCGTCGTGATCAGGTCGCAGACGCCCTGCACGCCCTGCCGCAGGATGTCGTCGGCGACGCGGAACGCGTCGACCATCGACGTGCGGCGGTCGAGCACGGTCAGCAGGCGGTCGTTGGGGATCGTCACGAGCGTGTCGACGCTGCGCGAGAGCTTGGTGATGCCGTCGTCGGCCTGGGCCGCGCGGCGCGAGCCCTCGAAGCCGAACGGGGTCGTCACGATGCCGACGGTCAGCGCGCCGAGCTCGCGGGCGATGCGCGCCACGACGGGCGCGGCGCCGGTGCCCGTGCCGCCACCCTCGCCGGCGGCGACGAAGACGAGGTCGGAGCCCCGCAGGGCCTCGCGGATCTCGGCGTCCGACTCCTCGGCGGCCTTGCGGCCGACCTCCGGATCGGAGCCCGAGCCGAGGCCCTCGGTGAGCTGCTGGCCGATGTGGATCTTGACCGCGGCGTCGGCGAGCGCGAGCTGCTGCGCGTCGGTGTTGACCGCGAGGAACTCGACGCCGCGGATGCCGGACTCGATCATCCGGTTGACCGCGTTGACGCCGGCGCCACCGACGCCGACGACGCGGATCACGGCGAGGTACGCACCGGACTCGGCGCCCGGGGACAGCGGCACGGGCCGCGCAGCGGTGCGCGGTGCCGGCACGTCCTTGACGACGGCGCGGAGCGGCTTCGACGGCTTCGCGCGGGCCGCCGTGTCAGGCGCGACCTCGGGTGCCGGCTCGGTCGAGGAGTCCGTCTGGCGGAACAGGTCGGCCAGCGGACCGTCGTGCATGCTAGCGCGCTTCTTCTGCATCGCGCAGGACCTCCTGGGCCAGTTCGCGGTACGACTGGGCGGCGGCGCCGGCGGAGTCGTAGGAGAGGACGGAGACGCCCGAGACGGGGGCCTCCGCAAGGCGCACCGTCTTGCGCACACGGGTCTTGAAGACGAGGTCGCCGAAGTTGTGCTCGAGCAGGTCGAGCGCCTCCTTGGCGTGGAGCAGGCGGTTGTCGAGCATCGTCGGCAGGATCCCGCGGATCTTCACGCGCGGATTCAGGTTCTCGCGGATCATCGTCAGCGTGTTCTCGAGCTGGACGAGGCCGCGCAGCGACAGGTACTCGCACTGCACCGGCACGATCACGCCGGTGGCGGCGGTGAGCGCGTTGATGGTCAGGAGGCCCAGCGACGGCGGCGTGTCGATGAGGATGAAGTCGTACTCGTGGACGATCGGCATCAGCGCCTTCTCGAGCGCGCGCTCGCGGCCGATCATCGACGACAGCGCGAGCTCGGCGCCGGCCAGGTCGATCGACGAGACGGCGACGTCGAGCTCGCCGTGATGGATGATCTCCTCGATCGGCATGCGGTGCACGAGCACGTCGAACATGGAGCGCTCGACGTTCTCGGGGTCGATGCCGAGGCTCATCGTCAGGTTCGACTGCGGATCGAGGTCGACGACGAGGACCTTGAGGCCCTGTTCCTGCAGCGCGGCGCCGAGGTTGATGGTCGAGGTCGTCTTGGCGACCCCGCCCTTCTGGTTCGCGAGCGCGATGATTTCCGCTCCGGCCGGAGCGGCGCCGGCCACCCGCAGACGACGGAAGGACGCGGCGAGCTTGCGGGGAGCGGATACAGCCATAGGAGCGGAGTTTCGCGACACCATCGAGGAATCCTTCCCCGGTAAGGTACGGCTTGATGCGGACGATGCTGCTGGCGCTGCTCCCGCTGGTCTCGTTCGCCGGGACGTTCGCGGCGACGGCGGCGTCCGCGGCGACGTGGACCGTCGTCAGCCCGGTCGGCGGCGACGGCGCCGCGCTGGCGGCCCGCGCGCCGTCCGGCGCGGTCTACGCGATCCCCGGCGACCGCCTGTCGCTGTTCCGCACCGACGACCGGGGCGGGCACTGGATCAAGGTCACGCTGCCGGTGCCGCCGAGCCCGTCGCTGCCGCTTGCGATCGCCGCCGCGGCCGACGGCGTCTACCTCGACTACCAGCGCGGCAACGTGGCGCGGTCGACCGACGGCGGCGCGACCTGGACGTTCCGCAAGCTGCCGGGCACGTCGGAGCGGATCGTCCCCGGGCCGGGCTCGCGCATCTACGTCGTGCTCGACCGGCGGCTGCACGCGAGCGACGACGGCCTCGCCACCGTGCGCCGGCTGTCGAACACCGACATCGACGCGCTCGCGATCGATCCGCGCGGCGGCCTGTGGGCCATCACCGGCCGCGGCGCCTCGCGTCGCCTGCGCCACTCGGCCGACGGCCGGACGTGGACGGCGGGCCGCGTCATCCCGGAGCGCCGGCAGGGCGAGGCGGGCCTGCGCGCGGCGCGGGACGGCACGGTCTACGCGACCTTCGGCGCCTTCCGCACGTTCCGGACCCGGAACCAGGGCCGCACGTGGACGCGGCTGAGCGACCACGTGCTCGGCCTCGGCCCCGGCTCGCTGGTGTACGGCACCGCCCAGCGCGACCGCCCGGTGCCCGACCCGGGCCTGACGGTCTCGCGCGACCGCGGCACGACCTGGACGCATCCGGCCGACCAGCGCGCCCGCGCGTCGCTGTCGCTGGTCGTGCCGCTGGCCGGCGACGACCTGCTGGTCGCCACCGGCGCCGGCATCATCCGCTCCGACGACGGCGGACGGCACTTCACGCGCGCCGACGAGGGCTTCGGCCACGCCCGGGCGACCGCGATCGCCGAGACCCGGCAGGGCGTCGCGCTGATCGGCTACGAGCGCGGCCTCGCCTGCTGCGTCGGCGGCGCCTTCACGTTCCGGCTGCCGCCGGGCGGCGAGCCGCCGCTGTTCATGGCCGCCGACCGCTCGACCGGCGTCGTCTACACCGACCGCGGCTCGACCCGCGATCTCGGCGCGCACTGGCGCCGCTACGCCGCGAACCCGCTGGCCGCGGGCGGCGGCCGCGTGTGGGCGGTGCGCGGCGTCGAGCAGTTCCGCCGCCGCGAGCTGCTCACCGGCACGGGCACCGGCCCGCTGCGCGTCGTCAAGCGGCGGCTGACGGTGCGGGAGTCGCCCGTCTCGATGGTCGTCGTCCCCGGCGCGCTGGTCGCCGTGGGCGCCGACGGCCGCGTGCGGCGCTCGACGAACGGCGGCCGCACCTGGGTGACCCGGCCCGCGGGCGCGCCGGCCTGCGCGTCCCACATCGCGGCCGACGGCAACGTGGTCTACGTGGACGGCGGCGCCTACCCGTGCCCCGAGCGCACCGGACAGCGCGGCGTGTGGCGCAGCCTCGACGGCGGGCTGCACTGGGCGAAGACGGCGAGCGTGACGGGCACCCACGTCGCGGCCGGCGCCGGCCGCGTGGCGGTCGCCGACCAGGGCTCGGTGCGGGTCTCGGCCAACGGCGCGACCTGGGACCTGCTGCCGGCGCTGCCGGACAGCGCCACGGTCGCGGCGTTGCTGCTGCCCACCGACGGCAGCCTGCTGGTGCTGGACGACAACGGCCTGATCTGGCGCGAGGGCTAGGCCGCGGCCCGGGCGGCCGCGATCCGCTCGCCCGACGGCGGGTGCGACGAGCGGATCTGCACCAGCCGCGGCGGCTGCAGCTCGCCGAGGTTCGACGCCACCAGCCGCTCCATGGCGCGGGCGAACGACTCGCCGTCGGCCAGCCGGTAGGCGTACGCGTCGGCCGCGCGCTCGCGCCGGCGCGAGTGCCACGCGGTGACGAGGCCGAGCGGCAGCGAGACGACGCCGAACGCGAGCGCGAACGCCGGCAGCGCGGCGGGGTCGCCGGCGCCGCCGTGCGCGAGCGCCGTCGGCAGCTGGGCCAGCAGCGCCGCGGCCAGCGGCCAGGCCAGCAGCGACGAGCCCGCCTCCAGCGCGAGGCCGCGCCACATGTCGCCGTGCGCGTGATGGGCCAGCTCGTGCGCCAGCACGGCCCGCGACTCGGCCAGGCGGCCGTCGTCGTCGTCGGAGTCGCCGGTGAGCGTGTCGCCGAGCAGGATCCGCCGCGTCGGCCCGAGGCCGACCACCGCCGCGTTCGCCGACGTCGTCTTCTCCGACATCAGCAGCAGCCGGATGTCGCGAGACGCGCAGGCCGCTGCGCGCCACCAGCTCCTCGGCCATCGTCCGCAGCGCGCCCGGGCGCGAGCGGCTCGCTGCGCAGGAACAGCGGCAGCAGCAGCACCGGCGCGACCACCGACAGCACCAGCGACAGCAGCAGCGACGCGCCCCACGCCAGGTACGGCCAGCCGTCGGGGAACGAGCGCTGCGCCATCACCAGCAGCGCCACCGCCGGCAGCCCGAGCACCGCGGCGATCGCCCACGCCTTGGCGCGGTCGGCGAGCCAGCCCGAGCGGGACTGCACCGACAGCCCGGCCGCCGTGGCGGCGCGGAACCCGGCCAGCCCGAACGGCAGCTGCACCGCCTCGTGCACGACGCCGAAGATCAGCACCAGCAGTGCCGCCCGCAGCGGCGCCGGGCCCGGGCAGACGGTCGTCGACCCACCCGGCGGTCGAGCGCGGCCAGCACCAGCACGGTCAGCGACGCCGCGGTCGCGTACCTGCCCCGCCGGCGCGCCGCCCGCCGGTACGCCCGCGCCTCGTCCTGCCGGAGGTCGATCACCCCCGGACACTAGCGACGTCTAGGCCGAGCGCACCAGGTTCGTGACCGACTGCGGACGGGGCCGCGTGCCGAGCAGCACGGCGTCGAGCGTGGCGCCCAGCTTGGAGGCGTCGGCGCCGTGGTCGAGCGCGGCGGCGAGCACCGAGCGCGCGATGTCGCCGACCGTGGTCGCGAGCTGCTCCGTGTCGGTCAGCGGCGCGTCGGGGCGCGCCAGCCGCAGCGCCGCCTGCATCGCGATCGCGACGTCCTCGCGGTCGGCGGCGTTGGCGCCGACCAGCGCCGCGGCACGCATCGCGACCGCGTGGCGGACCGGCGCCGTCCGCGCCGAGCAACGGCTCCACGGCGGCGGCCAGGCCGGCCGCCCGCTCGGCGGCGACGGCCGCTCCGCTGGCAGTGGCCCAGCGGCCGAGCGCCACGGCGACCGGGCCGCCGTGCACCTCGGCGTCGGCCATGCGGTCGGCGAGGGCGCGCACCATGAAGAGCTTCTGCGGGTCGAGCCGCACGGGGTCGCCGGGCAGCTCCTGCGTGACGGAGGCCGGCAGCGCGCGGACGGCGCGCGGCGCCCAGTCGACGCGCTCGAACAGCACCGGCCCGACGGTGATCGGGCCGCCGAACACCAGGCGCAGCGCCAGGATCGCGCGGGCGAACCGGCGCGCGGTGTCGGGCATCTCGCCGCCCTCGGCGCGCGGCATGGCGACGTCGAGCTCGAGGCCCAGCAGGCGGTCGCGGGCGACACCGAAGCGCTCGGGCAGCAGGCCCTGGCACTCGGGCCACGACTCGGCCAGCTCGACGGGCGAGATGCGGCGCGCGCGGATGTCCTGCCCCAGGTCGTGCGAGCCGTCGATGGCCCGCAGGCCGATGACGGGCGCGAAGCCGGTGAACGAGCGCCGCGTCTGCGCGACGTCGGACAGCATGCGGTCGAAGATGCCGTCGAACACGCTGTCGTCGAAGTCGAACCCGCCGGCGCCTTCGGCGACGCCCACCAGCAGCGGCACCAGCACGGCGGCGCGCAGGGCGTCCTCGTCCGACTCGGCGTCGGGGGCGTAGTCGCGGGCGACGCCGAGCACGGCCGGGTCGTCGGCCAGCGACGAGACGGCGAGCTTGTAGTCGGCGAGCGACACGATGCGCTCCAGCCGCGCCTCGACGTAGGTGCGGTACAGCGGCCGGTACTCGTACAGCGCCGGACCGCCGACGTGGGTGCGGGAGTCGAGGGCGAACGGCACCTCGTCACCGTGCGAGACATCGGCCGCGAGCTCACGGAGCGCGGCCTGGACGAAGTGGGCGACCGCGCGGCGCGCCTCGGGCCGGCGGACGGTGGGGCTCGCGGCGGGCATGGAACCGCCCTTCGACAGCGGCGCGGCCGATCCTGCCGCCGCACGTAGAGCCGTCTAGCGGTACTGCGCGACCTGCTCGGCCAGGAACCGGAGCGCCCACGCGCCCGCCAGCACCATGTAGCCGATCAGGATGACGCCGCCGGCGAAGCCGAGGAACGTGCCCATCTCCGTGCCCGCGGCCTGCGCCCGCCCGGCGATGAACGCCACGAGCAGCGGGGCCGCGATGCCGCCCGCGATCGACGAGCGTGAGGCGGGTCAGCGAGGTCGGCCGCCACGGCTCCAGGCCGCGGCCCAGGAAGTACGCGACCGCGATGCTGGTGGCGAGTACGAGGAGCCCGGTCACGGCACGACTGTACCCCGATCGGGGGATGCCTGGAAAGCCCCGCCGCGCAGATCCATGTATCACCGCGCGCACCCCGGCGCTCACTGTGGCTATGACGTCGGACTCCGCCCAGGATCGTCCACGCAGCCCGACCGGGCTCGTCCGCGCGCTCGGTCGCCTCGACACCGTGCTGTTCGTGATCACGGCCGTGGTCGTGCTCGACACCATCGGCGCGGTCGCCGTGGCCGGGCCGGAGGCGTTCACCTGGCTGGTGGCGATGGGCGTGCTGTTCCTGCTGCCGTCGGCGCTGCTGACGGCCGAGCTCGGCGCCGCGTTTCCGGCCGAGGGCGGCCACTACGTCTGGACGCGTCTCGCGTTCGGGCGGGTCGCGGGTGCCGTCTCGGCCCTGCTCTACTGGATCGAGACGCCGATCTGGATCGGCGGCGCGCTGACGATCACCGCGATCGCCGTCACCGAGGAGTTCGTGGCGCCGCTCGGCGATTCCGGCCGGCTGCTGTTCGCCCTGGCGTTCGTCTGGATCGCCGTCGGGGCGACGCTGCTGCCGATGCGCCTCGGCCGGTTCGTCCCTGCCTCCGGCGCCATCGCGCGGGTGGCGCTGATCGCGCTGTTCAGCGCCACGGTCGTGGTGTACGCCGCCGTCCACGGCGTGCACGGCTTCACCGTCGGGGAGCTTGCAGCCGTCCGCCGCGGGCTTCGCCGCCCTGGTGCCGGTGCTGCTCTACAACTACCTCGGCTTCGACGTGCCGTCGGCGGCGGGCGGCGAGATGCGCGACCCGCAACGCGACCTGCCGGCGGGCATCCTCCGCGCCGGCGCGTGGACGTTCGTGCTGTACGCCGTGCCGGTGCTCGTCGGTGCTGCTCGTGCTGCCGCCCGAGCGCATCACGGGCCTGACCGGCTTCGTCGCGGCGATCCGCGAGGTGTTCACCGTGTACGGGCCGGCCGGCGACGCGCTCGGCACGCTCGCGGGGGCGCTGTTCGTGTGGGCGCTCGTCACGAGCGGCGCCACCTGGCTGATGGCCAGCGCGCGCAGCCAGGCCGTGGCCTGCCTGGACGGCGCCGGCCCGCGGCGTCTCGGGACGTTCTCGTCGCACGGCACGCCGGCTCGCCTCGCGATCGTCTCGGGCATCGTCGGCAGCGGCGTCTCGCTCGCGACCTTCTCGATCGCCGGCTCCAGCGCCGAGCGCTACTTCGCGGTGGCGCTGTCGCTGTCGATCGCGGTGATCGCGCTCTCGTACGTCGCGATCTTCGCCGCGCCGGTGCGGCTACGGCGCACGCACGCGCACGTCGAGCGCCCCTTCCGGGTGCCCGGCGGGATGGCGGGACTCCGCATCTGCAGCGCGCTGTCGCTGGCCTGGACGATCGGCGCGCTGGCGCTGCTGCTGTGGCCGCCGCACCTGCCCGAGGCCTTCCGCGACGACCGCGCGACGTTCCAGCTGACGCAGGTCATCCCGCTCGTGCTGCTGGTGGTCTGCGGCCTGGTGTTCGCGTCGGTGGGCCGCCGCTCGAACGGCAACCACCGCGTCACCAGGGAGTGAGGTTCTCCGGGCCGCCCTGCTCGCGGACGAGGTAGGAGTTCTCGACGCCGACCGCACCGACGCCGGCGAACGCGAGCTTCGGCTCGACGGCGATCACGTGGCCCGCCTCGAGCGGCAGGTCGAGCCCGCGGGCGAGGAACGGCGGCTCGTTGATCTCGAGCCCGATGCCGTGGCCGATGAACGACACGCGAGCCGCGCCCGACCCCATCCAGCCGTCGCCGAACCCGGCCTCGGTGGCCATCTCGAGGCCGCGCAGGTACGGCACCTGCCACGGCGTGCCGGGCACGAGCAGCGTCTCCACCTCGGCCAGGATCTGCTCGCACACGCGCAGCGCCGAGGCGAGCGGCTCCGCCAGCGCGCCGACGCTGAACGTGCGCGTCGCGTCGGCCAGGTAGCCGTCGGTGGCGCCGACCAGGTCGACCGAGACGGCGGTGCCCTCGGTGATCAGCCCCGCCCGCGGCCCGCGTCCGACCGCGGGCGAGAGGCCCCAGCCGCCGAACGGCGTGTCGGACGAGGCGGGAACGGCCGCGTCGGGCCCGGCCAGGACGGCGCCGAAGTACATCTCGCCGTTCATGCCGCGGAACCGGCACGGGCCCTGGTGGCCGTGCGAGCGCATGAGGTGCTCGATCTCGATCTGCAGCTCGAGGTCGGTCATGCCCGCGTGCAGGATCTGCGGGGCGGCGGCGTGGGCGATGCGGATCTGCTCGGCGGCGGCGCGGATGCGGCCCACCTCCCACTCCGACTTGCGGGCGCGGAGCGGCCGCAGCGCCGGCATGCAGTCGCGGAACTCGACCCCCGGCAGCGCGCGGACGTACCGCTGGTAGTTCGCGACCGGCAGGACGTCGAACTCCAGCCCGAGGGTCTTGATGTCGCCGGCCACCTCGAGGATCGCGGGCCCGAGGTCGCGCAGCGAGGTGAGCGGCTCGACGCGCTGCAGCGGCGACTCGTCCCGGGCGCGGCCCAGGTCGCGGCGCACGAGGTAGACCGGCTCGCCGGCGGCGGGCACCACCAGGTGGGCGTCCTGGTTGGTGCCGGTCAGGTAGTAGAGGTCGCTCGACTCGACGATCAGCGCGGCGTCCAGGCCGTCGGCCTGCAGCGCGGCCTGGAAGGCGCCGATGCGGGTCTCGATCTCCTGGCGGGGGACGGTCGGCGGCATCCGCGAAACAATACGGCCCGTGATCCTCACGAACGGGCGCATCTACACGCTCGACCGCGTTGCGCCACGTATCGCCGGCCTGCCCGTCACCCGCGACGGCCGCGTCGCGCGCGGTGTGGAGGCCTGGGAGGGCGAGGCCTCGCAGGTCTCGAACGAGCGCATCGACCTCGGCGGCCGCACCGTGCTGCCGGGGCTGGTCGACGCGCACGTCCACTTCCGGACCTGGGCGATCGAGCGCTCGCGCGTCGATCTGGCCGGCTCGCGGAGCGTGCGCGAGATCGCCGAGCGCGCGGCGGCGGCGCCCGGCGACTGGGTGATCGGCCAGGGGTGGCGGGCCATCGACGCCGGCGGCGAGCCCGACGCCGCCCTGCTGGACGAGGTCTGCGGCGACCGCCCGGTGGCGCTGTGGGCGCACGACCGGCACACGCTGGTGCTGAACTCGCGGGCGCTGGAGCTGACCGGCACCGTCGCGCCCGGCGGCCTGCTGCGCGAGCACGACGCGTGGAACGTGCCGCTGCCCGAGCCGTCGCAGGCGGCCGCCCGCGCAGCCGTCGACGCGGGACAGGCGATCGCCCACGCGGCGGGCGTCACGCAGGTGCACGACCTGGAGCGCCACGACGGCTTCGCGATCTGGCAGCAGCTGCACGCCGACCGGTCGCTCACCCTGCGCGTCAGCGCGGCGCAGCAGGCCGACAACATCGCCGGCCTCCGCGCGACCGGGCTGCGCACCGGGTTCGGCGACGACCTGCTGCAGGTCGGGCCGGTGAAGGCGTTCCTCGACGGCACGGTCGGCTCGCGGACGGCGCACATGCTGGAGCCGTTCGCCGACGGCGGCACCGGCCTCGAGCTGCTGTCGGGCGCGGACTTCGCGGCGCTGGTGCGCGAGGCGGCCGAGGGCGGCCTCGCCGTCGCCGTGCACGCGATCGGCGACCGGGCCTGCCGCGCGGCGCTCGACGCCTTCGAGCAGACCCGCGAGAGCTGGGCGCCGCAGGGCCTGCGCCAGCGGATCGAGCACGCGCAGCTGCTGCACCCCGCGGACGTCGCACGGTTCGCCGAGATCGGCGTGATCGCCTCGATGCAGCCGTCGCACGCGCCGTCCGACCGCGACGTCGCCGACGCCGCCTGGGGCGACCGCGCCGCGCTCGCCTACGCCTGGCGCGCGCTGGCCGACGCGGGTGCCGCGCTGGCGTTCGGCTCCGACGCGCCGATCGAGCCGATGGCGCCGCTCCAGGGCATCCACGCCGCCGTCAACCGCACGCTCGGCGACCGGCCCCCGTGGCGGCCGGAGCAGGCGCTGACGGTGGAGGAGGCCGTCGCCGGCTTCACGCGCGGCGCGGCCTACGCCGCCGGCTGGGAGAAGCGCCTCGGCCGGCTCGCCCCGGGCTTCGAGGCCGACCTGGTCGTGCTCGACGACGACCCGTTCACGTGTCCGCCGGAGAAGATCGCGGCGATCGGCGTCGTGGCCACGATGGTGGGCGGCCGCTGGGTGCACGGCCGGCCGCCCTGGTGACCCAGGCCTCCTACCGGCTGCTGTTCGCCCGCGAGCGCCGCGCGCTCGTGCTGGCCGCCTCCGGCGCCTCGTTCCTGGTCTCGTTCGACGCCCTGATGCTGGCCGCGTCGCTGCCCTCGGCGGCGCGAGAGCTGGGCGGGCTCGAGCGCTTCTCGCTGGCCGTCGGCGCCTACGCCGTCACGCTCTGCGCCGGCCTGCCGGTGTCGGGCTGGCTGATCGCGCGGGCCGGGCCGCTGCGGGCGCTGGTGGCGGGCGTGTCGCTGTACGCCGCGGGCGCCGTCATCGGTGCCGCCGCTCCGAGCATCGAGGTGATCGCCGCCGGCCGCGCCGTCACCGGCCTCGGCGCCGGGATGCTGCTGGCCGCGCCGCCTGCCATCTACACGCTCGCCCTCGACCCGCCGCTGCGCCGCTACGCCTTCGGGCTCAACTCCGCCGTGTGGGGCCTGTCGGCGCTGCTCGGGCCGCTGCTCGGCTCGCTGCTGGCGTCGGGCCCCGGGTGGCGGTGGGTGTTCGCGGTGGAGCTCGTGCCGCTCGCCGTGACGCTCTCCCTCGCGCTCGCGGGCACGCGCGGCGTGGTCGGGCACATGGAGGCGGCGCGGCTGGCACCGGCCGGGCCGGTGCTGCTGGCGCTGGCCACGCTGGCGCTGCTGGTCGAGCCGAAGGTCGCGGTGGTGCCGATCCTGCTCTTCCTCTGGCACGAGCACCGCACGAAGGGGCCGGTCTTCCCCTCCAGCCGGCCCGGCCGCCGCGTGACGATCCTCGTGCTGGCCACCGGCATCGCCTTCATGGGCTGCCAGGCCTACGTGGTGCTCGACCTGCAGTCGGGCGCGGGCTGGAGCGTCGCCGCGACGGCCGTCCCGCTGGTCGCCGCCACGGTGGCGTGGACGATCGGCTCCGTCGGGGCGGCGCCCCTGCACCTGGATCCGGTGCGGCAGCTCGTGATCGGGCACGTCTTCGTCGTCGCCGGCTGCCTCCTGATGGCCCTGCCCGTCGACGGCGGCAGCATGGTCGCGATCGGCATCACCGTCGCCGGCCTCGGCATGGGCATCCAGAGCCCGGCCGCGTTCATCGCCATCGCCCCCGACGGCGACCCGCGCGCGGCGGCCGCCGTGCCCCTCGCCCGCAACCTCGGCGCGGGCGTCGGGGTGGCGCTGACGGGCGGTGCGATCACGGCGCTGGCGGGCGCCGCCGCCCTCGCCGCAGCCGAGGAGGGAGCCGTCGTGCCCGAGCTGCACTCGGCGTCGCAGGGCGCGTTTCTGATCGCCGCCCTGCTGTGTGCAGCCGCTTTGCCCGCAGCACGACTGGCCCGTTGAAGTTCTGCCCCGCGGCGGCCGATAACGTCAGGGTGCCGACGGAGGAATCCAGCCACGACCCCTTCGGGCTGCTCGAACACGTCGCGACGTCCCTCGGACGGCACTTCTACACGTACGTGTTCAACCCCGACGGGACGTTCGAGACGATCTTCGAGATCGGCGCCGCGTGGGAGACGTTCCTCGGCGGGCCCATCCCCGAGGGCGTGGACGACGACGCGGCCTGGGTGGAAGCCGTCCACCCCGACGACCGGGCGCTGTACGAGCGCCTCGACGAGCCGATCCGCCGCGGCGAGGCGGTCGACGCGCAGTACCGCCTGATCGGCGTCGACGGCCGCACCCGCTGGGTCGAGGTGCACGAGCGCGCCCGCAGCCAGGGCGACGGCAAGATCGTGGTCGACGGCGTCGTCTCCGACATCACCACCCGCAAGGAGACCGAGCTGGCGCTGCAGGCCGCCCTCAGCAAGGCCGACCGGATCGCCCGGGTCGACGGCCTGACGGGCGCCTACAACCGCCGGCACGTGACCGAGGTGCTGGAGGCCGAGCTGGCCCGCGCCGGTCGCAGGGGCGAGCCCGTGGGCCTGCTGCTGCTCGACCTCGACCACTTCAAGCGCGTCAACGACCACCACGGCCACGGCGGCGGCGACGAGGTGCTGCGCGAGGCGGTGCGGCGCATCGGCGCGGTCGTGCGCGGCTACGACACGGTCGGCCGGTGGGGCGGCGAGGAGTTCATCGTGATCGTGCCCGGCCTCGCGAACGAGGACGCGCTGCGCGCCGCGGCCGAGGGCGTGCGCCGCGCCATCCGGCAGGCGCCGTTCGCGCTCGGCGACGAGCTGGTCGTGGTCACCGTCTCGGTCGGTGCCGCCCACGCGGCGGACGGCGAGGGCGCCGACGACCTGGTGTCGGCGGCCGACCGCGCGCTGTACGCCGCCAAGCGCCGCGGCCGCGACCGGGTCGAGCTGGCCAGCGAGGTCGACGACACCGACTCCGGCGGCGACGACATCGAGGCGCTGCGCGTCGCGCAGGCGCTCGCCAGCGCGTCCAGCGTGCGCGAGGGCATCTCGCCGATCCACGACGAGCAGGTCGCCCGGCTGGCGGCGCTCGTCGCCGAGGAGCTCGCCCTGCCGCGCGAGCTGGTGCGCCGCGTCCGCCTCGGCGGCTGGCTGCACGACGTCGGCAAGGTCGCCGTCCCCGACCGGATCCTGACGAAGACCGCCGCGCTCGACGAGCACGAGTGGGCGATCGTCCGCACGCATCCCGAGGTCGGCGAGGAGCTGATCCGGCGCATCCCGGTGCTGGCCGGCGCCGCCCGGGCGGTGCGGCACCACCACGAGCGGTTCGACGGCACCGGCTATCCCGACGGCCTGGCGGGCGAGACGATCCCGCTCGAGGCCCGCATCGTGGCGGCCGTCGACACGTACTGCGCGATCACCGACGACCGCCTGTTCCGCCCCAGCCGGTCGCACACCGACGCCATCGCCGAGCTGGAGCGCTCGGCCGGCACGCAGCTCGACCCGTGGGTCGTCGCGGCGCTGGTGCGGGCGCTGGAGCGGGAGCGCGGCCGCATCGCCGCCAGCCTGCTCCGCGGCGTCGCCTGAGGCTCCGTTACGCGACGCCGCGCAGGCGCGCCGCGGCGGGCAGCGACTGCAGCTTGCGCAGGCTCTGGTTCTCGATCTGGCGGATGCGCTCGCGGGTGACGTTGAACGCCCGGCCGACCTCGTCCAGCGTGCGCGGGCTCTGGCCGTCGAGGCCGTAGCGCAGCTCGAGCACGCGGCGCTCGCGGTACGGCAGCGCGTCGAGCAGCTCGCGCAGCGCCTCGCGCCGGAGCGTGATCTCGGCGACCTCCTCGGGGCGGTCGCTGTGCTGGTCGGCCAGGAAGTCGCCGAACGACGACTCGTCCTCGTCGCCGACCGGCTTCTCGAGCGAGATCGGCGCCTGCGCGGAGCGCTTGATGTGCTCGACCTCGTCGATCGGGATCGCGGTGGCGAGCGCCAGCTCCTCGAGCGTCGGCTCGCGGCCCAGGTCGGACAGCAGCTTGCGCTCGGTGCGGCTGATCTTGTTCAGCTTCTCGACCACGTGCACCGGCATGCGGACGGTGCGCGCCTTGTCGGCGAGGGCCCGCGCGACGGCCTGGCGGATCCACCACGTCGCGTAGGTGGAGAACTTGAAGCCCTTGCGGTAGTCGAACTTCTCGACCGCGCGCACGAGGCCGATCGTGCCCTCCTGGATCAGGTCGAGGAACGGCAGGCCCTGGTTGCGGTAGTTCTTCGAGATCGACACGACGAGACGCAGGTTGGCCTCGATCATGCGGTTCTTGGCCTGCTCGTCGCCGCGCTCGATGCGCTTCGCGAGGTCGACCTCCTGGGCGCCGGTCAGCAGGCGCACGCGCCCGATGTCCTTCAGGAACAGCTGCAGCGCGTCGGTGGACACCTCGCGCGTCGTCAGGTCGAGGACGATCTCCTCCTCGACGCCGCCGACCACCACGTCGACCTCGAGCGCCTCGAGCGCGCGGTAGAAGTCGTCGATCTGGTCGGCATCGAGATCGAGCGTGTCGAGCGCGCCGACGATCTCGTCCTGGGTGACGGCGCCGGCCTCGCGGACGCGCTCGATCAGGGCCCGCGTCTCGTCGCTGCCGAGCAGTTCGACGTCGGGTTCGAAGACCCCGTCCTCGTCGGGCACCTGCTCGCCAACCATGCCTCGCACCTTCCGCTCGCCCTGGCCTCCCGCAGCATACGGCCGCTTTCGGTCAGACGAAAGGCAATTCTGTGCGGATCGGCGCTATTTCGGCTCGAAGAACTCGGCCAGGCGGGCCAGCCGCGTACCCGGCGCCTCGCTCGCAACCTGGCGGAACTCGGCCTGCGCCTTCTCCGGCTGGCCGATCCACAGCAGCATCATCGCCAGGTGGAAGCGGGGTGACGGGTCGTCCGCGTGGTCGCGCACCAGCGGCCCGACGGTGCCGAACGCCTTGGCCGGGTCGTCCTTGGAGAAGCCGGCCAGCGCCAGCGCGACCTGCGACTCGATGCTGGTCGGGTCGGCCTTCAGTGCCTGGGCATAGGCCTGCATCGCCTCCTGCCGCCGGCCGGCGCCCTGCAGCGCCGCGCCGTACTGCAGCTGGGCCTTCGCGTCGTTCGGGGCCTGCTCGGCCGCGGCCTTCAGCGACTCCAGCGTGGCGCCCTCCGGCGGGTCGTCGGCGGGCACGAACAGCGGGTAGCCGGCCTGCATGGTCGGATGCAGCAGGTCGTCGGCCTTGACGCCGTAGAACGACTCCGGGGCGGCGTCGCGGACGGCGCGCAGCGCCGCGGTGGCCTCGGGCAGCCGGCCGGCCCACAGCTGCACGACGCCCAGCTCGTACTGCGCGAACGGCGAGGTCGGCGCCAGCAGCTCGAGCCGCGAGACGGTCGCGTCGGGCGACTTCGGGTTGTAGGAGGCGACGATGAGCGCGGTGTCGGCGGCGGGCTCGCCCAGCTTCCTGGCGGCGCTGAACGCGGCGGTGGCGGCGACGCCGTCGCCGCGCACGAGCTGCTCGGAGCCGATCGCCATCTGCACGTCGGCGCGCGTCGGATCCTTGGCCGCGAGGGCCTCGAGCGACGCCAGGCGGTCCTCGGTTCCCGCGTCGGCGACCGGCGGCAGCGCCACCAGCGGCAGGCCCGACAACGGCGCCGCGACCGCGGTCGACGCGGCCGCGGCGCGCGACCGGCTCGTCCGACGAGCTGAGCGACACGGCGACGACGACGCCCGCCCCGGCGAGGGCGAGGAGGAGCAGCACACCGAGACGCTGGCGCGAGAGCTGGGCCACGCTCCCAAGGTACTACGCGTCGGGCGCGGGAACGGAATAGGCCGCCGCGCGGAGGCGTTTCCACTGATGCCGCGGATTGCGTACGCTTATCCGTCGGCTCGATACATTTCCGCGGCCCGAGTGCCGCCGAGGAGCGACCGTCCATGCCCAGCTACCGCGAACTGCTCGCCCAGGTGAAGAGCGAGATCGACGAGATCGACCCCCGCGACGCCGCGGAGGCCCTCGACTCTGCCGTCCCGCCCGTCCTGATCGACGTCCGCGAGGCCGACGAGTACGAGACGGGCGCGATCAAGGGCGCGGTGCACATCCCGCGCGGCAACCTGGAGTCGCGCATCGAGGCGGCCGTGCCCGATCGCGGCACGCCGGTGATCATCTCGTGCCAGTCCGGCGCGCGCTCGGCCTTCGCCGCCAAGGCGCTGCAGGAGCTCGGCTACGAGCACGTCACGTCGCTCGCCGGCGGGTTCTCGCGCTGGAAGCAGAACGGCCATCCGTGGGCCGTGCCCGCCGTGCTGGACGCCGAGCGCCGCCGCCGGTACAGCCGCCACATCCTCATCCCCGAGGTGGGCGAGGCCGGCCAGCTGAAGCTGCTCTCGTCCAAGGTCCTGATGATCGGCGCGGGCGGCCTCGGCTCGCCCTCCGGCCTGTACCTGGCCGCCGCCGGCGTCGGCACCATCGGCATCATCGACGAGGACATCGTCGACGACTCGAACCTGCAGCGGCAGATCCTGCACACCACGGATCGCGTCGGCATGGCGAAGACCGAGTCGGCCCGGGTGGCGCTCACCGCGCTCAACCCCGACGTCGAGATCGTCGCCTACAACGAGCGCCTCACGTCGGCGAACATCGACCGCATCCTGCCCGGCTACGACCTCGTCGTCGACGGCACGGACAACTTCCCGACCCGGTACCTGCTCAACGACGCGAGCGTGAAGCACGACATCCCCGTCGTCCACGCGTCGATCTTCCGGTTCGAGGGCCAGATGACGGTGTTCAAGCCGCACGAGGGCCCGTGCTACCGCTGCCTCTTCCCCGAGCCGCCGCCGGTCGACATGGCGCCGAGCTGCGCCGAGGGCGGCGTGCTGGGCGTGCTGCCGGGCATCATGGGCACGCTGCAGGCCTCCGAGGCGCTGAAGCTGCTGCTCGGCATCGGCGAGCCGCTGGTCGGCCGGCTGCTGCTGGTCGACGCGCTCGAGGCGAGCTTCCACGAGGTCGCGCTGCGCCGCGATCCGGGCTGCCCCGTCTGCGGCGACAACGCGGGCGAGATCACCTACATCGACTACGAGCAGTTCTGCGCCGGCCCGAGCCGCGTCGCAGCGCACTGAGAGGTACCCATGCCCGTCAAGCTCCGCATGCCGCCGATCCTCCGCCCCCAGGTGGGCGGTGCCCGCGAGGTCGCGGCCTCCGGCGCGACGCTGGCCGAGGTCCTCGACGACCTGTTCGGCCAGTTCCCGTCCGTCCGCGACCAGATCGTCGACGCCGACGGCAACCTCAACAAGTTCGTGAACGTCTACGTCTCGAACGAGGACGTCCGCCTCGGCGACGGCCTGCAGACCGCGGTGCCCGACGGCTCGACCGTGATCGTGCTCCCGGCGATGGCCGGAGGCTGATCGTTGTCCGCTGTCGGCACCCGCACCGGCGACCTGGTCTCGGCGATCGGGTCGACCCCGCTCGTCGAGCTGCCCCGGCTGCGCGACGAGGACGGCGCGCGGCTGTACGCCAAGCTCGAGATGCTGAACCCGACCGGCTCCGTCAAGGACCGCGTCGCGCGGTCGCATGATCGAGGCGGCGGAGGCCGAGGGCCGGCTGTCGCCCGGCCAGGTCGTCCTCGAGCCGACGAGCGGCAACACCGGCATCTCGCTGGCCATGATCTGCCGCCTGCGCGGCTACCGCATGCGCGCCGTGATGCCCGAGTCGGCCACGCCCGAGCGCGCCGACTCGCTGCGCATGTACGGCGCCGAGATCGTCTGGTCGCCGGGCGAGCTGGGCTCCAACGGCGCGGTCGCGCTGGCCCGCGAGCTGGCCGCCGCCGACCCCGACGTCTACATGCCGTTCCAGTACGCCAACCCGGCGAACCCCGACGCGCACTACCGCACGACCGGGCCCGAGATCATCGAGGCGCTCGGCGGCCGCGTCGACGCGTTCGTCGCCGGCCTCGGCACGGGCGGCACGCTGATGGGCACCGGCCAGGCGCTGCGCGAGGCCAATCCCGCGGTCAAGATCATCGCCGCCGAGCCGCTGCAGGGCGACGCCGTGATGGGCCTGCGCTCGCTCGAGGACGGCTACACGCCCGAGATCCTCGACGTCTCGAAGCTCGACCGCCGGCTGCTGGTCTCGCAACGCCGACGCGATCGTCGGCCTGCGCGCGCTGCTCGATCGCGAGGGCATCTGGGCGGGCGTCTCCGCCGGTGCCGTGGTCGAGGTGGCGCGTCGCGTCGCCGCGAAGATGGATCCCGACCAGAACGTCGTCTGCCTGCTCGCCGACGGCGGCTGGAAGTACGCGTCGGCCGGCCTCTGGAGCCGCGACGCGGACGAGCTGGAAGAGGACATGGAGGACCGGCTCTGGTGGTAGCCGACGCGCCGCTGCAGCTCTCGCGCGCGCTGGCGGACGAGATCGTCGCGCACGCGCGGGCGGGGCTGCCCGACGAGGCCTGCGGCATCGTCTCCGGCGTCGACGCCACCGCGACGCGGTTCCACCCGGCCGTGAACGGCGACGCGAGCCCGTTCCGCTACTCCATCGAGTCCCAGGACCTGCTGCGCATCGTCACCGACATCGACGATGCCGAGGAGGACGTGCTCGCGATCTACCACTCGCACACGCGGTCGCCGGCGTTTCCGTCGCGCACCGACGTCGACCTCGCGTTCTGGCCCGACGCCGCCTACCTGATCGTGTCGCTGGCGAGCGATCCGCCCGACCTGAAGGCGTACACGATCCGCGAGGGGCGGATCGCGAAGCGCGAGCTCCTGGTCACGTGAGCTCGTCGGCCAGCAGGTCCATCAGCAGCTGATCCTCCCACGTGCCGTCGGGCGCGCGCCACGAGTGGCGCAGCACGCCGGCCGGCTTGAAGCCGACCTTGGCGTAGGCCGCGATCGCGCGCTCGTTGGCCGCGGCCGGGTCGATCACGAGGCGGTGGAAGTCGCGGTCGCGGACCAGCCAGGTGGCGAGCAGGCGGACGACCTCGGTGCCGATGCCGTGGCCCTGCGTCTCCGACGTCAGGTAGATGTCCATGCCGGCGTGGCGGAAGGCGGGCTCCTTCTCCTCGTACCACTGGACGGAGCCGATCACCGCGCCGTCCACCTCGATCGCGAGGATGCGCCCGTCGCCCTCGGCGATGTCGGTGGCGAGCTCGCCGTCCTCGAGGAGGCCCCACCAGCGCTCGACGGATGGTTCCCGGCGAATCGATTCGAGGGTCGGAATGTCAGCCGGGACGGCCGGGCGCAGCGAGGACGCGATCGCCACGCAGAGAAGTCACCGAAACATCGTAGACTTGGCAGGACTCTTGCGCGATCAACAGAAAGTGCCGAAGATTCCCGCCGTGACGCTCCGCCGATTCCTCCCCCTGCTCGCCGCCGTCGCGGTGACGCTCGCTCTCCCGCTCGCCGCCGAGGCGAAGACGAAGCCGCTCGGTCCGGGCTCGAAGGGCGACGCGGTCGCCGTCATGCAGACCTATCTGGCCGACCAGGGCTACCTGCCGTGGACGTCGGTGCAGGGCGCGTACGACTACCGCACGACGCAGGCCGTGATGGCGTTCCAGGGCTGGAACGGGCTGACGCGCACCGGCAAGGCCGATCTGAGGACGCTGAAGCGCCTCGCGCGCGCGAAGCGCCCGAAGGCCGTGGAAGAAGTACAAGGGCCGCCGCATCGAGGTGCACGTGAACGCGCAGGTGGCGCTGCTGATCAACGCCAAGGGCAAGGTCGAGCGCGCGATCCACGTCTCGACGGGCGCCGGCGGCCGCACGCCGCAGGGCGACTTCCGCGTGTACCGCAAGGAGACCATGTCCTGGTCGGTGCCGTTCAGCGTCTGGCTGCCGCTGGCGAGCTACTTCACGGGCGGCATCGCGTTCCACTCGTACCCCGACGTCCCCGGCTACGCCGCCTCGCACGGCTGCGTCCGCACACCGGCGCCCGAGGCCCCGGTGATGTACGCGTTCGCCAAGATCGGAACGCCACGCACGTGCATCCGTAGCGCGCGTCCAGGCCCGCGGAGCGCCAGCCTCGCTGCGAGGCGCCTCGTCCCGACCGTGGCTCGCCGTCGAGACATGTCCCGCGGACGCCGAGCTGCCGCTTTGCACCGGGGTCTGACCCCGAGCAGGCTTTCTGGGGTCAGACCCCAGCACTGGACACGCGCGGAAGGCGCGCGGATCGCGCGACGTGCGCGGTTTGCGCGTGTTCCGGCCCGGAGCGCGTCGTGACGGGTTTATTGTCGACAAGTCAGCCGATCGCCTCTCGCAGGCGCATCCCGCCCGCGCCCCTACGTCCGGGTGCCGGCGCCGTCCTCGGCGTCGTCCGGATCCTCGACCGGCCGGCGTCCTCCTCGGCGCCGATCGGCCTCGGGCGGATCTCGACGTCGACCGTGACGATGCGCGCGCCGTCGACGCCGTGCACCGTGAAGCGCAGGCCGTCGATCTCGACGCGGTCGCCCTCCTGCGGGGCGCGGCCCAGCTCGCCGAACACGTAGCCGCCGACGGTGTTGTAGTCCTCGTCCGACAGGGCGCAGCCGAAGCGCTCGTTGAACTCGTCGATCGGGAACGAGCCGGCCACCCGCACGCGGTCCTTCGACAGCCGCAGGATCGAGATGTCGGGCCGGTCGAACTCGTCGTCGATCTCGCCGACGATCTCCTCCAGCAGGTCCTCGAGCGTCACGATGCCCGCGGTCGAGCCGTACTCGTCGACCACGATCGCCATGTGCGTGTTCGTGCGGCGCAGCTCGGTGAGCAGCTTCGCGAGCGGCTTCGTCTCGGGGACGATGTACGCCGGGCCGCAGCAGCGACTCGATCGTCGGCGAGGTCGCGGCCGCCGTTGTGCAGCGCGTCGTACAGGCGCCGGATGTGCAGCAGGCCGAGGATGTCGTCGAGGTCGTCGCGGTACACCGGATAGCGCGTGTACGGGTGCTTCAGCACCTCCTCCATCGCGGCCTCGGGCGTCAGCGTCACGGGCAGGCCGACCACGTCGGGCCGCGGCACCATCACCTCGTCCACCTCGGTGTCGGAGAACGTCGAAGACCTTGTTCACCATCTCCTGCTCCTCGGCCTCGATCTTGCCCTCGTCCTTGGACGCGGCGACGAGGCGCTTCAGCTCCTCCTCCGAGTGGGCGAGCGAGTTCGAGACGCGGCTCCGGCAGGCCGAGGATGCGCGCAGTGGCGACGGCGAGCCAGTCGAGGAACCAGATGAACGGCCGGAAGCAGTTGTAGAACAGCCGCACGGGAGCGGCCGCGACCAGCGCCACGCGCTCGGCGTTCTGGAGCGTGAACGTCTTCGGCACGATCTCGCCGAGCACCGTGTGCAGCGTCGTGATGACCGCGAACGCGATGATCACCGAGATCGTCGACGCGAGGCCCTCGCGCGACGCGCCGGTGAGGCCGAGGATGTCCTCGACCAGGCGCGAGAAGGCCGGCTCGCCGACGGCGCCGAGGGCCAGCGACGAGAGCGTGATCGCAAGCTGGACGGCCGAGATGAACGTCGGCAGGTCGTCGACGATGCGCATCACCGCCTTGGCGCGGCGGGAGCCCTGCTCGATCAGCTCCTCGAGCCGCGTGCGGCGGACCGTGACGAACGAGTACTCCGCCGCGACGAAGAACGCGTTCCAGGCCACGATGAGGAAGATCGAGCCGAGCTCGATCGCACGTCAGGGTACTCACGCGGCGCACTCCGAGCAGGCCGCGGAGTTCACCGTACGTGAGGGATGGCTACTGTCGCCGTCGTCGGTCAGGCGGTGATCACCTGGCCGAAAGTATACGGGGTCACGGCGCATCCGCGAGATCGATCACGACGGGAGCGTGATCCGACGGCTTCGCGCCCTTGCGGTACATGCGGTCGACGTAGGCGCCCGTGACGCGCTGCGCGAGATCGCCCGAGACCAGCACGTTGTCGATCCGCAGGCCCTGCCGCTTGTGGTACGCGCCGGCCCGGTAGTCCCACCAGGTGTGCGCCTCCGGCCCCTCGT
The DNA here is from genome assembly GCA_963732645.1 of uncultured Actinomycetes bacterium. Lineage (GTDB taxonomy): Bacteria > Actinomycetota > Thermoleophilia > Gaiellales > F1-60-MAGs149 > VFJZ01. The sequence continues at coordinate 115,892 of CAVTAC010000012.1, forward strand.
CGGGATGCAGCGCGCGGTAGGCGTCGACCAGCCCGCCGGCCTCGAGCATGGCCGCGTGCGCGCGGCGCTCGACCGGCGTCACGTGCGTCGAGCCCTCGAACGCGGCCGGATCCCAGACGTCGAGATCGGTCGGCGCGACGTTCATGTCGCCGGCCACGATCAGCGGCCCCTGGGCGGCCAGCTCGGCGATGCGCCGCCTCGCGGCGGCGAAGAAGATCAGCTTCGACTCGAACGGCTCCGAGCCGACCGTCTGGCCGTTCGGCACGTACGTGGACACGCACCGCACGCCGCCGACGGTGGCCTCGACCCAGCGCGCCTGGTCGGGCTCACGCTCGCCCTCGAGGCCGGTCACCACGTCGGTGATCGGCACGGCCGACGGCACCACGACGGCGACGCCGCACCAGCGGCCGCCCGACAGGTCGGCGGCGGCGTAGCCGCGCGCGCCCAGCTCCAGGTGCGGGAAGTGCGCTGCGTCGACCTTCGTCTCCTGCAGGAAGAGGACGTCGGGCCGCAGCGTCGCCGAGCAGCTCGTCGAGGCGCTCGTACCGCGCCTTGATCGAGTTGACGTTCCAGGTGACGAGCCGCATCAGTCGGCGTCGAGGCGGCCCTGCGCGGCGCTGCGAACGTCGGCGGCCGCGTTGGGGTCGTGCGCGATCGACGCGAACACGATGCGCGCCTCGCCGTCGCGGCCGGCCGCCTCGTAGCCGGCGGCGACGTTCCAGCGCAGGCTCGGGTCGCGGTCGGAGAGCCGCGAGAGGCCGTCGGCGATCTCGACCAGCTCGTCGATGCGGCCGTTCTGGCCCAGCTGCGCGAGCAGGTTCGCGATGGTGGAGTCGTCGGCACCGAGGTCGACCGCCTGCTTCCAGTAGGCGATCGCGGAGGTGTCGTCGCCGAGCGAGACCGCGAGGTCGCCGGCCACGCGCAGGACGCCCCAGCCCTTCACCTCGGCGGCGAGCGCCTTGGTGCGTGCCAGCGCCTCGGCCGTGCCGTCGTCGCCGGCGACGAGCGCCTGGATGGCGCCGACGTCGTTGGGGTCGAGCGCGAGGGCGCGGCGGGCGGCGGCATGGCCCTCGTCGGCGCGACCGAGCCCGAGCAGCACGTGGGCGCGGTGCGTCTGCCCGAGGGCCGACGTCGGCGCCTGGACGAGGTGCGCGTCGAGCCGCTCGAGCGCCGTGTCGAGCCGGCCCAGCCGCGCCTCGACGATGCCGGCCAGCAGCAGCCCGTCGGCGCTGGCGGGATCGGCCGCGAGCGCGAGCTCGACGGCGGCGTGCGCGAGGTCGAGATGGTCGCCCTCGAGCAGCAGCCCGCCGACGCCGACCAGGTACGGCGCGTTGTCGGCGTTCTCCGCCAGGTCGAGCCGGACACCCTCGACGAACGCCTCGGTCTCGATGTACAGCGGCTGTCCCTCGGGCCCCTCGACCTGCACGAGCTTGCCCTCCGCGAGCAGGGCGTTGACCTCTTCCTCGGAGAGCTCCTTGACCTCCCACGCAGCGTCGTCGCCGTGGTCGTGGCCGTGCTCGTCGCCGTGGTCGTGGCCGTGCTCGTGGCCGTCGGAGTGATCGTGGTCGTGGGTCATCTCGCGGCGAACACTACGCGCCCGCCCGCACCGACGTGCCGCTCGATCTCGCCCCGCCGCTCGAGGTGCACGAGGTGCGCGAGCGACTCCGTGACGGCGATGCGGCGGGAGTTGGGACCGAGCCGGTCGCCGTAGATGCGCAGCGACACCCGATAGGCGTCGGCCGGTCCCTCGGCCAGCACCGCGCGATGCGCGGCCAGGCGCTCGGCGTGGTGCTCGCGGATCTCGTTCGCGCGTCCGGCGACGTCGGTGATCGCGTCGAAATGCCCCGGATATGCGATCACGACGTCGAGGCGCGTCAGCCGCTCGAGCTGCGCGAGATGGTCGCCGAGCGGGTCGGGCCGCGACACGGGATGCACGCCGACGAAGGGCGCGATGCGGTCGAGGATCGCGTCGGCGGCGAGCAGCCGGCGGGTGCGCGTGCCCAGCAGCCCGAACTGCCCGTCGGCGTGGCCCGGCGCCGGGATCACCTTCCACGCCTCGCCCGCGGCGACCAGCACGTCGCCGTCGTCGATCAGCCGCGACGGCGCCGCCGGGTGCACGTTCGCGACCAGCTGCTCCCACGCCTCGAAGACCGAGTCCAGCACCTCCTCGGGGCACCCGTGCACCTCGAGGTGGCGCCGCGTCGCGACGACGGCGCCGGGGTCGTGCCAGTGGTGCGACTGGGTCGCGTCGGTGGGCGACATCAGCACCTCGGCGCCGGTCAGCGCCTGGAGGTCGCGGCTCGCGCCGATGTGGTCGGTGTGGTAGTGGGAGATGACGAGCCGCGCCACCGGACCGCCCAGCTCGGCCAGCGCCGCCGTCCACGTGGCGGCCGTCTCGGCGGTGCCCAGGCCGGCGTCGAACAGCGTCCAGCCGGCCGGGCCTTCCAGCGCGTAGCTCCAGACGTGATCGAGCCCGCTCCACGGCAGCGGCAGGCGGATCCGGTGCAGGCCATCCCCGAGCTGCTCGATCACGAGCGGACGGTAGCGATACTGCAGGCATGGCGGCGGCGCTCACGGACCTGTTCTCCCCCGCCACCGCGGCGTGGTTCGCCGACGCGTTCCCCGACGGCCCGACGCCCGCGCAGGAACAGGGCTGGCCGGCCATCGCGTCGGGCTCGCACACGCTGCTGTGCGCCCCGACGGGCTCCGGCAAGACGCTGGCCGCCTTCCTGATCGGCCTCGACCGGCTGGCCGTCGAGCCGCCGCCGGAGGAGCGCGGCATCCGGCTGCTCTACGTCTCGCCGCTGAAGGCGCTCAACTACGACGTGGAGCGCAACCTGCGCGGTCCGCTGGCCGGCATCCGCGCCGCCGCCGATCGCCTGGGCCTGGCGCTGCCCGACATCTCGGTCGGCGTCCGCACCGGCGACACCTCGCAGGCCGAGCGCCAGGCGATGGTGCGGCGGCCGCCGGACGTGCTCATCACCACGCCCGAGTCGCTGTTCCTGCTGCTCACGTCGCCCAACGCCCGCGAGGTGCTGCGCACGGTCACGGCCGTGATCGTCGACGAGGTGCACGCCGTGGCGGCCACGAAGCGCGGCTCGCACCTGGCGCTGACGCTGGAGCGCCTCGACGTCACGGCGGGCCGCGAGGTGCAGCGCATCGCGCTGTCGGCCACGCAGCGGCCGCTGGACGAGATCGCGCGGTTCGTGGGCGGCGACCGCGACGTGACGATCGTCGACGCGGGCTCCAGCAAGGACCTCGACCTCGAGGTGATCGTCGCCGTCGACGACATGACGGCGCTGCCCGAGTCCACGTCGCAGAGCGAGCTGCACGGCGATCCGGGCGCCAACACGACCATCTGGCCGTCCATCTATCCCGAGCTGCTGCGCCTGGTCGAGGAGCACACGACGACGCTGGTGTTCGTCAACTACCGGCGGCTGTCGGAGCGCCTGGCGCTGCGGCTGAACGAGCTGGCCGGCCGCGAGGTCGCCCGCGCCCACCACGGGTCGCTCGCGCGCGAGGCGCGGACGCAGGTGGAGGAGGCGTTGAAGCGGGGCGAGCTGAAGTGCCTCGTGGCGACGTCGAGCCTGGAGCTCGGCATCGACATGGGCGCGATCGACCTGGTGGTGCAGATCGAGTCGCCGGGATCGGTCGCGCGCGGCCTGCAGCGCATCGGCCGCGCCGGCCACCAGGTCGGCGCCGCCTCGACCGGCCGCATCTTCCCCAAGTTCCGCGGCGACCTGGTGGAGTGCGCCGTCGTCACGCGCCGCATGCACGAGGGCGCGATCGAGGAGACCCACGTGCCGCGCAACGCGCTCGACGTGCTGTCGCAGCAGATCGTCGCGGCCTGCGCGTCCGACGAGTGGCAGGTGGACGACCTGTTCGCGCTGGTGCGGCGCTCCTACCCGTACCGCGAGCTGCCGCGCGCCCAGTACGACGGCGTGCTCGACATGCTGTCGGGCCGCTATCCGTCCGACGACTTCGCCGAGCTGCGCCCGCGCATCGTCTGGGACCGCATCGCCGGCAGCGTCACGGGCCGCTCGAACGCGCGCCCGCTGGCCGTGGCCAACGCCGGCACGATCCCCGACCGCGGCCTGTTCGGCGTGTTCCTCGCCGACGGCTCCGGCCGGGTCGGCGAGCTGGACGAGGAGATGGTCTACGAGGCGCGCGTCGGCCAGGTGTTCGTGCTCGGCGCCTCGTCGTGGCGCATCGAGCGCATCACCCGCGACCGCGTGCTCGTCTCGCCCGCCCCGGGCCAGCCGGGCCAGATCCCGTTCTGGAAGGGCGAGGCGCCGGGCCGCCCGGTCGAGCTGGGCCGCGCGATCGGCGTGTTCGTCCGCGAGACCGGCGCGCTGACCGAGGCGAAGGCCGTGAAGCGGCTCGTCGCCGACCACGACCTCGACGACCGCGCGGCCCGCAACCTGTGGCGCTACCTGCGCGACCAGCTCGACGCCACGCGGGTGCTGCCGTCGGACCGCACCATCGTCGTGGAGCGGTTCCGCGACGAGATCGGCGACTGGCGCCTCTGCATCCTGTCGCCGTTCGGCGGCCGCGTGCACGCGCCGTGGGCGCTCGCCCTGGGCGCGCTGCTGCGCGAGCAGCTGGGCGCCGAGACGCAGGCGCTGTGGTCGGACGACGGCATCGTGCTGCACCTGCCCGACTCGGACGAGCCGCCCTCGGCCGACCTGATCGCGATCGACCCGGAGGCGATCGAGGAGCTGGTCGTGCGCGAGCTGGGCGGCTCCGCGCTGTACGGCGCGCGGTTCCGCGAGAACGCGGCCCGCGCGCTGCTGATCCCGCGCCGCCGGCCGGGCCAGCGCACGCCGCTGTGGCAGCAGCGCCTGAAGGCGCAGTCGCTGCTGCAGGTGGCGGAGGGCTACGGGTCGTTCCCGATCGTGCTCGAGACCTACCGCGAGTGCCTGCAGGACGTGTTCGACCTGCCGGCGCTGCGCGATCTCCTGTCCGGCATCGAGCGGCGCGAGATCGCGCTGGTCGAGGCCGAGACGCCGTACGGCTCGCCGTTCGCCTCGTCCCTGCTGTTCGACTACATCGCGCAGTACATGTACGAGGGCGACACGCCGCCGGCCGAGCGCCGGGCGCAGGCGCTGTCGCTCGACCGCGAGCTGCTGCGCGAGCTGCTCGGCTCCGACGAGCTGCGCGAGCTGCTCGACCCCGACGCGCTGGCCGAGGTGGAGGCGCTGATCGCCCGCCGGCCCGGTCCCGGCCCCGACGGCCTGCACGACTGGCTGCGGCGCGTCGGCGACCTGACGGCGGCCGCGATCGACGACGACGCGGGTATCGCCGAGCTGGTCCGCCAGCGTCGCGCCGCGAAGCTGCGCATCGCCGGCGAGGAGCGCCTGATCGCCGTCGAGGACGCCGGCCGGTACCGCGACGCGGTCGGTGCGCTGCCGCCGCCCGGCCTGCCCGACGCCTACCTGGAGCCGGTCGCCCACGCCCTCCGCGGCCTGATCGCCCGCTACGCCCGCACGCACGGCCCGTTCCACCCGGAGCAGCCCGCCGCGCGCTTCGGCGTGCCGCTGCAGCGCGTGCTCGACGAGCTGCGCGTCCTCGAGGTCGACGGCACCGTGGTGCGCGGCGCGATGCGGCCCGGCGGCCAGGGCGAGGAGTGGTGCGACTCCGACGTGCTGCGGCGCATCCGGCGCGCCTCGCTGGCCCGCCTGCGGGCCGAGGTGGAGGCCGTGCCGGGCGAGACGCTGGCGCGATTCCTCCCGCGCTGGCAGGGCGTCGACGACGGCGCCCGCGGCGGTCCCGACCGCCTGCGCGACGTGCTGGTGCAGCTGCAGGGCGTGCCGCTGCCGGCCGCGATCCTCGAGCCGGCGGTGCTCGCCCGCCGCGTCACGGGCTACCGGCCGGAGCTGCTGGACGGCCTCTGCGCGGCCGGCGAGGTCGTCTGGTGCGGCGCGGGCGACGGTCGCGTGGCCCTCTACTTCCGCGACGACGCGCCGCTGCTCGGGCCGCCGGCCAGCGCGCTCGCCCCCGACGGCGAGCTGGCGACGCTGCTGCGGGAGCGGGTGGCGCAGGGCGGCGCGTTCTTCGGCGACCTGGTGCTGGCGGCCGGCGAGCGCGCCGCCGACGTCGCCGCGACGCTGTGGCTGCTCGTCTGGGCCGGCGAGGTGACCAACGACGCGTACGCGCCGGTGCGGGCTCCGCGCGCGCTCCGCACGTCGGTGCGGCACGTCTCGGGCGGAGGCCGGCGGCTCCGCCGGCGCTCGAGCGCCACGTCGCCCGCCATCGCCGGCCGCTGGCTGCCCGCCGCACCGCTGTTCGAGGGCGCCACCGAGGCCGACCGGGCACGGGCCAGGGCCGAGATCCTGCTCGAGCGCCACGGCGTCGTGACGCGGGCGGCCGTGCGGGCCGAGGCTGTCAGCGGCGGCTTCGGCGCGCTCTACGGCGAGCTGTCGGCGCTCGAGCTGACGGGTGCGGCGCGGCGCGGCTACTTCGTCGAGGGCCTGGGCGGCGCCCAGTTCGCGCTACCGGGAGCCGTCGAGCGCCTGCGCGATCTGCGCGAGGCCGGCCGCGAGCCCGAGGCGGTGGTGCTGGCCGCGGCCGATCCGGCCCAGCCCTACGGCGCCGCGCTGCCGTGGCCGGCGCGCGCGGGCGGCCGCGCGTCGCGGACGGCCGGCGCGCACGTGGTGCTGGTCGACGGCCGCCCGGCGCTGTTCGTCGAGCGCCGCGGCCGGTCGCTGCTGCCGCTCGTCGAGCCCGACGACCCGGCCGTCGCGGTCGCCATCGCGGCGCTCGGCGAGTCGCTCGCCGTCACGGGCCGGCTGGCCGTGGAGCGGTTCGACGGCGCCACGGTGATGGGTTCCGATGCCGAGGACCGGCTGATCGCGGCGGGCTTCCGGCCCGGTCCGCGGCGGCTGACGCTCGGCTAGAGGCTCGCTACGCGGCGCGGTCGAGCGCGCGCTCGACGCGCTCCAGCGCCGGGCCGATCGCATCGCTGGGGCCGCTGTGGATGGGGCTCGATCCGTCGGTCAGCAGCTGCTCGATCAGGACGACGCCGCGCGCGTCGACCGGTTCGTCGCGCAGCCGGCGGGCGAGGCCGAGCAGGCGGTCGCTCTGCCGCCGCAGCTCGAGCAGTACCGACTTGCGCTGGAGGGCGAACGCCGGCGCCTCGAGGAGCTGGTTCTCGAGCGCGCGCGCGAGCAGGTTGCGATGCCGCGGCGAGAGCAGCTCCAGCTCCCGCTCGTGCACGTCGGACGGCGCGACGTTGACCCAGCCCTGCACGATCAGGTGATCCAGCAGCCGGCGCCGGCGGGTGATCGCGCGCTGCTCGATCGCGAGGAACCAGGCGGCCGCGGCGAGTGCGGCGGCGTCGGCGACGATGCCCGCCCGGACCGACAGCAGGCCGAGCAGGTTGGCGACGATGACGGGCGCGATGGCGACGGCGTAGGCGATCGCCCGGCGGCGTGCCGCACGACGCTCCGCGCCGAGCTGCTCGAGCTGGGTCGCCACGTTGTCGGCCATATCCCCAACATACCCGCGAAAAGCAATTCTCAACGCGAGGGTGTGAGGCTCCGCAGGACGAGGGTGTCCGACACGATGTTGACGATCTTGCCGTCGAGGTTCCGGTGCCACTCGATCTTCACGTCGAGGGCCAGCGATGGTGACCACCACTCCTTGCGCGTCTCGTCGCCGTGGAGCGCGCCGGTGACGGTCTCCTTCGTCTGGATCACCCACGTGCGCACCTGCCGGCCACCGATCGTGAGAATCTCGCGGTCGACGACGGCCGACTCGCGGCGGAACACGATCGCGCCGACCTTGTAGACCGACTGCCACTTGAGCCCGCGCCGGAACTTCGCCGGCCGCAGCAGCACCGGCGGCACCGCGTTGCCCGACACCTCGCGCGTGTACCCGAGCGTGCCGACGCGGATCGTGCGGGCGATGCCCTTGATGCCGACGTCGCTGGTCTGGATCCGCCAGCCCTCGCTGTGGTCGGTCGACACGCGCAGGTCGACGAACCGCGAGTTCGGCGACGGCGTCACGACGAGCAGCTGGTCGGTCGGCAGCGCGCGACCGACCGAGAGCGGGCCGAGCCCGATGCGCTCGTCGCCGCCCGCCGCGTAGACGTAGACGCCCGCCGCCGGGATGCGGGCCGCCTCGCCCTTGGCGTCGCGCACGTCGCCGAGAGCGGCCGAGCGGCTGGCCGGCTCCGACCGGTGCAGGCGGCCCCAGGCCCACCAGGCGCCGCCGACGATGGCGACGAGGATCGCCAGCGAGATGATCTTGCCGGGGCGCAGGAGTGCGAACAACATCTGTGATGATCGTAGGAGCTAATGCCCGAGGGCGACACGATCGAGCGCATCGCGCAACGGCTGCAGCCACTGGTGGGCGTGGTTCCGGCCATCGCCACGCCTCACCCGCGGACGGCCGCGCTGCGGCTGCCCGAGCGCCTGCAAGGCCAGGCGCTGCAACGAATCGAGGCGCGCGGCAAGCATCTGCTGATGACGTTCGACGAGCGGGCTCGCGATCCACGTGCACCTGCGCATGACCGGGCGATTCCGGATCGCACCCGCGGGCGTTGAGATTCGTGGCCCGGCTCACGCCCGATGGCTCGAGCTCGCCGGCGGCGGCATCCACGCCGTCCTGTTCCACGGTCCCGTCCTCGAGCTGCTGACGCCGGCGCAGCTGGCCCTCCACCCCGCCCTCCGGCGGCTGGGCGGCGACGTCATGGACGCGGACTTCGAACCCACGGCGGCCGTGCGCCGGCTGCGCGGTCGCGATCCGTCCGACGCCATCGGCAGCGCGCTGCTCGACCAGCGCATGCTGGCGGGCATCGGCAACGTGTGGCGCTCCGAGGTGCTGCACGCCGTCGGCATCCTCCCCGCGCGGCAGCTGCGCACCCTCGACGACGCCGCCCTGGAGCTGATCGCGACGACCGCGGCGACGATGCTCCACGGCCCGCGGCCACAGCGCCGTCTACGGGCGCGCGGGGAAGCCGTGCCCGCGCTGCGGGACGCGCGTGACGGGCGCGGTGGTCGGCGATGACGGGCGTCGCAGCTACTGGTGTCCGGGCTGCCAGAGGTAGGGACTCCCTGAACGGGGTACCCCGAAATTGCGTTCTGCTCACGCGATAGGGTTACCTTGCCGATAGAGCAACTAACAAAGGATGCAACTTCCCCCATCGAGGATTCGAGTCGTGAACAAGCCCGATCCCGTAGCCGACGCAATCACCTGCCTTATCGCCGACGACCACGAGGTCGTCCGCGAGGGCCTGCGCCTCGCCCTCTCGAGGGCCCGCAACGTCCGCGTCGTCGGTGAAGCCACCGACGGCGAGTCCGCCGTCGTGATGGCCCAGCGCCGCCGCCCCGACGTCGTGATGATGGACCTCCGCATGGGGGGCATCGACGGCATCGAGGCCGCGCGCCAGATCCGCCGCACCAACCCCGGCTGCCGCGTCGTCATCTTCACGGGTCAGCCGGAGCGCAACCTGCTCCAGCGCGGCCGCGACGCCGGTTGCTCGGGCTACCTGCTGAAGGAGGCGCCGCACTCGACGATCGTCCGCGCCATCGAGCGGGTGTCGGGCGGCGACGAGTTCATCGACCCGGCGCTCGCCCCGGCGCTTGCCACCTCGGAGCGCGACACGCTGCTCACGAACCGCGAGAAGGAGATCCTCCAACTGCTCGCGGACGGCATGTCGAACAACGAGGTCGCGACCAAGCTCTTCATCTCGCAGGAGACCGTGAAGAGCCACGTCCGCCACATCCTCGCGAAGCTCGAGGCGGACACCCGGACGCAGGCCGTCGCCATCGCCCTGCGCGACGCGATCATCGCGTAGCGGCGAGGTCAACCGCGCTCGATGCCTGCCTGGGCCATCCTCATGATCGCGCTCGCGCTGAGCGCTCCCGCCGCGGTGACCATCGTCCGCGGACGGGAGCGAACGCGCGTCGAGCGGGCCCGCGCCTTCGAGCGCGAGCTGTCGTCGGAGCTGCTCGCGCAAGCGAGCGGCCTCGACCGGCTGGTGGCCGTCCTCGGCGGGCTCGCCGACTCGCTCGACGGCGACCGCGTGCTGGTGCAGGCCGCCGCCGAGGCGATCCGCCTGCTCGACGCGAGCGACGCCGTGCTGCTGATCACGATGGCCGACGGCGTGCTGCGGCCCGTCTACCGCAGCGACCTCGCCGGCCTCGAGGTGGCTGACCCCGACCGCGCCGCCATCGCCGTCATCGGCGCCCTCGGCGGCGGCATCGCCCACGCCACGCCGTTCGCCTCGCACAACGAGCTGGTCGGCGTGCTCGTCGTCGTCCGGCAGGAGCGCGACGACCGCCCGCCGGCGCCCTTCTCCCCCGCCGAGCTGGCCCAGCTGCGGGTGCTCGCCGACTTCGCCGCCCGCGCCGCGCAGAACGCGCGGCTGTACGCGCGCCTCGGCCGCCTGAAGGACGAGGCGGAGCGCCGCGAGCGCGAGCGCGCGCGCCTCTCGAACCAGCTCGCCGAGGCGGAGCAGGCCGAGCGCCGCCGGCTGGCGCTGCTGCTGCACGACGGCCCGCAGCAGACCATCACGAGCGCCGCGCTGCTGCTGGACGCGTGCACCGCCGCCCTCGACGACGACGACCGCGGCGAGGTGCACCGTATCCTCGGCATCGCCCGCCAGCGCAACCGCGAGGCGGTGCGCGACCTGCGCGAGCTCGGCTGGAGCCTCGAGCCGCCGGCGCTGCGCGAGCAGGGCATCACGGCCGCGCTGCTGCCGCTGGCCGAGCGCCTCGGCGAGGCGCACGGCGTCCGGTTCTCGCTCGACCTGGAGGCGGCCGAGGCACTCGACACCGCCCAGCAGACCTTCGTCTACCAGATCGTCCGCGAGGCGGTCGCCAACGCCGTCAAGCACGCCCAGCCCGAGGCAATCTCGATCCTCTCCACGGTGCTGCCGGACGGCCGCACCGAGATGCGCGTCTGCGACGACGGCGCCGGCATGCAGCGCGAGCGGGCGCTGGACGGCATGAGCCAGGGCATCGACGCCATGCGCGAGCGCACCGCAGCGCTCGGCGGCACCATCGAGTGGCTGTCCGGCGACGAGGGCGGCACGGTCGTGCGCCTGCTCGTCCCGTCGCTGATCGACAGCGCCGAGAACCTCGCCGCGTAGCGCGGCCGTTCGACCGCGCGGAGATGTCCGTTTTCGCACGCGGTGCGAAAACGGACACGCCTCGCGCGTTTCGTGACACGATCGGAGAAGAACGTCACGTCGCGTGCCTGACGCGTGCGCTCGACGTCTGCTTGCGCGGCCTCGAACGCGAGCGGCGGGCGACGCGCGGCCGCCGCGGACCTCGCCGGCGGTGGATGTCCGTTTTCGCACGCGGTGCGAAAACGGACACGACACGCGCGTTTCGTGACGGGATCGGTCGAACACGTCACCGGTCGTCCGTGACGCGTGCGACCTCAGCTGGACGGACGGGCGCGGCTCAGGTTCACGAAGAACCAGATGCCGCCGGCGATCGCGACGCCGATGAACAGCAGCAGGTTGAAGCGCACGCCGAAGATGAGCTGCGCCGGATCGATGCGCAGGCTCTCCGTGAACACCCGGCCGATCGAGTACAGCATCAGGTAGGCCGCGAAGATCGTGCCGGCCGGCGCACGCAGCCAGAGGCGCTTGTTCAGCCGCATCAGGATCACGAACACCAGCAGGTTCCAGAGCGACTCGTAGAGGAACGTCGGGTGGAACGTGGCCTGGTCGGCGTACTGGGCCGGGCGGTGCGACGGATCGATCTCGAGGCCCCACGGCAGGTCGGTGGGGCCGCCGAACAGCTCCTGGTTGAACCAGTTGCCCCAGCGGCCGATGGCCTGCGCGAGGATCAGCCCGGGCGCGAGGACGTCGAACGCCTCCAGCACCGGCACCTTCGCCCGGCGGGCGCCGATCGCCGCGCCGATGGCGCCGCCGACGATCACGCCCGGCATGCCGAGCCCGCCCTCCTGCAGCATCGGGATCTTCTCGAGATGGCCGCTGAACCGGTCCCAGTCGGTGGCGACGTGGTAGAGGCGCGCGCCGATGACGCCGCCCGGGATGCACCACGTGGCGATCGTGTAGGCGCGCCCGGGCGGGAACCCACGGCGGTCGAGCTCGCGCGACGCGAGCCAGCCGGCGAGCCAGGATGCCGATCGCGATCAGCGTGCCGTACCAGCGCAGCTTGAAGATGCCGATCTCGACGATCAGCGGGTCGGACGGGCTCGGGATCGAGAGCAGCGGGAGGAGGATCACGCGGGTCGCCTCGCGACCACGAGCAGGCGCGTGGAGATGCCGAAGGGCGTCGGCCCCGGCCCGCCGTAGACGGCCTCGAGCACCAGCCCGGCGGCGGCGCACAACGCGACGATCTCGGTCGCGGAGTAGACGCGGATGGAGAACTCGCGGTCCTCGGCGCTGCCGTCGGCGCGCAGCTGCCGCACGTGCTCCCCGGCGCGGCCGCGCACCGGGTCGAACCACAGCTCGCGCAGGACGATGCCGTCGGGGCGCTCCTCGTAGAGCCGCTGCGGCGACGAGTCGGCGTGGATGGCGGCGACCCGGTCGCGGTGCTGCAACTCGAGCAGCAGCAGGCCGCCGGGAGCGAGCGCCGCGCGGGCGCTCTCCAGCGCCGCGACGTCGTCGGCCGTCTCGTCGAAGTAGCCGAACGACGTGTACCAGGAGAGCGCGACGTCGACGCCCGTGACGTGCTGGTGCGCGTCGCGGACGTCGGCCTCGACGAGGTCGATCGAGGTGCCGAACTGGGCCGCGCGGTCACGGGCGGCGGCGAGCATGGAGGCCGAGTAGTCGAGGCCCGTCAGGTGGTGGCCGCGCACCGCCAGCGCCACGGCGATGCGCCCGTCACCGCACCCGAGGTCGACGATCCGGGCCGGGTTCGGCGCGCCGTGCTGCGCCAGCACGGCCTCGATCCCGTCGACGTCGAGGGCCGTCCGCTCCGGCGTCGTGCGGGCGGCCCACAGGTCGCGGTACGTCGCGTCGAAGAAGTCGCGCCACCAGTCGCCCACGCACGAAAGCGTAGCCTGAGGCCGTTCTCGCGGGTACGCTGAGAAGCGTGAGATGGCCGCTCACGCTCGGGTGTGTCGTGGCGACGCTGGCTGCCCCTGCCGTCGCGTCCGCCGGCGCGGACCTGGCGCGCATCGTCGGGCCGACCGGCGCGACCATCGCCTCGGCGCCCGCCCAGGCGGGCTACGCGTACCCGGCCGACGGCTCGGTGGCCCAGGTCGCAGACGTCGTCGCCGGCTCCGGCGCGCTCCGCGTGCGGGGCATCTCGCTGCTCGGGGGCCGTATCCGCATCGACCGCGCCGTGGTCGGCAGCCGGGCCAGCGTGTCCGGCGTGACGGTCGACGGCATCGCGCAGCCCGCGGGCGCCAACCGCGTGGTCGCGGTGCCGGGCGCCGGCTGGGCGCTGGTGCTGCAGAAGGCCGTGCTGCCGCTCGCGAACGGCAAGCGCCGCGAGACCTCCGTGGCCGTGCGCCTGCACCTGACGGCGCCGCTCGGTGGCCTGCCGGCCGGCAGCGAGGTGCTGATCGGCCTCGCGACGGGCGTCAAGGCCGGCGTCAACCTGACCGGCGTGGCGCAGGAGATCCCGGTCGACCTGGTGCCCATCTACCGCTCGGCCGCGCGCAAGTACGGCGTGCCGTGGTCGGTGCTCGCCGCGATCAACCGCGTCGAGACCTCGTTCGGCCGCAACCTGAACGTCTCCAGCGCCGGCGCGATCGGCTGGATGCAGTTCATGCCCGGCACGTGGCGCGGCTACGGCGTCGACGCCGACGGCAACGGCACCGCCGACCCGTACGACCCCGACGACGCGATCAACGCGGCTGCGAACTACCTGAAGGCCAACGCCGCGGCCTCGAACCTGCGCAACGCCGTCTGGCACTACAACCACTCGTGGAGCTACGTCGACCTGGTGCTGGGGCTGGCCCAGGACTACGCGAACGGCTCGGCGACGGTGCCGGCCGGCATCGACGCCGCCGGCACGGACGCGAGCGGGCGAGACGCCGCCCGGCCCGGGCTGTTCTCGCCCGTGCTCCTCTGGTAGCCGCGGCTACGGCCTCCTGATCACGATCTTGAGCGTGGTCCTGGAGACCCGCTTCAGCTTGTCCTTGGCGGTGACGGTGACGGTGAACGTCTTCGCCTTCCGGTACTTGTGCTTGACGCTGAACTTGCCGTTCTTGATCTTCACCGTCGCGCTCTTGCCGTCGCCGAACCTGACCGCCACCGTCCTGGCGAGTCCGCTCGGATCGGCCAGCCTGGCGCTGATCGTGACGCTCCTGTTGGTCTTGCCGCTGACCTTCTTGAGGGTCACGACGGGGCCCAGCGTGTCGACGACGGTGACCGACCTCGACGAGGAGCCCGTGCGGCCGGCGAAGTCCTTGACGGCGAGCGTCATCGTGAACTTCTGCTTCAGCTTGGTGCCCCTGAGGCGATAGGTCGTCGTCGTCGCGTTCGGCGCCCCGGCCCGCGTCCAGGTGCGGGCGACGATCGGGCTGCCACCCGGGCCGGCCGAGGTGGCCGACGAGAACACCGTCGTGGCGCCGAGCTGGATCGTGGCGGGACCGGTGATGACCGACTTCGCGGCGCCCGGCTGCACGCCGTGCACCGAGAACTCCGAGACGTCGACGAACCGGGGGTTCCCGAGCTGATCGACGTCACCGTGGTTCGAGAGGGCCGTGAGGCGGACGACGCGGACGTTCGCCGCGCCGGCCGTCGGGGCCACCTCGTTGAGCTTGCCGCCGTCGCCCAGGGCGAACGTCCCGGCTGCGGCGACGGTGAACGTCAAGCCGTCCGGCGACGTCTCGACCCGGAACTGCCGCATCGCGGCGTTGGCCGGGTCGCCGCACGTGGCGGACGGGTCGATGCCGAACGACTTCACGGTCACGGCGGCCGGAAGCTCCACGGTGATCGTCGGCGACCCGCCGAAGAGGTCGGAGCCCCAGCCGCTGCGGAGCTTGCCGTCGATCAGGCCGCTCGGACCGCAGCCGAACGCGGAGTTGTCGCCGCCCGTGAACGCCACCACCCGGCCGCCGCCGCTCGCGAGGGCCCAGCCGCGCCGCGGTGCGAGGTTACGGGTCTGTGCTCCGGCGACGAGGTTGAACGGGGTCGTGAGCGGCGGCTCGTAGCCCGCCCCGGCGAGCAGGTACGGGTAGGTGCCGACGGGCAGGGCCGGCAGCGTGTAGCCGCCCGTCGCGCCCGTCGTGGCGCCGGCGTTGCCGGGGAAGCCCGAGTCGAGCCCGGCGAACGAGACGCGGGTGCCGGCCACGGGTGCGCGCGTGTCGCCGTCGACGACCGTGCCGGAGACCGTGCCCTTCGGCGACGTGGCGGCCGGCGGCAGCGCGAAGCTCTCGACCGGGGCAAGGTCGGCGCTGTCGAGCGTGCCCGCGAAGAAGCCCATGCCGCGGGCGGCGAAGACCGCCCAGATCTGGGCGCGGGCCGCGCCGGCGTTGAAGGCCGTGTCGGCCTGGAGGATCGAGTTGCGCATGTCGAGGAACGACGGATCGTCCGGCGACAGCTCCATCGCCCGGGTGACCAGCTTGCGGCTCACGGTCGCGCCGATCGTCCGGCGCAGGTCCCACAGCGTCTGGGCCCAGATCTCGCCGTCGGCGTGCACCTCGGGGAAGCCGAAGATCTTGCCGAAGCTGCCGTACGTGTAGCCACCCGCCGGGACGCCGGGCCCGGGCGAGTCGCACGTGCCGGCGACGGCTGCGCCGACGGCGCAGTCGATGGCCTGCGTCCGGTACCCGGCCGTGCCGGCGATGCCGACGGACAGGTAGCGGGCGAGCAAGAGGTCGCCGCTGGCGGGCGAATCGGGCTCGCACGCCTGCGGCACGGCCCCGACCTGGCAGGAGACCGGGTCGGCCAGGTAGTCGAACGCGTACCAGTCGCTCCAGGCCTCGCCCATCGAGGCGGCCTGCTGCGAGTTGAGCGTCGAGTTGCCCAGCGAGTCGACGACCAGCCGGTTCGAGAGGCCGTGCGTGTACTCGTGGTAGACGAGGCTCGCGTCGTCGCCGCCGTTGGCCGGAAGGAACGGGTTCTGGCCGGCCTGGAAGTCCTCGCCCCAGGGCGCGCCGGGGGCGTGGGACAGGTACATCTGCATGAGCGGCGGCTGACCGTCGGGCGGCGTGGACATGTTGGCGTTGTCGATGTGGTCGGCGTCCGGCCCCGAGGAAGCGCCGTCGAGCGTGTTCGCCACGACCCGGTCGGCGTTCTCGAAGGCGCCGTTGGCGGCGGTGAAGCTGAACGGCGCCGCGTGCAGCCAGTCGTGGAAGGTGTTGACGAAGAAGAACACCTGGGCCGTGTTCTGTCCCTTGTTCTGCGTTCCGTGGCCGCGGCAGTCGTCGTGCTGGACGGGTCCCACGTGCAGACGAAGGTCGCGCTGCAGGCGCCGGCCGGCGCCGCTCCGGCGTTGGCGATCGAGTTCGGGTTCGTCATGAGCGGGAAGTTCCACGTCTCCGCTGCCGTCGGCGCGATCTCCTCGCCGGCGCCCGCGACATCGTTGTCGACGAGGTCGGCGAAGGCGTGGACGTTCGGGCCGGCGAGCGTGGTCGCGCCCGGCGCGATCCAGCCGGCCGGGAACGTCACGAGCGGCTCCTGGCTGCCGCCATGGGTCGCACCGGGGTAGTTGCGGTGGATGTTCGCCGCCGCGTGCTGCACGAGGTTGCGCCGCAGCAGCGTCCGGCCGGTCGCGGCGTCGACCACGACGCGGTAGCGGTGCGTGCTGTCGACGGTCACCGTCGTGTCCCAGGCGAGCCGGTTGCCGGCGCCGGCGAGGACGCCGAGCGCGACGCGGTCGCCGCTCGCGAACGTGGTGGTCGAGCGCGCGTCGGCACGTGGCTGGGCGAGCGACGGACGGGCCGCGGCCCCCACGCCGCCGAGCGCGGCGACCCGGGCCTCGCCCGCCGTCAGCCGCGGCGCGACCTGAAGGCTCTGGAGGCCCGAGACGGGCGAGCCGGCGACGTTGATCAGCCGGCCGTCGGCGGTCAGGTTCGCGCGGAGACCGCCGTCCAGCGCCGGGACGCCGTCGACGCGCTGCTGCCAGAACAGGCGCTGCAGGCCGTCGCCGGAGACGACGCGCTTCACGAGCACGAGGCCGTCCACGTCGGCCGCGGTCAGCCCGAACGCCGCGCGGTTGGCCCGCACGTAGCCGAGCGCGACCGCGGCGGGGTCGGCCGTGCTGGCCGCCGTCAGGAACCCGTCCAGGCGGCCGACCGTCCGCAGCGCCCCGCTGTCGTCGTCCACGGCGACGGCCGCGGCGGGGCCGAGACGCGCCCGCAGCGCGTCGACGGCCGCGGGATTCGGCGCCGCGACCTGGCGGCCGGCGCTGACATCGGCCGCCGCATCGGTCAGCGCGCGGACGTCTCGGGTGGCGGCGTGCGCGGAGACCGGGACCGCGAGCAGGCACAGACAGGCGACGAGCGAACGCATTGACCCACTCTGGCACAGGATTTGCGGCCCGCGATACCGCGTTCGGGAATACCGCGGAGAACGCTGCCGGCAGCCGCGCGCAGTCCTCCCCTCCAGGTACCCTCCGAGAAGAGCCATGGCGGCGCCCGAGCCCTACGAAACGCAGATCCAGGTCCTCGAGGGCCTCGAACCCGTGCGCAAGCGCCCGGGCATGTACATCGGCGGCACGAACACGCGGGCGCTGCACCACCTGGTGTGGGAGGTCGTCGACAACGCGGTGGACGAGGCGCTCGCCGGTTTCTGCACCGAGATCGACGTCACGCTCGACGCCGACGGCGTCGTCACGGTGGTCGACGACGGCCGCGGCATCCCGGTCGGCATCCACCGCGAGACGGGCGTCTCGGCGCTCGAGCTGGTGTTCACGCGCCTGCACGCCGGCGGCAAGTTCGGCGGCGGCCTGTACAAGGTCTCCGGCGGCCTGCACGGCGTCGGCGCGTCGATCACGAACGCCCTGTCCGACTGGCTCGACGTCGAGGTGCGCCGCGACGGCCACGCCTTCCACCAGCGCTACGAGCGCGGGCTGAAGACGTGCGAGGTGACGCGCGTGCGCAAGCTCGCGCGGGGCGAGAAGCCGGGCACGACCGTCCGCTGGAAGCACGACGAGACGATCTTCGAGAAGGGCGCCCACTACTCGGCGTCCACCATCGGCGCCCGCCTGAAGGAGAAGTCGTACCTGGTCCGCGGCCTCACCTTCAGGTTCCACGCCGCGGGCCACGACGAGCAGGTGTTCCGCACCGAGCGCGGCCTCGCCGACTACGTGCGCGACCTGAACACCGAGCGCCAGGCCATGCACCCGACCATCATCTCGCTGAGCGGCACCGGCGGCGAGATCCCGGTCGAGGTGGCGATGCAGTGGACGGACGGCGCCGAGGAGCGCATGTACTCCTTCTGCAACGTCGTCAACACGGTCGACGGCGGCACCCACGTCTCCGGCCTGCGGCGCGCGCTCACCCGCTGCCTCAACAGCCACGCGTACGAGACCGGCCGGCTGAAGCGCGACAAGGGCGAGTCGCTCGAGGCGCGCGACGTGTTCGACGGCCTCACGGCCGCCGTCTCGGTGATGGTCGCCGACCCGCAGTTCGAGGGGCAGACGAAGGGCCGGCTGAACAACTCCGAGGCCCAGAGCGCGGTGCAGTCGTTCGCGTCCCAGGCGTTCGGCGCCTGGCTGGCGGCCAACCCGAAGGAGACGAAGCAGATCCTCGACCGGCTGCTGCTGACGCGCGACATCCGCATCGCCCAGTCGAAGATCTCGAAGAAGCTGCGCAACGCGGCGACGTCGATCTTCTCCGACTCCAACCTGCCGGGCAAGCTCGCCGACACGCTCGACAACCCGAACGTGCCGGTGCTGGAGCGCGAGATCTTCATCGTCGAGGGCGACTCCGCCGGCGGCTCCGCGAAGCAGGCCCGCGACGCGAACCTGCAGGCGATCCTCCCCATCCGCGGCAAGATCCTGAACGTCTTCGGCGCCAAGGCCGGGCGCGCCTTCGAGAACGCCGAGGTCGACTCGATCCTGGTCGCGCTGGGCGGCCGCAAGGACGCGATCGGCAAGGCCATCGTCGCGACGCTCGAGGTCGACCAGCTGCGCTACGGCAAGATCGTGCTCGCCAGCGACGCCGACGCCGACGGCGCGCACATCGGCAACCTGCTGATCACGCTGTTCCACGAGCTGTTCCCGCGCCTGCTGGCCGAGGGCCGCGTGTTCCTGGCGCAGCCGCCGCTGTTTCGCATCTCGCTGTCCGACGGCACGTACGTGTACGTCGGCACCGAGGAGGAGCTGCGCCAGACGCTCAAGGCGCGGCGCCGCACGGGCGAGCACGTGACGCGCTTCAAGGGCCTCGGCGAGATGAACCCCGACCAGCTGCGCGAGACCGTGTTCGACCCGGCCACGCGGCGGCTGCTGCAGGTCACGTTCGAGGACGCCGTCCAGGTGGCCGACACGGTCAAGCTGCTCATGGGCAGCGACGCGCAGGGACGGCGCGGCTGGCTCGAGGAGGCCGCGCCCGACGCCGAGGTCGACGTCTGAGCGACGACGAGCTCACCCTGCTGCCGCCCGCCGGCGACGACGAGCCGGAGGGCGAGGGCGACGCCGACGTCGCCGTCATCCGCCTGCCCTGGGGCGGCGAGAGCGTCGACGCCGCCGACGCCATGTTCGAGCGCGCGCTGTCGTACGGCATGTACGTCAACAAGGGCCGCGCGCTGCCCGACGTGCGCGACGGCCTGAAGCCCGTCCAGCGGCGGATCCTCTTCTCGATGGACGAGATCGGCGCCCGCGCCGGCCGGCCCTACGTCAAGTCGGCGACGGTGATCGGCCAGGTCATCGGCCACTACCACCCGCACGGCGACACCGCGGTCTACGACGCGATGGTGCGCCTCGCGCAGGACTTCTCGCTCAACGTGCCGCTGGTCGACGGCCAGGGCAACTACGGGTCGGTCGGACCGAAGGAGTACTCCGACCCGCCCGCCGCCTACCGGTACACCGAGGCGCGGCTCACGCCCGCGGCGTCCGACTGGCTGCGCGACATGCGGCCCGAGATCGTCGAGTTCCGCCCGAACTTCTCCGAGCGCAAGCAGGAGCCGTTCGTGCTGCCCGTGTCGTTCCCCAACCTGCTCGTGAACGGCTCGAAGGGCATCGGCTGGTCGCTGGCCTGCGACATCCCGACGCACAACCTGGCCGAGGCCTGCGAGGCGGCGATCGTGCTGGCCGAGAACCCCGACGCGACGCTGGACGACCTGCTCGCCGTCATGCCGGGGCCCGACTTCCCGACCGGCGGCATCGTCGTCGACCCCGAGGAGCTGCCCGACGCGTACGCCCGCGGCCAGGGCACGTTCCGGCTGCAGGGCAAGTACCACATCGAGCAGCTGCCCGGCAACCTGCAGGCGATCGTCGTGACGGAGCTGCCGTACGGCGTCTCGCCCGACCAGATCGTGTCCGAGGTGGTGCGCGCGGCCCGCGCCGAGAAGATCACCGACGTCACCGAGCTGCCGAAGAACCTGTCCGACCGCAACGGCCTGCGCGTGCAGATCCGCTGCAAGCGCGGCGGCAACGTGACGAAGCTGATCGCCGACCTGATGCGGCACACCGAGCCTCCGCGTCACGATCGGCATCAACCTCACCGTCGTCGCCGACGGCGTGCCGCGCCAGCTCGACCTGCGCGAGATCGTCGACCGGTTCGTCTCGTTCCGGTTCGAGGTCGTGACGAAGCGCCTCGAGCACGAGCGCACCGAGCTGCTGCGCGAGCTGCACCGCCTGGTGGCGCTGCTGGCGGCGCTCGATGCGATCGACGCGGTGATCCGCATCGTCCGCAACGCCGAGGACGACGACGACGCGCGCGAAAAGCTCAAGTCTGAATTGAGAGTTGAGCTTCACGGCAGCTCGGTGCCGGTGCCGATCGACGACGAGCAGGCGCAGTACATCCTCGACATGCCGATCAAGCGCCTGTCGCGCCTGAACCGCTTCAAGCTGCAGGAGGAGCGCGAGACCAAGGGTCGCCGCGTGGACGAGATCGGGCGCATCCTCGACGACTACGACGAGCTGCGCGAGATCGTCGTGGGCGAGCTGCGCACGACGGCCGAGAAGCTCGGCGCGCCGCGGCGCACGCTGCTCGGCGGCGAGACCCGCGTCGCCGCTCCCGGCGCGACCGGCGCGGGTGCGACCGCGCGCCGGGCCGACGTCGCCATCGTCGCTGCGCCGCGCACCGACGTGGTGCTGTTCGCCACCCGCGGCGGCGCCTGCGCCACCCGGCCGCTCGACGGGCGCGTCTCGCGCGTGCCGCTCAACGTCGGCGCGGGCGACGCCGTCGCGACCGCCATCTTCACCGACACCGAGAGCGAGCTGAACGCCTACACGAGCGACGGCCAGGTGCTGCGCCTGCGCGTCGCCGACGTGCCGATCGAGTCGCGCGTGTCACGCGGGGTCAAGGCGGTGGCGCTGTCGCGGGGCTCCGAGCTCGTCGGCCTGCTGCCGCTGGCGCCCGCCGGCGGGCACGTGCTGCTGGTCACCGAGCGGGGCGAGATCAAGCGCTCCGAGGCGGCCGTCTACGCCGGCTCGCACATGGGCGGCTCGCCCGCGATCGACCTGCCCGACGGCGACCGCGTGGTCGCCGTGGTGGCCCACGGTGACGGCGACGAGATCCTGCTGCACTCCGCGCACGGCCGCACGCTGCGGTTCGACGCGGGCAAGGTGCGCCCGGTCAAGAGCGCCGCGGCGGGCGGCGTGGCCGGCATGAACCTCGACCGCGGCGACCGCGTGGTCGCCGCCGGCGTGGCGACCGGCGACGTGCTGCTCGTCATGCACGAGCTGGGCCACGGCAAGGCCGTGGCGCTCGACGAGTACCCGGTCAAGGGCCGCGCCACGGGCGGCGTCGTGAGCGCCAACCCGGGCGTGCCGAAGAAGGAGCCGGCCGGCCCGGTCGCCGCCGCGGTCAGCCTCGCGGCCGCGGCCGAGGCGATGGTGCTGACGGCGTCCGGCGGCCTGGCGCGGTTCGCGGTCGCGCAGCTGGAGCCGTCGTCGCGCGCTGCGGTCTCCCGCCACCTCGTCGACGTGGTCGTCGGCGACGAGGTGGTCGCCGCTATCGGCATCATCTAGGCGTGGCGCGGGCGAGCGACCGGCAGATCCTCTCGCTGGCGCTGCCCGCGCTGCCGGCGCTCGCGGCCGAGCCGCTGTACGTGCTGGTCGACACGGCGGTCGTCGGCCACCTGGGCGCCGCCGAGCTGGGCGGGCTGGCCATCGGCGCGCTGCTGCTCACCGACGCGGTCTGGCTGTGCAACTTCCTCATCTACGGCACGACGGCGATGTCGGCCCGGCTGTACGGCGCCGGGCGGCGGCAGGAGGCGGTGCGCTACGGCGTGCAGGCGACCTGGCTGGCCGTGGCGGTCGGCCTCGTCGTGGTCGCACTGCTGCAGCTGATCGCCCGGCCCGCGGCCGAGCTGATCGGCGACGACCCGGTGCAGATCGAGTCGGCGGTGTCGTGGCTCCGCATCGCCAGCTGCGGCGCGCCGTTCATCCTCATCGCGTTCGCCGGGCAGGGCTGGATGCGCGGCGTCCAGGACGTGCGGCGCCCGCTCGTGTACCTGCTCGGCGCGATGGCGCTCTCCGCCGTGCTGTGTCCGATCCTGGTGTTCCCGCTCGGCCTCGGCATCGAGGGATCGGCGATCGCGAACGTCATCAGCCAGGCGATCAGCGCCGCGCTGTTCCTGCGCGCGCTGCACCGTGAGCGCGTCGGGTGGGGCCACGACTGGCCCGTCATGCGCGCGCAGCTGGCGACCGCGCGCGACCTCGGCGTCCGCACCGCGGCCTTCTCGGTCACCTACCTGGCGGCAGCGGCCGTCGCCTCGCGGATGGGCACCGCCAACGTGGCCGCGCACCAGATCGCGCTGCAGCTGTGGACGTTCCTGGCGCTCGTCATGGACAGCGTCGCGATCGCCGCGCAGCAGCTGATCGGCGGGCTGCTCGGGCGCCGGCGAGCGCGACGACGCCCGCGCCACGGCACGTCGCCTGGCCGAGATCGGCACCGTCCTCGGGCTGGTCTTCGCAGTGCTGCTGACGGCGGGCTGGAACATCATCCCGGAGCTGTTCACCGACGAGTCGCCCGTGGTGGATCAGGCGCACGTCGCGTGGCCGTGGTTCATCGCGACGCTGCCGCTGTCGGGCCTGCTGTTCGCCCTCGACGGCATCCTGATCGGCGCCGGCGACATCGTCTTCATGCGCAACGTGACGCTGGCGGGCGCCCTCGGCGGCTTCCTGCCGCTGACGCTCGCCGCCGTACGCGTTCGACTGGGGCCTGGGCGGCATCTGGGCGGGCCTGCTGGCCTTCGTCGTGATCCGCACGGCGGGCGGCGTCCACCGCACGCTGGGCGGCCGCTGGGCGGTGGTCGGCGTCCCGCCGTCCAGCGCGCCCCACGTAGCCGTGGGTCAAAAACGCGACGCTGGGGTCTCTCCGGGCATCTCGCTCGCGCTCGGACGGCATCCGGATCGGCGATCGCGCGACATGCGCCTGTGCGTGCGCGACGATCGCGCGCCTCGGCGCGCTGCGAGCTGACTTCAGCTGCACGCGTGACGCCGGCGTGACGCCCGCTTGCGGCTGGTGACGGCCTCGGCGGTTCTGGACTGGGTCATGCCTGTCGTTGAGACGTGATGCCGTCGCGGTCGCGCTGCGACTCTCACGGCATCCGACGGGGCTGCACGCCGCAAGCGCCTGATCGGCGCACGCCTCCGTCCGGCGACCCGGCCGATCGTGTCGTCCTCCGGCGCAGCGTCCGGCGCCCGGGCCGGAGTCTCGATCCGCGCAACTCGCGCGGCTCAGGGGTGCAGTCCTCGCACACATTATCGCGCGCCGAAGGCGCGCCGCGTCGCGCGACGGCGACGCATCCGCAGCGCGCTGCGATGCACGGAGCCGCGCGCTCGAGCGCGTCACGCGGGACGCGCGCTCAGACGCCCTGTACCTCGACGAGCACCCCGTGCAGCAGGTCGAGCGCCAGGTCGGCCTCCTCGCCGGTGATCACCAGCGGCGGCGAGAACGACAGCCGGCCGTCGCGGCCGCGCGATGATCAGGCCGCGCTCGAGCGCGACGTCGACGATCCGCGCCGTGCGGTCGGCCGAGAGGTCGAGCTCGAGCGCCAGCATCAGCCCGAGGCCGTCGATGTCGCCGACGACGGGCAGCTCGCAGGAACTCCGCCTCCAGCCGGCCGCGCACGTGGGCGGCGACCGCCGCCATGCGCGGCTCGAACGCCGGATCGAGGTAGACGTCGAGCGCCGCGTTCACCGCCGCCATCGCCAGCGGGTGGCCGGCGTGCGTGAAGCCCGGACAGCGAACGCGCCCTGGATCGTCTCCTCGACGCGGCCGCCGATGGCGACCGCGCCGCACGGCACGTACGAGCCGTTCATGCCCTTGCCCATCACCAGCAGGTCGGGGACGAGGCCCCAGTGGTCGCACGCGAACATCGGCCCGGTGCGCCGGAAGCCGGTCATCACCTCGTCGACGATCAGCAGCACGCCGTAGGCGTCGCACACCTCGCGCACCAGCGGCCAGTAGCCCTCGGGCGGCGCGAGGTAGCCGCCGACGCCGAGCAGCGGCTCGGCCAGGAACGCGGCGACGCGTGCCCGGCGGGCTCCGCCTCGATCGCCGCCGCCAGCGTATCGGCCGCGGCGCGCGCGTCGGCGCCGTCGCGGAACGGGTACGGCGGCGGGATGTGGACGTGGCCGGGCACGATCGCCGGCAGTCCCGGCAGGCCGCCCATCGGCATGCCGGTGGCGCTCATCGCGCCCGCCGTGTTGCCGTGGTAGCCGCGCAGCCGGCTGATCACCGTCGTCCGCGCGGGGTCGACCTTCGACCAGTAGAGACGCACCAGCGCGAGCGCCTGCTCGATCGCCTCCGAGCCGCCGGACGTGAACGCGATCCGGTCGAGGTCGCCGGGCAGCAGCTCCGCCAGCCGCGCGGCCGCCGTGATCGCCTGCGGGTGGCGTGAAGCCGTAGAAGAGCGACACGTACGCCACCTTCTCGAGCTGGGCCGTCGATCGCCGTCGATCAGGCCCGGATGGCCGTAGCCGAGGTTGACGCAGTTGAGCTGCGAGCGGGCGTCGAGGTAGCGCCGCCCGTCGACGTCGTAGAGGAACACGCCCTCGCCCCGCTCGAACACGACGTGCGCCGTGTCGCCGACCGGGAGGTACGGGTGCACGAGGTGTCGGCGGTCGAGTTCGAGGAGGTCGTCGCTGAGCATGCTCGCGGTCACCTCGTCGAAGAGCTCGAGGACCAGCTGCGAGAAGGCCTCGTCGTTCACGTGCGCCTCACTTTCGACGTAGCGCACGCGCGGGCGCAGCATGCGGCGGATCTCGGCCGCCATCGCGGCCAGGCCGTCCGGATCGTGCATCGGCTGACCGGGCCGGTCCCACTCGTCGACGCCGCCGAGCGGCATCGCGAACACGGTCGGGCCCGTGGCCCGGTTGAGCTTGCGCGCGATCGCGCGACCGACGCGCCGCTTCTCGTCGGCGGTCGTCCGCACGACGCTGATCAGGCGGTTGTGCGCGTGGATCGGCCGGCCGCGGAGCCGGCGCGGCACCGGCTGCCAGGTCGCGATGTCGACGGCATCGACGCCGGCCGGCGCCACCACCTGCGGGATGCCGAGGCGCCCGGCCGCCTCGAGCCGCGTCGGGCCGGCCGACACGACGCTCCCGAGCGCGTGGTCCGAGACCTCGATCAGGCACAGGTCGAGCACGGCCGCCAGCCGGCCCTCGCCCGCGAGCGCCTCGAGCGCCCGCCCGCCGGAACCGGTCGCGTGGAAGACGATCGCCTCGTAGCCGCGCTGCTCGAGCGCCGGGAGGCAGAAGTCGAGGTAGCGGCAGCAGGCCGAGCCGAGCGACGAGACGCCGACCGCCGGCCGGTCCCAGGTCACCTCGCCGGCCGCCCGCGCGGCACCGACGGCGGCGCCGGCGGCCTGCCGCAGGACCGCGCGGCAGGCGGTGTTGAGCCCCCAGAGCCCGCCCGCCCAGAGAATCGCGATCAGGTCGGCGGCGAGCCGCTCCGGCGGCACCAGGTGGGAGTGCGCGACGCTCGACACGACCACCTTCGGCGTGCCCGAGCGGCAGCGCCGCCATCACCTCCAGCGCGAGGTCGGTGCCCATCGTGCCGCCGATCGCGAGGCAGCCGTGGATCTCGCCGCGAGCGACAGCTCGCGCGCCACGGACGGCAGCGCCGCGCGCCATCGCCTGCATCGCGTGGTTCTCGTCGCCGAGGGCCGCGACCTGCGCGATCGCGAGACCCGCAGCCGCCGGCCACCGCGTCGCCGGTGAGACGTCGACCGCGAGCCCCGGCGCGCCGAGCACGCCGACGTCCATCACGAGCCCGCGGCCGCCGGCGCGCTCGACCTCGGTACGGAGGTAGCGCAGCTCGTCGGCCTTCGTGTCGGCCGTGCCCACGAGGAGGATCACCGGGCGCATGTGGGAGCGAGTATCGCAGGCCCGCACCTGACGCGACCATAGGCACTTGCCTATCGAAAACGCGCCCGGGACCGCCGTCCGAGCGAGGACCACCGGTGGCATGATGAGCGGCATGAGCGATCCCTTCGGCGCACGCACCGCCCTGCCGGGCCATCCCGGCATCGACTTCTTCCGCATCGCGCGGCTGGACGAGGCGGGCGTCGCCGACACCTCGCGCCTGCCGTACACGGTGCGCGTCCTGCTCGAGATGGCGCTGCGCGGCGCCGGGATCGATCCACGTCACCGACGAGGACGTGCGCGCGCTCGCGAACTGGCCGGCGCCGGCGCCGGACACCGCGTCGGTCGCCTTCCTGCCCGGCCCGCGTGATCCTGCAGGACTTCACCGGCGTGCCCGGCCGTCGTCGATCTCGCCGCCATGCGCAGCGCGATGGCGCGCGCCGGCCGCGACCCGGCCGGCGTCGACCCGCTGGTGCCGGCCGACCTCGTGATCGACCACTCCGTGCAGGTCGACGCGTTCGGCACGCGCTTCGCGTACGCCCGCAACATCGAGCGCGAGTACGAGCGCAACGGCGAGCGCTACGCGCTGCTGCGCTGGGCGCAGGGCGCGTTCGAGGGCTTCCGCGTGGTGCCGCCCGGCATGGGCATCGTCCACCAGGTCAACCTCGAGCACCTCGGCCGCGTCGTGCAGGTGCGCGACGGCGTCGCGCTGCCCGACACGCTGGTCGGCACCGACTCGCACACGACGATGATCGACGCGCTCGGCATCCTCGGCTGGGGCGTGGGCGGCATCGAGGCCGAGGCCGTCATGCTCGGCGAGCCGCTCGTGCTGCCGACGCCGATCGTGGTCGGCGTCGAGTTCCGCGGCGCGCTGCGCACCGGCGTCACGGCCACCGACCTGGTGCTGACGCTGACCGAGATGCTGCGCCGGCACGGCGTGGTCGGCAAGTTCGTCGAGTTCTGCGGCGACGGCCTCTCGGCCCTGTCGATCCCCGACCGCGCGACGCTCTCCAACATGGCGCCGGAGTACGGCGCCACGGCGGCCACGTTCCCGGTCGACGCCGAGACGCTCAGCTACCTGCGCCAGACCGCGCGCGGCGACGCCTGCGAGCTGGTCGAGGCGTACTGCCGCGCGCAGGGCCTGTGGCGCACCGACGGCGACCCCACGCCCACCTTCACCGAGCTGCTGGTGCTCGACCTCGACGACGTCGAGCCGAGCCTCGCCGGCCCGCGCCGGCCGCAGGACCGCGTCGCGCTGGCCGCCGCCCCGGCCAGCTTCAGCGACGCCTTCCCGCGCGAGCCGAACCCGGTGCGCGTCGCCGGCAGCGCGATGATCCCGGCCGACGCCGACCTCCTCCACCGCGGTGCTCGAGGCCGACGTCGAGATCGACCACGGCGCCGTCGTGATCGCCGCGATCACGTCGTGCACCAACACCTCGAACCCGTCCGTGATGGTCGCCGCCGGCCTGCTCGCCCGGAAGGCGGTCGAGCGCGGCCTGGAGTCGAAGCCGTGGGTGAAGACCAGCCTCGCGCCCGGCTCGCGCGTCGTCACCGACTACCTGGAGCGCGCCGGCCTGCACCGAGGCGCTCGACGCGCTGCGCTTCAACCTCGTCGGCTACGGCTGCACGACCTGCATCGGCAACTCCGGCCCGCTGCCCGACGCGCTCGCCGCGGCGGTCTCCGAGCACGACCTCGCGGTCGTGTCGGTGCTCTCCGGCAACCGCAACTTCGAGGGCCGCATCCACCCGCAGGTGCGCGCGAGCTACCTCGCCTCTCCCCCGCTCGTGGTCGCCTACGCGCTGGCCGGCACCATCTCGATCGACCTGGAGCACGAGCCGCTCGGCACCGGCTCCGACGGCGAGCCGGTCTACCTGCGCGACATCTGGCCGACCGCCGAGGAGGTGCGCGACCTGATCGCCTCCTCCATCGACGCCGAGATGTACGAGACGGAGTACGCCCGCGTCTGGGAGGGCGACGAGCGCTGGCGCGCGATGGCCGCGCCGACCGGCGCCCTGTTCGCCTGGGACGACGACTCGACGTACGTCCGCGAGCCCCCGTACTTCGAGGGCCTGCAGCCCGAGCCCGACCCGCCGGCCGACGTCGTCGGCGCGCGCGTGCTGGCCATGCTCGGCGACTCGGTCACGACCGACCACATCTCGCCGGCCGGCTCGATCCCGCCGTCCACGCCCGCCGGCCGGTACCTGATCGAGCACGGCGTCGAGCCGCGCGACTTCAACTCGTACGGCTCGCGGCGCGGCAACCACGAGGTGATGATCCGCGGCACGTTCGCGAACATCCGCCTGCGCAACGGGCTCGTGCCCGGCGTCGAGGGCGGCGTCACGCTGCACCTGCCGGACGGCGAGCAGGTGTCGATCTCCGACGCCGCCGACGCGCTACCGCGCCGAGGGCGTGCCGCTGGTCGTGTTCGCCGGCAAGGAGTACGGCTCCGGATCGTCGCGCGACTGGGCCGCCAAGGGCACGCTGCTGCTCGGCGTGCGCGCCGTGATCGCCGAGTCGTACGAGCGCATCCACCGCTCGAACCTGGTCGGCATGGGCGTGCTGCCGCTGCAGTTCCTCGACGGCGAGACGCCCGCGTCGCTCGGCCTCACCGGCCGCGAGCGCTTCACCATCCGCGGCGTCGCCGACATCGCCCCGCGCCAGCGCGTGACGGTCGAGGCGCAGGCCGACGACGGCACGACGCGCACGTTCGAGGTGCTGGCCCGCATCGACGCGCCCGCCGAGGTCGACTACCTGCGCCACGGCGGCATCCTGCCGATGGTGCTGCGGCGCATGATCGCGGCCGCTCCAGCCGTCTGACCGGCCCGTGCGGCTGGCGGTACTCACCGACGTCCACGCCAACCTGCCGGCGCTGCAGGCGGTGCTGGCCGCCATCGACGACGAGGGCTGCGACGCCATCATCCACACCGGTGACGCGATCGGGCTCGGCCCGCATCCGGCCGAGTGCCTCGACCTGCTCCTCGCCTCCGGAGCGGTGCTGCTGCTCGGCAACCACGACGCCCACTTCGCGTTCGGCGAGGCAGACCGGCCGTACGACGCCGACGGGCTCGCGCACCATCGCTGGACGCAGGACCAGCTCGATCCCGCGCTGCGCGAGGTGGTCGCGGCCTGGCCGTGGGAGCTGTGGATTCCGCGCGAGATCGCCGGGCAATGGCTTCTCTTCACCCACTACGGCCGCACCGGCGGCCGGTTCGTGCAGCCGCCGCCGATGGGCGTGACGACGTCCGTCGCGGAGCTGGACGAGGTGTTCGACGGCACGGCGGCGGAGGTCGTCTTCTACGGCCACGACCACGGCGCGTTCGACGGCTCCGGCGACCGCCGCTACGTCAACCCGGGCTCGGTCGGCTGCTTCGGCCGAGCCGAGGCGCGGTTCGCGATCGTCGACTGCGGCGCCGGCGCCATCCGTGTCACGCAACGGGCCGTGCCGTACGACGACGCCTCCGTGTTCGCCGATCTCGAGGCGCGCCAGGTGCCGCTGCGCGACGAGATCCGCCGCGTGTTCTTCCCGCGCGGCTAGAGGCTTGATGTGGATCCTCGCGCACGCCTCCGTGGTGTGTGCGGGCGCCTCTCGGACGGCGCGGAGGATCGCAGGGCAGGGCGGTACCCTGTCCAAGATCCTGCGCGCCGGAGCGGTCGCGATCGCCGCAAGCCCCACGAAGTACGGGCTGAAGGGGATCGCAAGAGCGGCCGAGACGCCCGCACGCGCCACGGAGCGGCGCGCGAGATGCACATCAAGCCTCTAGCTTCAGGGACGCAGCTGCGGCGCTGCGACCAGCACCGAGATGGCGGCGTCGACGACGGTCGGATCGAGCTGCGTGCCGGCGCAGGCGCGCAGCTCGGCGATCGCCTCGTGCGGCGTGCGGGCCGTGCGGTAGACGCGGTCGACGGTGATCGCCGAGTAGGTGTCGGCGCAGGCCACGATGCTCGCCTCGATCGGGATCTCGTCGCCCGCCAGGCCGTCGGGATAGCCCGAGCCGTCGAACCGCTCGTGGTGGTGGCGCACGGCGGGCGCGGCGTCGGCGAGGCCGGCGATGCGGCGCAGGATCGACTCGCCGATCTCGGCGTGGGTGCGCATCACGGCCCACTCCGCCTCGTCCAGCGGGCCGGGCTTGGTGAGGATGGCGTCGGGGATGGCGATCTTGCCGAGGTCGTGCAGCCACCCGGCGAGCCGGCAGCGCATCACGACCGCCTCGGGCAGCCCGACCGCGGTGGCGATCGACGCCGCCAGGTCGGCGACCTGCGCGCAGTGGGTCTCGGCGATGCCCTCCCGGGCGCCGGCCGACAGGGCCAGCGCCTGGGCGAGCCGGATCGCCTCGGGCTCCTCGGCCACGAGATCCTCGACGGTCAGCTCGGAGAACAGCCGCGTCTGGTCGCGGCCGCGCCGCTTGGCCGAGTAGAGCGCGCGGTCGGCGGCGTCGATGATCCCCTCGACCGACCACAGGCCGGGCTGCGCCAGCGCGCCGCCGGCGGAGCTCGTGACGCCGAGCAGCAGCTCCGGCCCGGCGCCCGAGCGGTGCGGCGCTGATCGCGGCGCGCAGGTGCTCGGCGGCGCGGTGCAGCTCCTCCTCCGACTCGAGGCCCGGCAGGATCACGCAGAACTCCTCGCCACCCCAGCGGCCGACCGTGTCGTACGACCGGATCGACCGGCGCAGCCGCCGCCCGACGTCGATCAGCACCGCATCGCCGGCCGGATGGCCGTGGGTGTCGTTGACGGTCTTGAACCGGTCGAGGTCGAGCAGCACCACGCCCGGCGCGCGTCCCTCGCGCATCGCCCGGCCGAGCTCGGCGTGCAGCGCGTCGACGAGGTGCCGGCGGTTCGCGAGCCCGGTCAGCGAGTCGGTGCGCGACTGGCGCTCCATCTCGGTGCGGTGCTCGACGTCGCCCGTCACGTCGCGGCCGACGTAGAGCATCAGGTCGTCCTCGGGGTCGTAGGCGCCCGTCCACGAGAACCAGCGGGTGCGACCGTCCTTCGTGATGCAGCGGACGGTGACCGGCTTCGCGCGTCTGCTGCGCGAAGTCGGCGCCGCCCTGCTCGTAGTCCGCGATGGCGTCGTCCGGGTGGACGAGCACCGACCACTCGCGGCCGATCACCTCTTCGGGCTCGTAGCCGAGCAGGGTGCGCACGGCGGGGTTGATGAGCCGGATGACGAGCCCGCGGTCGTAGGCGAGGATGAGGTCGTTCGAGAGCTGGAACAGCCGCTGGAACTGCTCGGCCGACGCGCGCTCGCGCGTCACGTCGAGCGCCACGCCGTCCATGATCACGCGGCCGTCGGTGAGCGTGCGGGCGACACCGCGCTCGCGGATCCAGCGCGTCACGCCGTCCAGGCCGTGCAGGCGGTACTCGACCTCGAAGGGCTCGCCCACGTTCGCGGCGGCGCGCTGGTACGCGTCGCCCCAGGCGTCGTAGTCGTCCGGGATGCACGCGGCCGTCCCACACCGTGTCGGGCCGCACGAGCGTCTCGCCGGCGCCGAGCAGCTTCTCCGCGCCGGGGCCGGTGAAGGTGCCGACGAAGTAGCCGTCCGGCGTCAGCTCGCCGCTGAACAGGTACGCGTCGAGCGCCTCGGCGATGCCGAACACGGCCTGGTGCACCGCCTCGGCCGGCAGCCGCTCGACGTCGAGCAGGCGCTCCGGCGTGCCGTCGTGGATCACGATCGCGCGGTGCTCGCCGAACCGCACCACCTCGAGCCGGACGGCGATGTGCCCGCCCTGCGGCCGCACCAGGTCGGCGGCGCTGCGACCCGGCGGCAGGTCGGTCTCGGTCAGCAGCTCGCCGACATCGCGCCCGGCGAGCTCGCCGTCGCGCACCAGCCGGCGCGCGGCCGCGTTCGCGTGCAGGACGACGCCGGCGTCATCGACGATGAGCGCGCCGTCGAGCACCGCATCGACCAGGGAGCGAAGCGGATCCACTCCTCACGTTGTAGTCGACCGCGGTCGTTACAGCCCGGCGACGGCCTGCACGAGCTTGTTCACGGAGCCCTTGGCGTCGCCGAACAGCATCATCGTCTTCGGGTTGTAGAACAGCTCGTTGTCGATGCCGGCGAAGCCCGTCGCCATCGACCGCTTGAGCACCACCACGTGCTCGGCCTTGTCGACCTCGAGGATCGGCATGCCGTACAGCGGCGAGCCGGGAGTCGTCGCGCGCCGCGGGGTTGACGACGTCGTTCGCGCCGATCACGATGACGACGTCGGTCTGCGCGAACTCGGGGTTGATCTGCTCCATCTCCCAGAGCGCGTCGTACGGCACGTCGGCCTCGGCCAGCAGCACGTTCATGTGGCCCGGCATGCGGCCGGCGACGGGGTGGATGGCGTACTTGACGTCGATGCCGCGCTTCTCGAGCAGGTCGGCCAGCTCGCGGACGCCGTGCTGCGCCTGCGCCACCGCGAGGCCGTAGCCGGGCACGACGACGACGCGCCGCGCGTAGCCGAGCAGCACGCCGACGTCGGAGGCCGCGGTGTCGCGCACCGGCCGGTCGCCGATCCACCGCGGCGCCGGACGACGACGGCCGGGCCGCCGCCGAACGCGCCGAACAGCACGTTCGCGATCGAGCGGTTCATCGCCTTCGACATCAGCTGCGTGAGCAGGGTGCCCGAGGCGCCGACGAGCGTGCCGGCGATGATCAGCGCGTCGTTGCCGAGCACGAAGCCGGTGGCGGCCGCGGCGAGGCCCGTGAACGAGTTCAGCAGCGAGATCACGACCGGCATGTCGGCGCCGCCGATCGGCAGCACGGCGGCGACGCCGATCAGCAGCGCGAGCACGCACATCGGGAAGAACAGCGACTGGTCGATCGTCGTGGCCGACAACACGGCCAGCACCAGCACCGCCAGCGAGGGCCGCCCCGTTGATGAACTTCTGGGCGGGCCACGTGATCGGACGGCCCGGCAGCAGCTCCTGGAGCTTGCCGAACGCCACCAGCGAGCCCGCGAACGAGATCGAGCCGACGATCGCCGAGAACATGATCGAGACGGCGATCTTGGCATCGAGCGACTCGACGCCCGCGTCGGCCGCGACGTGGTACTCCGAGGCGGCGATCAGCGCTGCCGCGCCACCGCCGACGCCGTTGAACAGCGCCACCATCTGCGGCATCGCGGTCATCTTCACGCGCTGCGCGGCGACGACGCCGATGACGGTGCCGACGGCGAGGCCGACGGCGATCCAGGTGAACGACACCACCGACTCGTCGCACAGGGTGGCGACGATGGCGACCAGCATGCCGACCGCGGCCACGACGTTGCCGCGCCGCGCCGTGCGGGGCGTGGACAGGAACTTCAGGCCGAGGATGAACAGGACCGACGCCGCCAGGTAGGCGAGCCGGATGGCATCGTCTCGCGTCATCAGTCGCGGATCACGTACGTTCCGGCGGCCTTGTCCATCCAGCCCTGCTTGCGCTTGTCGAAGGCGACCCAGATGATGCCGAGCAGGAGCGCGATGGCCGAGACGATGAGCATCAGGTAGCGGACGACGGCGGTGCCGTAGGTGACCGGCTGCCCGTCGACGCGCACGAGGCGCAGGCCGAGGATGCGGCCGCCGATGGTGCGGCCCCACTGCACCCAGAGGATGATCGTGTAGAGCGGCTGAGGATCAGCGGCCGCAGCGCCTGGCTCGTCCCGCTCTCGCTCGTCGCCGATCGCGAGGAAGACGATGGCGAGGGGGATGCCGACGATGAGGGTGTCGAGGATGACCGCCAGCACGCGGATCCAGAAGCCGGCGTAGCGCGGCTCGGCGGCGGCCGGCGTCTCATCCCACGCCGACGGCTCGGTGTCGTCCCAGGACGTCATTTCGCCTCCTTCTCGGCCGGCCTGCGCCGGAACATCTGGAGCATCCGGTCGGTGACGAGGAAGCCGCCGACCACGTTGATGGTGCCGAACACGACGGCGATGAACCCGAACACCGTCGCGAGCGTGCCGCCGAGGTCCTGGCCGACCACGATGATGGCGCCCACGACGACGATGCCGTGGATCGCGTTCGTGCCGCTCATCAGCGGCGTGTGCAGCATCGTCGGCACCTTCGAGATCACCTCGAAGCCGACGAACACCGCCAGCGCGAACACGGTCAGCTGGGTGATGAGATCGACGCTCATGGGCTCCCCTCCGTCAGCGCTGCGACGCGGGCGTTGACGACCACGCCCTCGTACGTCACGAGCGAGTCGCGCACGATCTCGTCGTCCAGGTCGAGCGACCAGCTCGCCCTCGGGCGCGAGCAGCTTCACGAGCGACTGGACGTTCTTCGAGTACAGCTGGCTGGCGTGCTGCGCCATCGTCGACGGCAGGTTGAGCGTGCCGATGATGGTGACGCCGTGGCGCTCGACGATGTGCCCGGGCTCGGTCAGCACGCAGTTGCCGCCCGCCTCGGCCGCGAGGTCGACGATCACCGAGCCGGTGCGCATCTGCGCGACCGCCTCCTCGGTGATCAGCACCGGTGCGGCGCGGCCGGGAATCAGCGCGGTCGTGATGACGACGTCGGAGTCGGCGACCGCGCCGGCGACGAGCTCCTGCTCGCGGCGGTGCGCGTCCTCGTCGAGCTCCTTGGCGTAGCCGCCCGCGGTCTCGGTGTCGGACGCGCCGAGGTCGAGCTCGAGGAAGCGCGCGCCGAGCGACTCCACCTGCTCCTTGACGGCGGGGCGCACGTCGAAGCCGGTGACGACGGCGCCGAGCCGGCGGGCCGTGGCGATGGCCTGCAGGCCCGCGACGCCGGCGCCGAGCACCAGCACGCGGGCGGGCTTGACGGTGCCCGCGGCGGTCATCAGCAGCGGGAAGAAGCGCGGCA
The DNA here is from genome assembly GCA_963732645.1 of uncultured Actinomycetes bacterium. Classification (GTDB taxonomy): domain Bacteria; phylum Actinomycetota; class Thermoleophilia; order Gaiellales; family F1-60-MAGs149; genus VFJZ01. Next base: position 151,033 of record CAVTAC010000012.1, read on the forward strand.
GCGTCGAGGCGGCGTAGAGCACGGCCCGGTAGCCGGCGGCGGTGGCCTGCGACGACAGCGCGTCCATCGACTGCGCGCGCGTGATGCGCGGCACCAGCTCGATGGCGATCGCCGCGGCGCCGGTGGCCGCCAGCGCCGTCATGCCGGCCGGGTCGCCGAGCGGGTTCAGGAAGGCGACCACGACCTGCCCGGAGCGAAGGCCGGCGCGCTCCTCGTCGGTCGGCGCCGCCACCTTCGCGAGGCACTCGGCTGCAGCGAACACGCCGGCCGCGTCAGGCACCACCTGGGCCCCCGCCTCGGCGTACTCCGCGTCGGCGTAGTGCGAGCCGGCACCGGCACCGGCCTCGACCAGCACCTCGTGGCCGTCGGCGACCAGGGCGGCGACGACCTCGGGCACGAGCGCGACCCGGCGCTCGTGCGCGCGCACCTCGCGTAGAACTCCAACCCTCACTCGCCGAGACCTCCCGGTGCCACCTGGCGGCGATCGTACACGACAGGGGTACCGGGGACCCTCCGCTGTAGGCTGATCGGTCCGATGCGTCCGCTCCGCGTCATCCACGCCGCCGACTGCCATCTCGACGCCCCCTCGCGCTCCCTCGCGCGCGAGGTGCGCGAGCGCGTGGAGCAATCGGCGCGGACGGCCGTCGAGCGCCTCGTGGCGCTCGCCGTCGACCGCGAGGCCGACGTCGCTGCTGCTCGCCGGCGACCTGTTCGACCGCGATCTCGTGCGCATCCCGACCGAGCTGTGGCTGCCCGAGGTGCTGGGCGAGGCCACGGCCGCCGGCGTCACCGTCATCGCCGTCACCGGCAACCACGACCCGGGCGGCGGCACCGGCCCGCTCGACCGCATCGGCTGGCCGACGGCGCGCTTCCACCTGATCCGCGACCGCACGCCGCGGTCGATCGAGCTGCGGCGCGCCGACGGCGAGCTGGCGGGCATCGTCGTCGCGGCCGGACACGAGTCGCCGCGCGAGCGCGACAACCTCGTCGCCACGTTCCCCGCCGTCACCGCCGACGTGCCGGTGATCGGGCTGGTGCACTGCCAGGTGCACGGCTACGAGGGCGAGCACGACCGGTACGCGCCGTGCACGACCGCCGACCTCGCGGGCCGTGGCATCGACTACTGGGCGCTCGGCCACGTCCACACCGCGATCGGCGTGTCGAGCGAGCCGGCGGCCTGGTACTCGGGCTGCCTGCAGGGCCGGCACTTCGGCGAGACGGGGGCCAAGGGCGCCCTCGACGTCGAGTTCGGGCCCGAGGGGCCGCACGTCGAGTTCCGGCCGCTGGCGCCGGTGCGCTGGCAGGAGCTGGTGCTCGACGACCTGGCCGCGGTCGACGACACGCGGGGCCTGGTCGAGCACTGCGAGCGCCGGTTCGACGACCTCGCGCGCCAGCGCGGCGTGCTGCCGGGCCAGGACTGGGTCCTGCGCGTCCGCCTGCAGGGCCGCACGCCGTTCTACGCCGAGCTGCGCGGCGCCGAGGCAGCCGACGACCTGGCGCTGGCGCTGCGCGAGCGCCTGCAGATCCTCGACGTCGAGGTCCGCGACGAGGGCGTCACGCCGCCCGTCGACGTCGCCGAGCACGAGGGCCAGCCGCACGTGCTGGGCGCCGCGCTCGAGCTGATCCGCAAGGCGCGCTTCGACGAGCAGGTGCTGGCCGAGATCGCACCGTCCGCGCTGGCCGCCGCGCCCACCGAGCCCGCCGCCCGCGCCGCGTACCTGCGGGCGCTGCTCGACGGGCTCGACGTCGAGATCGTCGCCGCGATGCTCGAGGAGCAGGGCCGATGAGGGTCGACGGCTGGCGCATCGACGGCTTCGGCGGCCTCGCCGGCTGGCAGGTCGAGGCGCTTGCCGAGCCACGACCTGATCGTCGTCTGCGGCCCCAACGAGTCGGGCAAGTCGACGCTGCGCGAGTTCATCGCCACCGCGTACTTCGGATTCGCACCCGCCCAGCGCGAGCTCAACGTCTACGCGCCGGACGAGGGACGCTTCGGCGGCGCGCTGCAGCTCGTCGACGACGCCGGCGAGCGGCTCTCGATCGAGCGCGAGCTGCGCTCGTCGCCGCGCGGCCGCCTGTACCGCGCCACCACGCACGACGAGCTCGCCAACCGCACGCTGCCGGCGCTGAACGGCATCTCGCGTCGCGTCTACCTCGACCTGCACTCGCTCGGCCTCGACGAGCTGCTGCGCGTCGACGCGTCCACGTGGCAGTCGGTCGAGGACCGCCTGCTGGCCGGCTCCGCGCTCGCCTTCCTGCGGTCGGCCGCCGACGTGCGGCGCGGCCTCGACGAGCAGGCCGCCGCCCTCTGGCGCCCCGACCGCCGCGGCCAGCCCGAGGCGCGTCGCCTGCGCGAGCGCATCGCGCACCTGCGCATCGTCGAGCGCGAGGCCGCCGCTGCGCGCCGGCGGCTCGACGAGGTCGACGCCGAGCTGGCGGTCGAGCGCGAGCGCGAGGACGAGCTGCGCCGCACCGGCAGCGAGCAGGTCGCGCGCCTGCGCCGTCACACCGACCTCGCGCCGGCGCTGGCCGCCTGGCGCGACGTCGAACGGCTGCGAGCCGAGGCGGCCTCCATCCTCGTGCGCGACGACGACTTCCCGGGCGACCCGGCCGACGCCGTCGACCGGCGCCGGGCCGAGGCGGCCGACGCCGCGCGCGCGGCCACCATCGCCCGCCGCCACGCCGACGGGCTGCAGGTGCTCGCCGACGTGCCCGCGGCCACGAGGCAGCTGGCCGCACGTGCCGGCGAGCTGCGCGAGCTGGCGGCGGAGGAGACCGGCGCGGCCGACCTGCGCGCCGCCATCGGCGCGGCCGAGGCCGCCGCCCGCGCCCGCCTCGACGACGCGGGTCGCCGGGCCGAGGCCGTGCTCGGACGCCCGCTGCAGGCCGGCGACCGCCAGGCGCTCGACGGCGTCCGCTCCGCCGACCTGCGGGCGGCCGTCGCCGCGGCCGCCGTGCCGCCCCGTCGCACGCCGTTCATCATCGCCGTGGCCGCCGCTCTGGCGTGCGTCGTGCTCGCCGTCGCGGGCGCCGGCGGTCGCACCATCCCGGCCCTCGCTGCCGTCGCGCTGGTGGGCGTCGCCGCGCTGCTGGCCCGGTCGGCCGCACCGCGCCGCGGCCCGGCGATCGCCGACGCCGTCGGCTCGCTGGCAGTGGCGCCCTCCCGGCTCGCGCGGCCCGACGCGGCGCTGGCGGGCGACATCGACCATCTGCGCGCGGCCGTCGCCGAGGCCGACGCCGCCGCGGCCGAGGTGCAGCGGCTGCGCACGCTCGTCGCCACCCGCAGCGCCCGGCTGACCGCGGCGCTCGAACCGCTCGGGCTGTCGTCGGCCGGGCACGCCCTCGCCGCCGTCGACGACGCGCTGATCCGCGTCGCCGAGGGGCGCAAGGCGGCCGCGCAGCTGGCCGAGGCAACGGCCGACGCCGACCGGCTGGCGGGCGCCGCCGTGACGGCGGCCGGCCGCCGCGACTCGCTGCTGGTCAAGCTGCAGGCCGTTGCGCCGGGCGACGGGCTCGACGCGGCCGTCTCCGCGGTGCTCACGGCCCGCCGCCTGCGCTCGGCGGCCGACGAGCGGCTGCGGAGCGCGAACGCGGCCTTCGGCGACCTGGCCGCCATCGCAGCCGAGGCCGCGGAGCTGGAGCGCCGCGGCACGCCGCTCGTGCTCGACGACGCGGCGCTCGCGCGGCTCGACGCCGAGCGGAGCCGGAACACGGCCGCGCTCGAGGAGCTGCAGCACCGCCGCGGCGCCCTCGTGGCCGAGCGGCACGCGCTGGCGGCGCTGCCCGGCGTCGCCGACGCCGCCGGGGAGGCGGCCGTCTACGAGGAGCAGCTGCGGGTGGTCGAGCGCCGGCGCGATCGCCTGGCGCTGACGTCGTCCGTCCTGCTGCACGCCGAGCGCCGGTTCCGCGAGGAGCACGGCCCGGGCTTCCTGACGGCCGCGAGCGCCTACCTGACGGCCATCACCGGCGGCCGGTACGACCGGCTGCTGATCGGCGAGCAGAACGGCAACGAGCCGCCGCGGCTGGAGGTGCTCCGCCACGGCCGGCCGGTGCCGGTCGGCGCGCCGCTGTCACGCGGCACGCTCGAGCAGATCTACGTCGCGCTGCGCCTGGCGCTGGTCGACGAGGTCGACCCGCACCGGCTGCTGCCGCTCTTCCTGGACGAGGCGCTCGTCAACTGGGACGACGACCGCGTCGACGGGCTGCTGCCGCTGCTGGCGGCGCTGCAGGGCCGCCAGGCGATCTTCACGACCTGCCATCCGACCCTGGCCGCGCGCCTCGGCGCGGTGGGTGCCGCGGTGATCGCCACGCCGGGCCTGCCGCAGCAGCCGGCGCGTGTCGCCTGACCGGGTCGAGAACGCCGACGAGACGGCGCCGCGTTGCCCCCAGAGGTTCCGTCAAACTGCGATTTGCGATCCGCAGGAGAAGCCTTTGAACGCGGCGCCGTCCTCGACGTGACACCACGTTATCGCCGATGTGTGAAGGCTTTGTGAACACCCCGAAAGCGCTCACGTTGCCCGCGCGCGTCGATCGAGGTGAGCCCGCTGACGAGCTGAGCGCGAGCCCGACGAACGCACGGTCGCGACCCTACAGGTCGTCGGCGAACCCGAGCAGGATCGAGTTCAGCACGAAGAGCACCGCGATGACGATCGTGAGACGCGTCAGATTGCGCTGCATCACCTGGGTACCGGCCGAACCACCGGCCACGCCGAAGGCCCCGGAGAGGCCCGCGTCCTTGCCGTCGTGCATCAGGACGAGCACGATCACGCCGAAGCAGAGCAGCACCTGGAGGCCGACGAGGACGGTCGTCACGAGGCTCAGTCTACCAGCACGTGGCCGGCTCGTCCCTCCTCCAGCCGACCGATCACCGTCGCCCCCGCGGGCACCGCTCCGGGCGGCACGGCGGCGAGCAGACCGCCCGACGTCTGGGCGTCGCAGGCGATCGCGGCGAGCAGCTCGTCGTGGCCCTCGGCGAAGGTCGCGTAGGCATCGGCCGCCTCGCGGTTGCGGCGCGATCCGCCCGGCACGTGGCCCGCGCGGGCCAGGTCGAGCACGCCCGGCAGCACCGGCAGGTCGCGCAGGCTGCAGCCGCGCGGTCAGGCCCGAGGCCTCGGCCAGCTCGTGCAGGTGGCCGACCAGGCCGAACCCGGTCACGTCGGTGACGGCGTGCGGCTCGGCCGGCGGCGCGCAGGGCGCGGGCGCCCTCGCGGTTCAGGGTCGTCATCGAGGCGACGGCCGCGGCCAGCACGTCGGCCGGCACGGCGTCGGCGCGCAGCGCGTTGGCCACGACGCCGGTGCCGAGAGCCTTCGTCAGCACCAGCACGTCGCCCGCCTGGCCGCCGGCGTTGCGCCAGATCGCGTCGGGCCGGACGGTGCCGCTCACGACCAGGCCGTACTTCGGCTCGGGGTCGACGATGGTGTGGCCGCCGACGATCGCGATCCCGGCCTCGCTCGCCGCTGCGGCGCCGCCGGCGAACACGGCCCGGACGGTGTCCGGGTCGAGGTCGCGCGGGAAGCCGGCGATCGCCAGGGCGCACAACGGCTCGCCGCCCATCGCGTACACGTCGGAGATCGCGTTCGTGGCGGCGATGCGGCCGAAGTCGAAGGGGTCGTCGACGAGCGGCGTGAAGAAGTCGACGGTCTGCACGAGCGCGATGTCGCCCGTGATGCTGACCACGGCGGCGTCGTCGAAGCCGGTCGTGCCCGCGAGCACGCGCGCGTCGGTGACCACGGGCAGCCCCTGCAGAACCTCCGCCAGGTCGGCCGCGGGCAGCTTGCAGGCGCAGCCGCCGCCCACCGCCATGCTGGTCAGCCGCGGCCCGGCCACCGTCAGCGCCCTTCGCGGGTGAGGATCAACGCCGCCACACCACCGAAAACGCTCGCGGTGCACGCCAGCATCCCCGCCGCGGGGCTGAAGAACGAGCCGGTCAGGATCGCGCCGACGAACGCCGGGCCGAACACGCTGCCGACGCCGAGCCGGTACGCCGTGTAGCCGGACATCACGGCGATCGGCGTCATCGCCGCGAACGGGACGATCCACCAGAACACGGGCACCACGAACCCGGCGCCGGCGAACCGGACGCTGGCGCGCGGTGGTGGCGGCGATCGCCCGGCGCTCGATCGAGAAGACGGCGCCCAGCAGCACGAACGTCAGCGCGACGGCCACCAGCGGGTTGGCGTTGTAGAAGTCGAAGCTGTCGAAGAAGCCCGCGAACGCCACCAGCCCGGCGACGGCGATCACCGCGACCGCGGTCGTCTGCTCGCGCCTCAGGTGGTGCGGAAGCCGCGCGACCGGCTCGCGCGGGAGCGACGACGGCGCGAGGCTGCGCCTTGCGCGGGCGACCCCTTGGCCGGCGCCGCGCTCCGCCGCGGATCGCGCCGCTTCGCCTGCCGCTTCGCCACCGGGCTACCGTAACCGATCGAGGGCCTGAAGGAGACGCGCGGCCATGGCGTCGGCGCTCTGCTGATCGGCCGCCGTCTGCCCCGCGGGATCGTCCCGCGCCATGCCCAGCGCGGTCTGCAGCGCCGCACCGATCGCGGCCGGGTCACCCGGGTCGACGAGCACCGTGCAGGAGGCCGGCAGATCGGCCGCCACCGGGATGGAGCGGGAGACCACGACCGGGAGCCCGCATGCCATCGCCTCCAGCGCGCCGAGCCCGTAGCCCTCGCGCTCGGGCACGAACGCGGCCACGTCGGCCGCGCGCAGCACCCGCGGCACGTCCCGCGGCGGCACGAGGCCCAGCATCCGGGCCCCCTCCACCGCCGTCGCCGGGGCCGGCGAGCCACAGCTCGCCGCCGATGGCCGACACGGCCTGCGCCAGGACGGGGCCGTTCTTGACGCCGACCTGCACCACCAGCGGCCGGCGTCGGCTCGGGGCCGAGGGCGCAGGTGGCGATGTCGCGGTCGCCGGGCCGGAACGCGGCGCGGTCGACGCCCATGTGCGCGACGAGGACGTCGGCCGGCAGCGGCGCAGACCGCCGCCAGCCGGTCGGCGAGGGGCTGCGAGACGGCGACGAGCAGGCCCGCCTCGTCGAGCACCCGCTGCGTTCGCCGGCGCAGCAGCGGCGCCAGCTCGGCGTTCACGACGTCCTGGCCGTGAGCGACCACGGCGTACGGCACCTTCGCCGTGCGCGCGGCCCGGCGGGCGGCCTCGCCACCGGGGAACATGAAGTGGCCGACGATCACGTCCGGGTCGCCGGTGCGGGCGGCGTCCTTCGCCGCGGCGAACAGCCGCGCCCACTTCAGCGGCGCGCGGAAGCCGCCGGGGCCGGGCGCGATCGACGCCACGGCCGACCTCGGCGCCGAGCCGCTCCAGCGCCCGCACCTGCCGCTCGACGAACGCCCCCAGCTCGGGACGCTCGGGCGACGGCCACATCTGCGTGACGACCAGGATCCGCACGCGCACACGATACGCCGCCCGGTCCACGGCAGGCGCATCACGCGACATCAGCGCGTCAGATTACGACGCAACAGTTACGTGTGCAACAGCGAAGGACGCCGCCCACAACTCTCAGGTGGCGGGGCCGTTCACGACCAGATCGGTGAAGGACGCTGCGAACGACCCCTCGCCGCCGCGTGACACACCGAATGACGGCTGCCCCGGTGGCAGTGGATCGGGGTCGATCGCGTTGATGATGCCACCGTCATCGACCGCCACCTGCACGCGAACGCCGGCGTCACTCGTCGTGCACGTGATGCCCAGACGCAGCGAACCGCCCGCGAGGCTGACGCCGTCGGCGGTCCCCGATGCGAGCCGCGTGCCGCGGGGAGCGCCCGAGGTGTCTGTGCGCCGGAGCAGCTCGAACGCGCCATCGGCCCCGACCGTCGCGAGGTAGTCGGAACTGTCGGTCGCCGAGCAGGAGAGGGCGATCGCCGCGCCGTCACCGGCGGCGGGAGCCGGCGCACCCGGCGGCAGCGCAGCCGTCACCGTGAGCGCGGCGTCGGGCAGCTCGTCGCCGTCGAGGAAGCCCGCAGCAGCGCACACCGTCTCGGCCGCGACCGCGATCTCGTAGCCGCCGTCACCCGCCGTGAAGGTGCATCCCTCGTCGCCCGGGCCCGACGCGAACACGTCGGATGGCGGCGTCAGGCTGTCCTGGAACAGCACCGCGCTCAGGTCGGGTGCGCTCGCAGCCGTCGTGGTCGGCGGTGGCTCGGTCGTCGCCTGCTGGGTGGTGGGCGCCTCGGCCGTGGTCGGTCGGGCTCGGCCTCGGTCGGCGTCTCCTCCGGCTCGGACGTCGCCGCCGGCGTGGTGGCCGTGGTCGCCGTCGTGGCGTCGCCGTCGTCGTCATCGTCGCTGGCCAGGAATGCGGCGACGGCCAGACCGGCCACGAGCGCCAGCAGCACGGCGATGACCGCCAGCACAGCCGGTTCCGCGAACCGCCGCCTCGCGTCGACCGGCACCGGGCCGAGCGGCCGCATCGTCTCGCTGAGCCGCGCAACGTCGGCGGGCCAGGACGTGTCGCGCAGCTCGATCGGCGTGCGCCGCGCCAGGGCCGACAGGTCGACGGGCAGCTCGTCCGGCTGCGGCATGATCGCGCCGCCGACCAGCACCGGGATCACGGGCCCGGGCCGGCGCAGCGCCGTCGCCAGCTCGATCCGCACCGTGTCGGTGGCGAGATCGAGGCGCCGGCGGCCGTGCTGGTCGGTATCGGTGAGCCAGTCGGGGCCGATCACGGCCAGCACCACGTCGGCGCGGTCGACGATGCCCTCGATCGCCTCGACGATGTCGGTGCCGGGCACCAGCGACTCGAGGCCGGGAACGATCTCGATGCCGCCGCCGGGCACGGCCAGCTCCTGCGACAGGCGGCGCACGTAGGCGCTTCCGTCGGGGCGACGATGGCTGAGGAAGACCGCGGTCATGGCAGCCCCGGCACTATCGCAGCGCGCGGACGCAGGTTCAAGTGTTACGTCACAGACGTAACATGCGAAAGCACATTCAGCACCTTGCCACCAGGGTCTCGCACGAAGAACCGTCTCACACCCCACGGCTCGTCCGTCAGGGGATACACGATCTCGTAGCCCAGACGTTCGGCGGTCGCATGGACCGAGTCGACGTCGTCGACCTCGATCGACACATCCGGTTGCACCGCCGCCGACGCATCCTGTGACATCACACTGATCTGCGTGCCGATGTTACCGGGCGCGGCGAAGGTGACGATCCAGCCGAGGTCCATGGCCACCTCGAGCCCGAGCACGTCGACGTAGAACGCACGGCTCGCAGCGGGGTCGGCGACGTGCAAGTCGGGGACGATTCGCCTGACGGACATGAGAGCCGGGTGTCGGATTCGAACCGACGACATCTTCTTTACAAGAGAAGTGCTCTACCAACTGAGCTAACCCGGCGAGGGCACACGCGGCGACACCCATAGTATCGACCGCGCCGACCGCAGCCCCGGCTATGGTCGGGACATGGCCGGGCCCGACATCCTGATCCGCAGGTCCGAGCGGGCTCGCCGGATCCGCGTCACCGTGGCCCACGACGGGCGCGTCGTGCTGGTCGCGCCCACGCGGGCGAGCGAGCGCGCCATCGCGCGTGCCGTCGAGGAGTCGCGCCCGTGGATCGAGCGCACGACCGCGCGACTCGCCCGCGTGCCGCCGACTCGGGCTCGACGCGGCCGGCGTCGCCTGGAGCAGCGGCGCGCCGCTGCGGGTCGTCCGCGACGCCGGGCCGCCACGGGTGGCCGCGGCCGACGGGCTCCTCGTGCTGCGGGCGCCCGACGATCCGGCCGCCCAGAGGGCGCTCGATCGCTGGTATAGAGCCAGATGTCGCCATCTGGTCGACGCCTGTCTGCCCGAGCTGGCGGGCCGCATGGGCGTCACGCCCGGCCGCGTCACGATCCGCCAGGCGCGCACCCGCTGGGGCTCCTGCAGCGCGTCGGGCGACCTGTCGTTCAACTGGCGGCTGGCGCTGGCGCCCGAGCCGATCCTGCGCCACGTGGTCGTCCACGAGCTCGCCCATCTGGTGCACCGCGACCACTCCCGCCGGTTCTGGTCGGTGGTCGAGGCGAACGACCCCGCCACCGCGACCCACCGAGCCTTCCTGCGCCGGCACGGAGCCGAGCTGCTGGCCTACGACCCGGCGCGGGCGCTCTTGCCCGCCTCGGATACGCGGTAGAGCGCATCCATCAGGTCGGCCTGCTGGGTCGGATCGATCGCCGAGGCCAGCAGACGCGTGTGTTTGCGCCGAATCACGTCGACCGCGGCCTGGTGCACGGTGCGCCCGTCGTCCGTCAGCGTCAGCCGCGCCTTGCGGCCGTCGCGGTCCGACTCGCCGCGCGAGATGAGGCCCAGCTCCCGCAGCCCGTTCAGCCATCCCGTCACGGTCGGACGCGTGACGCCGAGCTCCTCCGCGGCGCCCGCGGGCGAGATGCCGGCGTTGCGCGCGATCACGTCGAGGAGCCCGAACACGGGCGGCGTGATGCCGAATGGCTCCAGCGCCTCGCGCTCGGCGAGCGCGAACGCGCGCTGCGCGTCGGCGATCAGGCGCGCGAAGGCTCTGGCGTCATGCGGCTCGTAGGACACTCCGCCTCAGGGTAGGGGAAGCGGTCCGGGTCTACTCGCGCGCGTCGAGATGCGTGCCGACCTTGCGCTTGACGCGCTGCAGGGCGTTGTCGACGGCCTTGGCGTCGCAGTTGAGCCGCTCGCCGATGATCTCGTACGACTCGCCCTCCATGAACAGCGCCAGGACCTGGGCCTCGAGCTTCGAGAGGCTCGCGCCGAGCACGCCGACCAGGGCCTCGAGGCCCTCGGACGAGATGACGCGGTTCGCCGGGTCGTGCACGTTCGATGCGGCCAGCGTGTCGCCGATGGTGCAGTCGCCGGAGTCGGCGTCCTGACCGGCCGGCGTGTGCGAGAACGAGATGTAGCCGTTCAGGGGCCCGTGCTTGTACCGGGTCGCGCCCTTGATGGCCGTGATGATCTGGCGCGTGATGCACAGCTCGGCGAACGAGCGGAAGCTCGTGTCCTTGTCGACGCGGTAGTCGCGGATCGCCTTGTAGAGGCCGATCAGGCCCTCCTGCTGGAGGTCCTCACCGTCGCCGCCGGCCAGGAAATAGCTCGACGCCTTCAGGCGGACGAAGCCGTTGTAGCGCCGGATCAGGGCGTCCAGCGACCGTCCGTCGCCGTTTCGGGCCCGCAGAACGAGCGCCAGGTCGTCCGATTCGCGCTGTGGGCGGCGTGCGACGTGGGCATGCGCTTGTTGCAAGGCTCGATCCTCCATAACGATGTATCTCAATCTGTAGTCGAGACTGAGATTTGCCTGGCGGATGCTGGCAGATGTGATGGAAACTTGCAAGTCCTTGCTGTATACGAACACTTGTTCGTATGATTTCCTCAGAAACTCTAGAGGGCTACAAGAGGGTTAGATTCGGCTGTTCAGGCCCGAAATTCGGCGCGCGGGCGCAGTCGGCCGCGCGCCGGCGGCCGCTCGCGGGCGATCTGGCCGTCCGTGCCGGCGATCAGGGCCAGGTGACCGCGCGCCTCGGCGCCGTTCGACCGGTAATCGGTGGCCGGGTAGTGGCGGAACGGGCGGAACTGCTCGACGGTGGGGATGAAACGGGGATGCATGGCGAAGCTCCAGGGTGGTTTCTCCCAGTGTCGCCATCCACCGGCGCGGCGCCCGCTACGGCTAACCCCCGTCGTGCGCTGCAGGCGTCCGCACCCGCCGGCGGTTCAGAAGCCGCGCTGGCGGCGCGCCTCGAACAGCAGCACCGATGCCGCCACCGAGGCGTTCAGCGACCCGATCGGCCCCTGGATCGGGATCCGCACGGCCGCGTCGCACACCGATCGCACGCGCGGGCGCACGCCGCGTCCCTCGGAGCCGATCACGAGGATCGCCCCGTCCGCCAGATCGACGTCGACGTGCCGGTCGCCGGCATCGGCGTCGGTCGCGAAGCTCCAGAGCCCCGGACGGCGTGAGCGCACGAGCCAGTCGGCCAGGTTCGGGACGACGGCGATGTCGAGGTGCTCGACGGCGCCGGCCGAGGCCCGGCAGACGGCGGCGGTGACGGTCGCGCTGCGGTGGCGGGGCACGACCAGCCCGTCGGCGCCGGCGCACAGCGCCGACCGCGCGATCGCGCCGAGGTTGTGGGGGTCGCTGATCTCGTCCAGCGCCACGATCAGCGGGCGATCGCGCGCCGCGAGCTCCTCGGCGTCGGCGTACGGGTAGGGATCGACCTCCGCTGCGAACCCCTGGTGGTCCTCGGAGCCGGCCAGCGCGGCGACCTCGTCGCCGCGTGCGATGCGCACGGGCGCGCCGCGAAGCCACTCGACGCCGGCCGCCGCCCGGTCGGTGACGAGCACCGCGCGGACGCGACGCCGGCCGCGGAGCGCCTCGCGCACCGGGTTGCGGCCGTAGACGACGTCGGCCATCGCTAGCGGGGCGCCGGGACGAGCTCGAAGCCGTCCGCGACGTCGCGGACGACGTAGCCCGCGGCTGCGATCTGGTCGCGCAGGGCATCGGAGCGGGCGAAGTCGCGCGCCGCGCGGGCCGCGCGGCGCTCCTCGGCGAGGCCGACGATCTCGGCCGGCACCACGTCGTCGGTGCCGAGGCCCGGCCAGCCCGAGCACGTCGAGCCGCGACACCAGCGTGTCGGCGACGGCGGCCCCGGCGCGGCCGGAGACGGCCTGCGCCGCGATCGCCCGGGTCGCGGACGAGCCGAGCCCGAACAGCTCGGCCAGCGCCTGCGGCGTCGCCAGGTCGTCGTCCAGCGCGGCGTCGAAGGCGGCCGCCCGCCGGTCGGCCTCGTCGCAGCAGCTCGCGATCCTGCGATCCGTCGCCCGTCGCCGAGCGCAGCTTGCGGATCGCCTCGCGCAGCCCCTCGCCCGCGGCGCGCGCCTGCGCGAGCGTGTCGTCGTTGTAGTCCATCGGGCTGCGGTAGTGGGCCCGCGCGAACAGCAGCAGCAGCGTCTCGGCGCCCCACTCGTCGAGCGCGTCGCCCAGCCGCTCGACGTTGCCGAGCGACTTCGACATCTTCTCGTCGCCGAACCGCAGCATGCCGTTGTGCAGCCAGGTGCCCGCGAACCGGTGACCGGTCGCGCCCTCGGACTGCGCGCGCTCGTTCTCGTGGTGCGGGAAGATCAGGTCGAGGCCGCCGCCGTGCACGTCGATCTGCTCGCCGAGGTGCGCCATCGCCATCGCCGAGCACTCGATGTGCCAGCCGGGCCGCCCTCTCCCCCACGGCGAGTCCCACCACGCGTCCTCGTCGGGCTTGGTCGCCTTCCACAGCGCGAAGTCGAGCGGAGAGCGCTTGCCCTCGCCGGGCTCGACGCGTCCCTCGGCCAGCATCTCGTCGGGCTTCTGCCCCGACAGGTCGCCGTACGACGGGAAGCTCTTGACGGCGAAGTACACGTCGCCGTTCGCCTCGTAGGCGAGGTCGTTCTCGATCAGGCGCTCGATCAGCGCGACGATCTCGGGCATCGTCTCGGTCACCAGCGGCTCGACGTCGGGCCGTCCCAGGCCGAGCCGGCCGGTGTCGGCGAAGTACGCGGCGGTCATCTCGGCGGCGAGCGCCGTGCTCGGGACGCCGCGCTCGCGCGCCGCGATCGTAGATCTTGTCGTTGACGTCGGTGACGTTGATGACGACCTTCGACGGCACGCCCTGGCGGTCGAGGTGGCGCTTCAGCACCATCGCGACGACGAACGGGCGGGCGTTGCCGACGTGGATGCGGTCGTACACGGTCGGGCCGCACGAGTAGATGCCGATCGGCCGGTCCGGCGCCACCGGCTCGGCGCGCTTCGTGAGGCTGTCGTGGAGCCTGATGGTCATGCCGGCCGCCTCCGCAGCACGTCGTCGCGGTGGATGGCGGCGACGACGTAGCGCAGCGCCACGCCGCGCTCGCGACCGGTCAGGCCGACGCGGATGCCGTGCAGCACGTCGCGCGTCGAGACCTCCTCGGCCGCAGCCGCGCTCTTGAGCTCGTCGAGCAGCTCGTCGGCCTCGTCAGGCGTCATGTACGGCTCCGGCCAGCCGGCCCGGAGATCGACGAACAGCGTCATCGCGCGGGCCGACACGTCGTCGAGCGGCGGCGGCGTGCGCGGCGCCACGAGCACCGCCTCCGCCTCGTCGGCGGCGTCGACGAGGGTGTGCGAACCCTTGAGTCCCTCGCTCAGCGCCGTCATCTGCGCAGGGTGCCAGACGACACCGCGCAGCTCGAGCACCTGGCCGACCCGCCGCGCGAGCTCGAGGCCGTTCAGGCGCTTCAGGTGCTGCTGCGAGAGCCAGTCCAGCCGGCCGCGGTCGAACCGGCTCTGCCCGCGCGAGATCGACTTCAGCTCGAAGCGCTGGGCCAGCTGCCCGAGCAGCGCCGGGCCGTCGGCGATCACGGGGCAGGTCAGCTCGGCCAGGTAGTTCAGCAGCGCCTCGGGCGGATAGCCCTCGCCGCGCAGCTCGGCGATCGACGGCGCGCCCTCGCGCTTGGAGAGCTTCGCGCCGGCCTCCGACACCAGCAGCGCGGTGTGCGCGAACCGCGGCTGACGCAGGCCGAGCGCGTCGAACAGCGCGATCTGCCGCGCGGTGTTGGTCAGGTGGTCCTCGCCGCGGATGACGTGCGTGACCTCCATCAGCGCGTCGTCGACGGCGGTGGCGAGCTGGTAGGTGGCCGTGCCGTCGGAGCGCACGATCACGAAGTCCTTGATGGCGCCGACCGCGACCCGCACGTCGCCGCGGGCCGCGTCGTGGACGACGATGTCGTCGGCGGGCGCGCGGAAGTGGATGGCTCCCTCCTCGCGGTACGCCCGGCCCTCGGCCACCAGCCGCTCGGCGTGCTCGAGGTAGATCGGCATGCGCTCGGACTGCCGGTACGGGCCGAACGGGCCGCCCTCGTCCGGGCCCTCGTCGAACCGCAGGCCGAGCCACTCGGCGTCCTGCCGGATGGTGCGCTCGTAGCGGCGGTTGGAACGCTCCGGGTCGGTGTCGTCGACGCGCAGCACGAACTCGCCCCCGGCCCGGCGCGCGAACAGGAAGTTCGCGACGGCGGTCAGCGCGCTGCCGAGATGGAGCGCGCCGGTCGGAGATGGTGCGAAGCGGACTCGGACACCGGCCACGCTCGCAGGATACGGGTCTCGAGTGTCCGCTCCTGCGGACCCCGGGTCACACGGTCAGCGGGCCGTGAAGCCGGTGATCAGCTGGGCGGTCTCGAGCGGCACGTCGAGCTGCGGGCAGTGGCCCACCCCGTCCAGCACGACCCAGTCGGCGTGCGGCAGCAGGTGATCGCGGTACCGCGCCGCCGCCGACGGCCACTCGAGCAGCCGGTCGGCCGTTCCCCAGACGATGCGGACCGGGCACTCGATGCGCGCCGCGTCGAGCTGCCAGCCGTGGCGGTGGGCGAACGCGACCAGCGGTTCGACGGCCCGGCAGCCGGCCGCACCGGCCATCAGGTGGGCGACCAGCCCGGGCGGGATGTGCTCGAAGCGCGTGACGATGTACTCGGTCGCGCGGCGGCGCCCCTCGACCGTGGCGACGATGGCGTCGACGTGCGGGATGGCGGCCGCGAGCTGCACCTGCATGGTCGTGAAGAAGTCGAGCGTCGCGCGGAACGACAGGTCGCCGGCGGCCCAGCCGCCGGCGGGCGCGAGGGCGACGACCGACTCCGCCCGGCCCCGCGCGGCGAGCTGCAGCGCGACGTGGCCGCCCAGCGAGTTGCCGGCGATGTGCGCCGTCTCGAAGCCGGCGTCGTCCATGGCCCGCTCGACGGCCTCGGCCAGCATCGTCGCCGTCACAGCGCCGGTGATCGGCGGCCCGCCCGCGTGGCCGGGCAGCGTCGGGGCGAGCACGTCGTGGTGCCGCTCGAGCGCCGGCAGCACGAGCTCCCAGGTGCGCCAGGTGTCGGTGAAGCCGTGCAGGCACACGAGTGGGCTGCCGCGGCCGCCGCGATGCGCCGGGGTGAAGCTGACGTCCACCCCGCGTCGCGCCCCGTCGAACGTCGGAGCTAGTTGGTGAGCGCGGGCGCCGACACGTTGTGGCCCGGCAGGTCGCAGTGCGTGGTGCCGGGCACGGCGGCGTTGACGCAGCGGCGGCCGTTCGGGCGGATGAACGAGCAGACGCCGTCGTCCTCGTCGGACCGGGCCTGCAGGTTCGCGGCGTCCTCCACCAGCAGCTCGATCGGGGCGCCGACCAGCTCGGACGCGAGCTTCAGGCCCTGCCCGTCCTCGCCGGCCACGGAGTCGCGCTCGTCGACGGCCAGGATGGCGACGTAGCCGGCCGCGCTCTTCTCGACGCGACGCACCTTCGCCGGGGCGAGGGCCGCGATCACGAGGTTGAGCGGGTCGTTGTCGTACTCGAGCAGGTCGAGCTCCTCGCCGAGGGCATCGCGGATCAGGCGGATGCGCGAGCCGCGCTCGCCGACGATGATGCCGATCGGGCTCGAGGCGCCGCGCGTCGTGTCGCCCGAGGCGACCGCGACCTTGGTGCGGACGCCGGGCGTGCGCGCGATGCGGACGAGCTCGATGCGCCCGTCCTTGACCTCGGCCACCTCGCCGGCGAAGACGGCCTTCACGAAGCGCGGGTCGGACTGCGACAGGCTGATCTGCGCCGTCGACGTGTTCTCCTCGACGGCCACGATGACGGCGCTGATGACGTCGCCGAGCCGCGGCGGGCGGCCCGGGATCAGCTCGGCGTTCGTGATGATCGCCTCGGCGTCGGGCAGGGTGACGAGCAGCCCGGAGGCGATGCGCTCCGACACGGTGCCGGTGACCAGCTCGCCGACGCGGTGCACGTACCTGGTGTAGACGACCGACTGCTCGCTGTGGCGCATCTCGCGGCGCAGCGCCTCCTTGGCGGCGCTGGCGGCGACGCGGCCGAAGCGGGCGGGGTCGAGCTCGATGACCTCGCGCTCCTCGTCGGGCAGCTCGTCGAAGTTGACGACCGCGATCTCCTTGCCGTTCGGGCCGTCGACGACGTCGATGCCCGGCCGCGGCAGGTCGCCGGCGTGCAGGTCGCGGAGGCGCTCGATGCGCATCTCGCCCGTCTCGGAGTCGAAGACCGCGCGGGAGTAGGCGGCGCTCGGAGCGTCGCTGCCGGCGGTGAACGCCGCGAGCAGCGCAGACTCGATGGCGCTGACCACGCTCTGGCGGTTCACGCCGCGCTCCGTGCGCAGCGACTTGAAGATGTCGTCGAAAGCGGTCATCCGAAGGTCTCCCGGAAGGTCGAGGAGCGGCAAGCCGGGTTGGGCGCCGCCGTAGCGCTGCATCGCAGGCGAGTTCGGCAACTCGCCCGGGGCGCCGCGGGCATCCTACCGCGTCAGCTCCGAGCGCCTTCCTCCAGACGAGAGAGAAGGTTCGACTATGTACCGGTAAGGCGGTACATGATGGGATCAGGTAGGCGGTACAATGCCGCGGCATGGAACTGCCCTCAACCCCTTCATCTGGGATCGGCCGCTCGATGATCCGGCCAAGATCATCGGCATGGAGGCGTTCGCGAACCAGGTCGCGCTGACGCTGAAGGCGCAGACCAACGTCGCGCTGTTCGGCCCGCGCGATACCGGCAAGACGACGTTCACGAACCAGCTCGCGCTCGAGCTCGTCAAGCGCCACGGCGACGACGCGCCGCCGTTCGACGTGGTGAAGGTGAACCTCCAGCGCGTCGTCAGCATCCCCGGCTTCATCGGGTGCGTGC
This sequence comes from uncultured Actinomycetes bacterium, assembly GCA_963732645.1. Lineage (GTDB taxonomy): Bacteria > Actinomycetota > Thermoleophilia > Gaiellales > F1-60-MAGs149 > VFJZ01. The sequence continues at coordinate 168,643 of CAVTAC010000012.1, forward strand.
ACGACGCGATGACCGCGCATCCCGTGAAGCGGCTGCGTCGCGCCGGGCAGCGCCAGATCGAGGCGCTGGAGAAGGAGATCGGGTTCGACATCCGCGTCATCAAGGGCAGCGTCAAGCGCACCGCGGTGCGACCCGAGCAGGATGCCGAGACGCTCCACGCGCAGCTGCTCGCCGTCCGCGCGATGTCGGAGCACCTGGTCGTGATCTTCGACGAGTTCCAGCGGCTGCGGCACTGCCCGGGCGACCCGCTCTCGATCATCCGGTCGGCGCTGATGAGCTCGGGCGCGAATCACGTCTCGCTGCTGTTCACGGGGTCGATCCGCAACGCGCTGAAGATGATGCTGTCCGACTCGCGGCAGCCGCTGTTCGGCGAGGCGGTCGACATGCAGCTGCCGTCGATCAGCCGCGCCGACTTCCTCGAGTACCTCGACTTCCAGTTCGAGGCGACGGGCAAGCCCATCGAGGACCAGGCGCTCGACTACCTGCTCAACACCACGCGCTCGCACCCGCGCAGCACGCAGCAGCTGGCGTGGGAGTGCTGGACGGGCACCGCGGCCGGCGCGCCGGTGACGCTGGAGGCGGTGATCCGCGCGCACGACCGCCTGGTGCAGTCGATCGAGCGCTCGGAGTTCGCGGCCGTGCTGAACGTGCTGGTGAACGGCGACGACGGCGAGGTCAACGAGGTGCGCGCGCTGCAGCTGCTGGCCGACCGCGGCGGCGCCAACGTCTCGAGCCGCCCGCAGGCCGGCCTGTACGGCTTCTCCAGCCACTCGCGCGTGCGCCCCGCGCTCGAGCGCCTGCGCGGCCGCGGCCTCGTCGACGTGCGCGACGGCGTCTGGTACATCGTCGACCCGCTGTTCAACGAGTGGCTGCGGCGGGCGTCGCCGCTGGCGGATCGCCCGCCGATCGAGGCGACGGACGACGACTGATTGTACCGTCTAGGCGGTACATATCGGGACCGTAGAGCGGTACAGAACGCTCGATGTCGTCCGCCGCACGAAAACGGAGCGCGATCTCCGCAACAATTGCCGCGTCCCGCGCGACTCGCAGGAGGAACTCATGACCGATACCGGCGTGCAGTCCGTTTCCGCCGAGGTCGACCAGTGGCTGGCGAGCTTCGAGGAGGCGCTGACCGCCGGTGACACCGCCGCGGCCTCGGAGCTGTTCGGCGACCAGAGCTTCTGGCGCGACCTCGTCGCGTTCACGTGGAACATCAAGACCGTCGAGGGGCCGGCGGGCGTGAAGGACATGCTCGACCACACGCTCGCGCACACGAGGCCGCGCGGCTGGCACACGGTCGAGCCGCCGACCGAGGCCGGCGGCGTGACCGACGCCTGGATCGCGTTCGAGACCGAGGTCGGCCGCGGCAGCGGCCACCTGCGGCTGCGCGACGGCAAGGCGTGGACGCTGCTCACCACGCTGGACGAGCTCAAGGGCCACGAGGAGCCGAGCGGCCCGAACCGGCCGCAGGGCGCCGAGCACGGCGCCGATCCCGGCCGGCGGACGTGGCTCGAGAACCGCGAGGCCGAGGCCGCGCAGCTCGGCTACGAGACGCAGCCCTAGGTCGTGATCATCGGCGGCGGGCAGGGCGGCATCGCGCTCGGCGCGCGCCTGCGCCAGCTCGGCGTGCCGACGATCATCGTCGAGCGCAACGAGCGCCCGGGCGACTCCTGGCGCAAGCGCTACAAGTCGCTCTGCCTGCACGACCCGGTCTGGTACGACCACCTGCCGTACATCAAGTTCCCCGCCAACTGGCCGGTCTTCTCGCCGAAGGACAAGATCGGCGACTGGCTCGAGATGTACACGCAGGTGATGGAGCTCAACTACTGGAGCTCGACCGACCGCGAAGAGCGCGCAGTACGACGACGACGCCGGCGAGTGGACGGTCGTCGTCGAGCGCGACGGCGCCGAGATCACGCTGCGGCCGAGGCAGCTGGTGCTGGCGACGGGCATGTCGGGGAAGCCGAACGTGCCCGAGATCCCCGGCATGGACGTCTTCGAGGGCGACCAGCACCACTCGTCGGCGCACCCGGGGCCCGACGCCTACCGGGGCAAGAAGGCCGTCGTCATCGGCTCGAACAACTCCGCGCACGACATCTGCGCGGCGCTGTGGGAGGCCGGCGCCGACGTGACGATGGTGCAGCGCTCGTCGACGCACATCGCGCGCTCGGACTCGCTGATGGACATCGCGCTCGGCGACCTCTACTCCGAGCGAGGCGGTCGCGAGCGGCATGACGACCGAGAAGGCCGACATGATCTTCGCGTCGCTGCCGTACCGGATCATGCACGAGTTCCAGATCCCGGTGTACGCGCAGATCCGCGAGCGCGACGCCGACTTCTACGCGCGGCTGGAGGCGGCCGGCTTCGACCTCGACTGGGGCGACGACGAGTCGGGCCTGTTCATGAAGTACCTGCGGCGCGGCTCGGGCTACTACATCGACGTCGGCGCCTCGGAACTCGTCGCGAGCGGCGACATCAAGCTCGCGAGCGGGTCAGGTCGACCACCTGACCGAGGACTCCGTCGTGCTGGCGGACGGCACCGAGCTGCAGGCCGACCTCGTCGTCTACGCGACCGGCTACGGCTCGATGAACGGCTGGTGCGCCGACCTGATCTCCCAGGAGGTGGCCGACCGGGTCGGCAAGGTCTGGGGCCTCGGCTCCGACACGACCAAGGACCCCGGCCCGTGGGAGGGCGAGCTGCGCAACATGTGGAAGCCGACGCAGCAGGAGGGCCTGTGGTTCCACGGCGGCAACCTCCACCAGTCGCGGTTCTACTCGCTGTTCCTGGCGCTGCAGCTGAAGGCGCGGGCGGAGGGCATCCCGACGCCGGTCTACGGCCTGCAGGAGGTGCACCACCTGAGCTAGTCGCCGCGCCGCCCGCGCGCGATCTGCGCCAGAACGGCAACGAACCACGCGCGGAAGTGCGCCGAGACGATCGATCGGGTGCCAGGCACCCCAGCGGGAATGGACGACGTCCGACCGGGGCCGAGGACCATCGCCGGCGTGGAGCTGTGCGGTTCGGCACTGGGGTCTGACCCCGAAAACGGCCGAATTGGGGTCTGACCCCGAAACGGCGTTTTCGGGGGACAGGCCTGGCGCACGGGACACGCGCGGAAGGCGCGCGGATCGCGCGATCTGCGCGCTTTGCGCGTGTTCGGATACGGACAATGCGCCTTCCGTGCGACTTTTTTGTCTGACCAAAGTCAGATAAATCGCCCTCTGCGAGACGCGGGACGTCCCGGGCGGACGGTACGATCGGGCATTCGTGCCCCTGCAGGAAGCCGCATTCGTCGACTCCGTGATCGCGTGGTACCGGGCCTCCGCCCGTGTCCTGCCGTGGCGGGAGACCCGCGACCCGTACGCGATCCTCGTGTCCGAGATCATGCTCCAGCAGACGCAGGTCAGCCGGGTCGTGGAGCGCTACACGGAGTGGCTCGCGCGCTGGCCGACCGCCGCCGCGCTCGCCGCTGCGACGCCCGGCGAGGTGATCGCCGCCTGGAGCGGGCTCGGGTACAACAACCGCGCCGTCCGCCTGCACGCCACCGCTCGCCGGGTCGCCGGCGACGGCTGGCCGACGACGTACGAGGGCCTCCTGGCGCTCCCCGGCGTCGGCCCCTACACCGCGGCCGCGGTCTGCTGCCTGGCGTTCGGCGAGGACCGGCTGCCGGTCGACGTCAACATCCGCCGCGTGCTCCACCGCGCGCTCGGGCGCGACTCGATCGAGCCGCCCGCCGGCCGCACGCCCGAGCTGACGCAGGCGCTGTTCGACCTCGGCGCCACCGTCTGCATCGCCCGGCGGCCGCGCTGCGGCGCGTGCCCCCTCGCCGCCGCGTGCCCCTCGCGCGGGCGGACGTACGAGCCGGAGCGCAAGCAGGGGCGGTTCGAGGGCTCGCGACGGCAGGCCCGCGGCGCGCTGCTGCGACGCGTCGCGGCCGGGGCGGTCGCCCTCGACGACACCGACGCCGAGATCGCCGAGTCGCCCTCGCCCGGGACGGGCTGGTGGCCATCGCGGACGGGCGGATTACACTGCCGGGCGAATGACTGCCGTCTGGATCGTCGTCGCGATCATCGTCGCGCTCCTGCTGTACCTGATCCTGTCGTACAACAAGCTCGTCCGCCTTCGCAACGAGGTCGACCAGGGCTTCTCGTCGATCGACGTGCAGCTCAAGCGGCGCGCCGACCTGATCCCGAACCTGGTCGAGTCCGTGAAGGCGTACGCCGCCCACGAGGCGAGCGTGTTCCAGAAGGTCACCGAGGCGCGCGCGGCCACCCTCGCGCGCCACCACGCTGCCCGCGAAGGCCGCCGCCGACGCGCTCATGCAGTCGGCCATCACCGGCCTGCTCGGCATCGCCGAGGCGTACCCGGAGCTGCGCGCCGTCGAGAGCTTCACGGCGCTGCAGGCCGAGCTGTCCGACACCGAGAACAAGATCGCCGCGGCCCGCCGGTACTACAACAACACCGTGCGCCGCTACAACACGGCGCTCGCAGTCGGTGCCGACGAACGTGATCGGCGGCGCCACCGGCTTCACACGCCGCGAGTTCTACCGGATCGAGGACGACGCCGACCGCGAGCCGGTCGCCGTCACGTTCGGCCCGTGACGCTCCAGGAGCAGATCCGCTCGAACCGGCTGCGGACGCTCGTCGTCCTGCTCGGCTTCGCAGCGCTCGTCGCCGCGCTCGTCGCCGCCATCTGGTTCGCCTACGAGCCCGGCATCGGCGGCATCGTCGGCATCGTCGCCATCGTCTACGGCCTCTTCGCCTGGTTCTTCGCCGGCAAGATGGTCGCGGCGGCGTCCGGCGCGCACCCGGTCACGAAGGAGCAGCAGCCCGAGCTCTACCGCGCGGTCGAGAACGCCGCCATCGGCGCGGGCATGCCGAAGACGCCCGACGTCTACCTGATCGACGATCCGGCGCCGAACGCCTTCGCCGCCGGCCGCAACCCCGAGCACGCGTACGTCGCGGCCACCACGGGGCTGATCGAGAAGCTGACGACGCGCGAGCTCGAGGGCGTCATGGCGCACGAGATCGCGCACATCCGCAACCGCGACGTCCGGCTGATGAGCCTCGCGGCCGTGCTGGTCGGCGTGATCGCGCTGGTCGCCGACATGCTGATGCGCATGACGCTGTTCGGCGGCGGCCGCAACCGCGAGAACAACAACCCGATCACGCTGGTCGTCGGCATCGCCGCGATGATCCTCGCCCCGATCGGCGCCGCGCTGCTGCAGATGTCGCTGTCCCGCGGCCGCGAGTACCTGGCCGACGTGACGGCGGCCGAGATCACCGGCGACGGCGAGGGCCTCGCGCTCGCGCTCGCCAAGCTGCGGGACGACCCGACGCCGCTGCAGAACGTCACGCGCGCGACCGCGCACCTGTACATCGAGTCGCCGCTGCGCGACCACAAGGGGCTGCGGTCGAGCCTCGGCGGCATGTTCGACACCCATCCGCCGCTCGAGGAGCGCATCCGGCGCCTCGCCGAGGCGGGAGGATTCCCGGAGCCATGACGTACTCGATCGTCGCCCGCGATCCCGAGACCGGCGAGCTCGGCGTCGCCGTGCAGTCGCACTTCTTCACGGTCGGGCCGATCGTGCCGTGGCTGCAGGCGGGCGTCGGAGCGGTCGCCACGCAGTCGTTCGTCGAGCCGGCCTACGGCCTGCGCGGGCTCGCCCGGATGGCGGCGGGAACGCCGGCGCCCGACGCGCTGGCGGCGCTCGTCGCCGACGACGAGGCGCGCGACGTGCGGCAGGTGGCGATGGTCGACACGCAGGGCCGCGTCGGCGCCCACACCGGCGCACGCTGCATCGTCGATGCCGGCCACCGCACCGGCGACGGCTTCTCGGTGCAGGCCAACATGATGCGCCGCCCGACCGTGCCCGACGCGATGCACGCCGCCTACCTCGGAACCGACGCGCCGCTGGCCGAGCGCCTCGTCGCCGCGCTGGTGGCGGCCGAGGGCGAGGGCGGCGACCTGCGCGGCCGGCAGTCGGCGGCGATCAAGATCGTGCGCGCCGAGTCGGGCGACGACCCGTGGAACGACGTCGTGCTCGACCTGCGCGTCGAGGACCATCCCGAGCCGAACGCCGAGCTGGCGCGGCTCGTGCGCATGCACCGCGGCTACGCGCGGCTCGGGCGCTCGGAGGAGCTGCGCGTCGACAAACGCGACGCGGAGGCGGACGCCGAGGCCGAGGCGGCGCTGGCGCTGCTGCCCGAGAACGTCGAGATCGGGTTCTGGTACGGCGTGCAGCTGTGCATCGACGGCCGCGACGCCGAGGCGCGGCCGCTGCTCGACCGGGCGTTCGCGGTCGACGACGGCTGGCGCGAGCTGACGCGTCGCCTGCCCGCCGCCGGCCTGCTGGCCGACGACGACGCGCTGGTCGCGCGCATCCTCGGCTCCTAGCCCGGAGTACGCTCGAGCAGCACGACCGCCTGCGCGGCCGCGCCCTCGCCGCGGCCCGGGAAGCCGAGGCCGTCGGTGGTGGTGCCGCGAATCGAGACGCGGTCGGCCGTGGTGCGCATCGCGACGGCCACGCGGTCGCGCATCTCGTCGACGTGCGACGCGATCTTCGGCTCCTGCAGCACCACCATGCAGTCGGCGTTCACGAGCTGCCAGCCGGCCGCCTCGAGCTGCGCGAAGGCGCGCGCGAGCAGGTCGATCGACGCGGCGTCGCGCCACTCGGGCGTGCCGGGGAACAGCCGGCCGATGTCGCCCATCGCGGCCGCGCCGAGCGCGGCGTCGCACAGCACGTGGCAGACGATGTCGGCGTCGGAGTGTCCCTCGAGGCCGACGGCGGACGGAATCGTCACGCCGCCCAGCACGAGCGGCCGGCCGGCGACCAGGCGGTGGGCGTCGAACGCCGTGCCGACGCGGAGGTCAGCCAAGGGTGACCACCTGCCGCTCGCGCCCGCGGAACCGCGACCAGCGACGTGTAGCCGGCGGCGCTGGCTGCCGCCACGCAGCGGTCGACGCCGATGCCGACGTCGGCCGGCAGGTGCGCGTCGGAGGCCAGGGTGATCGGCACGCCGGCCGCGTACAGCCGGCGCAGCCAGGCGTCGGAAGGGTAGATCTCGGCCGCCGCCTTGCGCAGCCCGGCACTCGAGATCTCGGCGCAGACGCCGGTCTCGCGCGAAGCACTCGGCGAGCCGGTCGCCGAGCTCGTCGGCGAGGGCGGCGGAGGGTCGCTGCGCCGAACACCTTCGCCAGGTCGGGATGGGCCATCACGTCGAAGATGCCGCTCTCGGCCGCGGCGCAGACGGCGTCGACGTAGATCCGCCAGCCCTCGTCGACGGGCTGCGTCTCCCAGATGGAGTAGTCGGGATGGTCGAACGCGAGCGGCCCCGACCAGTGGACGGAGCCGAGCACGACGTCCCACGCGTAGCCGTCGGCGATCGCGCGCACGCCGTCGGCCGCGGCCGAGGCCGAGCCAGTCGAGCTCGATGCCGAGCAGGATCGGCAGCCCCGAGTCGCGGGCGGCGGCGACGCTCGCGCAGTAGAGCGTCGATGTCGTCGCAGCGTGCTGCTCGCGCCAGTAGACGTGATCGGACAGGTGGGACGCCTGGCGCGAAGCGGTAGATGTGCTCGGTGATGGCGATCTCGCCGACCCCGCGCTCGCGGGCCGCGGCGACGTACTGCGCGAGGTGCTCCGGCGCGTAGGCGCCCGCGTCGAGGCGGCTGCCGTCCGGCCGCAGGTGCAGGTGGTAGTCGACGATCACCCGGCCAGCTCCAGCGCCCGCGCGAGATCCTCCGGCGTCGTGACCTTGAGGTTGCGCGGGTCGCCCTCGACGCAGACCACCCGGCCGCCGGCGGCCTCGACCAGCGACGCGCAGTCGGTGGCGGCCGCCAGCGACGCGGCGGCCCGGCTCGATGGCCGCCCGCAGCCGCTCGACCGGGAACCCCTGCGGGGTCTGCACGGCGCGCAGCGACGACCGGTCGAACGTCTCGGCCACGGTGCCGTCCGGCCCCAGCCGCTTCACCGTGTCGGTGACCGCGAGCGCCGGGACGACGCCGTCGGCGCCCTCCGCGAGCCCGTGCATGACGCGGGTCGATCAGCGCGTCGTCGACCAGCGGGCGGGCGGCGTCGTGCACCAGCACGAAGTGCGCGGAGTCGGGCAGGCAGGCGAGCGCGTTCGCGACCGACTCGGCCCGCGAGGCACCGCCCGGCACGGCGGCCGCGATCTTGCCGGCGCCGATGTCGTCGGCGATCAGGCTCATGTCGGTCTCGAACCCCTCGGGCACGGCGACGACGATGCCGTCGATGCCCTCGTGGAACTCGAACGTCTCCAGGCACGCGGCCACCAGGGTGCGCTCGCCGAACTTGACGAACGCCTTCGGGCGATCGCTGCCGAGCCGCTCGCCCGCACCGGCCGCGACCACGATCACCCAGGTCTCGAGCGCTCTCATCCGGCGAGGCGGCTGAAGATCATCTTGCCGGACGGGCTCTGCAGCACGCTCGTCACCTCGACGTCGACCGTGTCGCCGAGCAGCTTGCGGCCGGCCTCGATCACGATCATCGTGCCGTCGTTGAGGTAGCCGACGCCCTGCTCGGCCTCCTTGCCCTCGCGGATCACCTTGACGCGCAGGTTCTCGCCCGGCAGCACCGCCGGCTTGAGGGCGTTGGCGAGCTCGTTGACGTTCAGGACGACGACGTTCTGGATCCGCGCGACCTTGTTGAGGTTGTAGTCGGTCGTGAGGATCGGCAGCCGCCGCTCCTGCGCGAGGCGCAGCAGCTTCGCGTCGACGTCGGCCAGCTCGGGATAGTCGACGTCGGGCGTCGACAGCGGCCGCTTCGCGAGCCGGATGTCGTGCACGACCTCGAGGCCGCGCCGGCCACGGGCGCGCCGCTGCGGGTCGCTCGAGTCGGCCACGCGCTGCAGCTCCTCGAGGACGAACACCGGGATCACCAGCTCGCCGTCGAGGAAGCCGGTCGCGACGATGTCGGAGATGCGGCCGTCGATGATCGCGGAGGTGTCGACGAGCTTCGCGGTGCCGGTCGGCAGGCGCTCGCCGGGGGCCGACTCGAAGCGCGCCGGGTTGATGCCGACGAGTCGCAGGATCGCCCGCGCCCGGCGGGCTCCCACGATCGCGAACACGTAGCCGAAGATCAGGAACAGCGGTAGGAGGACGTACCTGCCGACGTACGGCAGCGGTGAGATGGCGAAGCCGAGCAGCGCCGCTGCGGCGAGGCCCAGGATCAGGCCCGCGCCACCGACGACGAGCTCGGAGGCCGAACGATCGGAAGCTGCGGTCTCTACCCTGCGGAGTGCGCGGACGAAGGCGCTGTCGACGATGGCTGCGATCAGCCAGCCGACGGCGGCGCCACCGAGAACCACACTTGCCCAGACGAGATAACGGGAAGAAGACGGATGATAGGAATCCGGGAACTTCGTGTGGTTCGCGATTTGGATTGCGCTGAGCGCTCCGATCAGAGCGAAGACCATGCGGATGACGGCTGTCATGGTCTCGTGGTCCGGCGGTGCCGTACAGCCGGTATGCCCGCCTCCGCGGGCGGGTTGGAGGCTAGGTCGACGCGCGAGACGCGGCAGTCTCGCGCTCCAGGGCGATCTCCTCGAGCAGCTCGTCCAGGTAGGCCTGGGCTTCCGCCTCGTCGAGGTCCTTCGCGTACTGGATCTCGGACGCGAGGATGCGCTTGGCGCGCGCCATCATCTGGCGCTCACCCGACGACAGGCCCTTCTCGATCGACCGGTTCATCAGGTTCCTGATGACGCCGACGAGCTCGAGCACGTCGCCCGTGCGCATCTTGTCGCGATTGTGCTTGAACCGCCGGTTCCAGTTGCCGGCGATCACCTCGTCCTCGCCGCGCAGCAGCGCCAGGACGGCATCGAGGTCTTCGCCGGTGATGACGGCGCGCAGCCCGGCGGCGTCGGTGGCGTCGGCCGGCACCATCAGCGTCATCTCGCTCGCGATGATGCGGATGGTGAGGTAGTCGCGCGCCTCACCGAGCACGGTCTTGGTCTCTCGACCAACCACGACCCCAGCTCCATGCTGGGGGTAAACGACCTTGTCCCCGACCTCGTACACGTGCCGCCACCTCCACGGGCCGCTGCTGCGGCATCCCCCACAAGGGTGATCTCAGGATAGCGGCGAGACCGGCGACTATTACAGCTGCAGGTAGCGATCCATCAGGTTGTGCTCCTGCAGCCGCCGCAGGCCCTCGCGGATCTCGCGGGCCTGGGCGGGGCCGACGCCGTCGAGCGATTCGAGCTCGCGCAACGGCGCGCGGACGAGCTGGTCGAGACCGCCGAACGCCTCGACGACCGTGCGGACGATGTCGTCGGTGAGTCTCGGGACGTGCGCCAGCGCGCGGTAGCCGCGCGGCGTGACTGCCTGGTCGAGCGGGTTGACGGCGCCGTGCCCCAGCACCTCGGCCAGCTCCGAGAAGCCGAGCAGCCGGCGGTACGGCAGGTCGGCCAGCCGGGCCAGCGTGGCGTCGGCGAGGCTGCTGTCGGCCAGGTAGTCGCGCACCAGGTTGGTGCGGTCGCGCGGCACGCCCTCCATCAGCTCGGTCAGCTGCATGTCGATCAGCCGGCCCTCCCGGCCGAGCTCGATCACGTTGCGCTCGATCTCCTCGCCCATGCGCGTCGCCATCTCGGCGCGCTGCAGCACCACGAGCACGTCGTCGAGCGTGGCGGCGTTCTGGAACTCCAGCGCCGTCAGCCGGCTCGACACCTGGTCGAGGCGGTTGCGGTACGTCTCGAGGGTCGCGACCGCCTGGTTGGTCTTCGCCAGCACCTCGGCGATCGACTCCAGCTGGTAGCGGATGTCCTTCACGTAGAGGGAGACGGTGTCGCGGGCCTGCGAGATCGAGATCACGAGGCCGCCGGTCTGCTTCGCGACGCGCTCCGCGGTGCGGTGCCGCGTGCCCGTCTCGGACGAGGCGATCGTCGGGTCGGGCATCAGCTGGATGTTGGCCGACACGATGCGCGTGGCCGAGGCGTTGAGGATGATCGCGCCGTCCATCTTCGCCAGCTCGTAGAGGAACTGCGCCGAGAACGGGTGGTCGAGCTGCAGGCCGCCGGAGAACAGGAACTGCAGCTCGGACGCCTCGCCGATCACGATCAGCGCGCCGAGGTGCCCCTTGATGATGTCGTCGATGCCGTGGCGCAGCTCGGTGCCCGGCGCGATGCGGCGCAGCGCGGCCACCAGGGCGGGATGTCGGCGGGGATCCTCTCCAGTCACGTGCTCGTATTGTACGCCGCATGACAGCTCGGCTCCTTGTCATCGATGCCCGGCCCGATCTGAATGGCGGCGGGCTGCGTATGTACCGGCGTGTGGCGACCATGCAACGCGACCGGCCGGACGAGCGCACCACCTCCTGACGACTCGGGGTTCACCCCGCGGCCGTCTCGCGGTAGGGTGGACGGGCATGGCGGTCAGGGGAGAGGAAGGCGCGCGGGCGCTCTACAGGGCGTACGGCGACGAGCTGTACCGCTTCGCGCTGACGCGTACCAGGGACCCGGCGCTGGCCGAGGAGATCGTGCAGGACACGATCCTGCGCGCGTGGCGCCACGAGGCGTCGTTCGATCCGGAGCGCGCCTCGCAGCGCACGTGGCTGTTCGAGATCGCCCGCAACCTGACCACCGATGCGTTCCGTCGCCGCAGCGTGCGGCCGGTGACGGCGAACGGCTCGGAGGCGCCGGAGCGCGAGCAGCCGGGCGATGCCTACGACGAGGCGGTCGACCGCTGGCAGATCGAGGCGGCGCTGGCACGCCTGCGCCCCGAGCACCGCGAGGTGATCCAGCTCGTGCACTTCGAGGGCCTGTCCCTCGAACAGGCGGCGGGCCGCGCCCAGATTCCGGTCGGCACCGTGAAGAGCCGCTGCTTCTACGCGCTGCGGAGCCTTCGTGACATCCTCGCGGAGTCCGGGGTGATGCCGTGACGCACTGCCCGCAGCTCGAGAACGTCGGCGTCTACGTGCTCGGCGCGCTCGCCGACGACGAGCGCCGCGAGTACGAGGCGCACCTCGAGACGTGCCCGGAGTGCCACCGCGAGTACGACCAGCTGGCCCACCTGCCGGCGCTGCTCGACCTGGCCGCCGACATGCCGCCGGTGACCGTGCCGGCCGAGGCGGAGGAACGCTTCGTGGCGCGCCTCCGCGAGAGCCCCGCGCGGCCGCCGCGCTGGCGCCGCACGCCGTTCGTCGCCGCCGGCGCCGGCCTGCTCGGCGCCGCCGCGGCCGCCACTGCCATCCTCGCGTTCGGCATCGGCGACGAACCGCCCGCACCGACGCCGACGATCGCGCTCGAGCCGGCCAGCGCGTCGGTGGCCGCCGACGCCTGGGCGACGGCGAAGCTGCACCCGCACGCGACCGGCACCACGGTCGACTTCGAGGCCGGCGGCCTGCCGCGGTCGGGCGGCGACTCGCGCTACGTCGTGCTGATCTCCGAGGGCGGCAAGGTCGTCGCGAAGTCGTACTTCACGGTCGACGACGACGGCTGGGCGCAGGTGGCCGTCGAGTCGGCCCAGAAGATCTACCCGAACGCGCAAGCTCGAGGTGCGGAGCGTCACGCCCGGTGAGCCGCTCGTGCTGCGGTCCAACACCTGACGCGGGCCGGCGCCGGCCGGTATGATCGCGCCGCCGGCCGCTCGCCGAGCAGCCAGGGACCACCGAGGAGGCACCATGCCCACCATCGTCGCGCACCACGACGTCAAGGACACGACGCACTGGCTCGCCTCGCCCACGCGCGAGCAGTTCTTCGGCCCGCTCGGCATCACGAACATCCGCACGTTCACCGACCCGCGGAATCCGAGCCACGTCGCGCTCAGCATGGACGTCCCCGACCTGGACGCGCTGATGACGGCGATGCAGACCCCGGAGGCCGCTCAGGCGATGGAGAACGACGGCGTGCTCGCCGACACCCTGGTGATCCTGATCGAGGCATAGCCCGTACCGGCGGTCATCGGCGACGTCATCGTCGACACACCTCGTCGACGAAGTCGGCGACGGAGGACGTCACCAGGCCGGCGACGTCGCCGGCGGTCAGCGGCGACGCCTTCAGCGTCCGCATGCCGTGATCCGCGCCGGTCACCTCCACGACGCGGATCGACTGCGCGCCCGCGACCGCGAGCGCCAGGTCGGCGGCGGTGCCGAACGTGTCACGGTCTCCCTGCAGCGCCAGGACGGGAACCTCCGGCAGCAGCAGCTCGAACAGGCGCGACTTCTCGGGCCTGCCGGGCGGGTGCAGGGGGAACGCGAGGCAGACGACGGCCGCGGCTCCGACGGCCTGCGCCGTGCGGCACGCCACCCGCGCTCCGGCACTCCGACCGCCGACGACGATCGGCAGGCCCGCGGCCAGATCCGCGACGACGGGCGCCGTGTCCCGCCACGCGATGTCGAGCGTTGCCGGCGGCGATGCGACTCGCCGCCCCGCCACGCGCCACGGCTGCTCGTAGCGCGCGACCGTGATGCCTCGCGCGGGCAGGGCCGCGGCAATCGCGACCAGATCCCGCGCCTCGATGCCACCGCCGGCACCGTGCCCCAGCCACAGCACGGCCGTCGGTAGCTCGGCGGCATCCACGACCAGTCGTCCGGGGCCGACAGAGGTCGGTGTGGGCAGATCGCGAATTGCGGCTCGCCCCTCCGAGGCGCTTACCCCTCGAGGAAGTCGAGCAGGATCGCGTTGAACGCCGCCGGCGCCTCGAGGCTCGGCAGGTGCGTGAGCCCCGGCATCACGGCGAGCCGGCCGCGCGCGACACCGTTGGCCAGCGCGCGGGCGCCCTCGACCATGAACGGCTGGTCGCGGTCGCCGACCACGGCCAGCACCGGGCACTGGATCTCGTCCAGCCGGTCGATCGGCGGGCGGATCGAGCGTCGAGCTCGTGCTCGTCGCTCTCGTCGCGCGCGAAGATCTCGGCGTTCCACGCGCGCACCTGCGCGACGATGGCGGGGTCCTGCACCCACATCTCGGTGTCGAGGTCGATCGCGCGCTCGATGTCGCCCGCCTCGTAGGCGGCGCCGACGGCGTCCCAGCCCGCGCGCAGCCCGGCGTCGGGCGTGCGGCCGCGGGGGCCGATGCCGACGGCGACCAGCGCCGACACGCGCCCGGGGTGGACGATCGCGAGGTCGATCGCGTTCGCCCCGCCCATCGACGAGCCGACGACGGTCGCCCGGTCGACGCCGGCCGCGTCGAGCACGGCGACGGCATCGTCGTACGGGTGGTACGGCGCCTCGATCGCGCCCCGACTCGCCGAAGCCGCGCGCGTCGTACCGGATCACGCGGTAGCGCGTCGGCCAGGAGCTCCATCTGCGGATCCCACATGCGCCGGTCGGTGATGCCGGAGTGCAGCAGCAGGAGCGGCGGGCCCGAGCCCGCCTCGTCCCACTCGAGATCGGCGGTGCGGGGCATCAGCGCGGTACGGGGAGCGTCATGGCGATGGCCTCGGCCACGGTCTGCGCGGTGCGCAGGCTGGTGCCGGGAACGCCAAGCGTACCCGCGGGGGCGAGCGCGTGCGAGAGGCCGAGGCGCTGGGCCTCGCGCAGCCGCCGCTCGGCCTGCGGCACGCTGCGCAGCCGGCCGGTGAGGCCGATCTCGCCGAACGCGACCAGCGGCCCGGTGGGCAGGCCGCGGTGCGCGGAGGCGATGGCGATGGCGATCGCCAGGTCGGCGGCGGGCTCGTGGATGTCGACGCCGCCGGCCACGTTGACGAACACGTCGGCCGAGCCGAGCGGCAGCTCGGCGTGGCGCTGCAGCACCGCGAGGATCATCGCCAGGCGGTTGCGGTCGACGCCGGTCGCCAGGCGGCGCGGCATCTGCAGGTCGCTCGGCGCCACCAGCGCCTGCACCTCGAGCAGCAGCGGGCGCGTGCCCTCGACGGCGCACGCGACGACCGATCCGGGCCCGCCCAGGTCGCCGCGCCCGAGCAGCGCCGACGGGTCGCCGACCGGCGCGAGCCCGGTCGACGTCATCTCGAACACGCCGATCTCGGCGGTCGATCCGAAGCGGTTCTTCGCGGCGCGCAGCACGCGCAGGTCGCCCGTGCGGTCGCCCTCGAACATCAGCACGGCGTCGACCAGGTGCTCGAGCACGCGCGGCCCGGCGACGGCGCCGTCCTTGGTCACGTGGCCGACCAGGATGACCGTGATGGCGTGCTCCTTGGCCACCCGCAGCAGGCGGCCGGCGGCCTCCCGCACCTGCGCCACCGAGCCCGGCGCCGACGCCAGGTCGTTGGCCCAGAGCGTCTGCACGGAGTCGATCACGGCGACGGCGGGCTGCTCCTGCACCAGCGTCTGGCAGACCAGATCGAGATCGGTCTCGGCGATCACGCCGATGCGGCCCGCACCGCCGATGCGCTCGGCGCGCATGCGCACCTGCGCCGGCGACTCCTCGCCGCACACGAGCAGCACCGGATGGCGGGCGGCGAGCCGCGCCAGCGCCATGGTGGTGAGCGTCGACTTGCCGATGCCGGGGTCGCCGCCGATCAGGATCAGCGAGCCGGGCACGAGGCCGCCGCCGAGCACGCGGTCGAACTCGTCGATGCCGGTGGGCAGGCGGTCGTGGCGGGTGGCCTCGACGTCGGCGAGCGGCTGCGGCTTGCGCACCTGGCCGGAGACCTGGCCGCCGCGCTTCGGCGCCGGGCGCGACGCCTCCTCGACCATCGACGCCCACGCGCTGCAGCTCGGGCAGCGGCCGTGCCACTTGGGCTGGGACGCGCCGCACTCCTGGCAGGTGAACTGGGTCTTCGTGGCGAGCATCGGACCGGCCAGACTACTGCCGGCGCCGGACGGAGCGGCGGCGAGGCCTTAGGGTTCCGGCATGCGCGCGATCGCCATCACGGCCACCGACGGCCCGGCCGCTGCCGGCCTCCACGAGCTCCCCCTGCCCGAGCCCGCCCCCGGCGAGGTGCGGGTTCGGCTCGACGCTTCTTCGCTCAACCACGCCGATCTGTGGGCGTCGCACGGCCAGCCGAAGATCGAGCGGCACTTCCCGTTCGTCCTCGGCGTGGACGGCGCCGGCACGATCGACGCGGTCGGCACCGGCGTCGACGAGGCCCGGATCGGGTGCCAGGTCGTGGTCAATCCGGTGCTGTCCTGTGGTTTCTGCGCGCGTTGCGTGGCCGGTGAGCGGATGCTGTGCCGGCGGTTCAAGATGATCGGCGAGCACGTCGACGGCACCCACGCCGACGCCATCTGCGTGCCGGCCATCTGCGCCGTCGACCGGCCGGCCGAGCTGAGCGCCGAGGAGGCCGCGGCGGGCGCGACGGTGTTCGCGACGGCGTATCGCCTGCTGTTCACGCGCGGGCGCCTGCTGCCGGGCGAGCGCGTGCTCATCCACGGCATCGGCGGCGGCCTCGCGACCGCGGCGCTGCAGCTGGCGAAGGTGGCGGGCGCGGAGGTGCACCGTCACGTCGTCCGACGACGCGAAGCTCGAGCGCGCCCGCGGCCTCGGCGCCGACCACGCGGTCAACTACCGCTCCGGCGACGTGGTGCGCGCCGTGCGCGCGGGCATGGGCGCGGCCGACCTGGTGGTCGACTCCGTCGGCGCCGCCGTCTGGGACGCGAGCTTCCGCCTGCTCGAGCAGGGCGGCCGGCTGGTGAACGCCGGCGCCACGGGCGGGGACAGCGGCACCGTGCCGATCGTCCACCTGTTCTGGCGCCAGCTCGAGATCATCGGCACCACGATGGCCACCGACGCGGAGTTCCGGCGCGCGCTCGACCTGATGGTCTCCTCCGGTCAGCGGGCGGTGGTCGACCGGGTGGTGCCGCTGGCGGGTGTCCCCGAGGCCCTGCTCGCCCTCGAGCGCGGCGAGCAGTTCGGCAAGATCGTCGTCAGTAGGGCCTGACGGCGCCGACGTAGTTGCCGGAGTAGCCGGCCAGGTCGGAGATCTTCACGACGTCGCCCGTGTGCGGCGCGTGGATGAACTTGCCACCGCCGATGTACATGCCCTCGTGGCCCGGATGGCCGGCCTGCGGGTGGAAGAAGACGATGTCGCCCGGCTTCAGCATCGCGGCGTCGATGCGCGTGCCCTCGAGCCACTGCAGACCGGTGAAGTGGTGCAGCCGCACGCCGAGCTTGCCGTAGACGTACATCACGAGGCCCGAGCAGTCGAAGCCGCCCTCCGGGGTCGCCCCTCCCCAGACGTACGGCACGCCGAGGTACTTCAGCGCCAGCTGCACGGCCTTCTCGCCGAGCGCGCCGCGGCGCTCGCCCTTGGCGTAGTCCTGGCCCTCGTCGTACGTGTTGTCGGCCACCGGCACCAGCCGCAGCCCGGCCAGGATGCCCTCGTCGGCGAGGTCCTGGAACCCGTCGATGGCGCCGACGGTCTCCTTCAGGTTGGTGGCCTGGACGCGGAGCTTCGTGCCCTTCGCGCCGAGCACGAGGAAGGGCGAGGCGCCGTCGGGCAGCGCGTCGAGCACGGCCAGGGCGTCGGCCCCGACGCGCCCGGCCTTCACGTTCCTGCGGGCCTGCGGCGACAGCGCCAGCGACGTCGACTCCAGCACGCGCTTGCGCAGCACCGCCTCCTCCACCGCCGCGGCGGTGCCCGCGGTGAGGTGCATCTCGGGCGGCAGGTCCCACGGCGAGGTCTGCTCGAGCGCGCTCATCATCTCGGGGTAGAGCACGGGCGCCTCGTCGGCGGTCGCGGGCGCCTCCGCCTTCGGTGCGGCTGCGGCGGTGGTGGTCGCGGGCGCCACGGCGGCGGGCTTCGCCGGCGTCGGCTGCGGCTGCGGCGCGGTGGCGACGGCGGCGGGCTCCCCGGCGCCGCCGCACCCGGCGGCCAGCAGCGGCAGGGCGCAGAGGACAATTGCAAAACGTCTCACTTGCTATCTATCGGCAGCGGCCGCGAGGGATCAAGTCGCTCGGCAAGAGCGCGTGCAAGGCGCGCGGACTGCGTCGGAGTGTGCAACGATCGAGCGCGCGCAACAGTCGCCGGGATTCCGTTCGGTGCCTAGGCACCGACACGGGGATCGCGAACCGGGAGCCCGGATTCGACCGGCGCTACCTACTCGCGAGAAGCGCTCGAGCGCGACCACGCGGGCCGTCTCGACGAAGGCCTCGGCGGCTCGGGTGCGGGTTCGGTCTCGGGCCCAGGCGATGCCGATGCGGCGGGCTTCGATGCCCTCCGCGAGCCGCAGGACCAGCGGCGTCCATGTCGGAGCTGCCCGGCTCGACCACCAGCCGGCCGGCGATCGCGTGGCCCAGGCCGGCGCCGACGAAGTGCTGCAGCGTCAGGTTGTCGTCGGTGCGGAACACGACGTCGATGTTGATGCCGAAGCGGGCCAGCTGGGCCTCGACGTCGTGGACCTGCGTCGACGTCTGCCACTCGACCATCTGCAGCCCGTCGAGCATCGCCAGCGGCACCGGCTGGTGCTCGACCAGCTCCGAGTCGCGCGGCGCGAGCAGCACCCACGGGTCGCGCACCAGCTCGATCGACTCGAAGCGCGGATCGAGGTCGTGGATCAGCGCGAACGCGAGATCGAGCTCGCCCGCGAGCACGGCGTCGAGCAGCACGCTCTCGTTCTGGTCCTCGAGCAGGCGGATCTCGACCGCCGGCAGGTCGGCCCGGAACCGGCGCACCGCCTCGGGCAGCAGCTGCGCGCCGACGGACTGGAAGGTGCCGATGCGCAGCGTGCCCGCCTCGCCCGCGGCGAGGGCGAGCAGGTCGCCGCGCGCGACGGCGAGGCGCGCCAGCATGCGCTCGGCGTGCCGCACGAGCACCTGGCCCTGCGGCGTCAGCGACACCGGCCGCGGGCCGCCCGGTCGCTCGACCAGGGCCACGCCGACGATGCGCTCGAGCGCCGCGATCTGCTGGGAGACGGCCGACTGCGCGTAGCCGAGCTCGTTCGCGGCCCGGGAGAACGAGCTCGTCCGGCCGACCGCGACCAGCGCCCGGAGATGGCGCATCTCGATCGCCGAATAACTATCACTGTCAGTGATCAACATCAGTCAAACGCCGCATTGGAATGATCGAGTAAATGGGTGCACAATTCAATCAATCACCGATATCCCGAAAGGCGGCACAGCCCGATGGCCGTTCTCGCATTCCTCATCTTCACCCTCCTCGTTCTCCCCATCCTCGCAGTTCGTGCCGGCGCTGACAGCTGGCACGGCAACTCGCACAACTGGTCCTGATCTCCCTGCTGATCGCGACGCGCCGGCCGTCCACCCACCCGTCCACAGGCGCGTCGCGATCAGCTTTTCCCCTCCATCCCCAAGGCGCCGGCCGCACCCACCCGCTAGCGGTCGGCGCCAAGGGGGATCGGCTCTAGCATGCGCACCGGTTACGCCATGGTCGCGTTCTCCGCGCTGCTGTTCGCCGCGAACGGGCCCATCTCGATCGTCCTGATCGACGGCGGTCTGTCGGCGCGCTACGTCGTCACGGGCCGCCTGCTCGGCATGGTGCTGGTGCTGCTCACGTGGGCGGTCCTCAAGTACCGCGACCACCTGCGGTTCAGCGGTCGCGAGCTGCTCGAGCTGGCGTTCTTCGGCATTGCCGGCCTGGCGCTGATGCAGTGGACGTACGCCGAGGCGATCGCCCGCGTCGACATCGGCCTCGTGCTGATGATCGAGTACATGGCGCCGTTCCTGATCGCCCTCTACTCGTGGGTGCTGTGGCGCCACCGGCAGCAGCGCGCCGTCTGGGTCTCGGCGTTCGTCGCGATCGCGGGCCTGACGATGGTGCTGGACGTCGGCGGCGACTCGTTCGCCCGGCTGTCCGGCCCGGGGCTGGTGTTCTCGGTGACGACCTGCCTGATCTTCTCGTACTACGCCACCCACGCCTCGAAGCTGCTGCGCGAGCGGCCGCCGCAGGTCGTGCTCGGGCTCGGCGGGCTGTTCGCCGTCATCTTCTGGAGCCTCACGCTGGCGCCGATCTGGCACTACCCGATGAGCGTCGTCGACGGCCAGGTGCCGCTGGGCGGCAACCTCGGCGGCAGCCTCTCGGGCTTCGTCCTCGTCGTCCTCGGCGCGGTCGTCGGAACGGCGATCCCGTTCGCGCTGTTCCTGACCGGCGTCGGCCGGATCGGACCGACGCGCAGCGCGATCGTGCTGATGCTGGAGTCGGTGATGGCGATCGCCATCTCGTGGGCGTGGCTGCGCCAGTCGCTGACGCCGCTGCAGGTCGCCGGCGGCCTCGTCGTCGTCGGTGCGGTGCTGTTGCTGCAGGTGGCGCGACAGAAGCAGCCCGTCGCGCAGACCTTGTAGCGATCGTCGCGAGAGAGTAGGGTTGGCGGAACCGGCGCGGCGAGCGCCGAGCCCGAGCCACCTCCGCCACGACGACACGCTCGCCGCGCCGCCTTCACCCGTGCGTCAGGCCGGCACCGGCTCCGCCTGTCGTGATCGCAGCATCTGCACCGCGGTCACCGACGGTGAACACGACCACGCAGCCGAGCACCTGCAGCGCCGTCAGCCGCTGGTCGATCCAGAACCACGCCGCGATCACCGCGACCACCGGCTCGATGGTGCCGCTGAGGAGACCCAGCGTCGGGCCGACGCGCCCGATGCCGACGAGGTACAGCGCGTACGGCAGCGCCGTGCCGAACAGCATCGACCACAGCAGCACGAGCACGCCCGGCAGCTCGATCGACGAGAGGTTGCCGCCGAGCGGCATGCTGTCGGTCAGGATCTCGGTCGGGAACTCCCAGATCGGCGCGAAGGTGAGCGCCCAGAACACCGCGGCCGCCGGCGCCGCGACGCCGAGCACGATCTGCGGCGAGTGCCGGTGGACGAGCCGCTCGCCGTGCAGGGCGTAGTAGGCGAACATCACCGCCAGCAGGCCGGCGAACACGAGGCCCGCCGCCGGCACGTCGTCCAGCGAGTCGCCGCCCAGCCCGACGGCCAGCGCCAGACCGCCCAGCGCCACGCCCATCAGCGCCCAGACGATGCGCGGCTGGTGCTCGTGCCGCACGAAGAGGCACCACAGCGCGCTCAGCAGCGCCGCCGTGTACCCGATGGTCAGCACCAGGCCGACGTCGATCCGCGCGATCGCCGACGTCAGCGTCCACTGCAGCACGGCGATGCCCACGATGCCGAACACGAGCAGCATCACGAGCGGCCGGCCGCGCGGGAACCCGGTGCCGGAGCGCAGCAGCGCCCAGCCGAGGAAGATCACGGCGACGGCCGACATCCGCGCCAGCGCCAGGTACTCCGACGGCAGGCGCTCGTCGATCAGCACCCGCGAGAGCGGCTGGTTGACGCCGTACAGCAGCCCGGCGGCGGGGACGAGCAGGTAGTCGGTACGGCTGGGCACGAAGAGAACCGGGCCGTAGTGTCTCACGGCGGGCTTTCGCAGCCCGCTCGCGAGACCCTACGGCCCGGCTCCTCTCAGTTGCCTGCTACTCGCCCGTTCCGGCCAGCTCGACCGGCGGCGCGTCGGGCGTCGGAGCGACGACCGACAGCGTGACCTCGTCGGAGTCGTCCTCGCGGTCGACGACGATCGTCGAACCGGGCGAGAGCTGACGTCCGAGCACGAAGTCGGCGAGCGGATCTTCGATGTAGCGCTGGATCGCCCGGCGCAGCGGTCTTGCGCCCATCGCCGGGTCGTAGCCGTGTTCGACGAGCAGCTCCTTGGCGTTGTCGGAGAGCTCGATCGCGGCCTCGTGGTCGCGCATCTGCTCGCGCAGCCGACCCATCATCAGGTCGACGATGACCTTGATCTGGTCGCGCGAGAGCTTGTGGAAGACGATGACCTCGTCGATCCGGTTGAGCAGCTCGGGTCGGAAGACCTTCTTCAGCTCGCCCATGATCCGGCCCTTCATGTCCTCGTAGGACAGGCCACCCTCGTCGTCCTTCGGCCCGAAGCCGAGCGCCTGGTTCTTCGCGATGGTGGCGGCGCCGATGTTCGAGGTCATGATCACGATCGTGTTCCGGAAGTCGACCTTGCGACCCTGGGAGTCGGTCAGCTTGCCCTCCTCCAGCACCTGCAGGAGGATGTTGAACACGTCGGGATGGGCCTTCTCGATCTCGTCGAGGAGGAGCACCGAGTACGGCTTGCGCCGCACGGCCTCGGTCAGCTGACCGCCCTCGTCGTAGCCGATGTAGCCGGGCGGAGAGCCGACCAGCCGGGACACGGCGTGCTTCTCCATGTACTCCGACATGTCGACCTGGATCATCGCCTGCTCGTCGCCGAACAGGAACTCGGCGAGCGTGCGGGCCAGCTCGGTCTTGCCGACGCCGGACGGCCCCAGGAAGATGAACGAGCCGGTCGGGCGCTTCGGGTCCTTGATGCCGGCACGGGCGCGGCGGATGGCCTTCGAGACCGCACCGATCGCGATCTCCTGGCCGATGACGCGCTTGTGGAGCTCTTCCTCCATGCGGATCAGCTTCTGGGACTCCGCCTCGGTGAGCTTGAAGACCGGGATGCCCGTCCACATCGAGACGATGTCCGCGATCTCCTCCTCGCCGATCGAGGGCTGCTCCTCGTCGGTGGACTCCTTCCAGGACTCCTCGAGCTCGCGCTTCTTGTTCGAGAGCTTGCGCTCGTTGTCGCGGAGCGCCGCGGCCTTCTCGAACTCCTGCGCCTCGATGGCGGATTCCTTCTCGCGCCGCACCTGCTCGATCTCGTCCTCGAGCTCCTTGTACCGCGGCGGCGCCGACATCGTCTTGATGCGCATGCGCGACGCGGCCTCGTCGATCAGGTCGATCGCCTTGTCGGGAAGGTGCCGGTCCTGGATGTAGCGGTCGGACAGCTTCGCCGCCGCGTCGAGCGCGTCGTCGGTGATGCGCACGCGGTGGTGCGCCTCGTACCGGTCGCGCAGACCGCGGAGGATCTGGATGGTGTCGTCGACGGACGGCTCCTCGACCCGCACCTGCTGGAAGCGCCGCTCGAGCGCGGAGTCGCGCTCCAGGTACTTGCGGTACTCGTCGAGCGTCGTCGCGCCCACCGTCTGGAGCTCGCCGCGCGCCAGCGCCGGCTTGAGGATCGAGGCCGCGTCGATCGCGCCCTCGGCCGCACCGGCACCGACGAGGTTGTGGAGCTCGTCGATGAACAGGATGATGTCGCCCCGCTGGGCGATCTCCTTCATGACCTTCTTGAGCCGCTCCTCGAACTCGCCCCGGTACTTGGAGCCGGCGACGAGGGCGGCCAGGTCGAGCGTGTAGATCTGCTTGCCCTTGAGGAGATCGGGGACGGTGCCGTTCGAGATGCGCTGGGCGAGGCCCTCGACGACGGCGGTCTTGCCGACGCCGGGCTCGCCGATCAGCACGGGGTTGTTCTTCATGCGGCGGACGAGGATCTGCATCATCCGCTCGATCTCGGTCTGGCGGCCGACGACCGGATCGAGCCGGCCCTCGGAGGCGAGCTTCGTCAGGTTGCGCCCGAACTGGTCGAGCAGCTTCGACGACTTCTTCGCCTCGGCCGAGGCGGCAGCCGCCCCGCCCGCGCCCGCTCCCGAGCCCTGTGCGGCACCCTGGCCCTGGCCCTGGCGCCGGCCGGGGCCGGACAGCATGCGGATGATCTCGTTGCGGATCTTCTCGGCGTCGGCGTCGAAGTCGAGCAGGATCCGCGCGGCGACGCCCTCGTTCTCACGAACGAGCCCGAGCAGGATGTGCTCGGTGCCGATGTAGTTGTGGCCGAGCGAGAGAGCCTCTCGCAATGCGAGCTCCAGCACCTTCTTGGCGCGAGGCGTGAACGGGATCTGCCCCGTCGTGACCTCCTCGCCCTGGCCGACGATGCGCGCCACGTTGGCCCGGACGTCCTCGACGGTGATGTCGAGCGAGTCGAGCACACGGGCGGCGAGTCCCTCCTCCTCACGGAGCAGGCCGAGCAGGATGTGCTCGGTGCCGATGTAGTTGTGCTTGAGGGCCCGGGCCTCGTCCTGCGCGAGCACGACGACCTGCCGTGCGCGCTCGGTGAATCGTTCGAACACGCCTAGCCCTCCTTTCGCGGTTCACCCGCGCGGCGGGCGGACCTTGATGCCGCCACGCCCGCGGGACGTTGTGCCAGTCCCGAGTCAGCGCGCGGAGGCGTGATTTCGTGACGCATCTCTGCACTCCGTCGACCGTCGGTGGTGGCGGAGTGTACCACGCGGTCCGGGCCCCTACGCGGCCGGCTCCGAGGTGCTTTGCAAAGCGTCTGCATGTTCATTTCACGGCTTCCATCGGCACCCTACCGGACGCCCTTGAGCGAGCCCGGCGGTGACGTCCGGTTACCCTCCGTCGATGCGTCGCCCCCTCCTCGCCCTCGTGCTCATCCTGTGCGCCGTCGCTCCGGCGTCGGCCGCGGCGCCACGGTCGACGGGCGGCACCCCCGTCGCCGGCCGGCACGCATCCGTCGGTCGTGCTGGTCGAGGGAGCCGACATCTTCGGCGAGGTCGAGTCGTGCACCGGCGTGCTGATCTCCAAGCGCATCGTCGTCACGTCGGTGACCTGCGTGTTCTTCATCGACCTCGACGCGGCCCAGGTGATCGTCGGCCGCACCAGCCGCGCGGCCGACAACGGCAAGGCGATCGCCGTCTCCGGCTTCGACGTGCCTCCCACGCTCGACCTCGGCCCGCCCGCCCGCGGCGACGTGATCCGCATCCAGCTCGCGGCCGACGCGCCCGCGACGCCGGCGCCGCTCGCGACCGCCGGCAGCGTCACGGCCGGCGCGACCGGCACGCTGGTCAGCTGGGGGGCCGTGAACGCCGACGGGGCCGCGCCCAACCTGCCGCAGGAGCTTCCGATGGTCGTCAGCGCCGACGCCGCCTGCACGGCATCCTGGGGCCGGGCGATCGCGACCGCCGAGACCTTCTGCGCGACCGGGGCGACGCCGGGCAGCGGCACCTGCCTCGGCGACTCCGGCGCCCCGCTGCTCGTCTCGACGCCGCAGGGCGATCGCGTGCTCGGCATCGTCTCGTCGCTGGCCGGCTGTCCCGACGCCACGCTGCCGACCACCTTCGCGCGGCTGAGCGGCAACCCGCTGCGCGCGTTCCTGGCCGCTCCCGAGTCGGTGGCCGTGCCGGAGCAGATCTCCGAGACGACGGTCCACGGCCAGCCCTGGGTGGGCGGCGCCGTGCGCTGCGACCCGGGCCAGTGGTCGAGCAAGTCGAAGATCCGCTTCAGCTACGCCTGGTTCCGCGACCTCGAGCTGCTGCCGAAGGAGACGAAGGCGCGGCGCCGGCTGACGATCGCCGACCGCGGCACCCAGGTGACCTGCGTCGTGATCGCCGAGAACACCGCGGGCGCCAACTTCGGCGTCGCCGGGTTCCCGACCGTCGGGCCCGGCAAGCCCGTCACCGACACCACCGCGCCGCTGATCAGGAGCGCTCGCGGTGCGTGCCGGGCCAGCAGGTGCACCCTGACGGTGCGCGCCACCGACGCGTCGGGCATCCGCCGCGTCGAGCTCGGCGTGCGCTCCAGCCGCGGCGTCCAGCTGCTGACGATGACGCGCAAGGGCAAGACGTTCAAGGTCTCGCTGCCGCGCCGCCAGCACGAGCTGCTCGTGATCGCGACCGACAACAAGGGCAACGAGTCGAAGCCGTTCCGCCGCACGCTGACGACGGCCGGCGGCCTCGCCCGCGCGCGCCACCCGCGCGTCATCGGCGGTACGACCGCGAACGCGGCCGACTACCCGTTCATCGGCGCGCTGATCGCCCGCGGCGTCGATCCCGGCCCCGGCCAGTCGTGCACCGGCGCGCTGATCGCGCCGACGCTGTTCCTCACGGCCGCGCACTGCGTCGCCGACACCAACGCGTCCGACTGGGACGTGCTGTTCGGCCAGACGTCGCTGTCGGGCACGGGCGGGCAGCGCATCGCGGTCACCAGCCTCTCGTGGAACCCCAACTTC
This sequence comes from uncultured Actinomycetes bacterium, assembly GCA_963732645.1. Classification (GTDB taxonomy): domain Bacteria; phylum Actinomycetota; class Thermoleophilia; order Gaiellales; family F1-60-MAGs149; genus VFJZ01. Next base: position 194,355 of record CAVTAC010000012.1, read on the forward strand.
ACCGAGGAGCTGATCGGCTCCGACGTCGCCCTCGTGCGCCTCGCCCGCGCCCCCGCGGCGCCGGTCGCTCCCGTCGCGCTGATCGACCAGGCGCACGTCGCGGCCGCGGCTCCGGGCGCATCGGCGCGGGTGCTCGGCTGGGGCGCCACGCGGCTCGACGACGACGTGCAGATCATGCCCGACGAACTGCGCACGGCCGTGCTCACGCTGCGCGCCGACACCACGTGCGCCGCCGGTGCCGGCTTCCCGTACGCCGGCGCCACGATGATGTGCGCCGACGCCAGCCCGTCCGGCCAGGGCACCTGCTTCGGCGACTCCGGCGGCCCGCTGCTCGTCGACGACGGCGCCGGCGGCGTGCTGCTGGCGGGCGTCACCAGCTGGGGCCTCGTGTGCGGCTCGGTGATCTCGCCCAACGTCTTCGCCGACGTGCTGGCGCTGCGCCCGTGGATCGACTCGGCGCCACCGCCCGCGCCCATCCGCACGGGCAGCGTCTACATCAGCGGCCGTGCGCTCGTGGGCCGCTCCATCCACTGCGTCGCTCAGGTCACCGGCGCCACCTCGGTGGCCATCAAGTGGCGCCGCGCCGGCGTGCCGATCGCCAGCGGCCCGAGCTACCGCGTGCGCCGGGCCGATGCCGGCTCCGCGCTGGCCTGCACCGTCACCGCCCGCAACCGCGGCGGCGCCGTCCACGCGGGCTCGCAGCCGGTCGTGATCGGCGCCGACCTGGGCGCCGACCGCCGCGCGCCCACGCTGACGCGGCCGGAGATCACCTGCACGCAGCAGCTCGGCGACGCCGTGCTGTGCAACGTGCGCACCACGGCCAACGACCGCAACGGCATCGCCGCCGTCTCCTTCCTGGTCGCCGCCGACGACCGGCCGCTGCGCTGGGTGCACGGCGCGTCCGAGAACGGCGAGGTCTGGCAGGCCCACCTGCCGACGGCCGGCCGCTACACGGTCGTGGCGCGGGCGGTCGACGAGGCGGGCAACATCACGCGCGCCTCCCGCACGGCCAACACGTCGCTGGGCTGATCCGCGCCGCTTCCGCGCGAATCCGCGCGCGACGCTATCCCCACGACAAATTCGGTGCCTGGCACCGAATCGGGAATCCCGGCACGGTCTCGCGCGTGGTTTTCACGCCGCCGTGCTTTGCGCGCGCGTTCCGCGACGCCTGGAGCGGCGGCCGAGAGCCACGCCCGGATGGGTCAGGGGCGGCGGTCGCGCATGGCCGGGAAGAGCACGACCTCGCGGATCGACGTCGTGCCCGCCAGCAGCATCACGACGCGGTCGATGCCGACGCCGAGGCCGCCGGTCGGCGGCATGCCGTAGCCGAGCGCGTTCACGTAGTCGTCGTCGATCGGATGCGCTTCGGCGTCGCCGGCGCGGCCCATCTGGGCCTGCTCCTCGAACCGCGCGTGCTGCTCGTCCGGGTCGTTCAGCTCGGAGTAGCCGTTGCCGATCTCCATGCCGCCGCAGAACGCCTCGAAGCGCTCGGTCAGCGTCGGGTCGCCCGGCATCTGGCGCGACAGCGGCGACAGCTCGACCGGGTAGTCGACCAGGAACGTCGGCTGGATCAGGTGCGGCTCGATGAAGTGCGACAGCGCGTGGTCGACGAGCTGCGCCCAGGTCTTGTCGGCGCCCGTCTCGAGGCCCTTCGCGTCGAGCGCGGCGCGCAGCCCGGCGTAGTCGCGCGGCCCCGCGAACGGGTCGAAGCCGAGGTGCTCGGCCAGCGCCGCGCCGAGCGACAGCCGGCGCCACGGCGGCTTCAGGTCGATCGGCTCGCCCTTCCACTCGACCGCGGTCGTGCCGAGCGCCTCCTGCGCGGCGTAGCGCGACCATCTCCTCCGTCATGCGCATGACGTCCTCGTAGTCGGCGTACGCCTCGTACGTCTCGAGCATCGTGAACTCGGGGTTGTGCTTGTACGACACGCCCTCGTTGCGGAAGTCCTTGCCGAGCTCGTACACCTTCTCGAGCCCGCCGACGATGAGCCGCTTCAGGTACAGCTCGGTGGCGATGCGCAGGTACAGGTCGCGGCCGAGCTCGTTGTGGTGCGTGGTGAACGGCCGGGCCAGCGCGCCGCCGTAGAGCGGCTGCAGCACCGGCGTCTCGACCTCGAGGAAGCCGCGGCCGTCGAGGAACCGGCGGAACGCCGAGACGGCGCGCGACCGGACGGCGAACAGCTCGCGGCTCTCGGGCGACATCAGCAGGTCGAGGTAGCGCTGGCGGTAGCGCACCTCGACGTCGGACAGCCCGTGCCAGGTGTCGGGCAGCGGCTGCCGGTTCGGCGCCAGCAGCTCGAAGGCCGTCAGGCGCAGCGACAGCTCGCCGCGCCGCGTGCGCGATCGCCTCGCCCTCGACGCCGACCACGTCGCCCAGCGAGATGCCGCCGACGCGCTCGAGCAGCTCCTCGCCCAGCACGTCGAGCGCGGCCAGCAGCTGGAGCCGGCCGGAGCGGTCGACGAGGTCGAGGAACACGAGCTTGCCCTGGCCGCGCCGCGCCATGACGCGACCGGCCAGGCGGTAGCTCGTGCCCGACTCGGCGCCGGCCTCGAGGTCCTCGTGGGCGGCGCGGATGTCGGCGATCGCGGTGCGTCCCGCGAACCGGTGCGGGAGCGCGTCGTAGGTCACGCCCGCTACGCGGCCTTGATGGAGACGATCTTCACCTTGATCGGACCGCCCGGCGTGACGACGTCGACCGTCTCGCCCTTCTTGTGCCCGATGATGGCGCGGCCGATCGGCGACTCGTTGGAGAGCCGGTTCTCGTCCGGATCGGACTCGGCGGAGCCGACCAGCTGGTACGTCGCCTTGCCGGCGGGCGTCTCGAGCGTGATCATCGAGCCGAGCGCCACCTTGTCGGTCGAGACCTCCTCGGCGTCGATCACGGTGGCGTCGCGGAGACGCTCCTCGAGCTGCGCGATCTTGGCCTCGAGCATGGCCTGCTCGTTCTTGGCGTCGTCGTACTCGGAGTTCTCGGAGATGTCGCCGAACTCGCGGGCCTCCTTGATGCGCTCGGCCACCTCGCGGCGGCGCACCGTGGACATCTCCTCGATCTCTGCCTTCAGCTTCTCGAACCCTTCACGGGTGAGGACGACTTCCTTAGCCACTTCACAACCTCGAATAGACGCAACGTCGAACGGCGCCATCGGGCGCCGTCATCGGGGCGAATGATAGCCTGGGAGCCGTGGCGACCGCCGTACGAACCCTCTCCGACGCATGGGCGATCGGCGACGTCCTGGTCCCGAGCCGGGTCGTGCTGGCGCCCATGGCCGGCGTTTCCGCACAGGCCTTCCGCCGCCAGGGACGCCGCTTCGGCGCCGGCCTGGTGTGCTCGGAGATGGTCTCCGCGTGCGGCCTCGACTACGGCAACGAGCGGACGCACGGCTACCTGCGCATCGCGCGCGACGAGCGGCCGCTGGCGGTGCAGATCTTCGGATCCGAGCCCGACCGCATGGCGCGCGCCGCGGTGATGGTGGTCGAGGCGGGTGCCGACATCGTCGACATCAACATGGGCTGCCCCGTGCGCAAGGTGACCAAGACGGGCGCCGGCAGCTCGCTGATCGAGACCGACGGCGGCGACCTCGCGTGCCGTCTGGTGGAGGCCGTCGCCGAGGCGGTCGACGTGCCCGTGACGGTGAAGATGCGGCGCGGCCAGCGCGACGGCTCGCGCGCGTTCCTGGCCATCGGCCCCCGCCTGGCCGAGGCGGGCGCGCAGGCGCTGACGCTGCACCCGCGCTCCGCCCAGCAGATGTACACCGGCCGGGCCGACCACTCGCTGACGGCCGAGCTGGTCGAGGCGGTCGACATCCCGGTGATCGCCTCGGGCGACGTCACGTCGCGCGCCACCGCGGAGGCCGTGCTGCACACCACCGGCTGCGCCGCGATCATGGTCGCGCGCGCCGCCCAGGGCAACCCGTGGCTGCTGCGCGAGCTGGCCGACGGCACCGACCAGCAGCCGACGAACGACGAGATCGTGGCCGAGCTGGTGCGCTACGCCCGCGCCGTCGTGCACGAGATCGGCGAGCGCCGCGCCGTGCCGTTCCTGCGCAAGTTCCACCCGTGGTACCTGCGCCGCGGCACGTTCGCCCGCACGCTCCGCACCGAGCTCGGCCAGATCGCCACGCTCGAGGCGCTCGAGGCGCGGCTGTTCGCCGAGGCCCCCGGCGCCCGCGCGCTGGTGGAGCTGCACGCGGCCGCCGACGCCGTCGACCACGCCGGCGACGCCGAGCTGGGCCTGCCGATCTCGGTCTACGGCGGCGGGTAGCGGCTAGTAGACGATGACGCTGCGGGCGCGCTCGCGCCTGCGCATCGCCGCCAGCGCGTCGTTGACCTCGTCGAGCTCGATGCGGTCGGTCACCATCCGCTCGATCGGCAGCTTGCCGGCCAGGTTGAGACGCGCCAGCAGCGGGAAGTCGACCGCCGGCACCGACGAGCCGTACGACGAGCCGAGCAGCTTCATGCCCGACGACGGGAAGACGAGCCCGTCGACGGCCACCTCGGTCTTCTCGGGCGTCATGCCGACCATCACCATCGTGCCGCCGCGGCGCGTGATCCGCGGCATCAGCTCGACGGTGTCCTTGAGGCCGATCGCCTCGAACGCGTAGTCGACGAAGTCGGGCACGATCGCCCGGACGGAGCGCCGGACGCTGCCGGCCGGCTGGATGACGTGCGTCGCGCCGGCCTCGCGCGCCAGCTCGAGCTTCGCCTCCTCGCGGTCGATCGCGATGATCGGATACGCGCCGGCCAGGGCCGCGCCCATGATCACCGACAGGCCGACGCCGCCGCAGCCGATCACGGCCACGGACGATCCGGCCTCGACCGCCGGCCGTGTTGATGACCGCGCCGACGCCGGTCGCGACGCCGCAGCCGATCAGGCAGGCGACGTCGAACGGCAGCTCGGGCGGGATCACCACGGCGGCGCTGGCGGGCACCACGGCATGGGTCGCGAACGTGCCGATCGACAGGTACTGGCCGACCGGGCCGTCGGCCGAGCTGAGGCGCATCGTGCCGTCGTGCAGCGTGTTGTCGGTGGCGCGGTTGCCGGAGCACACCCACTGCTCGCCGCGCCGGCACTGCAGGCAGGTGCCGCACGGGTACCACCACGACAGCACCACGTGGTCGCCGACCGCGACGTTGGTGACGCCCTCGCCGAGCGCCTCCACGACGCCGGCTCCCTCGTGGCCGAGCACGAGCGGGAACGACGCCGACCACTCGCCGTCGACGACGTGCAGGTCGGAGTGGCAGACGCCGCTCGCGCCGTACCGGACGAGCACCTCGCCGGCGGACGGCGGCGCGAGCTCGAGGTCGGTGATCTCGAGGGGCTGCTTGGGGCCGTTGAGCACGGCGGCGCGGACGGTCGTCATGGCGACCGATCGTACTGGACTACTCGGTCTGGTTGCGCTCCCAGACGAGCTGCAGCCCGTCCAGCGTCAGCCACGGCTCGTGGGCGGTGATGGTCTCGCAGTGCGGGGTCAAGAGGCCGGCGAGGCCGCCGGTGGCGACCACCGGGCACGGCGCCGCCGAGCTCGGCCTGGATGCGCCGCACGAGCCCGTCCACCTGGCCGGCGAAGCCGAACACCGCGCCCGACTGCATCGACGCGACCGTCGACTTGCCGATCGCCGACGCCGGCGTCGCCAGGTCGACCTTCACGAGGCGCGCGGCGCGGCTGTAGAGCGCCTCCATCGAGATCTCGACGCCGGGCGCGATGGCGCCGCCGAGGAACTCGCCGTCGGCCGAGACGACGTCGAAGTTGGTCGACGTGCCGAAGTCGACGACGATGCACGGCCCGCCGTGGTGGGCGTGCGCCGCGACGGAGTTGGCGATGCGGTCGGGGCCGACCTCGCGCGGGTTGTCGGTGCGGACCGGCACGCCGGTGCGCACGCCCGGGCCGATCACGATCGGCTCGGTGCCGCCGATGCGGCGCAGCACGCTCGTCCACGGGTGCGTCAGCGTCGGCACGGTGGTCGACAGCGCGCTGGCGGTGACGACGTCGGCGAGGCCGCGCCGCGCGAGCAGCGCGGCCAGCTCGACGTCGAGCTCGTCGGTGGTGCGGCGCGGGTCGGTCGTCAGGCGCCAGTGCGCGTCGATCTCGCGGCCCCGGTACAGGCCGAGGACCGTCTGCGTGTTGCCGACGTCGACGGCGAGCAGCATCGGTGGCCCGGATCAGGCTTCGGGCGGTGCGCTGAACTCGGGCGGGAGCGTCGTCGGCTGGTCGTCCGGCGGCTTCAGCTCCTCGACCGTGATGTCGGACGAGGTGTGCACCTCGGCGCGCGGGATGATGCGGCTCGGCCGGTTCTTGTCCCACACCCAGACGTCCTCCATCGTCAGATGGAAGAGCGGGTAGGAAGGCTGGTGCTCGGGCTTCAGATCGAGCACGTTGCAGAGGTATGTCGCCTCCTGCGTGAGCACGCAGTAGCGGAACATCCCGAACACCGTCGCATACTCGTGCTTCAACGCGAGCTCGAGCTCTGCGTCGTACTCCTCGAGGTCCTCGAGATGGGACACGTCGTTCACCCCTCGTCGGGAAAGATCGCTCCAATGGTAGCGTCAGCGATCGGGCCCAGTCGCCGAACGCCCTGGTCGGGCAGCGAGGCGAGCGCCTCGGCGAATGCGGGCTCCGGAAGCACCTCGGAGAGCGGCTCGAGCGCGAACCGCCGCTCCATCAGCCGCGGGTGCGGCACCTGCAGGTCGGGCTCGTGGATGACGCGCCCCTCCCACCACAGGATGTCGAGATCGAGCGTGCGCGGACCGTTGCGCACGGTGCGCTCGCGGCCGGCCTCGAGCTCGATGCGCTGCAGCTCGCGCAGCAGCGCCCGCGGCGCCAGCGACGTCTCGATCAGCAGCGCGGCGTTGGCGTAGTCGGGCTGCCCGGGCGGGCCGCCGACCGGGGCCGTCAGGTAGACGTCGGAGACCACCAGCGCGCGGGTGGTGGGCAGCGCGTCGATGGCGTCGATCGCGGCGCGCAGTGCGGCCAGCGGGTCGCCGAGGTTGGCGCCGAGGCCGATCGCAACGTGGGCGCTCACGCCACGCTCACGGGCGGCGCCGGTGGGTGACGGTGACGCCGACGGTGTCGATCACGAGCGGCACCGGAGCGGAGGGCTTCGAGACCCGGACGCTCACCTCGTCCACCGGGAACTCGGCGATGATCGACCGTCGCGACCTCGTCGGCGAGGCGCTCGAGCAGGCGGTACGGGCCGCCGGACGCGACGTCGTGCGCGCGCTGCGCGACGGCGCCGTAGTCGATGGCGTCGGTCAGCTCGTCGGTGTCGCAGGCCGCGTCGCGCAGCGGGATCATGCGGATGTCGAGGAAGAAGCGCTGGCCCAGCGCCTGCTCCTCCGGCAGGGCGCCGTGGTGGGCGAAGACGGCCAGGCCGTCGATCGCGATCTCGACCTCGCGCTCGCTCTCACTCATCTCGCGGCTCCGATCGCGTGCAACGGCGGCGAAGCGCGTCGCGGTGGACGCCGACGTCGTGGACGCGCAGCATGAACGCGCCGCGCCGGGCGGCCTCCACGTTCGCCGCGATGGTGGGGACGGTCCGGTCGCGCTCCATGTCGCCCATGATGCGCCCCAGGAAGCTCTTGCGCGACAGGCCGACCAGCACCGGCGTGCCGCAGCGGGCGCCGATCACGTCGAGGTGGGCGATCAGGCTGAGGTTGTGGCCCATGTTCTTGCCGAAGCCGATGCCCGGGTCGACGCAGACGCGCTCGCGGGCGACGCCGGCGTCGCAGGCCCGCTCGACGCGGTCGCACAGCCAGTCGGCCACCTCGGCCACGACGTCGTCGTAGCGCGGGTCGTCCTGCATCGTGCGCGGCGTGCCGAGCATGTGCATCACGCAGAGGTCGACGCCGCTGTCGGCCACCAGCGCGGCCATCTCCGGATCGCCGAGCGCCGTCACGTCGTTGACCATCGACGCGCCCGCGCGGATGGCGGCGTCGGCGACCACGGCCTTGGAGGTGTCGATCGAGATCGCGACGCCGGAGACGGCGCGGATGCCCTCGATCACCGGCAGCACGCGCTCCAGCTCCAGCTCGACGGAGATGCCCGTCGGAGCCGGGCCGCGTCGACTCGCCGCCGATGTCGACGATCGCGGCACCCTCGGCCGCGTGGCGCAGGCCCTCCTCGATGGCCAGCGCCGGATCGAGGAACCGGCCGGCGTCGGAGAACGAGTCGGGCGTGACGTTGACGACGCCCATCAGCGCGGGCGCGGGGTAACGGTCGCGGAGCGAGGCAGAGCCGGCCACGCCAGATATCGTAGAGATCACCGGGCGGTGACGGCGAGCGCCCGGCGGAAGGCGTCCTCGACGTCGGCCGCACCCCACGCCACCGGGTTGGTGGTCAGGCAGTAGTCGTCGAGTGAGATCGCGACCAGATCGTGCCATCCGCTCGTCGCCGAAGCCGACGTCGGACGGCACCGGGAAGCCGGCCTCGGCCAGCACGCGGCGGACGGCGCGGATGCCGCGCGTGCCGTCGCGGGCGCCGTCGGCGGGCTCGCCGAGCGCCTCGCCGATGCGCTCCAGCTCCTCGACGCGGGCCGGGCGGTTGGTCTCCAGGCACTCGGCCAGCAGCAGGCCCACGGCGAGCCCGTGCGGCAGGCCGTAGACGCCGCCGAGGCCGTGGCCGAGCGCGTGCTCGGCCGAGCAGTCGGCGAGGTTGATCGCGAGCCCGCCGAACATGCACGCGAGGCTCATGTGCCGGCGCGCGTCGATGTCGGAGCCGTCGCGCACCGCCGGCGTCAGGCCGGCGGCGATGTTGCGCAGGCCCTCGCAGGCGACGGCGATCGAGAACGGCGAGCGGTTCGAGACCATGCACGCGGCGACGCAGTGCGCCATCGCGTCGACGCCGCCGTGCAGCGTCGGCGCGGCCGGCAGCCCGAGCGTCAGCTCCGGGTCGATCAGCGAGGCCTGGCCGCGCAGGAGGCTGTGCCCCCAGGCGCGCTTGCGCCCGTCGGCGGTCTTGATCACGAACGCGCCGGTGAGATCGGCGCCGGTGCCCGACGTGGTCGGCACCGAGATCAGCGGCACGTGCGGCGGGCCGCGCCTCGGCGCGGCCGGCGAGCACGTCCTCGCAGGTCGAGCCGTACCCGACGACGGCGCGCGTGGCGCGGCTGAGGTCGATCGCCGAGCCGCCGCCGATGGCGATGATGCCGTCGGTGCCGCTGGCCGAGAAGGCCTCGACGCAGTCCTCGAACATGACCATCGTGGGCTCGCCCGACGGCTTCACGAAGCGCCGGCCGGCCGGCACCGCGGCCAGCGCCGCGCCGATGCCCGGATGGTCGGCGACGGGCTCCTCGATGACGACGAACGGACGGCTCACGCCGTGCCGGGCGAGCACGCCGGGAAGCGACGACACGCAGCCGTCGCCGAACGTGATCTCGACCGGGAGATGAGCGGTAAAGGCCTCCAGCATGGGCTGGAGACTAGGCGATCAGCTGATGCCGGAGAGACGGATCAGGCGCCGGCGCCGGGCGTGTCGGGCGTGCCCGGGAGGGGCAGTCCGAGACCGCGCGGCTTGGCCTCGCGGCGCTCGCCGGCATCGGTGGGCTCGGGCGTCGTCGGCACGGCGGAGGGCGGGAAGACGGTCTCCTCCGACTCGCCGTCGAGCAGGCGCAGGAACTGGTCGCGGTCGATGGTCTCGACCTCGAGCAGGATCTTCGAGAGCCGGTGCAGGTCGTCGACGTGCGCGGCGAGCACGTGGCGGGCGCTGTCGTGCGCCTCCTCGATGATGCGGCGGATCTCGTCGTCGATCTCGCGGGCGATCTCCTGCGAGTAGTCGGCCTCGTGCCCGAACTCGCGGCCCAGGAACGGCTGGTCGTGACGGCCGCCCAGCGCGCGCGGGCCGAGCTTCTCGCTCATGCCCCAGCGCATGACCATGTTCTTCGAGCTGGCGGTGACCTTCTCGATGTCGTTCGCGGCGCCGGTGGTGACCTCGTCGAACACGAGCTCCTCGGCGGCGCGGCCGCCGAGCGTCATGGCGAGCGTGTCCATCAGCGCGGCCTTCGTGGTGAGGAACTTGTCCTCCGACGGCATCGAGATGGTGTAGCCGAGGGCCTGGCCGCGCGAGACGACCGAGATCTTGTGCACCGGGTCGCAGTTCGGCAGGAAGTGCCCGACCAGCGCGTGGCCCATCTCGTGGTACGCCGTGATCAGGCGCTCCTTCTCGGACAGCAGGCGCGTCTTCTTCTCGGGGCCCGCGATCACGCGCATGATGCCCTCTTCGAGCTCGTGCTTCGTGATCGTCTTCTTGCCGTGACGGGCGGTCAGCAGCGCGGCCTCGTTGACGAGGTTCGCCAGGTCGGCGCCCGTGAAGCCGGGCGTCTGGCCGGCCAGCTCGGCGAGGTCGACGGTCTTCGAGATCGGCTTGCCGCGCGTGTGGACGCGCAGGATCTGCTCGCGGCCGGCCCGGTCGGGACGGTCGACGGCGATCTGCCGGTCGAAGCGGCCGGGACGCAGCAGGGCCGGGTCGAGGATGTCGGGGCGGTTGGTGGCCGCGATCAGGATGATGTTGTCCTTGGTCTCGAACCCGTCCATCTCGACGAGGAGCTGGTTGAGCGTCTGCTCGCGCTCGTCGTGACCGCCGCCCATGCCGGCGCCGCGATGGCGGCCGACGGCGTCGATCTCGTCCATGAAGATGATGCACGGCGAGTTCTGCTTGGCCTGCTCGAACAGGTCGCGGACGCGGCTCGCGCCGACGCCGACGAACATCTCGACGAAGTCGGAGCCGGAGATCGAGAAGAACGGCACGCCCGCCTCGCCGGCGACGGCGCGCGCGAGCAGCGTCTTGCCGGTGCCCGGGGAGCCGAACAGCAGCACGCCCTTCGGGATGCGCGCGCCGAGCGCCTGGTACTTCTTGGGGTTCTCGAGGAAGTCCTTGATCTCGTGGAGCTCCTCGACCGCCTCGTCGGCTCCGGCGACGTCCTTGAACGTGACCTTCGGCGAGTCGACGGCCATGCGTTTGGCGCGACTCTTCCCGAAGCTCATGACCTTCGAGCCTCCGCCCTGCATCTGGTTCATGAGGAACAGCCAGAACCCGAGGAACAGCAGGAACGGCAGCACCCCGAACAGCAGGCTGGCCCAGTTGGTGCCGCCGACCTTCGATCCCTCGATGATCAGCGCCTTGTTGGACTGGTTCTTGTCGTAGACCTGCTTCCAGGCCTCCTCGCCGGGGATGCCGACGGTGTACGGCTTCTGGTTCGGGTCGTTGAGCGTCACCTTGACGCTGTTGGCCGACGTGGAGTGCTTGAGCTCCTTGACCTGGCCCCGGTCGAGCGCGCTGGTCATGTCGGACCACGTCTTCTTTGCCGTCGACGACTTGTTGCCGCCGAACATGACGCTCTGCGCGACGTAGGCCAGCACGATCACGACGATGATCGGGAAGGCTGCGCTCTTGAAAAAGCGATTCACTAACCCTGCCCCGTAGGGTGAAAGTGGCGGCCGAGTGGCCGCCGAACGTGGTCGGATCCTAGCACGCGGATAGTCATCGGCCCCGGTGGCCGTAATCCGTTAGCGCAGCGGCGAACCGCGGCGGCCCGCGGTGCGAACAACACTCGTGCATGCGACGATCTCGTCCCCGCTCGGGGCCGCTCGCGGACGGGCGCACGTCCAGTACCATTGCGATCCGGATGAGTCCCGGCGAGCTCTCGGACGCAAGCCTGATAGCGCGCTGTGCCGCGGGCGACGACGGCGCGCTCGCGACGCTCTACGACCGGTACGGTCGTTCGGCCTACGGACTGGCCCTGCGGATCGTCCGCGACGCGTCGCTGGCGGAGGACGCCGTGCAGGAGGGGTTCCTCGCCGTCTGGCGCGGTGCGGCGCGGTTCGACGTCGGCCCGCGCGAAGGCCTCCACGTGGCTCCTGTCGCTCGTGCATCACAAGGCGGTCGACCTCGTCCGGCGCGAGGAGGCCCGGCCCGCGCACCCGACCGCCGAGCTGCCCGAGACCGTCGCCTCCGACGATGTGCCGCGCTCCGTGCTGGACGGGTTCGAGCGCCGGCGCATCGACGTCGCGCTCGACTGCTGTCGCCGCCGCAGCGCGAGGTGCTGGTCGCTGGCCTACTTCGACGGGCCTGTCGCAGTCGGAGCTGTCCGAGCGCCTCGGCGAGCCGCTCGGCACGATCAAGTCGCGCACGCACGCGGCGCTCGCGCGCCTGCGCGATCTTCTGGCCGAGAACGGGGCAGACTGAGACAGCATGGACGCCGGCGCCCACACCCACGAGGAACTCGAGCTGCTCGTCTCGGCCCACGCGCTCGACGCGCTGGATGCCGGCCGACGCCGCAGCCGTCGAGGCCCACCTGGCCGGCTGCGAGTCGTGCCGCGCGGCGTTCGACGAGGCGCTCGAGACGGCTGCGGCGCTCGCCCTGAGCGTGCCGCGCCGCCGAGCCGCCGGCCGACCTGCGCGGCCGCATCCTGGCCGCCGCGCGGGCGACGCCGCAGGAGGCTGCGGCCGCCGCCCCGGCGGTCGCCCGGCGCCGGCCGCCCGGCCGCCGAGCGCGAGCGGCGCCGCTTCTCGGAGATCTTCACGCCGTCGCGCAACTTCGCCGCCGCGTTCGCGCTCGCGGCCGGCGCTGCTCGGCGTGCTGTACCTGTCCGAGCGCGACAAGACCTCGACGCTCCAGGCCGAGCAGCGCCAACTCGGCGCTGGTCAGCCAGGCGCTGGCGGCGCCCGGCGCGCAGGTCGTCCCGCTCTCCGGCCCGAACGGCGAGGGCGGCGGCGCCGCTGGTGCTGGCCGCCGACCGCAAGCCGCTCGTCGTCTCCGACCTGCTGCCCGCGCCGCCCGGCAAGGTGTGGGAGGTCTGGACGATCCCCGAGGGCGGCGCGCCGACGTCGGCCGGGCTCATGGGCGGCGGCTCCGACAACGTGCTCGTGCTGCCGAACCCGCTCGACAAGGGCACGACGGTCGCCATCACGGCCGAGCCCGACGACGGCATTCCGCACGGCGGCCCGACGGGCGCGATCGCCCTGTCGGGCGGCCTCAGCTAGCCGCAGACCGGCGCGCGATCCAGGTCTAGCGCGTTCCGTGTGCCGCGGAGCGCGTGCTTTGCCACGGACGAGCGACTTCGCCGCCCGGTCGCGCCATCCGTCGCTCTCCCGCGCGGAAACGTTCTGGGGTCAGACCCCAGGAACGGCGTTTCTGGGGTCTGACCCCAGAACGTCGGACGCACGAAAGCGCGCCGGGAGTGTCACGCGCCGGCGGGCTCAGGTCGCGGCCGAGACCTCGACGCGGTTGTCGTGGAACGTGGGGCCGCCGCCGATGTCGGTGTCGCGCTCCGGGGTGCAGGCGTTCACGTTCTCGCCGCCGGGCGACAGCTTCGGCCACTGCGTCTTGAGCGTGAAGCAGACGCCCGGCCGCGTCGCATCGCTGACGGCGAGCGGCCGCCGTCCAGGCGCCGCGGTCGTTGTGGCAGCGCACGGTGTCGCCGTCGACCAGCCCGCGCGCCGCGGCGTCGGCCGGATGCAGCCAGACGGTCGGGGCGCCCATCTTGCCGCGGTGCCAGTCCAGCTGGGCGAACGTCGAGTTGAGGAAGAACCGGCCGGCGGGCGCGAGCAGCACCAGCGGGAACCGCTCCGCCAGCTCGTCGTCGACCGCCTCGTGCGGCAGCTCGTAGGTGGGCAGGCCGTCGCGGCCGGCGTCGATCAGCGCCTGCGAGACCAGCTCGACGCGGCCGCTCGGCGGTCGGGAAGCCGCCGTCGGCGAACGGCGCCGTGCCGCGCGGCGGGCCGATGCGCAGGAAGCCCTCGGCGCGGATGTCGTCCAGCTCGATGCCGGCCTGCGCCAGCATCTCCGCCGCGAAGTCGAGGTCGGAGATCTGCAGCGCCGGATGGTCGAAGCCGAGCCGCGCGGCGATGCGCCGGAGGATCTCGGAGTTCGGCAGGCACTCGCCCGGCGCCGGCACCGCCGGCTCGTTCCACGACAGGTAGAGGTGGCCGTAGGAGTCGTGCAGGTCGGCGTGCTCGGGCTGCATCGTGGCCGGCAGGACGATGTCGCCGAGGTCGGCCGTGTCGGTCATCCGCTGCTCGAGCACGACCGTGAACAGGTCGTCGCGGAGCATGCCCGGCCCGCACCCGGCGGGCATCGGGCGACGTCGCCGCGGGGTTGCAGTTGAAGACCAGCAGCGAGTCGACGGGCGGATCGTCGCAGCTCGTGCAGGGCGTGACCGAGCCGCGACATGTTGACCACGCGCGACCGCGGGTACGCGACGCCGGCCGCCTTCGCGCCCGCGTACGCCGAGAACGACGGGAAGTGGTCGCCGGTCATGCCCGACACGCCGCCGCCGACGTGGCGCCAGTCGCCGGTCAGCGCCGGGATCGCCATGATCGCGCGCACCGCCGAGCCGCGCGCCGCCGTGGCGCTGCAGGCCGAGGCCGATCATGATCGCCGACGGCCGCGTCGTGGCGAGGCGCTCGCCGAGGCCGCGGACGACCTCCACCGGCAGCCCGCAGATGGTGGCGGCGCGCTCGACCGGCCACTCGTCGAGCCGCGCCGAGAGCTCGGGCCAGCCGACGGTGTGCGACGCCAGCCACGCCTCGTCGGCGGCGCCCGCGTCGCGGATCACGCGCATCAGCCCGAGCGCGAGCGCGGCGTCGGTGCCGGGGCGCGGCGCGACGTGCTCGTCGCAGCGCTCGGCCGTGGGCGAGCGCAGCGGGTCGATGCAGACCACGTGCGCGCCGGCGGCCCGCGCCTCGTTGACGTACTTCCAGACGTGCATGCCGGTCGACAGCGGGTTGGCGCCCCAGATCACGATCAGCCGCGCGGCCGGCAGCGTCTCCGGGTCGATGCAGACCTGGCCGCCGAGGGTGGCCTTCGCGGCGGCGCGCCAGGCCGCGGTGCAGATGGTCGTGTCGAGCCGCGACGTGCCCGATCGCGTAGAGGATGCGCTGCGGCAGCCCGAACGACTGGATCATCCCCATCGAGCCGGCGAAGAAGAACGGCAGGATCGCCTCGGGCCCGTGGCGGTCGATCGTCCGCTGCAGCCCGTCGGCGACGCGGTCGAGCGCCTCGTCCCAGCCGACGCGGGCGAACCGCCCCTCGCCCTTCGCGCCCGTGCGCACGCAGCGGGTGCAGCAGGCGGTCGCCGTTCAGGTGGTCGAGGTACCGGTTGACCTTGCCGCACAGCGCGCCGTGCGTGAACGGCTGCGCCTTGTTGCCGCGGATCGAGACCACGCGGCCGTCCTCGGCCTCGAGCACCCAGGAGCAGGTGTCGGGGCAATCGAGCGGGCAGGCGCCGACGTGGGTGGTCCGCACGGCCTCAGGTTAGCGGCCGGTCGTGGTCGTCCGGCGTCGCGACGACGCCGATGTAGTCGAGGTTGCGGAACCGCTCCTCGACGTCGAGGCCGTAGCCGACCACGAACTTGTTCGGCGATCTCGAAGCCGACGTAGGTGACCGGCACGTCGACCTCGCGGCGCTCGGGCTTGGTCAGCAGCGCGCAGATGGCGAGCGAGCGCGGCCGGCGCGCCTGCAGGCTCTTCAGCAGGTAGGAGAGCGTCAGGCCGGAGTCGACGATGTCCTCGACCACGATCACGGCGCGGCCCTCGATCGAGATCTCGAGGTCCTTCACGATCCGCACGATCCCCGACGTCTGCGTGCCGGAGCCGTAGGACGAGATCGCCATGAAGTCGACTGGACGGGCAGGTCGATGGCGCGCACCAGGTCGGCGACGAACACGAACGCGCCCTTGAGCACGCACACCAGCAGCGGCGGATCGTCGGCGTAGTCGCGGGTGATCTGGGCGCCGAGCTCGGCGATACGGGCCTGCAGCGTCGCGCGGTCGATCAGGGTCTCGGCGACGAGGCCGGCCGGGTCGATGCCACTCATCGCCCGAGACTCTAGAGGCTTGAGCGATTCGCGCGCGCTCCGCGACTCGGCGAGGTCTCGCCCCAGCCAGACTCGTGGCCTGCGGTGATCGCGACGCTCCGTCTCGGCGGGAGGCCCTGAGCGACGCGCGCCGCCGAGAGGAGCGGCCTGGAGGCGGCGGATCAAGCCTCGCCCCGCTCGGGACGGAGCCAACCTCCCGATGCATCGCCTCTGCCCGCCCGGCAGCGTGCGGCGGCTGGCGCCGTCGCCCGATCAGCGCCTCCACGTCGGCGTGCTGCACGCGACGCCCGCGCGCGGCGGCGCGCGCACGACCTCGCGCTGCAGCGCGACGTGCTCGTGCCGGAACGCGAGGTCGGCGGCGCCGGCGGCGTCGACGAACGGCGCCGCGAGCCCGGCGAGCAGGTCGCGCTCGGCCGCGGCGACCTCGGCGGTGCGCGCGATGTTGGCGTCGGCGCGCGGGTTGAGCCCGAGCAGGACGGGCAGCACCTCGTTGCGGATGCGGTTGCGGGCGAAGGCCGGATCGTCGTTCGACGCGTCCTCGCGCCAGCGGAGCCCGCGCCGCTGCAGCTCGTCCCGCACCTCGTCGCGGGTCACCTCGAGCAGCGGCCGGTAGAAGGGCGGCGCGGCCGCCGGCAGGGCCGGCAGCGCGTTGACGCCGCCCGAGGTGGCGAGGCGGTACAGCACCGTCTCGGCCCGGTCGGTGGCGGTGTGGCCGGTCGCGATCGGGTCGCCGCCGGCGGCCTCCAGCGCGGCCGCCCGCCGCACGTCGCGCAGGCGCGCCTCGAGGTTCGATGCCGGCGGCGACGCGGCCGTCCACCACCGTCACCGGCACGGGCAGGCGGCAGGCAGAACGTCGGCGTCGTCGTCCGACTCGGCGCCACGCAGCCCGTGCGCAACGTGCAGCCCGCGCACCTCGAAGCCCAGCTCGGCCAGCACCACGACGAGCAGCGTCGAGTCCGCGCCGCCGGACACCATCGCGAGCACCGGGCCCGGGCTCCAGCCCGACTCGCCGCAGCACCGCCGCGACGCGTTCGGCGACGGGTGCCCGGTAGCGCGGTCATCGCACGATGCGCGTCACGTACGTCGTCGCCAGCTCGATGTAGCGGGCGTGGAGCGCGTCGGCGCGACGGTCGTCGCCGGCGTCGCGCGCATCCTCCATCGCGACGACCAGCCCCGCCAGCCGGTCCTCCAGTCGCTCGGCCAGCGCCTCCTCGGCCGTGGCCGCCGCGGGGCGCAGCCCGGCACGACGCTCGAGCGGAGCGCGCAGCACGCCGTAGAGCCGCGCGCCGCGGTCGGAAACGGGCGCACCGGCCGCCAGCGCGTCGAGCGCGCGGGCGGCGAGCACGTCGTCCGCCGACGTCGTCGGCGTCGTCCGCCCCGGCCAGGCGGCGCACCGTCGCGCCCAGGATGTCCTCGCCGGCCATCGCCGTAGCTTGCCAAGCATCTGTCGCGCGGGATACCGTGCATCGCGTGAACCTCACAGCCGGCAACGTCATCGAGGGCATCTTCGGTGTCGTCAAGCCCATCATCGGGGTCGTCCACCTCCTGGCACTGCCGGGCTCCTCCTCCTTCGACCGCGAGGCCGGCATGGCGCCCATCGTCGCGGCCGCGCGCCAGGACACGGATGCGCTGCTGCAGGCCGGGGTCGACGGCATCATCTACTCGAACGAGGGCGACCTGCCGTACCGGGTCGACGTCGGCGTCGAGCAGGCGACGGCGATGGCGGCGGTGGTGGGCGAGCTCAAGCCGGTGCTCGCGGTGCCGTTCGGGATCGACCTGTACTGGGACCCGCTCGCAACGCTCGCCGTGGGCAAGGCCGTCGGCGCCGCGTTCGTGCGCGAGGTGTTCATCGGCGTCTACGAGAGCGACATGGGCCAGCTGCGGCCCGATCCCGGCGCCGCGTTCGCGTACCGGCACTCGATCGGCGCCGACGACATCGCGATCTTCACGAACCTGACGCCCGAGTTCGCCTCGCCGCTCGGCACGCGGACGGTCGCCGACCGTGCGCAGGGCGCCCACTTCTTCGGCTGCAGCGCCGCCCTCATCTCGGGCCCGCGCGCGGGCGAGCCGTTCCGGTTCGCCGACCTGGAGGACACGAAGGCGGCCGTGCCGGAGATGCCCGTCATCGCCAACACCGGCGTCCGCCACGACACGATCGAGCGCATCCTCGAGGTCGCCGACGGCGCCATCGTCGGCACCGCCATGAAGATCGACGGCAAGACCGAGAACCGCATCGACCTGGAGCGCGCGCAGCGGATGGTCAAGCACGTCCAGCACGCCCGCGAGCACTACCTGGCGCTCAGCGCGGCGCCGCCGCCGGCGGAGGCGCCCGTCCCGTGAGTGTTGTCGTCGCGGTCGACGGGCGGGTCGCGACCTGCACCCTCGACCGGCCGGAGCGCCTGAACGCGATCGACCTGGAGACGTACGACGGCATCGTCGCGTTCGCCGCGCAGCTGGAGGCCGACGACGACCTCTGGGCCGGCATCGTCACGGGCGCCGGCGACCGCGCCTTCTCGGCCGGCGCCGACCTGAAGAAGCTGCTCGCGCAGATGGAGGAGCGCGGACCGGGAGCCGCGCCGCCGTTTGCGACCGCGTTCGCCGAGGTCGGGCTCTCGAAGCCGCTCATCGCCGCGGTCAACGGCCTCGCCTACGGCGGCGGCTGCGAGCTGGCGCTGTCGTGCGACCTGCGCGTGCTCGCCACCGGCGCCCGGCTGGCGCTGCCCGAGCCGAAGCGGGGCCTGATCCCCGGCTGGGGCGGCACGCAGCTGCTGCCGCGGCTCGTGCCGCCTGCCGTCGCGCTCGAGCTGCTGCTGACCGGCCGCGACGTCTTCGCCGACGAGGCGCTGGCGCTGGGCCTCGCGAACCGCGTTGCCGACGACGCCGTCGCGGGCGCCCGCGAGCTGGCGGACGAGATCTGCGCCAACGCGCCGACCGCCGTGCGCCACATCCGCGCGGCGGTGGCGCGCGGCAGCGAGCTCCCACTGGCCGACGGGCTCGCCGTCGAGGCCGAGATGATGGCCGCGCAGCGGGCCACGGCCGACTCGGCCGAGGGCGTCGCGGCGTTCATCGCCAAGCGCGCGCCGGACTGGCCGGGACGGTAGCGATGGCCCGCCTCGAGCTGCACCGGGGCGATATCACGGCACAGGCCGACGTCGACGCGATCGTCAACGCGGCCAACGAGCAGCTGGCACCGGGTGCCGGCGTCTGCGGTGCGATCCGCCGCGCCGGCGGGGCCGCGATCTTCGAGGAGGCCGCGCGCCTGGGCGGCTGCGCCACGGGCGACGCGAAGGCGACGGGCGCCGGCGACCTGCCGAACCGGTTCGTGGTGCATGCCGTCGGCCCGGTCTACGCAGGCCGCGACCGCGACGCCGAACTGCTCGCGTCGTGCCACCGCCGCGCGATCGAGGAGGCGGCGGCACTCGGCTGCCGGTCGATCGCGTTCCCCGCCATCTCGACCGGCATCTACGGCTACCCGATCGACGAGGCGGCGCCGATCGCCGTCACGTCGGCCCGCGCGGCGGCGACCGCGTGCGAGCTCGACCTGGTGCGCTTCGTGCTGTTCTCCGAGTCGGACCTGGCGGCGTTCGAGACCGCCGCGCGCGCTACCTGACGGTGAAGCGCCAGCCGGTGGTGTTGAGCACCTTGTAGGACGCCACGGCGTTGCCGGGCTTGACGTGCGCGAAGACGTACCAGACGTAGGTGCCGCGCGCGAGGCGCTTCGGCGCCGTCAGCGAGGCCGTCTTGGGATAGCTGTTCAGCACCGCGTCGCGCGCGTTGCAGCACCGGTTCGCGCGGTAGACCTGCACGTTGTACTGGTCGACGGCCGTGGCCTTCCACGTGAACCGCGGGCGGGCCGGCGCGGTCGCGCGATCGAACGGCGTGCGCAGCGGCGGATCGAAGCGCGGCAGCGCGGCGCGCACGGCGGCGGCGGCGTTGCCGTCCTCGTCCACGGCGAACAACGCGTAGTGCACGGGCGAGACCGAGAACGGATAGTCGAGCAGCGCGACCCGGTCACCGGCGTAGACGACCTTGCCGTCGGTGGGCGACTTCGGGGCCGAACCGAGCTTGCGCACGACGACCGTGGCCGCGTAGTCGCGGTCGGAGGGGTTGCGCCAGGCCAGCGTGACGCGGCCGCCGAGCGGGCGGACGACCAGCCGCGAGACGGTGCGCGGAGCGACCGAGTCGACACCGGACACCGGCGTCGCCGAGGCGGTCGAGCCAGACGACGAGACGCCGGCATCGACCAGGCACGCGCGGTAGCTCACGGCCGAGCCGTTCGACAGCGGCCCGTCGACCGCGGTGCCGGACGCCGGCGCCGCGATGGCCACGGCGGTGCCGGTCGAGCAGCCGGCCGGCGGGACGGTGCCGGCGACGCGCCGGACGACGAGCGCGAGGCCGGCCGGCGGCGCATCGAACGTCAGCAGCACCTCGCCGTCGCCGGCCGTGGCGGTGAAGGCGCCGGGGTTTGCGGTGGCGGCTCCGGCGACGCCCGTCATGA
This sequence comes from uncultured Actinomycetes bacterium, assembly GCA_963732645.1. Classification (GTDB taxonomy): domain Bacteria; phylum Actinomycetota; class Thermoleophilia; order Gaiellales; family F1-60-MAGs149; genus VFJZ01. The sequence continues at coordinate 214,659 of CAVTAC010000012.1, forward strand.
GCCCCGCGAGCGCGAGCAGGTAGACGGTGCAGAAGCCGAGCAGCGCCCAGCCGATGCGGCGCTCGCGCGCCTTGATGGCGCGGAACGCGACGGCGAGCCCCATCAGCAGCACGCCGACGAGCACGACGATGCCGTCACGCGGCAGGCTCGGCGAGCCGGAGTCGTCGTCACCGGAGCCCGCGGCGGCGGCGGGCTGCTCCTCGGTCGTCGTGGGCGGCGGCACGATCTCCGCGGTCGTGGCCGGTACCTGGGCGGTCGTGACGGGCGCCTCGGCGGTGGTCACCGGCGCCTCGGCCGTGGTCACGGGCGGCTCGGTGGTCGTGGTCGGCGGCGGGTCGGTCGTGGTCGGGGTCGCGGTCGTCGCGACGGGCTCCTGGGTGCGCTCGCCGGTGGCCTCCAGCAGGACGGCGCCGGCCTTGCCGCTCGCGACGGCCACGGGGCCGACCGGGCGCCGCGTCGTCGTGCCGCCGCCCGAGCTGCTGCCGCCGCCTCCGCCGCCGCCGCCGGACGACCCGCCACCACCGCCGCCGGGGGGCGGCGTGGGTTGCGGAACCGCGGACGGCGCGGCCAGGGCTCCGGACGCGAGCACGCAGGCGCCGACCGTCACCGTGACGGCCAGGATCGCGCGAAGGGCGGGGATCCCCCTCATGGGCCACACGATAGTGATTTCAAAGCAGAACGTGAGGTCCGTGTTGGAGTGGTGTTCCGAGCCCGCCGAGTAGGATCTCCACCCATGCCAGTTCACCTCCGCGGCGAGCCGGGCGACTACGCCCCGGCCGTCCTCCTGCCCGGCGATCCCCTCCGGGCCAAGTACATCTCCGACACGTTCTTCGACAACTCCCGCCAGGTCAACCACGAGCGCGGGATGCTCGGTTTCACCGGTACCTTCGAGGGCCAGCCGATCTCGGTGCAGTCCACGGGCATGGGCTGCCCGAGCGCCGCGATCGTCGCCGAGGAGCTCTCGCAGCTCGGCGTGAAGCGCATCGTCCGCGTCGGCACCTGCGGCGGCCTCGGGCCGAACCTCGCGCTCGGCGACGTCATCTGCGCCGTCAGCGCCGTGCCCGCCGACCACACCACGCTGCACTACACGGGCGGCGAGCCGCACGCCCCGACGGCCGACTTCGAGGTCGTCCACGCCGCCGTGCACCACGCCAAGGGCACGGGCCTGAAGCTGCACGTCGGCTCCGTCGCCACCTCCGACACCTTCTACGACCCCGACAGCGAGCGGCACCAGCGCTGGCGCGATCGCGGCGTGCTGGCGGTCGAGATGGAGGCCGCGGTGCTGTTCACCATCGCCGCCCTCCGCGGCATGTCGGCCGGCTGCCTGCTGGGCGTCTCCGACCTCGTCATCGGCGAGTTCATCCGCATCTCCGACGAGGAGCTGAAGAACGCCGTCGACCGGATGACCGAGCTCGCCATCCGCGCGGCGCTGGCCTGATCTCATGGCCGACCGGCGCGCCGTGTTCGTGGTCAACCCCGCCTCCGACGGCGGGCGCACCGGCAAGAAGTGGCCGGAGATCGCGGACGCGGCGCGCCGGCACGGCCTCGAGGTGGTCGAGCGGCTGACCGAGTCGGCCGGCCACGCCACCGTGCTGGCCCGCGAGGCGGTCGCCGCCGGTGAGGAGCTCGTCGTCGCCGTCGGCGGCGACGGCACCGTCAACGAGGTCGTGAACGGCTTCTTCGACGAGTCGGGCACGTCGCTCGGCGGCGCCGCGGCGCTCGGCGTGATCGAGCGCGGCACCGGCTGCGACTTCGTCCGCACCTTCGGCATCCCGAAGAAGACCGACCGCGCCGTCGCCACCATCGCGGCGGGCAAGCGGCGGCGCATCGACATCGGCCGCGCGACCTGCCAGGGGCCGGCCGGGCCGCAGGTGCGGATGTTCGCGAACATCGCCTCCTGCGGCATGAGCGGCGCCGTGGCCGAGCGCGCCAACGCCACCTCGAAGCGGCTCGGCGGCACGCCCGCCTTCCTGTTCGCGACCGTCGCGACGTTCGCCGGCTGGCGCAACGTCGAGTTCCACGTCCGGGCCGACGACACCGAGCGCGTGCTCGTGGCCAACAACGTCGTCTGCGCCAACTGCCGCTACTTCGGCGGCGGCATGAAGATCGCCCCCGACGCGCCTGCCCGACGACGGGCTGCTCGACGTGATCCTGGTCGGCGACATCTCGAAGGCCGACTTCGTGCTGAACCTGCACCGCCTCTACCGCGGCACCCTCGGCCGGCACGCGAAGGTCGAGATCCTGCGCGCCCGCAAGATCGAGATCACGCCCGTCCGGACGCTGCCCGCGGAGATCGACGGCGAGCAGCCGGGGACGACGCCGGTCACCTTCGAGGCCGTGCCCGGGCGTGCTCGATCTGATCGTCCCGTAGGGCCGCGCTTCTCGCCTACCCTACGGCGATGACGGAGATTCGCACCTCGCCGGACGCAGTCGTCGACGCGCTCGCGAGCCGCTCGTACCTGGCCGATCGCAGCCTCGCCACCGTGCTCTACCTCGCGCTCGAGCTGGGCAAGCCCCTGCTGCTCGAGGGCGAGGCCGGCGTCGGCAAGACCGAGCTGGCGAAGGTGACCGCCGACGCGCTCGGCGCGCGGCTGATCCGTCTGCAGTGCTACGAGGGCATCGACGTCGCCCACGCCCTCTACGACTGGGCGTACGCGAAGCAGATGCTGTACATCCGCACGCTCGAGGCGACCGGCCACGCCGGCGACACCGACGTGCTGCACGACCTGTTCGGCAAGCAGTTCCTCGAGCGCCGGCCGCTGCTCGACGCGATCGACAACGACGACGACGTGCCGCCGGTGCTGCTGATCGACGAGATCGACCGCGCCGACGACGAGTTCGAGGCGTTCCTGCTCGAGCTGCTCTCCGACTTCCAGGTCACGATCCCCGAGATCGGCACGATCAAGTGCAAGTCGCGGCCGGTCGTGTTCCTGACGTCGAACCGCACGCGCGAGCTGCACGAGGCGCTGAAGCGCCGCTGCCTCTACATGTGGGTGCCGCACCCGGAGCTCGACCGCGAGATCCAGATCGTCCGCGCGCGCGTGCCCGGCGTGCCCGAGCGCCTCGCCGAGGAGGCCGCGCGCTTCGTCGCGAAGCTGCGCACGATGGACCTCGCGAAGGTGCCCGGCGTGGCCGAGACGATCGACTGGACGCAGGCGCTGATGGCGCTCGGCGAGGAGGAGCTGTCGGCGTCCGTCGTCGACGCCACCCTCGGCTCCGTGCTCAAGTACCACGAGGACATGGAGAAGGTGCGCGACGCCGACCTGGCCCGCATGGTCGAGGAGGCGAAGGCGACGCTGTGAGCGACGGCCAGGGCCCTCGCCTGGCGGGCGACGCGGTCGTCCGCAAGCTCGTCACGTTCGGGCGCATCCTGCGCGAGGCCGGTGTCGAGGTCGGCCCCGGCCGCCTGCAGGACGCGCTGCGCGCGCTCGACGCGATCGACCTGTCGGTGCGCGACGACGTCTACGCGGCGCTGGCCTGCACGCTGGTCGCGAAGCACGACGACCTCGAGATCTTCGACCGCGCGTTCCGCGCCTGGTTCGAGCGGGCGCCGTCGAAGAACCTCGGCCAGCGGCCGATCGACCTCGGCCTCGTCGACATGAAGCCCGAGTCGCAGGCCGTCGCGGCCCACTCCATCGCCGAGATCTCGATGGATCCGGTCGACCCCAACGACGCCGAGCTGGCGACCGCGGCGTTCTCGGCCAACGAGCTGCTGCGCTCCAAGGACTTCGCCGAGATGAGCGCCGCCGAGCTGCGCGAGGTGCGCCGCGCCTGCGAGCGGCTGGCGCGCAACCTGCCGAAGCGCCGGTCGCGCCGGCTGGAGCCCTCGCACGGCGGCGAGCTGATCGACCCGCGCCGCACGATCCGCAAGTCGATGCGCTCCGAGGGCGAGCCGATCGACCGCGCCTTCCGGCACCAGAAGCTGGTCGAGCGCCGCGTCGTGTTCATCTGCGACATCTCCGGCTCGATGGAGCCCTACGCGCGCGCGCTCGTGCTGTTCCTGCAGGCCGCGGTCGCGACGGGCCGCCAGGTGGAGGCGCTGACGTTCGGCACGCGGCTCACGTACCTGACGCCGTTCCTCGACGGCCGCGACCCCGACCGGGCGCTCGAGCGGGCCTCGAGGGCCGTGCGCGACTGGGCCGGCGGCACCCGCATCGGCGAGTCGCTCGACGCCTTCAACCGCATCTACGGCCGGCGCGGGATGACGCGCGGCGCGATCGTCGTTATCGCGTCTGACGGATGGGAGCGGGGCGACACCACCCTCCTCTCGAAGTCGATGGCGACCCTGCACCGCAGATCGCGGGCAATCGTCTGGCTCAACCCACTGAAGGGCCACTCCGCGTACCAGCCGCTCGCGGGCGGCATGCAGGCGGCCCTCCCCCACGTCGACGTGTTCCTTCCCGGCCACAACCTCGCCTCGCTCGAATCGATGGTGAAGGTGATCATGCAGCTCGGTAAGACGCGCGCCGCGCAGCTCACGAGGAGTGCGAAATGAACGAGGACACCCTGCAGACGATCGAGCAGTGGCGCAGCGAGGGACATCGCGTCGCCGTGTCGCAGGTTGTCCGGACGTACCGCTCCGCGCCGCGTCCGGTCGGCTCGATCTTCGCCGTCTCCGACCACGGCAAGATGGCCGGCAGCGTCTCCGGCGGGTGCGTCGAGGGCGCCATCTACGGTGAGGCCCAGGAGCTGTTCGACGGCACCGTGCCCGGCCCGCGCTACCTGCACTACGGCATCTCCGACGAGCTGGCCGGCGACGTCGGCCTGGCCTGCGGCGGCGAGCTGTGGGTGTCGCTCGTCGAGTCGCCCGAGCGCCCCGACCTGCGCCGCGGCGCGATCGTCACCGCCATCACCGGGCCGCAGGCCGGCAAGGGCCTCGTGCTCGATCTCGACCGCGACTCGTCCGACGGCGACCTCGAGGGCGCCCCGCGCGACGCGGCCATCGAGGCGGCCCGCGAGGCGGTCGCGCGCGAGGAGTCGACCAGCATCGACCTCGGCGACGAGGGCCTGCTGTTCATCGAGGCCGTGCATCCGGCGCACCGCCTCGTGATCGTCGGCGCGGTCGACACCGCCGAGGAGGTCTGCAAGCTCGCCCGCCAGCTCGGCTGGCGCACCGTCGTGGTCGACCCGCGCGTCAAGTTCGCGACGTCCGAGCGCCTGCCGCACGCCGACAAGATCATCGGCAAGTGGGCCGAGGACGCCGCCGCCGAGGTCGACCTCGAGCAGGCCGACTCGGTGATCGTGCTGACCCACGACGCGAAGATCGACGACCCCGCGCTGGCCTGGGCGCTCAACACGGGCGCCAGCTACGTCGGTGCCCTCGGCTCGCGCCGCACGCAGGGCCTGCGCCAGGAGCGCCTGGTCGAGATGGGCGTGTCCCGCGAGGACGTCGAGCGCGTCTACGGCCCGATCGGCCTCGACATCGGCGGCCACACGCCGGCCGAGACGGCGATCGCGATCGTGGCCGAGGTGATCGCGCACCGCTCCGGCCGCTCCGGCCGCCAGCTGGTCGCGACGACGGGCCGCATCCACCCCACGACCGAGCCGGAGTAGCCGACCGGGCCCTCGCGGCCCGGATCCGCGTGGCAGTCCGGTAAGAACGTCCGCGCTTCGGGCACGTTCCGTGACGCATCCGTGACAGGTCAACCGTCACGGAACAGGCGCACCTCGCGCGTTACGGGCCGAACCCCGCGTAGAAGTGCGCCGCGATGACCGATCGGTGCCAGGCACCAAATGGTCTGTTAGGGGCCGGGGCCAGGTCCGCGCCGAGCGGCACTTCTGGTACATAGCTGCGATGCGGACCGGAGGGAAACGGGGGCCGGTCTGGCTGCTGGCGACGGCCGAACGGGATCTCGGCGACCGGCAGCCTCGCGGCCTACACGGCGCTGACGTACGAGGTCTACCGGGTCACCGGATCGCCCTACTGGGTGTCGGCCGCGGCGTTCGTGTCGTTCGCGCTCGCCGGCGCGGCCGCGCCCATCGCCGGCTGGCTGGCCGATCGCTACGACCGCCGGCGCGTCATGATCGGCAGCGACCTGGCGGCGGCCGCGGTCTACCTCGCCGCCGCGGCGGTCGCCTCCTCGCCCGCCGCGCTGATCGCGCTCACCGCGCTGGGCGCCGCCGCGCAGGCGCCGTTCCGGCCGGCATCGATGGCGGCGCTGCCGAACGTCGCCGCGCCCGAGGACCTGAACTGGGCGAACGGCCTGCTCGGCTCGACCCTGTCGGCCGGGATCGTCGCCGGCCCGGTGGTCGGCGGCCTGCTGCTCTCCACCACGCGGCGCGAGCGGCGCATTCCTCGCCAACGCCGCGTCGTTCGCGCTCAGCGCCGTGATCGTCGCGCGCGTGCGCGGCCAGTTCCAGCCGGGGCGCACCGGCCGGCGAGCACGCGAAGGTCGATCGCGGCTCCGGCTACCGGCTGGCGCTGGCGCACCCCGTGCTGCGGACGGTGCTGATCGTCGAGGCGCTGTTCACGCTCGGGTTCGGCATCGGCATCGCCGGCGACGCGCCGCTGGCCGAGGATCTCGGCACGGGGCCCGGCGGGCTACGCCGCGATCATCACCGCCTGGGGCGTCGGCCAGGTGCTGTCGGGCATCGCCATGACGCGGTGGCCCGTGCGGTCGCCGCGGGCCGACCTGCGCGCGCTCGGCGGTGGGCTCGCGCTGATGGGGCTGGCGATGTTCGCGACGGCGGCGCTGCCCGCCCTGCTGGCAGATCGTCGCCGTCCAGTTCGTCGGCGGCGTCGGCATGAGCGTCGTCTACGTGCTGCGCAGCGGCGTCATCCAGCGCAGCGCGCCGGACGAGGTGCGCGGGCGCGTGTTCGCCGCGCTCGACGCGGTGATGTCGGCCGGCAGCCTCGGCGGGCCTGGCGATGAGCGGGCTCGTGATCGGCGCGTTCGGCGTGCGGTCGGCCTACGCGACGGCGGGCGTGCTGGCGACCGTCGGGGCCGTGATCGCGATCGGGATCAGGCTCGAATCTCGACCGGTGTCCCCGTCGGCGCAAGCTTCATGATCCGCAGGATGTTCTCGTTCGTGACGCGGATGCAGCCGTTCGAGGCGCGGGTTCCGATCAGGCTCGGCGCGTTGGTGCCGTGGATGGCGATCGGGTTGCCCGCCGCCCAGCCCTGCTCGGCCTCGGAGTAGGCGGCGATGCCCAGCAGGCCCGGCCCGTACGGCCCCGCCTTGTCCGTGAGGTTGTACCGGACGTCGACGTAGAACGACCCGACCGGCGTCGGCGTCTCGACGTGCCCGATCGCGATCGGCACGCGCAGCACGCGCTCGCCCAGCCGGTAGAGGTCGAGGCGGCGGTCGGAGAGGTCGACCTGGATCCGCGTGCCGGTCTTCTCCGACACCAGGCCGCTCGCCTTCACCCAGCCGGTGACGCCGTTCGGCTTGGCCGGCAGGCGCACGCGGTACCAGGTCGGGTTGCAGTCCTCGTCGACGCGCTTGCCGACCGCGAGCAGCACCTGGCGCGTGCCGTAGACGCTCTTCGGCTGCAGCTTCACGACGACGGCGGACGAGGCCTTCGGCGCCTTGCGGGCCACGGTCGCCTTCGTGACGTAGAGGATCGTGGCGGTCCGGTCGGTGGTCGCGCGCTTGTCGCCGGGCTTGCACGCGGGCGCGGCGACGACGGGCTCGGCGACGGCCACGGGCTCGGCCTCGGCCGTCGCCGCGGGCGCTGCCGCCACGGCGTCGTCGGCCGTCGCGGCAGGCGGCGACTCGACCTTCGGCGCCGAGCTCGTCCCGGTGTCGCCGCAGCCGGCTACGAGGAGCGCCAGAAGCGCTGCGCAGAGGAGCCGCATACAGCGCATTTTCTCACACGAGTTGCGGAAAGACGTCGCCCGTCGCCCCTTCGATGCGCAGATCGCACGTGCCGTCGTACGCCGTCGGGCCGCGGTTCACGATCGCCAGCGTGGCCCCTGCTCGCCGTGCCACCTCCGGCAGGCTCGCCACGGGATGCACCTCGAGCGTCGACCCGGCGGCGATCATCAGGTCGCACGCCCCGGCCAGCCGGAAGGCCTCGTCGATCACGTTCTCCGGCAGCATCTCGCCGAACAGCACGACGCCGGGCTTCAGCGGCGCGCCGCAGTCGCAGCGCGGCACGCCCTCGGCGTCGACCTCCATCCGGCGCTCCGCCTCGGCGATCGGCAGCCGCGCGCCGCACTCCAGGCAGTCGACCCGGTCGAGCGCGCCGTGCACCTCCAGCGCGTCGGAGCCGGCCGCGCGGTGCAGGCCGTCGACGTTCTGCGTGATCACGCGCGCGAGACGGCCGTCGCGCTCCAGCGCCGCCAGCGCGACGTGGCCGGCGTTGGGCGCCGCCTGCCGCACCACGTCGATGCGGAGCCGGTAGAACCGCCACACGCGCGCCGGATCGCGGCGGAACGCGCTGATGTGCCCGACCTCCATCGGGTCGAACTCGGCCCAGATGCCCCGGCCGGACCGGAAGTCCGGGATGCCCGACTCGGTCGAGATGCCCGCGCCGGTCAGGACGACGGCCTGCCGCGCGCCGTGCACGAGCTCGCGGAGCCGGTTGAGATCGTCGGTCATCGCCGAACCGTACGTATGCTTGCCCGCGTGCGCCACACCCTCGACCCGCCGCTCGATCCCGACGCCTACCCGTTCGCGCAGCGGTGCGCGTGCGGTTCGCCGAGACCGACGCGATGGGCATCGCGCACCACGGCAGCTACCTGCCCTGGCTGGAGGAGGCGCGCGTCGGCTACCTGCGGGCGTCGCGGCCACCCGTACACCGAGGTGCGGGCCGGCGGCCACGACATCGCGGTCGTCGAGTGCCACGTGCAGTACCGGGCCTCGCCGGTGTTCGAGGACGAGCTGACCGTCCACTGCCTGGTCGCGCCGCCCACGCGCGCGACGTTCGAGATCGCGTACCTGGTGCGCCGCGGCGACCAGGCGATGGCGACCGCCGTCACCGTCCACGCCTTCCTCGAGTCGGCCACGGGCCGTCCGCTGAGGCCACCCGATTGGGTGCGCGACATCGCGACGCCGCTGCCCTAGTGTCAGGTGGGTGCGCACCCGCACCGCACTCACCCTCGCGGCCCTCGACGGTCGCCGTCGCCGCGCCCACCGCGGGCGCCGTCGACGAAGTCCGTCCGGCTCGAGTCGAAGACGTTCGCGCCCGCGACGATCACGATCCACGCCGGCGACGGCATCCGCTTCAAGTGGATCTCCGGCTACCACGACGTCCGCCGGGTCAGCGGGCCGACCTTCGCGAAGGTGAGGGCCCGCGAGCACCGGCAGCGTGCGCCGCACGTTCGCGACGGTCGGCCGGTACCGCCTGGTCTGCACGATCCACCGTGACCTCGGCATGTACCTCACCGTCCGCGTCAAGCGCTGAAGTACGGTGCGGGCAGTGCCCGAGTTCCCGCTCGCCCTCACGTACGACGACGTCCTGCTGGTGCCGCGCAGGTCGGGCATCGGCTCGCGGTCCGACGTCGACACGACGGCGCGGCTGACCCGGAAGCTGACCATCACGGCGCCGATCGTGGCCGCCAACATGGAGACGGTGACCGAGGCGCGCATGGCGATCGCGATGGCGCGCGCCGGCGGGCTCGGCGTGATCCACCGTTTCCTGCCGCTCGACCAGCAGGTGGCGCGAGGTGGAGCGCGTCAAGCGCGCCGAGAACCTCGTGATCGCCAAGCCCTATGCGATCGCGGCCGGCGCGACCATCGCCGAGGCGCTCGAGATGATGCGCACGCGCGAGGTGAAGAGCCTGCTGGTGACCGCGTCCGACGGACGCCTGGGCGGCATCCTCACCACGCGCGACCTGGTGCTCGCCGCGCCCGGCGACACCGTCGGCGAGCACGCCACGCCGCGTGAGCGCCTGGTCACCGCCAGCCCGGGGATCGACCTCGACGAGGCCCGCGAGCTGCTGCACCGCCACCGGCTCGAGAAGCTGCCGCTGCTCGACGACGACGGCTTCGTCGCCGGCCTCGTCACGATGCGCGACCTGATGGCGCTGCGCGAGCGTCCGCAGGCCTCCAAGGACGACGCGGGCCAGCTGCTCGTCGGCGCCGCCATCGGCGTGCGCGGCGACTGGCTGGAGCGCGCCGCCGCGCTCATGGCCGCCGGCGCCGACGCGCTCGTGCTCGACATCGCCCACGGCCACGCCGACCACGCCGTCCGCGCGCTGGAGCACCTGCGCAGCGAGCTGCCCGACGCGCAGCTGGTGGCCGGCAACGTCGCCACCGGCGAGGGCGCCGACGACCTCTGCAACGCGGGCGCCGACGCGGTCAAGGTCGGCGTCGGCCCCGGCTCCGCCTGCACCACGCGCATCGTCGCGGGCGTCGGCGTGCCGCAGCTGACGGCGGTGCTCGACGCCGTCGCCGCCTGCGCCAAGCACGGCGTGCCGGTGATCGCCGACGGCGGCATCCGCGAGCCCGGCGACGTCGCCAAGGCCATCGCCGCCGGCGCCGAGACGGTGATGGTCGGCAACCTGCTGGCCGGCACCGACGAGAGCCCGGGCCGGCTGGTCTCGCGCGGCGGCCAGAAGTTCAAGGTGTACCGCGGCATGGCCTCGGCCGAGGCGACGCGGATCCGGATGGCGGCCGAGGGCTTCGAGCCGCCCGAGGGCACCGAGTTCGCGCAGGTGGTGCCGGAGGGCGTCGAGGCGACGGTGCCGCACCGCGGCGAGGCGGGCCTGGTCGTGCACCGCCTGGTCGGTGGCCTGCGGTCGGCCATGAGCTACGCCGATGCGCACACGATCGCCGAGTTCCACGCCAACGCGCGGTTCGTGCGGATCACCACGGCGGGACTGATCGAGTCCCGCCCGCACGACCTCCACTAGCCGGCGGCGCCATACTGCCCGGCGTGTCGGACCCGCTGAACATCTTCATCACCCGCTGCGAGACGAGCGGATCGCGCCGCTGCGGCGTCAAGGACCTGTTCCACACCGCCGGCGTGCGCACGACGTACGGCTCGCGCATCTACGGCGACCAGGTGCCGACGAAGGACGCGGTCGCCTGGCAGCGCCTCGCCGCCGACGGCTGGACGATGGCCGGCAAGACGAACATGCACGAGTTCGCCTACGGCACCTCGTCGCAGAACCCCTGGTACGGCACCGTCGGCAACCCGCACGACCCCGGGCGCGTCGCCGGCGGCTCCTCGGGCGGCTCGGCGGCGGGCATCGTCACGGGCGAGTTCGAGATGGGCCTCGGCACCGACACGGCGGGCTCGATCCGCATCCCGGCGTCGTGGTGCGGCGTCGTCGGCTTCAAGCCGTCGCACGGCGCGGTGCCGTCCGGCGGCTGCTTCGGGCTGGTGCCGTGGGTCGACCACATCGGCCCGATCGCGGCCGACACCGCGACCTGCGCCGAGACGTTCGCCGTGCTGGCGGAGCGGCCGCGCGCGACCGCTGCCGACCCGGCGTCGCTGACCGCGGTCGTGGTCGACGCGATCGACGGCATCACCGTCGAGCCCTCGATCGCCGCGGCCTTCGCCGCCGGCATCGACCGGCTGCGCGAGGCCGGCGTCGCCACGACGACGAGCGACTGGGAGCGCCTGCCGCTCGGCATCGTGCAGATGCGGCTGATGGCCGCCGCCTCCGTGCACCGCTCGACGTTCCCGTCGCAGCGCGACCTCTACGGCCCCGACGTCGCGGGCAAGCTCGAACGCGGCCTCGAGCCCCTGGACGAGGCCGGGCAGCTCGCCCACATCGCGGAGGCCGAGCGCTGGAAGGACGGCTGCCGGCAGCGGCTCGGCGGCGCCCAGCTCGTGATCATGCCGACGATCCCCATCGGCCCGCCGCCGCTCGACGTGGACGAGGTCTCGCTGCGCGGCACCGTCTTCGCCCACACGCAGCTGTTCAACCACCTCGGCTGGCCGTCGATCACGATCCCGTGCGGCCGCGACGCCGACGGCCTGCCCGTCGGGATGATGCTGTCGGGGCCGGGCGACGAGGTCGTGCTGGGGGCGGCGCTGGCGCTGGAGGGCGCGATCCGCGGCTGATCAGCGGGCGGCGGCCTCGGCCATCGCCACCAGCCGGCGGCAGAGCGCGCCGACCTCGGCCGGGTCGTCGGTGTACATCGACGGCTTGAAGCAGATCGACGTGTAGCCCGCGGCCAGCTGCCCGGGCACCGAGGCGAACGCCCCCTCCACGTCGGCCGTCGACGTGGAGTCGGCGAACCGGCCGCGGATGCCGCCGATCATCTCCAGGTCGGCGCTGTCCCGGCCGGCCTCCGCCATGGCGACGCGGAGGCGCTCCAGCTCCTCCGGCGTCGGCGAGCCGAACGGGTGGAAGCCGTGGCCGTACCGGACGATGCGGCGCAGCAGCGCGCCGTGCAGCGACATGCCGCCGAACCACATCCGCGGCCCCTCGGGCCGGAACGGCTTCGGCTCGAGGTACACGTCGTGGAACGCGAAGTGCTTCCCCTCGAACGACGCGGGAGTCGTCGTCCAGGCGCGCTCCATCGCCACCAGCTGCTCGTCGAGGATCGCGCCGCGCTCGTGGAAGGGCACGCCGAGCGCCTCGTACTCGTCCTCGTGCCACGACACCGTCGGCTGCACGACGAGGCGACCCTCGGCCAGCAGGTCGAGCGTCGCCAGCTGCTTGGCGAGCAGCAGCGGATGGCGCAGCGGCGCGATCACGGCGGCCAGCGCGATGCGGATCTTCGAGGTCGCCGCGGCGATCGCGCTCGCCAGCACGATCGAGTCGGGCCACGGGGTCGCCGGATCCTGGTTGCCCGGAGCCGCGTAGTCGCGCGGGTTGCCCATGATGCCGTCGGCGCCCGACGACGGGCCCATCACGACGTGCTCGGAGAGCATCACCGTGTCGATGCCGGCCTCCTCCGCCTCGACGGCCATGCGGACGAGGGCGCGGAGGTCGCGCGGCGAGACGAGCGTCCAGTTCTCGCTCAGCACGAGCACGAGTCGGGGCGGCGAGGTCACGGGCGGCATCCTACGACGCCGCGGTCTGCTCCGCGGCGCGCCGGCGGCGCGCGTCGTACGTCAGCAGGGCGACGAGGACCAGCGTCGCCGCGATCGCGAGCGCCATGATCGGCACGCTCAACGCCGCGCCGGCCACGGCGATCGCGGCCAGCACGACCAGCGCGACGATCCACGGCCTGCTGGTGTGCTTGACCATGCGGTACCGGAACAGCAGGTGCCCGAGCAGGTACACGGCCGGGCCGCCGGCGATCGTGAACGCCTCGAACGCCGACGCGTGGTGCCCGGGATGGGCGATCACCAGCTCGTCGCCGACCGCGGTCAGCACGATGCCGGCCACGATCGGCACGTGCAGGTACGTGTACGCGTCGCGGCCGAGCTGCCCCACCTCCTCGCCGGCGTTCGCGAGCCGCTCCTGCGCGTAGCCGGCGATGCGGTCGAAGTAGAGCCACCACAGCGCGGCCGACCCGACGAAGCAGACGGTCAGCGCGGCGACGGTGACGAAGTCGGCGCCCGCATCGGAGGCCGTCGCGCCGGTGACCACGATCGACTCGCCGAGCGCGATGATGATGAACAGCTGGAACCGCTCGGCGAAGTGGGCACCCTCGATCGCCCACTCCTCGAACTTGCTCGACCCCAGGCCCGGCGTCCAGTACCGCAGCGACGGCGCGGCGTAGTCCATCGTCAGCGCGACGATCCAGAGGACGACTCTCGCGTCGCCCTCGAGCAGCCCGCCGGCGATCCACAGCGGCGCGCTCGCGACGCTCCACGCCAGCAGGCGCCGGAACGACGGGCCGTACTCCGACCCGCGTTCCGTGACCGCGACGTTGAACAGGTTCCGGCCGACCTGGAGCGCCACGTAGGCGGCCGCGAACAGCATCCCGTCGCTCGTGAACGCGTGCGGGACGGCGACCGCCATCAGCAGGCTCGCGAGCATCCCGCCGATCAGCACCAGGCGCACCGGCACCGCGTCGGGGTCGAACCAGTTCGCCATCCACGTCGTGTTGATCCACGCCCACCACACGACGAGCAGCAGGAAGGCGGTGCGCAGCAGGCCGCCTGCGGTGGGGTCGACCAGCAGCGCGTGCGAGAGCTGCGTGACCGCGAAGACGTAGACGAGGTCGAAGAACAGCTCGAGCCACGTCGCCCGCTGTTCCTCGCCGGTCTGCTCGCGGAAGTGGCGGGGCACGAGGCGAGCGTACCGGCCGGCCCGCTGGGGGCCGGCCGGTCCAGTCGTTCAGCTAGCGAGCCAGGGCGACGGCGTCGTCGGCCGTGAGCAGGCCGTCGAGCAGCACCAGCGCGCCGACGTCGAACCGCCGGAACGTGGGCACCGAGCCGATCGCGGCGACGTGCTCGGCCCACTCGTCCGACGCGTAGAAGTCGTCGGCCGACTCCGCCGAGTCCCACACCGCGAACACCGACAGCGAGCCGTCGTCGACGTCGGAGAGGAACGCCGTGAACACGAGTCCCGGCATGCCGGGATACCCCTCGGCGGCGCCGAGGTGGGCGTCGCGGGCGGACGCGCCGTCCGGCCCGAACGGGCGCGGGAAGCGGACGAGGATGCCGGTGGTCATCGCACTCCTACGGGGTCGAGCACCGCATCGACCGCGTCGATGTCGGCCTCGATCGAGATCGGGTTGACGTGGGACAGCGCCGCATCGGGCGTCTTCAGGCCGTCGCCCGTGATGTAGGCGACGGTGCTGGCATCCGGGTCGAGCCGGCCCTCGCGGGCGAGCCGCGCGAGGGTTGCGACCGTGACGCCGCCGGCCGTCTCCGTGAAGATGCCGGTCGTGCGGGCGAGCAGGCCGATGGCGGCGACGATCTCGTCGTCGGGCACTGCCGCGATGGCGCCGCCCGTCAGGTGGGCGACGGCGATGTCGTTGGCGCCGTCGGCCGGCGCGCCGATGGCGAGCGACTTGGCGATCGTGTCGGGCCGCACCGGACGCACCTCGTGCTCGCCGCGATCCCAGGCCTCGGCGACGGGTGCGCAGCCCGCCGCCTGGGCGCCGTACTGGCGCGGCAGCTCGCCCTCGACGAGGCCGACGTCGATCAGCTGCGCGTAGCCCTTGTGCACCTTGTGGAACAGCGAGCCGGAGGCGATCGGCGCCACGATCTGGTCGGGCAGACGCCAGCCGAGCTGCTCGGCCGTCTCGAACGCCAGCGTCTTCGAGCCCTGCGCGTAGTAGGCGCGCACGTTGACGTTGACGAAGGCCCACGGCCGCTCGTAGGCGAGCTCGGCGCAGAGCCGGTTGACGTCGTCGTAGTTGCCCTCGACCGCGAACACCGTGGCGCCCGGCACGGAGGCGGCGATGATCTTCTCCCGCTCCAGGTCGGCGGGCACGAAGATGTACGCGTCGAGCCCGAGCGCCGCGGCCTGGGCGGCGACGGCACCGGCGAGGTTGCCGGTCGACGGGCAGGCCAGCGCGGTGAGGCCGAGCTCGACGGCCTTCGCCGAGGCCACCGAGACGACGCGGTCCTTGAACGAGTGGGTCGGGTTGGCGCCCTCGACCTTGATGTACAGCTCGCGCAGCCCGAGCGCCGCCGCGAGGCGGGGCACCGGGATCAGCGGGGTGCAGCCGACGGGCAGGGCGCCCTCGACGGGGCGCACGGGCAGCAGGTCGGCGTAGCGCCACAGGGTGCGCGGGCCCGCCTCGATCTTCTCGCGCGTGATGTCACGGCGGATGGCGGCGTTGTCGTAGCCGGGCTCGACGGGGCCGAAGCACCGGTCGCACGCGAAGCGTGCCTCGAGCGGGTACGAATCACCGCAGTTGGCGCAGACCAGTCCGGTCGCGTACATGACGTTCTCCTCAGCTATCCGGCTGCCACATCTACCGGACGACCGAGGTCGCCCGCTGGATTTGGCACCTTCCCCCCAAGCCGGTGTTCGGGGCTAGGTTGCCGAGGCTTCACAGGGCCAGTTCCCTCCGCCTCTCTCGATGCGGCACGCCCGTGAGGCGAACCGCTTGGTTCACAAGATACGGAACAACCTCCGATCTCGCAAACCGGATGCGTCAGCGACGGTAGGCCGTCGTCCGCGAGATCGCCGCGGCGTGCGGCCGCGCCCTCCATCGTCGGCAGCGACGCCGCTGCGCCAGCAGATCGCGGGCGGCGGCGATCAGCGCCGCCGCGTCCGGGCCTTCTGGTTGACCCGGCCCGATCTGTTCATATGGTACAGACAATCCCATAATGGTACATACTGTACCATCAAGGCGCTGCGTTACGGTACGCAGCCACAGACGGAGGAGCAGGCGCCATGAGCAGTGCAGTTCCGATCGTCCGGGCCGACGGAGAGGGCGAGCGGCGCAGGTTCTGGGGCGGCGGGATCCTCACCATGAAGGCGACCGCCGAGGAGACCGGACGGAGCATTCCTGCTGTTCGACGACTCGATGACGCAGGGCAAGACCACACCGCTCCACATCCACGCGGACGAGGACGAGGCGCTCTACGTCCTGGAGGGCGAGATCCTCGTGCACATCGACGGCACTGAGCATCGCCTCGGCCCGCACGGGCTTCGCGATGGCGCCGCGTGGCGTGCCCCACGCGTTCGTGGTCACCTCACCGACCGCACGCGTGCTGACGCTCCAGACGCCGGGGAGCGCCGAGGCGTTCTACCGCGCGCGCCAGCGAGCCGGCCGACGCCGACAGCGACCCGACCGGCCCCGTCGACTTCGACCGGGTGCGCGTCGCGGCCGAGGGCGTCGGCGGCATGAAGGTGATCGGCCCGCCGCCGTTCGCCCGGCCCGCTCCGTAGGGTCAGCGGTCGAGGCGCTCGGCCATCGCCTCGGCGACCGCCAGCACGGTCAGATGCGTGTTGGCGCGCGGGATCGTCGGCAGGATCGACGCGTCGGCGACGCGCAGCCCGTCGACGCCCTGCACGCGACCGTCGGCGTCGACCACGGTGTCTGCCGCGCCGCTCGCTCCCATGCGGCAGGTGCCGGCCGGGTGGTACAGCGTGAACGCCTCGCCCGGCAGCGCGTCGGGCACCGCCGGGCCGCGCAGCAGCGAGCCCAGCGGCCCGCTGCCGGCCACCGCGCGGGCCAGCTCGACGCCGTCGGCGAGCACCGCGGCGTCGTTGCCGTCGGGGTCGGTGAAGAGGCGCTGGTCGATCACCGGGACGGTGGCGGCGTCGGCGGTGCGCAACCGCACGACGCCGTGGCTCGAGGGCTTCAGCACGACCGGGATCAGCGAGATCTGGTGGCGGCCGGTGGGCCGGTCGGCCGCGTCCCGCTCCCACCCCACGTTCGGCAGCACGTGCAGGTCGAAGGTGCCGTCGGCGCAGCGCGAGCTGGCGGCCTTCAGCTTCGACTGCACGTGGGTGAGGATGCCGCGCTCGTCGTCGGCGGCCAGCTGCGCGGCGAGCTCGTCCGACGCCGTCAGCCGCACGTGGACGGCCGGGTGGTCGACGAGGTTGCGGCCGACGCCGGCGAGGTCGGCGACGACGTCGATGCCGAGCGCGCGCAGCTCGTCGGCCGGGCCGATGCCGCTGCGCAGCAGGATCGCCGGCGAGCCGTAGGCGCCCGCTGCGAGCACGATCGTGTCGGCCTCGATCAGGCCGGGGCCCGACGGCGTCTGGACGATGACGCCTCGCGCGCGGCCCCTGTCGACGACGACGCGGTCGGCCAGCGCGTCGGCGACGATGGTCAGGTTGGGCCGCGCTCGGGCGCGGATCGAGGTACGCCAGCGCCGCGCTCCAGCGCGTGCGGCCGCGGCGGTTGACCGGCACCAGGCCGGCGCCGCGCGTCGCGGTCTCGTGGTTGAAGTCGTCGAGCACCGGCTCGCCGAGGGCCTGCCCAGCCCGCGAGTGCGGCGCGCGTGAAGGCGCCGACCTCGTCGGCGGCGAACCGGCGCGTGGCGATCGCCGCCTCGGCCCGGGCCAGCAACGGCGCCATGCCCGTCCAGCCCCACGCCTCGTCGCCGGTCGCCGCTGCCCACTCGTCGTAGTCGGCCGGCGTGCCCCACACGACGAGGCAGCCGTTGTGCGCGGAGGAGCCGCCGACGACGCGGCACGACACGTCGGCGCCGTAGCCCCAGTCGTGCGATCGGGCGCAGTCGGACGCATCGAGCAGGTCGGCCGGCCAGCGCCCGGCGTCGTGGTGGCCGTAGTCGGGTCCGGCCTCGACGAGGCAGACCGACCGGTCGCCGCGCTCCGACAGGCGGGCGGCGAGCACGCAGCCCGCCGCGCCCGCGCCGACGACGCACACATCCGCGCGACCCAGCTTCACGGGCGAAAGCCTACTGGGTGCAGGATTCCTTATGCCACGCATAAGTCGCGCGATCGATAAACTGGCCCCTGGATCGGCCCCGATGGCGGCCGCAGGCGCAGGAGGAACGATGACCGTCATCGACACGGCTCAGGCAACGGACTCGCCCTTCGCACGGGCGCTCGCCAGCGGCGAGCTGAAGGACGTCGAGGTGGCCTTCACCGACCACCAGGGCCACATGTGCGGCAAGCGCATCCCCGGCTCGCGCATGGCGGGCGGCGCGCAGATCGCGTTCTGCAGCGCGGCCCTGGCCTGGGACTACCACGGCGACGTGCACGACGGCACGAGCATCACCGGCCCCGACAGCGGCTACCCCGACGCGTACCTGCGGCCCGACCCCGAGGCGTTCCGCTGGCTGCCGTGGCGCGAGGGCGCCGGGCACGTGATCTGCGACGTGGTCGACCACCACGGCCACCTGCTCGCACAGGCCCCGCGCACCGTGCTGCGCGGTGCGATCGATCGCCTCGCCGCGCTCGGCTACTCCGTCCGGATGGGCGTCGAGATCGAGATGTACCTGCTCGGCGACGACGACCAGCCGCTGTCGACCGGCGTCCACTGCTACTCGCTGCAGAAGGCCAACGACCTCGACCCGCTCGCCTCGGCGATCCTGCGCGAGCTGGGCGACTTCGTGCGGCTCGAGGGCGGCAACGTCGAGTACGGGCCGGGCCAGTGGGAGGTCAACCTCGCGCACGACGAGGCCCTCGCCGCGGCCGATCAGGGCGTGCGCCTCAAGTACGCGATCCGCGAGGTGGCGCGCCGCGCCGGCGCCAAGGCGACGTTCATGGCGAAGCCGTTCAACAAGCTGTCGGGCAGCTCGATGCACCTGCACGCCTCGCTGTGGAAGGACGGCAAGCCGGCCTTCGCGCCCGAGGACGGCGCCGAGAACCCGCTCATGCTCGCGTCGCTGGGCGGGCTCATCAGCCACCTCCCGGGCATCGCGCTGTACGGCTCGCCGAGCGTCAACTCGTACAAGCGGTTCGAGCTCGACTCGTTCGCGCCGGTGAACGTCTCGTGGGGCGGCGACAACCGCACCGTCTCGATCCGGTCACTGGTCGAGTCGCCGAACGCGACCCGTATCGAGCTGCGCACGCCGGCCTCGGACGCGAACCCGTACTGGGCGGCCGCGGGCATGCTGACGGCGATGGCCGTCGGCATCGAGGAGGGCGCCGACCCGGGCAAGCGCGGCGAGGGCTACCTCTACGGCGTCGGCGAGCAAGCTGCCGACGAACGCTCGGCGACGCGATCGTGGCCGCCCGCGCCGACACGCGCATCACCGAGCTGCTCGGCCAGACGGCCGTCGACGACCTGCTGCTGCTGTCGGAGAAGGAGTGGCAGGCGTTCACGACCCAGGTCTCGGCCTGGGACATCGACCGCTACCTCGGGGCGATCTGAGCCGACTGCAGCAGGGCCGCGACGAGGTCCTCGAACGTCATCCCCGCGGCCTGCGCGGCAAGCGGCGTGAGGCTGGTCTCGGTCAGGCCGGGCACGGTGTTGAGCTCGAGGATCTGCGGCGCGCCCTCCGGCCGGTAGCAGCAGGTCGACGCGCGCGAAGCCGGCGCAGCCGATCAGACGACAGGCGGCGAGCGCGGCCGCGGACGACTCCGGGCCGATCTCGGCCGGCACCACGAACTCGGTCGCGCCCGGGGTGTAGCGAGCGTCGAAGTCGTAGCCCTCGGCGCCCTGCGGGATGGCCTCGACCGCCGGCAGCGCGACGTCGCCGAGCACCGTCACGGCGATCTCCCGGCCGGCGACGAACCGCTCGCACAGCACGTGGTCGTCGTAGGCGAGGGCCGAGAGCAGCGCGGCCGGCAGCTCCGACTCCGCGTCGACGCGGCGCACGCCCAGCGACGAGCCGCCGCGCGCCGGCTTGACCACCAGCGGCAGGCCGACCCGCTCGCCGATGCTGCCGAGCAGCGCGTCGGCGCCGAGGTCGCGCACGGCGCCGGCCGACACGGGCGCGAAGGGCGCCGTCGGCAGGCCGGCGGCGACGAGCCGGCGCTTGGTGGCGATCTTGTCGCTGGCGATCACGCACGCTGCCGGCCCGGCGCCGGCATACGGCACGCCGGCCAGCTCCAGCAGCTCCTGGACGGTGCCGTCCTCGCCGTCGCGGCCGTGGATGGCGACGATCGCCGCGTCGAGCCGCTCGTCGGCCAGGCGTCGCCCGAGTCGTGCGTCGGCGTCGAGCATCAGCGGGTCGTGGCCGAGCCGCCGCAGCGCCAGCTCGACGCGAGCGCCGCTGCGCTGCGAGACGGCGCGCTCCAGCGAGCGACCGCCGGCCAGCACGGCGACGCGCATCAGGTGCGGCCGTCGCCGGTCGAGGGCGCGGGCCAGCGAGGCGCGCTCGCGCACCACGGCGCCGATGCGGGTGATGCCCTCGGCGATCCGCTCCTCGTCGCAGGCCGAGAAGTTGAGCCGCATCGACGACGCGCCCTGGCGGCCGTCGGCGTACGCCGCGACGCCGGGCACGAACGCGACGTCGCGCTCCAGCGCGGCTGCGAGCAGGTCGGTCGTGTCCAGGCCGTCGGCGAGCGTCGCCCACAGGAACAGGCCGCCGGCGGGGACGGTGAACGCGGCGTCGGGCAGCGACGTCTCGATGGCCGCCACCATCGCGTCGCGCCGCGAGCGGTACAGGTGGCGCATCCGGTCGAGCACCTCGTCGCGGCGCCGGTGCTGCAGGAACCGCAGCGCGAGCAGCTGCGCGAAGGTGGACGTGCACAGGTCGGAGCCCTGCTTGGCGAGGTTGATGCGGTGCAGGATCTGGTGCGGCGCGTGCACCCAGCCGACGCGCACGCCGGGCGCGAACACCTTCGACACCGTGCCGACGTAGAGCACGCGGGCGGTCGCGTCGAGCGAGCGCAGGCTGGGCAGCGGCGTCGCCCTCGAAGCGCAGCCGCGCGTAGGGCTCGTCCTCGATGATCAGCAGGTCGCGCTCCTGCGCGAACCGCACGACGGCGCGGCGGCGCTCCGCCGACATCGTCACGCCGGCCGGGTTCTGGAAGGTCGGGATGACGTACAGGAACTTGGCCGCGCGCCCCTCGGCGGCGAGCCGGTCGACCGCATCGGCGAGCAGGTCGACGCGGATGCCCTCGGCGTCGACGGCGACGTGGTGCACGTCGGCGCCGGCGGCGGCGAACACCGGCACGGCGCCCGGGTAGGTCGGCCCCTCGGCCAGGACCGCGTCGCCCGGATCGACCAGCACGCGGCAGATCAGGTCGAGCGCCTGCTGCCCGCCGGTGGTGACGATCAGCTCGCCGGCGCCGACCAGCGTGCCGTCCTCCGCCATCAGGTCGACGATGGCGTGGCGCAGCTCGTCGAGTCCCTCGGTCGGCCCGTACTGCAGCGCGCGCGGGCCGTCGTTGGTGGTCACGTCCTGCACGAGCTCCGCCAGCAGGTCGGGCGGGAAGGCCTTGGTGTCGGGCAGGCCGCCGGCGAGCGAGATCACCTCGGGCCGCGAGGTGATCGCCATCAGGTCGCGCATCGCGGACGACCGGAACGAGCCCGTCCGGTGGGCGTACAGCCGCTGGTAGGGGTCGAGGCCCGCGAGCATGCCCGGAGACTACACCCGCCGGCACGACCTCGCAGAGCAGCGCCTTGTAGACCGGGAAGCCCGAGATGGGGTCGTAGTTGGCGGGGTCGGTCAGGTCGTTGACGTTCGCGCGCCGCCACGCCTCGGGGCCCAGCGGGCCGCCGCCGCCCATGTTCGCCTCGACCGCGCCGCGCACGATGTCGGCCGTGACGCGGGCGCGGAACCGCACGCTGCCGCGCGGCGTGACCACGTCGACCTCGTCGCCGTCGGCGATGCCGCGCGCCGTCGGCGTCGTCGGCGTGCAGGTGCACGAGCGGCCACGGCTGCAGGTCGACGAGCGACTGGATGTTGCGGTGCTGCGAGCGGAAGTCGCTCTTCGTGCGCGCGCCCGAGTTGAGCACCAGCGGGAAGCGCCTGGCGAGCTCCGGCGCGGCGATCGGCCCCTCGGTCGGCTCGGTGTACACCGGCAGCGGCTCGTAGCCGTGGCTGCGGAACCACTCGGACGTGATCTCGAGCTTGCCGGTCGGCGTGTTGAAGCCCGGCTCGCCGTCGGCGCGCAGCTCGCCGGTCTCGTACTTCCTGTAGCGCTGCTCGGGCTGCGGCAGCTCGACGCCGTTCGGGCTCGCGGCGAGCTCGTCGTAGGTGATGCCGGTGCCCTGGAGGGCGAGCTCGACCATGCCCCGCTCGGTCTGCGGCCAGCGGTCGCCGTAGCCCAGGCGGTCGGCCAGCTCGGCGAAGATCAGGTAGTCGTTGCGGGCCTCGCCGGGGGCCGGCAGGATCTTCTGGCGCAGCTCCACGCGGTCGTCGAACTCCTGGTACGACTCGATCTCGAACATGGTCGTCGCCGGCAGCACGAGGTCGGCGAAGGCCGCGTCGCCGGTGGGGAAGCGGTCGATCACGACCAGCAGGTCGAGGGCCTGAAGCGCCCGTCGCCACAGCGCCGGATCGGGCCAGGCGGTGAGGATCGAGGCGCCGCTGACGATCATGCCGCGCACCGGGTACGGGTCGCCCTCGAGGATCGCCTTCGGCAGCAACCCGGCGTGTGCCTCCTGCCGCACCTCGTGGTAGATCGGGAACTCGGCGGCGCCGATCGGCAGGCGGTCGCCGACGGGTGCCGGCGTCGTGTTGCGGTGCAGCGCCGGGCGCTCCGGCATGCGGATGACCTTGCCGCCGGGCACGTCGAGGTGGCCGGCGATGGCCTGCAGCACGAGGGCGGCGCGGATGGCCTGGACGCCGCTGTTCGAGTACTCGAGGCCGGTGTACATGAGGACGGCGCAGGCCTTCGCGGCGCCGATCGCCCGCGCCAGCTCCGCGACGGTCGCGGCCGGCACGCCGGTGATCGCCTCGACGCGCTCGGGCGTGAAGGCGGCGGCGTAGGAGCGCAGATCGTCGAAGCCGTGCGTCCACCTCGCGACGAACTCGTGGTCGTAGAGGCCCTCGGAGATGAGCACGTTGATCATGCCGAGCGCGAGGGCTCCGTCGGTGCCGGGGCGGATGCCGACCCACTCCGCCCGCAGCGCGCGCACCGTCTCGGAGCGGCGGTGGTCGATCACGACGACGCGGCCACCGCGGGCCTGCAGTTGCTTGAGGCGGACGAGGTTCTCGGGCGGCGATGCGGTGGCCGGGTTCGCGCCCCAGACGAGTGCGAGGTCGGCGCCCGCGAGGTCGTCGGCCAGGTCGCGCGCCACCTCGCCGAACACCGAGCGCGGCGCGATCATGCCGTACGAGACGAAGCACAGCGAGCCGACGCCGGTCGCGTTGGGCGAGCCGAACGGGTAGAGCACGGCGTTGGCCGACGACTCGGCCGGGCCGGCGGGCGCGAACATCTCGTTCAGGCCGAACTCGAAGTTGCCGCGGCCGGTGTAGACGGCGAGCGCCTCGGGGCCGTGCTCGGTCGCGATCGACTGCAGCCGGTCGACGATGAAGCCGTACGCGTCGTCCCACGAGACGCGCTCGAAGCGCCCGCTGCCCCGCTCGCCGACGCGCAGCTGCGGGTAGAGCAGCCGGTCGGGCGAGTGCACCACCTCCGGTGCCCGCGTGCCGCGGGTGCAGACGATGCCGCGCGGGTGGTCCTTGCGCGGCTTCAGCCGCTGGATCCGCCCTGCCTCGAGCACCACGTGCACGCCGCATCCGGCCGAGCAGACCCCGCACAGCCCGGCCACGACCTCGGTCGCGCCGCTGGTCTCCTGCTCCCGCCGGATATCGATCGCCACCCGTCCACCTCTCGCCGATACATAACTATTACTAATGACAGAAATAATACTGTATCGGTTCAGGACGTGCCGGGCAACGGAGCGGCGCCAACCGTGCCCGTTTCGGTGCCTGGCACCGAAACGGGAGTCCGGGCGCACTTACGCGCGTGGTTTTCACGCTTCCGTCGCGAAGCGCGCGTGTTCCGCGCGGGTATTGGCGCGGTCGCCGTCCGGTCCCGGCCCCGACCATGTCCGCTGGGGTGCCTGGCACGGATCGGCCACCGCGTCACGGTTCTGGCGCGAACCGCGCGTATCCCGTGCACGGATCGGCGCCCGGCCGCGCCGACCGTTCACTCGGCGGTGCCAGGCACCGAACGGTGACGACATTGCACTTCTGCGCGCATTCGCGCGCGTTCGGCCTCAGGCGCAGGTGGCGTGGTTGCCGACGACTCTGGTCGTCGACGCGGGATGGCGCTCGAGCATCGCGGCGGGCCGCGTCGGACGCAGCACGAGCTCGCCGCCGCAGTTCGGGCAGCGGCCGCCCAGGCGCTGCTCGACGCAGTCGACGCAGAACGTGCACTCGTACGTGCAGATGCGGGCGGCGGGATCGCCGTTCGCAAGATCGCGGTCGCAGCACTCGCAGTTCGGTCGCAGCTCCAGCATCGGCCGACGATAACCTAGAGTTCCGGCGTGGTCGAGCGACGCGAAGCTGACGGCGCCGCGCCCGTCCTCTGGACGCCGGACGCCGAGCGGGTCTCGAGCGCCGTCATCACGCGCTTCCGCCGGCACCTCGAGACGTCGCGCGGGCTCACGTTCGCGACGTACGAGGAGCTCTGGGCGTGGTCGGTCGCCGAGCTGGAGGAGTTCTGGCGCGCGCTCTGGGAGTTCTTCGACGTCCAGGCGGACGGCGACCCCTCCACCGTCCTCACGACGCACGAGCTGCCCGGCGCCCGGTGGTACCCCGACGTGCGGCTGTCCTACGTCGAGCACGTCTTCCGCGACCGCGACGACGACGAGATCGCCGTGCGCCACGCGTCCGAGCTGCGCCCGCTCGGGGAGTGGTCGTGGGGCGAGCTGCGCGCGCAGACCGCCCGCATCCGCGCCGGCCTGCTGCGGCTCGGCGTCGGGCCCGGCGACGCGGTCGTCGCGTACCTGCCGAACATCGCCGAGGCACTCGCCGCATTCTTCGCCACCGCCTCGATCGGTGCGATCTGGTCGTCGTGCTCGCCCGACTTCGGCGTCCAGAGCGTCGTCGACCGATTCGCGCAGATCGAGCCCGTCGTCTTCCTCGCGGTCGACGGCTACCGGTACGGCGGCAAGGACCACGACCGCCGCGCCGAGGTCGCCGAGATCGCGAGCCGAGATGCCGATCGCTGCGCGCGACCGTCACCCTGAGCTACCTCGGCCTCGAGGGCGACTGGGACGCCCACTTCCCACCCACCGACGAGCCGCTGGAGTTCGCGCGCGTGCCCGTTCGACCACCCGCTCTACGTGCTCTACTCGAGCGGCACCACGGGCCTGCCGAAGGCGATCGTGCACGGCCACGGCGGCATCCTGCTCGAGCATCTCGAGTGGCTCGGGATCCAGATCGACGCGAAGGCCGGCGACCGCCTCTTCTGGTTCACGACCACCGGCTGGATGATGTGGAACGCGCTCGTCTCCGGCCTGCTCACCCCCGCATCGATCGTGCTCTACGACGGCAACCCCGGCTCGCCCGACATGGGCGTGCTGTGGGATCTGGCCGAGGCCAGCGGCATCACGACCATGGGCGTCGGCGCTGCCTACATCCACGCCTGCATGAAGGCCGGCGTCGAGCCCCGCGACGGCCGCCGGCTCGCGAACCTCCGCGCCGTCGGATCGACCGGATCGCCGCTCTCGCCCGAGGGCTTCGGCTGGATCTACGAGCAGCTCGGCGACCGGACGTGGCTGTTCTCGACGTCGGGCGGCACCGACGTCTGCTCGGCCTTCGTCGGCGGCATCCCGACCGAGCCGGTGCGCCGCGGCGAGATCCAGGTGCGCCACCTCGGCGCCGCCGTCGAGGCGTTCGACGAGCAGGGCCGCAGCGTCGTCGACACCGTCGGCGAGCTGGTGCTGACCGCGCCGCTGCCCTCGTTTCCGGTCGGCTTCTGGAACGACCCGGGCGACGTCCGCTACCACGAGACCTACTTCTCGCAGTTCCCCGGCGTCTGGCGGCACGGCGACTGGATCCGCATCACGCCCGGCGGCTCGTGCGTCATCTACGGCCGCAGCGACTCGACCATCAACCGCGGCGGCGTGCGCATGGGCACGGCCGAGCTGTACCGCGCGGCGCTCGCGGTCGACGCCGTCGTCGACGCGCTCGCCGTCGACATCCCCGACCGAGACGGCACCGGCAACTCGTGGCTGCCGCTGTTCGTCGTGCTGGCCGACGGCGCCGAGCTGACGCCGGAGACGACCGCGGAGATCCGCCGCCAGATCCGCACCGCCTGCTCGCCGCGCCACGTACCGGACGAGATCATCGCCGTCGCCGCCGTGCCGCGGACGCTGTCCGGCAAGGTGCTCGAGGTGCCGATCAAGAAGATCCTGATGGGCGACGACCCGGCCACGGCGGCCAGCCGCGACTCGCTCGCGAACCCGGAGGCCTACGACTGGTTCGTGGCCTTCGCGCGCGACCGCGCCGCGCGCCGCAGCGCGCCCGCCTAACCGCGCTCGAACAGCGCGGCCTGGCCCTGGCCGACGCCGATGCAGAGCGTCGCGAGACCGAGCCGCGCCTCGCGCCGGCGCAGCTCGTGCAGCAGCGAGACCACCAGCCGGGCGCCGCTCATGCCGAGCGGGTGGCCGAGCGCGATCGCACCGCCGTTGACGTTCACGCGGTCCGGATCGATGCCCAGCTCGCGCACCACGGCGAGCGACTGCGATGCGAACGCCTCGTTCAGCTCGACCAGGTCGATGTCGCCGATCGCGACGCCCGTGCGCGCGAGCAGCTTCGTGACGGCGGGGATGGGCCCGACGCCCATCACGCCCGGATCGACGCCGGCCGCGGCCGAGCCGCGGAACACGCCGAGCGGCTCGATGCCCAGCTCGCGCGCCCGCTCCTCGCTGGCGATCACCAGCGCCGCGGCGCCGTCGTTGATGCCGCTCGCGTTGCCGGCCGTGACGGTGCCGCCGGCGCGGAACGCGGGCTTCAGCGAGGCCAGCTTCTCGGCCGTCGTGTCGGGCCGCGGGTGCTCGTCGCGCTCGACGCCGGCGACCGGCACCAGCTCGTCGGCGAACCGGCCGGCCGCGTCGGCCGCCGCCCACTGCTGCTGCGAGCGGAGCGCGAACGCGTCCTGGTCCTCCCGCGAGACGCCCCACCGCTCGGCCACGTTCTCGCCCGTCTCGCCCATCGCCTCGGTCGAGAACCGCGCGGCGTACGCCGGGTTCACGAACCGCCAGCCGAGCGTGGTGTCGTGCATCGTGCGATCGCCCCGCTCGAACGGCTTCGTGGGCTTGGCGGTGACCAGCGGTGCGCGCGTCATCGACTCGACGCCGCCGGCCACGAACAGGTCGCCGTCGCCCGCGACGACCGCGTGGCAGGCGCCCACCACGGCGCTCAGTCCCGAGGCGCAGAGCCGGTTCACCGTCACGCCGCCGACGCTGTCGGGCAGGCCGGCGAGCAGCGCCGCGAACCGCGCGACGTTGCGGTTGTCCTCGCCCGCCTGGTTGGCGCAGCCGAACCACACGTCCTCGATGTCGCCCGCCGGCACGCCGCTGCGCTCGACCGCGGCGGCGATGGCCGCGGCGGCCAGATCGTCGGGGCGCACGCCGGCGAAGCCGCCGCCGTAGCGGCCGACGGGGGTGCGGACGGCGGAGAGGATGACGGCTCGCGGCATGGCGGCCAGTATGCCGCAGCCGCCTGCGATACTGGCCGCCATGACCGGCGCCGAGATCGTCTCCGGGCGCCTGCACCACCAGTTGATCGCCGGCGGCGCGACCAGCTCACCGGCGACCGTCGTCCGGACGCTGCTGGCGCGTGCAGGGACAGGACTACCTCGCCTCCCTCTGGGCCGTCGCGGTGCGCACGCCCGACGCCACGGAGCGCGACATCGAGGCCTCCATCGCCCGGCGCGAGCTGGTGCGGACCTGGCCGATGCGCGGCACCCTGCACCTGGTCGCCGCCGCCGACGCGCGCTGGATGACCGAGCTGATGGCGCCGAAGGTGATCCGCGGCATGGCTGCCCGCCACCGGCAGCTCGGCCTCGACGAGGCCGTCTTCGACCGCGGCCGGGCGGCGCTGACCGAGGCGCTGCAGGGCGACCGGCAGCTCACCCGGCCGGCCGCCTACAAGGTGCTCGAGGCGATCGGCATCCCCGCCGACGAGCGCCGGAACCACATCTTCGGCTACCTGGCGCAGCAGTCGGTGCTGTGCATCGCCGCGCGCGAGGGCAAGCAGCCGACGTTCGCGCTGCTGGAGGAGTGGGCGCCGGCGGCGCGCAGCCTGCCGCGCGACGAGTCGCTCGCGCAGCTCGCGCTGCGCTACTTCACGGGCCACGGCCCGGCCACCGAGCAGGACCTGATGTGGTGGTCAGGGCTGACCGCGCGGGAGGTGCGCGAGGGCATCGCCATGGTCGCCTCCGAGCTGGAGGAGACGACGGTGGACGGCGTCGCCCACTGGAGCGGCCCGGGCGCCGTGCCCGAGGTCGAGAGGACCCGGGTCGACCTGCTGCCGAGCTTCGACGAGTACCTGCTCGGCTATCGCGAGCGCGGCGCGATGCTCGATCCGGCGCACGCGACCGGCGTCAACCCGGGCGGCAACGGCATCTTCAACCCGATCGTCGTCATCGGCGGCCGGGTGCGCGGCAGCTGGAGGCGCACCATCAAGCGTGACCGCGTCGAGATCGCCGCCACGCCGTTCGCGACGTTCACGCAGCGCGAGCGGCGCGCGATCGCGCGCGAGGCCGAGCGCTACGGCGCCTTCCTCGGCCTCCCGGTCGTCGTGTCGTTCGCCTAGGGGTCGAGCACGCCCTGCGAGTCGACCGTTCCGAGCCAGCGCCGGTAGGCGATCGAGGCGAGGTCGGGCACCTTGATGTGCAGCTCCTCCTTCAGGCTGGTCGGGATCTCCTCCGGCCGGATGCTCTCGACCACGCGGCGGTCCTGCTCCAGCACGTAGAGGTAGTTCGCGACGAACTCCGGATCCTCGTTCTCGTAGTTGCGGTGCACGATGCGGAACACGTTCGTCTTGCGCGACTCGGTGGGCGAGGCGGCGACCGTGACGACGGTGACGCGGTCCTCGTCCTCGAGGATGCGGATGTGCATCGTGAACGGGTACCAGTGGTAGTACTCGTAGTCGACCCGGGTCTCGAACGTCCCGTCGACGCTGCGGTAGAACTGGTCGTCGACCCGGTAGTGCTGCCCCCACTCGGTCTCGTGCAGCACGTACGGCTCCTGCTGCGGGAAGGCCGGGTCGGCGAGGATGTTCGCGTGGACGAACGGGAAGTGCGAGACGTCCATCGAGTTCTCGGTCGACCGGCCCGCCGACGTGTCCCACGTCAGCACCGAGAACACCTCGCCCTCGTACGACGGGTCCTCGTGCTCGTTCTGCGGGAACCCGGGAATCGGCGCCACCGGGTCCTCCAGCGCGACCCAGATCAGGCCGTAGCGCTCCTCGGCGTGGTAGGCGATGGCCCGGGCGCGGGCCGGGATCGAGCTGCCCTCGGCGAGCGCCGGGATGCGCACGCAGGCGCCGGTGCTGTCGTACTCCCAGCCGTGGTACGGGCAGACGATGCAGCCGTTGCGCACCCAGCCCAGCGACAGGGCCGCTCCGCGGTGGACGCACAGGTCCTTGAACACCGACACGCCCTCGTCGGTGCGGAACGCGACCAGCTTCTCGCCCAGCAGGGTGAACGGGCGCGGCTGGTCGGTGAGCTGGCTCGACTCGGCGATCGGATGCCAGTACTGCGACAGCCGCGTCGTCTTCGGCGGCGCCTCGACCGGCCGCTCGCGAACGCTCCCTTCCATCTGTCCCTCCGTCGTCGGGACGCGCGTCGCGCCACGCCCGCCGAAAGTATGCGTCAGACGACGCCGACCAGGGCGATGATCGAGAGGAGGCCGTGCTGCTCGGCCACCCGGCTGGCGCGGGTGCGATTCGAGACGCCGAGCTTGCGATAGACGTTCGAGAGATGGAACTTCACGGTCTGCTCCGTGATCCACAGGTCGCGGGCGATCTCCTTGTTGCCGACGCCGTCACGCGCGAGGCGGAGGATCTGCAGCTCGCGGCGGGTCAGCGACAGATCGCCGCCGCCGCCGTTGGAGGAGAGGGTCGCGTCCGACGCCAGCGCCTCGGGCCGGCGGAACACCGTGCCGCGAGCGGCCTGGCGGATCACGGCGCCGAGATCGCTCGGGTAGACCGACTTGGACACGCAGCTCGTGGCACCCGCGTCGAGCAGCATGCCGATCAGCCGGTGGTCCTCGTCGGCGAGCAAGCACGATCACCCGCACGTCGTCGCCGATCCGCACCAGGCGCTCGACCGACGCCACGAGATCGGCCGGCGTCGCCGGAGTCGCCGTCGAGCACCACCACGTCGATGTCGCGCGCGTCGGCCGCGACCACCTCGATCCGGTCGAGCCGCTGCAGCGACGTCCGCACCACCTCGCCGAAGACGGAGTCGTCGAGGCACAGGAGCACCCGGGCGGGGCGCCGGCGATGGCGGATGCGACTGGGACCGCGAGCGGGCTGGCCGTTGTGGTCGAGCACGAGGCCTCCGGAGTGGTGGCGAGCCGAGGGGACGCTTCGGCTCTCTGCCAATCTACCGCACCGCCGCGGTGCAGTCACCTGCGATTGCCGTGGAGGACGCAGCAGGGACGGAGGGTTACGTCCCTCCGTCCCAGCCCGTTTCCCCCGGCCCTTGCTGCGCGGTCTCCCCGACCGCCTGGTTCGTACGGGACCACCGTACGACCGCGCGAACACGCCGGACAACTGTCCGTTCGGGTGGCCCTTCGGGCTGTGCAGCCGGCTAGGGACGAGCGGCCAGATCGCCGCTCAGCTCGGCCAGCTTGAGGACGGTCCGCCAGTTGCGAGCCGTTCCGGTACCACGGATCAGCGGCAGTGCGGGTGGGAGCTTCGCGCGCCCCATACCGTCGGGCAGGTGGAGGTAGACCTCGCGGCCGACGACGGTGAACTCCTCCGGCGCGAACCGCGCCGCGTCGAACGTCGCGAGGGCCTCGGGCGCCGGCGTCTTCGCGAGGAAGACGACGTGCAGCGCCAGCGGGTCGGCGTCCGGATACGGGTTCGCCCGGACGACGCCCTCCCATGCCTTCGCCGTCCGCAGGACCACCGGGACGTCGAACCCGGTGCCCGCCTCGATGCGCTGCTGCAGGTCGACGGCGAGCCGGTCGCTCGCCGTCGACGGGTGCGTGAAGACGAGGTTGCCGCTCTGGATGTACGACGCCACGCTCTCGCACCCCGCCGCGGCGAACAGCTCCCGCAGGTCGGCCATGTGGATCTTCCGGTTGCCGCCGACGTTGATGCCGCGGAGGAGTGCGATGTAGGTCGTCACGACGACCGGATTGTCACCCGCGGGGTACGAGGACCGGGGACGCGGCCCGGGCGCGGCGAGCCTCGAAGCGCGCGACGCGGCCACCGCGGTCGACCTGGCGCTCGACGCCGGTGTAGAACGGATGGCACTCGGCGCAGACGTCGACCGAGACGGCGCTCCGGGTCGAGCGCACGTGGTGCTGCGCGCCGCAGCCGCCGCAGGTGATGGTGGTCTGGTCGTAGCGGGGATGGATGTCGGATCGCATGAGGTTCCTCCTGAAGGCGGCAAGGGACTGCCGCCTCTATGAGAACGCCTCTCACCTTCCGGATCTTCCCGGCTGCGGCCGGCCGCGGCCGGGCCGTCCGTCCCCGCGCGGGTGCGCCGGAACGGACGGCTGCTGGCTAACGGGAGCTAGGCGCGGCGTCCGCGACCGCGCGAGCCGCTCCAGGCGGCCGGGCGGGCGGCGGACGAGGACCCGCCGGAGCGGGATCCGCGCGACGAGCTGCGGGACGAGCCGCGCGAGGCGGCGGGCGCCTCGGGCGCCGGCGTCACGTACGGCGCCGGCGGGCCCGTGAGGGCGAGGATGTGCTCGGAGCCGGGCGTCACCGTGGTGGTGGTCGGCGAGATGCCGGCCAGCCGTGCGAGCGTGCGGACGTCGCCGCGCTGCTCGGGCAGCATCAGGGTGACGACCGTGCCGCCGGCACCGGCGCGCGCGGTGCGGCCGGAGCGGTGCAGGTACGCCTTGTGCTCGGACGGCGGATCGACGTGGACGACGAGTTCGATGTCGTCGACGTGGATGCCGCGAGCGGCGATGTCGGTGGCGACGAGCACCTGCACGCCGCCCGACGTGAACGCCTCGAGGTTGCGCTCGCGCGCGTTCTGCGAGAGGTTGCCGTGCAGCTCGACCGCGGGCACGCCGGCGGCGGTGAGCTGCCGGGCGAGCTTCTTGGCCGAGTGCTTGGTGCGCGTGAACAGCAGGCTGCGACCGGTGCCCGAGGCGAGCTCGCGGACGACCGCGGGCTTGTCGCTGTTGCCGACGGCGAACACGTGGTGCACCATCACCGCGACCGGGGCCTCGACCGAGTCGACCGAGTGCGTGACCGGCTTCGAGAGGTAGCGCTTGGCGATGATGTCGACGCCGTTGTCGAGCGTGGCCGAGAAGAGCAGCCGCTGCGTGCCGGCCGGCGTCTTGTCGAGCAGCCGCTTGACGGCGGGCAGGAACCCGATGTCGGCCATGTGGTCGGCCTCGTCGAGCACCGTCACCTCGACGCGGTCGAGGAACACCTCGCGCTGGCTGGCGAGATCCTCGAGCCGGCCGGGGCAGGCGACGAGGATGTCGATGCCGCCGCGGAGCGCGGCGACCTGGCGGCCCTGCGAGACGCCGCCGAAGACGGTCGTGACGCGCATGCCCATGGCGGTGGCCAGGGGCGCGATGCTCTCGCTCACCTGGTTGGCGAGCTCGCGCGTCGGGCACGAGCACGAGGGCCCGGGGGCGGCTCGCCTTGCGGGGAGCCTCCTTGGCGGTGGCCGCGAGACGGGCCACCATCGGCAGGCCGAAGGCGATCGTCTTGCCGCTGCCCGTGCGGCCGCGGCCGAGGATGTCACGGCCGGCGAGCGCGTCGGGAAGGGTTGCGACCTGGATCGGGAACGGCTCGGTGATGCCGCGCTCGGCGAGCACCGCGATGAGTGCGGTGGGTACTCCGAGGGCTTCGAACGTCGTGCCGGCGTCGCTGTTGGTCCCTGCATGACGCAGGGGTGTAGTCGTACTTGTCGAGCTCAAATGGTCTTTCTGATCGTGCGGGCTGGCCGCCTCCGCTCTCCCGACGTACTGGACGGGAGCGACGCGCTCGAAGCGCGCTTGCGTACGACCTCGGTGCCCCGGCGGGGCACCCGACCCTCACATCATGCCCGATGGATCCACGGAACAGCGCATTCGCGCCCGATCCGGGGCAGGTTTGTACGAGCTTTCAGGCGGCCAGCCAGGCGTCGGCGATCGCCTCCACGTGCCGGAGGTCGGTGCCGCAGCAGCCGCCCAGCACCGTCAGGTTCGGCAGCGAGTCGCGCAACGCGACGTACCG
The DNA here is from genome assembly GCA_963732645.1 of uncultured Actinomycetes bacterium. Lineage (GTDB taxonomy): Bacteria > Actinomycetota > Thermoleophilia > Gaiellales > F1-60-MAGs149 > VFJZ01. Next base: position 248,104 of record CAVTAC010000012.1, read on the forward strand.
CGCTCCGAGGTCGGCCGGATCGCCCTCGTCGAGCTCCTCGGCCTCGTCCAGCTCGGCGTGGCTGCGGGTCGACGCGTTCGCCCGCAGCCCGTAGATCCGCTCGATCGGCGGCCCCTCGGCGAGCATCTCGGCGAAATGCGTCGGGTGCGCGCAGTTGATCAGGAAGTACCCGCACGCGCCGTCGGTCTCGGCGTCGACCTGGTCGATCGCCGCCCGCAGCGTCTGGCCGCTGGGCAGCCGGCCGTCGGTCTCCACCGTGAAGCCGATCGCCGACGGCAGCCCGACCTTCTCGGCCGCCCGGACGATCCCGATCGCCTCCTCGGCGTACGTCAGCGTGATCGCGGACGCCATGTCGGCGGCGGTGTCGGCGAACACCCGCAGCTGCGCCGCGTGGTAGCGCTCCGCGTCCCACGCCGTCATCGTCGAGGTGGGCGCGTAGCCGTCGCCGCGCGGCCCGAGCATGCCCTCGATCAGGATCGGCTGCCCGGAGCCGGCATCGGCGCGCAGGCGCTCCAGCATCGCGATCGAGTGGCGGTTGATCTTCGCGAGGGTCGGCGGCGTCGTAGCCCAGCTGGTCGGCCCAGTCCTGGTTGGCCCGCCAGGTCGGCGAGCTGAGGACGAAGCCCGTCCCGCGCTCGCGCGCGAGGTGCAGGAACGGCGCGTAGTAGCCGTTCAGCGCCTCACGGCCCGCGTCGTCCTCCACCAGCGGAAACGACGCGAAGGCCGGCAGATCGATGCCGTCGTGGAAGATCGAGGACGGTCTCGAGGCCGGCGTCGGTCAGGAACACGCCGCCCTCGGTCTGCGGCAGGGTGGTGCGCTGGGACATTCGCCTCCGATCGTCGTTCCGCGAAAGCTACGCGGGCCGGCAGCGGCGGGCAAGGGCGCCGGGGCCGACCCGGCCGGGCATGGCAGACTGCCCTCGTGCTGAGGCCGTTCACCCAGGTCGACGTCTTCACGACGACGCCGTACGCGGGCAACCCCGTCGCCGTCGTGCTGGACGGCGCCGGCCTGACGACCGACGAGATGCAGCGGTTCGCGAACTGGACGAACCTCTCCGAGACGACCTTCGTGCTGCCGCCGGCCGACCCCGCCGCCGACTACCTGGTGCGCATCTTCACGCCGACGCTCGAGCTGCCGTTCGCCGGCCATCCCACGCTCGGCACGTGCCACGCGTGGCTGGAGGCCGAGAAGACGCCCAAGCGCGACGGCGTGATCGTGCAGGAGTGCGGCGCGGGCCTGGTGCCGCTGCGGCGGTCGAGCGACGGCCTCGCGTTCCAGGCGCCGCCGCTGGTCCGGTCCGGAGCCGTCGACGAGGCGCTGGTCGGCGAGATCTGCGCCGCGATGGGCATCGAGCGGGCTGCCGTGGTCGACGCGGCGTGGGCCGACAACGGCCCGGGCTGGATCGCGCTGCTGCTGCGGAGCGCCGAGGAGGTGCTGGCCGTCCGGCCGACGTTCATCGACCAGGACGTCGGGCTCGTCGGGCCCCATCCCGCAGGCTCGGCCGAGGCGTGGGAGCTGCGCGCGTTCTTCCCGAAGGACGGTGTCGAGCGTCGAGGATCCCGTCACCGGCAGCCTGAACGCGTCGGTCGCCATGTGGCTGCTCGGCACGGGCCGCGCGACCGCGCCCTACGTGGCGCGCCAGGGCACGGCTCTGGGTCGCGCCGGGCGGATCCACGTTTCGCGCGACGCCGACGGGGGCATCTGGATCGGCGGCGGTACCGTCACGTGCATCGAGGGACAGGTGGAGCTGTAGTGCCGACCGCGACGACCGACACCATCGAGCTGGAGCTCGAGCACCACCGCGTCGAGCTGACGGCGTACTGCTACCGCATGCTCGGTTCCGGCTCGGAGGCCGAGGACGCGGTGCAGGAGACGCTGACGCGGGCGTGGCGCAACTTCGACCGGTTCGAGGGCCGCGCCAGCGTGCGCACGTGGCTGTACCGCATCGCCTCGAACGTCTGCTTCGACCTGCTGAAGGCCAGCCAGCGCCGCGCCCAGCCGATGGACCTGGCCGGCCCGAGCACGGCCGACAGCCCGCTCGGCCCGCGCATCGAGGAGACCCGCTGGGTGCTGCCCGTTCCCGACGGCCGGGTGCTCGCCGTGCACGACCCGGCCGAGCTGGCCGTCGCGCGCGAGTCGATCCGCCTGGCGTTCATCGCCGCGCTGCAGCACCTGCCGCCGCGCCAGCGCGCCGTGCTGATCCTGCGCGAGGTGCTGCGCTGGGAGGCGACCGAGGTGGCGGAGCTGCTCGACACCACGGTCGCGTCGGTCAACAGCGCGCTGCAGCGCGCCCGGGCGACGATGGCGGCCAAGGACCTGGCGGCCGGCGACCAGCCGCAGACGCCGCTCGGCGTGGCCGACCGCGAGCTGCTGGCCCGCTACGTCGAGGCGTTCGAGCGCTACGACATGGACTCGCTGACGGCGCTGCTGCACGAGGACGCGACGCAGTCGATGCCGCCGTACGAGCTGTGGCTGAGCGGCCGCGAGGAGATCCTGCGCTGGTGGACCGGCCCCGGTCACGGCTGCCGCGGCTCGCGGCTGGTCGCGACGGCGGCGAACGGCCTGCCGGCCTTCGGGCAGTACCGCGCGAGCCCCGACGGCGGCCACGAGGCGTGGGCGCTGCAGCTGATCGAGGCGCAGGACGGCCGGATCGTCGAGCTGAGCTTCTTCCTCGACACGCCGCACGTCTTCCCGCTGTTCGGGCTGCCCCTGCGGCTCGAAGCCTGACGCCGGCGGTCGCGCCGATCGCGCGCTGAGACGTCGCCGTCCGAGGGCTGCCTCGAACCATGCCTGCCGCGCGCGTGCCCGTTGACGCACGAAACGTGCCGACTCTGACGTGAACGTGCCGGGTCGCGCGATCCGCGCGCCTTCCGCGCGCCTTCCATGTTGGGGTCAGACCCCGAAAACGGCCAAAACGGGGTCAGACCCAGGCTTCCGGCGCCGTGGGCGCTGGTATCCCGGCTCGTGCCGGATATCGACGCCAGCGCCTTTCTGGCGCCGTACCCGCGCGCCGGCGTGCGACGGCCGGTGCGTGCTGCGTCAGACCGAGGACACGTACGGCGCTCGAGCCGTCGCCGGGCGAGGCATGGCTGCCGATCGCGTTCCGGGCGTTCGCGCGGCTCGGCAGAGCGACGCCACCGTCCGGCGACGCTGCTGATCGTCGGCACCGGCAACGGGCTCGACGCGCTGGCGCGGCCGAGATCTTCCCGCTCGCGTCTCTCTGACGGTGACCGACCTGTTCGCGGCCAGCCTCGCGGTCGTCGCGGCGAGAACGTGCTCGGCGCACCTCGCTGACGGCTCGATCGACGTCGCGTTCCACGCCGGCGACCTGCTCGCCGACGTGCCCGCCGACGCGCGCTTCGACCTCGTCTACGAGAACCTGCCGAACCTGCCCGCTCCGACCGGCACCGAGCTCGCAGCGCGGCATCAACACCGGTCGCTTCTTCGACGCGCGCGCCGAGCCGCCGTCCCGGAGCCGTTCGGCCGCTACCTGCTGGCGCTCCACCACCGCTGCCTGCTCGAGGCGCGGCCGGCACGTCCGCGCCCGGCGGCGGCGTGCTGACGGCGATCGGCGGCCGCATGCCGCACGAGGTCGCGTTCGACCTGCACCGCGCCTGCGGCTACGCGGCCGGAGCTGCTCGCGTTCGACGTCAAGCGCCAGGTCGAGCCGGCCTCGTGATCCCGCCGTACGCGCGTGCCGAGGAGACCGGTGACGTCGCGCTTCACGTTCTACGTCGCCGGAGGCGACCGACGGTCGTCGCCCGCAGCCGCGTGCCGGCGGCCTGGACGGGCAGGAGCTGGCCGACGCCGTCGCGGCGGATCTGGCTCGCTCGCGATCTCGGCCGGCGACGCCGAGCGCCGCATGCGGCGGGCGAGCCCGTCGCGCACGCGGTGTGATGATCCTCGGACCGCGTCGACTGAGCGACTGGACGTTTGCGGCGCGCCGCCTGGGCAGTACGGGTCATGGCCTCCACGACAATGCTGGACCCTGTCGAGGAGGCGATCGCCGCCCTCCGAGACCCGGGAGCGATCGCCGACGTCGCGATCGCCTTCGGCGCGGTCACCAACCGGTTGGAAGACGTCCCGCTGCCCGGCTCGGGTCGCACCTGGGAACGGTTCGCGTTCCTCGCCCGCATCGCCGAGACGAGCCCGGCGCTGGGGCGGCTGGTCGAGGGACACCTCGACGCGCTCGCGATCCTGGCCGAGCTCGGCACGCCGGCACCGGCGTACGCCCGACTCGGCGTCTGGGCCGGCGGAGCCGGGCAGCACGTCACGGCGCTACGCATCGTCCGCCGGCTGGCACCTGGAGGGCGTCAAGCCCTACGCCTCGGGCGCGAACGAGCTCACCCACGCGCTGATCACCGCCCGCGACGGTGCCGACCGGCTGTTGTTCCTCGTCCCCGCCGACGGCTGGACGAGCCGGCCCGGCACGTGGCAGGCCGTCGGCATGGCGGGCAGCGACAGCCCGACGGTCGACGTCTCCGCCACGCTCTCCGACGATGCCCTGGTCGGCGCGCCCGGCTCCTACCTCGCGCGCCCCGGCTTCTGGCACGGCGGTCTGGGGGTCGCCGCCGTCTGGCACGGCGGCGCCGTCGGCGTCGCCGCGGCGCTTCGGCTGGCCGCCGATACGCCCCGCTGTCGCCGCACGCGGCCGCGCACCTGGGCGGCGTCGAGGTGGCGCTCGCCGCTGCCGAGAGCGTCCTGCGAGACGGCGCCCGGGCGATCGACGACGACCCGCTCGACCTGGCCGGCGACGGGCAGCGACGCGCCATGATCGTCCGCGCAGTCGTCGAGCGATCCGCAACCGAGGTGCTCGACCGCGTCGGCCGAGCGCTCGGCGCCGGCCCGCTCTGCCACGACCGCGCACACGCCCGCCGCGTCGCAGACCTCACCGTCTACTTGAGGCAGAGCCATGCGGAATCCGACCTCGAGTCGCTGGGACGGATGGTGGCCGGTGCTAGCGCCATCGACCGGTCGGTCTTCGATGACCTGTATCGCGACGGCGCCGACCCGTGGAGCTTCGATACGAGCGCCTACGAGGCGCGGAAGCGCGCCATCACGCTCGCCTCGCTGCCGCGGGAGCGCTACCGCCGCGCGTTCGAGCCCGGCTGCTCGATCGGCACCCTGACGGCGCAGCTCGCCGACCGCTGCGACGCGCTGCTGGCCGCCGACGTCTCCGAACTGGCCGTCGCTCGCGCGCGCGAGCGTCTCACCGGCCGGCCGCAGGCGCGCGTCGAGCGGCTCGAGGTGCCGCTGGAGTGGCCGGATGGCGCCTTCGACCTGATCGTGCTCTCCGAGCTCGGCTACTTCCTCGCCCCGGCCGAGCTCGACACGCTGCTCGACCACGTCGTCGCGGCGCTGGAGCCCGGCGGCGACCTGATCGCCGTGCACTGGCTCGGCCCGATCGACGGCTACCCGCTGGACGGCCGCGACGTGCACGAGCGCATCGCCGAGCGGGGCCTCGACCGGCTGGTGCACCACGAGGAGCAGGAGTTCCTGCTCGAGGTGTTCCGGCGTTGATCGACGTGATCGACGTCGTCGTCCCGGCGCACGACGAGGAACGCGAACTCCCCAGCTCGATCGCCGCGCTGCGCGTGGCCGCCGACCACCCCGCCCTCGCCGGCATCACCGTGCGCCTGGCCGTCGTGCTCGACGCGTGCAGCGACCGCAGCGGCGACGTGGCGGAGCAGGCGCTGCGCGGCCACGACGGCGCGCGCATCTTCGAGACCAGCGTCCGCTCGGCCGGCGCGGCCCGCGCCGTCGGCACGCGCCGGCTCCTGGCCGAGGACGACGGCCGCGATCCCGCGTCGATCTGGATCGCGACCACCGACGCCGACACGCGCGTCACGCGCGACTGGCTGGCCCTGCAGCTGGCCGCCGCACGGGCCGGCGCCGACGCCGTCGCCGGCATCGTCGAGGTCGACGACTGGAGCCAGCAGCCGATCGCCGTCCGCGAGCGGTTCATCGCCCACTACGCCAGTCTCGGCACCGGTCACGGCCACGGCCACGTGCACGGCGCCAACCTCGGCGTCCGCGCGTCGGCGCTGGCGGCGGCGGGAGGCATGCCCAGCCTCGCCCTGGCCGAGGACCACGCCCTCGTCGACGGCCTGGTCGCGACGGGCGCGCGCATCCTGCGCTCCGGCGATGTCCGCGTGCGCACCAGCGCGCGGCGCGAGGCCCGGGCGCCGGGCGGGTTCGGCGAGCTGCTCAACCGTCTCGAACCCTGAGGGCGCGAGTGTGAGAACATGGCCGCCGTGCCGGCCGACCCGCCGCCAGACACGGCCAAGCCGCTCGACGGCCCGGATCTGCGCGAGGAGCAGGCCGCGCTGCGCCGCGTGGCCACGGTGGTCGCCGAGCAGCGCACGCCGGACGAGATCTTCGCGACGCTGACACGGGAGATGGCGAAGCTGTTCGGCGCCACCGGCGCCTCGCTGGTGCGGTTCGAGCCCGGCGGACTGGGCCTCGTGATCGCCGACTGGAGCATGCCGGGCACCGAGGGGATGCCGCCCGGGCTGCGCATCGACTTCGAGCTCGACAGCTCGCTGCAGCGCGTCTACCGCACGGGTGCGGCGGCGCGCATCGACGCCTATCCGGACATCGCCGCCGCGGGCACCGCCGAGTACGTCCGGCGCATCGGCGCCCACGCCGCGGTCGCCGCGCCGGTGATGATGGACGGCCGCATGTGGGGCGCCGTCGCGATGTCGACGACGAAGCCGCGGCCGTTCCCGGCCGGGGCGGAGACGCGGCTCGCGTCGTTCGCCGAGCTCGTCGCGCTCGGCATCGCGAACGCCGAGTCGAGACGCCAGCTGACGGCGTCCCGCATCCGCATCGTCCAGGCCGGCGACGACGCGCGCCGGCGCATCGAACGCGACCTGCACGACGGCGCGCAGCAGCGGCTCGTCGCGCTGGCCCTGCACCTGCGCCTGGCCCGCAACGTGGCCGGCGACGCCGACGCCGTCCGCGAGCTGCTCGATGCCTGCTCGGCCGAGCTGGCGCTGGCGCTGGAGGAGCTGCGCGAGCTGGCGCGCGGCATCCACCCCGCCATCCTGACCGAGCGCGGCCTCGAGCCGGCGCTGCGGGCCGTCGCCGATCGCTCGCCGGTGCCGGTCGACATCGACGTGCGGCTCGACCGAGCGGCTCGACCGGCCGCGCGAGGCGGCGCTCTACTTCACCGCCTCCGAGGCGCTCACCAACGTCGCGAAGTACGCGAGCGCGACGGCCGTCTCGATCCGCGCGTTCGCCGACGAGCGCTGCGCGGTCATCGAGATCGCCGACGACGGCGTCGGCGGCGCCGATCCCGCGCGGCGGCAGCGGCCTGCGCGGCCTGGGTGATCGCGTCGAGGCGGTCGGCGGCTGGCTCGCGGTCACCAGTCCGCCCGGTGGCGGCACGACCGTCGTCGCCACGCTGCCGCTGTAGGGCCGCGCCCGCACCTGGGCGGTGCGGATTCCCGCCCCTCGCAAAGCCTGCCGCCCGTAGCCGCCGACCCACCGCGGCGCGCGACGCTGGAGGAGTGAAGCCCGACCCGAATCCCGCACCGCAGACCGTCGACCCGCTCATCCACGAGCGTCGCTGGAAGACGCTCGGCGTCCTGTCGCTGAGCCTGCTCGTCATCGGGCTCGACAACACGATCCTCAACGTCGCGCTGCCGACGCTCCAGTCGCGAGTTCGAGCGCCGCCCTCCACGCTCGCAGTGGATCGTCGACTCCTACCTGCTCGTCTTCGCCGGCCTGCTGCTGACGATCGGCACGCTCGGCGACCGCTTCGGGCGCAAGCGCGCGCTCCAGGCGGGCCTCGTCGTCTTCGGCGCCGGCCAGCCTCGCGCGCCGGGTTCGCCGTCTCGGCCGGCCAGCTGATCGCGCTGCGCGCCGTGATGGGCGTCGGCGCGCGCGCTGATCATGCCCGCGACGCTGTCGATCATCACGAACGTCTTCCCGCGCGAGGAGCGCGGCAAGGCGATCGGCATCTGGGCGGCGATCGCCGCGCTCGGCGTCGGCCTCGGCCCGCTCCTCGGCGGCTTGCTGCTCGACGCACTTCTCGTGGAGCTCGGTCTTCCTCGTCAACGTGCCGATCGTCGATCGTCGCGCTCGTCGCCGGCCTGACGCTCGTGCCCGAAAGTCGCGCGACCCGCAGCCCGGCCCGTTCGACCTGGCCGGCGCGGCGCTGTCGATCGTCGCGCCTCGTCGCCCTCGTCTACGCGATCATCGAGGCGCCCGTCGCACGGCTGGACCGACCCGCTGATCGCTCGGCGCTGTTCGCCGTCGCGCGCGTGCTCGGGCCGCGTTCGTCGTGCCTGGGAGCGCGCACCGACCGACCCGATGCTCGACCTGTCAGTTCTTCCGCAACCCGCGCTTCACCGTCGCCGCGCTCGCGATCAGCCTCGCGTTCTTCGCCCTGTTCGGCTTCGTCTTCCTGCTCACGCAGTACCTGCAGTTCGTCCTCGGCTACAGCGCCGCTCGAAGCGGGCGTGCGCCATGATGCCGCTCGCTTCGGCCTCGCTGATCGGTCGCCGCGCCGCTCGCGCCGAAGCTCGTCGAGCGGTTCGGCACCAAGCAGGTCGTCGCCGCCGGGGCTGCTCGGCGTCGCCACGCGTGCTCGCGTGCGAGCCTCGCTCTGGTCGTCGACATCGCGCTACTGGCCGATCGGCCTGACGATGCTTCGTCCTCGGCGCTGTCGGCATGGGCCTCATCCTGGCCCCCGCCACCGAGTCGATCATGGGCTCGCTCCCGCGGAGAAGGCGGGCGTCGGCTCGGCCATGAACGACACCACCCGCCAGGTCGGCGGCGCGCTCGGCGTCGCCGTCGTCGGCTCGATCGCGACGACCGTCTACCAGGACCGCATCGGCAGCGCGATGTCCGGTCTCGCGCCCGGTGCACGCGCGACGGCCGAGGGCTCTGTCGGCGGCGCGAACGCGGTCGCGGGGACGCTTCCGTTAAGGCCTCGCGCAGCAGGTCACCGATGCCGCGGGGAGCGCCTTCACCGAGGCGCTCGGCATCGGCCTCGCCGGCTCTGCCGCCGTCGTGGTGGCCGTCGCCGCCATCGTCGCCCGGCGGCTGCCGCCGCGCGACCTGCCGGTCGGCGGCGCCGTGCCGGCGCCGGCGGCGGCACGTCCGGTCCGGCGGCTCCGCGCGAGCCCAGCCGGCGCCTGAGAACGGGTGGAGGCCCGGACCCGCGGCAAGGCGGGTCCGGGCCTCCGGCTGCGACATCGGGACGAGGGCTAGAGCCCGACCCCCTGATGACACGTGATCTCGGTCTGGTCGTGCAGGCCGCGAGTGGCGGCCTGCGGGCCCTGCGCGGCGATCGCCCTCCGCCGTTGCTCCTGCGACGGCGGCACTCTCCCTAGAGACCTCCATCTGCGCGCCCTCCCTTAGGATGCTCGCGAGCCGGGCACGACCTCCGACCTCGACGATCTGGCTGGTTGCGCGTGGTCGGCGGTGACGATCCCCTTCCTTAGGTCCCGAACTCACGGGCCCCCTGACCCTTCAACCGTCTCCCGATCTGCTGCCCCCCCCTCTTCATGGACCCCCTCACCGAAACCCTCTCGCTCCTGCTCTTATACTTCCCTGCTCTCCATCTCGGCCAGCGACGCTGCCCCGCCTTCTCGAGGCACTCGCCCTCGCCGGATCGCCCCCCCCCCTCCTACCTTGCCTGCACCCTCTTCTCCCCTCCCCCACCCGTCTCGGTCCATCTGTACCCTGGCCTGGGCCTGCTGCCGCTCTGCCCGGCGAGCCCCCTGGACGCTGCGTGAAGCGTCCCCCCCGAGGATGACCGAACCCCCTCGATGCCTGCTCGCGTCCCTCCCCCTCTGCTCTCTCACCGCCCTTCGTCCCCTGGACGCGGCGTGCTGACACCCCCGCTCTCGTGATCTCGCGTCTGCTCCCTCGAGACCCTCTCTTCCTGCCTGCCACTCGCCGGTCTCGTCCGCGCCTGTGCCGCCTCGATCTTGTCGGTCGCCCGCGTCGTCGCGGATCGCCTGCTGCGTCCCTCCTGCATGCTATCTGTTCCGTGCCCCCTCGTGCCCGGCGCCCCCGCCCGCCATCCGACTGATCTCCGACTCCCCTGCTCTTCTCTTCCCCCCCCTCATCTTCCTGCGTTCTCGCTGTCTCCCGGTCCCCCCGCCGCCTCCCAGCTCCCCCCCCCACCTCCTCTCGTCCCCAGATCCTCCCCTGCTCTGTCGCCCTGACGATCCCGCCCTGGCCCTCTGCCATGAAACCACGGTGACCGGACGGCGAACGCGGTCGTTTCGAGCGGGTCTGGACGGGGACGAAAATATGGGAGCCACAAGGAGGCTGCACATGACCGGGACGACTGGATCGAGCTACACCCGGAAGAATCTCGCCGACATCGACGACTCCGCGCCCAAGTTCGGATTCGCGGACAACCAGATGGCACGGTTCGCCAACGAGGCCCTGAAGACGCAAGGAGACCGGCATCAGCTACCACAGCGTGAAGGCGGGCAAGCGTCAGGCGTTCGCGCATCGGCACGACGGGCCGAGGAGGTCTACGTCGTGCTCGCCGGCAGCGGCCGCCTGAAGCTCGACGACGAGATCATCGACGTCGGCGAGCTCGACGCCATCCGCGTCGCGCCGGGCGTCACGCGCCAGTTCGAGGCCGGCGGGCAGCAGCTCGACTACCTCGCGTTCGGGCCCCAGTACCAGGGCGACGGCGAAATCGTCCACGACTGGTGGACGGAATGACGGTCCTGTAGGCCCCGCCGTCGTGCTCGATGTCGATCCCTGCCGTCTGCGCCAGCTGCGGCAGCAGGCCGATGAGGTCGGCGTACGGGATGCCGACACCGCTCAGCGCCTCGACGCCGCGCAGGTCGTCGAGCCGGCAGTCGCGCATAGCGCAGCCGGCGAACGACGCCTGTGACAACGTCGCGGCCGTGAGGTCGCACGACTGGAACAGCACGGAGCGCAACACCGCGCCGTAGAGGTCGATCTCGCGCATCGCGCAGTCGTGGAAGTCGACGTCGGCCAGCCGGCACATCCGCAGCGCGGCCATGGCGAGCTGGCAGTCGGTGAAGACCGAGCGGTCGATGTGCCGGCGATCGTCGCGCCGAGAAACCGGCAGCCGGCGAACGACGAGCCGGCCACCTCGAGCGATTGCAGCGTCGCGTTGGCGAGGTCGAGCGTGCCGACGACGCAGTCGACGAGCTGGAGCTCGCGGCAGCTTCGGGCATCGACACGCCGCGCAGCTCGCACTGCTCGAACCGGAACCGGCGCACGCCCGGAACGGCCGCGACGGCGCCGGAGACGCGCACCTCCTCCCAGCCGGCGACGTCGCCCGTGACCTCCGGGGCCGACGCCGCGGGCAGCCCTGCCGGCGGTAGCCGGTCGAGTCGCGGCGGTTGGCGTTTCGCGCGGCCGGCCAAGCGGCTGACGATAGCGTTTCGACCCTGACGCCTCCGGGAAACGCAACACCATGACCGCCGATCCCCGCCCGCCGCCGAGAGCGACGACGATTCGCGCGACCGATCCGACGAGCCCGACGGCGGCAGCGGCACGGTCGGCGGCGACACGAGCAGCAGCGGCAGGCGGGCGCCTACGGCCGCGACGCGGAGCAGGATCCCGATCTCGGCCGTCACCGGCAGGACGCGGAGTAAAGGCTCACGGACGTGGCAGCCCGGGGAGCATCGGTCGCCGCCCGCGCGCTGCCGCTGTACGTCGCCCTGGTCGGCGCGCTGCTGACAGCGGTCGCGCTGATGCTGCTGGCGCGGCTCGAGCACCTGCTGCTGATCGTGTTCATCAGCATGCTGCTCGCCGCGGCCATGAACGGGCCGGTCGGGTTCCTGGAGCGCATGCGCGTCCCGCGGCTGGTCTCCGCATCGGTGCTGCAGCTGCTGGTCGTGGCGGCGATCGCTCTCGGCGTCTGGCTCGCCGCGCCGATCCTCGTCGATCAGGCGACCGGCCTCGCCGACACGGTGCCGGCCAAGGTGCAGGAGTTCAAGGGGCTGCAGAAACTGCTACAACGAGCTGCGCCAGGAGTACCCGCAGCTCGAGTCGCTCGACGAGCAGCTGACGAGCGCCGGCGCCCGCATCGCCAACGCCGTCGGCGGCCGCCTGGTCGACCTGCCGATGCGGCTGGCGAACGTGCTGCTCGACCTGCTCGCGATCTCGGTGCTGTCCGCCCTGCTGGTCGCGAAGCGCCGGCAGCTGCAGGACTTCGCCCTCACGCTGGTGCACCCGCGCCACCGCGGTCAGACGGGCACGGTGCTGGACGAGATGTGGGAGCGCCTCGGCCACTACGTGCGCGCGAAGCTGATCGTGATGGTCATCATCGGCGGCATCACGTACGGCGCGCTGAAGTGCTGATCGGCGTGCGCTACCCGCTGCTGCTCGCGGTCGTGGTCGCGTTCGGCGAGCTGATCCCGCAGGTCGGCCCGTGGATCGCGCGCATCCCGCTGTTCGCCGTCGCGGCGCTCGACGGCGGCGTCACGCTGCTGCTGACGGTGGTCGCCTCGGTGCTGATCGAGAACCTCAAGGGGTATCTCATCTCGCCGGCCGTGGAGGGGCGGCAGCTCGACATCGACCCGCTCACGGTGATCATCGCGGTGCTGGCCGGCGGCGCGCTGCTCGGCCCGATCGGCGCCCTGGTCGCGGTGCCCTTCGCGGCGTGCATCCAGGTGGTCTGCGAGGAGGTCCTGATCCCCTGGCGCCGCCGCAAGATCGACGGGCTCGACGTCGACGGCCTGATCGACGCGCCGGCTAGGCGCTTAAAAAAAAAAAAAAAAAAAAAAAAAAAAAAAAAAAAAAAAAAAAAAAAAAAAAAAAAAAAAAAAAAAAAAAAAAAAAAAAAAAAAAAAAAAAAAAAAAAAAAAAAAAAAAAAAAAAAAAAAAAAAAAAAAAAAAAAAAAAAAAAAAAAAAAAAAAAAAAAAAAAAAAAAAAAAAAAAAAAAAAAAAAAAAAAAAAAAAAAAAAAAAAATTTTTTTTTTTTTTTTTTTTTTTTTTTTTTTTTTTTTTTTTTTTTTTTTTTTTTTGGGGGGGGGGGGGGGGGGGGGGGGGGGGGGGGGGGGGGGGGGGGGGGAAAAAGGCTCCGGGCGGATCCTCTGCTGCCGCCGTTCGGCGCGGACAGCCTGAGGATCAGGCGGCGTCCGGGACCTGCTCGGGCCGCGCCGGGGTCAGCGGGACGACCGGGGCCGGCGGACGCGTCTTCGAGAGGCCGTGCGGGGGCTTTTTCGAGTACGACGGCCTCGTCACCAGCTGGCCGAGGGCACGCCATGCGGCGATCGAATGCAGGATCCAGTACAGCGGCATCAGCAGGGCGAACACGGCCAGGCGGTAGTTGCGCCGCTGGAGTGCTGCGATACCCGAGCACGCGATCATCAGCCCGTTGCCGATCAGCAGGTTCACGGCGGCGATCGTCACCATCAGCGAGCCGCCGAAGCCGATCGCCGGTGCGTGGCCGGCGACCAGGTCGTAGGCGAGGAACCCCCAGAGGATCGGCGAGGCCAGGAACGCGAGCGGCGTCCCGACGATCAGGAACAGCAGCGTCGCGGCAGCGTGGAGGCCGGCGGCGCGCACGAAGCGGATCGGGTGGCGCGTGTGGACGAGAGCCGTCTGCATGTAGCCCTTGATCCACCGGGTGCGCTGCTCGATCCACGGCACGGTGCGGCAGCAGGCCTCCTCGTACGTCGTGGAGTCGAGGGTCTGGACGCGGTAGCCCTTCGCCGCCGCGCGCAGGCCGAGGTCGGCATCCTCGGTGACGTTGTGCGGATCCCAGGCGCCGAGGTCGCGCAACGTCTCGGTGCGGAAGTGGTTCGACGTGCCGCCGAGCGGCAGCGGCAGCCGCAGGCCCGCCTTCCAGTAGTCAGGTCGAACGAGCGCCGGACGAGCGTGAAGAACCGCGTCAGCAGGTTCTCGTCCCAGTTGTGATAGTTGAGGCGCCCCTGGAGGCAGACCAGTTCGGGCCCGCCGGCACGGAACATCGCGACGGCCTTCCGCAGCTGGTCGGGATCGGGCCGGTCCTCGGCGTCGAAGATGACGAGGAACTCGCCGCGCGCGAACCCCAGGCCGACGTTGCAGGCCTTCGGCTTGGTCCGCGGCTGACCGTCGGGCACGACCACGATGCGGAAGAACGGGGGCATGCCGGCCTGCAGCGCCGCGTCGATGGTCGGACGGTCGACCTCCTCCAACAGCAGCAGCACCTCGAGCCGGTCGCGGGGATAGTCCAGCTCTCCCAGATGCTCGATCAGCTCGCCGATCACGTTCGCCTCGCCGAACGCCGGCACGAGCACGGGGTGCAGCGGCAGTTCCGAGTCGGGAACCGGCGGGTAGGGCGCTCCTCTCCCCGCCGGCTGTGCCCGGTAAGGCGGCGGATGAGCCCGGTGCCGAAGGCGGGCGGACTTGAACCAGACGAGACCGGCATAACACACGTTCAGGACGCAGAACACGCCGAACAGGAAGTTCGACGGGTAGAGCGCCAGCAGCGTCACTGCGCCGGCGAGAGCGGCGAGCAGGCAGACGACCTGCGAGGTGACCAGCACGCGGGCGGCCGAGTCTCCGGGCTGGCGTCGCGCAGGCGCGATGCCGCGGCGCGGGTGAGATCGGCGCCGTAGAGACGCAACAGTGACGCTCGCAGATCCCACTCCGTCGTGACATCGATCGTGATGTCGTGCGTCCAGCCGGTCATCCGGCGGATGTCGAGCTCGAGACGCGGCGACCGGCGCTCCATCGAGGCCACCCTAAGGTGGTCGCTCGTCGCGGAGACCGGCAGCCAGGACAGCCCTGCCATCACCTCCGGCGCGCGGACCGAGCCGCCAATCAGCGCCGCATCCGGCGGCTTTTTCGAGCAGATCGCTCGTCGCGGCGCACCAGATCTCCGACAAGACGCGGTACAGGTCGAGGCGGTGGACGTGACCGTGGGCCACGAGCAACTGGCCCAGAACCGCGCCGGTTCGCTCTGCTTCCTCCAACGTGTCCCGAAGTGTTTCCTCATCGATCAGACCACGCTGCAACAACGCCTCACCGAACAACACCGGCTCGCCCCGGCCGATGGTTGTGGGGCGCGACGCATGTGTCTCTGTGGTGCGTGGATCGAGCGCCGTCGGAAACGCGAGTAGCCGTCCCATCGACTCTGCGACAGGGACTGCCGTCTCCTCGAGCGACGCCTCTGAATCGTTGTGCGCATCAGGGCTGAGAGAGGAGATCGGTTTCGCACATCTGTTACGACAGAACGACGACATAGCAAGATGATAGACCGGACCGAAACCGGCACGCAACAGACAAGGGACGCGACACGTCGCCGAACTGCGCTGCCCGCGCCGAACCGGTACGCTCCCGCGCGTGACTGCCAGCGACCGGCCCGGCTCGTTCGGCCCCGCCTCGTGGGACGACCGCTACGCCGGCGACGACTACCTGTTCGGCACCGAGGCGAACCAGTTCCTGGTCGCCTGCCGCGAACTGCTCGGCGGCGACGACCTGACCGGCACGCCGCGTGCTGTGCGTGGCCGACGGCGAGGGCCGCAACAGCGTCTGGCTCGCCGGCCAGGGCTGCCGGCGTCGACGCGTTCGACCCGTCGTCGGTCGCCGTCGCCAAGGCCCGGCGGCTGGCCGAGCGGCGCGGCGGTGTCGGTCGCCTACGCGGTCGCCGACGCCGACTCCTGGCCGTGGCCCGAGGACACCTACGACGTCGTCGCTGCGATCTTCATCCAGTTCGCCGATCCCGCCCTGCGCCGCCGGATCTTCGACCGGATCGCACGCGCGCTCAAGCCCGGCGGCCTGCTGCTGCTCGAGGGGTACACCGTCGACCAGCTGCAGTACGGCACCGGCGGGCCGCGGTCGCCCGACCACCTCTACACCGAGGAGCAGCTGCGGGCCGAGCTCGGCGCGTTCGAGATCGAGCGGCTGCACGCCTACCACGCGTCGGTCGAGGAGGGCCCGGGCCACTCCGGCATGTCCGCCCTGATCGACGTCGTCGCCCGCCGCGGCTCACACGGCGAGCGATAGCACCGGCCGGCCGACCAGCACCGACGTGAACGCGTCGACCACGTGCGGGTCGAACTGCGAGCCCGCGTGCCGGTGCAGCTCCGCCAGGGCCGTCGACGCCGCCATCGCCTTGCGGTACGGGCGGTCGCTGGTCATCGCGTCGATACGCGTCGACGACGGCGATGATGCGCGAGCAGACCGGGATGTCCTCCAGCACGAGGCCGTCGGGGTAGCCGGTGCCGTCGGCGCGCTCGTGCGCCGCGCGGACGATGGGCGCGATGCTCGCGAGGGTCGGGCGCGGCGGCGACGATGCGCTCGCCGATCACGCTGTGGCGCTTCATGAACATCAGCTCGGCCGGGTCGAGCGGTCCGGTCTTGTCCAGGATCTCGGTCGGGATCGCGAGCTTGCCGACGTCGTGCAGCTCGGCCGCCCGGCGGGTCAGCTCGACCTGATCGGCGGGAGGCCGAGCTCCGCGGCCGTGCGCGCGGCCAGGGTGGCGACGTGCTCGAGGTGCGCGACGAGTGCCTCGTCCTGCTCGGCCAGCACCTGCAGGAGCGCGTCCCTGACCTCGGACCCGGTCGTCGCGTGGTGCGCCCGCTTGTTCGTGTAGAGCCGCTGGTCAGCCTCGTGCAGCGCCTGCTCGAGGGTGACGCCGGCGAGGATGCGCGTCGATCCGCGCGAGCAGCCGATCGAGAACCCCTGCCCCTGCTCGCTCAGCGCCAGCTCGGCGCCGGGCGAGCAGGTGCTCGCCGTGCATCGACCGAGCGTGAGGACGACGAACTCGTCGCCGCCGATGCGATACGCACCGCCGCGGTCGCCGACCGCGGCCTGCAGCTGGCGGGCCAGCCGGCTCGAGCAGCGCGTCGCCGGCGGGATGGCCGAACGTGTCGTTGTAGGCCTTGAAGCCGTCGAGATCGAAGATGCCGACGGTGATGGTCTCGTCCCGGCCGAGCGAGCCGACCATGCGCTCCATGTCGGCGAACAGCTTGCGGCGGTTGCCGAGCCCGGTGAGCGCGTCGGTGGTCGCGTCCAGGTGGCTGCGGCGACGCGCGCGGAGCGAGTAGGAGAAGGCGACCGAGAAGGCGGTCAGCAGGAACACGATGGCGATGACGGTGCCGATCGACGCGACGGTCCTCGACCGGGCCGCGTCGGCGCCGTACGCCGGCGTCGGCCCGCGTCGTACTCGAGCGCGAGGCGCGACTCGAGGCCGCCGGGCTGCTGGCTGGCGCCCAGCTCGAGCGCGGCCTGCTGGGAGGCGCCGGCGCCGACGAGGGCCGAGAGGCGGTCGATGAAGCGTGAAGTAGCTCCGGCTCAGCGCACCGATGCGCGCCGGCGCATCGCTGTTGCCGAGCCCGGCGAGCGTCGCGACCGAGGCGCTGAAGACGAGCTTCGCCTCGGCCAGGCGCCGCGCCGTCTGCGCCGGGCGCGGTGGCGGTGGCGGCGACGGCCGGATCGAAGGCGACCGCAAGCAGCGCGCCCTGCTCGTTGTGCATCTGCGCGATGACGACCTGCGCGCGGCGCGTCTCGTCGACCCGGCGCTCGAACTGCACGACGGCGGCCAGGGTGAGGAGCCCGAGCACCCACATGCCTGCCAGCAGCACGGCGGGGCCGCGGAACACGGTGATCCTGCGCCCCCGCGCCGGGCGGCTGCCGTCGAAACGGGTCGCCGCGGCGTCGATGAGCGCGTTGGTGGTACCTGGCACGGTCTCTCCTCTTCGCAGATGCCGGTTGTGCCGGCCGCACCGCGGGAAGGGGAGTGACATGACTAGTCATCGACGGATCGCAGCGGATCCTTGAATCCGCACGGTTCGCGCCGCGGCCCGGCCCGTACCCTTGACCGATGCAGCTCCGACGAGGCCCGCGCCCGATTCGCGGCGACACCCGTGGCACGCCTGGCGACCGTCGGCGCCGACGGCGTCCCCCACCTCGTGCCCGTCTGCTTCGCGGTCGCTCGGAGACCGGATCGTCACCGCCATCGACCACAAGCCGAAGCGGACGGGCCGGCTGCGGCGGCTGGCGAACATCGCCGCGAACCCCGCCGTCTGCCTGCTGGTGGACGCCTACGACCCGGCCGACTGGACGCGCCCTCTGGTGGGCCCGCGCGGACGGGACGGCCCGGGTCGTCGATGCCAGGCACCCCGGAGTCGGACGAGGCGATCGTCGCGCTGGTGGAGCGCTACCCGCAGTACCGCGCAACGCGACCGGACGGGCCGGTGATCGAGATCGCCGTGACGCGCTGGAGCGGCTGGAGCGCCGCCGGCTAGCTCGCCGTTGGTCTGTCGTGTCGACGTTACGCATGTCGGCTCAATGCCAGCTTCTCTCATCCTTACGGTAACTTTTATGTTACCGTATGACGCCAATCTAGGAAGGAGGTCGCGATGGGAGAAGTCGTCGTCCGCTACACGGTGCAGCCCGGCCGGGCCGAGGAGAATCGCCGGCTGGTCGAGCGGGTCTACGCCGAACTCGCCGAGCGGAAGCCCGAGGGCTTCCGGTACGCGACGTTCTGCCTCGCCGACGGGGTCAGCTTCGTGCACGTGGCGTCGCTCGCCGACGGCCACGAGAACCCGCTCCCGACGATCGCGGCGTTCGCCGACTTCACGCGCGACATCGCCGATCGCTGCGACCTGCCGCCCGACGCCCAGGACGCGGCGGTCGTCGGCTCCTACGGGCAGTCCGCCTGAAACGATCCGCTCGCCGCCCTGCCGCGTATCTCTCACACAGGATCGAGACGACGAGGGGGACGGCCGAATGCCGGAGCGGACAGCGCCGCCGACCTGGGTCACGGATGGCGATCGAGAGTGGATCGGCTGGCTCGAGTCGGTCGGTGAGGACGGCAAGGCGATCGTGGTCGACTCGCTCGGCGGGCGCGTGACCGCGGGCTGGACGCCGTGGGAGCCGCCGCCGCGGGTGATCGCGGTGCTGTGCGCCGACTGCGACCATCCCGCCGCGGCCGACGACCTCGTGCTCGGCGACGATGGCGGCTGGCGATGCAGCGGCTGCGAGTCGGGTCACGAGCGCGCCGCTGCGCGCCTGCCTGCCGACGCCGCCCGCTAGCCCTGGCCGGTGGGTCGCCCTCACGAACGGGCGAGCGTGGTGAGTTGCCCTGCAAACGGCAACGCGAGGCCGATCTGATCGGCCACACTGGCGCCCGTGATCGTGGGAGTCGACATGGGCGGCACCTTCACCGACGTCGTCGCGTACGACGCGACGGGCGCGGTGTTCACCGCGAAGGCGCCGACTACCGCCGACGGCGTCGAGGGCGTGCTCGCCGCGTTGCGCAAGGTGGCCGAGCCGGCCGACGTCGAGTCGCTGGTGTTCGGGTCGACCGTCGCCACCAACGCCCTCGCCCAGCGCCGGCTGGCCAAGGTCGGGCTGCTCGCCACCGCAGGCTTCCGCGACCTGCTCGACATCCGCCGCCTCTGGCGGCCGCGCCTGTTCGGGCACGACTGGGACCGGCCGGCGGCGCTCGTCCCGCGCGCCCTGCGGCTCGAGGTGCGCGGCCGTCTCGACCCGACGGGTGCGGAGGTGGAGCCGCTCGCCGAGCGCGACGTCGAAGCCGCCGCCGACGCCTTCGCGGAGGCGGGCGTCGAGGCCGTCGCCATCGCCTTCCTGCACGCGTACGCGAGCGACGTCGCACGAGCGGCGCGCCGGCGAGCTGATCGCCGCCGCGCTGCCGGGGGTGCGCGTGCTGCTGTCGTCCGACGTGAACCCGGAGCGCAAGGAGTACGAGCGGACGTCGACGACCGTCATCGCCGCCGGGCTCGCACCCGTGATCGACCGCGCGCTCGGCACGATCGAGGACACGCTGCGCGAGGCCGGCCTGCCGCGGGCCTTCCGCGTCATGAAGTCGAACGGCGGCGTGATGGGCGTGCGCGCCGCGCGCGAGCGGCCGGTCGAGCTGGTCAAGTCGGGCCCGGCCGGTGGCGTGTCGTCGGGGCTGCACCTGTCGCAGGCGCTCGACGAGCCGAACCTGATCCTGCTCGACATCGGCGGCACGACGGCCGATGTCAGCGTCCTCGCCGACGGCCACGCCACCCGCGCCGACCACGACAGCGTCGAGTGGGACATCCCGATCCGCGTGCCGGTGGTCGAGATCAGGTCGATCGGGGCGGGCGGCGGCTCGCTGATCGGCATCGACGCGGCCGGCACGCTGTTCGTGGGACCCGAGTCGGCCGGCGCCGAGCCCGGCCCGGCCGCGTACGGTCGCGGCGGCACCCTGCCGACGGTCACCGACGCCGCGATCGTGGCCGGCTGGCTCGATCCGGCGCGGTTCCTCGGCGGTGCGATGCCGCTCGACGGCGCGGCGGCGGCCCGCGCCCTCCAGCCTGTCGCCGACGCGCTCGGGCAGCCGCTCCCCGGCGCCGCCGCTGCCGCGCTGCAGTTCGCCACCGCGGAGATGGCGACGCTCGTGCGCGAGCTGACCGTCGAGCGCGGTCACGACCCGCGGTCGTTCGCGCTCGTCGCGTTCGGCGGCGCCGGCCCGCTGTTCCTCGGACCGCTGCTGACCGAGCTGGAGCTGCCGCGCGGCTTCGTGCCCAACGGCGCCGCGACGCTCTCGGCCGCGGGCGGCGCCGTCGCCGACGTCGTGGTGGACGAGGTGCGCACGGAGTCCGACCCCGATCGCATCGCCGCGGGCCTCGCGGCGCTGATCGACCGCGCGCAGCGGGCGATCGCCGCGGAGGGCCTGCCGGCGCCCGACATCCACACGTCGGTCGACGTGCGCTACGCCGGCCAGTGGCACGAGCTCGAGATCGCGCTCGCGCCGGACGAGCCGTTCGCGGCCGCCGTGGCCCGGTTCGAGGCCGAGCACGAGCGGCGGTTCGGGCACAGCCGGCCGGAGTCGGACGTCGAGCTGGTCGCGCTGCGCGTGCGCGCGGTGGCTGCGACGCCCGAAGCCCGCGGCACGGCAGGCGCCGGCGCTGCCGGCCGCCGGGCCGCGCACCCGCCGCACCATCGAGCTGTACGGCTCGGGCGCCCTCGACGTGCCCGTCTACGACCGCGCCACGCTCGGCCCGGGCACCGTCATCGACGGACCGCTGGTGGTCGAGGAGGCCGACACGACCCTCGTGCTCGGGCCGGGCCAGTCGCTCGCGGTGACGCCATCCGGCGTCGTCGAGGTGCACCGTGGCTGACCCGGTCCTCGACCGCATCCTCGGCCGCGCCTTCGAGGGCGTGTGCACCGAGATGGGCAGCACGATGATCCAGACGGCGACGTCGGCGGTGTTCGTCGAGGGCCGCGACTTCTCGTGCGCGCTGCTCGACCCGCGCGCCGAGCTGGTCGCGACCGCGAACTACGACCCGAGCCACCTGGCCGCGATGGCGGTGACCGCCGAGTACGCGCTGATGGAGCTCGGCCACGACGATCTGGCCGACGGCGACGTGATCGTCGTCAACGACCCGTACCGCGGCGGCGGCCACCTGCCCGACATCGCCGTGCTGCGCCCGATCTTCGTCGACGGGACGCTGATCGGCCTGGCGATGAACCGCGGCCACCACATCGACGTCGGCGGCATGGCCGTCTCCGGCTTCCCCGGCAACGCCCGCTCGATGTTCCAGGAGGGCATCCGGATCCCGCCCGTGAAGTGGTTCGAGGGCGGCGTGGAGAACCGCGGCGTCCTCGACCTGATCCTGCTCAACATGCGCTTCCCGCGCGCCCAGCGGGGCGACTTCCGGGCGCAGCTCGCCAGCTGCATCACGGCCGAGCAGCGGCTGCGGGCGCTCGTCGCGCGGCACGGCCGCGAGACGGTCGTCGACGCCATGCAGGCGACCAAGGACCGCTCCGAGCGCCTCATGCGGGCGGCGA
Source organism: uncultured Actinomycetes bacterium (assembly GCA_963732645.1). Taxonomy (GTDB): domain Bacteria; phylum Actinomycetota; class Thermoleophilia; order Gaiellales; family F1-60-MAGs149; genus VFJZ01. Next base: position 269,834 of record CAVTAC010000012.1, read on the forward strand.
TCGGCGAGGTGCCCGACGGCGACTACCGGTTCGAGAACCTGGCCGACGACGACGGCTCGAGCGACGTGCCCTACCGCGTCGCCGTCGAGATCCGGCTGCGCGGCGACGAGGCGACCGTCGACTTCGAGGGGTCGAGCGCGCAGGCGCTCGGTCCGATCAACTCGAGCTACGGCAACACGATCGGCTCGTGCTTCAACGCCTTCCTCCACACGCTCGGCGGCCATATCCCGTTCAACCACGGGTGCTTCCGCCCGATCTCGTTCCACGCACCGCGCGGCTCGTTCCTGAACCCGATCGCGCCGGCGCCGACGTTCGGCGGCGTCACCGAGATCTCGATCACGATCATCGACGCGGTCATGGGCGCGCTGGCGCAGGCGGTGCCGGACAAGGTCGCGGCCGGCTCCTACGGCACCTGCATCAACGTGGCCGGCGGCGGCGACCACCCCGTCACGGGCGAGCCGTTCGGCTTCTACTTCTTCCAGGAGGGCGGCTGGGGCGCGACCGCGCACCGCGACGGCTGGACGTCGGTGCCGAACCCGACCTCGAACTTCAACGACTACCCGGCCGAGGTGCTGGAGGCCGACCTGCCGCTGCGCGTGGTCGAGGTGGCGCTGAACGAGGGCTCGGGCGGCGACGGCGAGTTCCGCGGCGGGCTCGGCACCGTGCGCACGTACGAGCTGCTCGCCGACGAGATCGAGGTGAGCGCGCTGGGCGAGCGGTTCCGCACGCGTCCGTACGGGCTCGCCGGGGGCGGCGCCGGCGCGGGCAACCGCCTGCTGGTGTGCCGCGCCGGCTCCGACGCCTGGGAGGAGCTGCCGTCGAAGTTCAGCGGCCTGACGCTGCGGCGCGGCGACCGGTTCTCGATGCGGACGTCGGGCGGCGGCGGCTACGGGTCACCCGCCGACCGCGATCCGGCGGCGCTCGCGGCCGATGCCGCCGCCGGGCTCGCCGCCGTGCCGCCGCACGACGTCGAGCCGGTGCCCGCGCCCATGCCGCCGGCCTCGGAGGCGGTGGCGATGCCGGCCATCGTGGCCCGGGTGCGGCCGCACATGGCGGCGTTCTGCCCGACGTGCCCGCTGAACGATCCCGTCCGGTGCCCGTACCACCACCCGTTCGCGCTCGACTTCTGGGACGGCTACGGGCTCGAGACCTGGTCGGCGCGCAACTGCCCGATCATCCGCGAGCGCCGCTAGCCCGCCGGTCTCAGATCGCACGCAGGGCCTCCGTCGGCGGCAGGCGCGAGGCGCGGATGGCCGGGTAGACGCCGGCGAGCGCGCCGCAGACGATCGCCGCCGCGAACCCGCCGGCCAGCACCAGCGGCGGCACGTCGACCGTCCAGCCGCGGCGGACGGCGTAGCCCGCGGTGACCGCGCCGCCGAGCGCGAGGCCGAGCAGCCCGCCCGCGGTGCCGATCACGAGCGACTCGCAGAGGAACTGCGTGCGGACCGCGCGCTTCGTGGCGCCCAGCGCGCGCCGCAGGCCGATCTCGTTGCGGCGTTCCAGCACCGCGACGACCATGACGTTGGCGATGCCGATCGCGCCGACCACCAGCGCACCAGAACGGCCACAACGTCACGCATCGGCGCGCTTCCGCGCGACGTCCGCAACGTCGAGGCAACCGACGAACGGCCGACGCGCGAGAGCGCCGGTGGCCGATCACGCTCGGATCCGTACCGATCGCGCCGATCCCGTCACGCGACCATCACGTCGTGACCGTTTCGGTGCCTGGCACCAAAATGGTCGGCCTGTGACGGTCCTGCGCGGGGTCCGGCGCGAAACGTTGCGGTGCGGCGATCGTTGTCACGGTTTGTCACACCCGGCGGACGGGGATCATCCCGACATGAGCGGGTACTCGATCGTGCACGCCGCCGAGGCCGAGGATGCCTACGCCGGGACGTCCGTCCCCGGGGAGTTCCGGCGGCTCACCGGTGCGCTCCACGCCTCCCAGCTGGCGCTGACCTTCATCCACATCCCGCCCCACTCCGACTTCGAGCAGGGCACCGGGCACTACCACGACGACGTGGAGGAGCTCTACATCGTCACGCGCGGGACCCTGACGATGCGGTTCGGCGACGACATCGAGCGGGTGACCGCCGGCTCGGCCGTGCGCGTCGCGGCGAGCACGCCGCGATCGCACCGCAACGAGGGCGACGAGCCCGTCGATCTCTGGGCGATGTCACGCCAGGCTCGGCCGGACGCGCACAAGATCGACGACTTCTGGCCCGCGTCCGTGCACGCGGCACAGCAGCGCTAGTCAGCCACTACCCCGTGCCGTGCGGAGCGGCGCCCGAGAGCGGTGACCGAGCCACAGGTTGAGGGTGGAGTGGAGAGGAGAAGGCCTGCAACCCGGTCACGCTCGCTTCAAGCCGGTCGGCAAGGAGTCCTTCCGACGCGTCGAACAATTACTAATGTACTGCATAAGCAATCGTTATTCAAATCGAGTGGTTTGGCGGACTGAGACAATACCGGCATGATCGTCGTCGCCGGTGAAGCCCTGATCGATCTCACCGTCGACGCCACCGGTGCGATCCGGGCGCACCCGGGCGGCGGCCCCTTCAACGTGGCTCGCACGCTCGGCCGGCTGGGTACGCCCGTCACGTACATCGGCCGCCTGTCGCACGACCGGTTCGGCGCCCGCCTGCGCGCGGCGCTGGTCGACGACGGCGTGCGGCTCGACGGCGTCGTCGACACCGATGCGCCCACCACGCTGGCGGTCGCCGAGCTGGACGAGAACGGCGCCGCCCGCTATCGCTTCTACCTCGACGGCACCTCGGCGCCCGGCCTCGAGACCGCCGACGCGCTCGACCGTCTGCCCACCGCCGTGACGGCGCTGCACATCGGCACGCTCGGTCTCGTGCTGCCGCCCAGCGCCGACGCGGTGCGCGCGCTGGCCGAGCGCGTGAGCGGCCGCGGGCTGGTGCTCGTCGACCCGAACTGTCGGCCCGCCGTCGGCGGTGGGCCCGCCGCCGTGCGACGCCGGCTCGAGGCCGTGCTCGGCCTGGCGGATGTCGTCAAGGCCAGCGAGGACGACCTCGCGTGGCTGACACCCGACGAGACGCCGGTCGAGGCCGCGCGCGGCCTGCTCGCCAACGGGCCGGCCGCCGTGCTGCTCACCCGCGGTGGCGCGGGCGTCACCATCGTCACCGCGTCGGCGACCAGCGACGTGCCGGCGCCGGACGCCGACGTGGTCGACACGATCGGTGCCGGCGATGCCTTCGGCGGCGCCTTCCTGAGCCACTGCCACGACGCGGGTTTCGGCCGTGAGGCGATGCGCGACCTGGCCGCGGTGGAGGCGGCGACGCGGTTCGCCGTCACGGTCGCCGCGCGCACGTGCGAGCGGGCCGGGGCCGATCCGCCGTGGCGCCGCGAACTCGTCGCTCAATGAGGCCCGGCGGGCACGTGCCCGCGCCACTCACGGGCCCACGACTTCGGCGAGGACGAGAAAATTGTCTGACTAAAGTCAGACATCCATTCGTGGCCGAACCGTCACGGAACGTGTCCTAGTCGCGCGATCCGCGCGCCTTCCGTGTGAGAAAAGTTCTGGGGTCTGACCCCAGAAACGGCATTTCTGGGGTCAGACCCTAGTTTGACTTGGTACGAGCACAAATTGCCGTTCGACCCCGAAATGCCGCGCGCCCGCCGGCGGGACGACCGGCGGGCGCGCTATCGGGGAGCTCGGAGCGGGCTAGGCGCAGAGGACCCCGACACAGTCCGGCGGCGTGCCGTTCGCTTCGGCCCTGTTGCCACCCCCGGCGAGCAACGACCGCTGACGCGGCCCGCCGAGGCGCACCGGGCCGTCGGTACCGGCGACGGCGAGCGGGCCGAGGATCGCGTACCGCGGGCTCACGCGATCGACGGTAGCGCGCCACCCCACGGCTGTCCGCGTGCTGTCGCCCGACGGCACATCTCAGGCGCGCCGCCGGAATGCCCTGCGTGGCGGCCGCGTTGCCGAGGACATGCCACTTGAAGGAACGTATGAGATCAGCCCCGTCGAATGGGTTCGCGATCAGACCGAGAAGATCCTCGAGGCCGGGACGACCGACGCTGCCAAGATCCAGGGTCGCGACGTCGTCCTCGTGACCATCCGCGGCGCCAAGTCCGGCAAGCTCTGGTACGTGCCGCTGATGCGCGTCGAGCACGACGGCGTCTACGCGATCGTGGCGTCGGTGGGCGGAGCTCCGAAGCACCCCACCTGGTACGGCAACGTCACCGTCAACCCGCACGTCGAGCTGCAGGACGGCACGGTCAAGGGCGAGTACATGGCTCGCGAGGTGACCGGCGAGGAGAAGGCGATCTGGTGGGAGCGCGCCGTCGAGGCCTACCCGTCGTACGCCGACTACCAGAAGAAGACGGAGCGCCAGATCCCGGTGCTCGTCCTCGAGGAGATCGTCTAGCCGCCCGGCTCCGGGTCCAGCTCGAACCACTGTCCGCGCGCGCAGCAGGTGAAGCGCAGCGCGGACAGCACGTCCTCCTGACCGAGCAGCCCGAAGGGCGCCTCCCAGGGATCGCAGAACCAGGCCGAGGTCGGCAGCGTCATGTCGCCGATCTGAAGCGCCACGTGCGCGTGCCGCGCCGTGGTCCGGAAGCCGCCGACGACGATCGTCTCGGTCGCCGCCGACGAGAGATCGATGCCGGCGATCTCGGCCACCCAGGCCGGGAGCCGAGTGCGCAGCGAGCCCGTGTCGACCAGGCAGAGGAGCGGCTGCTCGCAGCCGTCCACCACGACGTCGACGAACGGCCGCGGCACGTCGGTCACCGGTTCGCCGACGAACGGGAACCTCACCCGACGTTCGCACCCTCGAAGTGACTGCCCGGCTCGGGCACGCGCCACAGTCGCTTCGCGACGATCCGGCGCCGGCGGAGCTCGGTCACGAGCGCCTTCGGATCGGCAGACGCCGCGATCAGCCCGTCGTCGGCGTCCACCGCGACCCACTGCCCGGCGTACGCCGCGAACGACTCGACGGCCACCCCGCGCTCCGTCTCGAGCGTGAGCATTGCGGCGGCAACTCCCTCCCCCGCCTCCGACAGGCGATACCGCCCCTGCCGGCGCGTCACGACCGATGCCCGCTCGAGGTTGGCGAGCGCCACGCGCAGCGCCGACTTGGACACCTGCGCACGGGCGGTCAGCTCGGCCAGCGTGCCCGGGCCGTCGCGCAGGGCGAGCAGCGCGCGGGCCTTCGAGCGGCTGCCGACCAGGAGCTCGATCGAGCGTGAATCACGCACGGACACGTGCGGAATTCTAGCACGACGTCAGCACGCGCCGCGGATCGCACACCCGTTCCCGGGGGAGCCGCTCACCGCAGCGGGCCGGCGCGGTCAGCCCGCCAGCCGGGCACTTGACGCCACCGCCTCCGCGCTGCTCCACTTCGCAGTCACATGCTGGTCTACATCGAGTACATCTCCCGGCGGCCGGGCATCGGCCTGCACGAGTTCCACACCGTCGCGGGCGGCGGCCAGTCCGGCTGGGCGGGGGACTACGGCGACGACATCGCGCTGCTCAACCTCGGCCGGTCGTGGCGGATCGGCCCCGAGCCCGAGTACATGAGCGTCTGGTACACCCCCGGCTCCGGCCTCGACCGGATCGACGACTGGGAGACGACGTTCCGGTCCGGCGACGCCGACGCGTACGAGGAGCCGTTCCGCCTCGCCGCCCGCATCGATCGCGCCGGCTGCTACGAGCCGGTCGGCGAGCCCGTCGTCGGCGCCAGCGGCCGCTACTACGCGGAGTGGTTCGAGCCCGCTGCCGACGCCACCACCGAGGTGCTCGCAGACTGGTTCGCCGCGCGGGCCGCGCGCCACCCGGACCTGGTCCTGAACCTCGTCTGCCTCCGCATCGGCTCGCTGGGCCCCGACCCGCGCGGTCTCGCCGTCTGGGGCCTGCCGAGCTGGGGCGCCTGCGACGCGATCGCTCGCGAGCTCGGCGCGGACGGCGATCCGATCCGCCTCGTCACGGCGTCGTTCTACGCGGACTGGGGGCAGGAGCAGCTGTGACGCCCCGGGCGGCGCTCTCCCGCGGCGGACGCGTGCGCCCGCCGGCATGACGATCCTGGTCGGAACCGACACGCTCTGCTGGCACCTCCGGCTCGAGACCGGCCGCGTCACCGTCGAGGAGGTCCTCGATGTCTCGGCCGCCCTCGGCGCCGACGGCGTTGCGGTCAACCTGTACCACGTGCGTGGCCACGGCAACCTGCCGGCGCTCGCGCAGCGGGCCGGCGACCTGGGACTGCGGCTCGGCGCGTCCGGCGACTTCCTCGGCGCCGCGCGGCGGGGCGACACGGTCGCGGCCGGCGTCGACCGGGTGCGTGGCTGGCTCGAGGGCGCCGTCGCGCTCGGCAGCGACTACCTCCGGGTCGCCTCCAGCTTCTACCGGGCCGAGCTGGCCGGGCAGCCCGGCGTGATCGACCGCGAGCGCGAGCTGGTGACCGCGATCCTCGCGGCGACGGCGGACGAGGCCCGGTCGGCCGGCATCACCCTGCTGCTCGAGAACCACTCGGACTTCACGATCGCCGAGTACCGCCAGATCGTCGAGGACGTCGGCCGTGACCGGATGGGGGTGTTCCTCGACGTGATCAATCCGATCGCGGCGTTCGACAACCCGATCGGCGTCATCGCCGAGCTGGCGCCGCTCGCCCTGGCCGGCCACGTGAAGGACTACGTGCTGGAGTCGATCCAGCAACCGGACGGCTATCACCGACGGGGGTTCTCCGTGCTCTACCGCTATCCCGGCGAGGGCCAGGCCGACCTGCCCGCGCTGCTCGGCGAGCTGCGGGCCGGGCTCGACCCGGCCCGGCCCTACCTGCTCACCGTGGAGGGCCTCGACAACCGGGCCGAGGTCGACGACCAGGCCGCCCGCATCGCACCGGCCCTGGCCTACGTGCGGTCGCTGACGGGTGGTGGCTGAGATGCGCGCGGCCCGACTGCACGGCATCGGAGACCTCCGGGTCGAGACGCTGCCCGACCCCGTGCCCGGCCCCGGCGACCTGCTCGTCCGCGTCGAGGCGTGCGGGCTCTGCCCGACGGACCTGCGCAAGTTCCTCATCGGCACCTCCGACGGCTACCCGCTGAATCCGGGCCACGAGTGGCTCGGGCGGGTCGAGGCGACGGGCGACTCCGTGAGCGGCTGGAGCGTGGGCGACCGGGTCTACGGCGACACCTACGCCGGCTACGCCGATCTCGCCCTGCTCGCGACGAGCGGCGACCCCTGGTCGCACGGGCCGCTGGCCGTGCCCGACGAATTGACGGCGGATCGCGCGATCTTCATCGAGCCGCTCGCCGACTGCCTGCACGCCATCGTCGACCAGGGCCGGGTGACGGCCGGCGACCGCGTCGTCGTGCTCGGCGCGGGGCAGATGGGCCTGCAGCTCGCCGTCGCCGCCGCGCAGGCCGGGGCCGGTGTCCGCGTCGTCGAGCCGGACGAGCGCCGCCGCGCGCTCGCCCTCCAGCTCGGAGCGGACGAGGCGCTGGCGCCCGCCGACTTCGTGCCGGCCGGCGACGCCGACTGCGTCGTGCTGTCGATCGGCGACGGCGGCCTGGTGCCGGCCTGCATCGACGCGTGTGCGCCGGGCGGCCGGGTGGTGTTGTTCGCCGGCTTCGGCGACAAGCCGATGGCCACCCTCGACATGAACGCGATCCACTACCGCGAGATCGCCGTCGTCGGATCGGAGTGGATCGGGACGCCGCCGAACGTCCGCCGCGAGCGGTATGCCGAGGCGCGCGACCTGCTGGCCGGAGGCCTCGCGCTCGAGCAGCTCGTGGAGCGCACGGTCGACCTCGACGGGATCGCCGACGCGTTCGTCGCCATGCGCGAGCGGCGCCTGATGAAGGCGGTGCTCCGCCCGTGAGCTCGCTGCTGGCCGCCGACGGACGCCTCCTGGTCGTCGCGATCGACCACCCGCTCTACTCGTGGCCCCATCCCGGGCTCGTCGATCGGCCGGCGCTGATCGAGACGGTCGTCGACGCGGGCGCCGACGCGCTGATCGTGTCGTACGGCACGCTGCGCGACCACCGGACGGCGCTGGGCGGGGCCCGGGCGATCCTGAAGCTCGATCTGACCACGCTGTCGGTCGGGCCGTACCGCGACGCGCCGTACCGCCTGGCGTGGACGATCGACGACGCCCTCCGGCTGGGTGCCGCGGCCGTCCTCACGTACGTGCAGGTCGGCGCGTCGTACGAGCTGGACGACCTGCACGCCGCGGCCACCGTCGCCAGCGCCGCCGATCGTGCCGGCATCCCGTACGTGTGCGAGATCATGCCGATCGACTCCGTCGAGCCGGTCGCGATCGCCGCCTGCGCGCGGGCCGGCGCCGAGCTCGGCGCCCACGTGATCAAGACGTCGCTGCCCGATCCGCCGGCCGGCCTCGCCCAGGCGTGCGGGCACGGCGCCCCGGTGATCGTGGCCGGCGGCGACCTGGCCGCCGATCGCGAGGCGCTCTACGAGGCGGTCGCCACCTGCCTTGCGAACGGTGCGGCCGGCGTCGCGTTCGGCCGCAATGTCTGGGCGAGCGACGATGCCGGCGACACCGTCCGGCGGCTGGCGACGCTCGTCCATCCGAGCTGATGCGCGCGCTCGGCCTCGACATCGGTCTGTCGGGGGTGCGGGCGACGATCGTGGACGACGGCGGCCGGCTGCTCGCCGCCGTCGGAGGCGGCGAGCCCGCCTCGATCACGCACGGACGCGCGTCGCACGATCCGCGCCGGTGGCGAGCGGCGGCGTTCGCGGCGGCTCGCGCGGCGCTGGCCGAGGCCGGGCCGGTGGACGTCGTGGGTATCGGCGCGCTCGGCCCGGCGCCGTTCCTCGTCGACGCCGCCGGTGAGCCGGTCTCCGAGGCGCTCCTGTTCTCGCTCGACGCGCGCGCCGCCGCCGAGCGCGACGAGCTCGGCCTGACCGACGACCATGCCCTGCCGAAGGTTCGCTGGCTGGCGGCGCGTCACCCGGAGGCCGTGCGCGCGACGGATGCCGGCGGGTGGATCGCCGAGCAGCTGACGGGCCTGCCGACCATGGATGCGATCACGCGCCTGGCGTGGACGCCGGAGCTGGGCCTGCCGCTGCCCATCGCCGATCCGGTCGACCCGCTGTCCCACGCGCCGCTCGCCACCGACGCGCTCGGGCTGCCGCGCGGGACGCCGGTGGTGCCCGGCACGTACGACTCCTACGTCGACGTGTACGCCGCCGGCTGCCGGACGCCGGGCGACGGCTGCGTCCTGCTGGGGTCGACGCTGATCGTCTACGGCGTCGCCGCGACCGCGGTGGAGGTCGCCGGGCTCGAGCTCCAGGCCTATCCCGGCGACGGCTTCCTGCTCGGCGGCTCCACCTCGTCGGGCGGCAACGTCGTCGAGTGGGCCCGCCGGACGTTCGGCGCGGACGTGGCCGCCGAGCCGTTCGCGGGCGGCCTGCGCGTGCTGCCCTACCTGGCCGGCGAGCGCACGCCGGTGCGCGACCCCGCGGCCACCGGCGCCGTCCTCGGGATCACGCTCACGACGACGCCCGCCGAGCTGCACCGTGGCTTCATCGACGGCATCGCGCTCGCAGCGCTCGACCACGCCGACCGCATCGCCACGGCGCTGCGGGTCGAGCGGTGGCGCGTCTCGGGCGGCGGCGTCCGCAACCCGGCGTGGCTGCAGGCGACGGCCGACGCCCTCGGCGCGCCGCTCGAGCTCGCGCCGCTCGCGGGAGAGGGCGCCGGCCCGGCCCTGTTCGCCCTCGCCGCCATGGGCGTCGATCCGCCGGCTTCCGGCAGCGGGCGCGTCGCTGCCGACCCGTCCGCCGCGCGTCTCTACCGGGATGCGCTCGCTCCCTACCGGGCCCGCCACCCCCACCTGCGAGGTGCACCATGACCGTCGCCATCGTGACCGGCGCATCGAGCGGCATCGGCCGCGCGTGCGCCGCACTCCTCTCGACCCGGCACGACGTGCTCGGCACGTCCCGGTCGGGATCGGGCGGCACGTTCGCCGCCGACCTGGCCACCGAGGAGGGCTGCCGCGCAGTCGTCGACGAGGCCCGGCGACGCGGGCCCGTGCGGGTGCTGGTCTGCTCCGCCGGCATCGGCTCGTACATGGAGCGCCCGATCTGGGAGCAGCCGGTGGAGCTGTGGCAGCAGAGCTTCGCCATCCACCTCGACGCGCCGTTCCACCTGATCCGGCTGCTGTTCCCCGACATGATGGAGGCCCGTCACGGGCGGATCGTGGTCGTCTCGTCGACCGCCGCGACCGTCGGCGCGCCCGCGCAGTCGGCGTACAGCGCGTCGAAGGCGGGCGTGCACGGGCTGGTGCGGTCCGTCGCCCAGGACGGCGCGCCGTTCGGCATCACCTGCAACGCCCTCCTGCCGGGCTGGGTCCGCTCGGTCATGTCGGAGGCCGACGCCGTGGCCGAGTCGGGCCGCACCGGCGTGCCGGTCGATCAGATCTGGCGCGACCGCGAGGCCTCCTACGCGGCCGGCCGCGTCGTCGAGCCCGAGGAGGTCGCGAGCGTGATCGGGTACCTCGTCTCGGACGAGGCGAGCGGCATCTCCGGCGAGGAGGTGCGCGTCGCGCTCGGCGGCGTCTGGTGATCAGGCCGCGGCGACGAGCGACACCGACGCGATGACCACGGCGACTCCGATCCACTGACGGGTGAGGAGTCGCTCGTGCAGCACCGCCGCGGCGAGGATGACCGCGATGGTCGAGTACTGGATCGCGAGCGGCGCGGCGATCGACACCGGGCCGCGCGCGAACGCCTCGATGTAGGCCGCGAAGCCCGCCGTCTCGAGCGCGAGCGCGGCCGCGAGCAGCCGCCACGACGGGCGCGGCAGGCGGCGCCCGCCGCGCAGCAGCCACGGCATCAGCACCGCCGCGACCGCGACGCGGTAGGTGAGCACGGTCCAGAACGTGCCGGCGTCCTCCGCCGTGGCCGACAGCAGGATCACGTAGACGCCGTACAGCACCGCGGACAGCGCGGCGATGCCGGTGGCGCCACCGCCCGCGACCTCGCCGCGGCCCGCTGCCGCCAGGACGACGCCGACGGCCGCGCCCGCGCAGCCGAGCGCGGCGAGCGGGGAGAGCTCCTCGCCGAGGACGATCACGCCCAGCACGACGGCGACCGCCGCCTGGGTCGCGATCACCGGCGAGACGATCGAGAGCCGGCCGCGCTCGAGCGCCACGAAGTAGAGACCGGATGCCACGAGGTTGACGACGTTCGCCGCCAGCGCCGCCCCCAGTGCCCACGAGCCGCCGGGCGGCGCACCGGACAGCAGCGCCAGCGGCAGCGCGACCACGATCCCGCCCAGGGCGAGCCACGCGAGCAGGGCAAGTCCTCCGAGGGCCTTGGCGAGCCGCAGGAACAGCAGCTCCATCGCACCCCAGAGGCCCGCGCAGAGCAGCGCGAAGAAGACCGTCACGGGCGTGCGGTCAGTGGATGCCCTTGTGCTCGCCGCCGTCCACGAGCAGCGTCGCCCCCGTGATCCACGACGCGCGCCGCGAGCAGAGGAACACCACCGCGTCGGCGACCTCCTCGGGCCGTCCCAGCCGGCCGCCCGGGATGCCGCGCAGCGTCGCCTCGTAGTACGCGGGGTCGCCGGTGCGCGTCGTCTCCCAGTAGCCGCCGGGCGTGTCGATCGCTCCCGGCGCGACGGCGTTCACGCGGATTCCGAGCGGAGCGTTCGCGACCGCGGCGTTCTTCACCCAGGCGAGCAGGCCGGCCTTCATCACGCTGTAGGCGTGGTGGGGGTCTCCCCCGTCATGCCGTGCACCGACGAGAAGGCGCAGAGGCTGAACGGCGTGCCCGGCTGCGTCCGCTTCAGCTCGTCCAGGAACCGCACGGAGGACATCAGGTCGACGGCGAACGCGTCGGCGTACTCCTGCTCCGTGCCGGACTCGCCGTTGCCGGTCGCGACCGGGACGACGACGTCGACCGGCCCGACGGCCGCGTGCGCGGCGGCCACGACGGCCTGCACGCCGGCGAGCGTCGAGACGTCGCCCTGCAGCGGCGCGACCTCGTTCGGCGTCCGCGCGCATGCCGTCACGCGCGCGCCCTCGGCCGCGAACGCCGCGACCACGGCCGCACCGATGCCGCGGCTGGCCCCGGCCACCAGGACGTGGGCGTCGGCGAGACCGAGATCCATCAGCGCCCGCCGCCGCCCGGCATCAGTTCTCCCGCGGCAGGAGCAGGCAGCTGGCCGGATCGATCCGGAGACTGACCGCCGACCCGACCTCGAGCGGCGACCCGCCGGCGACCTCGGCCTTCACGGGATCCGCCAGTCCCGGGACGTCGATCCGGTACGTGAACCCGGTGCCCCGGAACGCGACGTCGGCCACGGTGCCGACCAGCGGCCCCTCCGTCCCGGGCGCGACGCCGACGACCTCGGGTCGCAGGACGAGCCATGCGGGACCGGAGATCGCGCCGGCGATCGACAGGCGCGCCTCCCCGACCTGCACCGCGCCATCGACGGCATCGGCGGCGATCACGTTGGCATCGCCCACGAACCGCGCCGCGAAGGGCGTGGCCGGACGCCGGTAGATGTCGTGCGGCGTCCCGACCTGGATCAGCCGGCCCGCATCGAAGACGGCGATGCGGTCCGACAGGGCCAGCGCCTCGCGCTGGTCGTGCGTGACGTACACGAACGTCGCGCCCGTCTCGCGGTGGACCCGCCGCAGCTCCACCTCCATCTCCAGCCGGATCTTCAGGTCGAGGGCCGAGAGGGGCTCGTCGAGCAGCAGCACCTGCGGGCGGTTGACCAGGGCACGGGCGAGCGCGACCCGTTGCATCTGACCGCCGGACAGCTCGTGCGCGCGGCGATCGCCGTACCCGTCGAGGCGCACGAGCGTGAGCGCCTCCTTCACCCGCTCCGCCTGCTCCGCCCGGGAGACGCGGGCGATGCGCAGGCCGAACGCCACGTTGCCCGCGACATCGAGGTGCGGGAACAGCGTCGGCCGCTGGAAGACCATGTTCACCGGTCGCTTGTGCGGCGGCACGCCCGTGACGTTGACGCCGCCGAGGAGCACGGTGCCGGCGTTGGGGCGGATGAACCCGGCGATCGCGCGCAGCAGCGTCGTCTTGCCGCAGCCCGACGGGCCGAGCAGCGTCAGCAGCTCGCCGTCGGCGATGTCGAGCGAGACGTCGTCGAGCGCCGTCACCGGACCGTACCGCTGCGTGATGCCCTGCACCTCGACGCGCGCCGTCCCACTCATACGAGCACCCCCGGAGTCGCGGCCTCACGCGTGCGCTGGCGCTGGCGTTCGGAGCGCATGGTGAAGAAGAACGCGATGATCCACAGGAGCATCGTGATGGCCATCAGCAGGGTCGAGACGACGTTGATGCTCGGGTCGACCGTCCGGCGCAGGCTGGACCAGATGTACATCGGCAGGGTGGACTGCGGGCCGATCACGAAGAACGTGATGATGAACTCGTCGAACGACAGCGCGAAGGCGAGCGACGTGGCCCCGGCCAGCAGCGGCCAGATCTGCGGCATCGTCACGCGCCAGAACACCAGCCACGCGTTCGCGCCGAGGTCCTGGGCCGACTCCTCGAGCGAGACGTCGAGGCGGTCGAGCGCCGCAACGGCGATCAGCAGGAAGTACGGGAAGACGTAGACCAGGTGCGCGACGGTGACCGTCATCAGGCTGGCCTGGATGTCCCACTTCGTGAACCACGACAGCAGCCCGATGCCGACGAACAGGCCGGGGACGGTCAGGGGCAGGAAGAACAGGAACGCCAGCGGCGGCCGCAGCCGGCTCGGCACCCGGGTCATCCCGTACGCCGCGGCCGTGCCGAGCAGCAGGGTGATCACGCCGGTCGCCGTCGCCACGATGACGCTGGCCTTGAACGCGTCACGGAACTCCTCCGAGTCGAGCACCTCGCGGTACCACCGCGTCGAGAAGCCCTGGAACGGGAACGAGAGGCTCCCGGTGGAGTGGAACGAGAACAGCACCACGATCGCCAGCGGCACGTACAGGAACAACAGCGCCAGCAGGACGATGAAGCCGGTGACGGGACTGCGCTGGGTCTCCGTCCTCATGTCACGAACCGGACCTTGCGGACGCCGAGCAGGCGCAGGGCGAGCATGACGAGCGCGTACAGCAGCACGAAGGCCGCGAGCATCGAGAGCGCCAGCGCCGCTCCGACCGGCCAGTCGCCGGTCGAGACGAAGTTCTCCTTCACCCGCACGCCGAGCATGATCCCGTTCTTCCCGCCCAGGAACTCGGGCGTCACGTAGTCCGACGCGGACAGCACGAACACGAACACGAACGCCGCCGCGGCGGGCGCGGCGACGAGCGGCAGGATCACCCGCGTCCACCGTCGCAGCGCCCCCGCGCCGAGGTCCTGCGCCGCCTCGAGCAGCCCGGAGCCGATCGGCCCGAAGGCCGCGTACAGGACCAGCACCGTGTAGGGCAGGAAGATGTGGACCAGCGCGATCGTGACGGCGAAGCGGCTGTAGAGGAGGAACTCGAGCGGGTTGTCGATCAGGCCGAGGCTCTCCAGCCCGGTGTTGAGCACCCCGCGGCGTCCGAGGATCGTCCGCCACGCGTAGATGCGAACGAGGTAGGAGGCGAACAGCGTGCCGGTGATCAGGAACAGGACCGGGACCTGCCAGCGCCCGGCGGCGAACCGCAGCCAGAAGGCGATCGGCAGTGACAGCCCGACCGTGAACGCGGCGGCGAGGAACCCCGTCCAGAAGGAGTTGCGGGCCAGCGTGCGGTTCACCTCGGAGCCGAGGACCGTGCGGTACGCGTCGGTCGTGAAGGGCCGCGACACGTCGAACAGGCCCGACGTCATGAACGAGTAGACCGCGAACGTGGCGAACGGCGCGACGAAGAACACCAGCAGGCCGATCACGGCCGGGAGCGTCAGCGCAACCGGACCGATCGAGATGCTCCGCGGGAGCTCCCGCCCACCGTCGACGGCGCCCATCGCGTCAGTACCCGCGGCCGGCCTCGATCGTGTCGGGCGACACGGCCGGCGGCTCGCCGAGGCGCGGCGTTGCACGCAGCACACGCGTCTGGAGGCTGTTCGCCACCCGGTCCTCCTCCCATACCATCGTGGCCAGCGATCCTACCCGGCGTTCCACACTGATTGCAAGGACTTCACGATGTGGAGCTTTGACGTCGACCTGTGGAGGTTGTACCGTCGCGATCCATCGTGGTCACGACCCGCCAGCCGACGCGCATCCGGTCCGTCTCGAAGGCGATGGCGGTGCTCTATTACCTCGCCTCGCAGGAGGCGCCGCGGCCCGCCCGGCACGTCGCGGAGGCGCTCGGCCTGCCGATCGCGACCGCCTACCACCTGCTCGACACGCTGGTCGACGAGGGCATGCTGTCGAAGGACGAGCGGCGCCTGTACGGCCTCGGTCCCCGGGTCGGCGCGCTGGCCGACGCCTACCATCGTCAGACGGCGCCGCCGCCTCGTCTGCTGGACGCGCTCCGCGCGGTCGCCGCCGAGACCGGCGAGACGGCGTACCTGTCGTCCCGCCGCCGGGACGAGGTCGTGCTGACCCAGGCGATCGAGGGGCGCCATCCGGTTCGCGTGGCCGGGCTGCACACGGGCTACGGCGCCAACCTGCACGCGCGGGCGTCGGGCAAGGTGCTGATGGCGTTCGGCTCGCCCGACCTGTTCGAGCGCTACGTCGCCCGCCAGCCGCTGCACGCGCTGACGCCGAACACGATCACGGACGCGGGCACCCTGGCGACCGAGCTCGAGCGGATCCGCGAGCGCGGGTACGGCCTCGACGAGGAGGAGTTCGCGCTCGGTGTGACCTGCGTCGCCGCGCCCATCTTCGATGGCGACACGGCGCTTGCCGCGCTGACGGTCGCCGCCCCCACGGGCCGCTTCCGCGAGGCGGCCGACACCATCGTCGCCGCCGTCCTGCGGGCCGCGACGTCGGCCGAGGGCCGCACGTGACCGATCCCGTCGCCCTGCACCGGCGAATGCTCGAGATCCGCGCGTTCGAGGACGAGTGCCAGCGGCTGTTCACCCTCAATCTCGTCCGCGGGTCGACGCATCTGTACCAGGGGCAGGAGGCGGTCGCCGTCGGAGCCTGTGCGGCGCTCGAGCCGCGCGACGGGATGGTCTGCACCTACCGCGGACACGGTGCCGTGCTGGCCCGGGGCGCGCCGCTCGACCGGGCGATGGCCGAGATCCTCGGCAAGGCCGGCGGCCTCTGCGGCGGGAAGGGCGGCTCCATGCACCTCACCGACGTGGGCGTCGGCGCGCTCGGCTCGTTCGCGACCGTCGGGGCACAGCTCCCGTTCGCGCTCGGCATCGCGCTGACGGCGCAGGTGAAGGAGACGGGGGCGGTTGCGCTCGCGTTCACGGGCGACGGCTCGACGAACATCGGCGCCTTCCACGAGGCGATGAACATGGCAGCCGTGTGGCGGCTGCCGCTGGTCGTCGTGGTCGAGAACAACCTGTACGGCGAGTACTCGCCGCTCGCGACCACCACGGCGATCACGCGGCTCGCGGACCGCGCGACCAGCTATGGCATCCCCGGCGTGCAGGTCGACGGCAACGACCTCTACGCCGTCCGCGACGTCGTCGCCGAGGCGACTCGCCGGGCGCGCGCCGGCGACGGCCCGACGCTCGTCGAGGCGCTGACCTACCGCCACAAGGGCCACTCGCGAACCGACCCTGCGACGTACCGGCCCGAGGGCGAGCTGGAACGGTGGCTGCAGCGCGACCCGCTCGACCTGTTCGCCCGTGTCCTGGCCGGGTCGGGCGAGCTTCCCGCGGCCGACGAGGAGCAGCTCCGGGCCACGGTGCGCGCCGACATACGGGCCATGGTCGACGACGTCATGACGTGGCCCGATCCCCTTCCCGAGGCGCGTCTGGAGCACGTGTGGGCGAGCAGCTGACCTACCGCGACGCGATCATCCGCGCGCTCGCCGACGAGCTCGACGCGGACGCGGACGTCGTCCTGTTCGGCGAGGACATCGGAGCGGCCGGGGGCGTCTTCAAGACCACCGTCGGCCTGCACGAGCGGTTCGGCGGCGGCCGCGTGCGCGACACGCCCATCGCCGAGCAGGCGATCGTCGGCTGCGCGATCGGGGCGGCCGCGACGGGCCTGCGGCCGGTCGCCGAGATCATGTTCGCCGACTTCGCCGCGGTGTGCTTCGACCAGATCGCGAACCAGGCCGCGAAGCTCCGGTACATGACCGGCGGCCAGCTGCACGCGCCGATGACGATCCGGATGGCCAACGGCGGCACCGTCGGCTTCGCCGCCCAGCACTCGCAGACCGCGGAGAGCTGGTTCCTGAACGTGCCCGGGCTGAAGCTCGCGGTACCGGCGACCGCAGGCGACGCCTACGGCCTGCTGCGCGCGGCGATCCGCGACGACGACCCGGTGATCGTGCTCGAGCACAAGGCGCTGATGGGCGGCCGGGGCGACGTCGACACGAGCGGGCCGGCACGCCTCGGCGAGGCCGAGGTCGTCCGGGCCGGCCGCGACGTGACCGTCGTCGCGACGCAGCTGATGCGACACCGCGCCGTCGAGGCGGCCGAGGTGCTCGCGGCCGAGGGCATCGAGATCGAGGTGATCGACCCGCGCACGCTGATCCCGCTCGACCTCGCCACCATCGTCGACCAGCGTCTCGCGCACGGGCCGGCTCGCGTGCGTGCAGGAGTGCCCGGCCGGCGGCTCGTGGGGCGCCACCGTGGCGGCCCTCGTGACGCCCGCCGCGTTCACGTCGCTCGACGCGGCGCCGCTGCTGATCTCGGCCGACGACACGCCGATTCCCTACAGCGGCCCGCTCGAGGACGCCTGGGCGCCCTCCGTCGACCGCATCGCCGCCGAGCTGCGGCGCCTCGCCGCGGACTGAGCCCTGAGAGGCTTGATGTGCATCTCGCGCGCGCTCCGTCGCGCGTGCGGGCGTCTCGGCCGCTCCTGCGATCACCTCCAGCCGCGGCTTCGCGCGGCTTCCCGGTGATCGCGACCGCTCCGGCGCGCAGGATCTTGGACAGGGTACCGCCCTGCCCTGCGATCCTCCGCGCCGTCCGAGAGGCGCCCGCACACACCACGGAGGCCTACGCGAGCTCCACACCAAACCTCTAGGTGCCGTCGCGCGGCACCGAGAGCGCGCGCTCGCGCTCGAAGACCAGCACGCCGTCCTCGTAGGCCTGCAGCCGGTTCACGGTGTGGAAGGCCGACGCGTCGGCCGTCAGCTCCGACCAGGTGCGGATCCGCGTCCGCCAGGCTCCACGCCCCACCGCCACCTCCCACTCGCAGGTGACCCGGGCCGAGAGCGGGTCGCCGTCGACGATCTCGAACGTGTCCGTATTCCAGTCCTCGCACTCCAGCCCCGCGTCGACGAGGAGCCGATGGGAGCCCCAGTCGGCGTGGTAGACGACGCGGGTGGTGCCGGTGGCCAGGTCGCGCTCGACGACCCGGGTGGACGGGAACCCGCCCTCCCGTCGCTCGACCGCGAGCGGCGGCGCCTGCACCGGCGGGCCGAACGGCTCGAGCGCGAGGTCGGCCTGATCGGGAGGGCGCTCGGGCAGCCGCAGCGTGACGGCGTGCACGGTGAGACGCACGGGCTCGGGCGACGGCCAGGCATGGGGCCACCACGTCGGCGAGACCGCCACCCGGATGCGCCGGCCGATGATGAACGCGTGCGCCGTGAACGAGAGCGGCACGACGACGGTGAACCGCTCGCCCGGCGTGCACGGCCGAGGGCCGGCATGGCCGTCGCGGTGGGTGAGGTTCAGGACGCCGCGCGCGACCTGCAGCGAGGCGCCGTCGGTGTCGACATCGCACAGGCGCACCGCAACGAGCGCCGACGGCCGGTCGACCTCGATCTCCAGGACCACCTCCGGGAAGCCGAGCACCTCCATGCGGTCGGCCAGCGGCGGTGCCTCCGAGACGAGGCACAGGGCGTCCTCGCCGCGCTGATCCGGCGGCAGGTCGGCCGGCTCGCCCCACGCGACGAAGGTGCCGGCCAGCGCCCCGTGCGACTGCGTGCCGACCAGCGAGCGGGACGGGCCGCCGAAGGCCATCTCGTGCCAGCCGATCCGCGGCGACGGCCAGGTCCGCTCGCCCACCCACCGGCCCGGCCGCTCCGTGTAGGACGTGCGCGGTGGCACGGGCTCCTGCAGGTAGGCCCGCAGCATCGGGCCGTCCATCGCGCCGTTCTCCTCGCCCTTCAGCCAGTGGGCGAAGAAGCGCTCCGTCTCCTGCAGGAACCCGATCGCCGGGCCTGGCCGGCCCTCGTCCGGATAGGTGTGCGCCCACGGCCCGATCAGCCCCTTGCGCGGACAGTCGAGCCCGGCGAGCAGCCGCGGGATCGCGTTGCGATACGGGTCGGCCAGCCCGCCGACGGCGTAGACGGCGCACTCGATGGCGCCGAGGTCCTCGCAGACGGAGCCGTGCCGCCAGTAGGCGTCGCGCCGCTGGTGGCGGAGCCATTCCTCGACGAACGGCGGCGACCCTTCCAGGCGCGCGAGCCACAGGTCCCGCCACGCGTCGCCCCACGTCGCAGGGTCCGGCGGACGGGCGTTGAAGGCCAGCATCGTCGAGGCCCACGGCAGCATGTCGGAGCCCATCAGGCAGCCGCCCATGTAGTGGACGTCGTCGGCGTAGCGGTCGTCGGTCGAGCAGACGGTGACGATGGCCCGGAGGGCGGGCGGGCGCAGGGCGGCGATCTGCAGCGCGTTGAAACCGCCCCAGGACTTGCCGATCATGCCGACCGCGCCGTTGCACCAGGACTGGGCGGCGAGCCAGGCGATGACGTCGCAGCCATCGTCGAGCTCGAGCGGCAGGTACTCGTCGGTCAGCACCCCCTCGGAGTCGCCCGAGCCGCGCAGGTCGACCCGCACCGCCGCGTAGCCACGCCCCGCGTACCAGGGATGCCGCGACGCATCCCGCGGCGCGGTCCAGTCGTTCTTGCGGTACGGGATGTACTCGAGGATCGCCGGCACGGGCAGCGCGTCGGCGTCGTCCGGCAGCCAGATCCGAGCCGCCAGACGGCACCCGTCGCGCGCCGGGATGAACGTCTCGAACGTCCGGACGGGGCGGCTCACGGGTAGACGATCACCGAGCGCACGGCATCGCCGGAGCGGATCAGGTCGAAGGCGCCGTTGATGTCGTCGAGCCCGATCCGCCGGACGAGCGGGTCGATGCGCAGCGCGCCGTCGCGGTACAGCTCGAGCAGGAGCGGGAAGTCGCGGTCCGGCACGACGCCGCCGTACCAGGAGCCGCGGATCACGCGCTCGCCGAGGGTCAGGTCGAGCGGTGCGAAGCTCGCGGTCGCGCCGCTCGGCGCCATGCCGATCAGCACCGCCTGCCCACCCGGACCCGTCAGCCGTGTCGCCAGCTCGATCGTCGCCGGCCTGCCGATCGCCTCGAACACGTGGTCGACGCCGCCGGCGAGCGCCTCGACCGGATCGACGAGCGAGGCGTCGACGCTCTCCGTCGCACCCAGCTCGCGGGCCAGTGCGAGCTTCTCCGCCACCCGGTCGATCGCCACGATGCGGCCGGCACGCGCGATCCGCGCGCCCTGGACGACGTTCAGGCCGACCCCGCCGCACCCGATCACGGCGACCGAGTCGCCCTCCCGGACGCGGGCCGAGTTGAGCACCGCGCCCACGCCGGTCATGACCGCGCACCCGAACAGCGACAGCTCGACGAGGTCGAGCCCGGGGTCGACCCGGACGCAGGTCTGCGCGGCCACGACGGTCCGCTCGGCGAACGACGATGCGGTGCAGTGGCTGATCGGCCCGCCGGCGCCGTGGAACCGGACGGTGCCGTCCATCATCGTGCCGGCGTCCGACCACCCCTGCATCTCGCAGAGGTTCGGGCGGCCGCGGGTGCACATGCGGCAGGCGCCGCAGTACGGCAGCCACGTGAGGATCACGTGGTCGCCGGGCGCGACGTTCGTGACGCCCGCACCCACCGCCTCGACCACACCGGCTCCCTCGTGGCCGAAGATGGCGGGCAGCGGCCAGGGAAACGAGCCGTCGATGGTGTGCAGGTCGGAGTGGCAGACGCCACTCGCGGCGAGCCGCACGGCCACCTCGCCGGCGCGGGGCCCCTCGATCTCGACCTCCTCGATCGCGAGCGGCGCCCCGACCTCGCGCAGCACGGCCGCGCGCATCAGGTCGCCGCCCGGATCGAGACGCCTGCGCGCTCCTCCGCGAGCCGCGTCACGGCGAGCTCGCCGCGCCGCGCGCCGAAGCGCTCGTGGGCCTCGCCGAAGCGCGCGCGGGCCCCGGTCGCGAGGTCCGACGTGTAGCCGTGGGCGGACTCCAGCTGGCCGATCAGCCGCAGGTCCTTGACGCACAGGCCGAGCGTGAACGATGCGTCGTCGTCGTCCGCGAGGATGTTGCCCAGGTCGTGGTCCGCGACCCACGAGCCACCGGCGCTCGTGCGCACGAGCTCGCCGAAGCGCGCCGGGTCGAGGCCGCTCGCCGCCGCCAGCGCGAGGGCGTCCGAGAGGGCGGCCACGTGGATGAACCACAGCATGTTCGTGAGGAGCTTCGCGGCCGTCCCGGCACCCGGCGGGCCGAGCTGGAAGATCTGCGACGAGATCGGCTCGAGCACGTGCCGCACACGCGCGAGCGCGTCGTCGGAGGCTCCGACCATGATCGTCATGGTGCCCGCGGCCGCACCGTCGGCGGCACCCGTCACGGGCGCATCCACGGTCGCGATGCCGCGCTGGGCCGCCGCCGCCTCCAGGCGAACCGCCGTCTCGACCCCGACCGTCGAGAGGTTCACGAGGACCGCGCCCGGCGCCATCCGCTCGAGCAGCCCGCCCGATCCCAGGCACAGGCCCTCGACCTCGGCCGGTCCGGGGAGCGAGAGCAGGACGACGTCTTCCGTCACCTCGTCGGCGGCCACGGTCGCACCGGCCTCGACAAGGGCAGCCACCCGGTCGGCGTCGAGGTCGGAGACGGCGAGCGGGATGCCCGCCGCCAGGAGGTTCCGCGCCATCCCGGCGCCCATCTGCCCGAGTCCCACCAGTCGCACCCGTGTCATGCGGGCCGAGTATAGGGTGGCGGTGGAGGCGACCGCTGGCACGATGTCGGCCATGTCGATTCCGTGGACGCCCGGGCTCGGGCTGCGCTGCTCTACCTGCGACTGGTCGGGGCCGCCTGACCTGCACCCGGCGGGCTGCCCGGCCTGCGGCTACCCGCTGGACACCACCTACCCGGCCGACGCGCGCTGGCGCATCGCGCTGCCGGCGACCTCGCTGACCGACCTCGGCCGTACGGTGACGCCGCTCCTGAGCGTCCCGGGCGACCCCGTCACCCTCCTGAAGCTCGAGTCGCGGAACCCGACCGGCTCGCACAAGGACCGCTTCCACATGATCGCCGTCGGCCGTGGCCCGCGCCGCCGGCGCGCCGGGCGTGTTCACCACCTCGACCGGCAACCACGGCGTCTCGTGCGCCGCGCATGCAGCGCGGGAGGGCCTGCGGTGCGTCGTGATGACGACCGGCGCCGTGCCGAATCCGCTGGCCGTGCAGCTGATCGCGCAGGGAGCGGTGATCGGGCGCCTCGACGCTGCCGGACGGCAGGTCGCCGCCGAGCGGCTGACTGCCCGCGGCTGGTTTGCGTCGACGTCGAACGATCCTCTCCTGTCGGGTGCCTCGACCCCGTTCGGCACCGACGGCTACCGGCTGGTGATCGACGAGATCGTCGACCAGCTCGGCCGGCTGCCCGACGTGGTCAGCGTGCCGTGCGGCAGCGGCGACACCCTGGTCGGCCTCCGCCGCGGCCTCGACGATGCCGCGGCCCGTGCCGGTACAGGCCCCGTGACCCTGCTCGCCTGCGAGCCGGCGGGGTCCGATGCACTGGCCCGCTCCGTCGCCGCGGGCCGGCCGGTCGACGTCGCCGAGCCGCACTCGATCGCCCGCTCCACCGTCGACACCAGCGTCGGCCGCCAGGCGATCGCGGCTGCCTCGCGCGACGGCGCGACGGTGGTGGTCGCCGACGACGCGATCGCGGCCGAGACGCGCGCGCTGGCCCGGACGGGCATCTACGTCGAGACGTCGTCGGCCCTGTCGCTCGCCGCGATCCGCCAGGCGCGGCGCGACGGGCGTCATCGCCGCCGACGCGCTGGCCGTCGCGGTCCTGACGGCCAACGGGCGCGGCTGGAGCGAGAACGAGCCGGGACTGTTCGACGTGGCGTTCGCCGACGACGTGGACGAGCTGCTGCGCGCGATCAGTACGTGACGGACGCGCGGGCGGTGACGCCGCCGTCGGCGACGACGGTGGCGCCGGTCATGATCGACGCCTCGTCCGACGCCAGGAAGGCCACCACGCGCGCGATCTCGACCGGGTCGGCGATGCGTCCCAGCGGCTGCTCGGCGACCACCTGGGCGCGCAGCGCCGCGAGGTCCTGCGCCTCGACGCCGAACCACATCATCGGCGTGTCCGTCGACCCCGGGACGACGCAGTTGACGCGGATGCCCTCGGCGGCGTAGTCGACGGCCAGGGCGCGCGTCAGCGCCTCGATGCCGCCCTTCGCCGCCCCGTAGGCGGCGAACCCGGTGATCGCCGTCCGGCCGATCACCGAGCCGAACGTCACGATCGCGCCACGGCGCGCGACGCGCATGTGGCGGATCGCCGCGCGCGTGCACTGGTAGGTGCCGCCGAGCACCGCGTCGACCGTCGCCTGCCAATCGGCCTCGGGCTGCTCGTCGATCAGGCCCGGCAGCCCGATGGCGGCCGCCGTCACGAGCACGTCGATGCCGCCGTGGCGCCGTGCGATGTCGTCGATCACGGCCCGCACCGCAGCGCCGTCGGTGACGTCGACCGGCGCGGTCTCGACCCGCCCGGAGGCGTCGGCCGTCGAGCGTCGCGGCCAGGCCGGCAGGATCGCGGTCGAGGCCGACCACGAGGTCGCCGCGTTCGGCGAGGAGGAGCGTCGTGGCGCGGCCGATCCCGCTGGCGGCGCCGGTGACCACGGAGACTCTGGGCACGGCGCCGTGAGCTTACCGGCGCCGCCGTGTTGCGTGCGGGCGGATCGCGACGGCGTCCGAACATGTGACGAAGCGTTCACGAACGGTCATGCCGTGATTGCCGCCACTCATGACGGCGGCGAATCCTTGCACCGCCGAAACGCGCGGCCTAGGATTGCGCCACGTCGCCGGCAGAGGCTGGTGAAGACCTGATGGAGGACGGGCTGTGGATCAGGGACCCCTAGGGCTGCGCCGGCGTGAGTTCCTGCGTCGCAGCGGACTGACGCTCGTGACCATCGGTGCGACCCCCGCCCTGTTCGCGGCGTGCGGCGGCAGCGATGACAGCGCGACGACCGGCGATGCCGGTGGTGCGACGACGGCGGCTCCGCCCGCCACCTCGACCGCCGCTGCGGGCCCGAAGCCGGGCATCCAGGGAGACGGCAAGGTCGGCGGGAACATGGACTTCCTGTCCTGGGAGGGCTACGACCTGCCCGATCCGATGAAGGACTGGAAGACGACGAACAACGTCGAGCTGAAGCCGACGTACATCGCCACCCACGACGATATCCAGGCCAAGCTGATCGCCGCCGACGGCCAGGGCGGCTACGACATCATCACGTACTACCAGGGCTACAAGCCGCTGTACCGCGAGCTCGGGCTGCTGGAGCCGCTCGACCCCGAGCAGGTTCCGAACATGAAGAACCTGTACCCGTACTTCCAGGGCGACCAGGGCAACTTCTGGGTCGAGCCCGACGGCACCCGCACCGGCGTGCCGTGGGACTACGGCGCGATCGGCATCACGTGGGACGACGCCGTGCTGCCGGGCGGCCTGAAGAGCTGGAGCGACCTGCTCGACCCGAAGTTCAAGGGCAAGGTCGGCGCGGTGGACGACCCGCAGGGCAACCTCGCGCTCGTCTGCCACATCCTCGGCAAGCAGCCCGACAAGCTCGCGAAGGACTCGCCCGACATCCAGGAGATCAAGGACTACCTGACCGCGATGTGGGCGCAGACGCCCGGCGTTTCCGCGTCGTACGGCGATATGACCCAGCAGCTGGTCTCGGGCGACGTCGTGGCGTGCTGGATGGGCTGGGCCGCGATGAACACGTTCGCCGCCGACAAGGGCACGACCACCGTCAAGACGGTGCTGCCGACGGAGGGCTCGTACGGGTTCTGCGACGCCTGGGCGATCCCGCCCGGCGCCGACAACGTCTCGACGGTCTACGCGTGGATGAACGAGACGCTCGACCCGACCACCAACGCGCGGATCGCGGAGTACCTCGTCGGCGCGACGGTCACTCCGGCCGGCGTCGACCAGCTGAACGCCACCACGAAGGCGCTCTACGACTACACCAACATCGAGGCGCTGTTCGAAGCCGCCCCGCTGTACAACAACCCGCCGGTCGAGTCCGACACGCTGCTCACCACCAAGGAGTGGACGGACATCTACACCGAGATCAAGGCCGGCGTCGGGGGGTAGCCAGCTAGCCGCGCGAACGGCACGTGCGGCCGGCCGCGGACGCCAGGATCGAAGCGCGAGCACGAGCCCGGCGAGCGGTTGCCGGGCTCGTGCCGTCTCGTCGAGGTCGTACGTCGCGCTCGTCACGAACAGCGTGTCGAGGCCGGGGCCGCCGAACACGGCGGCGGTCGGCCGCTGCACCGGCAGCTCGACGACCCGGTCGACGCGCCCGTCGGGCGCGTAGCGGACGATGCGCCAGCCGTCCCACTTCGTGCTCCAGACGAAGCCCTCCGCGTCGACGACCAGGCCGTCCGGCGAGCAGTCGTCGTCGTGGGCGAACACCCGCGGCCGCACCGGCAGCCCGTCCTCGACGTCGTAGGCGGTGATCGTGCCGGCGGAGTCGGTGAAGTAGAACGTCGCGCCGTCCGGGCTCCAGTCGAGGCCGTTGCCGACCGTGACGCCGTCGGCGACCCGCGTCACGCCGCCGGCGGCGGCGATCCGGTAGACGCCGCCGATCGCGTCGCGCTCGTTGCGCGCGTACGAGCCGACCCAGTAGTCACCCGCGGCGTCGCAGCGGCCGTCGTTGAGGGCGACGCGCTCGTCGCCCTGCCGTGACGTCGGCCAGCCGCTCGACGGCACCCGTCTCGAGGTCGAGCGACCACAGGCCGTCCTCGAGAGCCGCGACGGCGCCACCGGCCGCGCGCAGCGCGAACGATCCCGGCTCGAGCGGCAGCGGCCAGTCGCGGCTCGATCCTCCGGCGAGGTCGAGGCGCCGCAGCGCCTGTCCCTTGATGTCGATGCGGTACAGGGCATTGCTCGACGCGTCGTAGACCGGGCACTCGCCGAGGGTGTCGGGCACGCTCGTGAGGACGTCGAGCTCGACGGGCATCAGCCGGCGACCGTGGGCGTGAGGGGCGGGGCGAGCGCGTCGGCGGTCGCGTCGATCACGAGCCTGACGCTGACGGCGGGCTCGTGCTCCGCGCGCCACGCGATGCCCACCCGGCGAGGCTCGACCGGCTCGGCGAACGTGCAGATGGCGACGCCCGGATGGCGGACGGTCAACAGCATCCGCGGCAGGATCGCGACGCCGAGACCGGACGCGACGAGTCCCTGGATCGTGCCGATGTCGTCGGCCCGCGCGACGATGTCCGCGGTGTAGCCGGCCAGCTGCAGGCGCGACTCGCCGAGCTGCAACGGCGATCCGTGGCGCATGCCGATCAGCGGCAGCCGGGCGAGCCCGCGTAGCGTGATGATACCCTCCGCCGCCAGGCGACCGCCGCCCGGCACGACGACGCACCAGGGATCCTCGACGAGCTCGCGGGTCGCGAACCGGTCGTCCTCGACCGGCAGCACCACGAACGCGAGGTCGAGCTGCCCCGCGTGGAGCAGCTTCAGCAGTGCCGTGTCGTCCGGCTCCTCGTGCAGCTGCACGCTCAGCTCGGGGCTGCGGGTGCGCAGCAGCCGGATCAGGCGCGGCAGAATCGCGGCGCCGGCGCTCGGGAAGACGCCGACCCGCACGACCGCCGAGCCGCTGGCGAGCGAGTCGAGCTCGGCGACGGTCGCCGTCAGGTGCCCGAACACCGCGGCCGCGTGGCGCGCGACGATGGCGCCGGCCGGGGTCAGGTCGGGACCGCCGCGCGAGCGTCGGTCGACCAGGATCGCGCCGAGCCGTTCCTCGAGCTGCGCGATCTGGTGCGAGACCGCCGACTGGGTCACGTTCAGGGCCTTCGCGGCGCGCCCGAACGAGCGGTGCTCGGCGACGGCCTGGAGCGCCGCGAGGTGGCGCAGGTCGACGCCCTGCCACCGCAGGGCGGGCTCCCTCGCATCGGGCGGGCTGCGCAGCGTGTCCGGCAAGATCGCGAACGTAGCAGAGCCGCGGATGAGGCTCGATCATCTCGGCATGACGGTCCGTCTCTCGCTCGCCGGGATGCTTGCCCGCCGCGGGTGGCGCGTTCATTCTCAGGCCGTGGATCGCGACGGCGTGGCGAGCAGCGAGAATCGACGCAGCGCGGGTCGCGATGGGCGCGCAGGGTCTCGACGCGCTGCTGCTCGCGTCCGGGACGAACCTCTGCTTCCTGAGCGGGTACCCGGTCGTCGAGCCCACCCTCGCGCGGCCGTTCTACCTGCTGCTGCCGCGCAGCGGCGCCCCGGTGCTGATCGTGCACGAGGGGCGCGAGTTCGAGGCCCGGTCGCTGTCATGGGTGCGCGACGTGCGGACGTACCGCCGGCTCTCGGTCGCCCCGGTCGAGGAGCTGCACGGCCGCGGTGCGGGCGGCGGGCGTCTCGGCCGGGCGCATCGGCGCCGAGCTGGGCTTCGAGCAGCGCCTCGGCATCCCGGTGCTCGAGCTGCAGCGGATCGAGGCGGCGCTCGCGCCGACGGAGATCGTCGACGCGTCGATGCTGCTCTGGAACCTGCGGCTGCGCAAGGCGCCGTGGGACGTCGACGCGATGCGCCGGGCGTGCGCGTGCACGGCGGGCGCCTACGACCGCATGTTCGCCGTCGTCCGCGAGGGCTCGACCGAGCGCGAGGTCGCGCTGACGATGACGATCGAGACGGGGCGGGCCGGTGGCGGCGCACCGTGGGTGGCGATCACCTCGGGTCCGGGCCGGTACGACGTCCTGATGGGCTCCGGCGGCGACCGGGTGCTCGAGCACGGCGACATGGTGTGGCTCGACTCGGGCTGCACGGTCGACGGGCTCTGGAGCGACTTCGGACGCGCCGGCGTGGTCGGCGGGCCGACACCCGAGCAGCTCGAGGCACAGCGGCGGATCGTCGAGATCACGTCCGTCGGCGTCGACCTGGTGCGGCCCGGCCGCGCCGTGGCCGAGATCGCGGCGACGCTGAACGAGCGCGTGCGCGAGATCGGCCTGCCCGTGACGAGCGACATCTCGGGGCTGGCGGGCCGCGTCGGTCATGGGGTCGGGCTCGACATGACGGAGCCGCCGCACGTCTCGGAGGACGACGGCACGGTGCTCGAGCCCGGGATGACGATCACGATCGAGCCCGGCGTCGCGACCGCGTTCGGCCTGTTCCACGCCGAGCAGAACGTGCTCGTCACGGACGACGGCCACGAGGTGCTGACGCTGTCGCCGCCGCACCTCCGGACGATTCGCGGTGACCGCGTGACGCGGCTCGAGCACCACCTCTGGCCCGCGCTGCGCCGCTACTGGCATCCGGTCGCCTACGCGTCGCGAGGTCGGCGACCGCCCGCACGCGGTGCGCCTCCTCGGCGAGCGCCTGGTCGTCGCGCGGCTCGGCGACCGGGTGTCGTGCTTCCGCGACCTGTGCGTGCACCGCGCGACGGCGCTCTCGCTCGGCCGGATCGAGGAGGGCGAGCTGGTGTGCGTCTACCACGGCTGGCGGTACGCGCCGGACGGGCGCTGCGTCCATATCCCGGCCCTGCCGGCCGACCGTCCGATCCCGGCCCGGGCACGGATCGAGCGGTTCGCCTGCGAGGTGCGCTACGGCCTGGTGTGGGTGTGCCTGTCCGACGATCCCGTCGTCGGCATCCCGGAGTACGCGGAGTTCGGCGACCCGTCGTACCACGCGGTCTACGTGCCGTCCCAGGACTGGCGCGCGAGCGCCGCGCGGGCGACCGAGAACTCCGTCGACGCGGCCCACTTCCCCTGGCTGCACGAGGGCATCCTGGGCTCGCGCGACCATCCCGAGGTGCCGGTGTTCGACATCGAGCAGGTGGGCGAGGAGCTGCGCTACCAGTGGGACGACCTGCCGAACCCGATGCACCCCGTCGGGCACACGCGCATCTACCGCCTGCACCGGCCCGTTCAGCATCCACCAGCGCAAGGAGCGCGCCGACGGCCAGTGCGAGGCCGTGCTGATCACCGCCTGTCCCCGCGCCGAGGCGGAGACCACGGTCTACCTCGTGATCTGCCGCAACTTCCACCTGACGGACGAGGAGCTGGCCGAGCGGATGGAGACCGACGTCCTGATCCTGGAGCAGGACCGGCCCGTCGTCGAGAGCCAGCGCCCCGCGGAGCTGCCGCTCGACCTGACGGCGGAGCTGCACGTGCGCGGCCCCGACGCCGTCGCCGTCGCGTATCGCCGGTTCATGGCCGAGGTGGGAGTCGACATCGACGCCGGGCCGGTCGAGATCGCGTGACCGGACCGGACGTCGACCCGGCCGAGATCGAGACGATCCTCGCCGACCTCGTGCGGATCCCGAGCCCGAACCCGCCCGGCGACGAGGTCCGGGTGGTCTCCCACATCACGACGCTGCTCGACGCCGCGGGCGTCGCCTGGACGACGGACGAGCTGGCGCCGTCGCGGCCGAACCTCCACGTGCATCTGGGACCGCGGGAGGCGCCCGCGCTCGTCCTGAACGGCCACTCCGACACGATGCCGCCGGGAGAGGGCTGGACGTCCGATCCGTGGCAGCCGGTCGTCCGCGACGGCGTCATGACCGGGCTCGGCGCGTGCGACATGAAGGCCGGGCTCGCCGCGATGCTGGGCGCCGCCCTCGCCCTCGCCCGCGCCGGCACGCCGCTCCCGCGGGGCCTGCGCCTCGACATCGTGGTGGACGAGGAGGCGACCGGCGATGGCAGCCGGCAGGCGGCGGCGCGACAGCCGCTGCCCGGGGCGGCCGTCATCGTCGAGCCGACACGGCTGGCCATCGTGCCGGTCGGCAACGGGCAGATCAACGTCGCCTACACCGTGCGCGGCGCGGCGGGCCACGGCAGCACGCCCGAACTCGGCCGGAACGCGGTTGCCGCGGCGGCGCGGGCGATCGTGGCACTCGAGGACTGGAGCCGGACGCGGACGGCGGCCTCGCACCCGCTGATCGGCGCCGAGAGCCTCAGCATCGGGACGATCGCCGGTGGCATGAAGACGTCGGTGGTGCCCGATGCCTGCCGCTTCTCGGTCGATCTCCGCGTCGCTCCCGGCCGCGATCCCGATGTCGTGGCGGCCGAGGTCGACGCCGTCGTGGCCGCGGTGCTCGGCGGCCTGGCCGGGATCACGTGGACGCGCGAGACCGAGATCCGCGTCCCGCCCTTCCTCACACCGACCGACTCCCCGCTGCGCGCGGCGCTCGCGGTCGCCCACCGAGCGGTCGTCGGCGAGGAGCCGGACGTGGTCGGCATGAAGGCGACGACCGACGCCGCCTGGTACGCGGAGCGTGGCGTGAGCACCGTCGTCTACGGGGCGGGAGACCTCGCCAACGCCCACCGGCCCGACGAGTTCGTGCCGCTGGCCGAGGTCGTCACCGCGTCCCGCGTCCTGGTCGAGCTGGCCCGTTCCCTGGCCGGCTGATCAGCGCTCCAGCGACACGTGGCCCTCGAACGACTCGAGCCACGGTCCGCCGCAGGCCAGGAAACCGCCGTCCACGTAGAGCGTCTGGCCGGTCACCCACTCGGCGTCCCGCTGGAGGAAGAACCGGACACCGACCGCGATGTCGCGCGGCGTGCCGAACCGCCTGATCGGCGTCGTACCGAGCTCGGCCGCCACCCACTCGGGGTTGTTCAGGACGTTCGCGGAGAGCGGCGTCGCGATCGTGCCCGGGCCGACGGCGTTGACCGTGATGCCGAACCGCGCCAGCTCGTTCGCCATGTTGCGCGTGAGCAGCAGGACCGCGCCCTTCGAGGTGCCGTACACCGACTGCTGCGCCCACGACTGGACGCTGGCCGTCGAGGCGATGTTGACGATCCGGCCGCCGCCGGCGTCGCGCATCCGGCGCCCTGCCTCCTGGCCGCACAGGAACGGCCCGCGGACGTTCACGCCCATCACCGCGTCGAACACGTCCGGCGTCGTGTCGAGGAAATCGACCTCGGGCGCGATGCCGGCGACGCAGACGAGGCCCCACGGCGGCCGGCCGTACGCGGCGTCGATCTCGCCGAAGACCCGGGCCACGTCGTCGGGGCTGGAGACGTCGGCGCGGAAGTGCGTGAACCGCGAGCCGGCCAGCTCGGCCGTCTCGGCGCCGTCGTGCCAGTCGATCCCGGCGACGTCGTCCCCCTCCTCGGCGAGCAGCTGGGCGATGCCCTGGCCGATCCCCCGCGATGTGCCGGTCACGACGATCAGCCTGCCGTCCATCAAGGTCTCCTCTCGAAGCGCGTGGCCGATCGTAGGGCCGATGCCGGGCGGTGACAAGGCCCAGCAGACCTGCTCATGGAGCGATCTGCCGTGGTCTACTTCCCGGTATGCGAACGCCGATCGAACTCGCCCACGGCTGGCGCGACGCCCTCGTCGGCCGCGACCCCGACGCCTACGCGGCGCTGTTCTCGGCCGACGCCGAGTTCATCGACGTCGAGCACCGCACGGCCGACGGATCCGCGCCGCGGACCATCCGCGGCCGCCCGGCGATCCGCGTGGTCTGCGAGGACTGGCTCGCCGCGACGCCGGCGTTCGGCTACGACGTGCTCGACGCCGTGGGCGACGATCGCCGGGCGGCGAAGCGGTGGCGGTACGTCGTCGGCGGCGCCGACGTCGAGGGCGTCACGTGGCTGGACTGCGCCGACGGCGAGATCGTGCGCGCACTCGTGCTGTTCGACGTGGCCGGGCTGTCCCCGGCCTGACGTGCGATGATCGCGGCCGATGCCTGCGATCGACGTCGAACGGGCCCGGCGCGAGACGCCTGGATGCGCGAACGTGCTGCACCTCAACAACGCCGGCGCAGCGCTGCAGCCGGCGCCGGTGATCGCCGCCGTCGGCCGGCACCTCGAGCTCGAGGCCGCGATCGGCGGCTACGAGGCGGAGCGTGACGCGGAGGCCGAGATCGCCCACGTCTACGACGCCGCGGCGGCGCTGCTGGGCGGCAGCCCGGACGAGATCGCCGTGCTGGAGAGCGCGTCACGGGCCTGGGCGATGGCCTTCTACGCGATCCCGCTCCGCCGCGGCGACCGGATCCTGACCGCCACCGCCGAGTACGCGAGCAACTACATCGCCTACCTGCAGGTGGCCGAGCGGACGGGGGCCGTGATCGAGGTCGTGCCCGACGACGAGCACGGGGCGCTCTCGGTCGACGCGCTGGCGGCGATGATGGACGACCGGGTGAGGCTCGTCTCGGTCACGCACACGCCCACCAGCGGCGGGCTCGTCAACCCGGCGGCGGAGATCGGGCGCGTCGTGCGCGATCACGGCTGCATCTACCTCCTCGACGCGTGCCAGACGGTCGGGCAGATGCCCATCGACGTCGGCACCATCGGCTGCGACCTCCTGACGACCACCGGCCGCAAGTACCTGCGCGGCCCGCGCGGCACCGGCCTGCTGTGGGCGCGCCGCGGGCTGATCGAGCAGCTGGAGCCGCCCATGCTCGACCTCCACTCGGCCGTCTGGACGGGACGCGACCGCTTCACGATGCGCACCGACGCGCGGCGGTTCGAGATGTGGGAGGCCAACTTCGCGGCGAAGATCGGGCTCGGCGTCGCGCTCGACTACGCGGCGTCGTGGACGCTCGAGGCGATCGAGGTCCGGGTCCGTGCGCTGGCCGACCGGCTGCGTGCGGGGCTGACGGACATCGGCGCGACGATCACGGACACGGGCAGCGTCCGCGGCGGCATCGTCACCTTCACGCTCGCGGGCGTCGAGCCCGCCGACCTGCGCGACGCGATGACGCCGCTCGGCGTCAACATCTGGACGTCGTCGCAGTCGTCGTCGCTGATCGACATGCAGCAGCGCGGCCTCGACGAGGTCGTCCGCGCGTCGGTGCACTACTACAACACCGAGGACGAGATCGACCGTTTCCTGGCGCTCGTGGCCGAGGTCGCGCCGGGCCTCCGCCGCTAGCGGCGCGGGCCGCTAACGCAGGCTGTACTTCTGGCCGACCAGCCGGAGGCCCTCGCGGATCTTCGGCATCGTCTGCTGCAAGGTCGGTGACCGGGTTGCCGTGCGACGAGGCGACGACGTCGACCGGGTAGTCGACCTGCATCATCGCGTCGAGGCGGTCGATGAACGGCTCGACGTCCTTGAGGCGCGTCCAGTACAGCGCGTACTCCGCGAAGACGCCCGTCAGCTCGGGGATCGGGATGTCGGGCACCTCCTCCGCGAGCATCCCGCACTGGCCGGCCCGGTGGTAGTGGCCGAAGCCCAGGCCGTCGCCCGAGTAGAGGACGCGATCGACGGGGTCGTATGCCCACTGCGTCGAGACGAGGTCGCGGAACACGGCGTCGACCAGCACGATGCGGCGGCCGCCGAGGTCGATCTCGTCGCCGATCACCATCGGCGCCATCCGGTCGGCGTGGCCCGGGAACAGCAGCTGGTAGTCGCGGACGTCGCCGCACACGCGCGCCGCCGGGAACCGGTGCAGCAGGCGGCCGAGGTTGCCGGCGTGCGTGACCTCCGGGTGCGTCGGGAAGATCCACTCGAGCGGCGGCCGGTCGGCCAGCAGGCCCTCGAGCTGGTGCTCGATCACGGCCCAGTCCTTCGGGTGCCCGGTGTCGACGAGCAGGCTGCGGTCGTCGCCGCTGACCAGGTAGGCCGAGCTGAACGAGTGCTCGAGCGTGCCGTCGGGCAGCGGCGTGATCAGGCAGTCGCCCAGCCACACGGTGCCCGGCGTCAGCTGCCGCGGCAGGCCCGCGCCGACGGTCTCCGGCCCGGTCTCGGTCACGTCGCCTCCCCTGCCAGGGCGGCCGTCGGCGCGCCGACATCGCGCAGCACGGCGTCGACCATCGCGCGATGCCGTTGCACGACG
The DNA here is from genome assembly GCA_963732645.1 of uncultured Actinomycetes bacterium. Classification (GTDB taxonomy): domain Bacteria; phylum Actinomycetota; class Thermoleophilia; order Gaiellales; family F1-60-MAGs149; genus VFJZ01. Next base: position 303,792 of record CAVTAC010000012.1, read on the forward strand.
TCGGGTCCCTCGAGGATGCAGCCGTGGCTCGGCGCGATCGTCTGCACGTCGTACGTGCGGAACACGTCGTCCAGGAAGGCGCACAGCGGCTCGGTCTCGGCGTCCTGCAGCCAGTCGAACTTCAGCATCATGTGCTCGTGCACCTCGGCCTGCGTGGTGCGGTCGTTCGCCGCGGTCACGATGCGCTCCGACGGGCCGGCCGCGAGGGCGTGCGAGAACGTGTCGGACGAGAACAGCACCTTCGTCGCGTGGTCGTAGAGCCACGCGGTGGCGAGCAGCTTCAGCCGGGCGTTGATGACCGACACCCTGCGCCCGGGCGCCGAGCGTCAGCACCTGGTCGTCGGCGAAGACGACCGACTCGAACCGGCCGGCCGCGTCGGCCGGACCGGTGGCGGTCCGGAAGTAGATCCACTCGCTCGGGTTGAAGTGGCCGTACATCCGCGTCACCGGCAGCACCTCGAGCAGCGGCTCGGCGTTGCCGACGCTGTCGAACTCGGTGTTGCGCGTCAGCACGACCTCGACGTCGTCGAGGTCGAACCCGCCCGCCTGCTCGACGATGGTCCGCTCGATCACGGGGAAGCTCGTGTCGACGAGGATGCCCCGCCGGCCCTCGGTCAGCAGGTAGGCGTTCAGCGGCACGTACCCGCCGGCACCGGCGGGCAGCCACGTGATGGCCCCGTCGTTGGGCACCGCCGCGCCGAGCGCGTAGAGCCGGTCCGGGACGAGGGTGAGGACGGGGTGCGGGCATCACCGACAGCGTGGCACGCTCTGGCCGGACCGCGGTCAGGCGGTGGCCTCGGCCTCCTCGAGGTCCTCCGGATGTGCGCGGCGGAACGTCAGGCCGGCGAGCAGGCCGAGCGGCAGCGGCGGCAGGAACGTCAGCGCGCGGTACAGCAGCACCGCCGCTATGACCTGGTCGCGGGCACCGCCGAAGCCGACGAGCGTGCCCGGTGAGGCCGAGCTCGACGACGCCGAGGCCACCGGGCGTGATCGGGATCGCGGTCAGCAGCCGCACCAGCGCCCACGCCGCAAACGACTCGAGCAGCGAGACCTCGTCGGTGGTGACACCGACCACGTGCAGGCACGCAACCAGCACGAGCCAGACCGTCAGGTGGCCGGCCAGCGTCGTCACCGTCAGCAGCAGCCAGCGCGCGCGCAGGAGCTCGAGCGAGTCCTCGCGGAACTGGACGAGCGGCGTCGGCGACGCCTGGCCGCGGCGCGCGGCGGATCAGCCGCATGAACCAGTTCATGAGCCGCTGTGCGAGGTCGCCGACGCGACGGGCACCCGACTCGCTGCGCAGCGCGATGGCGAACAGCGTCAGCACGACGACGAGGATCGCGCCGCCGATCACCGCGGCGATCTGCAGCAGCCGGTTGGTCTGTCCCTCGAGCGCGAGCAGCACGACGGCGATCACCGGGAAGAGCACGTTCGACGAGCTGGTTCCAGACGGTGAACACCACCAGCGCGAGCGTCGCCCGGGCGCTTCTCGAACCCCCAGCCGCGCAGCATCGCGAACGTCGTGGCCAGCCCCACGGCGTCGCCGCCCGGCGCGACGTTCGCGATCGCCGTCGAGGCCAGCGAGACGGTCAGCGAGTTGCGGAACGAGAGGCCCGGCAGCGCGGCCATCCAGGGCGGCCCGAACGTGAGGATGTTCAGGACCGTGACGAAGGTGAGGATGCGCGATGTCGCGCCTCGTGAGGCTCTTGACGACGTCCCAGACCGAGCCCCAGTCGGCGATCCGCGGCAGCACGAACACGAATACCGCGACGACGATGACGATCGCGAGCGCGCGCGGCCCGTGGCGGCGGACGGCGGGGTGCAGCCGCGGCGCGAAGCGTTCGGGCATGCGCGAAGTGTCGCAGGCGGAGGGAGATCCGCGTCGGTCGCGAACCTCTACCGCATGGAACGCGCGGTATCGGATCCACTGGCCGTCTCGTCCCGAATCGGGCGCGACATCGTCTGGACCGTCGCGGGGGCGTTCGCCGTCCTCCTCGTGCTGCGGTTCCTGTCGCCGGTCGTCCTGCCGTTCGTCCTCGCCCTCTTCTTCGCCTCGCTGCTGTCGCCGATCGCAGCGCGGCTCGAACGCCGCGGCATGACGCGCTCGAAGGCCTCGCTCCTGTCGCTCCTGGGCGGCATCGTCGTCTTCGCCGCCGTCGTCCTGCTCGCCGTGATCCCGTTCGCGCGCGAGCTCGGCTCGGTTGTCGACTCGGCCAAGGACGGCGTCGCCGAGCTGGCCCAGAAGGCGGACGAGCAAGGGCTCGTGAGCGCCGAGCAGGCGGACGAGGTGCGCGCCAAGGTGATCAGCGCCGCCGGCGACATCGGCGAGCTCCTGCTGCGCGGCGTCGCCGGCGGCGTCGCTTCGGTCGCGTCGATCGGCGCCACCATCTTCCTCACCCTTCCGCTCGTGTTCTTCCTGCTCAAGGACGGCTCCCGCGGCTGGGCGCTGGTGGTCTCGCGCCTGCCCGGGAGGCGCGCCGACCTGGATCGCGCGGGCCGCGAGTCGTTCACCGTCCTCGCGGCATTCCTGCGCGGCACGGCGATCGTCGCGACGTTCGACGCCACCGTGGTGGCCATCGGCCTGTGGCTGATCGGCGTCCCGCTGATCCTGCCGCTCGCGGTGCTGACCTTCATCCTCGCGTTCATCCCGATGATCGGCGCGATCCTGGCGGGCTTCGTCGCGGCGCTGGTCGCCCTGGCTGCGGGCGGGGTCACCGACGCGCTGCTGGTCGCGCTGTTGTCGCTGCTCGTCAACCAGCTCGAGGGCGTGCTCGTCTCGCCGTTCGCGATCGGCCGCGCCGTGTCGCTGCACCCGGCGGCCGTGTTGCTCGCCGTGACGGGCGGCGCCTCCATCATCGGCATCACGGGGGCGTTCCTCGCCGTCCCGACGCTGGCCATCACGCTGACCATTCATCCGCGTGCTCTGGCCGCAGCAGATCCCGCTCGAGCTACAGCGCTAGCTGCACGCCCGGGTCGAGCACGCGGGCAACGTCGGGCACCAGCGCCGCGAACGCATCGGCGGCGGCTCGCCCGTCGCCGAACGGCCGGCCGTACGGCGCGTAGGTGCCCCAGTGGATCGGGACGGCGATGCGCGGCCGCAGCAGCTTGACGGCCGCGGCCGCCCCGGCCGGGTCGAGGTGGCCGGCGCCGACCTTCGGCCCCCAGCCGTCGACCGGGATGAGGGCCACGTCGATCCCCTCGTCACCGATCGCCGACATCTCGTCGAAGAGCCCGGTGTCGCCGGCGAAGTAGACGGTCAGCGACCCGCGCACCAGGTAGCCGAGCGCGTCGGCCTTGAGGGTCGTCGGCGGCCGGGTGCCCGGATGGTCGGCCGCCGTTGCGACCACCTCGACCGGACCGAACGGGATCCGGTCACCGGGCGCGACCTCGCGCACGTCGCGGAACCGGCGGCGCCGCATCATCCCGCCGGCGCCGACCGGCACGACGACGGGCGTGCCACGGCCGAGCCGGGCGATCGACAACGGGTCGAGGTGGTCGTAGTGCGCGTGCGAGACGAGCACCGCGTCGGCGGTCAGCCTCGGCGCCGGCGGCGCGTAGCGCAGCAGGTGCGCGGCCCGGCGGCGCAGCAGCGGGTCGGTGACGACGGTGACACCGTCGAGGGCGATCACGAGCGTCGAGTGTCCGACGTAGGTGATCGAAGCGCGGCTCGCGGGTGGCGTGGACGACACCGGGTCGTTAGCCTACCCGCGATGACCGACACCGGCACCGATTCGGCCGACGACGGCGCGGCCTGGGCCGCGGCCGGCCCGGGCTGTCGCCGATCCGGCTGATCCTCGGTGCGATCATCTCGGCCGCCGCCGTGCTGTTCGCGGCCTGGATCCTGCCCGGCTTCGACGTGCCGGATGTCACCGACGCGCTGCTGCTGGTGATCGCGATCGCGATCCTGAACGCGATCGTGCCGCCGCTGGTGGCGGCGCTGCGGCTGCCGCTGACGGTCGTGCTCGGGCTTCCTGATCGTCCTGCTCGTCGACGCCGCGACCCTGTACATGGGCGCGAAGGCGATCGAGTCGGTGCAGGTCGACAACTTCGGCTGGGCGCTGGCGGCGGCGCTCGTGGTGGCGGCGGTGACGACGGTCCTCGCAGGTGCTCGCCGGAGTGGACGACGACGACTCGTTCGGCCTGCGGCGCACGCAGCGCATCGCCCGCCGGGTCGGGCAAGGTCGAGCACACCGACGTGCCGGGCATCCTCTACCTGGAGATCGACGGCCTGGCGCTGCCGGTGCTGCGCCGCGCGATGCGCGACGGGCACGCGCCGGTGATGGCGCGCTGGCTCGCCGACGACTCGCACAAGCTGCTCGGCTGGGAGACCGACCTGTCGTCGCAGACGGGTGCCAGCCAGGCCGGGATCCTGCTCGGCTCGAACCACGACATCCCCGCGTTCCGCTGGGTCGAGAAGCAGACCGGCCGGGTCATGACGTGCTCGGCGCCCGACGACTGCGTCGAGATCGAGCGGCGCCTCGCGACCGGCATCGGCCTGCTCATCGACGGTGGCGCCAGCCGCGGCAACCTGCTCTCCGGGGAGGCCGACGCCACCATCCTCACGGTCAGCCGCATCTCGAACGAGAAGCGGTCCAACCCCGGCTACCGGAACTTCCTGGCCAGCGCCCACAACGTGTCGCGGGTGCTGGTGCTGTTCTTCGGCGAGGTCGTCCTCGAGTGGATGGCGGCGCTGCAGGCGATCCGCCGCGACGTCCGGCCGCGGGGTCATCGCGGCGGCGCCTACCCGTTCATCCGCGCCGGCATGTGCGTCGTCGTGCGCGACCTGATCGTGCACGGCGTGCTCGCCGACATGATGGCCGGCCGTCCCGCCGTGTACGCGACGTTCTCGAGCTACGACGAGGTCGCCCACCACTCCGGGCTCGAGCGTTCCGACACGCTCGAGGCGCTGCGCAAGCTCGACAAGCAGTTCGGCCGGCTCGAGCGGGCCCGCAAGTACGCGCCGCGGCCGTACGAGATCGTCGTCCTCTCGGACCACGGCCAGACCCAGGGCGCGACCTTCAAGCAGCGCAACGGCTACACGCTCGACGAGCTGGTGCGGCGCTCGCTGGCCGCGGGCGACGTCAAGGGCATCGCCGACGGCGACGAGAGCACCACCATGGTGGGCACGGCCCTGGGCGAGGCGACCGGCCACGGCGGTGGGAAGGAGACACCGTCGTCCGTCGGCTCGAGCGACGTCGCCGTGCTGGGTTCCGGGAACCTGGGGCTCATCTACTTCCTGGGCGAGCAGCACCGGATGTCGCTGGAGGAGATCACCGACCGCCACCCGGCGCTGTTCGATGCCCTGCGTTCGCACCCCCACGTGGGCTGGCTGCTCGTCCGGTCGGAGAGCGACGGCGCCGTCGTGCTCGGCGCGAAGGGCAGCCTGCGGCTCAGCGACGGGCACGTCGACGGCGAGGATCCGCTGGCCGGCGTTCGGTCCCGGTGCGGCGAGGCACCTGGCGCGGACCGACACGTTCCCGAGCGTCGGCGACATCATGGTCGGCAGCTTCTACGACCCCGAGCTCGACGAGGGCTGCGCGTTCGAGGAGCTGATCTCGTTCCACGGCGGGCTCGGCGGCCCGCAGACGGAGGCGTTCGTGCTGGCGCCCCGGTCGCTGACCCTGCCCACCGAGCCGCTCGTCGGGCGCTGCCGCCGTGCACGGCCTGCTGTTCGGATGGCGCGCCGAGCTCCAGGGGCCGTTCGGCAAGCCCGCGACCGAGCTGCCCGCCCCCGCCTGAGGCACCGCGTCAGTCGAGCGAGGTGGTGACGTCGAGCGTCAGCTGGTTGCGGCCGGTGACGCGGACCGTCTGCCCCACGTCGGCGCCGGTCGCACAGCGCGCCGACCACAGCTCGCCGTCGAACCGCACCTGCCCGAGGGGCCGGCACTCGGCGACGACCTCGGCGGTGCGTCCGATCAAGGTGTGGGCGCCGACGACCTTCTTGTGGTCCTTGACCTTGTGGCGCCAGAACAGCAGCTCGGCGATCCACAGCGCGGCGATGCCGACGAAGGCCACCACGTTCCATGGCGACGGCAGCACGAAGAGCAGGAGGATCGCGAGGAGGATCAGCATCGGCCGGCGCCCCGAGTGTCGCAGGCGGTCCCGCCGACGGCAAGCGCGGCGATCCTCACTCCGGGGCTTCGGGCGGGCGCCGGATGTTCCGCGCCCGCCCGAGCAGGTTCGAGGCGATGCCGAACATCTGGTCGCGCATCGTGCGCAGGGTGTTGGTGGGCGGGCGCGACCACGCGGCGGCGACCTCGGCGCCGAACAGCAGGGCGCAGGCGTCGAGGTAGACGGTGTAGAGGAACGTGAACAGCGTCGTCAGCGACCCGAACACGACGCTCAGCTCGGTCGTCCGCGCGTAGACGAGCCCGGACGCGAACGACAGCAGGAGCAGCAGCACCGCCGTCACGATCGCGCCGGCGAGCCGATCGCGGAACGGCAGCGTGCTGGCCGGCCCGAACCGGTACAGCAGCAGCACGGCGAAGACCGAGACGATGAACGGCAGCAGCCGGCCGACGCCGACCGACAGCCAGGACGAGTCGATGCCGAGGTCGGACAGCAGCGTCTGCAGGCTGCTGCGGACGAGCCGCGAGACGTTGGAGATGACGACCAGCAGGATCACCAGCGATCCGGCAGCCATGACCAGCGCCATGTCGACGAGCTTCCCGCGCGCGGCCGACCGGCGCTGCTCCACGTGCATCGCCGCCTCGAGCCCGACCCGGAACGCCCACATCATCCCGGTGGCGGTCCACGCGAAGGCGATCACGCTGATCAGCCCGAGCGCGCTGGTCGGCGCGGCGACGTTGGTCACGGCGGCCTCCACCTCGTCCGCCCCGGTGGTCGTGGGCAGCAGCCCGACGATCTCGTCCACCACCGCCGCCTGCCGCTCCGGATCCTGCAGCAGCAGCCCGGCCACCGACACGAGCACGATCGCCAGCGGTGCGATCGAGAACAGGACGCGGTACGCGATCGCGGCGGCGAACTGCGAGCAGCGGTCGGCGAAGTAGCTGTCCGCCGCGTCGGGCAGGACGCGGAACAGCTTTCGCCCGAGGTCGGCGGTCTGACCGATCAGCGAGCGCCTCGGCGGCGTGGGGGCTGCGTCGTCCACGATCGGCCTGTGACTCTAGAGACTCTCCCGGTCAACCGCAGTCAGCCGCAGCCGCGACCGACGCCTCATTGTCTGCCTCGCGCGGAACGGACGCTCGCTCACGCCCGACGCAAGCCGCGCGTCCATGCGCAATCCGGTGCCTGGCACCGATCGCTCATCGCGACACAGTTCCGCGCGCCGATCGGTCGAGTCGCGGCGCGGTCCGCGCGGATCCGGCGCAGCCGGGCTCGCCCAGAGACCGAACGCCGGCTCCCGGGTCGCGCGAATCCGTGCGCATTTCGGTGCCTGGCACCCCAACAGGAATCCGGGCGCACTTTCGCGCGCTGATGCTGCACTTCCGGCGCAGTTCGCGCGCAAGGCGTACGGCTCGCCCCTCCACGGGACGCGGGAAAGCCCGTGAGAGCGACTGGTCGGCCGTACCCTCGGCACGCCTCGTGGCTGGCAGCTTGGACTCAGACCAACCAACCCCAAGGGGAACCTCATGTCCCAGTCCCACCACACCCGCCGGTTCGTCGTCGCCATCGCCGCCGGCTTCGCGCTTCTCGGCGCCGCCTGCTCGTTCGACTCGTCGACGGCAACCGAACAGCAGAACGAGTGTCGCAACGCGACCATCGACCACGTCACGCGCAGCAGCGTCCACGCGGTGCTCGGCGATCCGACCACGACCCAGCACGAGACGATCGGCGGCCAGCGCCGCGTGTACGACGTCTGGCTCGACGGCCGCGTCGGCTTCGGCTTCGACGCCGAGACCGAGGTGCTGGTCGAGAAGGACTGCGACTCCGGCTGACCGACGCCCGGGACCGGTACCGTGGTCGCCATGGAACCGATCTCCCTCGATGAGCTGCGCGCGCGGCGAGCCACGGTCGCGACCGATCTCGCCGCGCGCGGACTCGCCGGTGCCCTCGTCTCGGATCCGGCCAACGTCCGCTACCTGACGGGCCTCGCGCTCGAGCAGCCGTGGCACAGCCGCACCCGGCCGACCGCCTGCCTGCTGGACGCCGCCGGCACCGTCGTCGTCGTCGCGTCGGTGGCCGTCGAGCTCGACGACCCGCCCGTCGACGACGTCGTGCTCTACACGCGGCCGGTCGAGGCCGTCGCCGCCGTCGGCACGGCGATCGCCGCCGCCGGCCTGGCCGGCGAGCAGCTCGGCGTCGAGCTCGGCGACGAGCACCGCATCGGGATGGCGCTCGACGAGATGGCGCGCGATCGAGGCCGCCCACGGCCGGCCGTTCGCCGACGCCGGCCCGTCGCTGTGGGCGGCACGGCTCGTGAAGAGCGAGGCCGAGCTCGACCGCCTCCGCGCCGCGTCCGCCGTCGGCGACCGGGTCTACGCGCGCCTCTTCGCCGGCGAGATCCGCACCGGCCAGACCGAGCGGGAGATCGCCCGCCGCACCCGGCTGCTGATGATGGAGGAGGGCGCCGACGAGCCCGGCTGGGTGATGATCACCTCCGGCTCGGGCTCGTACCACCGCCTGCTCGCCACGCCGCGCGACCGCCCCGTCGCGGCCGGCGAGATGGTGTGGCTCGACATCGCCTGCCGCATCGACGGCTACTGGTCGGATCACTCCCGCGCCGGCGTGCTCGGCGGCCCGACGGCCGAGCAGGTCGCCGAGCAGGACCGCGTCGTCGCCGACCACCCGCCAGGGCGTGGAAGCCGTTCGCCCCGGCGCCAGGATGGGGGACGTCGCGCTGGCCGGCACCCTGCACGGCGAGGTGTCGCCGGGCCGCGTCGGGCACGGCCTCGGCCTGGCGACGACCGAGCCGCCCGACGTGATCGCGACGTCCGACCTCGTGCTGCAGCCGGGCATGGTGTTCACCGTCGAGCCGCTCGCAACGCGCGACCACGGCATCTACCAGGCCGAGACCGTCGTCGCCGTCACCGCCGACGGCTACGAGCAGCTCACCAATGCGCCGACCGCGCTCAGCGCGCTCGGCTGACCGTCAGCTGTTCATCATCGACACGCAGAAGCCGAGCGCCGTCGCGGCGCCTGCCGCCGCCCCGCCGCGCTCGAACGAGAACGGGATCAGCGAGTTGGTCAGCATCGCCAGCAGCCCACCCGCAGCGAGTGCGGCGGCCCGGTCGCCCTGGACGGCCGACGAGAGGTCGGTGCCGAGGAACCCGAGCGCCGCCGCGAGGCCGCAGGCGAGGACGACGAGCAGCCACAGGCGGCCGAGCCGACGCGGGCCCCAGCCGCTCGCCGCGAGGTCGGCCGAGGGCGCGATCGCCTGCGGGATGTTCGAGATGAACACCGCGAAGACGAAGCTGAGGCTGATCGCGACGCCGGTGCCGACCTGGATGCCGAGGATCGCCGACTCCGGCACGCCGTCGACGACCGAGCCGACGACGATGCCCATCGCCCCGCCCGCTCCCTCGGAGCCGAACTTCTTCTCGACGTACCGGTCGGCGAGGAGGAACACGAGGACGCCGACCATCATCCACAGACCGGTCTCCCACGCCTCGATGTGCACCGTCGCCTCGGGCAGCAGGTCGAACGACACGGCCGCGATCATGGCGCCGGCGCCGAACCCGCCCATGATGCCGACGACCTTCGTCGGCACCGTCACCCAGCAGACGATCAGGCCCGCCAGCAGCAGCGACGCCTGTGCGAGCAACCCCCAGCCGAGAGCCTCGAGCATCAGCGGAGCTTACGGCTCGCCGACGCGGAAGTCGATCCGCGTCATTCGTCCGGGCGCCACGGGATGCACCACTCCTCGCCGCGCGCCGTGGTGACGTACTCCGGCCAGCGGAGCAGGTGCGGCACGTCGAAGTCGGCCGCGAGCAGCGGCGCCTCCCACCGGTCGCCGCCGATGCCGCCGCCGGTGCGGTCGCGGAACTCGGCCTGCGCGTCGGCCAGCAGCTCGGCGTCGGTGAGCAGGTCGACCAGCGTCGCGCCGATGGCCTTGGCCGCCACCTGGACGGAGGGGTCGATCGTCGCGGGGATGCCGCCGAGCGCGTTCGACACCCACGGCGGATACGCGTAGCCCGCCGGGCCGTCGAGGGCCGGCCGGGCGACGTAGATGCGCACCGTCGGGCAGTGCCACGTGTACTCGGTGTAGTCGTCGGACGTGAGGTGCTGCTGGTGCTCGGGCAGCTGCTGCCGGCGCCGGCGCTCGACCTCCTCCGGATCGTGCAGCACCTCGGTGTCGCGCTGGAACGGCCGCTCGAGCGGCTCGAGCCCGAGGTTCGCCTGGATCTCGCGCGCGACGCGCACCGCGTCGTCGCCCCACACGGGCGGGCCGACCAGCTGCAGGTTCGCGTAGGCCGCGCGCGCGAGCGTGTGGTTGGCGATCCCGCCCCGCGACTTCGAGACCCAGATCTTGCGCCACCGGCAGAACGCCGCCTGCGCCGCCGCCGCGGCGTTGTTGTCCATGACGCGGCTGATCGACTCCGCCTCCTCGAGCGTGTCGGTGCGCACCATGTAGTCGATCTCGGCCACCTGCGGCGCGAGGTTGTCGGCCGTCGCCTGGCCCGCCGTCAGGATCGCCTCGTTGAAGCTCCACAGCCCCGAGGCCGGCAGCATCGAGCGCCGCAGCGTCTCGTTGAGCTGGACGAAGAACAGCATCGCGTCGGTCGCGCCCGGCGCCCGCGCCGCGTAGTGCGGGTTGCGCGGCCGGCCGTCGGCCGAGCGGTCGGACGCGAGCCACCCCGACGGGTCGTCGCAGGTGAACGCGTAGACGTAGTTGAAGCCGACGCCGCAGTGCGTGTCCCAGACGACGGTGTTGCAGAGCGGCAGCGCCCAGTGCGGGTGGTAGGAGACGGCCGCGTCAAGGCCGTCGTAGTACCCCTTGGCTGCGTGGATCGGCTTCGAAGCGCGCAGCTTCTCGGCCGGCTCGCCGAACACCTTGAGCGTGCCGCCGATGCCGAGCTCGTCCATCGCCGCCTTCGCGGCGAGCGCTCCGCCGAGCGCGCTCATCCCGAGGGCGCTGTGCGGATCGGTGTGACCCGCCGCGTGCTTCGACAGACCCGGCCGCGGCTGTTGCGTCGTCGTCGCCGCCTGGCAGTTACCCGGGACGGCGTCGTACTCGGCGTACGTCGCGACCGTCGGGCCCGGGCCGTTCGCGTACGTCGCCGCGAACGCCGTCGGCATGCCGCCGCTGCCTGCCTCGACCGTGAAGCCCGCCTCCTCCAGCGTCCGCACGTACCACGCAGCCGACCGGTACTCGCGGAACGCCGGTTCGGCGAAGTCCCAGATCGTGCGCGTCCATGCCGACAGCTGCGCGGCGTGGCGGTCGACCCAGTCGACGGCGATCCGCTTCGCGTCGGGCATCGCTCAGTCGGGAGCCCGCTGCCCCACGCCGGCGAGGATCAGCCCGAGCGCGCCGCCGAGGAAGGCCCCGAAGAGGATCAGGAATCCCCAGACCCAGTTGGCCGCGTAGTCGAAATCGTCGGAGACGGCGACCTTCAACAGGAAGAGGACCAGGCCGACGAGCGCGCCGTACACGACCATGCGAAGCAGGCGCTTCTGACCTGCCGGCCGCATTTCGCCTGCGTACTCGTTGTCTCCGGAGCTCATCTTCACCTCCACGTGGCCGGGCCACGAACCGGCTCGCAGCATACAGGTCCTCCCTGCGGCCAGGCGGCTCACGACGACGCGTGCAGCGCTGCCTGGAGCTCCTCGCGCGTGCGCACGCCGAGCTTGTTGTAGACGTTGCGCAGGTGGTACTCGATGGTCTTCGGGCTGACGAAGAGCGCGCTCGCGGCCTCCCGGCGCGTCTTGCCGTCGGCCAGCAGCACCGCGATCTGCAGCTCCTGCGGTGTCAGGTCGTTGAGCGTCGCAGGCACGCGCCGCCGGGCCGCCTCGCCGGTCGCGCGCAGCTCGGCCGCAGCGCGGTCGGCCCACGGGCTGGCCCCCAGGGCGTCGAACGCCTCCACCGCCTCGCGCAGCACGACCCGGGCGTCGGTGCGGCGCCGTTCCCGGCGCAGCCGCTCGCCGTACGCCAGCTGCGTGCGCGCGCGCTCGAACACGTCGAGCGTCTCGGCGTGATGGCCCAGCGCCGCGGCGAAGTGCTCGTCGTAGCCCTCGGCCGCGAGCATGCCGCGCACGCGCTCGGCGCGGGCCAGCGACCACGGCTGCGCCTTCGCCTCGGCCACGCGGATGAACGCCTCGCCGACCGCCTGCGCGTCGTCGGGCCGCCGCAGCTGCAGGTAGGCATGCACCAGCTCCGGCGCCGGTGACAGGTCGGGGTCGCGGATGCCCGACTCGGCGATCAGGTCGCGCTGGCGCTCGAGGTGCACGAGCGCCGCCGCCGGATCGCCACGGCCGAGCTCGAGGTCGGCCAGCGCCGCCTGCGCCCACACCGCGAACACGCCGAGCCCGAACCGCTCGCACAGCTCGGCCGTCTCCTCGGCGTGCTGCCGGCAATCCTCCTCCATGCCCAGCCGCGCCTCGAGCCAGGCCAGCCCGGCCAGGCTGGATGCGAGCTCGGTGGCGAGACCGGCCTCGCGCGCCAGCCGGATCGCCTCGCCGTACGCCGCCCGGCCGCCCGGCCAGTCGTCGGTCGTCGCCAGGTCGCGGGCGACGTGGAAGAGCAGGTAGGAGAGGACGCCGATCCGGCCCTCGTCGCGCGCCGCGGCGATCGCCTTCGTCATCACGAAGCGCCCGGTGCCGGCGTCGCGCAGGAACAGCGGCGCCGTCGCGGCCAGCGCGAGCAGGCGAGTGTCGGCGGGCACGGCGTGCGAGGTCTCGGCCAGCCGCAGCGCCTCGCGGATCAGGTACGCCCCCTGCCGGCCCTCGCCCGAGATGATCAGCGCCATGCCGTACGCGAGGCCGCCGAAGAACAGCGACTCGGCGTCGTCGGTGCCGCCCGCCAGCAGGTAGGCGCGCTCGCCGGCATGCAGCATCGCCTCCACGGCGCCCGTGAAGAACAGCGCGTCGGTGGCCTCGGCCAGCGCCAGCACGGCGGCGGGGCGATCGGTGCCCGACAGGCCGTCGGCGGCCCGCGTCATGGCGAGATGTCCCTCGCGGAGCCGCCCGCAGCCGATCAGCGCGTGGCCGCGCGTGCGCTCGATGCGGGCCGCGGTCGCCTCGTCGGCCGGGGCCGGCGTCGCCTCGGCCGCGTCGAGCAACTCGAGCGCCCGCTGCGTGAGCCCGCCGTCCCAGGCCGCCTCCGCCGCCGCGCACAGCAGCAGCCGTCGATCGGCGATGTCGGGAGCCAGGCCCGAGGCCCGCGCGAAGCCGGCCGCCGCCACCGCCGAAGCACCGCGCTCGGCCGCCCGCGCCGCTGCCGCGGCCAGCGCCGCGGAGGCGTCGGCGTCGGGACCGAACGCCGCCGCGGCGAGGTGCCACGCCCGCCGGTCGAGGTCGGCCTCCGGCAGCCCGAGCGCGACCGCCGCGTGAGCCTCGCGGCGCTCGGCCGCCGAAGCCGCGGAGTAGATCGCAGACCGCACCAGCGGGTGCCCGAACGTCACGACACCGTCGCGCAGCGTGACGATCCCCGCCTCCTCGGCGTCGGTCAGCCGCCCGACGTCGATGCCGAGATGGGCCGCAGCCGGCTCCAGCGTCGCCAGGTCCGCCCGGTCGCAGGCGGCGGCGAGCAGCAGCATCTGTCGCCCCTCGGCCCCGATCCAGCCGACCTGCCGCAGGAACGCGTCCGACAGGCGCGCCGACAGGTTCACGGCCGAGCCGTCCGGCTGGGCCGCCAGCGTCGCCGCATCGTCGGCCAGCTCGATCGTCGCGAGCGGGTTGCCGGCGGTCGCGCGGTAGAGGCTCTCGAGCGCGTCGTCGGAGAGGGTCACCCGTGCCCGCCGCCGCGCCAGCTGCGCGGCCGCCTCGCGGTCGAGCCCCTCCAGCGTCACCGTCGGCAGACCGGCGAAGGCCGCGTCGAGGCCGCGCGCCGCCACGACCAGCGCGACCCGGTCGGCCATCAGCCGCCGCGCCGCGAAGCCGATCGCCGCGGCCGAGGCGCGGTCGATCCACTGCGCGTCGTCGACCACCACGAGGACCGGCCGGTCCTCGGCCTGGGCGGCGATCAGCGCCAGGGTCGCGGCGCCGACCGCGAACCGATCGAGCTTGCCACCGCCGCCGAGGGCGAGTGCGGCCGACAGCGCGCGCGCCTGCGGCGCCGGGATCCCGGCGAGCGCGCCCAGCGTCGGGCGCAGCAGCTCGAGCAGGCCGGCGAACGGGATGTCGGCCTCCGACTCGGCGCCGCGCACGCGCAGCACCGACATCCCGACGGCCGCCTCGGCCGCGTAGTCGAGCAGCCGCGTCTTGCCGATGCCCGCCTCCCCGACCAGCACCAGGGCGCCACTCGTCCCCGTGCGGGCGTTGGCCAGCAGCTCGTCGAGCGTCCGAAGCATGGTGTCGCGGCCGATCAGCATCAGGGGGGATCCCGCCGGGGCTGCTCAGTTTAGGCGGGGGGCCCGGTGCGAGCACGGCGGCCGCCCCGTAGCTTCGGTCGCGTCCACCGTCCCGACCAGAAAGGCACCCCCATGGCAGTCAGCGAGCAACAGCGCCCGATCGACGAGGACAAGCTCAACGCGTTCGTCTTCAAGGCGGTCGAGGAGCTCGGCGCGACCCTCAACGCGGCGCTCGTCGTGATGGGCGACCGGCTCGGCCTCTACAAGCAGATGGCGGCCGACGGCCCGGTCACCCCGTCCGACCTGGCCGATCGCACGTCGACCGCCGAGCCGTACATCCGCGAGTGGCTGAACGCCCAGGCCGCCGGCGGCTTCGTCGACTACGACCCCGCCACCCGCACCTACTCCCTGCAGCCCGAGCAGGCGATGGCGCTGGCCGACGAGTCGAGCCCGGCGTTCCTGCCCGGCGCCTTCCAGATCGCCACCGGCGTCGTGCGCGACGCGCCGAAGATCGAGGCCGCCGCCCGCAGCGGTGCCGGCATCGGCTGGCACGAGCACGACCACGACGTGTTCCACGGCTGCGAGCGGTTCTTCCGCCCCGGCTACAACGCCAACCTCGTCTCGACCTGGCTGCCGGCGCTCGAGGGCGTCGTCGGCAAGCTCCAGACGGGCGCCCGCGTGGCCGACATCGGCTGCGGCCACGGCGCCTCGACGATCCTGATGGCCGAGTCGTTCCCCGCCTCGACGTTCACGGGCTTCGACTACCACGACGAGTCGATCCAGACGGCGCGCCAGCGGGCCGACGAGGCCGGCATCGCCGACCGCGTCGGCTTCGAGACCGCGCCGGCCGTCGGCGTACCCCGGCGAGCAGTACGACCTCGTCACGATGTTCGACTGCCTGCACGACATGGGCGACCCGGTCGGCGCCGCCCGCCACGTGTTCCACTCGCTCGCCCCGGGCGGCACGTGGATGGTCGTCGAGCCCCGCGCCGGCGACAACGTCGAGGACAACCTGAACCCGGTCGGGCGCGCGTACTACGGGTTCTCGACGCTGCTCTGCACCCCCGCCTCCCTGTCCCAGGAGGTCGGCCTGGCGCTCGGCACGCAGGCCGGTGAGGCGCGCATCCGCGACGTCGCCACCGTGGCCGGCTTCACGCGGTTCCGCCGCGTGTCCGAGACGCCGCTGAACGCCGTCTACGAGATCCGCGCGTAGCGGTACGCCCAGCGGGCCGGGCGACGCGATCCGGGCATCCCCCACCGGAACGCGTCTCCCGGCCCGCGCACGCTCTCACAGCAAGTCTCCAGCGCGCGCGATGGCCAGCGCGGCGCGCGCTGCGCCCCCGGCCTCGACCGGCACGTAGTCGACCGGCGCGCCGAGCCGCTCGCGCATCAGCGCTGCCAGCCGCTCGGGCGTCGCCTCGTCGTAGGGGGTCGGCGGCGGCGCGCCGTAGCGCTCGCAGGCGGTGCGCGACGTGGAGGTTCTGCTCGAAGTGGTTGCGCAGCGGGATCGAGATGAACGGCCGCCGGTTCGCGACCAGCTCCATCGTCGTCGTCAGCCCGCCCTGCACCACCGCCAGGTCGCAGCAGGCGAGCGTGCGGAAGAGGTCGTGGACGTAACCGACGACCTCCATCCCGTCGACGGGCTCGATCGTGGCCGGGTCGATGCGCGGCCCGCAGACCAGCAGCAGCCGCGCGTCCGGGCACGTCGGCGCGCAGCAGGCGGAAGGCGGCGGCGATGCGCCGCAGCAGGTGGATGCCGACGCCGGAGCCGCCCACGCTGGCGACGATCAGCGGCCGGTCCGGGTCGTGTCCGAGCTCGCGGCGCAGGCGCGCGCGTGTCGGCGAAGTCGGCCGGGTCGAACGGCAGCACGTAGCCCGTGAACTCGAAGTGCCGCGCGACCCAGTCGGGCATCATCGGCAGCCCTGGCCCGAACGCGCGCGGCACGATGTCGTCCTTCGAGCCGATGAACAGCGCGGCGTCGCGCACGCCGGGTGGCGCTCGACGTGCCCGATGTTCTCGGCGTTGTAGTCGGCGGCGACGAAGGCCTCGCGGTCGCCGCCGGCCGGCCATCGGCAGCCAGCCGACGAAGTCGCTCAGGAACACGTACGGCGCGCGTCTTCAGGCCCGGGTTCTCGTGCAGGTAGTAGTCGAGCTCCCACGCCTCGTCGCCGATCCACAGGTCGTAGCGCTCGTCGCGCACGATGTCGTGGAAGAGCATGAAGTTGGCGAGCAGGATGGCGTCCATCTCGCGGATCGCCTGGAACACGGGCAGGTCGTGCTCGCCCATCTCCGTCTCGAGGTGCGCCGACTCGTTCGCCATCAGCGCGCGAGGCCGGGTGCACGGTCTCGCCCGCCGCCTCGAGCACGCGCGTCACCGGGTCCTGCGCCAGCCACTCGATGTCGAGGTCGGGGCGCAGCCGGCGCAGTTCGCGGGCGATCGCGAGGTCGCGCTGGGCGTGGCCGAGGCCGATCGGGCTCGACACGTAGAGCGCTCGCGGCCGGTCGCGCGAGCCCGCGCGCACAAGGCGTCGCTCGGCCGGCTGCTCGCCGCCGCCGAGGAAGTCGCGCAGCAGCAGGTTGAACGGCACCGGGTCGCGGAGGTGTGGAGCGTGGCCCGACCCCTCGAAGCGTGACGAGCGCGCCGCCCGTCGCCTCCGCGAGTGCGTCGCCGCAGGCGTGCGGGGTGATGGCGTCCTCGTCGCCGTGCACGACCAGCACGGGGCACCGCACCCGGCGGCAGAGTTCGCGCACCTCCTCCTCGTCGGCGATGCCGTCGCCGATCGTCGGCCGCGATCATCGTCGGCGCGTCGGTGTCGAGCGCCCACGCACCGCGTCGTCGAACTGCTTCGTCGAGTGCGGCTCCGTGAAGATGTTCGACATGAAGAACTCGAGCGAAGCCGCGATAGTCGCGCAGCCAGTAGTGGCGGTTGAACTTCGCCCAGCCCTCGTCGGTGTCGAGCTCCTCGTCGAAGTCGTGCATCGAGCGCTCCGGATGCCGGTCGGCGATCGGCACGCTCGGCGCGACGAAGACCGCGGCCGTGACACGGTCAGGGTGGTTCGCGGCGAGCAGCAGACCGCGCTGCGCGCCCTGCGAGAAGCCGACGATCGCCGCGCCGCTCGGTGCCGGTCGCGTCGAGCACGGCGAGCGCGTCGGCGACGAACTCCGCCTCGTCGTAGGCGGCCCCGTCCTGCGGCCGGTCCGAGCGCCCGCTGCCGCGTCCGTCGAACACCACGACCCGGAAGTGCCGCGCGAGGTACGGGATCTGGCACTTCCACTGCGCGGCGTGCACCAGCGACCACGTCGGCAGCAGCAGCACCGTCTGCGAGCCGTCGCCGAACCGCTCCCAGTGGATGCGGATCCCGTCCCGCTCGATGAAGCCGTCCTCGTCGGGCTCACGTGCGCGCAGCATCGGTACCGATCCTCTGGCCGCTCGACCACTGCATGATAGGCCGCTACCAGTCGTCGAGACCGGGGAAGGCGAACTGCCCTTCCAGGCACGCTGCCGCGAGCGACGCGGCGCCGATGTCGCCGGAGTAGAGCGAGTAGCGGCCGCGGCCGTCGGCCGCACGGGAGCGCGCCACCTGGTCGAGGGCGTGCATGGCGAAGCCGCGCGCCCGCGCGAGCCACAGCTCGTCGCCGGTGCGCTCGAGCAGCGCCAGGAACGCGAAGCCGTTGCCGGCCGTGCCGTGGCAGAGACCGGCGCTCTTCGCGATCGGCCCGACGTACCACGTGAACTCGCCGCCGGCCGCCATCAGCGCGCCATGCTCATCGTCGCCGGGCGCGAGCGACGCGAGCGACGTGACCATGCCGGGCGCGCCGTGGCACCACTGCACGCGTGGCGGCGCCTTTGACGTGCCACCCGATTCGACGGGCGCCCAGTTGGCACGGTCGCCGTCGATCAGTGCCAGCGCACGCGTCGACGCAACGGCACGAGCCTCGACGCCGGCCGGGTCGTCGAGCCACTCCGGTGCCCCGCTCAGCGCCAGCACGTTGCCCGCGAAACCGTGCCCGGTGCCGATGTAGCGCACGATCGAGCCGTACAGGTCCTGCGTCCAGAGGCCGTCTGCCTCCTGGCGCGCGAGCAGCGTGCGGGCGCTGGCGCGCCACAGCTCGCGGAAGCGCTCCTCGCCGGTGCGCGCGTACATGGCGCGGGCTGCGAGCATGGTGCCGGGCGCGCCGAGCAGCAGCTCGTTCGACGGGTGCTCGACGTTGCCCGCGATCGCAGCGGCAAGCGCGTCGGCGTTGGCGGCCGAGGGCTCCAGCTCGTGCGCGACGAGCAGGATGCCGGTCGAGCCGACGAGCAGCGACGCCCCCGCTCCGTCCTCGTCGGGCGACGCGAGCCACGCGTCGTGCAGGCCCGGAACGACGGTCATGGCGTCGACCGCCGGTTGGTAGAGGCCGGCACCGGCGAGCCGCCCGAGGGCGTGGAACATGCCGGCGGCACCGTCGTAGATGCCGCGCATGATGCCGTCCGACGCCATCTCCGGGAACTCGTCGCCCGGGTGGATCGGCCAGAGCGTCTGCGGATCGAACGCCGCCTCGGCGTCGCGGCAGATCTCGGCGACCTGATCGCGCGCCTGTGCCGGGTTCCACGGGATGTCGCGCAGCGGCTCGTGCCGCTCGGGGTCGTAGCGCGCGTCCATGGGACGCGAGTCTACGTGCCCACGGCGGGTCGGGCGGACGGAGCGGGAACGACTCAGCCGTCCCCGGCCGCACCGGCGAAGTCGACCCGCTCGGCGAACCAGAACTCGAAGGCACGGTCGAAGACGAGTCGGTACCCCTTCTGCCGGCCACGGATCGAAACGTAGTGGTCGACGGTCTCGACGACCTGGTCGGGGGAGAGTCCCCACGGGGTGACCACCGTGTCGTAGGCGGACATGATCGTCCGGGGGAGGTGGCGGTGGCGACGGCTCGATCGACTGAGGAACTCGATCAACGACGGGCGCTGCTCGCCCCACATCAACTCGGCAGCGAGCGGCGTGAACGCCCAGCGGCTGTCCTCGACGTGCCTGATGGTGATCGCTCGCGGGGCGCGATCGCCGGTTCCGCAATCGTGGATCGACGACTGGATCACGTGCGTCATCGCGTACGCCAACGCAAGCGCGGCGGTCGAGGTCTCGATGCCCGGCGCGGAGGCGACGCCGGGGCGGGCCGCGAACAGGCGGGACGAGAGATCCGTGAGGACTGTCTGGTTGGCTGGCTCGATCGTCGCGTTCAGCGTGTCGGTAGGGCGTAGCTCCGCGTCGAGCCAGGGCCGTGCCGCCGCGACGTCCGACCACCAGCGCGCCACCGCATGGATCATCGTGCCGTCGTAGAGGCCCTCGATTCGCGGCTCGACGACAAGGTGCGGATCGCACTGGCGGCGTCGGGTCACGGTGCGCACCGAGGAGCTATTCCCGCTTCGAGCGGGCATCGCCGTCGTCCGACGCCGCCTCGCAGCGATCGGATCGGCCTGCGTGCCTACCGTCGACTCTAGGCATACCTAAAGTCTAGTCTCGTCCGACCTCGAGTTCAACGCGCCGCTACGTGACGGTGACGATCACCGTCCTCGTGTGCGTCTTGCCGCCGCCGGTTCCCTTGATCGTGATCGTGGTCGTGCCCGTCCGCGCCCGGCTCGAGGCCTTGAGCGTCAGGGTCGACTGCTGGCCCGGAGGGACGGGGTTCTTCGAGAACGATCCCGTCACCCCGCTCGGCAGGCCCGAGACCGACAGCCCGACGGCGCTCGAGAAGCCTGCGATCGATCCAACGGACACCGTTGCCGAGGCCTGACCGCCCCGCTTGACCGCGACCGTGCCCGGCGCGACTCCCAGTGTGAAGTCCGGCGGCTGGCTGACGACGAGGGTCACCAGGGTCGCGTGCGTGGCGGCACCCGACACGCCGGTGATCGTGAGCGGGTAGCTGCCGGCCGCAAGGGTGGCGGCAGTCGTGATCGCGAGCTGCGAGCTGCCCGATCCCGCCACGATCGTCGCCGGCGCGAACGACCAGCTCGCCTGTGCGGTCGTGAGCCCGGCGAGCGAGAGCACCACATCGCCGGTGAAGCCGTTCAGCGGCGAGGCCGAGACCGTGTAGGAGGCACTGCCGCCTGCCGTGGTCGTCACCGAGGACGGGGTGACGCCGAAGCCGAAGTCCGGCGGCGCGGTCACGACCAGCGCCACGTCGACGGAGTGGCTGAGTGCCCCCGAAGCGCCGGTGACCGTCAACGGGTACGTGCCTGCCGGGAGCGATGAGGAGGTCGACACCGTCAGCTGCGACGTCCCCGCCCCACCCGCGACCACCGCCGGCGTCAACGTCGCAGCGGCCGCAGCCGGGACACCGGACACCGAGAGCGCCACATCGCCGCTGAAGCCGGAGACCGACCAGACGGACACCGTGGAGTCCGCACCGCCGCCCGCGGTCGTGACGACGGCAGCGGGTGCGACGCCGACCGCGAAGTCGGGCATGCTCGCGATGACGTTCGCCCCGGCGAAGTCGAGGCGGCCGAACCCGAAGGTGCTGTCGGGCCCACCGACGCCGAGGTCGTAGGCCCCCAGCTCGAGGGCGTGTTCCTGCTGTGCTGCGGTGAGGTTCGGATGAGCGGCGAGCAGGAGCGCAAGGGCGCCGGCCACGTGCGGTGCCGCCAGCGACGTTCCGCTCGCGACCTGGTACATCCCGTACCGGTCGGCCGTCCTGATGCCGACGCCGGGTGCCACGATCTCCGGATACACCGTCGACGTCTCGCCGCAGGCGGACGGCCCGCGACTGCTCGCCGAGTAGATCAGACCCGAGCCGTTCACCGCGCCCACGGCCAGGGCCTCGGGATAGTTGGCCGGGCTGACGCTGGTCGAGGCGCCCGGGCCGAAGTTGCCGGCCGCGAAGACCGGGACGATTCCGGCCGCCCGCAGCGCCTGTACGTCGGGCTGGAAGGCAAGGTTGCACGTCGAGCCGTAGCCGTAGGACCAGGAGTTGTTGACGACGTTGGGCGCGTCGGCGGTGTTCGGATCGCCGTCGGGGTCGAGCACCCATTGGAACGCGGCGTGGATGGCCGTGGCGGTGGACTGCCCGCCGTCGTTGAAGATGCGGGCGGCGATCCATCGTGCCCCTGGCGCCATGCCGATCGACGTTCCACCGGCGTCGCCACCGACGATGACACCCATGGTGCCGGTGCCGTGCCCGGTCAGATCGACGGGTGAGTCGGGGTGTTGCGCCGTAGGGGTCGAACCAGCTGTTGGTGCCGCCCCGCCACCGTCCCGCCAGGTCCGGGTGGCCGAGGTCGACGCCACTGTCCAGGGTGGCGACCACCACGCCCTGCCCGGTGACTCCGAGATCCCACGCGGCCGGGCCTGTCGACGGCCGACAGGTTCGCCTCCGGGGCGCCGGCGGTCGGTACGACCGGGACGACGTCGGAGGCGACGCTCTCGACTCGGGGGAAGACCGTCAGCTCCCTGATGACGTCGGCGGTGGCCGTCACCGAGATCGCGTTGGAGACCCAGAAGTTGGTCGTCCGCGCGACCTTGCCCTGCGCAGTTCGGAGGCGGAGCAGGGCGCGCAGCCCGCCCTGCGTGCCGTTCGCCTTGGCCTGCAGCGCGACGATGACGGACTTCAGGCGCCCGGCACGGGTCGAGCCGGCGATCGCTCCCAGGTCGGCGCGGTCGCGCAGGGTCACGATCACGGTCGTCATCTCGCCCGGTGCGAGCCCGGCGAGCAGCGACTGCAGCGCGGGATCGAGCTTGTCCGCGGTCGCCGGCGCGACCGGCCTGGCCGATGCCGCGGAGGCGAACGCCGACACGAGGACGATGGCCACCACGGCGATGAACCGGAGCTTCATCATCGTCGCCTCCCGGAGTGCTTGTCGACCGAGGGAATCCAGCTGGTCCGGCGGCGCCGGCGCAGGCGGGTGAGGCTCGCGGCGGCCGCGACCGCCGCGAGGAGCAGGACGGCCACGACCGTCGTGGTCGACTCGAGCCGGGTGACATCCGCACCGGCTGCGGCCGGCACCGACCAGCCGGCGCGCAGGACGGCGTCGGGGAGGCCGTCACGGTGCACTGCCACCGAAGCCTGCCAGGGGCCCGGGGCCAGCGCACGGGCGTCCGCCTCGTAGCGGCCGGGCTCCACCTCGGCGAGCGCCAGGCCGGGGCGCGCCTCGGTCGCGCCCGACACCTGGACGTCGACGCCGGCGATGGGCGCCGGCGGCGGCTTGACGATCTCGCGTGTCCGCACGATCAGCCGGCTCTGCCCGGCGCCCGCCGGCACCGCCTCGAAGGTGACGAAGAGCCCGTCGACGTTTGCGGCGCTGGGCGCAGTCTGCGTCGCCGCCGCTGCAACTTCCCGCGCCGTCGGCACCGAGGTGAGCACCGCCGCCGCCAGCACCGACACGACGATCACCGCCACCTCGGCGGCCAGCACGGCAGGGAAGTGGCGGGGAGCGACGGGCGTCCACCCGGAGGACCGGCCGAGTCGCGGCCCCAGCGACGCCGCGAGCCGCGGGTTGACGATGAGCGTGTTGCATGCGGCCAGCATCAGCGCCAGGCCCAGCAGCCCGACCTTGGCGGCCACGGCATCGCCGTAGACGGTCGTGCCGACGGATCCGAGGTCGGGGAGATGGCGGCCCGATGCGTACAACCCGGTCGCCAGCAACACCACGGTGGCGATCGCCGCGATCGGGCTGAAGGTCTGCCCGATCGGCGACGAGCGTGCCGCCGCGCGACCCCGGGTGGCGGCGGATCGCCGGGAGAACGCACAGCGCCAGTGCGGCGGCGCCGCCGGCCCAGACCCCGGCAGCGGCGAGATGGGCTGCCGAGGCCAGAGCGGCGACGTCGGACTGGCGCGGCAGCGACGCGGCATGCCCTGCCCACGCGTCGAGCGAGACGGCGGCCGCCAAGGCCACGACGGCGACGTGCACCTGGCCGCGCGCGGCGCGACGGCGGGCCGCCCACGACCCGAGGGCGATCGCGGCGATCACCAGCGCAGCCTCGCGCCCCAGCCAGATGTGGCCCCACCGGGTGCCCGCCATCGTCGTCCAGGTGGTGCCGAGCCAGCCTCCGACCGAACCTCCGCGCGACGTGCGCAGCAGGGGCGTGACCGCTCCGGTGGCGACCGCGACGCCGGCCGCCAGCGCGGCGATCCTCCGCGCGCGCCGGCCCGCGGCATCGCCGCCGGCGACCATGGAGCCGAGCACCCGGCCGGAGACCGCGAGCGCGCCGATCACGAGCATGATCGCCGACAGGTCGAGCCAGCGGAGCACGAGCCCGGGCACCCCCGGGAGGTCGTCGTCTCGCAGCCGCCGCGACGACCGGGCGCATCCCGACGCCGAACTCCACGGAGCCGCTCGAGGAATGACCGTCGGCGAGCGACACCGCTCGCCACTCGAGCCGGTAGGTCCCCTTCGCCAGCGGCGACGCGCCGAGCTCGACCCGCTGCCGCCCGGCCGCGCCGGATCGACGCGACGGCGACGGGCACCGTGCCTCCGCCACGCGTCCGGAGGCGGAAGCGGCTGCCGGCGACGCTGATCGGCTCGGCGAACCAGAGGGTGAGCGTCGACCTGCCGACGGCGACCTTCCCGCCGTTCGGCGGCTCGGATCGCTCGAGCGTGCTGTGCGCCCGACGCCGGTGACGCCACGAGCAGCGATGCGGCCGCGACGACGACGATCGCCACGCGGCGGCGGCCGATCCGTGGCAGGTCGCGGGTCATCCCTTGACGACGATGTGCTCGAGCCGCGCATCGCCGATCACCAGCGTGACGCGGGAACCCTTGTGGAGCGCGTTGGCGGCGTTCGGGAGCAGGAAGAAGTAGGTCCCGCCGAGCTGCAGCTCGGCCTTGTGATTGTGCGGCAGCGACCGCATCGCCAGGGTGGCCCCGGTGTCCTCGGCGATCAGCTTCGGAAACAGGTTCGAGGTCGTGGACGACGGGGTTCGCCTTGTCCGGATCGACGACCTGATAGCGGAAGTCGATCAGGCCGCCCGCGGCGGTCACGCCGATCATCGCGACGTCGATCCCGTACCGGGCCGCCATGCCGTCGGCGGTGACGAGCGTGGTGCCGTCGCGGATGTCCGCCTTCCTGTCCGGCCAGAGCAGCGACTTCGCGGAGACGCCGCCGGCCAGCACGACCAGGCCGACCAGGCCGGCCGCCACCAGCCTGCGCCGCGACCGCTTCGCCGGCGGGCCGGGACGTCCCTCGGGCTCGGCGCCGATCAGCGCCGGCTCCCCCGGCCCGGCCTGCAGCCCCGGGGGCTGCAGGCTCGGCGGAGGACGTTCCTAGGGGACATCGAAGGCGTCCACGTCGAGGTTGCCGGCCGTGAGCCCGCGGGCGGTGCCGTTGAAGTACACCGACCACGTGCCGCCGTTGTTGCGGACGACGTCCTCGTCCTGCACCGCTCCGATCGCCGGGGCGGTGGTGTCCGCGCTGTACGACAGGTAGACGTGCGTGGCGTCCACCCAGATCAGGCCGTCGACGTTGGCCGTCGACCAGCCGCACCGCGGACGCATCGACCATCCTGGTGTAGGAGCTGCCGCCGTTCCAGCGGTAGATGTCCGCGTCGTCGCCGGTTCCGCCGGCGCCCGGCGGCACCGTCGTGTTGTCGGTCGAGAAGTAGAGCGTGACCGCCGACGATGCTGATCGCATCCAGGTCGGTCGCCGCCGACGCCGTTGACGCTGCCGTCGAAGTACAGCGACCAGGTGCCGGCGTTGTAGAGGACGACGTCCTCGTCCTGCACCGTCAGATCCGGACCGGGCAGCGCGATGGTGACGGTCGCCGTTGAACGACAGGTAGAACTGGGTGGCGCTGACACGATCGAAGCCATCCACGTTGGCGCCTGCCGGCAGCGGGTTCGCGATGGCGCTGACATCGATCGACCGGCTGAAGGCGGTGGTGCCGTTCCAGAAGTAGATGTCGGCGTCGTCGGCCGTCCCCGCCACGCCGGGCGGGTTGGTGTTGCCGGCCGTCGAGAAGTACAGCGGCGGCGACGGCTGCGTGTAGACCTGACCGACGAAGGGCAGGCCGTGCCGGGAGCGT
Source organism: uncultured Actinomycetes bacterium (assembly GCA_963732645.1). GTDB lineage: Bacteria > Actinomycetota > Thermoleophilia > Gaiellales > F1-60-MAGs149 > VFJZ01. Next base: position 329,189 of record CAVTAC010000012.1, read on the forward strand.
TCCCGGCCGCATCGGTGATGCCCGTCGCAGACGTCAGGTTGAGCCCGAGGGTGCCGCCACCACCGGAGCCGGTCGTGGCGGTGACCGTCCGGGTCGCGCCGCTGCCGGTCACCGACGTGATCGCGCCGGTCAGCCCGCCGGTGCCGACGAGCGTGAAGTTGCCGCTCGTCACCCCGGTCACGGCCTCGGAGAAGGTGACCAGGAACTGCACGCTCGCCGCGCTGGTCGGGTCGGGGTTCACCCGGTTGATGCTGAGGACGGTCGGGGCGATCTTGTCGACCGTCAGGACCGTGCTGCTGGTCGCGCCCCAGTTGCCCGCGGCGTCCCTGGCGTGCACGTAGATGGTGTGGTTGCCGTTGGTCATCTGGAGGACGGTCGCCAGCGGGATGTCGGTGTAGCCGGGTTCCGACGGGCTGTTGAACACGCCGTCGCCGGCTGCCAGCGGGATGCCCGATGCCGGCCGCACCGGCCGTGTCGATGAAGGCCTCGGCCGCGGCGATGTTGCTCCGGACGCTGCCTGCAATGGGATCGGATATCGTCGCCGCCGTCACCCGCACGGCCGGCGTGCTCGCGTTGAAGGGCAGCACGCCGTTGGTCGGATTCGGAGCTGCCGACACGCCCGATGTGATGGGCGCGGTCTTGTCGACCGTCAGGTTGACGGTCACCGGCAGCGCCCCAGTTGCCCTGCGCGTCCTGGCTGCGGATCGACACGACGCGCGTGCCCTCCAGCAGGGCGTTCGCCACGGCGGCGGGAATCGTGGCGTCCAGGCTCGCGGTCGGTGCCGCCGGACTGACGGTCATCGGCGTTGTGGCGCCGGCGTCGATGGAGTACTCGGCCGCGGCGATGTTCGAGCCGCCGGTGGCGACGTCGCTGCCGGTCGCGTGGACGGCGACACCGGCGGTGCCGGTGCCGTTGGTGAGGCTCGGGGTCAGCACGGGCGATGTCGTGGCCGGGCCGACGACGTCGCCGCCGCTGACCAGCACCGAGCTGACGGGGCCCCAGTTGCCGAGCGAGTCCTGGCCGCGGACGTAGAGGATGTGCTGACCGGCGGGAGCTGTGACCGCGGCAGTGACGGCGGCGCTGACGCCGCCGAAGCTGCCGCGTCATGGCGGTGCCGGTTCCCGTCACCGAGTCGACGAAGTACGCGGCTGCGGCAACGGTCGCTCCGCCGGTGGCCGAGTCGTCGACTGTCGCGGTGAGGGTGCCGGCCGCGTAGGCGACGTTGGTCGTGCCCGGACCGGCGGTGTCGGTGCCGCCACCGGCGCCGGCCGCGGCGACGAACGTGAGCATCCCGCCGAAGCCGGCGGTGTTGCTGCTGTGCAGCAGCAGGCTGCCGTCGTAGACGGCCAGTCGCGCGTCGGCCGTCGCGGCCGGGGCCGTGACGATGGCGTCGCTGGTCTGGCCGGGACCGAAGGTCTCCGCGACGTAGGAGCGCGACGCGCTCAGCGGGCTGCCGTCGAGCGCGATCACCGACTGGTGGGCGCCCAGCACGGCCATCGAGTGGTACTGGTTCCCGGCGTTGACGTAGCGCAGCAGGACGCGGTGACCGGCGACGGTCGGGATCGGGTCGGTGTCGGGATACGCCTTTCCGTTGATCAGGAAGTACCGGGGCGCGTACTTGCGCATGTCGAAGGTCGCCGGGTTGGCGCGGGTGTTGAGCGCCGGGTCGATCTCGCTCAGGACCAGCACCGCCTCCTCGTCGAAGGCCGTGTCGACGGTGTCGTACGCCTGGGTGGCGGACGGCCGGGCGCACGATCAGCGCCCCGTAGAGGCCCATCGCCACCTGGTGCTGCGCGTTCGGCAGCAGCCCGGCCTCGTAGAGATACGTGCCCGGCCGGGCTGGCCGTGAACGTGTAGACCTTGTTCGATCCCGACGCCACGCCGGTCCGGTCCGGGACCATCGCCTGGCCCTGGACGAGGAGCGCCGTGCTCACCGTCGCCGGCAACTGGTTGTGGAGCGTGATCTGGACGGTGTCGCCCTGGTTGACGACCAGGGTGGGGCCGCCGGGCTGCGTCACCGCGGCGTTGGTGCTGTTGTAGCCCCAGACGGGGACCGTCTGGCTGCCGATGCGTCGTCGTGCCGGTGACCGCGTACAGGTTGAACGGCACGGTCGCTGCCACGGCGGCCCCGGTGGGAGCCAGCAGCACGAGCAGCGCCGCCAGCGCCCCGCTGGTCAACGAGAGAGGAGGCCGCCTTCTTCATGGTCTGCCTTCGAGTCATGGTTCTCTCACCTCTCCGGTCATCCGCAGCTGTTGGGGGCCGGTGGAATCGATCTTCATGTACGTGATCGGGCCGGTCATGTTCGCGCCCCACGACGTGATCTGGAACAGGGCGTGGTTGTGCGAGATGATGTAGTACTCGCCGCACTGGTTCAGGGTCTGGATACCGGGCGGCAGCGTCTCCGTCTTGCCCAGGTACGGGCTGCCGCTGTAGAACATCCCGATCTCCTGGTTGGCGAGGCCCGGCACGGTCACCGGCACCGGGTTGGTGTCGGCGTCGTACCCCTCGGCGTCGTACCACTTGAAGAGCACGTCCCAGGTCTGCCCGGGTCCGATGTTGATCGCGAACTTCTCGAACGACAGGTCCTGCCCGGCGGCGCCTTCCAGTGCCTGGCCGTCCCGGCCGATCGACGAGGCCGTTGTTGCCGTGCGGATGGAAGGGGTAGTCCTCGGTACCGACGTTCAGGTACCGGGCCAGACCGGGGAGCGGGTGGGTGACGCTCGAGAACGGCGACACCTCCGCGAGGGCGCCGTAGGGCTGCGACGGCAGCCACGAGGCGTTGTTGTCGGCGATGCTGTCGGGGAAGCCGCGCCCGTTGATGAGCCAGTAGCGCGGGTGGTAGTTGTTCATGTTGAAGGTCGTGCCCTGCTCGACCGCCTGGTGCTGGTAGGGGTCGATCTCGGACAGGAGCACCATGAACTCCTCGGACGGCGTGAACTGGCTGTCCGCACGGGCGAATGCGTAGCCGGCGCCCGCGGTCGGCCGCACGATCAGCGCCCCGAACAACCCCATCCGCACCTGCTTCTCGGGGTTGGTTCCCGACTCGTACAGGAAGGTACCGGGCTCGGACGCGACGAAGGTGTAGGTGACGGTGCCACCGTTGGCGGCGGCCACGGCGGTCAGCGAGGTCAGTGCCGCACCGGCACCCTGGGGCTGTGCCGGCTCCCCGTTTGCCAGCACAGCCGCCTGGCCGGGGAAGACGATCGACGTCGCCTCCGGCAGGGTGTTGTGGAGGATCACCGTGACCGTGTCGCCCTGGTTGACGCACAGCACCGGGCCGGGGTGCTGGAACGGGTCGAACCCGTTCGAGTATCCCCACATGAATGCGGTGTTGGCGTCGGGCAGGCTGATGTAGCCGGTCTTGGTCGTCAGGTCGAAGACCGGACTGGTTCCTTCTCCCGTGGTGCAGACGATTCCGACCCGTGAGCCGACCGTCGTGGTCGCCGCTTTCGCGCGGGTGAGCGTGTCGGCCGGCGCCAGTGCCAGCGCCACCGCCACCGCCACCGCAAGGGCGACGAGCAGCGCGAGACCGCCGAGGCTCCGCCTGTGAATGCTCCGATGCATGGCTGCGCTACCTCTGGTCATGGCGCTCAGACTCCCCAGTCGTTCGGATAGGCCTGCGGCGCGACGCCGCCCGCGTACACGCGGATCTCGGTGGCCTGACCGCCGAATCCACCCGGAGCCAGGTTGTTCGACCGCGTGTAGTTGCGGTTGTAGAGCATGTAGGTGTCGTAGCCTGGGCCCGAGTGCGGCGGTGCCGTGAAGATCACGTCGAAGCTCTCACCGGGGCCGATGTTGATCGTGTCGGTGACGTACGAGGTGTCGGTGCCGTCGCGCCCGCGCATCGGGGTTGCGTCGCGGCCGACCACCCGCATGTCGATCCCGGCCAGGGTCATCGCCTGCTCGCGGAATCCGAGGTTGGCGAACCGCAGGGCGACCCGGTCGCCGGCGTTGCAGTTGACGAGCGACGAGTGCGGCTGGTACTTGAGTTCGGGGTGTCCGGGTGGCGGGATCAGATCGCCGCTGGGGTCGAAGACCGGGTTGAACGGGTTGATCGACGCGTTGGGGGCGATCGTGTCGGGGTAGACGCGCCCGTTGAGCAGGGCGAAGTCGGCCCGGTAGTCGCTCCACTCCGGCAGCTGGATGTGTGCATCGGCCCAGTGCGACTCGGCCCACACCTCGGACAGGAACATCGAGAACTCGCGGTCGAACCCGGTCGAGCCGTTGCCGTCGTTGTACATGTACTTACCGCTGGGATAGAGGCTGGTGTTCCCGTCCTGGAGCGGCCGCACGAACACCAGGCCGTTCATGCCCATGTGGACGTGCTCGACGTCCTCGACGTGGCAGTGGTACATGTACGTGCCGGGATCGCGGGGCCGGTAGACGTACGTGAAGTCGCGGCCCGTCGGCACCGCCACCGACCCGGTCGGCTCGCCGTCGAAGAACGGGATCACGTTGCGGAACCCGTGCCAGTGGAGGGTGTGGGCATCGAACAGGTCGGGCCGCAGAGCCAGGCCCAGGTTCGTGACCTGGACGTTGAAGTCGACCGGATTGCCGGGATCGAACTGGTTCACCCAGAACAGCGGCGCCGAGTGCTGGGCCTTGTTCTTCTGGTTCGACTTCTGCGTGGCGTCGTGGTGCGTGATGTTCCGGAACCCGAAGATGTACGTCGTGAAGGGAGCCGGCGCGAGGACGTCGGGGTGGAAGGGCGGGATGGCCGGGGTGGGCGGCAGGTAGATCCAGCCGTCGGTGCCCGCGAGGTAGAGGTCCGGAGGCCTCGGTGCGGCGTGTGCGAACTGGGCATCCGGGAGCAGCATCTTCCCTGTCCAGGCGACGGCTCCGGCGGCGGCAACCGCGCCGCCGGCTCGCCGCAGGAAGTGACGTCGCGTGAGGTTGCTCGTCTCGGTCATTCCCACTGTCTCCCTTGGGATCGTCCGTGGAGGTGTCGGGTTGCTACGCGACATCGAAGGCGTCCACGTCGAGGTCGCTCGAGGTGAGCCCGGCGGCAGTGCCGTCGAAGTAGACGGACCACGTGCCACCGTTGTTGCGCACGACGTCCTCGTCCTGGACGGCGAGCGCCCCCGGCACGGTGGTGTCGGTGCTGTAGGAGAGGTAGACGTGCGTCGCGTCGACCCAGACCAGGCCGTCGACGTTGGCGGTCGACCAACCGGCAAGCGACGCGTCGACCACCCGGGTGTACGAGTTGCCCCCGTTCCAGCGGTAGATGTCGGCGTCGTCGCCCGTCCCGCCCGCACCCGGCGGGACCGCCGTGTTGTCGGTCGAGAAGTAGACGTTGCCGGCTCCCCCGGCGCCGACGATGCTGATCGCGTCGAGGTCGGTGGCGCTGCCGCCGGTGAGGCCGTTGGCGCTGCCGTCGAAGTACAGCGACCAGGTGCCGTTGTTGTAGGCGACGATGTCCTCGTCCGCGACGGTGCCGGCGATGCCGGGCACCGATACGTCACCGGTGAAGGAGACGTAGAACTGGTTGGCGTTCACGCGGTCGAAGCCGTCGACGTTGGCACCGTTCGGCAGGCCGTACGGTGGGGCGCTCGAATCGATCGCCCGGACGAACGGGTTGCCGCTGCCGAAGTAGATGTCCGCGTCGTCTGCCGTCCCCCCGGCACCGGGCGGGTTGGTATTCCCGGCGGTCGAGAAGAACAGCGTTGACGTCGACGGCCCAGGCGGTGGCGGCGGGGGAGGCACCGCAGCGCCGCCGAACTCGTCGGCACCGCTGTCGAAGCCGCCCAGCGCCGGGCGCGTCTGGTCGTCGTAGTCGAAGGTCGGAGCGGCCAGGGTCGCGGGCGGCTGCTGTGAGGCGGGCACCGCCTTGGATGCGGCGCCGAGATTGCACGCCGGCGAGCCTGGGCAGCCCGCCAGGTGGTAGTCGCCGAGCAGGTTCGGCGGTACCTCCGCCGTGACGAGCATCGCGTCGACGAAGGCCGGGTTCTGCCGCCAGGTGGCGAAGGACACCGACAGGTTCCACACCGACACGACGTTCGGGTCCGCACTGCTGTTGGTCAGACTGGTCGTGTAGGCGTGCGCTCCGGCGTTCTGCTGGATGATCGAGTTGGTCGGCGCCAGGAGCCCGGTGCCGTCCGCGACGCCCACATCCCATCTGTTGATCGGCGTGAGGTCGCCGGCGACTCCGATGCCGGTGACGGTGGTGCCGGCCCGTGTGCCGGCCCGGTTGTCCCAGAAGATGTTGTTGAACAGGAGCGGGTTGCTGAAGGTCGGTGAACCGGCCGGCAGCGTGGCTTGCAACTGGTCGCTGTTGGCCGACGTGGAGAGACCTGCCGGCATCGGTTGACCATTCGAGGTCACCGCGGTGGCCGTCGTCAGGTTCTGCATGATCGTGTTGTTGTAGACGCGCACGTTGGGAGCGTCGTTGAGGCCGATGCCGCCGCCCTCGTGGGTCGACACGTTGTTGACGATCATGTTGTCGTAGACGTTCATCGGGGAGTTGCCGGCCATCAGGAACCGGATGCCGCCACCGTCGTCGTTGGCGAGGTTGGCCTGGATCTGGTTCGCGTAGATGTCGACCGGGCCGGATCCGGGCGAGAGCGCCCCCGGCGTCGCCGGCACCTGGCCGCCGATCATCACACCGCCGCCTTCGTCGTTGGACATGTTGAAGTAGATGCGGTTGTGGTGGATCTTGCCGTTCGGGCTGGAGCCGTAGACGCTCAGCCCGCCGCCATACTCGACCGAGAAGTTGCCGCAGATGTCGTTGCGGGCGACCTCGTAGCGGTCCGAGCCGGCGAAGAGCCCGATGCCACCGGCCAGGTTGGTGCCGGCGTTGGAGATGACCCGGTTGTTGGCGATCCGGACGTCCTCGTTGTGCTGGTTGGTGTCCGGCGCCGGCAGATCGGGCGTGCCGATGCGGATCGTGCCGTAGCCGCCGCCGTTGTTCTGGACGACGTTGTTCGTGATCTGCAGGTAGCGGGCGTAGGCGTTCGCGAAGATCGCGCCGCCCTGGGTGACGATGTTCGGCGGCAGTCCCGTCGGCCCGCCGGTGAGATCGTTGATGTTGCCCGGGAAGCCCTGCTGGTCGCCACCGCGGATGTCGAAGCCGTCGATGGCGGCCTTGAAGTTGGCCGTGAACTGACGCGCCACGCCGTTGGCGGTGGTCGCGTTCTGCGACGCCAGCACGTAGATCGCCTCGCCATCGTTCACGGCCTGGTTGCCGTCCCAGGTGAGGGTGCCGACCTTCGTGTACCAGTCGGTCGCGAGCGCGGTGTCGCCACCGAATGCTCCGCCGTCGATGATCGACCCGGGCACGAAGGTGGTGCCCTGGAAGCCGCCCGGTCCGACACCCTGGAGCTTCACCGGCGAGGCGACGATCAGGTTCTCGTAGTAGGCGCCGCGCGGGTTGTTGCGCGGGTTGGCCAGGTCGGGCTGGCCGGGGTAGACGACCACGAGGTCGTCGCCGGCACTCGCGAACGCGGCATCGAGCGCGGCCTGGATCTTGGCGTACGTCCGGCCGGGACCGACCTCGTACAGGTTCGGGTTGTACCCGCCGCCGATGACGGCGACGTTGCCGCCGCCGAAGTTGTCGAAGCGCACGTCGTTCGGTGGGGTGAACGGCGTCAGCCCGGAGCCCGAGAACCGGACGCCGATCCTGCCGCCCGACGCGGTGAAGAAGGCCGAGACGTTGGTGGTGCCGATCTGGGTGCCGTTCTTGTAGACGTTCACGGTGCCGTCGGCGAGGGCGCGCGCGCCCAGCGTGTCGCCGTTGGCGAAGGTGACGCCGCTGAACGTCGCTCGCGTCACGGGGCTGAGCGCCTGCCCCGCCGTTGTTGCGGTGGCGACGACCACGCTGCCGGTACTGGCGTTGTAGGTGGCGCTGATGAAGCTGTTCAGCGTGCCGATGCCGGTCGTACCGACCTTGAGCAGGACACCTCCCTGGCGGCCGCCGCCGGATGCGACGGTCTTGGTGAAGGTGACGTAGGCGTCCTGGTTGGCGCCGAGCGTGCTACCGGCGCTCCAGTAGACGTTGCCGCCGATGGCGCGGACCTGCGCCTGGTTCGCCTCGGCCGCCGGCGCGTTCGGCGTGACCCGGTAGAGAGCCGACAGCAGGCTGGCCGCTCCACCCCAGTTGCCGCCCAGCGTCTGGGACGTGCTGGGGGTGCTGCGATTGAAGAAGTCGAGCACGGCCCCGGCTGGGAACGGCGCGAGGCTGTTCCGGAGCACGTGGAAGGTCAGGCCGTTGACGGTGCTCTGGCCGTTGTTCGCCATGACGTTGAGCTGGTGCGGCCCGGCCGGCGCGGAGGTGGGAACCGTCACGCCGATCTGCGTGTCGCTCCACGAGGTCGTGGGCAATGCGATCGTGCCGTCGAGCGTGACCTGCCCGGCGCCCTTGGTGGCGCCGAATCCGAGGCCATTGATCGTGAACGTGCCGCTGCCGACCACGTACGGCTGTGAGACCGCCAGCAGCTGCGGCGTGGCCGCGTCTTGCAGGCAGGCCACCGCTTGCGGAAGCCCCGTGGCCGGCGACTCGATCGTCAGTCCGACCTGCGTCGGCGCGAGATCGGTGGGGATACTCAGGCCGGGGAGGGCCTCGAACTCCGTGGCGATCGTGCGATACCGCGGGTTGAAGTTCGGGTTCAGGCGCCCGGGGATGCCCGGGTCGTTGGCGACGAAGCGGTACATGTTCGCGCAGACGCCGGAGGGCGTGGGACAGCTGATGTGGTTCGTGGAGGGCATCAGCACGTCGTAGACGCCGTTGAAATCGGACTCGGTCGTGTACACGAGCCGGTCGGCGAAGTCGTAGATTCCGACGGGCGCGAACGGAACGCCTGCCTTCTCACCGAACATCGTCGAGCGGGGGTCGGTCGAGAAGTTGATGTCGTCGACCATCAGGCCGCGCATGCGAGTCGGGATCGGGACGTCGGTGAAGACGTTGAACATGGGCACGATCGACTTGCCGTTGCTCACGGTCACAAGCTTGGTGTCGCAGCGCGGCTTCGGTAGGCCCTCGAACGGCGAGCCGCCGATGTCGAGGAAGGTGGCGTTGTCGGCCGGCGTCGAGGCCGGCACGGTCACGCCGACCGGCACGTCGTTGGTGGCGCCGCCGTCGCCGACCACCGCGGCGTAGCCATCCGTACCGTCGCCCGCAACGTCCACGGTGTGGAGCGGTCCGGCGCACGCCGGCGGCGGCACCTGCGGGATGATCTGGTCGCCGTTGCCGATGTTGATGTCCTCTTCGCCGGTCACCTTGTACAGCTGGGTTACCGGAGGCGTCGTCGGGGATCGCGAGGCTGCACCAGGTAGTCGCGCGCCGGCAGTGGCTCGAACGTGCCGCCGACACAGGCGGGATCGGCCGGGTCGGTGGCGTCGAGCGTGCCGTTGAAGCAGCCGTCGCCGAACCCGTAGTTGCCGTCCACCGCCGCGCCGAAGTTGGCGTCGGGGCGTGCCCTGATCGGTCGGATAGGGGCCGAACTGGACGCTCTGCATGAAGCTGGAGATGCACTCGCCGGTCGTCTCCTGCGTGGCGACGAGCACGTTCTCGTCATAGGCGACCGGGTTGTCGACCGCGTGGACGAGCGGGTTGCCGTCGACGTCGCGGGCGACGCAGCCGGTCGGTCGGCTCCAGTGCTCCGTGAGTAGGTGTTCAGGAGCGCGCCCTTGGCGTAGGAGCCGTCAGCTGCGAGCTCGTAGCGACCGTCGGCGTCGCAGGGCGCGCTCGTCGTGCCGCACGGGACCGGTCGCGTGCAGCTCGACCGGCACGTCGGAGATGCCGGGCTGCCAGTCTTCCGACGCGGCGTACCGCGGGTCGAGCTCGTTGCGGGTGGTGTCGTAGCTGACCGTGCCGACGATGCCGCCGTTGCGGGGATCGATGCCGTTGGCGCCCGTCGGGTCGTAGGCGTGGACGCCCCAGTCCATCCGGCCGCTGAGGCCGATGATGTTGAGCACGCTGACATCGACGCCGGCGCCCTTGACCGTGGTCGGGGTCGGCTGGTTGTCGGCCTGGTAGGTGACCCCGGTGGTGTAGAAGGAGTCGTTGTAGGCCTCCATGACCGTCCACTGCACCGAGCGGGTAGGCGCTCTCGAAGAGGTAGTGGCCGGTGCCGTCGGTCGAGACCGTGGTCTGGCCGCGATCCATCAGCGAGTTCTCCCGCCGGCGCATGGTGAGCGTGAAGTTCGGGACGCCCGGCTCGCCGGGGTCCTTGACGCCGTTGCGGTTGGTGTCGTTGAAGACGTAGCCGTCGTACCTCGTCCACCAGCCGTTCAGCGGCACGTTGCCCATGTCGACGGTCTCGCCGTTGCTCACGGTCACGTTGATCAAGTTGAGGTTGTAGTTCTGCGGCTCGTCCCACCAGCTCAGCGTGTAGTTGCCGTCGGGCACGCCTGCGATGTCGAACGTGCCGTCGGCGTTGCCCTGGCCGACCCAGACGGCCACGTCGCCGGCCTGCAGGTCGGCCAGCGAGAGCCAGGGCCGGACGATCGGGTGGTCCAGCTTCGTGCCGGTGCCACCGCCCCAGAAGTCGAAGGAGCCGCCCTTGGGCGGCGTGTAGGACTTGATTCCGACCACCACGCCCTTGATGTGCCCTGGCGCCGAGGCGACCAGCGGCTGTCCGTTGTGGACCGGCGGCACGAAGCCGAAGATCGGCTGCGGGACGGGCTCGCCGGCCATCACGAACTCGGTGTCGTAGCCGGTCGAGCCCTCCATGACCCAGGCGTCGAAGTCGTGGTTGCCCTCGAGGGTCGTCGTCTGGATCCAGGTCTGCCCGTCCGGCGGGGTGGCCGAGAACGCGTAGCGGTTGGTGCCCAGGTGGGGGATCGTCAGGAGCCCGTTGGCATCGCTGACGCAGCTGCCGCCGGTGCCGTCGATCGGCACGGGGAGCATGTCGGCATCGAGACTGGCGAAGGGGATGACGTGCGTGTCCGGGTCTTCGCCCTCGTACCGGGTGCAGAGCGGGTTGCCGTAGACGTCGGTCTGCACCTCGCCGAGGGTGTCGGCGATGTGGCCGACGAAGCCGGCGAGGCCGGGCTCGCCGGGATCCTGCGTCCCGTTGGTGGGAGCGGTGTCCGAGAAGACCTGGCCCCGCAGGGTGGAGTCGGGCAGCGGGTTCGGCTGCAGCTCAACCGTGACCAGGCCCGGGTCGGGCAACGGCACGGTGAAATGCGCCCCGTCGATCTTGTAGCCGTCGGCAAGCACGGAGATCAGGTAGCGGCCGTTCGGCAGAGTGACTCCGCCGACGAAGTCGCCCTGGTCGCCCTGCGTGTAGATGGGGCTCGGCATGGGAGACCTCGGCGATCGAGGGCCACAGGCAGCTGGCCGGATAGCCCGGATCGGCAGGGGAGCAGCCGAAGGTGGGCAGCGGCGATCGTTGTGCGGTCGTGCCGGTGTTGTCGACGTTGATGAGGTACTTGAAGTCCGTGATCGGGGCGCCCTTGAGTACTCCCGCCCCTCCGAAGGCGCGGGGCTCGGTTCGGGCGCTGTTGACGTCGAGCGTCAACGTGTTCGTAGCCGCACCGGCGGCCCCAACCCCGAATACGAGGGTCGCGCCGATCGCCAGGTTCAGGGCGAGGAAGGCCCGGGCGCCTCGCCCGCGACCCTTCGGGCGCCCGACCGATCCGGGATCGCCGCCATGCAAGAGTGCTGCGGGTACCCGGTGGTCCGTGCCGGCCCGCGACAGACCAGCTGTCACGCGTGACTCAGCATCGCTGCCTGGGCGAGTGGTCATGACGCCTCCCGAATCTCCGAGTCTCTCGGAGCTCGACGGCTGGGATGTCCGCAGTCGAGACCGAAGGGACGGAGTAACTGTGACGCGAGTAATGGCGACGTTTTAGGAGATTTGTCGAGAACCATGACGAGGTTGTCACCAACTGGACATCGTTCGTCATTTGCATCTACCTCTGCGTATGGAGCAGGCGCCGCACAAACACCAGATCGCCGCGGGAATGTCACGCATCACCGTCGACTCTGTGCTTCAAGCTCACGTCGAGAATCGAGATGGCGGTCGATCGAGTGTCGAGCCTTCGGAACGGCGAGGGTCGCGATGCCAGCATCCAACACGTTTTGAGCCGAGAGAGTGCGGCGCGGGGACGCGACACGGCAAGGCGCTTTGCGACTAACAGGGCGCTAGAACCGCAACCGGCATCTATCTCAGGGCGTATCGTCCAGCAGGCGGCGCGTGCATATCACGATGCAGCTTCAGGCGATCGTGACAGGCACCCCGTGTGCAAGGGGCGCGAGTTGTGTCATCCCGGGCCGAGTTGTACGATCCCCGTCGTATAACTTCCAAATCAGGGCTGTAGAATTCCGTAACTACCGGGGAGACGCGTTGACGGCGTTCAGACCTGGCGACCGCGTAAGAGTCTGCGAGCCGGAACCAACGGACGAGCACCGAGACTTCGCGACTCGCCGGCACCCCGGCGTTCCGGTCGGATCGGAGGGCGTCGTCCTCGAACACGCCGCGGCCACCAAACGCGCCGACGGTCGCGACGAGGCGTACCTCGTCGAGTGGAACGAGATCGGTGCGAGTACGTTCGTCGGCGCCGATGACATTGAGTTGGCCCACGACGATCGCCCGGCCGTGCCCGCGGAGAGGCCGCCGTCGAACGCGTCCAACGCCTGAGCGGGAGCCGCCTTCGGCCGCGCCACAGCTCGCGGAGCCGCTCCTTGCCGTTGCGCGCTCGGGCGAATCGATAAGGTGGCACCGTGCAGGCGCTCGTCACCGGGGGTGCGCGGGGTATCGGACTGGCGACCTGCCAGGCGCTGCTCGCGAGCGGCCATCGCGTGACGGCGGTGTCGCGGTCCGCGGCCGACCTCCGCGCCGCGACCGACACCGTCCGGGACACGCGCTTCGGCACGCGGGCCCTGGACGTCCGCGACGAGGCCGGGGTCGCGCACCTGGTCGACGAGATCGCGGCCGCCGGCCCGCTCGTCGCCGTCGTCGCGGCGCACGGGGTGTACCCCGACCTCGGGCCGGCCCTCGACACGGGCACGGCCGCGTTCCGCGAGGTGCTCGACATCAACCTCACCGGCGCCTTCGTCGTCGCGCGCGAGGCGGCGCGCGTGATGCGCACGACGGGCGGCGGTTCGATCGTGCTCGTCGGGTCGGCGAACGGCCTCGGCGCCGAGCGCGGAGCGGTCGCCTACAACGTCTCGAAGGCCGGCATCCACAGCCTCGCGCAGAGCCTCGCCGTCGACCTGGCGGTCGACGGGATCCGCGTGGTCGCGATCGCCCCCGGGTGGGTGCGCACGGCGATGACGGAGGCGTACATCGACGCCGATCTGGAGTCGGGCCGGACGCGGTACAACGCCCAGGCGCGCATCGCCGAACCGGCGGAGGTGGCGGCCCTCGCCGCGTTCCTCTGCTCGCCCGCGGCGTCGTACCTGACGGGCTGCACGATCCCCGTCGACGGCGGGCAGATGGCAGAGGCACCTGGCCCCTGGAGCTAGGCGGGCAACGCCAGGAAGCCACAGTTTCGAGTGGGTAGACAAGTCGGTAGACGTGTCCGGAGTCCGTCGGACGGCACGGCCCCGCGCTACCGGTTTGAGATCCGGTGTGGTCTATGACACGCTCGGAGCTGTTCGACCGGGAATCGACTGGGGAGACGCTCACGTGTCCAGATGGCCATCCTTCGCGGGGCTCCTCGTAGCAGTGCTCGCATTTGCGCCGAGCGCGCTCGGGGCGGGCGGGGACGGCCCGCTCGACATGTACCGCGCAACCGTCGACAGCGAGCGCGTCGCTCAGCTGACGCGCGACGGGTTCGACGTCGCGGCAGTGCGGCAGTCGGGCGCGGGAGCGCAGGTCGACCTCGTCCTCTCGGCGAGCCAGCGCGACGCGCTCCGCGCCAGGGGCATCCGGCTCGGTCTGATCACGGACGCGAAGGGCCAGACCGTGCGGCAGCAGGCCGCGCGCATGGCGGTCGGCGGCTTCACCGTCTACCGGTCCTACGACGAGCCGGGCGGCATTCGCGACGAGCTGTACGCGATCGCGGCGAAGAACCCGGGCATCGTCAAGCTCAAGGTGATCGGCCACACGACTCAGGGGCGTGAGATCATCGCCCTCAAGGTCACCAAGAACGCCCGCAAGGTCAGGGACGGCGCGCGCCCGGACGTCCTCTACATGGGCACCATCCACGCCCGCGAGTGGATCGCGACCGAGGTCGTCCGGCGCGAGCTGCACCACTTCGTCGACAACTACAAGACCGACGCGAGCGTCAGGCGTCTCGTGAACACCCGCGAGCTGTGGTTCATGCCCGTCGCCAACCCGGACGGCTACCAGTACACGTTCGACAGCGAGCGGCTGTGGCGGAAGAACCTCCGCGACAACGACGGCGACGGCCTGATCACGAACACCGACGGCGTCGACCTGAACCGCAACTACGACATCAACTGGCGGTACGACGACGAAGGCTCGTCGTCGCAGATCTCGAGCGAGACCTACCGCGGGACGGCGCCGGCCTCCGAGCCCGAGACGAAGGCGCACCAGGCCCTGATCGACCGGCTCAAGTTCAAGTTCCTCCTCACCTACCACTCGTACGGGCCGCTGCTCCTGTACCCGTTCGGCTGGCAGGTCCAGACGCCGGCGGCGGATGACCCCCTCTACGTCGCGTACACGGGCACCGACGCCAACCCGGCCGTGCCGGGGTTCGATCCGGGCGTCGCGGCCGACCTCTACACGACCAACGGCACGACGGACGACTACTCGTACTCGAAGACCGGCGCGCTCAGCTGGACGCCGGAGCTGAACGAGGGCTGCGAGGGATGCGGCTTCGTCTTCCCCGACGACGAGGCCCTGATCCAGGCGGAGTTCGAGAAGAACCTGCCGTTCGCGCTCGACCTGGCGCGCTCGGCGCGCAATCCGGCGAAGCCGCGCTCCCACCTCGGCACCTCCGTGCAGCCGTTCTACCTCGAGACGGCGAGCATCGACCCGGAGAAGTCGAACAACCCGATGACCGACTTCCGCTTCAGCGTCTCGTACGGCGACCCGCAGCCCGTCCGGGTGCTGGCCAAGCGGAGCCTCGGCGCCGTCACGCTGAAGTACCAGATCAACGGCGGCAAGGTCCACTCGAAGAAGACCTCCGAGTGGAAGGGCGGCGAGCGCTACGGCGACCTCGGCGACGTCTACTACCGGATCATGCAGGGCAAGGTGAAGGGGACGAAGCCCGGCGACAGCGTCAAGGTCTGGTTCGAGGAGGCCGGCAACCGGCGCGTCAAGAGCGGCTCGTTCACGTACGTCGCGAAGGTCGAGTCCCGGAAGGACGTGCTGATCATCGCGGCGGAGGACTACACCGGCATCTCGCCGGTCTACGCGAAGACCGACGGCCCGTCGTACCTGGAGTACTACGTCGACGCACTCGCCGCCAACGGCATCCAGCGCCGACGTCTACGACGTCGACGCCAACGGCCGCACCGCGCCGAGCCAGCTCGGCGTCCTCGGCCACTACGACGCGGCCATCTGGTACACGGGCGACGACATCATCACCCGTGACGTGGGCATGGTCGGCGGCACGGCGTCGCGCCTCGCGAACGACGAGATGCTCGCCGTCCGGGGCTACCTGAACGAGGGCGGCCGGCTGCTGTACACGGGCAAGTACGCCGGGTTCCAGCAGGCGTTCGCGTACGAGTTCAACATCGAGACGAACGCGCCGTGCGATCCGACCTCGGCCGCGGACGGCTGCCAGCCGCTGTCGGACGACTTCCAGCAGTACTACCTCGGCGCCTACCTCTACAACGACGAGGCCGGGACGACCCCGGAGGGGACGATCTACGACGTGGTCGGCATCGACTCGCCGTTCGGCGACGCGCTCACGCTGGCCGATCGGGCCGCCGAGCGCCGACAACCAGGACCACAGCGCCTCGTTCATCCCGACCAGCACGCTGCTGCCGCCCGCCACGTGGCCGCAGTTCGACGAGCAGGATCTCGGCCAAGTTCGACCGGATCGGCGGGCCGTTCGACCCGCACACCGGCTCGCACTACGTGTACTCGCAGATCGGCGACCAGTCGTACAAGCGCCTGACCCGGACGATCACGGTCCCGGCCGGAGGCGCCACGATGTCCTTCTGGGCCTCGTACAGCACCGAGGCCGACTGGGACTTCGCGATGGTCGAGGCCCACACCGTCGGCCAGGACGACTGGACGACGCTCGCCGACGCGAACGGCAACACCACCACGTCGGTGGGCGAGACCTGCGCGGCCGGCTGGTTCGACATCCACCCGTTCCTCGAGCACTACCAGACGCTGAACGCCGACGGCACGTGCTCGCCGACCGGGACGACCGGATCGTGGAACGCCGCGACCGGCGCCTCCGGCGGATGGCAGCAGATGGTCCGTCGACCTCAGCCCCTATGCGGGGACGCAGGTCGAGGTCTCCATCTCCTACGTGAGCGACTGGACGACGCAGGGGCTCGGCGTCTTCGTCGACGACATCGACGTCTCGACGGGCGAGGGCTCGACGTCGTTCGAGGAGGACGCCGACCCGATGGACGGCTGGGCGATCGCCGGCCCGCCGGCGGGCAGCTCTCCGAACCCGAACAACTTCGTCCGGCTCGCAGCCGGCGGGTTCAAGGAGGGGCCGGTCGTGGCGACCGACGACACGCTCTTCTTCTCGTTCGGGGTCGAGGGCGTCGCCACGCCGGCGTCCCGCGCCGCCGTCATGGGGCACGCGATGGACTACCTGCTCCGCTAGCCGAGGCAACCCGAGGTCGGGGGGCGGCTCGTCCGGGCCGCCCCCCGATCCGGTCCGGTGGTCTCGGCCGGCCGCCTCTATCGTTCGCCGATGCCGACTCTGGATCTGACACCCGACGAGCTGCTCTCGACGACGCGCGCGGTGAAGCGCCGCCTCGACCTCACCCGACCGGTCGCGGCAGAGCTGCTCGAGGAGTGCGTTCGGCTCGCCGTCCAGGCGCCGACCTCGGTGAACTCGCAGACGTGGCACTTCGTCGTCGTCACCGATCCCGACGCCCGGGCCGCCATCGCCGGCTACTACCGGCAGGCCTGGAGCACGTACGCCGACGGGAGATCGCCCGACGAGCCGCGACCCGACGAGACGCCGACCGGCGGTTCGTCGCGGCACCTCGCGGCGCACCTCCACGAGGTGCCGGCGCTCGTCATCCCGTGCGTCGAGGGGCGCCCGGAAGGGGAGGGTGCGCCTCGTCTCGCGGAGCTGTACGGCTCCGTCGTCCAGGCCGGCTGGAGCTTCCAGCTGGCCGCCCGCGCCCGCGGGCTCGGCAGCGCGTGGACGACGTACCACCTCGACTACGAGGCCGAGGTCGCCGAGCTGCTCGGCATCCCCTTCGCCGAGGTCACGCAGGTCGCGCTGATCCCGGTCGCCCACACGATCGGCAGCGACTTCAAGCCCGCGCCGCGCAATCCGCTGGAGACCGTGCTGCACTGGCAGCGCTGGTGATCGCCGGGACGACGGCTGAGCTCGTTAGCATTGCCCGATGGCCGGCTTCGACGTTCGACCGCTGAACGAGTCGACCTGGCCCGAGTTCGCCCGGCTGGTCGAGGCGAACAACGGCGTGTGGGGCGGCTGCTGGTGCATGGGCTTCCACCCCGAGGGGTTCGAGAGCCCCAAGCTGACGGGACGCAGCAACCGCGAGGCGAAGGAGTGCCGAGTCCGCGAGGGCGGCGCCCACGCCGCGCTCGTCTACGACGGTCCGGACTGCGTCGGCTGGTGCCAGTTCGGATCGCCCGAGGAGCTGCCGCGGATCAAGCACCAGCGCGCGTACTTCGCCGAGACGACGGAGCCGCCGGACTGGCGGATCACGTGCTTCTTCGTCGGCAAGGGCTACCGCGGCAAGGGTGTCGCCGCCCGTGCGCTCGAGGGCGCGCTGGAGCTGATCGCCGGCCTCGGCGGCGGGACGGTCGAGAGCTTCCCGGAGCTGGTGGAGGACCGGAAGACGTCCGGGTCGTTCCTCCACAACGCGACCGTCTCGATGTTCGAGCGACAGGGGTTCGAGCGCACGCGGCAGATCGGGAAGCACCGCTGGGTGGTCACCAGGGTCGTCTGACGCACGCCGCGAGGTCCCGCGTAGTAGGCTCGCGCAGCCCGGGCACCGATGTCCGGCCCATCGAGAGAGGTCGCCCGGATGACGAGCACCATCGGCGAGATCCTGCCTGTTGCAGCGCGCAGGTTCGGCGCGAAGACGGCGCTGGTGGTCGGCGACCGCTCGTTCTCGTTCGACGACCTCGAGGCACTGTCGAACCGTGCCGCCAACGGCCTCGTCGCGGCGGGCGTGCAACCGGGCGACCGAGTTGCGCTCTACGGCCCGAACTGCTGGGAGTGGCTCGTCGCCTACTACGGCATCGCGAAGACCGGTGCCGTCGTCATCCCGCTCAACGTCATGCTGACGCTCGGACGAGGTCCGGTACGTCATCGAGGACTCCGGCACGCGCGCCGTGGTTGCATCGCTGGACAAGGGCGAGCCGCTGCTCGATCTGCGCGGCAGCGGCGCGCTCCAGGACGTCGTTCTGTGGGGCGACGAGATCCCGCCCGGCGCGACCGCGTTCGCCGACTGGCTCTCGAACGGCGCGCCGGAGTTCACGCCGGTGGAGCGCGACGGTGGCGACCTGGCGGCCATCTGTTACACGTCCGGCACGACCGGTCGCCCGAAGGGCGCGATGCAGCCGCACCGCGCCGTCATCGGCGCCGCCGTCGGCACGGCGGTGATGGCGGCACGCGGTCCCGACGATCGCGTCATCAACTCCCTGCCGCTGCCCCACGTCTACGGGTCGTGCGTGTTCAACGCGTCGGTGATGGCCGGCTCGACGCTGATCATGATCCCGCGCTTCGACGCCGAGACGTTCCTGCGCGCGATCGGCGAGCACCGCGCGACGCTCGATGGACGGCGTGCCGACCGCCTACTACTACCTGCTCGCGCACCCCGACTTCGAGTCCTACGACCTGTCGAGCCTGACGCGCTGCTGGGTCGGCGGCCAGACGCTGCCCGTCGCGAAGGCGATCGAGTTCACGGCCCGCACCGGCTGCCCGATCCACGAGATCTGGGGCATGACCGAGCTCGCCGGCGCCACCAGCGCGAACCCGGTCATCGGGCCGAACAAGCCCGGCACGATCGGCATCCCGTACCCGGGCAACTCGATGCGCGTCGTCGACGTCACCGACCCGACGCGCGAGATGCCGGTCGGCGAGCGCGGCGAGCTGATGTTCCGCGGGCCGCTGGTGATGCTCGGCTACTACGGCAACGAGGAGGGCACGGCCGCGACGATCGAGCCGGACGGCTGGCTCCACACCGGCGACGTCGCGACCATGGACGAGGACGGCTACTTCACGATCGTCGACCGGATGAAGGACATGATCCTGACCGCGGGCTTCAACGTCTATCCGGCCGAGATCGAGCGCGTGCTCTGCGCGCATCCGGCGGTCGCGCTGGCCGCCGTCGGCGGTATCCCCGACGAGACGAAGGGCGAGCTCGCGAAGGCCTACGTCGTCCTCAAGCCCGGCGACGGAGGCGACGCGGGAGGAGCTCGTCGCGCACTGCCGGCAGCACCTCGCGGCCTACAAGGTGCCGCGCGCGATCCAGTTCACCGACCGAGGTGCCGATGACGTCGTCCGGCAAGATCATGCGCCGCCTGCTCGTCGACATCGACGACGGGAACCGGTGACGCCCGGCGTCACACCGGCAGCGTGAGGCTCTCGATGTCGATCGGGTAGTCGGTCAGGATCTCGATCCCGTCGGTCGTGACGACGACGGTGTCGGAGTGGCGGAAGCCGCCGATCGCGTCGTCGTACAGCCCGGGCTCGACCGTGAAGACCATGCCCTCCTCGATCGGCGTCTCGTCGCCGAGGTCGAGGAACGGCGCCTCGTGGTTGCCGAGGCCGATGCCGTGGCCGACGTGCTGGCGCCAGTACCGCACGAGATCGTGCGACTCGAGGTACCGCATCACCGCGCGGTCGACGTCGGCGCAGGTGACGCCGGGGCGCAGCGCATCGAACGCCGCCCGCTGCGCGTTGACCGTGTGGTCGAACAGGCGGCGCATCTCGTCGGTCGGCGGGCCGATGATCATCGCCCGCTCGAGCTCGGCGTTGTACCCGCCGATCGGGGCGCTCGTCTCGGAGACGAGCACGTCGCCCACCTCGAACACGATGTCGTGCGCGATCGCGTGCGCCCACGCGCTGCGGCGGCCGATCTGACCGCGGTAGCCCGCCGACGCACCGTCCGCCGACCCGAGCTGCCCGATCGACGATCCGCCGTAGGCCGCCAGCATGGCGAGCGTGGTCTCGTGGCCGGCCTGCAGGCTCGCCTGCGCCTCGGTGACACCGGGCCGCGTCGCCGCCTGCAGCGCGCGGTGCGCGTGCTCGCACCAGCGCGCGCTCTCGCGGATCAGCGCGATCTCGTTCGCGCTCTTGCGCACCATCATCCGCTCGATCACGTCGGCGACGGAGGCGACCGCGGCACCGGTGACCTCGGCCAGCGACGGCCCGCGGTAGCCGAGGATGCCCGGGTAGCCGTCCTGGTCGGCGCCGATCGCGCCGGTGATGCCGGCGCTGGCGAGCACGCGCGCGAGGATCAGCATCGGGTGCTCGATCCCGGGGTACTCGGGGTACGACTCGACCCGGTCGAAGGCGGCCTCCGCCCGCACGCGCTCGACCTCGAACTCCGGCACGAGCACGATCAGCTGGCCATCCGCGGCAGCCTGCGCGACGATCACCGGCCGCTCCGTCGAGAGGAACCAGAAGCCGGTCAGGTACTGGATCGACTGCTGCCCGAACAGCACGTAGCCGGACTGCCCCTGCCCGCGAACGTGGCCGAGCAGCCGCTCACGGCGGGCCGCGAACTCCTCGGCCGGAATGCCCGCGATGGGCTTCTCGGCCCGGCCGGCCGTGTCGTCGCCTGGATGCATGGCCCGATTCTAGGAGCCACACGGACGACGTCGAGCCACCGGAATCGGCCGGGGCCGCCCAGTCGGCGCCGCGGCCGCAAGCACGTCCGGCATGCCGCCGGTGCGACCGCCTGCTGAAACGCGCTACGCCAGGTCGGCGCCGCGCCGGAACACGAGCAGCCGGTAGCTCACGAGGCCGGTGCTCAGGCAGTGCTGCAGCGCGTCGCCACCGGCGAGCGACGACCAGTACTCGCCGCGCAGCCGCAGCGGCCGCGCGGCCGCGACGAGCCGGCCGATCCAGCGGTCG
The DNA here is from genome assembly GCA_963732645.1 of uncultured Actinomycetes bacterium. Taxonomy (GTDB): domain Bacteria; phylum Actinomycetota; class Thermoleophilia; order Gaiellales; family F1-60-MAGs149; genus VFJZ01. Next base: position 350,296 of record CAVTAC010000012.1, read on the forward strand.
CGGGGCCGGCGCAGGCGGAGGTAGGGCGTCAGGTCGTCGTCGCGGACGAGCGCGAGCCCGGCGGCGGCGGCGTGGGCCGTCACGTCGGCGACGGTCAGCAGCGAGCCGATCCGCCAGCCGGCGCGGAACTCGTCGATCCGGCGCGCGTCGGCCGGCGCGGCGGCGGCGCCGGCCGGTGTGAGCACGTCGTCGCAGACGACGAGCAGGCCGCCGGGCCGCAGCAGGCCGGCCGCGCGGTCGAAGTAGGCGGCGGGGTCCGGGCCGTGGACGAACGCCTCGACCGAGAACGCCAGATCGGCGCCGGCCAGGTCGGCCGGCGGCGCGAGGAAGTCTCCCGTCCCGGACCCGGACACGATCGGCGAGCCCGGCCTCCGCGACGAGGCCCGCGGCGACGTCGGCCTGCGCCGGGCTGATGGTGACGCCCTCGCCCACGAGATCGGGCCGACGCGACGCCAGGTAGAGCAGGCTGCCGCCGACGCCGCAGCCGAGGTCGACGACGCGGGGCGCCTCGTCGTCCGCGACCAGCGCCAGGACGGTCTCGTCGACGTGGTGGAAGGCCTCCTCCAGCGTGGCGACGCCCGGCGCCCAGACGGCCCGGTGGATCGATGCCCCGCCCTCGCCCAGGCGCTGGAACCGGGCGGTGTTGCGGTCGTAGAACCGCCTCACCCGCTCGACCTGGCCGGACGCGTCCTCCCCGGGCTCATCGGCTCACGTCTCCCACTGCGACGACGATGGCGCGCTCGAGTCCGGGCAACGGGAGGGCCGCTGCCTCTGCCTCGACTGCCTCGCGCTCGGCGGCAGACAGGCGGCTCCAGGCGTCGACGCGCACGGTGTGCTGGGCGCGCCGCCACGTGCCGCGGATCTCGCCGTCGACCAGCAGCGCGCCGGGCCAGACGCGCGACGTCCACAGCTTCGCTCGCGCCTCGGCGTCCGGCACGAGGAGCGCGCGCTCCGCCCCGTCGAGCAGGAAGTAGGCGTCGCCGCTCGGCAGCAGGCGGGCGGGTGCGGCAGCGGCCGGTGCGGCGCGCATGGCCGGCTCGTCGTCCGCGAGGAGCCACTCGTCGCCGAGCGGCGACCGGACGGGCACGAGCGATGCACCGAGCGCCTCGAACGTGCCGGCCGCGGCACGTCGCGACACGCCCGCCCAGCGCGCGAACCCGGCGCTGGTCGCGGGCCCGAAGATGTGGAGGTAGCGCCGGGCGAGCTCGCGCTGCGCGTCGGCCGGATCGACGTCGGGAGCGTCGACCGTCCACACGGCAGGCGCTCGGGCGCCGTCCCAGCGGATCGCGACGGTGCCGGTGGGCGCGGCGTACTTGAACGCGTTCGGGTGCACGTCGAGCCCGAGCGCCGCCTCGCGATCGAGCATGCGCTCGCCGGCCAGGCGGGCGTGCAGCAGCTCGGCCATGGTCTCGGCGCGGAGCCGGCCCCTGGCGTCGGCGGGCAGCCGTCCGACCGAGAAGAGCGCGAAGTCACGCGCGGCGACGACGTAGGTGTTGTACCGCGGGCCCCACAGCTGGGCGAGCGAGGGATGGTCCCACGTCGACGGCTCGACGCCCTCGATCCGGGCGTGCAGCGACAGCAGCGCGGCCCTCGGCATGCTGTCCTGCAGGCCGGCCCAGGCGGCTCGCCGCAGCGAGTCCGGCCCGGCCGGCAGGCGCTCGTCGAGGTGCCCGACCCGGCGCCGGAACGCCAGGATCTGCTGCCGCGTGAGCTCGAGTGGCGACGGGGCCGACATCCCGGATCGAGGCTACCAAGGGACACTGCGGGTGCCGGGAGGCCACCTCGACCTCCGCGCGCCGCCCGATTGGCTCCCGGGGTCTGACCCCGCCGGAGGCATTTCCGGGGTCTGACCCCGAAAACGGCCGAATTGGGGTCTGACCCCGAAAAGGCGTTTTCGGGGGACAGGCCTGGCGCACCGGACACGCGCGGAAGGCGCGCGGATCGCGCGATCTGCGCGCTTTGCGCGTGTTCGGATACGGACAATGCGCCTTCCGTGCGACTTTTATTGTCTGACCAAAGTCAGACAAATTCTGCCGAGGGCGGAGGCGTTCACGCCTACGGCCGCGAGCAGCGGTCGAGAGTCAGAGGAACGCGCGCAGCAACTCCAGCGTCTTCGCGGGCCGCTCCTCCGGGATGAAGTGCCCGCAGTCCAGCCCCTCGCCGCGGACGTCCGCAGCGTGCTCGCGCCAGATGGCGAGGAAGTCGGCGTACAGCGCCCAGGCCGGGTTGCGCGTGCCCCAGAGGGCGAGCAGCGGGCAGGCGACACGGCGGCCGGCGGCCCGGTCGGCACGGTCGTGCTCGAGATCGATCGACGCCGCGGCGCGGTAGTCCTCGCACCAGCCGCGCACGACCTCGGGATCGCGCGCCGCCTCGAGGTACGCCGCGAACGCCTCCGCGGAGACGGCGCCCGATCGTAGGACTCCTCCGAGCTGGGTGTGCAGGAACTGCTCGATCGCGCCCGACAGCATCGCCTCCGGCAACGGCGCCGGCTGGATGAGGAAGAACCAGTGCCAGTAGCCGCGCGCGAAGGCCTGGTCGGCGCTCTCGTACATCGTCAGGGTCGGGAGGATGTCGAGCACCGCCGCCCGCTCGACCGCATCGGGATGGTCGAGCGCGAGACGGTGCGTGACCCGCGCTCCACGGTCGTGCCCGACGACCGCGAACCGCTCGTGGCCCAGCTCGCGCAGGACGGCGACGACGTCGTCGCCCATCGCGCGGAACGACGCCTGCGCGTGATCCGGCGCCGAGGGCGGGACGGAGCTCGCGCCGTAGCCACGCAGGTCGGGCACGACGACCGTTCGCGTCTCCGCCAGTGCGGGTGCGATGTCGCGCCACATCGCGCGCGTCTGCGGGAACCCGTGCAGCAGGACGACCGGCGGGCCGTCGCCGGCGACGACGTAGTCGATCTCGGCCCCCGCGACGCTCGCGCGCCGCTGCTCGAAGTCGTCGAACGTCCGTCTCGTGGTCTCCGGCATGTCGTGATCCTCCCCCTGGTGACGCGACGACGAGGCGGGCCGTCGCACCCGTCCATGCCGATGATGCCAAGTGAGCGCGGACGTCGTTCATGAGCGCGTCCGCCCAGCCCGAGCCGGAGGCCGATCAGACTCCATCCCGATCGTCGATGTCCTGATACCCCGGCTCGGTGGACTCGGCGGCAGCGTCATCGTCGAGCCGGCGACGGGGATCGGCTGCGTCGTCGCGCCGTTGCTCCATGGGGTCTTCGGCCGGCGTGACGTCCTCACGCGGCGCGCGGTCGTCGGTCATGGCGTCCCTCCTGCGGCCCACTCGAGCGAGATCGGTGCATCGCCGGTCATCAGGCGGGTCCGCCCTGATCGCCGGGCCAGGTGCCCGTTGCCTTGCGGAAGGCCTGACGGGATCCGCGGTCGACCAGGCCCCGGACGACCGTGAACACCGCGCCCTGCAGCAGCAGGGCGGGGACGAGCTTCCGGAGCTGCGCGTTGCGCTGGTCGGGGGCGGGCGGCTCCTCGTCGCCGACGAGCTTCCAGAGTCGTGCGAAGACCTGCTTCGCGACCATCGCCGCGGCGAGGCCGGCGAGGATGCTGACAGGGCGAAAGGCGAACTTGCTCGCGGTCATGGCGTGCGACCTCCGTTGGACGCTACAGGTGGGCGTCCCTGCGCTTCCCGCAGGCCGAAGCGGGAAACCCGGCGGCTACGTCCGCGCCAGCAATCGCTCCAGCGGCCGCGTGTTGAGCACGTCCGCCGCGGTGGCACGGCCGCGACGCGCCGTGTGGACGGCGTTCTCGACGGTGTCGAGGCCCTGCGCCGAGTGGGCGTCGCTGGAGCAGACGATGGGCACGCCGGCCTCGATCGCCAGCCGCACGTTCGGGCCCGACAGGTCGAGCCGGCTGGGCAGGCCGTTGACCTCGAGCGCGACGCCGGTCTCGAGGGCGACGGCGATCGTCCGCTCGAGGTCGAGCGCGTTCTCCGGCCGGTGCCCGATCAGCCGGCCCGTCGGGTGGCTGAGGCACCGCACCGCCGGATGCCGCATGGCCTCGGTGACGCGCGCGGTCAGCTCGCGGCGCGGCACGCGCTGCCCGCGATGCAGCGAGAGCTGCACCCAGTCGAGCTCGGCCAGCACGTCGTCGGGCGCGTCGAGGCTGCCGTCGTCGCGGATGTCGCACTCCACGCCGCGCAGGATCCTGAACGGCGCCAGGCGCTCATTGGCCGCGGCGATCTCCTCGGCCTGGCGGCGCAGCGCGTCACCGTCCAGCCCGGGCACGACGCTCACGTTCGGGGTGTGATCGCAGATCGCCAGGTACTCGTAGCCGCGGTCACGGGCGGCGATGCCCATCTCGAGGACCGTCGCCCGGCCGTCCGACCACTGCGTGTGCACGTGGAGGTCGCCGCGCAGGTCGCCCCGCTCGACCAGCACCGGCGGCGCCGGTTCGAGGGTGCCGTCGCGGATCTCGGGTGGCGGGACGGCGAGGCCCAGGTTCCGGTACAGGGTCGCCTCGTCCGCCGCGGTGGGCAGCGGGCCGAGCGCCTCCACGTGCGCGGCCGGTCCGGTCGCGAGCACGAGCGCGGTGCCGAGCGCGTGCGGCGGCGCGACGACGAGCGCGACCGGGATGCCATCCGCCGTGATGCCCGTGTGGGCGTCGAGCAGCGCGACGATCTCGGGCAGGGCGGCGAAGCGCTCCCGCGCGGCCGCGGCATCGTCCGACGCGACGACGACGGCCAGGTGCGACGGCTCGTCGACCCAGCGCCGCGCGTCGCCTGCGACATGACCGCCGAGCGCCGCAGCGATCGTCTCCGTCACCTCGCGGGCCCGCGGCAGCAGGATTCCGCGCGGCGCCGGTGCCTGCGCCTCGGCGAGCGCCGCGATGATCTGCTCCTCCCGCTTCGGGCCGATGCCGGGCACGTCGAGCAGACGGCCGTCGCGCGCCGCTTGCCGCAGCTCGCCGGCCGTCGAGATCCCGAGCGCCGCGGCGATGCCGATCATCCGCTCGGAGCTCAGACCGAGCATGCGGCCGAGCGCGACCAGCTCGAGCGGCGTCGTGCGGCGCAGCTCGGTCAGCTCCGCGATCTCCCCCGTCTCGACGAGCTCGCGCAGCTTCGCCTCGATGCCGCGGCCGATGCCACGCAGCTCGCGCGCGCGGCCCTGTCGCACGAGTGATGCCACCGGCACGGGTGCCGCGCGGATCAGCTGCGCCGCGCGCCGGTACGCACGCGCGCTGTACGGGTTGGCCTCGGCGAGCTCGAGCAACGCCGCCATCTCGTCGAGCCGACCGGCGATCAGCGCGTTGTCGATCTCAGCCGCTCCGGTGCCCATGCCGGGAGTTGTAACGAGGTCGCGGCTCGTTGCCCGCTGGCAGAACGGCGCGCGATGCGCTGGCCGGCAGCCGCCGATCAGGCGCTTGGCGCCTCCGGGCCATCTGCGAGCTGGCGCTCGACATCGTCCACCCACTCCAGTGTCACCAGGGCCAGCCGCCGCGCCAGCTGGTGGCCGAGGAGCAGGTACCGCTCCCGGTGCGGCAGCGCGTGCGCTCCGGCAGCCGCCGCGTCGATCGCCTTCAGTACCTCGGCGATGTCGTCGCGGAGCGTCCCGATGGCATCGGCGGTCACCTCAGCCCCGACCAGGTCGGCGGCCAGCAGACGCGTGAACGCCTCATGCCGGAACGTCGGAAAGCGCACCGGCGTCCGGGCCCAGGCGGCAAGCGCAACGCGCCCCGCGTCGGTCAGCTCGTAGACGGTCCGCTCGCGCGTGCGGCCCGGTTCCTTGCGCGCTTGCAGGTAGCCGAGCCGGGCCAGCCGCTTCGGCGCCGTGTAGTACTGGCTCTCGCCCGCCCACGCGAACACGCGACCGCGCCGCGCCATCTGCAGCAGGTCGTGCGCACCGGCGCCGCCGTCGCCGACCAGCGCCAGCACCTCGTAGTCGAAGAGTGAGAGATCGTTACTTGACATTAACTATGATTCATAGTTTACTAAGACTCTGTTCCATAGCTTAAGCGAGGAGGCGGCCGTGTCCGTTCCCGTCAACAGCGAAGCCGGAGGCGCGGCAATGCAGGGCGAACTGTGGAGCGCCCGCGCCGCGGACTGGGCCGACCAGGAAGCACTCCAGGCACCGATCTACGAAGCGATCCTCGACCATCTCGACGTCACCACCGGCACGCGCCTGCTCGACGTCGCCTGCGGATCGGGGGTGGCTCTGCAGGCCGCCATCGCCCGTGGCGCCACCGCCGCCGGCATCGATGCCGCGCCGGGCCTGGTCGAGATCGCGCGGCGCCGCTCGCCGGAGGCCGATCTCCACGTCGGCGCAATGGAGCAGATGCCGTTCGCCGATGACTCATTCGACGTCGTGACCGGGTTCAACGCGTTCCAGTTCGCCGACGACATCGTCGTGGCGCTGCGCGAAGCCCGCCGAGTCACGCGCACCGGCGGAGACGTGGCGATCCAGGTCTGGGGCCGGCCAGAGCACACGGAGATCGCGAACCTCGTCCGCGCCTTCGCGCCGCACCTCCCGTTCGCCCTGCCGTCGGGCCCGGGCGGCCGCAACCTCTGCGACCCGGGCGTGCTCGAGGAGCTCGCGTCCGCCGCCGGCCTCGAGCCGCGCGTCGCCCGCGACATCTCGTGCCCGTTCGACTACCCGGACGCCGACACGCTCGTCCGCACCTCACTCGGCGCCGGCCTCGCACTGCTCGCCGCGCGCATCGCCGGCGAGGACGTCATCCGCCAGGGCATCCTCGACGCGATGGCCCCCTTCCGAAACGCCGACGGCAGCTACCACACCGACAACGAGTGGCACTACCTGATCGCCACGGCCTGACACGGGGTCGCTGCCCCGGCGACGCGGGTGGCACGCCTGGCGCGAGCGGAGCTGTCGGTACGGATGGCGGTGCTGACGCAGCCGCACCTCGCGCACGGGCTGGCTTATCCCCGGAGCGCGTCCAGCGCGTGGTCGAGGTCGTCGATGATGTCCGCCGGATCCTCTTGGCCACAGGCAAGCCGGACGAGGCCAGGCTGCAGGCCGGCCGCAACGAGCTCGTCGTCGGTGAGGACGGCCCGCCACATCGACGCCGGATGCACGGCGAGGCTCTCGACGCTGCCGACGCTGGCTGCGAGCTGCACCATCCCGAGGCCTTCGATCATCCTCGCCGCGGCGTCGAACCCGCCGCGCAACTCGAAGCTGAGGACGCCGCCGAAGGCGTCCATCTGACGCGCAGCGATCTCGTGCGACGGGTGAGTGGCGAGGCCGGGATAGTGGACGGCCGCGATCTCGGGACGCCGGGTCAGGTGGTCGGCGACGACCGCGCCGGTCGCGTTGTGGCGCTCGACCCGCAGGTGCAGCGTGCGAATCCCGCGGGTCACGAGCCATGCGTCGAACGGGCCAAGCACCGCGCCGACGGTCAGCGACATGTTCCAGATCGTCTCGATCAAGGTGTGCGGCCCGACGACGACGCCGGCCGAGGTGTCCGAGTGGCCGGCCAGGTACTTCGTGGCGCTGTGCCAGACGAGGTCGACGCCGAGGGCGATCGGCCGCTGGTTGACCGGGGTCGCGAAGGTGTTGTCCGCGAGCGTGACGATGCCGTGCTCCCGTGCGATCGCGGCGACCGCCGCGATGTCGGTGATCTCGAGCCGCGGGTTGCTCGGCGACTCGATCAGGAACAGCCGCGTGGCGGGCGTGACGGCGTCCACCCAGGCGCTGACGTCAGTCTGTTCGACCAGCGTGCACGCGACTCCGAGTCGTGGCAGCAGCGCCTGCACCAGGCTCAGCGAGCCGCCGTACATGCTCCGCTGCGCCACGACGTGGTCGCCTGCTCGCACCAGCGCCAGCACCGCGGTGGTGAGCGCACCCATGCCCGAGCCGAAGACGAGGCCGCGCTCGGCGCCCTCGAGCGTCGCCACCGCGTCGCCGAGCTCGGCGTGGTTCGGGTTCCCGTGGCGCGTATAGAAGCCCGGTGCCGCCACCTCGAGCGCAGCGCGGGAGAGATCGGCGGCGGATGGGAGCGCGAACGTCGTCGTCTGGAAGATCGGCGAGGAGACCGGGCGAGCGAGCGACGCCGCAGGACGGGTGTGAATGGCGGCCGTGATCGGCGACGGGGCACGACGAGACATGCACGGAGTCTGCACGTGAAATGGCGCTATCAAGAATTATCGCGGCGATATGGGACTCGTTCGCACAGATCATGCGCGTCCATATCCGAGCATGCAACAATTCGTCGGTGAACACCATTCTCGACGCTCCGGATCGCGTGATCCTCGAACTCCTCCGGCGCGACGGCCGGGCCACCGTCGCCGAGATGGCGGGCGCGACCGGCCTGTCGGCATCGGCCTGCTCACGACGGCTACGTCGCCTCGAGGACCAGCGGGTGATCCGCGGCTACCGGGCGATCATCGACCCGAACGCCGACGGACGCGCGCTGACCGCGTTCGTCGCGGTCCGTCTCGTCCGCCACCAGCGCGAGCACATCCAGCGCTTCCAGGTCGGCGTGCGCGAGATCGCCGAGATCGTCGAGTGCCACCACGTCACCGGCAACTTCGACTACCTGCTCCGCGTCGAGGTCTCGGACCTTGCCGCCTACGAGCAATTCCACGCCGACAAGCTCGCCGCGCTCCACAACGTCGGCCAGGTCACCACCTATATCTCGATGACCGACTTCACTGACGCTTGACGCCGACTACCTGTCGGCCAGCGGGTACCCACGCCCTGCGTAGTCGAACTCGCCGAGCTCGTACGCGCGGTCGGGACCGCCGGGCGGGCATGCGTAATAGGCGCGGATCTCCACGATCCTGCCGGCGGCGTCGAAGCGGTAGAACTCTGCTCCGCGCAGGCGGGCGTCGGGCGACACCGACGGCTTGAAGTTCGACCACTCGATCACCGCCTCGCGCCGCTCGGCGTCGACGATCACGTGATCGACGGTCCAGCGTGTCCGGAACTCGCCGCCGAAACGGTCGCCGAACCCGTGTCCGATCGCGTCGGCACCGCGAAACGCGCGCTGCGGCGAGCCGTCCGGATACGTGTCGCCGTCGGGAAAGTAGTGCACCGCATCGGGTGCGAAGAACGAGGCGATCGCAGGTGCGTCGCCCGCAGTGCAAGCATCGAAGTAGTCGCGAATCGTGCGTTCGTAGTCGGGCATCGGAGCCTCCATCCGTGGTGACCGCCGGACGCGAGACCCTCGGCGTTGCGCCCATTTGTCAACTGCCGCCGACGCTCCGCGCACGGATGTTGCAGCCCGCGCAGAGCAGCAGCGCGGCACGCAGGCCGGATGCAATGTCGTTGCGTCGGGATCGGTCGTCTCCGGCGACGGCGCTGAGTTTTGTCGGTACCTCCCCCGTCTGGCGGAGGGTGCGCTCGCGCAGGGTGGGGAGGCGAGCGCGTCCGAGGTTCCGATGGGCCGAGGGAGGCGCGCCCCGCGGCTCTCTCCCCCAAAGGACGACCATGCCTCCGCACCCGCCCCGAATCGCGTCCACGGCGGCCTCCCCCCTGCTGACCAACGTGCCGAGCAGGTTGCTCGGCCTGCGAAGCTGCCGGCATGGACATCGGAACGATCGGCATCTGGACGAGTTTTCGCCCCTTCGGCAGCGACCGCGCCGGCGAGGCGGCGCGCATCGCCGAGCAGCTCGGGTACGGCGCCTGGTGGGTGGGCGGCTCGCCGCAGGCGGCCGATCTGCGCCCGATCCTCGAGGCGACGTCGACCCTGGTCGCGGCGACCGGCATCCTCAACGTCTGGAACAGCGATCCCGCGCGCCACCGCCGCCGCCGACGCGGAGCTCCGCAGCGCGTTCCCCGGACGGTTCATGCTCGGCGTCGGCATCGGCCATCCCGAGGCGACGAGCGACTACCGCCGGCCGCTGACGACGATGCGGACGTTCCTCGACGACCTCGACGCGTCACCCACCCCGCCCCCGGTCGACGGCCGCTGCCTGGCGGCGCTCGGCCCGAAGATGCTCGACCTGGCCGGCGAGCGGACGGCCGGCACCCATCCGTACTTCGTCCCGGTCGAGCACACGCGCTTCGCCCGCGATCGGCTCGGCCCCGGCAAGCTCGTCGCACCGGAGCTGACGTGCGTCGTCGAGACAGACCCGGCGCGCGCCAGGACCGTCGCCCGCGGCTTCGCGAAGCTGTACCTCGGCCTCCGCAACTACACGCAGAACCTGCTCGACCACGGCTTCACCGAGGCCGATCTCGCGAACGGCGGGTCCGACCGGCTGATCGACGCCGTCATCCCCCACGGCAGCGCGGAGCAGATCGCCGAGGTCGTCCGCGCGCACCTCGACGCGGGAGCCGATCACGTCTGCCTGCAGCCGCTCGGCGAGGAGGGCATCCCCGAGGCGTCCTGGACGAGCCTCGCCCGGGTGCTGATCGGGTGAACGAGCGGACGGCGCGCTCGCACGCCGCCCGCTCCTCGAGCTCTGCCTATTGGCTGCTTGCGGTATCCGACGGCGGGCTCGCGAGCGGCTGCGCCAGGGTCACCCGCGACACCTTGAAGCGGACGGTCGTGGACGGCCCGCCCGTCGGCCCGCCGGCGAACTTGATCGGCACGCCGCTCTCGGCGTCGATCGTGAGCTGTTCGGTGTATCCGATGCCCAGCTCCGTCTCGCCGGCGGTCAGAACCAACGTCGGCTGGCCGCCGGACGTGCCGCTCGTGACGGTCACATCCGGCAGCGTCGCAAGGATGCGGAGGACGCCGGCGCGAACCTGCGGATCGCCCGAGCCTGCGATCAGCGCATCCTGCGCGTTCCCCCACACCCAGTTGGCATACAGACTCGCCTCGTGCGGGCTGCGGACCGCCTCCTCGGGGCTGCTCACATGGCTTGGATTGGGCGCGTTGGCCAGGTCCTGAGCGGCCTTCTGGACGTCGCCGGTGGCCGCCAGCTTCGCAGCGGCGATCTCACGGGCGAAGAGCCCATCGGCGAGGTCGTGGTTGGCGCTGACCTGTCCGGCGAGGCCGCGCTTGGCCCGCGAGAAGAAGTACTGGCCGTTGTCGCCGTACAGATCGTAGACGGTGGCGCCGTTGGTCGTTCTTGCAACCAGCGTCGCGTCGCCGACCGGCGTAGGGGACGCGACGACGTAGGCGGCAAGGCGCACCAGCGAAGCGTTCTCGGTGCCGGAGGGAACCGCGGCGGCCTGCGGCTCGGATGCGTTCGGGCCCGCTTGCCCGGCGCCGGCGCCGACGCCGTCGCTTCCGGCGGTCGACAGCACGAGCGCGGCGGCGATGGCTGCAGCCCCTGTCGCGACGGCGAACCCGAACATCCTCGTGCGCAACAGACTCCCGATTCTGAAGCTGCGCTCGCCGGAGAGCGACCGGTGAGCGACCAAGGCCTGCAGCGCGCGCTCGCGCGCACCGTGGTCGCTTTCCCTTCGCCGGGGCGCCTGGGCGGCCAGCCATTCGAGGTCGTGGTCAGTCATCTTCATCCCTCGTCGTTCGGGCCAGGTAGTCGTCGGTGGTTTCGAGATATGCGCGCACCGCTGACGAGCGCGGTGGATCCTCGAGCGCACGGTCCCGAGCGGAATGTCCAGGGCCGCGGCGATCTGCTCGTAGTCGAAGTCGGCCCAGGCGAACAGCAGCAGCGCATCGCGGTCGGCGGCCGGGATGCCCTCCAGAGCCGAGGCGAGATGCGGACGAGGAGCTGCCGCTCGAGGCCGTCCGGATCGTCGTCACTCGGGACGGGGTGTTCAGGCGGCCGACCGCCGAGCTGCGCTCCTCGCTCCTGCGTGCGGAAGTGGTCGCGGAGGAGGTTGGTCGCATCCCGACAGCCATGGGCGGGCACGCTGTAGCGCGAGTCGTAGCGCTTGCGACGATCGAAGGCGACGCGGAAGCCTCGGCGGCGACGTCTCGCCGGCGATCCTGCGCGGTTCAGGCAGTACCGGTAGAGGCCGTCCCAGTGCCGCGCGACAGCTCCGTGAAGGCATCCAGAAGTTCGCGTGCCGTCGCGCTGACCAGTTCGGCATCGCTCGGGAGCCGTCATCGCGGCCACGCAGCGTGGCGTCTTGGCCGTGAAGGTTCCGAAGTGTGGGTAGGCGTTGTCCATTGCAGCTGATCCGTAGCACGGGCTCGAAAAGTTCGCGGGGCCGCCGCGGGCCTCCCGGCCGCCACCCGACGGTCGGCGCGCCCAACAGTACGGCGCAGCACGATCCGGCTTGACATATGCCGATATCGGAATATGATGGCGCCATGGCACGAGCAGCGACGACGTCGGACGTCTTCAACGCGATCGCCGAGCCGCAGCGCCGGGAGATCCTGGTGCTGCTGCGGGCGGGCGAGCGGCCGGTGACCGAGTTGGCCCAGGAGCTGGGGATGACCCAGCCGGGGGCGTCCAAGCACCTGCGGGTGCTCCGGGAGGTCGGGCTGGTGCGGGACCGCAAGGCAGGCAAGCAGCGCCTGTACGGCCTCGACGCCCGCGGGCTGCGACCGGTCCACGAGTGGGCCGGCGGGTTCGAGCGGTTCTGGAACGAGAGCTTCGACCGGCTGGACGCGTACGTGCAGGACCTCGAGCAGGCAAGGCAGGAGGAGTAGCCGATGAGCGCGACGGGACGAGGGGCCGGCGCAGTCCGCGACGGCCGACCGCGAGATCGTGATCTCCCGGGTCATCAGCGCCCCACGGGAGCTGGTGTTCGAGGCGTTCACCGAGGTGCGGCACCTGTCGCGGTGGTGGGGGCCGGAGGGGTTCACCACCACCACGCGGGCGTTCGAGTTCCGCGTCGGCGGGGCGTGGGACTTCGTGATGCACGGACCGGACGGGACGGACTACCAGGAGTGGATCTCCTGGACCGAGATCGCCCCGCCGGAGCGGATCGCGCTGCTGCACGGTGAGTCCCGCGGCGACCCGAACGCCTTCGAGTCGGTCCTCACGTTCGCGCCCGACGGCGCAGCGACCCTGATCGAGATGCGCACGGTGTTCCCCACCAAGGAGCTGCGCGACGAGGCGGTCGAGAAGTACCACGCGGTCGAGGGCGGCCAGCAGACCCTGGGCAACCTGGCTGCCTACGTCGCCGAGATCGTTCGGAAGGGAGCTGAGGGCTGATGGCCGGGAAGGTGTTCTTCAGCGTGTCGATGTCGCTGGACGGCTACATCGCGCCCGAGCGCGCCCGAGGACTCTTCGCGCCCGAGAAGCAGGACGACCCGAGGTGCGGCGCTGGATGGCGCAGTGGATGGAACTGCAGCAGTGGGTCTTCCCGCAGCGGTTCTTCCGGGAGAACCTGAAGCTCGGCGAGGGCGGCGAGGAAGGGCTCGACAACGACGTCTTGCGGGAGACGTTCGAGCGCACCGGCGCGAGCGTGATGGGGAAGCGCATGTTCGACGCCGGCGAACTGGCGTGGCCGGAGGAGGCGCCGTTCCACACGCCGGTGTTCGTCGTGACGCACGAGAAGCGTGACCCCTGGGAGCGGCCGGGTGGGACCACCTTCCACTTCGTCAACGACGGCATCGAGACCGCGCTCGACCAGGCCCGCGAGGCCGCCGGCGACCGAGACGTCCGCATCGCGGGCGGCGGCGCAACGATCCTGGAGTACGTGAACGCCGGCCTGATCGACGAGTTCTCGATTGCGCTCGCACCCGTGCTGTTCGGCTCCGGAATCCGCCTGTTCGAGGGCGTGGACGCTGACCGCGTGGCCCTGGAGCAGGTCCGCGCGGAGCCGACGCAGCGGGTGACTCACCTGACCTACGCCGCCCGCGATCGGTAGCTACGAGGACGATCTCACCCAGCGTCCGCCTACGATGGACAGATCGCCTGATCATGGCTGGAAGGAGCTATCGCGATGCCGAACCTCCCTACCGAGGTGGTGCCGTATCTCTGTGTCGACGGAGGTGCCGCCGCGCTTGCCTTCTATCGCGACGCGTTCGGAGCAGTCGAAGTCATGCGGATGGCTGACGACGACGGCGTGCTCATGCACAGCGAGTTCACGATCGGCGGCGCCCGGTTCTTCCTCTCGGACGAGTTCGCCGCTCTCAACGTCCTCAGCGCGACGCGCCTCGGCGGATGGGCGGTCAGTCTGTCGATGGAGGTCGACGATGTCGAAGCACTCGTCGCGCGACTCGTTGACCACGGAGCGCAGGTCGAACGCGGCATCGCCGACGGACCGCACGAGGGCTACCGGCACGCCTGGGTGATCGACCCGTTCGGCCAGCGCTGGCACCTGCAGAGCAAGACCGACACGGCCTGATACGAGCACTCCGGCGGACGCGGATCGAGGCCGTTTGCCTTCTATAGTCGTTCGGGACGCGAGAAGAGGAAGTTGAGTCTGCTGTGAGCTATCGGGTCGCGACCATCGACGAGCTGCAGGACATCGCCTACCGCCAGGACACCCACATGCGGCCCGTGCGCCATCACCTCGGGATCACCGCGTTCGGGACGAACGCGTGGACGGCCGCCAACGTGGGCGACCGGCTCATGCCCGAGCACGAGGAGGACGAGGGCAGCGAGGAGCTCTACGTCGTCCTTCGCGGCCGCGCGCGGTTCGAGATCGCCGGCGACACCGTCGACGCGCCCGAGGGCACGCTCGTGTTCGTCCCGCCGCAGGTGAACCGGACCGCCTTTGCCGAGGTGCCGGGGACGACGGTGCTTGCGGTCGGTGGCACGGTCGGCCAGGCGTATGAGGCCCGCGGATGGGAAGTCTGGGCGGAGTTCCATCCCGCGTACGAGGCGGGGGACTACGAGGCAGTGATCGAGGGCGCCCGCGAAACGCTCGAAGCGGGTGGCTATGCCCTGCCGCTCTACAACCTCGCCTGCTGCGAGGCACTGGCTGGCCGCAAGGAGGACGCGATCGGCCACCTGCGGGTCGCCTTCGAGGGAATGCCGATGCTCCGTGACGTCGCGAAGGAGGACACCGACCTCGACCCGCTCCGGGCCGAGCCTGCGTTCCGTGAGCTCGTCGGCTAGCGTCAGCGCGGCAGCGCCAGACGCCGGATCATGTTCGCCCCAGGACGACCGCGACCTCCAGGCGACGCTGATCTACGCCGACCTCACGAAGCCGTGGGTTGTGTCACGCACATTCCGTCGTTCTTGTCACCTACACAGCGTCGTTCCTGTCACGTAGACGTCGAAGCAGGTAGCTACTCGGGACGCACGTCGCGCGAGCGGCTGACCACGACACGCGCCTCGCCACGACGCGCCTTCGTGCCCCCAGCCGGCCGCGCTGAACCGGTTCCCGACCGGCAGCGGGCCGGGCCGGAACCCGGCTGTTTCAGGCATCCGTGAGCCAGCGCTGGGTGGGCGCCGACCAGCGGTCGATTCGCTCGCCGGACAGCACCGGACCGAGGACGCGGCGGCGACTGCGTACGCGCCGTCGAAGGTGAGCGGCGCGTTCCGGGTCGCCTTCAGCCACCGTTGCCGCCACGACTCCTCCTGCGCGGAATTGAGCGCGAGGACGTCCGGCAACGGGCCGTCCAGCGTGCCGTTTCGGCGCCGTCGCGTCACCTCGGCCGAGAGGTGACCGCGCACGTCGGCGGCGACGATGCCGTCCACCTGGGTTGCGATCATGGCGAGGTCGACCAGGTCGCGCGCCCGCGTCGACGTTGCCGCTGCGGGCCGTGACGTTCGAACATCGCGCAGGTCTCTGCGCGATCTGCAACGCCAGGTCGAGGACCTGCACGGGCGGCATCCGGTCGACCGTCTCCAGTCCGGTGACCGACGCGAACACATGCAGCGTCTCGAACGGCACCACCGCCGCCGGCCGCGCCAAGTCGACGCCGAACTTGAGGTACTCGCGCGCGCCAAGCCGGGCGCGCACCTGCACCGCGAACGTATCGTCGTCGACGACGGCGTCGAGCGCCGGCACAGCGGCGAGCTCGAACGTGAAGAAGTCGTCCGGGTCGACCGTCACGGCCATGGCCCGCTGCAGTGCCGCCAGCGCCGAGCGTATGCTCGCCGGCAGCGTCGACGTAGGTCAGGTCGATGTCGGCCGACGCGCGGTTCGGGTCGAGCCGCAGCAGCAGCGCCACGCCGCCTTTCACCACCCACCGCCCCGGATCGGCGGGTGAGCTGCACCAGCAGCCGGCGGAACACGATCTCGTTCGTGCGCAGTCCCCGCTCCAGGCGCCGGGAATCGGGCGATCCGCGCGTTCAGACCCTGCCGCGTCGCCTGCGGCGTCAACCACGGCCAGCCGGTCACGACGCCGGCCAGTCGATCGTCGAGATCAGGTCGCGAAGCCGGAGCCGGGCTGCGCGGAACGGCTCCTGCGGCGATGCAGGGCGGCTTCCAGTTCGCTTTCTCCGGCCGCCGCGGACGCGAACCGCTGGCGGATCATCCGCGTCGCGTAGTCCAGCTCCTCGCCGTCCAGGAACAGATCGACGATCGTTCACGTTGGCTCGTGACCGTGTAGCCGGATCCCTTCCTCGAGCGCCAGCCACAGCCAGTCGACGGCCGGGACGCGGGCCGTGTGCACGACCAGGTCGCGCTGCTTGCGGCTGCGCTGCACGAACTGGGTGAGCTCCGGGAGGGCCGGGATCACGGTGCCAAGCGCGTGCAGATGGGCGGCGCTGGCATGACTGACCACCGCCGCCACCGAATCGTCGCGCGGTACACGGCAGCCGCTTCGCGTTCAGCGCCAGCCAGGTCCGGCGCCGGCGATGTCCTCATGCGCGCCAGTAGCACGACCCAGATCAAACGCGTACACGCCGCGGCGGACACGACGAAGCAGGTCATGGTCGGCGAGCTCGACCATGTCCGCGCTCGCACGTCGACAGCGGCGGCCTGCTGGGCCGTCACGAGGCCTGCTGGTTCGGCGGCGAACGGCGTAAGCCGGCGAAGCATCTCACGACGTTCCATGAGAGGAAACATAGCGCCTTTTATCTCCCATATGGATAAAAGGAACTATCTAGAAGACTCGCGATAGCGCCCGTGGCACAGGCGGAAACGTCAAGGCACGCGCATGCGATCGCGTGACCAGGAAGAAACGCCTCCGCCGGCCGAACCGTCGCCGACCGCATCAACACTGGGTTCAGGTCACAGGTATGACCGCGTGATCTCTTCGCCGTTTTCGACCCCGCCCGAGCAAACCCGCATGGATCCTCGACACAAATGGTTCGGGGGCAAACACAAATGCGCCCTAATTGAGTCCACGGACACCCTGTCGCCCGAATCAGACCCGCCGACACCCCGCAAACCCGCATGAATACTAGGACTGGGGCGGAAGGATTCGAACCCTCGATCGCGGGACCAAAACCCGCTGCCTTACCACTTGGCCACGCCCCAATGCGCCTCCAAGTCTACGGGCCGGGCGTCAGCGCGCGCCGTCGACCGCGAGCCAGCGGAACAGCTCCTCCATCCGCGCGGCGCGCAGCGCTCCCGCGTCGCGGGCCGACCAGTCGTAGATGCCGCCGCGCTCCGCTGCCTCGGCGACCGCTGCGGGCGGCAGCGGCTCGACGTCCAGGTGCGGCTGCAGGCCCGACGCGAACGAGTACATGGTGCCGATGCCGCCGATGTCGGCCGACTCGATCGGGCCCGTCACGCCCAGGCGGCGGCCGATGGAGTTGCGGATGACCGCGTCGATCGCCTCGGCCGAGGCGGCGCCCGACGCCCACAGGCTCCACGCCTCGCGCAGCAGCGCGAACTGCAGGCGGTTGCCGATGAAGCCCGGGATCTCGCGGTCGATCACCGCCGGCTCCTTGCCGCACGCGCGCACCGCGTCGCACGTCCACTGCAGCACGTCGGGCGCGGTGTCCGGGCTGCCGCACACCTCGACCAGCGGGATCAGCTGCGGCGGGTACCAGAAGTGCGTCGCGATCACGCGCTCGCGGTGGGTGACCTTGCCGTGCACCTCGCTCGCCGGCGAGCCGCTCGAGGTCGCCAGCACCGTCGGCGGCGGGCAGATGCGGTCGAGCTCGGCGAACAGCTCCACCTTCAGCGGCATGTCGTGCGTGACCGCCTCGATCACCAGCTGCGCGCTCGCGGCGTCCTCGATGCTCGTCGACGTCGTGATCCGCGCGACCGCCGCCTCGGCCTCGTCGGCCGTGACCAGCCCGTGGCGCGTGAAGTCGGCGAGGCTCGCGCGGATGTTCTCGATCGCGCGCGCGAGGCTCTCGTCGCTGCGGCCGATCAGGGTCACGTCCTTGCCGGCGACGGCGTACACCTGCGCGACGCCGTGGCCGATGATGCCGTTGCCGATGACGGCGAGCGTGTCGAACGTGGCCGGAACGGGCATGGACGCTCCCTCTCCCTGCGGTTGACGGCGGGCTCGGTGACCGTGGAGTCTAAGATCCCCGGACGGGTGCTGTGGTGACCATGGACAGCGGGGCGCGGGCGCTGGCCTGCATCGTGATGGCCGGCGGGAAGGGAACCCGCATGCGGTCGGCGCTGCCGAAGGTCCTGCACGCCACCTGCGGCCGTCCGATTCTCGGCTGGGTGCTCGAGGCGGCGCGCGAGGCCGGTGCGTCGCGGCTGGTCGTGGTCACGCCGCCCGACGCCGACGAGGTGCGGGCGCTGCTGCCGGACGACGCGGTCGCCGCGATCCAGCCCGAGGCGCGCGGCACCGGCGACGCCGTGCGCTGCGGCATGGAGGCGCTCGGCGACTTCGAGGGCGACGTGCTCGTCGTCACCGGCGACACGCCGCTGATCCGCGGCAGCCTGCTGCGCGACGTCGTCTCGTCGCACCGGGACGGCCGCGCCGTCGCCACGCTGCTGACCGCGCACGTGCCGCCGCCGAACGACTACGGACGCGTCGTGCGCGACCCCAACGGCACCGTCGATCACGTCGTGGAGGCCCGCGATGCGTCGCCCGGCATCCTCGCGATCACCGAGATCAACACCGGCTTCTACGCCTTCGACGCGGCCGCGCTGCGCGGCGCGCTGGCGCGGCTGCGCCCCGACAACGCGCAGGGCGAGCTGTACCTGCCCGACGTGCTGCCGCTGCTGCGCGCGAACCGCGGGCACATCGTCGGTCACGTCACCGACCGACGTGGTCTCGACCATGGGCGTCAACACCCGCGTCGACCTGGCCGACGCCGAGCGCTTCATGCGCCTGCGGCTGCTGGAGCAGCACATGCTCGCGGGCGCCGGCATCGTCGACCCCGAGTCGACCTTCGTCGACTACGGCGTCGTGCTCGAGCCCGACTGCACCATCCACCCGTTCACCGTGCTGCGCGGCGCCACGAAGGTCTGCAGCGGCGCGCACGTCGGCCCGCATGCCGTGCTGATCGACGCCGAGGTCGGCGAGGGGGCGAAGATCGGGCCCTTCTGCTACCTGCGGCCCGGCGCCCGGCTGGCCACGAACGCCAAGGCCGGCACGTTCGTCGAGATCAAGAACTCGAACGTCGGCGAGGGCGCCAAGGTGCCCCACCTCTCGTACATCGGCGACGCCGACATCGGCGCCGGCACGAACATCGGAGCGGGCAACATCACGGCCAACTACCACGCCGGCAAGAAGCACCGCACGACCATCGGCGCGCACGTCCACACGGGCAGCGACAATGTCTTCGTGGCACCCGTGACCATCGGTGACGACGCGTATACCGGCGCCGGATCGATCATCACCGACGACGTCCCCGAGGGCGCACTCGGCATGGCCCGGGCGCGCCAGGTGAACATCGACGGGTATGCTCGCAGGAACGATGATGGCTGAGCACCAGCTGTTCGAAGCCGCGACCTTCGTCGCGCCGCCGCCGGCACCCGACCTCGCGGAGGACGCAGTGGTGGAGAACACCCAGGGCTATTTCGCACCGAAGCGCCTCATGCTCGTCGTCCGGGCGCTCCAACGCCGACCTCGCCGAGCGCATCGCGCGGCGCCTGCAGGTCACCTGCTCGAGCGTCACGCTGAAGACGTTCCCGAGCGGCGAGCTGTACGCCCGCTACGACGAGTCCATCCGCGGCGCCGACGTGTTCATCGTGCAGTCGTTCGCCCCGGCCAACGGCATGTCGGTGAACGACTTCCTGATGGAGCTGCTGATCATGGTCGACGCGGCGCACCTGGGGTCGGCCAAGCGCGTCACCGCCGTCGTGCCGCTGTTCCCGTACGCGCGGCAGGACAAGAAGTCGAAGCCGCGCGAGCCCATCACGGCGCGCCTCGTCTCGACGCTGCTCAACGCCGCCGGCGTCGACCGCGTGCTGACGATGGACCTGCACGCCGGCCAGGTGCAGGGCTTCTTCGACGGCCCCGTCGACCACATGACGGCGCTGCCGATGTTCGCGCAGTACTTCCGCGACCAGGGCATCTCGGGCGACGAGGTCTGCGTCGTCTCGGCCGACGCCGGGCGCACCAAGCTGGCCAAGAAGTTCGCCGAGATGCTCGACGCGTCGCTGGCGATCATCTCCAAGGACCGGCCCACGCACAGCGTCGCCGAGGTGATCGACGTGATCGGCGCCGAGAAGGTGCGCGGCCGCGTCGCGATCATCTCCGACGACATGATCGACACCGCCGGCACCCTCTGCGCGGGCGCCGAGGCCGTCAAGCGGGCCGGTGCGGCACGGGTCGTCGCCTGCGCGACGCACCCGATCTTCTCGCCGCCGGCGCTGGAGCGCATCACCAACAGCGCGCTCGACCAGGTCGTCGTGTCCGACACCGTGCCGGTCGATCCGGTCACGCGGCCGCAGAAGGTGACCGTGCTGCCGGCCGACGGCATCCTCGCCCAGACGATCGACAACATCTTCCGCGAGGGCTCCGTGTCGGAGATCTTCGGCGGCGAGAACCAGCTCTTCTAGGGCGCTGCCGGGGCGACCCGGCCGGTGACGATCCAGGCCCGCGCCGTCAGCTCGAACGGCTCGTCGCCGACGCCGAGGCGCCGGCGCACCTCGTCCTTCAGCGCCAGGCGGCGATCGCGCGCCAGCGACACGGTGTAGGCGCCGGCCGGCCCGACGCCGACCTCGAGCGGCTGCCAGAGGTCCTCGAAGCCGTCGTAGGCGGCGGTGACGGTGGCCGAACCGACGTCGATGTCGGCCAGCCCGGTCGTCGTCCACAGCTCGTGCAGGCCGTCGGGCGTGCAGAACCGCATGCTGCGGCTCTCGTCGTTCGCCTCGGCATCCGGATCGAGCGCGACCGCCGCGTCCCAGAAGCGGCGCAGCAGCGTCATCTCGCCGGCGTAGTCCCACACCGCGGCGGCCAGCGTGCCACCCGGCCGCGTGACGCGCCGCATCTCGCGCACGCCCGCGTGCGCGTCGGTCATGAAGTTCACCACCAGCTGCGCCAGGGCGGCGTCGAACGCGTCGTCCTCGAACGGGAGGGCCTCGGCCGGCGCGATCTCGAGGCGGACGCCCGGGTTGCGCTGCCGGCAGGCCTCGGCGAACGTCGGCGACGGCTCGACCGCCACCACGTGGTCGGCTCCCAGCAGCGCCGCCAGCTCGGCGGTCAGCGCGCCCGGGCCGCACCCGACGTCGAGCGCGCGCTGCCCGCTGCGGACGCCCGCGGCGGCGATCAACTCGCGGGCGAGCTGCCGGCTGTAGCGGCCGACGTACCGGTCGTACGCCTCTGCCGGCGCGCGGAACATCGCGGGTCCGTCAGGCTCGGTCATGCCGTGAGCGTGCGCCCGGAAGCGCGCGCGGTCAAGCCGCCCGAGCGGCGCCATGCGCGGGTAAACCGCCTAGACTGCGACTCGCGCGCCGTGCGTCCGGCGCTGCCCGCACGCGCCCACAAGGATTTCTCGATGCCCGATTCCCTCGTTCTCGAACCACGCGTCACCGGCAAGACCAAGTTTGCGCGCGACCTGCGCAAGTCCGGCCTGATCCCCGGAGTCCTGTACGGCCGCGGTGCCGAGCCGGTCTCCTTCCAGGTCGACGTGCCGTCGCTGCGCGAGGCGCTGTCGGGCGAGGCCGGCCGTCACGCCGTGCTGAAGCTGAAGGTGCCGGGCCGCAAGGGCGACACCCACGCCGTGCTCAAGGACTACCAGCTCGACCCCGTCCGCGACCGCCTGATCCACATCGACCTGCTCGAGATCTCGATGGACGAGGTGATCGTCTCGAGCGTCAACGTGCGGCTCGAGGGCGAGGCGCAGGGCGTCAAGGACGGCGGCGTGCTGGAGCAGGCGTCGCATGAGCTCGAGGTCGAGGCGCTGCCCGCCAACCTGCCGACCGAGATCGTGGTCGACATCAGCGAGCTGGTCGCCGGCAACGCGATCCGGGTGTCCGACATCACGCTGCCCGAGGGCGTCACGTTCAAGTCCGATCCCGACACCGTCGTCGCCGCCGTGCTGCAGGCGACCACGATGGAGCAGATCGAGGCCGAGCAGGCCGCCGAGCTCGAGGCGCAGGGCCTCACCCCGGTCGAGCCCGAAGAGGGCGACGAGGCCGGCGAGACCGCCGGCGACGAGCCCGCTCCCGACTCGGAGTAGGCTCGCGTCATGGGCCTCCTGCGGCGCTCCGGCGGCGGGACGCTCGACGCACTCATCGTCGGACTGGGCAACCCGGGCCGGCAGTACGCCAAGACCCGGCACAACATCGGCTTCATGGTCGTCGACCGGATCGCCGAGCGATCCGGCGCGAGCTGGCGCGGCAAGTACGACGGCCGCTTCACCGAGACGAAGCTCGGCGACGCCCGCGTCGCGCTGCTGGAGCCCGAGACGTTCATGAACCTGTCCGGGCGCTCCGTCAGCGCCGCGGCGCGGTTCTACAAGCTCGAGCCGCAGGACGTGATCGTCGTCTACGACGACATCGAGCTGGAGTTCGACAAGGTGCGCGCCAAGGCCGGCGGCGGCCTGAAGGGCCACAACGGCCTGCGGTCGATGGCCGAGTCGCTCGGCTCGCCCGACTTCCTGCGCGTCCGGTGCGGCGTCGGGCGTCCCCGCCGCGGCGACCCGCGCTCGGTCGCCGACTACGTGCTCGGCGCCTTCTACGAGGACGAGGACCCGGCCGACCTGATCGAGCGGGCCGCCGACTGCGCCGAGGCGATCCTCGCCGACGGCATCGACGAGGCCGAGCGCCGCTTCGCCTAGGAGGAGCGGGTCGGCACGTCGGGCATCGTGCCGTCGGGACGCGCGTCGGAGCACGGCGCGCCCTCGAACGCCGCCAGGCCGCGCGGCATCGTCAGCTTGCTGCGGTGACGGCGCGCGCGCGGCGCCGCCAGCACGACCAGGCCGCCGAGCACCGATCCGGCCAGGAACGACCGAGCGCGGCGGGGCTTCTGCTTGTCGGCCATCGACTACGATCGTAGCGTGACCCGCTACCCCGCCCCCTTCGTCAACATGGCGCGCGAGGTGCGCGACGCGCTGGTGCGCGGCGGGCCCGTGGTGGCGCTCGAGACGACGTACGTCTCGCACGGCTTCCCGCACCCGACCGGCGTCGAGACCGCGATCGCCTCGGAGCAGTCCGTCCGCGCCGCCGGCGCCGTCCCCGCCACCATCGCGCTCATGGACGGCGAGATCCGCGTCGGCCTGCGGCCCGAGGACCTGGAGCGCATCGCGCTCGAGCATCCGCGCAAGGTGTCGCCGCGCGACCTCGCCGCCACGCTCGCCGACGGCGCGCTGGGT
The DNA here is from genome assembly GCA_963732645.1 of uncultured Actinomycetes bacterium. GTDB lineage: Bacteria > Actinomycetota > Thermoleophilia > Gaiellales > F1-60-MAGs149 > VFJZ01. The sequence goes on from CAVTAC010000012.1 coordinate 373,645, forward strand.
GCCACGACCGTCGCCGGCACGATCGCGATCGCGCGGCTGTGCGGCATCCACCACGCGGCGACGGGCGGCATCGGCGGCGTGCATCGCGAGGCGGAGCGCACGTTCGACATCTCGGCCGACCTGACCGAGCTGTCGCGCGCCCAGGTGTGCCTCGTCTGCTCGGGGGCGAAGTCGATCCTCGACGTGCCGCGCACGCTCGAGGTGCTCGAGACGCTCGGCATCCCCGTCGTCGGGTTCGGCACCTCGACGCTGCCGCTGTTCTACTGCCGCGAGTCGGAGCACGACGTGCCGGCCCGCGTCGACACCGCCGACCAGGCGGCGGCGCTGTGCCGCATCCACTGGGAGCTCGGCGCGACCGCCGTCGTGATCGCCAACCCGCCGCCGGCCGAGTCGGCGCTGTCGCGCGAGGACGCCGACGCGCTGATCGAGGCCGGCCTCGCCGCCGCCTCGAGGGAGGGCGTCACCGGCCAGGCCGTGACGCCGTTCGTGCTCGCGCACATCCACGAGGCGTCGGGCGGCCCCAGCGAGCGCGTCAACCGCGAGCTGATCGTCGCCAACGCCGGCGTCGCCGGCGCGATCGCCGCGGCCGCCGCCCGGGGCTAGCGAGCGTCGCCACACCCGCCGCGGCACCCGGCTTGCGATGTCCGATTTCGCACGCGGTGCCAAAACGGACACGAAAAGCGTGTTCCGCGCGGGGTTTGGTCGGACGCGGCACGGGTCGTGCGTGGTTCGTGCGCGCTCGGCCCGTCTGCCGCCGGCGATGTCCGATTTCGCACGCGGTGCCAAAACGGACACGGAAAGCGTGTTCCGCGCGGGGTTTGGTCGGTTGTGGCACGGGTGCTGCGCGTTTCGCGCGCCTCGCCTTGGCCGCTTACCTGCGGAGCACGAGCGAGCCCGCGACCAGCGCCAGGCCGGCCAGGGCGAGGATGCCCGCGTAGTCCGACCAGCTCTGCACCATGCCCTGGTACAGGCGGCCGGCCACCTCCGCCTCGACGCTGCGGGTGGCGCGGAAGAAGATCGCCACCAGCCCGTCGAACAGCAGGTACAGCACGAACGCCGAGGACAGCAGCGCGATGCCGGCCCGGCGCAGGCCCGTGCTGCGGCGGTTCGCGAGCAGGACCGTGCCGGCCACCAGCCCGACCAGCAGCACCAGCAGCACCTCGTAGAAGGGCGCCAGCGCATCGGCGACGCGCATCGTCAGCGACGTCGCGTCGACCCAGCCGCCGTGCGCGAAGCGGATCGTCGGCGCGAGGTTGAGGTGCTCGGTGAGGATCGTCCGGTACTCCTCCTCCGGCCCGTAGCCGGCGATGAACGGCGTGCGGCGCGGCGTCGTGTCGAGGATCAGCTCCGACGGCGTGCGGCCGGCCAGCAGCGCCGCGTGCTGCTCGAGCATCGACCTGCGCACCGACTCCTGCGTCGGCACGATCGGCGGCCGACGACACCAGCGCCCGGCGCGTGCGCACGAACGAGTTGTCGGGACGCGCCTTGACGACGGCCACGAACGCGTCGCGCACCTTCACCTCGGTCGGGCCGTTCATGGTGTTCAGCACCGTCGGCACCGTCAGCGTCTCGACGGCCTGGTCGGCCACGATGTCGGCGTGCAGGATGCGATCGTCGAGCGTGTGGACGATGCCGGCGAGGGTCGCCACGATCGCCGCCAGCACGCCGAGGCCGAGGGCGAGGCGGTCGGACCGCCTCATGCCCTGCGGCGCTTCTTGCCGCGCTCGCGCTGGTCGAGCGAGACGGTCGGCGGCAGCACCTGACGCCCCGTCGTGTCGCCGTACAGGTTGCGCTCGACGAGCGCGGCCAGCGGCGAGAACACCAGCATCGTGAACACCAGCGTCGCGATCTGGTGGCCCTCGCCGCCCAGCGGCGCGAACGAGAGGAAGAACGCGAACCACAGGAACACCGCGATCAGGCCGAGGCCCAGCAGCACGCCGTACGCCCGCCCCCAGTCGCGCAGCGCGACGCGCACGCCGTACGGCAGCGCGCCCAGCGCGGACACGTCGCCCGAGGCCGTGGCGATCGGCCCGAACACCAGCACCGGATACAGCGCCAGCGCGAACGGGCCGGCGAAGTAGAAGACGAGCCCCGGTGATGACGGCGCCCAGCAGCGACACCGCCGCCGCCGGCAGCAGGTGCGTGCGCGCGGTGCCGGCCACGAGCGCCGTCAGGATGCCGCAGAGCAGCAGGTGCGCGAACGTGGAGGCCGCGACGAACCCGAACAGCACGTTGCCCGAGTCGCGGAAGGCGATCGCGACCACGCCGGGCACCACGCCGACGGCGATCGACCAGAGCGTGTAGCCGACCACGGCCGCGCCGTACCGGCGGAAGGCCGCCTCGAACAGGGCGCCGATCGGCGTCGGCTCACGCTTGACGGCGGCGTCGGGTGCGACCACGCCGGTAGTGTCGCGTACGCGCCAGCCGCGGGACGCGGTCCGGCTACCAGCCCTCGGAGGCGGCGTCCACGGCGACGGGCGCCGTCGGTTCCGGCTCGGCGCGCACCCGCAGGTCGAAGTACACGAGCGTCAGCGCGAGCGCCGTCACCGAGTTGACGGCCGACTGCACGATCGCGGCGGCGGCCAGCTGGGCGGTGCCGCCGACGGCCTGGAACGGCGCCTGGGCGGCGGTCGCGACGATGAACCCGCCGAACGACACCAGCAGCAGGATGCCGAGCACGCTCCAGAACCGGCCCTTCGTGAGCCGCATGCTCATGCGCAGCGCGGCCCGCGCGCCGGTGCGCTCGATGGCGGCCGCCTGCCCCACGAACGCGAGCCGGATCGAGAGGTAGATGCCGGGCAGGATCAGCGCGAGGAAGCCGAGCGCCGTGCAGAGGCCGGCCAGCAGGATCGCGAGCAGCGCCGTCCAGAACACCGCGAAGCCGCCGCGCAGCGCGTCGCCGACGCCGACCTCCTCGCCGGCCCCCATGCGCTGCACCGCGCGCGCGAAGGAGGCCGTCACGAGCGGGATCTGGATCAGCGTCAGGATGATCACCAGGAACAGCGGCGACACGTCGTCGATGGTCACGTCGGACTGGTTCGACACGTCGCCGAAGTCCTGGAGGATGCCCTCGGTGATGATCGCCACCGGCGCGACGATGATCAGCGCGAGCGTGAAGAACACGGCGCGGTAACGCCACCACAGCGAGAAGGTGGCGTCGAGGAGCTGCGAGACGCTCCGCGTCCGGCCGAGATCGATGGGAGGCGTCACGCCTCCAATGCTACGGGCTGCCCCGGCGACGCCGCGAAGGAGAGCTCCTCGCCGTCGGCGTCGACCACGACCCGGTCACCGTCGCTGATGCGGCCCTCGAGGATGGCCAGCGCGAGCGGGTTCTCGAGCCGCCGCTGCACGACGCGCTTCAGCGGCCGGGCGCCGAACGCCGGGTCGTACCCCTCGCGGCCGAGCAGGTCGCGGGCGTCGTCGGTGACCTCGAGCTGCACCTTGCGGTCGGCCAGCCGGGCGCCGAGGCGCAGCAGCTGCAGGTCGACGATCGAGCGGATCTGCTCGGCCGTCAGCCGCCGGAAGATGACCGTCTCGTCGACGCGGTTCAGGAACTCGGGCCGGAACGTCGTCGCGAGCACGCCCTCGACGCGGCGGCGCACCTCGTCCTCCGACGCGTCGTCGAGGATGAACTCCGACCCCGCGTTCGAGGTCATGATCAGGATCGCGTTGCGGAAGTCGACCGTGCGGCCGTGGCTGTCGGTCAGGCGCCCGTCGTCGAGCACCTGCAGCAGGATGTTGAAGACGTCGGCGTGGGCCTTCTCGATCTCGTCCAGCAGGATCACCGCGTACGGCCGGCGCCGGATCGCCTCGGTCAGCTGCCCGCCCTCCTCGTACCCGACGTAGCCGGGGGGCGCCCCGACCAGCCGCGAGACGGCGTGCTTCTCCATGTACTCCGACATGTCGATGCGCGTGATGGCGCGCTCGTCGTCGAACATCAGCTCGGCGAGCGCCTTGGCGAGCTCGGTCTTGCCGACGCCGGTCGGGCCGAGGAACAGGAACGAGCCGAGCGGCCGGTTCGGGTCCTGCAGCCCGGCGCTGGCGCGGCGGATGGCGTTCGAGATCGCGCCGATCGCCTCGTCCTGGCCGACCACGCGGTCGTGCAGGCGCTCCTCGAGGTGGACGAGCTTCGCGACCTCGCCCTCCATCAGGCGCTGCACCGGGATGCCGGTCCAGACGGCCACCACCTGGGCGACGTCGTCGGAGTCGACCTCCTCCTTCAGCACGGCGCCGTTCTCCTGCAGCTGCCGTCAGCGCCACGCGCTCGGCCGCCAGCTCCTTCTCGAGCGCCGGCAGGTCGCCGTAGCGCAGCTTCGCGGCGCGCTGCAGGTCGGCGTCGCGCTCGGCGCGCTCGGCCTCGGCGCGGGTGTCCTCGAGCAGCTCCTTGAGCCGCCGCTCGGCGTCGATGTGGCGCTTCTCGGCCTCCCAGCGCTTGCGCAGCGCGCCCGAGGTCTCGCGCAGGTCGGCCAGCTCGCGCTGCAGCGCCTCGCGGCGCTCGCGGCTCGCGGCGTCCTCCTCCTTGGCCAGCGCGGTCGTCCTCGATCTCGAGCCGCACGATGCGGCGCTCGACCTCGTCCAGCTCGGTCGGCAGCGAGTCGATCTCGATGCGCAGCCGGCTGGCGGCCTCGTCGACCAGGTCGATCGCCTTGTCGGGCAGGAAGCGGTCGGAGATGTAGCGGTCGGACAGCACGGCGGCCGACACCAGCGCGGCGTCGGTGATGCGCACGCCGTGGTGCACCTCGTAGCGCTCCTTCAGGCCGCGCAGGATGCCGATCGTGTCCTCGACCGACGGCTCGCCGACCAGCACCGGCTGGAAGCGCCGGGCGAGCGCGGCGTCCTTCTCGATGTGCTTGCGGTACTCGTCGAGCGTCGTCGCGCCGATGGCGCGCAGCTCGCCGCGCGCCAGCATCGGCTTCAGCAGGTTGGCGGCGTCGACGGCGCCCTCGGCGGCGCCGGCGCCGACGATGGTGTGCAGCTCGTCGATGAACAGCACGACCTGGCCCTCGGCGGCGACGATCTCGGCCAGCACGGCCTTCAGGCGCTCCTCGAACTCGCCGCGGAACTTGGCGCCGGCCAGCAGCGCGCCGACGTCGAGCGCCCACACGCGGCGGCCCTTCAGGCGTCTCGGGCACGTCGCCCGACGACGATGCGCTGGGCGAGGCCCTCGATGATCGCGGTCTTGCCGACGCCGGGGTCGCCGATCAGCACCGGGTTGTTCTTCGTGCGGCGGCTCAGCACCTGGACGATGCGGCGGATCTCGTCGTCGCGCCCGATCACGGGGTCGACGCGGCCGGCCTCGGCGCGCGCGGTCAGGTCGACGCGCGAACTTGGAGAGGGCGCCGTAGCGGTCCTCGGCGTTCTGGTCGGTGACGCGCTGGCCGCCGCGCACGCCGCGCAGCGCCTCGAGCAGGTTCTCCTTCGTCGCGCCCTGCGCCTTCAGCAGCTCGCGGGCGCGGCCGCGCTCCTCGGTGAGCGCGATCAGCAGGTGCTCGGTGGCGACGAACTCGTCGGTGAGCTCCTTCGCCTCCACCTCGGCCCGGTCGAGCACGGTGCGGAAGCCGAGGCTCGGCTGCGGCAGCGAGCTGCGCGCCGGTGGCGCGCGGCAGCTTCGCGAGGTCGTCCTCGGCGGCCCGGCGCAGCGCCGTCACGTCGACGCCGGCCGAGGCCAGCAGCATGTCGGCGACGGAGTCGGACTCGGCCGCGAGGGCGAGCAGCAGGTGGATGGCGGTCAGCTCGGGGTTGCCGGCAGTCCGCGCGCGCTCGGCGGCGGCCTGGACGGCTTCCTGGGCCTTGACGGTGAGTCGGTTGTAGTCCATGTGGATTCTCGATCTGGTTCGTTCGGGGGGAGTTCGGGATCAGCGGTCGCGGCGGGTGATGGCGGTGCTCGGGCGGCTGCCACAGCACGAGGTCGCGGCGGTAGCTCGCGGTGCACCTCCTCGACGCGGCGCTGGCTCTGGCGGCCGGCCTCGACGAGGCTCGCCTCGAGCGTGACGATGCGCGCGCGGAGGCTCTCGACCTCGTCCTCGAGCGCCACGCACGTACTCGGCGCCCTGCAGCGACAGGCCGAGCCCGGAGGCCAGCTGCGTCACGCGGCGCACGCGCTCCAGGTCGTCGTCGGAGTAGAGGCGCGTGCCGCCCGGCGTGCGGCGCGGGCGGATCAGCCCGCGCTGCTCGTACATGCGCAGCGTCTGCGGGTGCATGCCGAGCAGCTCGGCGGCGACGCCGATCATGTACTTGGGCGTCGGAGCCGGCTCACGTGAACAGCTCCTGCGCGGATGTCGGCGCCGCCGTCGAGCGCGGCGTACTTCTCGAGCGCCTCGCGCTGCTGGCGCGAGAGCTTGTCGGGCACCTGCACGCGCAGCCGCACGAGCAGGTCGCCGCGCTTGTCCTCGGAGCCGCCGACGGCGGCGCCGCGGCCCTTGACGCGCAGCATGCGGCCGTCGCGCGGTGCCGGCCGGCACCTTCACGCGGACGCGCTCGCGGCGCGGTGTCGGCACCTCGATCTGCGACGCCGAGCGCGGCCTCCGGGAACGTCACCGGCACGTCGACCAGGAAGTCGTCGCCGCGCCGCTCGAACAGCGACGAGGGCGAGACGTTGACGAGCACGAACAGGTCGCCGGGCGGACCGCCCGCGAGCCCCTCGCCGCCCCGGCCGGGCAGCCGGATGCTGCGCGCCGTCCTTGACGCCGGCCGGGATGCGCACGGTGTAGCGCTTGTGCGCGCCGACGCGGCCGCGGCCCGAGCAGGTCGGGCAGGCGCGCTCGACGATCTGGCCGGTGCCGGCGCAGTGCAGGCACGGCTCGGACAGCGAGAAGAAGCCCTGGTTGCGCGACCGCACGCCGCGGCCCTTGCACTCCGGGCAGGTGATCGGGCGACGGTGCCCGGCGCCGCGCGGGTGCCGTGGCAGTCGGAGCAGGTGACGTCCTTCGACACCGGGATCGTCAGCTGCACGCCGGTCAGCGCGTCGTCGAACGACAGGGTGACGGAGGTCTGCAGGTCGGTGCCGCGCTCGGGCGCCGGGCGGGCGGCGCCGGACGGGCCACCGCCGCGGACGCGGCCGAACAGGTCGGACAGCAGGTCGGACAGGTCGACGCCGCGCTGGCCCGCGAAGTCGCGGAAGTCGGACGGGTCGAAGCCGCCGCGCGGACATGCCGCCGGACGCGCCGAACTGGTCGTACGCCTTGCGCTTCTCGGTGTCGGACAGCGTGTCGTACGCGGCCGTGATCTCCTTGAACTTCTCCTCGGCCTTGGCGTCGCCCGCGTTCTTGTCGGGATGCCACTTCTGGGCGAGCTTGCGGTACGCCTTCTTGATGTCGTCGGCGGTCGCGTTCTTGGTGACGCCGAGCGTCTCGTAGAGGTCACGCATCGGGCGCCTCCTGCCGCAGGAAGCGCCGCCTTGTCCTGCGGCGAGATGGCCACGGCGACCTCGCCGACGTCCAGCACCGCGACGCGGCGCAGGTCGCTCACGTACGCCCGGGCCGGGCCCTGGTGCGTCCTTCAGGCGGAACCGGCCGAGGTAGCCGTACAGGCCGCCCGAGCCGAGCACGCGCATGCCGAGGCCGCCGTCGCGCGATGTTGGCGACCGCGCCCGTCGATGCGGCGCTCGCCGCCGCGCTCCACCACGACCAGCGCATCGGGCTCGATGCGGTAGCCGAGGGGCTGGCGGCGCCGGTAGTAGACGCACAGGCCGGCGAGCAGCGCGGCGGCGCGCGACCATGATCAGGCCGACGCCGGACTCGCCCGTGATCAGGGCGCCGCCGGCGAGCGACCCACAGCACGGCCGCGGCGATCCACATGAGGGCCGTGGCGGTGCGGGCCACGCCGTCGAGGCGGGCTGCGGGATGGGTGGCGGTGGTGATGATGGTCCTCTTACTCCGCTCGCGCCGCGACGATGACGCGGGCCGGACGGATGACGCGCTCGCCGAGCCGTGAACCCCTTCTGCAGGACCTGGATGACCGATCCCTCGGGAGCATCGGACGGCTGCTGGAGCAGCGCCTCGTGGTTGTGCGGGTCGAACGGCTCGCCCAGCGGATCGATCTCCGCGAGGCCCTCCTTCTCGAGCAGGGTCTTCAGCGCGCGGTGCACCAGGCCCACGCCCTCCTGGACGTGCTCCTTGTCGTGCTCCGCGAACGCGTCGACGGCCCGCTCGAGATCGTCGAGCACCGGCAGCAGGCCGGCGACGATCCGCTCGGTCGCCCGCTGCGTCGTGGACTGCTGCTCGCGGGCGATGCGCTTCTTGTAGTTGTCGAACTCCGCCGCGACGCGGCGGTAGTGGTTCAGGTACTCGTCCCGCTCCGCCTCGAGGCGGGCGACGGGATCGGCGGTGGTGCCGTCCACCTCGGCGGACGGCACCTCCTCCTCACCTGCGCCGACGACGTTGTCCGGCTCGTCGGTCATTACGACCGCGCCGCGTCGGGATCAACGACCTCGGCGTCCTCGATGATCTCCTCGTCCGGGCCGTCGGCGTCGCTGGAGGGCGACTCGTTGCCGGGCTGGTTGCCGGACTGGGCGTAGATCACCTCGGCGAGCTTGAACGAGGCCTCGCGGAGCGCCTGGGTGCTGGCCGTGATGGCCGCGGCGTCGCCGCCCTCGAGCACCGAGCGGACGTTGGCGATGGCGGACTCGATGCCCTCGCGGGTCTCGGCGTCGACCTTGTCGCCGTGCTCGGCGAGGCTCTTCGTGACGTCGTAGACGGTCGACTCGGCCTCGTTGCGGGCGACGGCCAGCTCCTTGGCGGTGCGGTCCTCGTCGGAGTGCGACTCGGCGTCCTTCACCATGCGCTGGATCTCGTCCTCGTTCAGCCCGGAGCCGCCCTCGATGCGGATCTGCTGCTCGTTGCCGGAGCCGCGCTCCTTGGCCGACACCTGCAGGATGCCGTTCGCGTCGATGTCGAAGGTGACCTCGATCTGCGGCACGCCGCGCGGTGCGGGCGGGATGCTCATGAGCTGGAACTTGCCGAGCGTCTTGTTGTACTGCGCCATCTCGCGCTCGCCCTGGAGCACGTGGATCTCGACGGACGTCTGCCCGTCGTCGGCGGTCGAGAAGATCTCGCTCTTGCGGGTCGGGATGGTGGTGTTGCGCTCGATCAGCTTGGTCATCACGCCGCCCTTGGTCTCGATGCCGAGGGAGAGCGGGGTGACGTCGAGCAGCAGCACGTCCTTGACCTCGCCGCGCAGCACGCCGCCCTGGATGGCGGCGCCGACGGCGACGACCTCGTCCGGGTTGACGCCGCGGTGCGGCTCCTTGCCGATCAGCTCGCGGACCTTCTCCTGCACGGCGGGCATGCGGGTCATGCCGCCGACGAGGATCACGTCGCCGATCTCCGACGGCCGACATGCCGGCGTCCTTGAGCGCCTGCTTGGTCGGGCCGACGGTGCGGTCGACGAGCGCGGCGCACAGCTCGGTCAGCTTGGCGCGGGAGAGCGACAGGTCGAGGTGCTTCGGGCCCGACGCGTCGGCCGTCACGAACGGCAGGTTGATCTGCGTCGACTGGGTCGAGGAGAGCTCGATCTTGGCCTTCTCGGCCGCCTCGTAGAGCCGCTGCAGGGCCAGCCGGTCGGCCGCCAGGTCGATGCCGTTGTCGCGCTTGAACTCGGCGACCATCCAGTCGACGATCGCCTTGTCGAAGTTGTCGCCGCCGAGGTGGTTGTCACCCGAGGTGGACTTCACCTCGAAGACGCCGTCGGCCAGCTCGAGCACCGACACGTCGAACGTGCCGCCGCCGAGGTCGAAGACGAGGATGGTGCGCTCGCCCTCCTTGTCGAGGCCGTAGGCCAGCGCGGCCGCGGTCGGCTCGTTGATGATGCGCAGGACGTTCAGGCCGGCGATGCGGCCGGCGTCCTTGGTGGCCTGGCGCTGCGCGTCGTTGAAGTACGCCGGCACCGTCACGACGGCGTCGGTGACCGACTCGCCGAGCTTGGCCTCGGCGTCGGCCTTCAGCTTCTGGAGGATCATCGCGGAGATCTCCGGCGGCGCGTACTGCTTGCCGTCGGCCTCCACGCGGGCGTCGCCGTTGGGGCCCGAGACGACGCGGTAGGGGACGATCGTCATCTCCTCCGACACCTCGGCCGACTTGCGGCCCATGAAGCGCTTGATCGAGAAGATGGTGTTCTCGGGGTTCGTGACCGCCTGGCGCTTGGCCGGCGTGCCGACGAGCCGCTGACCGTCCTTCGCGAACGCGACGACGGACGGCGTGGTGCGCCCGCCCTCGGCGTTCTCGAGCACGGTCGGATCGCCGCCCTCGAGGACGGCCATACACGAGTTCGTCGTGCCGAGATCGATGCCGATGACTCTGCCCATGGTGAGATGTAGCTCCTGGTTCGGTGGGTGGTGCTGATCGCATTCTAGGATATGAGTCTCAGTCCATCAAGTTTTCTTCGCGTGAGAATTTATGGCTGTATGCCCGCGCGGCGGACCGGACGGAGTAGCATCCGCCCCATGCGCAGATGGCTGCTGTCCGCGCTCGTGACCGCGACGCTCGCACTCCTCGTCCTCGCCACCACGGGGAGCGCCGCCACGCCGGCGCTCACGGTGACCAAGGTCGCGACGCCGCTCGACGGCGGACTCTTCTACGTCTCCACGTCCCTCCGCAAGGAGGTCGACCAGGTCGCGCTGCAGAACGTCGCGCGCGCCCATCCCGGCTATCGCCTGGTCGTCGTGGCGCGCCTGCCCAAGGGCACCGAGACGCCCGAGACCGCCGCCACGGCGGTGCTCGCGAAGCTCAAGAACGCCAAGCCGCCGGTCACCTTCGTGGCCGTCGCGCACGTGACCGACCAGGGCACCGACCTGGGCGGCGCCATGGCCGACGGCTCGCGTCAACGCCGAGGTGATCCGCGAGGCGGCCGACTTCGCCGAGAAGTCGGGCCAGGCGTCGGTGGTCGACACGATGAAGGTGTTCACCGACCAGGTGGCGACGGGCAAGCTGCCCGGCGAGACCGGCTCCGACACCGCGGGTGACGGAGGCGGCGACGGTGGCGGCGGCATCCCGTGGCTGTACGTCGGCATCGCGGTGCTCGCTACTCCTCGGCGCGCTGGCATTCATGCGGATGCGGGCCGTCTCGCGCGAGCGCCGCAAGCGGGCCCGCGTCGGCTCGATCGGCACGGCGCGCAGCTTCCACGGCACCCGCCTCGACTCCCTGTCGCTGCGGCACTCCGAGCTGGTGCGGGCGGTGAGCGAGCGGCCCGACGACCCGGCCCTGGCCGAGCACCACCAGACGGCGGGCGCCAAGCTGGTCGCGCTGCGCCGCCAGCTGCCGCAGCTGTACTCGCCGCGCGAGCTGCGCACGTGCGCGGGCGAGCTCGACCTGACCGAGTGGCACATCGAGTGCGCCGAGGCGCTCGCCGAGGGCCGCGGCCTGCCGCCGCAGCCCTCGTCCGACCGGCCGGCGCTGTGCTTCTTCACGCACGAGCACGGCCTCGGCACCGTCGAGGTCGACGTCACCCGTCCCGACGGCACGGTGGCGTCGGTGTGGGTGTGCCCGGCCAACGCCGTGGCGCTGTCGCGGGCCGAGCCGCTGCTGGTCGGCGCCGTGCACGTCGGCGGCCGCCAGGTGCCGTGGCCGACGGCGCCCACGTACTACGGCGCCGCGGGCTGGGCGCCCGAGGACCTGCCGGGCCTCGAGTACGAGGGCCGCGAGATCTGGGGCCGCGAGGCGCCGCAGCGCGACGAGCCCATCGACGTGCCGCTCGACGCCGTGCCGAGCGTGCCCGCGACCGCGATGCTGCCCGACGGCGTCGCGACGCCGCTGCCGCCCGGTGTGACCGCGCCCGCGCCGCTGATCGACGAGGACGCCCTGCCGCCCGGCGTGTCGCTGCCGCCGCCGGTGGCCGAGGAACCGCACGCCGAGGCCGACAGCCCCAACGGCTCGGCCAACGGCGCGGCGCTGTTCGAGGAGCTCGACAACCCCGCTCCGCCCGCGCTGCTGCGCGCCGCTGCCGACGACGACGAGATCACCGCCGACCATCCCTCCGTCGATCCCGACGCGACCGAGGCGTACGACCCCTTCGCCGCCACCGACGACGAGCTGCCGCCGTGGGAGACGGACGAGCCGACGAAGCGTGACTGACTGGTACTGGGGCGCGACCGTCCGTGTCGACGCCGCTGCCCCGCTGCTGACGCGGCTCGCCGACGAGGTGCGCGGGCCGGGCATCCACGTCCAGCGCGCCGACACGGCACACGTGACCCTGCTGTACGCGCCCCTGCGCGCCGAGGGCGACTGCGTCGACATCGCCGGCCGCGTGCGACTGGTCGCCGAGCGCCAGGCGCCGTTCAAGCTCGTGCTGTCCGGGCTCGGCGTGTTCGCCACGGCGACGCGCGTGGTCGCGTGGCTGGGCGTCGAGCAGGGCGTCGACGAGCTGGTGGCGCTGCGCGACGGCCTCTGCAACTCGGCCCGCGACGTGCTGCCGTACGTGTGGCGCCCGCACTGCACGCTGCTCTACGCCGAGCAGCCCGACGCGTACCCGGCCGTCCAGGCGACCATCGGCGAGGTGCTCGCCGGCGCGCGCGTCGAGGTCGATGTCGACGCGCTCTGGATCGCCGGCTTCCCCGCCACGGGGCACGCCGCCCACGATCTCGAGTACCGCCTGCACGTGCCCCTCCGGCACTGAGCCCGATCCGCCGTACACTGCAGGCAGATGGAAGACCGTCTGCATCGTCCGCTGCGCGACCTGCGCATCTCGCTCACCGATCGCTGCAACTTCCGCTGCACCTACTGCATGCCGAAGGAGATCTTCGGGCCGGGCTTCCAGTTCCTGAACCGGCACGAGGTGCTGTCGTTCGAGGAGATCGAGCGGCTGGCGCGCGTGTTCGCGGGCCTCGGCGTGACGAAGATCCGGCTCACCGGCGGCGAGCCGCTGCTGCGGCGCAACGTCGACCAGCTGATCGCGCGCCTGGCGGCCATCGACGGCATCGACGACCTGACGATGACCACCAACGGCTCGCTGCTGCGCCAGCGCGCCCAGCTGCTGGCCGACGCCGGGCTGACGCGCGTGACGGTGTCGCTCGACTCGGTCGACGACGCGATGTTCCGCGCCATGAACGACGTCGACTTCCCGGTCGCCAAGGTGCTCGACGGCATCGACGCGGCGGTCGAGGCCGGCCTCGGGCCGGTGAAGGTGAACGCGGTCGTCAAGCGCGGCGTCAACGACGGCGGCATCGAGGCGCTGGCCGAGCGGTTCCGCGGCACCGGCGTGATCCTGCGCTTCATCGAGTTCATGGACGTCGGCTCGACCAACGGCTGGCGGCTCGACGACGTCGTGCCGGCGCAGGAGATCGTCGACCGCATCAGCGCCTCCTGGGCGCTCGAGCCGGTCGACCGCACGTCGCCCGGCGACGTCGCGGCCCGCTGGCGCTACACCGACGGCGGCGGCGAGATCGGCGTCATCGCGTCGGTCACCCAGCCGTTCTGCGGCGCCTGCACGCGGGCCCGCATCTCGGCCGAGGGCAAGCTCTACACGTGCCTGTTCGCGGCCGGCGGCCACGACCTGCGCGAGCTGCTGCGCTCGGGCGTCGAGCGACGCCGGGCTGGACGAGAGCATCCGCGGCATCTGGACGCGGCGCACCGATCGCTACTCCGACCTCCGCACCGCCGAGACCACCTCGCGGCCGAAGGTCGAGATGTCGCACATCGGCGGCTAGCACCGCCTGGCGCCCGCGCAGACCGGTGTCCGGCACGAACGCTGCCGCAGGCTCGACGCGCGCGAGCGGCGAGAGAGGCGCGCGGACGTGCCCGAACTGGCGTAACGACACGGGACCGTGCCGTGGCGACAGATTCGGTGCCTGGCACCGAATCTGCCGTGGCGCCACAGTCCGCGCGGGGTTTGGGCCCGTCGAGCGCGTTCCGCGCGCCTCGCGTCACGGTTTCGTGCCGCCGAGCGGCGGCTAGCGCCTACAGGACGCGGTGCAGCCAGCCGTGCGGGTCGGGCGCCGTGCCGTGCTGGATGCCGAGCAGCGTCTCGCGCAGCTTCGAGGCGACCGGGCCGAAGGCGCCGCCGCTGATGCTGAACTCGCCCGACATCGACTTCACGTGGCCGACCGCGGTGATGACCGCGGCGGTGCCGCAGGCGAACACCTCGGTGATGCTGCCGTCCTCGTTGCCGCGCCGCCACTCGTCCATCGTGATGCGCCGCTCCTCGACGCCGTAGCCGAGGTCGCGGCCCAGCTGGAGGATCGAGTCGCGCGTGACGCCGGCGAGGATCGTGCCCGGTCAGCTCCGGCGTCACCAGCCGGACGTCGTCGCCCGAGCCGAACACGAACACGAGGTTCATGCCGCCCATCTCCTCGACGGCGGAGCGCTCGACCGCGTCGAGCCAGACGACGCCCTCGCAGCCCGCCTCCTGGGCCTGCAGCTGCGCGGCCAGGCTGGCGGCGTAGTTGCCGGCCGCCTTCGCGGCGCCGGTGCCGCCGGGCGCGGCGCGCGAGTAGTCCTCGGACACCCACACCGTGACCGGCTTCGCGCCGCCGGTGAAGTACGAGCCGCTGGGCGAGTCGAGGACGAAGAACGAGAACTGCGACGACGGCCGCACCTGCAGGACCGGCTCGGTCGCGAACAGCAGCGGCCGCAGGTAGAGGCTCTGGCCGTCGCCGTCCGGCACCCAGCCGGCGTCGGCGGTCACCAGCGCGTCGACGGCCTCGAGGAACCGCTCGACCGGCAGCTCCGGCATCGCGAGGCGCTGCGACGACCGGTTCATGCGCGCCGCGTTCGCGTCGGGCCGGAACACGCCGATGCCGCCGTCGGCCAGCCGGAACGCCTTCATGCCCTCGAACGCCGCCTGCGCGTAGTGGAACACCGCGGCCGACGGCTGCAGCGCGATGGTGCCGTACGGCTGCAGCACGCTGCGGCCCCAGCGCGCCGTCGGCGTAGTCGATGCGGACCATGTGCTCGCCGAACAGGGTCCCGAAGCCGGGGTTCTCGAGCAGCCGCGCGCGCGTCTGCGCGTCGGCGGGCGTCTCGGTCAGGTGGACGGCGAGGGTCGGCGTCTCGGCAAGGGCGGTCGTGGGCCATGCCCGGATCGTGCCAGAGTCGGGGCGGCGGGGCGTGCGTCTACGAGAGGCTGAACGCCAGCGCGGCCAGCGCCGGCACCACGAACCAGCCGAGCAGGGTCATGATGATCGCCACCGCGGCGATGGTCGTGGCGTCGTCCTCGGGCGGGTTGCCGGCGCGGCCGATCGTCTCCCACAGCGCTCGCAGCGGGCCGTCCAGCAGCAGGTGCGCGCGATGGCGCGCCGTCGCGGCGCCCTGCAGCAGCAGGTACGACAGCACGCCGAAGCCCACGAACAGCGCGACGCCGAGCACCACCTGGACGGTGCCGTCGAGCCAGTCGAGGCCGCCGATGCCGCGGATCAGCCCGGCGACCAGCGGCAGCGCCGCGATGGTCGAGATGAGCGCCGGGAACGACGCGCCGCGGTAGCCGGCCGAGACGCGCTCGGTCTCGGTGCGCGCCTGCTCGAGCAGGTTGCGCTCGGGCGAGCCGATCATCGACTGCGCCTCGCGGCGGCTGTACAGCGTCGTGCAGGTGGCGCGACAGGTCGGAGGTGTACGAGCGCACGACGTACTTGGCGACCAGCTCGGCCGCGTACTCGATGCGCCCGCGTGAGGCGCCCGATGCGCAGCACGCGCGGGTGGCGCCACCCGTCGCGGTCGTGGATCTCGAGCGCGCGCATGACGAGCCGGTGCGCGTCGCCGAACCGGTCCGCGTCGGCGAGCGGCGCCGCGTCGGCCAGCTGCGCCACGAGCTTGCCGTCCTCGGCCGAGCGGCGGCCGTGGCGCAGCAGCACGGCCTCGGCCGCGCCCTCGGGCCCGTCGGTCAGCAGCCGGCGCGTGCGCTCCAGCTGCTCGACGAGCTCGTCGACCAGGGGGACGTCGGGCTTAGCCGCGGCGGTCGTCCCAGATCACGTAGACCTTGCGCACGGTCTCCGTGACCTCCCACGTCGACGACCAGCCGTCGAGCGTCGGGTAGACGGTGCCGGGGCCGATCTCGACCGGGTCGCCGCCATCGGGGGTGATGGTGCCGCTGCCCTGCACGAAGACCATCAACTCGTTGTAGCCGATTCTGGCGCCGGGGAACGTGCCGGGCGTGCACTCCCAGATGCCGACCTCGAGGTGCTCGTCCTGGTACAGGACCTGGGCCGACTCGGTCGGGTTGCCGGCGATGACCGACGGGCGCGGGGTGAACTCGGGCAGCTCGACGGCGAGGGCGTCGCGGACGTAGCCGGAGAGATCGGGTATCGATGCCATGCCGGTAGCCTACGACAGCTCGGCCAGGGCGTTGCGAACCGCCACCTTCAGGCCCTCCGACAGCGTCGGGTGCGCGAACGTCGTGGCGAGCACGGCGTCGAGGCTGCCGCCGTCGACGTGGAGCGGCGTCGTCAGCTGCGCCAGCATGTCGCCGCCGTGCGCGGCGACGACCGTCGCGCCGAGCAGCTTGCGCGTCGGCCGGTCGAGCACGACCTTCACGAAGCCCTCGGTCTCGCCCACCGCGCGCGCCTTGCCGAGCTCGCGGATCAGCTTCACGTGCACGTGGACGTCGTGGTCGCGCTCCCGCGCCTCGGCCTCGGTGAGCCCGACGCCGGCCACCTCCGGGTCGGTGAACGTGACGCGCGGCATCGCGTCGTAGCGTGGGCCGGTTGGCGGTGCCGCGGAGGATGTTCTCGGCCACCTGCGGCCCGTCGTACGTCGCGGCGTGCGTGAACTGGAAGCGGCGGTGCTCGCCGCCGACGGCGTCGCCGATCGCCCAGTAGCCGGGCGCGGTCGTCCCGAGGCCCTCGTCGACCGCGATGCCGCCCATGTCGAGCGCGATGCCGGCCTCCTCGGGCTGCAGGTGGGCCATCGCCGGCTCGCGGCCCGTCGCCAGCAGCACGTGCTCGACGTCGGCGTGGCCGCCGTCCCACGACAGCCGGATGCCGTCGGCGGCCTTCGCCAGCCGCCGGCCCGGTGGCGCTGGTGACGACCTCGACGCCCTCGGTGATCAGCACCCGCGCCACCAGGTGGCGCGACTCGGGCTCCTCGCCGCGCAGCGGCGCCTCCGCGCGCATCACGATGCGTGACCGGCACGCCGAGGCGGTTGCATCGCCTGGGCGAACTCGACCGCGATCGGGCCGCCGCCGACGATGCCCAGCGAGCGCGGCAGGTCGGGCAGGCGCAGCAGCTCGTCGCTGGTCAGGAACGGCACCTCCGACGCGCCCGGCGATGGGCGGCGTGGCCGGCGCGGCGCCGACGGCGAGCACGGTCGGGACGCCGTCCAGCCCGGCGTCCTTGCCGTCGAGCAGCAGCCGCCTGCCCTTGAAGCTCGCGCGTGCCGGCACCAGCAGCACGCCGTCGTCGTCCGCGACCAGGTCCTCGTAGAACCGCCGGCCGTCGTCGATCACGCGGTGGATGCGGCGCATGACCGCCCGGCCGTCGATGCGCACGTCGGCCTCGACGCCGAACTCGGCCCCGCGCCGCGCGAGGTGCGCGATCTCCGCAGCCCTGACCAGGGCCTTCGTCGGGATGCACCCGACGTTGATTCAGGTGCCGCCGAGCGCCTCGGGCTCGACCAGCAGCACGCGTGCGCCGAGGCGACGCGAGCGCACCGTCGTCGAGATGCCGCCCATCCCGCCGCCGATGACGACGAGGTCGGGTGCGAACTGCTTCGCGTCCATCGGCGGGTAGCCTACGCAACCATGCGCCGCGCCGTCGACTGGATCGCCCGATTCCTGCCGCACGGCTGGCGCGACTTCTGGACCCAGGCCGTCGTCTTCTGGGCGTTCAACCTCAGCTACGAGGGCTCGCGCGGCCTCTCCGACGGCGCCCGCGACGAGGCGATGGCCAACGGCCTGCGCGTGATCGACGTCGAGCAGCAGCTCGGGTTCTACTGGGAGCTCGACCTGCAGGACTGGGTGCTGCACGACGCGCCCGGCTTCATGCTCAGCATCGCCAACTGGACGTACTTCAACTGCCAGTTCACGATCTCGTTCGGGTTCCTGCTGTGGGTGTACTTCCGGCGCAACTACGCCTTCTACTTCGCGCGCAACGTCATCATCTGCGCCGACTTCATCGGCCTCGTCGGGTACCTGACGATCCCCACCGCGCCGCCCCGCTTCTACCCCGAGCTCGGCTACATCGACACGCTGATGGGCGAGGCGGTCAGCCACCAGACCGGCATCATCGCGACGTTCGCCAACCCCTACGCGGCGATGCCGAGCCTGCACACCGCCTACGCGCTGACCATCGGCACGACCGGCGTGCTGGTCTGCCGGAGCCTGTTCGCGAAGGCGATCTGGGTCTGCTACCCGGCGCTCGTCGTGTACTCGATCGTGGCCACCGGCAACCACTTCATCCTCGACGCCGTGGCCGGCGCCGGCGTGGCCGGACTGGCGCTGCTCGGGCTCGCTCGCGATCGCCCGGGGCCGCACGCCGAGACCCGGTCGCGCGCCCGTCGGCTTCCTCGTCCCACGCACCGCCTGACCGCTCGCCGGTCGAAATCGACCGCTCATCGACGCCCGGCGAGATGCGGCCGGCGCGCCTGCGTAGCCTCCCCCTCGATGAACGCTCACCTCGAGAAGATCCAGCACGGCTACACGTCCGGCGTCCGGCGCATCGTCGCCGACGTCGTGAAGTCGCTCCGGCGGATCCCCCTCTCCGCAAACCAGGTCACCGGCATCGGGTTCGCCCTCAACGTCGTCGCGGCCGTGCTGATCTACGAGAGCCAGTGGATCGCGGCCGGCACGGCGTTCCTGCTCGGCTCCATCCTCGACATCTTCGACGGCGCGATCGCGCGCTCGAAGGGCGAGGACGGCCCGCGCGGCGCCTTCATCGACTCCACCTTCGACCGCATCGCCGAAGGCGTGGTCCTCGCAGCGATCGCCCTCGTGTTCGCCCGGGACGGCCAGGAGCTCGCGCTCGCAGCCGTGTTCGTCGCGCTCGTCTGCTCGTTCATGACGTCGTATGCGCGAGCCCGCGCCGAGGCCCTCGGCCTCAACGGCACGTCGGGCCTGATGGCCCGGGCCGAGCGCGTCGTGCTGCTCGGCGCCTCGCTGCTGTTCGCGCCGCTCGGCGTGCTCCCGTGGGGCATCGGCGTGCTCGCCATCCTCTCCGCTCTCACCGTCGCCCAGCGCACGCGCCACGTGCTTGCGCAAATGGACGACGTGAAGTCGTAGATCCTCGAAAGGACCAGAACTCGATATGAGCTCCACCAACGGCACCGCTGTCGGTCGCCCCACCGACGGCAAGGTGCGCGTCGCCATCGTCGGCGTCGGCAACTGCGCCTCCTCGCTCGTGCAGGGCGTCGAGTACTACAAGAACGCCTCCGAGACCGATGCCGTTCCCGGCCTGATGCACGTCAACCTCGGCGGCTACCACATCCGCGACATCGAGTTCGTGGCCGCGATCGACATCGACAAGGAGAAGGTCGGCAAGGACCTCTCCGAGGCGATCTTCAGCGGCCAGAACAACACCATCAAGTTCAGCGACGTGCCGAAGACCGGCATCAAGGTCGCCCGCGGCATGACCCACGACGGCCTCGGCAAGTACCTGTCGCAGGTGATCGAGAAGGCGCCCGGCTCGACCGCCGACATCGTGCAGCTGCTGAAGGACACGAAGGCCGACGTGCTGGTCACGTACCTGCCGGTCGGCTCCGAGGAGGCGACCAAGTGGTACGTCGAGCAGGCCCTCCAGGCCGGCGTCGCGTTCGTCAACTGCATCCCCGTGTTCATCGCGCGCGAGGAGTACTGGCGCGGCCGGTTCGAGAAGGCCGGGCTGCCGATCATCGGCGACGACATCAAGTCGCAGGTCGGCGCCACGATCCTCCACCGCGTGCTCGCCCGCCTGTTCGACGACCGCGGCGTGCGGATCGAGCGCACCTACCAGCTGAACTTCGGCGGCAACACCGACTTCATGAACATGCTGGAGCGCGAGCGCCTCGAGTCGAAGAAGATCTCGAAGACGAACGCCGTCACGTCGCAGCTCGACTACGACCTCGGCGCCGGCAACGTGCACATCGGCCCGTCGGACCACGTGCCGTGGCTGCACGACCGCAAGTGGGCGTACATCCGGATCGAGGGCACCTCGTTCGGCGACGTGCCGCTGACCGCCGAGGTGAAGCTCGAGGTCTGGGACTCGCCCAACTCGGCGGGCGTCGTCATCGACGCCGTCCGGCTGATCAAGCTGGCGCTCGACCACGGCATCTCCGGCGCGCTCGACTACCCGTCGGCGTACTTGATGAAGTCGCCGCCGATCCAGCATCGCGACGAGGCCGCGCGCGACGAGACCGAGCGCTTCATCGAGAAGCACGGCCGCGCGAAGACCGCCGCCGCGCCGAAGGCCGCCAAGGCCAAGGCTGCGAAGGCCGCCGCGAAGAGCTAGGCACGATCCGTTCGGGCGGGGGTCGCGGCGCTGCCGCGGCCCCCGTTCCGCGTCCTGGGCTCAGACGCTGGTCGCGGGGTGCGCACGGGCGCGTCGTCGTCGCGCAGCACGCGCAACGCGAGCGGGCCGTTGCGGACGCCGTCGAGCACGAACCGGCCCTGCTCGTCGGCCTCGATCTCGGTCGTCTCGGTCGCCGTGCCGCACCTCGATGCGGGCCGGGCCGGGCGGCGCCAGCTGGCCCTCGAGCCGCGAGCCGCGCGGGCCGGGCACGAGCACGAACTCGATCACGAGCTGCGGCGCCTCGAACGCCAGCCGCCGGTCGCCGGTGCCGCGGACGCCGGTCAGCGCCAGGTCGGCGCTGTCGGACAGCAGCTCGGCCAGCTCCTCGTCGACGCTGCGCCAGGTGAACGATCGCACGGGCGGCCTCCAGGACCGCAGCCGGGACGGGGTCGGGCGTCAGCGCGGTGCGCAGCTCTGCCATCAGGTCGTCGTCGTTCACGGCTCCACCACCTGTTGCGCCGAGGCGAGATGCCGGCGCAGCTGCTCGAGGCAGCGCGCCCGGGTCGGGCCGATCGCGCCGATGGGCATGTCGAGCGCCGCGGCGATCTCCTCGTAGCTCGGCGGCTCGTCCATCGACAGCAGCCGCAGCAGCCCCTGGCAGCGCTCGCGCAGCTGGGCGAACGCCGCCCGCACCGCGCCGTCGCGCTCGGTGTCGAGCAGGCCGCGGTCGAGCGGCGCGTCGTCGGACGGCTCGTCCAGCTCGTCGGTGGCGACCTCGCGGGAGCGCACGCGGATCACGCGCAGCGCCTCGTTGCGGGCCGTCGTCGCGAGCCACGATCCGACCGCGGCCGGATCGCGCAGCCGGTCGAGGTGCTCGACCAGCCGCAGCCACGTCGTCTGCACCACGTCGCCGGCGTCGGCGTCGTCCAGCCGGTACGAGCGGGCCGTGGCCCAGACCAGACCGACGTAGCGGGACACGAGCGCATCCCACGCAGCTTGATCGCCGCCGGCAGCGGCCCGGACGAGACCAGACGGATCCATCGCTCCTGGCACACCGTAGCTCAGCCTGCCCCGATACAGACAAAGGTGGCATGCCCGGCCTGGGCCAGGGCGGCAGCGGGTGAGGCGCCCTCGGCGAGGGCCGCGTGCAGGCGCAGCATCAGGTCGCGCGTCTCGTGGTCGGGCACCAGCGCGGTCGAGGCGATCACCGCGCGCGTCCCGGAGGCGAGCAGCACCGCGGCCAGGCCGAGCAGCTCGTCGCCGGCGGCGACGCCCGTCAGGCCCGACTCGCACGACGACAGCACGAGCACCAGCGGCGGTTGCCGCAGGCGCTGCAGGTCGTACGCGGTGAGCGGCCCGTCGGCCAGGTGCAGGCAGGAGAACAGCGGGTTGTCGGCGCGGAACTCGCCATGCGCGGCCACGTGGGCGAGACGCGCGCCGTCGAGGGCCGCCAGCGCCTCCTCGGCCGTCGGCTCGACCAGCAGCCGGGTGCCGGGCGTGGCCGCGGCGAGGTCGGCCACCTCCGCCTCGGCCGCGCGCAGCCCAGGCCCGGCGAGCACGACGTCGTGGCCGGGGCGGTCGGCGATCGCGGCGGCGCGCATCCAGGCGGCGGCCGACGGCGCGACCGCGAACGTGCGGCCGGCCAGCGACGGCAGCACGCCCCAGGCCAGCGCGTGCAGGCCGCCGGTCGGCACGATCACGAGCTCGCGGCCGGCGACGCCGAGCGGCGCGATCAGCATCGCGTCGAGGGTCCGGGCGGCGTGATCGCGGGCGGCGCGGGCGGCCTCCGAGCGCGCGTTCGCTGCCACCGCCGAGGGCGACGCGGTCGAGCGCGAACCGCAGCGCGGCGATCTCGCGGGTGACGACCGCGACCGGCCCGACGTCGTGCCGGCGCACGCGACCGTGCGGCGACGACGAGTGCGACGAGCAGCCCGTCGGAGACGGCGTACTCGACCAGCGCCCGGTCGCCGATCAGGCTCCGGTCGAGGCGCGTCACGGGCGCCGCCTCGCCGCGCAGGTGGCGCAGGCGGCGGCGCACGGCGTCCTCCGCCCCGGCCTGCGCGCGGCGCAGCGGGCGGGCGTCCTCGCCGTCCAGCGCGGCCTCGTTGGCGGCCGCCGCGAGGCGACGGGCATCGGCGACGGCCTGCGCCAGCTCGGCGTCGTCGGGCGGGCGCACCGGCGGCAGGTCGAGCGCGCGCGCCCGGGTCTCCTCGGCCCACGCGAACGCGACGGCGGGCGAGCGGTGCGCGAGCGCGAGGCGCAGCCCGAGCGCGGCGAGGTGCTCGCCCGAGCGGGCGACGCCGGCGCGCAGGTCGGCGGCGCCGAGCAGCGCCCGGCCGGCGGCGAGCAGGCGCAGGCCGGCGCGGGCCTCGCGCAGCGCGGTCGTGACGTCGCCGCGGGCGGCGGCGGCCAGCGCGCGGGCCTCGCGGACGCGCAGGCGCTCGCGCAGCGTCGGACCGGGCCGGACGGCGACGTCGGGGCAGGGGACGGTGCGGGCCAGCGCGATGCGGCGCGTCGTCGGCGACGTCGCGCCAGCCGGCGGCGTCGAGCACGCCGATGGCGCGGCGCAGGGCGGCGGCGTTGCCGGCGGCGCGGGCCGACTCGAACCGCGCCAGCGCCGCGAACCGCGCGCGGCCCTGGCGCCGGAACGCGCGCTCGGCCGCGCGGGCCTCGTCCGCGGCCGCCTCGAAGTCGCCGAAGGCGGCCAGCGTGGCGGCGTGCCGCAGGCGGGCGTCGGCCAGCGCGACGGGCAGGCGGGAGCGGCCCAGCTCGCGGACGGCGCGGGCGGCAGCGGCGCGCGCCTCGTCCAGCAGGCCGGCGCCGAGCAGGATCTCGCAGCGGTCGCCCTCCAGGTCGGCGCGCGGCACGTCGCCGGCCCTGAACGCCTCGGCCGCCCGGTCGAGCAGGGTCAGCGCGCCGGGCACGTCTCCCGCACGGCCTGCGACCCAGCCGAGGTTGTGCAGCGTGTCGGCGGTGCTGAGCGCGAGCCCGAGCTCGTCGAACAGCGCCGGCTGCGCGCTCCAGGTCGGCGCGCGCGCCGTGCAGGTCGCCGAGGAAGGCGCGGTCGATGCCGCGGTTGTTGAGCGCCCGGGCGCGCCACGGGCGGTCGGCGCGCAGGCCGGTGAGCGCTGCGGTGTAGGCCGTCACGGCCTCGGCGTGGCGGCCGGCGTGCGACAGGATCAGCGCGCGGGTGGCGACGGCCCGCGCGCCCGTCGCGCGATCCGCCTCGCGCAGGGCGGCGGCCGTGCGTCCCGCGTGCGCGAGCGTGAGCGCGAGCGACTGACGCGCCTCGCTCTCCCGCTCCTGAAGCCCGGCCCGGCGCGCGATCGCGACGGCCCGGCGCAGGTGCGCGAGCGAGCCGTCGACGTCGTTCAGCTCCTGCGCGGCGAGGCCGAGCGCCCGCTCGGCGATGGTGCGCGCCTCGGGGTCGGACCGCGCGGCATCACGCACCGCACCCGCGTCGATGCGTGCGCGGCGCGGGTCGGAGGTGGCGAGCTCGACCGCTGCGAGCGCGGCCTCGGTCAGCGGGCGATCCAATCCGTCGTGACCGTAGCCGACCCGTCGCCGACGCGCACGTCGATGCGCAGGCCGAGCGGGCCACGGGGGATGTGCTCGGCCTGGAAGCGGCCGTGGTCGTCGGCCTCGGCGACCGTGTCGCCCTGGCTGTGGCGGACGTGCACGACGCCCGCCCGTGCGGGCAGCAGCTGCCCGACGATGACGCGGCCGTCGGCCTCGTCGATGATCTGGAGCTCGACCGCGAGGGTCTCGCACTCGAAGCCGATGAGACGCGGCAGGGCGGCACCGGCGCGAACGCCGTCCGTCGGGAGGAGTACGGAGTCAAGGCACTCGAGCGCCGGCACCGCCCCAGCCGTACGACGCCCGAAAGCGGAAGCAGCACACGCCAGCACCTGCGGGGGCACGGGGTCGGCGGGGAGGAATGCGGCAATGCCGTCGGCGTCGATCACGTCAATATGAGCGGCACACGGCGCCCGTGATACATCCCCCCGTAACAACATCTCGGCGCCGGCGTTCCTAGAGTGAGATTCGGAGGTACGACATGGGGAAACGCGAACGACCGATCCGCAAGGGGATGGCGTTCTGGGAGCAAGGCGAGGACGGCTTCCTGTACATGCAGGGACAGCTGCTCATCGACGCACCGGACGAGCAGCTCGCGGTGCGGGTGCTGGACGGCGCGATCGAGCGCCGGCGCGACCTGAACGCGAAGCTCGGCGTCGCCCACTACGACGTGCGCGGCGACGTGCCGGCGCTGGTCGAGCGGCTGCGCGGCGAGGGCGTCCGGTCCGGGCCGAACCACGTGCTGGCCGGCGAGCCGCGCTACAAGGGCGGGCCGGGGACGGACGTGGCGCCGGGCGTCGACCAGGGCGAGCCCTGCGGTGATGCCGGCAAGGGCGTCCGCATCGCGGTCCTCGACACCGGGTACACGTCGGGCATCCACGGCTGGCTGGACGGCTGCGTCGATCCGGACGGCGTCGTGTTCGAGCAGCTCGACGTGCTCGCGGGCGACGGCGAGCTGGACGACGAGGCCGGCCACGGCACGTTCATCGCCGGCATCATCAACCGGCTCGCGCCGGCGGCCAGGATCACGGCCCGCCAGGTGCTGCTCAGCGACGGCTGGGGCGACGAGGCGAGCATCGCGGCCGCCATCGCCGACTGCACCGACGCCGACGTGATCAACCTCTCGCTCGGCGCGTACACGCAGGGCAACGAGGCGCCGATCGGCCTCGTCAACGCGCTCAAGAGCGTGCCGCGCACGTCGGTCGTCGTCGCGGCGGCCGGCAACGCCGAGTCCGACGTGCCGTTCTGGCCGGCGGCGATGAAGCAGGTGGTGGCCGTCGCCGCGGTGGATTCCGCGGGCAACAAGGCGTCGTACTCGAACTGGGGCGAGTGGGTCGACTGCGCGGCGCCCGGTCACGAGGTGATGAGCACGTTCCCGAACTGGAAGCCGCAGAACGGCAACCAGGGCGACGTGTTCGAGGGCTGGGCCTGCTGGAGCGGCACGAGCTTCGCCACCCCGTACGTGGCCGGCCTGATCGCGGCCGAGATGACGTCGGGCGGCGGCAGCGCAGCCGACGCCGTCCACCGCGTGCTGGCGAACGCCACGCGCACGGATCCCCAGATCGGAGCAGTCCTGGCCTGACCGTGAAAGAGGTAGCACGAACTTCGTGCCGCCCGGCACACCGACCGTGCCACCGGCGCACCACAACGCGCCAAGTCGCCCGATCCGTGCGCCTTCGGCGCGGAAACGTTCTGGGGTCAGACCCCAAGACCGCCGTTTTCGGGGTCTGACCCCAGAACGGAGGACGCACGAAAGCGCACGTATCACGCACGCGGGACCGCGCTCCCCTTCTGCGTGACCTCCGATCAGGCCGACGGTCTTTACCGGCTCCTCTCGCCATCGCTTCGACGCCACTGCCTCCGGCTCGCCGGGAACCCGACCGACGCCGAGGACCTCGTGCAGGAGGCCTTCGCGGCGCTGATTCGCCGCGGCGGGCCGATCGCACCCGACGACGCCGCGCGCATGCTCGCCACCTGCGCCCGCAACGCCCACGTCAGCCGCTGGCGGCGCGAGCGCCGCAACGTGCTGCTCGCCGAGCCCGACGCCACCGGCCGCGACCGACGTCGCCACGACCGTCGCCGACCGGCTCGAGCTGGCCGCCGTCGCGTCGGCCATCGCCCGGCTGCCCGAGCGGCAGCGCCGCGCGCTGGCGCTGGCCGGCGGCGGCTCGACCTCACGCGAGATCGGCAGCGAGTTCGGACTCGGCGCGAACGCCGTGAACCAGCTGCTCCACCGCGCCCGCGCCGGTGTGCGCGCGATGACCGCAGCCTGAGAGGTCCGGCGCGGATCCGGATACGCTCCGCTCTGGATGCGCGTCTGCCTCGTCACGCCCTACGCCTGGGATCGCCCCAGCGAGGCGAACGACCACTGGTCGGCACTCGCCCGTGCGCTCGCGCAGCGCGGCCACGAGGTGGTCATCCTCGCGCCGGCCCGCAAGCCCGCACTGCTGCTGGAAGGACGCCGGCGACTGCGCGCGCTCGCGCGTGGTGACGCCTCCGCGCTGACGCCGTCGCCGCGCGTGCCGCTCGTGGTCGCCGTCGGGCTCGGCGTGCCCGTCTCCACCGGCGCCGCCGCGCGCAGCGTGCCGATTCCCGTCGCCGTCGCCGCCGGCGTCCGCCTGGCGCTCGTCCGCGGCCACTTCGACGCCGTCGACGTGCTCGACCCCGACCAGCCCGGCCCGAGCGCCGTCGCGCTGCGCGAGACCCCGACGCCGGTCGTCGCCACCTTCTTCCGCGGCGGGCCGTCGCTGCGTCGCGCCCGCGGCGCCGAGCGCCTCGCCGCCCGCGCCGACACCGTCGCCGCCGTCTCTCCCGCCGCCGCCGAGGCCGTGCTGCAGCGCTTCGGCCTGCAGGCGACCGTCACCGGCCTCGCGGTCGACCGCACGCGCTTCACCCGCTCGTCCGCGACGTCGCCACCGCTGGTCGCGGTCGAGGCCACGCTCGGCGACGCGGGCGCGCTGCGGGCGCTGTTCCACGAGCTGGAGCGGACGACGGCCGAGATCGCGCTGCTGCGCTCGGCCGGCAGCGCCGCGCTGCGCTCGCTGGTGCCGGCCGGCCTCGCCGGCCGCGTGCGCCTGCCCGACGCGTCGACACCGGCTGCCCGCGCCGCCGCGCTGCGCGGTGCGAGCATCTTCATCGCCGCGCGCAACGGCAGCCCGCTGATCGCCCGCGAGGCGGCCGCCTGCGGCATCCCGATCGTCGCCGTCGCCGGCAGCCCCGGCTCGTACGGCGTCGAGCACGAGGTGTCGGGCCTGATCGCGCAGGAGGGGCAGCCGGCGCTCGTCGCCGCCTGTGCCGGCCGCCTGCTGGCCGACGAGCCGCTGCGCGCGCGGCTCGCCGCGGCGACGTCGTCGGACGGCGCCGGCGAGGTGGCCGAGCGCGTCGAGGCGTTCTACGCCAAGGCGCCTCGCCCCCGCCGCCTGCCGCCCGAGCCCGACCTGGCGCCACCCATCCTCTGCGACTTCCACATGCACACCGACCACTCGCCCGACTGCGAGACGCCGGTGCCCGACCTGGTCAACCGCGCGCTCGAGCTGGGCCTCGGCGCGATCGCCGTCACCGACCACAACACCATCGCCGGCGGCCTCGCCGCCCAGGCCTACGTGGCGGAGCACGGCCTGCCGCTGCACGTGATCGTGGGCTCCGAGGTGATGACGTCGACCGGCGAGGTGATCGGCCTCTACCTGACGGAGGAGATCCCGCGCGGCATGCCGTTCGCCGACACCGTCGAGGCGATCCGGGCGCAGGGCGCCATCGTCTACGTGCCGCACCCGTTCGACCGGCTGCACTCGATCCCGGACGCGGCACTGCTGCGCCGCCTGGCCGACCAGATCGACGTGCTGGAGACCTGCAACGGCCGGCTGTACCGCGAGGCGTACAACCGCGAGGCCGAGCGATTCGCCGAGCGATACGACCTCCTGGCGGGCGCCGGATCCGACGCGCACGTGCTCGAAGGGCTCGCGACGGCGGCCGTCGAGCTGCCGCCGTTCACCGACGCCGAGACGCTGCTGGTGGCCCTTGCGAACGGCAAGATCGTGCGCCGTCCGAAGAATCTCGTGTACCTCCAGGGCCTGAAGTGGCTGCGCAGTGCAAGGAGCCGCACGTCGGGCGCCGAAAGCTAGCTCCGTCAGATGCCGAGCCCGGATGAGATCTACGAGCGCTACCTCGCTCGCGCGATCAGGGAGATGAATACGCTCGGCGACGAGATTTCATCCTGCGCGCGGGTCAGCCATCCTGCGCTCGCGCCGGTGCTGGGCTCCGGGCACCCCCTCGCCGACGTGATGCTGCTGAAGTACCGCGCCCAGGCGCCGGAGATCCAGGAGGGCGTCGCGTTCTTCGGCCGGGCGGGCGCCGCGGTGCTGAAGTCGGTCAAGCGCCTCGCGATCGACCCCCTGGTCATCTACGGCACGAACTGCGTAAAGTGCGCCGATGCACAGCCGGACGAGGCTGCGAACGCCTGCCCGCTGTGGCTCCTGCGCGAGATTGCCATCACCGAGCCGAAGATCATCGTCGCGATGGGTGATGAAGTGGTCGAAACGCTCAACGATCTCCACATTCCGCTCTCCCAGCCGCTCGACGCCTCGCGCGTGGGCGAGATCCAGCATCTCACCCCCACCGTCGAGGCACTCGTCGTGCCCGATCTCGATGCCTGCCTGAACGACGAGGAGTCGAAGCGCCGCTTCTGGCAGGCCTTCAAGGCCCTCGGACCGTGGTACGACGCGCTGCCCCCGTACTAGCCCTCGCCGCCGCGTGGTGCGCCTGGACGATCTTCGGAGCGCACCTCGACCGGCCCTCCGACGACGTCGCCATCCTGGTCGTCGCCGTCGTCGCCCTGCCGCTGGCGACGGGCATCGTGGTCGCGCTCGCGCTCGGCTTCCACGACCAGCGGCCCGTGCTCGTCGGCACCACCGCGATCGGGCTGGCGCTCGCCGTCGGCGGCACGCTCGCCGACCTGCCGACGGCCGCCGGGCTGGGCAAGATCCTCGCCGCGGGCGCGCTCGGCATGCTGTTCATCCCGCTGCTCGACCGCGCCTGGCACGTCGCGGTCGTGGCGCTGCTGGTGATCGGCGTCGACACGTACTCCGTCTTCGCGGGGCCGACGAAGCAGTTGCTGGAGTCGGGCGACGACGTCATCTCGACGTTCACCGTGCCGCTCACGGCGCCGGGAATGTACGGCGCGGCCGGCCTCGGCATCACCGACTTCCTGTTCCTCGGCCTGTTCTGCGGCGCCGCGCTGCACTGGCGGCTGCGGCCGCGGCTGACGCTGGTGCTGTGCGCGCTGTCGTTCTCGGCGTCGGTGGTGGTCGCGCAGGCGCTGGATCGCTCGGTGCCCGCCCTGCCGCTGCTGTCGCTGGCGTTCGTGCTGCCCAACATCGGGCGCCTGCGGCCGAGCTCGCCGGACCGGCCGTGGGAGCTGCGCACGCATCCGGCAACCACCGCGAACTCACGGCGCAACGCCGCCGCGCGGCCCGACCGGCGCAGCCTCTGGGTGGCCGCGCAGGACGCCTGCTGGGAGCTGCTCGACCCGCTGATCGCGCCGGGCGCGATCGTCGGCATCGTCGGCGCCGGCAACTGCGACGACCTGCCGCTCACCCGCATCGCCGAGCGTGCCGGACGCGTCGATCTGCTCGACCTCGACCCGGCGGCATGCCGCGGCGCCATCGCGCACGAGCCGCGCACCGTGCGCGCGAAGCTCCAGGCGCTGGAGGTCGACGCCAGCGGCGGCCACGCCGACCGCATCTCCGCCGCCATCGCCGCGGGCCGCGTGACGCAGCTGCCGACCGCCGACTGGAGCCCGCTCGGCGAGGGCCCGTACGACGTCATGGTCGGCGACCTGTTCTACTCGCAGCTGCTCTACCCGGGGCTGCGCGACGCCGGCGTGCCCGACGAGCGCATCATGCTGGCGCTGTCGAACTACGGGCCGGCGCTGACGGGCCTCGTCGTCTCGCGCATGCACGCGAGCGCGCCCGACGGCGTCGTCGTGCACATCCACGACCCGGTCGGCTGGTGGGGAGGCCACACGCAGCCGTTCACGCTCGACCACGTGCTGGCGGTCGCCGGCCGCTCGGCCGACGACGCGCTGACGCTGCTGCAGACCGCGTCGGGGCCGGAGGGGACGAACCCGCGGCCCGCCCTGGTCGCGCTCGGCGTGCCGATCCTGCGCACGTCGTTCTGGCGCTGGCCGTTCGGCCACGGCACCGACTACCTGGCGTGCGCCACCGTCGCCGCCGTCCCGGCCGGATTGCGGACCCGCCGATGAGTGTTCCAGGTCGCTTTCGGTGTACGCTCTTGCCAATGCGCTGGCTTGCGATCGCCGCTCTCCTCGTCCTCGCGCCGGCGGCGGACGCCGCCGGGCCCTGGCTGCACGTCGGGCCGACGGCGTTCCCGCCGATCACGGCCGTCGCCTCGCAGGGCAACTCCCTGTTCGCGCTGGCCCAGAACGGCGATATCTGGCGCGCCGACGCCGGCTCCGCCTGGGTGCGGCGCTCGCGCCGCCCGGTCACGGGCACCAGCATCCTGGTCGCGTCGCCCGGCGCGATCTACGTGGCGTCGACCGACCCGAACATCCTCTCGCGCTCGACCGACGGCGCCCGCACCTTCAACCGCTGCGGCCGCGAGGGCCTGCCGCGCGGCACGGCGTTCGTGGTCGCGACGGTCAACCAGCGCGTCGGCGTGCTGCGTGCCAACCGCCTCGCGCTCTCGTCGAACGGGTGCCGCACGTGGACGCGGCCGAAGATCACCGGCCGCGTGCGCACCATCGCCCGCAACGGCACGACGTGGTGGGCGCTCGTCGAGCGCCCCAACCTGGCACGGACCGAGCGCTTCCGCCTGCTGGCGTCGACCAACCTGGGTCGCACCTGGCGCGTGCGCGCGAACCGGACGGCGATGAAGCTCGCGTCGCCGCCCGTCCTCACGACGGGGTCGCTGGTGGCCGACCGGGTGACGAAGAACCGCGTGTGGCTGATCCACGAGGGCCGGCTCGGGCGCAGCGACGACGGCGGCCGCACGTGGACGACCGTGACGCCGCCCGGGATGCGCGTCACGTCGGTCGTGCCCAGCGCGACCCGCGCGAACAACGTCCACGTGCTGGGCCTGACCGCCGCCCGGACGCCGATCACGCGCACGTCGTCCAGCGCCGGCGCGAACTGGACCGACATCCCGCCGCCCGCCACGGGCGCAATGCCGAACGTGCAGTCGCTGATCGCGACGTCGAACTCGCGCGCGGCGCTCGCCACCTCGGCGGGCGTCTGGACGTACGCCTTCTAGCCCGGTACGGCCTCGAACCGCGCGACGCACTCGACGTGGTGCGTGTGCGGGAACATGTCGACGGGCCGCACGCGCTCCAGGCGGTAGCCGCCCTCGGCGAGCAGCTCGGCGTTGCCGGCGAGCGTGGTCGGGTTGCACGAGACGTAGACGATGCGCTGCGGCTCCAGCTCGAGCACGCGGCGCACGGCCTTCGGCGTCAGGCCGGCGCGCGGCGGGTCGAGCACGACCACGTCGGGGCTCGGCATGCCGGCCTCGAGCAGCGGACGGACGGCCTTGGCGACGTCGCCCTGGACGAACTCGGCGTTCATGACGCCGTTGCGCTCGGCGTTGTCGACGGCGCGCTCGACGGCCTCGGGCACGACCTCGATCCCGTAGACGTGGCCGGCCGCACCGGCCATCGCGAGCGCGATCGAGCCGATGCCCGAGTACAGGTCCCAGACGATCTCGTCGCCGCCCAGGTGGGCCTCCTCGATGGCGATCTCGTAGAGCTTCTCGCACATGTCGGTGTTGGTCTGCAGGAACGCGCCGGACGACACCTTGAGCCGCAGGCCGAGCAGGCGCTCCTCGTACCAGTCGCGGCCGAACACGACCTTCGACTCGAGCCCGTGGGTGACCTCGGCGACGCCGCTCGTCGTGGCGTGCAGCAGGCCGACGCAGCCCGGCACGCGCTCGGCCAGCTCGTCGACGAGCCAGGTGGACTGCGGCAGCGCGCCCGGCGCCGTCACCAGGGTCAGCAGCAGCTCGCCGGTGCGGTCGGACGCGCCGCACGACGAGGTGGCGCAGGTAGCCGGAGTTGTCGCGGCGGTCCCAGATCTCGCTGCCGGTGCGACGCGCCCAGGCCTCGACGACGCGGCGCGCCTCGTTGCCGGCCTCGCTCATCAGCAGGCAGGCCGTGACGGGCATGATCTCGTCCCAGCGACCGGCCCGGTGGAACCCGAGCGACGGGCCCTCCTCGGTCTCGCCGAACGAGAACTCGAGCTTGTTGCGGTAGCCGTAGGTGCGGATCGCGGGGACGATCGGGTCCTGCACGAAGTCGTCCTGGTGGCCGATGCGCTTCAGCACGTCGGCGATCTGCTGCGCCTTCCACACCTGCTGCGCGCTGTAGTCGAGGTCCTGCCACTTGCAGCCGCCGCACGCCCCGAAGTGCGGGCACGGCGCGACGACCCGGTCGGGGCCGGGCGCGAGCGTCTCGACGGTCGGTCGCCTCGCCGTAGGACCGCTTCACCTTGGTGACGCGCGCGCGCACGCGGTCGCCCGGCAGCGCGCGGTCGACGAACAGCACGAAGTCGTCGAGCCGAGCCACGCCGCGACCGCCGAACGCGAGGGAGTCCACGAGGACTTCGACCTCGCTGCCTTTCTCGGGTCTTGACATCTAGGCCGGACTATACGCACGGTGCGTGATCCGCCGTGCCGTCAGCGCACCGGCCAGGCAGAACACCGCCAGCGACGCGAACATGACGCCGAACCCGCTCTTCTCCGCGATGAACCCGAACGCGGGCGGCGTGATCGAGCCGATCAGGAACACGACCGTCGACGCGGCGCCGACCGCGACGCCCGCCGAGCGGCCCGCCACCTCGCCGGCGATCACGTAGACGATGCCGTTGAACCCGAGCGTGCCGAAGGCCAGCAGCACCGCCGCGATCACGGCGGGGACGATGCCGGCGCGCAGCGCGAACGGGAAGGGGATGACGGTCGCCGCACCCAGCAGGCCGAGCGCGGACAGCAACGCGACGCGGCGCGATCCGCCGGCCCGGTCGGCGGCGAAGCCCCACACCACGCGCGCGGCCGCGGCGCCGAGGTTGAGCGCGGCGAAGACGATCGCGGCGCCGGTCTCCGACAGGCCCGCGTCGTGCGCGGCGCTGACGGTGAACGTGAGCACGCCGCCGAGCGTCGTCACGTACAGCGCGCCGGTCAGCATCACCCAGCGCAGCGGCACGGGAAAGGACGCGCGCATGGCCGGCAGATCGGCCTGGCGCTGGCCGGGCCCGGCCGCGTAGGCGAACAGGAAGCCGAAGCCGAGCACGAGGGCCGCCGGCACCGAGAAGGCCAGCTCCAGGCCGCCGAAGTGGTAGAGGATCGGCAGCAGGCCGGCGGCGACGAAGCCGCCGACCGGCACGGCCATCTGGCGCAGGCCGAGGATGCGCCCGCGGCGGTCGGGCGGGAAGTGGATCAGGATCGCGGTCATGCCGGCGACCGGCACCGCCGCGGCGCCGATGCCCGAGACCAGCAGGGCGGCGAACATCAGCGGGATGGTCGGCGCGAAGCCCGCGGCCGTCAGTCCCGCGGCGCCGATCAGCGAGCCGCCGATCAGCACCGGGCGGGCCCCGAGACGGTCGCAGAGGCGGCCCGCGGCGATCAGCGCGACGGCCGGCCCGACGCCCGTGGCGCCGAACAGGAAGGCGAACTCGACCGTGCTGACGCCGCGGTCGTTGCGCAGCGCCAGGGTCAGCGCCGGCAGCCCGAACTGCACCAGCGAGATCGCGATCTGCGACGCGATCGCACAGAGCACGATGAGGTGGCGCTGGGGCACCGGTACACCCTACAACGCCGGATACCCCGTTAGCATAGGCAGGTACCTATGGAACCCGAAGGAACGATCATTCCGACGCGTCGGCTCGTGGCGTTCCTGGCGGTGCTCGAGCACGGCGGCGTCTCGCGCGCGGCCGAGCGGCTCGGCGTGCGCCAGCCGACCATCTCCGGGCTGATCCGCTCGCTCGAGCGCGACATCGGCACCGACCTGTTCGTGCGACGCGCGGGGCCGTTGCGGCCGACCGCGGCGGGCACGGCGCTGGCCCCGCACGCCGCGCGGCTGCTGCGCGCCGTGGAGGAGGCGGGCGAGGCCGTCGCCCGCGCCGACCGCGACGCGCGCCGCCACCTCTCCATCGCCGCCGGCGAGGCGCTGGCCACGCACGTCCTGCCGCCCGCCGTCTCGCAGCTGCGCGACCGCCTGCCCGGGCTGACGGTCGAGTTCGTGGTCGGCGACGAGGCGCGCGTGGTCGAGGCGCTGCGCTCGGGCGAGGTCGACGCCGCGCTGCTGACCGACCGCACCGAGGCGCGCGACCTCGAGATGCACGACTACGCGCCGGGCCGCCTCGTGCTCGTCGCCGCGCCCACGCACCGGCTCGTCGGCCGGCCGCGCATCGCCTGGCGCGACCTGGCGCGCGAGACGCTGGTGGTGCGCGACGCGGGCACCGTCAACCGGCGCGAGGTGGAGCAGATGCTGACCGCGGCCGGGGTCGCCCCGCGCGCGCGGCTGGTGGCGTCGTCGCTGGAGGCCGTGAAGCGCTGCGCCGAGGCCGGGCTGGGCGTCACCGTCGTCCCCAACATCGCGGTCGAGCGCGAGCTGGCAGAGGGGCTGCTGGTCGAGCTCGCCCTCGACGCGCCGGGGCTCGACTACCGCTTCATCCTGGCCACCCGGCGCGGCGAGGCGCTGCCGCCGACGGTCGGCGCGCTGCTCGAGATCATGCG
The DNA here is from genome assembly GCA_963732645.1 of uncultured Actinomycetes bacterium. Classification (GTDB taxonomy): domain Bacteria; phylum Actinomycetota; class Thermoleophilia; order Gaiellales; family F1-60-MAGs149; genus VFJZ01. The sequence continues at coordinate 408,295 of CAVTAC010000012.1, forward strand.
GTCGCCCACGACCGGTTGACCCGGTCCGGGACTCGGCGTACCATGTGCCGGAACCGACCGGCAACGCTATTGCCGCTAAGGAAATAAAGGAGTCGTCCGCATGGAACTGCCGAAGAGCGTCCGCTTCGTCGTGATCGGGGCTGGCGTCCACGGCCTGTCGACCGCCTACCACCTCGCCAAGGAGCTGAAGGCGCGGGGCGAGGGCTCGGGCGAGGACATCCTGATCGTCGACAAGACGGGCATCGCGGCCGGTGCGTCCGGCATCGCGTGCGGCGTCGTGCGCAACAACTACTTCCAGCCGGCGATGTCCGAGCTGATGGCGGCGAACGTCGAGGTCTGGGAGTCCGACCCGGCGGCGTACCACTACAACTCGGTCGGCTACATGGCGCTCGGGCCGAAGGGCCAGGAGTCCGACCTCACCGAGGTCGCCGGCCGCCAGGAGCGCATCGGCTACGAGCACACGCTGGTGACCGGCGAGGCCGACTGCAGCGCCTACATGCGCGAGATCTTCCCCGACTGGCGCGCGCAGGGCATCACCGTCGTCCTGCACGAGCACCGCGGTGGCTTCGCGTTCAACATCGACTCGATGCACGGCATCGCCGACAAGGCGAAGGCCGAGGGCGTCCGCATCGTCGACGGCGTCACCGTGACGGGCTTCGACAGCGACGGCTCGGGCGCGGTCACGAAGGTGCTGACCGACCAGGGCGCGATCGAGGTCGAGCAGGTCATCGTCGGCGTCGGCCCGTGGGTGCCGCAGATCTGGGAGATGCTCGGGCTGCCGTCCGCCATCGACATCCGCACGCCGGCCGGCGACGTCCACAAGGGCCAGGACATGTGGACGTACTGGTACCTGCAGGAGGGCGAGATCGCGGTCGACCCGAAGATGTTCGACCGCCGCGACGGCTCCGCGCCGCCCGTGATCCACGTCGACACCGACGCGCCGCTGCACGACGACAACGGCAAGCTGATCACCGACGAGCTGTGGGGCATCTACTACAAGCGCGACCGCCACGGCGTGCAGGGCGGCGCCGCGCCGCTGACGGTCGGCCCCGACTTCGACGTCGACCCGTACCCGACCGCGAGCGTCGATCCGACGTTCCCGGACATGTGGTGCGCCGCGCTGTCGCACTGCATGGAGCGGTTCAAGGGCTGCCGGCCGCTGTACAAGGACGCCCGCTCGGGCGGTGCCGGTGCGTTCACGGCGGACAACTTCCCGGTGTTCGACTACATGCGCCCGAACGTCTACGTCATCGCCGACTCCAACCACGGCTACAAGATGATCGGCGTCGGCCGCGAGGTCGCGAAGGTCGTCTGCGGCGACCACTCCTCGCTGCTCTACCCGTTCCGCTTCGAGCGCTTCGCCACCGGCGACCTGCACCCGGTCTCGAACAGCCCGTACCCCTGGAGCTGAGTCCCTTCCGCGCGCCTTAGCGCGGGTTCCGGCACCGGGGTCAGACCCCAGAACCGCCGGTTCTGGGGTCTGACCCCAGAACGTTTCTCGCACGGAAGGCGCCGGATCGCGCGACGCGGCCTTCGCGGTTTGGCACCGGAGACGGCACGAGACCGTGCCCGGTCGTTACGAGCCGGCGGCTTCCAGTTTCAGGAGCTTCATCGCCATCTCGACCGTCAGGGAGTCCTCGGTCTCCAGGTCGAGGCCCGTGATCGTCTCGATCCTCGCCAGGCGCTGGCGCAGGGTGTTCGGATGGACGTAGAGGGCCGCCGCCGTCGACGCGACCCGGCCGCGCTGGCGGAGGTACTCCTCGAGCGTGCGGAACAGCTGCGAGCGGTGCTGCGCGTCGTACTCCAGCAGCGGACGGAGCGCGTCGCGGTGGTGGTCGCGCTGGCCGGGCTCCGGGGCCAGGCGCAGCAGGTACTTGTACGGCCCCAGCTCCTCGTAGGCGACCACGCCCGGCGTCGGGCGGACGACGGCGGCGCCGCGCACCGCCTGCAGGGCCTCGCTGAACCCGGTCGCGAACGCCGCGACGCCGCAGCACACCGACGAGAGGCCGATCACGGCGCACGGCGCGGCGTCGCGCTGCACCTGGCGCACGCGCTCGGGGACGTCGCCCGCCGGCCCCGCCGGCAGCAGCGCGCGCACGTGCGTGTCGCTGCGCTCGATCAGCGCGCCGCGGAAGGTCGCCGCCAGCGACGCCTCCAGCGCACCCGCCCAGTCGATCGCGTCGGCGCCCGGCGCGCCGGCCCACAGCACCACCCGCGGCTGCGACAGGTCGCAGCGCAGCCGGCGCGCGCGACCCTCGACCACGGCCGGCTCGGCGCCGCCGGCGAGGTCGTCGAAGAAGTCCTTCGTCAGGTTGCGCTCCGACAGCCGCTCGAGCAGCTGGATCTTCTTCACGGCGACCGCGGTCTGCGAGACGACGGTGGTCGCCAGGTCGCGCTGCTCGGTGCGGAACCGGTGGCCCTCGCGGCCGCGCACGACCATCAGCCCGAGCAGCTCGCCCGACACCACCAGCGGCGCGTGCAGCACCGGCGCGTCGGAGCCGTCGCCGGAGACGACCGTGTCGGACAGCGACGCGTCGCGCTCGTCGCGTCCCGTGGTGCGCGAGACCGCCAGCGCGATGCCGACGTCGCGCAGGCCGATCACGCGCGGCGCGGTCGAGCCGGGCGACGCGGCGCGCAGCCGGAGCCGCTCGCCGTCGGCCTCGAGCAGGTAGATCTCGCACCCCGTGACGCCGAGCAGCGGCACGACGCGCAGGGTCACGGCGGGCAGCAGCTCCTCGAGCGTCTCGGCCTCGGAGATGGCGCCGGCCAGCGCGAACAGGCCCTCGAGCGTCGCGACGCGGCGCTCGGTCTCGCGGTGCAGCTGCGCGTTCTCGATCGCGCCGGCGACCAGCGAGGCGCTGGTGAGCAGGAACTCGGCGTCGCGCTGGGAGTAGTCGTGCGGCGCCTCGGCATGCAGGGCGACGACGCCGAGCACGCTCGCGTCCTTGGCCAGCAGCGGCACCGACACCACCGACTGGTACTTCTCCTCCTCGAACTCCTCGAACACCCGCATGCGCGGATCGGACGCCGCGTCCTGCGTGATGAACACCGGCTCGCGGTGCGCGGCGACCCAGCCGGCGAGGCCCTCGCCCGGCGCCATGGCGATCACGCCGACGTGGGCCGCGTAGGGCTCGGAGCACGCCGACAGCACCATCTGGCCGCGGTCGTCGGCGAGGAACACGTAACAGGCGTGGCACTGCGTCGCCTCGGTGAGCAGGTCGACGATCGCCTGCAGCACCCGGTCGAGATCGAGCGTCGACGAGACCGTGCGAATCACTTCCTGGAGGAAGCGCTGGTCGGCGGCGGGCGTGAGGTGGTGCACGTCGATGCCCAAGGGCGGAGCTCCTACGTATTGCCGCTGCGGCAATGACGTGTCAGAATGGCCACTACCAGGGTAGTCCTGGGCCTGGAGGTCGTCAATCTTGCCACGCACCGGAAGCCCCGCTACCCGACACCTCGCGGCCGTCACCCGGGCGACCGCCGTGCTGGACGAGCTCGGCGCCGCCGGCCGCGACCTGGGCACGAACGAGCTGGCGCGCGCCACCGGCATCAACGCCTCGACCGTCTCGCGCCTGCTCGCCACGCTGACCGCCGCCGGCTACGCGGAGCACGTCGCGTCGACCGGCCGGTACCGCCTCGGCCCGCGCGTGATCCAGCTGGCCCAGGGCGTCCTCGCGCGCCTCGACGTGCGGCAGATCGCCCGGCCGCTGCTGGAGGAGCTGGTGGACGAGACCGGCGAGACGGCCACGCTCTCGCTGCCCTCCGAGCACGACGCGATCACCGCCGACTTCGTCCCCGGCAGCGCCAGCGTCATCTCGGTCGCCCGCGTCGGCCGCCCCTCGATCCCGCACTGCACCGCCGTCGGCAAGGTGATGCTCGCGTACGGCCCGCTCGGCATGACCACGCTCGAGCTGCCCCTCCCCCGCCTCACGCCCGCCACCATCACCGACCCGGAGCAGCTCGCGGCCGAGCTGGAGACCGTGCGCCGCAACGGCTACGCGGTCGCCGCCGGCGAGCGCGAGTCGGACCTGAACGCCCTCGCCGCACCGATCTTCGACGCCCGCGGCCTGGTCGCGATCGTCGGGCTGCAGGGCCCGGCCGCCCGGCTCGCCGGCCCGCGCATGGCCGAGGTCGCGAAGCCCCTGCTCGCCGTCGCCGCCCGGGCCTCGGCTAGCATGGGCGCCCGATGACGACCATTGCCATCCTGCTCTTCGAGGACGTCGAGGAGCTCGACTTCGCCGGCCCGTGGGAGGTCTTCCGCGTCGCCCAGGGCGAGGATCCGACCTTCGACGTCTACACCGTGGCCGAGCACCTCGACCCGATCCGCTGCGCCAACGGCCTGCGCGTGCTGGCCGACCGCACCCTCGCCGATGCCGGCCGGCCCGACGTGATCGTCGTGCCCGGCGGCCAGGGCACCCGCACCCCCGGCCCGGCGTCGTGCCGTGGATCACGGAGGTCGACCGCACGACGCAGTGGACGACCAGCGTCTGCACCGGCTCGTTCCTGCTCGCCGCCGCCGGCGTCACCGCCGGCAAGCGCGTCACCACCTACCACACGGAGATCGAGAGCCTGGGCGCGCGCGGCGACACCGGCGAGGTGCTGGCCGGCGCGCGCTGGGTGCACGACGGCAAGGTCGTCACGGCGGCCGGCGTCTCGGCCGGCATCGACATGAGCCTGTGGCTGCTCGGCGAGCTGCGCAGCCCCGAGTTCTCGCGCCAGGTCCGCGACTGGATCGAGTACGACCCCGCCCCACCGTACTGAGCGAGAGGGGCGACCCGAAGGCCGCCCCTCCGCCGATCAGTGCAGGCTCGGCGTCCAGCCCTCGAGCACGGGCGGCTTCCAGTCGGTGCCGACCGTCGCCGAGCCCTCCGTCCACGACCCCAGCTGCGGCTGGGGGAACTTCGTGTGGATGGGCTTCAGCTGGATGCCGTACGAGTTGCCGGACTGCAGGTGCAGCAGCAGCACCTTGCGCGCGATCTCGTTGCGCTCGGCCGCGTCGTCGGGCAGCGGGAAGTAGATCTTCAGGAACGCGTTCGTGTACCGGTCGAACACCGCGGGGATGCCGTCCTCGGTCAGCATCTCGACGTCCTCGAGCCAGTTGATGTCGCCGCCGGGCGTGCCGGCCATCAGGTCGACGTCCTGCGAGAGGGAGCGATCCTCCTGGTAGGCGTACCGCTGGCCCGACAGGTACTCGGCGTCGATGCCGGTGGTCTTGTCGGGCTCCGAGTCGATGTGGTGGAATGCTTCAGCCATCGTCGTCTCCCGGTCAGTCGGCCGCGTGCGGCAGCGACTGCGCCGCAGGGTCGACGAGGTGCTGCTGGATCATGTTCTCGATGCGCGCGAGCGCCCGCTCCTCGGTCACGCCGGGGATGTAGTTGGTGCCGGCGAGCGGCACCTTCGCCATCGCGGACGCCTCGACCGTGAGGGCCGCGAGGTCCTCGGGCTCGAGCGAGTGGATGTTGGTCTTGCCGCACGCGCGGGCCAGCATCTGCACCTCGAGCGTGAGCGTGTGCAGGAAGTTGTAGACGCGCTCTGCGGCCTCCTCGACGACGAGGCGCTTGCGGAGCTCGGGATCCTGCGTGGTGATGCCGACCGGGCAGCGACCGGTGTGGCAGTGGTAGCACTGGCCGGCCGGGACGCCCACGGAGCCCATGTAGTCGGTGACGCCCGGGATCTCCTTGTTGCAGTTCAGCGCCATCAGCGACGAGTGCCCGATGGCGACCGCCTTGGCGCCGAGCGCGATGGCCTTGGCCACGTCGCCGCCGTTGCGGATGCCGCCGGCCACGACGAGGTCGATCTCGTCGGCCAGGCCGACGTCCTCGAGCGCCCGCCGGGCCTCGGGGATGGCCGCCATCAGCGGGATGCCGGTCTCCTCGGTGGCGATGTGCGGGCCGGCGCCCGTGCCGCCCTCGGCGCCGTCCAGGTAGATGATGTCGGGGCCGCACTTGGCCGCCATGCGCACGTCGTCGTAGACGCGCGAGGCACCCAGCTTGAGCTGGATCGGCACCTGGTAGTCGGTCGCCTCGCGGATCTCCTGGATCTTCAGCGACAGGTCGTCGGGGCCGAGCCAGTCGGGATGGCGCGCCGGCGACCGCTGGTCGATGCCGGCCGGCAGGGAGCGCATCTCGGCCACCTGCTCGGTCACCTTCTGGCCCATCAGGTGGCCGCCGAGGCCGACCTTGCAGCCCTGGCCGATGAAGAACTCGACCGCGTCGGCGAGCATCAGGTGGTGCGGGTTGAACCCGTACCGCGACTGGATGCACTGGTAGTACCACTTGGTGGAGTAGTCGCGCTCGGGCGGGATCATGCCGCCCTCGCCGGAGCACGTCGCGGAGCCGGCCATCGAGGCGCCCTTGGCGAGCGCCATCTTGGCCTCCAGCGACAGCGCGCCGAACGACATGCCGGTGATGTAGACCGGGATGTCGAGCTCGAGCGGCTTCTTGGCGAAGCGCGCGCCGAGCACGGTCTTGGTCTCGCACTTCTCGCGGTAGCCCTCGATCACGAAGCGCGTGAGGGTGCCGGGCAGGAAGACGAGCTCGTCCCAGTGCGGGATCTTCTTGAAGACCGAGAACCCGCGCATCCGGTAGCGGCCGAGCTCGGCCTTCATGTGGATGTCGTTGATGACCTCGGGCGTGAAGATGCGGGACCGGCCGAGAATCGTGTTCTCGCCGGGCGCCGTCTCGTCGGGTCGGGCGGTGCTGATACGAGGCATCCGCTACCTCCTAGAGGACGATCCGCCGCTCGGACGGCTCGAGGTTGTCGTAGTTGTAGAGCACCTTGCCGCAGACGAACTTCTGGAACTCGGGCGGCGTGCCCATGTCGTAGAGGCCGAACTTGCGGTCGATCAGCTCGGTGTCGGCGTCGGTCCACTCGCCCGGCACGCAGTCGACGCCGAGCGACTTGACCTTGCCGGCGACGTAGATCGTGCCGTCGTACATCGAGTCGCCGAGGCCCGGGGCCCGCGTCGCCGCAGATGATCATGCGGCCGCGCTGCATCATGAAGCCGGTGTTGGAGCCGACCGAGCCGCCGACGATGATCGTGCCGCCCTTCTGGTCGATGCCCGTGCGGGCGCCGACGCGGCCCCTGACGACCAGGTCGCCGCCGCGCATGGCGGCGCCGGTGAGCGAGCCGCCGTTGCCGTTCACGATCACGACGCCGCTCATCATGTTCTCGCACGACGACCAGCCGACGCGGCCCTTGATGAGGATCTCGGGACCGTCGATGAGGCCGCAGCCGAAGTAGCCGAGGCTGCCCTCGAAGGTGATCTTGCAGCGCTGCAGGATGCCCACGCCGAGGGAGTGCCGCGAGCCCGGGTTCTTGACCGTGACGTCGCGGATGCCCTGCTCGTAGATCAGCCAGCGCAGCTCGAGGTTGATCTTGCGCGTCGACAGCTCCTTGGCGTCGAACACGGCCGTGGTGCCCGAGATCTCGGAGATCTTGGGCGCCTCGGCGTTCGGCTCCGCGAGACCGCGGGCGTCGTAGGAGATACCGCGTTCACCGACTAGAGATTCCACACCAGCACCTCCGCCTCGTACGGGTCGTACGTGTCGATCTCGTGGTCGATGATCGCGCGGATGGCGATCTCCTCCGACGCGAGCGCGACCAGGTCATCGGACTCGAACAGCACGAGCGGCTTCGCGGCCAGCTCGTCCTTGCAGACGCCGAGGGCGTCCCGGGTCACGCAGATGTACGTGAAGACGCCGTCCAGCTCCTCGAGGCTCTGCCGCATGGCGGCCTCGAGCGTCATGCCCTCGCTCATCTTCTCGGCCAGGTAGACCGCGATGATCTCGGAGTCGCACTCGGACTGGAACCGGCGGCCGTTGCGCTCCAGCCGGCGCCGCCAGTAGAAGTAGTTCGTCAGCTGGCCGTTGTGCACGACGGCGACGTCGGAGAACGGGTACGCCCAGTAGGGGTGCGCGCCCGAGATGTCGACGTCGGACTCGGTCGCCATCCGCACGTGGCCGATGGCGTGCGTGCCGGTGAAGGCGCCGAGCGAGTACTGCTCGCCGACGGCCTCGGCGTCGCCCAGGTCCTTGATGATCTCGAGCGAGTTGCCGATCGACAGCACCTCGGCGCTCGGCACGTCCTCGATGAAGTCGACCAGCGTCTTCAGGTCGCCGGTGTACTTGACGACCGTCCGGAACGCGTACTCGGTCTCGGCCTCGACCGACTCGATCTCGCCGCCGGCGCGCTTGATGCGCGACTCGACCTCGTCGCGGTGCTTCTTCAGCCGGGCCTGGAACTCGAAGTCCCGGGGGTCGTTGGCGTCGGCGAGCTTGTAGCGCATCACCACGCGGTCCTGCGCGGCCTGCCCGTAGAGGGCGTAGCCGGTCGAGTCAGGACCGCGGTGCTTCATCGACTGGAGCATCGCGATCATGTCCTTGCCGATGTCATGCGTACCGGAGCGGTAGATGATCCCCGCGATTCCGCACATGTCGTGTCTCCGTTCGGTGGCGTGGGCGCGGGCTACGGGAGGATGTCCAGGTACTCCTCGCGGTCCCAGTCGGAGACCGTCGCGCAGTACCGTTCCCACTCGTCGCGCTTGTAGTGGCGGAAGACCTTGAACATCTCGCCCGGCATCGCCGACTGGATCAGCGGGTCGGCGTCGAGGGCGTCGAGCGCGTCGCCGAAGGTCATCGGGATGCGCCGCACCTCCTTGCCGCCCTGCATCGCCTCGTAGATGTTGCGCTCCTCGGGAACGCCCGGGTCGATCTGGTTCGTGATGCCGTCGTCCATCGCCATGATCAGCGCGGCGAGGGACAGGTAGGGGTTCACGGCCGAGTCGACCGAGCGGTACTCGAACCGGCCCGGCGCCGACACGCGCAGCGCCGTGGTGCGGTTCTGGAAGCCCCAGTCGGCGAACACCGGCGCCCAGAAGCCCGTGTCCCACAGGCGGCGGTAGGAGTTGACCGTCGGCGCCGTGATGGCCGTCAGCGCACCGAGGTGCTTGATGATGCCGCCGATCGCCCAGAGGCCGATCTGCGACGGCTTCTGCTGGTCCTCGCCCTCGGGCATGAACGTGTTCTCGTCGCCGCGCCACAGCGAGATGTTGTGGTGGCAGCCGTTCGCCGAGACGCCCATGAACGGCTTCGGCATGAAGCACGGGAAGACGTTGAACTCGCGGCCGACCTGGCGGCAGACCTGGCGGAACGTCGAGAGGTTGTCGGCCGTCGTCTCGGCCCGGGCGAACTGGAAGTTCAGCTCGATCTGGCCGGGGGCGTCCTCGTGGTCGCCCTGGATCATGTCGAGGCCGAGCCCGCCGGCGTACTCCATGACCTTGTGGATGATCGGCTGGAACTCGGAGAACTGGTCGATGTGGTAGCAGTAGGGCTTGGAGACGCCCTCGACGGCCGGCGTGCCGTCGTCGTTCATCTTCAGCCACATCATCTCGGGCTCGGTGCCGGCGCGCAGGTGCAGGCCGGTGCGCGTCTCGAACTCCGCCGCGATGCGCTGCAGGTTGCCGCGACAGTCGGCGGTCAGGAACGCGCCCGGATCCGCGCGCTCCTCGCGGTTGCGGAAGCAGATGCACCAGACGCGCGCGACGCGCGGGTCCCAGGGCAGCTGCATGAAGGTGTCGGGCTCCGGGATGCCGACCAGCTCCATGGCCTCGGGGCCGTAGCCGATGTAGTCGCCGTGCCGGTCGACGAACAGGTTCGCCATGGCGCCGTACACGAGCTGGAAGCCCTTGCGAGCGGTCGATTCCCAGTGCTTCGCCGGGACGCCCTTGCCCATGATCCGGCCGGTCACCGAGACGAACTGGAAGTAGATGTACTCGATGCCCTTGGCGTCGATCTCCTCGCGGACGCGTCGCACGGCCTCGTCGCGACCCTCCGCTTCGACGAAACGCTCGAGATCGGTCATCGCCCAGCCTCCTTGTTCCAGCAGCATCCCGGAGGGCGTAATCGCCTCCCCGGATACGCGAGGGTAAGGGAGGTGCCGTCCATCGGCAACGGCCATTCCGCGCTGCCAGCGGCGCCGGGGGTGGATGGTTCGCACATATGCCGATCGGCGCGGTCTGGTTACGATCGGATCGCACGTAGGGTCATGCTCGAGCGCAACCAGCTACATCCACTGGTGGAGCGCGTCCTCGCTCAGGCGGGGCCGGCGACCGGTCACGGCCTGGAACCGACGGTCTTCCTGCACGCCGAGGGAGGCTGGGTGGTGCAGGCGCTGGACGGCACGACCTCCGCCCTGCTGCGGGCCGGGCTGGACGATCTGGTCGAGACCGGCAAGGTGCACGACGCCGACGCGTACGTGTGCGTTGCACACCGCAACGACCTCGGGCCGCTGGCCGATGCGCTCGGCACGGCCCGGCCGACTCCCGACCGCGACGCGCTGGCCGTGATCGCCCAGTCGCGGGTCGGCGATCGTGTGTGCGGAACGGCCACCGAGGCGGACGGCTGGACGGTCGACGAGTCCGGCTGCGAGCCGTTCCGCGAGATCCGCGAGCAACTCACGGCGATTTTACTGCCGCGACCGTGACAGAATCACGGCGGCGACCCGACGAAGGCGAAGGAGTGCGAATGGCACAGGTTGCAGACGAGGCGAAGTCGGGGCTCGACCCGCTCTTCGATCCGGTGTTCTTCCTCACCGAGGAGCAGAAGGAGCTGCGCCAGCAGCTGATCGAGATCTGCGAGCGCGACATCCGGCCCCATGCCGACTCGAACGACCGCACGTCGACGTTCCCGCGCAAGGCGCTGGAGTCGCTCGGGCCGTTCCTCGGGCTGCTGCTGCCGAAGGAGTGGGGCGGGCTCGGCCCAGGGGCACGTCATGTTCGCGGCGACGGTCGAGACGATCGCCCGCTACGGTGATCCCTCCTGCGCCATGTGCTACGTGATGCACATCAGCGCGGTGGAGGCCCTGCGGCTGGTCGCCAACGAGTACCAGGTCGAGACGTACCTGAAGAAGGTCGTGCCGGAGCGCCGCATCGGCACGCTGTCGTACTCCGACCCGGAGACCGGATCGCACTTCTGGTACCCGATGGCATCGGGCGCGACGCGCACCGACGGCGGCTACATGGTCACCAAGAAGGCGTCCTGGACGACGTCCGGCGGGTTCGCCGACTTCTACGTCTTCCAGACCACGTCGCCCGACTTCAAGGAGTACTCCGACCTGTCGGTGTGGGTCTGCAACGCCGAGGACGCCGAGGCCAAGCCGGGCGAGTGGGACGCGCTCGGCCTGCGCGGCAACCAGTCCGGCTCGCTGCTGATCGACAACAAGTTCATGCCCGACAACCACCTCGTCGGCAAGGTCGGCGACGGCGCCTGGTCGAACGACGAGGCCGTCGACCCGTTCTTCCTGGTCGGCTCGTCCGGCTGCTGGAACGGCATCTCGCTCGGCACCATCGACATCGCCATCCGGCACACGACGCGCCGCACGCACAAGGACGTCGGCCTGCGGGTCTGCGACTACCCGACCATCCAGGACGCGGTCGGCGAGGCGATCATCGACACCAACGCCGTGCGCTGCATGAACTACTCCATCGCCCGCGCGATGGACGAGGTCACCGACGGCGGCCAGCGGCCGCTCGAGTCGGGCGAGTACGCCCGCGGCGACTTCCTGCCGTGGCTGTGGCAGCTCAAGTTCGCGGCCGCGAAGAACGTCGCGTACGTGGTCGACAAGATGCTGCACTGCACCGGCGGCTCCGGCTTCAAGAAGGAGCCCCTGCAGCTCGAGCGCTACCTGCGCGACGGCAAGGCCGGCTGGGTGATGGGCCCGACCAACGAGGTGCTGCGGCAGTTCGTCGGCAAGACCGCGCTGCTCGGCATGGACTCGCTCGACTACTGGAACCAGGTCGTCAACTGGCGCGCGATCACGAACGAGACGAAGAAGCTCTCGCCCGACGAGAAGCGCGAGTTCGCGCAGCGCCTGCTGAGCGAGGCCGACGCCTAGGTCCCGCCGAACGACCGATGGGCCTCCCGGGCAATGCTCCGGAGGCCCGTCGGTCGGTCGCCGGGCCAGGCCGAGCGGCAGTAGGATGCAGACGTGAGCGGCCACGGACACGAGCGCCCCGCCATCGACGGCGGCGTCCTGCGCGCGGTGATGGCCTCCTACCCGACGGGCGTCACCATCGTCACGTCGCAGTTCGAGGGCAACCTGGTGGGCATGGCGGCGAACTCGTTCACCAGCGTCTCGCTCGACCCGCCGATCGTGCTCGTCTGCTGCCAGCGCCACGCGCGCACCGCCGAGGCGGCGAAGCGGTCGGGCCGGTTCGCGATCCACATCCTCGCGCACGACCAGGTCGACCACGCGCGGGCGTTCGTCGGGCGCGACGCGAAGCGGTTCGAGACGGTGCCGCACTACCTCGACGCCGACGGGGTGCCGATCCTCGACGGCTGGCTGTCGCTGCTGGTGTGCGAGACCTACAGCGTCATGGTGGCCGGCGACCACGAGGTGCTGTTCGGCGAGGTGGTGCACTGCGAGCGCCGCGAGGGTGCGCCGCTGCTGTTCCACGAGAGCGCGCTGCGGATGCTGCCGAAGCTGCCGCCGCTGCCGATGACGGGTGCGGCGGACGCCGCCGTCACCCGACGACGACGACCTGTACGACTCGCTGGTGCGCGTGCTCGCGCCGCCGATCAGACCGCGTCAGGGATAGCGTCGAGCAGGCGGAGGCTGGCGTACGCCAGGCCCGCCACGGTGGCGATCACCTCGAGCAGCCGCTGGTCGTCGCGGTCGTAGCGGGAACGCAGGTCGGACGCCACCACGATCGCGCCGATGGCCCGGTCCTCGGCCACCAGCGGCGCGGCGACGATGCCGTGCAGCGGCACTGCGGCCAGCGCCGGGTGGTCGGCGGTCGCATCGTCGACCAGGAACGCGCGCCGGTCGCCCGACGCCCGCTCGGCGTAGCTGCGCAGGGCATCGGCACCGGTGGCGACCGGCCCGCGCTGGGCCCGCAGCACCATCGCGCCGTCGTCGACGACGTAGAGGGCGCTGGCGTCGTGCGGCAGGGCCAGCGACAGCTCGTCCAGCACCGCCGAGCCGACCGCCTCCATGGTGCGCGAGCCGCTGAGCGTGGCCGCCAGCGCCTGCAGGTGGCGCATCTGCTCGAACGAGCGGCGGCCGCGGGCGGCCATCGACTCGCCCTGCGTGCGCCGGGCCGACAGCGCCTCGTCGGCCAGCGTGATGCGGTCCTTGCCGAGCCGCTTGGCCTCGTACAGCGCGGCGTCGGCCGCAGCCAGCAGGTCGCGGATCGTCTCGCCGTCGTCGGGGAACTGCGCGATGCCGAGCGAGCACGTCAGCTTCCAGCCGTCCAGGTCGTTCGCCGCCAGCGCGCGCTGCAGGCGCCGGCAGACGGTGCGCGCGTTCGACTTCGGCGTGGCCGGCAGCAGCAGCGCGAACTCCTCGCCGCCGACGCGGTAGGCGCGGTCGTCCGGGCGCACGCCGCGGTCGAACAGCGTCGCGACCAGGCGCAGCGCGTCGTCACCGGCCACGTGACCACGGCGGTCGTTGAGGTCCTTGAAGTCGTCGAGGTCGGCGATCACGAGCGAGAAGCCGGTCTCACCCGCGCGGCTGGCGTCGATGAGCGCCGCGCCGTCCTCGTGGAAGCGCCGGTGGTTCGGGAGGCCGGTCAGCGCGTCGGTGAGCGACGCCGCGACGACCGTCTGGTAGCGCACCAGGTTGGCGTGGGCGGTGGCCGCATGCGATGCGACCAGCTCGGCCTCCTCGAAGGCGCCGGCCGGCACGATGCGCGACTCCTGGGCGATGCCGGCGAGCACGCCCAGCCACTGGCGGCCGGCGCGCAACGGCACGATCACGTACTCGCCGACGCGGCCCGGCTCGCCGCCGAGCGCGAGCGTGGCGGTGCGGGCCTTGGCGACGTCGACGGACACCGGCGACGAGGCGGAGCGGCGCCACAGCGGCCCCGGCTCCGGGCTCTCGAGCGGTCCGATCAGGCACTGGACGGCCTCCAGCTCGAGCAGGTCGCCGACGGTGCGGCAGGCCAGCTCGAGCAGCCCGTCGCCGTCGTTCTGCGCCGCGATGCGCACGAACGCGCGCGAGAGGCGCGTGGTCGCGCTCTCGGAGCGGGCGCGCGTGCCGAGGGTCTCGATCGCCTCCCGCAGCGCGGTCACGGCGGCGGCGAGCTCGTCCCGCTCGGGGCCGGTGAGCGGCCGGCCGACGCCGATCAGCGCGCGCCGGTCGCCGAGCGTGAAGGACGATCGAGCTGGCCGGGTCGGCCAGGTGCGCGTCGAGCGCCAGCGTGTGCACGACGGTGTCGTGCCCGTGCTGCGCCTGCAGGCGCAGCTGCTCGCCGTCCTGGGTGTAGAGGGCCAGCTGCGCATCCTCGGCGAACGCGTCGCGGAGGGTCTGCAGGAAGGCGTCGTACAGCTCGCCGGCGGAGCGACCGCCGCGGAGGGCGCGGGCGACGATCTCGCCGAGCCGGTCCGGGTCGGGTTGCGGCGGGCGACGGATGGGGGAGGCCACGTACCAGACGGTACCATCGGACTCGCGTTTCGGTTCGCTCGGGGATCGGCACGTTCGGCCCCTGACTACACTGGGGACATGTCCGTCCTCGACGCGATGGCCGCCGCCGGCCACGAGCAGGTCGTCCTCGTCGCCGACGCTCGCACCGGGCTGCGCGCCATCATCGCCATCCACTCCACGGCGCTCGGGCCGGCGCTCGGCGGGGTGCGGTTCTGGCACTACGACTCCGAGGAGGACGCCCTCCGCGACGCGCTGCGGCTGAGCGAGGCGATGACGCTGAAGGCCGCCGCGGCCGGGCTCGACCAGGGCGGCGGCAAGGTCGTCGTGATGCTCGATCCGGCCCGGCCCCGCAACGAGGCGACGCTGCGCGCCCTGGGCCGCGCCATCGACGAGCTGGGCGGCCGCTACATCGCCGCCGAGGACGTGGGCGCGACGGAGCAGGACATGAACTGGATCGCGCTCGAGACGCCGTGGGTGACCGGCGTCAGCGTCGCCGACGGAGGCTCGGGCGACCCGTCGCCCACCACCGCGGTCGGCGTCGTGGCGGGCATCCGCGCGGTGCTGAACGAGGTGCACGGCGATCCCTCGCCGGCCGGCCGGCACATCGCCGTGCAGGGCACCGGCCACGTCGGCGCGAACGTCGTCCGCCTGCTGGTCGAGGCCGGCGCCCGGGTGACGGCGGCCGACCTGCGACCGGAGGGCCCGGCCGCGCTGGCGGCCGAGCTGGGCATCACCGTGGCGGACGTCGACGAGATCGTCTTCACCGAGTGCGACGTGCTCTCGCCGTGCGCGCTCGGTGCCGTGTTCACGCCCGACACGATCCCGCGGCTGCGCTGCCGCGCCATCGCCGGCGCGGCCAACAACCAGCTCGGCACCATCGCCGACGGCGACGCGCTCGCGGCCCGCGGCATCGCCTACGCGGCCGACTTCGTCGTCAGCGCGGGCGGCATCATCAACATCGCGGGCGAGTTCGGCGGCTACGACGCCGAGCGCCAGCGCGAGCGCACACGCGGCATCGAGCAGACGGTCGGCCGCGTGTTCGCACTGGCCCGCGAGCGCGACCTCTCCCCCGCCCGCGCCGCCGAGGCGCTGGCCCGCGAGCGCATCGCCGCGATCGCGCCGCTCGCCAATCGCTGGCGACCCGGCGACCGCACGGCCTGGACGCAGGGCCGCGGCCTGGAACGGCTCCGCGGCACGTGATCCCGCTCCGGGACAACGTCCCGACGCTGCGCCGGCCGCTGATGACGTGGCTGATCATCGTCGTCAACGTCGCGATCTTCGTGTTCTCCATCGCGCAGCCGGACCGCACGATGCCTCGGTACGACCGTGACGGGACGGTGCAGATCTCCGGCTTCGACGCCACCACGCTGGAGTACGGCTTCACGCCCTGCGAGGTGGAGTCGGAGTGCGACCGGCCCGGCTACGGCGAGACGTTGCGCGCCGGCTCCGACGACGTCGACGACGTCGGTATCGGTCCGCGTCAACCGCGCCGTCGTGTGGCTGACCCTGCTGTCGGCGATGTTCATGCACGGCGGCTGGATCCACCTGATCGGCAACATGCTGTTCCTGTTCGTGTTCGGCAACAACGTCGAGGACGCCATGGGCCGCGGCGGGTTCCTGCTCTTCTACCTGCTCGGCGGCCTCGCCGCATCGCTGACGCAGTTCGCCATCGACACGAGCTCCGAGGTGCCCAACATCGGGGCCAGCGGCGCCATCGCGGGCGTGCTCGGCGGCTACGTGCTGCTGCACCCGCGCGCCCGCGTGCTGACGGCCATCCCGCTGCTGGTGTTCGTCTACCTGGCGGAGCTGCCGGCGGTGCTGGTGCTGCTGACCTGGTTCGGGCTGCAGGTGCTGGACGGCTCGGCGGGCCTCGTCAACCCGGACGTGTCGTTCGGCGTCGCGTACTTCGCGCACATCGGCGGCTTCGTGGCCGGGTTCCTGCTCGTGCGGCTGTTCGCCTGGCCCAGACGTGCGCGCCGGCGACGCGGCGACGTGCGCTACGCGTGAACGACGAGCCGGCCGTCGTCGAGGCGCGCGTTCGGGCGGAACGCCGGCATCGGCGCCTGCAGGCCCGTGCCGCGCGCGAGGTCCTCGACGTCGAACAGCCGGGCGACCAGATCGCACGTGACGCGGTACGAGCACGACCCGCCCGACCACGCGAACGTGACGCGGATGGCGCGCGGCAGCGTGCAGCCCTCGACGCCGAGGCGGATCGTCGGCGGCCCGTGCTCCTCGATCAGCCCGAGCACCGTGCGCATGTGCGGGGAGCGGTTGAAGATCTCGGCGGCGATGCCGCACATGTAGGTCGGATCGGCCTCGCGCCGGCGGGCGCGGAGCAGCATCTCCTGCGCCTCGAGGCTCTCGGCCGCGCGGCGGTCGGCGTCGCTGATCAGGCGGTCCTTCTCGGCCAGGCGCGCGTCGACCGTGGCCGCGGCCTGCCGCGCCTCGCCCAGGGCCGCGCGGAGCTCGGCCAGCTCGGCCTCCAGCTGCTCGCGCGACGCGCGCTCGTCGCGCAGCTCGATCTGCGAGCCGCCGAGGTCGTGCTCGAGGCGCTCGAGGTCGCTCTGCAGGCGCACCACCAGGCGCTCGTGGTCGACCTCGTTGTCGACGTTCACGGGCAGCGGCCGACGCGCCGAGCGCTCGCCCAGCAGCTGCCAGCCCGACCGGTCGGCCTTGGCGGTGCACAGCGGGCAGACCGTCAGGACGCTCTTGTTCCGGGCGTCCTGGTACGTGCGCGCGGACTCGCCGACGAGGAGGTTGCGCCGGCAGACGGCGCAGCGCGTACCGTGCTCAAGATGCGTCACCAAGGGCGTCGGATCATAGCCGCTTGCAGCGAGTTCTGCGATTGCAGCCCGCGCCGGCGGATCCCTCGGACGGGGGATCCCCGGGCAGCCGGAACGGGCGTAGGTTGGCGCTACCCCTCCTCCACGTCGGTTCGGGCCCGCCGCTCCTGGCGGGCCCCCGGCGCGGCGGGAGCGCCGTGACCGGCGCCGAGCGGCTGATCTGGCGGTACGCGGTTCCCGCCCTGCGGCGATGCATCCGCCTCGTGCAGCGACCGGCGGTCACGGGCACCGCGCACGTGGGTGCCGGCGGGGCGGTGCTCGCGTACAACCACGAGCGCCTGACCGACTGGCTGCTCGCGATCCAGGTCACGGACCGGCCGATGCGGTTCCTCGTCGGCGACCACGTGATGCGCTGGCCGGTGGTCGGCCGGGTGCTGCGCGCCGCCGGGCAGATCTCGATCGAGCGCGGCGCCGGCGACTCCGACGCGATCCGCCGGGCGATCGCCGCGGCGGGCGCGGGCGAGCTGGTCGGCGTGTTCCCGGAGGGCCGGCTGGTGCGTGGCGAGGGGCTCGGCGCGATCCAGCGCGGGGCGGCGCTGATCGCCACGCGGGCGGGCGTGCCGCTGGTGCCGGTGGCGATCCTGCGCCGGCCGGCGCGCGTGCGCATCGGCGCGCCGCTGCAGCCGGGCGGCTCGACGCGCGAGCTCACGGCCCGGCTGGAAATCGCTCTGCGGTCGCTGGTAGACTCCTGACTGACTGAACAGTCAGGGAAGGTGTGTGCGATGGCCGTCGATGTCGATCTCCGTGCGCTGCTCGAGCAGGGCTACACCCTGCCGGCCCACTGGTACTCCGATCCCGACATCCACGCGCTGGAGCGCGAGCTGGTGTTCTCCCGGTACTGGCAGTTCGCCGGGCCGGTCGAGTGGCTCGATCGGGACGGCGCCTACTTCTCCACCCGCGCCGGGCACATCCCGGTCGTCGTGGTGCGCGACGGCGACGAGATCCGCGCGTTCGTGAACGTCTGCCGGCACCGCGCGCACATCGTCGCGAAGGACCGCGGCTGCAAGAAGACGCTGCAGTGCCCGTACCACGCGTGGACGTACGGCCTCGACGGCACGCTGCGCAACGCGCCCCGCGCGCAGATGGAGGGCGACTTCCACCCGGAGGAGCTCGGCCTGCTGCCCGTCGCGGTCGATACCTGGGGGCCGCTGGTGTTCGTCAACCCCGACGTCGACGCCGCGCCGCTGCTCGAGGCGCTCGGACCGCTGCCCGGCCACATCGCCGCCAGCGGCATCGACCTGACCGCGCTGCGCCTGCGCCGCGTCGAGCCGACGCATCAGCGAGTTCAACTGGAAGACGGCCATCGAGAACACGCTCGAGTGCTACCACTGCCAGGTCGCCCACCCCGGGTTCTCGCGGGTGATCGACGTCGGCAAGAGCGCGTACGAGCTGACCACCGACGGGCTGCTGCTGTCGCAGTTCGGGCCCGCCAAGACCGGCGACGATCCGCGCCGTCCGCCCATGCCCGCCGGCATCGTCGAGCAGGCGCAGTACCACATCCTCTTCCCGTCGAGCTCCGTCGACCTCGTGCCGGGACCGCCCAACCTGCAGGCCTACGCGTGGGCGCCGCTGTCGACCACGAGGATGGCGTCGACCACCTTCTCGTGGTTCTCCGAGGAGACCACCGAGGAGGAGATCGACCAGATCGTCGCCTTCAACAACGAGGTCAGCGCCGAGGACGAGGCGCTGGTCGACTCGGTGCAGGAGGGGCTGGACTCGGGCGCGGTGCCGCACGGCAGGCTGATGCCGGAGTCGGAGGCGCTGATCGGCCGCTTCCAGCGCCTGCTCTACGACGCGCTGACCGGCACGTAGGCCGGCTGGGCCGCGTCGAGCGTGACGCTGAACGTGGCGCCGGCGCCCTCCTCGCCGCTGACCGCGACCACGCCGCCGTGCGCCTCGACGATCGCCTGGACGATCGCGAGGCCGAGCCCGGACCCGCCGCCCGTGCGGGCGCGCGACGCGTCGACCCGGTAGAAACGCTCGAAGACGCGCTCGGCCGACGCCTGGTCGAGGCCCGGCCCGTGATCGGAGACACGGAGCACGGCGTGGCCGTTCTCCAGCTCGACCCCGACCCGGGCGGGGGTGCCCGCCGGCGTGTGCGACCGGACGTTCGCGAGCAGGTTGTCGACCACCTGGCGCAGCCGCTGGGCGTCGCCGGTGACGGGCACGCGGCCGGTGGTGTCGAGCGTCAGCGGGCGGTCCGGCTCCAGCACGCGGGCGGCGTCGACCGCGTCGCGCGCGATGTCGCCCAGATCGACCTCGTCCTGCTCGAGGGGCCGCCCGGCGTCGAGTCGCGCGAGCAGCAGCAGGTCGTCGACCAGCAGGCCGATGCGCACCGTCTCGCGCTGGATGCCTCCCATCGCGCGCTCCAGATCCTCGGGCCGGTCGCGGGCGCCGCGGTCGAACAGCTCGGCGTAGGCGCGCACCGCGGCGACCGGCGTGCGCAGCTCGTGCGAGGCGTCGGAGACGAACTGCCGCAGGCGCTCCTCCGACGCGGCGCGCTCCGCGAAGGCGCCCTCGATCTGGCCCAGCATGGCGTTCAGCGCGTGGCCCAGGCGGCCCACCTCGGTGCGCTCGTCGTCGGGCTCGACGCGCCGCGACAGGTCGCCCGCGCCGATGGCCGCGGCGTCCTCCTCGATGCGCACCAGCGGCCGCAGCCCGCGGCTGATCGCGATGAAGCCGACGCCCGCGATGCTGAGCAGCACGGCGATCGCCACCAGCATCTCGATCATCCGCAGGCGGTCGAGCGTCGCGTCGGTCTCCTCCAGCGGCGCCGCCAGGATCAGCACGCCGAGGTTGAACGGCAGCTCCTGGGTGCGCACGCGGAAGCCCGACCCGCCGCCGACGGCGTCGACGGTCTGCTGGACGGGGCCGCCCGAGGCGTCGATCGACGTGGGCAGCTGCGGCGTGCGCGCCTGCTCGCCGGGCGGGGCGAGCGTCTGGCCGAACAGCTTCGCGCCCTGCGGGTCGCGCACCTCGACGTAGAGGCCCGGCGTCAGCTGGCCGGCCTGGCCCAGCGCGGCGAAGCCGCCGGGCCCGCGACCGGGCCCGCCGCGGGTGAGGGCGCCGGCGACGCCGATCGACGACGCCTCGAGCGTCCGGTCGACGCGGTCGAGCAGGAACGACCGCAGCGCCGCGTACGTGGCGACGCCGGCGATGATCAGGCCGACCGCGGCGAGCACCGTCGTGATGGCGACCAGGCGCGTGCGCAGGGAGCCGAAGCGCATCAGACCTCCCGCAGCACGTACCCGACCAGGCGCACGGTGTGGATGAGGGGCGGGCCGTGCCGGTCGAGCTTGCGGCGCAGGTACGACACGTAGGTCTCGACGATGTTGGCGTCGCCGCCGAAGTCGTACTGCCAGACGTGGTCGAGGATCTGCCGCTTCGACAGCACGCGGCGCGGGTTCTGCAGCAGGAAGCGCAGCAGCGAGAACTCCGTCGGCGTCAGCTCGACGCGCTCGCCGGCGCGGCGCACCTCGTAGGTGTCCTCGTCCAGCTCCACGTCGGCGAAGCGCAGCACCTTGCCGGCGTCGCCCTGCGTGCGGCGCAGCACGGCGTGCACGCGCGCGACCAGCTCACCGAGGCTGAACGGCTTGGCGACGTAGTCGTCGGCCAGCGACAGGCCGGCGATCTTGTCCTGTGTCGCGTCGCGCGCGGAGAGGAAGATCACCGGCACGCGCTCGGGCAGCGCGCGCAGCTTGCGCGCGATGCTGAGCCCGTCCAGGTCGGGCAGCATGATGTCGAGGATGACGAGGTCCGGGCCGAACTCCTCGGTCGCCCGCATGGCGTCCAGGCCCGTCGCCACCTCGCTCGTCACGAAGCCCTCGTAGCGGAGCGCCGTGGCGACGGCATCGGTGATGGACGGCTCGTCGTCGACGATCAGCACGCGTGCGGGCACGGTCTGAGCATGCCACTCGCGGCGCGATGTCATGCCTCAAGTCTCGTCGCCGAAGCTGAGAGCCCGCTGAGAACGCGGCTCCCAGCATTCTCAGGGTGGGCACAGAAGTGTCTGGTTCAATTGGGCCATGCGCGGATGTGAAGCATGAAAACTCAAGAGAAACGTCGTCATCGCCGGCCTCGTCGTTGCGGGGCTGGCCGGAACCGGCGCCGCGATCGCGGCCAACCAGACGACGCCCAAGGAAGAGCAGAAGGCCGTCATCGACGATGCGGCCAAGCAGCTCGGGGTCACTCCCGACAAGCTCACCGCCGCCCTCCAGCAGGCGCTCGTCAACCGCGTCGAGCAGGCCGTCAAGGACGGCCGCCTGACGCGCGAGCAGGCCGACGCGGTGATCGCGCGGATCAAGTCCGGCGACCTGCCGCTCGGCGGTCCCGGGTTCGGCAAGGGCGGCGGCCCGGGTGGCGACCATGGCGGCTTCGGCCGGCACGGTGGCGGCAAGGCGTTCGGCGAGACCCGGGCGGCGGCGGCCACCTACCTCGGCGTGACCGAGGAGCAGCTGCGGACGGCCCGCGAGGCCGGCAAGTCGCTCGCGGACATCGCCAAGGAGAAGGGCAAGACCACCGACGGCCTGAAGGCGGCGATGCTGGCCGCCGTCACGAAGGCGGCCGACGAGGCCGTCACGGCCAAGAAGCTCACCAAGGAGCAGCGCGACGCGCTCGTCGCGAAGGCTCCGGCGTGGCTGGATCACGAGATCGCCGAGACCCATACCGGCCGCCGGCACGGCGGCGGGTTCGGCGGCCCCGGTGGCGCAGCGCCCGGTGCACCGGTCGCGCCGGAGGGCGGGACGGGCACGGGGACGAACGACGGAACGGCGCCGTTCGACGGCTCGACGCAGGACGCAGTTCCAGACCGCCTAACCGAGAACGCGGCGGGGTCGCCACCCCCTGGAGACCCCGCCGCTTCGGCCTGCTCAGCGAGCTGCCGTCAGCAACACCGGTAGCGCGCGTCCCGTCCAGCGTGTCGCGGTGGGCAGCGAGGCGCCCGACGTCGTGACGCCGACGAAGCACGGACCGCCGGGCACGCCGAACGCGATGGCGAGGTCGTTCTGGACGGACGCCAGCCAGCCGGCCTTGTGGGCGACGGCACCGCGGACGACGGGCCGGACGAGGCCCGGGTAGGTGGCGCGCAGCATCAGCCCGAGCAGCAGCCGGGCGTCGTGCCGGCCGAGACCGGCGCGGGCGAAGGCGCCGTCTCCCGTCGAGGCGGCGCGGTAGATCAGCAGCGCGAGGCGGCGCAGGTCGTCGGCGGTCGTGAACTTGCGCGACGGGCCGGATCCCGGCGACGAGGCGGTGCGGTAGGGGCCGTCGAGCGATGTGCCCGCCATGCCGGCGGCGTGCATCAGGTGGTTGACGCGCTCCGTGCCGCGGCTGGTCGAGCCCGATCCGACGCGCGCCAGCACGGCGTTGGCCGCCTCGTTGGACGACGCCACGATCGCGTGCTCGAGCAGCGCGTAGGTGCTGCGGTCGACGGTGCCGGCGTCCCGGGCCAGGGCCGCTGCCGCGATCGCCGCCTTCAGCGTGCTGGCGGCCGTGAAGCGCCTGCCCGCGGCGCCGCGGACGACGCGGCCGTCGGTCGCGCACTGCACGCTGACGCCCGCGGGGAACCCGGCGTTCCGCACGAGCGCGGCGGCCTTCCGCGAGCCGGCCGGGGCGGGACGGGCGGTCCGCGCGGCGCGCAGCGCGCTCGCTCCCAGTAACCGCACGCCGATGACGCGGGCGGTGCCGACCGCCTTGCCGGCGCGCAGCGGGGCGATGCTGACCGTGACCGGCGCCGACGTGACCGTGGCGATCTGGACGACGAGCCGCACCCGGCCGGCGCGGTCGGTGAACTGCACGGACGACGGGCGCACGCGCCGTCCCGCGACCGAGACGCGAACGCCATCCGTGCCCGCCGGCGCGGTGATCACGAGGCGCCCGTCGGACACCTCGTGGGCGAGTGGGATCGAGACGGCGACCGTTGCCACGGGCGGCGGAGCCTAGCGAACACGCCGCCGCGGCACCCGCTGCTTATCAGGCGGCGCGGCTCGTTCCTCTGTATGGATGACAGCGCCGTTGTGGCACGGCGCCTCTCGCCAGGGGGAACGAGATGCTCGACTCGAGACGCATCACCGGCCGATCGGTCGTACGGGGGCTCCCGCAGCGCGTCGGCCAACGGCTGTCGGTCGACGTGCGCTGGCTCGGCACCGGCGCCGCTCTGGCGCTGACGCTGCTCGCCGGCGTGATGGTGGAGATGGTCGCGTCCGACCACTCGCGCTTCACGCTCGCCTGGCTGGCCGCCCTCGCAGGCGTGCTCGCCGGCGTCGTCGGGTGCATCGCGATGACGGCCGTCCGCGACGCCGATCTGCTCTGGGACGTCCGCAAGGACGCGGCGATCGCCCGCGGCGACGCCGAAGTCGCGCAGCGACGGGCCGACAGCTGCCGCGCCGACGACCTGCGCTCGCGCGAGCTGCTGCAGCGCCTGCAGGTCGCGACGATCGACGCGATGCGCGACCCGTTCCTCGCCGACCGCCTGTCGCGCGGCCCGCGTGACGAGCAGGACCTCCTCTCCCTGCTCGACCAGGTCGACCGCCACCTCGGCCAGTTGCCGCCAGCGGGACGCGGCCAGGCCGGGGGCGGCCAGTCAGGTCGGCCCGGCGGAAGAATGTCTGACTAAAGTCAGGCTTCGATTCGTGCCCGAAGCGTCACGGACCATCACGCGTCGCGCGATCCGCGCGCCTTCCGTGTGAGAAACGTTCTGGGGTCTGACCCCAGAAACGGCGTTTTTGGGGTCAGACCCCAGTGATCATGCGCACAAGGTGGCTATTGCCGTGGGGGCTACTGACGTGGCTCGGTGGGGTCGGCGACGACGTGGACGTCGACGCCGCGGGAGCGGCGCAGGACGGCCTCGACCATGCCCGAGCCCGGACAGGCGGCGGGCGCGCGAGCGGTGCGTCTGGCCGAGCACGACCTGCGTGATCCGCTGGGCCTCGATCTCGTGCAGGACCGCGTTGACGGCGGAGTCCGACCGGCGCCGCAGGAAGGTGCCGCCGAGCGTCGCCGTCAGCAGCTCCGCCTCGTCCAGCACCTTCGCGGTCGCGGCGTCGACGCGGCCGTCCTGCGGCTCGACGACCAGCACGTAGAGCGACGCGTCGCTGCGCTCGGCAAGCCGCTCGCCGGCGCGGATCAGCCGGTTGGCCGAGTCGGGCCGGCCGCCGGTGGCGACGAGCACGCGCTCCGTCGCGACCCGTGTGAAGGGCGTGCCGACGGCCCGCGCCTCGGCCGCGGCGATCTCGGCCAGCTCGTGCAGGGCCAGCGCCCGCAGCGTCGCGAGGGTCTCGAGCGTGAAGAAGCCCGTCAGCGCCCGGTCGATCTGCTCGGTCGGGTAGACGAGGCCGCGCGCGATGCGCTCGCGCAGCGCCGCCGGGCTGAGGTCGACGAGGCGGATCTCGTCGGCGTCGCGGATCAGCCGGTCGGGAAACGTCTCGCGCACCGTCACGCCGGTCAGGTCGCGGATGCGGTCGTTGAGGCTCTCGAGGTGCTGGATGTTGACCGTCGTCCAGACGTCGATGCCCGCGTCGAGCAGCCGCTCCACGTCCTCGTACCGCTTCTGCCGCTCCGAGCCGCGCGCGTTCGTGTGGGCGAGCTCGTCCATGATCGCGACCGTCGGCCGGCGCTGCAGCAGCCAGTCGATGTCCGGCTCCGTCTCGGCGCGGCCGCGCTCGGCGCCGAGCAGGGGCGCGTGCTCGAGCGACCGCGCGCGTTCCTCGGTCGCCGTGCGGCCGTGCGGCTCGACGTAGCCGACCACGATGTCGACGCCCTCGTCGCGGGCCAGCAGCGCGTCGCCGAGGCACTGGTAGGTCTTGCCCACGCCGGCGGCCCCTCCGAGGTAGATCCGGAGGCGGCCGCGCGAGGGACGAAGCGCCGACATCGGGGCGAGTCTAGCCGCCGCCGACCGCCGTACCTACGGTCGTTTACACGTCTTTACACGGTCGTCCGCGATCTTCGCGCTCCCTTTGCACGGCGGCCATACCTTCGGAGCTGCAGTCATTCGAAGGAGCCCGAAGTGGATCTCGTGATGTGTCTCGTGAGCATCGGCCTGATGGTCGTGCTCGCCGGTTTCGTCTGGGCGATGGAGAAGCTCTGATGACCACCTCCCAGGCCATCGGCCTCGTGGTCGCCGTCGTGCTCCTCTTCTACTTCATCGCGGCGATGGTCAGGCCGGAGAAGTTCTGATGCGCTCCACCATCGAGCTCGTCCTCTTCTTCGGGTCGCTGATCGCGGGCGCCTGGTTCCTCTCCGCGTGGATGCAGCGCGTCTACGAGGGCCGGCCGGGCGTCCTCGGACGGGTCTTCGGACCGGTCGAGCGCCTCACCTATCGCCTGCTCGGAATCGATCCGGACCAGGGAGCAGACCTGGCGCGAGTACGCCCGCAGCGTCCTGCGTGTTCTCGGCCGCCGGCGTCGCGCGTCCTCTACGCCCTCCAGCGGCTGCAGGGTCACCTGCCCCTGAACCCCGCCGGCCTGAAGGGCGTCCGCCCCGACATCGCGTTCAACACCGCCTGGAGCTTCGTCACCAACACGAACTGGCAGAACTACGGCGGCGAGTCGACGATGTCGTACCTCACGCAGATGGCCGGCCTCGCGGTGCAGAACTTCGCGTCGGCCGCCGTCGGCATCGCCGTCGCCGTGGCGCTGATCCGCGGCTTCACCCGTTCCGGCTCCTCGACGATCGGCAACTTCTGGGCCGACCTCGTCCGCGGCTGCCTCTACGTGCTGCTCCCGTTCGCGTTCGTGATCGCGATCGTGCTCGCCTCGCGCGGGGTCGTCCAGACCTTCTCGGGCCCCGTCACGGCGCACACGCTGGAGGGGGCGGATCAGGTGATCGCGCGCGGCCCGGCCGCCAGCCAGATCGCGATCAAGCAGTTCGGGACGAACGGCGGCGGCTTCTTCAACGCCAACTCGGCGCACCCGTTCGAGAGCGGCACGCCGTTCACCAACACCCTCGAGCTCTGGTCCGAGCTGGTGATCGCGTTCGCGATGCCGTTCCTGTTCGGCCGGATGCTCGGGCGCCTGCGGCAGGGCGTCGCCCTCTTCGCGGCGATGGCGATCATCTTCGGGAGTGGGCTCGCAGTCGCCCTCACGGCCGAGTCGCGCACGACGCCCGCCCTCACCGCGGCCGGGCTCACGCACGCACCCAACATGGAGGGGAAGGAGCAGCGGCTGACCGTCGCCGAGGCGGCGACGTGGGCCGTCGGCACGACGATGACCTCGACCGGCGCCGTGAACTCGATGCACGACTCGTACACGGCCGTCGGCGGAGGCACGGCCCTGAGCGGCATCCTCCTCGGCGAGGTCGCGCCGGGCGGCGTCGGCTCCGGGCTCTACGGGATGCTGCTGTTCGCCGTGCTGACGGTGTTCATCGCCGGGCTGATGATCGGCCGCACGCCGGAGTACCTCGGCAAGACGATCCGGGCGCGCGAGGTGAAGCTGTCGATCATCGGCGTGCTGATCATGCCGGCCGGCCTGCTGATCACGCTCGGCATCGCCTCGGTCGTCCACGCCGGCGTGATCGGCCCGCTGAACGGCGGCCCGCACGGCTTCTCGGAGATCTTCTACGGCCTCGCCTCCCAGTGGAACAACAACGGGTCGGCGTTCGGCGGCCTCACCGGCGCGACGAACTTCTACGACCTCGTCGGCGGCACGGCGATGGCGATCGGCCGGTTCGCGATCATCATCCCGGTCCTGGCGCTCGCGGGCACGCTGGCGAAGCAGCAGACCCGGCCGGTGGAGAACTCCATGCCGACCGGCGCCCCGATCTTCATCGGCCTGCTGATCGGCACGGTCGTGCTGATCGGCGCACTCAACTTCTTCCCCGCTCTGGCGCTCGGCCCCATCGCCGAGGCGCTCACTGGAGGGCTCTCCTGATGGCCAGCTCCACCCCCGGCCTGCTCGACTGGCCGATCGCCAAGGGAGCGCTCGTCGCGTCGCTGCGCAAGCTCGATCCGCGCGAGCTGCTCCGCAACCCCGTCATCCTCGCCGTCGAGGTCGTCAGCGTGCTGGTCACCGGCCAGCTGATCGTCGACCTCGTCCAGGGCACGGGCGACACCGACGTTCGAGATCCAGGTCGCGATCTGGCTGTGGCTGACGGTCCTGTTCGCGAACTTCGCCGAGGCGCTCGCCGAGGGCCGCGGCAAGGCCCAGGCCGACACCCTGCGGAAGACCCGCACCACGACGATGGCGCGCAAGCTCGTCGACGGCCGCGAGGAGCCCGTACCCGCGCCCGACCTGCGCAAGGGCGACCGCGTCGTCTGCGAGGCGGGCGACCTGATCCCGGCCGACGGCGAGATCGTCGAGGGCATCGCCAGCGTCGACGAGTCGGCCATCACCGGCGAGTCCGCGCCCGTGATCCGCGAGTCGGGCGGCGACCGGTCGAGCGTCACCGGCGGCACGCGCGTGCTGTCCGACCGCATCGTCGTCTCGATCACCGCCAACCCCGGCGAGACGTTCCTCGACCGGATGATCGGCCTCGTCGAGGGCGCCATCCGGCAGCGGACGCCGAACGAGATCGCCCTGTCGATCCTCCTCGCCGGCCTCTCGGTCGTGTTCGTCATCGTCACCGCCTCGCTCGTGCCGATGGCGCACTACGCCGGCGTCGGCATCACCCTGGCCGTGCTCGCGTCGCTGTTCGTCGCGCTGATCCCGACCACCATCGGCGCGCTGCTGTCGGCCATCGGCATCGCCGGCATGAACCGCCTCGTGCGCAAGAACGTGCTGGCGACCAGCGGCCGCGCCGTCGAGGCCGCCGGCGACGTGTCGGTGCTCCTGCTCGACAAGACGGGCACCATCACCCTCGGCAACCGGCAGGCATCGCGCTTCGTGCCCGTGGACGGGCGTCGACGAGCGCGAGCTCGCCGAGGCCGCCCAGCTCTCGTCGCTCGCCGACGAGACGCCCGAGGGCCGCTCGATCGTCGTCCTCGCGAAGGAGCGGTTCGGCATCCGCGAGCACCAGCTGGCCGAGCAGGGCGCGCGGTTCATCCCGTTCACCGCCGAGACCCGCATGAGCGGCGTCGACCTCGACGGCCGCCAGCCTCCGCAAGGGCGCCGCCGACGCCGTCCGCCGCGCCGTGCAGGAGCAGGGCGGCCAGTGGCCGGCGTCGATCGACCCGATCGTCGAGGAGATCGCCCGCGCCGGCGCCACCCCGCTCGTCGTCGTCGACGGCACCCGCACGCTCGGCGCGATCGAGCTGAAGGACGTCGTCAAGGAGGGCATCCGCGAGCGCTTCGCCGAGCTCCGCGCCGCGGGCATCCGGACGGTGATGATCACCGGCGACAACCCGCTCACGGCGGCGGCGATCGCGGCCGAGGCGGGCCTCGACGACTTCCTCGCCGAGGCGACGCCCGAGGCCAAGCTCGCACTGATCCGCGAGCAGCAGGCCGGCGGCCGGCTGGTGGCGATGACGGGAGACGGCACCAACGACGCCCCCGCGCTCGCCCAGGCCGACGTCGGCGTCGCGATGAACGCCGGCACGACGGCGGCGAAGGAGGCCGGGAACATGGTCGACCTCGACTCGAACCCGACCAAGCTGCTCGACGTCGTCGAGATCGGCAAGCAGATGCTGATCACGCGCGGCGCGCTGACGACCTTCTCGATCGCCAACGACCTGGCGAAGTTCTTCGCCATCGTGCCGGCGATCTTCCTGACCGCCTACCCGCAGCTCGACGCGCTCAACATCCTCCAGCTGCGCACGCCGGAGAGCGCGATCCTCTCGGCCGTGATCTTCAACGCGCTGGTCATCGTCGCGCTGATCCCGGTCGCGCTCCGCGGCGTACGCTACCGCCCGACCACGGCCGCGGCGCTGCTGCGGCGCAACGTCCTGATCTACGGCGTCGGCGGCGTCATCGCGCCGTTCGTCGGCATCAAGCTCATCGATATCCTCCTCTCCGTCGTGGGGTACTGACATGGTTCGCGACATCCGCAGGTCGCTCGTCTCGATGCTCGTACTCACCGTCCTGCTCGGCGGCGTCTTCCCGGTCGCCGTCTGGGCCGTCGCGCAGGTCGCCTTCAACGACCGGGCGAACGGCTCGCTGATCGTCCGCGACGGCACCGTCGTCGGCTCGAGCCTCCTGGCCCAGGGCTTCACCAGCCCGCAGTACTTCCAGCCGCGACCGTCCGCGGTCGACTACAACGCGAGCGGCTCGGGCGCGTCCAACCTCGGCCCGAACTCGGCCGACCTGGCCGCCGCCGTCAAGGAGCGGATCGCGGCCGTCTCGGCGGCCAACGGCATCGCCGCGGCCGCCGTCCCGGTCGACCTGGTGACGGCGTCCGGCGTCGGGTCTCGACCCCGACATCTCGCGCGAGCGGCGCGCTGGTGCAGGTCGACCGCGTCGCGACGGCGCGCGGCCTCGACCCGGCCGTCGTCCGCGCGCTCGTGCTCGATCGCATGCAGTCGCCGACCCTCGGCCTGCTGGGCACGACCCGCGTCAACGTCCTCGAGCTGAACCTGGCGCTGGATCGGATCCAGCCTTGATCGGAGGCCGACTCGGGCGGACGGGGACGCGCGCTCACGGACGAGCAGCGCCGGCTGCTGAGCATCGCGGCGTTCGTCCTGCTGCTCGTCGTCTGCGTGCTCGTGCCTGCTGCCCTTCCGCAAGGACGAGAACGTCGGCGCGATCGCGCTGATCATGCTGCTCCCGCCGCTCGCGGCGACCGGCGCCGGCCCGGTCGCCGCGGGCGGCGCGGCGATCGTCGTCGGGGCTGGCGTTCAACTTCTTCTTCACCCAGCCGTACCACTCGCCGGTGATCGAGTCGACGGCGAGCATCGTGGCGTTCGTCGTCTACCTCGTGATCGCGGTCGTCGGCGGCGTCGTGCTGGCGCGGCTGCGCGAGGCGCGGAAGCTCGCCAGCCGCCGCGCGGCCGACGCCACGCTGCTGCAGGCGCTGACGGTGGAGCTGATCCAGAACGCCGAGGCGAGCGTGACGCTGCGCAGCGCGCTCGTGCAGCTGACCGACTCGCTCGGCCTGCGCGGCGTCTGCCTGCTGACGGTCGCAGGCCCGGACCAGCTCGTGGCGCGGGCCGGCGAGTCGGACGGAGGCCGAGCAGGTGGCGCGCGACCTGCTCGAGAACGGCGCCGGGCACCGCGCCGGCCGCCTCGTCGCGCTGCGCGAGCCGGGCAAGCCCGCGGCGTTTCCGATCACGACCATCGACACGGCGTTCGGCTTCGTCGTCGCCGACCCCGGCGACCGCAGCCTCGGCCCGGACCGGGAGAAGTTCCTCGAGTCGTTCACCGGCGTCGTCGCGCTCGCGCTGACGCGCGCGCGGCTGGGCGAGGAGCGCGTCCGCCGTCTCGCCCTGGAGGAGACCGACCGGCTGCGCACCGTGCTGCTCCAGTCGGTGTCGCACGACCTCCGCACGCCGCTGACGACCATCAAGGCCACCGCGGCGACGCTGCGCGACGACCGACGTCGACGCCGCTACGCCGCCGCCAGCTGCTCGCCGACGTGGAGCAGGAGGTGGACCGCCTCTCGCACCTGGTGGCGAACCTGCTCGACCTGTCGCGGATCGAGAGCGGCGAGCCTGCAGCTCGAACGCGGGCAGGTGCCGCTCGACGACCTCGTCGACGACGCCATCGCCGCCGCGGGGCAGACCGTCGGACCCGGCCGGCTCGAGGTCGACCTGCCACCGGCGCGGCGTGGTCCTCGACGCCGACGAGACGCTGCTGCGCCAGGTGCTCGTCAACCTGCTGCAGAACGCCGCCCGCTACGCGCCCGACAGCGGGCCGGTCCGCATCGAGGCGTCGGAGAGCGCCGACTCGGTCGAGGTCCGCGTGGTCGACCACGGGCCCGGCGTGCCCGAGCCCGAGCGGCTGCGCATCTTCGAGCCGTACAACCGCGCACGGCCCGGGCTCCGCGGCAGCGGGTCGGGCCTCGGCCTCGCGATCTCGCGCGGGTTCGTGGCGGCCCACGGCGGCACGCTGCGCGTCGAGACGACGCCCGGCGGCGGCGCGACGTTCGTCGTGACGCTGCCGCGAGCGCAGGAGCACCCGGTTGGCGCGTGAGGTCAAGATCCTCCTCGTCGACGACGAGCCGACCATCCTGCGGGCGCTGCAGACGGTCCTCGAGTCGCACGACTACACCGTCTCGGCCGTCACGACGGGCGAGCAGGCCGTGGCCCGCACCGCGTCGCTGGCGCCCGACCTGGTGCTGCTCGACCTGGGGCTGCCGGGCATCGACGGCTTCGAGGTGATCCGGCGCATCCGCACGTTCGCCCCGACCCTGCCGATCGTCGTGGTCTCGGCGCACGGCGACGACGCCAGCAAGGTCCGCGCGCTCGACCGCGGCGCCGACGACTACGTCTCGAAGCCGTTCTCGGTGCCCGAGCTGCTGGCGCGCGTCCGAGCCGCGCTGCGGCACGGCGAGCGGGCCGCGCCGCTCGAGGCGACCGTGATCGAGCGCGGCGCGATCACGCATCGACCTGCTGCGCCGCGAGGCGCAGGTCGGCGACCGGCCGCTGACGCTGACGCCGACGCAGTTCGACCTGCTGGTGTGCTTCGCGCGGCACCCGGGCCGGGTGCTCACGCACCGCATGATCGCGACCGAGGTGTGGGGCGAGCCCGACGCCGCCGAGAGCACGAACATCCGCGTCTTCGTCTCGCAGCTGCGCCGCCGGCTCGACCCCGGGACGACGCCCGAGCCAGATCGTCACCGAGGCGGGCGTGGGCTACCGCTTCGTGCCGCGCGACGCCTGACGAAGGGCCGTTGACCGGCCGTCGGCGCGGGTACGAAACGGAACCGGATTCCGATTCCGCTACACTCCGGCCTTCCCCCGCGCACCCGCTCCTCGATCAAGGCCCCCATGACCCACATCGCCGCCCCTCGCACGTCCCGCCCACGCTCACGCTGAGCGTGCTGTCGCTCGCCGCGCTCGCGTACATCCTGCTGCAGTCGCTCGTCGTGCCGGCGCTGCCGACCATCGGCGAGGAGCTGGACACGACGCAGTCGACGGTCAGCTGGATCCTGACCGCGTACCTGCTGTCCGCCTCGGTCGCGACGCCGATCCTGGGCCGCTTCGGCGACATCTACGGCAAGAAGCGGGTGCTCGTGGCGGTGCTCGCGTCGCTGGTCGTCGGCTCGGTGGTGGCCGCCACCACCGACTCGATCGCGGTGATGATCGTGGCCCGCATCATCCAGGGCGGCGGCGGCGCGATCTTCCCGCTCGCGTTCAGCATCATCCGCGACGAGTTGCCGCGCAGCCGGGTGGCCGGCGCCATCGGCCTGATCTCGGCCATCATCGGCATCGGCGCGGGCTTCGCGATCGTGCTGGCCGGCCCGATCGTCGACAACCTCTCCTACCACTGGCTGTTCTGGATCCCCGGCATCATGGCCCTGATCTCGATGGTCGCGACCATGTTCCTGATCCCCGAGTCGCCGATCAGGGCGCCCGGGCGCGTCAGCTTCTCCGCCGCGCTGACCCTCTCCGGCTGGCTGGTGTGTCTGCTGCTCGGCGTCAGCCAGGGCGGGAACTGGGGCTGGACGTCGCCCCGCGTGATCGGCCTGTTCGTCGGCGCCGTCGTGCTGTTCGCGGTCTGGATCGCCGTCGAGCTGCGCTCGGCCCAGCCGCTCGTCGACGTGCGCATGATGCGCATCCCGACCGTGTGGTGGACGAACATCGCCGCGACGCTGTTCGGCTTCGGCATGTACTCGCTGATGATCGCGGTGCCCGCCTTCCTGCAGACGCCGACCAGCGCCGGGTACGGCTTCGACGCGTCGATCGCCGAGTCGGGCTTCGCGCTGCTGCCGATGTCGTTCGCGATGCTGGTCGCGGGCATCGCCACCGGCCGCCTGACGACCCGCTTCGGCTCGAAGGTGCCGCTCGTCGCCGGGCTCGGTGATCAGCTCGGTCGGCATGCTGTTCCTCGCCGTCGAGCACGGCAGCGAGTGGAACTTCTACCTCGCGATGGGCCTCGTCGGCCTCGGCATCGGCTTCGCGTTCTCGGCGATGTCGAACCTCGTCGTCGAGGCGGTGCCGGCCACGCAGACCGGCGTCGCGACGGGCATGAACGCCAACGTCCGGACGATCGGCGGCTCGATCGGCAGCGTGATCGTGTCCACGATCATCGTCGCGGGCGTCGCCGACGGCGCCGTCCCGCACGAGCGCGGGTACGTCATCGCGTTCGCCGTGCTGGGCATCGCGCTCGGCCTCGCCGGCGTCGCGGCCGCGCTCGTGCCGAGCCGTGCGGCACGCCGCGCCGCACGGCCGGCCGACCCGTCGACGGCCCACGAGTTCGACGGCCTGGCCTTCGACGCGGCGCCGGTCGGCGGCGGCCGAGGCCGGGCTGGCGATCGGCGAGGGCCGGGTTCCCTGACATGTCGCGCAGCGACGCCCTCCGCAACCGCCAGCGCGTCCTCGACGCGGCCGTCGAGGCGTACGCGCTCGACGGGCCCGCGGTTCGGCATGCACGACGTCGCCCGCCGCGCCCAGGTCGGCGTCGGCACGGTCTACCGGCACTTCGCCGACCGCGACGAGCTGGTCGACGCGATCGCGCGGCCGTTCTTCGAGCAGACGCTGGTGATCGCCGCCGCGGCGCAGGACGACGCCGCGCCGGGCGAGCGGTTCGCGACGTTCGTGCGGGCGTTCGCCGCCGTCGCTGGCCGAGCACGGCGTGTCGGGGCACTGCTCGTGGGACTCGCCCGCCGCACAGCCGGTGCGGGCCGAGCTGCGCGAGATCGTCACGGGCTTCGTCGAGGACGGCCGGGCGGCGGGCACCATCCGCGCCGACCTGACGCGCGAGGACGCCTCGGCGATCCTGTTCACGACGACCATGCTGGTGGACGAGACGCGCGAGCAGGGCCCGGCCATCTGGCGCCGCCACGTCGACCTGATGCTCGACGGCATCCGGCCCGGCCCGCCCGAGCCGCTCGCCGCGCCGCCCGTCGGCCGGGCGGCGTGGGACGCGTTCGTGCGCGCGCGCGGCGAGCGCGCCGCCGACCGCTCGCGCTAGACGCCGCGGCTTCATCCAGGACGCGTACATCGGCTGCTCGCGCATGCCGACGGCGCGGTAGAGGCCGGTCGCGTTCGTCTCCGACTCGGCGTCGACATGCAGCAGCACCTCGGTGCGGCCCAGGTCGCGCAGGCGGGCGAACGATTCCAGCAGCAGCGCCCGGCCCAGGCCCTTCCGGCGATGCGCGCGACGCACGGCCAGCTCGCCGACGTAGCCGCCGTCGGGCGTCTCGGCCGAGGTCTCCGCCGCGATCAGGGCGCCGGCCACCTCGTCGCCGCTCCACGCGACGAGCATCAGGTCGTCCCGGAAGGCCATGGCCGGCTGCACGAACAGCTTGTGGAACCACGTGTCGTACGGGTCGTACGGCGGCCCGAAGTGGTCGGCGAAGCCGTCCGCGAAGGCGGCGTGCACCGCTCGCGCGTCGGTGTCGCGCCGGAAGGGCCGCAGCTCGATGCCCGGCGGCCAGACGGCGGGATCCGGTGCGTCACCGAGCGGCGCGCGCATCAGCAGGAACCGGCGCGCGATGCGGTAGCCGCCGCGCTCCAGCGCCGATGCCCACAGGCCCGGCGCGTCGAGCGCGCCGATGCGCAGCACACCCGGCGCCGAGCCGTAGTGCCGGTGCCACCACGCCGCCCGCGCCTCCAGCTCGGCCAGCAGCGCGTCGGCGATCCCCTCGATCGGCTGCACGGGCACGACGCCGTAGCCGAACACCTCGTGGTCGGTCGTGTCGACATCCACCGCGATGAAGCCGACGATCGTCCCGGCGTCGTCGACCACGAGCGCGTCGCGTGGCCCTTCTTCCTCGTACGGCGCGCTCCACGACGACACCAGCTCGCCCGGCACCGTGTCGGCGAGACCGAGGATCGCCATCGTCTCGGCGTTGCACAGCCGCGACACCTCGTCGGCGTCGCGCAGCTCGAGGCGCGCGAAGGCTCAGGCCGGCGGGCAGCGACACGGATGGGCCTACGCGGGTTCGGACTCGAGGATCGAGATGGCGTCGCCGAGCAGGGCGATCGCGTCGTCGATGGTGTCGGGCACCTCGCGTCGCTCCTGCCGCAACAGCGTCAGGCACATGCGCAGCTCGTGGTCGGCGCCGTGCAGGTGATGCACGGCCTGAGCCAGGGCCTTCGCGGGCGCGTCCATCTCGGTCATCGCCGCCCATGCTACTCGACCCGTCATCGCGGGCCGCGTCGTAGACTCGCGGCCATGCAGCGTGAGACTCCACGGCCGCGGCCCGCCCGCGCCGACGAGGCGGCGGCGATCGAGTCGCTCATGAAGGCGTCGACGCAGGCGCTGTTCCCGCACTTCTACGACGAGCGCCAGACTGCCTCCAGCGTCGCCTACGTGGCGAGCCTCGACCGCCTGCTGATCGACGACGGCACCTACCTCGTGGTCGAGGCGGACGGCGAGCTGGTCGCCTGCGGCGGCTGGAGCCGTCGCGACCGCCTCTACACCGGCTCCGGCGAGGGCGAGTCCGACGCACGGCTGCTCGACCCGGCCACCGAGCCGGCCCGGATCCGGGCGATGTTCGTGCGCGCCGACTGGACGCGGCGCGGTCTCGGCCGCGCCATCCTCGAGGCCTGTGAGGCGGCGGCGCGGGCCGAGGGCTTCACGTCGCTGTCGCTGATGGCCACGCTCCCGGGCGTGCCGCTCTACGCGCACTACGGCTTCGAGGTGACGCAGGCCGACGTGCCCGTCCGCATGCCGGACGGCGTCGTGATCCCGTGCGCGGCGATGGCGAAGCCGATCGGCGCCGTGCTGACGACCGAGCGACTGATCCTGCGGCCGTGGCAGAAGACCGACCGCGAGCCGTTCGCCGCCCTGAACGCCGATCCCCGCGTCATGGAGCACTTCCCGGCGCGCATGACGCGCGAGCAGAGCGACGCCTTCGCCGACCGGATCGAGGCCTGCTTCGCCGAGCACGGTTGGGGCCTGTGGGCGGTCGAGCGCCGCGACACCGGCGCGTTCATCGGCTTCGCCGGGCTCTGGCCCGTCGCGGACGACCTGCCCGTGGCGCCCGGCACCGAGGTCGGCTGGCGCCTGGCTGCCGAGCACTGGAACCGGGGCTTCGCGACCGAGGGCGCCCGCGCGGCAGTGGCCTACGGCTTCGAGCGGCTCGGGCTGGATGAGATCATCTCCTTCACCGCGTCGTCCAACATCCCGTCGCGGCGCGTGATGGAGAAGCTGGGCATGCGGGAGGACGTCGCGGCCGGCTTCGAGCATCCGCGGTTCCCGGACTGGCCCGGCCGGTTCCACGTGGTCGTACCGCCTGCCGCGGCCCTGAGCCAGGACGGGCATCGCCGCCCGGCACCGGAGTGCCGGACGGCGATGGGTATCCGCGGCGCTACGCCTAGAGGTGCAGCTTGCGGGCCAGGCGCTTCGCCGCCGCCCGGTCCTTCGGGAAGTGCGACGAGCGATGGCCGTGGTGGCCCTTGTGCCCGCGACCGACGTTGATCGTCGCGAGCGTGCCGTTGGCGAACACGTCGTAGCCGACGTACAGCTTGCCGTTGGCGTACTCCAGGCCAGCCGGCGCCGGCAGGTCGATCAGCGCCCGGGGCGCGCCGCGGACGATCTCGGAGACCTTGTTCGCGAACAGCTCGGACACGTAGATCTGACCGCGCGGGCCGAGGGCGAGGTTGGTCGCCCCGAGCAGCCCGGTCGCGACCCGGCGGGTCTTGCCGTTCCACGGGTTGATCCGGTAGACGGAGCCGCGGGCGCCGAGGCTGGCGTCCTCGACGCCGCCCGGCAGCGTGGTCACGTACAGGTAGCCGTCACGGCCGACCTCGACGTCGGTCGGCACCGGCTCGAAGTTGTACGTCAGGCCGACCGTGCAGGCCGGCAGGCCGTTCGCGGCGGCACCGGCGGCGGTGACGACCGCAGGCTGCGGCGGCAGCACCGCGACCGTGCGCAGGTGGCCGCTCTTCGAGATGTCGAAGATCGCGTTGGCGGCGGCGTCGGCCACGTAGTTGTGGCGGCCGGAGATGGCGACGGCGTACGGGTGGGAGTCGACGAGGCCCGTGTACTGCGCCGGACCGGCGACCGCGACGGGCCACTGCGCGAGGCAGTCGGCCGGGATCGACGTGAAGCCGTACTGCGCGCCCTGATCCGGGTTCTTCGTCTGCTCGTAGGTCAGGATGTCGCGGACGAGTGCCGAGGAGCCGTCCCGCTTGATGCGGTTGAGCGCCGAGGCCGTGACCGCTCCGGTCGTCGGCATCGGCGTTCTGCGACGTGTAGAACACCTCGTGCTTGCGGCCGACGTCGACGCCGGCGATCTCGCCGCCGGGGTTGGCCGCGACATCGCTGCGGCCGCCGGGGCCGATCTTGGTGAGCAGGCCGGCGAAGGCCTGGGACACGTAGACGGAGCGCTTGTCGACCGCGAGCTGCAGCGGGCCGGCGAGGCCCTGGGCGATCGGGGCCGAGATGGTCGGGGGCTTGGGGGCGTGATGGTGCTTGCCCTTCGCCGTGGCCGTTGCCGGCACTGCGAGCGCGGCGATCGCGAGGACCGCGAACCCGCTCGAGCGCCGACGGCGCGACGGAACCTGCATGCTGGGCTTCCTCCCTCTGGGGACGTTTCAAAGCCCTCCGTACCCGGCTCGGATTTCCGCGAAACGCCCTGGGTGCCGCGACCCACATCTGCGTCGCGGTGCTGCGATCACCCGTGGCGGGTGACGATGCGACGACGGGGTCGAGCCAGCTTGTGGAACCCCCGCACGGCTCGGACGAAAGGCGATGACCCCATGTCGAAGCCAATCAGCGGTCGGATCGCCGCCGCTCGCGCGATCCGCCACCCGAGGATCTCCGGCCGCAGCCGGCGCATCTGCCTCGCCCTGGCGCTGGTCGCCGCCTTCCTCGGCACCGCCTCGAGCGCCGCCTCGGCCGCGACCTGGAAGATGACGCTCGCCGCGCGCAGCTGCGGTGAGTACAGCGACGTGATGGCCAACCTCGCGCGCAACGACATCCAGGAGAGCCTGCGCGACCTCGGCAAGGACACGGTGTACTCGTCGGGGCAGCCCATCAGCCCGACGATCGAGGGTCCGAACCATCCGCAGTGCGCGCCGCTGCCGGGCTGGCGCTTCACCTTCGGCGACGGCATCGCCGGCGCGGACGCCGGCTCCTGGGGCAGTCTGTCCCGCGTCCGGAACCCGATCGATCACGCGCTCGTGACCAAGGTGTCGACGCCGCTCCTGAACACCGTCGGCGGTGACACCGGCAACACCCTCCTCGGCGCCGTCACCGTGACGCTCACCGACCGGGAGGCGTCACTCGCGGCGAGCGGCAACCTCTGGGTGCAGGGCGGCGTGCCCGGCGATCCGGTGCTCGACTCGCTCTACCCGGGTGCGTACGGCTTCGCCGCGCTCCGCTGCGCGATCGACAACCTGAACGGCGACAACGTCGAGTTCAACCGCTTCCCGTCCGGGACGACGCACATCTTCTGTTACGCGTACTACGTCAAGCCGCCGCCGACGTCGGGCACGATCATCATCACGAAGCAGGTCGACGTCGACGCCGGCGAGTCGTACGACCAGGACTTCCGCTTCGTCTCGAACATCACCTACAACGCATCGGGCGAGTTCGCGCTCCAGGTGCGCGCCAACGCCGCGGCGAGCGAGACCTTCTTCCGGGCCGAGACCACGCCCGGGGCGGCGCCCTGGGTCGTACGGGAGATCGTCCCGGAGGGCTGGCAGTTGCAGTCGCTGACCTGCACCACCGCCACCGGTGACAGCACGGTGGGGACGGTCGGTGAAGGCGCCTCGATCGTCCTCGCAGCAGGCGACACGGTGACCTGCACGTACGTCGACGAACGCGACGCGTCCGGCCCGCTGGTGATCGCGAAACGGACGTTCGGCGCCACCGGCGCGTTCCCGTTCCTCGCCGGACTGACCGGAACGCGACCGACGGGCCACATCATCCGGACGACGCAGCGCGGCGCGTCGGCGTCGTGGACGACTCCCTTCAGGACCGCGGGGACGTATCGCATCGCCGAGCGCCTGCCGCGGTCGGCCGATGGGCGCTGGCGGGTCGCGGACGTGCGCTGCGACGGCGAGGTGAAACCGCGCCGGACACTGATCACGCACGTGATGCCACGCAGCTCCGGCGGCTCGCTCTGCACCTTCACGAACCTCTTCATCCCACGCGGCGGCATCGCCGTCCGCGGCGTCACCCTGGGCGGCACCGCGACCATCGACTGGCTCGTCGGCGGGCCGAAGTTCGCGCCCGCGCAGTTCCCGAAGCAGGCGACGACGCAGACGCCCGGCGAGGCCGTCACGGCCTCGGGCCGCAGCACGTCCCGTCTCCCGCTCGGCACCTACGTCATCACGCAGACCGGCGTCGTCGGCGACGACCGCCCTGGCAGCTCGTCGACATCACCTGCTCTGGCGGCATCGTCAAGGGACGGAGCGCCGGCGGCGTGACCATCCGCCTCACCCGGCGGGTGCCTCGGGTCACGTGCACGTTCACGAACCAGGCGCTCGACGCGCCGACGCCGCCCGGTCCCGCCGGATCCGCCGAACCGCCGGACGGCGGCGGCGGGGTGCCGATCCCCGTCGCCCGGGCCGACGCCGCCCGCACACGAGGCCGCGAGCAACGTGCTGCCCGCCGGCGGCGTGGCCACCGGCTACGGCGCCGGGCGCAGCGTCCCGTCGGTGTGGCGCTCGTCCTCGCCGGACGCCGGCCTGCTGCAGGCCGCCGGCGACGCCACGACGCGCGACCCGCGCGTGCGTCGCGGCACCCGCAGCCGCGTCGATGCGATGACCGTGCGCGTGCCGCGCCTCGGCATCACCGGGCGCCTGCAGCGCATCGACACGACATCGGGCCGCCGGCTGCGCGTGCCGGCC
This sequence comes from uncultured Actinomycetes bacterium, assembly GCA_963732645.1. Classification (GTDB taxonomy): domain Bacteria; phylum Actinomycetota; class Thermoleophilia; order Gaiellales; family F1-60-MAGs149; genus VFJZ01. The sequence goes on from CAVTAC010000012.1 coordinate 448,328, forward strand.
GACCCACGCCGCGTCGGCTGGTGGTCGGGTGGCGCGCTGCCCGGCGCGCCGGGCAGCACCGTGCTCGCCGGCCACGTCGACGGCCCCGCCGGCCCCGCGGTGTTCAACCGCCTCGGCCATGCGCGCAAGGGCGACACGGTCTACGTCACCCTGCCCGCCGGCAAGCCGCTGCGCTACCGCGTGACGGCGGTCCGCAGCTACGCGAAGGGCAACCTGCCGCGGCGATCCGTGTTCGGGGCGTCGTCCACCAACCGCCTCCGGCTGGTCACGTGCGGTGGCCGGTTCGACCCGGCCACCGGCAGCTACGAGGAGAACGTCGTGGTGTACGCGCGCCTCGGTTGAGACCTAGGTGAGGCGCACCTGGCTCTTCATCTTCTCGAACTCCGCCTGGTCGATGGCGCCCGAGTCGAGCAGCGCCTTCGCCCGCTCGATCTCGGCCGCGACGCTGGCGCCGCCGGCACCGGCGGCCTCGATGGCGCGCGCGTCCGCCTGCGCCTGGAGGGCCTTCGCCTCCTCCATGTCACGACGACCGAGATGGCTTCCCTCCTTGATCAGGTAGACCAGCGATCCGAGGAACGGGAGGAGGACGACGAAGATGACCCAGACGGCCTTGGCACCGCCGCCGATGTCGTGGCGCCGGAAGATGTCCGAGGCGATCCGGATCAGCAGGATGAACCACCCGAGCCAGACGAAGATGACGAAGAACGTCCACATGACGTCCAGGAACGGATGGGTCGTGAGATCCACGGAGGGCTCCAGCTTTCGGTTTGGGCACCGCAAGTCTGCGCCTGGCATCGGACAAGAGCAAGTACGCACGTGACACCGGAGACGGAGCATCACTCCGGCCAGGTGACCCGATCGTGAGCGTCTACGACCGATCGGCCATCACGAACGTGCTCTGGCATCGCGGCGGGGCAGAGCGGTGCGGAGACCGCCGCGCGACGTGATCTCGAGCTTCGCGAACACCTTGCGCAGGTGCCATTCGACCGTGCGGGCGCTGATGAACAGCTGCGCGCCGATCTCCGGGTTCGAGAGGCCGTCCCGCGCGAGCCGGGCGATCTGCTCCTCCTGCGGCGTGAGCTCGTCGCGCGTCTCGGCGCTGCGCTTGCGCACCTTCTCGCCGGTCGCCACCAGCTCGCGGCGGGCGCGCTCGGCGAACGCCTCCATGCCCGGCGCTCGTGAACATCCCGTGGCCCGTGCGCAGCTGCTCGCGGGCGTCCGTCGCGGCGGCCCTCGCGGCGCAGCCACTCGCCGTAGAGCAGGTGAGCGCGCGCGAGCGCGACGCGGATGCGGGTGCGGCCGAGCCGCTCGATCGCCTCGCGGTAGAGCCGCTCGGCGGTCTCGCCCTCGCTCAGCAGCGCGCGGGCACGTGCCGTCCACCCCCAGCGCCCAGTCGGTGCCGCAGGCCTGGGCGATCTCGGTGAGCCGCTCGCAGCGCGTTCGACCGCGCGGTCCGGCCTGGCCGGCGCGGGCGGCCGCCTCGATCAGCTCGGGCGGCGACCCACGTCGCCAGCCCCAGCTCGTCGGGGCGGTCGACGAGCCGCTGGGCCGCCGCCAGCGCCTCCTCGTACCGTCCGAGGCCGTTGAAGAGCAGCGCGCTCGTCCACTCGGTGGCGACCAGCCACAGCCCCTCACCGCGCTCGTCGACGTCCTGCCGGGTGGCGTCGATGAGCCCCAGACGCCTCGTCCTCCCGTCCTCGCAACGCTGCGAGGAAGAGCGCACCGTGCGGGCTCGCCTGGCTGCCGGTCGCCTCGATCACCACGTCCGCCTCGGTCTTGAGCGACGTCGCCGCGGCGAACTTGCCGGCGTAGAGCTGCATGCGTGGAGCGTTCGGTCAGCGCCACGGGCAGCAGCGACAGGGCTCCGGCCCGGCGGGCGAGCTCGAACGTGCCGCTCGGTCAGCTCGTCCCAGCCCGCGTCGTCCGCGATGGCCCGCGACGGTGTGGCAGGCGAGCCAGAGCCAGCGGAGCGCCTGCTCCTCGGACATCGGCTCCGCGCGGAAGGCGCTCAGCGCGTGCTTCAGCATCGGCACCCCGGCCGCGTAGCCCTCGGTCGACCAGACGGCCAAGCCGTCCAGCAGCAGGTCGCAGGCGCGCGGGGACTCGCGGGACGACGCGCCCCAGTCGGCGGCGAGGACGGCCTCGGCGACCTCCGCCATGCCGCCGCCGCGCGCGAGGCGGCCCGCGGAGACCGCGGCCGAGAACGCGTCCAGGTACGTCTCGCGGGCCAGCGTCGGCGTCGAGCGACTCGAGCCGTTTGGCGGCGTCGAGCAGCAGCGGCGGAGCGTCGCGGCCGCGCGTGACGGCGAAGGTGATCTGGGCGCGCAGCAGGTCGGCGCGGGCGCGCTCGATCTCGTCGAGCGGCCCGGCCTCCGCCAGCGCCAGCAGCTGCAGCGCGGCGTCCAGCGCGCCGGCCCGGTGCTTGCCCTGCGCGGCGGCCAGCGCCCGCTCGGGCCCGGCGCGCGGCGTCGGGTGTGAGCTCGGCGGCACGCTGCGAGGAAGGCGGCGGCCGCGGCCAGCCCGCCGCGTGCCTGCGCCCGGCCGGCCGAGCGCTCGAGCTCGGCGGCGACGTCCTCGTCCGGGCCCGAGGTCGCGCGGGCGCGGTGCCAGGCGCGCCGGTCCGGATCGGCCTCGCCGTCGGTGGCCTCGGCGAGGGCGAGGTGCACGCGGTGGCGCTCGGCGGCCGCGGCCGAGCGGTAGGCGGCCGATCGGACGAGCGGGTGCGCGAACTGCACGCGCCCGCGCACCTCGAGCAGTGCCGCTGTCCACCGCCGGGTCGGCCGCCGCCAGGTCGATGCCGAGCGTCCCGGCGGCACGATGCAGCAGCACCGGGTCGCCGAGCGGCTCGGCGGCGGCGGCGAGCACCAGCAGCCGGGTGTCGGAGGGCAGCAGGCGGAGGCGCCGTCGCGTAGCTCTCCTCGATCTTGGCTGACCAGCGGCTGGCTGTCCGGCAGCCCGAACCCGCCCGCGAGCTCGGCGGGGTCCCACGTCCGCGGCAGCTCGAGCAGCGCGAGCGGGTTGCCGTGACTCTCGGTGATGATCTGCTCGCAGACCGCCGCATCCAGCGGGGCGTGCATGTTCTCCAGCAGCAGCGCGCGCGCGTCACTGTCGCCGAGCCCGCGGACCGGCAGCTCGGGGAGGCCGGCGAGGACGTCGTCGCCGATCCCCGTGCGGGCCGCGAACACCAGCACCACCCGCTCCGCGAGGAGCCGGCGGGCGACGAACCCGAGGAGCTGCGCGGAGGCGTCGTCGAGCCACTGCGCATCATCGACGATGCAGATCAGCGGCTGCTGCTCGGCCACCTCGGCGAACAGCGTCAGCGTGGCCAGCCCGACGAGGAACCGGTCCGGTGCGGGCCCCGTGTGCAGTCCGAACACCGTCGCCAGCGCATCACGCTGCGGGGCCGGCAGGCGCTCGAGATGATCGAGCAGGCGCGCGCACAGCTGATGCAGACCGCTATAGGCCAGCTCCATCTCCGACTCGACGCCGACCGCGGTCGCGACCCGCCAGCCGTCGACCCGTCCCGACAGGTAGCCCAGCAGCGCGCTCTTGCCCACACCCGCCTCGCCGCGCAGGACCGTCACGCCGCTGTGACCGGCGTGCGCGCCAGTCAGCAAACGGTCGAGCGCATCGCACTCGACCTGACGTCCGAGGATCCCCACAGCCGGCACTCCAACCGCGCGACAGCCCTTCGGCGGGAGAGTCTATACCGCGAGCGGATGCTCGTTCGGCCACCGCGGCCGACCCGACCAGGGAGCTCGACCAGGGAAACACCCTGGCGCCACGGAGCCGGTGAGGCGCGAGACTCATCGAAGATCAACCCGCGAGGTAGCCATGTCCAGCCCGGAACCCGTGGCGTCGTGACGCACGAGCCGCAACTCGCCGGCCAGACCGTCGTCGTCATCGGCGGCAGCTCCGGCATCGGGCTCGCGACCGCTCGGAGTGCCCGCGAGCGGGGCGCCGACGTGATCATCACGGCTCGCGACCCGGACCGGCTGCATCGCGCCGGCCTCGAGATCGGGGCCAGCATCGCCGCCTTCGACGCCACCGACTTCGCCCGGCTGGAGCGCTTCTTCGAGGAGCTGCCGACGCCGGTCGACCACGTGCTGGTCACCGGCCCCGGCCCGTACTACGCGCACCTGGCCGAGCTCGACATGGAGGCGGCTCGCCGCGACGTCGACGCCCACCTCCTCCTGCCGCTCCAGGTCGCGCGCAGCGCGGCGAGCAAGGTGCGCCCGCCGGGGACACTGCTGTTCATGGGCGGCACCGGCGGCCGGCGCACGGCCGGGGGCCTCTCGCTGATCGCGTCGCTCACGGCCGCGCAGCCCGCCATGACGAGGAACCTCGCGCTCGAGCTCGCGCCCATCCGCGTGAACCTGATCGCAGCCGGGTTCGTCGACACGCCACTGTCGGCGGCGCTCCTCGCCGACGGGCTGGACACGCGCCGCGACCAGCTCCGCGCGACACTGCCCATCCGCCGTGTCGTCGGGCCGGAGGACGTCGCGGCACTGGCGATCCATCTCATGACCAACACGGCCGTCACGGGTGCGACGTTCGACATCGACGGCGGCCAGCAACTCGTCGAGGGTTGACGAGGTGACCGCCGGTGACCGTTACCCGAAGGTGAAGACGTAGGCCTCTGCGCCGGCGGCGAGGAACGTGATCGTCGAGCGTGCGGTCGGCGATCGGGCCGCGCTGTCGAACCAGCTGGTACATCCGCGGCCAGGTCACGGTGCCGTGGCCCTGCGGGTCGACGTCGAGCCCGTGGCTCTCGCCCGGAGGCGCTCCGTCGACGAGCACGCGGAACGGCACCGACGCCCCCGATGCGGGCGGCGCCAGGACCAGATGGACGTCGCGGGCGTGGAAGCGGAAGGCGATCCGCCCCTCGGCGCCCTGCAGGACGCTTGCGCGTCGCTCGATCGCCCAGTCCCCGTCCAGCGCCCAGTGGTTGAGCCGGAGCGACGGAGGAGCGGCGTAGCGGCGAGGCTCGTCGAGCGCAGCATCGCCGGGTGACGCGAAGTTGCGACCCTGCAGGTGGCCGAGGTACGTCTCGGGCGACGCCAGGCTCGCCCAGTCGGCCTGCGCCTCGAACCCGTCGGGAGCGACGGACACGAGGTCGTCACCGACGCCGTCGCGGCCGGCCTCGCGCAGCAGCCGCTGGATCGTCCGCTCGCACGTGTCGTACCGGCCCTCGCCGAACTGGTGATGCCGGATCTGCCCCTCGGCGTCGGCGACGTAGACGGCCGGCCAGTACTGGTTCGCGAACGCCCGCCAGACCGCGTAGTCGGGGTCGAGCGCGATCGGATACCCGACCGCCATCTCGGTGGCGGCCCGGCGGACGTTGTCGGCGTCCTCCTCGAAGGGGAACTCGGGCGTGTGGACGCCGACGACGACCAGCCCGTGTTCGCGGTACCGGTCGGCCCACGCGCGAACGTACGCCGCCGTGCGCAGCCAGTTGATGCACGTGTAGGTCCAGAAGTCGACGAGCACCACCTTCCCGCGCACGTCCTCTGCCGTCAGCGGCGGCGAGTTCAGCCAGCCGGTCGCCCCCGCGAAGCCCGGCAGGCGAGCCTCGACGGGTAGCGGCGCCGGTTCGATCGTGCGGTGGCTGCCGAACAGGTTCATCACTGCGCTCCTCCGAGTGGGGCGCGGCCGGCGTGCGCAACCCTGCACGCCGGCCGCGCCGGGCGAACATGTCAGCGAGACGACGAGGCGGCCTGGGCGGTGCGCGCCGCGCCCGTTCCGTCCCGGTACGGGGCCAGGAACGCCGTCAGCGCCGCCAGCATCGCGTCGGGCGCCTCCTCGGCGACCCAGTGGCCGGCGCCGGGGATGACCACGCTCTGGACGTCGTCGGCGAGCGACGCCATCACCTCTCCGACGTGCGCGCCGTAGCTCGCCTCTCCGCCGATCGCCAGCACCGGCATCGTGCAGCGGCGCTCGTGCGCGCGTCGTTCTGCGCGAGGGTGGCGTCGAGCGCCCGGTAGAACCCGAGGCTGCCGCGCAGGGCGTCGGGGTTCGAGAGCATGCTGACGTAGTGGCGGGTCACGTCGGCCGGCAGCGTTCCGCCCTGGATGGCGAACTCGTAGCCGAAGAAGACGTCCTCCCGGCCCGTGATGAGCTGCTCGGGCAGCGTCTCGACCCGGTTGAAGGGGATGTGCCAGAGCTGGTCGTTGACGAGCTCGGCACGAACACGGGCGGTGAGGCCGCGTGGCTCGGCGGGCCGGGGATCTCGGCGAGGGCGACCCGGTCGACCCGGTCCGGGTGATCCGCGGCCAGCGCGTAGCTGATCGCGAAGCCGGTGTCGTGGCCGACCACGGCGAACCGCTCGTGGCCGAGCGCGTCCATCAGCGCGACCAGGTCGCCGGCGAGGGTGCCGGTGTCGTACCCGTCCTGCGGCTTGTCGGACAGCCCGATGCCGCGCTGGTCGACCGCGATGACCGTGAAGTCCCGGGCCAGCGCCGGCATCAGCAGGCGCCAGGCGTACCAGGTCTCGGGCCAGCCGTGCACGAGCAGCAGCGGCGGGCCGTCGCCGCCGATGACCGCGTGCAGGCGCAGCTCGCCGGTGTCGACGTACCGGCTGGTGAACGTGTCGGCGAACCCCGCCGGCAGGTTCGGTGACTGGCTGACGGAGCCGGGGCCGGCGCCTTCCGGCGCGCTGTACGACGAGCTCATGGTTCGCTCCTCTCACGAGACCTGGTGGTCTTCGGTCTGGGTGACGTCAAGGCTGGTCACTGCGCCGGCACCGCGCGCCCGTCGAATGCCCTGGTCGCGCGACGGCACGTCCTGGCCATTGCCCTGGCGGCACACGCGGGCCTCGCCGTTGCCGGTCGCCGTCAAGGACGTACCAGGGCCGTCGACCAGTGACTCTCACAGGCGCGGCGAACCCCTCGTGGCGACGACCCTCTCGGCATGGTCGGCTTCCATCACCTGCGCATCCCCGGTGCCGTGCCGAGGCCGGGCGACCGGGTGCGGCCCGGCGACGCGCTCGACCTGTCGAGCGCCGAGGTCACGTTCAGGCCCGACGGCGCGTTCGGGGCGCTTGCCTCGTTCGTCGATCCGTTCGGCGGCGGCTGGCTGATCCAGGAGGTGGACGTCCGGGTTCCACGGCTCGATGTGTGGGCCGGCGTCGCAC